>NZ_CP104035.1:4575000-4902838 GCF_025152725.1 Rhizobium sp. SRDI969
GGAGGTAGGAGGGAAGCTTGTCACTCTGGATCGTTTGTTGTTCGTTGCCTTTGGGCTTCGTCTGATGAACGATCGGATTACCGTTGCCTGACCGCGCGGTATCGGATCATATCTCGAGAAGCTGGTCTTAAGACAGGCTGCAAGCGAGCTGCTCGGCGTAGCTCCAATAAAGCAGACCTGTCGAACACGTCGATGGCATTGTTGGATTGAATGGGTTGTAAAAGGTAACCCGGTCTGTTGCCGTTCCTTCGGAACGGGCAACGAGACGATGAGCATTGGCAATGAGAACGATTAAGTGTCGTAAGGGCATTTGGTGGATGCCTTGGCATGCACAGGCGATGAAGGACGTGATACGCTGCGAAAAGCCGTGGGGAGCTGCGAATGAGCTTTGATCCATGGATCTCCGAATGGGGCAACCCACCTTAAATGCTTGGGAATCTGGCGCCGCAGGCGCCGCGAATAGCGAATAGTGAGTAGCGAATAGTTTTTAAATTCTATTCGCTATTCGCTAACAACTATTCGCTGCGTCGCAAGGCGACGCCAGGTTCCAAGCATTGTGATAAGGTATCTGCACCTGAATACATAGGGTGTAAGAAGCGAACGCAGGGAACTGAAACATCTAAGTACCTGCAGGAAAGGACATCAACCGAGACTCCGCAAGTAGTGGCGAGCGAACGCGGACCAGGCCAGTGGCAATTGTGATTAAAGTGGAACGCTCTGGAAAGTGCGGCCGTAGTGGGTGACAGCCCCGTACGCGTAGATATCATGATTGTCCTAGAGTAGGGCGGGACACGAGAAATCCTGTCTGAACATGGGGAGACCACTCTCCAAGCCTAAGTACTCGTGCATGACCGATAGCGAACAAGTACCGTGAGGGAAAGGTGAAAAGCACCCCGACAAGGGGAGTGAAATAGAACCTGAAACCGGATGCCTACAAACAGTCGGAGCCCGAAAGGGTGACGGCGTACCTTTTGTATAATGGGTCAACGACTTAGTGTAACAAGCAAGCTTAAGCCGGTAGGTGTAGGCGAAGCGAAAGCGAGTCTGAATAGGGCGATTTAGTTTGTTGCATTAGACCCGAAACCGAGTGATCTAGCCATGAGCAGGTTGAAGGTTGGGTAACACCAACTGGAGGACCGAACCCGCATCTGTTGCAATAGATTGGGATGACTTGTGGCTAGGGGTGAAAGGCCAATCAAACTCGGAAATAGCTGGTTCTCCGCGAAATCTATTTAGGTAGAGCGTCGAGCGAATACCCCCGGGGGTAGAGCACTGGATGGGCTATGGGGACTCACCGTCTTACTGATCCTAACCAAACTCCGAATACCGGGGAGTACTACTCGGCAGACACACGGCGGGTGCTAACGTCCGTCGTGAAAAGGGCAACAACCCTAACCTCCAGCTAAGGTCCCCAAGTCATGGCTAAGTGGGAAAGGATGTGAGGATCCCAAAACAACCAGGATGTTGGCTTAGAAGCAGCCATCATTTAAAGAAAGCGTAACAGCTCACTGGTCTAAATAAGGGTCTTTGCGCCGAAAATGTAACGGGGCTGAAGCCATGCACCGAAGCTGAGGATGTGTAGCAATACACGTGGTAGCGGAGCGTTCCGTAAGCTGATGAAGGGAGACCCGTGAGGGCTCCTGGAGGTATCGGAAGTGCGAATGTTGACATGAGTAACGATAAAGAGGGTGAGAGACCCTCTCGCCGAAAGACCAAGGGTTCCTGCTTAAAGTTAATCTGAGCAGGGTTAGCCGGCCCCTAAGGCGAGGCAGAAATGCGTAGTCGATGGGAACCACGTTAATATTCGTGGGCCTGGTGGTAGTGACGGATTGCACAAGTTGTTCTGGTTTATTGGATTATCAGGGCAGCGGAGCGGTTCCAGGAAATAGCTCCACCGTATAGACCGTACCCGAAACCGACACAGGTGGTCAGGTAGAGTATACCAAGGCGCTTGAGAGAACTATGTTGAAGGAACTCGGCAAATTGCACGCGTAACTTCGGAAGAAGCGTGACCCCATGGTAGGCAACTATTATGGGGTGGCACAGACCAGGGGGTAGCGACTGTTTATCAAAAACACAGGGCTCTGCGAAGTCGCAAGACGACGTATAGGGTCTGACGCCTGCCCGGTGCTGGAAGGTTAAGAGGAGAGGTGCAAGCTTTGAATCGAAGCCCCAGTAAACGGCGGCCGTAACTATAACGGTCCTAAGGTAGCGAAATTCCTTGTCGGGTAAGTTCCGACCTGCACGAATGGCGTAACGACTTCCCCGCTGTCTCCAACATAGACTCAGTGAAATTGAATTCCCCGTGAAGATGCGGGGTTCCTGCGGTCAGACGGAAAGACCCCGTGCACCTTTACTATAGCTTTACACTGGCATTCGTGTCGGCATGTGTAGGATAGGTGGTAGGCTTTGAAGCGGGGACGCCAGTTTCCGTGGAGCCATCCTTGAAATACCACCCTTATCGTCATGGATGTCTAACCGCGGCCCGTTATCCGGGTCCGGGACAGTGTATGGTGGGTAGTTTGACTGGGGCGGTCGCCTCCGAAAGAGTAACGGAGGCGCGCGATGGTGGGCTCAGACCGGTCGGAAATCGGTCGTCGAGTGCAATGGCATAAGCCCGCCTGACTGCGAGACTGACAAGTCGAGCAGAGACGAAAGTCGGTCATAGTGATCCGGTGGTCCCGCGTGGAAGGGCCATCGCTCAACGGATAAAAGGTACGCCGGGGATAACAGGCTGATGACCCCCAAGAGTCCATATCGACGGGGTTGTTTGGCACCTCGATGTCGGCTCATCGCATCCTGGGGCTGGAGCAGGTCCCAAGGGTTTGGCTGTTCGCCAATTAAAGCGGTACGTGAGCTGGGTTCAGAACGTCGTGAGACAGTTCGGTCCCTATCTGCCGTGGGTGTAGGAATATTGACAGGATCTGTCCCTAGTACGAGAGGACCGGGATGGACATATCTCTGGTGGACCTGTTGTCCTGCCAAGGGCATAGCAGGGTAGCTACATATGGACGGGATAACCGCTGAAGGCATCTAAGCGGGAAACCCACCTGAAAACGAGTATTCCCTATCAGAGCCGTGGAAGACGACCACGTTGATAGGCCGGGTGTGGAAGTGCGGCAACGCATGAAGCTTACCGGTACTAATAGCTCGATCGGCTTGATCGTTCTCATTGACTATGCTCATCGAACAAAGTTCGATGTGCCAGACCTTTGTCCTGACGCGCCATGGCGCTGCGGACGGCCCGCCAAACGATTGGCGACGGCCTCTGGCCTGTATGGGTGCCACAAGCACCCGCAGCCGGAAGAGGTTCCAAAAGACGTGTTCAAAACCAGCGAAAGAGAACCAAATAGCGCTATTCGCTATTGGCTACTCCCTATTCGCTCCAAATCCAGCTTCTCAAAACAACAAAGTTGCGCTTTGCCGACCTGGTGGTTATGGCGGGGTGGCTGCACCCGTTCCCTTTCCGAACACGGCCGTGAAACGCCCCTGCGCCCATGGTACTTCGTCTTAAGACGCGGGAGAGTAGGTCGCTGCCAGGTCTGCAAAACGCAACTTTGATAAAACAATCTTCTCTAAACAAAACAAACGGCCCATGCCGAACAAAAAGGGTCGCCCAAGCGGCCCTTTCTGCTGTAATATAATAACGCGGGGTGGAGCAGCCCCGCCGGAACCGCAGAAGGCAAAGCCTTCGAGGACCGGCAAACAAAAAGTCCGGGCTTGCCCCAGACAGCTCATCATGGCGCGGGGTGGAGCAGCCCGGTAGCTCGTCAGGCTCATAACCTGAAGGCCGCAGGTTCAAATCCTGCCCCCGCAACCAAACCTTCCCAAATACACTCCTGAGCAATATCGCTGGCGCGAAGACTTCATCTTCGCTGGCGATGGTAGCTCCTCGTCCTGCGGACCATAACCTGAAGGCCGCAGGTTCAAATCCTGCCCCCGCAACCAAATCCCAAATACACTCCTGAGCAATATCGCTGGCGCGAAGACTTCATCTTCGCTGGCGATGGTAGCTCCTCGTCCTGCGGACCATAACCTGAAGGCCGCAGGTTCAAATCCTGCCCCCGCAACCAAACCTTCCCAAATACACATACGCAAAAGCCCGCCTCCTGCGGGCCTTTTGCGTTTCTGCTTACCGCTGGGTCGAGGCAGGCATCCGTCGGGCAGCAATTGGATCCGATGCTTCAGTTCAATTCATTCCGGGCCAGGAATTCGGCCGCCTGAATTGTCTCCAGGGCGCTCGCTGTCGCCCGGAAATAAGGCAGGCCTTCCCAGAGGCTGCGATCGCGGACGATATAGAATCGGCGCTTGGCGCGCGTCAGGGCAACGTTCAAGAGGTTCGGCTTCGAGGCGGCCCAGCTGGCCGCTCCGCTATGGTCGGCATCGGCGCCGAGCACCATGAAAACGATGTCCTCTTCCTTGCCCTGGAAGGTATGCACCGTGCCTATCCGATCCCGCAGCCACCTCGACAGCTTCGGTGGAGGTGAGCGCGTATTTCCGTTCCAATCGACCCAGGCTGCATGGGCCAGAGCCTGCTTCAGACTGTTCTTGACCTCCTTGAACGGCGAAATGATATAGAGATCAGGCAATACGCCGTCCCGGCGATAAGTGGCGGTGAGGAGATCGACGATGAAGTCCGTCTGTTCTGGAACGGCCTGTTTGCCGGCTACCCTTCCCTTGACGTCGATCCAGGCACTGTCGCCATAAAACGGTGGAGCATCGCCGGCGGGCCGGCGCTCCTGCAGTCCGAAGACCATCTTGTTCTGATAGGCGATCTGGTTGGCAAGGCCGAACATCGGATCGATGCAGCGCCGATGCACCCTGAGAGGGCTGCCGATCCAGAGCCCGTCCGCCTCCTCGCCCGGAACGGTCGTTCCATAGCGATTGGCGGCATCCGCCAGCATCTGCACCGACGCCCTGTTCGGCGAATATTGTCCTGCGGCGGTGTGGGGCGAGAGAGCCGAGGTGGCGGTGATCAGCACGCTGGGTAGCGTGAAGACCGGCTCGATTTGCTGGGGATCGCCGATCACCATGACACGGCGCGCCCGCAACAAGGCCCCGACGGCCGCCTGCGGCACCGCCTGACCGGCTTCATCGATGAAAACCCAGCCGATCGAGCCGGCTTCGAGACCGCGGAACTGCCGGGCGAAGGACGCAAACGTCGTCGACACGATCGGAACGATCATGAAAAGGCTCTGCCAGATCAAGGCAATGTGCTCGCCATCGACGGGACTGTTGTCGGAAAGCAGTTTGCTGATGGCGACGATATTTCCCCCAAAACCCCCGCCCTTCCTGCCGACCTCCGCCAGCCACGCTTCATGCAGCGTCAAAGCCGCTTCCAGCAATGCAGAACGCAGACCTGCCAACTCGTCTCGATGCCACAGACCATCAATCTGGAAACGGTCGGCCTCGAGATCGGAGAGATGCCTGGGTACGGTGGGATGATCGAGAATCGTCCCGAGACGATCGAATTCCTCTCTCTTCCTAGACCAGATTTCCCGTTGCGATCCTAGCGCCCGCTCGGCCCGTTGATGTCCCCGCAACGCTCGCTTCAGCGCAGGTCCATGGACTTTCGCAAGACGACGCTCGCATTCCGCCAGGGCCTTGCGCAGTTCCAGCTGCTTGCGCGCGTTGGCAACGACATTTTGCCGATGCTGCCGGGCAGGATTGGCCGGCAGCACTTTCTCCCACCACGCAGGAGCGCTGCGCTCCAGCAGCTGTTCCTCCTCCTTCAGATGAGACAATCCTTCCCTGATACCGAGCATTTCGGCCGCGACCATGTCGCAGCGATCCTGTGCGCGCCGAAGTTCGGTCGCGGCCGCCCTGACCCCTTCAAGCGCCTCGCGGCAGAATACATCTTGCGAAACCAGCGCGATTTCATCACAGAGATCGGCATAGCGCGCATACTGGCCGATCTTGTCGCGAACCACCTCATCGGCGGCATGAAATGCCGCCGCTGCCTCGGCGAAGGTTGGTCCCTCGTAGCCTTTTAGCCATTCCCAGATGGTCTGTGGCTTATCGGCGCCGGACCAGCCAGGTTTTGGCCTTTCGGCGATCTCCATGAAGGCGAAACGTTCCTTGAAGGCTCGACGGTTCCGGGCGTTGCCGAGCGCACAGGCGATCAACCCCCATGGGCGGTCGCCGTCGGAGAGCTTGACGGCAGCTCCATTGTCCTTCTGGCAAGCGATCTTGTGCGCGACCGTCTGCAGATATTGGAATGAAGATGTCTTCCCAATCGAACTCCGCTTGGGAAGGTCGCGCGAGATATTCTCCACTGCGGCGTTGTTGGACGAAGCGACGACCATTTCGAATCCCGAAATAGCCGGGATCAGCGCCGATATCGAGGCGGTGCTCCGGTCCGTGAAGATGGCTCGGCGCGGCGAGCCGTCGAAGGCATCGCGCGCCGTCTTCAAGAAGGCCAGGACGCGGGCGCGCCGAACGATATTATCCGCGAACATGTCGCGAAGCAGGGTCGTCTTTCCCGTCCCTGGTGGGCCGTTGACCGAGAACAGTCCCGTTTCCGAAAGGTCGCCGATGGCCGAATTGATCGCGAACTGCTGCATCAGGCTCATCGCCTGGTGAGGTTCGCTGAGCCAGCGTCCGCGGTTGAGATTTCCTGGATGCAGGGCTTGAACGATCGCCCGGCGTCCATCCTCCGAGTAGAGGTCGATCCGCTTCTCTTGCGCAGGCGGCGTGAGATATTGCCTGAGCGGCTCGGGAATATCGCCGTGTTTGACGCACGTCATCGCCCGTTCGATATCCTCGATGAAGAAACTGTTCAGGATCCCGATGTCTTCTTCAACGTTTGCACTCTCCTCCTCCTCGTCGCCGGCATCGAGCGCATTGCTCTCCTGCGGTGGCGGCAAGGAGATGATTTCAGGTCTTTCCATCCTGTCTCGGTAGCGTATTTCAACAGCAGCGACGGGTTTCTCTTGCTTCGATGAAAAGCCGGCCCAATCGCAGAGCAATTCATGCAGCGTCAGGATTTCGGCGGCATCGATCGGCTGACCGTCGGGATCCTCGACGGACGAAGATCTCAGATGCCGTTGTGCCCGAAAGTTTTGAAGCAATTCCGAAAGCTGCCTCTTGCCGTCGGCAAATGCCTCGTGGCTGAGTGACGAGAGGCCGGATTTCCGCACCCGCCCCAGGGCCCAGGGAAGCGTGGAAACGGAAAATGTTTCGAACAACGGCTGTCCAAAGGGAGAGAGCTGCAGGCTGGCAAAGCAGGTATCGCCATCCAGATCGCCGCGTTCGGCATCCTCATACTCGGCGATATCGGCCGCAACGCAATCGAAGTGCCTGCGGATATCGGCAATTTCGGATTTGCTGAAAACGCCGAGGAACAGGGTGAAGCCCGTGATCTGCTTCTCTTCGGGTATGGCTGGGCGGCTGAGTGCGGCGCCGTCATCCTCGAGCGTTTTCGCATGCAGCCAAAAAACGCTACGGCCTTCACTGGAGGCAATACGACTGGAGAGATCGTAAGGAATGAAGAACTCGATTTTGTGCCAGAAATCGAGAATGGCGAGAAGCCGTTCTTTTTCGGCGCCGTCTGCATTCATCGGCATGAGTTCTCACTGAGGCGTTGCAAAAATAGGCTCGCGCTTGTTTTAGCAACGATCGCAGCTCGAAATCAAAGTCCATGGCGACTGCGCGTCCCGAACGCATTTCCGCACATGGCAAAACCGCGTCAATGCAGACGCGATCGGCGTCGCTCGCCGAGCGCCGTCCCCGGTTCCAGCAAAGCCATGGTCGCCGTCACGACATCCGTCTTGCCAGCGGCGGGCTCGGCGATCGAGCACCGCCGGCATAATCAAGCGCGGCCGGATCGTCCGAATACAGGTCCTGGATTTGCGGCAAGACGGCCCCTTCCGCCAGCCGTTTGCTGGTTGCAAGAGCGATGCCAAGTAACGCGCCTGGATAAGATGCGGCCCGATCTCGCCGACCCGGCGGAAAGTCTCTGCAGCTCGCTGATATTGCAGGGCAAGCTGCGTGTCGCCAAGCCGCATCTGGATCGGTGTAGGATCGGGCTCGCTGGCTCAGTGAGACTTTGGCAGTCAAGGACCCTGTCAGCTTGCCTCGGCCACGCTGCATGACGAAAGTATGACAATTTGTACTGAAATATTACATTAAGCTGATCGTCTATAGCCAGAGCAAATATAGCCTTCAAGTATCTACTAAGTGAAAATACAACCAAAGCTTTGTATTATATGGTTTTTCGTCCGCTAAAACTAATCACTTTGGGCCATTTCCTTCCTTCTCAATCCGTATTAACATAATTAAGAAATGTCTAAAAAATAAGGCGATGACATCCGGGACCGACATTTCATACTATCTAATACCCGCCATCGCTCCACGTTTGAGTAAAGTGTAACGCTAGGGGAGGCGTATATGTTCATGACAGGCTCTGGAATGGAGAATACTGACCAGGGGAGGAAGTTGAATACGTCTGGAGATACTATACTAGTAGTGGCAAATGCGGATTTATTTTCGGAGTGCATGGTAGAAGCACTGGCAAAGAAATTTCCGAATTGTGAAGTAGCAAGCATAACGAGCACAAAGCCAATGCTGGAAAAAGATACCAGCGAGATTAAGCTTGTTTTATTCTATCATATACCCGGCCCCGAGCTTCATGAGGCGTTGCAGGCTGCGCGCGAAAACCACCCTGAAACCTCGATCGGGCTTGTTGTCGAAGCGATCGACATGCTCGAGCCCTACGTCAGCCGGCTGGTGGAGGCAAGGATCATCGATGGTGTCCTGCCGCTCAACCTGCGGCTCGACGTCTTCATGGCCGCTGTGGATTTACTGATGAAGGGCGGCGAACATTTTCCGTCAGCACTTCTCAACCGCCTCAACAACAAGAACGCCCAGCTGGAACCTTCGCTCTATCAGGCAAAATCGGTCGATGCGGCCCGCAACAATGCGCTCAAGCTGAGACGCGACAGCATCTCTGCTTTGACCACCCGGGAGGTTCAGATCCTGGATCTCATCTGCAAGGGGACGCAGAACAAGATCATCGCCGACAAGCTGCATCTTTCCGAAAACACCGTGAAGGTTCACGTCCGCAACATCTACAAGAAGATGAACGTGCGGAACCGCACGGAAGCGGCATCCCGCTTCTTCAATGAGCATCCCGCCGGAGAAGACGACATGTCCGGCCGGTGGCGCAATTGATATAATGCTATTGTTTCAGATAGAAGGACGCGCAAAGCAGCGCGACTTCTGTCCGAAGCCGCTTGGAGAGCAGATATAAGGCGCTGAGCCGTGATAGGCGACAGCGCGGGCCGTTACTCCGGCCGGGCGCTCGGCGTGATTTTCCGGATAGGCGTAGGCCTTCGAGAAACGCGGAGCCTCGGCCACGACGATATTCTTCTTCGCGACGACAGCGATATCGTCATCAACGAGCGTGCAAGCCGTTTGTCCGATCGCCATAAGCGTCGTTCCCCCGACGAACATCGCCAAACGAAGACACCAGCCTTTCAGCTGCGCTGCATCTTGTTTCTTCAACATAGCCCAAACCCCTCGCATATGGCACTTCCGGATGCAAGACCGGCCGTGCCGTTGAGCTCCGCCGATCTCCCGACTTCCCTCGTATATTAGCGGCATTGAGTGAAGCTTGAGAGGCATATGAGAGGCGTATTGGTGGTAAAACATTGAAGTGATTAATCATTTGTTACTTTTAAGTATACTTTCATAATTATTTCGGATATCTAAAGCTTTTCATGTTGACCACGCTAACATTCGTTGTACTATTTTACTAATAATTCTGTATCCGAAGAGTAACTACAAAGTTATTCGTGTATGGACGCTCAGTTTTATGAATATCCAGAGCGGGTACAGAGGCATGCAGTGCGTAAATAAAACAAAAGACTAAATACCTGGGAAGGAGTTGGTAATGCGTAGTTTCGTTCCCAACGAAGGCACTTCTAAAGTGTCAGGCATACCGGTGCTCCAAGGACGACGCACCGTTCTTGTGAATGGCGGGGGCGGCTTCCTCGGTTCACATCTCTGCGAAAGGCTCCTGCAGCGCGGCCACAGCGTTACATGCCTCGACAATTTCTCGACCGGCCGCCGTGCGAATGTCGCTCACCTTGCAGCGAGCATCCGCTTCCGCATCGTAGAGCACGATGTTAGGCAGCCCTTCGATATCGACGCGTCGCTCATCTTCAATTTCGCCTCCCCCGCCTCTCCGCCCGATTATCAGCGGGATCCTGTGGGAACGCTGCTCACCAACGTGCTCGGCGCCGTCAATACCCTTGATTGCGCGCGAAAGACCGGTGCGATCGTCGTCCAGTCATCGACGTCGGAGGTCTATGGCGATCCGACCCAGAGCCCGCAGCACGAATCCTATTGCGGCAATGTCAACCCGATCGGGCCGCGCGGCTGTTACGACGAAGGCAAACGCAGCGCCGAAACGCTGTTCTTCGATTACCACAGGACTTGCGGTGTCGACATCAAGGTCGGCCGCATCTTCAATACCTACGGACTGCGCATGCGCCTGGACGACGGCCGGGTGGTTTCCAATTTTATCGTTCAGGCCCTGCGCAACGCCGACCTGACGATCTATGGCGATGGTCAGCAGACCCGTTCTTTCTGCTACGTCGACGACCTCGTTGAGGGTTTCCTGCGTTTTTCGGCTGCCGGCAGCGCCTGCAACGGTCCGATCAACCTCGGCAACCCAGCCGAAATGACCGTTCGGCGTCTGGCGGAAATCATTCGAGACTTGACGAACTCGCGTTCCCGGATAGTTCACCTGCCTGCGGTCACCGACGACCCTCGTCAGCGGCGGCCTGATATTTCCCGGGCCATGGCCGATCTTGGCTGGAAGCCCCGCATCGGGCTGGAAGCCGGCCTGGCTCGCACCGTCGAATATTTCGACGGACTGCTGGCCGGCACAGAGAAGGCGGAGGTCGTATGAGATGCCCCGCTACATTCTCGTTACCGGCGGCGCCGGTTTCATAGGCAGTCATATCTGCAAAGCGTTGTCGCGCGCCGGCATGATCCCCGTCACCTACGACAATCTCTCGACGGGACATGCCGACAGCGTCCGCTGGGGCCCGCTCATCCGGGCAGAGCTTGCCGACGCTGCCACGCTGCGCCGGACCCTTGCAGAGTTTTCGCCCGATTGCGTCATCCATTGTGGTGCCAATGCCTATGTCGGCGAATCCGTCGACATGCCCAGGAAATACTACCGGAACAATGTGGTCGGCAGCCTGACGCTGCTCGAGGTCTGCCTCGATCAGGACATCGAGCGGATCGTTTTTTCGAGCAGCTGCGCCACCTATGGCGTTCCCGCCTCGCTGCCGATTCGGGAGGAAAGCCCGCAGCACCCGGTCAATCCCTATGGGCGCACCAAGCTGATCTTCGAGATGGTGCTTGAGGATTTCGCCGCCGCCTACGGTATCCGCTTTGCCGCGCTGCGCTATTTCAATGCGGCCGGCGCCGATCCAGATGGCGAGCTTGCCGAGCGTCATCATCCCGAGACCCATCTCATCCCTCGCGCCCTTCTTGCCGCTGCCGGCAGGCTGGAGCGGCTCGATATCTTCGGCACCGATTATGCGACCGAGGATGGAACCTGTGTTCGCGATTATGTTCATGTCAGCGATCTCGCCCAGGCGCATCTCGCCGCCGTCAATCATCTGATGGCGGGCGGCGGCTCGCTCAGCGTCAATCTCGGCTCCGGCCGGGGCACTTCGGTACGGGAGATTCTCGAGGCGATCCGTCGCGCGAGCGGTCGTGAAGTCCCCGTGAATTATCGCGCCCGCCGTTCCGGCGATCCGCCGATCCTCTTTGCCAATGCCGCAAGGGCGAAAGCGGAACTCGGTTTCGCGCCGGTCTTGTCGGATATCGATACGATCATCCGCACCGCCGGCCCCACCTTCGGACTGGAGATGAGGGCATGAGTGACACACTGCAAGTCGGTCACAGCGCCAGGACGGCGGAGGCCGCCACAGCTGATGCATTCGATCCTGTTTTCACCGGCTGGAACCGCGTCGCCTATGCCTTCGGCATCCTCTGCTGGCTGGCAGCACTCGGTTATTTCTGGATCTGGTGGTGCCAGTCCGCCCATATTATTTCCTGGGCGGCCTTCGTGCTGATTACCCTCGTGCTTGCTTGGATCACGCTGGTACCGGCCTATTTTATCCTGATCTTCCTCGACGCGAGAACGGTCAGCGCTCGGGCAGGGCTGCCGGAAGGGCGGGTGGCGATGGTCGTCACCAAGGCGCCGTCCGAGCCCTTTGCCGTCGTTCGCGCTACGCTTCAGGCGATGCTCGACCAGATCGGCGTCGATTTCGATGTCTGGCTGGCCGACGAGGACCCTTCGGACGAAACCACGCGCTGGTGTGCGGAGCACGGCGTGCTGATCTCCACCCGAAAGGGTGTGGCGGAGTATCATCGCACCGCGTGGCCGCGTCGGACGCGTTGCAAGGAAGGCAACCTCGCCTATTTCTACGACCATTTCGGCTATGCACGCTATGATTTCGTCGCCCAGTTCGATGCCGACCATGTGCCGACGCCGACCTACCTCCGTGAAGTCCTGCGCCCCTTTGCCGATCCCGGCATCGGTTATGTCTCCGCTCCCAGCATCTGCGATGCCAATGCCGGCGCAAGCTGGGCGGCGCGCGGCAGGCTCTATGCCGAGGCAAGCCTGCACGGTTCGCTGCAGATCGGTTACAACAATGGCTGGGCGCCCCTATGCATCGGTTCCCATTATGCGGTCCGCACATCAGCCCTTCGCCAGATCGGCGGCCTCGGCCCCGAACTTGCCGAAGACCATTCGACGACGCTGATGATGAATGCCGGCGGCTGGCGCGGCGTGCACGCCGTCGATGCGATCGCCCATGGCGACGGACCAGCAAACTTCACTGATCTCGTCGTCCAGGAATTCCAGTGGTCGCGCAGCCTGGTCACCATTCTGCTGCAACATTCCCGCCGCTACATCATGCACCTGCCCTGGCGACTGAGATTTCAGTTCGTGTTCTCGCAGTTGTGGTATCCGCTCTTCTCCGCCTTCATGGCCGTGATGTTCCTGCTGCCGGTTGCCGCCTTGATGACGGGCCAGGTCTTCGTCAATGTGACCTATCCGGATTTCCTACTGCATTTTGGGCCGATATCGGTCGTGCTGACGCTGTTTGCCTTCTTCTGGCGGGCCACGGCAACCTTCAGGCCGAACGATGCGAAACTGTTCGGCTGGGAAGGGCTTGCCTTCATCTTCCTGCGCTGGCCATGGTCGCTTGCCGGCAGCCTCGCCGCGCTTCGCGACTATATCTGTGGCTCTTTCGTCGATTTCCGCATCACTCCGAAGGGAAGGCAGCAGCAGCGGTTTTTGCCGCTGCGCGTCATCGCGCCCTATATCGGGCTCGCCGGTCTTTCCGCCGTCGCAATGATGTTTGCGACCGATGCCGCGGCCGCCCAGGGTTTTTATGTTTTCGCCATGATGAACCTCTCGGTCTACCTGTCGCTGACGGTGCTGATCGTCGTTCGCCATGCAGTCGAAAACGATCTGCCGCTGCTGCCGCAATCGCGCGGGCTGTGGCTTGCGACAGCCACCGGGCTTGCGATTTTCGTCGCCGGCGGCACGCAGGCGGGGAGCCACGGCCTGCGCGGCCTCGAAGCTCTTTCGCACGGCCAGGCGTTCGTCAGTTTCACCGAAACGCAATTTGCCGTGGCCGGCGCCGGCCTCGGCGGCGGCAAGACCAGGATCGTGAAGTTCCGCCTCAGATGGAATGGGTTCGGAAGCACGGGACGGGACGAACAAGGTGTCTGAGCCGGCGGAACCGGCAAGTATCGATTAGGAGGATGTAATGAGTATCGGATCGAAATTATACGGAGCGGCGCTCGCTTTGAGCCTGTGCCTGCCAGTGGCAGCATACGGCGCAGAGGTCGCCAAAACGAAGGCGCCAACGCCGGTCAGCGCCTATGAGCTCTATCGTATCTACGGCGACAAGACCTGGACCTGGAACACCGGCGGCGGCCGTTTCTTCGACAATGGGCGGCGGTTCGTTGCCTGGAGCAATGACAAGGGGAAGCCGTCCTTCGCCGAAGGCAGATGGGTGGTCGACGATCTCGGCCAGCTCTGCATGCGTGCCACCTGGACGAATGCCGAGGGTGCGGCCCGCGCCAGCACCTGTTTCGGTCACCGCAAGATCGGCAACACGATCTATCAGCGGCGCCAGCCGGACGGCAATTGGTACGTCTTCCGCCATGCATCGGTGCTTCCGGATGACGAGTTCCGCAAGCTCGTTCCCTTGGATACGGTGAGCGCGAAGGCGCGCGAACTGAAGCAGGTTCTGCTGAGCCAGGAAATAGCCCGAAAAGGAGGGTGAAGCCATGAAGAAGCTAATGAAAAACAACCTCTCGACCACCGCGATCGCGTTGCTGTTGTTGTGTGTCGCGGAACTGCCGGGCCGAAGCGAAGTGCAATATGCGGGCATTGCGCCAAATCCGGCGGCGGCCGTGCAGACGATCATCGACAAGCGCCCCGTCGTTCATGCCGGCGGCATCAAGTTCGGGGCCTACGATCCGCACGGCGATTTCGGCGCGCAGACGAATGTCGCGACCGAAGCCCTGTTCCTGCCGTGGGAGGACGTCGACCTGGAAACCTTGCGGGTCGCCGATGCCTATGCGCTGGCGAGAGGCCGCAACCTGCTGATCACTGTGGAGCCGTGGTCCTGGGACGTCGACTGGCGGCTAAGCTCCGCTCAACTTCGCGCCAAGGTCCTGCGCGGTGACTACGATGTCAACATGCGTTCGATCGCCCATATGATATCCGAGCTGAAAAGCCCGGTGATTGTCCGCTGGGGACAGGAGATGGAGGACAAGTCAGGGCGGTTCTCCTGGTCCGGCTGGAGCCCGCAAGACTATATCACGGCCTACAAGCGGATGATGGACATCGTCCGCAAGGAGGCGCCCGGCACAGAGCTCATGTGGTCGCCGAAGGGAGAACCTGGCCTTCAGGCCTACTATCCCGGCGACGATTATGTCGATCTCGTCGGGCTCTCGGTCTTCGGCCTGCAGCGCTACGACGAGCTTGCCTACAAGGAGCACCGGACGTTCTCGGAAGCGCTGAAGCAGGGCTATGATCTCGTCGCCGGCTACGGAAAGCCGATCTGGGTGGCGGAGCTCGGCTATGAAGGCGGCGACGCCTATATCAGGCCGTGGATCGAAACTGCCACGTTGAAGCAGAGCGCCTTCCCGAATCTGCAGGAAGTCGTCTATTTCAACGACCGGGATGTGCAAGCATGGCCGTTCGATCTCGGCCGGCCGGATTGGCGCGTGGTCGAAAACCTGGGCAGCAACTGATAGTCCGGAAAACAGAGGCCTGAAATACGAAGAGGCCCGCCGGGGTGTTGCGGGCCTCTCCTCATGTCGGGCGACCGATCATCCCTTGATCGTTGCCTTACCCTCTTCGATGAGCCGGGTCGCCGCATCGGCGGGCGAAATCCGTTCGAAGGCGAGTTCGTCGCAAATCGGGCGCAGCACGCGCTGGTCGAATTGGGTTGCTCCCATCGGTACCGGCGGCGGATACTCGCCGACCTGATCCTTGAGCAGGTTCACGTATTTGACCGTTTCCTGCTCCGTCGGGTTGAGTTGCGGCAGGATGGCTTCGCGTACGGCAGGCGACATTGGCACGCCGCGTTCGACACCCAGAATCTTGCCGGCTTCGGGATCGTTGACAAAGAAGCTGATGAACTTCGCGGCAGCTTCGCCCTGCTTGGTCGTGGCGCCCACACTCCAGATCAGTGCCGGACGGTAATAATGGCCGGATGGACCGCCCTTCTTTTCACGCGGCAGCATGGTGATGCCGAGCTTGTTCTTGATGATCAGCTGATAGCCGATCATCTGGTTGGAATAGGCCATGCCGATCACCGATTTGCCGAGACCAAGGCAATTGGTGTCGATCGTGTTCTGATCGAGCGTCTGCACGTCGGCAGCAACAGTGCCGCCCGCCTTGCGCAGTTTCTCCCAGTAGTCGAACCATTCCCTGGCATCGTCGGCCGTGAAGCCCAGCCCAACACTTTCTCTCGCAAAGAGGCTTTTGCCGCGCTGGCGCAGCCAGGCATCGAACACATAGGCGTAGCGCGCCGCATAGGGGCCGCCGCCCTTGCCGGAAGACTTGGCGAGTTCGACGGCGAGCTTGGCGTACTCATCCCAGGTGAGGTCGGGCGTCGGCAACGGGATGCCTGCCTTTTCGAATTCGACTGTGTCGAAGAACATCGAGAAGGAGTTGAGGCCGAGGCCAACACCATAGAGCTTACCGTCAATGGTGGTCAGTTTCAGCATATCGGCACCGAAGGACTGAACGTCCAGGGTGGAGGGGACGAATTCATCGAGCGGCAGGCAGGCGCCGCGCTTCGAATAGTCTGAAATCGTTCCCGGCTCGAGTTGGAAGATGTCGGCGATCGAGCGGCCAGCCATCTGCGTTGCCAGCTTCGTCCAATAGCCGTCGCCCGAAAGCGATTCACCGACGATAGTGACGCCAGGCGTTTTCGACTGATAGAGCTTGGCAACATCGAGCGTGCGCTTGGCGCGGTCGTTGGATCCCCACCACATGGCGCGCAGTTGCGCGCCTTCGGCAAAGGCCGGAATGGCGCTTCCGGCGCCGAGAGCGAGGCCGGCGGCCGCACCGGCTGAACCCATCAGAAATGAACGGCGATTGACCTGCATGCTAATCCTCCTTGTCCCAATTGCCCGCTGCCATCCTCCAACGGCGTTATCGGGCACTTCGGCAAACAGATTACGCAAAAAAAAATTTATTGCAAGAAGCAACCATTTTCTTGCAAATTTGCATCACTTGCATAATGTTTGCCTATGAACGACCAAAAGATCAGACGGCCGCGTCAGGCCGATATCGCTACATTGGCCGGGGTCTCCGTCTCCACGGTGTCGCGCGTGCTCGCCAATGAACCTGGCATCAGCGAAACCGTCCGCCGCCAGATATTGAAGGTGGCAGCCGAGCACGGCTATCCCGTCAAGCCTGCTTCCGACGCCGTTGCCGGCGGGCTGGCGCTGATTGCCAGCGACGGCGTCACCGGCACCCTCAGCGTCTTCTATGAAGCCATCGTCGACGGCCTGCGCGCCGGCGCTGCCGAAGCGGGCATGCCCTTCGACGTCCGGTTGGTCCGCGAGGATCGAACCACCCCGGATGCCGTGCGCGACTATATGCAGACGGCTGAGGCTGAAGGTCTCTTTCTCGTCGGCATCGATCCGAACGAGATGCTGCGTGGCTGGCTGCAAGCCAGCATGACACCGACCGTTCTTGTCAACGGCACTGATCCAAGGATGCAGTTTGACGGTGTTTCGCCGGCTAATTTCTTTGGCGCTTACGAGGCCACCCGTCGGCTGACCGAAGCCGGGCATCGTCGCATCCTGCATCTCAGCGGCTCCCACCGCCACACGATCCGCGAGCGCGTGCGCGGTTTCGAGGCGGCGATCGCCGCCGTCCCCGGCGCCGAGGGCCGTCTGGTGTCCTTGACACTTCAAGGCAGCGCCATCCGCGAGGCACATGAACGCACGGCAGAAGCACTTGCCGAGGATGCCGGTTTTACCGCCGCCTTCTGCATGAATGATTTCATCGCCGTCGGCGTGCTCGAGGCTGTCACCGAGGCCGGCCTGCGCGTGCCGGAGGATTTCGCGATCGTCGGTTTCGACGATCTGCCCTGCGCGCTGATGACCAATCCGCGGCTGTCCACCATGCGCGTCGATCGTTCCGCCCTCGGGCGCGAGGCCGTGTCGCTGATGCTCGCCCGTTTCCGCAACAGGACGGCACCGGCGCGCCACATCTGCCAGGCGGTCATTCCCGTTCCGGGCGGAACTGTTCCGAATCCGAATGCCGAAAACCCGTGAGAGATGCGATGACCTATGATCCCGCCAGCGCCAACCCGCTTGCCGGCAATCCGCTGGAAACCCGCGCCGATATGAGCGGCGCCCTGCTTGCTCTCTTCAATCCGCTGCTTGCCTGTTTTTCGAAGGGCAATGCCCGCGTCACCCTCAATGGCGGCGGCGCCCATTTCGACCGGGCAGCGGCCGATCTCGAAGGGTTCGCCCGCCCGCTCTGGGGACTGGCGCCGTTTGGCGCCGGCGGTGGGAACTTTGCCCATTGGCATCGGTTTGCCGAGGGTCTCGCAAACGGCACCGATCCCGCCCATCCCGAATATTGGGGAACGGTGAATAGCCGCGATCAGCGGATGGTCGAGCTTGCCGCTCTCGGTTTTGCCCTGGCGCTGGTGCCGGAAAAGATCTGGGAGCCGCTCGATGCGCGCGCCCGCGGCAATGTCGTCGCCTACCTCAAGCATGTCAGACAGTTCGACTATGCCGACAACAACTGGAAATTCTTCCGGATCTTCGTCGATATCGCACTCGATCGTCTCGGCGCCGATTTCGACCGCAGCCTGACGCGGCAATATCTCGAGGAACTCGAAGGCTTCTATATCAGTGACGGCTGGTATCGCGACGGAAACGTGCGTCGCATCGACCATTACATTCCCTTTGCCATGCATTTTTATGGCCTGATCTATTCGAAGCTCGTCGATGACGATTATGCAAAACGCTACCGCGAACGCGCGGTCCTCTTCGCCCGGGATTTCCGCCACTGGTTTGCCGCTGACGGGGCGACGATCCCCTTCGGCCGCAGCCTGACCTATCGCTTCGCCTGCGCCGGCTTCTGGTCGGCGCTGGCCTTTGCCGATGTCGAGGCTCTGCCTTGGGGGGAGATCAAGCATCTCTGCCTTCAACATCTGCGCTGGTGGAAGGACAAGCCGATCGCCGATCGCGACGGCGTGCTGTCGATCGGCTTCGGCTATCCGAACCTCCTGATGTCGGAGAGCTACAATTCCGCCGGCTCGCCCTACTGGGCCTTCAAGGCCTTTCTGCCGCTGGCAATCCCCGATGATCATCCGTTCTGGACCGCTACGGAAAAGGAGCCGGAGCAGGCGCCTGTTGTCGTCGCCCAGCGTCACCCCGGCATGGTGATCATGCGGGCGGGCGGCGATGTCGTGGCCCTGTCTTCCGGCCAGGAAAACCTGCAGATGCGGTGCGGCACGGAAAAATACGCGAAGTTCGCTTATTCCGCTCGCTACGGCTTCAGTGTGGAGGCCGATGAGCGTGCCTTTGCGCTTGCCGCCTTCGATTCAGCACTTGCCTTCAGCGATGACGGGCTGCACTACCGCGTGCGCGAAACGAACGAGGAAGCCAAGCTCGCAGGCGACGTGCTGTATGCGAAATGGTCGCCTTTTGCCGATGTCGACGTCGAAACCTGGCTCGTGCCTGCCGCTCCCTGGCATATCCGCCTCCACCGGGTCAGGACAAGTCGGCCGCTGCGGATTGCCGAAGGCGGGTTTGCCATCGGCCGCCGGGATTTTGAGCTGGATACGCTGTCCGCTTCCGATGGGGTTGCCTATGCGATCGGCGACGCCGATTTCACCGGCATTCTCGATCTCGGCTCTTCGGTCAAGCGTTCGGGGCTCGTCCAGAAGGCAATGCCCAACACCAACGTGATTGTCGCGAAAACCCTCGTGCCGCAACTGCGCGGGCAGATTCCGGCCGGTGAAACAATTCTGGTGACGGCGGTGCTCGCGCTTGACGATCCCGCTGCTGTCTCGTCTGTCTGGACGATCCCGCCGAAAGCGCCTGACATTGCAGCGCTGGAGTCCCTGGTGAGGGAAAAGGGCGTGACAGTCAGCGCGATTGAGGCGCCGGGACACATGCCATGAGCCAGCCGGCCATTGTCCTTGCCATGCAACCGTCGCGCACGGAGCATGTCCTGCCGGATGAGGTCCGGCGCCGGCTGAGCGGCATCGGTCGCCTGCTGGATTCCAAGCCGCTGCAGCGCTTCGACGACGAGCGTGCGAGGCGTCTGCTGGCCGAAGCCGAAATCCTGATCACCGGCTGGGGCGCCCCCTATGTCGGGCCTGAAATCCCCGCCGCGGCGCCGCATCTTAAGCTCATCGTCCATGCGGCGGGCACGGTAAAGGGCGTTGTCGACGACGCCATCTTCGAAGCCGGTATCCCGGTCAGCCATTCGGCCGAGGCCAATGCTGTGCCGGTTGCCGAGTTCACGCTGGCGGCGATCATTTTCGCCGGCAAGCGTGCTTTCCGTTTCCGCGATCTCTACGTTGCCGACCGCAACCGCAATCGGACTCATCCGATGCAGCGCGAAGCGATCGGAAACTACCGCCGCACCGTCGGCATCGTCGGCGCGTCGCGCATCGGCCGGCGCGTCATCGAGCTCCTGAAACCCTTTGACTATAGGCTGCTGCTCGCCGACCCGACGCTCGATGCCGCTGAGGCAGCCGGCCTCGGAACGGAAAAGGTCGATCTCGATGAATTGATGCGGCAGGCAGACATCGTTTCCCTGCATGCGCCGTCGCTGCCGTCGACACAGCATATGATCGATGCGCGAAGGCTGTCGCTGATGAAGAACGGCGCGACGCTCATCAACACGGCGCGCGGCATTCTCATCGATGAGGCCGCCCTGCTTTCGGTGCTGAAGACCGGCCGCATCGACGCGGTCCTCGATGTCACCGATCCGGAGATCCCGGAGGCGGGCTCTGCTTTCTACGATCTGCCGAATGTCTTTCTGACACCGCATATCGCCGGCGCCATCGGGCTGGAACGGGCGCGCCTCGGCGAGATGGCGGTGGACGAGATAGAGCGCTTCGTGACCGGCCAGCCGCTGCTCTACCAGATCCACCAGGCAAATCTCGAAAACATCGCCTGAGGCGTCGAGCGGCTCAGGCGAAGGGTATCAGCGCGACGTCCTCAGCGAATTTGGCGAACCGTCATTGGCAAGTTCAGGCATGAGATCGGCAATATTGACCACCTTTCCGGTGCGCGAGCTCTCCAGCGCGGCAATACCGCAAAGCACCGACATGGCACCCGCCCGCGTGCCGGCGCGTTGGGCGAGCCTGTCTTCCGAA
The DNA here is from genome assembly GCF_025152725.1 of Rhizobium sp. SRDI969. Taxonomy (NCBI): domain Bacteria; kingdom Pseudomonadati; phylum Pseudomonadota; class Alphaproteobacteria; order Hyphomicrobiales; family Rhizobiaceae; genus Rhizobium; species Rhizobium sp. SRDI969. The sequence continues at coordinate 4,595,916 of NZ_CP104035.1, forward strand.
TCGGGCTTGAAGATCATGTTGCGCATCCGATCGTCGCCGCCGTAATGGCCGCCGGTGAAATGCGGAACGACGATGCGCTCCACAGCCTCCTTACCATCAGGGAAATTGCGGATGAGGAGGATCGTGTCCTGCTTCGGCTCTTCCCAGGGCTGGGCCTCGTATTGGCGAAGCTCGATGCGCCCTTTGGTGCCGTTGAAGGCAAGGTGATGGCCTTCGATCGGCTGGAAGGTGTTCAGCGAATAGGAGACATGGACATTGTTGCGGTAACGCAGCGACACCACCATCGTGTCGGGAATGTCGATGTCCTCGCGGAAGACGCAGCCGTCTCGGAAGTAGCCGTCGATCTTCGAGGGATCCTCGTAGAGCGAATCGAGGAAAGGATCGGCCTCGAGATCGAGGTAGTAGTCGCATTCATGTGCGTGCGGACAGAGCTTGCAGCGCGGGCCGCGGAACGGGCCCCTGCTGCCATAATTCTGCAGGTCGGCGAAGGAGGTGACGGCATCGGGATCGCTGTCGAGGTACCAGTTCAGCAGATCGAAATGATGCGTCGCTTTGTGGACGAACAGGCTGCCGGAATTCTCCGTATAGGCATGCCAGCGGCGGAAATAATCGGCGCCGTGTTTGGTGTTCAGATACCAATGAAAATCGACTGACGTGACCCGGCCGATCTCGCCGGCATTCAGCAATTCCTTGATCTTCGCCGCCGTCGGCGCATAGCGATAGTTGAAGGACACGTCGACCCGGCGACCAGTGCGCTTTTCGGCATCCAGAATCCGGCGAATCTTCTCGACCGAGGTCGTCATTGGCTTTTCGGTAATGACGTCGATACCGGACTCCAGCGCCCGTACGACGATATCGTCATGCGTATGATCGGGCGTACAGACGATGACCAGATCCGGTTTCTGCTCGGTAAGCATCGAATCGATGTTTTCGTAGAGCGGCGCATTGCTGCCGATCATGTTGCGGGCGCGTTCGCCACGCAGCGAATTCTTCTCGACGATCGCGGTCAGCTCGACATGCTCGCGCCAGCCGGCAAGCAGATCCTTGCCCCACATGGTGGTGCCGCGGTTTCCCGTCCCGATCAGGGCAAAACGGCGTTTCTCCATCGAATGATCCTCCTGCATGCGTGATGAAACAAATACTGAAATCAGGCCTAAAGCGCGTCGCGATCTTTCAGATTCGCTTGGCCAGCGCTCTAGGTTTTTGATTTTCGCATGTCATGGTCCAAAACCGCTGTACACTTTTGCGCGACATGCCTTAGCAGCAGCTCCTGAAGCGCTCGACGCAGGTGGCGATCACTTCCTCGGCCGGGCGTTTCCACCAGTTCTCGGCCGAAAAGATCTCCACCTCCTGCGCGCCGAAGAACCCAGCGGTCTCCACCATTCGCCTTATGCCTTTGAGGTCGATCACGCCATCGCCCATCATGCCGCGGTCGAGCAGCATGTCCGTTGTCGGCACCAGCCAGTCGCAGATGTGATGGGCAAAGATGCGTTTCAGGCGGCCGGCGCGGGCAATCTGGTTGGCAAGATCGGGGTCCCACCAGACATGGTAGACATCGATCGCCACGCCGACATCCTCGCCGAGCTGCTCGCACATGTCGAGCGCCTGACCGAGTGTATTCACGCAGGCACGGTCCGCGGCATACATCGGATGCAACGGTTCGATGGCAAGCTTCACGCCGGCAGCCTGCGCATGCCGCAGCACCGCGGCAATGCCGTCGGACACCATCTGGCGCGCAGCGACGATGTCCTTCGACGCGCCCGGCAGGCCGCCGACGACCAGCACGAGGCAATCGGCTGAAAATGCCGCCGCCTCGTCGATCGCACGCCTGTTGTCGTCGAGGTTTCTCTGCCAGTCGGCATCGTTTGCCGCCGGGAAGAAGCCGCCGCGGCAAAGCCCGGTCAGCTTAATGCCATTCGATTTGACGATACGCACCGCCTCGTCGAGACCGGCCTTGGCGACCTGGTCGCGCCACGGCGCGATCGCGGTGATGCCGTGTTTCAAGCAGATGTCCACGGCTTCTGCAAATCCGCATTGTTCGCGGATCGTCGCCAGATTGATCGAAAGTCCTTCGACCTGCATGTCATTCTCCTCCCATCCGGTGGCTTCAGTTGACGCCGTGGACGGCGAGCACCTTCTGCATCCGGCTTGCGGCCAGTTCGGGATCGGCCAGAACCCGTGCCTTGTCGGCCAGGCGGAAGAGTTCGGCCAGATGCGTCAGCGAGCGCGTGCTCTGCTGGCCGCCGACCATGACGAAATGGTCCTGCAGGCCGTTGAGATAGGCGAGGAAGACGACGCCGGTCTTGTAGAAGCGGGTCGGCGCCTTGAAGATGTGGCGCGACAGCGGCACCGTCGGCTCCAGCAGGTCGAAGAATTCATGACTGCTCTTGCGGCCGAGCGCCTCGAGGGCTGCCGAGGCAGCCGGCGCGATGGCGTCGAAAATGCCGAGCAGCGCGTCGGAATGGCCCTCTTCGTCGCCGGCGATCAGTTCCGCATAGTTGAAATCGTCGCCGGTATACATGCGCACGCCTTTCGGCAGCCGGCGGCGCATCGCCACTTCCTTTTCCTTGGAGAGCAGCGAGATCTTGATGCCGTCGACCTTGTCGGCATGCGCCTCGATCACCTCGAGGCAGGTGGACATGGCTTCGATATGATCACCATTGCCCCAATAACCCTGAAGCGCCGGATCGAACATTTCGCCGAGCCAATGGATGATGACAGGTTCCTTGACCTGGCGGAGAATGCGGTCATAGACGCTTACATAGTCGTCCGGCCCTTTGGCGGCGGCGGCAAGCGCCCGGCTCGCCATCAGGATGATGCGACCACCGGCCGCCTCCACCGTTTCGATCTGCTCCTCATAGGCCCTGAGGATCGTGTCGATAGTGACATCAGGTCCCGGCGGCAGATGGTCGGTGCCGGCGCCGCAGGCGATCAGCGCGTCCTTTCGGCCGGCCGCCTCACCGAGCGCCCGGCGGATGAGGTCGCGCGCTTCCGGCCAGCCGAGGCCCATGCCGCGCTGCGCCGTATCCATCGCTTCGGCAACGCCGAGGCCGAGATCCCAGAGCCGATGGCGAAAGGCAAGTGTTCGCTCCCAATCGATCGCCGGCGTCAGCCACGGATCATTGTCGGCGAGCGGATCGGCGACCACATGGGCGGCGGCAAAGGCGATGCGCGGAAAGGCCTTGGAGTCGCGCTTGACGAGCGCGATCGGCGTGCCCGTCAGCGTGTAGGGGGCGATCTTGCCGTCGAGAGGGAGATTGATCGTCGTCACGGCTCAGAACTCCAGTGCGGGAACATCGAGCCAGCGGCGCTCGGCCCAGGATTTCAAGCCGAGTTCGGCAAGCTGCACGCCCTTGGCACCAGCTTCCAGGCCATAGGGCCACGGCGCATCTTCGACGACATGGCGGATGAACATTTCCCACTGCGCCTTGAAGCCGTTGTCGAAGGCCTGTGTGTCGGGAACCTCGTCCCAGGTCTTGTAGAAGTCGATCGTTTGCGGCTGGTCTGGATTCCACACCGGCTTCGGCGTGTTGACGCGGTGCTGGCTCCAGCATTTCGTCAGGCCGGCGACGGCTGAACCATGTGTGCCGTCGACCTGGAATGTGACGAGGTCGTCGCGGCGGACGCGAACGGCCCAGGAGGAATTGATCTGCGCGATCGCACCGCCTTCGAGCTCGAAGGTCGCATAGGCCGCATCGTCCGTGTCGCACTCATAAGGCTTGCCCTGCTCGTCAATGCGGCGCGGAATATGCGTAGCGCCGAGGCAGGATACGGCTTTGACTTCGCCGAACAGATTATCGAGCACGTAGCGCCAGTGGCAGAGCATATCGAGGATGATGCCGCCGCCGTCGCCCTTGCGGTAGTTCCAGGAGGGGCGCTGGGCGGGCACGCCCCAATCGCCTTCGAAAACCCAGTAGCCGAATTCGCCGCGCACCGAGAGGATCTTGCCGAAAAAGCCGGAATCCTTGAGTAGGGCCAGCTTGCGCAGGCCGGGCAGGAAGAGTTTGTCCTGCACGACGCCGTGCTTGAGGCCGGAGCGGCGCGCCTTGCGAGCAAGGTCGAGCGCCACCTGCAGATCGTCGGAAATCGGCTTTTCGCAATAGACATGTTTGCCGGCATCGAGCGCCTTGGACAGCAGCTCGGCCCGCATCAGCGTCGTGCCGGCGTCGAAGAAGATCGTGTCGTCGGGATTGGTGAGAGCGGCATCGAGATCGGTCGACCAGCGCTTGATGCCATGCTTCTTCGCCAGCTCTTCCATCTTGGCGCCGTTGCGGCCGATAATGATCGGGTCGATCTCGAGTTTCTCGCCCGATTTCAGCATGATGCCGCCCTGGTCGCGGAAGGCGAGGATAGAACGCACCAGATGTTGATTGTAACCCATGCGGCCGGTGACGCCGTGCAAGATGATCCCCAAGCGTGCCATGTTTTCCTCCCAGCAGATTTTTGCGGCGGGAGCGGGCGTCCTGGCCCGACCCTCCCAAGCCGGTAACTAAACAGTTACTTGATGGCAGAAGAGCGACGTGGCTGTCAATAGTCAAATCCGATTTTAGAAATTCAGCGCTTGATCGAGGCGAGCGTGACGTGGACGATATGTCTTTCCCAGGCGTTGAGATGGGTCGGCTCGATCAGGTCGCGGCCGAAGATCGTCGACAGCGTGTATTGGTTGGAGAGGTAGAAATAACCGAGCGAGGCGATCGTCAGGTAGACATGCAGGGGATCGGCGGTCTCGATGAAGACGCCCTGCTTCTTTCCTTGCTTGAGCACGTCCGAAAGCTCGCCGATCAGATGCGAATGCAATTCCTTGAGCCGGACGGACTGGCGTAGCCAGCGGGCCCGATGCAGATTTTCCGTGCCGAGCAGGCTGAGGAATTCCGGATGCTGGAGAAAATAACGCCAGGTGAAGAGTGCCAATTCGCCGATGCCTTCCTCGGGGCTGCGGTCGCCGATATGCAGCGCGCGCTCTGCGGTGCGGATGCTGACATAGGCTTCCTCGAGCACTCTGAGGTAGAGCTGCTCCTTGTCGCCGAAATAATGATAGAGCATGCGCTTATTGGTGCCGGCGCGCTCGGCGATCGCATCGACGCGAGCTCCACCTATGCCGTTTTCGGCAAATTCCCGAGTTGCGGCATCAAGGATAGCAGCGCGTGTCCGTTCCGGATCGCGTTGGGTCGTCCGTTCTGCCGATGGGCGTCGAGACCTTTTCTTTCCCCCATTCTCCCCGCTGTCGTTCATCTCTCCACCTCCGTCTTCACATGTTGCGCTCATAAGCCTTCGGTGCGAAATTGTAAAAACCGAATTTGAAGGGCCTGCGAGCGACACCGCTTGACACGTGCGCCGCTTTGCCCGTAGCTTGTAACCAATTAGTTATTTATGCAAGGGTAACTAGGTTCGGAAGCGTGTGGAGGCGCTTCCCTTTAGAGGAGGAAAGAAATGACATTCCGTGTAAGCAGACGCAATTTCGTCGCGGGAGGCGCCACGCTTCTCTCACTCTCAGCGCTGGGAACCAGCGCTTTGGCACAGGAAAAGCGCCTGCGTCTCCTGTGGTGGGGTTCGCAGCCGCGCGCCGACCGAACCAACAAGGTATCGCAGCTTTATCAGACGAAAAATCCGGGCACGTCGATCACCGGCGAATTCCTCGGCTGGGGCGACTACTGGCCGCGCCTTGCGACCCAGGTCGCTGGCCGCAACGCGCCCGATGTCATCCAGATGGACTATCGCTATATTGTCCAGTATGCGCGGCGCGGCGCGCTCGCCCCACTCGAATCCTATATGCCGGCCAAGCTGAACCTCGACGATTTCGACAAGGCGCAGATCGAAGGCGGCAGCGTCGACGGCCATCTCTACGGCGTCAGCCTTGGGGCGAATTCGGCCGCCACGGTCCTGAACACCACCGCCTTCAAGGAAGCCGGCGTCGATCTGCCGACCCAGGCGACCACTTGGGAAGAATTCGCCCGCATGGGGACGGAGATCACCAAGGCAGGCAAACGCAAGGGCATGTTCGGCATGGCCGACGGCAGCGGCGGCGAACCGCTGTTCGAAAACTGGCTGCGTCAGCGCGGCAAGGCGCTTTATACCGCCGACGGCAAGATCGCCTTCGACGTGGACGATGCCTCCGAATGGTACGACATGTGGGCCAAGTTCCGTGCGGCGGGCGCCTGCGTTCCTGCCGATGTCCAGGCCCTCGACAAGAACGATATCGACACCAACACGGTTTCGCTCGGCAAGTCGGCCGCCGGTTTTGCCCATTCCAACCAATTCGTCGCCTATCAGGCAATGAACAAGGACAAGCTGGCGCTGACCAACTACATGCGCGTCAAGGCGGATTCGAAGGGCGGCCATTATCGCAAGCCTTCGATGTTCTTCTCGGTCTCCGCCCAGTCGAAATCCGTGGACCTGGCCGTGGACTACGTCAATTTCTTCGTCAAGAACCCCGAGGCAGCGCTGCTTCTGGATGTCGAACGCGGAATTCCGGAATCGAAGGCCATGCGCGAAGTCGTGGCGGCGAAGCTTGATGAGAACGGCAAGGTTGCGCTGGCCTATGTCAGTGGCCTTGGCGATCTCGCCGGCAAATTGCCGCCGCCGCCGCCGGCCGGCGCCGGTGAAGGTGAGCTGATGTTACGCAACATCGCCGAACAGGTCGGCTTTGGACAGCTGTCTCCCTCAGACGGCGGCAAACAGCTTGTCGCTGAAATCACGCAGATTCTCGCACGAGGCTGATCCCGTATGAGCAATGCGATGCGCACGCCCGCAGGGGCCATAAATGTGGAAAGATATCAGGGGGCCGTGGCCGAAGGACGCTTCAGGCGTCTCTGGAATGCCAATGCTCCCGGTTATCTCTTCCTTCTTCCATGGCTCATCGGCTTTTTCGGGCTGACGCTCGGGCCGGCCCTGATTTCGCTCTACCTCTCCTTCACCGACTTCGACATGCTTCAGTCGCCGCGGTGGGTGGGAATGGCGAATTACGTGCGCATCGCCACGGCGGATCCGAAATTCTCGGCTGCCATGCATGTCACCCTGACCTATGTCGTCTTCTCGGTGCCGTTCAAGCTGACCTTCGCCTTGCTGGTCGCCATGGCGCTGAACCGCGGCCTGCGCGGGCTGTCGATCTATCGTGCCATCTTCTATCTGCCGTCACTCCTGGGCGGCAGCGTGGCGATCGCCGTGCTCTGGCGTCAGCTTTTCGCCAGCGATGGCCTGGTCAATGCCGCGCTCTCGCATTTCGGCATCGAAGGTCCGAGCTGGATCTCGCATCCGAACTATTCGATCTACACGCTGGTGGCTCTGTCCGTCTGGCAGTTCGGCTCGCCGATGATTATTTTCCTGGCCGGCCTGCGCCAGATCCCGCAGGATATGTATGAGGCGGCAAGCCTCGACGGCGCCTCGAAATTCCGGCAATTCTACAAGATCACCCTGCCACTTCTGACGCCGGTGATCTTTTTCAATGCCGTCGTCCAGACGATTGATGCGTTCAAGGCCTTTACGCCGGCCTTCATCATCTCAGGCGGCACCGGCGGTCCGATCAACTCGACGCTGTTCTACACGCTCTACCTCTATCAGGAAGCCTTCGGCAATTTCCGCATGGGCTATGCCTCGGCGCTCGCCTGGATCCTGGTGTTGATCATCGCGATCTTCACCGCCTTCTCCTTCCTGACCTCGCGTTATTGGGTGCACTACGATGACTGAGATGACCGCTTCCGTCACTGCGGCCAGGCCGCCATCCGACATCACCAAACGCAGCCTGCCGGCGTCGCTCATCGTCCACGCCCTGCTGATCGCCGCTTCACTTTTGATGCTCTATCCGCTGTTGTGGATGGTTTCGGCGTCGGTCAGGCCGGAAAACGAGATCTTCTCGTCGACCTCGCTCATCCCGTCGTCGATCGATTTCTCCTCCTATGCGCGCGGTTGGGTCGGCCTTGATGTCAGCTTTGGTCGGTTTTTCTGGAATTCGCTGGTCATCTCGCTGCTGGTGGTGACGGGCAATGTCATCGCCTGTTCGCTGACGGCCTTCGCCTTTGCGCGGCTGCGTTTTGCCGGCCGGAACTTCTGGTTCGCGATCATGCTCGGCACGCTGATGATCCCCTACCATGTGACGCTGATCCCGCAATATGTGCTTTTCCTCAACCTCGGCTGGGTGAACACCATCCTGCCGCTGGTTGTGCCGAAGTTCCTGGCTAGCGATGCCTTCTTCATCTTCCTCATGGTGCAGTTCTTCCGCGGTATCCCGCGCGAACTCGATGAGGCCGCGATGATGGATGGCTGCAGCGCTTGGCGCATCTACTGGAAGATCATGCTGCCGCTGTCGCTGCCGGTGCTGGCAACGGCCGCGATCTTCTCCTTTATCTGGACCTGGGACGATTTCTTCGGCCCGCTGATTTATCTGAACGACATGAACACCTATACGATCCAGCTCGGCCTGCGCACTTTCGTGGATTCCACCAGTGCATCGGATTGGGGCGGTTTGTTCGCCATGTCGACCCTGACGCTCGTGCCGGTGTTCTTCTTCTTCCTGTTCTTCCAGCGCCTGCTGATCGAGGGCATCGCCACGACGGGCATGAAGCGTTGATGGCGATAACGGGAAAGAGCGACATGAGCATCAGGACGGTTGCGATCGTCGGCTGCGGTATCGGCCGCTCCCACATCGTCGAAGGCTACTTGCCGCATTCCGACAAGTTCAAGGTCGTGGCGATCTGCGACCTGAACGAGCTGCGCATGGCGGCGGTTGGCGACGAGTTCGGCATCGAACGGCGCACCACTTCCTTTGCGGAGCTGTTGGCCGACGACGCGATCGACATCATCGATATCTGCACCCCTCCCGGCATCCATTTGGAACAAGTGGTCGCAGCCCTTGCCGCCGGTAAACATGTCGTCTGCGAAAAGCCGCTGACCGGCTCGCTTGCCGCTGTCGATGCCATCATGGAAGCGGAAAAGACCGCCAAAGGCGTGCTGATGCCGATCTTCCAATATCGTTACGGCGACGGCATCCAGAAGGCCAAACGGATCATCGACGCCGGTATTGCCGGCAAGCCCTATACCGCTTCGGTCGAAACCTTCTGGCTGCGCAAGCCCGAATATTACGCCGTGCCCTGGCGCGGCAAATGGGCGACGGAACTTGGCGGCGTGCTCGTCACTCATGCGCTGCATCTGCACGACATGCTGATGCATCTGATGGGTCCGGCGGCAAGGGTCTTCGGCCGTGTCGCCACCCGCGTCAACGATATCGAGGTCGAGGATTGTGCCTCCGCCAGCCTGCTGATGGAAAGCGGCGCCTTTGTCTCGCTGTCCTGCACGCTTGGTTCGCAGGAACAGATTAGCCGGCTCAGGCTGCACTTCGAGAATGTCACTTTCGAAAGCAGCCACGAGCCCTATACCCCCGGCAAGGACCCCTGGAAGATCATCGCTGCGAATGACGACGTGCAGGAGCAGATCGACAGGGTGGTTGGCGACTGGCAGCCGGTCGCGCCGCGTTTCACCACGCAGATGGGCCAGTTCCACGCTTTCCTCAGCGGCCATGCGCCGCTGCCGGTAACGAGCCGGGACGCCCGCCGCGCGCTGGAACTCGTCACCGCCATCTACCAGTCTTCCGATAGCGGCGCCGACGTGCCGCTGCCGGTCGGTCCCGACAGCCCGAAATACGCCGATTGGCGCGCAAAAACGAAGTAACCGACAAAATAAAAAGAGAGGGTTTGAGAAGATGGCAACCAGTGTCGTTCTTCAGAAGGTCGAGAAGCGCTACGGCTCGCTGGATGTGATCCATGGCATCGACCTGACGATCGATCCCGGCGAATTCGTCGTTTTTGTCGGCCCCTCGGGCTGCGGAAAATCGACCCTGCTGCGCATGATCGCCGGTCTCGAGGAGATCACCGGCGGCGGGCTGCTGCTCGACAACGAGCGCATGAACGAGGTGGCGCCTGCCAAGCGCGGCATCGCCATGGTTTTCCAGTCCTATGCGCTCTATCCCCATATGTCGGTCTACAAGAACCTCGCCTTCGGCCTGGAGACGGCAGGTTACAAGAAGGCAGATATCCAGCCAAAGGTGAAGCGCGCCGCCGAGATATTGCAGATCGAGAAGCTCTTGGAGCGCAAGCCGAAGGCACTCTCCGGCGGCCAGCGCCAGCGTGTCGCGATCGGCCGTGCCATCGTGCGCGAGCCGCGGATCTTCCTGTTCGACGAGCCGTTGTCGAATCTCGATGCCGAATTGCGCGTGCAGATGCGCGTCGAGATCTCCCGCCTGCACCGCAGCCTCGGCAATACGATGATCTATGTCACCCATGACCAGGTCGAAGCCATGACGATGGCGGACAAGATCGTGGTGTTGAATTCCGGCCGTATCGAGCAGGTCGGCGCGCCGCTTGATCTCTACAACAACCCGGCCAACCGCTTCGTCGCCGGTTTCATCGGCAGCCCGAAGATGAATTTTTTGAAGGCCCGCATCGAGCAGGTCGGCGAGGCCGAAACCAGCATCCATGTCTGCGGCAATTCCGTCCGCCTGCCGCGCCGGCTGAAAGGCAAGGCGGGAGAGGACGTCACCTTCGGCATCCGTCCCGAGCATCTTTCCCTGGCCGAAGGCGCAATCACGCTCTCGACCATCAACGTCGATCTCGTCGAAAATCTCGGCGGCGCCACCATGCTCTACACCACGACGCCGGATAACCAGCTCCTGACCGTTGCGCTCGACGGCCAGCAGAAGGTCGAGCGCGGCGCCAATGTGAAGGCGTCCTTCGACCCGGCCCGCTGCCACGTCTTCGACGCGGCCGGCAAGACGATCTAAGCGCGGCGCCGCTTGACATCAGATCCTCCTCTGGCCCATCATTTCCGGAGGGGCCGCTAGAACAGGATGATTTTAGGCCGGGTCGGCCTAAAATCTGAATCCTGTTCTACATTATATAGTTAGAGCATGATGTCGTCCGAAAACCGCTCACACTTTTCGGCATCATGCTCTGGGGGATCAAGCATGACGCCTGAAGATAGGATTCATGCGCTTGGCATCTGGCAAGGCCCGATCGCAATCTCGCCGATAGCAGGCGGCATCACCAACAGAAATTATCTGGTCAGCGATGCCGTCGCGCGCTGCGTGGTCAGGCTCGGCACCGATATTCCGATCCATCACATCAGCCGGCAGAACGAGCTTGCCGCAAGCCGTGCCGCCCATGCCGCCGGCATATCGCCTGCCGTCATCCACCATTCGCCGGGCGTCCTGGTGCTCGACTATATCGAGGCGCGGGCGCTTTCGCCGGAGGATATCAGGACGCCTGATATGCTCGCCCGGGTCTTGCCCCTGGTGCGCGCCTGCCATCGCGACATCGCCCGGCATTTCCGCGGCCAGGCGATGATCTTCTGGGTCTTTCACGTTATCCGGGATTACGCTGCCAATCTTAAGGCGTCGCAGAGCAGCTATCTTCCTCTGCTGCCGGGGCTCGTCGGCAGGGCTGAGACGCTGGAAGAAGCGGCAGGGCCTTTCGAGATCGCCTTCGGCCACAACGACCTGCTGGCCGCCAACTTTCTCGATGACGGCAAGCGGCTCTGGCTGATCGACTGGGACTATGCCGGTTTCAACACGCCGCTTTTCGATCTTGGCGGATTGGCCTCCAACAACGAGCTCCCGGAAGCGGTCGAGCGCACGATGCTGGAGACCTATTTCGACCGGCCGCTGACCGATGATCTCAGCAGGCGATATGCCGCAATGAAATGCGCCTCGCTGCTGCGCGAGACGCTCTGGAGCATGATTTCGGAAATTCATTCCAGCATCGATTTCGATTATGCCGGCTACACAGCCGAAAATCTGGCGCGCTTCGAGCGCGCCTATCAAGCCTTTGAACAGGACCAATAAATGACGAAGGAATTACCGAAGACGGCGAAAGCCGTGGTCATCGGCGGCGGCATTATCGGCTGCTCGACGGCCTATCATCTCGGCAAGCTCGGCTGGACCGATACCGTGCTGCTGGAGCGCAAGAAGCTTACCTCGGGCACCACTTTCCACGCCGCCGGCCTTGTCGGCCAGTTGCGCACCAGCGCCAATATCACCCAGCTTCTCGGCTATTCCGTCGATCTCTACAAGCGGCTGGAGGCGGAAACGGGTCTCGGCACCGGCTGGAAGATGAATGGCGGCCTGCGTCTTGCCTGCAACGAGGAACGCTGGACCGAGGTCAGGCGCCAGGCGACCACCGCCCAGTCCTTCGGCCTCGAAATGCAGTTGCTGACACCGCAGGAAGCCTTCGATCTCTGGCCGCTGATGACTGTGGACGATCTCGTCGGCGCCGCCTTCCTTCCGACCGACGGTCAGGCCAATCCCTCCGACATCACCCAGGCGCTGGCAAAGGGCGCCCGCATGTCGGGCGTTTCGATCTTCGAGGATATCGAAGTCCTCGACCTCGAAATCGACAAGGGGAGGATTCGTGCGGTCATCACCGCGCAAGGGCGCATCGAATGCGAGCGCGTCGTCGTCTGCGCCGGCCAATGGACGCGCGCCTTTGCGGCCCGCTTCGGCGTCAACGTGCCGCTGGTCTCCGTCGAGCATCAATACATCATCACCGAATCCTTCGGCGTGCCCTCCAACCTGCCGACGCTGCGCGATCCAGATCGCCTGACCTACTACAAGGAGGAGGTGGGCGGCATCGTCATGGGCGGCTACGAGCCGAACCCCATTCCCTGGGCGGCAAACGGCATCCCCGAAGGTTTCCATTACACGCTGCTCGACAGCAATTTCGACCATTTCGAGCAGATCATGGAACAGGCGCTCGGCCGCGTTCCGGCGCTGGAGAATGTCGGCGTCAAGCAGCTGCTGAACGGCCCGGAAAGCTTCACGCCGGATGGCAACTTCATTCTCGGCGAAGCGCCGGAGCTGAAGAATTTCTTCGTCGGCGCCGGTTTCAACGCTTTCGGCATCGCTTCGGCCGGCGGCGCCGGCATGGCGCTTGCCGAATGGGTGACGAAGGGCGAACCGCCCTATGATCTCTGGCCAGTCGATATTCGCCGTTTCGGCCGTCCGCATTTCGATACCGACTGGGTGCGGACACGCACGCTCGAAGCCTACGGCAAACATTACACCATGGCCTGGCCGTTCGAGGAACATTCGAGCGGCCGCCCCTGCCGCAAATCGCCGCTCTATGACCGGCTGAAGGCGCAGGGTGCCTGTTTCGGCGAAAAGCTCGGCTGGGAGCGGCCGAACTGGTTTGCCGATCTCTTCGCCAACGAGGAGCCGAAGGATATCTACAGCTATGCCAGGCAGAACTGGTTCGACGCCGTCGGCCGCGAGCACAAGGCGGTGCGCGAAGCGGCCGTCATCTTCGACCAGACCTCCTTTGCCAAATTCGTGCTGAAGGGCAGGGATGCCGAGGCGGCCTTGTCCTGGATCGCTTCCAACGATGTCGCAAGGCCTGTGGGATCGCTTGTCTACACGCAGATGCTGAACGACAAGGGCGGCATCGAGTGCGACGTGACGGTCGCCCGCATCGCCGAGAATGAATATTACATCGTCACCGGTACCGGTTTCGCCACCCATGACTTCGACTGGATCGCACGCAATATCCCGGCGGACATGCATGCCGAGTTGGTCGACGTCACATCCGCCTATTCCGTGCTGTCGCTGATGGGACCGAATTCCCGCGCCGTGCTGGAAAAGGTGACGGGCAGCGACGTCTCGAATGCAGCCTTCCCCTTCGGCAAGGTCAGGACTATCGGCATTGCAGGCTGCCCCGTGCGGGCGCTGCGCATCACCTATGTCGGCGAGCTTGGCTACGAACTCCATATTCCCATTGAATATGCGACCACGGTCTATGACGTGCTGATGGCCGCTGGCGGTGAACTCGGCCTCATCAATGCCGGCTACCGCGCCATTGAGAGCTGCCGCCTGGAAAAGGGTTATCGCGCCTGGGGCTCGGATATCGGTCCCGACCATACGCCTGTTGAAGCCGGTCTCGGCTGGGCGGTGAAGATGCGGAGGAATATTCCCTTCCGCGGCCGTGAGGCGGTCGAACGGCAGCTTGCGGGCGGCGTGAAGAAGCGCCTCGCCTGCTTCATTCCGGAGGACGCGGATGCCGTGCTGCTCGGCCGTGAAACGATCTATCGCGACGGCAAGCGCGTCGGCTGGCTGTCGAGCGGCGGCTTCGGCTACACGCTGGGCAAACCGATCGGCTACGGCTACGTCCGCAATCCCGACGGCGTCACCGAGGATTTCGTCCTCTCCGGCACCTATGAGCTTGACGTCGCGCGGGAGCGCATCCCCTGCAAGGTATCGCTGTCGCCGCTCTACGATCCGGATATGGAGCGGGTGAAAGCCTGAGCATGCGATTTGGTTTTGCCGAACCTCAGCGTCAAAGCGGGACGGCCGCGGCTTGGCTCCCTCTTCTCCCCAGTGGGGAGAAGGTGGCCCGAAGGGTCGGATGAGGGGGCCACACGGAACGCCATTCATTGCCCTTCGCTTGCCCTTCGCTTGCGCTCGGCGCATTCGCGGCTTTGCCGCTCACCCCCTCAACCGCCTGCCGGCACCTTCTCCCCGCGGGGGAGAAGAGACGTGTAAGACGCGCCTTGCAATCTCTCCTTAGTCAGAGCAAAGCGTGCCCGAGGAAGAGGACAGGATGAGGAAGAGATAGAGCCTGCGCCAGAGACTCCAAGTCTCAAAACAGCGGCAGCCGGTCGTCCTGGATCAGGATCTCCAGCTTGTCTGAGACATCCTGCGTCCACGCCCGATTTCCTGTCAAAGCTGCCGGGAAGAGTCCCGGAAGGGTGAAAAGAGCGGCCGAAATCGCCAGGCCGGTGCGCGGGACATCGGCGATGAGAGCGGCGATTTCGCCAGCACGGGGATCGCGCAGTTCATAACGCTCACCATTGCCGTGCTCGCCGATCGCATAGCGCATCCATGCCGCAACGGCGATCGCATAGGTCTCCGCCTTGTCGCCATGCGCCAGTGCCTCGGCTGCCGGTTCCAGCAGCCGCTGCGGCAGTTTCTGCGTGCCGTCCATGGCGATCTGATAGGTGCGATGTGCGATCGCCTTGTTTGCAAAGCGCGCTATCAATTCGCTGGCATAGTCATCGAGGTCGATGCCCGGCACCGGATCGAGCGTACGCGCGGCCGCATGCATGTGGCGGTAGGCAAGTGCTGCCAGGGCTGCATCGTCCATCACGTCGCGGATTAATTCATAGCCGCCGATATAACCGAGATAGGCGAGCAGCGAATGGGCGCCGTTCAGCATCCTCAGCTTCATCTTTTCGTAGGCCGAGACTTCCTCGACCATCAGCGCGCCGCGGACCTTTTCCCAGGCCGGCCGGCCATTGGCGAAATGATCTTCGATGACCCACTGCGTAAAAGGCTCTGTCTCGACCGCCGCCATGTCGGTGCGGCCCGTCAGCCGCTCGGCATCGGCATAGGTCGCTTCGGTGCTTGCCGGCGTGATGCGGTCGACCATCGTCGAAGGGAAGGGCACATTCGCTTCGATCCAGCGATGCAGGTCGGGATCAATGCGCGAGGTGAATTCAAGCACGAGGCGTTTCAGAACCGCGCCGTTGCTCGGCAGGTTGTCGCAGCTGAGCGCCGTAAAGGGCGCGATCCCCTTCTGCCGGCGGCGCGCAAGGCCTTCCACGAGGTAGCCGATGACGCCGCGCGGCGCATGCGGGCTGGCGAGATCGGCGACGATATCGGGGTGCTTCAGGTCGAGGCCGCCGGTTGCCGGATCGAAACCATAGGCCTTTTCCGTCACCGTCATGCTGACGATGCGGGTAGCGGGATCTTCGAGCCGCGCCAGCAGACCGGCCGGATCGCGCGGCGCCACATGCGCCTTCAGGATCGAACCGATCACCTCAGCCGTCGTGCCCGAGCTGTCGCGGATCAGCGTCGTATAAAGCCCGTTCTGAGCGCTCAGATTGTCGGCGACATCGGGCGTTCGCAGGCTTGCTACCTCGATGCCCCAGTCGCCGCCTGCGGCTGCGAGCGCACCATCCGTAAACGGCGCGAAATGCGCGCGGAAAAAGGCGCCCGGCCCGAGATGCAGGATGCCGCTTTTCAGCTGGTCGCGGTCATAGGCGGGAAGCTTCGCTGTCGGGGCGAGGCCGGAAAGGGTCTGCAGTCGTTCGGTCACAGCTTGTAGGCCTTCTTTGCATTGCCATAGGAGAGCTCGCCCGCGACGATCTCGGCTTCCCGCTTGGAAATCCGGTGCTCGGCGGCAAGCTGGGCGAGGAAGCGACAGACTTCGCGGCGCCAGACGTCATGCCGGGCCGGGATCGAAAGCAGCGCGCGCGTATCGTCGTTGAAACCTGCCATATTGGCAAAACCTGCCGTTTCCGCAACCTGGTCGAGATAGCGCCGGATGCCGTTCGGGCTGTCGTAGAACCACCAGGGCGGGCCGATCATCAGGCAGGGCCAGTGGCCAGCCATCGGCGCCAGCTCGCGTGCATAGGTCGTCTCGTCGAGCGTGAAGAGCAGCACACGCAAACCCGGTGCGTGGCCATATTTTGACAGCAGCGCATTCAGGCCGCCGACCCAGTCCGTGCGTGTCGGGATATCGGCGCCCATATTGGCGCCGCGCGTCGCAAAGAGCCCGCGGTCGGTATTGCGCCTGGAGCCGGCGTGGATCTGCATCACCATGCCGTCTTCGGCCGAAAGCCCGGCCATCTCGGTCATCATCTGGCCGCGGAAGAGCTCGGCCTCTTCAGGCGAAAGCGGACCCTTCAGCGCCTTCTCGAGCAGCGCCTGTTTTTCCGCAGGCGGCAGATCTGATGTAAAGGCTGTCGGCACGCCATGATCGGTCGCGGTGGCGCCGAATTGGCGGAAATAGGCGCGCCGGCGCCGGTGCGCCTCAATCAGGCCCTCCCAGCGCGTCACCTCAGTGCCGGTGATTTCTCCGAACTTGATGAGATTGTCGCGGAAGCCGACGGCGTCGGGATCGGTGACGCTGTCCGGCCTGTAGGTGGTGCGCACCTTGCCGATCCAGCCGTCCGCCGCCAACTTCTGGTGATGCGCCAGCGGGTCGAGCGCCCCATCCGTTGTCGCGATCGTTTCGATGCCGAATCGCTGATGCAGCGCCCGCGGGCGGAATTCGGGAAGGGCAAGCTGGGCATTGATATGGTCGTACAGCGCATCGGCATTGTCTGACGTCAGCGGCTCGGTGCAGCCGAGCACGGCCGACATGGCGTGGTCGACCCAGAGGCTCGATGGCGTCCCTCGGAAAAGGTGGTAGTGCGCGGCAAAGGTCCGCCAGATCGCCCGTCCCTCAGCCACCGGTTTGCCGTCGAGCCGCGGCACGCCGAGCTCGTCCAAGGTGACGCCGACGCTGTGCAGCATGCGGAAGAGATAGTGATCGGGAATGACCAGCAGCGAGGCCGCGTCTTCGAAGGGCTTGTCGTCGGCAAACCAGGAGGGTTCGGTATGCCCGTGCGGGCTGACGATCGGAAGATTGCGCACCGTCTCGTAAAGGTCTCGCGCGATGGTCCGTGTTGCCGGATCAGCCGGAAAAAGCCGGTCCGGATGAAGAAAGCCGTTTCCTGCATCCATCAGTATTCCTCCCTGATGGATAACGGCCTACCCCACAACATCAGGCACGGCAAGGTCTTTTAGTAACCAAACGGTACAGTTTGCGCGTGGCCGCGCCGGCATGGAAAGCATTGACGAGGCGGCCTATTTCCGCTTTGGGAGAACCATCTGTTCTGCCGGTTTCGGCAAAGGAGCATCGATGTCCGACGAGACGAACCGTATCACCCAGCTGGAAGAAATGTTGGCCCACCAGGCAAAGACGATCGAAGAGCTTTCCGATCAGCTCGCCGAGCAATGGAAGATCGTGGAGCAGATGCGCACCAAGCTCGACCGGCTGACCGAACGCTTCCTGTCGCTGGAGGAGCAGTCGCTGGACGCGCCGGCGATCACCCGCCCGCCGCACTATTGACGACACGCGGCGCAATGCCGCGTGCCCGTTGGGGTGTCTTGCGCCGTAAGACGGCGGATCAGACGCCGCCGATGCAGAGATATTTCATTTCCAGATAGTCGTCGGCGCCGTGGCGCGAGCCTTCGCGGCCGAGGCCGGATTGCTTGATGCCGCCGAAAGGCGCGGTCTCGGACGACATGATGCCGGTATTGATGCCGATCATCCCGTACTCCAGCGCTTCCGCAACCCGCCAGACCTTCTTCAGGTCGCCGGCGTAGAAATAGGCGGCGAGGCCGAATTCCGTATCATTGGCTTGGGCGATGACATCCTCGATGGTCTCGAAGCGAAAGAGCGGCGCCACCGGCCCGAAGGTCTCCTCGCGCGCCACTTTCATGCCGCGCGCAACGCCGGTCAGCACCGTCGGTGTGAAGAAGGTGCCGGCGCCGTCGATGCGCTTGCCGCCGGTCAGCACCTTGGCGCCCTTGGCAAGCGCGTCGCTGACATGGTCTTCCACCTTGGCAAGGCCTTGCGCGTCGATTAGCGGCCCGATCACGACACCCGGCTTGAAGCCGTCGCCGACCGACATCTCGGCGACCTTGGCGGCAAGCTTGGCGGCGAAGGTGTCATAGACGTTCGACTGGACGTAGAGGCGGTTGGCGCAGACGCAAGTCTGGCCGGCATTGCGGTATTTGGAGGCGATCGCGCCTTCGACGGCAGCGTCGAGATCGGCATCGTCGAAGACGATGAAGGGCGCATTGCCGCCGAGCTCCAGGCTCACCTTCTTGATCTGGTCGGCGCACTGCCGCATCAGGATGCGGCCGACCTCGGTCGAGCCGGTGAAGCTGATCTTGCGCACCTTTTCGTTGCCGCAGAGCTCGCGGCCGATCGCCGGGCCGTCGAGCCCGACGATGACGTTGAAGACGCCCGCCGGAATGCCGGCTTGCTCGGCGAGCACGGCAAGCGCGATCGCCGTCAGCGGCGTCTGTTCGGCTGGCTTCGACACCACGGTGCAGCCGACGGCAAGCGCCGGGGCGATCTTGCGGGTGATCATCGCCGCCGGGAAGTTCCACGGCGTGATCGTGCCGACGACGCCGACCGGCTGCCGGATGACGATCATCCGTTTGTCTTGGGAAGGCGCAGGGATCGTCTCGCCGTAAATGCGTTTGGCCTCTTCCGCATACCATTCGATATAGGCCGCGGCATAAAGGATCTCGCCGCGCGCTTCCGGGAACGGCTTGCCCATTTCGGCAGTCAGGATCGCCGCGAGTTCGTCGGCATTGGCAACCATCAGGTCGAACCATTTGCGCAGGATCGCGCTGCGCTCCTTGGCCGGACGGGCCGCCCAGGCCGGCTGGGCAGCATGGGCCGCATCGATCGCCGCCCGCGTCTCGGCCGCACCCATATCGGGCAGCGAGGCGAGCAGCTCGCCGGTTGCCGGGTTCGAGACGTCGAACGTTTTCGTGGCATCGCCTGATGTCCAGGCGCCGTCGATATAGCCGGCAGCGCGCAGCAAGGGCGAGGAGAAGGGAACGTGCCTGGTCAGTGCGGTGGTGAAAGCCATGTCAAAACCTCCTTGGGAGTGCGGCTGCCGGCTGCCGGCGGCCAATGAAAATCCGGTTCCGGTGCGCTTAAATGCCTGCGCTCCCTTCCAGCATCGAGGCTTCGAGAATATCGAGCGCTTCGCCGAGCACCTCGTCCTGGATGGTGATCGGCGCCAGGAAGCGGATGACGTTTCCGTGGACGCCGCAGGTGAGCAGGATCAGGCCCTTGTCGAGCGCGATCAGACGCACCCGGTTGGCGAATTCCGCACTCGGCAGTCCCGTCGTCCGGTCGTTGAATTCGACGGCATTCATGAAACCCGGCCCGCGGATATCGACGATCTCCGGCACCGTCTCGCGCATTGATTCCAGCCGCTGCTTCAGCCGCCCGCCGAGCTGGTTGGCCCGGTTGCAGAGATCTTCCTCGACAATGACGTCGAGCACGGCATGGGCGGCCGCGATCCCGAGTGGATTGCCGCCATAGGTGCCGCCGAGCCCGCCCGGTCCTGGCGCATCCATGATTTCGGCGCGGCCGGTGACGGCGGCGAGCGGAAAGCCGCCGGCCAGGCTCTTTGCCATCGTCGTCAGGTCGGGCGCCACTTCGTGATGGTCCATTGCGAACATCCTGCCGGTGCGGGCAAAGCCGGTCTGCACCTCGTCGGCGATCAGCAGGATGCCGTGCTGGTCGCAGAGCTCGCGCAGCGCCTTCATGAAGGCGGCGGGTGCGGCGTAGAAGCCGCCTTCGCCCTGCACCGGTTCGATGATGATGGCGGCGACGCGCTGCGGATCGACATCGGCGGCGAAGAGCTTCTTCAGCGCCGTCAGCGACTGGTCGGCGGTGACGCCGTGCAGCTCGACCGGGAAAGGAATATGGAACACGTCGCCGGGCATCGCGCCGAAGCCGATCTTGTAGGGCACGACTTTGCCGGTCAGCGCCATGCCCATGAAGGTGCGGCCATGGAAGCCGCCGCCAAAGGCGATGACGGCCGAGCGGCCGGTTGCTGCACGCGCGATCTTGACGGCGTTCTCAACTGCTTCGGCGCCCGTCGTGACGAAGATCGTCTTCTTCTCGAAATCACCAGGCAGCAGCGCATTCAACCGCTCGGCAAGATGCACGTAGCTTTCGTAGGGCACCACCTGATGGCAGGTATGGGTGAAGCGATCGAGCTGATCCTTGACCGCGGCGATGACCCGGGGATGGCGGTGGCCGGTATTGAGAACGGCGATGCCGGCGGCGAAATCGATGTAACGGCGGCCTTCCTTGTCCCAGATCTCGGCATTCTCTGCACGATCCGCATAGATCTGGGTCGTCATGCCGACGCCGCGTGAAATAGCGGCGTTCTTCCGGTCCGTAAGGCTTGTCGTGTTCATCGGTGGCTCCTCCGCTGGAAAGTTTGAAAACTATCTTGCATATCTTCTGCAAGATGCATACAAAACACCTACATTTTTCCTGCAAGAAAACAAGCGGCATTTTTTGCTTCAAACATCACGTTTTTTGATGAAAGCTCTGGGGCGATTGGAATCAGGGATGTTGGCGGATGAACGATAACGGGCCTGTGCGCTACAAAGTGGCGGAAGCCGCGCGGCTGGCGGGCGTTTCGGCCTCGACGCTGCGCCTCTGGGAAAGCCAGGGTCTGGTGGTTCCCGGTCGTTCGCAAACCGGTCATCGGCAATACAGCGCCGACGATGTGGCGCGGTTGAAGCGCATCTCCTGGTATCGTATCGAGCGTGGCCTCAATCCCGCGGCAATCCGCGAGGCGCTGGAGAGCGAGGAGCCTTCCGCCGATGGCGCCGAGGCAAGCCAGGATGGCGGCCTCGGCCGCAAGCTGCGCAGCCTGCGCCATGCGAGCGGCAAGACGCTCGATCAGGTGGCTGGCGACATCGGCGTCAGCTCTTCGACGCTCTCGACGCTGGAGCGCACCTCGCAGGGCGTCAGTTTCAAGACGCTGCACGATCTCGCCGAATATTACGGCACCACCGTCTCCCGCCTCTCCGGTGAAGAAAGCGGGGACGTGCCGGCGCTGGTGCGCGCCGGCGAATGGCGCAAGTGGCCGGAAACAACGCCTGGTGTCGCGGTGCAGCTCCTTGCCGAAGGCCGCAGGATGATGGACTGCCACCGTTTCGTGCTGGCGCCGGGGGCTGCCAGCGAAGGCGCCTATCGCCACGAGGGCGAGGAATTCATGCATGTTCTGTCCGGCCGGCTCGAACTGGTGCTCGACAGCGATCAGTTCTTCGATCTCGGGCCTGGCGATTCACTTTATTTCGAAAGCCGCCGCGACCATTCCTGGCGCAACCGCCACGATGGCGAAACCGTGCTTCTCTGGATCAACACCCCGCCGACATTCTGAACGGCCAACACGATGCGGAGACGAAATGAGGTAGAGCGTCCTTTGTGCGTCCAGGAGGACGCACGGCGCTCCAGCGGCTGGAAAGCGGTTTCGCACTCTGCGCCATTGCGCTATAGCGCTGCTGGATAAATTCTTAAATCGGAATCGATTTCAGGATAAAATTAAGCAGCCATTCAAAGTGCTACAGCGTCCTTTGCGCGTCAAAAGAGACGCGCGGCGCTGTGGGGGATGCATTCGAACGAAAGACAATCTCATGGCAGCGACCATACGTTATCACGAAGGCGATATTTCCGCGGCCGATGCAGCCCGCTACACCGGCGCGATTGCGATCGACACCGAAACACTCGGCCTTGTGCCGCGCCGCGACCGGCTCTGTGTCGTCCAGCTTTCGCCGGGTGACGGCACCGCCGATATCATCCGCATCGCCGCCGGCCAGAAAGAGGCGCCCAATCTCGTCGCCCTGCTCGAAGACCCCACCCATCAGAAGATCTTTCATTACGGCCGCTTCGATATTGCCGTGCTCTTCCATACCTTCGGTGTCACGACGACCCGGGTTTTCTGCACCAAGATCGCCTCGCGCCTGATCCGGACCTATACGGATCGCCACGGCCTCAAGGATAATCTCAAGGAGATGCTCGACGTCGATGTCTCCAAGGCGCAGCAATCTTCCGATTGGGCGGCCGAGACGCTGTCCCCGGCCCAGCTCGAATATGCCGCCTCCGACGTGCTTTATCTGCATGCATTGCGCGATAAGCTGACCGAACGCCTGATCCGCGATGGCCGCTACGATCATGCGACGGCCTGCTTCGAATTCCTGCCGACCCGCGCCAAGCTCGACCTGCTCGGCTGGGAAGATGCCGATATCTTCGCCCATAGCTGAGCGAATTGCTTTCATTCTGCGTTTGCCAATAGCCGTACGGCAGGCTTGCCGGCGGCCGTTAGCGATTCGTTAACGCCTGTTCATTAATATTCCTGTTAATTTTTATGCATTTCGATGACGCCGGAACTGCGTCATGCGGACAGGAGGATCTGCTGGGATGCAAGGGGACCGGATGAGCGCGGTCCTTTTCTAGAGCCTGCTTTCATCGTCACTTTACGAAAGGAGCATGCCATGTTGACTCCCGTTCGTGCAGCGTCCAATGCAAGCTTTTCGTCCCAGAGTCAGACAGCGGCGATCGTCGCCGGTGGTCTCGGCCAATCGGTGATTGCCCCCGCGCCTGTCAACGCAGTCGAGGCCGCCGACCTCAATTCCGCCATTGCCGGCAAGCTCAATATTCTGCTCCTTGCGGCGCGCGAGCGCATGGTCGAAGCCCTTTTCGATGTCATCGACGCGGCAGGCCGCTCGATCTCGCTGGAGCGTGGCGAGGACGAGAGCAATCTTGCCTTCGCCTCTCGGCTCGCCGATGCCATCCGGCGACTGCCAACCGCCAGGATCGACGAGGTCGAGCGCCAGCTCACCGAGAATGGGCATAGCGTGCCGCTCCGGACGATCGCCGAGGCCCTGAAGAACCCGACAGGTCCTGAAGCCGCCCGCGTCGTCGCCTATCTGGAGATCGTCCGCTATAAGGATCGCGATCTCGCCGCCCGCGCCGTCGTCCGCTCCTATGGCCAGAACGATGCATCGCCGATGCGCACCGAAGCTCGCCCCGAGATCCGGCTGCCCGAGATAAGGCTGCATGAGGACAGCCTGCCTGCCGCCATGCACCAGCCGGCCGACGCGGCGCCCGCGTCAGCCGATTCGCTGATCGAGGCCGCAGCTTTGGCGACCGTCGAAGAAGCGGTCATCGCCGAAGCCGTGGAAGCTGCCGATCCGGAATCGCCGAAGGCTGAGAACCGGGCTCAATCCGCCCCTGTCACGGCAAGGGAGATCGCCCCGGAAAAATCTGCGCCGCGGGAGATCGAAGCCGGGCAACCGTTGCCGACGGAAGCCGCAGCGGCCGACGATACGCCGGCAACGCCGGAGCCGGCTGCCATCCAAACCAGTGCGATGGCGGAAAAGGTCGATCCTGTCATTCCCAGGAACTGGGCAGGAATTGTCGCCTCGATGACCGAAGAAGTCTCCGAGATGATCGCCACCATCATCCGCGAACAAGACGTCCAGACCGTGCAGGACGATCTTCCCGTCGAGGCGGCAGTGGAGATCGATACGATCCTCGACGACGCCGTCATCAGCGATGCGACCGAAACCCTGACCAGGCAGCCGGCCGAATTCACCGCACCCGATGCTCGCCAATCCGCAGCACTCCGCCCATCGCAGATGGATATCGAGGCCGCGGCTGCGGCCGCCCGTCAGCCGAAAGAAATCTCCGCGCAACCGCAGATGAGGCCGGTTCCCGAGACGGCCGAGGCTTCCTATGTGCCGTTGGCGGCAAGGATGCCGGAGGGATTTGCCTATAGCCAGCTGCCCTACCAGTTCGCCAAGGATACGCCGTCGAACGAGAAGGCAGGCGAAACGCACCACCAGCATCAGCACCACCGTGACGACGCGTCCGAGGATCAGCAGCAGGCGCAGTCCGGCGGCGGCGATGCCGAGCCCGACGCTGAAGAAACCGCCGCTGCACCCGAGCGGAGGACGCCAAGGATGATCGATGCCGAACCGTCGGCCTATCAGGCAGGCGCGGCCGCCGATCCGGTCTATGCGCTCTATCAGCGCATGGTCGGCTGGGAATGATAATTATCATCGCCTGAAAATGAAGAACCCGCCGGATCGCTCCGGCGGGTTCTGCAATTCAAAGGCGGACGCGAGGCTTATTCGCCGCCGCGGTTCTTCAGGGCTGCGCCCAAGATGTCGCCGAGCGAAGCGCCGCTGTCGGACGAACCGAACTGGGCAACGGCTTCCTTCTCTTCCGCAATCTCCAGAGCCTTGATGGACAGCATGATCTTGCGGTCCTTCTTGGAGAAGTTGGTGACGCGGGCGTCGAACACCTGGCCGACCGAGAAACGCTCGGGGCGCTGCTCGTCGCGGTCGCGGGCGAGGTCGGCACGGCGGATGAAGGAGGTGATGTCCTCGTGGTTGACGAGCTTCACTTCGACGCCTCCGTCGTTGACCGCGATGACTTCGCAGGAAACGACTGCATTCTTGCGCAGGTCGCCAGAAGCAGCGGCATCGCCGACTGCATCCTTGCCGAGCTGCTTGATGCCGAGCGAGATGCGTTCCTTCTCGACATCGACGTCGAGAACGACCGCCTTGACGACGTCACCCTTGTTGAACTCCTCGATGACCTGTTCGCCCGGACGGTTCCAGTCGAGGTCGGAGAGGTGCACCATGCCGTCGACATCGCCGTCGAGGCCGATGAACAGGCCGAATTCGGTCTTGTTCTTGACTTCGCCTTCGACTTCAGTGCCGGCCGGATGGCTGCGGGCGAATGCTGCCCACGGATTTTCCAGCGTCTGCTTGAGGCCGAGCGAAATACGGCGCTTGGACGGGTCGACTTCGAGAACGACGACTTCGACTTCCTGGCTCGTGGACAGGATCTTGCCGGGGTGAACGTTCTTCTTGGTCCAGGACATTTCCGAGATGTGGATCAGGCCTTCGATGCCCGGCTCCAGCTCGACGAATGCACCGTAGTCGGTGATATTCGTGACGGTACCGGAAATCTTCTTGCCTTCCGGATACTTAGCCTGGATGCC
Organism: Rhizobium sp. SRDI969; assembly: GCF_025152725.1. Taxonomy (NCBI): domain Bacteria; kingdom Pseudomonadati; phylum Pseudomonadota; class Alphaproteobacteria; order Hyphomicrobiales; family Rhizobiaceae; genus Rhizobium; species Rhizobium sp. SRDI969. The sequence continues at coordinate 4,621,281 of NZ_CP104035.1, forward strand.
ATCCCACGGATCGCTCTCGAGCTGCTTCATGCCGAGCGAGATACGGTGGGTTTCCTGGTTGATGCGGATGATCTGAACCTTGACCTGCTGGCCGATGTTCAGGATTTCCGACGGATGGTTCACACGGCGCCATGCCATGTCGGTGACGTGCAGCAGGCCATCGATGCCGCCGAGGTCAACGAACGCACCATAATCGGTGATGTTCTTGACGACGCCGTCAACAACCTGGCCTTCTTCGAGGTTCTGAACGATTTCAGAACGCTGCTCGGCACGGGATTCTTCCAGAACCGTACGGCGCGAAACCACGATATTGCCGCGGCGCTTGTCCATCTTGAGGATTTCGAAGGGCTGCGGATTGTGCATCAGCGGGGTTACGTCGCGGATCGGGCGAATATCGACCTGAGAACGCGGCAGGAAGGCGATCGCACCGTCGAGGTCGACCGTAAAGCCGCCCTTGACCTGGTTGAAGATCACGCCTTCGACGCGCTCGCCCGCTTCGAACTTGGCTTCGAGCTTGACCCAGCTTTCTTCGCGGCGAGCCTTCTCGCGCGACAGAACGGCTTCGCCAAGTGCGTTTTCGATGCGCTCGACATAGACTTCGACTTCGTCGCCGACCTTCAACAGGCCGTCCTTGGCGCGCGCGCCGAATTCCTTGAGCGCGATGCGGCCTTCAACCTTCAGGCCGACGTCGACAACGGCGACGTCCTTCTCGATGCCCGTGACGATGCCCTTGGTGACATAGCCTTCGGCCAGGTCGTTCTTGGCAAAGGACTCTTCGAGAAGAGCCGCGAAATCCTCGCGGGAGGGGGTAGCTACTGACATAAAATCTCCTGCGTGTCCTGAAACGGAAGCGGACACGTATGCGCCGGTTGGTTTGCGTTAACGGGCCTGAACCCAGTCCGCCCTCTCTTACGAAGGCAATCCGGCGCTTGGACGGAATTTCAGGCTTGCTGTATGAGAAGCGATCCATGCTCAGAGCACGCAAAATCGCTTGAATTTAGGCATTTCGGCTCAAGACCGCATCGATGATCGATTGAGCAGCTTGAAACGCGGCTTCTATACTCATTTCCGACGTATCAAGCAAGTGCGCATCATCAGCTGGTTTCAAAGGGCTGTCGGCCCGTCCCATGTCGCGTTCGTCGCGCCGCTTGACGTCCTCGAAGATCGCATCGAAATCCGCCGTCAGGCCTTTGCCGAGGATCTCGTCATAACGGCGTCTTGCGCGGACTTCCGGCGACGCCGTCACATAGAATTTCACCGCCGCATTCGGGCAGACGACCGTGCCGATATCGCGCCCATCGAGCACCGTTCCCGGCGCTTTCGTCGAAAACCGCCGCTGCGCCTCGACCAGCGCCCGGCGCACCGCCGGCATGACGGCAATCTTCGATGCGGCTTCGCCGATCTCATGTGTGGAAAGTATATCACGATCCAACCCAGCGAGTTCAACCTCTCTTGCGATCTTTTCCGCTACCGCCTCGTCGTCGAGCGGCAGGCCGGCATCGATCAGCGCCTTGGCCGTGGCGCGATAGGTCAGGCCGGTATCGAGATGGTGATATCCGTAGCGCTCTGCGATGAGGCGCGAGAGCGTGCCCTTGCCGGCTGCCGCCGGGCCATCGATGGCGATGATGAAAGTCTCGTTTGTCATCAAATCAGTCCCTGCGGCAGTGCGTGGTAACGATTAATGAGTTCGTCTTTGCGGACATGCGGCAGCTGGCACATCATTCCGCCACGAGCTCGATCTTCGCTCCAAGGCCGGTCATCAGCTGCATGAATTCCGGAAAACTGGTCGCGATCATCGCCGCGTCGTCGATCGTCACAGCATGCTCCGAGGCAAGCCCCAGGACAAGGAAACTCATGGCGATGCGATGGTCGAGATGCGTCCGGACTTGGCCGCCGGCAGCGTTGCCGATGCCCCTGCCGTCTAGCCGGCCGCGCACGATGAGAAAATCCTTGCCCTCGTCGCAGTCGACGCCATTCAGCTTCAGCCCGTCGGCGACGGCGGAAAGGCGGTCGGACTCCTTGACGCGCAGTTCTTCCAGCCCCTTCATGACCGTCGCGCCCTCGGCGAAACAGGCAGCGATGGCGAGAATAGGATATTCGTCGATCATCGACGGCGCCCGATCTTCGGGAACGGTGACGCCCTTGAGCTCGGAATGGCGTACGCGCAGATCCGCCACGTCCTCGCCGCCGGCAAGACGTGCATTCACCACCTCGATATCGGCCCCCATTTCCTGCAGCGTCAGGATCAGCCCCGTGCGGGTCGGGTTCATCAGCACGTTGACGATGGTGATGTCGGAGCCGGGAACAATCAGCGCCGCAACCAGCGGGAAGGCGGTGGAGGAGGGGTCGCCCGGAATATCGATCACCTGGCCCTTAAGCTTGCCGCGGCCTTCGAGCCGGATCGTGCGGACGCCATCCCCGTCCGTCTCGACGGAAAGGGCGGCACCAAAGCCCTGCAGCATTTTTTCGGTATGGTCGCGCGTCATCACCGGCTCGATGACCGTGGTGACTCCCGGCGTATTGAGGCCGGCAAGCAGCACGGCCGATTTCACCTGGGCGGATGCCATCGGCACCCGATAGCGGATCGGGCTCGGCGTTCCCGGGCCTCTGAGCGTCACCGGCAGCCTGTCGCCTTCGGATGCGCTGACCTGCACGCCCATTTCGCGCAGCGGAGCGAGCACACGGCCCATCGGCCGTTTCGAAAGCGAGGCGTCGCCTGTGAAGGTGGAGTGAAAGTCGTATGTGCCGACGAGGCCCATGGTCAGCCGTACGCCGGTGCCGGCATTGCCAAAATCGAGCGGCGCCTCAGGCGCAAGTAGCGCACCATTGCCGGTGCCCTCGATCACCCACTGCGCGCCCTCCTTGCGGATCCCGGCGCCCATCGCCTGCATCGCCCGGCCGGTATTGATCACGTCCTCACCCTCGAGCACGCCGGTGATCCGAGTTTCGCCGGAAGCAAGCCCGCCGAACATGAAGGAACGATGCGAGATCGACTTGTCGCCCGGAATGCGGACGCTGCCCTTGAGACCGGCGGATTTGCGGGCGGTGGCGGGCCTGGGCGCAGAGCCGTTCGGCATGGCGTAATCCTTTGCAAACGCAGTCTATTTTTGCCGCAAGGCAGGCTTGGCCGGTCGCAATTCCCGTCCGCTTCTGCAGCTGTTGCGGCTCGTTAACATAAACGCGCCGGGCGGTCATCCATCGGCTTGCCAAAATCCCGGCGCTCGGATCGCAAAATTTGGCTTTGACATGCGAAGCCACAGCGATTAAGGGGACCGGCTTATAAATTCCGATGGAACGCCGGCTTGAACGGCATCTGCCGAATCTCATATTCGGCTATTCACACGAGGCTTATAGTGGCGAAAGCGGAACTTGGAACCAAGCGTACCGATCCGGAAACCGGCAAGAAGTTTTATGATCTGAACCGGGATCCGATCGTTTCTCCTTATACTGGCAAGTCCTACCCCCTGTCCTTCTTCGAAGAAACCTCGGCGATCGCCGAAGTTGCCGAGGAAGACGAGGTCGCGGAAGTCGATACTGAAAACACCGAAGTCGAACTGGTTTCGCTGGAAGATGCCGATGACGCCGCCGGCGGCGACGACATTCCGGATATCGGCGATGACGATGTCGAAATCGAAGGCGATGACGACGACGACACCTTCCTCACACCCGACGAAGATGACGATGATGACGACATGAGCGATATCATCGGCGTCACCGGCGACGAAGACGAAGTCTGAGACCGCATTTCGGCCCGGCGAGGAAAAAATTCTCCGGGCCGCATTTTTTTAGGCTTGCTATCTCCGGAAACCGGAAGTAATAAGCCGCCACTCCGCAGGGCACGTGCCTTACGAGTATCCCAGGACCGGCCATGAGCCGGACCACCTTGATGGGGCTATAGCTCAGCTGGGAGAGCGCTTGCATGGCATGCAAGAGGTCAGCGGTTCGATCCCGCTTAGCTCCACCAAACTCGTTAGCCAACCAGGTCTTCCATGTAGAGCTCGGCCTGTAGGGCTTCGTTCCATTCATCAGAATGGACCGGACAATAAAAACCTTCGATCTAACAGTAGGCTGCGGCTGGCTGCCTTTGGCAGGATCGAGGCTCCGGCCGATCGCGATCTTCACGCGGCCTCGGGGCCGAAGTCCAAGAAGCCGAACATCGACATCTGGAGTCCGTCGGGAAACAATATGCCCTTGAGAAGAGAGACGGCTTTCTCGCTTCGATGGCTGGCGAGCGAATAATAGATTGTCTGAGCTTCGCGGCGCGCCTTGACGACCTGCTGACGTTTCAGCACGTTCAGATGGTGCGATAACGCCGACTGGCTGAGCCCGACACTTGTGGCGAGTTCCGTGGCTGAGATCTCACCCTTGGCCAGCGTGCGCAGCACGGCTAAACGGCTGACGTTGGCGAGCGCGGAAAAATAGTCCGCCAGCTCACGGTCATTTACGATCATGGCGTGCCTCCTCTGAACACGAAATGTACATTAGCGGCGGGCGAGATTTGCTCATTGACCTAACGCAAATCGCATAGTGAGAAGGCCGCGTCAAAACACGCTGAAGGTCAGCACGGCCCGTGGTGAAAACGGACGCTGTTCGATCCGCGATCGTCCGGCGACGAAAGCAGGGCGCGGGCTTCAGCTTGACTATGCCAGCCATCTCGGCTGACGGCATCATGCGGTCGCACTAGAGCGGGATTGTTTTAGTCGGAATCGGAACAGGGATTCCCTTTCTGGTGCAAATCAGATTCACCATTCTGGCCGGTGCAGGAGGCCGGTCTGGATGGCGAAACCTTTTTCGGATGATCTTCGGGAACGCGTTGTTGGCGCAGTAACGCGCGAGGGCCTGTCGTGTCGAGCGGCGGCAAAGCGCTTCGGCATTGGCATCAGCACCGCGATCGACTGGGTCCGGCGCTTGCGTGAGACGGGCAGCGCGGCTCCCGGCCAGATGGGCGGGCACAAGCCACGGGCGATCTCAGGTAAACATCGGGTCTGGTTGATCGATCGCTGCCACATGCAGGCGTTCACCTTGCGCGGGTTGGTGGCGGAACTCGGAGAGCGCGGCCTGAAAGTGGATTACAGCGCCGTCCGGACCTTCGTGCATGAGGAAGGGCTGAGTTATAAAAAAAGACGTTGGTCGCCAGCGAGCGCGAGCGGCCCGATGTTGCCGCCCGGCGGGCGCGCTGGCTGAAGCATCGCCATCGCATCGATCCATCTCGCCTTGTCTTTATCGACGAAACCTGGACGAAGACGAATATGACGCCGCTCAGGGGCTGGGCGCCGCGCGGCGAACGGCTGTTGGGCCATGCGCCCTTCGGCCACTGGAATACCATGACTTTTGTCGCAGCCCTCAGGGCCGACCGCGTCAGCGCACCGTGGATCATCGACGGCCCGATCAATGGCGAACGCTTTCGCATCTATGTCGAGAGGGTGCTGGTACCGGAGCTCAAACCCGGCGACATCGTCGTCATGGATAATCTCGGCTCGCACAAGGCCGGCGCTATCCGTGCCGCCATCCGCAAGGCCGGCGCCAGATTGTTCTTCCTGCCGCAGTATTCCCCCGATCTCAATCCGATCGAAAAACTCTTCGCCAAGATCAAGCACGAGCTGCGCAAGGCGCAGGCTCGAACCCGACAGGCCATCGACGACGCGCTGGCAGCCACCCTTCAAACCGTCTCGCCGAAAGAGTGCCAAAACTACTTCAAGGAAGCCGGATATGAACGGACATAAAACAATCCCGCTCTAGCGGACGGCTGATGCGGCTCAGGACGAGCGGTCTGCCGGCTGACAGGGGACGGGCTCGATGACTTTTGCCTTATTGCGCAGCATGATCTCCTCGGCGAGCCTTTCGGCGGGCTGCGTGGCGTCGAGGCGCGGCCATGCGATGGCGCCCGTCTCATGCGCGAACTGGTGCGCCAGGATATCGACCGTCGCGTCGGAGGGGCTGCCAACCCGTGCCGCAACGCGCTGCCACAGCAGTGCCGGATCGGCTTCGAGCCAGAAGGCCGAAAAGGGATGGTGGCCTTCTTCCGCCGCTTCCTCGATCATCCGCCGGTGGACCGGCTTGTCGAAGACCGCATCGGCCACCGCCGAACTGCCTTCCGCAAGGATGAGACGGGCGCGCCAGGCCATCTCCTGATAGACCTTTGCCGAAACCTCTGGCCGGTACGCGGCCTTCGGCAGCCTCGTCTCTGCCGGAACGCCGTGCATTGCCTTGCGGATGCGGTCGCTTTCGATGATACGTGCTCCCGGCGCGAGGCCGATCCGCGGCGCCAGCACTTCTGCAAGCGTCGTCTTTCCCGATCCGCTGAGGCCGCCGAGCGCGACGAGTTGTCCCGGCACCTGATGCAGGAGAGACCGGGCGAGCTGGAAATAGGAGCGCGCCTCATCGGTCAACATCGCAGCACGATCACCTGCATCCTCCGTCTGAGTGGCGATCACATGAGCCCGCACGGCAGCGCGTACGGCAATGAAGAACGGCAGTGCTGCAAAACCGTCGTCCTCGTCCGTCTCGTCGAGATAACGGTTCATCACGAGGTTCGCGAACTCGGGATGCCCTCGATGCCAGAGATCCATCAGCAGGAAGGCGAGGTCGTAGAGAACGTCGGTGGTGGCAATCTGATCGTTGAACTCGATGCAATCGAACAGGCATGGTTCGCCAGCAAGCAAGAATATATTGCGGAGATGCAAGTCGCCATGGCAACGCCGGACCTTGCCGGCCAGCCCCCGTCGATCCAGGAGCTGGGCGAGCCGCGCGAGGTGCCTCTCGAAGGCCCCGGTCAGTTCCTCGATCTCGTTGACGGAAAAGATATGGCTAGTCGCAAAGCCGGCCTTATTGACCTTCAGCACCGCAGCCATGCTCGCCGCCCCGCCGTTGGCACTCATGACCGGCGCGAGACGATGAAAGCCGACGATCGCCCTTGCAAGGGATGTCATCATCGACGACGTCAATCCGCCGGAGGTGGCGATATGATCGAGTAGCAGCGACTGATCGAAGCGCCGCATTTCCACCAGAGCATCATGCAGGGTCCCTTGACCATCAAGCGCAAGGCCACCGTCCTTTTCCAGCGTGATCGTCCTGACTCCGAGATAGATGCCGGGCGCCGTGGGCGCGTTCAATTCCACCTCTTTCCGGCATGTCGCCAGCCTTTTCTCCGCCGAGGAGAAATCGGCATAGGGCAGCTTCACGGCGCGCTTCATCTTGTACGCGCGGTCCCCGGCAAGAAAAATGCGCGAGATATGCGTCTCGATCACTTCGACCGGCTGCCCATCCTGGGGCAATGCGTCGTTGAGAAAGGAAATGGTTGCCGACTGGTCTTCCGTGATCATCTGCAAACTTTCAGCTGACATGCCGCGCCATCGAAAGCATCGCCCTGCCTCCGCGACAGTGCATTGACCCGTATCAATGCTCGGACCGCCGCCACATCTCAGAACGAAAGCGAGGCCCCGGGGTCGCGGGGTGAAAATGAACCTGTCTTCGAGAAGACAGCTTGTCGAAGCGCTGATCCCGGTGATCCGGAAAGCCGGCGATGCCGCTCACGTCGCAGGACGACGACGTTGCGGTAAGAGCCAAACAGGACGGTTCACCCGTCACCGCCGCCGATCTTGCCAGCAATGACATCCTGCGCGCAGCATGCCTGGCCGTCTTTCCGGCAATGCCTGTCCCGGCGAAGAAGACAGCCGTGTCTTCGAGGCCCGCAAGGACTCAGATTCCGCTCTCGTGATCGATCCGCTCGACGGCACGAAGGAATTCATAAAAGGCCGAGACGAGTTTGCTGTCAATATCGCCCTATGCACCCGCCCGTGACCGGCTTTTCTTCACCGACGGCGCCGGACTTGCATTCGAGCAAACAGCCGGCGGTCTGCGCCGCAGCCTGCCCCGCCCTTCCGCTCCACGGCGTCATCCGATCGCGCTTGTCAGCCGCTCTCATCTCGATCCCCGGACCGAAGCGCTCCTGGTCGCGCTGCAAAGCCCCAGCAATAGGCCCGTGGCTCAAGGCTTCAAGACGGCCGCTCCACTCAATCGGCCGGCACGCAAGTCGTCAGGCGCCCTATTGGCTTCGGTAAGCGGATAGACAATCGTATGGGTTCTGATGCCTGCCTGGCGGGCGATGGGGAAGAATTCCTCCGCATCCTTGCGCGTGAGATTTGCGACCGAAACAACGCTTCTCTCCCCCCAAATCAGCGCATAGGGCATAGCCGGAAGATCACTCATGTGGATGCCTCCGCAGACGACCCTGCCGCCCTTGCGCACCGCCTTCAGCGCTGCCGGCACGAGTTCGCCGACCGGAGCGAAGATGATTGCCGCGTCGAGCATGACGGGCGAAGGTTCATCCGAGCTTCCCGCCCACGAAGCGCCAAGGCTGAGCGCGAAACGTTGCGCTGCCTCATCGCCGGTGCGTGAGAAAGCATAGACCTGACGGCCCTGCCAGCGGCATATTTGCGCGATGATATGGGCGGCTGCACCGAATCCGTAAAGCCCGATCCGGGCACCGTCACCAGCTTTTTTCAGCGAACGCCAGCCAATGAGACCCGCGCATAGCAGCGGCGCAAGAGCGACCGGATCGGCCTCGCCGTCAAGTGCAAATGCATAATCTGCGTCGGCAACCACATGGGTGGCAAAACCTCCGTCGCGCGTATAGCCGGTAAATTGCGGCTCGTCGCAGAGATTTTCATCTCCGGTGCGGCAGAACGAGCAGCAGCCGCATGTGTGGCCTAGCCAGGGCACACCAACCCTTTGCCCTATGCGCGATGGCGCGACACCTTCCCCAACGGCCTCGACGATGCCGACGATCTCATGGCCGGGAACGAGTGGAAGCTTCGGGTTCGGAAGGTCGCCGTCACAGACGTGAAGATCCGTCCTGCAGACGGCGCAAGCTTCGATCCTCAACATCAACTGGCCCGTTCCAGGCACGGGATTAGCGCGCTCTACCAGACGCAAGGGGGTCGCGATCCTTTCCAAAATCATTGCTTGCATCAGCCTCTCCTCATCTCGCAAACCGGCACCCTTTTGAAAACGCGTCAATCGGCATGAACGCGCGTCAAGGATACGTCCTGCCCATTCTCGTTTGCCGTTTTCGTTACGTGACGACGCCCAGATTGACCTTCTCAATGCATCGGCATTCCATGTCACATCGTGGTATAGTTCAAATGAAATAACGTGCGCGGAGGCCACTTCATGAATGACGCTGTGAACGAGGCATGGAGGCCGAGCATTTCGCCGGAGACCGTCCGCTTTCTCATCCTCAAGGGCAAGCAGTTCGACGTCAAGGATGTTGTCACTGAACCCGATCCGGGCTCGAATCCGAGTGACGACGGGATGATCGAAGTGCTGGAGGACCATGACGACGATCCCGTCGAGACGGAGCTCAGGAGTGCAATCTGGGCTCTCAACGAAGACGAACAGATCGACCTGGTCGCCTTGGCATGGCTCGGCCGAGGCGATGGGAATGTCGATGATTGGGATGAACTGCGCAGCCTGGCTGCCGATGCGCACAATACGCGCACGGCGGCTTATCTTCTCGGCCTGCCTCTCCTGCCGGATTATCTCGAAGAGGCACTCGACCAGTTCGGAGAGGCGTCCACGGACGACGCGTTGGGCCGGCTCTGATATCGCCGGCGCCCAAAGCGGCAGCCAGGGAATTTCCTCAGCTGCAAGGAATGTCGATCCGACGCCATGAACTGAGCTGCATGACTGTGAATGGCTCTTGGAGAGCAAGGAGATCAGCAATGAACCGTCGCCGTTGGCAAGACCACATCGCCTTTATCGTGGGAATATGGCTCATCAGTTCTCCTTGGGTATTCGGAAGATTTAGTCCGGACTCCATGCCTATGGGGTCGGCCGCCTGGAATTTCCTTGTCTGCGGAACCGCTATCGCTATCCTAGGCTTGGCTGCTCTGGCATCGTACCGTTTTTGGGAAGAATGGGTCAATCTTCTGATCGGTGTCTGGCTTGTCGCCTCGCCATGGATCTTCCAGTACGTTCAAGAGCCGCTCCTCGTTTGGAATGCTTTCATCTCAGGCATTCTCCTCGTTGTTCTCGGCGTATGGGCACTTCGCGGAGCAAACCTATCTGAACGCCGCTGAACGACGGCTTGCGGATGACGAAATGACATATACGGCGCAGGTGCCTTCACGATTGGATGGGCCGGCAACGTCTGGACCCATCGGATGATCACGTCATGGTAACGACCGAAGAAGCCTTCCAGCGCCTCAGTCTCGCGCTTGCGATTGGTATTCTGGTCGGCATCGAGCGCGGCTGGCAGGATCGTGAGGCCGCGTCGGGCAAAAGGGTAGCAGGGATCCGCACCTATGGCCTGTCCAGTTTCCTGGGCGGCTTCTGCGGCTTCCTGCAGCCCGTGACGGGGCCAATTCTGCCGACGGCCATCTTTGCTTCCTTTTGCGTCACAATTCTCCTTTTCAGCCGCATGCAGGCAACACATGACAAAGACTACAGCGCAACCGGTGCCATTGCGGCAATAACGGTCTTCGCGCTGGGCTTCGGCGCAGTCGTTACGGATATGACGGCAACGGCGGCAAGCGCTGTTGCAATAACAGCGCTCCTCGCCGCGCGCGAACCATTGCATGGATTTCTTCGTCAATTGACTTGGCTCGAGCTCAGGGCCGCCCTGATCCTCCTGACGATGACGGTGGTCATCCTCCCGATCCTTCCCAATCAGCCGGTTGACCCCTGGCAGGCGATCAACCCCTTTGAGCTTTGGATGCTGACGATCCTGGTGGGAACTGTTTCCTTTGCTGGTTATATCCTGATCAGGCTCAGCGGCGCCCGCGCCGGCATCCTGCTGACCGGGGCAAGCGGCGGCATTGTCTCGTCGACGGCCTTGACGCTTTCCTTTGCCCGCCAGTCGACACAGATGCCTGCCCTCTCACCATTGCTTTCAGCGGGAGCGATGCTGGCGGGCGCCGTTTCCCTCGCCCGGGTGCTTTTGATTTGCGGCGTCGTTGCACCGGCTGTTTTCAAGGAACTGGTTCCATCGCTCGCTCCAGCTGCTGTGATCTTCGCCATGGCAGGCGGCCTCGCCGCATCGTGGCGGCGCCCGGATGACAGCACTGATTTCTTGCCGCGAAACCCACTTGAGGTGATGGTTGTGCTGCGTTTCGCGCTTGTTCTCGCCGTCGTGATAGTCCTGACGCGCGTGACCCTGAACGTCTTCGGAAACCAGTCGCTGCTCGCCCTTGCGTTCATCACGGGACTGGGCGATCTCGATGCGATTACACTTGCCGTGGCTAAATTGTCATCCGTCCAGGTGCCGGCGGATGCGGCCGCTCGCGCCATAGCGGTCGCCGCGTTCGCCAATCTGCTTGCGAAAGCTGTTCTTGCAGCAAGCATGGGGAGCATCGCCTATGCAGTTCGTTTCGCGATCGCCGGCATTGTTGCGACTTTTGCCGGAATTGCCGGCTTGGCTCTGGCGTGACCACTGGCAGAACCAACAGCAGCACGGGAAAGCCGATCGCCCAGGAGAGCGCCCATGTGGAGGGCCACATGGCAAGTGCAGGCGTGGTCAGGCCCTGTGCTCTCACGATGCTGATCGCCGAGACGACTGATGTCATCGGCAGCGAGAGATGAGTGACATGACGATCGTATTGTAACGTTTGGGGAGTTTGCTCTTGGGCATTTTGATCTCCGTAAGGTGCCGATCAGACAATTGCGCAGTACCGATCGACGGGTTGTGCGTTGATTGACGTAAACGCTTACGGAGCTTCGATCTGAAGCAACGCTGCCTCTATGGCCGAAAATGTCTCTAGCCGTTCAAATCCGCCCACCCCCTTCCGATCGCCTTTGCCAATTCCTCAATGCGAGGATGTATGCTTGTTGCTGGAATCTCAGCGATTCGGCTCCGGGACCTTCAGCCAATGACCAGATCAAGACGACGCCGCATCATCCGTACCCGCCGAACCCTGACCGGGCTCGCCCTCGTCGGCTCGATTTCGTTTCTGGCCGGCATGACCGATGCGACCGGTCTTCTGCTGACCGGCGATTTCGTCTCCTTCATGACGGGCAATACGACGCGGACCGCACTGGCCTTGAGCGAGGGCAATCTTCATCACGCGGCAGTCCTGATCTCTGCCATCATCGTCTTCGTGCTTGGCAATGCGGCAGGCATCGTCATCTCCCATGTCTCGCAACGCCGGATTTTCGTGGTGCTTGGCTGCGTCGCCCTGGTTCTGGCGCTCGCCTCGGTGATGACAGTACAGAACATGCTGTTCGTGCGGTTCTACATGATCGTTTTTTCCATGGGCATGGTGAACGCCGCCGTCGAGCACATCGAAGGCCTGCCGATCGGCTTGACCTATGTGACAGGCGCCCTGTCGCGCTTTGGCCGCGGCATCGGCCGCTGGATCATCGGCGATCGTCATGTCGAATGGACGATCCAGATCGTGCCCTGGGGAGGCATGGTGCTCGGCGCGATCGTCGGCGCCGTTCTGACGCGACTGACCGGAGCGCATGCGTTGTGGCTGGTCTCCCTCTTCGCCATGATGCTTTCACTGGTCGCAATGCTCATCCCGCGGCCGCTTCAGCGGCGCTTCAATCAGAAGATCGCGCCGAGCGGATCGGCCATCACGCGCGCGAAATAAAACCGTCGCATTCCTGTTACCGTCGAATCGGATAGGAAGGACCGCCGTTTATCCTCAAAGGAGTAGGTCTTGTTCCTGATTTCGAAGCTTGTCTGGATTTTCGCTCAGCCGCTGTCGCTGGCATTCTTCCTCATCTTGCTTGCCCTGATTGCCGGCCTCCTGCGCTGGCGTACCCTAAGTATTCTCGGCGCAGCTGGTTCGGCCCTTATCCTTTTCGTGACGCTTTACACCACCGCCGGAAACCTCCTGATGCAGGGCCTCGAGGAGCGCTTCGCAAAACCCGCTGCCGATCCTGATAGCCTGCAATGCATGATCGTGCTCGGCGGCGGCTTCGAAAACGAGGTGAACACGGCGCGCCATGGCATAGAATTCAATGACGGAGCCGACCGCTTCGTCGAAGCCTTGCGGCTCGCGCAGAAATTTCCGCAGTCACGTATCCTGGTATCGGGCGGCGACGGCTCCCTCTCAGGTATCTATGAAGGCGATGCGGCCGCCTCCGAGCGTTTCTTTCCGCTCTTCGGCGTTGGCAGGGATCGCCTGATCGAAGAGAGGCAATCGCGAACGACCTTCGAAAACGCCGTCAATACCAAGAAATTCCTGGCAAGCCAGGGCCTTTCCAATTGCCTGCTGATCACCTCGGGTTTTCACATGCCGCGATCCGTTGGCATCTTCCGCAAGCTCGGCATCGATATCGTGCCTTGGCCGACCGATTATCGCACCGACGGCCAGGTGAGGCTTGGGTTTGATTTCACCCAGCCGAGCCTCAATGCGCAGAACATGGCGACGGCGATCCGCGAATGGTATGGCCTGGTCGGATATTACCTCGCCGGCCGCACGTCGGAGCTTTATCCAAGCTGAGGTCTACTTCTTAGAGATGGTGACGAATTTCGTGCCGCGGACGCGTGCCGTCACGGTGCAGGGATCACCTTCGGTGCGGTCGCAGAAGCGCGGATGCATCTTCATCGCCAGCACCATGTTGCCGAAGCGCTGGACGAAATCGTAGCCATAGATCTGTGCCGTTGCGATCATGAAATAACCGCCTTCGGCAACCTGCAGGTAGAAATTATAGGTACAGCCGTCGTCATTGCATTGCGGCCCCTTCTGCCCGTCGCAGGTCAACTGGCCCTCGTTGACCACCGCATCGATCAGGCCGTCATTGTTGATGTCCTGCCGGATGATGAAGCCGTCGGCAAACTCGGCCGTCTTGCACTGCTGCTGGAAATGTTTCTTCTCGTAGATCTCAGGGTCGGATATCAGCGATTGCTGACTGAGGGCGACGGCCGGCATGGCAAGTAGCAGGACGATATTCAGAACGGCGAGCACCAGCGTTTTCACGGCTTTCCTCTTTGGATAAAGGCTCCCAATGCATGTCGCCCAAAACTGTGCAGCGGTTTGGGACAACGACATGCTTTGGGACGACGACATGCATTAAATCAAAGACATCAGCTTTATGGCCGCGCCGCCTTGCGCCGCCCTTGCCGCCGTGATTGATTCCCGAGAACAGGATGATTTTAGGCCTAGTTGGCCTAAAATCTGAATCCTGTTCTCAATTCAAGAGTGAGAGCATGATGTCGTCCGAAAACCGCTCACACTTTTCGGCATCATGCTCTGAACTTCAGCCGGTCCCGGGGCTCGCATGTCTCTGCTCGTCTATCTCGATTATGCCGGCATTGCGCTGTTTGCCGCGACAGGCGCGCTCGCCGCCTCGCGCAAGCAACTGGATCTGATTGGTTTTTTGTTTTTCGCCATGGTGACGGGAACGGGCGGCGGTACCGTGCGCGATATCGTGCTCGGCCGCGTGCCGGTCTTCTGGGTGCTGAACCCCGCCTATATCCTCGTCTGCTGTATCATGGGGATCATCGTTTTCTTCACCGCCCACCTGCTGGAATCGCGCTATCGCCTGCTGATCTGGCTCGATGCGATCGGCCTGGCCGCCTATTGCGTGCTCGGCGCTGCCAAGGGCCTCGCCGCCACCGGTTCGCCCACAATCGCGATCGTCACCGGCACGCTGACGGCGACCTTCGGCGGCATACTGCGCGATCTGATGGCAAACGAGCCTTCGGTGCTGTTGAGGCCGGAAATCTACGTCACCGCAGCCCTTATCGGCGCCAGCGTGTTCACGCTCGCCAATGGGCTCGGAATGCAGCTCTATTTGGCGTCTGCCTGCGGCGTTGTGGCCGCCTTTGCCGTGCGCGGCGGGGCCCTGTGGTTCGGCTGGACCTTCCCGACCTACAAGCATCAGCCTGGCCGGCACCCCGACGATGTCATGTGAAGCGGGATCGTCAGCCCTGCTTTGCCCGCAGGCGGATCACCACGTCGACATGGGCGATCTCCATGCCTTCGGGTGGTTCCGGCAGATTGGCGATCGTCAGGTTGCTGACGGGAATGTCGAGAACCTCGTTCTCGCCTTCGACGAAGAAATGGTGATGGTCTGAAATATTGGTATCGAAATAGGTCTTGGCGCTCTCGACGGCGAGAACGCGGATGAGACCGGCTTCCGTGAACTGGTGCAGCGTGTTGTAGACGGTTGCCAAGGACACCGGCACGCCGGCGGCAACCGCCTCTTCATGCAGTTCCTCGACGGTCAAATGCCGGTCGCCCTTGGCAAACAGGAGGTCGCCGAGGGCGACGCGCTGGCGGGTGGGGCGCAGGCCCGCACCGCGCAGCCTTACCTCTATTGCGATCGGGAGTGCACCCGTCATCAAAACCAACTCCGGTTATTCTGGCATAAAGCAATCATGTTTCTTTAAGCGGTATAACTTTTGCATCGGAGCCTTTCAATAGTTCAATGGCGACGGGAGCCTGATAAACGCGGCAAAAACGGGCTTTTGACGCAAATAGGTCTGGTCCCGGCTCTAGCCTTCCTGTATGCGACCACCAAATAATGGTGCAAGCCTGGTCCGGGGCGATGAATGAAGCTGCCTTGCTTGTGCTTCATTTTCTGAAGAACCTGGACTACACGTTCACATCCATCGGCTTGACGCGGGGGGAAAAAGAAACTTCATGACGACCAGACAGTCCAGCTTCTCGTATGACGAACTCATCGCTTGCGCGCACGGCGAGCTGTTCGGCCCCGGCAATGCGCAGCTGCCCCTGCCGCCCATGCTGATGGTTCACCGCATAACGGAGATTTCCGAAACGGGTGGCACCTTCGATAAGGGCTACCTCCGGGCGGAATATGACGTGCGCCCCGACGACTGGTATTTTCCCTGTCATTTCGAAGGCAATCCGATCATGCCGGGCTGCCTCGGTCTCGACGGCATGTGGCAGCTGACCGGTTTTTATCTGGGTTGGCTCGGCGAGCAAGGCCGCGGCATGGCGCTTTCAACAGGCGAAGTGAAATTCAAGGGCATGGTCCGGCCGCAGACGAAGCTGATCGAATATGGCATCGACTTCAAGCGTGTCATGCGCGGCCGTCTGGTCCTCGGCACGGCCGACGGCTGGCTAAAGGCGGACGGCGAGACCATATACCAGGCGGCCGACCTTCGCGTCGGTCTATCGAAAGACAAGACGGCCTGAAACCGCATTTCGAGCGGCTGACGAAAACAACAAAGGTTTGATCAGATGAGACGGGTAGTTGTCACGGGTCTGGGTGTCGTGTCCTCGATCGGAAACGACGCGGCCGAAGTCACCGAATCCTTGCGGCTGGCAAAGTCGGGTATCTCCTTTTCGAGCGATTTCGCCGAACACGGGTTCAAGTGCCAGGTCTGGGGCAGTCCGAAGCTCGGTTCGGCTGAACTTGCCGAACTGGTCGACCGCCGCGCCATGCGTTTCCTGTCGCAGGGCGGCGCCTGGAACCATGTGGCCATGAAACAGGCACTTGCCGATTCCGGCCTGGAAGAGAAAGACTACGCTCAGAACGAGCGTACCGGCATCATCATGGGCTCCGGCGGTCCGTCCACCCGCACCCTGATCGAAGCTGCCGAGATCACCGTGAAGAACAACAGCCCGAAGCGCATCGGCCCCTTCGCCGTGCCGAAGGCGATGTCCTCGACCGCATCGGCCACGCTCGCCACCTGGTTCAAGATCCACGGCGT
Source organism: Rhizobium sp. SRDI969 (assembly GCF_025152725.1). Classification (NCBI taxonomy): domain Bacteria; kingdom Pseudomonadati; phylum Pseudomonadota; class Alphaproteobacteria; order Hyphomicrobiales; family Rhizobiaceae; genus Rhizobium; species Rhizobium sp. SRDI969. Next base: position 4,637,908 of record NZ_CP104035.1, read on the forward strand.
CAATTATTCGATCTCGTCGGCCTGCTCGACCTCGGCGCATTGCATCGGCAACGCCGCCGAGATGATCCAGTGGGGCAAGCAGGACGTGATGTTCGCCGGCGGCCACGAGGATCTCGACTGGACGATGTCCAACCTCTTCGACGCCATGGGCGCCATGTCCTCCAAATATAACGACACACCGGACAGCGCCTCGCGCGCCTATGACGTCAACCGCGACGGTTTCGTCATCGCCGGCGGCGCCGGCGTGCTGGTGCTCGAGGAACTGGAGCGCGCCAAGGCCCGCGGTGCCAAGATCTATGCCGAGATCGTCGGCTACGGCGCAACCTCGGACGGCTACGACATGGTCGCTCCGTCGGGCGAAGGCGCTATCCGCTGCATGCGCCAGGCGCTCGCCACCGTCAAAGGCGATGTCGATTATGTCAACACCCACGGCACATCGACGCCGGTCGGCGACAGCAAGGAAATCGGTGCGATCCGTGAGGTATTCGGCTCGAAGATCCCGCATATCCAGTCGACTAAGTCGCTGACCGGCCATTCGCTTGGCGCTGCCGGCGTGCAGGAATCGATCTATTCCCTGCTGATGATGCAGCAAGGCTTCATCGGCGAAAGCGCCCATATCACCGAGCTCGATCCCGAATTCGAAGGTGTCCCGATTGTGCGCAAGCGCATCGACGACGCGAAGATCGACATTGCCCTCTCCAATTCCTTTGGCTTCGGCGGAACCAACGCCACGCTGGTCTTCCAGCGCTATAACGGATAATAATATGACGGGAATCATGCAGGGTAAGCGCGGGCTCGTCATGGGCGTCGCCAACAACCACTCGATCGCCTGGGGGATTTCAAAAGCTCTCGCCGCACAGGGTGCGGAACTCGCCTTCACCTATCAGGGCGATGCGCTCGGCAAGCGCGTCAGGCCGCTTGCTGCCGAGGTCGGCTCGGATTTCGTCCTGCCCTGCGACGTCGAGGACGTCGCCTCGGTCGATGCCGTGGTCGACGCGATAAGCGAGCGCTGGGGCAAGCTCGATTTCATCGTTCATGCCATCGGCTTTTCCGACAAGAACGAGCTGAAGGGTCTCTACGCCGATACGACGCGTGAGAATTTCAGCCGGACCATGGTCATTTCCTGTTTCTCCTTCACCGAGATCGCCAAGCGCTGCGCTCCGTTGATGGAAGATGGTGGTTCGATGCTGACGCTGACCTACAATGGCTCGACGCGCGTCATCCCGAACTACAACGTCATGGGGGTTGCCAAGGCAGCGCTCGAGGCTTCGGTGCGCTATCTCGCCGCCGACTACGGCCCGCGCGGCATCCGCGTCAATGCCATTTCCGCCGGCCCGATCCGCACGCTTGCCGGCGCCGGCATCTCCGATGCACGCGCGATCCTCTCTTGGAACCAGCGCAATGCGCCGCTGCGCAAGGCCGTCACCATCGATCAGGTCGGCAGCTCGGCTCTCTACCTGCTCTCCGACCTTTCCTCCGGCGTCACCGGCGAAATCCACTTCGTCGACGCCGGCTTCAACGTCACCTCGATGCCGACACTGGAAACGCTGCGCAGGGCTGACATCGAGTAAACGCTATTCGATTGAAACTCAAAGGCCGTGCGCAGATGATGCGCACGGCCTTTTTGTTGTTCGATGATAGGATCGGCGTCGAAGCCGCGTAAGCCTATTTCTTCGCCCAGAGAACCTTGAAGCGTGCGTTACGGCAGGTTTCGCCGCTTTCCCTGAAATTCGCCGCCAGAACCGGCTCGTAGGGCAGGCCGCGATTGGCGACGAGCATCAGGCGGCCGCCGCCGCGAAGGGCGGATGCGGCAGTCTTGATCATTGCCTGGCCGAGCGCCGGCTCGGCTGCGTGGCCCTCATGGAAGGGCGGGTTCATGATGACGAGGTCGTATTTGTCCTTGACCGGCTCGCCAGCCAGATCGTGCCAGAAGAAGCGTGCAGGCGCGTTCGGGCAGTTCTTGGCCAGATTACCCTTGGCAGCCTCCAGAGCCGCGTGATCGGCCTCGTAGAGGTCGAGGCGGGTCAGTCCACGCGACTTCTGCGCCATCTCGACGGAAAGATAGCCCCAGCCGGCGCCGAAATCCGCAACGTCGCCGGTGAAATCCTCAGGCAGGCGCGAGGCGAGCAGCTCCGATCCGGCATCGATGCGGTCATGCGAGAACATGCCGGCGGTTGCATTGAAGCGGCCGTCGACGCGTACCGGCGCCTTTGCCAGCTTGGAAATGATCTCGTCTGCATCCGCCGGCCGGCCGAACCAGAAGGCAACGCCGTGATATTTCGGCATATGGTCGACTGCGAGATTGAAACCTTCCATCCGCTTGCGCAACGGCTGGATGCCGTCTTCCTTGGCGCCGGCAACGACGATCAGGCCGCCGAGCCGCGTGCGGGCGATAGCGGCGGCGAGATTGGCCTCGTTCTCGCCCTTGTGCTTGGTGCAGAGCACTAGAGCCGCATCGTAGTCCTCGCCGTCGATCTCCGGCTTCGCTTCGATTCGCTGCGCCAGCAGCTGCCGGTAGAGCGGCCGGAAGCCCTGGACGGCGCTGAGCGAGGCGGCAAAGCCTTCCGGCAGCGCAAAGCCTGCCTCGGCGCCGAGGAAGAGCACGCGCTCGCCTTCGCCGGGCGCCGCGACTGTGCCGCTGGCAAAGGGATGGAACAGGGTCTTCAGCGTCTCGCTGCTCATGGTCTCGTCTCGTCTTAAAGCATGTCGCGCAAAAGTGTTCAGCGGTTTTGCGAGCACGACATGCGCAAAACCAAAGGCCTGAAGTGCGGCTAGAGCGCCACGCGTCTTTTCAGACGCGCTAAGGACGCTCTATCACTTTGAATCTGCGATCTGAAAGATCGCGCCGCGCTTTAGGATACAAAAAGGGCGCGGAAGCATTCCCGCGCCCGGTCTTGAATCTGGAAGGCGGCTTATTCGGCCGCTTCTTCCTTCTTCTTCTCGTTCGCAATTTCCTGGCCGGTGGCCTGGTCTACGACCTTCATCGACAGGCGAACCTTGCCGCGTTCGTCGAAGCCGAGCAGCTTGACCCAGACCTTGTCGCCTTCCTTGACGACGTCCTGGGTCTTGGCAACACGCTCGGAAGCGAGCTGCGAGATGTGGACAAGACCGTCGCGGGCGCCGAAGAAGTTGACGAAGGCGCCGAAGTCGGCGGTCTTGACGACCGTGCCTTCGTAGATCTGGCCGATCTCAGGTTCGGCGACGATCGAGTGGATCCACTTGCGGGCCGCTTCGATCTCTTTGCCGGAGGACGAGGCGATCTTGACGGTGCCGTCGTCTTCGATGTTGATCTTCGCGCCGGTCTTTTCGACGATTTCGCGAATGACCTTGCCGCCGGAGCCGATGACTTCACGGATCTTGTCGACCGGGATGTTCATGACTTCGATGCGCGGAGCGAATTCGCCGAGCTGGCCGCGGCTTTCGGTGATGGCCTTGGACATTTCACCGAGGATGTGGACGCGACCGCCCTGGGCCTGGCCAAGGGCGACCTTCATGATCTCTTCGGTGATACCGGTGATCTTGATGTCCATCTGCAGCGAGGTGATGCCGTCGGCGGTACCGGCGACCTTGAAGTCCATGTCGCCGAGGTGGTCTTCATCACCGAGAATGTCGGAAAGGACAGCGAAGCGATCGCCTTCCAGGATCAGACCCATGGCGATACCGGCAACCGGCTTTGCCAGCGGAACGCCGGCGTCCATCAGAGCGAGTGAGGTACCGCAGACGGTCGCCATCGAGGACGAGCCATTCGACTCGGTGATCTCGGAGACGACGCGCAGCGTGTAGGGGAACTGCTCAACGGTCGGCAGCATCGGACGGATCGCGCGCCATGCGAGCTTGCCGTGGCCGATTTCGCGGCGACCCGGGGAGCCCATGCGGCCGGTTTCACCAACCGAGTAGGGAGGGAAGTTGTAATGGAGCAGGAAGCGCTCCTTGTACATGCCCGTCAGGCTGTCGACATACTGCTCGTCTTCGCCGGTGCCGAGGGTCGCAACGACGATCGCCTGGGTTTCGCCGCGGGTGAACAGCGCCGAACCGTGGGTGCGCGGCAGAAGACCGACTTCTGAAACGATCGGACGGACGGTTTCGAGGTTGCGGCCGTCGATACGGCTCTTGGTGTCGAGGATGTTCCAGCGGACGATCTTCGCCTGCAGATGCTTGAAGATCGCGCCGACTTCTTCGGCCGTGTACCGGGCTTCGCCTTCCTCGGGGAGGAAGTGTGCCTTCACCTTCGCCTTGACGGCGTCGACGGCGGCGTAGCGGTCGGCCTTCTGGGTGATCTTGTAGGCTTCGCGAAGTTCACCTTCGGCAAGGCCGAGCATCTCGGTTTCGAGAGCGGAGTAGTCTGCCGGCTGGAAGTCGCGCGGCTCCTTGGCGGCCACTTCGGCGAGCTTGATGATCGCATCGAGAACCGGCTGGAAGCCCCTGTGGCCGAACATGACGGCGCCGAGCATGACGTCTTCGTTGAGTTCCTTGGCTTCGGATTCCACCATCAGCACGGCGTCGTAGGTGCCGGCGACGACGAGGTCGAGGCTCGATTCGTCCATCTCGTCGAGATGCGGGTTAAGAACGTATTCGCCGTTGATGTAACCGACGCGTGCACCGCCGACCGGGCCCATGAAGGGAACGCCGGAGAGCGTCAGCGCAGCCGAGGTCGCGACCATCGACAAGATGTCCGGGTCGTTTTCGAGGTCATGCTGGATAACGGTAACGACGACCTGCGTGTCGTTCTTGTAGCCTTCCGGGAAGAGCGGGCGGATCGGGCGGTCGATCAGGCGGGAAACCAGGGTTTCCTTTTCGCTCGGACGGCCTTCGCGCTTGAAATAGCCGCCGGGAATCTTGCCGGCCGCATAGGTCTTTTCCTGGTAGTTGACGGTGAGCGGAAAGAAGTCCTGGCCGGCCTTCGGCGCCTTGGCCGAGACGACAGTGGCGAGGACGACGGTTTCGCCGTAGGTGGCGAGAACCGCGCCGTCGGCCTGACGGGCGATCTTGCCGGTTTCGAGCTTCAGCGGGCGGCCGGCCCACTCGATTTCGACTGTGTGTGTATCAAACATGTCTTGTCCTTCAATGCGGGAGCACGCGCCATCGCCGATATCAAGGCGCAGCGCACAGTCGACCGCAATCAATGTGACGTATCACGGGCAAGACAACGGGAGGCTTTTCATCCTCGGTTTCCTCAGGCATTCCTGAGAAACCGGGCCAAAGCTCGTTGACAAGCCTTGGCCGAAAGCATCCGGCAATCCTGCCCCATGACAGGTCAACGGTTGGTTTGGCAGATCCGGCCCATCCGGGTCTGCCGGTCTTTCCACCGCTTAGAAGATAGGGCGCGGCTGGAATATTCCATCGGGAACGTCGTCCCGAAACACATCCGGCGGGCGCTTGGAAAGCGCCCGCCGGACAATCTTAGCGGCGGATACCCAGGCTGGTGATCAGCTTGGAATAGCGGCCTTCATCCTTCTTCTTGAGATAATCAAGAAGCGAGCGGCGGCTCGAAACCATCGTCAGCAGGCCACGGCGGGAATGGTTATCCTTCTTGTGGTCCTTGAAGTGTTCGGTCAGGTTGTTGATGCGTTCGGTCAGGATCGCGACCTGGACTTCCGGAGAACCGGTATCGCCTTCAACGGTCGCATATTCCTTGATCAGCGCAGACTTGCGCTCAGCAGTGATCGACATCGGGTGATCCTTTCTAAGAGGAGGAGATAAAGTCGCCAAAAGCCGGGATGTCGTCCAGCTTTGGCCGTGAATGCGAGCAGGCAAACCTGACGCTGGCGCTGCCTATAAACCAAATAAGCCGCGATGGAAAGAGGGGAGCTCCTGCAGCGGTTTTCAGCGGCCCGCCATGGCGTCCCGGATCATCGCATCGTAACCCATGGGATCCTGCAACATGGCGAAATGGCTGGCGTCTTTCAGGATCACCAGCTTGGCGCCCGGAATGACTTTCGCCATCATCTCCGTATGGTCGAGCTTTACGGCCTCATCATGGTCGCCGATGGCAAGCGTGACCGGCACCGAGATCTTTCCAAGATCCGCCGCCGTCCAGGCCGGCTGGGTCGCCCACATCTCGGAGATCTGGGTGACGAAGGCGTCGTATTCGTTCGGCGTCGGCGACAGCTTCCTGTAATATTCGCCAGCGACGTTGATGTAGTCGTTGAAGGTCTTGTTGTTCAAGACGTCAGCCTTGACGCCGTCGGTCGTGACGTTGGCCGCCTGGGCAATGACGCGCGTCAGCTTCTCCGGATGTTTCATCGCCATGTCGATGCCGATGATGCCGCCGTCCGACCATCCCACAAGCGTCACCTTGTCGATCTTCAGATAATCGAGAAGCGCGACGTAGTCAGACGTCATCAGGTCGTAACCGAAGGGCTGCTGGCTGCGCGTCGAGCGCCCATGTCCGCGGCTGTCGGCAACGATGACCCGATGATCCCTCGCAAAATCGGCGACCTGGTGACCCCAGACGTCTGCATTTCCAAGACCGCCATGGATGAAGAGAATCGGCTCGCCTTCGCCATATTCGGCGTAATACATCTTGATGTCGTTCACATCGGCCATGCCGCTCGTCTTTGCCACCGGCATCGAAGGAAAGGCCGGAAGCTCGGCCCAGCGCTCGGCGGATTGAGCGCCGGCGGCGGCAAGCAACATCGAAAAGAACATCAGGATTGCGATAACATTTCCGCGCATAGTGTTCCCCCTGTCGGGCCGCCATGGCCCGACAGGGAAAATATCTCATTGCTGGCGGCTGACAATCTCTGTCGTTGTCACAAACCCAAACAGGTTCAGGCGAAAACCCGCTTCGGGCGAAACTCGCCCTGGCCGATCTCGCCGATCGCGATCAGCCTGCCGCGGGCCGTCGCATAGGCTTCGCTTTCGGCAATCGGCGCATCGCGGCCACGCACCAGGATCGGGTTGCCCATCTTCAGCCGGTGCGCCTGGTCGTCGTTGATGACGAGATGGGGCAGGGACGAAAGCGCCTCGCAGGTGTCGATCAGCAGCGCGTCGAGGGCCGCCAGCCGCTCGTCCATGTCCTCGATCGCCTCCAGTGACACGAGATCTGCGAGCGGCACCATGGCCTCTTCCGCGAAGGGCGCGACGAAGATGCGCCGCAGCCCGGACACGTGGCCGTAGCAGCCGAGCTCGCGGCCGAAATCGCGCGCCAGCGCCCTGACATAGGTGCCCTTGCCGCATTCCACTTCGAAATGCGCGGTATTGGCGTCCGGGCAGGCAATCAAGGTCAGCCGGAAGATATCGACCTCACGCGAGGGGATTTCGACGGTCTCGCCTTCGCGCGCCAGATCATAGGCACGTTCGCCCGCTATCTTGATCGCGGAAAACTGCGGCGGCACCTGGCTGATGGTGCCGATATATCCAGGCAGAATATCGCGGATCTGCTGTTCGCTCGGGCGCTTGTCCGAGCTCTCAGTCACTTCACCCTCGAGATCGTCGGTCGCCCGCTGCTCGCCCCAGCTCACCGTGAACTCATAGATCTTGCGGCCGTCCATCACGTAGGGAACGGTCTTCGTCGCGTCGCCGAGCGCGATCGGCAGCATGCCGGAGGCGAGCGGATCGAGCGTGCCGGCGTGACCGACCTTCTCAGCCTTATAGAGCCACTTGATCTTGGAAACGGCTTCCGTCGAGCCGAAATCCACCGGCTTGTCGAGGATCAGCCAGCCGGAAATCGGCCGGCCCTTGGGTTTGCGTGGTTTGGACATGCGTCTCTTCTGTTTATTGTTCGTCATTGTCGCCGTCGAGGTCGCGGCTCACCTCGGGCGAACGCAGCAGCTCGTCGATCTTCTTGTAATTGTCGAAGCTGGTATCGTCGCGGAAGCGCACCTCCGGCATGTATTTCATCTGCCGAAGCTGCTGCCCGAGCCGGCCGCGGATAAACCTCGCATTGCGGTTCAATGCTTCGATGACGATGCTGTGATCTGAAACGCCGAGCGGCGTCACATAGGCGGTGGCGATCTTGAGGTCCGGCGACATGCGCACTTCCGAGATCGAGATCACGGTCGCCTCGATGACGTCGTCGCGCACCTCGCCGCGCTGCAGCACCTGGGTGATAGCGGCGCGAACCTGTTCGCCAACGCGCAGCATGCGCTGCGAAGGCGCGGAAGAAGTTGCTCTGGTCATTGTTATCTCTATTTGCCGATGCGGCTGGGAATCGAACCCGTCAAAGAAGAGCGTCCATGACTCTTTTGTTCCAAAAGGTCAAGTCGCCAGATGCTCGAACGCCATCCGCCGGCTGGCGGATGGCGTTCGAAAAAGTTCAGGCGCAGCAGTTTAGAGCGTGCGCGTGATATGCTCGACGCGGAAGCACTCGATGACGTCGCCGGCGCGCATGTCTTCGTAGTTTTCGAAGGCCATGCCGCATTCCTGACCCATCGGCACTTCGGACACTTCGTCCTTGAAGCGCTTGAGCGTCTTGAGCTTGCCTTCGTGAACGACGACGTCGTTGCGGATGAGGCGGACGCCTGCACCACGTTCGACCTTGCCTTCGACGACACGGCAGCCTGCGACCTTGCCGACCTTGGTGATGTTGAACACCTCGAGGATCTCGGCATTGCCGATGAAGGTTTCGCGCCGTTCCGGAGACAAGAGACCCGACATCGCTGCTTTCACGTCATCCACGAGGTCGTAGATGATGTTGTAGTAGCGGATTTCGATGCCTTCGCGCTCGGCGAACTGGCGTGCCTGCGTATTCGCACGAACGTTGAAGCCGATGATGGCCGCGTTCGAGGCTTCGGCGAGCGAGATATCCGACTCGGTGATGCCGCCGGCACCCGAATGGACAATGCGGGCGCGGACTTCGTCGGTGCCGAGCTTCTCCAGTGCACCGGCAATCGCTTCGATCGAGCCCTGCACGTCACCCTTGATGACCAGCGGGAACTCCTTGATGCCGACGCTCTGCCGCTGCATCATCATCTGTTCCAGCGAACCGCGCTGTCCCGACTGGCGGGCGGCCGCCTTGTCGCGGGCCAGACGCTGACGATATTCCGAGATTTCGCGGGCACGGCTTTCGCTTTCGACGACGGCGAACTTGTCGCCGGCCTGCGGCGTGCCGGACAGACCGAGAACCTCGACCGGCGTTGCCGGACCAGCTTCCTTCACATGGTCGCCCTTGTCGGTAACGAGAGCGCGCACGCGGCCCCAGACGTCGCCGGCGACGATGATCTGGCCCGGACGCAGTGTGCCCTTCTGGACGAGCACGGTCGCGACCGAACCACGGCCACGATCGAGCTGGGCTTCGATGACAGTGCCTTCCGCGGTCCGGTTCGCATTGGCCTTGAGATCGAGAATTTCCGCCTGCAGGAGGATCGCCTCGAGCAGCTTGTCGAGGTTCTTGCCGGTCTTGGCCGAAACCTCGACGTCAAGCACTTCGCCGCCCATGGATTCCACGAAGACTTCGTGCTGCAGCAGCTGGTTGCGGACCTTCTGCGGATCGGCCTCGTGCTTGTCGACCTTGTTGATCGCCACGATGATCGGAACACCGGCCGCCTTGGCGTGGTTGATCGATTCGATCGTCTGCGGCATCACGCTGTCGTCGGCTGCGACGACCAGGATCGCGATGTCGGTCGCCTGCGCACCGCGGGCACGCATTGCCGTGAAGGCGGCGTGGCCGGGCGTATCGATGAAGGTGATCTTCTGGCCGTTCTGCTCCACCTGGTAGGCACCGATATGCTGGGTGATGCCGCCGGCTTCGCCGGAGACCACGTTGGCATGGCGGATGGCGTCGAGCAGCGAGGTCTTGCCGTGGTCGACATGGCCCATGATGGTAACGACGGGCGGGCGCGAAACCAGTTCGCCATCGTCGTCGGACACGTTGAAGATGCCGAGTTCGACGTCGGATTCCGACACGCGCCTGACCGTATGGCCGAATTCGCCGGCGATGAGTTCGGCAAGGTCGGCGTCGATGACGTCGCCCGGCTTCATCATCTGGCCTTCCTTCATCAGGTACTTGATGACGTCGACGGCGCGTTCGGACATGCGCTGCGACAGTTCCTGAATGGTGATGGTCTCGGGCAGAACCACTTCGCGGGAGATCTTCTCGCGGGTTTCCTGCATCTGACCGCGGCGGAACTTCTCCTGCCGGCGACGCATCGCGGAGAGCGAACGACCGCGGGCATTGTCCTCGCCATCGACGTTGGCGGTGGTGATCGTCAACTTGCCGCGACGGCGCTCTTCATCCGTCTTCGGACGAGTCGTGACCGGCTTTGCCGGTTCCGGGCGCACGACGCGGCCACGGACCGGGCCGCTGCGCGCTGCGCCACGATCGTCTTCTTCCTTTTCGTCGCGACGGCCGCGAACGGCGCCGGGGACGGCAGCGCCGGGTGCCGGACGGGCAACAGGTGCTCCAGCCGCATCGGGCCGGCGTGCGGCCGGTGCCGACGATGCGGGCTGCTGCGGCCGTGGCGCGTCGGAGCGTGCTTCGGCCGGAGCCGGTTCTGCGGCTGCCGGTTCGGCAACAGTGGGTGCTTCAGCCTGCCGGATAGCCTCTTCAGCAGCCCGGCGGGCAGCTTCCTCCGCTTCGGCTGCCTTGCGGACAACCTCTTCGGCGGCACGGCGCTTTTCTTCCTCGGCGCGGCGGATCGCATCCTGGGCGTCACGCGCCTGGGAGTCGGCAAGCGCGCGGCGGCGGGCGTCCATCTCTTCCGGCGACAGATGGTTCAGCACCACCGGGCGCGGACGATCGTTCTGGCGCGGCGGCTGCGGACGCTGGTTCGTCTGGTTGTTGTTGCCCTGCTGAACCCGCGGAGCCGGCTGCTGCGGACGTGCCTGCACGGGTGCGGGCGCCGGTTCGGCTGCGCGGACGGGGGCCGCCGGAGCGACGGGTGTGATCGGCTTTTCATCCTCCGGGCGCATCGGGCGCCGCTTACGGGTCTCGACGACGACCGCCTTGGTGCGGCCTCGACCCATATCCTGGCGAACGGTACCCTGGCTCATCCCCGATGGTTTCAGGGTGAGTGTCTTTTTGCCCGCTACGCTGATTGTCTTGTCGTCGTTACTATCGGTCATTCGTTCCCGTTCCTTCGGACAGGGAGCGATGACTAGATCAGACCCTGTCGTTCAATACTGTCGATCAATGAGAATGGGACCGGCCGATGCCGGTGACCGTCTCATTGTTTTTGCCGGCCAGCGCCGCCCGCTGCCCGGGACTGACCGCCATTACGGTACTGTTCGAGCATCTTTGCGCGCTTCACTACACCTTCACCCGCCTGCCCTGCAAGCACTGCGGCATGGATAAAAGCATTCTGGCCCATCAGGCCTTCCATTTCGCTCTCCGAGAAGAGACGGAAGGAAGGTATCTCCTCCTCGGTCTCCATTCCGAGGTGCCAGGCCTTGCGGGCCTGGTCGATTTTCCGGACGCCGTCGTCCGCTGCACCAGTCGCGTGGAACACCGCAAGGGCTGCTCCACTTCTGACCGCGGCATCCACTTTCGAGGACCCGCTGACGAACTGGCCGGCTTTCCGCGCCATGTTCATCATCTGCATCAATTGCGCCGCCAGCAGCCGGTCGACATTCGCGCCGAGATCGTCCGCCGCCTTTACATCCGTCTTCAGCGCGCGGGCAAAGAGCTTCTTTGCCACCGCCCTGTCGACCAGCGACCGGTCGATCTTCACCCAGCATCCGCGTCCCGGAAGCTCGCGCTTCAGATCGGCGACAACTGTTCCATCGGGAGCGGCGACGAAGCGGATCAGCTCTTCCGGCGATCCGCTTTCGCGCGTCACGATGCACATGCGTCCGTTCACGTCATAACCTGCAAGATCGTCGTCCTCGAGAGGAGCGTCCGGTTCATGCGCGGTCATCATGCTTCTTGTTCGGCTTCGGTGACCTCTTCTTCGGTCCCCTTCGCCAGGTCCTCTTGCGTGATCCAGCCGGCCGAAAGGCGGGCCTGGACGATCATCTGTTCTGCTTCGACGCGCGAGACGTCAAACTTCGAGAACAGCCCTTCGAACTTCTTCGTTTCACCGTTCTTGCGTTCCGACCAGCCGACGAGATCGTCGGCAGCGCAGCCGGCAAAGTCCTCGATCGTCTTGATGCCATCTTCGCCGAGCGCCACCATCATCTGGGCGGTCATGCCGTTGATCTCACGCAGTTCGTCCTGAACACCGAGCGCCTTGCGCTTCTCGTCCATCTCGGCTTCGAGACGCTCGAGGAATTCGCGGGCACGCTGCTGGATTTCCTGCGCCGTCTCCTCGTCGAAACCGTCGATCGAAGAGATTTCGTCGAGATCGACATAAGCCAGCTCTTCAACCGCGGCAAAACCTTCCGAAGCCAAAACCTGGCCGACCATCTCGTCGACATCGAGCGAATCCATGAACAGGTTGGTGCGCTCGTTGAATTCCTTCTGGCGGCGCTCCGATTCCTCGGCCTCCGTCATGATATCGATATCCCAGCCGGTCAGCTGCGAGGCGAGGCGGACGTTCTGGCCGCGGCGGCCGATCGCAAGCGACAGCTGCTCGTCGGGAACGACGACTTCGATACGCTCGGCATCCTCGTCGAGAACGACCTTGGCGACTTCGGCCGGCTGCAGGGCGTTGACGACGAAGGTCGCCGGATCTTGGCTCCACGGGATGATGTCGATCTTCTCGCCCTGGAGCTCGCCGACCACGGCCTGAACGCGCGAGCCGCGCATACCGACGCAGGCGCCGACCGGATCGATCGAGCTGTCGTTCGAGATCACCGCGATCTTGGCGCGCGAACCCGGGTCGCGGGCGACCGACTTAACCTGGATGATGCCGTCGTAGATCTCCGGCACTTCCATGGTGAACAGCTTCACCATGAATTGCGGATGCGTGCGCGACAGGAAGATCTGCGGGCCGCGTTGCTCGCGACGGACATCATAGACGTATGCACGGACGCGATCGCCATAGCGGACGTTTTCGCGCGGGATCATTTCGTCGCGGCGGATGATGCCTTCGCCACGGCCGAGATCGACGATGACGTTGCCGTATTCGACGCGCTTGACGGTACCGTTGACGATTTCGCCGACGCGATCCTTGAATTCGTCGAACTGGCGGTCACGCTCGGCTTCGCGGACCTTCTGGACGATCACCTGCTTGGCCGACTGTGCGGCGATGCGGCCGAAATCCATCGGCGGCAGCGGGTCGGCGATGAAATCGCCGAGTGCGGCGTCCGGGTTGCGGTCGCGGGCCAGCTCCAGCGGGATCTGCGTCGAATAATCCTCGGCCTTGTCGACGACTTCGAGCAGGCGCTGCAGGCGGATTTCGCCGGTCTTCGGGTTGATGTCGGCCCGGATGTTCGACTCGGTGCCGTAACGGGAGCGTGCCGCCTTCTGGATGGCATCGGCCATTGCGGCCAGCACGATCTCGCGGTCGATGACTTTTTCGCGCGCCACTGCATCTGCGATCTGCAGAAGTTCGAGCCGGTTCGCACTGACTGCCATTGTCTTGTTTCTCCGTCTTTACTCCAGGGTTCCCGTCCCTGGAGCGGTCTGTTGATCGGTTATTCTTCGTCCGCTTCGTTCTGGTTGGCGGCCTGGGCTTTCGCCAGCTTGTCGGCCCGCAACGCATCGCGGATCAGGTCGTCGGTCAGAATGAGCTTCGCATCGCTAAGCGCCGTGAAGGGAATGGTGACCTTCTGCTCTTCCCCATAGGCAACCTGGTCACGCTCGAGCGTGAAACCATCTGCGCCTGCTTCGACGATCTTGCCGCGGAAGCGCTTGCGATTGTCGATCAAGATCGACGTCTCGCATTTCACAAGGTGGCCCTGCCAGCGGACGAAATCGGATTTCCGCACCATCGGACGGTCGATGCCGGGCGAAGACACCTCCAGATGATACTCTTTATCGATCGGATCTTCCACATCGAGAACGGGAGAAATCGCCATCGAGACTTCTTCGCAATCCTGAACCGACATCGTGCCGTCGTTGCGTTCGGCCATAACCTGCATCGTCGCGCCGTTCTGGTTCAGCATCCGGACGCGGATAAGCCTAAAGCCAATGCCGACGAGAACGGGTTCGATGATATCGGCAAGACGCTGGTCGAGCCCGGTTTCAGTAATCAGCCGCGGCTCAAGTTCGTTGTCTGCGTTTGTCATGTCCGACAAGCGGTGCGCTCCTCGCAATTTCATGCTGTTTAAGCGATCGCGGTAATAAAAAAGAGCGGGTCCTTGCGGCCCACTCTTCATCAAGCGATCAAGAATTTGAGAGGCATATAGTCGGGTTTTTCCGAAATTGCAAGGTCTGCGACAGATTCGGCCGATTCGCTCCGGTGACGTGACCAGGCCTATGGCCAGCGCCGGTCTTGCGCATATATTGCCGTTGGCGCGCAATAACAAAAGCGGAGAAATCGTGGCCTACACTTCGTCGACATTGGCGCCTTTGCGGCACGATACCTACCGCACCATCTGGTTCGCGAGCCTTTCCTCCAATTTCGGCGGCCTGATCCAGGCGGTCGGCGCCGCCTGGATGATGACGACGATCACCGCGTCGGAGGACATGGTTGCGCTGGTACAGACCTCGACGGCGCTGCCGATCATGTTGTTTTCGCTGATATCGGGTGCGCTGGCCGACAATTATGACCGCCGCCGGGTCATGCTGACGGCGCAGTGCATGATGCTCACCGTCTCGGCGCTGCTGACGGCCTCTGCCCTGCTCGGCTGGATCACGCCCTGGCTGCTGCTCTTCTTCACCTTCCTGATCGGCTGCGGCACCGCGCTCAACAATCCCTCCTGGCAGGCCTCGGTCGGCGACATGGTGCCGCGTGCCGACCTGCCGGGTGCGGTCACGTTGAACAGCATGGGTTTCAACATCACCCGCAGCGTCGGCCCGGCAATCGGCGGCGTCATCGTCGCCGCTGCCGGCGCGGCCGCGGCTTTCGCGGTTAACACGCTGAGTTACCTCGCCTTGATCTATGCCCTGTTGCGCTGGCGGCCAGCCGCGCCCGTCTCGACCCTGCCGCGGGAGGCGCTCGGCAGCGCCATCTTCGCCGGCCTGCGTTACGTCTCGATGTCGCCCAATCTCGAAAAGGTCCTCGTCAGGGGGCTGCTCTTCGGCATCGGCGCCAGCTCGATCCTGGCGCTGCTGCCGGTCGTCGCCCTCGATCTGGTTGCCGGCGGCCCGCTGACCTATGGTTTCATGCTCGGCGCCTTCGGCATCGGCGCGATCGGCGGTGCGGTGCTGAATGCCAGGCTCCGCCAGGTGCTTTCCAGCGAGATGATCGTCCGCCTGTCCTTTGCCGGCTTCGCGCTGAGCGCGGTCATCGCAGCCTTCAGCCCGAGTGCCGTCCTGACCTCCGCCGGGCTGCTCGTCTCCGGCGCCTGCTGGGTCTCCGCACTTTCGCTGTTCAACACCATCGTCCAGCTTTCGACGCCGCGCTGGGTGGTCGGCCGGGCACTGTCTCTCTACCAGACCGTCACCTTCGGCGGCATTGCCGGCGGCAGCTGGCTGTGGGGCGTCGCCGCCGATCGCTACGGCGTCGCCGATGCGCTGCTGATGTCATCCGTCGTCATGCTGCTCGGCATCGCCATCGGCCTGCGTTTTTCGATGCCGGCCTTCGCCTCGCTCAATCTCGACCCGCTGAACCGCTTCACCGAACCGGCCCTCAGTCTCGACATCACACCGCGCAGCGGGCCGATCGTCATCCAGGTCGATTACGAGATCGGAGATGACGACCTGGCCGAGTTCATGGAGCTGATGGGCGAACGCCGCCGTATCCGCATCCGCGACGGCGCCCGCAACTGGGCGCTGATGCGTGATCTCGAAAATCCCAGCCTGTGGACCGAAAGCTACCACACGCCGACCTGGGTCGAATATATCAGACACAACCAGCGGCGCACGCAGGCCGATGCCGAAAACACCGACAGGCTGCGTGCGCTTCACCGCGGCGAGGGTCCGCTGCATGTCCACCGCATGATCGAACGCCAGGCCATTCCACCGGGCGACGACGTCTTCCACAAGGCGCCGATCGACCTGCATCATTGAGACCAGCTATGCAGAGATCAAGCATGTGCAGATTCAGGCTCGCCCGCCAATCCGATCTTGCCGCCATCGTCCGGCTTCTGGCCGATGACGATCTCGGCGGCAGCAGGGAGATCGTTTCGGATCCTGTCGACGCGCGTTATCTCTCGGCCTTTGCGGCGATCGAGGCTGATGCCAATCAGCTTCTGGCCGTCGCAAGCGATGCGGCCGATCGTGTCGTCGGCTGCTTGCAACTGAGCTTTGTTCCCGGCCTTTCGAGGACGGGCATGTGGCGCGGCCAGAGCGAAAGCGTGCGTGTCGCAAGCGATCTTCGCGGCTCTGGCCTCGGCGCGCAATTCATCGAATGGGCGATCGCCCAATGCGCCGAGCGCGGCTGCGGCCTCGTGCAGCTGACATCGGACAAGACGCGGGGGGATGCGATCCGCTTTTACGAGAGGCTCGGTTTCGTCGCCAGCCATGAAGGCTTGAAACGCACTCTCTGAAGCCAGTTACTTCAGCTTGCCCTTCATCGTCGCCTCCGGAAAACATGTCGGCTTCATGCCGTTCTTTGCCTGCCACTGGCCGATCGAGCGCCGGGTCTTGTAGCCCGGCAGACCGTCGGAGCCGCCGACATCATAGCCCTGCCGTTCCAGCGTCTTCTGCATGGCGGCGACGTCCGAGCGCAGCATCTTGCCGACATCGCCCCATCTGCCCTGGAAGGCGCCGCCATTATAGGCGATCCGGTCGGCGAGATTGCCGATATAGAGCGCGTAGAGATCGGAATTATTGTATTCCTTGATGATGTAGAAATTCGGCGTGACGATGAATTCCGGCCCGTCGCGGCCGGCGGGCACCAGCATCATGCCCTCAGCCTTCATCTCGCCTGAGGGAAAGCCCTTGCCGGAGATGCGGTCGATGCCGAGCGAGGCCCAGTGCGACAGCGGCTTTGCCAGATCGGGTCCCTCCTGCGCGCAGGAAACCGCCTCCGGTATCGACACCTCGAAGCCCCAGTCGCGGTTGCGCTGCCAGCCTTTCTTGACCAGAAAATTGGCGATCGAGGCGAGCGTATCGGGCACCGACGTCCAGATATTGCGGTGGCCGTCGCCGTCGAAATCGACGGCATATTTCAGATAACTCGTCGGCATGAACTGCGGTTGCCCCAGCGCGCCGGCCCACGACCCCTTGAAATCGGCCGGTGTCACGTCGCCGCCGTCGAGAATATGGAGTGCGGCCACCAGTTCAGTGCGGAACATCTCCTTACGCGTCGACATGAAGGCCTTGGTCGCCAGCACCTCGATCGCCGAATTCGGGATCTTCGCCGCACCGAATCCGGTCTCCCGGCCCCAGATGGCCAGCACGATTGAGCCCGGCACGCCATAGGTCTTCTCGATCCGTTTCAGCGTCGAGCCGTATTGGGCGGCAAAGCCGCGCCCGGTTGCGGCAAGTCGCTTCAGATGGTCCTCGTTGAAATAGGGAGCGGGCGAGGAAAATTCGGCCTGCGTCTGCTTCTGCTCCTTCGGCGGCGGGAAACCCGGCGGAGCGAGATCGGGCAAGTTCCAGTTCAGCGTGATGCCGGAGAAAGCGGCTTGAAAGACCTTTTCCGAAATGCCGTTCGCCTTCGCTTCTGGCCAGAGGTCGCTCTGTACCCATTTTCCGAACTGCGCCTCGACATCGGCTTTCGAAGGGGCTGCGTGGGCGGAGAGGGGGAGGAGGGCGGTCGCTATCACGAGTGCGAGTATCCGCAGCCGTCGTGGAACACCCCCCTCTGTCCTGCCGGACATCTCCCCCACAAGGGGGGAGATCGGCTGAAAGCAGCCTCTCGTCCTAATGAAACGCTGCAGATCGCCGTCGCCTGGCAAGCGGTCAAAATTTCGCGAAGCCGGTCCAACTTGCTGATCTCCCCCCTTGTGGGGGAGATGTCCGGCAGGGCAGAGGGGGGTGTGGTGCAACATACGCAAGCCTCCCTATATCACCGTCCGCGCCCGAAGTGCCGCTGCGAGCGTGCCCTCGTCGAGATAGTCGAGCTCGCCGCCGACCGGTACGCCATGCGCCAGCCGGGTGATCTTTACGTCCAGCCCCTGCAGCTGGTCGGTGATGTAATGCGCGGTCGTCTGTCCCTCGACGGTGGCATTGACCGCGATAATCAGTTCCCGGATGCCGCCTTCGCCGATCCGGTCGATCAGGCCGCGAATGTTGAGATCGTCGGGCCCGATGCCGTCGAGCGGCGACAGCGTGCCGCCGAGCACGTGATAGGCGGCGTTCATCGCGCCTGCCCGCTCCAGCGCCCAGAGGTCCGATACGTCCTCGACGACGATGATGATCGATTGATCGCGCTGCGTGTCGGTGCAGACGGTGCAGGGATCGACGGTGTCGACATTGCCGCAGCGCGAGCAGATCTTCACCTTGTCATAGGCCTCGCCCATTGCATTCGACAGCGGGCCGAGCAGCTGATCCTTCTTCTTGATCAGATGCAGTGCCGCCCGGCGCGCCGAGCGCGGCCCAAGGCCCGGCACCTTTGCCAGAAGCTGGATGAGTTTTTCGATTTCGGGGCCGGTGACTCGTTTTGCCATGCGCCGTTCTTAACTGATATGGACCGAAAACGGAATCGCGGAAGGATCGCCCATCCGATGAAAATCCTGGCGCTGTGCACCGGCAATCCGGAAAGACTGCCGGGCAAGAGCGACAAGACCGGCATCTTCAAACACGCCGTCAACGGCGCGGTCATGATCGACGCCGAAGGTCTGGTCGGCGATGCGATCTGCAACCGCAAACATCATGGCGGCGTCGACCAGGCTGTCTATATCGAGGGATCGCTGACGCTCGACTGGTGGAGCAGCGAGTTTGGCAGGCCTTATGAACCCGGTACTTTCGGCGAGAACATGGTGATATCGGATCTCGACAATCGCGACGTCGCTGTCGGTGACCGCTTCGTCGCCGGCGATCTCATCCTCGAAGTCACGTCATGCCGCATTCCCTGCGCCACCTTCGCAGCCAGGATGGCCGATCCGAAATTCGTCAAACGCTATACTGCCGCCGCTCGTCCCGGCATCTACTGCCGCGTCATCCGAGGCGGCGTGGCCGAGGCTGGAATGCCTGTGGATCATCGACCCTTTGCGGGAGAGAAAGTCACGATGCCGGAGCTGATAAAAACGTTCGGCCGGCGACTGTCGGAGGCGGACCAATCGCGGTATCTCGCCTCACCGATCCACTACAAGCTGCGAGCTTTGCTGCAAGCCGGGCATTGACTGCCCTGAGTATACGCGGCGATTGCTCAGAATGGCAGCTTGAAGCCCGGTGGGATCGGCAGGCCTGCGGTCAGGGCCTTGGTCTTTTCGGCGGCCAGCGCCTCGGCTTTGTCCTTGGCGTCCTTGTGGGCGGCGACGATCAGGTCCTCGAGGATCTCGACATCGTCTTCCTTGAACAGCGACGGATCGATCTTCAGGCTCTTCAACTCGCCTTTGCCCGTAATGACGACGGCGACGAGGCCGCCGCCCGCCTTGCCTTCGGCCGTGAGCTCGGCGATCTCCGCCTGCATCTGCTCCATCTTGGCCTGCATTTCCTTGACTTTGCCCATCATGCCCATGATGTCGCGCATCGTCTCGCTCCTTGTTGAAACCTCAGAATTCTATGTCGTCGCCCGGCAGGATGTCGCCTTCCTCGGATTCGGCGGCGGCCGGCGGCGTCGCCTCGCCTTCCTCCTCCGGCTCGGGCGCCCGCACACGCACGTCGATGATCTTAGCACCGGGAAAATGTGCCAGGATTGCCGCCACGTCAGGGTCCTGGCGCGCGTCGATCACATTCTGTTCCCGGGTCCTGGCCTCCGCTTCGACAAGCGTCGGCTGGCCCTCGTCGCGGCTGAGACTGACGATCCAATGGATGCCCGTCCATTCCTTCAATTTGACGGCAAGCTCGTTGAGCAGCGTCGTCGGCGCACCGGGGGCCAGGCTGACGTCGAGCCGGCCGGGCTCGATCCGCACAGGGCGCACGAAGGCCCGCACCATCGCCTTCAGCTTCGGATCGCGTTTCTCGGTGGCGAGGTTGACGATATCATTGACCGAATTGACCGGGACGAGCGGCTTCGGTGTTACCGCCGGTTTCGGGTCGATCCGGCCGACAGGCATCGTCTCGGGCTGGCTGCTCGGCACGGCGCGCAGCATCGCCACCGGTGCGGAAGGCTGTGGCTGGCTCGGCGCGGTTTCGGCTGCGCGCGCTGCGACACTGCTCTGATAGGGAACCCGTGTTCCGTTGCCGCCGCCGTTTCCGGACGGCGGAGAGGAAGGCCGCGAGCCGGCATTGTCGGAAAATTCGGCAAGCCGCCGTGCCGCATCTTCGGGCGCGGGCAGATGCGCAGCATGCGCAAGCCGGATCAGCACCATTTCGGCCGCCCCTGCCGTTCGCGACGAGCCTTCCGTTTCCGGAATGCCCTTAAGCAGCATCTGCCAGATGCGCGACAGCGTCGTCACTGCAACGCCCTTGGCAAATTCCGCCGCCTTGGTGCGCTCGACCTCGCTCAGCGAAGGATCGTTTGCCGCATCCGGCACATATTTCAGCCGCGTCACCAGATGGGTGAAATCGGCAAGATCGGTCAGCACCACCACCGGGTTGGCGCCGGCTTCGTACTGGTTCTGGAACTCGCCGAGGGCTGAGGCCACATCGCCCTTGACGATATGCTGGAAGAGATCGACGATCCGGGCGCGATCGGCAAGGCCGAGCATGCCGCGCACGGCTTCCGCCTGCACGGCGCCCGCGCCATGGGCGATCGCCTGGTCGAGCAGCGACAGGCCGTCGCGCGCCGAGCCTTCGGCAGCGCGCGCAATCATCGCCAGCGCGTCCGGCTCCGCTTCGATGCCTTCCTTGGCTGCGATCGTCGTGAACAGCCCGACCAGATCTGAGGCGCTGATGCGGCGCAGGTCGAAGCGCTGGCAGCGCGACAGCACGGTGATCGGCACCTTGCGGATTTCGGTCGTGGCGAAGATGAATTTCACATGCTCCGGCGGCTCTTCCAACGTCTTCAACAGGCCGTTGAAGGCCTGCGTCGACAGCATGTGCACTTCGTCGATGATATAGACTTTGTAGCGCGCCGAAACCGGCCGGTAGCGCACCTGCTCGATGATCTCGCGGATATCGTCGATACCGGTATGTGAGGCGGCATCCATCTCGATCACGTCGACATGCCGGCCTTCCATGATCGCCTGGCAGTGCTCGCCGGGCGTGCGAAGGTCGATCGTCGGCTTGTCGATTTCTGATGTTTTGTAGTTCAACGCCCGCGCCAGGATACGCGCCGTCGTCGTCTTGCCGACGCCGCGCACGCCGGTCAGCATGTAGGCTTGCGCGATGCGGCCGGTCTCGAAGGCGTTGGTGAGGGTGCGGACCATCGGCTCCTGGCCGACCATCAGGTCCGTGAAATCCTTGGGGCGGTATTTGCGAGCCAGCACTCGGTATCCGGTGCCTGTCGAGGCGGCATCTTTTGATTGTCGCTCGGTGTCGCTCATCGCCCTGCTTGTCGCCCGGATCGTCGGGCACTTCGTGGAGAGAAGGTGGGAGGCTGGCACGATGACCCGTGCCGGGCTCGTTAGGGCTGCTTCCTTCCGGACCTGACCCGGTTGGCGAGTGGCTCGTCCACCACCAACCTCCCGGATGCACATATCGGCAATATCGTCATCAAAAGCAAGCCAACATGCAAAAAAACTGCTAGTCGTTGGAAAACATGAGGAGAATGCCTTTTGAAAGGTTTCGCGCTCGACCCTCGGCTGGAAAACGACAGCGTCAGCATCATGGTCACCGGTCTCTGCGATCTGAGATTGTCGAGGGATGCCCGCTGGCCGTGGCTCATACTCGTGCCGCGCCGGGCCGATATCACCGAAATCTTCGAGCTGACGCCGCTCGACCAGGTGCTGCTGGCCTTTGAGACGGAGCTGGTCGCCAAGGCGCTGAAGGAGATCACCGGCGCGACAAAAATCAATGTCGGGGCTCTTGGCAATATCGTCCGCCAGCTTCATGTTCATGTCATTGCCCGCTTCGAAGGCGATGCGAATTGGCCGGGTCCCGTCTGGGGCTTCGGGCGCGCGGAGCCCTACGAGGACGGAAAGAGAGACGAATTTACAGCGAAGCTGCGGGAAGCCCTTTCATCATGAGTCATTCGCTTTTCGATTCGGATGTGCCGCATCCGGAACCCAGCAATCTCACGGCCTTTGCCGCCAACGACCTCAATCGCGATTCCGAGCATCGCGATGAACGATCCGTCGAAAAGGCGCTGGCCAAGGAAGGTACCCATATCTTCGCCTTCGCGGGGGGTAAGCTGGTGCTGAAGCACGACGGCCAAGTGCTCGATCCGCTCTTTGCCCGCTATGAACTGCAGGAATTGCAGCCGGATTGGGACGAGACCATACTTCTTGGCTACCGCAAGACCGGCGAGCCGCGCCTTGCCGTTCCCGTCGGCATCGACGCCGACGATCTCACCAGCCATTACAAGCCTGAAGACGGCCGCACCCTGTTTCGCGAAATGCTGATCGACGAGGTGTTGCTCGGTGAATTCGCCCAGGCCGCAAGCCTCATCCGCTGGAACGGCGATAACCGCTTCTGCGGCCGCTGCGGCTCGGCGATGGAGATCCACATCGGCGGCTATAAGCGCGTCTGCACCGCCTGCGAACATGTGATCTTCCCCCGCACCGACCCCGTCGTCATCATGCTGACGGTTGACGAGCAGCGCGACCTCTGCCTGCTCGGCCGCAGTCCGCATTTCGCGCCCGGCATGTATTCCTGTCTGGCCGGCTTCGTCGAGCCCGGCGAGACCATCGAGAACGCCGTGCGCCGCGAAACGCTGGAGGAATCGGGCATCCGCACCGGCCGCATCCGCTATCATGCCTCGCAGCCCTGGCCGATGCCGCATTCCTTGATGATCGGCTGTTACGCCGAGGCGAAATCGACCGAGATCAGCCGCGACGAGACGGAGCTCGAGGATTGCCGCTGGTTCACCCGCGAGGA
Organism: Rhizobium sp. SRDI969; assembly: GCF_025152725.1. Lineage (NCBI taxonomy): Bacteria > Pseudomonadati > Pseudomonadota > Alphaproteobacteria > Hyphomicrobiales > Rhizobiaceae > Rhizobium > Rhizobium sp. SRDI969. The sequence goes on from NZ_CP104035.1 coordinate 4,660,802, forward strand.
AACGATCGAGATGCTGGAGCGCCCGAGCGCGACAGGCAAGGCCTCGCCGCCGAAAGGGGCGATCGCCCACCGCCTGATGCGCGACTGGGTGGAGTGGAAGCGGTAGCGTCATGCCGGTCGCCCGCTCCGAACGGCTGCTGACGCTGCTCCAGACGCTCCGGCGTTACCGGCGGCCGGTGACTGGAACCGTACTCGCCCAGGAGACCGGCGTCAGCCTGCGTACGCTCTATCGCGATATTGCCAGCCTGCAGGCCCAGGGCGCGATGATCGAAGGCGAAGCCGGCATCGGCTACGTGCTGAAGCCCGGCTTCATGCTGCCGCCGATGATGTTTTCCGAAGAAGAGCTCGAGGCATTGGTGCTTGGCTCGCGTTGGGTGGCCCGCGCCGCCGAGCCGCGCCTTGCCGGCGCCGGCGCCGACGCACTGGCCAAGATTGCCGCCGTGCTGCCGGCCGATATGCGCGAGATGATCGATTCGGCCGCTCTATTCGTCGGCCCCAAACGCCGGGACGAGGACAGCGCAGATGTCTCGGCCATCCGCAGGGCAATCCGCCTGGAGCGTATCCTCGAGCTGCATTATGGTGACGAGCAGGGTCGTATCTCGCGCCGCCGCGTCTGGCCTTTCGCGCTCGGTTATTTCGAACATGTGCGGGTCGTCATGGCCTGGTGCGAACTGCGCCAGGATTTTCGCCATTTCCGTACCGACCGCATCATCGACATGGCGTTGCATGAGGGGCGTTATCCGCGCCGCCGCACGGTGCTCCTCAAGGAGTGGCGCGAGACGCAGGACGTGCCGATCGAGAGCTGAACACTGCTGCCATAAACTGTCAGCAGCAAGTGTTATTGTCAGTACCAATCCAACAGGAAAGGAGTACTGATCATGGTAACGCCTCCAGCCATTCATTTCGCGAACGACCGTTTTACGGGCGAGTCCTTTGCCGATGTCATTTCGGCCGAGACTTTTGCCGATGTCCGCCAGTCGGCACGCTCCGGCCTGCTGCTCCTGATCATGGGTGTTTTCCGCTTTCCCAGGGGAAACCGCACGAGCCTCGACCTTGAAGCAACCCCGGACTACCTGAAGCGCGATCTCGGCTTCATGGATGGACGCGACCCGCATTGCGAGGACCGTTTCCCGCTTTAGGCCGCCACTATCCTTATCAACATTCCGCCCGACGAGAACGGGGCGCTGCGATCGCTGCGCCCTTTGCACCCTGCTGCCATTAACTGTCAGCAGCTGATCTCGTCCGGACCTATTTTACAACAACGGGAGAACCGAAATGACCAGCCCCAATCTCATCATTCTTTACGTCAAGGACCCGGGTGAAAGCGCCAGTTTCTACCGGAACCTGCTCAATCGCGAGCCGGCCGTGGAGGCGCCGAATTTCGTCGCTTTTCCGCTTGAAGGCGGCTTCACCCTCGGTCTCTGGCGGCGCAGCAAGGTCGAGCCGCAGCCCTCCGCCATCGGCAATCGCGGCGAAATGGCCTTCATGGTCGAAGGAGAAAATGCCGTCGCCAAACATTATGAAGACTGGCGCCAGCGTGGTCTGCCAATCGCCCAGGAACTGACCGACCTGGATTTTGGCCCGACCTTCGTCGTGCTCGACCCGGACGGGCATCGGCTGCGTGTCTGTGAGCCGGATAAATAATTCAGGCGGGGCTTGCCTTGGAGCATGATGCCGAAAAGTGTCAGCGGTTTTCGGACAACATCATGCTCTAACTATTTAATTTAGAACAGGATGACTTCGTCCTGTTCTAAAGCAGGCCTCGCATCGCATGTCCCTTGTAGACGCCGAGGATGCGGACTTTCTCGGAGAAGAACCGCAGTTCCTCCAACGCCCGGCGCACGTTCGGGTCGTTCGGATGGCCTTCGATATCGGCGTAAAACTGCGTCGCCACGAATTTTCCGCCGAGCTGGTAGCTCTCCAGCTTCGTCATGTTGATGTTGTTGGTGGCAAAGCCACCGAGCGCCTTGTAAAGCGCGGCCGGGATGTTACGGACGTTGAAGACGAAGGTGGTGACGACCTTTTCTTCCGCCGAATTCCGTTGCGCCCATTCCTCGTCGCGGGACAGGACGACGAAACGGGTCACATTGTTTTCCGAATCCTCGACATTTTCGGCGATGATCTCGAGCCCGTAGAGATCGGCGGCAAGGCGCGGCGCCAAGGCGGCCATCGAGCGGTCGCCGGTTTCCTTCACCAGCTTTGCTGCCCCTGCCGTATCGCCGGCGATCACCGGCTTCCAGCCATTGGCGCGAACGATCTTGCGGCATTGGCCGAGCGCGTGGATATGGCTGTGCACCGTACGGATCTCGTCCTTGGTGACACCGGGCAGCACCATCAGCTGGAAGCGGATCGGCATGAAATATTCGCCGATGATATGCAGCCGCGACTCCGGCAGCAGATGGTGGATATCGGCGACGCGCCCGGCAATCGTGTTCTCGATCGGGATCATCGCGATATCGGCGTCGCCGTTGTCGACCGCCGTGAACGCATCCTCGAAGGTCTGGCAGGGCAGCGGCTCCATGGTCGGAAACATGTCGCGGCTCGCCATGTCGGAATTGGCGCCGAATTCGCCCTGGAAGGCGATCCTGTTGGTCTTGATGTTCATGATGGTTCCGTCAGTTCGACTTTGCGGAGAGGATGCGCCGCGCTTTTTCGAGGTCGGCGGGAGTATCGACACCGAGCGGAACCGTGTCAACGATCTCGGCGTCGATGCGCATGCCGGCTTCCAGCGCCCGCAATTGCTCCAGCGATTCGCGCTTTTCGAGCGTCGAGGGGCCGAGCGAGACGAACCGTTCGAGGGCCGCCCGCCGATAGGCATAAAGGCCGATATGGTGGTAGAGCGGTCCCTTGCCGTAAGGGGCGGTTGCGCGCGTGAAGTAGAGCGCATGCAGTCGGGTGTCGGAAATCGGCGAACCGACGATCTTGACGATATGCGGCGCCGTCCTGTCCTCCTCATTGTCGATTTCGGTCGTCAGCGTCCCGATATCGACCGCCTCGTTCTCGAGAGGGCGCAACGCCGCGCGCACCGTTTCCGGATCGATCGTCGGCAGATCGCCCTGGACGTTGACGATGAACTTCGCCTTTCCGTCCGGATCGACTTTCGTCAGCGCCTCAAAGATCCGATCGGAACCCGATTGGTGATCCGTGCGGGTCATGACGACTTCGAAGCCGGCGGCGGCTACCGCATCGAATACTCGGGCGTCGTCGACGGCGACGACGACGCGGCCGATGGCTGCCTCCCTGGCGCGCAGCGCCACCTGGACGATCATCGGCAGGCCGCAAATATCGGCCAGTGGCTTGCCCGGAAGCCGTGTGGAGGCCATGCGCGCCGGGATCAATACGAGCACGCCGTCTAAATTTGAATCACTCATTGTTCGGGCCTTCTATTCCGGGCTGGAAAGTGTCAAAAAGTCTCACGCACAAGACCATTTAGACAGTTGCAACGAACAACCAAAAGACATAGGTTCCGCGCGATTTCAAGATGGTCCGGTTTATGGTCTGCCGGCTGCAAGGGGAGCATTGCAGATGAATTCATACGTCAATACGGCCGTGGGGGCGCTGCTCGGAACGATATTCGTTCTGATGTCTGTCTCCATCGCGTCCGAAGGGATCTTCCATTCCGAAGCACCGGAAAAGGAAGGTTTCGCGATCGTTGCCGAAGAGGCGCCCGCCGCTGGTGGCGAGGCTGCGCCTGCCGTTGCCGTTCCGATCGCGCAATTGCTCGCTTCTGCAGATGCCAAGGCCGGTGAAGCGGTCTTCAAGAAGTGTCAGGCCTGTCATGACGGCACCAAAGGGGGACCGAACAAGGTCGGTCCCAACCTCTTTGGTGTCGTAGATCGCCCGATCGCCTCGCATGAAGGCTTCGCCTATTCCGCTGCCATGAAGGATTTCTCCAAGGGCAGCAGCGAGAAGTGGACCTTCGAAAATCTTAACAAGTTCCTGACGGCACCGAAGAAGGACGTTCCCGGCACCGCAATGGGCTTCGCCGGTCTGCCGAAAGATCAGGACCGCGCCAACGTCATCCTCTACCTCCACACGTTGGCCGATTCACCGGTGCCGCTGCCGGACCCAAAGACGGCGACGCAATAGGGCGGGCAACATCTTTCATGACAATCGAGCCCGGCCGCAAGCCGGGCTTTTTCTTGGTGCAAGGACCGGTTCAGGCACCGAGGAAATAGGCCCAGAGCGAGACCGTGATGGCGCCGAGCGCCGTCGTCACCGTGATCGTCGAGGCGGCGAGGCTGTGACCGACGCCGAAGCGATTTGCGATCAGCCAGGCATTGACGCCTGTCGGGACGGAGGAGGTCAGGACGATCGCTGCCCTCCATTCGGGGCTGAGACCGAGGAGGTGGCTCGCCGCCCAGACGCAGCCTGGCAGCATCAGCAGCTTCAGGGTCGAGGTGACGCTGGCGATGCCGAGATTGCCGGAGACGCCGTATTTCTCCAGCGCCATGCCGAGCGATATCAGTGCCGCCGGACCGGCAATGCCGGCGATCTGCCCGACGACCGTTGCCACCGTCGTCGGCATGGTGAGGCCGGAAAGGTGCATGGCCATGCCGGCCGCAAGCCCGATCACCAGCGGGTTGCGCACGAGATTGACCGCGATATGGCGAAGCACGAGTACCATGCTGCGATCGCTTTTGCCGGCGATCTTGCGCTCGGCATGCTCCATCAGGACCGTGCCGGCGACCATCATCACGGGCAGATGCACGGCAAGCAGGATCGACAGCGCCACCAGCCCTTCGTCGCCGACGGTCCGCTCGACGAGCGGCAGACCGATGAAGATATTGTTGGCGAAGGCCGAGGAAACGCCGGCCAGCACGCCGATTCGTTCGTCACGGCCGAAGAGGCGTGTGGCGGCGATATGGCCGGCCGTCCAGGTGATGGCAACGCCGGAAAAATAGACGATCCATAGGCGAAAAGGCGAGGCGCCATGAAAATCCGCCTCGGCGATGGTGCGAAAGAGCAGAAGCGGCACGGCGATCTTGAAGACGAATTCGCTGAGCGCTTCGCCAACATTCGAGGCCATCAATCCGCTGCGGACGATCACCCAGCCGATGAGAATCAGGATGAAGATGGGAAGGACGTCGAGAATGATGGCTGACATAGGGAGGCTGCTCTGCGCGGGGGAGTATTCGACGTCTACAGCGCCGCGTGTCTTTTGAGACGCACAAAGGACGCTGTAGCACTTTGAATTGCTGAATAATTTTATCCTTAAATCGATTCCGATTTAAGGAATTATGCAGTAGCAGCAAACCGCTTGGGTTGAAAAGGCAGTCGCCGTCCAATCAGGCGCATCTGCAAAACAAAAAAAGCGGGCACAGCCCGCTTTTCCGCTCCGGTCTTGCCGGAAACCCGGATCACGAAGCTGCCAGTTCATCCGTGGTCAGCATCGCGCCGGTAAGATCGAGGGGATCATCCCTCGTGCGCCCGGCTGCAACTGAAAGCTGCTCATGCCGGTCTTCTTGCGAGTATTTCTAGATTTGGAAAATGACAGGGACGTGACGAATAGGCGGCACTTTTGCGAAGAAATAGATGCGCCATCCACCATTTATCCTTCCAAACCGCGGAAATTTCGCTAAGACCAAACCCCGGCTATCACAAACTCCGGGACCCCCCATTTCATGACAAGATTCGATGTTCTGACAGTCGGCAACGCAATCGTGGACATCATTGCCCGTTGCGACGACCAGTTCCTCATTGACAACCAGATCACCAAGGCGGCGATGAACCTCATCGATGCCGAACGCGCCGAACTCTTGTATTCGCGCATGGGACCGGCGCTCGAAGCCTCCGGCGGCAGCGCCGGCAACACGGCGGCAGGCGTGGCTAACCTCGGCGGCAAGGCTGCGTATTTCGGCAATGTTGCCCAAGATCAGCTCGGTGATATCTTCGCGCACGACATCCGCGCCCAAGGCGTTCACTACGAGACCCGGCCCAAGGGCACCTTCCCGCCGACGGCACGTTCGATGATCTTCGTCACCGAGGATGGCGAGCGCTCGATGAACACCTATCTCGGCGCTTGCGTCGAACTCGGCCCGGAAGACGTCGAGGTCGACGTCGTGGCCGACGCCAAGGTCACCTATTTCGAAGGTTATCTCTGGGATCCGCCGCGCGCCAAGGAAGCCATCCTCGATTGTGCCCGCATCGCCCATGAAAACGGCCGCGAAGTGTCGATGACGCTGTCCGACAGCTTCTGCGTCGACCGCTATCGCGGCGAATTCCTCGATCTGATGCGCTCCGGCAAGGTCGATATCGTCTTCGCCAATCGCCAGGAAGCGCTGTCGCTCTACGAGACCGACGATTTCGAGGAGGCGCTGAACAGGATCGCCGCCGATTGCAAGATCGCTGCCGTGACGATGAGCGAGAATGGTGCCGTCATCCTGAAGGGCCGTGAGCGTTTTTACGTCGGCGCGATCCGGATCAAGGAAGTTGTGGATACGACGGGTGCCGGCGATCTCTTCGCCTCCGGCTTCCTCTACGGCTACACGCAGGGACGGTCTCTCGAGGATTGCGGCAAGCTCGGCTGCCTGGCCGCCGGCATCGTCATCCAGCAGATCGGCCCCCGCCCGATGACCTCGCTTTCCGAGGCTGCAAAACGGGCAGGGCTTATTTGAAGGCTTCGCCGGGATAGGCGCCCCAGATCTCCGACTGCGCCACCCAGCCCGAGGCGCCGTCGGTTTCGGCGCGGCACCAGTCGCCGTTGCATTCGCCGATCGTCACCATCACGCCGGGTTCCAGCTTGGCAACGATCGATGCAGAGGGGAGCGCCTCACGGCGCAGATTGACATAGACGCCTTTGCCCTTGGTCTTCATCCAGGGGGCGGCAATCGCCGCGCGCTGGCCTGATAGCAGCGACTGGTTGACCCAGCCTTCGGTGCCGTCGGCATCGCGGATGCGGCGCCAGTTGTCGTATTCCTGGATGATCTCCACCGGCAGGCCGGATTTCAAGTACATCCAAGAAACGGCGTAATCCGTTCCCGGACCGATGCGCAGGTTGACGCGCTTGGATTTCAGCGTGACGAAACGCGGCAATGGCAGTCCGCTTGGCCCCTTGGCCGCTTGCGCATGGGCGAATTCGACGCTTCCCATGGATGCGGCCAGAGCGATGGCAAGGGCGAGGCAGGACTTCAGGACTTTGCTGCGCATGGAAGTTTCCGGTTGCTCGAATTCGCGGGCAGGGCAGGCCTGCTCGCGGTCCGGGCTTTGACATTCCCCGGCTGCACCGCGAGTTTTGTTTGTCTTCGCGTGCGGGTCTGGTAGAAAATGCCCGGAATGGGAAAATTATCACCCCTCTTGGTTAAAGACCTCTGAACAAGGCACCACAGGCAGCCATGACAGCGAAGAAAAAACCGAAGGTCTACATCACCCGCAAGCTGCCGGATGCCGTCGAAACCCGCATGCGCGAACTCTTCGACGCAGAGCTGAACATCGACGACGCGCCGCGTTCGGTTCCCGAGTTGATCGCCGCGGTCAAGACCGCCGACGTGCTGGTGCCGACCGTCACCGATCGTATCGACGCGGCGCTGATCGAACAGGCCGGACCGCAGATGAAGCTGATTGCGAGCTTCTCCAACGGCACCGACCACATCGACGTCGAGGCGGCGGCGCGCAAGGGCATCACCGTCACCAACACGCCGAACGTCCTGACCGAGGACACCGCCGATATGACCATGGCGCTGATTCTCGCGGTTCCGAGAAGGCTCGGCGAAGGTGCGCGCGTGCTGACCGACAAGCCGGGCGAATGGGCAGGCTGGTCTCCCACCTGGATGCTCGGCCGGCGCATTCACGGCAAGCGCATCGGCATCGTCGGCATGGGCCGCATCGGCACGGCGGTGGCCCGCCGCGCCAAGGCTTTCGGCCTATCGATCCACTATCACAACCGCAAGCGCGTCAATCCGGCCGTCGAGGACGAACTGGAGGCGACCTATTGGGAAAGCCTCGACCAGATGCTCGCCCGCGTCGATATCGTTTCGATCAATTGCCCGTCGACGCCGGCGACCTTCCACCTGGTCTCGGCCCGCCGTCTGGCGCTGCTGCAGCCGACAGCCTATCTCGTCAACACAGCGCGCGGCGACGTGGTCGACGAAGCGGCGCTGATCAAGTGCCTGAGGGAGGGCCGGATTGCCGGCGCCGGCCTCGACGTCTTCGAGAACGAGCCTGCCGTCAACCCGAGGCTCATCAAGCTCGCCAATGAGGGCAAGGTCGTGCTGCTGCCGCATATGAGTTCGGCGACGATCGAAGGCCGCATCGACATGGGCGACAAGGTCATCATCAACATCCGCACCTTCATCGACGGTCATAGGCCGCCGAATCGCGTGCTGCCGGGGCGTTGAAGAACGCTGTAAATCAGGCGACGCAGATCGGAGGCGCAAGGACCTTGCGCATCTCGACGAAAGTCGTCCTGGCAAAGCCGGGATGCGCCTTTTCGGCGGTTCTGGAAAATCCCCAGGCGGCAAAGACGGCGTGATTGTCGGTGAGTTCGATGCGCGTTTCCAGCCGCAAAGCAGGAAGACCGAGCGCTGCGGCCGTTTCCTCGGCAATCGCCAGCAGCCGCCTGCCGAGGCCCTTGCCCTGCGCCTCAGGCAGAACGGCGAGCTTGCCGACATAGAGGCAATCGGCCTCCGGCCGCAGGAAGAGGCAGCCGGCCAGCTTTTCGCCGTCGATGGCGACATGGCCGATCTCGGCCCTGGACTTTTCGGCCAGCGACTCCGCCGTCAGCTTGAGCGCTGAAGATGGCGGATCGATCCTGCCGTTCATCGAGGCGAAGGAGGCGACGATGAGCGCCAGCAATTCATCCCAGCGCGTGAAAGTCTGATCAAGCGGAACAACCCTCATCCCGCCTGCCTCTGTGTGGTACGGCGTCGTTTGTAGCGGACGGTGTCGAAGCGGGCCGAGAGCGCGTCGTAAAGCAGCAACCGTCCGACCAGCGGTTCGCCGGTGCCGGTGACGAGCTTGATCGCCTCCATCGCCATCATTGTGCCGATGACGCCTGTGAGTGCACCGATGATGCCGGCTTCGGCGCAGGCGGGAATCAGCCCCGCCGGCGGCGGTTCCGGAAACAGGTCGCGATATCTGGGGTTGGCGGTTCCGTCCTCAGCTGTCTCATAGGGCTTGAGAACCGTCAGCGAACCATCGAAACGCCCGACGGCGCCGCTGACGAGCGGAATGCGCGCTTCATCAGCTGCATCGGCGGCGGCATAACGCGTGTCGAAATTGTCGGAGCCGTCGATCAGCAGATCGAACCCGGAGAGCTGACGGCGGGCGGCCTCCGGCGAAAAGCGTTCCTCGAAGCGGATCAGTCGGACATGCGGATTGAGCCTGGCGATGGCGAAGGCGGCGCTCTCAGTCTTCAATTCGCCGATCGTGCCGGAATCATGGATCACCTGGCGCTGCAGGTTGGAGAGGGAAACCCGGTCGTCGTCAACGATACCGAGCGTGCCGACGCCGGCAGCGGCCAGATATTGCAGGACCGGTGCACCGAGGCCGCCGGCACCGATCACCAGCACACGGGCGGCTTTCAGTTTCTGCTGGCCGGTGCCGCCGATCTCGGGAAGCAGGATGTGGCGGTGATAGCGCGCGATTTCGTCCGGGCTGAGCGGTTCCATGGCGCCGATGTTATCATGACGCCCGACGCCGGGAAAAGCCGCTTCCGTCATTCGAACACCCTTCCGTCGGAAACCGTGAAGAACTGCGCCCTGTCGCCGAGTGCTGAAAACATCGCCCGATCCGTTCCGGTCATGAAGGCCTGGCCGCCGAGCCCGTCGATAAGGTCGAATAGCGCGGCGCGGCGGCCCTCGTCGAGATGCGCTGCGATCTCGTCGAGCAGCAGGATCGGCGCATGACCGGTGAGATTGCCGACGAGCCGCGCATGCGCAAGCACCAGGCCGACAAGCAGCGCTTTCTGCTCGCCGGTGGAGCAACGCTCGGCCTCCATCACCTTTTCGCGGTGATGCACGATGAGATCGGCCCGGTGCGGCCCCTCAAGCGTGCGCCCGGCGCCGGCATCGCGGTAGCGGCTCTCTGCCAGCATCGCCGCATAATCGTCCTCGAGGTCGACCGAGGGGCGCGAGAACTGACCGTCCATGAAGCCCGAGAGCTGCAGCGATGCCGAAGGGAAGGGCGAGTTCTCCCGTGTTTCCCCGATCAGCCGAGTCAGCAAGCCAAGCATCTCCTGCCGGGCGAGTGCCATGGCGATGCCGAGGCTTGCCATCTGCTCCTCGATACCGGCAAGCCAGGAGGGATCGAAGCGGCCTTCGTCTAGCAATTTGTTGCGGCTGCGCATGGCGCGCTCGAAATCGCTGGCGCGGCGGCCATGGGCGGGATCGAGCGACAGCACCAGCCGGTCGAGAAAGCGGCGCCGGTCGGAGGAGGCGCCGGTAAACAGGCCGTCCATCGCCGGTGTCAGCCAGAGAAGGCGCAGATGGTCGGTCAGTTCGTCGACGGTCTTTGCCGTCGTGCCATTGATGCGCAGCCTGCGGGCGGTGGTCTCCTCGCCCGTTTCGATGCCGGTGCCGATCTCGACCTCGCCCTCCATGCCATCGAGCGCGGCGAAGATCGAAAAGCCGCCGGCCGCGCCGACGCGGGTAATGTCGCTATAGGCCGCGCGACGCAAACCGCGGCCAGGCGAAAGCAGCGAGACGGCTTCCATGAGATTGGTCTTGCCGGCGCCGTTGTCTCCCGTCAGCACGACGTGCCGACCGTCAAGGGTAAGGGCCGCTGCCGCATAGTTGCGGAAGTCTGTCAGCTTCAGACGAGAAAGAGAAACCTTGTGCGGCATCGAATGTCCGGAATCGTGAAGCGTGACAGCTAAGCCTTAGCGGCGTTGATGGCAAGGCTGGCAGCTTCTTGGCCGCGGATCGCGAACCTCCGATGCCCCGCAAATCAGGGACGCGGCGTTGAGCGATAAGGGATAAGCTCGAAGCGGCGACATACCGCGCGGGAGATATTTCAAGACACCTGACCGCGGTGCTGGTATCCGACATTCTGCCGATGCAGGGGGCAGGCGTTAGCTTTCTACAAAAATACAACCGCCGAGACGCTCTGACATCGCCAGGCCGATATCGTCGACGGTCAACCGCCAGTGCCTCCGAGATCCAGATATTCCGGCTTTGCCGCGATCCTTTGAGGCCACTGACGCAACGTGATGCCCAGAAAAAGTCGGTTGAATTTTGCAACTGCTGGGTTGAGTTATTCCGTGAAGGCGATATGGTTAACGAACCGTTTACGTATGAGAGAGTGATGAAGTGCCAGATCCGGTTGATATTATCGTCGGTCGCAACGTCAGACAGTTTCGCGCCATTCGCCGTGTTTCCCAACTTGAGCTTGGCGAAGCACTCGGACTGACTTTCCAGCAGATCCAGAAATACGAAAAGGGGACGAACCGCGTTTCCGCCAGCAAGTTGCATCAGATCGCGGTGTTTCTCGATGTCGATATCTCTGCCCTTTTCGAGGGAGCCGGCATGTCGCCATTCGGCAGCCGTATCGAACTCAGCCCCGACGCCTATGCGCTTGCGCTGAGCTACGACAAGCTGAACTCACCGGCAGGCAAGGAAGCGGTCAAGACCATCCTCACCCTCATGACCGGCGAAGCGGCCGAAACCGCCTGATTTCACTGAGCCATCAGGTTTACCACGAAAAAGCACGACCCGTTTCGGGTCTGGATAATGTCCAGATGACTACAGCTGTGCAGCGTTTTGGGGACGGCGTGCATCAACACAAGGACCGGGGCAGGTCACCTGAATGAGGTTCGGTGCCGCGCGCTTCAGTGAATCTCGCGTTCGTGCAGCGCCATCAGCAGATCGTCCTGCGTCTGGTGGCCGGCATGGTAAAGGTCGATCGCGATGCTGGCGATCGAAAGACCCTGCTGGCTGCGAAGCTTGATGTTGCGCTCGGCGCACCAAGTATAAATGGCGCCGGCGAGAACGTCGACGTCGTCGGTCTGAGAGGAAAAGGCTGGCGCCATGGTCGATACCCTTGCTTTGGTTGTCCCTCGCTAGAGCGCCGCGTTAAGGACGCTCTATAACTTTGATTTGGTGCATGCCCCCGAAATTGATTTCAATTCTTGGGGTCATGCACTGACGGCAGAGACTGAATTCATTTGGAAAACTTGCAAGCGGCATCATCCGGCTGCGTTAACGCAAGTCGTCTTCCCGCTCGCCGCCGTTTCGATCCGGGACAGATTGGCCGGCGTGGACGGCGGATGTCGCAAATTGAGACATGCAGCGGAAACTGAGCGGCGGTTTTCGTGATAACGACATGCGTAAAAACAAAGACTTAAAGCTCAACGAGCGAACCTGAAAGATCGCGCCGCGCTCTAGAGCGGGATTGTTTTAGTCGGAATCGGAACAGGGATTCCCTTTCTGGTGCAAATCAGATTCACCATTCTGGCCGGTGCAGGAGGCCGGTCTGGATGGCGAAACCTTTTTCGGATGATCTTCGGGAACGCGTTGTTGGCGCAGTAACGCGCGAGGGCCTGTCGTGTCGAGCGGCGGCAAAGCGCTTCGGCATTGGCATCAGCACCGCGATCGACTGGGTCCGGCGCTTGCGTGAGACGGGCAGCGCGGCTCCCGGCCAGATGGGCGGGCACAAGCCACGGGCGATCTCAGGTAAACATCGGGTCTGGTTGATCGATCGCTGCCACATGCAGGCGTTCACCTTGCGCGGGTTGGTGGCGGAACTCGGAGAGCGCGGCCTGAAAGTGGATTACAGCGCCGTCCGGACCTTCGTGCATGAGGAAGGGCTGAGTTATAAAAAAAGACGTTGGTCGCCAGCGAGCGCGAGCGGCCCGATGTTGCCGCCCGGCGGGCGCGCTGGCTGAAGCATCGCCATCGCATCGATCCATCTCGCCTTGTCTTTATCGACGAAACCTGGACGAAGACGAATATGACGCCGCTCAGGGGCTGGGCGCCGCGCGGCGAACGGCTGTTGGGCCATGCGCCCTTCGGCCACTGGAATACCATGACTTTTGTCGCAGCCCTCAGGGCCGACCGCGTCAGCGCACCGTGGATCATCGACGGCCCGATCAATGGCGAACGCTTTCGCATCTATGTCGAGAGGGTGCTGGTACCGGAGCTCAAACCCGGCGACATCGTCGTCATGGATAATCTCGGCTCGCACAAGGCCGGCGCTATCCGTGCCGCCATCCGCAAGGCCGGCGCCAGATTGTTCTTCCTGCCGCAGTATTCCCCCGATCTCAATCCGATCGAAAAACTCTTCGCCAAGATCAAGCACGAGCTGCGCAAGGCGCAGGCTCGAACCCGACAGGCCATCGACGACGCGCTGGCAGCCACCCTTCAAACCGTCTCGCCGAAAGAGTGCCAAAACTACTTCAAGGAAGCCGGATATGAACGGACATAAAACAATCCCGCTCTAGAGCAATTTCAGGAAAAGTGCGAAGCGGTTTTCCGTGCGGAATTGCGTAAAAGCAAAAGGCTATAGGATTCTTGGAACAAAAAAACCGGAGACGTTTCCGTCCCCGGCTTTCGAAATGGCGTTTCGATCGAGACTCAGCCTTCGAAGAATTCCTTCATGCGGGCAAAGAAGCCCGTCGATTCCGGATTGTTCTCCTTGGACGAAAGCTGCTCGAATTCCTGAAGCAGTTCGCGTTGGCGCTTGGTGAGCTTTTGCGGCGTCTCGATCTGGATCTGTATGTAGAGGTCGCCCGTCTGCACCGAACGCAGCACCGGCATGCCCTTGCCCTTGAGCCGGAACTGTTTGCCGACCTGCGTGCCCTCGGGCACGGTGACGCGCGACTTGGTGCCGTCGAGCGTCGCCACGTCGAAGGTTCCGCCGAGCGCGGCCGTCGTCATCGAGATCGGAACGGCGCAATAGAGATCGGCTCCGTCGCGCTGGTAGAATTCATGCGGTTTGACGGACAGGAAGATATAGAGGTCACCCGCCGGCCCGCCCCGGGCGCCGGCTTCGCCTTCGCCCTGCAGGCGGATGCGCGTACCGTCCTCGATGCCGGCGGGAATATTGACCGACAGCGAACGCTCTTCCGTCACCCGGCCCTGGCCGTGGCACTTAGGGCAGGGATCGGGAATGATCTGGCCGCGGCCGTGGCAGGTCGGGCAGGTCCGCTCGATGGAGAAGAAGCCTTGTGCGGCGCGCACGCGCCCCGTTCCCTGGCAAGTGCCGCAGTTCTTCGGCTGCGTGCCGGGCTTGGCGCCCGAACCCGAACAGACGTCGCAAGTGATCGAGGTGGGAACGCGGATCTGCGCCGTCTTGCCGGAGAAAGATTCTTCCAGCGTTATTTCCATGTTGTAGCGAAGATCGGCGCCACGCTCGCGGCCGCCCGACGAGCGCTGGCGCGCACGCCCGCCACCCATCATTTCGCCGAAGATATCCTCGAAGATATCGGAGAAACCGCCACCGGCAAATCCGCCGCCACCGCCGCCCATGCCGCCATGCTCGAAGGCCGCATGGCCATAACGATCATAGGCCGCCCGCTTCTGCGGGTCCTTGAGCATCTCGTAGGCTTCGTTGATTTCCTTGAACTTCCGTTCGGCGTCCTTGTCATCCGGGTTCTTGTCCGGATGGTATTTCATCGCCAGTTTGCGGAAGGCGCTTTTCAGCTCTTTCTCGTCCGCCGACTTGGCTACACCCAGAGTTTCGTAAAAGTCCGCTTTTGCCATTAAGGATTAAACCCCGGAAATGGATTTCCGGCTGCCATGGTGAGCAGCCGGATCAGGTGTTGAAGCATAACCACGCCGTCGCGGACTACGCGGACTTCTTGCGGTCGTCGTCCTTGATTTCCTCGTAGTCGGCATCGACGACATTGTCGCCACCTTCCGCGGAGGCATCGCCAGCAGCGCCGCTTTCGGCCTGCTGTGCTTCATAGATCGCCTGGCCGAGCTTCATCGACACTTCCATCAGCGTCTGGGTCTTGGCCTTGATGTCGTCGGCATCGGGCTCCGATGCTTCCGACGCCGTCTTCAGCGCGGCGATCGCATCCGAGATCGCGGTGCGGTCGGCCTCGGAAACCTTGTCACCGTAATCCTTCAGCGACTTTTCCGAGGAATGGATCAGGCTTTCAGCCTGGTTCCGGGCTTCCACCGCCTCGCGGCGCTTCTTGTCTTCGGTGGCATGGGCTTCGGCATCCTTTACCATCTTCTCGATGTCGGCGTCGGAAAGACCGCCGGAAGCCTGGATGCGGATCTGCTGTTCCTTGCCGGTGCCCTTGTCCTTGGCCGAAACCTGGACGATGCCGTTGGCGTCGATGTCGAAGGTGACTTCGATCTGCGGCATGCCGCGCGGCGACGGCGGCAGACCGACGAGGTCGAACTGGCCGAGCAGCTTGTTGTCGGCAGCCATTTCACGCTCGCCCTGCGAGACGCGGATGGTCACGGCCTGCTGGTTGTCTTCGGCCGTCGAGAAGGTCTGGCTCTTCTTCGTCGGGATCGTCGTGTTGCGTTCGATCAGGCGGGTGAAGACACCACCGAGCGTCTCAATGCCGAGCGACAGCGGCGTTACGTCGAGGAGCAGGACGTCCTTGACGTCGCCCTGCAGAACGCCGGCCTGGATGGCGGCGCCAAGCGCCACGACTTCATCCGGGTTGACGCCCTTGTGCGGCTCCTTGCCGAACAGCTGCTTGACGACTTCCTGCACCTTCGGCATGCGGCTCATGCCGCCGACGAGAACCACTTCGTCGATTTCGGAAGCGGTAACACCGGCATCCTTGAGCGCTGCCTTGCACGGCGCGATCGTGCGCTGGACGAGATCGTCGACCAGGCTTTCGAGTTTGGCGCGGGTCAGCTTCAGCGTCAGATGTTTCGGGCCGGAGGCGTCGGCCGTAATGAACGGCAGGTTGATTTCGGTCTGCTGCGAAGACGAAAGCTCGATCTTTGCCTTTTCCGCAGCTTCCTTGAGGCGCTGCAGGGCGAGCTTGTCGTTCTTCAGGTCGATGCCGTTGTCCCTCTTGAATTCGCCAACGAGATATTCGACGAGACGCATGTCGAAGTCTTCACCGCCGAGGAAGGTATCGCCGTTGGTGGACTTCACTTCGAAGACGCCGTCGCCGATCTCGAGGATCGAAATATCGAAGGTGCCGCCGCCAAGGTCGTAGACGGCAATCGTCTTGCCTTCTTTCTTGTCGAGGCCGTAGGCAAGCGCGGCTGCGGTCGGCTCGTTGATGATGCGCAGAACTTCAAGACCGGCGATGCGGCCGGCATCCTTGGTTGCCTGGCGCTGCGCGTCGTTGAAATAGGCGGGAACGGTGATGACGGCCTTCTCGACCTTTTCGCCAAGATAGGATTCGGCGGTTTCCTTCATCTTCTGAAGGATCATCGCGGAAATCTGTGCGGGCGAGTAGCCCTTGCCATTGGCTTCGACCCAGGCGTCGCCATTGTCGCCCTTGACGATGGTGAAGGGAACGAGGTGCTTGTCCTTTTCGACGGTCGGATCTTCGTAGCGGCGGCCGATCAGGCGCTTGACCGCAAAGAGCGTGTTCGTCGGGTTGGTGACTGCCTGGCGCTTGGCCGGTTGGCCGACGAGGCGTTCGCCATCATCGGAAAATGCCACCATGGAAGGGGTCGTACGCGCACCTTCCGCATTCTCGATGACCTTCGCGTCCTTGCCGTCCATGACTGCGACGCAGGAATTCGTCGTTCCAAGGTCGATACCAATTACTTTTGCCATGTCATTCTCTCCTTGAAGCAAGCTGTCGGAACCCCGAGAAGGCATTTCCCTGACAGCCCCTTACGGGATGGGTCTACTTGAGATTACGCAATCGTGATTGCGGTGATGCGGCGTATATAAGGAGCGGTTTTCTGGACTGCAAGGCGAGAAATGCCCCGGAATCCAGCAAAACGAATGTGTTGCCTTCAATTTTTACAGTCGCCGGGACGGAGGTCACCCCTTGCCCGGAAAGCGGCCGATTTTTGCGGCATGTCGCGCAAAACTGCAGAGCGGTTTTGCGACAACCGCAGGCGTAAAACAAAGACCTGAAGCGCGTGGAGCGAATCTGAAAGATCGCGACGCGCTTAAGATCATCGGGCTTGTGCGGGGTATGCAGCAAAGATCTCACTGGCCCATGATCAGATCGAGCAGCGTCGTGCGCCGCGGCTGGACGGAAGAGGTGGTCTGCGCGCCCCCGACATCGCCGGGCGGCACCATGCCCTCATAGCCAGAACCGCCACCTTCGGCAATGTCTGCGGGCGGAACCGGGCTATTGCCGGAGGTCGCCGCCTGCTGCCGGGCAGGCGCTTGCGGATAGCGGTTTGCATTGTCGTTGCCGCCGAAGACGCCGGAAATGATACCGCCGATCGTCGATGGCGGCGCCTCCGCCGTCATCGGTTGCCCGCTGCCCAGCTGCCCGTTGCCCGTTGCCTCGGCCATCGGCTGACCGTCGTTCGGATCGGCGATCAACTGGCCGTTGCCGAAAAGCGGCGCCGGCGAAAGACCCTTGTGGGCTGCGATCATGAATTCCTTCCAGGCCTTGGCGGGCAAGCCGCCACCGGTCACCTTCTTCATCGGCTTGCCGTCGTCATTGCCGAACCAGACCCCGGTGGTGAGGTTGCTGGTGAAACCGACGAAGAGCGCGTCGCGCGAATTCTGGGTGGTGCCGGTCTTTCCCGCCGCCTGCCAGCCGGGGATCTTGGCGCTCTTGCCGGTGCCGCTCTCGATGACGCCCATCATCATCGTATCCATCTCGGCGGCGATCTGCTCGGACAGCACGCGCGGCGGGCTGTCATAGGTATTTTCGTAGAGAACCTTGCCCTCGGCAGTCGTCACCCGGCGGATGACGTGCGGCGTCGCCTTGTAGCCGCCATTCATGAAGGCGGCATAGGAGGCGGTGAGTTCCATCAGCGACACTTCCGAGGTGCCGAGCGCGATCGAGGCATTCGGCTGCAGCTCGCTTTCAATGCCGAGCCGGTGGGCAAGCTTGATCACCTGGTCCGGCCCGTCATACATCACCAGCTGCGCGGCCACCGTGTTCAGCGATTTGGCAAGCGCGGTCGCCAGCGTCACCTCGCCATTGTATTTCTTCTCGTAATTTTCGGGCGTCCAGTCGCCGATCCGGATCGGCGCGTCGTTGAACACCGAATAGGGCGTCAGCCCCTTTTCGAGTGCGGCAGCATAGACGAAGGGCTTGAACGACGAACCCGGCTGGCGTTTGGCCTTGACGGCGCGGTTGAACTGGCTTGTCGCATAGTCCCGGCCGCCGACCAGCGCCCGGATCGCGCCGGTGCCGTCGATTGAGACCAGGGCCGCCTGCGAGGCGTCGAGCTTGCCGCCCTCCTTGTCGAGCACGTCGACCAGCGATTGCTCGGCCTTCTTTTCCAGCGACTTGTCGATTGTCGTATCGACGATGACGTCTTCCTTGACGTCGCCGATCAGACCCGGCAGCTCGTCCATCACCATGTCGGCGACATAGTGCCCGGCACCGGACCAGTAGCTCTTGGCTGAGGCCGGGGTCTGCGACATCGCGGTCTTAACCTCGGAATCGGTGATGAAACCCTGTTCGCGCATTGCTGCGAGCACCAGTTGGGCGCGGGCATTCGCCGCATCGGCGTCGCGGGCCGGCGAAAGCCGCGACGGCGCTTTCAGCAGGCCGGCCAGCACCGCGGCCTCGCCGAGGTTCACGTCACGTGCCGATTTGTTGAAGTAGCGGCGTGAGGCCGCCTCGACGCCATAGGCGTTCGATCCGAAGAACACCCGATTGAGATACATCGCAAGGATCTGGTCCTTGGTGTATTTCTGCTCCAGCCAGAGCGAGAGCAGCACCTCCTGTACTTTGCGTTCAAGCGTTCTCTCAGGGGAGAGGAAGAGGTTCTTGGCAAGCTGCTGCGTCAGCGTCGAGCCGCCCTGCACCATGTGACCAGCCGTCAGATTGGTCACGACAGCCCGGCCGAGGCCGAGCGGATCGACGCCGAAATGCGAATAGAAACGCCGATCTTCGATGGCGATGACGGCTTCCGGAATATAGGGCGACATGTTTTCGAGCGACAGCGCCTCGCCGCCGGTGGCGCCGCGATTGGCGATGACGCTGCCGTCGACGGCGGTGATCTTCACGTTCGGCGGCCGCTCCGGGATCGCCCATGTGCTGGCGCTCGGCATGCGCGAGCCATAGTAGACCACAAGCCCGGCAACGCCGATGCCGGCCCAGATGAAAAGCACGACGCACCAGTAGGTCACGCGGCGCAGGAATCCGAAAAAGTCGCCGCCTTCGCGCTCCCGCGGCTCGCGCCGCCGCCGAGGGGCGGCACGTTGCGGCGGGGGTTTCGAGCCGCCGCGGCGCTGGGATCGGCCTCCGGCAATGCGATCGTCGGCATCAAGCGAGAACTCGTCATCGTCGCGTGCCGCTCGGCCGCTGAAGGACGGTTCTATTCTGTCGCCTGATCTGCCTCTGCCTGCCATCGCGGACCGGTCACACCCCATGTTCGATCGCGAAGCCAGCTTCGCATAACGGTGCTCTTCTCCAGCGCCGCGCGTCTTTTCAGACGCGCAAAGGACGCTGAAGCACTTTGAGTGCCGCCGTGATCATCCGACTGAACTGTAAATGCGGCGATTTAACGGGGTATTAATAATGGAAAGTAAGGCAGACCGCGCCGGGAGACAGCATCGCCCTTCAGTACTGTCGGGCCTCGTAATCGTCGAGCGTTTCCGGGTCCTGCTTATACTCCCACTCGCCCAGATGAAAGCGGCGCCAAATCTGGCCGGAAGGGTTGAGGTTCGCCCCATCGGTGAGGCGCACAGGCAGAAGTGGGTTATGTTTATGCCAAACGGTAACATCGGTAGTGGCCGCCCGAGGGGCGAAAAGCCCGAAGAAAGCCAGGTAGTCTTGCGTCATCAGGGTCCAGCCTCGAACGGATTAAAATCAATCCGCAACTTCACAAAACTGCAATAAAGAATCCCGCAAAACAAGAGCCTCGCGATGGCTTCACATCAAATTGTGGGTGACCGCATTCGAGGATCGATGCTTCCCCCGCGGCGCTTGTCTTGCACTCGCCGGCGAAGTGGCGCGCGTCGTGAAAACAAAGGCCCGAAGTCTGTGGCGTGAGTTACGTTCGATACGACGTAGTTCACCGCGGCGCGCGTCTTTTCGAGAGGCGCAAGTGACGCTGTAAAGCTTTGAATTGCTGGATAATTTTGTCCTTAAACTCGATTCCGATTTAAGGAATTATGCAGGAGGCGGAACCAATAGGCTTCACGTTTGTTTATGGAGAAGCGGGACAACCCCTCAAGTCCCGCGAATGATCGGCCGTCTCCCCTCAACACGTGCCGATCGACATCCGGCCCGGTGCACCCTCATGGGAGCGCCGGGCTTTTTTCTTGGGTGTTTTGCCCTTGGCTTGGCAAACCTCAAAGGAGGACGGCGCTGCCGTCCCCTCTCTGTTTCACTCGTCGCAGGAGGGATCGCCGGGGCGGCAATCAAAGTCCCTGCGGTCCGGCCTGCGGTCATCGCCTCTCCGGTCGTCCCTCTGCCGTTCATCTCTTTGCCGATCGTCCCCTTGCCGATCGCCCCTTTGATTGTCGTCGCGCCAGTCACGATCGCGGTCGCGCCCATATCGGTCGCCATCCCGCTCGCGCCAGTTACGGTCGCGATCCCGGTTATCCCGATCGCGGTCGCGATCCCGAGTGTCGCGGTCGCGGTAGTAATAATCCGGGCCGCGGCTCCAGCGGTCACGGTCGCGATAGAAATCGCGGTTGCGGTAATAACGGTCCCAATAATTGTCGACGCTGAAGCGAATCATCGGAATGCCGAGCGGACGGTAATATTGCGGGCCGACATAGACGCGGCGCTGCTGGTAGAGGGCCTGCACGTACTGGCCGGAAACCCAGCCGCGGCCGCCGTAGAATTCCACGTCGCACCAGTTGACGTCGGAAAGGCATCCGCGGATCTCGACGGAAGAACCGGCGGGTATGACGGCGACGGCAGGATAACGGGTGCTCGGACCGGCACGCATGTTGACGTTCGCCGTCGAGTAGCCCTCGGCAGCCTGCGCGATGGCAGGCGCCAGCATAAGCAGGCCGACCGCTGCGATTTTAACAAAGAGATTTTTCACGCTTCTCAGTCCTTGTTGGCACGTTTTTCAGGCAGCGCTTGGCCGCGTTTCCTTGGCATATGCCATTGAAACAAAAGATAGAGCGATCGCCCCCGGGTGTTGGGGTGTTGCTATTTGCCTTATCTTTCAATGGCTTATATATTGCCGGCGATGAACGCAGCTTGAACGGCGAAATATCTGCCAGCGCCCTTGGAGCCGCAAGCGGTGCTTCCGGCAAGGTGGTGCTGTTAACGGTTGGTTAACCTTTCGGCGGCAGTCTCGTTGCAATACCCGCTTGCTCCTTGACCACGGATGAACTGGCACTGAGATGAGCGGATGACGAAAGGCCGGGTCGAACCGGCCTTTTTGTTATTTGCGATTCTGCTTGGCACGCCGTTCAGGTGGCCAGCGCCTGAAGAATCCGCACCCAGGAGCGGATACCCTTGTGGTAGGAGACGAGCTCGTATTTCTCGTTCGGCGAGTGGATGCGGTCATCGCTGAGGCCGAAGCCGACGAGCAGCGATTCCATGCCGAGCATCTTCTGGAAATCCCCGACGATCGGGATCGACCCGCCCATGCCGATGACGATGGCGGGTTTCGGCCACTCGTCGGAAAGCGCGTTCTTCGCCTTGGTGAGAACAGGCGAATCATAGGAGAGGTGGATCGCCGGCGAGCCGCCATGCGGATGGAATTCGACCGAGCAATCGGCGAGAATTTTCGAGCTGATATAGCTGCGGAAAGCCTCGCGGATGGCGGCCGGATCCTGCGTGCCGACAAGCCGGAAAGAGACCTTGGCCGAAGCCTTGGCGGCGATCACCGTCTTGAAGCCTTCGCCGGTATAGCCGCCCCAGATGCCGTTGATTTCGGCGGTCGGCCGAGCCCAGGTGAGCTCCAGCACCGACCGGCCCTTTTCGCCGGATGGGATGGAAAGGCCGACTTCGCCGAGGAAGCTCTCCGCCGTCTTGCCGAGCGTCTCCCATGACGCCTTGATGTTGTCGGGCGTTTCCTCGACGCCGTCATAGAAGCCGTCAAGCGTAATGCGGCCCGTCTCGTCATGCAGACCGGCAAGAGCCTCGACGAGAATATGGATCGGATTGGCCGCCGCGCCGCCGAAGAGACCGGAATGCAGGTCGCGGTCGGCGGCTGTCACGATTACTTCCTCGCCGACGAGACCGCGCAGCGCTGCGGCGATCGCCGGCGTGTTGCGGTCCCACATGCCGGTATCGCAGACCAGCGCATAATCGGCCTTGAGCTCGGCGGCATTGGCTTCGAGGAAGGGCTTCAGGGATGGCGAGCCGGATTCTTCCTCGCCCTCGAACAGAATGGTGACGCGGCAAGGAAGTGCGCCATTGATCTCCTTAAAGGCGCGGCAAGCCTCGACGAAGGTCATCAGCTGACCCTTGTCGTCGGAGGTGCCGCGGCCGGTCAAGATCTTGCGGCCTTCGCCGACATCCTTGATCGACGGCTCGAAGGGGTCGTTTTCCCAGAGCTCGATCGGGTCGACCGGCTGAACGTCGTAATGGCCGTAGAAGAGAACATGCGGCGCATCGGCGGAAGCGCCGGCATGGTGCGCGACCACCATCGGATGGCCGGGTGTATCGCGGACCGAGCCCGTAAAGCCGAGCGTCCCGAGATAGCCGACGAGCCATTCTGCAGCCTTTCGGCATTCGGCCTTATAGGCCGGATCGGTGGAAATCGACTGGATGCGCAGAAGCTCGAACAGCTTGTCGAGGCTCGATGGAAGGTTCTGGTCCGCGCGCGCAAGCACCTGGCTTACATCGGTCATTTTCGACTCCTTTTTGAAATTCGGCCGGACGATAGACCAAACCAGAAATACAGGCGAGGCGGAAAAACAAAAAATCGGCGGCGCGAAATGCAGGCGAGGCATAGATTAATATCAAGGAGATTTGCTGGATAATATAAAAGAGAAGTCTAATTCAATTTACAGTTATTTAGTACAACCTAACTAGCCTGACCGAATTCAGCTGTGCGAGGTTCGGATGTTTTCGGTCATTACCTGTATTCGGGACAACCACGATTGGCGGCTGGTGCTTGCTGCCGCCGCCGTCTGCCTGGTCGGCGCGATGGCGGCCATGCTGCTGCTTTCCCGCGCCCAGGAATGCGATGCCGGGCGGCGCAAGCTCTGGATCGGCGCCTCGGCTTTCGCTTTCGGCACCGGCGTATGGGCAACGCACTTCATCGCGATGCTGGCCTATGACGGCGGCATGCCGATCGGCTACCAACTGGGCCTGACGACGCTTTCTTTCCTCCTGTCGGTTGTCGGTTCGTGGGCAGCGATCATCGTCGCTTCGGAAAGCCGCGGCAGGTTTTCCACCATCCGCGGCGGCGTCCTGATGGCGTTCGGCATCGCCTCCATGCACCTGACCGGCATGCAGGCGATCGAAACGCAGGCGGTCATCCTTTATGATCCCTTGATGACGCTGAGTGCGGTTCTCGCAGGAGCGCTGTTATCGAGCGCCGCCTTCCACGCCTTTTTCCAATTGAAGGGACTGAGGCGGCTCCTCGCCTCGTCAATCACTTTCGTCCTCGCGATCTGCGCTCTCCATTTCATCTCGATGGCCAGCATCACGCTCGTGCCGGATCCCGGCAAAGAGGTTCCGGCAACGGTGCTCGACGCCAACCTCCTTGCTGCGATCGTCGTGGTGGCGGCGACGACGCTCATTCTGATTGCCCTCGCGGTGGTCTTTATCGAAAGCCACCTGACGGATCTGAGGGGGCTCGCGAATGCCTCGCAGGAAGGGCTGCTGATCCTGCGGGAAGGCCGGATCATCGATGCCAATGAACGCTTCCAGGAGCTTTCCGGCTGGAAGCTCGCCGGTCTTGCCGGCAAGGCGCCCTCGGCTGTTTTGACCGCTATTCAGGGGACTGGGCAGAACAGACCCAGCGAGACGCTGCTCAACACCAGGAACGGCAGGGAGATCGCCGTCGACGTGACCGCGAGCAGGATCGTCTATCGCGGGCACAATTGCGAGGTGCTGGCGGTGCGTGATCTCACCGAGCGTAGGCAGGCCGAGGAGATGATCGAGCATCTCGCCCACCACGACGTGCTCACCGATCTGCCGAACAGGTCGCTGTTCGATACCCGCATCCGGCAGGCACTGCAGATGGCCGAACGAAAGAACAGCGAAGTTGCCCTCTTCTATCTCGACCTCGATCGCTTCAAGGCCGTCAACGATATCTTTGGTCATGCCGAAGGCGACCGCATTCTCCGCAAGGTCGCCTCGATCCTGCGCCGCGTGGCCGGTGAGAGCGACACGGTCGCCCGCTTCGGCGGCGATGAATTCGCCATCATCCAGCCGGCAGGGCAGCAGCCGGCGGCGGCGCAAAAGCTGGCGGCTGATATCCTCGACGAATTCGCCGCCGAGATGGACACGGCGCGCGACCCGACCGCCGTCGGCGTCAGCGTCGGCATCGCACTCTATCCCGCGGATGGCGCTACTGCCGAAGAACTCTGCAACAATGCCGATACTGCACTCTATCGCGTCAAGCATGACGGTCGCGGCAAGGTCTGTTTCTTCGACGCGGAAATGGATAGGGCGGCACGGAACCGCCGCCAGATCGAAAACGAACTGCGTCATGCGATCATCCGCAACCAGATCCATGTCAGCTATCAGCCGATCCACGATGCGCTGAGCGGCGAGATCGGCGGCTACGAGGCCCTGATGCGCTGGAACCGGCCAGGTCACGGCTTGACAGAGCCCGATATCTTCATCCCGATCGCTGAGGAAAGCGGCTCGATCGTCCAACTCGGCGAATGGGTGTTGCAGCAGGCCTGCAGGGAGGCTGTGCGCTGGCCGCTGCCGCTGATGATCGCCGTCAATCTCTCGCCGGTGCAATTCATGTTGCCGAACCTCTGCGAGCGGATCGTGGCGATCCTCGCCGAAACCGGGCTTGCGCCCAGCCGGCTGGAGCTTGAGATCACCGAGGCGGCCCTTATTCGCGATCGCGACCGCGTGATGACGACGCTGCTGCGGCTGCACAAGCTCGGCGTGCACATCGTCATGGATGATTTCGGCACCGGTTTTTCCTCGCTTTCGAACCTGCGTTCATTCCCTTTCGACAAGATCAAGGTCGACCGCAGTTTCACCGGCGTGCTGGAACATGATGCGGCGGCGCGCTCGATCGTGCGCGCCATCATCGGCCTTGGTCATAGCCTCGGCATGCCTGTCGTGACGGAGGGCGTGGAAACCGAGATGCAGCGCCGGATCGTCGTCGAGGAAGGCTGCGCGCAAGTGCAGGGCCTTTTACTCGGCAAGCCGGATATCGAGCCGAGCATCAAGCTTGCCGCTCACGAAAACGTCCTGATCGCGCAGATCGAAACAGGCCTGTCCTTGTTGCGGCGCGGACATGGTGCCGGTGAGTGATCTTACAGCGCCGCGCGTCTTTTCAGACGCGCAAAGGACGCTGTAGCGCTTTTGGACTGCAGTGGTCAGAGCGCCTTGGCGTTTTCCAGAAGCCGGCGGATATATTCAAGCGTCAGCTCACGCTCGAAAACCCGGAAACCTTTAAACAGCGACAGGTCGGCCTCACGCGCGGTCTCGATCGCTTCGGCCTCCATGGCGCGGGCGCGCGGCGTCAGGAAGAGCAGTTGCGCCCGCTTGTCGGACGGATGCGGCCGGCGTTCGATCAACCCGTCGCGGACCATGCGCGAAAGCGTATTGGCCATGGTCGCCTGCTCGATATCGACCCGCTCGAGAAGCTGTTTCTGGGTCAGTCCGTCCTCGGCCCAGAGTTCCAGCAGAATGGGGAACTGGCCCGGAGAAAAACCGAGCCCGACCGCGCGCTGGTGGAGCGAGCGGGCAAAACCCTTCGCCAGCTGACTGGCAAGGTAGGCTCCCGAATCCATGCGGTTAAATCCCATCATTGCAAGTTAGGCTCAAAACCATGCCGGAGACAATGCAGCAATTCGCATATGATGCTCCATAACATGCAAGCTGCGATGATAATTTCGAGTGTCTCGAAAAAACAAAAGTCGCCATGGCCTGGAGGTTGGCCATGGCGACTTTAAAGTGGGGACAAAGGCCCGGAGAGGGGGATAAGGCCTTTGTCCAAGCCTGACGCGGCGGGGGACAAGCCGGTAATCAGACCCGCGGCGCAATCAAGTGCCGGTGACATGGATTTGTGCCTTAGAATGTGGTTTTTCAAGGGAGGGCCATGGTTACAAATCGGTAACAGTTTGGTGAGCCGGAATCCCTGC
Source organism: Rhizobium sp. SRDI969 (assembly GCF_025152725.1). Classification (NCBI taxonomy): domain Bacteria; kingdom Pseudomonadati; phylum Pseudomonadota; class Alphaproteobacteria; order Hyphomicrobiales; family Rhizobiaceae; genus Rhizobium; species Rhizobium sp. SRDI969. The sequence continues at coordinate 4,687,007 of NZ_CP104035.1, forward strand.
TGCAGGATTTCGGGAATCGGAATCGATCGAAGGATAAAATTATGCAGCAACGCCCAGTGCTCAGCGTCCTTTGCGCGTCCGACAATGCGCGCGGCGACATAGCGGTCCGAACGCCATAATCCTTTTCGCGCGTCGAACTTTATGCCGAACTCTATATGGACCTCGTCCCATGCCCGCGCTATCCATGCACGCATGAAAAAAGGCGATCACCTCTTCCTAGTCGATGGTTCCGGATTCATCTTCCGGGCGTTTCATGCACTGCCGCCGCTGACGCGCAAGACCGATGGCCTGCCGATCGGCGCCGTGTCCGGTTTCTGCAACATGCTGTGGAAGCTGCTGAAGGACGCGCGCAATACCGATGTCGGTGTGACGCCGACACATCTTGCCGTCATCTTCGATTATTCCGCCAAGACGTTTCGCAAGGATCTCTACAACGCCTACAAGGCGAACCGCTCCGCGCCGCCGGAAGAGCTCATCCCGCAATTCGGCCTTATAAGAGAGGCGACCCGCGCCTTTAATCTGCCCTGCATCGAGACCGAAGGCTTCGAGGCCGACGACATCATCGCCACCTATGCCCGCCAAGCCGAAGCGACCGGCGGCGATGTCACCATCGTCTCCTCCGACAAGGATCTGATGCAGCTCGTCAGCCCCAATGTCCACATGTATGACAGCATGAAGGACAAGCAGATCGGCATTCCCGATGTCATCGAGAAATGGGGCGTGCCGCCGGAAAAGATGATCGACCTGCAGGCGATGACCGGCGATTCCGTCGATAATGTTCCCGGCATTCCCGGCATCGGCCCGAAAACCGCCGCCCAGCTCCTCGAAGAATACGGCGATCTCGACACCCTGCTCGAACGCGCCACCGAGATCAAGCAGGTCAAGCGCCGTGAGACGATCCTCGCCAATCTCGACATGGCCAGGCTCTCGCGCGATCTCGTGCGGCTGCGCACCGATGTGCCGCTCGATCTCGATCTCGACGCGCTGGTGCTGGAACCGCAGAACGGCCCGAAGCTGATCGGCTTCCTGAAGACGATGGAATTCACCACGTTGACGCGCCGTGTCGCCGAAGCCTGCGATTGCGATGCGAGCGCCATCGAACCGGCGATCGTTCGCATCGAATGGGGTGAGACGGCCCGCGGCCCCGATCTCGATGCGGCAGAGCCCGAGCTCGTTGCTGGCGGCATCCCCGACGTCTCGGGCGAATCCGTGCCGGTGCCGCCGCGGGTGAAGGCGAAAGCCGCCGTCGAAGGCGCCTTTTCGCCCGCCGATCTTGCCAAGGCGCGGGCCGAGGCCTTCGCGACGCTGCCCTTCGATCATTCGGCCTATGTGACGATCCGCGACCTGGCGACGCTCGACCGCTGGATCGCCGATGCGCGCGCCACTGGCCTCGTTGCTTTCGATACCGAGACCACGTCGCTGGATGCGATGCAGGCCGAGCTTGTCGGCTTTTCGATGGCGATCGCCGACAATACGGCCGATCCCACCGGCACGAAGATCCGTGCCGCCTATGTGCCGCTCGTCCACAAGAACGGCGTCGGCGATCTGCTCGGCGGCGGCCTTGCCGAAAACCAGATCCCGATGGGCGATGCCCTGCCGCGGCTGAAGGCATTGCTGGAAGACGAATCGGTTCTCAAGGTCGCCCAGAACCTGAAATACGACTACCTGCTGATGAAGCGCTACGGCATCGAGACCAGGAGTTTCGACGACACGATGCTGATCTCCTACGTGCTCGACGCCGGCACCGGTGCGCATGGCATGGACCCGCTCTCGGAAAAATTCCTCGGCCATACCCCGATCCCCTATAAGGACGTGGCGGGCAGCGGCAGGGCGAATGTCACCTTCGATCTGGTCGACATCGACCGCGCCACCCACTATGCCGCCGAAGATGCCGACGTCACGCTGCGCCTCTGGCTGGTGCTGAAGCCGCGGCTGGCGGCGGCAGGGCTGACCAGTGTCTATGAACGGCTGGAGCGGCCGCTGTTACCGGTGCTGGCGCGCATGGAAGCGCGCGGCATCACCGTGGACCGGCAGATCCTGTCGCGGCTCTCCGGCGAGCTGGCCCAAAGTGCAGCAAGGCTGGAGGACGAGATCTACGTGCTGGCCGGCGAACGTTTCAACATTGGCTCGCCGAAGCAGCTGGGCGATATCCTGTTCGGCAAGATGGGCCTTGGCGGCGGCAACAAGACGAAGACAGGCCAATGGTCCACCTCCGCCCAGGTGCTCGAGGATCTGGCCGCCGCCGGTTTCGAATTGCCGCGCAAGATCGTCGACTGGCGCCAGGTCACCAAGCTGAAATCCACCTATACCGACGCGCTTCCGGGTTACGTTCACCCCGAGACAAAGCGGGTCCACACCTCCTATTCGCTGGCATCGACGACCACGGGGCGCCTGTCCTCGTCCGAGCCGAACCTGCAGAACATTCCGGTGCGCACCGCCGAAGGCCGCAAGATTCGCACCGCCTTCATCTCGACGCCTGGCCACAAGCTGATCTCCGCCGACTACAGCCAGATCGAACTGCGCGTGCTTGCCCATGTGGCCGAGATCCCGCAACTCACCAAGGCCTTCGAAGATGGCGTCGATATCCACGCTATGACGGCCTCGGAAATGTTCGGCGTGCCGGTGGAAGGCATGCCGGGCGAGGTGCGCCGCCGCGCCAAGGCCATCAATTTCGGCATCATCTACGGCATCTCGGCCTTCGGCCTTGCCAATCAGCTTTCGATCGAGCGTTCGGAAGCCGGCGACTACATCAAGAAGTATTTCGAGCGTTTCCCCGGCATCCGCGACTATATGGAAAGCCGAAAGGCCATGGCGCGCGACAAGGGTTATGTCGAAACGATCTTCGGCCGCCGCATCAACTATCCCGAAATCCGCTCGTCCAATCCATCCGTGCGCGCCTTCAACGAGCGTGCGGCGATCAATGCGCCGATCCAGGGTTCGGCTGCCGACGTCATCCGCCGGGCGATGATCAAGATAGAGCCAGCGCTTGTTGAAGTTGGCCTCGCCGATCGCGTCAGAATGCTGCTGCAGGTGCATGACGAACTCATCTTCGAGGTCGAGGATGGGGATGTCGAAAAGGCGATGCCGGTCATCGTCTCGGTCATGGAAAACGCCACCATGCCGGCGCTGGAAATGCGTGTGCCGCTGAGGGTCGATGCACGCGCCGCCACCAATTGGGACGAGGCGCATTAAAAGCATGTCGCGCAAAACTGTGCGGCGGTTTTGCGGCAACGACATGCGTGGAATGAAGCCTAAAGCCCCAGGAGCGATCTGAAAGATTGCGACGCGCTTCAGAGCGCCTCGGCAAAATCGGCAAAGATTTTTCTCACTGCCAGAACTCATTGAAAGTGCAGAGATTTATCTCCGGGAGTCGTATCGGTACGATACGGCAGGAAGGAACTTATTAACCTTCCTTTTCTATCCCGGTAGGGTCGTAATTTGCAAAGCATGAGTGAGTAGTGGACGCATGCGTTTTCCCAGAACCAATTTGACGGATGCCGGAGATTTTTCCAGCGAGATTGAAACGGACCTTCCGGCGGAAAACCCAGGGGAGAAGCCGGCGGCACCCATCTGGCAGAGCAACTTTTCCCTCGCGCCGAATGTCCGTTTCACCCGCACGCCGGAAACGCTGATCAGCAGGCGGCGCGCCCCGAATGAGCCCGTTCGCGATGATTCGCAGATTGGACAGCAGGCGATACGGATAGAGCCGGTTGCCGTCGACGTGCCGTTCGATATCTATCTGCCAGAGCCGGACGACATTTCCGCAGCACCGCAGAGGGTCGAACTGCAACAGTCACCTTTGCCTGACGAGCCCGCCTTCCGCGCCAGCGCCGAGCTTTCCTCCATTTCCGATTTCGCCTTCTGGGAAGTCATGGCCTTCGAAGAGGCGCCGGTGCGCGCGCCTTCCTTGATCTCGTTCCCAAAGACCGAGACCTCGCCCGAGTCGATCACGTCGCTGTTCCGGATCATGGAATGGCGCCCCGGCCGGCCGGCCCCTGCTCCCGTCGTCTCGCGCCCGGTCCCGCAGCCCGCCGCGGTCTCCGCAAAGGTGGCTGCGCGCCCTCCGGCCGCCCCGTCCCTGGAAAAGCCCAGGCGTATTGCTGTCGAGGCACCGGTCGTGCTGGTACCTCAGGCGGCGCCAACCCCACGAGCCGCGCCAGCCCCTCAAATTGCATCGGCACCTCAGGCCGCGCCGGCGCCGCAGCGCACGCCGCCTGTCGCCGCGGTTCTGCCGTCGCCGCGCCTAGTTGCGAGGCCCGAAAGGATAGACGCATCCGGCTATGAATTCCCGCCGCGCGCCCTTCTGCAGGAACCGCCGGAACGCCTCGGCGAGATCATGTCGCAGGAGACGCTGGAGCAGAATGCCGGGCTTCTGGAAAGCGTGCTGGAAGATTTCGGCATCAAGGGCGAGATCATCCATGTCCGTCCCGGTCCTGTCGTCACCCTCTATGAATTCGAGCCGGCGCCGGGCGTGAAATCCTCGCGCGTCATCGGTCTTGCCGACGATATCGCCCGCTCGATGTCGGCGCTCTCGGCCCGTGTCGCCGTCGTCCCCGGCCGTAACGTCATCGGCATCGAATTGCCGAATGTGACACGTGAGACCGTCTATTTCCGCGAGATGATCGAAAGCCAGGATTTCGAGAAGAGCGGCTACAAGCTGGCGCTCGGCCTCGGCAAGACCATCGGCGGCGAGCCTGTCATCGCCGAGCTCGCCAAGATGCCACATCTGCTTGTCGCCGGCACCACCGGTTCCGGCAAGTCGGTCGCCATCAATACGATGATCCTGTCGCTGCTCTACCGCATGACGCCGGAACAGTGCCGCCTGATCATGGTCGACCCGAAGATGCTCGAACTCTCCGTCTATGACGGCATCCCGCATCTGCTGACGCCCGTCGTCACCGATCCGAAGAAGGCGGTCATGGCGCTGAAATGGGCCGTGCGCGAAATGGAAGAGCGCTATCGCAAGATGTCGCGCCTCGGTGTCCGCAACATCGACGGTTACAACGACCGCGTCGCCCAGGCCCGCGAAAAGGGCGAGACCATCCATGTCATGGTCCAGGTCGGCTTCGACAAGGGCACCGGCACTCCGATCGAGGAAAGCCAGGCGCTGGACTTGACGCCGATGCCCTATATCGTCGTCATCGTCGATGAGATGGCCGACCTGATGATGGTCGCCGGCAAGGACATCGAAGGTGCGATCCAACGCCTCGCCCAGATGGCGCGCGCTGCCGGCATCCATCTGATCATGGCGACACAGCGTCCGTCGGTCGATGTCATCACCGGCACGATCAAGGCGAATTTCCCGACCCGCATCTCCTTTCAGGTGACCTCGAAGATCGACAGCCGCACCATTCTCGGCGAGCAGGGCGCCGAGCAGCTGCTCGGTCAGGGAGACATGCTGCATATGCAGGGCGGCGGGCGGATTTCCCGCGTTCACGGCCCCTTCGTCTCGGATGTCGAGGTCGAAAAGGTCGTTGCCCATCTGAAGACCCAAGGTCGCCCCGAATATCTCGATACCGTCACCGCCGACGAGGAGGACGAGACGGAAGAGGAAGAGGCTGGCGCCGTCTTCGACAAGAGCGCCATGGCCTCGGAGGATGGCAACGAACTCTACGAGCAGGCGGTCAAGGTCGTCATGCGCGACAAGAAATGCTCGACCTCCTACATCCAGCGCCGCCTTGGCATCGGCTATAACCGCGCTGCTTCGTTGGTGGAACGCATGGAAAAAGAAGGTCTGGTCGGTCCGGCCAATCACGTCGGCAAGCGCGAGATCGTCTCGGGACGGGGCGACAGCGATTAATCGATAGTGGCATGGAGTGCAGGGGCACTCCATTTCATGTCCTCAAGGCAGCCCAGCCGAACCGTCTCGCTGACAAACGCGGTCTTTCCGCCGGTGTAAAAATCCCAATCGCCGCCTGCCTCCGCAGCCAGCTGGCGTTTCAGCTCGGCATAGGCTTTGGCCCTCTCGGGATGATCCCGGAGATAATCGCGAAACAGAATGCGCTCCCGATGTGAGCGATTATCGGGTCCGCAAAGATAGAGCTTGAAACCATGACCTTCATGATCACGGGTGAAGGCCCATCGTTGCTCTCCTGTGTCACCGTGGAAGACGAAATCGGCAGCGCGCACCACCTCGATCGCCGCCGGCAGGAACACGTCGGATATCATCACGGCAGCAAGGTCGATCTTCGCCTTGGCCGCCAGGCCAGGCACCGAGGTGCTGCCGATATGATCGATGGAAAGCAGGCGGTCGCCAAGCAAGGCGGAGACCTCGGTGCTGATCTCGGCAAAGAGCCGCGGCCAGGAAGGATTGTAGTCGAGCACCTTGATGGCACGCATTCCCCTCCTCTCGATCTGTTCAGTGCGTCTTGGTCAGCAACCCGTCCAGGATCTCGATCATCTTCTGCTCGGCCTCTTCGAGCGAGCCGCTATTGTCGAGCTCCGTCACGTCGTATTCGCCGCGCACCGTCAGCGGTCCGCGGGCAAGCCGGGCCATGATATCCTCATGCGTCTCGCGGCCGCGCGCCTCCAGCCGGCCGGCGAGCACTTCGGGGCGGGCGGTGACGTTGATGACTTTCAGCCGCGGGAAGGCGGCCTGGAAGCGATGAAGCGCCGAGCGCGAGCCGTTGGCGACGACGACGTGGCCTTTCGACAACGCTACCGAAACCTCGGCCGGAATGCCGTATTTCAGCCCGTGCGCTTCCCACCAGACGGCGAAGGAGCCTGACTGTTCCATGGCGGCAAACCCTTGGAGGGAGACGGAAAGATGATCTTCTCCGCCGGCGTCACGGTGACGGGTGATGACGCGGCGGACGAAATGCACATCGTCGCGGCCCTTGAAACGCCGGGCCGCGAGGTACATCAGCGTGTCCTTGCCGGCACCGCTCGGGCCGACGACGACGACCATGATGCCGCGCTCGGCTCCGGCTCCTGCGTGGGGTTCGTGTGACATCATGCGACACGGCGTCCCTGGCGCCAGACCGAGCGTGTCACCGGCACACCATGCGAACGATGGACGCGGACAAGATCGGCGCGCAGCCCCGTCGCGATCCGTCCGCGATCATCGAGGCTGACGGTGCGGGCGGGCGTCGACGTCACCATGGCGATCGCCTTCGGCAGGCTGATGCTCTCTACGTCGTCGGCGAGGATGAACGGTGCATGCAGCAGGCTGAGCGGCACGTAGTCGGAGGAAAGCACGTCGAGCACGCCCATCTCGGCAAGGTCGCGGGCGGCGATGTTGCCGGAATGAGATTTGCCGCGCACGATGTTCGGCGCGCCCATCAGTACGCTCATGCCATGTCCGTGCGACGCCCGGGCGGCATCGAAGCTGGTCGGGAATTCGGCCAGGCGCACGCCGTTGTCGATCGCCTCGTCGACATGCGAGAGCGTCGCATCATCATGGCTTGCCACGGTAATGCCGCGCTCGGCGCAGACCTTGGCGATGGCGTTGCGGTGCGGCGTCGAATTGCGCGCCGATTCTGCCTGGCGCTTGGCGACGAAATGGGCGAAGGCCTCGTCGCTCAGGCCCCGCTTCTTCTGGTAGTAGAAGATATATTGATCCATCGTCTGAAACTGACGCTGGCCGGGCGCATGATCCATCAGCGAGACGAGCCGCACATGCCGGTCGTTTTCGAAATCGGCGAAATGTTCGAGGACATTGTCGGCCGAGACCTCGCAGCGCAAATGGATGAGGTGCTCGGCACGCAGCCTGCCTTCCGTCTCCGCCGACTGGATGGCGTCGGCCATCTCGCGCATCTCGCCATGTTCGAAGCCACCGTCCTCGTCCGCACCCATGCGCAGGCAGTCGAACACCGTGGTAATGCCTGAGGTAACGATCTGGGCGTCATGCGCCTGGATGGCGGCTGTCTTGTTCCAGCGAATGCCGGGGCGCGGCTGATAATGGCCTTCGAGATGATCGGTGTGCAGCTCGACGAGACCGGGAATGACGTAGTCGCCTTCGAAATCTTCGCCGGCTACCGAGTTGCCCCCGGAGATGTCGGCGATCTTCCCGTCGCGGATGAGGATCGAGCCCGAGAGGATGTCGTCCTCGAGAACGATGCGGGCGTTGGAAAACACGGTCTCTTTGCTCATGGCGTCAGGTCTTTCAGCTTTTGGCGCCGGCAAGCGGCAGCCAGGAATGAATTTTGAACGGGGCACCGCGCGTCTCTTCGATGAAGACGGCAAGGCCGGAAATCGAAAGCGGCCGGCCGGTGAAACCGGCAAAACGCTCGGTCAGAATCGCTTTCATCACCTCGGCGCGTGTCTCGAGCACCTGGCCGGTCAGCGTCATGTGAAAGCCGAAATCCTCCATAACGTAAGGATAACCCCAGCGCTGCAGATGGGCGCGCTGGCTGTCGCTGAGCTTCTCCGGATTGCGCCGCGCCATATCGGCCTCGGAAAGCGCTGCGCGAAACGGTTCGAACGACCTTACCACCTTCGCGGCGAAATCCTGAAGAGGTTGATGAACAGAACCGGGAACGAGAGCAAAAAAACGGCCGAGCTGGCCGAGCACGAGTTCAGGAATCTCGAAGGCTTGCGTGCGCTTAGCAAAATCCTCGGCGACGGTCATGAGATCCTTCTCGGTGACCGAAGAGGCGAGCGAAAAGGGCGCCTTGATCGTGGCGTGAAAGCCGTAGCGGCGCGGGTCGGCGGTCAGCTCGAATTGCTCTGCCGCACTCAGTTGCTCATATTCCGGTGCCGGATAGGTCTCGCCGGTGAAAGCATTGCGACCGAGCCAGAGCGAGGCCGCGCCGGTCAGGGGATCATCCTTCGGCGGCGAGAAATAGAGAGCGTAGCGCAAGGCTTTTATCCTGGAGATCGTCCAAACGGGGAGGGCACTGTGCATTGATTTGACGGCGAACCGCAAGCAGGCTCCCGGCTAAAAGATTTCCGTGACAGAATGATGATGGCGGCAGCGCCGCCACTGCTTTGACGGACGGATCAGTGGGCTTTCGTGCCCATTAGCCGGTGGCGCAGGGCGTTCGAGGCGGTGTCGAAAATGAAGACGACGATCAGGATCAGAATGACCATGTAGGCGACGTTTTCCCAATTGGCATTGGTGCGCATGGCCTCCCACAGCTTGAGGCCGATTCCGCCGGCGCCGACGGCGCCGATGATGGTCGCGCCGCGCACGTTCGATTCCCATTGGTAGAGCGTCTGGCTGACGAAGACGGGAACGATCTGCGGCATAATGCCGTAACGGTGAACGAGCACGGTCTGGGCGCCTGTTGATTTGACGCCTTCCCGCGGCTTGTTGTCGATATTCTCGAGGCCTTCGGAATAGAGCTTGCCGAGCGTGCCGGTCTCGGTGAGGAAGATCGCACCGCTGCCGGCAAGCGGTCCGGGCCCGAAGGCGCGCGTCAGGAACAGCGCCCAGATCAGCATGTCGACCGAGCGCAGGAAATCGAAGAAGCGCTTCAGGACCTGGTTCAGCAGGCGGTTCGGCGTAATGTTGCGGGCTGCCAGGAAGGCCAGCGGAAAGGCGGTAAGCGCGCCGAGCAGCGTGCCGAGGAAAGCCATGACGATCGTCTGGAAAAGCTTGGTCCAGACGTCACCGTGCTGCCATTCGCTGTTGTTCCAGATGTCGTCGAAGGCGAGCGACAGATTGGATTGGTCGGACTTGATGCGGGGGCCGGAGACGATGAGGCTGACGACCTCGCCGACCGGCTTGTCGAAGAAGGATGATTGCGTGTCGAAGATGAAATTTGCCCAGCCGATGAAACGTTTGCGGATCTTCACCCGGTCGACGGAGATGCTGACATTGCCGGCAAAGCCGAGATCGGCCAGCACGTTGTCGTCATAGACCGTTATCCAGCCGGGCACCGGCCCGATCACCTTCGGCGCACCGCTCGAAACTTCGACCGGGACGCTGACGCCATGCGCGGTGACGATCGTCTCGCTCTTCGAGACGGTGACGGTGCGGCTGGTGCCGCTGATCGAAACGGTGATGCTGCCGTCGGGGTTGTTGACCAGCCAGTTCGGATGCGGATTGTCGCCGAGCGGCGAGAAACGCGGATAACGGATGTCGATCGAGCCGTCGTCCCCAATGCGGAATTCCGGCTGGACGTCGTAGCTCACCCATTGGCTGAGATAGATGCCGACGCGCTCCCAATGGGCCTCGGCGAAGAGCTTGGGCAGGTCGAAGAACCAGACGGCATAGAGGCTGTAGAGCAGCGTTGCGATGAGGATCATCAGCCCGCCGAAACGCTGGCGGAGCGATCGGTGGAAATATTCGGGGTAGCGGGTTTCTATCTCGTGCATGCGGTTTGCGTCGATCACCGTCATGGCGGCCTCAATGTTGCAGGAGGAAGGCGTGTTCACCGACAAGACGGCGGCGCAGCCATGCGGAGAACTGGTCGACGGCGACGATCGTCACGAACAGCAGCAGAACGAGCGCCATGGTCTTGGCGCCGAAACCGCGCGAGATCGAAAGCTTCAGCTCCTCGCCGATGCCACCGCCGCCGACGGCGCCGATGATGGTCGAAGCACGCACATTGACCTCGAGGCGCAGCAGCGCATAGGAGGTGAAATTCGGCAGCACTTGCGGCAGGGCGGCAAAGCGCACGCGTTCCCACCAGTTGGCGCCCACGGCCTTCATGCCCTCGTGAGGCTTCATGTCGATATTTTCGGCCACTTCGTAGAAGAGTTTGCCGAGCGCGCCGATCGTGTGCAGGGTGATGGCGATGATGGCGGCGACCGGCCCGATCGACAGGATCGCCGAAAACAGCCCGGCAATGACGATTTCAGGGAAGGCGCGCAGAAACTCCATCAGCCGCTTGGTGAAGATGCGCAACGGCCATGAATTCGTCAGGTTGCGCGCGGCAAAGAAGCTCAAGGGAACGGCAATGACGAAGGCGATGATCGTCGAGATCAGCGCCACGTTGATGGTGACGATCATCAGCTCGAAATATTCGGGAATGTAGAAGGCGCCCCAGACATAGACGCGTCCCTTGTCGAAATTGAATTCCTCGCCGCCCTTGTCGTTGACGCTCGCTATGTCGAACAGCGCGCGCCAGACATCGTCCCAATCCTTGGGGATGAGCCAGCTCAGGAAGTCGAAGAGATGCGGCAGGCGGTCGAAGAAATGGCCGGCATTGCTCTCGTCGGCGAAGCGGACCGAACTGATGAAAGCCGCAATGAGGATAACCAGGCCGAGGATGGTGTAGAAGCGGCGCTTGGCGACCATCCGGCTCCAGGCGGTGCCGATCTCCTGCGTGCTCTGCATGTGCGGCTGTGTATCGGCAATAGTCATCAACGCCTCGCCTACTTCATAATTCTATCCTCAAATCGGAATCGATTTGAGGATAGAATTATGCAGCAATTCAAAGTGCTACAGCGTCCTTTGCGCGTCTAAGACGCGCGGCGCTGTAGTCAAAGATAAAGGGCGGCCGTTTCCGGCCGCCCCGCATTCAAGAGGCCGATCAGCCGCCGATGGCAGCTTTGCGGACTTCAACGACAGTGTTGTAGAAGTCGTGCTTGACGGGCGAGTAGCCCTTGTAATCGCCGCCTTCGATAGCCGCGAAGCACTTGTGATCCTTTTCCGGCAGAGCCGTGAAGAAGCCTGCAAGCTTCGTCTGCCATTCTTCGCCGAGAGCGTTGCGAACGACGAGCGGGCCGTTCGGAATCAGCGGCGAACGCCATACTTCGACCAGCTTGTTCGGATCGACGGCGCCCTTGTCGACTTCCTTGCGGAAGGTGCCGGAGGTGTAGCCGTCCTTGAAATCGCCGATGCCCGAGCTATCGTCGACGGCGACGTCGACCTTACCGTCATAGGCGGCGAGAAGGTTGTTCTCGTGGCCGCCGTTGAACTGGGTCGAAGCGAAGAACTTATCGTTCGGCATGCCCGTGTCCTTCGGGATCTGCGTCAGCGGAACGAGGTAGCCGGAGGTGGAATCCGGGTCGGCGTAGCCGAGCTTCTTGCCCTTGGCGTCCTGGATGGTCTTGATGCCCGATGATTTCAGAGCGAGGCCGATCGAGTGGTAACCCGTCGAGCCGTCCTTCTGCTGCGTCGTCAGGATCGGCGTGACAGCCTTCGGATCCTTGATGTAGACGGCTGCGTAGCCGGAAGCGCCGAGTTCGGCGAAGTCGAGCGTGCCGCCGAGCAGACCCTGGATAACGCCGTCATAGTCGGCGGCCGGGAAGAGCGAAACCTTCTCGAAGCCGAATTCCTGCTTCAGATGGTCGGCAAGGCAGGCATAGTTGCGCAGGCGGTCGGTTTCGTTTTCGCCGCCGAGGATGCCGATGCGGAATTCCTTGAGATCTGCAGCATGGGCAGCGCCGGCGAGCGCGAAGAGCGCCGTTGCCGCAAAGAGTGCTTTCTTCAACATGTTCTCTCCTATTGACCGGTGTCCCCGGTCTTCCCGTTACGAAGAAGTGTGCCCTTGACGCGGGCGCTCGATCGCGGCTGCCTCTCAGAGGCCGGCCAGCGCCAGCGGGGTGCCGGCGGATTGATTGTCTGCCCGCTCGGGGGCTGTATTGATCGATGTCGAGGTCACCGTTTCGTCGATGCCGGCGCCGTCCTTGTCCGTCCCGTAGATTTCCTTCACCGCTGCGGCGGTCAGCTCCGAGGGCTTGCCCTCGAAGACGACGCGGCCGCCGGCCATGCCGACGATGCGCTCACAATAGTTGCGGGCGGTGTCGAGCGTATGAAGGTTGGTGATGACGGTGATGCCCTCGCGCTCGTTGATATCGCGCAGCGCATCCATGACGATCTTGGCGTTCAACGGATCGAGCGAGGCGATCGGCTCGTCGGCAAGAACCATCTTCGGGTTCTGCATCAGCGCGCGGGCGATCGCCACGCGCTGCTGCTGGCCGCCGGAAAGCGTGCCGGCTGCCTGCAGCGCCGTCTGCTCGATGCCGAGGCGCTCGAGTGCCGCGATGGCATGCACGCGTTCCTCGCGGGTGAAGATGTTGAGCAGGCTCATAAGCGTCGAGCGGTGATTGAGGCGGCCGAGCATGACATTGGTGAGAACGTCGAGGCGTGGCACCAGATTGAACTGCTGGAAGATCATCGCGCAGTCGCGCTGCCAGTTGCGTAGCGCCTGGCCGCGAAGCCCGGAGACCTCGACGCCGGCGAAATGAACGGAGCCGGAGCTCGGCTCCTGAAGGCGGTTGATCATGCGCAGCAGCGTCGACTTGCCGGCGCCGGAGCGGCCGATGATGCCGACCATCTGCCCCTGGGGAATGGCGAGCGTGACGGAATCGACAGCGAGCTTTTTTCCGAAACGACGTGTGACATTCTTCAGCTCGAACATCATGCTCTTCCCTTGCGATCCAGGCCTTGGTCAGCATCGCATTAGTCCCGCTTGATGAACCTCACATGTCATATTTGTGTAAGTCCTGTCACAATTCTTCGCCCCTATATCGGGGGTTTAGCCGCCGTAGCGGCACAGGAAATCTTCCGCGTCCAGGTTGCGAAAATCCTGGAGCGCCTGGCGCAGCCGGTCATGCTCCCAGTCCCACCAGGAAAGCCTGTCCATCCGTTCGCCGACCTCTCTTGGAAAGCGCTCGCGGATGAGCTTGGCCGGCACGCCGCCGACGATCGTATAGGGCGCGACGTCCTTCGACACGACGGCGCCGGCTCCGATCACCGCGCCGTTGCCGACGTTGACGCCGGGCAGAATCGTCGCGCCGTGGCCGATCCAGACGTCGTTGCCGATGGTCACGCGGTTTGCGCGCCGCCAAGCAAAGAAGTCCGTCTCCATATCGCCGTCCGGCCAGTAGTCGGCGGCGCGATAGGTGAAATGATGCAGCGTCGCACGCCAGGTCGGATGGTTGGTGGCGTTGATGCGCACGGCGGCGGCGATATTGACGAACTTGCCGATCGTCGCACACCAGACGGAGCCGTCCTGCATGATGTAGGAATAGTCGCCGAACGTGGCCTCGCTGATGCGGCAGCGTTCCGAGACCTCGGTATAGCGCCCGAAGGTGGAATCGCTGACGGATGCCGTTTCATGAAAGTAGGGCTCGATATCAAGCTTGCGGCTCATGCAGCGATCTTTCCGGGTGAGAACTGCTGGACGTCGAGAATGCGGTCGGCGACGGCTTCGCGCACTTCCTCGTCGTGGAAGATGCCGAGAAGGGCCACACCCGCCGTTTTCTTTTCCGCGATCATGCCGACGACGACGGCACGGTTCCTGGCATCGAGCGAGGCTGTGGGTTCGTCGAGAAGCAGGATCGTATGCTCGGTGATGAAGCCGCGCGCGATGTTGACGCGTTGCTGCTCGCCGCCGGAGAAGGTGGCGGGCGGAAGCTGCCAGAGCGTTTCCGGCAGATTGAGCCTGGCAAGCAGGGCGCCCGCCTTTTGCCGTGCCATGACGGCGTCCTCGCCGCGTGCCACCAGCGGTTCGGCAACCACGTCGATCGCCGCGACGCGCGGCACGGTGCGCAGGAACTGGCTGACATAGCCAAGTGTATTGCGGCGGACGTTGAGCACGGTGCGCGGATCGGTAGAGGCGAGATCGACGATGCGTCCGTCGTGGCAAATGAGGATCTGGCCGGTGTCGACGGCATAATTGCCGTAGATCATCTTGAGCAGCGAGCTCTTGCCGATGCCGGACGGGCCGCCGAGCACGACGCATTCGCCCGATGCGACCGAGAAGGCGACATCGGAGACGACGGGCAACTTGATGCCGTCGCGCAGATGCATGGTGAAGCTCTTCGAGACTTCGGAAACGACGAGGGGCGTTGCCATGATTCTTTCTTCCTTGGTTTAGGACCCAGCGCCGCGCGTCTGAAAGACGCGCAAGGCGTTGTAACATTTGCTCAGACCTGCAGGATCGAGGAGACGAGCAGCTGCGTATAAGGTTCGCGCGGGTCGTCGAGCACGCGGTCGGTCAGCCCGTGTTCGATGACGTAGCCGTCCTTCATCACCATCATCCGGTGCGAGAGCAGGCGTGCGACGGCGAGATCGTGGGTGACGATGATGGCCGAGAGGCCGAGGTCGTTGACGAGGCCGCGCACGAGATCGAGCAGCCGCGCCTGCACCGAGACGTCGAGGCCGCCTGTGGGTTCATCCATGAAGACGAGGCGTGGGCCGGTGACGAGGTTGCGGGCGATCTGCAATCGCTGGCGCATGCCGCCGGAAAAGGCACGCGGCTGGTCGTCGATGCGGTCGGCGTCGATCTCGACGCGTTCGAGCCAGTCGATCGCCGAAGCGCGGATCTTGCCGTAGTGCCGGTCGCCGATCGCCATCAGCCGTTCGCCGACATTGGCGCCGGCAGAAACGGTCATGCGCAGGCCATCGGCCGGGTTCTGGTGCACGAAGCCCCAGTCGGTGCGCATCAGGAAGCGCCGCTCGGCCTCGTTCATGCGATAGAGATCGCGATAGCTGCCATCGCGCATGTGATATTCGACGCTGCCGGTGCTCGGCAGCAGCCGGGTGGAGAGGCAGTTGAGCAGCGTCGTCTTGCCGGAGCCGGATTCACCGACGACGGCGAGCACTTCGCCGGGCCAGAGCTCGAACGAGACGTCGCGGCAGCCGATGCGGTTGCCGTAGAATTTCGAAACGTCGTGGACTTTGAGAAGCGGGGTATCGCTCATTCTGCAGCCTCCCGGGCCAGCATCTCGCCGGCATGTCCGTGCGCGCGGCGGTCTTCGCAATGATCGGTGTCGGAGCAGACGAACATCCGCCCGCCCTTGTCGTCGAGAACCACCTCGTCGAGATAGACGTCCTCGGCGCCGCAAAGGGCGCAGGGCTTGTCGAAGCGCTGGATATCGAAGGGATAATCTTCGAAATCCAGGCTGACGACGTCGGTATAGGGCGGAACCGCATAAATGCGCTTCTCGCGTCCGGCACCGAAGAGCTGCAGCGCGTCCGACATATGCATCTTCGGATTGTCGAATTTCGGCGTCGGCGACGGGTCCATGACATAGCGGCCGTGGACCTTCACCGGATAAGCGTAAGTCCGCGAGATGCGGCCGTTATGAGCGATATCCTCGTAGAGCTTCACATGCATGAGGCCGTATTCTTCAAGCGCGTGCATCTTGCGCGTCTCGGTCTCGCGCGGCTCGAGGAAGCGCAGCGGCTCGGGGATCGGCACCTGGTAGACGAGCACCTGCCCGACCCTAAGCTTTTCTTCGGGAATGCGGTGGCGCGTCTGGATGATCGTTGCATCCTTTGTATGCGTCGTCACCGCGACATTGGCGACCTTCTGGAAGAAGGCGCGAATGGAAACGGCGTTGGTCGTGTCGTCAGCGCCCTGGTCGATGACCTTCAGCACGTCGTCCGGTCCAATGATCGAGGCCGTCACCTGCACGCCGCCGGTGCCCCAGCCATAGGGCATCGGCATTTCGCGCGAGGCGAAGGGCACCTGGTAGCCGGGAATGGCGATCGCCTTCAGGATGGCGCGGCGGATCATCCGCTTGGTCTGTTCGTCGAGATAGGCGAAGTTGTAGCTGGCCAGATCGGTCATTCGGCGGCTTCCTTCATGTCTTCGCCACCGTTGCGGGCGGCTTCGAATTCGCGGCGCATGCGGCGGACGAGATCGAGTTCGGCCTGGAAGTCCACATAATGCGGAAGCTTCAGATGCTCGACGAAGCCCGTCGCCTGGACGTTGTCGGAGTGCGAGATGACGAATTCCTCGTCCTGGGCCGGTGCGGTGATATCCTCGCCGAGCTCTTCGGCGCGAAGCGCACGATCAACAAGCGACATCGCCATCGCCTTGCGTTCGCTCTGGCCGAAGACCAGGCCGTAGCCGCGGGTAAATTGCGGCGGCGCCTTGGCCGACCCCTTGAACTGGTTGACCATCTGGCATTCGGTGATCTGGATCGTGCCGAGCGAGACGGCGAAACCAAGTTCCGGCACGTCGAATTCCACCTCGACGTCGCCGATGCGGATTTCACCGGTGAAGGGGTGGTTGCGGCCATAGCCGCGCTGGGTCGAATAACCGAGCGCCAGCAGGAAGCCCTCGTCGCCGCGGGCAAGCGCCTGCAGGCGGAGATCCCGGGTCATCGGGAATTCCATCGGTTCGCGGGTCAGGTCGCCGATCTCGTGATCTTCCGGCATGTCGCCGTCGGCCTCGATCAGGCCTTCCTCGCCGAGGATCTCGGAGACGCGCATGACACGGCCGGCCTCGGCGACGCGCTGAGCGGGCGTCTCCACCGCCTCGTCCGAAAGCAGCGAGGGATCGAGCAGCCGGTGGGTATAGTCGAAGGTGGGCCCAAGAAGCTGGCCGCCCGGCAGATCCTTGTAGGTCGCCGAGATGCGGCGTTCGATCGTCATATCAGCCGTGTCGAGCGGCCTGGAATAGCCGAAACGTGGCAGCGTCGTGCGGTAAGCGCGCAGCAGGAAGATCGCCTCGATCATGTCACCGCGCGATTGGCGGATGGCGAGGGCAGCGAGTGTGCGGTCGAAAAGCGAAGCCTCGGCCATGACGCGGTCGACGGCGAGCGCCAACTGCGCCACGATCTGTTCGATGCCGATCGCCGGCAGCGAACGGTCGCCGCGGCGGCGGTCGGCGAGCAGGCGGTGGGCATTGGCGATGGCGGTCTCGCCACCCTTGACGGCAACATACATGAGCTCAGATCTCCGTTGCTGTGATCTTGGTGGTGCGCGGCAGGCAGAGGAAACGCCTGCCCGCTGTCAGCGCGATGTCGACGCCGCGCGGAAAGAGCGCGCGGTTCTCGGTCCAGAGCCGCAGGAAGGTCTCCGGCAGGCCGATCGGCGCGATCTCCGTCACGCTCTGGATGCCGGGACCCATCAGCGCCAGCCTGCGGCCACCCTCGAGATTGGCGAGTTCGATGATGAGGGTCGTCGAGCGGTCGGGATATTCCTGCGTGCCTGATGCAAAGAGGCCGAAGGAGGAAAGTGCGGTGCCGGCCTCGGTGAAGGCAAAGCGCGCCTCGGCTTTTTCGGTGGTCAACGGTGCGCCGGTATGGAAGCCGAGCCACTCCGGCACGGCGGATCTCGCCAGTCCCTGTGAAAGCCAGACTGACGTGTCGTGGTCGCAAAGCGTCAGCGCGATCGTGCCGGCGGCGATGCCGAGCGGTGCCGGCGGAGCGACATCGGGCTGAACGGTCTGGATCGTGCCGGGGCGGGCCATGCCGTCCATCAGCATCTTGAAGACGCTTTGGGCATGGAAGACCGGCTCGGCAAAGCCGCCGGTCAAAGCTTCTGTCTTCAGGCCCATCAGTTGTCTCCCCGCACCATGGTGAAGAAATCGACGCGGGTTGCCGCCGTCTCGTCCGCCTTGCGGCGTTCGGCATCGGCGATCCGCTCAGTGATCGGTAAAAGCAGGGCCCGTTCGACGAAGTCCTTCGTCGCCTCCTCCTGCCAGAGCGCGTCGAAGATCGCCGCAAGCCTGGCCTTCTCGCGGTCGGTGCCGAGCGCCTGGGCATGGCCGACCGAACCGGTGTCGAGCCGGACGGTCGCTCGCGTCACGGTCACTTCGCCCAGATTGAAGGGAGCGCCGCCGCCGCCGATGCGTCCGCGCACCATCACCAGCCCGGTTTCCGGTCCGCGCACCGGATGGGCCACAGGCTTTTCCGGCAGCGCATCGAAGACCGCCTGGAGTTCGCTGCGCTCCGCGCGCGCCAGCAGATCGGCGGCGCGTTTGCGCCCGGATGCCGTCTGTGACGCAGCGTCTTTCCTGTCCGCTGATATCATCGCCGCTTCCCTCCAAATGTCTATTGATATAGACAACCATACAAGCTATACTTAGCTCTAAATCGATGTCGTGACAAGCGTGTGACATCGAGAGTTAAATGGACGAGCAGGGGTGGAATGGCGGGATTGAAGCAGGTGCAAAGGCAAACCGGCGTGGCGCTCTGGCGCCAGATCGCCGATCGGATTCGTGAGGCGATCAGCACGGGAGCCTATGACGAAACGGGAATGGTGCCGCCGGAAACAATGCTGGCGCTGCAATTCGGCGTCAACCGGCATACGGTGCGTAGCGCGCTGGCGGCATTGGCGCAGGAGGGTATCGTCCGTGCGGTACAGGGTCGCGGCACGCTGATCGAGCGTAAGGAGCGACTGAACTTCCCGATCACCCGGCGCACCCGTTTTACCGCCGGCATCGGCGATCAAGCCCGAGAGATGCGCGGCCTTCTGCTCGATGAGGCAAAGGAAGAAGCGAGTGCCGAGATTGCCCGCTGGCTGGGCCTGAAGCCGGGAGAAGAGGTGATCCGCCTGGAAACATTGCGTCAGGCGGACAAGCGGCCGGTTTCAAGGGCGACGAGCTGGTTTCCCGCCAAGCGCTTTGCCGGTATCGGTGAGGCCTACCGGACGGGAGAATCGATTACCAAGGCTTTCGCCGAACTCGGCCTGCCGGATTATGTCCGGGCGACGACCGAAGTGACGGCCGCCCATGCGAGTGCGGCCGACATGGCCGACCTCGAACTCACCCCCGGCGCGATCCTGCTGATCGCCAAGGCGATGAATACCGATCTTGAGGGTGTGCCGGTGCAATATTCGATCAGCCGTTTCGCGGCCGACCGGGTACAGTTCACCATCGAGAACTGAGCGCCTTTCTCCGCCTAGAGCAATTCCAGCAAAAGTGTGCAGCGGTTTTGCGCCAGGTAATTGCGTGAAAACAAAGAGTTAGAGCAATTTCGTGATTCGAAGAAAAACGGAATTGCTCTAAGGGGGAAAGATCAGCTGCGATCAATGTGCGCCCGACATGTCACCGAGCACTTCCTTGGACGCGACGGTGGAATCCGCCTTCAGCTTGTAGACCATCGGCACGCCGGTCGCGAGGTTGAGGGCGAGCACGCCTTCGCGGGTGAGCTTGTCGAGCACCATGACAAGCGAGCGCAGCGAATTGCCGTGCGCGGCAACCAGCACCTTCTCGCCTCTGAGCACGCGCGGCAGAATTTCGGTGAGGTAGTAGGGCCAGACGCGGGCGCCGGTGTCGCGCAGGCTTTCACCGCCGGGCGGCGGCACGTCATAGGAGCGGCGCCAGATATGCACCTGTTCCTCGCCCCATTTGGCGCGCGCATCATCCTTGTTGAGGCCGGAGAGATCGCCGTAATCGCGCTCGTTCAGCGCCTGGTCGCTGATCGTCAGGAGATCGGGCTGGCCGACCTTGTCGAGGATGAGCTTCAGCGTGTGCTGCGCGCGCACCAGCACCGAGGTATAGGCGACATCGAATTTGATGCCGTATTCGGCGAGCGCCGCCCCGCCGGCATTGGCTTCCTGGACGCCGAGCTCGGTCAGATCGGGATCCTTCCAGCCGGTGAAGAGATTCTTCAGGTTCCAGTCACTCTGGCCGTGGCGAACGAGGACGAGGGTACCGCTCATGAATATGCCTCCGTAGTATCGTTAAGAGGAAGAAAGCCCGAGCACGTCGAGCATGGAATAGAGACCCGGCTTCTTGTCGCGCGCCCAAAGCGCCGCCTTGATGGCGCCGCGCGCGAAGATCGAGCGGTCGGCCGCACTGTGCGATAGGGTGACGATTTCACCTTCGCCGGCGAAAAGCACGGAATGCTCGCCGATGACCGAGCCGCCGCGCAGCGTCGCAAAGCCGATCGTGCCCGCTTCGCGGGCGCCAGTATGGCCGTCGCGCACCCGGACCGATTTCGCGGCAAGATCGATGCCGCGCCCCTTGGCCGCAGCCTCGCCGAGGAGAAGGGCGGTGCCGGACGGCGCATCTACCTTGTGCTTGTGGTGCATTTCCAGGATCTCGATATCCCAGTCATCAGGATCGAGCGCTCGCGCTGCCTGCTTTGCGAGCACGCTGAGCAGATTGACGCCGAGGCTCATATTGCCCGACTTGACGATGCGGGCATGGCGGGCGGCGGCGGCGATCCTCGCATTGTCGTCGTCCGAACAGCCGGTCGTGCCGATGACATGGACGATGCGGGCCTGCGCGGCGAGGCCCGAGAATTCCACTGTTGCGGCAGGCGAGGTGAAGTCGAGCACGCCTTCGGCATCGAGAAAGGCGTTGAGCGGATCGTCGCCGATGATGACACCAGTCGGGCCGAGACCGGCGATCTCGCCGGCATCCTTGCCGACGAAGGGCGAGCCGGCGCGCTCGACCGCGGCATGCAGCCTGACGCCTTCGATCGAGTGGATGAGCCGGATCAAAGTCTGCCCCATGCGTCCGGCTGCGCCAACCACCACCAGTTTCATCGCAGCATCGCTCATGTCAGTCTCACCAGGTCAGTTTGAATCGGAGGCCGAAGGCCTCTGCAGGTTGTTGAGGCGAGCGTAAAGACCGTCGCTGACCTTCGCAAGCGTCTCGTGATTGCCTTCCTCGACGACACGGCCCTGCTGCATGACGACGATCTTGTCGGCGCGTACCACGGTCGAAAGCCGGTGGGCGATGACGACGACGGTGCGTCCGCTCATCGCTTCGTCGAGCGCCTTCTGCACGGCGGCTTCGGATTCGGTGTCGAGGGCCGAGGTCGCCTCGTCGAGAAGCAGGATCGGCGCATTGCGCACCAGGGCGCGCGCGATCGATAGCCGCTGGCGCTGGCCGCCGGAAAGCGTCACGCCGTTTTCGCCGACCGGCGTCTCGTAACCTTGCGGCTGTGCTGAGATGAAATCATGCGCATAGGCAAGCCGCGCCGCCTCTTCCACCTCGGCATCGGTCGCTTCCGGCCGGCCATAGCGGATATTGTCGCGGATCGTGCCCTCGAACAGATAGGGCTGCTGCGAGACATAGGCGAGCTGCTGGCGCAGCGACTTCTTGGTGATGTGGGCGATATCCTGCCCGTCGATCAGAATTTCGCCCTCGCGCGGATCGTAGAAGCGCGGAATGAGGCTGATGACGGTGGATTTGCCGGCGCCGGAGGGCCCGACAAGCGCTGTGGTCGCACCGCCCTCGGCGGTGAAACTGACGCCGCTGAGCACGCTCTCATTGCCGTAAGCGAAGGACACATTGCGGAATTCGATTCTTGCCTGCGTCACCGTCAGCGGCCGGGCATCCGGCAGGTCGCGCTGGCGCGGTTCCATGTCGAGCAATTCATAGATCATCCGCGCATTGACGACGGCGCGCTCCATCTGCACCTGCAGGCGGGCAAGCCGGCGGGCCGGGTCATAGGCAAGCAGCAGCGCCGTGACGAAGGAGAAGAAGGCGCCGGGTGGCACATTGAAGTAGATCGAGCGGTAGGCGGCATAGGCAAGCACGCTGGCGACGGCAAAGCCCGCGAAACTTTCCGTCAGAGGAGAGGTGCGCTCGGAAAGACGGGCAATCCGGTTCGCCCGGCTTTCGGCGCCTTTGATGAGCTTGTTGACCTTGCGCTCCAGCTCTTCTTCCATCGTGAAGGCTTTCACGATGGCGATGCCCTGGATCGTCTCCTGCATGGCGCCGAGAACGTGGCTGTTCAGATGCACGGCCTCGCGGGTCGCCGAGCGCAGCCGCTTGGAAACATAACGCAGTGCATAAAGCAGCGGCGGCGCCATGATGAACACCGCAAGGCTGAGCAGCGGATCCTGGAGGATCATCACGGCGAGCAGCGAAACGAAGGTCAGCAGGTCGCGCACTGTCGAGGTGATCGTCAGGTTGAGCACGTCGCGAATGCCGCTGACGTTTTGGCTCACCTGCGCAGCGATATGGGCAGAGCGCGCCTCGCTGAAGAAGCCGACTGAAAGCGTCATCAGATGCGCATAGAGCCGGCGCTGGTAGCGGGCGACGATATCGTTGCCGACCTTGGAAAGCGCCACCGCCTGACCGTAGCTCGCAAAGCCGCGCAGCACGAAGGCGATGAAGATCGAAAGACAGATGATCCAGACGACGTCGGCGCGGCGATTGGCGAAGGCCTCGTCGATGATCGCCCGCATGATCCAGGCGGTGAACGCCGTCGAAAGCGCCACCACGAGGAGGCAGGCGATCGCAAAGACATAGCCCCACAGATGATCGCGGCCGTTTTCAGCGATGATGCGCTTCAGGATGCCGGTTACGGTATCGCTGCTGACGCCCTGCGTTCTGCTTTCCGCCGCTTCCAAATAGGATTTCCTGTCTCGGACCAAGCGCGCCGCAAAGGCGACGCGCACTTTTGCCGGCGTCTATAAAGAGTTGGGACTGGTTTGGCTAGAGCGCCGCGCGTCCGCCAGGACGCGCCAAAGACGCTCTATTTGCTTTGCGTCGGGGCTTAACGCCGCCAGCGGCGGCCTTCCGTCGAGACGCCGAAATTCGCCGGCATGCGCGCATAGGAGGAAAGCCCGGCAAGCGCTGCCAGCGGATGTGTCACCACATAGGTCGGGATGGTGCGAAGCAGCGCCGTATGCGGCGCCTTGTCCTCGAAGGCCATCCGGAATTCCGGCTTCTTCAGCGCCGGGATGATCTTCTGCGAGATGCCGCCGGAGAGATAGACGCCGCCGCGCGCCATGAACACCATCGCCATGTCGCCCGCCACGCGGCCGAGATAGGTGGCAAACAGCGAGACGGTCTCTATGGCTGCCTTGTCGCTGCCGGCAAGCGCGTGCGAGGTGATGTCGGCGGGATCCTTCATCGTCGGCTGGATGCCGTCGACAATGCAGATGGCATGATAGAGATTGACGAGGCCGCGCCCGCAGAGGATCTGCTCGGCCGAAACCCGGCCTTCGATCGTCTCGATATGCGGGAAGATTTCATAGTCGCGCTTGCTGCGCGGCCCGAGATCGACATGGCCGCCTTCGCCGGGAACCGGGATCCAGCTGTGCTGGGCATGCACGAGCCCGCCGACGCCGAGGCCGGTGCCCGGTCCGAGCACGACGCGGGAGGCGATCATGTCGCCGGTGGCGTCGCCGATGCGTTCGCGGTTTTCATCCGAAAGCGCGGCGATTGCCAGCGCCTGCGCCTCGAAATCGTTGACGACGAGCACATCCTCCATGCCGAGGCCCTCGATCATCGTCTTTGGCCGCACCACCCAGTCGCAATTGGTCAGCGGGATCTCGTCGTCGTTGATCGGGCCGGCGACGGCGAGGATCGCCGAGCGCGGCCGCACTGCGGTCTTGTCGAGAACGCCGTGCTGGATCGCTTCGTCGATCGTGGCAAAATCCACCGTGCGCACGTTCGGAAACTGTTTCGGCTCGGCATAGGCATCGGTGAGGATTGAGAAGCGGGCATTGGTGCCGCCGATATCGCCGATCAGGATCGGGAAAGGCAGCGGAGCGGTGCTGTTGGTCGGTTTTGGCATGGCCGGTTCCGTGCTGATCAGGCTTTAAGTGTCGGAAGAAGTTTTATAGCGGTCGCGTGGTTGAGCGCCATCGGAATATCGTAAACGATCGCGAGCCGCATCAGCGCCTTCACGTCGACATCGTGCGGCATCGGCGTCAAAGGGTCGACGAAGAAGATCAGGGCATCGACCTCGCCGGTCGAAATCAGCGCGCCGATTTGCTGGTCGCCGCCGAGCGGTCCGCTTTTCAACCTGGTGACGTGGAGATCGGGGGCGGCGTCGAGCACGCGCCCGCCAGTGGTGCCGGTGGCGACGATCTTCCAACGGGAGAGAATGTCCCTGTTGGCGCGGGCGAAATCCGCCATGTCGTCTTTCTTCTGGTCATGCGCAATCAATGCAAGGCATTTGCCGCCGGCCATCAACCCCTCCGCCCGAACAATTCAATCGATTTGACCGCTTTATACCAAGAGGTTGCGATTTGAAAGACAGCGCATCCCGGGTCTCCGTCCGCGGGTTTGGTCTTAGGGCGCGGTCCCAGAACCTCGATCATTGTATCGCCGGCTTGTCGTTCGGAACCGGGCCGACATCGGGTAAAGCTCCATCGGCGTCGGCGGCGGGCACTGCGGCCGGGGCGGCGGCCAGCACGCTTGCGGCGGAAGGTCCGCCATAGGTGGCGGCCTGCATAGAGGCCACGGAAGTAGCATCGAGCACGGCGGCGCAAGCTTTCGGCAGGTCGGAAACCATCATCTCGCGCGGCGGCTTCGGCGGCTTGGCGCCGGGCTTCGGCGGTTTCGGCGGTGCCCAGGGCGCCGGCGTGAACCACCAGGCGAGCGACTTGTCGCAGCCGTCGCCGGCAGCGACGGGGGCCTGCGGTGTGCATCCCGCAGCACCGGGCGGGCACTTGATGCGGATGTGGAAATGCGAGTCGTGGCCGTATTCCGGCCGGAGCTTGCCGAGATTGGTGCGGTCGCCCGTCCAGGTGTCGCACATCTTCTTTTTGATCGCCGGATTGACGAAGATGCGCTCCACTTGGGGATAGCTCGCGGCCAGCATCAACAGCCGCGCGTGCGATTCCGTCCAGACCTTGGGATCGATCGTCAGAAATTTGTTCTTCTGCAGCATCGAGGTGAAGGGAAGATCTTCGCGCTCCTCGGCCGTCATGCGCCGCGCGGGCATCGGCGTGAACCAGATGTCGGCGTCGAGGCCGATCTGGTGGGAGGCATGACCGCTGGGCATCGGTCCGCCGCGCGGCTGGGCGATGTCGCCGACGAGAATGCCCGGCCAGCCGGCATATTTGGCGGCGTCCTGTGAAAATCGTTCCAATAGCGCGATCGTGGCCGGATTGCCCCAGCGGCGATTGCGCGAAAGCCGCATCGCCTCCCAGGTCGGGCCGTCGGTCGGCAGCGCCACCGCACCCGTCATGCAGCCCTTCGCGTAAAATCCGATCGGTTGCGCCGGTCCCTGCGTCGGCAGACTGACGGCGCCGAACTGCCCCTTGGCACTGCCCGGGCTCGGCGTCTTCTGCTCCGCGCCGACGTCACCGGCGGCAAGGCTTGCGCCGATTGCGCCGGCAAGCGTCAGTTTGCCGAATGTCCTGAAAGCCTGAGCGAAGCCGAAAGCCATACTGTTCCCTTGAACTGCTGCCGAAGTGATTTGCGATCGAACCTATCGTGAAAAGCGATTTTGGTGAATCGATGTTTTGGCTGGCGGTGGGAGAAGAAGGCGGTGACGGATCGCCGCAGCGGCTCAGCTATTGGTGACGACCTCCGCGGTTTTCCGGATGCGCGCCAGCCGCGGCAGAATGTACCGGCAGGAAAAATCATGCATCTCAGGCGAAAAACTGGTCATCGCATCCTCGGCGGCGATGACGGCATAGTTATGCGCGAAGGCATCGCGTATGGTCGATTCGACGCCGAAATTGGTGGCGACGCCGGCAAGGATCACCGTCCTGATACCGCGGCGGCGTAGCTGCAGATCCATCTCGGTGCCGTAAAAGGCGCTCCAGTGATGCTTGACGATATGGACATCGGCGGTAAGGGCCGCAATCTCCGGCGGCACGGCAAGGGCAGCAGTTGGCAGGCCACCTTCCGGAAGCTGCAGCGCCTCATCGGCCGGTTGGTTGACAGCATCGGCATAGTCCGGGGAGAATCCGACGGTGACGAGGGTGATCGTTCCGCCGGCCGCCTTCAGGCTGGTGGCGATGGCGGCGGTGTTTTCGACCACCTGCTGGCCGGAATGGGGCGCCAGCGCCCGGCCAAGGACGAGGCCTTGCAGATCGATGGAAATGAGCGCGGTGGTTTTGGGATCGTAAAGCGGCATGAAAGAGCTCCATTAAATATGAGGATATCCTCACAATGAGTAATATGAGGGATGCCTCACAAAAATCAAGCCCCGAGCTGCAGACCCGTGTCCCGAAACGCCAGCGCGGCCATGAGCGCGTTGCCGTCCTGCTCGAGGCCGCGGCAAAGGTCTTCCTCGAAAAGGGCTACGATGCCGCGACGATGACCGAGATCGCCGCCGCCGCCAACTCTTCGATCGGCTCGCTCTATCAATTCTTTCCGACGAAGCTGCTTCTTGCCGAGGCGCTGCATATCGACCGACTGCAGCATTTCAACGCGGCACTGGCCGCGCTCGAGGACGAATCCGCGGGAAGGACTGCCGCCGAGATCGGCGATGCGGTCTTCACGAGGCTCGGACGCTTCATCGAGGAGTTCCCGGAATTTCCTGTTCTAGCGGCCAGACGCGACATTCCCAAGGAACGCAAGGCACGCTCGCGCGCCGAAATGCGGGCAAGCATCGTCGCCTTGCTGAGGAAGGCCAACCCTTCGGTGGAGCCCGATGTCGATCTGCTTGCGGCCCTCATATTGGAGCTTCTGCGCATCGTCGTTGCCGCCGCCTATGATCCCGACAGCGCCGGCGACCCGCGCCTTGTAACAGAGTTGCGCCGCATGTTGCGAAGGCGGCTCGAAGAGGCGACGCCTTGACACGGACCCGATGGGTCAAAATTTGGCGCGCCCGGCAAAAACCAAACTCTCTCCTGTTTTTCGCCCGTATTTTTCGTATTGTCGAACCCACCAATAATCAGGGGAAAGCGTGAATGGCGGCTCTGTGGTCCAAGATCGGTTTGTTTCTATCGCTTGCGGGCGCTCTGGCGCCAATGCCGGCAACGGGTCAGGACCAGCCGTTTCAGATCGGAAGCTCGGTCATCAGCGAGATGAAATACAAGCCGGGCTTTGCGCATTTCGACTACGTCAATCCCGATGCACCGAAAGGCGGAGACCTGCGCCTCTCCGCAAGCGGCGCCTTCGACACCTTCAACCCGCTGCTTGCCAAAGGTCAGACGGCCGTGGGCTTGACGCTCGTTTACGACACGCTGATGAAGCCCGCCGACGACGAGCTCCTCGTCTCCTATGGTCTGCTTGCCGAAGGACTGTCTTTTCCCGCCGACGTATCGAGCGCGACCTTCCGCCTGCGCAAGGAAGCGAAATGGGCGGATGGTCAGCCGGTAACGCCCGAGGACGTCATCTTCAGTCTCGATAAGACGAAGGAATTAAACCCCCTCACGGGTAACTATTACCGCCACGTGGTCAAAGCCGAAAAGACCGGCGATCGCGACGTCACCTTCACCTTCGATGAGAAGAACAACCGGGAGCTCCCGAATATTCTTGGCCAGTTGGTGGTCGTGCCGAAACATTGGTGGGAGGGGCAGGGACCGGACGGCAAGCCGCGCGATATCTCAAAGACGACCCTCGAGCCCGTGATGGGTTCGGGACCTTACAAGATTGCTTCCTTCTCGCCCGGCGCGACAATCCGATATGAATTACGTGACGACTACTGGGGCAAGGACCTCAATGTGAATATCGGCCAGAACAATTTCCGCAACGTCCACTACACCTATTTCGGTGATCGGGATGTCGAGTTCGAGGCCTTTCGCGCCGGCAACAGCGACTACTGGCAGGAAACCACGGCTGCCCGCTGGGCGACGGGATATGATTTTCCCGCAGTGAAGGAAGGACGTGTCAAGAAAGAGGAGGTTGCAAACCCGCTGCGCGCCACCGGCATCATGCAGGCTCTCGTGCCCAACATGCGACGTGACCTCTTCAAGGACACCAGGGTCCGCGAGGCGCTGAACTATGGTCTGGATTTTGAGGAGCTGAACCGCACTGTGGCCTTTAATAGTTACAAGCGCATCGACAGCTATTTCTGGAACACCGAACTCGCCTCCTCCGGCCTTCCGCAGGGCAGAGAGCTGGAAATTCTGCAGGGCATGAAGGATAAGGTTCCGCCCGAAGTCTTCACGACGCCCTACAGCAATCCTGTCGGCGGCGATCCGCAGAAGAGCCGCGACAATCTCCGCAAGGCGATTGCGCTTTTCAAAGAAGCCGGCTGGGAGCTCAAGGGCAATCGCATGGTCAATACCAAGACCGGCCAGCCGATGAGTTTCGAGATCCTGTTGTCGAGCCCCATGCTGGAGCGCTGGGCGGTGCCTTATGCCAACAATCTCAGGAAAATCGGCATCGATGCGCGGGTCCGGACAGTCGATGCCTCGCAGTCTGTCAATCGCGAGCGCAGCTTTGACTTCGATATGATCTGGAATGTCTGGGCGGAGACCATGAATCCGGGCAACGAACAAGCCGACTATTGGGGATCCGGTTCGGTCAACCAACAGGGTTCCCGCAATTATGCCGGCATTGCCAACCAAGCCGTTGATGAGCTCATTCGCATGATTATCTTCGCGCCGAACCGCGACGAGCAGATCGCAGCAATCAAGGCCATGGATCGGGTCCTGCTTGCAAATCACTACGTCATCCCGCTGTTCTACCGCGATACTTATAACATCGCCTATTGGAACACGATCACGCATCCGGCCGAGTTTCCGGCCTACAGCCTTGGCTTCCCCGATGCCTGGTGGTCGACCTCGGCAAAATGAGCGGGCTTGCAATGCAGGGGCCCTCGGCTCCAAATGGCACGAGCGAATCACGACAAGCCGGCAGGGCCGGCAAGGGAAGGCTGGCGGATTGAGCGGCATGAGACTGGACGGCAGGCAGACAGGAAAAACATTCCCGGAGGCTGAAGGCTGATGGGCGCCTATGTCATTCGCCGCCTGCTTCTAATGATCCCGACCATCGTCGGCATCATGGCGATTTCCTTCATCGTCATCCAGTTCGCGCCCGGCGGTCCCGTCGAGCAGGTGATCGCCCAATTGACCGGTCAGGCTGACAGTGCCGACCAGCGCCTATCCGGCGGTGGCGATCTTCTCGGCGGCACCGGCAGCGATGAAGGCTCGAAATATCGCGGTGCCCAAGGGCTCGACCCGGAACTGATCGCCAAGCTCGAAAAACAGTTCGGCTTCGACAAGCCGCCGCTGACCCGTTTTGGCGAGATGATGTGGAATTACAGCCGCTTCGATTTCGGCGAGAGCTTCTTCCGCAACACCTCCGTGCTCGAACTCATCAAGGAGAAGTTGCCGGTGTCGATCTCGCTCGGCATCTGGATCCTGATCTTCTCCTATGCCATCTCCATCCCGCTCGGCATCCGCAAGGCAATCAAGGATGGATCGACCTTCGACGTCTGGACCTCGGGCGTCATCGTCGTCGGCTATGCCGTACCGAGCTTCCTGTTCGGCATTCTCCTGGTCGTGCTTTTCGCCGGCGGCTCGTTCTACGACTGGTTTCCGTTGCGCGGCCTGGTCTCCGACAATTTCGATCAGCTGGCCTGGTGGCAGAAGCCGCTCGACTATTTCTGGCACCTGACCTTGCCGCTGATCTCGCTTTCCCTGTCCGCTTTCGCGACGACGACGCTTTTGACCAAGAATTCCTTCATCGAGGAAATCAAGAAGCAATATGTCGTCACCGCCCGCGCCAAGGGCCTGAACCAGCGGCAGGTGCTCTATGGCCATGTTTTCCGCAATGCCATGCTGATCATCATTGCCGGTTTCCCCGGCGCCTTCATCTCCGCCTTCTTCACCGGATCGCTGCTGATCGAAAATATCTTCTCGCTCGATGGCCTCGGCCGTCTCGGCTACCTCTCTGTGGTCAACCGGGATTATCCGATCGTCTTCGCCACACTTTACATCTTCTCGCTGCTCGGTCTGTTCGTCAGCTTGATTTCCGACCTGATCTACACCTGGATCGATCCGCGCATCGATTTCGAGCGGAGGGATGTCTGATGGACGCCGCCGCAAACCCCGCTGTCACGACACCCGTCAAGCCGCCGCGCAAAGGCTTGCTCTCACCAACCAACATCCGCCGCTGGCAGAATTTCCGGGCGAACGGCCGCGGTTACTGGTCGCTGTGGCTGTTCATGCTGTTGTTTATCCTCAGCCTGTTTGCCGAATTCATCGCCAACGACCGGCCGATCATCGCCTCCTACAAAGGCGAGGTCCTGTTCCCAGTCCTCGTTGATTATCCCGAGGAAAAGTTCGGTGGCTTCCTGGCCGAAACCGACTATCGTTCCTCGGTGATAACAGACGAAATCAATGCCAACGGCTGGATGATCTGGCCGCCGATCCGCTATTCTTATCGCTCGGTCAATTCCAACATTCCGCATTCGGCGCCGACCGCTCCCTTCTGGTTGATGACGAAGGAGGAGCGTTGCGCCGGCTATCCGCAAGGGGTGAACGATCCGGATTGCACTCCCGGCAATCTCAACTGGCTCGGCACCGACGACCAGGCGCGCGACGTGTTGGCGCGCGTCATCTACGGTTTCCGCATATCGGTGCTTTTCGGCCTGGTGCTGACCATCTGCTCGGCTGTTATCGGCGTGACGGCGGGTGCGGTGCAGGGTTATTTCGGCGGCTGGACCGATCTGCTGCTGCAGCGCTTCATCGAGATCTGGTCGTCGATGCCGGTACTCTACATTCTGCTGATCATCGCCGCACTGCTGCCGCCCGGCTTCTTCGTGTTGCTCGGCATCATGCTGCTCTTCTCCTGGGTCGGCTTCGTCGGCATCGTGCGGGCCGAATTCCTGCGCGCCCGCAATTTCGAATATGTCCGCGCCGCCCGTGCGCTCGGCGTCAACAATCGCACCATCATGTGGCGCCACCTGCTGCCGAACGCGATGGTCGCGACGCTGACCTTCCTGCCTTTCATCCTCTCCGGTTCGATCACGACGCTGACCTCGCTCGATTTCCTCGGCTTCGGCATGCCGCCGGGCTCCCCCTCGCTCGGTGAGATGATCGCGCAGGGCAAGACCAATCTGCAGGCGCCATGGCTCGGCCTGACGGCCTTCTTCGCCATGTCGATCATGCTTTCCTTGCTGATCTTCATCGGCGAAGCCGTGCGCGATGCCTTCGATCCGAGGAAGACGTTTCAATGAGTGACATGACAGAACCGCTGCTTTCCGTCCGTGATCTCTCGGTTGCCTTTCATCAAGGCGGAGAAACCTCGCTCGCCGTCGATCATATCTCCTTCGATATCGCCAAAGGCGAGGTCGTGGCGCTCGTCGGCGAATCCGGCTCCGGCAAATCGGTCTCGGCCAACTCGATCCTTCGGCTTTTGCCCTATCCGTCGGCAAGCCATCCCTCCGGCGAAATCCTGTTCAAGGGTAAGGATCTCTTGAAGGCGTCGGAGCGGGAACTGCGCGACGTGCGCGGCAACGACATCACCATGATCTTCCAGGAGCCGATGACCTCGCTCAATCCGCTTCATACGATCGAGAAGCAGATCGCCGAGATCCTTGCCCTGCACCAGGGCATGACCGGCCAGTCGGCGCGCCAGCGCGTACTGGAATTGTTGAACCAGGTCGGCATCCGTGAGCCGGAGAAGCGGTTGAAGGCCTATCCGCACGAACTCTCCGGTGGCCAGCGCCAGCGCGTCATGATCGCCATGGCGCTCGCCAACCGGCCGGAATTGCTGATTGCCGACGAGCCGACCACCGCCCTCGACGTCACGGTGCAGGCGCAGATCCTCGAATTGCTCCGGCAGTTGAAGGCCGTCCACGGCATGTCGCTGCTGTTCATCACCCATGATCTCGGCATCGTGCGCAAATTCGCCGATCGCGTCTGCGTCATGACCAAGGGCAGGATTGTCGAAACCGGAGCCGTCGAGGACGTCTTTTCCAATCCGAAGCACGACTATACCCGGCACCTTCTGGCCTCCGAGCCGCGTGGCGAGCCGCCATTGGCCGATCCGTCGAAACCGATGGTGATGGAAGGTTCGGATATCCGTGTCTGGTTCCCGATCAAGGCCGGGCTGATGCGCCGTGTCGTCGATCACGTGAAGGCGGTCGACGGCATCGATCTTTCGCTACGCGCCGGCCAGACGCTCGGCGTCGTCGGCGAGTCCGGCTCCGGCAAGACCACGCTCGGCCTGGCGCTCACCCGGCTGATTTCCTCAGAAGGGCGGATCGCCTTTGTCGGCAACGATATAGCCGGCTATTCGTTCAGCGAAATGCGGCCGCTGCGCAATCAGCTGCAGGTCGTCTTCCAGGATCCGTATGGATCGCTCAGCCCCCGCATGTCGGTCGGCGATATCGTCGCCGAGGGGCTGAAGGTGCATGAGCGCTCCCTGACCGCTGAAGAACGCGACCAGCGCGTCTGCTGGGCGCTTGAGGAGGTGGGTCTTGATCCGCTGACCCGCTGGCGTTATCCGCACGAATTCTCCGGCGGCCAGCGCCAGCGCATTGCCATTGCCCGCGCCATGGTGCTGAAACCGCGCTTCGTCATGCTCGACGAGCCGACCTCCGCCCTCGATATGAGCGTCCAGGCCCAGGTGGTCGATTTGCTGCGCGATCTGCAGAAGAAACACGACCTCGCCTATCTCTTCATCAGCCACGACCTGAAAGTGGTGAAGGCGCTCGCCAACGACGTCATCGTCATGCGGTTCGGCAAGGTGGTGGAACAGGGTCCGTCAGCCGACATCTTCCGCGCGCCGAAGGACGATTACACCAAGGCCCTCATGGCCGCCGCTTTCAACATCGAGGCGGTGCCGACGCCCGCCGTGCAGCAATAAAGAAGCTCATGTCCGCCCGTCCTCCCGTTCTCGTCGATATCAAGTTTAATGCCGAAGGCGTCGCGCGCGTGCTGAAGACGGCCTTTGCCGACCGCGGCAGCATCAATCTCGCCGATCCGGCCAATCAGGCACGCGATCTCAGCGCGGTCGAATACGCGCTTCTGTGGAAGCCGGATGCCGATCTTTTCGCGCGGGCGCCGAACCTGAAAGTGATCTTTTCGGGCGGCGCCGGCGTTGACCATATCATCGGCATGGCCGGCCTGCCCGAGATCCCGATTGTTCGCTTCGTCGACCGCAGCTTGACGACACGCATGAGCGAATGGGTGGTCATGCAGTGCTTGATGCATCTGCGCGGGCAATACGCCCATGACAGCCACCAGCGCCAGCGCCAATGGGCAAAATTGATCGCGCCGGAGGCGGCGGAAGTGACGGTCGGTGTCATGGGTCTCGGCATTCTCGGGCAGGACGCGGTCGCCAAGCTGAGGGTGATGGGTTTCAATGTCATCGGCTGGTCGCGCACCCGCAAGCAGATCGACGGTATCGAAACCTTCGACGCCAGCGCACTGGACAGCTTTCTCGCAAGGACCGACATCCTCGTCGGCCTGCTGCCGCTGACGCCTGAAACATCGGGATTTTATAACGCCGCTCTGTTTGCGAAGCTGCGTCGTAACGGCGCGCTCGGGCAGCCGGTTTTCATCAATGCCGGCCGCGGTAAGAGCCAGGTCGAGGCCGATATCGCCTCCGCCATCCGAAATGGTACCCTCGGCGGCGCTTCCCTCGATGTCTTCGAGGCGGAACCGCTTGCATCAGACAGCCCATTGTGGGACTTGCAGAACGTCTTCCTTACGCCGCACGATGCGGCGGTCTCCGAAGAAAACGCGCTGTTCCGGCATGTCGAGACGCAGATCGCCCGTTTCGAGCGCGGCGAGCCGCTGCAATTCGTGGTCGACCGCGCCGCCGGCTATTGAGCTTTCGGAACCTTCCAGACAGCCGCCCGTTTCCTTTGCGGAAATTCTTCGCAGCCGGATCGGCCGGTCAAGACAGCGGAAGGAGATGATGATGGCGCATCAGAGGGAAACACGCTGGGAAAAATCCGATCGCAAGCTTCACAAGGAACAGCTGATCCCGCCGGTGAAGGCAAGGCAGGGACGCACCGGTTATCGCATTCTGACAGTGCTGATCGTTGCGCTGGTGCTTGCCTTCGTGGTCTGGATACCGGTCGAGATTTGGGGCAGGCGCGAGGCGAAAGAGGTGGCACCGCACCAGCCAGGCCAGCAGCTTCAGTCGCAGCAGCCTGCTCCGGCCCCCGCGCCGGCACTGCAGAACGGTACTGCCGTTCCAACCGAAACGCCGAACAACACGCCGGCCGCTCCGAATGTCGCGCCCGCAACTCCGGCCCAATAATCTTCAGCAAAACCACCTTCACGCCCCGCCGCCACACTGCGGCGGGGCGTTTATTGTTTTGTCTGGACTTTAGCCGCCGATTTTTCGATAAGAAGGCACACGAGCCGGTTTCGTGCGCCGGCTGGGAACTTGGCAGTACCCGGGAATTTGGCAGCACCTGACCGGAGTGGACAGGGCGGGAGTTTCATGGCCAGGACCGATATCGCAAGACGCGTCTACAATCACGCCTGGAAACTCGATCCGATCATCCGCAGCCTGATCGATACCGATTTCTACAAGCTTTTGATGCTGCAGATGATCTGGAAGCTCTATCCGGGCGTGAACGCTTCCTTCACCCTGATTAACCGCACCAAGCGGGTGCGTCTGGCCGAAGAACTCGATGAAGGCGAATTGCGCGAGCAGCTCGATCATGCCCGCACGCTGAGGCTCTCCAAGAAGGAGATGATCTGGCTTGCGGGTAACAGCTTCTATGGTCGCGCGCAGATCTTTGAACCGGAATTCCTCGCTTGGCTTTCCAATTTCCAGCTGCCCGAATACGAGCTGTCGAAGAAGGACGGGCAATATGTGCTGGATTTCCACGGATCGTGGAAGGAAACCACCATGTGGGAAATCCCGGCGCTCGCCATCGTCAACGAGCTTAGGTCGCGCTCGGCGATGAAGGCGCTCGGTCCCTTCACTCTCGATGTGCTCTATGCCCGCGCCAAGGCGAAGATGTGGTCGAAGGTCGAACGGCTGAAGGAACTGCCGGGCCTGCGCATCTCCGATTTCGGCACCCGCCGCCGTCACAGTTTCCTCTGGCAGCGCTGGTGCGTCGAGGCGCTGAAGGAAGGCATCGGCCCGGCCTTTGCCGGTACCAGCAACGTATTGCTGGCGATGGATTCCGATCTTGAGGCCGTCGGCACCAATGCTCACGAGCTACCGATGGTCGCCGCCGCCCTGGCCGAAACCGACGAGCAGTTGCGCAACGCGCCCTACAAGATCCTGCGCGACTGGAACAAACTCTATGGCGGCAACCTTCTGATCGTCCTGCCGGATGCCTTCGGCACCGCCGCCTTCCTGCGCGACGCGCCGGAATGGGTCGCCGACTGGACCGGTTTCCGCCCGGACAGTGCCCCGCCGATCGAAGGCGGCGAGAAGATTATCGACTGGTGGAAAAAGATGGGCCGCGATCCGCGCCAGAAGCTGCTGATCTTCTCCGACGGTCTCGACGTCGACGCTATCATCGATACCTACCGGCATTTCGAAGGCCGCGTGCGCATGAGCTTCGGCTGGGGCACGAACCTGACGAATGATTTTTCCGGCTGCGCGCCGATCGAGATCTCCGGCCTCAACCCGATCTCCATCGTCTGCAAGGTCAGCGACGCCAACGGCCGTCCGGCGGTGAAACTCTCCGACAACCCGCAGAAGGCGACCGGCGAACCGGCCGAGGTCGAACGCTACCTGAAATTCTTCGGCGCCGAGGACAGGGTCGATCAGACCGTTCTGGTGTAGGTCTGGGCCAATGTGCCGCCATCCCGGGGCATATTGATGTGCCCCGCCATCGCATCCTCGATCGACCAACCGAAGCGCCAGGCGTCGAACATCGAGTACCATTCCTGGAAGTCGGTGATCGGCAGGATATCCGGCTTCGACATCGGATTGTCGGCTAGGCTGCGGCCACGGGCACGGTCCCGTGCGCCACGCTCCTGCATCTCAAGCAGCTTCTCGAACATCATCACTCTCCGGTCTTTATCCGATAGCTTTATGCAATCATGCTAATAAAGCATTGTCGAGTCCGGATGCGATATCTCGAGTTTTTCACAGGATTAGCCCCAATTCGCTAGCGCGGTGGGATGATGGGGACCCAAACTGGCGCGGGATCATACGATCTCAAGCAAACAAGCGGGGCATGTGGCGTTCGAAAACGATATGCATTTCGGCATGGCGCTCCACGAGCGTCCCGTGACGGGGAGGCTCGGCTTCCTGGCTGGGGTTCGCCGCCGAGCCTCCCGGCTGGCCGACCTTTAAGCCGGCAGCGCCGACACGTTGCCGCTTTCCGACCGCGGCGATCCAACCCAGATGATATCGAAGGCTAACAGCCGGTCAATATCCACCGGCCGCGTCCCGATTCCACGCAACCCCGCAATGCGTGCTGTCGCTATCCGCGCGGGTTTTCAGGCTGCCAATCTGCGAAACCGGGTTCTGATCCGGTCGAGATAATAATGGCCGGGAGACGGCGCCACCGTCATCGCGTGGGCTTCCGAGGAGGGAACGCCTTGGAACAGACGTTCCTCGCCATTCTTGAAACAAATCCTGAGCCGTCCGTCTTCCTGGCTGAAATAGACGGATTTGATGATCTTCGACTTTACCGAAAGTTCTTCCATCTGTTTTACCTCTGTTTTTGAGTTTGGCTGAACCTAAACCCAAACGTGCAAAGACGCGGTGAAGCCGCATGGTAAAAATTCAGGAATCTTTCGACGTTTTAAACCTCGTAGCGTCATCGGAGCGACGGGTTCGAGAGCCTCGAACGTACGTTTGCGAGCGGCGCATTTCGTCGCTCCGTCTCGCACGCGTCCGCCGCAGCAAAGGCCTGTTTCCGCTATTTGGTCGGGAACTCGAAATAAGTTCAAGCCCGATCAGATTTCGCCAATCCGGCAGAGAAGGCCGTCAGCAACGCCTTTCCCTGGCCCCAGTCCTCAAGACCGCTTTGCCCGTTGATATGGCCGAAAGGACCAATCGCGACAAGGCCGCTGCCCCACAGATCCGCGCGCGCATGGGCATGGTCGAGCGTGCCGAAGGGATCATCGGCGCTTGCGATAATCAGAGTGGGGAAGCGTATTTTTTGCGACGGCGGATCGGCGAATCCGGCCGCCTCCTCAGGGAATGACGCGGACTGCGGATCCGGGACTGCCACAAGAAACGCTCCGGCAACGGCAAGCGAAGAAACCTGCTGCCAATGAGCAACCAGCAGACAGGCAAGGCTATGCGCGACCAGCAGGGGAGGGGTCGCCGATGCGCCAACGGCGCGCTCCAGAGCTGAAATCCAGTCCGCCAAGTCGGGCTTTTCCCAATTAGCCGGTTGGAAACGCCGCATGTCCGGGTTCGACCTTTCCCAACGTGTTTGCCAATGAGTCTCACCCGAACCGCCAATTCCCGGCAATATGATGATGTCCTTCATGTCTTTTCCTTTGATCATCCGCGCAGGTGAAAATGATGCATTTTCTTTTGCTTCGGAATGAATGATCATCGGAAAACCACGCCGTTCTCCGATGATTTTAAGGTGATCCCATGGCTTTTCAGGAAAACAATCGGGTATTGCTCGATCCGACCGATATCGCCATCATCGAAGCGATGCAGGAAAATGGACGCATTGCGATCTCCGAACTCGGTCGGCGGGTCGGGCTCTCTCAGCCGGCAGCATCGGAACGCGTCAAGCGGCTGGAAGACCGCGGCATCATTGTCGGTTACACCGCCCGGATAGACCCGACCGCTTTCGGAATTGGAATGACGGCTGTGCTTCGCTTGCGCACGACGCATGAGCATATCAAACCCTGTCTGAAACAGTTCGCGCAGATGCCGCAAGTCATGGAAGTATTGCGCCTCACCGGAGAGGACTGTTTTCTCTTGAAGGTGCTGGTCCCGTCGCCGGGAGAGCTGGAAACGATCGTTGACACGATCGCGCGATTTGGGGCTGTGACGACATCTCTGGTGTTGCGCAGCGAGAACCCGAAGCAGATCGGACGCGCCCTGCTGCAGCGCCCTTGAGAATAACAAAGCTTCCGCGTCCCGCGCGAAATGCGGTTTGAATCAATATTGAAAATGAGGGTATGGCGGACAGGGTGGGATTCGAACCCACGGTACGCTTTCACGTACACACGCGTTCCAGGCGTGCGCCTTAAACCACTCGGCCACCTGTCCATTGGGCGTTCGCGCCTAGGATAGGAGCAAATCGTCGGAACGGCGCGATATATACCGATGAATTTTTGTCGATCAACCGAAATCTAACAGTTTTTTGACTTCTTCAGATAAAACTCGCCTCGGCCCCTCCATTGTGCTTCACCTCATCGATGACTATGTAATTCTCAAGGTGGAGAATGGCGCGGCCGGCCGGAATTGTCCGGCATATCGAGCGTCGGAGGAATTGATGCGTTTCCTGTTGCGTCTGGCGAGTCTTGTCGCGCTTGCGGCGGCCGTGATTGCCGGGACCATCGATTCGATCCAATCGGTTGCGGCGTCTTCCGTGGTAATGACGCCGATCTCCGATGCCTGGCAGGATGTCAGCCCGACAACCCTGACGTCGCTGCAATCCTCCCTTTCCTATTATATCCACCCGCGTTTCTACACCTTCATCTTCCAGTGGCTGATGCTCCAGCCGGCCTTTGCCGTTTTCCTGGTGATCGCGCTGCTTCTGTGGATGATCGGCTACAAGAAGCCGCCGGTGGCGGGTCGCTTCACCGCATAGCAAGGTGGTTCCGCCAACACGATCCGGCGAGAAATCCGGGTGGGCATCGTCCGCTCTTCTACTCGGTATTTGCCGCTCGAATTGGCTAGAAAATCCGCATTTTGAGGCAAGGAATGTCCAAAAATCAGCCCCGAAGAGCTGATTTTCGGCAATCCCTGCAAATCTTTACCAGCTGAAAAATTTCTGGTGAATTTTTCCGTGAGCCATGCAAGGATGCGCGCAGCCAGGCCTCCGGGGGGAGGTCGGTGGTTCCGCAGACATGCCCGAAAAGGGCTTGCGGGAGGACCCCTAACGAATAGCAACAACAGGGCTGCACAATGAAAAAATCCCTTCTCACTCTCTTTGCCGTGGCTGCCATGTCGACGACGGCGCTTGCCGCCGATGTCAAGCCGGCGTTGGTTTACGGCACCGGCGGGAAGTTCGATAAGTCCTTCAACGAGGCGGCCTATAACGGTGCCGAGAAGTTCAAGGCCGAGACCGGCATTGCCTATCGCGACTTCGAGCCGACGGGCGACACCCAGGGCGAACAGGCCATCCGCAACTTCGCAAGCCGTGGTTTCAATCCGGTGGTTGCAGTTTCCTTCGCCTGGACCTCGGCCATCGAGAAGGTTGCAGCCGAATTCCCGG
Source organism: Rhizobium sp. SRDI969 (assembly GCF_025152725.1). Lineage (NCBI taxonomy): Bacteria > Pseudomonadati > Pseudomonadota > Alphaproteobacteria > Hyphomicrobiales > Rhizobiaceae > Rhizobium > Rhizobium sp. SRDI969. The sequence continues at coordinate 4,726,466 of NZ_CP104035.1, forward strand.
ATACCAAGTTCATCATCGTTGACTCCGTCGTCGACAAGCCGAACGTCCGCTCGGTTGTCTACAAGGAAGAAGAAGGCTCCTACCTCGTCGGCGTTCTCGCCGGCATGGCGTCGAAGTCAGGCAAGGTCGGTTTCGTCGGCGGCATGGACATTCCGCTGATCCGCAAGTTCGAATGCGGCTACGAGCAGGGCGCACGCTCCGTCAAGGCCGATATCGAAGTCTTCCAGAACATGACTGGCACGACGGGCGCGGCCTGGAACGACCCGGTCCGCGGCGGCGAGCTCACCAAGAACCAGATCGACCAGGGCGCTGACGTCGTCTATGCGGCAGCCGGTGCCACCGGTCTCGGCGTTCTGCAGACGGCCGCCGACAACAAGAAGCTGTCGATCGGCGTCGACTCCAACCAGAATTATCTGCATCCGGGCTCGGTCCTGACCTCGATGGTTAAGCGCGTCGACCTCGCCGTCTACAACGCCTATAACGACACCAAGAACGACAAGTTCACCGGCGGCGTCCAGGCGCTCGGCGTCAAGGAAGAGGGTGTTGGCGCCGCGATCGATGAGCACAACAAGTCGCTGATCACGCCGGAAATGCAGGCTGCCGTCGACAAAGCCAGGGCCGACATCATCGCGGGAACCGTCAAGGTTCACGATTACACCTCGGACAATGCTTGCCCGAAGTGATCCGCGCCCGAATGTGATCGACGATTGAGATCGGGCGTATGGCGGAGGGGATTTTCGCCATACGCCCTTTTCTTATTTGGAGCCTGCAGTGACAGATAAGCCCGCTATCGAGCTTGTCGGCATCGACAAGAAGTTCGGTGCCGTCCACGCCAACAAGGACATCAACCTTACCGTTGCCAGGGGGACGATCCACGGCATCATCGGCGAAAACGGCGCCGGTAAATCGACCCTGATGTCGATCATCTATGGTTTCTACCATGCCGACAGCGGCGAGATCCGCGTCAACGGCAATCCCGTCACCATCCGTGACAGCCAGGCGGCGATCGCCACCGGCATCGGCATGGTGCACCAGCATTTCATGCTGGTCGATAATTTCACGGTGCTCGAAAACATCATGCTTGGCGCCGAAGCCGGCATGCTGTTGGCGAGGGGCGTCGCCTCGGCGCGCGCCGAGCTCAAGCGACTGGAAACGGAATATGGTCTGGAGGTCGATCCCGACGCGCTGATCGAGGAGCTTCCGGTCGGCCTGCAGCAGCGTGTCGAGATCCTGAAAGCCATGTATCGCGGTGCCGAGATCCTGATCCTCGACGAGCCCACAGGCGTTTTGACCCCGGCAGAGGCCGATCACCTCTTCCGCATCCTCAAGGTGCTGCGCGATCAGGGCAAGACGATCATCCTCATCACCCACAAGCTGCGCGAGATCATGGCGATCACCGATACGGTCTCGGTCATGCGTCGCGGCGAAATGGTCGCGACCCGCAAGACCGCGGAGACGACGGTGGAGGAGCTCGCCGAACTGATGGTCGGCCGCCGGGTGCTGCTGCGTGTGCAGAAGGGCGAGGCGAACCCCGGGGCCGCCGTGCTGTCCGTCCGCAACCTGACGGTCAAGGACAATCGCGGCGTCACCATGGTCGACAACGTCTCTTTCGACGTGCGCGCCGGCGAGATCGTCGGCATTGCCGGCGTCGCCGGCAATGGCCAGTCCGAATTGCTGGAGGCGATTGCCGGCATCCGCAAGCCGACCTCCGGCGAAATCCTGCTCGACGGCCAGACGATCGACAAGGCCGATCCGGCCCGCCTGCGTGATCTCGGCCTCGCTCATATTCCCGAGGACCGCCACCATATGGGCCTGGTGCTGAAATTCGAGGAATACGAAAATTCCGTGCTCGGCTATCACCGCCGGCCGGGCTATAGCCGCGGCCCATTTCTCGATCTCGAAGCTATCCGCAAGGATGCAATGGAGATGATCGAGAAATACGACATCCGCCCGCCGAACCCGCGGCTGAAGACGGCGAATTTCTCCGGCGGCAACCAGCAGAAGATCGTCGTCGCTCGCGAGATCGAACGCGATCCGAAGATGCTGATCATCGGCCAGCCGACACGTGGCGTCGATATCGGCGCCATCGAATTCATCCACCGCCGGATCATCGAGATGCGCGACGCGGGCAAGGCAATCCTTCTCGTCTCCGTCGAACTCGATGAGATTCGCTCTCTTTCAGACCGTATCCTTGTCATGTTTGCCGGCCATGTCGTCGGCGAGAAGACGCCCGATGCCGGTGAACAGACCCTCGGCCTGATGATGGCCGGCATTGCCGCATGAGGCCTTTATGAGCACTGCTTCCGTTCCGCTACCAAATTGGATCAATTACGGCCTCATCCCGATTTTGAACCTCGTCGTCGCCTTCCTGATCTCCGGCTTCGTCGTCTGGCTGATCGGCGAGAGCCCGCTCGATGCACTGTCGCTGCTGATCCAGGGCGCGCTCGGCAATGGCGAAGGCATCGGCTTCACGCTGTATTACGCGACGAGCTTCATCTTCACCGGCCTCTCCGTCGCGGTGGCGATCCATGCCGGCCTTTTCAACATCGGCTCGGAAGGCCAGGCCTATGTCGGCGGCCTCGGCTGCGCGCTGGTGGCGCTGGCGCTCGATCGCTACGTGCCGTGGTATGTGACGATGCCGATCGCCGTCGTCGGCGCCGGCCTGTTCGGCGCAGCCTGGGCCTTCATCCCGGCATTCCTGCAGGCAAAACGCGGTAGCCACATCGTCATCACGACGATCATGTTCAATTATATCGGCGCAGCGCTCATGGTGTATCTCCTGGTGCATGTGCTGATCGTACCAGGCAAGATGGCGCCGGAAACCCGCACCTTCCTGGAAGGCGGCCAATTGCCGAAGCTCGGCTGGGTCATGCAGCTGTTCGGCGCCAAGCTGGGGGCCGCCCCATTCAACGTCTCCTTCATCATTGCACTCGTCGTCAGCTACCTCGTCTGGTTGCTCGTCTGGCGCACCAAGCTCGGCTTCGAGATGCGCACACTGGGCGTCAGCCGGACGGCGGCGGACTATTTCGGCATTCCCTATGCGCGCACGGTGATCATCGCCATGCTGCTCTCCGGCGCGCTTGCCGGCATGATGGCGCTGAACCCGGTCATGGGGTCGTCGGCCCGCCTGCAGGTGGAATTCGTCGGCGGTGCCGGCTTCGTCGGCATCGCCGTCTCGCTGATGGGCCGCAACCATCCGCTCGGCATCATCGTGGCGGCGATCCTCTTCGGTATTCTCTACCAGGGCGGCGACTGGATTTCCTTCGAAATGCCGAACATCACCCGCGAGATGATCCTCGTCATCCAGGGTCTGGTGATCCTCTTTGCCGGCGCGCTGGAATATATGTTCCGGCCGGCGATGGTGCGCCTCTACCAACAGTTCAAGCGCGGTTAAGGAGCGGGCGATGGATTATTATGACATCTTCATCAGCGTTCTGAGCTCGACCATCCGCCTGTCGATCCCGCTGATCTTCACCGCCCTTGCCGGTCTGTTTTCGGAACGTGCCGGCATCTTCGATATCGGTCTCGAGGGCAAGATGCTGGGATCGGCCTTTGCCGCCGCCTGCGTTGCCTATCTTACCGATTCGGCCTGGCTCGGCCTCGGTGCAGGCATCCTCTGCTCGGTGGCGCTGAGCCTGGTGCACGGTTTCGCCTCGATCACCAATCGCGGCAACCAGATTGTGTCAGGCGTCGCCATCAACTTCTTCATCGCCGGAATCACCATCGTGCTCGGCCAAGCCTGGTTCGGCCAGGGCGGACGCACGCCGCAGCTGTCGCCGGAATCGCGCTTCGCGCCGATCATCCTGCCAGCCGCCGATGCCGCCCGCGAGATACCGATCATCGGCCCGATCTATGCCAATGTCATATCGGGCAACAATGTCCTCACCTATCTCGCCTTTCTCGCCGTGCCGTTTTCCTGGTGGGTGCTCTACCGCACACGCTTCGGCCTGCGGCTGCGCGCCGTCGGTGAAAACCCGGGCGCGGTCGATACTGCCGGCATTTCGGTTGCCTGGCTGCGTTACCGCGCCGTCATGTGCGCCGGCATTCTCTGCGGCTTTGCCGGCACCTATCTGGCGATTGCCCAGTCCGCCGCCTTCATCAAGGACATGTCGGCCGGCAAGGGCTACATCGCGCTTGCCGCTCTGGTCTTTGCCAAGTGGAAGCCGGTGCCCGTCATGTTTGCCTGCCTGCTCTTCGGCTTCCTTGATGCGCTGGCAAATTTCATGCAGGGAAAGCAGGTGCCGCTGATCGGCGAAGTGCCGGTTCAGGTCTTCCAGGCGCTGCCCTATGTTCTAACCTGCGTCCTGCTTGCCGGCTTCATCGGCGTTGCGACCCCGCCGAAAGCCGGCGGCGTGCCTTATACGAAGGAGCGTTAATATGTCTCACGACCTGTTCGAAGCCGCCCGCGGCGCCATGGCTTTTGCGCATGCGCCCTATTCGAAATTCCCGGTCGGTGCGGCGATCCGCGCCGAGGACGGTAAGGTCTATACCGGCGCCAACATCGAAAATCTCTCCTTTCCGCAAGGATGGTGTGCCGAGCCGACGGCGATCGGCGCCATGATCATGGGCGGCGCAAAGACGATCGTCGAAATGGCCGTCATTGCCGAAAAACTGCCGCTCTGCCCGCCCTGCGGCGGCTGCCGTCAGAAGATCTCCGAATTTGCCTCCAAGGAGACGAAGATCTACCTCTGCGATGAGGCGGGCGTGAAGAAGACCATGACGATGGAAGAGCTTCTTCCCTTCAGCTTCGAAACGGAACTCGGATGAAGGCGACGGTCAGCCTGCTCGCCGCATTGCTCGGGGGCATCAAGCCGCGCCACGGCATCATCCTCGGCTCCGGTCTCGGCTCCCTTGTCGGTGAGCTCGATGGCGCCGTGCGTGTTCCCTATCGCGACCTGCCGGGCTTTCCCGTCAGCGCCGTCTCCGGCCATGCCGGCGAAGTCGTCGCCGGCCGCCTCGGCGGCGTGCCCGTTATCATGCTCTCCGGCCGCGTGCATTATTACGAGAAGGGCGATGCCAACGCCATGCGCCTGCCGATCGAGGTGCTGAAGGCGCTCGGCGTCGAAGCGCTGATCCTGACCAATTCGGCGGGATCGCTGCGTGACGACATGCCGCCCGGTTCGGTGATGCAGATCACCGATCACATCAACTATTCCGGCATGAACCCGCTGATCGGCGAGGAAAGCGATCACCGTTTCGTCGGCATGACCAATGCCTATGATGCGGGCCTTGCCGCGGCGATGCAGAGGGCAGCGGCAAAGCTTGAAATCGAGCTGGCGAAGGGTGTCTATATGTGGTTCTCCGGTCCAAGCTTCGAAACCCCGGCCGAAATCCGCATGGCGCGCATCCTCGGCGCCGATGCCGTCGGCATGTCGACGGTGCCCGAGGTGATCATCGCAAGAATGCTGGGCCTGAGGGTTGCAGCCGCCTCCGTTGTCACCAACTATGGAGCAGGCATGACCGGCAACGAACTCAGCCATGAAGAAACCAAGGACATGGCGCCCATCGGCGGCGCCCGTCTCGCCGCCATCTTGAAAGACATGATTGCGGCTGGAACAGGATGATTTTGGGCCGGGTCGGCCTAAAATCTGAATCCTGTTCTAAGTTAAATAGTTAAAGCATGATGTCGTCTGAAAACCGCCCACACTTTTCGACATCATGCTCGAGAGGAAGCGAAGATGAATAGCCATTCCAACCGGGAGACTGCGGCTGTCGCCCTTTCCCTTCTCGATCTCACCAATTTGAAGGACGATTGCACCGAGGCGCAGATCGAGATGCTCTGCGCCCGTGCACAGACGCCCTACGGCAACAGCGCTGCGATCTGCATCTGGCCGCGGTTCGTCGCCCAGGCGCGCAACATCCTCGGCACCGGCCATGCCGTGCGCATCGCGACCGTCGTCAACTTCCCCTCGGGCGATATGGAAGTGGCCGATGTCGCCGCCGAAGCGCGTGAGGCAATTGCCGATGGCGCCGATGAGATCGATCTGGTCATCCCCTACCGCAAGCTGCTCGCCGGCAATGAGAAGGCGGTGACCGACATGGTCAAGGCCGTGCGCGCCGAATGCACCGGCTCCGTCCTGCTGAAAGTCATCATCGAGGCCGGCGAGTTGAAGGATGCGGCATTGATCCGCCATGCCTCTGAACTCGCCATTGAGGCCGGCGCAGATTTCATCAAGACCTCCACCGGCAAGGTCGCCGTCAACGCGACGCTCGAAGCCGCCGACATCATGATCCGCGCCATCCGTGAGAGCGGCCGCAAGGTCGGCTTCAAGCCGGCCGGCGGCATCGGCTCGGTGGCGGATGCCGCACTCTATTTGAGCCTTGCCGAAACCATCATGACGCCGGACTGGGCGATGCCGTCGACGTTCCGCTTCGGCGCTTCCGGCCTGCTCGACGATATCCTGGCGGTTCTGAGCGGAACACAGTCGGCACCGGCTGCAGCATCGAGCTATTGAAATGATCCCGCAGGAGATCATCCGGCGCAAGCGCGATGGCGACGAACTCGACGCCGCCGATATCAGCTCCTTCATCGCTGCGTTGGCTGCCGGCCAATTGTCGGAAGGCCAGATCGGCGCGTTCGCCATGGCCGTCTGGTTCAAGGGCATGTCGCGGGCCGAAATCGTGGCCCTGACGCTGGCGATGGCCGATTCCGGCGACAGGCTGCAATGGGCCGATATCGACCGCCCGATCGCCGACAAACATTCGACCGGCGGCGTCGGCGACAATGTTTCGCTGATGCTGGCGCCGATCGCTGCTGCCTGCGGCCTTGCCGTTCCGATGATCTCCGGGCGCGGCCTCGGCCACACCGGCGGCACGCTGGATAAGCTCGAATCCATTCCCGGCTATATGATTTCCCCGGATGCGGATCTGTTCCACAAGGTCGTGAAGGAGGCGGGATGCGCCATCATCGGTCAGACCGGGACCTTGGCGCCCGCCGACGGCAGGCTCTATGCCGTGCGCGACGTGACCGCCACTGTCGATTCCATCCCCCTCATCACCGCTTCTATCCTCTCGAAGAAACTTGCGGCCGGGCTCGAGACGCTGGTGCTCGACGTCAAGGTCGGCAACGGCGCTTTCATGGCCGACCGCGGCCAGGCGGAGATCCTCGCGCAGTCGCTGGTCGAGGTGGCCAATGGCGCAGGCGTGAAGACCTCGGCCCTGATCACCGACATGAACCAGCCGCTTGCCGATAGTGCCGGCAATGCCGTCGAGCTGCGCAATTGCCTGGATTTCCTGGCGGGTAGAAAAAAGGACACGCGGCTTGAGACCGTCGTTCTCGCCTTCGCCGCCGAAATGCTGGTGAAATCCGGCATTGCCGCTTCGTCTGATGAAGCCGAGACGATGGCGCGTCGAGCTCTGGCATCGGGAAAGGCGGCAGAGGTCTTCGCGCGCATGGTGTCGATGCTCGGCGGCCCGGCCGATCTCATCGAAAACCCCGACCAATATCTGGCCAGGGCACCTGTGGAAAAACCTGTCCCGGCCCCCCGGTCCGGCTGGCTTGCCGCCTGCGATGCGCGCGGTATCGGCGTCAGTGTCATCGACCTCGGCGGCGGAAGACGCCATCCGGCGGACCGGATCGACCATCGCGTCGGCTTTTCCGAACTCCTGCCGCTCGGCACCCGCGTAAACGCAGGTGAACCGATCGCTCTCGTTCACGCCGCTGACGACACCGCGGCGGAGAGGGCGGCGACAGCACTTGCCACGCACTACCGCATCACCCACGACAAGCCGGAGTTGACACCGGTGATTGCGGGGCTGGTCTAAAACGGTTTACTGCTTGAGGCTGAGCGAACCGTCGGCGACGGAATAGGAGGCGAGCTTCTGTAGGAAGCTCATGCCGACCAGCGTCGTCGTCAGCGCATCGTCCCTCAGGACGAAGGCTTCGACATCGCGGACGCGAATACCGCCGATTTCGACCCGGTCGAGTGTCACATGCGCGGCCTTCGTCTGGCCGTTCGCGGTGTTCACCCCATAGCGGAAATCGAGCTGGTTGGCCGTGAAGCCCAGTCGGCGGGCGAGAGTCTCGTTGAGCGCCACATAGGTGGCGCCGGTATCGATCAGGCCCTGCACCGGCTTGCCGTTGATCTTGAAGCTGCCGGTATAATGGCCCTGCGCATCGGCCTGCAGGCGGATCGCATTGCTGCTGGATACGGGCGCGGGGACTGCGGGCTCATTGCTTTCGGTCGATACGTAATTGGCGGAGAGAGTGTCAGCGGGTTGCTGGCTGGTGCTTCCGAAGAAGGAAGGCACCTGTGTGGCGAGCACCGCGGCGATGCTGGCGAATAGGACGGTACGCACGAGCATGAAACAGAAATCCTTCCTGTATAAACCCCGCTTCATGCGGGGCCTCATGCTTCAGGCTTCCTAAACCTCAAGTGCTGACAAGTTGCTAAGATCGACGACAATAGGCCAGGATCGAACCACCGGGCCTTAAAGTCTTTCCATTTGGTAAAGGAAGGCTGAAATTACTTGGTGCCGTACATGCGGTCGCCGGCATCGCCGAGGCCGGGCATGATGTAGCCCTTCTCGTTGAGATGACTGTCGATCGATGCGGTGAAAACCGGAACATCGGGATGCGCGGCGCGGAAGTTGCGGATGCCTTCCGGGGCGGCAAGCAGGCAGAGGAAGCGGATATTGTGGGCGCCGCGTTCCTTGAGTTTGTCGATCGCCGCGATCGAGGAATTGCCGGTCGCAAGCATCGGGTCGACGACGATGATCAGGCGCTCGGCCACGTCCTCCGGCGCCTTGAAATAATATTCGACCGGCTGCAGCGTCTCGTGGTCGCGGTAGACGCCGATATGTGAGACTCGGGCGGAAGGCACGAGATCGAGCATGCCTTCGAGCAGCCCGTTGCCGGCGCGCAGGATCGAGGCGAAGACCAGCTTCTTGCCCTCGAGGATCGGCGACTCCATCGTCTGCAGCGGCGTCTCGATCGTTTCCATCGTCAATTCGAGATCGCGGGTCACCTCGTAGCAGAGCAGGGTCGAGATTTCGCGCAGCAAGCGCCGGAAACTTCCCGTCGATGTCTCCTTGCGCCGCATGATGGTGAGCTTGTGCTGCACAAGCGGATGATCGATGACCGTGACGCCGTCCATGGGGAAGCCTTTCATTCTTTCTATCGGATGTTTCTTTCACGGAAATCGGCCCGACCGCAAGAGTGGCGGTCAATTTGCGTCGATCTTCCCCAGTCTCTCTAGTCTTCAAAGCCGGGCGAGCAAGACCTTCCGCGTCTCCTCGTCGACGAAGGCCGCCTCGATCGCCGTGCGCGTCATGGCGTCGATCTCCGCGTCGCCGAAGCCGAAAGCCCCGGCGGCAAGCTCGTATTCTCGCTTGAGTGAGGTATGGAAGAAAGGCGGATCGTCTGAGCTGATCGTCACCCGCACGCCTGCTTCCTTCAGATGGCGCAGCGGATGGGAGGCGAAATCGGGAAAGACCCCGAGCGCGATATTGGAGCCTGGGCAGATCTCGAGCACGGTGCCGAGATCGGCAAGCCGCTTCACCAGATCGAGATCCTCGATGGCGCGCACCCCATGGCCGATGCGCGAGGGGCGCACCGCGTCGAGCGCGTCGGCGACGCTGAAGGCGCCACAAACCTCGCCGGCATGGATGGTCAGTCCGAGGCCGGCATCGCGGGCGATATCGAAGGCTCTGATATAATCGGCGACGCGCCCCATGCGTTCCTCGCCGGCAAGGTTGAAGCCGGTAATCAAGGGATTGCCGGCCTTTGCCGCATATTCGGCAGCACCGATCACACTCTCCGGACCGAAATGCCGCTCGCCGGTGACGATCAGCCGAGCCTCGATGCCGCTCTTTTCCTTGGCCCGCCGGATGCCTTCGCAGATACCTGATATATAGGCATCGGCGCCCAGCCCGATGCGCTTGCCGTGATCGGGCGAAACGATGAGCTCACTGTAGATCGTATTGATGCCGGCCAGTTCGTCGAGATAGGTTTCGGTCAGAAGCGCATAGTCCTCCTCGGTCTTGTAGACCTCGGAAACCTTGTCGTAACATTCGAGGAAGCTTGCGAAGTCATGCCAGACATAGGCTCCGTCGCGAAGCGCGGCGCTGATGTCGACGCCGTATTTCCGCGCCTGCGCCGCGGTCAGAGCTGGAGGGGCCGCACCCTCCAGATGGCAGTGCAGTTCGACCTTCTTCAAATGCGATGTCACAGAAAACTCCTTCCGTGCGGTCCGGCCGGGATGCCGAGATGCCGGGCGATGCTCTCGCCGATATCGGCATAGCTGCGGCGCACGCCGATCGAACGCGACCGGATGCTGGGGCCGTAGGCGATAACAGGCACGCGCTCGCGCGTATGGTCCGTGCCGCGCCAGGTCGGATCGCAGCCATGATCGGCGGTGAGCACGACGAGATCGCCGGGCTTCAGTTTCTTGTGGACTTCGGGCAAGCGCGCATCGAAGGCTTCGAGTGCCGCGGCATAACCCGGCACATCGCGGCGATGGCCGTAGATCATGTCGAAATCGACGAAATTGGTGAAGACGAGATCGCCATCCTCAGCCTCGTCGATCGCCGAAAGCGACGCATCCATCAGCGCCTCGTTGCCGTTCGCCTTGATGACCCTGGAAATGCCCTGATGCGCAAAGATGTCGCCGATCTTTCCCACAGCATGCACGTGCCGTCCGTGCTCGATAAGACGGTCGAGCAGCGTCGGTTCCGGCGGCAGCACGGAAAAGTCGCGCCGGTTTCCGGTGCGCTGGAAGGAAGAGGTAGACTGGCCGACAAAGGGCCGGGCAATGACTCGGCCAATATTGTAGGGATCGAGCAGTCCCCGGGCCAAACGGCAGAAGGCGAGCAGACGATCGAGGCCGAAATGCACCTCGTGCGCCGCGACCTGGAAGACCGAATCCGAGGAGGTGTAGCAGATCGGCTTGCCGGTGCGGATATGCTCCTCGCCGAGCCGGGCGATGATCTCCGTTCCCGAGGCATGGCAGTTGCCGAGGATGCCGGGCACATCAGCCTCCCTGCACAATGTCTCGATGAATTCCTGAGGAAAGGCGTCGCCCTCTGTCGGGAAATAACCCCAATCGAAACTGACAGGTGTCCCCGCGATCTCCCAATGACCTGATGGCGTATCCTTGCCACGGGAGATTTCAGTGGCGGCGCCATAAATACCGTAGACCTTCTCCGGGACGGGCATGCCGGCCGGAAACCGGCCGGAAGCGGACCGGGCGATATGCATCAGCCCGAGTTCCGACATGTTGGGCAGGGAAAGCGGCCCTTCGCGCAATCCGGCGCGGTCCCCGGCTCCGGCTGCGCAAAACTCGGCGATATGGCCGAGCGTATCAGCGCCTTCGTCGCCATAGGCCGCCGCATCCGGCGCTCCGCCAATGCCGAAGGAATCCAGAACGAAAAGAAAGGCACGCGCCATTTTACACCCGAGAAAGCCGATCGCCGGCTCTGGAATGTCGGAGGCGGCTGAGATCCAGCCATATAATGCCGCGGCCGGCTTGGCAAATTACTGCGCGCGCGTCTTTTTCAGACGACGCCGTAACACTTTGAATTGCTGAATAACCCCTCAATCGATTTCGATTTAGGAGTTATTCAGCAGACAAGAGCGGGAAGGGGCCGTCAGCAGTCGCCGCAGGGAATCGAGTCGCCTTGCCGCTGGCGGTAGAAATAACTGCGCCCGATGGTGATCGTGCGCATGCCGTCCGGCATGAAGTTCGGGGCAAACAGGAACATCGTATAGGGGATGCTGAGCTCGGTGCGGACAAGGAAGCTGTTCGCCGTCTTCATGTCCGATGGCACGTTGCTCACTGTGGCGTTCTTGGCATAGGGCACCGTCCCGTCCTGCGCCCAGGACCAGAGCACCTTGGCATTGGCGCCGGCATCGATGGTAACCCCGGTGATCTTCAGCGTCAGCGACGTCGAATTGTAGGGCACGAAGATCGCCGTTGCGACCGACGGCATCTGCGCGAGCGCGCTCTTCGTGACGGATTGCTGCTGGGTGATGAGGTCGGCCACCGTTCCTGCGGCGCGTGTCACGCGCTTGCTGACGCTGAGGCCGATCGTGATCTCGAAGGCACCAATATAGAGCATGATGAGCACGGGAAAGAGGATCGCGAATTCGATCGCTCCGGCGCCCTTGCGGTCTCGGATGAGTCGCCGCGCCGTCAGGACCAATCTGGTGAACGGGTTGCGCAACGCCATTATGGATACTGCTCGTTCTGGAAGGCCGCGGTCGCGACGATCAGATATTGGCTCGGCATCGAACCGTCGGAGGGACGTATCGTGGTGATATAGGGCCGGACCAGATCCGTGATGATTTCCCAGCGGTAATAGGCGCGGACCATGTTGATCGTGCCGGCGCCGCCCGGCGCATATTTAAAGGCCGCTGTATTGATGTCGGCATATTTGTCGGTGGAAAGTTTGGGGATCGTCGTCGGAATGGCCGAAAACGCGCTGAACGTCTGCACATCCAGGTAGAGCTTGCTTGGAGTGGCGACTTCGCTCGCCGAGCAGCGGATCAGGATCGAGATCTCGTCGCAGAAAGCCTGGCGGAATTGCGCCCGGTTCATATCGGTCGTGCGGCCGAGATTGTAGGTGATCTGCCCGGTTCGCATCCGGCGGCTCATCGAGTCAACGCCGTTGGAGACGAGTTCCTCGGCGGCGAAGGCGACGAAAGTTTCGAGGATTGCGAAAATCACCAGGAAATAGGGAATGGCAAGCAGGGCGAATTCGATCGCCGCAGCACCCTCGCGCGAGCGGGCGAGAGCGCGAAACCGTAAGAAACGGAATGGCGTAAAGGCGCGCCCCTTATCCGTCTTCTGATCAATTACCGTCATTGCCTGGACCTAAGCGACATTCTTCGTCCGTCACACTAGGATCCGTTCGTTGATTTTCCGTTTCAGCCTGACACGACGATTTTAACGAATGGTCGAGAAAGCTCCGAGATATGCTCAGGGTGAGGCGGTCGCGGTGGCTGCTTGCTGCGCATGCTGCTCGCAATTCGGCGTACAGGACAGCACGGAGCGCTCGGTCTGCCGGTAGACACGCACCGTATTGCCTTCGTCGATCGACACCAGGATGCGCTCGTCGAGGATCGCATTGCCGTCGGCATCGAGAAGCACCAGATTGGTGGTGCCGAAACTGCGGCCTGTCAGTACGATGGTCTTGGCGTCGGCGACCGTCGCATCGGCGACCTTGGCATTGCCGACGATCACCTTGCTGACGGGACGATCGAGCTTCAGCACGCGCGCGTGATCCATGTAGACGCGCAGCATGTCGTCGTCTGCGGCCGCGGAAACTCCCGAAACACCGAAAGCGGCGATCATGCCGGCAAAGAAAATGGTTTTGCCGCTTGATGACATTTGGTCCTCTTTCACGATCACAGCGCAATATGCACATAGAATGGAAAAAAATGGTGAACGAAGCCTTAAGCCCGCCGCTCTGTTCCAGGATGAAGCGTAATGCTCCAATTCGGCACGATTTCAGGACGACGCACGCTTCGGTTGGAGGCGGAATTTGTGCTATTTCCGGATGAATGCAGCAGTTATTCCAAGAATATTGTTAAATATTGAGGTAAGTGCGTAAGAAAATACTGACTCTACAAAGGCCTATTGTCTCATTCACATGTCGTTAACTCTTTTCCTTAAGCCGATGGAAACGGCCATTCGCTAGGTTGCAGTCATCCGATCAACGGCAAACAGTTGGCGGACGTGCTGAACATCAACTGGAGTTAGGAGTTACCATGACCAAGCTTTTTAGCCGTTTTCTGAAGGACGAATCCGGCGCGACCGCAATCGAATACGGCCTGATTGCCGCTCTCATTTCCGTAGCGCTCATCACCGGCGCAACAACCCTCGGCACCAAGATCGGCGACACGTTCAACAACTTGAGCGACCGGATGGATGACGCCGCCACCCACGCTGCTGGCACCACCACCACCACTCCGTCTCCGTAAGATAGGGTGTCGCTAAGCGGCGTCTGGAAAACGCCGGCCGGATTTGCTCCGGCCAGCTATTGAGCGGGCTCACAGGCTGAACGGCCGTGAGCCTTTTCGCATCAAGTCACAATCGGGTATACGCATGATCGCAGCTGCAGTCTTCGTAATACTGCCACTCTGCCTCGCCATCGCGGCTGTCTCGGATCTGTTCACCATGACGATCCCGAACCGCGTTTCCCTGATCCTTGTTGTCTCTTTCCTCCTGCTTGCGCCGCTCTCCGGCCTGAGCCTGGAGGCGATCGGCATGCATCTTGTTGCTGCCGCCATCGTCTTTGGCGCCTGCTTTGCCCTTTTTGCCTTCAATGTGATGGGCGGCGGCGACGCCAAGCTGCTGAGCGCTACCGCGCTCTGGTTCGGTCTGAACCAATCCCTTGCATTCCTGATGACCGACGTCGCAGCGGTCGGCGGCCTCATCACCTTGTTGATCCTGCTGGTGAGAACGCAAACGAACACGATCCTCGCCATCGGGCTGCCGGTGCCGAGCTCTTTGCTGCTCGCCAAGAAGATCCCCTATGGCATCGCGATCGCGATCGGCGGTTTCATGGCCTTCCCTTCCTCGCCGCTTTTTCTCGTCGCGCTGGAAAGCCTGAAATAACGGCATTTTAAATGCCCGTTAACTTAAAATGTAAGCGTTCTATTAACCATAATTACACCAATTGCTGAGCATTCTACAGGGCGAACATATCGTGCCCTGAGGAATGATCGATGAAACCGGCCCGCCTTATAATCCTAGCTGTCGCCGTGGTGGCAGCCGGCCTCGCCGGCCTCCTGGCAATGCGCATGGCGGGCAGTGGCGGTGTCGTCACCCAGGTCCGCTCGGTGGTCGAGAAGGAACCGACCGTCAACGTCCTCGTTTCAAGCGCCAATCTGCCGGTCGGCGCAAGGCTGGACGACAAATTGGTGCACTGGATGGCCTGGCCGCAGGGCGGCGTCGTCCAGGGCCTCATCACCGAAGCCGACAAGCCGGATGCGATCAAGGATCTGCAGGGCGCCGTCGTGCGTCTGCCGATCTTCGAGGGCGAACCGATCCGGCCGGAAAAGATCGCCGATTCCAGCAGCCGCATCCTCTCCTCGCTGTTGCCGGCCGGCAAGCGTGCCGTCGCGACCGAGATATCGGTGGCAACAGGTGCCGGCGGTTTCATCCTGCCGAATGACCGCGTCGATGTCATCATGGTCCGCAAGGGCACCGAAGCCGCCAAGCTCATTACCGAAACCGTGCTGAGCAATGTTCGCGTTCTCGCCATCGACCAACAGATCCAGGAAAAGGACGACGGCTCGAAATCGGTGGTCGGCACGACCGCGACGCTCGAGCTCACCCCTGATCAAACGAAGGTTCTCGCTGTCGCCCAGCAGATGGCGGACCGGCTGTCGCTCGCGCTGCGCTCGGTCGCCGATGCGCAGGAGCAGGATACAAGTGCCGCCGACTATCTGCTGAGCGGTGACAACGGCAGTGCGATCATCCAGGTCATCAAATCGGGCGCCATCGTCACGGATGCCAGCGCAGCACCGAAGGCGGAGTAAGAGAACGTGCAAATGGGCAATTCAACGCGGCGCGCCGGACCTCTCCTGACAGGCTGCCTTTGGCTGGCAATCGGCGTCTCCGGTATCGTTCCGACCTCTTTCTCCCCGCTTCTCGGCGCAGGCGAGGCGCACGCCGATTCCGATAGCCTGGTCCGGATCTCTCAGACTGGCCCCAATGCCCATCGCCGGTTGAAGCTCGGGCTCAACAAGGCCGTCGTCGTCGATCTGCCGGACGACGCGCACGATATCCTCGTCTCCGATCCGACCATGGCCGATGCCGTGACCCGTACCTCGCGGCGCATCTACCTGTTCGGCAAGAAGGTCGGCCAGACCAATATCTTCGTCTTCGGTGCCGGTGGACAGGAGATCGTCAATCTCGACATCGAGATCGAACGCGACGTCTCCGGCCTCGAAGTCAATCTCCGCCGCTTCATTCCGGACTCCAACATCAAGGTCGAAATCGTCTCCGATAACATCGTGCTGACCGGCACCGTGCGCACGCCGCAGGACGCCACGCAGGCGGCCGATCTGGCGCAGGTTTTCCTGAAGGGCGGCGAGGCGACGACCAGAACCGAGACCGCATCCGGCACCGGTGGCGATAGCTCGGTGGCGCTCTTTGCCGAAAACCGTCAGGCCTCGCAGGTCGTCAATCTTCT
Organism: Rhizobium sp. SRDI969; assembly: GCF_025152725.1. NCBI lineage: Bacteria > Pseudomonadati > Pseudomonadota > Alphaproteobacteria > Hyphomicrobiales > Rhizobiaceae > Rhizobium > Rhizobium sp. SRDI969. The sequence goes on from NZ_CP104035.1 coordinate 4,742,606, forward strand.
CCAGATCGAGGGCGAGGACCAGGTCACTCTCAAGGTGACGATCGCCGAGGTCCGCCGCGAAGTGCTGAAGCAGCTTGGCTTCGACAACCTCGTTTCCAATTCCTCCGGCATAACGGTCGCCCAACTCGGCAGTCCCGGCACTGACAGTGCCACATCGACGGTTGGCGGCGGCCTGGCGGCGCTCTTCAAGAGCTCGATCGGCAAATACGACATTTCGACGTATCTCAACGCGCTGGAGCAGGCCAAGGTCGTCAAGACGCTCGCCGAGCCGACGCTGACGGCGATATCGGGTCAGGCCGCGACCTTCAATTCCGGCGGCCAGCAGCTCTATTCGACGACCGACAGCAACGGCAACGTCACTGTCGTGCCGTTTAACTACGGTATCAACCTCGCCTTCAAGCCGGTCGTGCTGTCATCGGGACGCATCAGCCTGCAGATCAAGACCAATGTCTCCGAACCGGTGGCCGGCAGCGGCAACGCCACCTATCAGCGCCGTTCGGCGGAGACCTCGGTGGAGCTGCCCTCGGGCGGTTCGATCGCGCTCGCCGGCCTGATCCGCGACAACATTTCCCAGACGATGGGCGGCACGCCCGGCGTCTCGAAGATCCCATTGCTCGGCACGCTCTTCCGCCAAAAGGGTTTCGAGCGTCAGGAAACCGAACTCGTCATCATCGCAACGCCCTATCTCGTGCGTCCGGTGGCGCGCAATCAGCTCAACCGGCCGGACGACAATTTCAGCCCTGAGAATGACGGTGCGACCTTCTTCCTCAACCGTGTCAACAAGGTCTATGGCCGCCGGGAGGCGCCCGTCGCCGACGCGCAGTTCCACGGCTCGATCGGGTTCATCTACAAATGAGCGGGACACGATCGGCAGCAATGGCAGAAAACAGAGATCAGGCGATGGCCCACATGAATTCGACGACACCCCGCTTCGGAATCTCGAAGGCGTTTTTTGCGACGGCTGCCATTTCGATGGCCGTCCTTTCCGGATGCGCCGGCCCGCACGACCAACTGACGACCGGCGGCATTCCGGACGATTACCGCGCCCGCCACCCGATCATCGTGACGGAGGCGGAGCAAACGGTTGATATACCCGTCGCCTCCACCGATCGCCGCCTGACCATCGCCCAGCGCGATCTTATCCGCGGTTTTGCCGCAAACTACATCTCGCGCGCCTCAGGCCCTGTTTACGTGCTGTCGCCGCAAGGCTCGCCCAATTCGGCAGCAGCCTATCAACTGCGCAATCAGGTCCGTGCCGAGCTGGCGTCGCGGGGGATCGCAAGCTCGAAAATCGTCAACACCTCCTATGCCGCGGCCGGCCCCGGTGATGCGGCGCCGATCCGGCTGAGCTTTACCGGCACCACCGCGATCACCACGCAATGCGGCCAGTGGCCGAAGGACATCTCGAACGATTTGAGCAACCAGAATTACTATAATTTCGGCTGCGCCTCGCAGAACAATCTGGCCGCCCAGATCGCCAATCCTGAGGATCTGGTGGCACCCCGCGGCATGACCCCGATCGACGCGCAGCGGCGCAACAATGCCATCCAGGAATACCGGACGACGACATCGACGATCGAAGATGTTGCCGACAGCAACAGCGGCTTCTGAGGCGGAACGAGACCATGAGCGCGATCGAATACGAAATCAGGAATCCCAGCGAGCTTCGCCATGCCGAGGAGGCGGTGCGCATGGCGGATCTGGAAAACATGAGGCCGCTGCCGCGCATCTCCGTCCACGCCTTCTGCGAGAGCGAGACCCTGCAGCGTGTCATGGAACGCTGCGCCAATGATCGGCGCGTGGCGAAGGTCAGCATGCGCATCACCAGCGGCGGCACCGCCGCTGCCGCCAATATGTTTTCCGGCGTCCCGACACCGAACCTCATCATCCTCGAGACCAAGGCGAATGCCGCGAACCTGCTTGCCGAACTCGCGCCGCTTGCCGCGGTCTGCGATCCGACGACCAAAGTCGTCATTATCGGTTATTACAACGATATCGGGCTTTATCGCGAGCTCATCCGCAATGGCATTTCCGAATATATGGTTCAGCCCGTCGCCATGCCCGATATCCTTGCGGCGATGGCCTCGATCTTCGTCGATCCGGACGCCGAGCCGCTCGGTCGCAGCATCGCCTTCATAGGCTCAAAGGGCGGCACCGGCGCCTCGACCATCGCGCATAATTGCGCTTTCGGCATTTCCAATCTCTTCTCCACCGAGACGATCCTCGCCGATCTCGACCTGCCCTATGGTACGGCGAACATCGATTTCGACCAGGATCCGGCCCAGGGCATCGCCGAAGCAGTCTTCGCGCCCGATCGTCTCGACGAGGTCTTCCTCGACCGCCTGCTGACGAAATGTTCCGAGCATCTGTCTTTGCTTGCGGCACCCTCGCTGCTTGACCGTGCCTATGATTTCGATGGCCAGGCTTTCCAGCCGGTGCTCGATGTTCTGCAGCGCAGCGCGCCCGTCACCGTGCTCGATGTTCCGCATGTATGGTCGGAATGGACGCGCTCGGTGCTATCGAGCGTCGACGAGGTGGTCATCGCAGCGGTTCCCGATCTCGCCAATCTGCGCAACGCCAAGAACATGCTGGACGCGTTGCGCAAGATGCGGCCGAACGACAGGCCGCCGCATCTCATCCTCAATCAGGTCGGCATGCCGAAACGTCCGGAGATTTCGCCGTCGGATTTTTGTGAACCGCTGGAAATCGATCCGATCGCGATCATTCCCTTCGACATCAATCTCTTCGGCAACGCTGCCAATAGCGGCCGGATGATCTCTGAAGTCGACCCGAAGTCGCCGACGGCGGAGACCTTTTCGCAGATATCGCACATCGTGACCGGCCGTGTCGCGATCAAGAAGGCGAAGAAGGGCGGCCTAATGGGCCTCCTGAAGCGCAAGTAGACGATGAGCAATTCCAGCAAAAGTGGGCAGCGGTTTTGCCTCCGGAATTGCGTGAAAACAATAAAATGGAGCATTTCCGTGACTCGGAGAGATCGGGAAATGTCCTAGAACGAGCAGATTGGATCGAGTGGCATGTTTGGAAAACGCGGAAACGAAGGTTCCGGAAAGGTCGGAGGTGCCGTTGCGCTCCCGCCGCCGGCTCCGGCCGCCACCCCTGCGGCCTCTTCCCCGTCGATTCTAGTCGAACCCTCGCGTGAGCCCGCACGCCAGCAGGTGACGCCACCGTCGATGCAGACGCCGCCGCGCAAGCGCCCGGCCCGCACCGATGAATATTACGACACCAAGGCGCAGGTCTTTTCGGCGCTAATCGACACCATCGATCTCTCGCAGCTCTCAAAACTCGACGGCGAAAGCGCGCGCGAGGAAATCCGCGACATCGTCAACGACATCATCACCATCAAGAACTTCGCGATGTCGATCTCCGAGCAGGAGGAACTGCTCGAGGATATCTGCAACGACGTTCTGGGTTACGGCCCGCTGGAGCCGCTGCTCGCGCGCGACGATATTGCCGACATCATGGTCAACGGCGCCGGTCAGACCTTCATCGAAGTCGGCGGCAAGACGATCGAATCGGAGATCCGCTTCCGCGACAATGCGCAGCTTCTCTCGATCTGCCAGCGCATCGTCAGCCAGGTCGGCCGCCGTGTCGACGAATCGAGCCCGATCTGCGATGCCCGCCTGCCGGATGGCTCGCGCGTCAACGTCATCGCGCCGCCCCTGTCGATCGACGGGCCGGCGCTCACCATCCGCAAGTTCAAGAAGGACAAGCTGACCCTCGATCAGCTCGTTCGTTTCGGCGCGATCACGCCGGAAGGCGCAACCGTGCTGCAGATCATCGGACGTGTGCGCTGCAACGTCGTCATTTCAGGCGGCACCGGCTCGGGTAAAACCACGCTTCTGAACTGCCTCACCAATTATATCGACAGGGACGAGCGCGTCATCACCTGCGAGGATACGGCCGAATTGCAGCTGCAGCAGCCGCATGTCGTCCGTCTCGAAACGCGCCCGCCGAATATCGAAGGCGAGGGCGAGATCACCATGCGCGATCTCGTCAAGAACTGCCTGCGTATGCGTCCCGAGCGCATCATCGTCGGCGAAGTGCGCGGACCGGAGGTCTTCGACCTGCTGCAGGCGATGAATACCGGTCACGACGGCTCGATGGGCACCATCCACGCCAACACGCCGCGCGAATGCCTGAGCCGTATCGAATCGATGATCGCCATGGGCGGCTTTACCCTGCCGGCAAAAACCGTGCGCGAGATCATTTCCAGCTCGGTCGATGTAGTCATTCAGGCGGCACGCCTTCGTGACGGTTCGCGCCGCATCACCCAGATCACCGAGGTGATCGGCATGGAAGGCGACGTCATTATCACCCAGGATCTGATGCGCTATGAGATCGAAGGCGAGGATGCAAACGGCCGCCTGATCGGCCGGCACATGTCGACCGGCGTCGGCAAGCCGCATTTCTGGGATCGCGCCCGCTACTTCAACGAGGAAAAGCGTCTTGCCGCCGCCCTCGACGCGATGGAAGCGAAGACGAAGGAATAGGCGAGATGTTCGGATTCGATCCCACAGTGCTGGCAATCGTCGCCCTCGCCGCCGTCTCCGCGGCGGCGGTCGCCTATGCCCTGTTGTTTTCGAAAATCGAGGCCGACAAGAAATCGGCAAGCCGCATCAACCGCGTCAAGTCGGCCGAAAGCGACCGGGTCAAGGTCAAGGCTGCCCGTGACCGGGTGCAGGAGCTGTCGAAGCGCCGCAAATCGGTGCAGGACAATCTGAAGGATCTGGAAAAGCGCCAGCACGAAAAGACCAAGAAAACCTTGTCGATGAAATCCCGGCTGGTACAGGCCGGCCTGGCGATCACGGTGGCGAAATTCTATCTCATCAGCGCCGTCTTCGCTTGCGTGCTGCTGCTCGTCGCCTTCGTCGTTGGTGTATCGTGGATGGTCATGGTCGGTGTCGTCGTCGTCGCCGGTCTTGGCCTGCCGCGTTGGGTTCTCGGCTTCCTGATCAAGCGCCGCCAGACCAAGTTTTTGAACGAGCTTCCCAATGCGCTTGACGTCATCACCCGCTCAATCAAGTCGGGCCTGCCGCTCAACGACGCGATCCGCCTTATCGCCACCGAAGGCACAGAACCGGTCAAGAGCGAATTCCGGCGGGTGATCGAGGCGCAGCAGGTGGGCCTCAGCATCCCCGACGCCTGCGCCCGCATGACGATCCACATGCCGCTCCAGGAAGTCAACTTCTTCGCCATCGTTATCGCCATTCAATCGCAGGCTGGCGGCAATCTGTCGGAAGCGATCGGCAACCTCTCCAAGGTGCTGCGCGAGCGCAGGAAGATGAAGGCCAAGGTCCAGGCCCTGTCGATGGAAGCCAAGGCATCGGCCGTCATCATCGGCGCTCTGCCCTTCATCGTCGCGACCCTCGTCTACATGACGTCGCCGAACTACATGATGATCCTTTTCACCGACCCGCGCGGCCATCTCATCATGGGTTTCTCGGCGATCTGGATGTCGATCGGCATCTTCGTCATGCGCAACATGGTCAATTTTGACATCTAGCCGGAAGGAAGCACCATGTCGCAGGATCTTGCCGCAATGCTGACCAATCCGAGCATGCTGATCGCGCTCTTCGTAGCGATCGCCGTCTTCGCGACTTTTTACACGATCGCCATTCCCTTCTTCGAGCGCGGCGATTTGAACAAGCGCATGAAGGCTGTTTCGACCGAGCGCGAGCAGATCCGTGCCCGCGAACGAGCCCGCATGAACACCGAAACCGGCGCCGGCAAGGCCTCGCTCAGGAACCAGAACAACCGCTCGGTCCGTCAGATCGTCGAGCGCTTCAATCTGCGCAAGGCGCTGGTCGACGAAAACACGGTCAATAAGCTGCGTGCCGCCGGTTTCCGCTCGGAAAATGCGCTGAATACCTTTCTCGTGGCGCGTTTCCTGCTGCCCTTCCTTTTTCTGACGCTTGCCGCCGTCTGGGTCTTCGGCCTCGGCAATCTCGCCGGAAGAGGCATGCCCATCCGTCTCTTCGCCGTCATCGGCGTCGGTTATCTCGGCTTCTACGCCCCGAACATCTATATCTCCAACCGCATGGGCAAGCGCCAGCACTCGATCAAGCGCGCCTGGCCGGATGCGCTGGACCTGATGCTGATCTGCGTCGAATCCGGCATCTCGATCGAGGCTGCGATGCGCCGTGTGTCGGAAGAACTCGGCGAACAGTCGCCGGCGCTCGCCGAGGAGATGGTGCTGACCACGGCCGAGCTCTCCTTCCTGCCGGATCGCCGCGTGGCGCTCGAAAATCTTGCCACGCGCACCCAGATCGAGCTGGTGCGTTCGGTGACGCAGGCGCTGATCCAGGCCGATCGCTACGGCACGCCGGTCGCGCAGGCGCTGCGCGTTCTCGCCCAGGAAGGACGCGACGAGCGGATGAACGAGGCGGAAAAAAAGGCGGCCGCCCTGCCGCCGAAGCTGACGGTGCCGATGATCCTGTTCTTTCTGCCGGTGCTGATCGCCGTCATTCTCGGTCCGGCTGGCATTCAGGTGGCAGACAAGTTCTGACGGTTGAGCCGGAAAAAGGCGACCGCTTTCGGCGGAAGACGATGTTTATCAAGGACCATCAGTCCGATCAGCCACCAGCAAACGCGCGTGACCGCAGCCGGCAGAGCTGGTAAATGGGGTGAATGGCCATCGGCAAGCGCAGGCGCCCCCGCGGCGCCCCTGATGTTCGTTCAATCCAAAAGAGAGGTTTCCGATGTCTTCTGCGGGCATTTTCATCAGCATCATGGCAGCCTTGGCCGTCGGCGCGATGAGCCCTGGCCCGAGCTTCGTCGTCGTCTCCAGGATCGCCATCTCGCGGTCCAGGCTGGATGGCCTTGCGGCCGCACTTGGCATGGGCGCTGGCGGTGTCGTTTTTGCCGTGCTGGCGCTTGCCGGGCTGACGGCGCTGCTGTCTCAGTTCGAATGGCTCTATGTCCTGCTGAAGGTCGCAGGCGGTGCCTATCTCGTCTATATCGCAGTCAATATCTGGAGGAGCGCCGGTCGGCCGCTCGAGGTCTCTGACACCGTCAACGGCAATTGTGCGCCGAGGCTGAGCTTCATGACCGCGCTGCTGACCCAACTCAGCAACCCGAAGACCATCATCGTCTATGCCAGCATCTTTGCCGCACTTTTACCGAGGACGGTGCCGCTCAGTCTCATCGTCGCGCTGCCGCTCGGCGTCTTCGTCGTGGAGGCGGGGTGGTATTCGATCGTGGCCTTCGCTTTTTCGGCCCGCCACCCGCGGCGGCTCTATCTTGCAGCCAAGAGCTGGATCGACCGCAGCGCGGGTGTCGTCATGGCCGGCCTCGGCCTCCGGCTCATTCTCGCGGGCGTAAGTGATCGATAGGCTGTCGCACGTGACTTCGGACGCTCTCGAGCGCAGAGGAGATCCGGTCAGTTGGTATTGCTGCCGTCCGCTGCGCCCGGCGTCTTGTCCTTGGCGGCGAGTTTCTGCCAGGAATTTGGCTGTGAGAGCATGCCTCTGAGATAGGCGACATTGGCATCGGCCTGTTGCGGCGAAAGTTCGCGCCGCGCGATCTGCTCGGCTTCCGGGAAACGTCCTTGCAGACCGACGACGAGGGCAAGGTTCTGCCTGACGCGGCTGTCGGCCGTCGCCTGGCTGGCGGCGGAGCGCAGATAGGTTTCGGCCGTGCGCAGGTCGCCGGTCAGCACGTAGGACATGCCGAGGTTGGAAAGGATGGAGGGCTCGTTCGGCTGGATGTCGAGCGCGTCGCGGTAGCGCTGCCTGGCATCGCTTGCCCGGCCCATCTGGTCGAGGATCGCGCCTTGGGCCGAGACCAGCTTCCAGTCCGGACGGTCGGGTGTCTGGGCGCGGCCGATCGTGTCGAGCGCCTGCTGGAACTGGCCGGCCGCCGCCTGCGCCTTGCCGTAGGCGGCCAGCACGTTGCGGTCGCCGGGATTTGCAATCGCCACCTGCTGCATGACCGCGAGCGCCTGTGTGTCGCGGCCGTTCATGCGCAGCAGATTGGCATAATTGACGCCGGTAATGGGATCACGCGGGTTCTTTTCATAGGCCTGGCCGAGCCGGTCCGTCGCCGAGCGCAGCTCGGTCGCGTCCATCTCGTCAACCGGCTTAGTGAGTTTCGGCACCGAGCCTGTCGTCATCCGGTCCTTGGTCGTCGAGCAGCCGGCGAGTGCCAGGACGAGCAGCGAGGCCGCGGCGCCCTGCAGGATACGATTCGTGAATATGGTGGTGAGCGAGGCAGGCATGGCGCGTTCCTGGATTCCGAAATCGGCGCCTGACCTCGAAGCGGAACAGGGAAAGGTTTGACGCGTAATCTTCGCTCCAGCAATAGTCTGTTAACCCTAACAGACCGTTAAGGAACGATTCCTTACGACCGCCGAAGGACAATCATGGCCCCCTATCAGTTCATCGAGAGACCGACTCCTTTCAACACGAAGGGCGGTTCGACGCTGCCGATCTTTGCCGTCACGCCTGCCCATATCGACACCGGCACGATCGATCCGATCGCGCTCGATTGGGCGCAGAGGGCAGGCTACAAGGCCGAAAGCGGGTCGCTGCTGCTGATCCCGACGGCTGAGGGCCATCTCGGCGGCGCGCTTTACGGCCTCGGCACCAACCCATCCGAGCAGCCATACATCACCGGCAGGCTCGCCCGTGCGCTGCCGGCCGGCGACTGGCACATCGAGACCGCGCCGCTGACGGCAAATCGCCTGGCGCTCGGCTTCGGGCTCGGCAGCTACCGTTTCGACCGTTACAAATCCGAAAAATCGGCGGCGGCGACGCTGATGATCCCCCGCGATGCCGACGCCGCCGACATCAAGCGCCAACTGGCTGGCGTCTTTCTTGCCCGCGACCTGATTAATACGCCGACGAACGACATGGGCCCGAACCAACTCGAGGCCGTTTTCCGTGGCCTGGCCGAACATTACAAGGCGGAGATATCGGTGATTGCGGGCGACGACCTGCTCACGCAGAACTTCCCGCTGGTCCATACCGTCGGCCGCGCCAGCGCCGATGCGCCACGCCTTCTCGAACTGCGCTGGGGCAAGAAGGGCCATCGCAAGGTGACGCTCGTCGGCAAGGGCGTCTGCTTCGACACCGGCGGTCTCGACATCAAACCTGCCGCCTCCATGCTGCTGATGAAGAAAGACATGGGCGGCGCGGCGAATGTCATGGGGCTTGCCCTGATGATCATGGACGCCAAGCTGAAGGTCGACCTGCGTGTTATCGTGCCGGTCGTCGAAAACGCGATCTCGTCCAACGCTTTTCGGCCCGGCGACATCTACCGCAGCCGCAAAGGCCTGACCGTCCAGATCGACAATACCGACGCCGAAGGCCGTCTGATCCTTGCCGATGCGCTTGCCTACGCCGATGAGGAAGAGCCCGAGCTCTTGATCGACATGGCGACGCTGACCGGCGCCGCCCGCGTTGCTCTCGGTCCGGACCTCCCGCCCTTCTTCACCGATGACGCCAATCTGGCGCATGACCTGACCGAAGCGAGCCTGGAAACCGACGATCCGCTCTGGCGCCTGCCGCTCTATTCCGGCTACGAAAAGGACATCCGCACCAAGTTCGCCGACCTTACCAACGCACCCGCCGGCGGCATGGCGGGTGCGATCACTGCGGCCCTCTTCCTCAAGCGTTTCGTCAGCAAGGCGAAGAGCTGGGTGCATTTCGATATCTTCGGCTGGGCTCCGTCCGAACGGCCGCATTCGCCGGGCGGCGGCGAGGCACAGGCGATCCGCGCGCTCTTTCACCATATCCGCGAAAGCCTGCGCTGAGCCCATACGCAAAAAGTGTTGAGGCGCGCCGCGTGTTCACGCGCTGCGCCTCGCTATCGATCGTTAAAATTTTATTCACCCTGCCGGGCGGCAATTTCCAGCGCCCCTTGCATGTGCATGGCAACTGCCGGAAAATGAAACGTTAGCGTAACGATCTTCCGGAGGGGCCGTGCCGATCGAACTGACCGCCTCGCAGGCGCTGGGGCTCTGGCATGGCGCGGCGCTCGATCAGGTCCGCCACGATGACCGCGATTTGACGTTGCGCCAGATGGCGATCCTGCTGCATATTTATCTGGTGCCGCCGCCGCACACCGTGCGCGGGCTTGCCGCCACGCTTGAAGTCACCAAGCCGGTCATTACCCGCGCCTTGGATACGATGGGCGAGATGGGCCTGGTCGATCGTGTGCGTGACGATGCCGACCGGCGCAACGTGATCATCAAGCGTACCGTCGGCGGCGCGCTCTACCTGGAAAAGCTCGGCGATCTCATCCGAGATCAGGCGCGCCGACTGCCGATCTGAAAGGAATGCGAATGACGATGCTCGACCGCCGCCTGCATGCCTATAGACCAGATCTCGCGGAAGCGAGGCTTGAGGGCAAGGTCGAGGCGTTGCGCTTCGTGGAAGGCGCGCCGGCCCGTGTTGCCGTTCCCGTCGTGGGTTTACGCCCTGAACCGAATCTTGCGCGCGGCATCGATACGGAGCTGCTTCTCGGCGAGGACGTGACGGTTTTCGATCGCGCCGACGGCTGGTGCTGGGTGAAAGCCGCCTCGGACGGCTATGTCGGTTATGTCGCGGCAGATGCGCTCTTGGAAGGCAAGCCGGCGCCGACCCATATCGTCACCGTGCAACGCAGCTTCGTCTATCCGGAACCGGAACTGCGCAAGCCCTACCAGGCCATCGTGTCGATGGGAAGCCGCGTTCATGTCGCCGGCGAGGCGGAAGCGCGGGGCAATCGCTACGTCGTCCTCGATGACGGAACGGCAATCTTCGCCAAGCACGTCCAGCCGATCGGTGCCCTCGATGGCGCCGATTACGTGGAGATCGCAGCCCGTTTCCTGGAAACGCCCTATCTCTGGGGCGGGCGCTCCGGCCTCGGCATCGATTGCTCCGGCCTTGTCCAACTGGCGATGCTGATGACGGGCAGAGCTGCGCCGCGCGATACCGACCTGCAGGCGGCCGGCCTCGGCCAGCCGATCGACCGATCCGAAATCCGCCGTGGCGACCTGGTATTCTGGAAGGGCCATGTCGCCGTCTTCGAGGATCCGGAAACGATCCTCCATGCCAATGGCCACAGCATGACGGTGGCGCGCGAGAATTTCGCGGCCGCGGTCGAGCGCATCGGCTGGCTCTACGAGCAACCGACCGGCTATCGCCGCCCGATCAGCTGATCAGCTGACTGCATAATTCCTTAAATCGGAATCGATTTAAGGACAAAATTATGCAGCCATTCAAAGTGCTACAGCGTCCTTTGCGCGTCCGAAAAGACGCGCGGCGCTGTAGTCGGCCGCGGCCAGGATCTTACCCCGCCCGTCCAGTCCTCGAAGGCTTTCGACAGTCTCAGCACCCGCAGATCATCGAAACGCGGCCCGACGATCTGCAGGCCGATCGGCATGCCCGATCGGGAGAAACCGCAATTGATCGAAGCAGCCGGCTGCTCAGACATGTTCCACGGCACCGTGAAACCGATGTGCTCGAACGGCAGGGCCGGATCGTTGGTCGGCGATGCCCATTCGGCCGGATAGGAGATGATCGGATTGGTCGGCGAAAGCACGGCGTCGACCTCGGTGAACAGCCGTCCGCAGCTCTTGCGCATCTCGATCGTCTGATTGAAGCCCTTGACCGCATCGACACCGCTGATGTCGGCGCCGCCCATCGCCCAATCCCTGATATAAGGCAGGATGCTGTCGCGCCGTTCTTCGTCGAGGTCCGCGATATCGCCCCAGAACCGGGACCGCCAGAAATTGTCGAGGCCATCCAGCATCGCGCGCGTCAGCACCGGCTGCACTGATATAATGGTGGCGCCGGCCTTCTCGAAATGTTGCGCCGCCGCTTCGACCGCGACCCTGATCTCGTCGTCCACCGCAAGCCCGCAGCCGGCATCGAGCATCAGCCCGATCTTCAAGCCCGACACGTCGATGTCGAGATCCATCCAGTTGAAATCGTTCGGCGGCAGGCTGGTGCCGTCGCGCCAGTCCGGGCGCGACAGCGTCGCCATCGAAAAGGCCGCATCCTCGACCGTGCGCGCCATCGGCCCGACGCAGCGCCCGACATAATAGGGATCGGCTGGAATGCGCCCGTGGCTCGGCTTGAAACCGAAGATGCCGGTCCAACCGGCGGGAAGGCGCACCGAGCCGCCGATATCGGTGCCGATATGCAGCGGTCCGTAGGCGGCGGCCGCCGCTGCGGAAGCCCCGGCGCTCGATCCGCCGGGATTTTGCGTGGTGTTCCAGGGATTGCGGCTGAGAGGATGAAAGCTCGAAAGCCCGGAGGAAAGCATGCCGTAATCGGGGCAGGTGGTCTTGGCGAAGATCACCGCGCCGTCTTCCCGCAGTCGGGCCGCGGCCGGTGCGTCGGCCTCTGCCGGCTTCAGTTCCACTGCCCTCGTGCCGAGCGGAACCGGCTGGCCCTTCGTGGCGATCAGCTCTTTCAGCGTTACCGGGATGCCGTCCAGGGCGCCAAGCGTTTCTCCCTTCGCCCAGCGCTCCGTCGACGCTTTCGCCTGGGCGCGCGCCGATTCCGGATCGTAGAGGTAGAGTGCCGAAATCGAAGGCTCCCAGGCCGCGATATGGTCTTCGAGGGAAAGCCAGTATTCGAGGGGGGAGAGGCTTTTATCGGCGAAGTGCTGACTGAGTTCGCGAATGGTAAGGTCGGTTTCGGTCATGGCATGGTCTTTCGGGCTTTTCGTCTTGGGAGGACATCAGCGGCTCGCCTCGCGCGGATCGAGCAGATCGCGCAAACCGTCGCCGAGCATGTTGAAGCCGAAGACGGTGAGCGCGATGGCAAGACCGGGCAGGATCGCCAGCCAGGGGGCGAGCGCCAGATAGGTTTGCGCATCGGCAAGCATCCGGCCCCAGGTCGGCGCCGGCGGCGCTATGCCAAGCCCGAGGAAGCTGAGACCCGCTTCGGTGAGGATTGCCAGCCCCAGCTGGATCGCGCCATGCACGATGATCTGGCTCATGATATTCGGCAGCACATGGCGCAGCGAAATGGTCAGTCGCGTATTACCGATCGCGCGCGCCGCCGTCACATAGTCGCGGCTCCAGGCCTGCAGCGAGGTCGCAAGCGTCACCCGGGCAAAGACCGGGATCATGAAGACGGCAATCGCGGTGATCGCGGTGAACCGCCCTGGCCGGAGAAAGGCGCCGAGCATCATGGCGGACAGGATCGGTGGAAGCGCGAAGATGACGTCGCAGATGCGCATCAGCAGTGCTTCGAACGGACCGCGGATCGCCGCCGCCGAAATGCCGGCGATCGAGCCTAGCGCCCCGCCGATCATCACCGCGGTGATGGCGATCGACAGCGAATTCCAGCAGCCCGCCATCAGCATCGAAAGCACATCGCGGCCGAACTGGTCCGTGCCGAGCAGACCGAAGGCAAGCGGCGGCTGCAATTTGTGGATGATCTGCATTTTCGCCGGCGGCAGCGGCGTCCAGACGAGCGACAGCAGCGCAACGGCGACCAGCAGGCCGATGATGACAGTCCCAGCAATCAAGTTCATTCGCCGGCTAAGTCTAAAGACTCGATGGCGGCCGGCGATCGCGGGGGATGCAATCGGTACCATGGTTCAGGCCGCCTTTCTCATCCTGGGATCGATCGCCAGATAGGAGAGATCGACAATGAAATTCATCACGATGACCAGGCCTGCGAAGAACAGCACGACGTCCTGCATGACGATGACGTCGCGCTGGGAGAGCGCCTGTAGCGCGAGCCGCCCGAGGCCGGGCAGGTTGAAGACGTTTTCCACCAGCACCGCGCCGGCGACGAGAAAGGTGAATTGCAGCCCGATCATCGTCAGGATCGGGATCATCGCATTCGGCACGATATGGCGCCACAGCACCGCACTGCGTGACAGTCCCTTGGCGACGGCAGTGCGGGCAAAATCCTCATGCATCGTGTCGAGCACCGCCGAGCGCGCCACCCGCGTCAACACGCCCGCCTGCGGCATCGCCAGCGCGACAGCGGGCATAACCAGCGCCTGCAGCGCCGGCAGCAGGCCGGCACTCCAGCCCGGGAAGCCGCCAGCCGGCATCAGCCCGAGCATCGTCGAAAACAGAATGATCAACAGCAGCGCCACCCAGAAGGCGGGCATCGCAATGCTGATCTGCGAAAAAAGGGTTCCGATGATGTCGAAGATGCCGCCGCGGCGCGAGGCGGCCAGCACGCCGAGCGGCAAGGCAATCGCCACCGAAAGCGCGATCGCCATCAGCGCCAGCGGCAGCGTTACCGCTAGCCGCTCGATGATCAACCCCGCGACCGGTACGCCATAGGTTAGCGAATTGCCGAGATTGCCGGAGAGCACGCCGGTCAACCATTGCCCGTAACGCAGCAGCAGCGGTTGATCGAGCCCGAGATCGTGGCGCAGCGCGGCAAGCGTTTCCGGTGTCGCCGAGGTGCCGAGCATGATCGAGGCGGGATCGCCGGGCAGAAGGTCCATGACGGTGAAGATCAGCAGCGAGACGACGATCAGTGTGACGAGGAGACCGGTGAAGCGGCGGGCGAGGATTGGGATCATATGATAGGTCCGCTCGCCGTTCTGGCAACTCCACTCTCCGTCATCCCAGGCCTTGAGCCTGGGATCCATGCCATTGCTGCTGATGGATGCGGTGTGGATGCTCGGCTCAAGGCCGAGCATGACGGAGGGTGGGGCGGGCGGAAGGAGCTATTCATGACGCAGGCGCCCGCACCAGGAATGCCATCCGCCAGCGAAACCAAACAATGTCGGCCCGAACTGAACTGACTTGTGAGGAAGGAGAGGGCTGTGCGTCATATCGGCTAAATGCATGTCGGATTTCTCCAAGGCCATCACCTCATCGCATCCCGCCTGACCTGTTCGCTCACTCGTCCCAGGAAACACCAGACAGCACGTTGGAAGGGATCGGCTCGTTCTCCCACAGGCCCTTCAGCTTGCTATCCCAGACGCCGAGTTTCGGCATGACGAAGAGGTAGAGCGCCGGCACGTCCTCGGCGAGGATCTTCTGCGCTTCGCCGTAGATCGCATTCTGCGCGGCGGGATCGGCGGTCTCCTGGACCTTCTTCATCAGCGCGTTGAAAGCAGGGTTCTTGTAATTGAAATAATAGGGATCGCGGGAATAGATGTCGATGTCGAGCGGTTCGGCATGGGCAACGATCGTCATGTCGAAGTTGCGGTCCTTCATGATGTCCTGGACCCACTTCGCCGGAAATTCGGTCGGCTCGATATTCATCGTCACGCCGATCTCGGCAAACATCGCCTGCATCACCTGGGCGCTGCGCGGCGCATAGGCCATCTGCGGCGATTTGATCGTAAAGGTAAAGCCGTTGGGGTAGCCGGCTTCGGCGAGCAGCGCCTTCGCCTTCTCGACGTCGTAGGGCAGCACATTGGTCATGTCCTGATAGCCCGGATCGTTCGGCGTGTAATGGCTGCCGATCGGCATGCCGAGGCCGGACCACGCGCCGTCGATCACCGTCTTGCGGTCAATCGCCATCATCAGCGCCTGGCGGACGCGTTTGTCGTCGAAAGGCTTCTTGGCAGTGTTCATGCCGGCAACGACCTTGAGCTCGGTATTGCCGATCCTGGTGACGAGCCTCGCATCACCGTCGAAGGAACTCATCAGCTCAGGTGCGGCAAATTCCGGGAAGGCATCGAGATCGCCGGATTTCAGCGCAGCCGCCTGCGCCTGCGGATCGGCGATGAAGCGGAAGGTCACCGTGTCGAGTTTGGCGGCCGCATCCTTGTTCCAATAATCGGCATTCCTGGTGAGTTCGACCTTGTCGCCCTTCGCCCAGCTGGCGAATTTGAACGGACCGGTGCCCACTGGCGTCGTCTTGTCGTCGGCAGCCGTCTTCGGTGCGACCATCACTGAGGCCGGCCAGCCGAGCCAGTAGACCAGGCTGCCGGTCGGTGCCGAGAGATGCAGCACCAGCGTTTCGGCATCAGGCGTGTCGATCGAGGCGATCGAGGCGAAGAAGCGTTTCTGCGGATTAACCGAATCGGCGCCGCGGGCGCGGTCCAGCGAAAACTTGGCGCTCGCGGCATCGAAGGCCTCGCCGTCATGGAATTTGACGCCGGTCTGCAGCTTGAACGTATAGGTCAGGCCATCGGGCGAGATTTCCCAGCTTTTCGCCAGTTGCGGCTGGATCTTGCCGGCCTGGTCGATCGTCACCAGCCCCTCGAACACGCTCTGCCAGGTCACTTGGCCGATCGCGACCGGTGCTGCGATCGTCGGGTCGAGACCGGTCGGCTCGACGCTCATGCCGAGATTGAGCGTGGTCTTCGCCGCCTCGGCCGGCGTCATCGCCGTCATCACCAGGCCGGCCGAAAGCGCGGCACCGAGCGAAAGCCGCCTGAAGAAACGCGCTGAAGGCGCAAACGAAAGCTTGGTCATCATGTTCCCTTATCTGGCCGCGCGTCGATGACGAAGACCTTTTGCGAGGAGAGTGACACTATGCCGGTGCACACAC
The DNA here is from genome assembly GCF_025152725.1 of Rhizobium sp. SRDI969. Lineage (NCBI taxonomy): Bacteria > Pseudomonadati > Pseudomonadota > Alphaproteobacteria > Hyphomicrobiales > Rhizobiaceae > Rhizobium > Rhizobium sp. SRDI969. Next base: position 4,759,039 of record NZ_CP104035.1, read on the forward strand.
AATGACGATTTTGTGTCCTCAGTGTAGCCAAAAAAGCTACACCGTAAATCTGCGGGCAATGCAAGCTCGAAGCGTCAGTCTTTCGTCTCGGCCCGGCGGTTGGTGCGCTCGCGCATGAACCTCTCGATGAAGTCGAGGAGTTTCGTCGCCGCGTAGGACAGCTGCCGGTCCGGCGCCACGCAAAGATCGACATGGGTGCGGATGCCGGTCTTGCCGGCGAGCGGAATGGCAAGGAGCTGACGCGCTTCAATCTCACGGCGAACAGTCAACGCCGGCAGCAGCGTTGCGGCAGCCCCTCTGAGCACCAGTTCCTTCAGCATTTCGAGAGAGCTGGTGACGAAGACGGGATCGAGGCTCAGCCCCTCCTTCTCGAGCAGCGCGTCGAAGGCCTGGCGGAAGCCGAAGGATTGATCCGGCAGTGCCAAGGCGTAGTCGGCGAGCGTCCTCAGCGGGATCTCGGCATGCGCAGCGGCCGGATGCTGCGGCGTGGTGATGAGGTCATAGGCGATCTCGGAGCGCAGCCGCACCTTGGTGCCGGACATAGGAGGCGCAAACAGCGTCACCGCAATATCCGCCTCGGCGCTGTTGACGGCGTCGACCGCCTGCCGCGCGCTGGTGATCGTCACGGCAAAGCGCAGCTTCGGATATTTCAGGCTGAATTCGGCGAGCGCCGGCGCCAGCAGATTGGCGACGGTCGCGCCATTGGCATAGATGCTGACGCGGCCGCGCTGCAGGCCCTTCAAGTCTTCGATCAGCTGCTGTACGTGATCGAGTTCGCGCAGCGTCCGGCCGGCGCGGGCGGCAAGCAACTCGCCGGCGGCCGTCAGCTTGACGCCGCGGGCGCTGCGTTCGACGAGCGGCGCACCGAAATGATATTCGAGGTTCTCGATCTGCCGGCTGATCGCCGTCGGCGCGACATTGAGATTCTCGGCCGCCTGGCGCATCGAATTGGTCCTGACCAACTCGTCGAAATACATCAGCGCCCGGATCTGCATTCACGTCTCTCCGCCATTCGGCATATTGGATCTGTAGAGAGTCTGACCCTATTCAATCAGCCGCTGCTCGCATAGCGGTCGCGCCAAGCCTTTTGCGCGTCCTCGGCCGGCAGCGCGGTCGCCGCGTAGACCCCTCGGGCGATCGCCCGCGCCATGACGATAGTCGCGAGATGGCAAAGCTCCATCAGGCTCGCCATATCGTCTCTTCGATGCTTGGCCGTCGAAGCGGCAAAGACGGTGTCGCCGTCGAGCGGCAGGTGCGCCGGCAGCAGTGCCCGGGCGAGGCCGTCATGGCCGGCGAGCGAAAGCCGATGCGCTTCGGCCTTCGTCAGCTGCGCATCGGTCACGACAGCGCCGATCGTCGTCGCCGGGGTGTTCATGCCCTTGAGCCGCATCCGGTGGTCGGTCACATCAGGCATGCCGAGCCCGCCGAATTCCGCGTCTTTCTCGAAAGGCGCCGCCCAGAAATGTGGCCCGTCGCCGATCGTCGCCGAGCCGAGCGCATTGACGGCGACGATTGCCGCGACGCGGTGCCCGGCGCTGCTGACGGCGCTGGCTGAGCCAAGCCCGCCCTTGACGGTGGCCGTCGTCGCCCCTGTGCCGGCGCCTGTCGTGCCGAGCGCGAATGCGCCCTTGGCGGCCGCCTTCAACGCCGCATAGCCCATGTCGCGATAAGGCGAGTGAAGGCCCCAATCCTTGTCGCCGCCGTTCAGCAGGTCCATCAGGATTGCCTGCGGCACAATCGGAATACGCACCGACCCGACTGCAAAGCCGCGGCCGAGTTCGCGCAGGCCCGCCTGCACGCCGCCGGCGGCATCCAGCCCGAAGGCAGAGCCGCCGGAGAGCACGAAGGCATCCACGGCATTGACGGTCATCGACGGATCGAGCAGGGCGGTGTCGCGCCCGCCGGGCGCGCCGCCGAGCACGGTGCCGGATGCGACGGCCGGTTCGTCGAAGACGATGACCGTGACACCGGAACCGAGCGCAAGGTCGGTCGCATGGCCGACGGAAACGCCTTCGATGTCGGTAATGAGGTTCAGAAGATCGGGCAAGGGCGGATCCTTATCACGGAAAGGCGGCCGGTAGGACTGTACTGCATAATTCCTTAAATCGGAATCGATTTAAGGATCAAATTATGCAGAAATTCAAAGCGTTACAGCGTCCTTTGCGCGTCTGATAAAGACGCGCGGCGCTGTAATGCCCTCAAAAAACAAGACCGGCCCCATTTGGCGGGACCGGTCGGACATTACGAAAAGCCGTGAATGCTGATTGCGGCCTCATGTCCTCAGGCATGAAGCGGCTTCGGATGACGGCGGGTCATCAGGTCATGGATAGCCAGCCGCACCTCGTCCGGCGAGCCGAAGCGCTGCTCGTCGAGGTCGTGGACATGAAATTTCACGGCGATGAACTTCAGCCGATCTTCATCGGGAATGACGATCCCGACGGGAACGCCTGCGTATTCGATAACTTGCTTCTTCATAGATAGAACTCCTGCCGCGCAACATGCGCAGCCATGGCGAATTGACTTGTCTGGTACCGTTGAAAGGAGGACGAACGTCACATTCGACAGTTCGGGCGGGAGAGGGCGCCCGGACGGTCATTGCCAAGCACAGATCGCCCAAGGAGATCGGCGAGAATATCGATGTCTATCATGCTCGTTCCTTATGTTGGCGTTGCACTTGAGAGGTCCCGGGTAGAGCCCGGAATCGGTGAAGGCTGTCTTCGATAATCTACTAACTTGGTAGAGATTACCCTATAGCCTGTCAGAAACATATTCCGAAACGTGTCAAAATATCGACGATCCGAAAAAATTCATTCCGTCGCAGTCCGAACTTACAGAAAGAAACATATCAGTCTTTCGTTAAATTCGCATGACAGAATCGGAAGTTCGATCGATCACCGCGGCAGACATAGGAAGCCTTGCCGTATCAAGCAATGGCCTGTTTCATTAAAAATCGACATGCCTCGAAATGACCGATTTGGTTAATGCCGGAAGCCCTGTGTCACCAGCCCTCTTCGAGTACCTTCTCCAGCATGTCCGCGAAGAAATCCGCGCTGTCGATGCTGATGCAGAGTGGCGGTTTGATCTTCAGCACATTCTGGTGATCGCCGGTCGGCTGCATGATGACGCCGAGTTCGAGAAGCCGGTCGCAGATGGCAGCCGTCTCTTCGGTCGCCGGCTCCAGCGTCGTTCTGTCGCGGACGAATTCGAGGCCGAGATAGAGGCCTATGCCGTGCACGGAGCCCGCAATCGGATGGCGGTCGATCAGCGCGGCGAGCCGCGCCTTCAGATGATCGCCGACCGTCCGGGCATTTTCCTGCAGCTTTTCCTCGGCCATGAGGTCGAGCACCGTCATGCCGGCGATGCAGCTGACCGGGCTGCCGCCGGTGGAGGAAAAGAAAGTGCCCTCCTTCTCCAGCGATTGCGCAATCTCCCGCGTGGTGATGACGGCGCCGAGCGGATGGCCGTTGCCCATGCCCTTGGCGACGGTGATGATATCGGGCACGACCCCTTGCTGCTCGAAGCCCCAGAAATAATGCCCGAGCCTGGCATAGCCGACCTGCACCTCATCGGCGATGCAGAGGCCACCACGGGCGCGCACCTGCGCATAGATTTCCCTGAGATAACCGTCCGGCAGCGGGATGCCACCGGCATTGCCGTAGACCGATTCGCAGATGAAGCCCGCAAGGCCTTCGCTCGCAGCATCAATTGCCTCCAGCACCGGCGTCGCCATGCCGAGATAATCCGCTGCCGTATCGGGACCACGGAAGTCGCCGCGATAGGTGTTCGGCGAAACGACGGTATGCACCCAGTCCGGCCGGGTGGTCAGTGCCTTTGGATTGTCGGCGATCGAGGTCGAGACGGCATCGCTTGCCGCCGACCAGCCATGATAGGCTTCGAGCAGGCAGAGCATGTTGCGCGCGCCGCTATGGGCTTGCGCCAGCCGTAGCGCCAGATCGTTCGCCTCCGAGCCGCTGTTGACCAGGAAGACCGCGTCGAGCCCGTCCGGCGCCAAGGCGGCGAGGCGTTCGGAAAATTCGGTGATTGCGGCATAGTGGAAGCGCGAATTCGTGTTGAGCCGCAGCCATTGGGCGTGGATTGCTGCCGCGAACCTGGGATGGCCGTGGCCGAGGGTGGTGACGTTGTTGACCATGTCGAGATAGGCGCGGCCTTCGACATCGAACAAATGCTCCTTCCAGCCGCGTTCGATCTGCGGCGGCGCCGCGTAATAGTTCTTCTGCGGCCTCGCGAGATGCGCCCGCCGCCTGGCGAAGAGCGCGGCGGTATCAGGTTGCGGCGCATCCGCTTGCGGGCTGAGAAGCAGCGAGGGCGAAGGGCAGAGCACCGACCAGGCCGCCGCCGCGCGGGGTGTGGAAAAGAGCGGCGGTTCGAGACCGGCGACGCTGCAAAGCTGGACGCGCAGCCCGCCGAGCGACGACGCCTCTCCGGTAACCGTGCCAAGCGGATCGCCGGCGGCAATCTGGGCTCCATCCTCGACCGACAGGTCGAGCCCATCGAGATGCAGGGTCATGCCGCCGCTGGCGAGCGTCAGATGCTGGTCCTTCCAGGCGATACGGCCGGCAAAGGGCGCTGCAATCGCGCTGCCTGCGGCAAGGCATATGTCGACATGCAGGGCGCAGGTCGCCTGTCCCTTCGCGGTTCCCGCACGGGAAAGCCGATATTCGCCGTAGCGCGTCGCTGCCGTGCCGTTTTCGGTTGCCACACGGGCAAGCAGCCGCCAGTCCATGTCGGCATTTAGCCAGTTGCCGGCGGAAAAATGCGGGCTCCGCACCCCAAGATCGACATAGGCGATCCCGGCGGGATCGATGTCCGGCAGCAACGGCAGCCAACCCGATGCTTCCGGGGCGGCGACATTTGCGCCGGCCGCCCTGAGGATCGCGGCTTCCATGAGTTCGAAGGGAACGGACATCGCCGTATCGAAGATCGCCCGCTCGTGCTCGAGATTGCCGCGGACATAGTCATTATCCGGATCGACCGAAATCTGCTGCTCGCTGCTGGCAACCAGAATGACCGCGCGTGCGACGGTCAACGGCCAGAGCGCCTTCAGCTCCTCGCCGGTCAGCGGATAGATCGCCTGATAGGCGGTGACGGCCGGCAGGATATGAAAAGGGTCGCCATCCGCCTGATGCAGCAGCGAAGCGCATGTAACGGCGAGGTCGCCGACCAGCCAGCCGCGGATGATATCGCCGAAATCGATCACCCCGTCGGGAATGGTATGGCCACGGGCGTCGCGGTGGCCGACGACATTGTCGCCGGTGACGTCATGATGCACGGCCTGCAGCCGAAGCGATGGCGCCAACGGCTGGATGCGGCGAATGGCCATCACCATGGTCTTGGCGATCCGGTCGCGTGCCGCACTATCGGTGATCGCGGACAGCAGCTGCACCGCGACCGGCCCGGCGCGCCTGAGATCCCATTGCAGGCTGCGGTCGAGACCGGGATGGTCGAAATCGGCAAGCGCCCGCGCCAGCCTGGCGCAGAGCGCGCCGAGGGCTGCAACGGAAGCCGGCGCCAGATAGGTCAGCTCCGTCAGCCCCTGGCCTTCCAGATATTCCAGCAGCCGGACCTGATAGCCCTGCCCACGCACGGTAAGGACGACGATCTCCCGCCCCTCATTGCTGCGGATCACCTGCGGAACGCGCGGCGCATCTTGCCTGCTTTTGAGGTGATGGATCGCCGCATTCTGTGCTTCGAGCTCGCGGATCTCGTAGGCTGCATGGCAGATCTTCAGGACGTAGCGGCCACGATCGCTATCGACGCGATAGTTTCGATCCTGCTGGCTGCCGAGTTCGGTAAGCGTGCCGGAGAGGCTGTAATGAGCAAGGAGGATCTCTTCCGCGTCGCTGGCGGTGACGTCGGGACGCGGCAGCGCCATGCGATCAACAAGCGCCTCGTCGGTCATGGCACCCCTCCGCTGCATGATTCGATTACCTATTGAAGGAGATAATCGAGTACTTGCCGCTGGCAGGCAACGGGAGATTGTCATTCGCCAGCAAAAGAGATGCAGGGTCTAGGCGACGCTCAACCCATGCGTTCGGAGGCGTAACCGCCGGGGCTTGCCGGGAAGACCACGGTGCGGTTGCCGTTCAGGAAGGTGCGGTGATGGATATGGGCATGGATGGCCCGCGCCAGCACCTGGCTTTCGACGTCGCGGCCGATCGAGACATAGTCGTCGGGCGACTGCGCATGGGTGATGCGCGCCGTGTCCTGCTCGATGATCGGGCCTTCGTCGAGATCGGCGGTGACGTAATGCGCCGTCGCGCCGATCAGCTTCACGCCGCGTTGATAGGCCTGCTTGTAAGGGTTGGCGCCCTTGAAGCTCGGCAGGAAGGAATGATGGATATTGATGATCCGGCCAGACATCTTTTGGCACATCGCATCCGAAAGCACCTGCATGTAGCGCGCCAGTACGATCAGCTCCGTGCCGGTCTGTTCGACGATATCCATGATCTGGCCTTCGGCCTGCAGCTTGTTCTCCTTCGTCACCTTGATGTGGTGGAAGGGGATGTCGTGGTTGACCACGACCTTCTGGTAATCGAAATGGTTGGAGACGACGCCGACGATGTCGATCGGCAGGGCGCCGATCTTCCAGCGGTAGAGCAGGTCGTTGAGGCAATGGCCGAAGCGCGACACCATCAGCAGCACCTTCATGCGGGCGTTGCCGTCATGGATCTCGGCATCCATGGCAAACCGCTTGCAGATCGGCTCGAAGCCTTCCTTGAGTTCGGCAAGCGGCACGCCTTCCTCGGAGATGAAGCTCACCCGTGTGAAGAACCTGCCGGTGTCGAGATCGTCGAACTGCGAGCTGTCGACGATGTTGCAGCCCTTGTCGGCCAGATAGCTCGAAATCGCCGCCACGATGCCGCGCGTCGACTTGCAGGATACCGTCAATACGTAACTTGTCATGTCTTCCCTCTTCCCTCTCCAAGGCCGCCGCTGTGCTTAGATCAAAGCCCGGGCCGCGAATAGGCCGGCGCACTTTCATTCATGCGACAAATTGCAAGAGAAACCATCATTTTTGCGCAAGTTCTCTCATTGCTCAGTCTCAAGCTTAGGAGAAGTTGCGCAAAAAACTGTACCGTCAGCGCCGCTTGGATGCGTAATCTCGCCTTCGAGCGTTTTAGGCCGGCGGCCGGCTCGCCACCGCAACCTTGCGGCGCGGCGAGGTGATCTCATGGATGATCGCGCCGCCGATCGACGAGAGCACCAGCGAGAGGATCACGAAGAGCACCGGCTGCTGCAGGATGCCGATTGGCAGGCGATCGGCGGCGACCCTGAGAAAGGCCAGCGTGAAGGCGTGGGTGATATAGATGCTGTAGGAGCAGTCGCCGAGATAGTTCAGCCATCCCAAAACCGGCAGCCTGGAAAAATCGATGGAGATCGCGCCGTAGACGATGAAGATCGCCGGGATTCCCCAGGCATAGAACCGGCTTTCCGGCGGCATCAGCGCCTCGTTGATGAAAAGAAAGGCAAAGCCCATGGCAAGGGCCGCCCAGGCCCAGCGGCTCGGCAGCAGCAGCTTCTGCCCGTAGAGCCAGCCGAGCACGACACCGGCGAGGAATTCCAGCATGATCGGTTCGCCGTAGAACCGGGTCACAGTCGTTTCCGGCAGCAGCCGGCAGGCGATCAGGATGACGGCAAAGACGGCAAACATCGCCGGGATGCGCCGAACTTCCGAAAGCGGCAATAGCAGCGCAAAGACGAAGTAGAAGAACATTTCGTAATTCAGCGTCCAGCCCGGAACGACCACCGGCGTGATCGTGCTGGGATCGGCGGGATTGCTCCACGGCAGGAAGAACAGCGAGGCTGCGAGATGCGGCAGGTCGAACACCGTCGATTTCAGCAATGACGGGGCCACCAGCGCCACCGTCGCCGAAAACAGCGTCGCCAGCCAATAGAGCGGCACGATCCTCCTGATGCGCCGGCGGGCGAAATCGACCGGGCTCACGGCGCGTCCGCTTGTCGTCAGCCACATCACGAAGCCGCTCAAGACGAAGAAGATGTCGACGCCGGTTTCGCCATAGACGAAGGCGGTGGCGTCAAGCGCGGGATTGACCTTGGCAAGCTGCAATATGGCGTGGAAATAGACGACCATCAGCGCCGCGATGGCGCGCAGATATTGAAGCTGGACAAGCATCGGGCGTTTTGCTCCCTCGGGCTCGCGCGAACAGGCGCCGCTGCGGTCAACTCAATACATCTGCCGGACGACCCTGCCGGATGCGCGGGCTGTCGTGGAAGCGCATATATCCGACGACGAACCACAGGAGGCCGGCGATCTTCATCGAGAAGACCGCAGTTCCCCCGATCATCATATTCAGAAAAATGAAAAGAGAAAGTGAATGGGCGCAGCGCCGCTGTGCTGCCGTGCGCCCGGCGGGAAAGAGGCAGACGAACAGCCATAAGGCGATGACGCCGAAGATCGTCGCGGCGTAGATCAGGTAAACATAGCCGCTGTCGGCGAATTCGGCCACCCGGTCGACCGAAAGCCCAAGGATGGCGAGCGGATCGAGCTCCATAATCTTCTTCATCGTCAGGTTGATGCGGCCGGTGAAATTGTCGCCGGTAGCATTGGGTTTCAGCACGTAGACGAGGAAGCCGGCGGCGACGATCAGCGGCATCAGCGCCAGATTGAAATTCTTCGGGATCTTCGGAAAGACGAAGTAGCCGACGATGCAGGCAAAGCAGAAGATCAGCATCGTGCGCGTGTCGTTCGTCACCAAGATCAGCACGGCCGTGCCGATCATCAGCAGCCGGTCCCAGCGGCCGAGTCTGTCCCACATCGAAATCAGGTAGACCGCGATCACGCCGCAGAAATTGGCGAGCGACACCTGCTCGAGGAAGATCGACGAGGAACGATGGTCGATGATGCCGAAGGAGAAGCGCTCGGGAAAGCCGAGCGCGTTCTGAAAGAGGCCCGTCGTGTTGTAGCTCAGCGGCAGCAGCCCGCGCGTATTGGCGAAATAATCGGACGGGTGGACGATGCTGACGTAGAACGGCACGCTGACGATCTCGAAGATCAGGAAGATCATGACGGCAAGGCTTGCCCAGCGGAAGGCGAGCTTCATCGTTTTCTCGTTGCTCCAGCCGCCGAGCCCGGTAAAGCAGAAGATGATCAGCACGTTGCGGAAGTGATCGATGAACAGCATGCGGTTGAGCACGCTGACATAGATGGTCACGATGAGCGTGAACAGCAGGAACAGGAAGGCCGGCAGGTCGGTCTCGTAGATCCCCTTGTGCAGGATATAGATGATGGCGCTCGCCATGATCAGGCCTTCGCTGGCGGCGACATGCGTCATCGACAGCGGCACGACGTTGTGGTTGATGAAGGCGAGAATGCCGTTATAGAGCACGGAGAGCAGGCCGAGCCAGAGCACTGTATGATCGGTGCGCGATGCCTCGCGGGCGGCGCCGAGCCGGTTGCCGGCTCCAGTGGCGCCTACAGCGAATGTTGCTGTCCTGTGATCGACGACCGCCATTTTCATTTCCCCGCCGGCTTGACGGCTGAGCAAGTGCCGGTATCGGCTTTTGCCGCCTCGGCAAGAAGCCGCATCTGCGGCCGCTCGGGGCCTTTGCGCGGCTGGACGTTGAACGGCTCGTCCGCCGGCCACCATTCGCCCGCCGCCCAATAGGACCAGCCGAGCCAGGCGTCGCTATTTCCGGACATGGTGGCGTAGATTTCGGTCAATCCGCTCATGCAGTCCTTGTCGGTGGAGGCGCCGAATTCGCCGAGGAAGCCGCGCTTGTGGTGCTGCTTCAGCCAGGCGGTAACGCTGGCGATTGCCTCGACTGCGGCGCCTGCACCTTCGCAGGTCGGATGGGTTCCGGAGGAATCGGCGTCGAGATACTGGTGGACCTCATAGGCGTAGAAGTCGAGCGGATCGCGCACGCCGAGCATCACCGTGCCGTTGGCGCCGCCGATCACATCCTTTTCCCAGCTGCCCGCGCCGCTCCATGCCGTGCCCGGCACCAGGATGAGGTTGCGCGCGCCAACGGCGCGGATGCTGCGGATCGCGGCATTGGCGGCATCCAGCCAGTCCGTTGCCTTGATGTCGTGCGGTTCGTTCATCAGGCCGAAGAGAACGCCGTCCTGATTGGCGAATTCGACGGCAAGCCTTGCCCAGAAATCACCGAAGGCGGCATCCGTCGCCGGCGCCGTGCCGACCTGGGTCTTGTCGTAATAGCCGAAATTATGCGGGTCGAGCAGAACCGCCATGCCGTGCTTGCGGATCAGGCCGATGGTATCTTTGATCCGCTTGAGCTCGTCCTCGTCGAGCCGTCCGCCGAGCGCCGGCTGCAGCCGCTCCCAGCGGAAGGGCAGCCGGATGATCGTCATGCCCTTCTTGGCGAAATAGCCGATAGTGTCTTCGCCGGGATAGGTGTAGTTGGTGCCGTAGATGCCGCCGCGCTCGCCATATTCGCCGCCGGACAAATTGACGCCGCGATAACAGGGAGCCTCGGTCGCAAAGGCCGGCGACGGGATCAGAGCGGCCGCAAGCAGCAGCGCTGTCAGATGTCGTATCGTCCTCATGGCCATCCTCGTTATCGCGGCAAATCGCAACATCGGCGTCGCTGACGTTATTTTAACGGTCCGTTAGCTAAGAATTTCTAAAGTATCGGCACCTCGGCTTCAGTCTTTCACGCTGGGCGGGACACGAGTGCGCGTATGAACCAGTATGACAGGAACAGGGTAAGCCGGCTCCCTGGCTGGCGCAGTTTTGAGCCGTCTCAGACTGCGCCGGAAGGCGTGCGCATGCGCAGTCCTGTCGTCCGTCCGGATGATTTCGTCCGGCCATCGCCCGAACCCGCGCCGCCACCCTTCGTGCCGCCGGCAAGCATTGCCGAAACCCGCCAATATGAGCGGCTGGCGCCTCCTCCTCCAAAACAGCCTGTCGTCGACGCGCCGTCGAATGCTGCGTCGGCACCTGGCGCCCCGCTTCTCGACCTCCGCTCCAGTATCGCCGCGATCTGGAGCCGGCGGTTGGTCGTGCTGGGCCTGGCCCTTCTCGGAGCTGTGGCCGGCGGGGCGGTGGCGCCGCGCATCGCCCAGAAATTCACCGCCGTCAGCAGCCTCTATTTCGACCCACGCCAGATCGGCCTTGCCGATGCCAGCGCGCAATCTTCGGGTCCCTCGCCGGAAATGATCTCGGCGCTGATCGACAGCCAGGTGCAGATCCTGACTTCGGGCAATGTGCTGCGCCGCGTTGCCGAAGCCATGAAGCTCGACCAGGATCCCGAATTCACCGGCGGCCGGACGGATGGCGCTGCCGTAATCGGCACTCTGCAGAAGGCGCTGGTGATCACCCGCGAGGCCAGCACCTATGTCGTCTCGCTTGCTGCCACGACCAACGATCCCGAAAAATCCGCAAGGCTTGCCAACCAGGTCGTCACCTCCTTCACCGAGGAGGAGGACAGCGCTTCGAACGGCATCTACGAAAACACCTCGTCGACACTTGACGGACGGCTCAACGACCTGCGCCAGAAGGTGCTGGAAGCCGAGCAGGCTGTCGAAACCTTCCGCGCCGACAACGACATGGCCGCGACCGAGGGGAACCTGATCTCCGACCAACGGCTCGTCTCGCTGAACACGATGCTGGTGACGGCACAGGAAAAGACCATCCAGGCGAAGGCCCGCGCCGATGCCGTCGCCAATCTCCGCGTCGAAGACATCGTCGCCGGCAACCAGGCGGAAGGCGGCGTCACCTCGCCGCTCGTCAGCCTGCGTCAGCAATATGCCACCCAGGCCGCCGCCGTCGGCAGCCTCGAAAGCCAGATGGGCACGCGTCATCCGCGCCTGCAGGCGGCCCGCTCCTCGCTGCAGAGCATATCAGGCGAAATCAAGGGCGAATTGCAGCGTCTCGCCACCTCGGCAAGGGGCGAATACGAGCAGGCAAAGGCCGCCGAGGACAGCATCGCCAAGGAGCTTGCCGTGCAGAAGGCGCTACAGGCGAGTTCGTCGGACAAGCAGGTGGAATTGAACGAATTGCAGCGCAAGGCGACGGCGGCGCGCGATATCTACGAGACGGTGCTGAAACGCTCCAGCCAGACGAGCGAGGAGCAGAACTTCAATCAGAGTAACATTCGCGTCATTTCGCCGGCCGAGCCGCCGGTCAAGGGAGACGGTCCCGGAAAGACGATTCTATTGATTGCCGGCGTCATCGGCGGTTTTCTCGCCGGTTTCGTCCTCGGCGCCGGCTTTGCGATCCTCGCCGGCCTCTTCAGCCATCCCGTCATCAGAAGTTATTTTAGGAAGTCCCCCGCTGCAGCCGCTTGATGACGGTCGTCGGTTTTCCTACATCGGAAGGACGGGTTATTGCCGGCAGGAGAGTTCCCATGCGGCTGTTGATGATGCTTCTGATATCGCTCGTAGCCGTGTCGAGCCTCGCCCCGGCGTTCGCCTTTGCCGTCGACTGGACGAAATCCGTCGATTCGGGCGTTCGGCCCCTCTATCCCTACAAGGGTCTTCCCGGCGTCAAGGCGCAGCCGGATAAGAAAGAGGAGGAATCTTACAACTGCCGCACCGAAACCGTGCAGATCCGCCGCCGTTATGACGAAATCTTCCGTTCCGGCGGCATGCCGACGCTGATCTATGTCTGCGAACGCGATGGCTTGATTACCACGGGTGGCAAAGTTCCGCTCCGCGGCCACTATCAGCCGGTGCGGTAAACGCTTCGGGTCGACGCCGTCCGATGACGCCCGCCCAGGCCGCAGCCAATCTCGGAATTCCGAAGTGCTATATATAGATCATGGTGGGAATTCCCTGCCGCCACACCTTGGCCGGATGGTTGCGGCTAAGCCTCCAGACTAAGCTGGAGTGGAGTGTCGTCTGCCTCGGCGACCTTAGGCTTACGTTTTGTTGCCGCACGGCGTGGTGGCTTGGCGGTCTTCGGCAGAGTATCGGAGCCGAGCTCGCCTGCCTCGGAGCTGGGCAGCAGCAGGCCAGCCGTAGGCGCCGCAGCGGCTAGCTCAATGACCGACTTCGGGCGAGACATTTCAATGGCCGGCTCGGTGGCCGACACCTCGCGTGCCTTTGACGGCTCGGGTTTGCTGGCTGCGGATGTGGCGAATCGGATCATTGCAAGACTCCATTGCGTTCTCTTTATGTTCGCATTTGGAGATGGGTGAGTCAATGCAGGCCAGCTATCAAGAGCGGCGGGAATAAGCGTCCAGAAATGAGGACCTTGGGAGCTACCGAGCGAACAAGCCTTTGCGCGCATCATGACTGGCCTTTGTTGCAAGGCACCTGCGCAACTTTAGTTTGGAAAGGCTTAACTCCTTGATCTTGGTAGCGATCAAGAATGGAATGGTGCCCAGAAGAGGACTCGAACCTCCACACCCTTTCGGGTACCAGCACCTGAAGCTGGCGCGTCTACCAATTCCGCCATCTGGGCGACGGAGAGCGATGTAAGGGGGTGGCCCCTGACTGTCAACTGGGTTTTTGAAGTTTTTCTGACAGTTGGCGAAAAAGCAGCCAATCACATGCAAGGGAGCGCCGAAGGGTGGGCATAGCGCTCCCGTTGGCACGCCCTATATAGAGGAAATACCGAAAGGAATGCCTCATGCTTGCTCCCCATACGCTTCTGCTCGCCGGTCTCTTGGCCGTTTTGTCACCCGCCATCGCCGGGGCCGATTCGCTGAAGCTGGGCAAGCCGGGCATCGGGCCGCTTAATACGGGATCGACGCTCTGCGATTTTCGCGGCTGCTTCGGGTTCGGGCCGCAGCAATGGCATCGCCCCGCCTATGTCCAGCCGAACTATCGTCCGCGGGGCTCGGGGCCGACCTATTATCGGCCGGGCGCTGCCGGGCCGCCGCAGCTGACCTATGATCCGCCGCCGGTGCAAAGGGTGCAGCCGAAGCCGCGCGACATGAATAGCCATGCCGCTTGGTGCAGCAACGAGTACCGCTCCTACAATCCGCGGACGGATCGTTTCCTCACTTATGAGGGCATCTACAAGACCTGCCGATCGCCCTACCGCTGAGCCGCGTGGTCAACTTTCGAGCGAGGCGCGGTCGACATGGCCGAGATCGCGACCGGGCTCGACGATGTCGCGGACCCGCTGTTTCAGCTCCCTCGGCCCGGGAAAGCCGCCGTCGCGCTTGCGCTCCCAGATCAGATCGCCATTGACGCGGATCTCGAAATTGCCGCCGGTGGCGGGAATCAGCGCCACTTCGCCAAGACTGTCGGAAAAAGTATGCAGCAGCTCCTGCGCCATCCAGCTGGCGCGCAGCAGCCAGTTGCACTGGGTGCAGTAGAGGATCGTGACGCGGGCTTTTTCGGTCATGGCGATGTCCTTTCGTTTGCCGAGATTTAAGCCCTGTCGCGCGCCGGCGCAATTGCCTCGCCAGAGCATGATGCCGAAAAGTGTGAGCGGTTTTCGGGCGACATCATGCTCTAATTAATTAGGAACAGGATTCAGATTTTGGGCCGAACCGGCCTAAAGCCTGAATCCTGTTCTGGCGTCTTGCGCGCCGCTCTTCCGCATGGTCTCTTCCGGTGGTCGGCCATACCAGGAAGAGCCTATGCGCGTCGCAGTGATCGAAAATACGCGGAATACCGGCCTCGGCGCGCTTGCCGCAGCCCTCGACGAGGCGGGAGCGGAGATCGAGTGGTTCCGGGTCTGGCAGGATGGCATGCTGCCGAAAGATATATCCGGCCATGACGCGCTGGTCGTCCTCGGCGGCGAGCAGAGCGCGCTGGACGACGAAACCCACCCTTATCTGCCGGAACTCGTCCAGCTCACGCGCCGCTTCGGCGATGCCGGCAAGGCGGTGCTCGGCATCTGCCTCGGTAGCCAGATCCTCGCCCGCGCCTATGGCGCCGACAATCACTTAGGAATCGCCCGCGAATTCGGCTGGCACGGGATCGGCGTCACCGCCGAGGGCCGGGCCGATCCGCTGCTGTCGGCGCTCGGCGGCGAATTCACCATCTTCGAATGGCATGCCGATACGTTTTCGTTGCCCGAAGGCGCGGTGTGTCTCGCCTCGAGCCCTGTCGCCGAAAACCAGGCCTTCCGAATCGGCCGCGCCGTCTATGGCACCCAGTTCCATTTCGAGGCCAATGCAGCGGTCGTCGCGCAATGGACGGCCGAATTTCCCGATACGATTGCGCGCATCGCGCCGGGCTGGCTGGAGAACCGTGCCGAACTGGCGGCAAGACATGCCGGAGCCGCCGATGCTGCAGGCCTTGCTATCGCGCGTGCCTGGGTCAGCCTGATCGAGCAGCAAGAGGTCGAAATGCTGTCGCAGGCCTCGGCGTGAGAGGCGATGCGATGCCGGCGAGCGAACGCGAAAAGATGGCGGCAGGCGAATGGTATTGCTGCCTCGATGATGAGCTCGATCTCCTGCGCCGGCAGGCGCGCTTAGCCGTCCACGCGCATAACACGTTGCCGCCGGATGAGCGTGGCGCCGCCGCGCCGGCCCTGCGAGCGCTCTTTGCGCGGGCCGCGCCCGATATCTTCATCGAAGCACCGTTTCACTGCTCCTATGGCATCAATATCACTCTCGGCGAGCGCGTCTATTTCAATGCAGGCTGCACCATCCTCGATTCCGGCCGCGTGACGATCGGCGATCGCAGCATGTTCGGCCCCGGTGTGCAGATCTATTGCGCCGAGCATCACAAGGACCCGGCATTGCGCAGCACGGGCATCGAGATCGCCCGGCCGGTCACGATCGGCGGCGATGTCTGGATCGGCGGCAGCGCCATCATTCTCGGCGGCATCACCATCGGCGACGGTGCGATCGTCGGCGCCGGTGCGGTGGTAACAAGGGATGTGCCGGCCGGCGCAACCGTGGTCGGCAATCCAGCCCGCATCCGCTAGAGCAATTCCAGCAAAAGTGCGTAGCGGTTTTGCGTCCGGAATTGCGTGAAAACAAAGAGATAGAGCATTTCCAGGAGTCGGAGAAAAACGGAAATGCTCTAACGCCGGCAAAGCGCCATTCCGCGATGATCTTGCCATCTCGACAGCAGCGATCATTCCGCTAGATGAGAGGGCAAAACGGGAGGGAATCATGAGCGAACTGAATTTACCGATGGAAGGCGGCTGCCGTTGCGGTCGGGTGCGGGTGAAGATCAGTGCCCCGCCGCTGCTCACCATGGCCTGTCATTGCACGGGGTGCCAGAAGATGACGTCAAGCGCCTATTCGCTGAGTGCGGCCATCCCGAGCGAAGGCTTCGAGGTGACGCAAGGCGACCCGGTGATCGGCGGTCTGCATGGCGCCACGAAGCATTACTTCTGCGCGCATTGCATGAGCTGGATGTTCACCCGGCCGGAAGGCATGGACTGGTTCGTCAATCTGCGCGTGACCATGCTCGACGATCCGAGCTGGTTCACGCCCTTCATCGAGACATGGACAAGCGAGAAGCTGTCCTTCGCCGACACCGGCGCGGTGTACAGCTACGAGGCGCTGCCCGAGATGGACGCCTATGAGGGGCTGGTAAAGGAGTATATGGCGGGGAGTTGATCTCAGAAGCCCTGGAAGACAAAATCGACGGCAGCGATAATGCGATCGCTGTCGGCGGTAAGATCCGCCACCACTTTTCCAATTTCCACGGTCGGGACCGATGCCATGCGCTGGGTGGCCATGACATAGGTTTCACCCTCAATAGGAAAGCGTGGGTTCAGTCGCGAGATCGACCAGCTCAGTTCTTGCACGGGATGCAGCGGAACCATGACGCGCGAAGGCAGATCGTCAAGCAGATTGGCCTGAAGATCGATAGCCAGGAGATTTCCGCTTTTAAGGCGATAAACGTGAAAGCGTGCCATTAAAACTGACGGTATTTCGCGAAGGGCAAGCCGTGCTTTTCAACATATTCGTTTTCCAGACGAATAGCCTCAGCGTTCTCGATGCGCCAAAGCCGCTCTCGCTCCGCCTTTATGGCCTTTGCGATGCCGTCCTCCGCCGCACGGGATATATTGATCTGGAGCTCGCGCGCCTGAGAGACGAGGCCTTCGTCAAGAGACAGGTTCGCTGCTTTTCTCGTCTGCTGAGCCATAACGACCTCCTCAATTATGCGCACATTATATGCGCATAAAATGCCATTGAAAAGCGTTATTCGTCGCCCATCTTCAACGCTGCGATGAAGGCTTCCTGGGGAATCTCCACCTTGCCGAACTGGCGCATGCGCTTCTTGCCGGCCTTCTGCTTGTCGAGCAGCTTGCGCTTGCGGGTGGCGTCGCCGCCGTAGCATTTCGCGGTCACGTCCTTGCGCAGCGCCGAGATCGTCTCGCGGGCAATGACGTTGCCGCCGATCGCCGCCTGGATCGGGATCTTGAACATGTGCTTCGGGATCAGCTCCTTGAGCTTCTCGCACATGTCGCGGCCGCGCTTTTCGGCCGCCGTCCGGTGCACCATCATCGACAGCGCGTCGACCGGCTCGCCGTTGACGAGGATCGACATCTTCACGAGGTTGCCCTCGCGATGGTCGGTCAGCGTATAGTCGAAGGAGGCATAGCCCTTCGAGATCGACTTCAGCCGGTCGTAGAAATCGAAGACGACTTCGTTGAGCGGCAGGTCGTAGGTCAGCATCGCGCGCGTGCCGACATAGGTGAGTTCGATCTGGATGCCGCGCCGGTCCTGGCAGAGCTTCAGGATGCCGCCGAGATAATCGTCCGGCGTCAGGATCGTCGCGCGGATCCACGGCTCGTGGATTTCCGAGATCTTGACGACATCGGGCATGTCGGCCGGGTTGTGCAGCTCGCGCTCCGTGCCGTCGGTCATGTACATCTTGTAGACAACCGAGGGCGCGGTAGCGATGAGGTCGAGGTCGAACTCGCGCTCCAGCCGTTCCTGGATGATTTCGAGATGCAGCAGGCCGAGGAAGCCGCAGCGGAAGCCGAAGCCGAGAGCGGCGGACGATTCCATTTCGAACGAGAAGGAAGCGTCGTTGAGGCGAAGCTTGCCCATGGCGGCGCGCAGATCCTCGAAATCGGCGGCATCGACCGGGAACAGGCCGCAGAACACCACCGGCTGCGCCGGCTTGAAGCCCGGCAGCGCCTGGGCCGTCGGCCGCTTGTCCTCGGTGATCGTATCGCCGACGCGGGTGTCGGCCACTTCCTTGATCGAGGCGGTGATGAAGCCGATCTCGCCGGGGCCGAGGCTGTCGATATTCACCATCTTCGGCGTCAGCACGCCGACGCGCTCCACCTGGTATTTCGCATCGGTGCCCATCATCCGCACCGTCTGGCCCTTGGTCAGCACGCCGTCGATGACGCGCACCAGAACCATGACGCCGAGATAGGCGTCGTACCAGCTGTCGACGAGCAGCGCCTTCAGCGGCGCCTTCTCGCCGCCGGCGCTCTTCGGCGCCGGCAGCTTGTGGACGATCGCCTCCAGCACGTCGGGAATGCCGAGGCCGGTCTTTGCCGAAATTAGCACCGCTTCCGATGCATCGATGCCGATCACTTCCTCGATCTGTTCCTTGATGCGGTCGGGTTCGGCCGCCGGCAGGTCGATCTTGTTGAGGACGGTGACGATCTCGTGGTTGTTGTCGATGGCCTGATAGACGTTGGCGAGCGTCTGCGCTTCGACGCCTTGGCTAGCGTCGACGACAAGCAGCGAACCCTCGCAGGCCGACAGCGACCGCGAGACTTCATAGGCGAAGTCGACGTGGCCGGGCGTGTCGATCAGGTTGAGAATGTATTTCTCGCCGTTATTAGCCTGGTAGTGCAGGCGCACGGTCTGCGCCTTGATGGTGATGCCGCGCTCGCGCTCGATATCCATATTGTCGAGCACCTGCTCGGACATTTCGCGCTCGGCAAGGCCGCCCGTCGTCTGGATCAGCCGGTCGGCCAGCGTCGATTTGCCGTGGTCGATATGGGCCACGATCGAAAAGTTGCGGATATGGGACAGCGGAGTGGTGGAATTGGTGCTCATGCGCGCCATATAGCAGCGCCGCCCCCTGCCGCAAAGCGGTAATTATCCCGCTGTTTACGCTATGACGTCCTGTGCCGAGCCCTATCAGACCGGCCACGTCTCCTGCCGCCAGGCCGAATCCCAGAACATCCATTCATATTGCGAGGCGCGCACGAAGACATCGGTCATTTGAGCCCGCTCAACCGGCGATGCGGCGCGGGCGGCGATGTCGGTCAACGCGATGACTTCGCGGGCACCGGCGGCAAATTGCGGATCGCCATAGGTGTTGATCCAGGCCTGGAAGGCATTGCCCTCGATAACAGGCCGGTTCTTGATCGCTTCGCCGACATGCCAGTAGATCCAGAAGCAGGGAAGGATCGAGGACAGCGCCACCGCGTAGGAGCTGTGATAGGCGGTGGCGAGCAGGAAGTTCGTATAGGCAAAGCCGGCAGGCGAGGGTTCGGCGGATGTGACGTCGGCGGAGGTGATGCCGAATTGGGTGAGGAAGCCTGCATGCAGGCCCTGCTCGACGGTGATCGCCTTCTGCGCCGAACCGAGGAAGCGCAGGACCTGCGCATTGTCGGGCGCCTTGGCCGCGACGATCGCAAGGCATCGCGCATAATGCTTCAGGTAGAGCGCATCCTGCAGGATGTAATGCCGAAAAATCTCAGGCGGCAATGTGCCGTCCGAAAGGCGCTGCAGCAGCGGCAAGGCCTCGATTTCAGCCATGATCGGAGCGATCCTGTCCCAGGCGGCAGCCGTGAAGCTTCGCGTCAGTTCCGTGCTCTGCGTGCTGGCGTCCATTGTTCTCTCCTCGGATTACGCCGCCATATATGGACGGCGCAGCGGCGAAAGCAAGGCGCGTTTTGCCGCTTTTCATAGGCACTTGATTCCATCATCAGATGATGTATTTCTCTTATAGTGGAATAAGGGGCTGCAAAATGGAACCGGAACTCGAACAGGCGATCGGCATCCGCATCCGCACGCTGCGGCAGGAAAAGGCTCTGACGCTCGATGATCTGGCTGCGGCTTCCGGCGTCAGCCGGGCGATGATCTCGCGCATCGAGCGGGCGGAAGCGAGCCCGACCGCCTCGCTGCTGGCAAGGATCTGCGCCGCGCTCGGCCTGTCGCTGTCGGCCTTCTTTGCGGAAGAGGGGCAGGCCTCGCCGCTTGCCCGGAGGCAGGAGCAACAGGTCTGGCGCGATCCGGAGACCGGTTATATCAGGCGGTCTGTTTCACCCCCGGGCACGGCTTCCGATGTCGATATCGTCGAGGTCGAGTTCCCCGCCGGTGCCCACGTCAGCTTCCCCCCGCATGCGAGCGCCCATGGCATGACGCAGCATATCTGGCTGTTCGACGGCGAGCTGGAGATGACGGCGGGCGAGACCGTCTACCGGCTGCGCCCGGGCGATTGCCTCTTCATGCCGGTCGGCGAGGGCCATGTCTTCCACAATCCGGGCAACGCGCCGGCACGCTATTGCGTCGTGCTCGATCGCGGCGGCCGATAACAGCATTCATTTCAGGAGAACAGCATGCCTGCTATTCGCAGCCTTTCCGCCGAGGAAGCCCGCGCGGCCATTCCGGCTCTTTCGGAAATACTTATCGATTGCGTCGCTGGCGGCGCCTCCGTCGGCTTCATGCAGCCCTATGGGCTTGAGGATGCCGAGTCCTATTGGCGCGATGTCGCCGATGCCGTTGCCACCGGCGCCAATCTGCTGCTGGTCGCCGAACTCGGCGGCAGGATCGTCGGCACGGTGCAGGTGGGTGCCGCACAGATGCCGAACCAGCCGCATCGCGGCGACCTGAAGAAGCTGTTGGTGCACCGCTCGGCCCGCGGCAAGGGACTCGCCCGGCTGCTGATGGATGCCGCCGAGTGCGAGGCGGCAAGCCGTGGCAAGACCCTGCTCGTGCTCGACACGGCAACCGGCAGCGATGCCGAGGCGATCTATCCGCGCCTGGGCTGGCAGCGCGTCGGCGTCATTCCCGATTATGCGCTGTGGCCGGAAGGTGGCTTCTGCGCCACCACCCTGTTCTACAAGCGGCTCGCCTGATTGCGCCGGCCCCGCTCATGCCGGCCTGGCGAAGACAGGAAGCGTGCCACCGAGTGTCGCGCCCGTCGTCCATTGCGCGGCATTCCAGCCGAACTGTCGCGCCGCCTCGATATTTTCGGCCATATCGTCGATGAAGGCGATCTCGCCGGGCAGCACCCCGGCCCGCTCGGTCGCCAGTCGGAAGAAATCGGGGGAAGGTTTGCTGTACCCGAGCGCTGCGGAATAGATGATGTCGTCGAAATGCGCATTAAGGCCGATCTGCTCCATCAGGTAACGCGCCCGCCTATGCTCCTGGTTGGTCGCCAGCAAGAGGGTGATGCCGCTTTGCCTGAGAGCAGCGAGTTCCTCGAGCAGATTGAGATCGAGTCGGGAATCGTTTTCGAACCAGTAGTCGATCAGCGTTTCGGCGCGGAGATGGGGTGCGATTTTTGCGAGAACGCCGGCGAGCCTCGGCTCGAGCGCCGCGTGGCCGATGATGATATCGCGCCAGTGAGTCTGGAAGAATTCCTGCTGCAGCAGGTCGAGGCGCAGGCCGAGATCGCGCTCCAGATAGGTGAAGAGAGGCAGGCCATCGGTCGGGCGACCACGAATGAGCACGCCGTCGACATCGACCATCAGCACTTTCATGCGGAAATTTTCCTCGTTCTCAAAACACCGGCGAAAGTGCGTCATTATTCCAGACGATCAAGAGCCCGCGCCGTTTTTTTGTCAGGGCCGAGCCGTGTAAATCTCCATTGTCAATCAAGGGCAGGATCTGAAATGCGCGTCATCTATTCCGAGGATCACAAGCTGCGCGATGCCAAGACGGAGCTGCACGCCGGCCAGCTGGTGGCGCCCTTCGAGGCGCCGTTCCGCGCCGAATGGATTCTCGCAGCGGTCAAGCAGGCGGGCTTTACCGATGTCGTTGCGCCCGATGCGCACGGGCTGGAAACGGCTCGAAAAGTGCATGATCCCGCCTATCTGGATTTTCTCGCCACCGTCTGGGACCGCTGGGTAGCGGCCGGTTTCACCGGCGAGGCGATCGCCAATTCCTTCGCCGTTCGCCGCACCAGCCAGCGCGTGCCGGACAATATCGTCGGCGCGATCGGCCATTACGCCAATGCCGCCGATACCTCGATCACCAAGGGTTCCTACGAGGCGGCGATCGCTTCCATGCGCTGTGCCGTCACCGGCGCCGACTGGCTGACGCGAGGCAATCGTTTCGCCTTTTCGCTCTGCCGCCCGCCCGGCCATCATGCAGGCATCGATCTCTTCGGCGGCTATTGCTTCATCAACAATTCGGGCGTCGCGGCGCAGCGGCTGCTCGACCATGGCGCGAGGAAAGTCGCGGTGCTGGATGTCGATTTCCACCATGGCAACGGCACGCAGGATCTCTTCTACCACAGAGGCGATCTCTTCACCGCCTCGCTGCATGGCGATCCCATGCACGCCTTTCCCTATTTCCTCGGCCATGCCGATGAAGAAGGCGAGGGGGAGGGTACCGGCGCCAACCGCAACTATCCGATGCCGCCGGGTACGCCTTGGGATGTCTGGTCTTCGGCCCTTGCCGATGCGCTCACCCGCATCAAGACGTTCGGCGCCGAGGCGATCGTCGTGGCGCTCGGCGTCGACACCTTCGAGCGCGACCCGATCTCTTTCTTCAGCCTCACCTCCGACGATTTCACCCGCATGGGCGCGATGATCGCTTCCGCCGGCCTGCCGGTGCTGGCCTGCATGGAGGGCGGTTACGGCGTGCCGGAGATCGGCCTTAACGTCGCCAATGTTCTCAAGGGTCTGGAAGCCTGATCACCGCCGATGACCGACGAGACCGTTCCATCCCTCCCGACATCACGCATGCTGAGCTGGGCGCGCAATTCCGCTATCTATCGCCTCGAGCGGCGGATGATGACGGAAAAGCAGCTGTTTGACGCCATCACCCGCAAGGCGAAGGAGAAATTCGAAGATATCAGCGCGGCGCAACTCAAAGCCGTTGCCGATTTCGCCGTCAAATTTGCCTATGACAACAAGGTGCTCGACGACAGCGCCTATGCGGAGATCAGCACGCGCTCTGCCGTGCGCGGCGGTAAATCGAAGCGCGCGATCGCCCAGAAGCTTGCTTCCAAGGGCGTCTCCAGCGACAAGGTCGAGGCTGCACTTGAAGAGGCTGACGATCTCTATGCCGCAGCGATATTTGCCCGCAAGCGCGCCTTCGGCCCCTTCCGCCGGGTCGAGCTCGACGAAAAGCGAAAGGCCAAAGAGCTTTCGGCTTTTGCCCGCAACGGCTTCAGCTTCGACATCGGCAGGAAGGTCTTCGACATGAACGTCGAAGACGCCGAAGAGGTCATCCTTGCTGGCCGTCGCTGATATTGCATCGCCGCGGCCGGGGAGATCGCCGATACCGGCCCCTCATCCGGCTGCCGCCACCTTCTCCCCGCTCGCGGGGCGAAGGGGGATAGCCGCGACCTCTCCGTCCCACTTCGCTCTCGCAGTGCACGTCCCCTCGCCCCGTTTACGCTAGGGCATATACATATCTCGCAAAGCCCATCCATCGGCGACGGCTCGAAAGTATTTGAGGCCGTTGAAGAAGGTGATTGGGCCCGGCGGCTTGGCCGAGGCGTAGCCGTTCCAGCCGCCGAGCTTGGCGATGATCCAGGCGGCCCAAGCCAGCGAGGCCTTAGAGTGGGGATTGGACTGCAGCTTGGTTGTGCCCTTGAAACGGCTTTCGAGGGCGGCGAGGGTATCGATCTCGGCTGCCGTGAAGGTCAGGCTTGCCGGCTGGTGATCGCCGCCGCTGCGGGCTTGGACGAGCTGGAGGACGATTGCTGCGGCCTTGGCGGCGATGGCGACGAGCTTTTCCAGCCGTGCCGCCAGATGCAACTGGCTGTCCTCGATCTTGAAGCCTTGGTTCTTCATCACCCGAAAGAACTGCTCGATCATCCAGCGCTGCTTGTACCAGGCGACGATCTGCCAGGCATCGGCCGGGCTGCTGAGCCAATGGGTGGTCAGGAGCAGCCAGTGCAAGGGCTCGACACCGTCGGGGGCGGCCGGTTCAACGATCTCGACCCAGCTCAGCCTGACGCCATCGGGCAGGCCGGCCTCGCGCAGGTTTTGCGGCCGCCGGATCGTCGCTTCGCCGAAGCGCAGGCACACCGTCGCCTGCCGCGCCGGACGGTCGGCGCGCTCGCGCAGATCAATCGTCTGAGTATCGCAAAACGCCACCGTTTCGACCGCGCGGCGCAGTTTGGAACCGTCGATGAGCGCATGGTCATGCATGACGCGCGACAAAAGATCGAAGCGCCGATCGGGCAGGCGCGCCCACATGATGAAGAAGTCACCCTCCCGGTCGGCGATCGCCGTGACCCGGGCCGCACGCGAAAGCACCAGTTTGGCCGCCTCTGCCGTCTCCACCCAGCGCCGCGATTCCTTTTCGTTCAACGGCCGCTCGGCATGCGGCGTAAGCTCTTCGCTACCCCGCGTCCAGACCCGGCCGCCCACCAGGCCAAGGCAGCTGCCGGTGTCGGCATCGAGCGCCAGCATCGGATGCAGCAAAAGGCCAAAGCAATTGCCTTTTTTGATCTTGCCCAATTCCCGCCGGCTGTCCGGCGTCGTCGCAAACTTGATCTCGCTGGTGTCCTGCAGCGCCAGCACGTGGCGACCCTCAACCGCAGACCGGGTCTCCTGGCTCCAGCCGGCAATGATCTCTTCCACGCTCACCGCACTGTTGTTGAGAAAACGCCCGAACCGGATCTCCTGCGAATGGTTGCCCTCGGCCAACTGGCGAAGGCAAACCGTCTCGCGCAGCACAATGCGACGGAGCAGCACCGCCCCCCTTTATCGAGACGACGATCTCCAAACCGGCCCAACGAAAAATCATGCCCTACATCCATCGGCGACGCTCCCAAATCAAAACGTCGCCAAAACAATCATACGGCCCGCAGTAAAGGAATCCGACCCCCGCAAACCGAGTCAATCCGTCGCACCGACTTATGTATATGCCCTAGCCCGTTTACGGGGAGAGGGTTAGGGTGAGGGGCACTTATCGGCGATCTCCTGGGCCAAGGCGCGGGATCGATCCCGCACCGCCGGCCGATCTACGGCGCATCAGCATCAGCGCTCTTGATCCCGGCATGAAAAGTTTGAATTTGGCTCTCACCCGTCTTCGGCCTAGAACCGCGCCAGGATCGGGGGCCACATGGACATCAAGAATATCGAGACCGGGACGGATGGCGCAGCTTTGATGGCGCAGCCGGGCGTATCGACGGTTTCGGGCGGCTTGGCGGCCGGGGTCGCGATGTGCCTGATGTCGATGTCTTCGATCCAGTTCGGCGCGGCACTGTCTTCGTCAGCCATTGCGACCTATGGCGTTGCCGGCGCCACCTGGTTGCGGCTTGCTTTCGCGGCGATCATCCTTGCCGTCGTCGTCAGGCCTTCGGTGCTGCGTTATAGCGGCGCCCAATGGCGGGCGATATTGCTGCTCGGCACAACGACGGCCGCCATGACGCTCTGCTTCTTCGCGGCGATCCAGCGGCTGCCGCTCGGACTGGCGATCGCCATCGATTTCCTTGGGCCGCTCTCGGTTGCCGTCTTCGGCTACGGCCTGACCTGGCGGCTCGTCTGGCCGTTGATCGCTGCGGCCGGCATCCTCTTCCTTGCCCATGACGGCGAAGGTTGGGTCGGCAATCCCTCAGGTGTCCTCTTAGCCCTCGGCTCGGCGGTGGGATGGGCGGTCTATATCCTGCTGACGAAGAAGGTCGGCGCTGCCTTCAAGGGGCTGGAAGGTCTCTCCATGTCGCTGATCGTCGCAGGCCTTGTCGCGACACCCTTCGGTCTGGTGGAGACGGCGGGTGCCTTCACGCTGAAGGGACTGGCCGAGGTTCTCGGCCTTGCCATCCTCGTGCCGCTGCTGCCCTATGCGCTGGAGATGGTGGCGCTGCGGCGCATGCCGGCGGCTTCCTTCGGTATCCTGATGAGCCTCGAACCGGCGATCGGCGCCCTTGCCGGTTTTCTGATCCTCGCCCAGCCGATGACCGCGCTGCAGATGCTGGGAACGGCGCTCGTCGTGGCGGCCAGCGCCGGCGCCACCGCCTCGGCGGCGAAGACCTAGAGCATGATGCCGAAAAATGTGAGCGGTTTTCGGACGACATCATGCTCTAACTATATAGAACAGGATTCAGATTTTGGGCCGACCCGGCCTAAAATCATCCTGTTCTAGAAAAGTGTCAGCGTTTTTCCGGGAATATCGTCTCTATACGATAGTTCGGGCGGGTTTGCGCGTGGGATCGTCGAGTGCCGGATTGTAGAACAGCGACAGCGTCAGGCTCTTGGCGATCCGTTCCGCCGTCGCCATGAACCAGGCCTTGGCCTCCGGCGATGGGGCGATATCGTCGAGCGTTGCGGCAAACAGCGACAGCCACTTCGGAAAGAGATCGGGTGTGAGGTTCGCAACGCCGGTATGCGCTTGCACCGGCTTGCCGCCATAGGCGCCGCTGCGGAAGGCGACGGCCGACCAGAAGCTCTTCATCTTTTCCATATGCGCCGGCCAGCGGCCGGACAGCTTGGCGTCGAACACCGGCCCGAGATCGGGATGCGTTAACACGCGCCCGTAAAAGGTCTCGACCAGCCTGTCGATGAAAGCCTCGTCGACGCCCATGTCCCGCATCTCGGCCTCCGCCCTTTCGCGGATCGCCGCGACATGAGCAGGGCGGCCCTGAATGTCATTGTCCATTCCAAAACCCCGGTGCCGCATGATGCGGCGCCCTCTCATATAGGTGTTTATGGCGATGAGCCAAAGTCGTCCGTGCCGCTTGCGGCAATCTGTCAGCTGGCCTGCTCCATGCCCTTGACCGTCACCACCTCCTTCTTTAGGTTTAGAATTATTCTAAAAATTGGAGAGAGTCATGCTGGCGCGGTTTTTCAGATCCCCGAAACGATCTTTCGAGTCGCTGTCCGAGCAGGAGATTCTCGCCCTTGGGATCGCTTCCGAGGAAGACGATGCCCGCATCTATCTCGCTTATGCCGACAGGCTTCGACACGAATTTCCGGCCTCGGCCAAGGTCTTCGAGGACATGGCCGAGGTCGAGGATACCCATCGCAAATCTTTGATCGAGATGCATCGCCAGCGTTTCGGTGAGCGCATTCCGTTGATCCGGCGCGAGCATGTGGAGGGATTCTACGAACGCAAGCCGGACTGGCTCAGGGCAAACCTTTCGCTGGATGCGATGCGCAGGGAAACCGAGGCGATGGAGGAGCAGGCCTATCGCTTCTATGTCGAGGCGGCAAAGCGGACCTCGGACGCTTCGACGCGCCAGCTTCTCGGTGATCTCGCGCTTGCTGAACAAGGGCATGAAGATATCGCCCGTATGCTCGGAGACAAACATACGCCCGAAGACGTCAAGCATGACGAGGACGAGACGGTGCGCCGGCAATTCGTGCTGACCTATGTGCAGCCGGGCCTTGCCGGGCTGATGGACGGCTCGGTCTCGACGCTGGCGCCCATCTTCGCCGCCGCCTTCGCCACGCAGGATACTTGGCAGACCTTCCTCGTCGGCCTTTCAGCCTCCGTCGGCGCCGGCATTTCGATGGGCTTCACCGAGGCCGCCCATGACGACGGCAAGATCTCCGGCAGAGGCTCGCCGGTCAAACGCGGCCTTGCCTGCGGCATCATGACCGCGCTCGGCGGCCTCGGCCATGCACTGCCCTATCTGATCCCGCATTTCTGGACGGCGACCATCACCGCCGCCATCGTCGTCTTCTTCGAGCTCTGGGCCATCGCCTTCATCCAGAACCGCTACATGGAAACCCCCTTCCTGCGCGCCGCCTTCCAGGTGGTGCTCGGCGGCAGCCTGGTGCTCGGCGCCGGTATCCTGATCGGCAATGGGTGAGGAGCGGTCGGGCGAAGCCCGAGCAATCGATCCGATGAATCGATTGCAGCGACGAACGCCCTGAGATCAAGCGAAGGGCCGGGAGACAGTGCGTCATACTCGGCACCAAAAGCGCTCCTTGCCCTTCGCTTGCGCTCAGTGCACTCCCGGCTTCGCCGCTCACCCCCTCATCTGCCTGGCGGCATCTTCTCCCCGCTGGGGAGAAGCGGAGTCGTGGCAGCGCCTCGCTCCCTTGAGACCTTTGCTATCGGAACGACACCCGTGCGTCTTGCTCCCCCTTCTTCCCAGCGGGGAGAAGATGCCCGTAGGGCAGATGAGGGGGGTGAGGAGCGGAAGCGACGAACGCCTTGAGCGCAAGCGAAAGGCAGCCCCCCTGTATAAAGAACCACCCACAAAACAAAAAAAGGCCGGCAAACCGCCGGCCTTTCCACATTCTCTATTGCGACCCTTACCGCAGCGCGCCGACCAGGACGTCGCGGTCGTTTTCGATGGTGACCCAGCGGCCGGCATTGTAGCTCGACTGGCGCTTGACGAAGGAATAGGGCGTACCAAACCACGGCTTGACGTCGAAGGCGAGGTTGTCGAGCACAAAATCGCCCTCGGCGGTGCGCAGCGTCAGCACGGCATGGCCTTCGCCATCCGGCTTGCGCACGACCGTCATCAGCAGATCGGCAGCCGAAAAGCCGCGCTGGATCAGCATGCGGCGCTTCAGCAGCGCGAAATCTTCGCAGTCGCCGGCAGTGGTCGGATAGGCCCAGACCTCATCCTTGCCGTAGATTTCCTTGTCGGTCATCGGCGTGATCGTGCGGTTGACCGTGGCGTTGACCGAACGCACCAGCGACCACTTCTCCGGGTTCATGGCAACCGGGCCTGCGTTGCGGTTTGCGCCGCATTCGCTGCGGTGGATCTGACAGAAATCGTAGTGCCCGATCGGCTGTGAGGTGGCATTGCCTGTCACCATGGAAGCATTTCTGCTGGGGGCTGGTATGGCGGCCGTCGCCATCGCAAACATGGCCATCATGGCCACAAAGATACCCTTGATCCGCACGCCCGCTCTTTCCTTGCATCGCCCTTATTTATTAACAAAGTGTTAATGGAGAGGGCCGGAAAGAGTCAATCGTTACTTCTTGGGAGGACCTTGCGACTCGCCGGTATGGTTAAAATGCAACGGCTTGGGGAGCCTGCATCAGGCGAATTTATCCGCCTCTGCCGTTCAAGCGGGCATCTGCCTATTTGTTGATGAACGGATGATGCCTTTGATGGCACTCAAAAGAAGCGCGATATCGCCGGGGCGGGAAAGGCGGTGATCGCCGTCGCGGACGAAGGTCAGCACCACGTCGTCGGCGGGAAGATGTTCGACCAGTTTCATCGCATGCGCATGCGGCACGTCGGGATCTTTCATGCCTTGGAGGATATGCACCGGGCAGCCGGTTTCGATGATGCCGTCGAGCACCCGGTTCCTTCGGCCGTCCTCGATCAGCGCCCGTGTATAGATGTTCGGTTCCGGGCTATATTGCGAGCGCTCTTCGAAATAGCCGCGTTCGGCAAGCGACTTGCGCTCCTTGGCCTTCAGGTTCGGCTCGATCAGCTCCGAGGTGAAATCGGGTGCCGGCGCGATCAGCACCATCCCTGCGAGCTTTGGGCCTTCGAGCGTTCCGCCGCCCTGTCGCGCAAGTTCCTGCGCCAGCCTGAGCGCGATCCAGCCGCCCATCGACGAGCCGACGAGGATCACCCGGTCGGGCGCGACATGACGGATGACGGCAAGCGCTTCCTCCAGCCAGCGCGAGATCGTGCCGTCGCCGAAGCTGCCTCCGGAAAGTCCGTGGCCGGAATAGTCGAGACGGATGCAGGCGAGCCCAAGCTCCGCCGCCAGCCCGTCGAGTTCCACCGCCTTGGTGCCGCTCATGTCGGAGCGGTAGCCGGACAGCCAGACGAGCGCCGGTGCGCCGTTGCCCGCCTGCGCCGGGCGGACGAGCATGGCGATGTCACGCGCTGCCTCGCCCTCGCCGACCGTCAGGAACTGCGGCTGGGCATTGGACATCTGATCGGACATCGGCGAAACTCCTGTTGTTTTGGTCTATAAAACAGATTCTTGGCAGGCTGACAGCGGGTGATTTTTCCGCTAAAGGATGATATTGACTCCGTTGCAGCGATGACGCGACACGTTTGTGCACCCCTGATTGGGAGCGCGATGCTGCAACGTTCCGAAACAACGCGAGGAGAATACGACCATTCGCAGACCTTTTAAAACCGACGCGCCCGTGAAGGACGGACCGCGCTCGAACCGTGAAATCCGCATTCCCAAAGTTCAGCTGATCGGGGCTGACGGAGAGAATATGGGCGTCGTGCCTACCGACCAGGCCTTGAGAATGGCGGAAGAAGCCGGACTCGATCTCGTCGAAATTTCCCCCAATGTCGAACCGCCTGTGTGCAAGATCCTCGATCTGGGCAAGCTGAAATATGCCAACCAGAAGAAGGCTGCCGAGGCGCGCAAGAAGCAGAAGATCGTCGAAGTCAAAGAAATCAAGATGCGCCCGAACATCGACACCCATGATTACGAGGTGAAGATGAAGGCGATGGGTCGCTTCTTCGACGAAGGCGACAAGGTCAAGGTGACGCTGAAGTTCCGCGGCCGTGAAATGGCCCACCAGGAACTCGGCATGAAGCTTCTGCAGCAGGTCAAGGCCGATACGATCGAGTTCGCCAAGGTCGAAGCCGAACCGAAGCTCGAAGGCCGCCAGATGATGATGGTGCTGGCGCCGAAGTAAGCGCCAGGCAGTTTTTCGCCCAAGGCCGTCCGTAAGGGCGGCTTTTGTGCTTTCTGCCACTGTATTTTGGGAGCAGCGAAGATTCCTCCGCCGCCCCGTTGCACTTTCATGACGCTGCGGTTATAAGCGCGCGTCCGAACTGACCGGCAGGGCATGCCGTGGCAGTTTCGAATGCTTGCGGAACGGTTCGTCGCCAATGCCGTAGATCAACAACAAACGCTCCCGCACCTTGTTGCGACGGCCGGAGAACCGGACTTCGCGAGAAGGGCTTTTTTGATAAAGCGCGCAGGGAGGACAGAAGGAGTAGCAAAATGCCCAAGATGAAGACGAAGTCCTCTGCCAAGAAGCGGTTCAAGATCACCGCAACCGGCAAGGTCAAGGCTGCCGCTGCTGGCAAGCGCCATGGCATGATCAAGCGTACCAACAAGTTCATTCGCGATGCACGTGGCACCATGGTTCTCGCAGAACCGGATGGCCGCAAGGTTATCAAGAATTACCTGCCGAACGGTCTCTGAGACTCGTCCGCGAACGCTAGATTTAAGGAGATCATGATATGGCACGTGTAAAAAGAGGCGTCACCTCTCATGCCAAGCACAAGAAGGTTCTGAAGGCAGCAAAGGGCTTTTACGGCCGCCGCAAGAACACCATCCGTACCGCCAAGGCTGCTGTCGATCGTTCGAAGCAGTACGCCTACCGCGACCGCAAGGTCAACAAGCGCAACTTCCGTGCGCTTTGGATCCAGCGCATCAACGCCGCCGTGCGTGAATTCGGCCTGACCTACGGCCGCTTCATCGACGGCCTGAACAAGGCTGGCATCGAAGTCGACCGCAAGGTTCTCTCCGACATGGCGATCCACGAGCCGGAAGCATTCGGCGCGCTGGTCAGCGCTGCCAAGAAGGCTCTTGAATACCTCAAGGAAGCCGGCACGGCGAACGAGTTTGAAGGCGCGATCAAGTAACTAGCGCTTCCCAAGCTTTTGAATTTATGATTTTGGGAAACCCGCGCTGGTTTGGGCTAGCGCGGGTTTTTCTTTCTTTATATTCCTGGCGCCGGCCGGCGCCGCCTGCCTCCCGATCGCCCGCCTGATACTGGACGGAAAGAAGTGACAATGTCAGATATCGACCAGCTCAACACATCGCTGCTCGCAGAAATCGCCGCTGCCGATGACGAAACGGCGCTGGAAGCCGTGCGTGTTTCCGCCCTTGGCAAGAAGGGCTCCGTCTCCGAACTGTTGAAGACGCTCGGCGCCATGACGCCGGAGGAGCGCCAGAGCAAGGGCGCGGCGATCAACGTTCTGAAGAACGCGGTGACCGAGGCGCTCACCGCCCGTAAGACGACGCTCCGGCAAGCGGCGATCGATGCTCGGCTGAAGGCCGAGACGGTCGATGTCAGCCTGCCGGTGCGCTCGTCGCCGGCCGAGCGCGGCCGTATCCATCCGATCAGCCAGATCGTCGATGAGATCACCGCGATCTTCGCCGACATGGGCTTCTCGATCGCCGAAGGTCCCGACATCGAGACCGATTATTACAATTTCACCGCGCTGAATTTCCCCGAAGGCCATCCGGCCCGCGAGATGCACGACACTTTCTTCTTCAACCCGGATGAGAATGGCGAGCGCAAGGTCCTGCGCACCCATACCTCGCCGGTGCAGGTGCGCACCATGGAGGCGCAGACGCCGCCGATCCGCATCATCATTCCCGGCAAGACCTACCGGCAGGACTCGGACGCCACGCATTCGCCGATGTTCCATCAGGTCGAAGGCCTGGTGGTCGACAAGAAGGCCAATGTCGCCAACCTCCGCTGGGTGCTGGAAGAATTCTGCAAGACCTTCTTCGAGGTCGACAGCGTGACGATGCGTTTTCGCCCGTCCTTCTTCCCCTTCACCGAGCCCTCCTTCGAGGTCGATATCCAGTGCGACCGCTCCGGCCCGATCGTCAAGTTCGGCGAGGGTACCGACTGGATGGAAATCCTCGGCTGCGGCATGGTCCACCCGAACGTGCTGCGCTACGGCGGGCTCGATCCTGACGAATATCAGGGCTTTGCCTGGGGCATGGGCCTCGACCGCATCGCCATGCTGAAATACGGCATGCCCGACCTGCGCGACTTCTTCAACGCCGACGTCCGCTGGATGACGCATTACGGCTTCCGCCCGCTCGACATGCCGACGCTGTTCGGCGGCCTCAGCGCTTGAACGGAGAATTGGGACGATGAAATTCACGCTCTCCTGGCTGAAAGAGCATCTGGAAACGGATGCCGGCCTCGATGAAATCTGCACGCGCCTCACCGAGATCGGGCTGGAGGTCGAGGATGTCGACGACAAGGCGGCCTTCAAGCCCTTCGTTATCGCCAGGGTCGTCTTGGCCGAAAAACACCCGCAGGCCGATCGCCTGAAGGTGCTGATGGTCGATACCGGTTCCGGCGCGCCGGTCCAGGTCGTCTGCGGTGCCCCGAATGCGCGCACCGGTCTCGTCGGCGCCTTCGCAGCGCCCGGAACCTATGTTCCCGGTATCGATGTGACGCTTGCCGTCGGCAATATCCGCGGCGTCGAAAGCCATGGCATGATGTGCTCCGAAAAGGAGCTGCAGATCTCCGACAGTCACGACGGCATTATCGACCTGCCGGACGACGCGCCTGTCGGCACGAGCTATGCCGCCTACGCTCATCTCGATGATCCGGTTATCGAGATCAACCTAACGCCTAACCGGCCGGACTGCACCTCGATCCACGGCATCGCCCGCGATCTCGCCGCCTCCGGTCTCGGCACGCTGAAGACGCGGCCCGCCCCGTCTTTCGCCGTCGAAGGCGAGACGCCGGTGAAGCTGACGCTCGATCTCGACGATCCGAAGCTCTGCCCGGGCTTTGCGCTGCGCCTCGTGCGCGGCGTCCGGAACGGCCCGAGCCCGCGCTGGATGCAGCAGCGGTTGATCGCCATCGGCCTGCGCCCCATCAACGCTCTGGTCGATGTCACCAATTACATGACCTTCGATCAGGGGCGGCCGATCCATGTCTTCGATGCCGCCAAGATCAAAGGCAACCTGACCGTCCGCCGCGCCGCCGAAGGCGAGACGGTGCTGGCGCTCGACCAACGCGAATATAAGCTCTCGCCGAACAACGTCGTCATATCAGATGAAAACGGTATCGAATCGATCGGCGGCATTATGGGCGGAGAACATTCGGGCTGTGACGAGAACACCGTCGACGTGCTGATCGAATCCGCCCTCTGGG
This sequence comes from Rhizobium sp. SRDI969, assembly GCF_025152725.1. NCBI lineage: Bacteria > Pseudomonadati > Pseudomonadota > Alphaproteobacteria > Hyphomicrobiales > Rhizobiaceae > Rhizobium > Rhizobium sp. SRDI969. Next base: position 4,792,810 of record NZ_CP104035.1, read on the forward strand.
ATCCGATGAACATCGCCAAGTCAGGCCGTAGTCTGGGCATCATCACCGACGCCCGCTACCGCTTCGAACGCGGCGTCGATCCGGACTATATGATCCCCGGTCTTGAACGCACGACGGAACTGGTGCTGGAACTTTGCGGCGGCAAGGCCGCCAAGGCCGAGATCATCGGCTACAAAGGTTACGAACCGAAGATCGTCGATTTCCCCTATTCGGAGGTCAAGCGCCTGACGGGCCTGGAGGTCTCGAATGAGGAAAGCGACACGATTCTGACGCGTCTTGGCTTCAAGCTCTCCGGTTCCGGCGAGCGCGTCTCCGTCGCCGTTCCCTCCTGGCGTCCCGATGTCGACGGCAAGGCCGATCTCGTCGAAGAGGTCATGCGCATCCACGGCGTCGACAATATTAAGCCGGCGCCGCTCGAAAGCCATGCGGCCGTCAACGGCAAGATCCTGACGACGCTGCAGATCCGCACCCGCCTCGCCAAGCGGGCGCTGGCCGCGCGCGGCATGCTCGAAGCCGTCACCTGGTCCTTCATTCCGGAAGACCAGGCAAAGCTCTTCGGCGGCGGTTCGCCGGCCCTCAAGCTTGCCAACCCGATCGCCGCCGAAATGTCGGATATGCGCCCGTCGCTTCTGCCGGGCCTGCTGACCGCAGCCCAGCGCAATGCCGACAGGGGTTACGGCGATGTCGCGCTCTTCGAGGTCTCCGGCACCTATGAGAATGACAGGCCTGAGGGTCAGCGCCGCGTGGCCGGCGGCATTCGCCGCGGCACGGCCTCGCTTGCCGGCGCCGGTCGCGCCTGGTCGAACGCCGCCAAGGGCGGCGGCAAGCCGGTCGACGTCTTCGACGCCAAGGCCGACGCGCTCGCCGTCATCGAAGCCTGCGGCCTGCCGATGGGCAATATCCAGATCGAGCAGGGCGGGCCGGAATGGTATCATCCCGGCCGCTCCGGCACGATCAAGATGGGGCCGAAGGTCGTGCTCGGTTATTTCGGCGAATTCCATCCGCTGACGCTGGAAGCGCTCGATGTCTCCGGCGCTATCTGCGGCTTCGAGGTCTATGTCGACGCCATGCCGGAGACCAAGCGCAAGGCGACGCGCACCAAGCCGGCGCTCGAACTGTCGCCCTTCCAGGTGGTGCGGCGCGACTTTGCCTTCGTCGTCGACAAAACGGTGGAAGCAGGCGCCATCGTCAAGGCCGCCACCGGCGCCGACCGCAAGCTGGTGACCGGCGTCAATGTCTTCGACATTTTCGAGGGCGCATCGGTTGGCGAGGGCAAGAAGTCGGTGGCGATCGAGGTTCAGATCCAGCCTGTCGAGCGCACGCTGACGGATGAGGATTTCGAAGCGTTGACCCAGAAGATCGTCGCCAGCGTGGCGAAATTCACCGGCGGTGTCCTCAGAAGCTGAGCTTCACCCAACGTAGCCAGATAATGGACCGGCGCGAATAACGGCCGGTCTTTTCACCGATGCAGGTGGTAGAGTTTGCTGACGATCGTCCAGCGGCCGTCGATCTTCAGCAGCGAGAGATAATCGGTAAAGCGCATGCCGGCGAAATCGTCGGTGACCTTGACGCTCGCCGCATCGCCTTCGACATCGACGCTCTGGACGTCCATGTAGGGCTGCGTGCCGGGCGGCGCCGGCTCCTCCTGCAGGATCGCGGCGATGAATTCGTCCCGCGTCAGCCATTCGACCGCGTTTTCGTAATGGCCGATGATCGAGCTTTTCGGATGAAAGGCCTTTTTCAAAGCTGCCTCATTGGCGAAGGCCATGCCTTCGACATAGAGATGAACCGTCTGTTCGACTGCCTGCCTGTCCGACATATTTTCATCCCGTTCTCAGAGATGGCGTTAAATAGTTTCGCCAGCCCCGAAGGCAAGCCCGGCCGGTTGCGCCGACCGGGCTTTTTCAGGTTCAGATGTTCGTCATCGCAAGCGAGGCATCCGAGTAACGTTTCCCGGCCACCTGCCCGGCCGGGATGACCTCTCCAAGCCTCGCGAGTTCCGCCGGGCTCAGCACGATATCGGCGGCAGCGGCGTTCTGTTCGAGATGATGAAGCTTGCGGGCGCCCGGTATCGGCACGATGTCGTCGCCCTGGTTCATCACCCAGGCCAGCGCCAGCTGTGCTGCCGTCACGCCCTTCTCGGCGGCCAGCCGCTCGAGCGTTGCGACGAGGGCGGCATTGGCGTCGAAATTTTCCGCCTGGAAACGCGGCACCTGCCGGCGGAAATCGTCGGGAGCGAGATCGTCCACTTTGCGGATCGCTCCGGTCAGGAAGCCGCGGCCGAGCGGGCTGTAAGGCACGAAGCCGATGCCGAGTTCGCGGCAGGTGGCAAGAACCTCTTCTTCGGGGTCGCGCGTCCAGAGCGAATATTCACTCTGCAGGGCTGCGATCGGATGGACCGCATGCGCGCGACGAATGGTGGCGCTGCCGGCTTCCGAAAGCCCGAGGGCGCGGACTTTCCCTTCCTTCACCAGCTCCGCCATGACGCCGACCGTCTCTTCGATCGGCACGTTGGGATCGACCCGGTGCTGGTAGAAGAGGTCGATGGTCTCGATGCCGAGGCGTTTCAGCGAGGCTTCGGCCACCGCGCGCACATGCTCGGGGCGGCTGTCGACGCCGGTGATGGCGGCAGTACCCGGCTTGCTGGCATCGATCTTGAAGCCGAATTTGGTGGCGATCACCACGCGGTCGCGGAACGGCTTCAGCGCTTTGCCGAGAAGAACCTCGTTGGTAAAGGGACCATAGACTTCGGCGGTGTCGAAGAAGGTCACACCGAGATCGATGGCGCGATGCAGTGTCTTGATCGATTCCGCATCGTCGCTGGCGCCATAGGCAAAGCTCATGCCCATGCAGCCAAGTCCGACGGCCGAGACGGTCAGATCGTTTCCGAGTTTCCGGTTTTTCATGATGTGCTCCTTTGAGCTGATTTTGAGCCGCCAGAGCATGATGCCGAAAAGTGTGAGCGGTTTTCGGACGACATCATGCTCTAACTATTTAATTCAGAACAGGATTCAGATTTTAGGCCGCCCGGCCTGAAATCATTCTGTTCTGAGTGGTTGCGGTACGGGCAGACCATATCGCTGCCGCATCAATCAGAAAATACATGCAGTTTCTAACAGGTTGTTCTATTATTTCGATCAATGAACAGAACACAGCTCTCGCAACTCGCCGTTCTCGCCGCCGTTTCGGAGCATCGCAGCTTCCGGGCCGCGGCGAAGGGACTCCTCGTCGCGCCCTCGGCGGTCAGCCATGCGATATCGAGCCTCGAGGAAAGCCTGGGGGTGCGGCTTCTGGCGCGCACCACCCGCAGCGTCGCGCCGACAGAAGAGGGCCGGCTGCTGCTTGAAAGACTTCGTCCCGCGCTCGATGAGATCGACATTGCCTTGGAGGCCGTCCGAGATACCCGCGCCAAACCGGCCGGAAATCTGCGTATCACCGCGCCGCGCTTCGCCTCCGATCTGCTGCTCGCTCCGCGGCTCGGCGACTTTCTCAACCTCTATCCCGATATCACCCTGGAGATCGCCAATGAGGATGGCTTCACCGATATCGTCAAGGAGGGTTTCGATGCCGGCATCCGGCTGGAGGAGAGCCTGGAGGCTGATATGATCGCGGTCAGAGTCTCGCCCGATCTGACGACGGTGATCGCCGCTTCGCCCGAATATTTCGAGCACCATCCGAAGCCGGAGCATCCGCGCGATCTCGTCCGTCATCGCTGCATCAAGCGGCGCTTCACCAACGGCTCGATCTATCGCTGGGAATTCGAAAAGGACGGGCAGGAACTCGTCGTTTCGGTCGACGGGCCGCTTGTTGTCAGCGAGGATCGGCTTGCCCTGCTTGCGGCGCTGAACGGTGCCGGCCTTGCCTATCTCTTCGACATGCGGGTCAATGCCGAACTGGCGAGCGGCAAGCTTGTGCGGGTGCTGGAGGATTGGTGCCCGCCCTATGCCGGTCCCTTTCTCTATTATCCCACCCGGCGACAGATGCGCCCGGCGCTGCGCGCCTTCATCGATTTCTTCAGATACAGCGGGCAGGATACGGGCGGCCGGTAAGGATTACAGCGCCGCGCGTCCTTTCAGACGCGCAAAGGACGCTGTAACACTTTGAATCCGCGCATCGTGCTTTCCGAAAATCGATTCCGATTTTCGGGCCGATGCGCTGGAACCGGGCCGCCCGTTCTTACTAGGGCGCCTTATGCATCAGGCAGCCTTTGCCTTCTGGTTTGCCGCCGTGGTGGCGAGCTGGGAGAGGGTCTTGTCGGTGGCCGTTTCCTGTTGCAGCGTCTGGTCGAGCAGACCGACGACCTCCTTGAGACCGAGCGTCGCGGCCCAGGTCTTCAGCGTGCCGTAACGGGCGATTTCATAATGCTCGACGGCCTGGGCAGCCGAAATCAGGCCGGCATCGAGGGCCGCCGTGCCCTTAAATTCCTCCATGATGTCCTCGCCCTCGGCGATGATGCCCTGGATCGCCTCGCAGGTCTTGCCCTGGGCGCGTTTATCGATCAGTTCGAAAACCTGCTGCAGGCGCTCGACCTGGCCTTCGGTTTCCTCACGGTGTTTTTCGAAGCCCTTCTTCAGTTCGGGGGATTGGGCGGCCCGCGCCATCTTCGGCAGGGCGCGCAATATCTGCCGTTCGGCAAAGTAGATGTCCTTCAGCGTGTCATAGAAGAGATCTTCCAACGTCTTTTCCTTGGCCATTTTCTCGATCCTTGTTCTGGGGAAAACCGCGAATGCGGCGACACATTAAGAAGAGAAGATCGCGCTAATTGTTCCCGATCGATTTCGGGTGGACTGGAAATCGGTGCCGGGCGATGATTCCTGCCGTCGATGTGGGAGGGTAAAGTCATGCGAAAGCCGAATTCGATGAAGGGTCTGGAGGATCTCGGCCGTGTGCGGCTGTCGCAAAACTTCTTTCTTCGCGATTTCCTGCATTCCGAAATTGCCGATTTCTATCGCATTCCCAATATCCCCGAAGATCCCGATCTGGCGATCGAGGCGGGCAAGAGGCTCTGCGAGGAATTGCTGGAGCCGCTGGAGGCAACGTTCGGGCGCCTGCATATCCGATCCGGCTATCGTTCGCCCGCGGTCAACAGGTTTGGCAACGAGAACAATCTGAACTGTTCGACCAATGCGTCCACATCAGCGCATCACATCTGGGATATGAGGGACTTTGACGGCTGCATGGGTGCTGCCGTCTGCATTGCCGTGCCGTGGATGGTCGACCATTACCACGATGAAAGCGACTGGCAGCGGCTCGCCTGGTGGATTCACGACCACCTGCCTTATGCTTCGCTCTGCTTTTTCCCGAAGCTCTGGGCCTTCAATATCCAATGGCACGAACGGCCGAAACGGGTGATCCAGAGTTATGTCAGCCCGCGCGGCATCCTGACCAAACCCGGCATGGCCAATTGGGAGGGCGATCACACTGCCTTTTACGAGGGATTTCCTACGCTCAAAAGGTGATGCGATAGCGGATATGGCCGTCGCTCTCGACATAGCTGTCATAGAGCGCACGCGCGGTTCTGTTCTGCTCGCTGGTATGCCAGTAGAGCCGCGACCAGCCCTTGGCTTTGCAGGTCGAAACGAGATCGTCCATCAGTGCCCGCCCGACGCCCTTGCCGCGCGCATCGGCATCGACGAACAGGTCTTCGAGATAGCAGTCCCTGCCGCGGATCCACGTGCCCTCATGCGTGAGATAGAGCGCAAAACCCATGATCCGGCCATCGACCTCGGCGACGCGCATCGCAATCGCCGACGCCGGATCGAAGACCCGGCGCCACGTGGAATCACTGATATCGGCATCGACCGTAACTTCGTAAAAGGCGAGGTAGGCGGCCCAAAGCTCGCGCCAGCGGGCTTCATCTTCGGGGCGGGCATCGCGTATCGTCACGGTCATGGCATCTCTTTCTTTCAGGCGCCGGCTTCGTCGAGCAGCGCCATCGCGTCATCGGAAAGCGCAAGTGTCGCCGATTTCGTCAGGCTTTCAAGCTGCGAAAGGCTGGTTGCACTGGCAATCGGCGCCGTGACGCCCTTCTTGCGCAGCAGCCAGGCGAGCGAAATTTCTGCGGGCGCTGCACCGGTCTCGGCCGAAACCTTGTCGAGGGCGGCCAGAATGCGCAGGCCTTTATCATCGAGATATTTCGAAACCCGGCCCTCGCGTGCGCGGCCTTCCGTATCGGCCTTGCTGCGGTATTTGCCGGTGAGGAAGCCGGCGGCAAGGCTGAAATAGGTGATGACGCCGATGTCTTCTTCGACGCAGAGATCGGCAAGCGGCCCCTCGAAGCTCGAGCGCTCGTAGAGATTATATTCCGGCTGCAGCACATCGTAACGCGGCAGGCCGGCCCTCTCGGCAGCGTCGAAGGATGCCTGAAGCAGTTTCGCATCATAGTTCGAGCAGCCGATGGCGCGGATCTTGCCCTGCTGCTTCAGCTTGGCAAAGGCCCCGAGCGTTTCCTCATGCGGCGTATCTTCATCCGGCCAGTGCGAGAGATAGAGGTCGATATAATCCGTCTGCAGCCGGCGCAACGAATCCTCGACCGCCTTCAGGATATAGGTCTCCTTCAGCGTCTTTCCCTGTCCCATGTCGGAGCCGACTTTGGTGACGATAACGGCCTTGTCGCGGGAGATCTTTGCCTGGCTTAGCCAGCGCCCGATGATCTCTTCGGAATCGCCGCCCTTGTTGCCCGGGACCCAGGAGGAATAGACATCGGCCGTATCGATCGTGTTCAGGCCCGCGTCGAAGAAGGCGTCGAGAATGGCGAAGGATGTTTTTTCGTCGGCCGTCCAGCCGAAGACATTGCCGCCGATGACGATCGGCGCGACCGATAGACCTGTTTTTCCAAGCCGGCGCATTTCCATGACGCTCTCCAGAAGTGTGAATAAATTGAAATCGCGGATACGGCAGAACGCCGCCCTGACCAACTTAGTGCGATCCGCGCATCCGGGAAGGCAAACTTCCGTGATTTCATGTCCCGCCATTGCGCCGCAGCTAGGGCCTGAATATGGTTCGCGGAAATCAGTTCGGGAGGCTTGGATCATGTTGCGTTTCGGTATCATTTCAACGGCGAAGATCGGTCGCGACAATGTCGTTCCGGCGATCCAGGATGCGGAAAATTGTGTCGTCACGGCGATTGCCAGCCGCGATCTCAACCGCGCAAGGGAGATGGCCGACCGCTTCTCGGTACCGCATGCCTTCGGCTCCTATGAGGAGATGCTAGCCTCCGACCTCATCGACGCCGTCTACATCCCGCTGCCGACCTCGCAGCATATCGAATGGTCGATCAAGGCGGCGGATGCCGGCAAGCACGTGCTCTGCGAGAAGCCGTTGGCGCTGAAGGCAGACGATATCGACGACGTGATCGCCGCCCGCGACCGCAACCGGGTGGTGGTCAGCGAAGCCTATATGATCACCTATTCCCCGGTCTGGCAGAAAGTGCGCTCGTTGATCGACGAGGGCGCCATCGGTTCGCTCCGGCATGTGCAGGGCGCCTTCACCTATTTCAACCGCGACCCCGCCAACATGCGCAACGTCCCCGAGCTCGGCGGCGGCGGCCTTCCCGATATCGGCGTCTATCCCGTCATGGGTACGCGTTTTTCCACCGGCAAGGAGCCGCTCTGGATCCAGGCGATCACCGAGCGCGACGCGGATTTCGGCACGGATATCTATTCGAGCGTCAAGGCCGATTTCGGCGATTTCGAGCTGAGCTTCTATATCTCGACGCAGATGGCCAACCGCCAGGTCATGGTTTTTCACGGCACCGAAGGTTACATCGAGGTCAAGTCGCCGTTCAACGCCAATCGCTGGGGACCTGAGGAGATCGAGCTTGCCGACCGCAGCCACACTCAATCGCGCATCTTCCGCTTCCAGGACAGCCGCCAGTACAAGCGGCAGGTCGAGGCTTTTGCCAGAGCGGTGAAGAACGGCAAGGAAGAGATCGTCACGCTCGAAAATTCGAAGCTGAACCAGAAGGTGATCGATGCGATCTACCGGGCCAGCGAGAAGGACGGCTGGGAAGCAGTCTAGCGCATAAACCCGAAAATCGGAATCGATTTTCGGAAAGGATTATGCGCCACTTCAGAGGGTTAGAGCGTCCTTAGCGCGTCCTATTGGACGCGCGGCGCTCTACTCACTCGGCGCGGAAGACGAAGCGCGAATAGCCGAAGAAGCTGAAGATCATCGAGGCGACGCTGGCGATCACCATGGCCGCCAGCGGCTGAAGCGCCGGCAGCGACAGCAGAAGCGCGGAATAGAGCCCGTAATTGACGAGCGCTGCCGTCACCCCGACCGAGCCATAGCGGAAGCCTTCGGCGGCCAGCGAACGGCCGGTGCGATCGAAGGTGAAGCTCCGGTTGAAAGCCCAGGTTGCCGCCATGGCGAAGGCGATTGCGAAGAGCCGCGCCAGAAACGGCCCGAGCGGTGTCAGATGGAGGAGCGCCGACAGGATGCCGGCATCGACGAGGAAGCCGATGCCGCCGGCAATGGCGAAGCGGATGAGCTTTCTCATGCCGCATCCGCCTTGCCGGGAGGCGCGCGCGATACCGGGCCTGCGTCGCTGAGCGGTGCCTTCAACGCGCTCGGCCTTTCCAGGCCCATATAATGGATACGGAGTTGTTCGGCGCGGGCGCGTGCGACGGAATCCAGGATGACGCCGGCGGTGAACAGCATGAAGGAGATCATCATCAGCGCCGTCGACAGCACCCAGGTCGGCATGCGGCTGACGAGTCCCGTTTCGAAATATTCCGCCAGCACCGGCGCCATGAAACCGAGGCTCGCCAGCATGAAGGTGGCGCTGATCGCGCTGAAGAAGGCGAAGGGCCGGGTTTCCTTCATCAGCATCGCGAACATCCAGAGGATCTTGGCGCCGTCGCGGAATGTCGAAAGCTTGGAATGCGAGCCTTCCGGCCGGCGGCCGTAGTCGAGCTCCAGCTCGCTGACCGGCAGCTTCAGCCGCGAGGCATGCACAGACATCTCGGTTTCGATCTCGAAGCCGCCCGATACCGCCGGGAAGCTCTTGACGAAGCGGCGCGAAAACGCGCGGTAGCCGGAAAAGATATCGGTGAAATCGGGGCCGAAGATCATCCGGTAAAGCAGGTTGAAAAGCCGGTTGCCGAGCGCATGGCCCTGACGGCCGGCATCGGCGTGCACACCGCGCCTGGTGCCAACCACCATGTCGGCGCGCTCGGTCAGCAGCGTGCGCACCAGTTCCTCGGCATCACCAGGCGCGTAGGTGCCGTCGCCGTCGGCGATGATGTAGATGTCGGCGTCGATATCGGCGAACATCCGGCGCACGACATGGCCCTTGCCCTGACGCCGCTCGCGCACGACATGCGCGCCGGCAAGCATTGCCTGCAGCGCGGTGCCGTCGGTGGAATTATTGTCGTAGACATGGATCGCAGCATCGGGCAGCGTCGCCCGAAAACCCTGAACGACAGCGCCGATCGTCGCCGCTTCATTATAGCAGGGAAGCAGAACGGCAATATTCCAATTGTCGGTGCGCGATCGGGCCATGACTCTACTCGTTACACTTGAAAGCCGCGCTCAGCCTAAATCATGCGCCGTTAATAAGACCCTATGACGCAGGCAAAATCAGCGGCTGCCACAAACGGCTTTACACTTTCTTGATCGGCGGCGGCTAAGCTTCGCCATCCGGAAACGAACCGCTAACCACGATGAACGCTGTGCAGCCGATCTCCCAAGCATCATCCGCAATCGACGCCTCTCGGGTCGGGCTACGCGACCTGCTGACGCGTCTCTGGCCTGTTGTCATCGCCTATAGCGTCATCCTTGCCGCCGCCATCCTCATCACCAAGCTTTCCGGTGCCACCGATTACGTCGGCCCCGACAATGACGACGGAATGCGTCTCGTCGAAGTTCGCGATTTTCTGACCGGGCAGGGCTGGTTCGACCTGATGCAATACCGTCTCGGCCTCGACGGCGGCACGCTGATGCACTGGTCACGACTGATCGATCTGCCGATTGCCTCGCTAATCTGGTTCTTCAGCCTGTTTGTACCGCATGAGACGGCAGAGGCGCTGGCGCTCGGCGTCTGGCCGGTATCGCTCATCCTGCCCGCCATGCTCGCCATGGCGGTTGCCGGTCGGCGCATCGGCGGCGTTGCCGCCATGCACATCAGTCTCGGCTTGACCGGTCTTGCGATCTACACCGGAAACCGTTTCGCGCCGGGCGCCATCGATCATCACAACGCGCAGCTGGCGTTGGTCGCGACGATGATCGCGATGCTGCTGGATCCCGAGCGTCGCGCCTGGAGCTATGTGGTCGCCGGCATCGCGGCAGCCATCGCCATCGCCATCGGCGCCGAGACGACCCCCTTCGTCGCCGCCGTCTGCCTGACCATCGCCCTGCTCTGGGCATGGGAGGGCGAAGATTTTGCTGCCGCCGCCAAGGCCTTCGGGCTGGCGCTGGCGATTGCGATCAGCATTCTCTTCTTCGCAACGGTGCCGCCTCGGCTTTATTCGGTGGTCACCTGCGACAATCTCTCGCTCGGCTACTACAGCCTGGCGGCGATCGGCGGCGGGTTGCTGTTGTTTTCGGCGGTTTTCGCGAGCCGCCTGCGCCGGCCCTTGCGCTTTGCCGCACTCGCCGTCGTCGGCGCCGGTGTTCTCGGTCAGGCGATCGTGATCGCACCGCAGTGCCTGAGCGATCCGCTGGCCGGTCTCGATCCGATGTTGGTCGAACTCTGGCTGAGGAATGTTTCGGAAGCGCAGTCGGTTTTCGTTCTCGGGCGCACTGATCCCTTCTCGATCGGTGGCTTCTATGCGGCCGGCTGGTTCGGCATCGCCGTCTGCATCTTCCGCGTCATCAAGCGTGACCGCGTGCAGATCCACCTGATCCTGCTCTTCCTGCTGATGACGAGCTGGGCAATCGCGCTGGTCCAGGTGCGCGGTTCCACCTTCTCGAATCTGATCTCCATCCTGCCGCTTGCCCTGCTGATCATCGATATCAAGCGCATCTCAAACATCGACAGCGAGAATGTCGCAGCCGCCTTCGTCTATATCGTGACCGTGCTCGCAAGCGTTCCGGCCGCCTGGGCCGTCGGTGGGGGGCTTATCTCGTTGCAGATGGAGAATGCTGCGCAGAAGAAGGCGGCGAAGCCGGCAAAGGAAATTTCCTGCACATCGCAAGCGGCGCTGGCGCCGCTCGCCGGGCTGCCGGCCGGACTGATCTCCGCTCCGTCGGAAATGGGCGTGTCGATCCTGCGCTTCACGCAGAACCGGGTTCTCTCCGCGCCCTATCATCGCAATCAGGGCGGCATGCTGACGGAACTGCATATCGGCATGGCGGAGCCGCAGGAGGCGGAAGCCTTCCTGAAGGGGACCGGGGTGACGGTGCTGGCCTTCTGCCCCGGCGACCTGCAGACGCGCGAGATCGCCAAGCTGAAGCCGGACGGGCTCTATGCTGAGCTCGGCAAGGGCAATATTCCGCCCTATCTGGAACCGCTTCCGAAGGCGGCGGACGTGGGCGTGCAGTTCTTTCGCTATCGGCCGGCGACGAACTGACGCGGGCAAATTTCAAGACGGAATAAAGCATGTCGCGCAAAACTATGCCGCGGTTGGGCGATAAAGGCATGCGTTGGAGATGAGGACCTAAAGCGCGAGGAGCGATCAGAAAGATCGCGACGCGCTTTCAGTGTGTAGCACGCGTGGCGCGGCGAAGGCGCTGATTGGCGTAGAGCCCGAGCACGAAGAGCATGAGGCCGCCATTATAGCCGAGCACGGCATAGACGAATGCGACAATAGACACCGGCCCGGGCGAGGTTATCGCCGCCAGCGCGAATGTCATTCCGATCAGCGCCGCGACCAACGCGATCACGCCTGCCGAACGCATCTGCCCGGCGCTGACGCCCAATGCTGCTGCTGTGAGAATAATCATTTCAGCACCTTCCCAGTGATAACGAGGGGAAGCATAGGAAGGGCCAACTAACAAAGATTTACCGGCGGTCCTCGCCGAAAAGCCTTTGTATTGCGGTGGTTAGCAATCCCTTTCGGGTAAAACGCATATTCTAACTATCCGTTCCGCAACAAAACATATTTACTCGATTTTGTTGTTATTCGCGCGGCTGCAACGAGTGCATGTGCAGGATCCCGGGAGATGAGCATGCTTGATGCAATGACGACGAACCCCTCGCGCGACCGATCTCAATGGCCGGGAAAACCGATCCCAATTCCAGTGCCGATCTTTCCGTTTGCCGCCGTTGGACATAGAAAGAGGGATGAGCAACGTCTTCGACGGCGATTCGCCGACCAACCTCGCCGAATATTCTGTTTCGGAACTTTCCGGCTCGATCAAGCGCACCGTCGAAACCGCCTTCGACCAGGTTCGCGTACGCGGCGAAATATCTGGCTATCGTGGGCCGCACTCCTCAGGCCATGCCTATTTCGCGCTGAAGGACGATCGCGCCCGCATCGACGCCGTCATCTGGAAGGGCACCTTCTCGCGGCTGAAGTTCCGTCCGGAAGAGGGCATGGAAGTCATCGCCACCGGCAAGGTCACCACCTTTCCGGGCTCTTCGAAATATCAGATCGTCATAGAGACGCTGGAGCCGGCCGGCGCCGGCGCGCTGATGGCGCTGATCGAGGAGCGCAAGCGCAAGCTCGGCGCCGAGGGCCTGTTCGATGCGACCCGCAAGAAGCGGCTGCCCTTCATGCCCGGCGTGATCGGCGTCGTCACCTCGCCGACCGGCGCCGTGATCCGCGATATTCTTCACCGCATCTCCGATCGTTTTCCGGTGCATGTCCTCGTCTGGCCGGTGAAGGTGCAGGGCGAGGGGTCCGGCGAGGAGGTGGCAAACGCCATCCGCGGCTTCAACGCGCTGGAACCTTCAGGCGCTATCCCGCGTCCGGATGTGCTGATCGTCGCACGCGGCGGCGGCAGCCTGGAAGATCTCTGGAGCTTCAACGACGAAATCGTCGTGCGTGCCGCCGCCGAAAGCGAAATACCGCTGATCTCGGCCGTCGGGCACGAAACCGACTGGACGCTGATCGACTATGCCGCCGATATCCGTGCTCCAACGCCGACCGGGGCCGCGGAAATGGCGGTGCCTGTCAAGGCGGAACTGGAGGCGCAGACGGCTGCTCTTGCCGCGCGCCTGCAGGGCTGCATGAACCGGCAGATGGATCAGCGCCGCCAGTCGGTGCGTGCCCTGATGCGGGCATTGCCGTCGCTCGATCAGCTTCTCGCCTTGCCGCGCCGCCGTTTCGACGAGGCGGCAGCCGGCCTCGGCCGCGGGCTGGAGCTGAACACCATCAACAAGCGCCGCGGCTTCGAGCGCGTCGCCGCGCATCTGCGTCCTGATGTGCTGTCCAATCGCATCGCCGAGCGCCGCCAGACGCTGAACGAGCGGATAGTGCGGGCCGAGCGCATGGTCGAGCGGCTGTTCGACCGCTCGAAATCGCGCGTCGACCGCGCCGAGGCAATTCTCTCGTCGCTGCCTGCCCGGCTGAAGACCCAGACCGACCGCGGTCGCGAACGCCTTGGCAATCTTTCGCGCCATGCCGATACGGCAATCCGCCACCAGCTGACCCGGGCGCGCGCCGAGCTTTCCGCGCAGGATCGCGTGCTGCAGTCGCTTTCCTATAAGAATGTGCTGAAGCGCGGCTACGCCGTCATTCGCGATGAGGATAACAGGCCGGTCTCGCAGGCTGCTCACCTCTCCGCCGGCATGGGCATCGCCATCGAATTCGCCGACGGCCGTGTCGGCGCCTTGACCACGGAAGGCGGCACGCCGCCGGCCGGTGCCAAGAAGCGCAGCGCAAAACCCGCCGAACCGCCGAAGCAGGGAAGCCTGTTCTGACGATGCGAATCCTGCTGGTGCTTGCCCATCCGTTGCCGGAAAGCTTTGCCGCCTCGGTGGCGCGCGCGGCCCGCGAAGCACTGGAAGCCTCCGGCCATGTTGTCGATCTGCTCGATCTCTATGCCGAGAATTTCGATCCACGCCTTTCGAAGGCTGAGCGCGGCGGCTATTTCGACTTGCCTTATGACACGTCAGCCGTAGCCGATATCGTTGCTCGCTTGAAGGCGGCCGATGGTCTGATCTTCGTCTTTCCGCAATGGTGGTTCAATTTTCCGGCGATCCTGAAGGGTTTCTTCGACCGTGTTTTCGCCCCCGGCGTTGCCTTCAGCCATGATGCCGGCGGCGGTCGTATCGTGCCGCAACTGACCCATATCAGGCTGCTCTATGCGCTGACGACGACAGGCTCGCCCTGGTGGCTGGTACGTCTCTATATGGGCGATCCGGTGCGCCGGCTCTTGAAGCGCGGCATCGCTGCCTTCTGCTCGAAGGGATTGAATTTCCGCATGCTCAGCCTGCACGACATGGACCGGGCCACGGATGCAAAGCGCAGGGCGCATCTCGATCGCGTGCGTAAGCTGCTATCGGCAATTCGATAGGCGCTATTCGAAGTCAGCAAGAAACTTGCGCAGCAGCCTGTCGAGCTCCGCCTTGTCGGCGGCGCTCAGATTTTTCGACAGCCGGTGCTGATTGGCGACATGCGCATCGACGGCGGTCTCCACCGTCGCAAGCCCTTTCTCCGTCAGCGCGATGAGCACGCTCCTGCGATCCTCCGGATTGAGGATACGTTCGACGTAGCCCGCCTTCTCCAGCTGGTCGATGCGGTTCGTCATCGTGCCGGAGCTGACCATGGTCATCTCCAGGAGCTCCCCCGGCGAAAGCCGGTGGGGCGCGCCGGCGCGGCGAAGCGTCGCCAGCACGTCGAAGGCGGAGGATGAAAGCCCCTGCTGCGTGAGCACGGCTTCCACCTCGCGGCCGAGATGCGTACTCAGGCGTTTCAGGCGCCCGAGGATGCCCATCGGTTCGACGTCGAGATCCGGCCGCTCCCGTCGCCATTGCGCCAGGATCTTGTCGACATGGTCCAACTTGCGGTCTCCGCTCATGCTCCATCGATATCATTCATTATCTTGACGTCAAGATAAGAAGGTGTAGGATGAGTTTATCTTGAAATAGAGATTCTTGATGTGAAGACAAATTCACGCTATGTCGCCGATCTTATGGCAACCGCGCTCGCACCCGCCATCTGGGGAAGCACCTATATCGTCACCACCGCTTTCCTGCCGGCCGGATATCCGCTGACGGTGGCGATGCTGCGCGCCCTGCCGGCCGGTTTGCTGCTTCTCTTCCTGGTCAGAAAGTTGCCTTTCGGCATCTGGTGGGGAAGGACTTTCGTTCTCGGCGCGCTGAACTTCTCGTTTTTCTGGGCGATGCTCTTCGTCTCGGCCTACAGGCTGCCAGGTGGCGTTGCCGCAACGGTCGGCGCGGTGCAGCCGCTGATCGTCATCGCTTTGTCGCGGCTTTTTCTCGGCAAGCCGATCCGGCCGCTTGCCGTGCTGGCCGGTCTCGCCGGCATGGCCGGCGTCGGATTGCTGGTGCTGACGCCGAAGGCGGGGCTCGATCCGATAGGTGTCGCTGCCGGTCTCGCCGGCGCCGTCTCGATGGCCTTCGGCACGGTGCTGACGCGGCGCTGGGCGCCGCCGGTCTCAAACCTCACCTTCACCGCTTGGCAATTGACGGCGGGCGGCATGCTGCTGGTGCCTTTCGCCCTTTTCCTCGAACCGACGCCGCCGATCCCGACCGCTGCAAACATCGCCGGCATCGCCTATCTCGGGCTGATCGGCGCAGCCTTTACCTATCTGCTCTGGTTTCGCGGCTTGTCACGCATCGAGCCCTCGGCGGTCGCCTCGCTCGGCTTTCTGAGCCCGCTGGTCGCGACAATGCTCGGCTGGCTGGCGCTCGGCCAGAGCCTGACGCCGGCGCAGATCGGCGGTTTCGCCATGGTGCTTGCCAGTGTCTGGTTCAGTCAGCACATAATGAAGCCGCTCAGGCCCATTCGCCCTGCCGCATCACCGGAACCCGTGAACCATCCGGCTTGATGCCGTCGATATCGACCTTATCGGAGCCGATCATCCAGTCGATATGGATCAGGCTGGAATTGCCGCCCTGCGCCTTGATCTGCTCCTGGCTCAGTGTCGCGCCATCGAGGAAACACTTGGAATAGCACTGGCCGAGCGCGATGTGGCACGAGGCGTTTTCGTCGAACAGCGTGTTGTAGAACAGGATGCCGCTGGCCGAGATCGGTGAGGAATGCGGCACGAGCGCCACTTCGCCGAGCCGGCGCGCGCCCTCGTCGGTATCGAGCACCTTGTTCAAGACCTCTTCGCCGCGCGAGGCCTTGGCCTCGACAATGCGCCCGCCCTCGAAGCGCACCTGGATATTGTCGATCAGCGTGCCCTGATGCGAAAGCGGTTTGGTGCTCGAAACATGGCCTTCGACGCGCAGCGCATGCGGCGTGGTGAAGACTTCCTCGGTCGGGATATTCGGATTGCAGGTGATGCCGTTCTTGGCGGTGGAAGCGCCGCCATGCCATTCGTGCCCGTCGGCAAGGCCGATCGTCAGGTCGGTGCCCGGTCCCTTGAAATGCAGCGAGGCGAAGCGCTCGCGGTTCAGCCAGGCGCTGCGCTTGGCAAGATTACCATTGTGCTCGGCCCAGGCGGCGACCGGATCGCTGACATCGACGCGCGAGGCGGCAAAGATCGCCTTGGCAAGCTTGGCAATGGCGATCGGTTCCGGATCGTCGGGGAAAACCACCTTGGCCCAGGACGGGTTCGGATAGGAGACGATGTTCCAGTTGATGTCGAAATTCGAGATCTTCTCCAGCGCCGGCTTGTAGGCGGTGGAGTTGGCGCGATTGGCGCGGCCGACTTTGCCGGCATCCTGCTCGGACAGCAGCATCGGATTGTCGCCGGCAACCGCAAGACGGGCCGCCCCGTTGGTATAGGCCTTGGCCATGCCCTCGTAGAGCCAGCCGGAGGCGCGGTCGAAGCTCCCGTCGCTGCCGTACTGATAGCGCGCCAGCGTCGTTTCCTCATCGGAATAGAAGGCGGAGACCAGTCCGGCGCCGGCCAGATAGGCATGTTTGGTGATCAGGCGAACCAGCGGCAGCGCTACGACAGGCGCGGTGATCACCAGGTCCTGACCTTTTTGCAACTGAAGGCCGACCTTGACGGCAACTTCCGCAAGCTTTTCCAGCTTGACGGGATCAACGGCGTTCTGGCTCTGGGGCATGAAAGTCATCGTTCAACCTGCCTTCTGTCATCGACGGTGTGAGGCTGGAAGACTTAGACCCGTTTGCGGCGAAAATGAAGCGCGCCGCTGCCGAATTGCAGCGGCCGGATTATATGTCCGGCCGCTCGCGGGGCTTTAAGCTGCGGCAGGCAACCTGAGCAGGATCGAGTTATGCTTGTCGAGGAATCCCATCAGCCGCTGCGGGTAGTCTTCGCCAACGGCGGCCTGGACGCTCGCCCGCTCGGAGAGCGCCTTGCGCCAGCGCGTCACCCGCTCAAGCCCTTCGAAGATGCCGCTGGCGCCAAGCGTGTCGAAGACATCGAAATACCGAAAGACCGGTGCAAAGACAGCGTCGACGAGGCTGAAGTCGTTGCCGGCGAAATACGGCCAGCCCGTCAGCACCTTCTCGAGCGTTGCGAATTTGGCGATGAGCGCCGTGCGCTTGGCCTCCAACTGCGCGGTATCCTGCGCCGTCTCGTAACCCCAGAGATCGGAAAGCACGGACGAACCGAATTCCATCCAGCCGCGGTGACGGGCACGCGTCAGCGCGTCCTTGGGATGCAGCGCCACACCTGGCTGTGTTTCCTCCAGATATTCGCAGATGACGCTGCTTTCGAACAGCACCGCCTCGCTGCCATCCTCCTCCTCGATCCGCAGCAGCGGCACCTTGCCGAGCGGCGAGATCTTCAGGAACCAGTCGGGCTTGTCGGCAAGATCGATACTGATGCGCTCGAAGGGCACACCCTTTTCAAGCAGCGCGATCGCGGCGCGTTGCACATAGGGGCAGAGATGATGGCTGACGAGGGTAAGTTTACTCATGGCGGTCTCCACTTTACGGCGATAGATGCAAATACATCTAATATCGCTTGCGGCGGAATTCAAGATAGATGTAATTGCATTTATGTTTGAAAAACCGTCGAATCCGAGCGAAGCGGTCACCTCTGCCTGGACGAGCATCATGCGCGCCCGCGAGCGGCTGCTCGCTGCCATCGAAGCCGACCTGAAAACGGCCGGCATGCCGCCTCTTGCCTGGTATGACGTGCTGTGGGAATTGGCGCGCTCGCAAGACGGCAAGCTGCGCCCCTACGAGATCGAGGAGCGGACATTGCTGGCCCAGTATAATCTTTCTCGCCTGCTCGACCGGCTGGAAAAAGAGGGCCTGGTCCGGCGCGAGGTCTTCGCCAAGGATGGACGCGGCCGCTGGGTGGTGATGACGGATGCCGGCCGAAAGCTTCGCGAGCGCATGTGGACCGTCTATGCCAGATCGATCGAGACCCATATCGGCTGCAAGCTTGCTGAAAACGAGGCGAAGGCGATCGCCGGCCTGCTCGACCGCTTCCTCTAGATTCAACAGCATGATTCGTCCGAAAAGCGCTTACGCTTTTCGGCATCATCCTCCGATCAGGCAATCAGCGGCGCGGCGACAGCCTTCAGCGCCTTCAATGCATCCCTCGGATCGAGCCGCACCTGCAGGCCGCGCTGCCCGCCATTGATATAGACGAGCGGTTCGCCAAGGGCTGCTTCCTCGATCGCCGTCGGCACGGTCTTCTTCTGGCCGAAAGGGCTGATGCCGCCGACATGATAGCCCGTCAGCCGTTCGGCATCCGCAGGCTTCATCATGCTGGCCGATTTGCCGTGAAAGGCGCTCGCCAGCTTCTTCATGCTGACCTCGCGGTCCGACGGTACGACGACGCAGACCGGTTTGCCGTCCACCTCCGCCATCAGCGTCTTCAGCACTCGATGCGGCGCCTCGCCGAGCGCTTCGGCCGCCTGCAGCCCGACACGCTCGGCATTGGGGTCGTAGTCATAGGTATGGATCGTGAAGGCGATGCCCGCCTGCGAAAGAACCTGTGTCGCGCGCGTGGTCTTGGACATCTCTTTCCCTCGTGAGTTCACCCGGTCGCCTGTCAGCCGCCGAATGCACCGGCGTAAATCTCCGGCTTGAAGCCGATCAGCAATTTCCCCTTCGCCTCCAGCACCGGCCGCTTGATCATCGACGGCTGGTCGAGCATCAGGGCGATCGCTTTCTCCCGGGTCAGGTTCTCGCGCTCCGCATCGGGCAATTTGCGGAAGGTGGTGCCGGCGCGGTTGAGCACGGTGTCGAGCCCGGCCTGGTCGATCCAGGCTTCGAGATGGGTGCGGTCGATGCCCAGCGCCTTGTAATCATGAAACTCATAGGCGACGCGGTGTTCTTCCAGCCAGCTGCGCGCCTTCTTCATCGTGTCGCAATTCTTGATGCCATAGATGGTGACGGCCATGCCCGATCGATCTCCCTGTGATGGCGCGAGATAACATGCACGAGGGCCGGCGCAAACGCCGTGCGACGTTTTATCCCCCGAGCGCGTCGACGATCGAGGCAGACAAAGCCGGCCTGTGGCTCAATTCTCCAGCGTGCCGGCCTTGCGCGAAGCCTTGCTGGGTTCGTCGCAGGCGATCTTCATCAGGTCGCCGCGCCGCCGCACCAGCCGGTCGGATGTTCGTGTCAGGATCAGCCCATCCTGTGGCGCGGTGAGCTCGATGCTGCCGCCCGGCTGCCCTGGCCGGGTAACGATCGTCACTAGGCGGTCGCC
Source organism: Rhizobium sp. SRDI969 (assembly GCF_025152725.1). NCBI lineage: Bacteria > Pseudomonadati > Pseudomonadota > Alphaproteobacteria > Hyphomicrobiales > Rhizobiaceae > Rhizobium > Rhizobium sp. SRDI969. Next base: position 4,812,472 of record NZ_CP104035.1, read on the forward strand.
TTCCGCAATCCTCTCGCCGATATTGCGATGAAAGAGCACGGCTCCGCCTTCCAGAGCGCGGATGATTTCGACATTGTCGAGCGGCACGGCCGGACCGGAAAATGCCGTTGCCGCCGGCTTTTCGTCGGCGACGATCCCCCGTGCCGCGAGGAAACGCCAGAGCCCGTCGGCGTCCTTTTTCGCCAATACCGGATCGACGTCGCGTTTGCCGCGCAGCTCGACGGTGACGGAAAGTCTGCCGGGCAGCTCGAATAGGCGTTCGCCGGGAATTTCATATTTCCATGCAAAGCCGACGGCCTCCTCGAAGGCCGAGCTTTCTCCATCCGAAAGCAGCACGGCTTCCATGTCGAGTGCAGCGGCAAGATCGGCCGCCTCCGGCCAGAAGGCCTCGTCGATATAGGCATATTGCAGCGATTCATCGTCGCAATGCAGGTCGAGCACGAGATCGGCCCCGAGCGCCAAATGCAGCAACTGTCGCTTCAATCTGCCGGTAGCCGGATAATCGTCGAGGTCTTCGATCAGCGTCGGGCGATCGGCCACGGAGATCCGCGGAAAGTCCCGGTTGAAATTGGTGCGCGAGCCCAGGTCGAAACGGCCCTGCAATTCGCCGAAATGCGATTGCGCCGCACCGATCGGATTGGCCTGCGGCACGATGGTGATGTCGCCGGCGATCCCGCCTTGGCTTTCCGCCTGCCGCAGCCTCTCGCAGAGGAAATGCAACAGCACCGTTCCCGGCAGTTCGCCGGCATGCAGTGCCGCCTGGATATAGGACTTCGGCGCCTTCGGATCGCCGCCCGTAAAGCGCAGCACCGGCAGCCGCCACTCCGCTCCCGGCGTATCGCCCGGGATGATGATCTCTGAAACGTCCATGCTGATTTCGCTCCCCGTTTGCACCAATGCCGGAACAGGCTTTCGGAGCTTTATGCGCGGAAATCAGGCAAGCGCAAGCCGAGATCCGCGAACACTTTGCCCTTAGCCCAGCAGTGGCCAGCGATCGATAATCCGATGTTCGGTTTTTCCGAGAACACTGTGGATGAGCAGGAATTCGGACGCCGTCCATGAAACGGGTGTGTCGAGAGTCGTCGGCGGCACGGCCTTGCGGTCGTAGAGCAGCGTCATATGCGGCGTGAAATCCCGCCTGATATTATGCCGCAATCCGGCATTGTGCATGCCGACGCCCAGTTGGACATGCACTCGGGTGAGCGGTTTCCGTCCGCCCTCGCCGCAAAGCACAAGCGCTCGCGCCTGCGGGAATCGCATGATCCGGTCAAAGGTCACTGCGATCGGCGCACTTTCGACCGTGGCGCCGGCCTGCCGTGCCGCGAAGACCACATCCTCCGGCAGCTTCGGATAGTCTCCGACCCCGATGATCGACACATGCAATGTCGTCAAGCGCGGCCTGCCGGAAAGGGAGAAGGCTCGACGATAGTCATCGGCGATTGCGGCCGCCTGCTGCTCGATGGCATCAGGAGGACAGAGCGCAAAGAAAAGCCGGTGTCCGCTGGCGTAGCTTTCGTTCCGCTGTCCGCGATCATTTTTGTCGTCTCCGAAGTCGAGGGGCATTTGGTTCATGGAATTTCCGGTCGTCATGACCCGCCTCGTCGTTTCCAAAACGCGCCGAAGGATACTCCGAAAGAAGGTGATATCAAGAACAAAAAGAGAACATACTTGCCTGATAGGCTCGGCGTCACACTCATCCGAGCCGTCGCCGCAGGAGGGCTGACGTGGAGGTTCGGGCAACAGTGCAGGGGCGCATCGCAATCTTTCCTGAAAGCCCGGCGCGCGCAAGAAGCGGGTTGAAACCGCGGCCGTCCCATACGATTTTGAGGGTCATCGAAAACGCGGAGGCTGTGTCATGGCTGAGACAACCCACCACTATCTCATCTTCGAAACCGCGGGCGGTTTCTGCGGCATCGCCTGGAGCGACGCCGGCATCACCCGCTTCCAACTGCCGACCAAATCAGCGGAAGCGACCGAACGGCTGCTGTTGCGCCGCCTGCCGGATGCCGAACCCGGTGCGCCGACGCCTGCTGTGCGCGAGACGGTCGCTGCGGTGAAGCGCTACTTCCAGGGTGAAGAGACCGATTTTTCCGGTGTCGAACTCGATCTTGCCGGCCAGGATGCCTTCTTCCGGGATATTTATGTGGCGGCAAGGCGTGTCGGCTGGGGCCGCACCACGACTTACGGCGCGCTGGCCAAGGAGCTCGGCGTCGGGCCGGAAGCCGCCCGCGACGTCGGCCAGGCGATGGCGAAGAACCCTGTCGCTTTGATCATCCCGTGCCACCGGGTGCTCGCGGCCGGCGGCAAGATCGGCGGCTTTTCCGCGCCCGGCGGTTCGTCATCGAAGGCGCGGATGCTGGAGCTCGAAGGCGTCAACCTCGCCCCACTGCCGCCTGCCCAGCAGTCGCTGGGGTTTTAGGCGGCGGAGCTTTTTCGTTTTCCGCAATTCCCGGCAAAATCGCTTCGCGCTTTGCCTGGCAAAACCGCACTTTTGCTGGAATTGCTTTGATAGAGTCTCAGGCACTCAATACGGGCTGGCCGTAGGCCGGATGATGATCTCGCTGACATCGACGTCGTCAGGCTGGCTGACGGCGTAGAGGATCGAATTGGCGATGGCCTCGGGGCTGATGGTGATCGCCCTGAAAGCCTTCATGGCATCCCGCGCCGTCGGATCGGTAATGGTGTCGGCCAGTTCCGATTTCGTCGTGCCGGGCGAGATGACGGTGACGCGGATACGATCGGTCTCCTGCCGCAATCCGTCCGAGATCGCCCGCACCGCGAATTTCGTCGCGCAATAGACGGCGGCCGTCGGCGAGACGCTGTGGCCGCCGATCGAAGACAGGTTGATGATCTGACCTGATCCCTGCGCCTTCATGATCGGAAGTGCGGCCGCGATGCCGTAGAGAACGCCCTTGATGTTGACGTCGACCATCCGGTCCCATTCGTCGACCTTGAGGGCATCCAGCGGCGACAGCGGCATGACGCCGGCATTGTTGACGATGACGTCGAGCCGGCCGAATTCGGACCTGGCAAAGCCTGCAAAGGCTTCCACGTCCGCACGGTCGGTGACGTCAAGCTTTTGCAGGCGCACCGACCCGCCCTTTTCCGCGATGTCGTCGGCAAGTTCCGCCAGGCGCTCGGTGCGGCGGGCGCCGATCACGATATGGGCGCCTGCGGCAGCCAGCACCTTTGCCGCCGCCTCTCCAATGCCGCTGCTGGCTCCGGTGATGGCAATGACTTTTCCTTCGATATCAGGCATTTCAAGCTCCATGTGTGCGCCGCTCGTCTGGCGAGGCGGCTGAGGTTTCTTGGTATTCAGCTCGGGAAATCGGCGCTGAGCGTCGTCTTCGCCCAGGCGTCGAAGTTTGCTCGCAGCGCGTCCAGCCGTTCGCGGGCGATCTTCAGGGCGGGTGCGCCGAGCAGCAGGCGCAGCGGCGGTTCGTCCGCTTCGAACGCCGATATGATCGCGGTTGCAGCGCGCGCGGGATCGCCCGGCTGGTTGCCGGAGATCGAGCGGGTGGCCCGGCGCCGCTTGCCGGATGTTTCCGCATAGTCGTCGATGATCGTGCTGGATTCGACCATCGACCGACCGGCCCAATCCGTGCGGAAGGCGCCGGGTTCGAGGATCGTCACATAGATGCCAAGCGGCCTGACCTCATGGGAAAGCGATTCCGACAAGGCTTCGACCGCAAACTTGGTGGCGTGGTAGTAGCCGGTTGCAGCAAAAGCGACGAGCCCGCCAAGTGAGGAGACGTTGAAGATATGCCCCCGCCGGCGTCGGCGCATGCCCGGCAGAACCTGCTTGGTGACGGCGATCAAACCGAACACATTGGTCTCGAACTGGGCGCGTATCTCAGTGTCGTCGCCCTCTTCGATCGCCGAGAGGTAGCCGTAGCCGGCATTGTTGACGAGGACGTCGATCGCACCGAAATGCGCTTCGGCGTCATGAACAGCACCGGCAATGGAGCGGCTGTCCGTCACATCGAGTGCAAGGGCAAGCGCGCGGTCCCCGTGCTCTGCCGTGAGATCTGCCAGGGTCTCGGGTCTGCGCGCCGTCATGGCGGCGCGCCAGCCACGGGCCAGAACGGCTTCGGCGAGTGCCCGGCCGAGGCCGGACGATGCGCCGGTGATGAACCAGATGGGGGTTGGGGAAGACATGATCGTCATCCTTTCCGGCCGGCAAATGCGGCCTTCTCCTGTGTGATGTTGCCTGTCGGGCGGCACGTCATTTGCGCCGAAGCACCATGCCGCCGTGATGGAGGGTATTGCCGTCGACGAAATCGCCATCGGCCGTGAAGCCCGTGTCATCCCAATATTCGATGTGGCTTCCGGTGACGTCGTAGCGTCCTCGATAGGCGCTTTCCCGGTTGCCGCGGGCTTCGTCGTAACGGCCATTGGGCAGAAGTTCGTGGCGGACGCGGCCATCAACCGTAACCCACATGCCGACATAGGGATGTTGTTGCATTGTGTTCTCGCTTGTTTGTTGCTGCTGAGTTTCTCGGTCGTTCACGGTATCGGCTCCGAACGAACCGGTCGCCGCGCCGGCCAGGGTGGGCGTCGTGAAAAATTGCAGAACCGGGCTTTTGAAAATCTTTCGCATTGCCTTGCCTTTCGAAGCCTTCGTTGACCTCGACTGAAAGATAGTACGGAGAACCTGAGTGATTAAGTTGCCAATTCGAGATGCCTTGGTTAGAAATGCTAACCAATGGGCGACGATCTCGAAGGCATTTCAGTCTTTCTTGCGGTGGCGGAGGCGCGGAACTTCCGGCTCGCCGGCGAGCGGCTTGGCGTCACCCGCTCCGCCGTCAGCCAGGCGCTGCAGCGCCTCGAGGATCGGGTCGGCGTTGCCCTGGTCCAGCGCACGACGCGCAGCGTCAGCCTGACCGAAGCCGGTGAAGTGTTCTTCGACGCGGTTCGTCCATCGCTCCGCCAGGTCAAGGATGCGATGCAGACGGTAAGGGAAATGCAGGCGCGCCCGAGCGGCCTGCTGCGGATCACCGTTTCCTCAATCGCGGAGAGTTTTCTATCCGGCACCTTGCTGGCCGGCTTCATGGAAGCCTGCCCTGACATCAAACTCGATATCACCATCACCGATGATGAATTCGATATCGTCGAGGCCGGGTTCGACGCGGGTGTCCGGCTGGGTGAGGTGATCGAAAAGGACATGATCGCGATCTCCGTCTCCGAAGAGCAGCGACAATGCGCGGCCGCCTCCCGCAGCTATCTCGAGCGCCGCGGCCATCCCCGTCATCCCGGCGAGTTGCAGAACCACGCCTGCATCGGATGGCGGCCACGCCCCGACACGGCGCCCTATCGTTGGGAATTCACCGAAAACGACCGCGACTTCGACGTCTCCGTCGATCCCACTGTTACGACCAACGACATGGGAATGATGATCCGCATGGCCTGCGCCGGAGCAGGCATCACCTTCGGCATGGTGGAGACCTTCCAGTCCTATATCGAACGGGGCGAACTCGTGCCGCTGCTGGAGGATTTCTGTCCGCCCTTCCCGGGCTTCTATCTCTACTATCCCAGGCGCCAGAGGCAGCCGCTGAAGCTGCGCGAATTGGTCGATTACGTGCGCAGATTTGACGGGCGCTAGAGTTGCGATCTTCGATCGCAAGGTGCGACGCACGAGATGGCGGAGTTTAAGATACTGGTACCTCGGCGGCGAGCGACTGCATTGCCTTAGGCCGAGGACGCAGCAGCAAATAGAATGCGAAGACATGGCTGATCATCAGCAGCGGCACGTAAATGATCGGGATCGCATATGCGGCGCCCAAATCTCCCGCCCGCGCGGGAAGGCCGGCCTGGATCGCGTGATAGTAGTCGAGGATGAGGTCGCCCATTCCCACGAGATTGAAGGCGATGACGAATAGCCAGAAGATCTGAGGTATCCTGATCGTGATGAGCGCCAGCATGGCAAGCAGCCCGGCCGCGAGATCGCCATAGGCAGCGAAGGTGGCGAAGCTGGCGGGCAGGTTGGGGCCGACGACGCCTGGGAGAAGGAAGACGAGCCCGAAGAAGCGGAAGCTGTGCAGAGTGGCGATGGCGCGGTGCGCCCTGACCCTGTCCATCGACATGAGCCAGGGCAGAATATACGCGCCGAAGCAAAGCAGCCACGCGACATAGCCTAGGACGAGATGGGTTTGGAAGATGGATTCCGTCGACATCGGGGTACTCCTGATTTGTGGGATCCAGATATACGGCCGCTTCCCGCGATCGACTATTCGCGATAATATCAATGCGGTATGAAGCAGAACTTCACAGTCAGGCAAGGCGCGCTCGATGGCGTTGAGGCGTTTCTGAGCGTTGCCCGGCACCGCAGTTTTCGCAGGGCGGCTGCGGAGCTCGGGGTGACCCCATCGGCAATCAGCCAGGCCGTACGCGCTCTCGAGGAGCGTGTCGGCGCAGTACTCTTCATCCGCACGACGCGCAGTGTCGGCCTGACGGAGGCCGGTGAGCGGTTCCTTATGCGTGCAAAGCCCGCCTTCGAGGAACTGGTCGCCGCAAGCGAAGTGGCGCGTGAACTCGGGCAGAGGCCGGCTGGACTATTGCGTCTCACGGTGCCGCCGGCAGTGGTGCCGATCCTGCTGGAGCCACTGATCGCATCCTTCTGCCAGGCCTTTCCCGAGATCGAGGTCGAGGTCGCCGCGAATGAAGAACTGGTCGACATCGCCGCCGAGGGATTTGACGCCGGTATCCGGCTCGGCCAGTTCATCGCAGCCGACATGGTCGCGGTCCGGCTGACGCCGTCCTTCCCGCTGGTGGTCGTCGGCAGCCCCGAATATCTGCGCCGGAGAGGGCGGCCCGAGCGTATCGACGATCTCCGTCAACATGCCTGCATCCGCATGCGCCGCTCGCACGGCGCAATCGCGCCGTGGTCGTTTGTCAGCGGCAAAAAGCCGATCGAGGCTGTTGTCTCCGGGCCGCTGATCGCCCACGACTTTCCCACCATGCTGGGAGCCGCTGTCGAAGGTATGGGGCTTGCGCAAGTGCCGGAGCCAATCGCCGCCGGACTCGCGAAAGCGGGAAAACTCGTCCGCGTCCTGGAGGCGTTCGCACCGGTGGCGCCGGGTGTGTTCCTCTATCATCCCAGCCGTCATCAGATGATGCCGAAGCTGCGGGCCTTCATCGATCACGTGAAAGGCCGAGCGGATGCCGCCGACAAAACCCGAATTCACATCGATGACTAAATGACGCTCACGATTGCCCATCACACGCGATTTTGGTATTCCCGATCCTCCAGGGATCGGTGTGGCGAGGCGGACGTCTTCATGCCGGTTCTACCGATCATGGCTGCAGTCTCACGGCCCGGCAGCCGGAGCCCCACGATCATTCATCCTTTTGCCGGAGAACATATGCTCGACGAGGTCTTTCCCATTCCGGCCAGGGCCTTGATCCGCCAGGGCGGGCGGGCCTGCTTCTACCGCCTCGTCAATACCACTCCCCTGTTGATCCAGGTCCAATCGGGAACGAAGATCGTCATGTCGGATGACAAGCCTTTGCGCTTCGAGGCGGGCGCCTATGGCTTGCTGCCCGACTACAGACCGTTGACGATGGAGAACATTCCCAAGGCGCCGCAGAAGTATCAGACCCTGGCGCTTCCCGTTCCGCGACCGCTGTTCGAGGAGGCCTATACCAGGATGGGATCGATTGCCGCTCCATCGAGGCCTGTGCCGGCAGGCACCTCATGCCTGCCGGAGGAAGCTGCGGCATTGTTTGAGTATTGCTGCCAGCCGGGCAATCTGGCGCGCCTTCCTGGCGCTATCGCCAAGGCTCGTCTGATGGAACTCGTCACCTGGTTCGCGCTCCACGGGGCGGTGCTCGGTCGATGCGAAAGCTCCCGGCTTGAGGACCGGCTGAGGCAGATGATCGAAGCTGATCCCGCCTCCGCCTGGACGTTGGCGCAAGCTGCGCGCTTGTTCAACATGAGCGAGGCGACGCTGAGGCGCAGGCTCTCCGCAGAGAATACCGCCTTCAGCGAGATATTGAGCGATACCCGAATGAACCGCGCTCTTGCACTCATTCAGACCACGACATTGCCGATGGCCCAGGTTGCGCTGGAGGTCGGCTATGACTCACCTTCGCAATTTTCCGCACGTTTCAAGGAGCGGTTTGGCGTCAGCCCGCGCCATGTACGCAGCGGCACCGAGCACTTTGAGCGGATCGGGGCAGAAATTGCGCAGAGCGGGGCAGATGCGCTTGCGCGGTGACGGTAGTTTCCCGGCATCGTCAACCACAGGAGAACAGCAATGCGTTTGATCACAGCAGCACTTATGGCCGCCTCATTCTTCGGCGCCACGGCCGCCCACGCCGAAATGAAGCTCACCTCTAAGGACCTGGTCGCCGGCAAGGCCATGGCCGACGCGCAGGTCTTCAACGGTTTCGGCTGCTCGGGCAGGAACATTTCGCCGGAACTGACCTGGTCGGGCGCTCCCGAAGGTACCAAGAGCTTCGCCGTCATGGCGTACGATCCGGATGCGCCCACAGGTTCCGGCTGGTGGCATTGGTCGGTGTTCAATATCCCCGCAGACGTCTCGCAGATTGCCACCGGCGCAAGCGGTGACAAGAAGCTACCCGCAGGCGCCGTGGAAGGCCATACCGATTTTGGCACGTCGGGATATGGCGGCGCCTGCCCGCCGGCCGGCGATAAGCCGCACCGCTACCAGTTCACCGTCTACGCGCTCAAGGTCGACAAGCTTCCGCTTCCCGAGACCGCGCCGGGCGCCATGGTCGGCTTCTATGTCAAGGCAAACACGCTCGACAAGGCCTCCGTCGAGGTTACCTACGGGCGCTGAAGCCGGCTTCGGATCGTAGTCGTCATTCCCTTTATGACAACGGTCGGCCGAGGTGACTGAACCTCGGCCGACCGTTTCCTGTGCGGGCTTCTCTAGCTGTAAACCTAGACAGTCATTGCTTGCCAGCAGATCAACGGACCGTCTTCAGCATCGATCCGCTCGCCGATTTGGACAAAGCCATTGCGTTCAAGGACACGCTGGGACGCGATGTTGTCGACCCCGGTCTCTGCAGAGATCAGGGCCACGCGAGGATCGTTTCGCCCCCACTCCAGCAACTGCCTTATGGCCCGCGTGGTGCATCCGCGGCCCTGGCGTGAAGGCGCAACCCCATAACCTATATGGATGTTTCCATCATGTGGAACCCGAACGATGGAGCAGAGGCCGACGATCTCGCCATCCTCCACGATCATCCAGGCCGACGGCGAAAATTCGGCGCCGATGTCGGCCGCGAGGCGATTCAACATCGCCAGTACTTCAGGAGGCGCAATGGCGCTGTCTTGGACACGGCGCAGATTGCGAGGCGCGGTGCCCTTCAGCAGCGCGTCAAAATCACTGGAAATGAGTTCGATGATCATAGTTTTCCCGACATTGGACATGCGCCAGCATGGGCGCGCTAAGGCCGAGCGATAAGAGTGAGGATCAGCTCTCAGTGACGATGCCGAGCATCTTTACCCCTAGCGCCGCAGCCGGTGAGTTCTGGATCGTTGCGACGGCAAACAAAGGCATTCTCCTCTAAGATGGAAATGCGAATAACAGTGCCGGGCGAGGATCGCAAGATGCTCCGATCGGGCGGCACGCCGGGTGATCCATGCCAAACCGCAAGATCGGTCGAGCGCTGCGTTGCTGAAGGCAACTAGTTTGAGCTGCCACGGGGACCAAGACGAATGACCGCAGCGCTTCGGAACTATCATGAGCGGATGCAGCGAGTGCTGGATTATATCGATCAGCACCTCGATGACGATCTCGATCTTGACATTCTGAGTAGTGTCGCGGCCTTCTCGAAGTTTCATTTCCACCGGCAGTTCACGGCGACCTTCGGATTGTCAGTGCATCGCTATATCGGGCTTGCCCGCATGAAGCGCGCTTCATACCGGCTGGCCTACAGGGACGAAGAACGCGTCACTGAGATAGCGATGGATGCCGGTTACAACGCACCGGATGCCTTTGCCCGCGCCTTTCGGCAACGGTTCGGGCAATCGCCTTCGTCGTTTCGGAAGTCTCCCGATTGGGAGCCGTGGCTTGCCGCCTTCGGGCCTCTCGACAATGCAAGGAGCAAGCTCATGCAGAAGACCTTTACCACTGACGACGTGATAATTCGCAATGTACCCACCACGCCGGTGGCGATCATGGAGCACCGGGGCGACCCGGCGACGCTCGGCGCCACCATCCAGCGGTTCATCGCCTGGCGCAAGGCCGCTGGCCTGCACCCCAGGACAAGTCCGACCTTCAACGTCTGGCGTTCCGAGCGGCGTCCTCAGTCGCCCGCCTGCTATAGCGTAGACCTTTGTGTCGAGACCGACCAACCGATCGAGGCGAACGGCGAAGAAATCAAAGCCGGCGAGATCCCTGGCGGACGCTGCGCGGTGCTGCGCGTCGTCGGCAACACCGACAATCTGGAGCCCGCCGCGCTCTACCTTTATCGCGACTGGCTTCCGGCCAGCGGCGAGGAAGCACGCGACTTTCCGTTCTATTGCCAGCGGCTGAGCCTCTTCCCGGAGGTGGCGGAGCATGAGGCGGTGGCGGAACTGTTTCTGCCGCTGAAATAGCGCCCTCTGACGGCGGCTTGTCCATTCTGATCGCCGGAAGCGGAGAGGCCGTTGTCACGCCAGGCCGGCCGGTTGGCGACCATCAGGTCGCGGACTTATGCGCACTCAAAAACCAATTGCGATATAAAACCAGTTGAGCTAACTATAGCCGATTGCATTATGCAATCAGACATGCGCGGATATGCCGGTTAAGGAAAGGAAGTGAGGATGGCTAAGCTTGTGTTCGGAATGAACCAGTCCCTGGACGGCTACGTCGATCATATGGGGTTTGCGCCAAGCCCCACGCTCTTCCGCCACTTCATCGAGGAGGCGGAGCGGCAGGCGGGCAGTGTGTACGGTCGCCAGATGTATGAGGTCATGCGTTACTGGGACGACGAACATCCTGAATGGGATGCAGAGCAACAGGCCTTCGCGGCGGCGTGGCGGAACCAACCGAAATGGGTCGTCTCGCGCTCGTTGAAGTCGGTCGGATCTAATGCCCGGCTCGTTGGGGAAGATCTTGAGGCCGCAATCCGCGAACTGAAGGCGGAACGCGACGGGGAGATCGAAGTTGCCGGCCCCAATTTGGCGCAAAGCCTCACTCAACTTGGCCTGATCGATGAGTATCGGATCTACCTGCACCCCGTGGTGCTCGGTCACGGCAAGCCATATTTCGCCGGACCCCGGCCGCCGCTCCGCCTGATGGCTCATGACCGGATTGCCGAGGATGTGATCAGGTTGACCTACGTTCCGGCTTGATCACGCGACTCGCCAGATGAAAATCGCGGCTCGGCTTCTGACCGGATGACGGCAAGCGTCGCCGGCGACCTGCCGGGTGTCAGTCGCGCGATATGGACAGCCCCGCGAGAAGCGGAGCGTACGCGGCGAGCCTGTGGGATACGAACTCCGTGAAGAGCCGCACGCGCTTCGTTTTGCGTGTCTCCCCCTGTGTGAGAAGCCAGAGCGTTCCGTACATGTGCAGGTCGGTGCCCGGCACCCTAACCAGGTGGGGGTCGGCGTCTCCGACGAAGCACGGCAGTGTCGTGATCCCAAGCCCTTGCCGTACAGCAACGATCTGCGCCTCGGCGTCCGTGATCCTGAATGGAACCCCCGTGGTGCGAACCTCACCCTCGCTGGCCCAATCCGGAATTCCATGAATGCTTATGACGATCCACCGGATGGGATCAAGCGCGCCCGCACGCCATGCGGCTAGTCGATCGCAGGACATGTAGACGCCGCCGAACAGCTCCGGTCCCTTCAGGCCGTGCAGATTGAGCGGCAGGGTTTTGCGGTCGTAGACGACGCGGATCGCCACGTCGGCCTCTCGGTTGGTCAGATTTGCGAGCTCGCCGGACGACACGATTTCCATCTCGATATCCGGATGCAGCCGCGCGAAATCGGCGAAATCCGGCATGAGCAGGTGTGTCGCCAGGGGCGGAGCTAACGTCACCCGCAGAAGCCCGCGCACGCTCTGGTCGCGCCCAAAGACACGCGTCTCCAGCTGGTGCGACGACGCTTCCATCTGGTTCGCGAGCTCGAGCACCTCCTCACCCGCAGCCGTCAGGCGGTAGCCCGAAGGCAGCTTTTCGAACATCTGCGCCCCGAGGCGTTCCTCGAGCTGCGCGATGCGTCGCAGCACGGTCGCGTGATTGACCCCGAGACGCCCGGCGGCAGCCCGCACTGAGCCTCCGCGCGCCACGGCAAGAAAGTAGCGAATGTCATCCCAGTCGATCATGGTGCAATCCGGCACCGCACGGTGCGCCTTCCCAAGCCAGTATCTAACGCGTCGTACAGCAGTACTGGCGGTCATCATAGCCTATGTGGGCAAGCACGGCCCGATTCCAAACGGAGGACACCGATCGTCGCGGCTGGCATCAGTCGTCCGGTGGATCGATTTTGCACCACCGATGTGCGCGCTTCCGCACTCAACAACTGATGCCGGCGGACCCATTTCGACGGTCTCGGGGCGTACCCGAACGATCAAAGGATGCATGACATGAACAGACTGAATGGAAAGACCGCCGTGATCACCGGTGGCGCTACCGGCATCGGCCGCGCCGCAGCAAAGCGCTTCATCGAGGAGGGCGCCTTCGTCTTCATCTTCGGCCGCCGGCAGGAAGCGCTCGACGCGGCTGTGGCCGACCTCGGACCCAATGCTCGCGCGGTGAAGGGCTCGGTCTCGGATGAGGCTGACCTTGATCGCCTCTACGCGGTGGTGAAGGCAGAGCGCAAGACGCTCGACATCGTCTTCGCAAATGCCGGGGCCGGAAGCCCGATTCCGCTCGGCCAGATCACCGCCAAGCACATCGACGAAACCTTCGACACCAATGTCAAGGGTACGATTTTTACGGTCCAGAAGGCGCTGCCGCTAATGGGCAAGGGCGGTTCGATCATCCTGACCGGATCGAGCGCCGGCACCACGGGCGCCCCGGCATTCACCGCCTACAGCGCGAGCAAGGCGGCCGTGCGCAACCTCGCGCGGACCTGGGCGGAGGATCTGAAGGGCACCGGCATCCGCGTAAACGTGCTGTCGCCCGGGGCGACGGCGACCGAACTCGCGAAGGAAGCGCTGGGCGAGGAGGGCCAGAAGGCCTACGGCGCGATGACCCCGCTCCAACGCATGGCCGATCCGGCGGAGATCGGGGCCGTGGCCGCCTTTCTCGCGTCGTCCGACAGCAGCTTCATGACCGCCAGCGAAGTCGCGGTTGACGGCGGCCTTGCGCAACTCTGACGCGCTGCACCCGGCCAGACGCTCCATTTGATTATTCGGAGCGCCATAGGGCTCGTCAGATAACCCAGCCGTTCAGGGCCGGGAAATCAATATCATCACAATATCGGAGAAGCATTATGAGCTATGCAATTGTGGGATTCGGCAAGATAGGCCAGGCCCTTGCCCACGCCTTCGCCCGTAAAAACATCGAGGTGGCCGTCGCGGGCCGCCGTCCGCCCGAGGCGTTGGCGCCGCAGGCTCACGCGATTGGACCCACAATCGTTGCCAAGTCGCTGCGGGATGCGCTCGAGGCCGACACGATCATCCTGGCGGTCCCGTTCGGCGAGCATCGCGAGGTTGCGAAGGCCCTGCCGAGCTGGGAAGGCAAGACAGTCATCGACGCGACGAACACGTTTGGAGTTCCCCCTGAAGAGCTGGACGGCCTCCCGTCCTCCGCCTTCGTCGCGAAGTCGTTCACCGGTGCCAAACTGGTGAAAGGCTTCAATCACCTGATTGCGGCCACCCTGGCTGCCGATCCGATCGTCGAGGGCGGCCACCGGGTCGTCTTTCTGTCGAGCGACGACGAGGACGCGATCGCTCCCGTGGCGGCCTTGGCCAAACAACTCGGCTTCGCACCCGTCAAGCTGGGAAAGTTCGACGAGGGTGGCGCGCTGGTGCACGCACGCGGCCGCACTTGGGGCCAGCTCATCTTCCAGGATTTGTTCAAGAAGGAACAGTAATCGATCTATGATCGTGTGATATCGCCGAGAACTGGTCGCGCGCGCAAACCTCTTCGAGCAGCGCGCGACCGAATATTTAAGGCCACAAAGTAGCGCGAAGGTTGCGATGGCCTGACGGCGTCTGGGCACCGTCCGAACCGGCATGACGACCACGAACTACCCGCAACAGATCCGCATGAACAAGGGATCGCGAAATGCCTCAGCTCAGTTCAAGACCGATCGATGAGGTTGACTAGCCAAGCGGCTACACCGATGCCGGTGTATTCCGCAGGGTTTTTATTCAGATCGTAGGTTTGCCCCTCCGAATAAGGACGCCGTTTCGAGACATGATGCCGCGCCCTTGGCAGGATAGAATCCATCCCCAAGCTAGCCGTGGCGGTCAAGGTGCTATTCCTAAGGCGTTCAGTTCTTGTATTGCTTGCGAAACTTAATCGGGGTGAAACCGGTTTCGCGGCTGAAAAACTTAGCGAAATTGGTTGCCTCCGCGAAACCGAGGTCCTCTGCGATGAGGTAGATAGGCCTGTTGGTATGGACCAGGAGCCGTTTGGCTTCCAAGGCGATGCGAGCCGTGATGGCGTTTTTGGCGCTTTGCCCGGTCGCTTCCAACGCCGCTCGCGTCAGGCTTTTCTCGGTGCAGCCTAGAGCTGCCGCATAGGCGGATACCTGATGCCAGCCAGCATAGTTTTGTTCGACTAGCCTGCGAAACCTGGCATAACGCTGCACACCCGGGCTTTGTGCGACGTCAATGCCCATGTGCTGATCCTGCAGGATGGCAAGGCGCAGAAGCAGCGCACAAAGTTCGTATCGCAAGAGCGCGTGTACATCCTTGGGCGGGGCGGGGCTCGTGGCGTCCTGCTGCATCCTGGCGATCGCCTCATTCACAGCGCCGAAATCGGCAGTGAGTAGGGATAGGTGATCCGGCAGCCGATCCAGACCCAGGACAGGCAGCAGATCGGCAGTCGTTTGCATCTCCGATGGGAGGAATTCTGCGCGGAACAGGACCATCCACCCGTCCCAGCCTTTATCACTACCGAAACTGTGAACCTGCCCGGGCCTCAACAAGAGGAGGGATCCGGCCGCACAATCGACCGGCTGGAAGTCCACGACCTGGGTCACCGCACCCTCGGTCACGCAGATCAGCGTGTGGAAGGAATAATGGTACAGCGCCAGGATATGTTCGGAGGTCACGCGGCGGCGCAAGTCCGAAAAATGAAATACCTCAACATCCAGATCGCGCCCGCTCGGACGGTAATTGAGTTGATCCAGCTTCGCTCGGCTCTTTGTCATTCGCGTTGCGCCAATTCCGGTCGAACATGTCCGATAAGTATCATATTTCGGCGACTACGAACCACGACGGAATGGGATGCTACCCATTATTATCACTCTAACTGCGAAGGGCACTTCGCAGCAGGTTTCAACATCTGCAAATGAGAGACCGAAATGACGACTATCGACATCGGAAAAGCCTATATCAAAGCCGTCCAGACCGGCGATCAGGCCACGCTCGGCGAACTGCTTTCGCCCCAGGTCATTTGGCATCAGCCGGGCAATAACCAGTTCTCGGGCACCAAGAACGGCATTGTCGAGTTTGGTGCCATGATGGCAAAGTCTGGTGGTAGTTTCGCCATCACCCATGCCCATCGCTATCTCGCCAACGGCGACCTGGTTGCCATCGAAATCCAGTTCGCCGGTCAACGCGAAGGCGCCAAAGTCGACCAGCCCGGTATCGATCTGCTGCGCGTGCAGGATGGCAAGATCGTCGAAGTCTGGCTGTTCTCCTCCGATCCGGAAGAAGAGGACCAGTTCTGGGGCAAATAAGTCACCGCATCTGGGGCAGCGGAACGAAAGCGGCCCTGCTCCAACTACTTGTCCATTTTCCAAGGAGCTTCGCGATAAGCGCGAATAACGAGCAGATCGTCACTGCGCCTACCAGCGAATTTTCGGTGATTTGGACGGCTCTGCAGTGGACGATTAGATGAGCAACGATTGGGACTACTTGCGACGCCGGGCTCACCTTCACGAAGAAGAGGTCAACCACGCGCAGCTAGTGTCACGTTGCCGGGTTCTCCAGCCCTTCCACCAGCGTATTCAAGGCCGCACCCAAGGGGGCCGATCCGACCTTCTCGGGCACTAGGAGACCATCGATCGCAAGCATGGTCATACCGTGGATGAGCCCCCACCAGGCTACCGCCTGACCTTCTATCGGCCGCTTGCGAATGCTCCCCGCGGCTTGGCCGCGCCGGAGGATTTCGAGCGCAACATCAAACACCGCGAGCGCCCGCTCATTGAGATGCAGCCCTGCGACTTTCTCCTCCCCCCCGCTGAACATCAGGCGGTAGAGAGCCGGGTTGTTCGTTCCGAACTCGACGTAGGCGTGAGCGACCGGAGTAATTTCGTCGCGCAGAGATTTGGGCGCCTTCGGCTTCGCGGCCGATAGCGACTGCCGCAGCCGGTCGAAGCCAATCATGGCGAGTTCCGCAAGCAGCGCGGCTTTATCGGGAAAATGCTTGTAGGGTGCCGCGTGGCTGACGCCAGCCCGGCGCGCGACTTCCCGCAGCGTGAACTGCCAGCCCTTTTCCTCGGCAAGCATATCCAATGCCGTCTCGATAATCGCACGACGGAGATCACCGTGGTGATAGGGGCGGTTGGGTGCGTCCTGCATGATGCCTCAAAGTTTCTTGTGATTACATTGTTGACAGTGAATACATAAGTGCTTATGTCAGGGCCGAAGTTTCTCCTGTCTACATCGGAGTGGGCCATGAACGCAACCGCAAACATCACCGACGCTGATCGGCTAAGTGGTCTCCTTGCCGCCCAGCGTGCCGCCTTCCTGCTTGACGGTGCGCCTTCGCTGGCGCAGCGACGCGCCGATCTGACAAAACTGAGGGCGGCGATCATCAGCCACCGCAAAGCGATCGAAGACGCCATCAATACCGATTTCGGCCATCGCTCACGGTATGAAACTGCGATCATGGAGATCGTGGTCGTTGCCGAAGGTGTGAAGTATCTGATCCGCAATCTTCGTAGATTCATGGCTCCGACCCGCCGCCATGTCGCTATGACGATGCGAATGGGTAACGCGCGCATCGAATATCAACCGCTCGGCGTCGTCGGCGTAATGTCTCCCTGGAACTACCCGATCAACCTTGCCCTTATGCCGGTTGCCACGGCCATTGCCGCCGGAAACCGGGTGATGCTGAAACCTTCGGAGTTCACGCCCGTCACCAATGCACTGCTCGCCAAGATGCTCGGCGAGATCTTCCCTGAGGACCAGTTCGCGATCGTCACTGGTGATGCGGCGGTGGGAGCGGCGTTCACGGCTCTGCCGTTCGACCATCTCGTCTTCACCGGCAGCACCGCCGTGGGGCGGGCGGTGATGAAGGCCGCCAGCGACAACCTCGTCCCGGTTACGCTGGAGCTGGGGGGTAAATCACCGACTATCATCGCCAAGGGGCTCTCTCTCGACCGAGCGGCCGCGGCCGTGGTGTTCAGTAAGCTGGTCAACGCTGGTCAAACGTGCATCGCCTCGGACTACGCTCTCGTCCACGAAGACGATCTTGACGCGTTCGTTGCCGCGTATGGCCGACAGGTAGCGTCTTTCTACCCGGCTGGCCCGACAAGTGAGCACTACACTTCCATCGTAAACGAGCGGCAATATGTCCGGATCCGGGGCCTGATCGAAGATGCCAGAGCCAAGGGAGCCCGGATCATCGAGGCCGGCAACCGGCCCGGCGATGCGTCCAACCGTTCCAATACGCTGGCCCCAACCGTGATGCTCGGCGTGACCGACGACATGCGCATCGCTCATGAAGAAATCTTCGGTCCAATCCTGCCGATCTTTCCCTACCGCGACATCGGTGACGCAATCGCCTATGTCAACGCGCGGCCCCGGCCGCTCGCGCTCTACTATTTCGGAGCCGATAACGAAGATCGACGCAACGTGCTGAGTCGAACAACCTCAGGCAACGTCACAATCAACGGCACGATCATGCACATTGCCCAGGACGACCTGCCCTTCGGTGGCGTTGGGCCGAGCGGCATGGGCGCTTACCACGGCATTGAGGGCTTCCGCAGCCTCAGCCATGCCAAGGGCATCTATGAGCAGGGTCGATGGAACCTCTCCAGCCTGCTGCATGCCCCGTTCAAGCAGCCCATCGATGCGATCCTTAAAATGATACTTCGATGACCGGCCTTCCTTCCCCATGAATTCAAGGAGAGTCAGCACATGACCACCGACACGTCGT
This sequence comes from Rhizobium sp. SRDI969, assembly GCF_025152725.1. NCBI lineage: Bacteria > Pseudomonadati > Pseudomonadota > Alphaproteobacteria > Hyphomicrobiales > Rhizobiaceae > Rhizobium > Rhizobium sp. SRDI969. The sequence goes on from NZ_CP104035.1 coordinate 4,830,712, forward strand.
TGCCGCTACGCGGCGCATGCGAATGCGGCGCTTACTCGTTCGAGGTGCATACCTCACCGAAAGCCAGGTTTCGGTGCCACTGCCTGATCTGCCAGGCGTTCAACGGCAAACCGTTCGCCGATGTTGTCGCTATTCGCGCCAAGGATGTGGCACTGAAAGGTGCCGATAATATCTCGTTCAAGAAGTATCGTTCACCGCCGAACTTCGATCGCGGGCTCTGCCGCACTTGCGGCAATCCGGTCGTAGAGGTTATGGGGGCGGGGCGACTCAAGGTGATGTTCATTCCGACCAGCAACTTCGGCCCGCAAACCCGGCTGCCGCCGGTACGGATGGACATCTTCTATCACCGTCGTGTGATGGACATGGCAGACAGTTTACCCAAGTACAGCGGCTATTTCGCGAGCGAGTTCGCGGTCGGGAAACTGATCATGGGTGGTTTGCAGGGCTCCAGCTAAAGCACCGTTCGCGCGGAAGAGCCACGTGAAGGGCAGCTTTCAGATTGGGTCTCAAAGGCCTTGATTGCAAAAAAAGTATCGTCAGGCGGAAAACGGACTGACGGCACTTTTCTTAGACGTTTGGCCGCACACGACGACTACCTTCAAAAGTACCGTCAGACAGATCCGCCACACTTTCGCCGCCCGTGACCGCGCCGGACAACTCTAGCTAAATCAGTCGCTTAAGTACATCGGCGGTTCAGTTGATGATGCATCGGATAGTGCGCGGCACAGTTCGAAAATCGTTGTATTGTCAACGACAGAATTCGACTTCCTACGCCAGGCTGCGCTATTCCCTACTCCCACTCGATCGTACCAGGCGGCTTACTCGTCACGTCATAAACGACGCGGTTGATGCCACGCACCTCGTTGATGATGCGGGTCGCGGCGCGGCCGAGGAATTCCATGTCGTAGTGGTAGAAGTCCGCCGTCATGCCGTCGACGGAGGTGACGGCGCGCAGCGCGCAGACGAATTCATAGGTGCGCCCGTCGCCCATGACGCCGACGGTCTGGACGGGCAGCAGCACGGCAAAGGCCTGCCAGATGGCGTCGTAGAGGCCGGCTTTGCGGATTTCGTCGAGATAGATCGCATCGGCCTCGCGCAGGATCTCCAGCTTTTCGCGGGTGATGCCGCCGGGGCAGCGGATCGCAAGGCCGGGGCCCGGGAAGGGGTGACGGCCGATGAAGCTGTCGGGCAGGCCGAGTTCGCGGCCGAGCGCGCGCACCTCGTCCTTGAAGAGCTCGCGCAAGGGTTCCACGAGCTGCATTTTCATGCGCTCCGGCAGGCCGCCGACATTGTGGTGCGATTTGATCGTCACCGACGGGCCGCCGGTGAAGGACACGCTCTCGATGACGTCGGGATAAAGCGTGCCCTGGCCGAGGAAATCGGCGCCGCCGAGCTTCTTGGCCTCTTCCTCGAAGGTCTCGATGAACAGCCGGCCGATGATCTTGCGCTTGGTTTCCGGATCGCTGACGCCTTCGAGTTCGCCAATGAAGCGATCGGCGGCATCGACGTGCAACAGATGCAGATTGTAGTGCTCGCGGAACATGGCGACCACGCCGGCCGCCTCGTCCTTGCGCATCAACCCGTGGTCGACGAGGATGCAGGTCAGCTGGTCGCCGACGGCCTCGTGGATCAAGAGCGCTGCGACGGAACTGTCGACGCCGCCCGAAAGCGCGCAGATGACGCGTTTGTCGCCCACCTGCGCACGGATCTGCTCGACCGCCTTCTGGCGGTAGGCCGACATCGACCAGTCGCCCTTGATGCCGGCGATATTGTGAATGAAATTGCCGATCAGCTTGGCGCCGTCAGGCGTATGCACGACTTCCGGGTGGAACTGCACGCCGTAATATTTGCGCTTCTCGTCGGCGATGAAGGCATAGGGCGCGTTGGAAGAGGTGGCGATCACCTCGAAACCATCCGGCAGCGCGGTGACGCGGTCGCCATGGCTCATCCAGACCTGGTGGCGCGAGCCGGAGGACCAGAGGCCCTCGAACAGCTGGCAGTCCCTGTCGACATCGAGGAAGGCGCGGCCGAATTCGCGGTGATGGCCGCTCTCGACCTTGCCGCCGAGCTGCATGCACATTGTCTGCTGGCCATAGCAGATGCCGAACACCGGCAGACCGCTGTCGAAGATGATCTGAGGCGCTCGCGGCGATCCCTCGTCCACCGTGGAAGCCGGGCTGCCGGACAGGATCACGGCCTTCGGCTGCAGGCGGTGGAAGCCTTCTTCGGCCGATTGGAAGGGGACGATCTCGCAATAGACGCCGGCCTCGCGCACGCGTCGTGCGATGAGCTGGGTCACCTGGCTGCCGAAATCGACGATGAGAACGGAGTCGGGATGTGCTGTCTGGGTCATGGCGAGGCTTTAATGAAAAGCGCTTCGCCTGGCAATCCGGGAAATCGGCGGCATCAGGTTTTTATTGTTGCAATTGTCCCCCGCGCGTCTGACAAGGCGCGGGGCGCTGAAGGGCTCAGAACCAGAAAACCCCGTCCTCCAGCGCCGTGAACAGACTATCGACGCCGTAAGAGAGCTTGCGGTCGACGATGTGCAGATATTCGGTCCAGCCCGAAATATGCTGCAGCTCGACGGCGCCGTCGGAAATGCCGCGAAGGCCGATCAGCGGCAGCTTGTAGCCCTGGCAGGCCCGCAGTACCGCATAGGTCTCCATATCGACCATGTCGGCGTCGACGCCCGTATAGGCGGCGCCCGAGATGATGTTGCCGCCGGTGGAAAGGCTTGCTTCGGCAATGCCGGGAATGCGCAGCGGCAGTTCGAGCGTTGCCGGCAGGTCGAGAAAGGGTGTCTTGCCCTTTTCGAAGCCGAGCGGCGAGGCATCCATGTCGCGGTAGGAAACCGAGGTCACCTGATAGATTTCGGTCTGCTCCAGTTTCGCCGAGCCGGCCGAGCCGAGGGACACGACGAGATCGGGCAGGTCGTCGGCTGCATCCAGCCGTGCCAATGTCTTGCTCAGCGCGATGGCGGCCTCGACCGGGCCGACGCCGGTCATCAGCGGTTCAATGCGCGAACGCAGGAAGGGACCGTATTCGGCCTCCGCCGCCATGACGAAAAGAATGGATTTCCCCGCGACCGATTTCAGTTCGAACTTCATCCCGTAATGCCCTCTCTACCGCGGATCACCATCATCGTTCCGGTCATGGAGGCGATGAGTTTCGCCGGCCCGTCGCCGATCGCGTAGCCTCGTCCGTCGGCGACGATGATGGTGGAGCCGGGTTTGGTGATTTCCCCGCGAAACAGGAAACGATCGCCACGCCCCGGCGACATGAGATTGACCTTGAACTCGATCGTCAGGATCGAGGCCTCCGGGTCGATGACGCTGTAGGCGGCAAAGCCGCAGGCCGAATCGAGCGCTGCGGAAATGATGCCCGCATGCAGGATGCCGTGCTGCTGTGTCAGTTTGACGTCGAAGGGCAGCTCGATCTCGACGACGCCGTGCTCGACGCGCGTCAGCTCCGCGCCGATCGTCTCCATCGCCGCCTGCCGCGCAAAATTACGGCGGATTCGCGCGCGGAAATCGCCCCTGTCAGTCTCGCTCATGTCTGCCCCTCTTACAGCCGCGAAAGTGGCATGGCGCGCCGCATTCGACAAGCTGGACATCGCTGAAATCGGTCCGGGCGCCGATGGAAACCCGGGACCGTGTCGCCGGGGCAACCTTTCACCTTTCCGTCGCCGGACAAGCCGGTACCGCTGGCCAGTACCGCTGGATTATGGCGATCCGATGCGAAGACGATTGAAGCTTCGCGCGGCGCGCGTATTCTCCGCATCGGGTCGCGAAATGATGGAGCGCCGGCATGACGACGATATCGCAATCGGTCCGTAATTTCGAGAGCTGGCTGGCCGGCGAACTTGGCGACGATCTCGTCAAGGACGATCTGCGGGAGAAGCACGAGAAGATGCGAAGCGGCGATTTCGTCTTCCTGCGCGCCACCTATTGGCGCTGGTGCGAGATCATCCTCGATATCTGTCCGGAACTGACAGGCGCACCCGAGGTGCTGGCGATCGGCGATACGCATCTGGAGAATTTCGGCACCTGGCGCGATATCGAGGGCCGTCTCGTCTGGGGCGTCAATGATTTCGACGACGCGGCGGTGATGCCCTATGCATTTGATCTCGTTCGCCTTGCGGCAAGCGCCGTGCTGGCCTGCGGCGGCGACGGTCCCTCGGTTCGCATGATCGGCGAGCTGATCCTCAGCGGCTATCGCAGGGGCCTTGAAAATCCGCTGCCCGTCATCCTCGAGCGCGACCACAAATGGCTGCGCAAGGCGTTGATGCTGCCGAATTCCGGACGCAGGGAATTCTGGGAGAAATACGAAATGTTGCTTCCCGGCAGCAAGCCGCCGCCACCAGCCTACGCCAAGGCGCTCGCCGCCGCGCTGCCGTCCGGGGCGGAGCCCGTCGTGCCGAAGCCGCGCAGCGGCGGCACCGGCAGTCTCGGCCGGCCGCGTTTCGTCGCCTATACCGAATGGCAGGGCGGGCCGGTGCTGCGTGAGGCAAAGGCGCTGCTGCCGTCCGCCTGGTCGCTTCGCCACAGGCCACAGGACGTGGCGATCCATGCAAGCGAGATCGCCAATGGGCGGGTGCGCTCAGCCGATCCGCACTACCGGGTTTCCGGCCGCATCCTCGTGCGCCGGCTCTCGCCGAATAGCTGCAAGATTGAAATCGACCGGCGTCCCGAGATCCTGCTTTCGCCGACGATGCTCGAACTGATGGGCTTCGAGATCGCCAATTGCCATTCCGACGATGCGGCAGCGGTTGCGGCGATCCTGAAGGATCTGGCGGTGCGGGGAAACGAATGGCTGCACGAGGCGGCAAGAGCCGCGGCATCGAGCGTCAGCGCCGAGCAGAAAGCCTATTCCCGCGCCGGCTAAATCCGCACGATGTGCTGATCCCAGGCGACGTCGCTGCGGGTCGACAGGAAATCGCCGTCATAGGAGGAGACGGCAAAGCCGCTCTTTGCCGGCGCGATGCCCGCTGCATCCGGAATGGTCGCTTCGGCCAGCACCTTGCCCGTCCTTGTGTCGATCGTCACCGAGGCGCCGCCCTTCGGTGAGGTGATGCCGACGAGACCTTCGCTGCGATTGACGGCGATCGCTCCGACGTAATTGGCTAGCCGACGCGTCGTCTCCTCCGGCAGGTCGATGAAGGAGAGATTCTCGCCCTTGGCGAAATGGCCGACAAGCGGCGGCAAATCCTTGCGGTGACCTTCATACTGGCAGGCGAACCAGATGCGGCCCTCGCCGTCGAGATCGACGTGGCGGGTGGAGAGTTCCGCCCATTCCGCCGGCAGCACATGTTTCTCGACCAGCGCCCCGGTCGCCGCATCGATCAGCGCCAGCGACGGCTGCATCTCGCCGAGATTGAGCTTGGTGCGGCCAAAATCCGGATGCGTCTCGATGCCGCCATTGGCGACGATGAGAAGGCGTCCGTCTTCGGAAACCGTCATGTCGTGCGGACCGATGCCGTAAGTCTCGAATTCGCCGATGCGGGTGAAGCGGTCGGTGGCGTCGTAGAGACCGATCATGCCGCGATTGCCGTCGAAGTCGTTCTCGCTGGCATAGAGCAGACGACCATCGGGAGAGAAAGCGCCATGACCGTAGAAATGCCGGCCCTCTGGCGAACTGATGGCGACCGGCTCGCCCTTGTTCCGGGGATCGAAGATCATCGCAAAGGTGCCCGGCCGGCGCGCGAAGGCGACCGTCTTGCCGGTGCTGGCGCTGAAGGCCATACCGTGGGCGCGGGCGGGAAGCGTCATCTGATCGACGATCTCGCCGCGCTCGGTCACGGTCGCAATGGCAAAGGAGCCGTCGTCTGCCCGAATGCCCGAGGCATAGACCGCATCAGTCCGCTCCAGCGCCATCAGCGACCTTGGCGTCAAGGTGGCAAGGAAGCCGAGGCCGGCTGCCTTGACGAAGCTGCGTCGGTTGATTGCGGCACTTCGCATCATCGTCTCAATCTCCGTCCGAAAACGAAAAGCCGGCCGAAAGGCCGATCGCTGCGCCATATTCGTCGCTGATCCGGGTGATCAGGTTGCGGCTGTCGGCAAGCAGCTCATCGAGCTTGGCCTTCTCCGCATCGCTGGTGGCGATGTCGATGTCGGGATTGAGCTTCGGCACGCTGTCGAGCAGCGATTTGAAGTCCTCGTCGATCGCGGCGGCAATCGGCTGTTTGTCCGGCGGCAGAAGCTCGGCCATGCCGGCCTTCTGCCAGAGCGTGCGCAGGCCTTCCAGATTGGCGGCCATCGATTTCCAAGTATTTTTGGAGCGCCAGTAGATCGCCATGCGCGGCCGTGGCGCAGTGTCCTTGCCCTTGTAGAACTGCTCCAGCCGCTGGTCGCGGACATTCTCCGCACCATGGACGAGAATGCCGAGCAGCGCCGTCACCGCTTCCTTATTGTCCATGAAATCGTTGCTCTGCGGGCTTGGATGTTTCCAGCTCGCCTGCACGCCATCGGGCTTTTCCCAGGCGGCGACGACTTCGCCGGCTTCACGCTGGATATTGCCGGCGACCGCCTCGCCGTAAAGGCAGCGGAAGCCGTCTTTCTGCCCGACGAGATCGTTGGAGCCATTGCCGTAGAGCACGTATTCCAGCGCCGTCAGGCCTTGCAGCGCAACACTCCTGCCGGCGATCGCATCGACTGTCGCATCCTTCGGATCGGCCTTGGCGATCAGCGCCTGCACCTGCTTGAGGCCGACGCCCTTGCGGTCGGGATAAAACAGGATGTGCTCGAAGAGATTGTCCTGGATAACCGGTCCGGTCTGGACGATTTCGATGATCGACCAGTAGCGGATCGTATCGTCGAAGGCGGATTTCGCCTTGTCGAGCGTCTGCTGCGTGCCGTCGCTGCAAAGATCCTTCATCGCCGTCGTCAGCCGGGCGGCCGATTGCTGCATGTTGCGATAGCCGGGACGGATCACCTCGTCGACGGCGCGCTGCATGACGGCGGGAACGGCATCCTCGTTCAGCCCTGCCGGGGGAGCTACGGTCTGGGCGGCTGCTGATGTGGCGAGGCCGATCAGAGTAAGGCAGAGCAGGGGGTGCCAAAGGCGCATCAAAGTGACTCCAGGAATGTAATCAGGGCCGCCCTGTCGTCTTTCGGCAGGGAGGAGAAAGCGTTGCGGGCCTTTTCAGCTTCACCGCCATGCCAAAGGATCGCTTCGGTGAGGCTCCGCGCACGGCCGTCATGCAGGAAAAAGCTGTGTCCGCTGACAGTCCGGGTCAGTCCTATACCCCATAGTGGCGGCGTGCGCCATTCACGTCCGCTTGCAAGGCCGACCTGCTGTCCGTCGGCAAGCCCGTCGCCCATGTCGTGCAGAAGAAAGTCGGAATAGGGCCAGATCAGCTGGAAGGACTGCGCTTTTTCGGGCGTATCCCGCCGGGTGACGAATTTCGGCACATGACAGGAAATGCAGCCGCTTTCGTAGAAGATCCGCTTGCCCCGCAGCGTCTCGGCGAAGCTTGCCTTGCGCCGTGCCGGAACGGCGAGATTTTCGGAATAGAAGGTGACGAGGTCGAGAATGGGACCTGGCGCTTCTTCTGCGCCCAGCCGTTTCTGCACGCCGGTCGGCATATCAAGGCATTTCTCTTCGGCCTTGGTGCAATCGCCCTGCGCATCCGGGTGATCGGGCGTCGAGATGCCGATATCATTGGCGAAGGCATCGGCACTCTGGTCTCGCACCGTGGCGTTCTGCGCCTTCCAGCCGAATCGGCCGAGGACGATCTTGCCGCTGCGGCGGTCGCGCACAACCGCAGCCTTCCCCGAAATGCCGTCGCCATCGGCATCGTCCGGATCGGCATGGGCGAGGATATCGGCTTCGGGAATGGCCTCGATCAGTCCGAGGCCGATCATCGCCGAGGCGACACGCGGCGAAATTGTCGTCGCGGGATCGAGCGGTCCATAGGCGGGATTGACAACCGCATAGCTCGGCCGGCGCAGCGACGCGATCTCGCCGTCGCCGAGCGTCACCCTCTCTTCGCGGTAGCTGATCGCCATCTTCCCCTCGGCAGCAAGGCCGGGAACGGCGAGGTCCTGCAGCTGATGGCCGTAGACCGGATCGGGAAAATTGACGACATCAGCACGCGCAACTGCCTTTTCTTCCTCCGGCGTCGTGGCCGCACGGGAAAGCCGCAGCAACATCGAGGTGGCGCTTGGGCCTCCCTCCGGCGGCCTGCCGCGGCCGTCATTGAGATGGCAGCTCATGCATGAGCGGGCGTTGAACAGCGGCCCGAGACCATCGGAGGCCTGCGTCGAGGAGGGAGCGGATATCCAGAGCTTGCGGAAGAGCGCGTTGCCGAGCTTGAAATTCTGCTCTTCCTCGAAGGGGATATTGGCCGAAATATGCGAGAAGCTGTCCTCGGTGACAGGGTCGATCGAGGTCGTCGCCCCTGCCTGCATCGCTTCGTATTGTTCGGCCTTGGAAAAATCCGTCGTCGGCCGGGTGACGCCGGCGACACGTTGCAGATCGGCTTCGGAAAGGTCGGTGCGTTTCGTCGGCAGATCGAAACCGGCTGCGATGCTGACGGAATAACCGGCAAGTGTGGCGCAGAGCGCTGCGCTGGCGATCAATCGGCGGGCCGGGGCATGCGACATTTCAGGGTCCGGGCCGCTCCGGCTTTCGAAGCGGCCCGCCTTTTTGCTTATTTGAAGACGGCGTTAGGATTATCCAAGCTGTCGGAACCTTCAAGCTGAACCGTGCCGAGATCGAGTGCGGCAATAACGCGCTGCACCGATTTCGTCTGGTCGATCAGCCCGTCGATGGCGGCCTGGACGACGGCGTTGCCGTCCTTGTTGCCCTCGCCGATCATCTGGTCGTATTTCTCGACGGTCTCGCCGCGCTTTGCCATGGCATTCATCGCATCGAGCGTCTTGTTGAGCTTGGCTTCCACTTCGGTATCGAGCGCCTTGTCCTTGGCGGCCACCAGATCGTGCAGCGACGGGCCGGTGAGCGTGGTGCCGTCGGCGCGGATATAGTTGCCGGTATAGGCGGCAGCGATACCGATCGCGTCGTTGAGATGCGAGTTGTAGGTATTGTCCGAGAAGCAATCATGTTCTTCTTCCGGATCGTGCAGCAAGAGGCCGAGCTTCATGCGCTCGCCGGCAAGCTCGCCGTAGGAAAGCGAACCCATGCCCGTCAGGATCGCGACGAGGCCGGCCTTCGGATCGGCTTCGATGTTCTTGGTCGCCGCACCGTCCGGCGTCCAGTTGTCGGTCATTTCCTGCAGGTCGGAAACCAGCAGGGTGGAGGCGGACTTCAGATATTCGGCGCGCCGGTCGCAATTGCCGTGCGTGCAATTGTTGAGGTCATAATCGGTTGCCGGGCGGTCGCCGGCGCCAGGGCCCGTGCCGTTCAGATCCTGTCCCCAGAGCAGGAATTCGATGGCGTGGTAGCCGGTCGCGACATTGGCTTCGATGCCGCCGGCCTCGGCCAGCGTGCCGGAGAGGAATTCCGGCGTCAGCTTGGAGGCGTCGACATCCTTGCCGTCGATCTTGATCGTCTTGTTGGCGATGACATTTGCCACATAGAGAGAATTTTCGTCGCTCTCGGTGCCGTAGGAGGCATCGACATAGTCGATCAGGCCTTCATCGAGCGGCCATGCATTGACCTTGCCTTCCCAGTCGTCGACGATCGGATTGCCGAAGCGATAGACTTCCGTCTGCTGGTAGGGAACGCGCGCCTTGATCCAGGCGTCCCTGGCGGCCTTGAGCGTCGCGTCGGTCGGCGCCTTCAGGAAGGCGTCGATCGCGGCGTCGAGCGCCTTGGCCGTCGTCAGCGAGTCTTCGTATTTCGCATGCGCCACCTCGGCATAGTGTTTCACCACGGCCGCGGCATCGGTCTCGGCATGCGCGGGAAGGGCGAGCAGGGCGGCGGGGGCGATCGCCAGCACGGCTGCGCGGAATGTGTTGAGCTTCATGATCCTCTCCTGTGACGGGATTTTCCGTCTACTGCATCGGCCCGAAAATCGGAATCGATTTTCGGAAAGCACGATGCGTCGATTCAAACTGTTGCAGCGTCCTTTGCGCGTCTGATAAGACGCGCGGCGCTGTAATCGGGCTCCGTCTCTTCGCGCAAAAGCAAACTGGTGTCAAACACTCTAGTTTGGAATGATTTTAAGGATGCGGAGGCGGTGTCCGCGCTGCCTTTTTTGAACGGCATCTGCTTGAAAAACCGGCGGCAACCGCGCCATCTCACGTCTGCAGCGCAGCGTCACTCTGCCGCGGCGTCACACTCCGATGCAGGCCTCGGCTAAACCGCCTTAGCCCTTGCGCCGCATGCGGCAGAAGAAGAAGCCGTCGGTATCGGTGGAGGCGGGCGTCAGCGTCACCGTCAGGCCGTCGGACGAATGCGGACGCGGGGCATCCCTGCCGAAGAGCTGATCCCAGGCGGGCAGGGCGCTGACGATCTGAAAGTCAGGATTGTCGGCCGTGAAGCGGCGCGCCTGTTCCTCGTTTTCCTGAGGCAGGACCGAGCAGGTCACATAGATCAGGTCGCCGCCTGATTTGACGAAACCGCTCGCCTGCGCCAGCGCGTCCTGCTGCTGGGCGGTGCGCTCGTCGAGGTTCTTCGTCGTCAGCCGCCACTTCGTATCGGGGCGGCGGCGCCACGTGCCTGTGCCGGTGCAGGGCGCGTCGACCAGCACCTTGTCGCAGCGTCCGGCAAGGCCGGAGAGCGCCCTGGCGTCGTCATGCACCTGGACATTGCGTGTGCCCGCCCGCTTCAGCCGCTCGATGATCGGCGCCAGCCGTTTGCGGTCGGCGTCATAGGCGTGAACCTGTCCCTTGTTTTGCATGGCCGCCGCCATGGCGAGCGTCTTGCCGCCGCCGCCGGCGCAATAGTCGAGAACCTGTTCGCCATCATGGGCGAGCACCAGGTCGGCGACGATCTGCGATCCCTCGTCCTGAACTTCGAACCAGCCTTTCTGGAACGATAGCTCGGCTGTCACGTTGGGAAGACGCGAGGCGCCTTCGCCGGCGGCAATCCGGATGCCGCAGCGGGCGATCTTCGCTGCATGCGCGTTGGCTCTTTCGAGCGCCTTGACGACCTTGTCACGGGAGGCTTTGAGCAGGTTGGCGCGCAGATCGAGCGTCGGGCGCGCTGCGAGTGCCTGTGCCTCGGCGAGCCAGCCGGCGCCGAAGGCCCGCTCGAAGGAGGGTTGGACCCATTCGGGAATATCGCCGCGGATATGCGGCGGCGCATCGTCGAGCGAGCGGCTTTGAAAGGCCGAGACGGCGTCGGCTGAAAGCGGCGCCGGCGCGAACTTGTCATCTGCCAGCTCAGTGGCAAGACTGTCTGGCGTGAAACCCCATTGGCGGAACATGACGGCATGGGCAATGGCCGCGGCACTGTCATCATCCATCAGCCAGGCGTGGGAAAGCCGCATGCGCAGTGCGTCATAGACGATGTTGCCGATCGCTGCACGATCGCCGGAGCCGGCGAAGCGGTGCGCGAGGCCCCAGTCCTTCAGCGCGTCGGCGACGGGCCGCTTGCGGGCATCGATGTCCGCGAGCACAGAAATCGCCCCCTCGAGGCGGCCGCCCAGACGCATTCACATGTCTCCTGTTGCCGTGGCGTGGGAACGACCAGCGCAAACGCGAGTGTCACGCAGTCAATTGTTCACAAGTCTCAACCGCGTGGTAACCGCGATTGACGGCAAGAGCAAGCGCCGCTTCCGGCGCAGTCAGTGCTGGCCTCAGCTGATGATCTGGTAGCAGACCTTCGCAGTGCCGGAGCTCACCATGCCGATATTCTGTGCGGCGGCGCGCGACAGGTCGAGCACACGACCGCGGATGAACGGACCACGATCGTTGATGCGAACGACGACGGTGCGGCCATTGTTGCTGTTGGTGACCTTCACCTTGGTGCCGAAAGCAAGCGAACGATGTGCGGCAGTCAAGATGGCAGGATTCATACGTTCCCCGGAAGCAGTTTTGGAGCGAAGTGCGTACCATGAAGCACCGCCACAACCATTGCCAGCAAAACCTTCCGCCGGAAGCATGGAAGAACAGGCTGCAATAGTTACAGCGGCGACAATAGAACGACGTATTTTCTTCAAAACAGAGTATCCCTCAACTATTGAACTCACGCCCTTGCAGGCGGCGGGGCTTAAATCTGTGAAAAAGTGGCGAAAAAGTGCCGCGGAAGTTCACGGAATATTACAATCTGTAACATTCGTGAGTGTGATGTCGGGATTCCGGGAATGCACGCCGCGCCAAGGCGTGGAAAAAACATAATAAAATCAGTTAAAATCTGAACAAAAATTCCGGATGGTTAGTTAACGCCTCGGCGTTCACGGAAATCGCGAAAATATTTTTCCGATTTCGCCATATTTACTGCCACATTTGGGCAAATTCAAAGGCCGTTAACCATAAGATGCGGCGAAAATTGTCCGGCCAAAGCGGGAAAGTAGGAATTTCCTACTCATTCTGGGTGAGTGCGTCTGTCGCAAACAAGACTGCGTCCTAACCGCGCCAACATCCGTCCCGCCACAATTGCGCAAGCGACATAGGATAGTTCGGGAAGGAAAATGCGAAGCCGGCGGCCTTCAGTTTCGCATTCGAAACCCGTTTGTTCTCGCCGTAGAAAGTGCGCGCCATCGGCGTCAATTCGGCGGTCTCGAACGCCTGCTCCGGCGGCGGTTCCACCCCCATCAGGCGGGCTGCCTCGACGATCACATCCTGTGGCGGGCCGGGCCGGTCGTCGGTGATATTATAGATGCCGCCGAGGCCGCGCTCCGACAGGAAGTGTGTCGCCGCACCGATATCCTCGACGCGGATGCGGTTGAACACCTGGTCCTTCTTGATCAGCCGTCGCGCCGTGCCCTTGTCCAGATTGCAGAAGGCGTTGCGTCCCGGCCCATAGATTCCGGAAAGGCGAAGCACCGCCGCCGGCAGGCCGCGCTCCCGGCCCATCGCCAGCCAGCCCTCTTCCGCCTCGAGCCGCTCGGTCGACCGCCCGGAAACGGGCAGGCACGGCGTTTCCTCACTCACCCAGTCGCCCTGGTGATCGCCATAGACGCCGACGGTCGAGAGATAACCGATCCATTCGAGCTTCGGCAGCAGGCGTGCGCGGTCTTTACCGAGCAGCCGCAGCAGTGGGTCGGCCTTTCCAGGGGCGATCGACTGCACCAGATGGGTGACGCCTTCCAAGGCATGGCAGAGCCCCTCTTCCATGCTCTCGCCGTCGAAAAGGAATGCTTCGATGCCGTTTCGGCGGAGCGCTTCCACTTTGTCAGGTGAGCGCGTGGTGCCGGAAACACGCACGCCGTCGCCGGCAAAGGCTTTGGCGATTGCCATGCCGGAATAACCGCAGCCAAAGATCATCACATGCATCAGCCCACTCCTGCCAATCGCCATTCGTTCAATACGTCGTCATCTCTCTCATCCGCCCTTTGTGCGGCAAAGGCCGCAAATTCGTCAGCCTCCATCAGCCGTGAAAGCGCCCAGACCGCCATGCCGCGCACCATGGGCGAGGGATCCTCCGAAAGTTCGCGACATGGCCCGATGAACGCCTTGTCGCCGGAATTGCCGGCGGCGATCAGCACGTTGCGGATAAAGCGGTCGCGGCCGATCCGCTTCACCGGCGAGCCGCTGAAGAAGGTGCGGAAGGCGGCATCGTCGAGTGTCAGCAGAAAGGCGATCGACGGCTCCTTCAGATCTTCCCGCGCCTTGAGCTTCATCTCGGAGGCGGAGCTTGCAAACTTATTCCAGGGACAGGCGGCAAGACAGTCGTCGCAGCCGTAGATGCGGTTGCCGATCAGCACGCGCAAATCGGCGTCGATCGGCCCCTTGTGCTCGATGGTCAGATAGGAGATGCAGCGCCGCGCGTCGATCTGGTAAGGCGCCGGGAAGGCAGCCGTCGGACAGATGTCGAGGCAGGCGCGACAGGAGCCGCAATGATCGGTCTCCGGTGCGTCGACGGCAAGATCGGCGGTGGTAAACATCGTGCCGAGAAACAGCCAGGAGCCATGAACGCGGCTGACGAGATTGGTGTGTTTGCCCTGCCAGCCGAGCCCGGCTGCCTCCGCCAGCGGCTTTTCCATCACAGGCGCCGTATCGACGAAGACTTTGACATCGGCGCCCGCCCGCGCTGCAAAGCGCGTGGCGATCTCCTTCAGCCGGCCCTTGATGACGTCGTGATAATCGCGGTTGCGGGCATAGACCGAAATCGCCGCCTTATCAGGCTTGTCGAGAATGCCGCGGGGATCTTCTTCCGGGGTGTAGTTGAGGCCGAAGACGACGACGGAGTGTACCTCGCTCCAGAGTGTGCGCGGATCGCCGCGCCGGTCGCGCGTCTCCGCCATCCAGGCCATCGTCCCGTGGCGCCCGGCATCGATGAACTGGCCGAGACGCTCCTTCGCTTGCGGGATCGCATCCGGGCGCGTGATGCGGCAGAGATCGAAGCCCTTGGCGGCAGATTCCGCCCGGACGAACTCGGTCAAATTGTCGCGGCGCCGGCGTTCTTTGTCGTCATTGTCAGGTTCGGGCATGAAGAGCCCTCGTCAGAAATCCAGATCGGCATAGTGGGAAACCGGTGTCAGGCCGCGTACGCGCTCGGTCAGCATCGGCCGGAAGGACGGACGCGACTTCAGCCGCTGGTACCAGTCCTTGACGACGGGCGAATCCGCCCACTCGATCTCGCCGAGATAATCGAGGATCGAGATCGAGGCCGCAGCGGCAAGGTCGGCATAGCTCATCCGCTCGCCCGCCAGCCATTGACGCGAGCCGGCAAGCCAGGTGAGGTAGCGCATATGCTGGCGGATATTCGCGCGAGCCGTGCGCAAAACCTTCGAATCCGGCGCTCCGCCGCCCTGATCGGCGCTCATCTGCAACTTATAGACACGCTCGCGCGCGAGCGGCTTGGTCACGTCGTTTTCCATCTTCTGCATGAACCATTCGGTCAGCCGGCGGATTTCGGCCCGCTGGAAAGGGTCTTCGGCGAGCAGCCGCCGGTCGCGCTTCAAGACGCCATGCGTCTCGTCCAGATATTCGGAAATGACGCTCGCGCCGCAAAGCGCGCGCATGCTGTCGTCGACATAGACCGGCAGCGTGCCGGCCGGATTGAGCGCCAGGAAATCCCGGCGCTTCTCCCATGTCTGCTCGTCGATCAGATCCGCCTGATAGCCGTATTCCGCCAGGATCAGCCGGACGAAGCGAGATGCGGATGACATGGGATGATGATAAAGCGTGGGCATCGATACTCGGGCGTTGTGATTGCTGTTACAGGACTGTGTGGCAGCTCGATTATAGCGCCCTAGTCATGACTCATTGGTTGAAGCTATAGGAGTTTGACCCCGCCAATACAAGCGAATCGGATTTTTCGGGCCATCTGATAATGGCGAAACACGGTCTAACGAACGAATGGAAGCGGCAGTCTGATCGGCCCAAGCGCTCAGGCCCGACCGAACTTTAAACCGGAGACAATGTATGGATTATATAAATGCTGCAATTCTCGGTGTCATAGAGGGGATCACCGAGTTCCTGCCGATCTCGAGCACCGGCCATCTGATCATTGCCGAGCAATGGCTCGGACATCGGTCGGACATGTTCAACATCGTCATTCAGGCGGGCGCCATCCTCGCCGTCACCATCATCTACTGGCGTCGTCTGCTGGATCTGGTGCTTGGCTGGCGCGACCCCGCCAACCGCGATTATGCCGCCAAGCTGATCGTCGCCTTTCTCATCACCGCGATTCTCGGACTGATCGTCAAGAAGCTCGGCTTTGAACTTCCGGAGACCGCAACACCGATCGCCTGGGCGCTCATCATCGGCGGTATCTGGATGATCTTTGCCGAATGGGCCGCCGCCCGCAGGCCGCCTCATAAGGAGATCACCTGGCTTGTCGCCATCCTGGTCGGCATCGCCCAGATCGTTGCCGGCGTCTTCCCGGGAACCTCGCGCTCCGGCGCCACGATCTTCGTCGCGATGCTGGCAGGCACGGGCAACCGCGCTGCGGCGACGGAATTCGCCTTTCTCGTCGGCATACCCACAATGTATGCCGCCAGTGGCTATGAATTGCTGAAGACGTTTAAGGATGGCGGAGCGGCAGGCGAAGACTGGACGGCGCTCGGCATCGCCTTCGTCGTCTCAACGATCGTTGCCTTCATCGCCGTCAAATGGCTGCTTGCTTATATCAGAAGCAACCGGTTTACCCTGTTTGCCATCTACCGCATCATTCTCGGTGTCTTGCTGCTCGGCATGGCCGCGACCGGCTTCATTGCCTGAGACATCCGTCCTTATTGCATTCGCGCAACTCCCGGCGCGAATGCAAATGCCCCGTCGGACCGCACAAACAGGCACCCGATTACCGGCAATGTGCCGATCTCTCAGTTAGTCATTGAGGGGCAGGCGAGACATGACGTTCACTGTCGAGCGCCCTGTTTCAGGCGTTCCGATCGACTGCTTGGTTGGAGCAGGATGCCGGCGCAGGGGCCAGGCTTTTCGTCAATGGATGATCGAAGCCGTCGAGCAAGGATCGACGCCGTAGGCCGGCGAGCAATCGCCCTTCACCGCCGCGACCGAACCGGGCGCAACGAAAGAGCCTGCAAGGATAACCAGCGCCGCACACGCAAACAGGAGCGCGATTGACTTGCCCATCGAGAATTGCCTTTCACAGTGATTGCCGCGCGCGACCGCTGGCGTTGAGTCCGTTGGAAGACGCGCGGGTTTGGTAGTCAGTGGAATGGCAAATAGCAATAAACGTTCCTGCTAAATTTGGCGTTAATTCCACAAAAATTCCGATGCGTCTTTTATGCCACGCCGCTGAATATGCCGAGCACCAGAACACTTCAAACTTGCGCCGGGCTTTGCGGGACACGGCAACGCCAAAAGGCCGCCCGCGGGATCCGCAGACGGCCAAATCTCATCGTCTGGAAAAGATGCTCAGGCGGCCTTGCCGGTGCCGGTATATTGGCCGTGCGGACGATAGTGCACGAGATAGGAGCCGAGCACCGATGCCACCATGGTGGGCGTAATGCCGAGGCCCTTCAGCGTGCGGCCTTCCGCCTCGGCTTCCCGGGAGACGACATTGTCGCGCTTCAGCAGGCGCACCTGATCCGGCGTGATCGGCGGCGTTATGAAGGGGATCAGCGAGGCGATGCTGCCGATCATCGAAGCGATGCCGAAGGGCAGGGATATCAGCCGGTTCTTGCGGCACGTTACCTTCAGCATCGTCTCGAGACATTCGCGGAAGCTGAGCACCTCAGGCCCGCCAAGTTCGTAGACCTTGCCGCCGGCGACCTTGCCGTCGACGGCGCGGGCGACAGCCTCGGCGACGTCCTCGACATAGACAGGCTGGAATTTCGTCTTGCCGCCGCCAACCAGCGGCAGGATTGGCGACATGCGTGCCATCTCGGCGAATTTGTTGAAGAAGCTGTCCTCCGGTCCGAAGACGATCGACGGACGGAAGATTACTGCATCGGGCTTGACCGAGAGGATGGCTGTTTCGGCGCGGCCCTTGGTGCGGCCATAGTCGGAATCGGATTTCGCGTCGGCGCCGATCGCCGAAATATGCGTCAGCGCCGCACCTGCGCCGCGCGCCGCCTCAGCAATCGCACGGCCGCCGAATTCCTGCACGGCGTCGAAAGTGTTGCGGCCGGTTTCGTGCAGAATGCCGACGCAGTTGACGACGTGGCTCGCACCGTCGACGGCGCGGTCGATCGAGCTGCGGTAGCGCAGGTTCGCCTGGACGAAGGAGATCTGGCCGACATTGCCGAGCGGCTGCAGGAAGCCGGCGAGATCTGGACGGCGCACCGCGACGCGGATGCGATAGCCGCGCTTGGCCAGCGCCCGAACCACGTGCCTGCCCACGAAGCCCGACCCTCCGAACACGGTAACGAGCGGCGGCAGGTTGGCAAGGGTCATGGCAGGCTCCTCGAAAGGCTTTGCGGGATGCTGAATTGGCTCTCGTCTTAGACGAATCCCGGCGCGACGGGAAGGCCCATCACGCCGTCAGTTTTTTGGCGCATGCGAAGGCGCTCAGACGCCTTCGACGACGACCATTTCCGCATCCGCGACTTCCTGGCGGATTTTGGCGGCGATCTGGTATTCCGGCGAATTGTAGCAGTCGACCGCATGCTGCATCGAGGGGAATTCGATCACCACGTTGCGGGCGCGAGCCTTGCCCTCGAGTTCGGTGAAGGCGCCGCCGCGCGCCAGGAAATTCGCCCCATATTTTTCGAAGGCCGGCTTGGCCGCCGCCACGTAATCCTTGTAGCGCTCGGTATCGCGAACGTCGACGCGGGCGATCCAGTATCCTTTGGCCATGGTCTTCTCCCTTTTGTCCCTGGTTAGCGGTTTGCCGGCCAGAGTGCGCTCACCATCTCGCTGAGGATCGCGCGGGCGGCATCCCGGGGATCCGGCGCCTTGACGACAGGCCGGCCGACGACGAGATGCGTCGCTCCCGCCTTCAGCGCGTCGAAAGGCGTCATCACCCGCTTCTGGTCGCCCCTGTCGCTGCCATCAGGGCGAATGCCGGGGGTGACGATCGCCAGGTCGGGTCCGACGATTTCGCGCACTGCTGTCGCTTCCTCCGCCGAGCAGACGATACCGCCCATGCCGGCTGCGCGCGCCTGTTCGGCGCGGCGTAGCACCAGGCTGTGCGGATCTTGGCTGTAGCCGGCCTCGGCAAGGTCATCGGCATCCATCGAGGTCAGCACGGTGACGCCGAGCAGACAGAGGCCGGAGCCGGCCGCGGCCTCGACCGCCGCCTTCATGGCTTTCGGATAGGCATGCAGCGTCAGCATCGACATGCCCATCTTGGCGATGTTCTCGACGCCGGAGGCAACGGTGTTGTCGATATCGAGCAGCTTCATGTCGAGAAAGATCTTCTTGCCGCTTGCGGCAAGGTCGCGGGCGAATTCCAGGCCGCCGGCAAAGACCAGCTGATAGCCGATCTTGTAGAAGAGAATGTCGTCGCCGAGCGTGGAAACCAGTCTTTCCGCCTCGCCGATCGTTGGAACATCCAGGCCGACGATCAACCGCTCGCGTGCGTCCATCTGAAGTCACCCCTGCCAGTCTTCGATGGGTGTCCAGTCGCATGATAAGCGGCGATCCGCAAGGCCGAAAGCATAGAGATTGCCGCCGCCGCCGGGCTGGTCGCGGTCACGGCCGATCGGCCTGCCCGCCAGGTGGCATTTGAGCAGCGTGCCGACGCCGCCATGGCCGACAAAGGCGATCGGCGCCGTCGCATCATGCGTGGCAAGAACGGCATTAACGGCCTCGACGATGCGGGTCTGCGCATCGACGGCGCGCTCCCAACCCTTGAAGCTCTGCTCCGGATGGGCGAAGAACCAGTTGGCGGCTTCTTCGAATTGCGGCGGCGGCAGGAAGCCGGTGGCGGAGCGGTCGTTCTCGTGCATGCCGTGCACGACCTCGACGGGCACGCCGGAAGCTTCCGCCAGTATTTCGGCCGTCTCGATCGCCTTCGTCTCGTCGCTGGAGACGATGCGCCGCAATTGCCTGGCCCAGCCGCTTTCGGCCGCCTTGCGCGCGCGCGCGGCGCCCACATCGGAAAGCCCCCATTTCGGCACGGGCACGTTGGCGTCGATCCTGACTTGCGGATGAGTGATATAGATCCCGAACATCTCAACCGCGCTTATAGATCCAGAGCTGCGCCGGCGGAATGTTGCGCATGACGAAGTCGAAATGCTGGATATGGTAGCGGTCGGGATTGGCGGCGATCGGCGAGATCGCGCCGTAGGAAATCTGCACCATTGGCCGGCCGGCCGGCAGTCGATCGAGCAGGCTTTCGAGCAGCGAGATGCGCTTCGCCATTGGGAAATTCAGAAGCGGAATGCCCGAGACGACCGAATCGAAGGTGAGACCGCTGAAAGTGCCAAGAGTGGTCTGAAGATCGAAAGCGTCGCCGTTGATGAAGTGCACGCCGGGATAGGTCCGCTTGAGATGTTCGTGGAAATCCGTCGAATATTCGATCGCCACGAGATTTTCCGGCCGGACGCCGCGGCCGAGGATGGCCTTGGTGATGGCGCCGGTGCCGGGCCCCAGTTCGAGCACCGGCAGCCCCGAGTGGAGGTCGACGACGCTTGCCATGCGCTTCGCCGTGATCGAGGAGGTCGGCACGATCGAGCCCACCGTCTTCGGCCCCTGCATCATGCCCCGGAAGAAGCGGATCTCGTCGTCGAACCTCTTGCCCAGCCGTTCCTTCACCTTGACCCGTAAGCGCATTCTCCACCCGTCCGCATGTTGATCGAATGCCTTAATATGCCGCTTGTCGCTTAAGGGACAAGGATTTTCGCAACAAGGACATCGACATCAACAGCTCATGCGGCTTTCGGCGCCGAACCCGGCATGAGATCGGCAAGCCTTTCGCTCAAATGATCGGCGTCGACGGGTGCGCGCAGCTTCACGTCGGTATTGTCGAAATAGAGATAGACGTCGCGGCCCTTGTTGCGCGCTGGTACGGGCGCCAGCACCCGCGTCGCATCGTCAGGTTCTTCGCCCGTGGCCCAGGCGCGGATGCGTTGTGCCCACATGTCGAGCGCTTCGTCCTCATAGCCGCTGATATAGAGCTTTTCGGAACCATGCAAGCGGCAGTAGATGAAATCGGCGGTGATATCCATCAGCAGCGGCCATTGCACCGTATCGGCGCAGACGAGGGCGACCTTGTGGCGCCTGAGCATCTCGATGAAGGCGGGTGCACGGAAGCTTTCGTGGCGAATCTCCAGCGCATGCCGGATCGGCTGATGTCCGTCGCATGTAAGCCAGGCCGGTGCCTTGATATGCCAGTCGTGCCGCTTGGCAAGCGCTATCGCTGCGTCGCGGTCGTGCGGCAGCAGCGACAAAAAACTTTCGAACAGGGATGGGTCGAAGACCATGTTCGGTGGGAATTGCCAGAGGATCGGCCCGAGCTTGGGGCCAAGCCGCAAAACGCCGGAGGCGAGGAAATTGGCGAGCGCCGTCTGGATATCCTGCAGCCGCAGCATATGGGTGATGAAGCGCGGTCCCTTGACGGCGAAGACGAAATCCTCCGGTGTCTCGTCGCGCCAGCGGCCGAAGCTTTCGGGCCGCTGTAATCCGTAGAAGGTGCCGTTGATCTCGATCGACCGGAAGTGCCGGGCGGCGTAGGAAAGTTCCTGCTTCTGCGGCAGGTCCTTCGGGTAGAATTGGCCGCGCCAGGGCGCATAGGTCCAGCCGGATATGCCGATGCGCACCGTTCCCGTCTTTTTCACCATGGGATCCTCCGTTTTGACAGGAGGAAAAACGGCAATGGGCGGCCTTCGTTCCCGTCAGACGCGCATCGGCATCAGTACGTAGAGCGCATCGTCGCCCGCCGTGTCGCGGATCAGCGTCGGCGAGCCGGCATCGGCAAGCAGGAAGATCGCTTCCTCGCCGGAAAGCTGGGCGGTGATGTCGAGCAGGTACTTGGCGTTGAAGCCGATTTCCATCGCATCCGTGTCGTAGCCGACGGCGACTTCCTCGGTCGCACTACCGGAATCGGGATTGTTGACGGTCAACATCAACTGCCCCTCGGAAAGCGCCAGCTTGACGGCGCGGCCACGCTCGGAGGAGATGGTCGAGACGCGGTCGACGGCCTGTGCGAAACTCGTGCAGTCGACCCGCATTTCCTTGTCGTTGCCCGTCGGGATGACCCGCTGATAATCCGGGAAGGTGCCGTCGATCAGTTTCGAGGTCATGACGATCGAGCCGATCGTCATTCGGATCTTGGCGTCGGAAACCTCGACGGTGACCATCACCTCGGGATTATCGACCAGCTTCTGCAATTCGCCGACCGTCTTGCGCGGGATGATGATGCCGGGCATGCCCTCGGAGCCGGAGGGCGCATCGACATCGGCGCGCGCCAGCCGGTGGCCGTCGGTCGCTACCGCCCTGAGTTTCAGCTGGCCGTTGCTCTCGATCGTGTGGAAGAAGATGCCGTTCAGATAATAACGTGTCTCTTCCGTCGAGATCGCAAACTGGGTGCGGTCGATCAGCATCTTCAGATCGGTCGCCTTCAGCTTGAAGGAATGCGTGAAGGTGCCGGCGGTCAAATCCGGGAAATCCGATTCCGGCAGGCACTGCAGCGAGAATTTCGAGCGGCCGGATTGCACGGTCATCGCGCCGCCATCGGTGCTGGTGGCAAGCAGCACTTCCGAGCCGTCGGGAAGTTTGCGCACGATGTCGTAGAGGAGATGGGCGGGAACGGTGGTGGCGCCGGGCTGCTCGACGCTTGCCGGGGTCGCCTCGGTGATTTCGAGGTCGAGGTCGGTCGCCTTCATGTCGAGCTTCTGGCCGTCCGCCTTGAGCAATACGTTGGACAGGATCGGGATCGTGTTGCGACGTTCGACCACGCGGTGGACGTGGTTCAGCGATTTCAACAGGTTTGACCGCTCAATAGTAATACGCATGGGATGCTACCGCTTTCGACCGTGACTGTCCGGGCGCGTCGAGCACCCGAAGAATGCTGTCCCGGCCTGAGGCCGGGGGAGTGGACGGGCAAAATGGCAGACTTCAGCATTGCTTTGCAAGAGGCATGGACGTCGGCACTCCTGCATTTGCGGTTTTCCAGATCGATGCTCACAGAAATCCGAACCCTTGCCGAAGCGATGCGGCTCGCCCATAAGGGTTCGGTGCCGGCGACGAGCCGGCGGGACGAAAGCAAATGGCATGAATGAGGAAACGACAGCGGACGCCGCCAGCCGGCGAAGCTTCCGCCTGCACAATATGGCGGTGCCGGCACGGCCGCTGGAGCCGGCGCTCTATCTCGTCGCCACTCCCATCGGCAATCTCGGCGACATCACCCTGCGGGCGCTGGAAACGCTGGCTGGCGCCGATGTGCTTGCCTGCGAAGATACGCGCGTCACCCGCGTGCTGCTCGACCGCTACGGCATCCAGAACCGCCCTTTCGCCTATCACGAGCATAATGCCGACGAGGCTGGCCCAAGGCTGCTGCAGGCGCTCGAAGCTGGCCGCTCGGTGGCGCTGGTTTCCGATGCCGGCACGCCGCTCGTCTCCGATCCCGGTTATCGGCTGGCGCAGCAGGCGATAACGGCAGGTTACCGCGTCATTCCCATTCCCGGGGCGTCGGCCCCGCTCGCAGCCCTTGTCGGCTCCGGCCTGCCGAACGATGCCTTTCTTTTCGCCGGTTTCCTGCCGGCCAAGGACAAGGCCCGCCGCGACCGTCTCAGCGAACTTGCAGCAGTACCCGCGACGCTGATCTTCTTTGAATCGCCGCACCGCATCGGCGCAACGCTTCTCGCCGCCGCCGATGTGCTCGGGCCCACTCGACCAGCCTCCGTCTGCCGCGAGCTGACCAAGACCTATGAGGAGTTCCGCCGCGGCACGCTTGCCGACCTTGCGGCGCATTATCAGCAGGTGGAAAACGTCAAGGGCGAGATCGTCCTCGTCATCGGCCCGCCGGAGCCGGCCGAGACCGATGCGGCCGATATCGAAGCCATGCTGGCCGACCTGTCGAAGTCAATGCCGACGGCAGCTGCTGCGACCGAGGCCGCCCGCCTCACCGGCCTGCCGCGCAAGGTGCTCTACCAGCGCCTGCTGGAGATCAAGAACGCTGATGGGCGATAGTGATCTTACCGCCATCAGAAGGAAGGCGCTGCGCCGGGGCCGCATGTCGGAATATGTCGCGGCCGTCTTCCTGATGCTGAAGGGCTACCGCATCCTGGCGCTGCGCCACCGCACCCGGCTCGGCGAGATCGATATCATCGCCCGCAAGGGCGATCTCGCCGTCTTCGTCGAGGTCAAGGCCCGCCATGGCGAGGCCGCGGCAGTCGATGCCGTCTCTACCGCCGCACAGAAGCGCATACGGGCGGCAAGCGATCTCTGGCTCGCCCGCCAGGCAGATCAAGCCCGCCTTTCCCAGCGTTACGACATTGTGGCGATTATGCCCGGCCGATTGCCGCGGCACTTTATTGATGCCTTCTGACCTCCTTTCGACCCGTCGGATTTCCGGATCGTTAAACTTTTAGTTTCCGCGTGAACCAGGTTCTTACGACTCTCTGCTACCCCCTCGGTAGGGATAACAATTGGGGGTTGTTTCATGGCCTGGAAGCTGATGCTTGCAAGTGCGGTCGCCACGGCCGCGCGCTCCGTGCCGTATGTCGTGGCGAAGCCGGCCGGCAAGTCTTTCGTCGCACATGCGAGCGATCTACTGCCGCTGAAATCCACGCCAATCAATCCGGACTGGATCGTCAGCGGCAATCCGCAGGCCCGCACCGCCGAACATTCGCGCGGCCATGACGAGGCGTCACTAACGGCGATCTGGGATTGCACGGCGGGCGAATTCCGCTGGTATTTCGGCTGGGACGAGACGGTGATGATCCTCGAAGGCAAGGTCCATATCACCGCCGAGGACGGCACCGAACGAACGCTGCGTGCCGGCGACGTTGCCTTTTTTGCCGGCGGAACCTGGGCGAGCTGGCGGGTTGACAATTACGTCCGCAAGGTCGCCTTCCTGCGCAAGCCCTTCCCGAAGCCCTTGGCGATCGCCTACCGCCTCCGCAACATGCTGCGCAATGGCGGCAACCAGGGCATCGCCGCCTGAAAAGCGGCGACAGGAAGCCCTTGATTGACCGTTGCGTTTGATATCTGGCCGACCTACATCTGTCCGGCATTCAGCGAGGGATGGAAATGGCCAAGATCACCAATGTAGCGGTCCAGATGGACCATGTCGCCGGCATCAATATCGCAGGTGATTCCACCTTCGCCATGAGCCTGGAAGCGCAGACGCGCGGCTACAGGCTCTTCCATTACACCCCCGAGCGCCTGAGTTTTCGCGACGGCAAGCTTTATGCCAGCGTCGAGCCGATGGTGCTGCGCGACGTCAAGGGCGATCACTTTGAACTTGGCGCGCCCGAGCGCGTTGATCTCTCGACTATGGATGTCGTGCTGCTGCGCCAGGACCCGCCCTTCGACATGGCCTATATCACCTCGACGCATCTGCTCGAGCGCATCCACCCGAAGACGCTCGTCGTCAACGATCCGGCCTGGGTGCGCAATTCGCCGGAGAAGATCTTCGTCACCGAATTCTCCGACCTGATGCCGAAGACGCTGATCACCAAGGATGCCGACGAGATCCGCCGCTTCCGCGACGAGATGGGTGATATCATCCTGAAGCCGCTCTACGGCAATGGCGGCGCCGGCGTCTTCCATTCGACCCGCGACGATCGCAACCTCTCTTCGCTGCTCGAAATGTTCGGCCAGCTTTTCCGCGAGCCCTTCATCGCCCAGCAATATTTGCCCGACGTGCGCAAGGGCGACAAACGCATCATTCTGGTCGACGGCGAATTCGCCGGCGCCATCAACCGCGTGCCGGCCGAACACGACAGCCGCTCCAACATGCATGTCGGCGGCCGCGCCGAAGCGACCGAACTGACGCCGCGCGAACAGGAAATCTGCACCCGCATCGGCCCGGCACTGAGGGAGCGCGGCTTCCTGCTCGTCGGCATCGATGTGATCGGCGATTACATGACCGAGATCAACGTGACCTCGCCCACCGGCATCCGCGAGGTCAAGAAGTTCGGCGGCGCCGATATCGCCAGCCTGCTTTGGGATGCGATCGAGCGCAAGCGCGGCTGAGCCAGCCGCCCATGACCGTTCTGGTCTCGCGGCCGAGCGCAACCAAGGTCACAACGAATGCCTGACTACGTTCTTTGATTGTTCTTGTTTTATTCCAGCGGCCATGCCAGATTGCAACCGCTGGCCTTAATGCCTGTCGCCCAAAAGTGCGAAACGGTTTTGGGGCCACGACATGCATCAAATAAAGACCTGAAGCGCATCGCATCGATGCGACGCGCTTGAGGGGTCGGCGGGCGGTATAAGAGTTTGCGGCAAGGGGATGGGCATATGGTCGCGCGTGTCAGTACGGTGGCATTTCAGGGCATCGAAGGTGTGCCGGTCGAGGTTCAGGTCATGGTCGCGCCCGGCAAGGTCGGCATGCAGATCGTCGGTCTGCCCGATAAGGCGGTGGCCGAAAGCCGCGAGCGCGTGCAGGCGGCCCTACACGCCTCCGGCCTGGCGCTGCCGGCAAAGCGCGTGACCGTCAATCTGGCGCCGGCCGACCTGCCGAAGGAAGGTTCGCATTTCGACCTGCCGATCGCGCTTGCCATGATGGCGGCGCTCGGCGCCATTCCTGCCGATGCGCTGTCGGATTTTGTCGTCGTCGGCGAACTCAATCTCGACGGAACGATCGCCGCCATCTCAGGCGCGCTGCCGGCGGCGATCGGCGCCAATGCGCTCGGCAAGGGGCTGATCTGCCCGGCCGAAAGCGGCGCCGAAGCCGCCTGGGCAGGCGCCGAGGTCGATATCCTCGCCCCGCGCAGCCTGATTGCTCTTGCCAATCATTTCCGCGGCACGCAGGTCCTGTCCAGGCCGGAAGCGTCGATCCGCGCCAATGCCGCAAACCTGCCGGATCTCGCCGAGATCAAGGGCCAGGAAAGCGCCAAGCGCGCGCTCGAAGTGGCCGCCGCCGGCGGCCATAATCTTTTGATGGTCGGTCCTCCGGGCTCCGGCAAATCGATGCTGGCGGCCAGGCTGCCGTCGATCCTACCGCCGCTTTCGGCCGCCGAACTGCTGGAGGTGTCGATGGTCCATTCGATCGCAGGCCAGCTCTCCGGCGGCAAGCTTTCCGATCGCCGGCCCTTCCGCACGCCGCATCATTCCGCCACCATGGCAGCCCTCGTCGGCGGCGGGATACGCGCCCGCCCGGGCGAAGCCTCGCTTGCCCATCACGGCGTGCTCTTTCTCGATGAGTTTCCCGAATTCACGCCGCAGGCGCTCGATGCACTGCGACAGCCGCTCGAAGGCGGCGAATGCGTCATTGCGCGAGCCAACCACCGCGTCTCCTATCCGGCCAAATTCCAGCTGATCGCGGCGATGAACCCCTGCCGCTGCGGCATGGCCGGCGAGCCGGGCCATAGCTGCGCCCGCGGCCCGCGCTGCATGAGCGATTACCAGGCCCGCATCTCCGGCCCGCTGATGGATCGCATCGATATCCGCATCGACGTCCCGGCCGTCTCCGCCGCCGATCTCATCCGGCCGATGGCCGCCGAAACCAGCGCCGACGTTGCGCGCCGTGTCGCCCGCGCCCGTGAAATCCAGCAGGAGCGCTTCGAAAGCACCGGCGCAAAGGGCATCGGCACCAATGCCCGCTGCTCCACCGCAATGATCGAGAAACTGGCCGAGCCCGATGCCAGCGGCCTGCAGCTGCTGCGCGACGCCGCCGAAAAGATGAAATTCTCCGCCCGCGGTTACCATCGCGTGCTGAAGGTTGCCCGCACCCTGGCCGATCTCGACGGCAAGCCGACAGTAGGCCGCATCCATCTCGCCGAAGCAATCTCCTACAGGATCGCTGGGGAGAGGTTGACGGCTGCGGCGTAAGGGGAGGGGGCAATTGTCGGACTGTTTGACAAGGCGGTCGCCGCGAGCGCGTGCAGGCCGCCCTCCACGCCTCCGGCCAGGCGCTGCCGGCGAAGCGGGTGACGGTCGATCTGGCGCCTGCCGACTTGCCGAAGGAAGGCTCGCATTTCGATCTGCCGATCGCGCTCGCCCTGATGGCCGCCGTCGGCGCCATTCCTGCCGATGCGCTGTCGGATTTTGTTGTCGTCGGCGAGCTCAACCTCGACGGCACGATCGCCGCCATATCGGGCGCGCTGCCGGCTGCGATCGGCGCCAATGCGCTCGTGGTTAGTTAGCCCAGGACGTGCAGGTCGCCGATCTACCAATTGGAGCGTTCAGAATTTATGGATGTGGGTCGCCGCCACCGGTCGTTTCGCGGCGAGATGATTTGTATGCGGAGATTCAGCGTGAAACCCGAGGAACATGAACTGCTCAAAGCGGCATGCGAAGCCACGGCAGCAAGTCACCCTGATTTACAAAGGAGCCAACGAGAATCCCCAGACGAGAGTGCAAAATCAATTGAAGATGAGATATCGGGTTTCCTCGGAGCGATATGGCAGGATCGTAAAACCGTCTATGATTCCGCTGAACAAGCGCTACAGCCCCTGTGCCTCCTATATGATTTGGCGCTGTTGCAGGTCTGCGACCTGTCACACTTCGGGCTGAAGAATGCACATCATCGAAGCCGAGTGATATGGCCAGAAGCCCAATTACCAGTCCAGCCATCTCCTAATGCCGTTTTCTATGTTTTGGCCTCCAACCTAGCCCAATCCATGCAGGCCTTTCGGCTACTGATTCTTCATGGATTCGAAGGGCAGGCCCGAGCAACCTTCAGAGGAGTGATCGAGACTGCGGACTTGCTGATTATGGTCTTGGCAAGTGAAGCGACGTATCGAGAATTCATAAAATCCTTTGAAGACCCTAACGAGAGCTACAAACACTGGAGAAGCCATCTATCTCCATCGAAAATTTAGGGCTGCCGTTTCGCTGCTGGAAGACGACGATCCGCTTTCCATCCCAATCGATCAGACGCCGAACGAAGTCAGAAAGGATATGTATCAGTGGCTTTCTAACTTCGTTCATGTGAATTTTGTTGCTCACATTGTTGCAGCTCATCCAGAAGATTTTGCTGGAAACTCTCGACCGCTCGCGATGCTCGGAGACGTAGGTGAGGCGTCGAGGGCGACACTTGCCCACGGCCTGCTATACCTTTGGATTACCTTGCTGAGGATTGAGAAATTGCTTTGGGAACAGCATCGCTGGAAAGGTTTCCGGGGGAAGCGCTCCCGAAAATGGTTCAAATATCGCTGCCGTGCATTGGACGAACTGTTCCTGTCCTATCTGCCGACGTATTGGGAAAAGAACCCTGTAGCTAGCACGCAGTCCATATAGGTGGCCCCTTGAATGTGGGACCCGGTGTTAGTGGTAGTGACCGATTACTGCTTACGTCGTAAGCATGTTCACTCCGTGCGGGGCCTTCCGCCGGACGATTTCATCGAGAGCCCTCCAGGCGAGAGAGACTGACGGCTGCGGCGTAGCAAATAGGGGCGCCAAAGCGCCCCTAGACTCTGCGAAGATTTACGTCCGGGAAACCCGCGGCCAAAGCCAGCCTAGCTCCCAAGCCCCTCAAACAGCGCCGTCGAGAGATAACGTTCGGCGAAGGACGGGATGATGATGACGATGTTCTTGCCGGCGTTCTCCGGACGGATGCCGACCTTGATGGCGGCGGTCAGCGCCGCACCCGAGGAGATGCCGACCGGCACGCCTTCGAGCCGGGCGACGAGGCGCGCCTGTTCGAAGGCCTCGTCATTGGTGACGGTGACGACCTCGTCATAGATGCCGGTATCGAGGATCTTCGGCGCGAAGCCGGCGCCGATGCCCTGGATTTTGTGCGGGCCGGGATTGCCGCCGGAGAGGATCGGCGAATCGGCCGGCTCGACGGCGATGATCTTGATCTCGGGCTTGCGGCTTTTCAGAACCTGTCCGACGCCGGTGATCGTACCGCCGGTGCCGATGCCGGAGATGACGATGTCCACCGTGCCTTCGGTATCATTCCAGATTTCCTCGGCCGTCGTCTTGCGGTGGATCTCGGGATTGGCCGGGTTTTCGAATTGCTGCGGGATGACGGCATCGGGAAGCGAGGACGCCAGTTCCTCGGCCTTGGCAATGGCACCCTTCATACCCTTCGGTCCCTCGGTCAGCACCAGCTCGGCGCCGAGCAGCGCCAGCATCTTGCGGCGCTCGACCGACATCGTCTCCGGCATGGTGAGGATCAGCCGGTAACCCTTGGCGGCGGCGGCAAAGGCAAGCGCGATGCCGGTGTTGCCGGAGGTCGGCTCGATCAGCACCGTCTTGCCGGGCGTGATCTTGCCCTGGGCTTCGAGGCTTTCGATCATCGCGACGCCGATGCGGTCCTTGACCGAGGCGATCGGATTGAAGAATTCGAGCTTGCCGATCAGGTTCGCGACGACGCCTTTTTCCCGCGCCAGCTTGTCGAAGCGCACGAGCGGCGTGTCGCCGATGGTCTCGGTGATCGAGGAATAGATGCGGCCGCGGCCGGGCTTGTGCGACATGGGTGCTCTCCCTTTGAAATCCTGCTCCTAAAATCGAGGGGAGAATAGGGTCAAAGGCCCGTCTAGGCCAGACCGCGTTCGACCTGGAGGAGCGATCAGGAGAGAAAAAAACCTTTGAAAACCGTTTCTTGCCGAATGTTTATTTCAGGCCGCCCGCGTGGCGATAAAGGTGGCCGTGCCGGCGAGGATGCCGGCGGCAACCCGGTTCAGCGCCTGCAAGGCGCGCGGCTGCTTCAGCATCGTGCGAGCCCGCGAGGCAAGCAGCATATAGGGCACGAGCACGACGATCAGCACCACGAAGGTGACGGCGAGCAGGATCGCATAGTCTCGCAGGCCGATATTGCCGATATCGATCAGCGTCGGCACCAGGGCGACATAAAAGAGCATCGTCTTCGGATTGCCGAGCGTCACCAGCAAGCCGGAGAGGAAGGATAGGCCGATATTGGTGGATTTGCGTGCCGCGATATCCTGCGGCAGCAATCCCGCTGTCCAGAGTTTCCAGGCGATGTAGCCGAGATAGAGGGCGCCGGCGATCTTGATGACGATGAAAACCTCGGTGAAGGTCTGCGCCACGAAGGCAAGGCCGAGAATGACCGCCGTGAGATAGGTCATGTCGCCGAGCACCAGGCCGAGACCCATGAAGAAGGTCTCGCGGAAATTCGAGCCGAGCGCACGCGCGACGATCGCGGTGATCCCGGGTCCCGGAATGGCCGCGGCGATGAACAGCGCTCCGGCATAGGTGATCAGGTCGGTAAGGCTCATCTTCTTAACCCTCAGGGGTTCCACCGCCCATCTATAGGCAAGCGCCGCTTCCTCATCAATGCTTTGGCGCTGATCGATCCATAACCATAAGGAATAGGTCTGCTAGACCATGATCTACTTGGAAAGCGACCAGGCCTTGCTATTTCTCTCTCTGCAAATGCGCGAGCAGCGCGGACCGCCGCGGTTTTCCCGGCCGGTGGCGCTGGAGATTTTCATCACCAAGGAGAGATTAAATGTCCCATACGCCGGCCGAAACCCGCAGACTTTCGCCACTCAAGACGCCGTCCAGCCTGTCGACCAATGCCATCACCGATATTTCGGCGGCGCTGACCGCACTGCTCGCCGATGTCTTTACGCTTTATGTGAAGACCAAGAATTTCCACTGGCACATGTCCGGCCCGCATTTTCGCGACTATCATCTGCTGCTCGACGAACAGGCGGAACAGATCTTCGCCATGACCGACGACATTGCCGAGCGGGCCCGCAAGATCGGCGGCACGACGCTGCGCTCCATCGGCCAGATCGCTCGCCAGCAGCGCCTTTCGGACAATGACGCGGATTTCGTCACGCCCGAGGACATGTTGTCGGAACTGCGCGAGGACAACGCTCAGCTGGTTTCGCTGCTGCGTGAGGTGCATGACCTCTGCGACGAGCATAATGACGTCGCGAGCGCCAGCCTGATCGAGAACTGGATCGACGAGGGCGAGCGCCGCACCTGGTTCCTGTTCGAAACGATGCGCCCGCAGAGGTAATGTCGGCCCGGGCGTCTCAGCCCCCTATCGGAACGCCCGGTTCAGCTCTCCAGCGCCCGCGACCGCAGCCACCGCGGCGTCCAGCCGAGATTCATGCCGGCGGCGGAAAGCAGGATGATCGCTCCACCGGCGATCTGCATCGGCTGCAGCGCGTGGCCGAAGGCCAGCCGGTCGACCATGATCGCCGCGATCGGATAGATAAAGGACAGGGCGCCTGTGAGATGTGTCGGCAGCCTCTGGATCGCGCCGTAGAGCAGCACATACATCAGCCCGGTATGGACGACGCCGACGGTTACCAGGATCGCCCAGGACCCAACATCAGCGGGCGGATTTGAAAAATCCGTCATCGGCGCCAGCATCAGCATGCCGGTGGCGACCTGGATGAGCGCGATCAGATGCGGCGGCGTGCCCTTCAGCCATTTCGCGGCAAGGGCGGCGAGCGCGTAGAAGAAGGCCGCACCGAGCGCCATCAGGATGCCGAGGCCGTAACCGTCAGACGCCGCCCCGCCTGTCCCCGGTTTTGCTTCGACGATCGCCACCATGCCCGCGAAGGCGAGCGCCAGCCAGAACAGCTTGGTGGCGGTGATCTTCTCGCCGAGAAAGAGCGCGCCGAGCACCAGCAGCATGAAGGGCTGGGTGTTATAGACCGTCGTGGCGATCGAGATCGTCGCATGAGAATAGGAGGCAAACAGCAGCAGCCAGTTCAAGACGATGGCGATGCCGCCTGATATGGCGATGCCGAAAGCGCGCAGCGTGATGATGCCGGGCCGCAGCAGCCCGAGAGCGCCGCAGATGATAAGCAAAGTGAGCGCGCCGAACAGGCAGCGCCAGAACACAACGCCGCTGACCGGCTGTCCCGATATGACGACGAACCAGCCGATCGTCCCCGAGATCAGCATCGCTGCCGTCATTTCCGCCGTGCCTCGTCTGATGTCGCTGCCCATGATTGCCTCCATTTTGGTGGCATAAGGATATTGTGGCGAAGGGCGATTTTATATAAGGATAAGAAGGAAAACGACCGATCTCGCCTAATCATACGAGGAGAATATCCCGCTGTGGCTAATGATGTGCAATTGCTCGACGAAATCGATCAAGCCATTCTGGAGGCGCTGGCCGGCAATGCGCGGATCTCGCTGAAGGAACTGGCGCAGCAGGTCGGGCTGTCCTCGCCGAGTGCCGCCGAGCGCCTGCGCCGGCTGGAGGAGCGCGGCGTCATCAAGGCCTTCACCATCGATCTCGATCCCGCCGCCGTCGGTTATCCCCTGCAGGCGATCGTGCGCGTGCGTCCGCTGCCGGGGCAGCTGCATATCGTCGAGCGCATCATCCAGGACATTCCCGAAATCATCGAATGCGACAAGGTGACGGGCGAGGATTGTTTTATCGCCCGCCTGGTCATCCGGTCGATGGCCGACCTCGACGGCATCCTCGATAAGGTCGCCGAAAGGGCGGAGACCAACACCGCGATGATCAAAGCCTCCCCCGTCAAGCGCCGCCTGCCGCCGCTTTCACGGAAAAGGTAGGTATTGGCTGAGCAGGAGCCCTGGAAATTTGCCATCGCCGGCGCCTCGCGCGGAAATTCGAGGCGGCATCGGCCAATCCGCGGTCCTTAGTTCCCTTCCTTGAGAACTCCTCTCAGGCATTTCTCAAGCTGATCTTTTTTATCGACGACAGATCGGCATTCGCGAATGGCATATGCTGCCGCCATTTCGGCATTGCGTCTGAAGCCGGGAACGTCCCCGGCGCGATATGTTGGAGCAACCCCACCGAAAGGTCCCTCAATTCCGATCGACTGCAGCAGCACTGAGTAAAGGCAGCCTACCGGATTAATATCACGGTCAACGATCACGTTGATAACCGGGTATCCTTTTCGGCGCTCATGGTAGCATTCTAATGTGTCCGGCTTGCTTCGAAGCGTGTCTATATCGTGCACTGCTATCTGGCCCAATTTTGCCAGCTTGAGTGCATCACGATCAACGAACACTTCGACGGTCTGGGCGTTTGACAGCTGGTTCTGATCACCGAAAGGGGCATATGGCGCTCCAACTGAATAATCTATCGACTGGCTGGCGTTGAAATTGAGACGAACGTCTGCGTAAGCCATTAGCCAAAAAAACACGCGGAAAAACTCTAGCTGCAAAGCTTGAATATCACTCCTCTCCATGCCCTTCGCATTGATGACGATGTTGATGTCGATTGGACTGTTGATGTCGAGAATCGGCGCTGTTGATTTCGCCATGGCAAAAGCCACGATCTCTTCCACCGACAACGAAGAGCGAATTGACTGCAGCTTTGTAGTATCGATCGCAAGCGCAGGTGTTCCAACCAGCGCTGCGGCCAGTCCCGCAACCAGGCGCCATAGCGCCCTCTTGAATAACATAAGCGCCCCCAACAAAATGCTGTTCGCCGCCGATCAACCCATCAGCGGCTTCAATGGTTGAGCCGGTCGATCACACGCCAGTGGAGCCGAAGCCGCCTCCGCCGCGCATCGTTTCACTTGCCGCGGTAATCTCCGCCACCCGTGCCTGAGTCACCGGTGCGATCACCATCTGGGCGATGCGCATGCCGCGCGAGATGACGAAGGGCTCGTCGCCGAGATTGACCAGCAGCACCTTCACCTCGCCGCGATAGTCGCTGTCGACGGTGCCCGGCGAATTCAGGCAGGTGATGCCGTTTTTGAAGGCCAGGCCGGAGCGTGGCCGCACCTGTCCCTCGAATCCTTCGGGAATCTCGAAGATGAAGCCTGTCGGCACCAGCGCCCGTTTGCCGGGCAGAAGCGTCAGCGGCGCTGCCTCGTCGACGGCAGCGCGCAGGTCCAAACCGGCCGCTCCCTTGCTTTCATAGGCGGGCAGATCGAGCCCTTCGCCATTGGCTAAGCGGATCAGGTTCAGCGTCGGGCTGAGATCGTGATGAATGGTCATGGCCTATTACTTTGCGCCCGAGGGCCCGAGGTCAATTGCATTGCCGGGCTTTAATCGCTAGATACGCGGCAATTCCACAGGATTCACAAGCATGGCCGAAAGTCTCGCCGAGGCGGTCTCCCGCCGCCGCACATTCGCTATTATCGCCCACCCGGACGCGGGTAAGACGACGCTCACCGAAAAGCTGCTGCTGTTCGGCGGCGCCATTCAGCTTGCCGGCGAAGTCAAGGCGAAGAAGGATCGCATGCAGACGCGCTCCGACTGGATGAAGATCGAGCGCGAACGCGGCATCTCCGTCGTCACCTCGGTGATGACCTTCGAATATAACGACAATGTCTTCAACATCCTCGACACGCCGGGTCACGAGGATTTCGCCGACGACACCTATCGCACGCTGACCGCCGTCGACGCCGCCGTCATGGTGATCGATGCCGCCAAGGGCATCGAGCCGCGCACGCTGAAGCTTTTCGAAGTCTGCCGCATGCGCGATATCCCGATCATTACCTTCATCAACAAGATGGACCGCGAAAGCCGCGATCCCTTCGAGATCCTCGACGAGGTGGAAGAGAAGCTGGCGCTGGATACGGCGCCGATCACCTGGCCGATCGGCCGCTCGAAGACCTTTTGCGGCTCCTACAATATCGCCGCCAACACGGTGCGCGGTTCGGATACCGAAATCGAGGGAACACCGGTCAACGGCCCGCAAAGCGTCGCCAACAGGCTGCCGGAAAACGAGCGCCAGGTCTTCATCGAGGAGACCGAGCTGGCGATTGAGGCCTGCCGTCCCTTCGACCGCGAAGCCTTCCTGGAAGGCCATATGACGCCGGTCTTTTTCGGCTCGGCGCTGCGCAATTACGGCGTTCGCGACCTCATCAACGCGCTCGGCGATTTTGCGCCGCCGCCGCGTGACCAGGTCGCCGATACCAGGACCGTGCATGCGACCGACGACAAGATGACGGCCTTCGTCTTCAAGATCCAGGCCAACATGGACCCCAACCACCGCGACCGCATCGCCTTTGCCCGCATCTGCTCCGGCAAGCTCGAGCGTGGCATGAAGGCAAGGCTCGCCCGCACCGGTAAACAGCTCGGCCTGACGGCGCCGCAATTCTTCTTCGCCTCGCAGCGCCAGCTCGCCGACACCGCCTATGCCGGTGACGTCGTCGGCATTCCGAACCACGGCACGCTCCGGATCGGCGATACGCTGACCGAGGGTGAATCGCTGGTCTTCCAGGGCGTGCCGAACTTCTCGCCGGAAATCCTGCGCCGCGTGCGCCTGGAAGACGCGATGAAGGCGAAGAAGCTGAAGGAAGCCCTGCAGCAGATGGCCGAAGAAGGGGTCGTCCAGCTGTTTTCGCCGGAAGACGGTTCGCCGGCGATCGTCGGCGTCGTCGGTGCCCTGCAGCTCGACGTCTTGAAGGAGCGGTTGATGGCCGAATACGGCCTGCCGGTCTCCTTCGAAATGTCGCGTTTCTCCGTCTGCCGCTGGATCTCGGCCGATCTGCCGGCCGATCTGGAAAAATTCCTCACCGTCAAACGCGGCGATATCGCCCGCGATCTCGACGGCGATCCGGTCTTCCTCGCCCAGGACGGTTTTTCGCTGCGTTACGAGTCCGAGCGCCATCCGGCGATCAAGATGGTCGCCATCAAGGAATATCACGCCGCCAAGGCGGCGTGAGCGATTGACCGGGAGGCGGTCGCGGCGGCGCTGATGTTGGCACGTCATCAAGCCCAATCAGATAACAAAAAAGCCGTTGGGCCGCCTACGGCTATTTTTCCCGCATCGCTCGGCGGAAGTTCTGGGCGATCGGCTCAGCCAGATAAGAAAGCACGGTGCGAGCACCCGTCCGGATCATCGTTTCGCTCGACATGCCGGGCATCAGCTTGCGGCCCTCCAGCTTGGCGAGTTCGCTCTTGTCGATCACCACGGTCGCGGCGAAATAAGGTGCACCGCTGCGCTCCTCCGTCATCCGGTCAGCCGATACGACCTCCACGACGCCGTCGAGCGGCGGCAGGCTGTAGCGGGCGAAGGCCGGGAAACTGACGCGCGCGAGCTGTCCGGGGGCGATCGTCTCGACGTCCTCTGGCCTGACCATGGCCTCGACCACGAGTTGCTGTCCGAGCGGCACGACGGTCATCAGTGTCTCGCCGGGTTTTACGACGCCGCCCGCCGTGTGGACCTTCAAATCCATGACGATGCCGTCAACGGGGGCGACGACATTGGTACGGGCAAGCACGTCTTTGGCGGAACGCTCCTCCTGTCTGAGGTCAAACAACTCCGCCTCGACCTTGCTCAACTCCTCGACGGCCTCGTTGAGGCGCACCGTGCCGAGGTTCAAGATCTGCATGTCGATCTCGGCCATGGCGCTTTTGGCGCGAGCGATGGCCGCGACGTTGGTGGCGCGTTCCCCCTCGATCTCCCGCTGTTGTCGCCTGAGCATCAGGTTCCGCTCGCGTGTGACCAGCCCACGCTTGATCAGGCTTTCTAGGTCTTTGGTTTCGCCCTCCAGCGCTTCGATCTGCTTGTCCTCGGTGACGATAAGCCCCTCCAGTCCCGTTATCTCTTCCTCGGTCTGGTGACGGCGCTGGCTGAGAATTTCCCGCTCGTCCTTCAAATTGTCGTGCTTCGCGGCGAACACGTCACGCTGTGAGGCCACCGCGTCCTTTGCGGCTTTGGCGGGGTTTGCGAGCAATGCCGGATCAAACTCGATGTCGACCTTGCCGTCACGCTCAGCCCTGAGACGAGCGGCAAGCGACTCACGCGTTGCTATCCGGTTCTGGATCAGATCAAGCCTCGCCTTTGCCGGTGTGTTGTCGAGCTGGATGAGGACCTTGCCCGCCTTGACGATATCACCGTTGGCGGCGTGCAGCTCTGCGATGATGCCGCCCTCGAGGTGCTGGATGAGCTTGCGGTCGCCGGCAACCTTGATAACGCCCGGTGCCACGGCGGCGCTGTCCAATGGTGCAAGCGTCGCCCACCCCCCCGCCATGCCGAAGAACAGGAACATGATTGCGAAGCCGGTGAACGTCACGCCGGTGAGACGCAGGGGGACCGGCGCGGCGGGTGGCGAAACGGGTAGCGGAACGACCTTCATATCCTGCATATCTGTTTTCTCTTCCGTGCTTACTTCGCCACTATGGTCGGCATCTGGCTAACCTTGCGGGCGCGCGCGGCGAGCTCGTTGAAGACATAGTCGCGTGGACCGAAGAGGTCCTGTTGGCCCCGGTTGAGGATCAATATCTTGTCAACCGTCTCCATGATGTTCGGCCGGTGCGCGATCAGGATGACAGTCGTGCCTGTCGCCTTGACCGTGCTGAGGGCGGCGATCAATGCCTCCTCCCCTTCGCGGTCGAGATTGGAATTGGGCTCGTCCAGGATAATGAGCGCCGGGTCGTCGTAGAGTGCTCGCGCCAGGCCGATGCGTTGGCGCTGTCCGCCTGACAGCACCGCGCCGGATTCGCCGATCTCGGTGAGGTAACCCTTCGGCAGTCCTTTGATCAATTCGTGGACACCCGCCAATTGCGCGGCCTTGACCACCTTGTCGAAGACCACCGGGCTGAGCTTTGCGAAGCGGCAGATGTTTTCCGAGACGGTACCGGCGAAGAGCTCAATGTCCTGCGGCAGGTAACCGACATAGTGACCACGGTCTTCTGCCGCCCATTGGGCAACGTCCATGCCATCAAGTAATGCACGCCCTCCGGATGGACGCCAGGCGCCGGCCAGTATTCGCGCCAGACTCGTCTTGCCGGCCGCGCTCTGGCCGATCAGCGCCATCGATTCACCGGCCTCGAGGTGGAAGTCGATCCCTTTCAGGATAGGCTCGCCGCCCTGTCGGGTAAGCACAATATTGTCGGCCTCAAACTTACCTTTCGGCCGCGGGAGTGGCAGAACCGGTGTCGCCTCCGGGTGCTGCCCGGCGACGGCGGTGAGACGCCGGTAAGCGGCACGCGCTCCGACCGTCGCCTTCCACGTGCCGATCGCTTGTTCGACCGGGGACAAGGCGCGACCCATCAGGATGGAGGCGGAAACCATGATTCCGGCTGAAGCTTCGTTGCGAAGGACGAGATAAGCCCCAAGGCCGAGTATCCCCATTTGCAGGGCCAGCCGGTGACAACGGGCGATGGCGGAGATGATGCCGCCGCGGTTGGCGGCAAGCACCTGGCCCCTGTTTGCCTCGTCCTGCTGCGTCTTCCAGCCCTCCATCAAGGGCTTCAACATCCCCATCGCCTGGACGACCTCGGCATTGCGGATTGCGGCCTCGGCCTGGACATAGGCGCGCGACTGTGCGCCTGCCGCCTCGGTCAACGGCTTGCGGGTCAGCCATTCGTTGAGCAAGGCCAGCGCAAAGAGCACCGCCCCGCCGCAAAGCGCCAACCAGCCCAGCCACGGATGCATGAAGAATATGGCGGCGAAAAACAGCGGCGCCCACGGCGCGTCAAGAATCGGAAAGATGCTTGGGCTGGTGAAGAAATTTCGGACTTGATCGAGGTCGCGCAGCGGACGGGCGTTGACCTGGCCGGGCGCTGAGGCGGCATATTCCACCGATGCGGTCAGCAGAACCGGCGCCAGACGCGCGTTCATCCACGATCCGACGGTTGCCAGAAGGCGGCCGCGCACCACCTCCAGCCCCGCCATAGCCGCAAGTGCGCCCGCCGCCATCAGCGACAGCATTGCCAACGTCTCCAGACTGTGGCTGGACAAAACACGGTGGTAGACCTGCAGCATGTAAAATGCCCCGGTCAGCATCAGCACATTGATGCCGCCGCTGAACCAGATAAGCGGTCGGATCGCCCGTCTGGCTTCTTTCATCACCACCTGAAGCGCCGGGGGCGGCTGTTTGGTTTTCATCTTTCCAGCTCTGGTACTCGAGACAACACGTCATGCAATGGCAGAACGGGGGCAGCTTTCGCTGCCCCCGCTGGTCATATGTCAGGCGACGTCAACAAGGATGTGCTGCATCACCGTCTGGTCTCCGTCCGCATCGACCACCTGGAAGGCGAAGTCGAGGTTGGCGTTCGGCGTCTCGGTCACGGTCGAGGTGAAGCCGATGTCGGTGATCTTCAACACGTCATTATCGGTGGCGTCGAAGTTCACCAGACCGCCGATCGCATTGCTGCCGCCATTGGCGCCAGTCGCCTTCACCAGGTCGATCGCCGTATTGTTGCCGGTGATCCCGTTGCCCGACTGCATGATCTGCGCGCCCTGCAGCACGTAGTCTTCGCCGGCGGCGTTGTAGTCGTTCTGCTCGACGATCACGAGGCCGTCATTTTGGTCGAGCGTGAACTCGCTGCTGTAGGCGGTCGGGACTTGGCCTGTCTTGTAGATGGCGTCATTCGACACATACATGGCCCGGGTGATCGTCGTGTTGTCGTCCGCGGTGCCGGCGATATTGTCGGCGCCGTTTTTGTCGATCAGATTGAGGATCAGCATCAGGTCCTCGCTGTTGCCGATGCCGTCGAACTTGATGGCCATTGCGCCGGCGGTCGCCGTCGGGGTCGTGGCCTCGCTGGCAATGCCGACATTGCTGCTGAAGAACCGCAGGGTGAGCAGTTCGTCTTTCTGGATGGTGTCGCCGGCAACACCATTGGTGCTCTGCGTCGCAGACACCCATGTTTCATTGGTGTTACTCACCATCTCGTGACCACCGAGGGTGAAGGTGGAGTCGGCGGATGACCCCTGGCCATTGCTCGTCAAGCTGAATGGGTGGGATCTGTCGATCGCGTTGCCCGTGAACTGTACGTAGAAGTCTTCATCATCAGGCGTGTTCGGGTCATCCTTCTGCAGCCCCTCCACCACGATCTGCGGATGGCCGGTATTGCTCGTCGGCTCCTTGGACAGGAGCTCGCTGGTGTGGAGAACGTCGAAGCTGAAGCCTTCCAGCGGGTCGGTCAGGTTGACGGTATAGGTGTCGCCGGCCTTGTCGAAGACAAGCGTGCCGCCCGCCGTGCCCGCCTGGACGCCGGCTGCCGGATCCTTGTCATAGGTGAAGTTGAAGTTGAACGTCGCCGAGGTGAGGCTCTCTGACGCCAGCGTCACATTCGAGGTGACGAGATTGCCGCCGCCACCGCCGGTAATCGCGCCGGTCAGTCCGATCTGGACACCGGCCGTCCCGCTATCCTGGTCGACAAAGTCGGAACCGCCAGCGGTGTAGAAAGCCGCCGGATGGACATCCGCCCCGATATTGTAGCCGAAGGCGCCGCTGGCCGAGGCGTTGAGCACGTTGGCCAGGGTTTCGTGCTGGATGCCTATGAGAGCCGGGTTGCCGTCAAACGGCACCGTGATCGTAGGCCCGTCATCCTTGAAGTAGAGGCTCTGGCCGATATGGGCGGTGGAGGTTGCCTGATCGCCGTCGCCATCGGTGATGGTTGCGGTCAGGGTGATGTCGGCAGCCGCCAGGGTGGTGATGTCGTCCGGGTCGTTGGCATCAGCATGGACGACCGCCCTTGTCTGGTCGAGGGTGATGACGCCGGCAGCGCTGACGCCGACGGTGAAGACGATCGGACCGCCAGCTCCGGCGCGGCCGACCACGCTGCCGCCTTCCAGGAAGAGCAGGACGGACTGGCCGGTTTCGGTATCGGTAAGACCGCTGACATTGTTGTTCGGGTTGATGCCGAGCGCATAGGTGATACCGTTGCCAACGCCATCGGCTCCGGGGAAGGCGACGAAGGCGGCCCCGAGGGCGCTGACATCGGTCGTCAGGTCGGTCTCGTCGACGATCAGTGGAAACGGGCCGCCTTTTATCCCGATTATCGGCGCGTCATCCTCGAAGTTGAAATTCTGGCCGATATTGTGGGTGGCTGCGGCGTGATCGCCGTCGCCGTCGGTGATGGTCGCGGTCAGCGTGACGAGGTCGGCGGCGGCCAGAGTGATGCTGTCGTCCGGGTCGCTGGCGTCGGCATGGACCACGGCCCGCGCCTGGTCGAGGCTGACGAGGCCGGCAGCGGTGACGCTGACGGTGAAGACGACCGGGCCGCCGGCTCCGGCGCGGCCAACGACACTGCCGCCTTCGAGGAAGAGCAGCACGGACTGGTGGGTTGCGGTGTCGGTGAGGCCGCTGACATTGGTGATCTGGCTGATGCCGAGCGCATAGGTGATGGCGTCGCCATCGGCGCCGGCATTCGCGGTGAAGGAGGTCGCGAAGTCGCCGCTGGCATCGGTGGTCAGGTTGGTCTCATCGACCGTCAGTACCGGCGGGGTGCCGGTTGCCGTGATGCTTGGCCCGTCGTCGTCGAAGTTGATGAAGGAGCCAACCTCTTCGTTGTGAGCGTTGCCGACCTCGCCACCATAATGCACCTCTTTGACATCGAAAAAGTCTTTCTCCGTGTCGATATTCCTGATGGTGAAGCGATCGAATGTTCCGCCAGCTCCGCCTGCGGTCGTGAAGTCGATCGTCACGCCCTCGCCGACTTTCCCGAGGATCAATCCAGTGCCGGCGAGATTGACCGTGATGCCGAGCTCCGCGGCTGTTTTTGTCACGCCGTTCAGCTTGAACGTCACGCCGGTGATGTTGATCTCGGCATCGTTGTCGTCTGTGGGGAAGGCAGCACCTTCTACGTTGTCGTTATTATTGTAGGCGTGGATCTCAATGTCGGCGACGGTGCTGGTCGGCGTCGACTGCGAGATCGAGAAGCCGGCGGTGGAGACGTTCTCGAGGTGGGTGCCGTAGTCGGGCGCGGTTGGCGTGCTGGTAAAGTTCTTGCCGGCGCTCTGGGTGCCGCCGGTGATCAGGTCGATCTGGAGCTCGCGGCCGAAACGCACGTCTTGCGATGCGACACCCAGGCCTTGGGTACTGACGTTGACTTCCGC
The DNA here is from genome assembly GCF_025152725.1 of Rhizobium sp. SRDI969. NCBI lineage: Bacteria > Pseudomonadati > Pseudomonadota > Alphaproteobacteria > Hyphomicrobiales > Rhizobiaceae > Rhizobium > Rhizobium sp. SRDI969. The sequence continues at coordinate 4,872,898 of NZ_CP104035.1, forward strand.
CTGCACGCCATTGTCGTGCGCGGTGACCAGGATCTTCTGGGGGCTGGCTGCATCGGCGTCGAGAATATACCAGTTGTTATGTCCGGACGGGGCATCGCCAAGCTGGCTGAAATTGACCACCGAGGTTCCACTGACCGAGGCGAACACCTTGTTCGTCAGATCGATGCGGTCGTCGGCATTGGTCGCATCGGGATGGAACAACGGCACATACTGGACTGTGTACAGGTCGGCATTGGTGGCGCTGGTGCCGATCAGCGCCAGCGAGAAGGCGAGCGGCCCGGTTTCAGCCGGCTCGGTGAGCGGGTTAGAGGTCCCGATGACGCCGATCACCACGTTCGAATGTGTCGGGTCCTGGAACAGCCAGACATAATTGCCGTCGACGGTGCGGATGCCGCTGTTGACGCCGACCGTGGTGGAAAACGGGGTCCCGGAGGCGCTCTGGGTGAGAACGACCGAGGTGATGGTTTCCCCGGCGCTCGCCGAGGCCACGACGAAATTGCTCTGGTAGGCGACCTCCGGTGGGGTCAGCCCGCCGGCAGCGTCGAGACCCAACAAATATTGCACCGTGGTATTGTTGTGCGGCGGAGTGGCGGGGTTGATATCGTTGTCCGTTAGACCGGTGGTCTCGTCGATGATGATGTCTTGGGTCGTGATGTCGAGTGCCATGGAGTTTCTCCCTCGGTTTCTGTCGCATTAGCAGGGGAGATACCGGCCCCAGATGCCGAATTGCATCCGCGCGGGTCTACCCCTTTGCGCATTGAATTTGCGGCTCTCTATCGACGAGCATTGTGTCGTCGATAGCGCGCACTAGTCCATCTCAGTTGGAAGGGTATTAAGACCAAAGCCTATAAGCACATTAGGACTAAAGTCCGTAACTAGGGCTGCATAATGACAACTCCCAAGATTACTTCCTCAGATATGCAAGAAAGAGTTGGTAAAGTTCGGAAATGTCCTTTGAAAGCTATGTTAACCCCTCGCGCCCCTCACGCGAATTTCTCCTCAATATTATATATACTACAAATTCAACTGTTATGCACTTAGCCAGTTCGAGCTACAATGTGGAGCTGTATTGAACTGCATTGAGCGTTTTGTATCTGCTCGTGGACGAATACACCGCATTTCAGATTTTACTGAGTACTGGCGGGAGACCCGGGGCGTCGCGGATCGTCGAAAAAGCGAGGCAGTGGTTGTGATAAGAGGAGGCTAAAGGCCCCGCAGCTCGACGTCCTGAAGGAGCGGCTGATGGCCGAATACCCTTCGAAATGTAGTGTTTCTCCGTCTGCTGCGTTATGCCGCGGAGCGTTATCCCGCCAGCCGTTCCGCCAGGAAGTCGACGACGGCGCGCACTGCCGGCAGTTGGCCACGCCGATGCGGCATCAGGATCGTCGTCTCGATACTGCCGGCCGTCCATTCCGGCAGCACCCGCACCAGCCGCCCGTCCGCCAGCGCCTTGCGGCAGACGGATGTCGGCAGGCAGGTAATGCCAAGCCCCGCCATGGCCATTTCCCTCAAGACGTAGGGCTCATCCGCCGCCATGACGGAATGCAGCGTGACGAGAGCCTCATCGCCGCCCGAATAAAGCCGCCACTGGTCCTCCGTCAGGCTGGTCATGATCGTCGCATGCTGTGTCAGTTCCTCCGGCCGGCGCGGCTCGCCATGGGCACTGATATAATCCGGCGAGGCGAGGATGAAGAAAGGATGGCTGGCGAGCTTCCGCTGCACCAGCGCCGAATCCGGCAGCGGCGTCCGGTGGCTGCGCAGCGCGATGTCGAAACCTTCCTGGACGATATCGACGAAGCGGTCCGTCACATGCACGGAAAGCCGGAGCTTCGGAAATCGCGCCGCCAGCGCCGGCAGATGCTCCTTCAGCGTGAACTGTGCCGTCGGCACCGAGGCGGTCAGGCGAACGCTGCCGGCGGGTTCGGCCAGATGCCGCCGCACGATGCCCTCGGCCATCTCCGCCTCGATGATCGAGGCCCGGGCATGCTGAAAGAACGCCCGGCCGAGTTCGGTCAGCGCGAAGCTTCGCGACGTACGCTGGATCAGCCGCACGCCAAGCCGCCTCTCCAGCTCTGCAACCCGCTTGCTCACCGTCGATTTCGGCATGGCGAGATGTCTCGCCGCAGCCGTAAAGCTGCCGCTGTCGACGGCCTGGACGAAAAGATGGAGGTCGTTGAGGTTGAAAAGCGCCATCGTCAGCTTCCAGATACGTGGACATTGCGAAGCATTTATAGCCTCTACCGCAAGATCGTCCACATCCTCATATTCATCGCGTCCAAACGGGTTCAATTCTGAAAGGAACGATTGATGTCACCCATATTGTTTTACGGCGTCCCTGAAGGCTGCTCCTTCGGCTCGATCGTCGCGCTGGAATGGTCCGGCCTGCCTTATCGGCTCTGCCGCGTTGAGATGCCGGAAATAGTCTCCAGCGAAGAATACAAACGGATCAACGCAGTCGGCGAAACGCCGTCGCTGCTGCTCGAAGATGGCAGGGCGATCAGCGAAAGCATGGCGATCCTCCACCATATCGGCGCCCGCGCAGTCGGCAAAGGTCTGGGTTTTGTGCAGGGGTCGGCGGATTTCGATCGGCTGAACCAGATGCTCGCCTTTCTCAACACCACCTTCTTCAAGGCCTTCGGCCCGCTCTGGTATGCGATCGAGCATCCGATGAAACCCGAAGAGAAGCAGGTCCTCACCGCCTATGGCATCGCCGCGGTCGAAAAGGCGCATCAGACGCTGGAGCGTCTGCTCGACGGCCGCGAATGGCTTCTCGGCAACGGGCCGGGCCTGGCGGATGCCTATTTCGTCGGCATCGCCCGCTGGAACGACTTTCACCAGGTCGTCGACCGCCGGCAGTTTCCCGGCCTGCATCGCCTCTATGAGCGCATGCAGCAGGAGCCGGCCGTGCGTTTCGCCCATGCGATCGAGCATCGGCAGGAGGCGAAAAGCAGTGGCGGTTTCCGCGGCGAGGTCGACCTGGCCGAGGCGCTCGGCCTGTTGAAACAGGCGGCCTGATTGCCGCAGCCGTCGCACCCCTGCGGATGCGACGGCCAATCTGCCGTCAGCCGGCGGCGACGATCTCGATCTCGACGAGCCAGTCGTCGCGGAGCGTTTCGACGATGATCGCCGTGGTCGGCACGGCGCGGCCGTTAAGGGCTCCAAGACGGGCATTCTGGTTCGCCTCGATAAAGGCGCCGTCGCTGAGATAGCTCGTCAGCCGCACGATATTGTCCACCGTCATATCAGCGGACGTGAGGATCGTGCGCAGATTGGACCAGATGAGATCCAACTGGCCTTCCAGATCGGCCGCCGCCATTCCCTGTTGATCGAGACCCATGGTGCCGCTGACGAAGAGCAGCCGGGATGGATGCCTGACCTCCAGCGCATGGATGTAATCAGGGCTGGCCGCATAGATCCCGTTTGCTGGATTGTGCGCGATCATCTCCATGAGATTTCTCTTCCTCCGAATATCCTATTGAAGAATGCCAGTATCGGCGATTATTCTTCGGCAGAAAGGGGAGTTTGCGGAATGGCGAAAAATACAGACGATCTTCGGCAGAGACGGCCCCAGCAGCCGGTCATCGATGCCTTCGACCGAAGGATATTAGCCGCGCTCGCCGCCGACAGCAGCCAGAGCTATGCCAGGCTTGGCGAAGCGGTCGGCCTCTCGGCGCCGGCCGTGCATGAGCGTGTGCGCCGACTGAGACAATCCGGCGCCATCAAGGGCGTGCATGCCGCGCTGGATGGCGCAGCCCTTGGCAAACCGTTGCTTGCCTTCGTGCATGTGGAGGCGGCGGGCTGGGGCAAGAGCGAGCGGCTGGTGCAGCTCCTGCAGTTTCCCGAGGTCGAGGAGATGCATTCGGTCGCCGGCGACGCCAGCGTTCTCTTCAAGGTCCGCACCGCCAGCCCGCAGGCCTTGGAAGCTTTTCTCGCCCAGATCCATGCCGTCCCCGGCGTCACCGGCACCCGCAGCTATATCGCCCTATCCACCTATCTGGAGCGTCCGGTCCAGGCCGGCGTGACCGACAGCTGGCCTGGTATGCCTCTGCCGGAATAAAGGCGCGATGGTAAGCCGGCCTGAGCCTAATCCTCTCTCTCGAAGCGTGGCAGCTTTTCGATATTCGCCAGCCCAGGCAAAGCCGAGCGGCACCATATCTGCTTTTTCGGCACCAATTCCCGCCGCTGGTCGATGCCGCCGACGCGGATGCCGATGGCGCCGCCTTCGCCGTCTGTGCGGTAGAGCGGCGATCCGCAATTCGGGCAGAAGAATTGACGGCTGAGACCGCCGCTGTCGCCATATTTTGCGTAGCCTTTTGGCTCACCTGAAGTCAGTGTGAAACTTCCCGGCCGCGCGGGTGCTGTGATGCGATAGGCGGAGCCCGTCAACCGCTGGCAATCGGTGCAATGGCAGATCGAGACCCGCTCCGGGTCGATCTCCGCCTGATAGCGGATCGCCACGCAGTGGCATCCTCCGGTGATATGCATCGGCGATTCCTCAGTCTGCCGGCGGAGCGGCCGGGTGTGTGGCGTAGAAGGCCTTCGCATCCGCCGTGAAGGCCGCCCGCTGATTGGCTTTCGTATAGAACATATGGCCGCCGCGATAAAGCTTCAGCCCGACGCGGCCGCCGGCGAGCGAGGGCGGCAGATGGTCGACCACGTAACGGCTGACGCCATAGGGCGTCACCACATCGCTGTAGCCATGTGCAATCAGCAGATGGAAGGCCGAGTTCGAGGCGAGCAGCTGCCGGATGTTGTCGGTGGCGCTGGCCTGGAAGCGCGATCCGCCGCCACGTCCTCCACCCCACTCCCAGCGTCGGCTGATATCGCCGTCGAGCAGCGAATAGGTCATCTCGGTCTTGAAGCCGAGCTCGTTGCGGGCGTAATCGGCAAAGGCGCCGCCATAGGCGCGGGCGAAGCCGTCGAGGATGGCGTCGTCGCCGCGATCGTAATCCGATTCCGGATAGGGATCGGGTGCTGCAAAGGAAGCGTCGTAGGCGCTCATCACCTCGCCGCTGCCGGCGTCCGAATGTTTGACGTAGGAATTGCCGAGGAAGCCGCGGTTGCGGGTAACGATATCCTCGGGAATGCCCGTCAGCCCGGCGATCCTGCCATAGAAGACGGCGGCGTCGGCACCCGTCGGCGGCGGCCCGGCCAGCGTCGTCAGATAGTCCCCGAGCGCGAAGATCTCGGCCGCCTTCTGCTTCTCTTCGTCAAAGGCCTTGTGCCGGTCGAGTTCGGCTGCCGCCAGTGACGGCAGCTCCAGCGCTGCGCCGAGCGCGAACTGATCGGCATTGAACATCAACTGGCCCTCGAGCAGGGGGGAAAGCATCACCGCGCCGGCGACAATGATTCCCTGGCTTTCCTGCAGCACCGAGGCGACCTTGGCCGCACGGAAGCCGCCATAACTCTCGCCGAGAAGATATTTTGGCGAGTTGGAACGGTTGTTGTGCGCGACATAGAGCGCGATCGCCTTGGCGATGCTCTCAGCATCTGAGTTGACGTTATAATAATTGGAGGCGTCGTCGGCCTTCGCCGTCCGGCTCCAGCCGGTGCCGATCGGGTCGATCAGCACGAGATCGGTGAAATCGAGCCAGCTTTGCTCGTTATCGACGAGTTTCGCATTGGCGCCGTCGCGTCCGTCCGGCCCGAAATCGAGCACCTTCGGCCCGACCAGCCCGAGATGCAGGAAGGCGGAAGCAGCACCCGGCCCGCCGTTGAAGGCAAAGGTCAGAGGCCGGTTCGGCCCGGCATCCCGCGCGACATAGGCGGTGTAGAAGATCGCGCCGGTCTGCGCGCCGTCCTGGCCGAAGAGATCCAGCGTGCCGGCGGTTGCAGTATAGGCGAGCTTCCGGTCGCCGATCGTCAGCGCGTGCTCTGTGACGGAATCGGCCGGCAGCAGCTTCAATACGCCGTCGCGCGCGCCGCTGTGGACATTTGCCCTCGGCTGACTGCTTTCCTGCGCATAGGAAAGGGCGGGGGTCAGCATTGCCGCAAGTGCGGCGAGCAGAAACAGGGTTCGTATGCGCAAGATGTCTCCTCCGGCGGTGGGGAATGAGAGGCTGAGATAGCGTAGCATCCGCGGCCGACGACGGGCATCAAGAGATGGTGATGGACAGGTGAGCGAAGGGCTCAGCCGTCCTTTTCGACCGCATGGACATTGATCTCGACCGCCCGCCCGGCCTTCCAGCCATTGATCGCCGCTCCAAGCCCGAGCGCAATGAAGAGAGCCGCGCACCAGGAAAAACTTCCGGTCCAGCCGCGGATGAGGCCGACGATGAGCGGACCGATGGCGGCGAGCAGGTAACCGACGCATTGCGCCATGCCGGAAAGATGGGCGGCGACATCGGGATCGCGCGAGCGCAGCACGATCGTCGTCATGGCCGCCGCGATCAGCCCACCCTGGCCGATGCCCTGCAGTACCGCCCACAGCCAGACCGTCGAAAGCGGCGCAAAGAGCAGGCCGAGCAGGGCGATGACGGCAACGCCACAGAGGCTCGCATTGATCAGCCGCTGGTCGCGGCCGCGCACGGCGATATGCGGCACGATCAGGCAGGATGCCGCCTGCACCATCACCGACAGGGAAACGATTGCCCCGGCAGTGACCCCGTCGAGCCCGCGTTCGCGCAAGATCGGAACCAGCCAGCTGAAGACGCAATAGGCAAGCGCCGATTGCAGCCCCATGAACAGCGTCACCTGCCAGGCGAGCCGGTCACGCCAGAGGCTTTTGAGGTGGAAGCCGTTTCGTCTTGCCTGGGTGCCGCTGCGAAGAACCTCAGGCAGCCAGAGCAGGCTGACGGCGAGGGCGGGTAGCGCCCAGATGGCGAGCGCGCCCGCGAGAGAGCCGCCGAGTGCGTGCTCGATCGGCAGCGTCAGCCCGGCGGCACTGGCCGCCCCGGCGCAAAGCGCCATCGTGTAGAAGCCGGTCATCAGCGCGGCGCGCCCGGCGAAATCCCGCTTCACCAGCCCCGGCAGCAGCACATTGCCGACGGCAATGCAGGCGCCCGCAAGGGCCGTGCCGATGAAGAGCAGCGGTATGGAGGAAAGCCCGCGCAATGCGGTGCCGAGAGCCAGAAGCAGGAGAACGCCGAACAGCGTGCGTTCAGTCCCGAAGCGCTGAGCAAGACGAGGGGCAAGCGGCGAGAAGGCGCCGAGGCAGACGACCGGAAGCGTCGTCAGCAGGCTGGCGCCCAGCGCACTCAGGCCGAATTCCCCACGGATTTCCGGCAGCAGCGCCGAGGCGCTGGAGAAGACCGGGCGCAGGTTGAAGGCGATCAGCACCAGGCTTGCGCCCAGCAGAAACCGATCCGCAACTCCCCGTACCGGCGTTGCCTGCGGCGGTGGAAGGCTGCCGGCCTCGGCATCAACAAGCAGATCGTCGGCAGGCTCAAGCGCGCTGGCGGCATGGTTGGCAGGCGTGTTCATGACAGGATCATCCGGTCGAGTGCGGCAAGAACCGGCGCCATGAAGCGGCGCACCGCCGCATCCGCACTATCGGGGTCGCCGGTCTCGATGGCGTCGACGATATCGGCATGCGCCTGCATATCGGGTTCCGGAATATCCTTGCCGAGCGTCGCCGCGATGGTATCGGCGATCGAGGCCGAGAAGAAATCATAGATCTCGATCATCGCCCGGTTGCCGGAAGCGGCGATGACAGCCTTGTGGAAGGCGAGGTCGCGTTCGATGAAGGCGGCCTGATTGCCGCCATCGTAATTGCCGCGTTCGGCAAGCAGCCTGCGAAGCCCGGCAATCGTCTCCAGCGTCTTGCGCATCGCCGTCAGCCGGGCGGCCTCGACGTCGAGCGCCAGGCGCGCCTCGAACTGGTCGCGCAGGCTGGCGCGCCGCGCCATCGTCAGTGGCCGTCCGGCGTCGCTGGTCGCGCGGACATAGGTTCCCGAACCCTGCCTTGTTTCGAGATAACCCTGAGAGGCGAGAACGCGCACCGCCTCGCGCACCGTGCCGCGGCTGACGGACAGCATGGCCGAGAGCGAGGCTTCATTCGGCAATTTTTCGCCGACCGCCCAGCGTTTGCCGAGAATGTCGCCGCGGATCGCCTCGATCGCCTCATCGGCGAGATTGGTTTTGCTGAGCGCTCGCATTTCAATACTCATAAAGTCATCAGATGACTTTATGAGTATTGAAATTTCGATCTTTCGTCAACGCCTGGCATCAAGACAATAAAGACATCAAGACAGTAAAAAAGGGCCGCCTCAGCGACCCTTTCCATGAGTTTGGCCTCTAACTGGCCTGGACTGTCTATGCAGCCCTAGGAAGGCGGGGATTAGAGCGAGGGCTGCCTCGCCTTCGTCACCTCTTCCATGCCCGTTACGAGGTCCGAAATCTCATTAGACATTGGATCACCTTCCTTTCGTTCTGTTGCTGATGACTTAAAGTTAGGCTGATTCTTCGCAGATGCAAGAGAGAAATCCGTTCAATGCGCAGCTTTGATGAAGGTGCCGTTCTGCAGTTCGCGCATCGCCTGCATGATTTCCTCGCGCGAATTCATCACGATCGGGCCGTGCCAGGCAACCGGCTCCTCGATCGGCTTGCCGGAGACAAGCAGGAAACGGATGCCCTGGTCGCCTGCCTGCACCGTCACTTCGTCGCCGCTGTCGAAGACCACGAGCGTGCGGTTGCCGGACATGTCGCGGATATTCAATTCCTCGCCGTCGACTTCCTTCTCGACGCGCACGCCGAAGGGTTTCGATGCATCGCGGAAGGTGCCGGAGCCGGCGAAGATATAGGCGAAGGCATTGCGGTAGGTATCGACCCGTAGGCGCTTCTTCCGGCCGGGCGGCACTGACACGTCGAGATAGATCGGCTCGGCGGCGACGCCATCGACCGGACCGGCCTTGCCCCAGAAATCGCCGCAGATCACCCGCACCGCCGTGCCGTCATCATCGACGACGACAGGAATATCGGTGGATTTGACGTCCTGGTAGCGCGGCGCCGTCATCTTCAGCGAGGAGGGCAAGTTCGCCCAGAGCTGGAAGCCGTGCATTCGGCCAGCAAAATCGCCCTTCGGCATTTCCTGGTGCATGATGCCGCTGCCGGCTGTCATCCACTGGATGTCGCCGGCGCCGAGCAGGCCGCTATTGCCCAAGCTGTCGCCGTGCTCGACGGTGCCGGCGAGCACATAGGTGATCGTCTCGATGCCGCGATGCGGATGCCAGGGAAAACCGCGGATATATTCCGCTGGATTGTCGTTGCGGAAATCATCCATCATCAGGAATGGATCGGTCATCGCGGGATCGCCGAAGCCGAAGACGCGGTGCAGCTTTACGCCGGCGCCTTCCATGGTCGGTGTGGCAGTACTTTCATGCTTGACGGGGCGGATCGACATGGCGTCCTCCTAGGGGTTCAACTTGGCGGCGACTATAGCCGCCCGGCTGCCGGGCGCGAAGTCTGCGGGGCAGACAACGCAGTGTTCACAAAAGAACACAGCGTTTCGCCGAATTTGAAGAGGTCAGGCGTCAAGGAATCGTCATGTTTCACTTGCAAACCGGCCGGGCGTTAAGCTGTTATTAGCGACGACATTCGACAATTCAGTTGAGTTTCAGCATTTCCCGCCGATGCGGCGGGTTCCGGAGCAAAGAGCCATGTGTCGCTGGGCAGCCTATCGCGGAGACCCTCTCTATCTCGAAGATCTGGTATCCTCGCCCGCCCATTCCCTGATCGAGCAGTCGCATTGCGCCACCCGCGCCAAGACGGCGACGAATGGCGATGGTTTCGGCATTGCCTGGTATGGTGACAGGCCCGAGCCCGGCCGCTACCGCGATATCCTGCCGGCCTGGTCGGATTGCAATTTGAAGAGCCTGGCACGGCAGATCCGTTCGCCGCTCTTCCTCGCCCATGTCCGCGCTGCCACAGGCGGCGGCACGCGCCGCGACAACTGCCATCCCTTCACCAATGGCACCTGGTCCTTCATGCACAACGGCCAGATCTCCGGCTTCGAGCGCCTGCGCCGGCCGATGGAGGCGATGCTCGACGATGAATTGTTCAATGCCCGCGGCGGCACGACCGATTCCGAGCTGATGTTCCTGTTGGCGCTGCAGTTCGGCCTGCGCGAAGCGCCGGTCGCCGCGATGGCGGAAATGATCGGCTTCATCGAGGACCTGGCGGAAAACACCATCGGCTCGATCTTGCTGCGTTTTACCGCTGCCTTCTCCGATGGCAACACGCTCTATGCGATCCGTTATGCCACAGATCGCAGGGCCCCGACGCTCTATGCTTCTCCCGTCGGCGCGGGCTATTGCCTTGTGTCCGAGCCGCTGAACGACGATGGCGATGCCTGGGCCGAGATCCCGAACGGCAGCGCCGTCACCGTCGGTAAAGGCGGCATCGATGTCGCCGACTTCCGGCCGGAGAAGCGGAGCGCGTCCAAGCCGCTACGGGTCGCTATTCCAGCCTGAGCCGCTTGCGATCAGCTGAGCCGCTCGGCGTTAGCCGATCTGCTTGGCGATCAGCGCCGCGAGCCTTTCGGCAACCTCTTCCTTCGTCAGGTCAGGCCATTGCTCGACACTGCTGTGGCGAATGAGTTTGACGCTGTTGCGGCTGCCGCCCATGATACCTGTCGCAGGGGAAACGTCATTGGCGACGATCAGGTCGGCGCCTTTCCTTTCGAGTTTCGCCTTCGCATTGCTTTCGACGTCCTGCGTCTCGGCGGCAAAGCCGATCACCAGCCTCGGCCGCATCGTATGATGGCCGACGGTTTTCAGGATGTCCGGGTTCTCGGTCAGCGCCAGCGTCGGAATGGATTCGCCGGGATGTTTCTTCAGCTTCTGGTCGGCGGCCGAGGCGACGCGCCAGTCCGCAACCGCCGCGACCATCACCGCGATGTCGGCCGGCAGCGCCGCAAGCACGGCATCGCGCATTTCCTCCGCCCGTTCGACATGCACGGTGCCAACGCCGACGGGGTCGGCGATCGCCACCGGCCCCGATACGAGCGTCACATCAGCCCCGAGCTTTGCAAGGGCTGCGGCGATCGCATGCCCCTGCCGGCCGGAGGAGCGGTTGGCGATATAGCGCACCGGATCGATCGGTTCGTGCGTCGGTCCTGACGTGACGATCGCTTTGCGTCCCTTGAGCGGCTTTTCTCCATCGTCGAGCATCGTTTCGACCGCAGCGACAATGTCAAGCGGTTCCGCCATCCGGCCAAGCCCGGCCTCCCGGCTTTCCGCCATCTCGCCGGCCATCGGCCCGACGAAGCGGATGCCGTCGGCTCGGAGCATCGCCGCATTCCGCCGCGTCGCCGGGTGCGCCCACATGGCGGGGTTCATCGCCGGTGCGGCAAGCACCGGCCTGTTCGTCGCCAGAAGCACGGTCGAAGCGAGATCGTCGGCAAGCCCGTTCGCCATCTTCGCCATCAGATCGGCGGTGGCAGGGGCGATTAGCACGAGGTCGCAGTCGCGCGCCAGCCTTACATGACCGATATCCTGTTCGTCCTGGCGCGAAAACAGATCGAGGAAGACATGGTCCGCCGCCAGTGCACCAACGGCAAGCGGCGTGACGAATTCCTGCGCGCCTTTGGTCATGACGGGGCGCACGCTCGCGCCGCGCTCGCGCAGCCGGCGGATCAGATCCAGGCTCTTATAGGCCGCGATGCCGCCGGAGATGATGAGGAGGATGCGTTTGCCGCTGAGAGCCATGGCCTTCTTCCCGTTGCCTTTTCTGACCACCCTCGACCCTAAGCCTTTGGCGTTGAACATGCAATCGCGGGGACGGCACCCATCGGCCGCAGCCGGCGGGTCCGCCCCGTTCATGACGTCAGCTGTCATCTTCGTCGGGTCAGAGGTTGCTCATCCCGCCGTCGATGATGAGTTCGCTGCCGACGATATAGGCCGCCTCATCGGAGGCGAGGAAGACGATCGTCTTGGCGACTTCGCCGGGATTTCCGAAGCGGCCGACGGGGATCTGGGCCTGGATCTGCTCGGCCATCGCCTTGGATTGGGCTTCCGAAGCACCGAGCTTGCTGTAAAGCGGCGTGGCGATCGGACCGGGGCTGACGGCGTTGACGCGGATGCCGCGGCCGATGAGTTCGCCCGACAATGTTTTGGCAAGCGTCAGCAGCGCGCCCTTCGTCAGCGAATAGACGCTGGAGTTCGGCATGCCGATATGGGCGTTGATCGAGGTGTTGAGCACGATCGCGGCCTGCTTCGAAAAAATCGGCAGCAGCGCCTGAATCAGGAAGAACGGTCCTTTGACGTTGATATCAACCGACTTGTCGAAGGCGGCTTCGCTCCACTGTTCCAGCGGCCCGAATTCGGCGACCCCGGCGTTGACGAAGAGGATGTCGAGCGTGCCGAAAACCTCTCTCACGCTATCGGCGACGGCCTTCTGGCCGACCGCATTGCCGGCATCGGCCTGGATGACGGTGGCTTCGCCGCCAAGTTCGGCGCGGGCCGCCTCGACGCTTGCCGCGCTGCTGCCGGTAACGACGACGCGGGCGCCCTCGGCGATGAATTGGCGGGCGGTCTCGAGACCGATGCCGCTGGTGCCGCCGGTGATGAGGGCTGTCTTGTTTTGCAGGCGTGACATGATGACGTTCCTTTGATCGAATTTTGGGCCGCGGCCCGTTGTTGGGAGAATGCCCTGAAAAAGGCGGCGCGATAAGCCGGCGCGTTGAAGGATCATCAACCGGCAGCGGATAATCGCGCCGCGCCGTCTCAGGTGCGGGTGATCGAACCGCCGCCGTCGACCAGCGAGGCCGTCCCGGTGACGAAGCTCGCATCGTCGGAGGCGAGATAGAGAACCGAGCGGGCAAGTTCTTCGGGTGTCGCGACACGCTTCAGCGCATGCAGATTGGTGACGAAGGCCTGCTTCTCAGGCGTGTCGTTCATGTCCCGATACATGTCGGTATCAACAGCACCCGGCAGGATGGCATTGACGCGCACGCCCTGCTGGCCGAATTCGGCGGCAAGCGCCTGCGTCAGGCCGATCAGGCCGGATTTGCTGGCGGCATAGGCGGCAACGCCCGGAAAAGCGAAGCTGTAGCCGACGAAGGTCGAGGTGAAGATCACCGAGCCGCCGCCATTCTCCACCATTGTGCCGATCTGGTGCTTGGCGGCGAGGAAGGAGGCCGTCAGATTGATCGCCAGCGCCTCGCTGAAGCCTGCTTCCGAAACGGCGGTGCTCGGACCGGCCTCGCCAAGCGTGCCGGCATTGTTGAAGGCGATGTCGAGCTTGCCGTAATTCGTCACGGCGGCAGCGACCAGCGCCTTGTGATAGTCTTCCGAGCGCACGTCGCCGGCAATGGCGATGGCGTCGCCGCCCTCTGCCTTGATCTCCGCGACAAGGCTGTCGAGTTCGCGCTCGCGGCGGGCGCCGACGACGATCTTGGCGCCTTCGGCGGCGAAGAGCTTTGCCGTGGCGCGGCCGATGCCGGAGCTTGCGCCGGTGACGATTGCGACCCTGTTGTTCAAGCGGTTCATGGTTCCATCTCCTGCGTTTAAGGTGAGGCGGCCCCTGCCGTCCCTTTCGATGAAGGGAAGATGGCATTTTCCTTTCGTTCGGATTAGTCTCCAGATCGGGGAACTCGAATTCGGAAAAGCCGAACGATGATCAGGATCGAAGGTATTGCGGCTTTCGTCGCCGTGGTTGAGGCGGGCTCGGTCAGCGAGGCGGCGCGGCGCCTGCGGCTGTCCAAATCCGTCATCAGCGAAAGGCTGACCGAACTGGAGAAGTCGCTGGGCGGCATGCTGCTGCACCGAACGACCCGCAAGCTCACCTTGACGGAGGATGGCGCGGTCTTCCTGGAGCGCGCCGCGCGCATCGTGCGCGAGATCGAGGAGGCCGCCGCAGATATGGCCGAGCGGCGCGGAACGCTGTCCGGCCCGATCCGCATCGCCGCCCCCGTCACCTTCGGCCGCATGCATCTCGGCCCGGCGCTCTATCCTTTTCTTGCCGAACATCCCGAGATCGAACTGACCCTCGATATCGATGACCGGCGGGTCGATGCCGCCTCGGACGGTTATGATGCCATCATCCGCAACGGCGCGATCGCCGACAGCCGGCTGGTCGCCTGGAAACTCACACGCAGCCGCCGTCTTCTCTGCGCCTCGCCGGATTATCTCGCCCGCCAGGGAATTCCGTCGTCGCTTGATGATCTCAACAGCCATCGCGGCATCTTCTACACCAATCGCGGCGTTGCCGACTGGCGCTTCCAGACACCAGAGGGCGCAATCGTCGTGCGCGCGAAACCGGCGCTCGGCATCAACAATGGCGACATGCTCCGCGACGCCGCGATTGCCGGGCTCGGCATCGCGCTGCTGCCGGCCTTCATCGCCGGCCCGGCCATCCGCGAGGGCCGGCTTGCCGAAATCGATGTCGGCCACAAGCCTGAGGCCGAATTCATCTACATGGCCCATCCCGAAGGCCGAAATCCCTCCGCCAAGCTCCGCGCCATCGCCGATCATCTGAAGAAGAGTTTTGGTGATCCGCCCTATTGGGATCCGGTTGGTTAGAGCATGTCGCGCAAAAGTGTGCAGCGGTTTTGCGGAAACGACATGCGCAAAACAAAGACCTAAAGCGCGAAGAGCGAATCTGAAAGATCGCGACGCGCTTTAGCTAGCTCAGCAAGCTGATCAGGTTCTCGGTGACCGGCGAGCGATGTGTTTTCAGCATTGCCAGCGCCAGGCCGCCACGGCCGGCGGCCCCTCGATCGGCCGGTAGGCCGCACCTTCGAGCTTCATCTGTGAAATGAAGGCCGGCACGATCGAGACGCCGAGATCGGCGGCACCAGAAGGAAATCTGCGGCGCCTCCTGCGCCACGGTCAGCTCGAACCCCGCCCCGCGGCAAGCGAGCACGACATCGTCTTCCGTTCCAGGTCGCGGATCTGCTGGCTGAGCGGCGGCTGCCCGATGCCGAGTTTGCCGGCGGCACGGGTGAAGTTGCCTTCTTCCGCCACCAGGAAATATCGCAAGTGCCGCAGCTCGATCGTCATCTCCAAAACCTATCGAAATCGCCAGTTTCATATATTGGACAAATGGCGTGGCGTTGACTAGATCGAAGGTCGGAAGGATGAAGAGATGCCGACGTCAGCGCATGCAATGAAGACCGCCGAGACAGCTGCGATCCCAGGGCAAAAACACTATCTGACCCGCGGAACGGGCGCCTATCGCCGCGCCAGCCTGGCGCTCTTCCTCTCCGGCTTCTCCACCTTTTCGCTGCTCTATTGCGTCCAGCCGCTGCTGCCGATTTTCTCGCAGCAATTCGCCGTCAGCCCGGCCGAAAGCTCGCTGTCGCTGTCGCTCTCCACCGGTTTCCTGGCGGTTGCCATCGTCTGCGCCGCCGCCGTCTCGGAAGGCCTTGGCCGCCGCAGCCTGATGTCGATATCGCTGGTTGGGGCGGCATTGCTGACCATTGCCACCGCCTTTGCCCCGAACTGGCACTTGCTCCTCGTCATCCGCGCTCTCCAAGGCCTCGTTCTCGGCGGCGTGCCGGCCGTCGCCATGGCCTATCTCGCCGAGGAAATCGATCCGCGCGGTCTTGGCGCCACCATGGGCCTTAATGTCGGCGGCACGGCCTTCGGCGGCATGTCCGGCCGCGTGCTGACCGGTATCTTCGCCGAATATCTCACCTGGCGTCCGGCGCTTTTTCTCATCGGCGCCATTGGCCTTGCCGCCGCGATCGGCTTCATCGCCCTCTTGCCGCCGTCACGCAATTTCGTCCGCAGGCCGGGCTTCGATCCGCGCTTTCATGCAAAAGCCTGGCTTGGCCATCTCACCAATCCGGCGCTGCCCTTCATCTTCGCCATAGCTTTCCTGGCGATGGGCTCCTTCGTGACGATCTATAACTATGCCGGTTTCCGCCTGGTGGCGCCGCCCTACGGCCTCAACCAGACCGAACTCGGCCTGATCTTCACTGTCTATCTCTTCGGCATCGGCGCCTCTTCGATCGGCGGTCTGCTCGGAGACCGGATCGGGCATTTTTCCGTGCTTCTCTTCGGTCTGGCGCTCACTGCCGCCGGCAGCGCGTTGACGCTCTTTGCCTCGCTCCCGGTCATCATCCTCGGTATAATAGTGCTCACGACCGGCTTCTTCATGAGCCATTCCATCGCCAGTGGCCTTGTCGGCAAGTTGGCGCATGGCACCAAAGGCCACGCCTCGTCGCTCTATATGCTCGCCTATTATGTCGGCTCCAGCCTCATGGGTTCGGCGGGCGGGTGGTTCTTCGCGATTGAAGGCTGGGCCGCCGTCGTTATCTTCACCCTTGCCATGCTGGCGCTGGCCTTTATCTCCGCCTGTGTCGCCCAGCGCCTTGCGAGGAGAAAAGCATGATCCGCATAGACCGCCTCGACCATCTCGTGCTGACCGTCGCCGATATCGCGATCACCTGCGATTTCTATTCCCGCATCCTCGGCATGTCGGTCGAAACCTTCGCGGAAGGCCGCAAGGCACTGAAATTCGGCGGGCAGAAGATCAACCTGCATCAGGCCGGCCGCGAATTCGATCCCAAGGCGAGACATCCCACAGCCGGCTCCGGCGACCTCTGCTTCATCGCCGAGACGCCGCTTGCCGATGTCATCGCTGATCTACAGGCCGCGGACGTTGCAATCGAAGAGGGCCCGGTCGAACGCACCGGTGCGACTGGGCGTTTGCGCTCGGTCTATTTCAGGGACCCCGACGGCAACCTCCTCGAAGTCTCCAATCGGATCGCTTGACGTCCGCCTCCCGCACATCAACCAAGCCGGATATAGGGCACGTCCTTCTTTGCCACCTCATCAAGCGCCTCCTCGTAACCGGCATCGGCGTAACGCATGACGCCGAGCGCGGTATCGTTGGTCAGCGCATGGTCGAGCCGTTCGTCGGCGGGGTCCGTGCCGTCGGCGACGACGGTGACACCGCAGCTCGTCATGTAGCCGGCGTAACCGCCGCCGCCGGAATGGACGACGACCAGATCGGCCATCGACGAGCAGAGCATCATCGCATCGATCAGCGGCCAGTCGGCGATCGCATCGGAGCCGTCCTTCATTCGCTCGGTCATGATATTCGGATGCGCCATGGCGCCGGCGTCGAGATGGTCACGGGAGAAGGCAACCGGGCCTTTGAGTTCGCCGCTTGCAACCAGCGCATTGACACGCCTTGCGAGTGCCGTGCGTTCGCCATGGCCGAGCCAGGCGATCCGTGCCGGTAGCCCCTCGAAGGGCACGTGCTCGCGCGCCAGCCGGATCCAGTTGGTGATGATCTTGTTGTCAGGGAACATCTCGAGCAGCAAATCGTCGATCCGGGCGATATCGCTCTCCTCGCCCGATAGCGCCATCCAGCGGAATGGGCCGATCGCCCGGGCGAACAGCGGCCTCAGATAGGCTTCGGTGAAAATTGGAATATCGAAGGCATTCGCAACGCCGCCCTCCTTGGCCTGCGTGCGGATCAGATTGCCGTTGTCGAAGACTTCCGAGCCGCGCTTCTGGAATTCCAGCATCGCCGTCACATGCTCGACGATCGAGGCGCGGCTTGCCGCCATCAACTGGCCCTGGCCATCGTCGCGCAGGCCCTTGACCTGATCGAGGTTCATGCCCTTCGGCACGTAACCGTAGACGAGGTCATGCGCCGAGGTCTGGTCGGTGACGATATCAGGCACGATGCCGCGCCGGGCGATTTCCGGATAGACCTCCGCCGCATTGCCGACGAGGCCGACGGACAGCGCCCGCCTGTCCTTCACCGCCGCATCGATCATCTGAAGGGCGGTATCGAGATCGGGTGCGATTTCCTGGAGATAGCCGATCTGCTGGCGCTTGCGGGCGCGTTCCGGGTCTATGTCCACGCAGAGGATCGCAGCGCCTGCCATACGGCCGGCGAGCGGCTGCGCCCCGCCCATGCCGCCGAGGCCGGCCGTCAGCACGAACCGCCCGAGGAGATCGCCGCCGAAGCGCCGCTCGGCGATGCGCATGAAGATCTCGTAGGTGCCCTGGATGACGCCTTGGCTGCCGATATATTGCCAGGCGCCGGCGGTCAGCCCGCCCCAGCAGATCAGCCCCTTGCGCTGCAGCTCGTAGAACACTTCGGCCTTTGCCCATTGCCCGACAATATTGCAGTTCGCCATGATAACAAGCGGCGCCTTGGCATGGGTGCGCACCAGCCCGATCGGCTTGCCGGACTGGATGAGCAGCGTCTGGTCCTCGTCCATCTCGGTCAGCGTCTTGACGATGCCCTTGTGCGCCGCCCAGTTGCGGGCCGCCTTGCCGAGCGCGGCATAGACGATCAGATTGTCGGGGTCCTCGCCGACGGACAGCACATTTTCGAGCAGCCGCAACAGCGCTTCCTGCCGCCAGCCCTTGGCGCGCAGCTCCGGTCCGCCGGGAATCGGAAATTTCGGATGACGTGGATTGGCCTTCGGCATCGTGGGTTCCTCGTTTTGCTACTTGCTCGGCAGCGATTCCACATAGGCGAGCGCCGCATCGAGCAGACGCCGTCTCAGGGCATCGTCGCCGTAAACTTCGGCACCGCCTCGCACCCAGCCATGCATCACCCGTTCGCCCGACAGCATCTGGATCACGCCTGGCAGTGCCAGCGCCCAGCCGTCATTGCCCTTGCCGAGACGGATCAGCATGCCGTCATGGCGCGCGCAGCAGAGAAGATTGCCGTTCAGCATGAAGGCCCAGCCGCCGAACATGGATTTTTCGGCAAGACCCGGCCGATCGCCGAGTTCCTCACGCATCAGTTCTTCAAGGCCTGGATCACGCGCCACGGCTCAGGCCCTCGTTGCCAGTGCATAACGTGCGATCTCGATCCCCATCGCCTTTTCGACGACAGGATAGACGGTTGGATCGAGCACGCTTGCCGATAGCGGAATGATCTCCATCGGCACATGCAGGATGAAGACATGCATGCCCTCCTTGAGTTGGCCGACGCTGAGCGGCTCGCCCTCCGGTGAAAGCGTGGTGATCACCGCGGGGAAGGTCGCAAGCCTTTTGCCATCCGCATCGTCCACCGCCATATATTCGTTCATCACATGCAGCGTCACCGATTTTTCGCCCGCGCCGACGGTGATCGTACCGATGTCGAAGGCTTCCTTGGTGTAGACGACGTCCTTGCGGGTAATGACGCCCTCGGCAAGGATATGTCCGCCCGTCGTCTTGCAGATCGCGTCGATGACGGCAGATCCGCCGCGCTTCTCCGCCGCGATGATCGCCTCGCCGAGTGCAAGCGCCATCGAGATGCCGCCGAGCGCCGCATGGCTGCGGACATAGGAGGCCCGGAGCGGATTGCGGCAGCTGGCGATGAAGCCGCCGGATTGGTCGGCGGCGGCGCGCAGCACCGGCGAGATCTTTGCCGTCGCCCCTTTCACCACCAGCTCGATGTAACGGTTCTCAGCGCGATTGCCGCCGACAGCGGTCTGGATCATCGGCTCGGGCGAACCGGCCATGCCGATCGACCCCATGTCGCCTGTCGGATGCGCGCGGATGTCGCCGACCGCGTCGACCACCTTGGTGCCGAGGATTGCCGACGGCAACCAGCCGTTCAGCGTCGAGGATTTGCCGTTCTGGCCGATGATCAGCCCGGAAAGCTTTTCGCCGAGCGCCTCCTGCAGCAATTGCACCGCCTTCACATAGTCGATGCCCTGCATTTCCCAGGGCGTCGTGGAGGCCGGTGCGCCGATCGCGGCTGCGGTCGCAATCCAGTCCTCGTCCTGCAATTCGTCGATCGAGACAAGCTCCGGCTTGCCGACATTGACGGCGGCAAGCCCAAGCATCCGCCCGTGATCGGCCCAGCCGCCGCCGCCGGCGGCATAGACGGAGCCGCCCTTGACGGCAGCTTCCACGTCCTTCTCAACGAGTATGCGTCCCATTCGCCTTCTCCTGATTCAAGCCCCTGTCAATCAAGCCCCTGTCAATCAAGCCCCTGTCAATCAAGCCCTTGTCCATCTCGCGCACCGCCTCGAAAAGCACGGCGGCGCCGAGTGCGATATCGTCATTGTCTGCCCACTCGTCGGCCGAATGGCTGCGGCCGTCCCGGCAGGGCACGAAGATCATCGCCGCCGGCGCCACCTTGGCGATCCAGGCCGTATCATGCCCTGCGCCGGAGGCCATGCGCCGATGTTTCGCGCCGACCCGTTCGCAGGCAGCCTCCAAGATCGACAGCAGACCGGCATCGCCAGGTGTCGGCTGATTGTCGGAAACCCGGTTCGGCGTTTTGATCGTCACGCCATAGGCCCCCGCCAGCTTTTCGACATGGCCGTCGAGCCAGCGGCAGAATGCCTGCATGTCGGCGCGGCTTTCGGCACGGCCATCGATCAGCAGCACCACCTTCGAAGGCACGACATTGGCGGCGTTCGGCTCGATCCTGAATTCGCCAACCGTCGCTGCGAAATGCCCCGGCGTTTTGGCAAGCTCGGCGGCGGCATTGCGGATGTCGAGCACCAGCTGTGACGCCGCCACCAGTGCGTCCGCCCGGCGGTCCATCGGCGTCGTGCCGGCGTGGTCGGCCCGCCCTTCGACGGTGATCTCGATGCGGGTGATGCCCGATATCGCAGTGACGATCCCAACATCCTCCTTTTCGGCTTCGAGCACCGGGCCTTGTTCGATATGAAGCTCGAGAAAGCCCGCTATATCGGGTCTGTTCTGCTGCATCAGCACGTCGGGTCGGCCACCGACCTCGGCGATGCCCTCGGCCAGGTCGCGCCCGTCGCTGACACGCGAAAGCCAGGCCTCCGGCAGTTGGCCGGTCATGCCGCGGCTGCCGATGCAGGACACGCCGAAGATGCTGACCTCCTCAGCAAGGAAGTCGACGATTTCGAGATCGTGATCGAGCTCGATATTCTGATCGCGAAGCGCGCGCGCCACCTCCAGCGCCGCAATTACCCCGGCAATGCCGTCAAAGCGGCCGCCGTCCGGCACCGTGTCGGAATGCGAGCCGGCCATGATCGTGCCGAGCCACGGCTTCCGGCCTGTCCGCCGGCCGACCAGATTGCCGGCGGCATCGATCCGCGTTTCCAGTCCCGCCGCCTTCATCCGCGCTTCGATATAGGCCCTGCCGTCGAGGAAGAGCGGCGAGAAGGCCCGCCGCGTCCAGGGATGCCCCGGCTCGGTGATCCCGGCCAGCGCCTCGATATCTTCAGCGATCCGGCCCGCATTGACGGGTAGATTGCGGCTCATGCTTCAGCTCCCGCAATGACTTGGCGCGGCAGCGGCCGCACGAACCTGCCGGTGCCGGGCTTGGCCAGCACCTTGGCACCCTCGGCGATCTTTTCGCCGCTGAGGTAGGTGGCCGAGACGGTCCAGGGCAGGCGGATGCCGTTATAGGGGCTCCAGCCGACGACATTGTTGCCGCTCGCGGCGGCGTCATAGACGCTGTCGCGCGGCTCGAGCACGACAATATCGGCATCCTTGCCCGGGGTCAGCGCGCCCTTGATATGGTCGAGCCGGAAATGCTTCGCCGGGTTCTCCGCCATCAGCCTGGCTGCCCATGTCAACGGAATGCCGCGTTCGGTGGCACCTTTGACGAAAAGCGACACCATCACCTCGAGACCGGGAACGCCGGAGGCATTGGCGAGCATGTCGGGATTGGTCTTGCGGTTTTCCGACCAGCTGACGTGATCGGTCGAAACCAGCCAGACATCGCCCTCGGCCACCTTCCGCCAGAGCGTCTCCACCTCGGCGCGCGACCGCACGGGCGGATTGATCTTCGCCTTGCCGCCAAGGCGCTTCACGTCGTTTTCCTCGTCGAGCGTCAGATAGTGGATGCAGCATTCCACCGTCGCCGCAAAGCCGTCGCGGCGATAGGCGCGCGCAATATCGTAGCCGCGCCCGAGCGAGCAATGCACCACATGTGCCGGGCAGCCGGTATGAGCGCCCGTCTCGAAGATCGTATGCATCGCCAGCAGCTCGGTGATCGGCGGTCGTGACAGGCCGTGCGCCCGCCAATCAGAGATGTCGCTCGCCTCCACCTGTTCTATGTAAGTGCGCACCGCCTCCTCGTCTTCATTATGCACGCCCGCCGTCAGTCCCGTTGGCGCGATTGCCGCAAAGCAGGCGTCGAGCAGGGCCGGCGGAATGCGCGGAAAGCGCTTGGGGTCGGTACCGAATGTCGAGAATTTGAAGGCCGCAACGCCTGCCTCCACCATTTCACGGATCCGTGCGGGGCCTTCTTCCGGATCGACGGTGCCGTAAAGCGCGAAATCGACGCGCGCCTGCGGACCGGCGTGGTCGATCTTCCGCTTCACCGCCGCTGCCGAGCAGACGAGATTGCCCTCGTCATAGGGCATGTCGACAATCGTCGTCACGCCGCCGGCCGCTGCCGATCGCGTCGACCAGAGGAAATCTTCCTGGTCTTTTTGGGAAAGCGAATGCACCTGGGCGTCGATCGCACCGGGCAGGATCAGCGCTTTTCCGAGCAGATGCCGTTCGCGGCCCGCAGGCGGCACGCCGAGGCCGACTTCAGCGATTTTGCCGTCGCGCACGGCGACATAACCCTCGTCGAGAATGCGGTCCGGCAGCACCACCGTGCCCTGCAAAACGAGATCGAAATCCATGCCGCTTCCTCCCTAAACTGGATCAGACTGCCGGCTGGAGCATGATGTCGAGAAGTGTGAGCGGTTTTCGGACGGCATCATGCTCTAACTCTTTAATTTAGCTGGTCAGCCGCTCCTCGACACGCTCCTGCGACGCAAGGGCGAAGAAATCGTCGAAGGACGCGATCGGAACCTGATCGGTCAGCTTCGAAACGAAGTCGTCCGAACCAAGTTCCTCCTCAATTGCCTCGACCTCAGCCGAAAGCGGCCGGTCGACCGTATAGAAATCCGCATGTTTGCGCACGACCTCATAGAGCATGGCGGCGACGCCCTTCGGCTCATCGCCGAGAATGTCGATTGCCTGGGCAGACAGCAGCGCCTCGAGGGCTGCAAGGCGCTTCAGCGCCCGCATCTGCCGGTCGAAACGCTCGATAACGAGCGGCAAAAAGGCAGCTTCGTCCTCCAGCCCGGCCGCAACGACCAGCGACTGGGCCGACACGGGATTGGACATCGACAGCACACGCGAGAAGATCTCGCCGGCAAGTTTGATGATCGGCCCGAAACCGGTGGCAATCCGCCCCGGCGGCACGAGATTGACCGGCAGGTCGCGCCGCTGGCCGTTGCCGAGAATGACGCAACGGTTGAAGGCGTTGCGCGCTGCATGCGCCATGCAGAGTGCTGCCGATTCGAGCAGGATCGTCACATCGAGCGGAAGCGAACCGCCCGACGTCATCACACGGCCTTCGACCACGACGGGATTGTCGTCCGAGCGCCCGGTGGCGGCAAGGATCTTGTGGCCGGTCGATAAAAGGTTCTCGATCACCGCGCCGAACACCTGCGCGATCATGCGCAGGCTGAGCGGATCCTGCACATGCGTTGCGACGGGCCAGTTCCATTCGTCGGAGGCATTGCAAAGCCAGGCGCCGATCAACGCCTCGCGCGCCGTTCCGACATGCCTGACCGCCTTCCAGGGATCGCGGGAAGCACCGAGCGCGCCGGCCGCCATCATCGCTGTCGCCAGCAGGACGCGGATCGAGGCAGCAGCATTGCGCGTCGTTTCCGCCGCCGAGGCAAAGCTCACCGCATTGATGCTGAGCGAGGCGAGGCTGTCGCGCGGCGCCATCCGCATCGGTTCCAGCCCGGCCGCCCGGAAAGCCTCGGCCGCCTGCATCCGGTTGCCGCGATACATCGCTTCGCCGACGCCGGTCAGCACAGCGCCGATCTGTCCCATCAGACCGATATCCGCACAGCCGATCGAGCCGGTACGGCGCACGACCGGGATGAGATCGGCCTCGAGCATCCTGATATAGGCCTGGATCAATTCCGGCGTGCAGCCGACCTGGCCGGTCAGCGCCGTGTTGATACGGATCGCCATGGCATTGCGCACGATATTGCAGGAAAAGGGAGTGCCGGTGCCGAAATGGTGGGCCCGCACCAGGCCGAGATTGAAGGTGTCGAGTTCGTCGGCCGACCACTCCACGTCCTTCATGGCTCCGACGCCTGTCGTCGAGCCGTAAACGGGCATGCCGGAGGCAATCGCATCCTCGACGACCTCGCGGGCGATCGCGATGCGGGCCATGCCTGTCGCCGAAGCCGAAACCGCAGCCTTGCCCGCCCCGATCGTCACCATCTCGGCAAAACCGAGCGGTCGTCCGGAAAGTTCGATGCCAGGGCGTTCGTGCTTCATGTGCTGTGTCTCCCTAGAACAAGATGATTTTAGGCCGATCGGCCTAAAATCTGAATCCTGTTCTCAATTAAAGAGTCAGAGCATGACGTCGCCCGAAAACCGCTCATACTTTTCGGCATCATGCTTTGACTGCGAGACTAAGCGAGCCCGCCGTCACATGGGATATCCCAAATCCCGAACACAGCATGTTTTTGGCAGGCGGTCAGCTCAGCATCCAGGCAATATAGAGAAGCGTCAATGCGATAACCCACAAAGCAATCTTGGCCGAGCGGTTGTGCCGCGCCTCGGCCTTGCCGATCGCTTCCGCCGTCTCAGCGTCGAAACGTAAGCCGTGCTCGCTCATATGCAGCAGCTGATGATGGAATTTTTCGGTCTTCGCTGCAATTTCCGGCACGGCTTCGGCGAGCTTGACCGCCGCCTTCAGCCCGTCCTTGAGATCGGTGGCGATCCGTTTCGGTCCGAGATTGGTACGGATCCAGTCACCGACGACAGGCTCGGAGGCCTTCCACATGTTGAAGCGCGGATTGAGCATGCGCGATACGCCCTCGACCACGACCATGGTCTTCTGCAACATCACCAGTTCCGGACGCGTCGCCATGTCGAAGAGCTCGGTCACCTCGAACAGCAGCGTCAGCAGCTTGCCCATCGAGATCGTCTCGGCCGGCTGTCCATGGATCGGCTCGCCGATCGCCCGGATCGCCTGGCCGAAG
Source organism: Rhizobium sp. SRDI969 (assembly GCF_025152725.1). Classification (NCBI taxonomy): domain Bacteria; kingdom Pseudomonadati; phylum Pseudomonadota; class Alphaproteobacteria; order Hyphomicrobiales; family Rhizobiaceae; genus Rhizobium; species Rhizobium sp. SRDI969. Next base: position 4,897,742 of record NZ_CP104035.1, read on the forward strand.
CTTTCGACATTGTGGTGGCCGGGCACATAGCCGGCCTCGAAATGCACCTCGGCGACGCGGATATAGTCGCGGGTGATGAAGCCATAGAGGATTTCGGCGAGGAACCGCCGTTCCTTCTTGCCCAGCCGCCCGACGATGCCCATGTCGACAGCGACGATCATGCCGCCCGCATCGACGAAGAGATTGCCCGGATGCATGTCGGCATGAAAGAAGCCGTCGCGCAGCGTATGACGCAGGAACGACTGGATCAGCGTATCGGCAAGCAGGTTGAGATCGTGGCCCGCCGCGCGCAGACCCTCGACATCGGACATCCTCGTGCCGTCGATCCACTCCATGGTGATGACGTCGCGCCCGGTACGCTCCCAGTCGACCTTCGGCACACGGAAGCCGGGATCCTTTTCGGTATTCTCGGCGATCTCGGAAAGGGCTGCCGCCTCCAGGCGAAGATCCATCTCCACCTTCGTCGTCTGCTCCAGCGTCTTCGTCACCTCGACCGGCCGCAGCCGCCGGCTGGACGCCAGGAAACGCTCCTGCATATGAGCAACGAGATACATTGCCTCGATGTCATGGGCAAAACGCTGGCGCACGCCGGGCCGCACGATCTTGACGGCGACCTTCTTCCGGCCCTCGGCGCTGTCGACCTCGGCCGGATGCACCTGCGCGATCGAGGCGGCGGCGATCGGATCGCCGAAGCTTGCATAGAGTTCGCCGATCGGCCGCCCGAGCGAGCCTTCGATATTGGCCTTGGCGGCTGCCGAGGGAAAGAAGGCCATGCGGTCCTGGAGCTGCGACAGGTCGTTGGCGAATTCGACGCCGACGACATCCGGCCGCGTCGCCAGGAACTGCCCGATCTTTACATAGGAAGGGCCGAGCCGCTCGACCGCCTTCGCCAACCGGTCGCTGCGCTTCTGATGCCGCGCCTTGCTTCGCTCGAAAATCGTGACGAAGGATTTGGCAAGCGCCACCGGCGGCGGCAATCCTTCGGAAGGAAGGGCTGACACGACACCCTCACGCACGAGCACCCAGCCGACGCGCCAAAGGCGGAAATATGCGCCGAAAGTACTCATGTTCTGTTTGATTCTCGCGCGACGCTATTCGAAAACCGCTCTACACTTTTCGGCGTCATGCGTCAGAGCTTCCAGCCGGAATGGAGTGCGGCGATGCCGCCGGTATAATTGGTGAAGGTGACGCGCGAAAAGCCGGCCTGGCGGATCATTGCCGCGAAATTCTCCTGGTTCGGAAACTTGCGGATCGATTCCACCAGATATTGGTAGGGTTCGGCATCGCCGGTGATCGCCTTGCCGAATTGCGGAATGGCATTGAACGACCAGGCATCGTAGATCTTGTCGAGAAGCGGCATATCGACTTCGGAAAACTCCAGCACCAGCAGCCGCCCGCCGCGCTTCAACACGCGATACGCCTCCGACAGCGCCGCATCGATCCTCGGCACGTTGCGGATGCCGAAGGCGATCGTATAGGCGTCGAAGCTGCCTGTATCGAAAGGCAGTTCCTCGGCATTCGCCTCGACGAAGGTGAGATTGCTGGAGAGCTTCTTCTTTTCTGCCCGCTCGGCACCGACGCCGAGCATCGAGCCGTTGATGTCGAGCACGGTGGCATGCGCCTGTCTGCCCGAAGCCTCGACGATGCGGAAGGCTATGTCGCCGGTGCCGCCGGCAACGTCGAGCACCTTGTAGCCAGGCTCCTTGCGCGGGTTCAGCGCCGAAATTATCGCGTCCTTCCAGGCGCGGTGCATGCCCATCGACATGACGTCGTTCATGATGTCGTAGCGCTTGGCGACCTTGTGGAATACCTTGTTGACCAGGCCCTGCTTCTGGCCATCAGGCACCTCGCGGAAGCCGTAGGAGGTCTCCATGCCGCCATCGGCGGAAGTGCGGCTTTCTGACATCAGACTGCTCCGTTCCTGAAGATTCGGGCGCCGCGGCCATAGCGAAAGACCGCGCGCGACGTTATCTATGGGCCGCGTTCTCCACGGCACACTGGCGCTATAGCGCACATCGTCGCCGGTTGAAACACGTTAGAGATAGATGGGTTAAGATGCCGGAATTGCCAGAAGTCGAAACGGTGAAACGCGGCCTGACGCCGGCGATGGAGGCCACCCGCATCACCAGGCTGGAGCTGCGCCGCGGCGATCTGCGCTTCCCCTTTCCCGACGCTTTCGCAGATAGAGTTTCCGGCCGCACCATCGTTGGCCTTGGCCGCCGCGCCAAATATCTGCTGGTCGATCTCGACGACGGCAACACGCTGATTTCGCATCTCGGCATGTCCGGTTCTTTTCGCATTGAGGAGGGCCGCATTGAGGAGGGAGCCGCCTCCGGCGTGCCGGGCGAATTCCACCATGCCCGCTCGAAGGACGAGAAGCACGATCACGTCGTCTTCCATCTGCAAGCCGCAAGCGGCCCGCGTCGTGTCATCTACAACGATCCGCGGCGTTTCGGCTTCATGGATATGGTGGGACGTGCCGATCTCGCAGCCCATCCCTTCTTCCGCGATCTCGGCCCGGAGCCGACAGGAAACGAGCTCAGCGCCGCCTATCTGGCCGAACGCTTCCGGGACAAGGCGCAGCCGCTGAAGAGCGCGTTGCTTGATCAAAAGAACATTGCCGGTCTCGGCAATATATATGTCTGCGAGGCGCTGTGGCGCGCGCATCTTTCGCCGATCCGCGCCGCCGGCACGCTGGTGACGGCAGGGGGCCGGCCGAAGGCGCAGCTCGACCTGCTCGTCGCCTCGATCCGCGACGTCATCGCCGATGCGATCGCCGCCGGCGGATCGTCGCTGCGTGATCACATCCAGACCGACGGATCGCTCGGCTATTTCCAGCATTCCTTCTCCGTCTATGATCGCGAAAGTCAGGCTTGCCGCACGCCCGGCTGCGGCGCTACGGTCGCCCGCATCGTCCAGGCGGGTCGCTCCACTTTCTATTGCGCCACCTGCCAGAAGTAAGCCTGCCAGAAGAAGAGTGAGAAACCGGGAGAAGAGCATGGCCTATGAGACCCTGATCGTCGAAACCCGAGGCAATGTCGGCCTCGTCACGCTGAACCGACCCCAGGCGCTGAACGCGTTGAATTCCACCGTCCTGAAAGAGCTGAAAGAGGCCTATGCCGCCTTCCACGCCGACCAGACGGTCGGGGCGATCGTGCTGACCGGCTCCGAGCGCGCCTTTGCCGCCGGCGCCGATATCAAGGAGATGCAGCCGCTTGAGTTCGCCGATATCTATAAGAGTGATTTCATCAGCGGCTGGGATGAGGTCGCCAAGGCGCGCAAGCCGGTGATCGCTGCGGTCAGCGGTTTTGCGCTCGGCGGCGGCTGTGAGCTCGCCATGATGTGCGATTTCATCATCGCCTCGGAGACGGCGAAATTCGGCCAGCCGGAAATTACCCTGGGCGTCATTCCCGGCATGGGCGGTTCGCAGCGGCTGACGCGCGCCGTCGGCAAGGCGAAGGCGATGGATCTTATCCTGACCGGCCGGATGATGAATGCGGCGGAAGCCGAACGATCGGGACTCGTTTCGCGTGTGGTGGCCCCCGAGCGTCTGCTCGACGAGGCTTTTGCCGCGGCCGAAAAGATCGCTTCGCTTTCGCGTCCCTCGGTGATGATGGCCAAGGAGGCGGTCAACCGCGCATTCGAGACGACGCTGGAGGAGGGCTTGCGTTTCGAGCGCCGCCTGTTTCACAGTCTCTTTGCCACGGACGACCAGAAAGAAGGTATGGCGGCCTTCGTCGAGAAGCGCAAACCGGCTTTTACGCACCGTTGAATGCTTTTCGGCGGTTGCCAGCGGTAAAGCTTGAAAATCCGCGTTGACGTGGGCCGGCTTTAGAGTTATATGCCCGCCCACGGTTCGGAAAGCCGGTTTGGTTTTCCGCGATTGCTCCCGCATTGCTGGATTTTGTGGCCGCAGGGCCCGCGGTAATGGCGGAGTTTGTTCGAATTCTTGAGAGAGGCATCCATGGCCAATACAACTTCGGCGAAAAAAGCGACCCGCAAGATCGCCCGCCGTACCGACGTCAATAAGGCTCGTCGCTCGCGCGTTCGTACTTTCGTTCGCCAGGTCGAAGAGGCCATCGCATCCGGTGATGCCGCCAAGGCGAAGGAAGCTTTCCTGGCTGCTCAGCCCGAGCTTGCCCGCGCCGCCAGCAAGGGCGTGCTGCATGCCAACACGGCATCGCGCAAGGTCTCGCGCCTGGCCGCTCGTGTGAAGGCTCTTTCGGTCACCACGACCGCGTAATCTTCCATTAACAACTTCTTCTTTATGATTAGCCCGGTAATTTTACCGGGCTTTTTCGATTCCGCCGATCGGCCCTGCATGGTTAATCTCACGACTGTTTCGTGTCAGCGCCATGACAGGAAATAGCCTTTAAAAACAATGGCTTGCGCAAGGATGCTTTCACGCCGCGCGACTCTGCCCCAAGCTTCCGGGACCACAGGGGAGTCAAGAGGATTTTATTTTTTTTCTTTCAATGCGTGTCAAAATAGCCCGAACGGGGGAATCTCTTTGATTCAACTGCGATTCTTTTTTGACGCTGGTGTGACGCCCGAAAAGGGCAGGCGGAGTCAATGCCCGCCTGTTAATTTTGCGTAAAATTCATCGTTGATATTGCCGTTTGATCCTGCCTAAATGGCTTCCAACAAAGGGCGCGGACATCACCTGCAGAGGCTCGGTTTTAACTGCCACGTCGGCAGGGCGATGAGTTTGTGCCTTTTGTTACGGAGCCTTGCGCTTCCGTTTTTTCAAGCACTCGACGGATTTGAGCCGTAACGTGGCTGTTACGGAGCGGGGATGTTTTGTGCCTTCATTGGCCACACGTTTAAGGCGAGGCCAGCGGAGAAGGTTAAAGTTATATTGCGTTCGGGCTGGTCGGCCGAAAACGAGGTTCGACCGCCAGCCTGGCACGGAAAGCCGATGAAGGTTGCCGCATGAGCGCGCCACCTGCAACGGAGTTCTGCGCCGGTCCCTTATGGGGCAGTGTTTGAGTGAACCGGCAGGCGAGCGGCTCATGAGGATCCGTCAGCCCGCCAAAGCGGGGATGATCGGGCGGCCGTATTAGCGGATGCCGCCCGGTGGAATTGAAAGGCGGCATT
>NZ_CP104036.1:0-637289 GCF_025152725.1 Rhizobium sp. SRDI969
ATGCAGCCGAGTCTTGCTTTTCAAGACGATCAAGAGCACCTCCCATCGCTTCTGGCAACAGATGCGAAGGAGTTATCCTATCAACTTCAGCAGCATCAGGCAAAAATCTTTCCCCCGCTCTCGCAAAAGACCATCAGAACATTTTCGCCGGCGGAAGCTGCAGCCTTTATCGGCATCGGCGAAGGTTATCTCCGCCAGATAGCCGCCGACGGCCATGGGCCCGATCCGCTCGCAAACGGACGGCGGCTTTACAGTGCAACGGATATGGACCGCATTCGCCGGGTCCTCGACGAGCGAAACGGAACACCGAAATATGTGCCGGCCCGCCGGCCGGGGGAAAAACTCCAGATCATCTCCGTCATGAATTTCAAGGGTGGCTCGGGCAAGACCACCACTGCGGCTCATCTGGCGCAGTTCATGGCGCTCAGGGGCTACCGCGTGCTCGCCGTCGACCTCGATCCGCAGGCCTCCTTGTCCGCCTTGTTCGGTCATCAGCCGGAGTTCGACGTCGGAGAGGGCGAAACGATCTACGGTGCGATCCGATATGAGGAGCCGCGCCCCATCGCCGACATCGTCCGCGCCACCTACACGCCCAATCTGCATCTCATTCCGGGCAATCTCGAGCTGATGGAATTCGAGCACGAGACGCCGAAGGCGATGGCGTCGGGTACGGCGGAGACGATGTTCTTTGCCCGCATCGGCGAAGTCCTGACGGAGATCGAAAGCCTTTACGATGTGGTGGTCATCGACTGCCCGCCGCAGCTGGGGTTCCTGACGATGTCGGCGCTCTGCGCGGCCACCTCGGTGTTGATCACGGTTCACCCGCAGATGCTTGATGTCATGTCGATGTCGCAGTTTCTGACGATGACGAGTGAGTTGATGTCGGTCGTCGAAAAGGCCGGAGGGCGTACCAGCTATGACTGGATGCGCTATCTGGTGACGCGGTTCGAGCCGAACGACGGACCGCAAAGCCAGATGACCGGCTTCATGCGGGCGATCTTCGGCAATCGAATGCTCCACAACGCCATGGTGAAGTCGACGGCAGTGGCTGACGCCGGCGTCACCAAGCAGACACTCTACGAGGTCGAGCGGTCGCAGTTCACACGCGGAACCTACGATCGGGCTCTGGAGTCCCTCAATCTCGTGAACGGCGAGATCGAGGCGCATATTCGCTCGACCTGGGGGAGGAAATAGCAGATGGCGCGCAAGAACCTCATCGAAATTTCCGCTCCGAAACCGGAAAGGATGGACGCAGTCGCACCGCGTGACAATCGTCCGATCGCCGGATTCGTGCCGCAGGAGCGCAGTGCCGCGCCTGTCGGCGGTATCACCAAGACGCTCGGCAACATTACCGAGAAGATGGAGCGGGCAAGTGAGCTGGAACGGCAGCTCGCTGCCGGCCAGACCATCGTCGAACTCGATCCCGGACTGATCGATGCTTCCTTCGTCAGCGATCGATTGGCGATCGACGCGGCCGAACTCGCGCAGCTTGTCGAGCAGATCCGCGAGCATGGCCAGCAGGTTCCGATCCTCGTCCGCCCGCATCCCGAAACCAGGGGACGCTATCAGGTCGCCTACGGCCATCGGCGCCTGGCTGCCGCCCGAGAAATCGGCATCAGGGTGCGCGCGGTCGTCCGTGATCTCACCGACGGTCAGCTGGTCGTCAGCCAGGGACAGGAAAACAGCGCTCGAACCAATCTCTCCTACATCGAGCGCGCGCTCTTCGCATCGCGGCTCGAGGAACGCAGCTTTGGCCGCGATGTCATCATGGCGGCTCTCGGCGTGGACAAGGCGGCGCTGTCAAGAATGCTGATCGTCATCCGGCAGGTTCCCCTGGACCTCGTCAACGCCATTGGCGCAGCACCCGATATCGGCCGCCGCCGATGGTTGGAACTGGGCGAGCGGCTTGAGAAAGCCGACGTCGACAAGATCATCGTGGAGTTGTCCGCGGACGACGCGCGCAAAATTTCGAGCGACGAGCGGTTTCAGCGGGCACTCGTTCTGGCAACGAAGAAGACGGCTGCGCCGAAACCGGCGGTGGCCAAAACCCAGGTTAATGGCGTGCCTGTCATGATTAAAAAAACAGCGTCCGGTGCAACCTTCGTTTTCGACGCCAAGACCGCCCCCGGTTTCGATCAATTCGTCCAGGAAAGGCTGAAGGGCCTGTTTCAGGAGTTCAACAAGGACAGAGGAGCGTAGCGCGCAAAAGAAAAAGGCCCCCAACGACGCCGTCGTGGAAGCCCTTCTCAGATCTTAAGCACATCGAGAATCGCATTTCCACGAATCACAGTCAAGCGTCTTAGGCACCAAATTGGTGGATGGTTTTCTTTTGCCTGAACGAAGGTGAAGGCAAATGGAGAGTGGATATGTGACGACGCCCTTTGGGCGGCGGCCGATGTCTCTTGGCATGCTGGCAAGCCAGCAACTGGCCGAGACCATCGAGCCGGGGATGAAGCGCAGCAAGTGGAAGCTGTTCAGGGCGATCTGCGAAGCGCGGCCGGCGCTCGGCGTTACCGATCGGGCGCTGACGGTGCTCGACGCGCTTCTGACCTTCTACCCAGACGACGAGATCTCCGAGGAGAAGGGCCTGATTGTCTTCCCGTCGAATGCGCAGCTTTCGCTTCGCGCCCGCGGCATGACGCCAGCGACCCTCAGGCGGCATCTTGCCGTTCTGGTCGAGGCCGGCCTGATCCTGCGCAAGGACAGCCCGAATGGAAAGCGCTATGCGCGACGCGACAGGGCAGGGACCGTCGGCGAGGCCTTCGGGTTCAGCGTAGCACCGCTTCTGGCGCGTGCAGTCGAAATCGAAAACCTGGCCGCCCAGGCGGTTGCCGACCGGGAACTGCTGCGCGCAGTCAGGGAACGGTTGACCATTTGCCGGCGCGACATCTCCAAGCTGATTGCGACGGCCTTCGAAGAAGAGGTCTCCGGTGATTGGGAAGGCATTTCGGTGACGTTTCGAACGCTCCTCGCCCGGATTCCGCGCGTGGCGACCACTGAGCAATTGACCCCGCTACTCGATGAGATGGGGTTGCTTCGGGCTGAAATCGTCAACTTGCTGGAAAAGCAGATAAAAACACAAAAAATAGACGCCAATGAGTCTCAGATTGAGCATCACAAACAGAATTCAAATCCCAATTCCACTCATGAACTTGAACCAAGCTTCGAAACGAAGCAGGGCGAATGGGCAGTTGCCGATCTTGAACCGAATGCCGGACCGCCGGACGAGCAAAGACTGAAACAACCGAAGCTTTCCGGCAACAGGGCGGGGGGGTCCGCCGATCCAGGGGCTGGGCATAACCTGAAATCCTTCCCGCTCGGCCTCGTCCTCCAAGCCTGCCCCGGTATTCTCGACTACGGGCCTGGCGGAACCATCGGCAACTGGCGAGATTTGATGTCGGCTGCTGTCGTCGTGCGCTCGATGCTCGGCGTCAGTCCCTCGGCCTATGAGGAAGCCTGCTCCGGCATGGGGCCGGAAAATGCCGCCACCGTGATTGCCTGCATTCTGGAAAGGGGAGGCCACATCAACTCGCCCGGCGGCTATCTCAGAGATCTGACCCGCAGGACCGAGAGGGGTGAGTTTGCGATCGGCCCGATGCTGATGGCGCTCGTGCGGGCGAACGGGCCAACAGCAAGGCGTGCCAGTTGACCGGAGGGAAGCCGCGGCCGCGACAAATCATGTAACGAGACGGTGTGCAATCACCTCTTTACATCTAACATGTTAGTCTGCTACATCTGAGCCGGTAATTGGGAGGAGGCATATTTGACACAAAAATTCGGGCTCTCAGTCGCTCTCGCCACACCATTCGACAGCCACCGCGGCATCATGATCGAGGCGATGATCGAGCAGGCACGGCGAAGCCTCGCGGCCGGATGTTCGAGCGTGACGCTGTTCGGGACCACGGGTGAAGGTTCTTCCATCGGAACCAAGGAACGTGAACGTGTTCTCACTTCCATGCTTGATAATGGGATAGCAGCAAAGCAAATCATCGTCGGCGTGCTGGTCGACGCGGCCGAGGATGCGGCGATGCAGGCCGGGCATGCGCTTTCCGAGGGAGCCCGCAATATCCTTCTTGCTCCCCCTTCCTACTTCAAAAACGTCAGTGACGACGGCGTCTTCCAGTGGTTTTCGGCTGTTTTCGCTATCCTGGGCGAGAAGGCGCGAGATATTATCGTCTACAACATTCCCTCGGTCACCATGGTCCCGCTGAGCGTATCGCTGATCGGCCGGCTGCGGACCGCCTTTCCCAATATCGTCACGGGCGTCAAGGATTCCTCCGGCGACTGGCCTTTCACGGAAGCGCTGTTGAAGGCGCATGGCGATCTTGTCATCCTGGTGGGGGACGAACGTCATCTGGCGAAGGGCGTGCGGCTTGGCGGCCAGGGTGCGATCTCCGGCATGGCGAATTTCGTACCCCACGAAGTCAAGCTGATGGCAGAAGACGGCAAGGACGATTCCCGCATCGAGGATTTCGTTGACGAACTGCTGAAATTTCCGGTGACCGCTGCTGTGAAAGCGATGGTCGCTCACCTCACGTCGGATGAAATCTGGCTTGCGGTTCGCCCGCCACTCGTTTCAATATCCGGCGAAGGGCAGGCGCAACTCGCTCTTGCGTTCGACAATCTTTTCCGCTCGAAAGCGGCATAGGGCGGACATGTTTCTGGGAGAGGCGATGGACGGAACGGACGAGCAGCCGACACTGCGGGAAAAGGCGTATGAGAGCTTCACACGCCACCTTCTTGCGCGTGACGTGCGCCCCGGCCAGTTCGTTTCGCAGCGCCGCCTCGTCGAGCTGACCGGGCTGACGCTTGGCGCCATCCGCGAACTCATCCCGAGGCTCGAAGCCGAAGGCCTGATCAAGACGGTGCCCCAGCGGGGGTTGCAGATTGCGCATATCGACCTGAACCTTATTCGCGAGGCGTTCCAGCTGCGCGTGTTCCTGGAGAAGGAGGCGGTCGCGCTTTTCACCCGCTCTGCGTCGGACGAGACGATCGCCGGGCTGCTGAAGCAGCATCGAGATATCGCCGACGCCATTCGAAACGGCGATGGATCGCACGAGTTGGAGGTGCACGCGCAAGCTGTCGATTGGGGCATGCACGATGCCTTTATCGATGCGCTTGGAAATACCATCATCTCGAATGCCTACCGGGTGAACTCGATCAAGATGCGCCTGATCAGTCAGGACCGTTTTCGCATCGATGGTCACGTCGGACCTGTCATGGGCGAGCATCTGAAAGTGCTCGAGGCGATCGAAAGACGATCGGCGGAGGACGCCGTCAACAGCCTTGTCGCACACATCAATCACGCAAGAGATCGTGCGCTCAGGATATAATTGGAAATAAACAGCCGGGGGTGAGGAGATCGCCGGCAAAAGGAGGAGGTACCACATGTCATCGTTTTTGAACCCGACGAGGCGCGGCTTTCTGGCGGGTACGGCCGCTTTTGGCGCCAGCAGCATGCTCGGAGTGCGGTTGGCGTCGGCTGCTGTCGATTGGAAGCGCTTTGCCGGCACGACGCTCGAAGTGAACCTGGTCAAGAGCCCGCGCAGCGAAATACTTCTGAAGTACCTGTCCGAATTCGAGGAGCTTACCGGCATCAAGGTCAATGCCGAAGCGACGCCCGAACAACAGCAGCGTCAGAAGACGACCATCGAGCTGAGCTCCGGCAAGCCGAGCTTCGACGTCGTGCACATGAGCTATCATGTCCAGAAGCGGCAGTTCGAAAAGGGCGGCTGGCTTGCGGATATCGGCGGTTTTCTCAAGGACCCCTCTCTGACCGGCCCGTCTCTGGTTGAAACCGACTTTGCCGAAGCCGGCCTGACTTTTGCCAAAGATCCGGACGGCGTTCTGCGTTCGCTTCCATTCTCGGTCGATTACTGGATCATCTATTGGAACAAGGCGCTGTTTGAGAAGAAGGGGCTTTCCTACCCGACGACGTTCGAAGAACTCGCCAGTGCTGCGGAGGCGCTCACCGATCCTTCGAGCAACACCTACGGCTTCGTCGCCCGCGGCCTGAAGAACGCCAATACGCCGGTCTGGACGTCGCTGCTGCTCGGCTATGGCTCGAGCCCGCTCGGCCCTGATGGCAAGCTGCGCACGACATCGCAGGAAGCGATCGATGCGGCCAAGCTCTATCAAAGGCTGATGACCAAGACAGCCCCTCCCGGCGTCTCCGGCTTCAACTGGGCCGAGGCGCAGTCTGCCTTTCTGCAGGGCAAGATCGGCATGTGGCTGGATGGCGTTGGTTTTGCGCCGCCGATCGAGAATCCGGAAAAGTCGCGCGTCGTCGGCCAGGTCGGTTACGGCATCATGCCGAAAGGTCCGAAGGCACAGGCCGCGGGCACTTTCGGCGACGGGCTTGGCGTCGTCGCGGCAAGCCAGAAAAAGGAAGCCGGCTATCTCTTCTGCCAATGGGCGATTTCGCATGAAATGGGCGCACGTCTGCTGCAGGCCGGTGCCGGCGTTCCTTTCCGCCAGTCCGTCCTCGAGGATGCGAAGGTCCGCGAAGGCGTCAAGATGCCGGGCGCATGGCTTGATGCCGTCGTCGGTTCCGGCAAGATCTCGCAGCTCGCGCTGCCGGTCATCATACCGGTCACCGAGTTCCGCGACGTCTATGGCGTCGGTCTCACCAACATGATCGGCGGCGCCGATCCCGAAACAGAACTGAAGGCAGCGACGGCACAGTTCGAACCCGTCCTGGCAAAAAGCGAGGGATAATGGCCTCGACAAGCATCGAAACGGCTGCCGTGGCCAAGACGTTGAAAGGAAGGAGCAAACCGGATCGGTTTGCTCCCAACTACTGGCCCTTCGTCATCCCGGCGCTCATCGTCATCGCCGCCGTCATCGTCTTTCCGTGGGTGTTTACGGTATGGATGAGCGTCAACAGCTGGACGCTCGGTCAGTCCCAGGTCTTTGCGGGGCTGGACAATTACGTACGCCTCGCCACCGACGTGCGTTTTTGGGAGTCGCTGTGGCATACGGTGGTTTACACGACGCTCTCCGTGGTGGTTCCCCTGTTTCTGGGGACGCTCGCGGCGCTGATCTTCGATGCTCAATTTCCGTTGCGCGGTCTTATACGCGGCATATTCGTGATGCCGATGATGGCCACACCCGTCGCCATTGCACTCGTCTGGACGATGATGTTCCATCCGCAGCTCGGCGTCCTCAACTATCTCCTCTCCTTCATCGGCATCGGCCCGCAGGAGTGGATCTATAATCAGAGCAGCGTCATCCCGTCGCTTGTGCTGGTCGAGACCTGGCAGTGGACGCCGCTTATCATGCTAATCGTGCTCGGCGGTCTGGCGGCGGTTCCGCGCGAGCCCTATGAAAGTGCTGAAATCGACGGCGCCAATGTCTGGCAGAAATTCCGCTATCTGACGCTGCCGATGATCGCGCCGTTCCTGATGATTGCCGTGATCATCCGCAGCATCGATGCGGTGAAAAGTTTCGACATCATCTATGCCATGACCCAAGGCGGTCCCGGCACGGCGTCGGAGACGATCAACATCTATCTCTACAACACCGCTTTCGCCTATTACGATATCGGCTATGGCTCGGCGATGGCGGTTGTCTTCTTCATCCTGATCGTCCTGCTCTCCTTCGTCCTTATGATGCTCCGGCAGCGCGTGAACTGGTCCGACGGGGAGGCACGCTGATGAAGCGCAAAACACTCGATCGCATCGCACTGCTGTTTGTTGCCCTGGTGATGATCTCGCCGGTCGTCCTGTTCTTCCTCTGGATGATCTCGCTGTCGCTGAAATATGAGATCGACAGCGGCGCCTATCCGCCGATCTTCATTCCGGAGCGCTTGGCCTGGTCGAATTATCTGAAGGTCTTCGAAGAGAACAACTTCTTCCTCTATCTCTGGAATTCGGTGCTGGTGACGGGTGCGGCCACGCTTCTGGCGCTGCTGATAGGCGTACCGGCCGGATATGGCATCGCACGGCTGAAGGCGGAGAAGTCCGCTATGGTCATCATGATAGCGCGCATGACGCCCGGCCTTTCCTTCCTGATCCCGCTCTTCCTGCTGTTCCAGTGGCTGAACCTGCTTGGCACGCTCATGCCGCAGATCATCATCCATCTCGTCGTCACCGTGCCGATCGTCGTGTGGATCATGATCGGCTATTTCGAGACGACGCCGATGGAGCTGGAAGAGGCTGCAAGCATCGACGGCGCAACACCCTGGCAGGTTTTCCGCCTGGTCGCCTTGCCCATCGCCAGGCCGGGCATCGTCGTCGCCTTCATCCTGTCGGTCATCTTCTCGTGGAACAACTTCGTCTTCGGCATCGTGCTTGCCAGCCGCGAGACGCGCACGCTTCCTGTTGCGGTTTACAACATGCTCTCGTTCGAACAGGTCAGTTGGGGACCGCTCGCGGCTGCCGCGTTGATCGTCACCTTGCCCGTGCTGATCTTGACGGTGTTTGCGCAACGGCAGATCGTGGCGGGCCTGACGGCCGGAGCCGTCAAGTGAGCGGGTGAGACAACGGTTTTGACGACTTCTACTGCCTTCGAGCAGCCTCCAGGTCTGGCGCGCCGCGTTTTGTGTGTCGGCGCGGCGGTTATGGACACCCTGTTTCGCGTCCGCTCGCTACCCACCGGCCAGGGCAAAATTCTGCCCTACGACATGCTGCAGATCGCCGAAGGCATGGCGTCGAGCGCCGCCTTTGCGGTCGCCCGGCTGGGCGGCCATGCCAGCCTCTGGGGTGCTGTCGGCAATGACGCCACCGGCGATCGCATCATTGCCGATCTCAGCGAGAGCGGTATAGATACGAGCGGCATGCTGCGTGTGGAAGGCGCCCGCTCGGCGATCTCTACCATCCTTGTCGATGATCAGGGCGAGCGCCTCATTGTGCCTTTCTACGATGCGGGCCTGCACGAGACGGTCAAGCCGGTCACAGCAGAGGACATTTCTTCTTTCGACGCGGTTCTGGTTGACGTCCGGTGGCCGAAGGTCGCACTGCGGACGCTGTTGGGGGCCCGAGAGGCAGGCAAGCCGGCCATTCTCGATGGCGATGTCGCAAGCGATGGCGTGATCGAGATGCTGGCGCCGGCAGCCAGCCACATCGTGTTCTCGCAGCCGGCGGCCGAACGGCTTTCTGGAGCAGCCGAGCTGGTGAAGGTCGTCGGCCTTTTGAAACGAAAGTTCGAGCATGCTTTCATCAGCGTCACCGCTGGCGAAAACGGCTGCTTCTGGTTCGATACCCTGACCGGCGAAGTCTTCCATTTTGCCGCTCCGAAGGTGAGGGCCGTCGATACGCTCGCAGCCGGCGATATCTTCCATGGCGCTTTTGCGCTGGCTACTGCTGAAGGCATGCCAATCGAAGAGACGATGCGCTTTGCATCCATGGCGGCGGCGCTCAAGTGCCAAGTGTTTGGCGGTCGAACCGGGGCACCTAACAGAGCCGAGGTCGGCGATGCCCTGCGCGATTGGGACGTCGGCGTTAGCCGCAGCGCTTTGCTCCCGTTATGAAATTCGAAACGCGATCAGCGCCCCATCAGCTTTTGACTGAGCCGGCGGTCATGCCCGCCAGGAAGTAGCGTTGAGCAACGAGATAAAGGACCAGGAGGGGCAGGGAACCGAGCACGCTCATCGCCATCATCTCGTTCCATTCGAAGGCGTGCTGGCCCATCAGAAGCTGGATGCCGATCGGAACCGTCCTGAGGTTCATCGATTTCGTCAGCGTCAGCGCAAAGAGGAATTCGTTCCAGGCTAGCAGAAACGTGTAGACCGCCGTGGCGACGATCCCGGGGATGGAGACGGGAACGATGACGCGCCAAAGCGCCGTCCAGCTTGAGCCGCCGTCGACAAGGACGGCCTCGTCCAGTTCTTTCGGCAGCGTGTTGAGATAGCCTGTCATCAACAGGACGGCGTAAGGCAGGGTGAAGACCATGTAGGTGAGGATCAGCGCCAGATAGGTATCGAAGATCCTGAAGGCGACCACCATTCCGAAATAGGGGATGAGAAGGGTGATCGGCGGAACGGTCTGGGTGCTGATGATGAAGATGTTCAAGGTGTTCTTGAACCGGAACTGATAGCGGCTGAAGCCGTAGGCGGTCACGATCGCGACGACCAGAGTCAGGCAGGTGACGACGCCGGCGACAAAGTAGCTGTTAATGAAGAACCGGACTTTCACCGGATCGTTAAAGATCGTCAGATAGGCGGCCACCGTAAAATCATCCGGCAACAGCCGCGGCGGAAGCGCGAAGATTTCCGTATTCGATTTCAGTGAGCTGAAAAACATCCAGACGATCGGAAAGGTGGAGAAGACAAGACCGATCGCCAGGCCGAGATAGGTCAGGATGGTCGGCAATGCCGAACTCTTGAAGGAACGCTTTGCCATGGCGGTTACCTGCGCTGCTGGTGTTTGATATAGAAATAGGTAACGCTCATCGAGATAATCAGGATGATCATCGCACTCGCCGAAGCCAGTGAGAATTCGTACTGGGAGAAGGCGAGCTTATAGGTGAAGGTGGAAAGCACTTCCGTCGAATAGATCGGGCCGCCGCCCGTCGTCATCCACACCAGCGGAAAAACCTGCATCGTCCAGATGAAATCGAGGAGCGCGATGCTGATGATGATCGGCATCAGCTGCGGAATGGTGATGTACCAGAACTTTTGCACTTCGTTCGCGCCGTCGATACCGGCTGCCTCGTAAAGCTCCTTCGAAATGCCCTGGAGGCCGGCGAGCAGGCTGACCATGTAGAGCGGATAGCCTGCCCAGATGTTTGCGAAGGTCAAAGCGTGAATGGCGGTGCGTGTCGACGAAAACCACTCGACCTTGAAGTTGATGATATGGAGCGCCATCAGCACGCTGTTGATGACGCCGTTCGGGTCGAGCAGCAGGCGCCAGATGATGGCGATGATGACGGCGGTGAACAGCCAGGGCAGGATGAAGAGTACACGCAGGATGCTGCGAATAAGCGGATCGACGCGGTTGGTGTTCAACAGCAGCGCGAATGCCAGGCCGATGATGAAGTGGAAGACGACGCTCATGATCGTGAAGTAAAGCGTCTGTACCACCGACTGCCAGAAGACCGGATTTTCGAAGATGGTCATATAATTCTGGACGCCCGCGAAGGCAGCGTCCTTTTTCATGATGGCGCCATCCATCAGCGAATATCTGAAGACCATCACCATGGGGAACAGCATCAGCAGCACAAGCAGCAGGCTCGCCGGCGAAACGTAGAAATACGGCACCAGCTTCCTCAAGGTGCTGTAACGAAGCCATCCTTTTCTCCGCGCTTTGGATTGCGCAACGACCAGAGCCGTAGCCGAATGGTTCATGAGCTGTGACTTTCTATTCTGCCGAAATTTGACGACTTGCACCGGCAGCGCCTGTTTGCGCTGCCGGTGATCCGTGAAAGCGACGTGCTTAGAACTTCGCCAGCCAAGCCTTCTCGGTGTTGGCAGCTGCCTCCTTGGCTGACTGCCCGCCGTCGAACATCTTCTGAACTTCGACATTCATGTCGCGCATCAGCTCTTCGGCAACCGGAAGGCCGACGAATTCGTTCGCCGGATAACCGCTCTGGAAGATTTTGAAGGCTTCCGCGAAGATCGGGTCCGAGGCCACGAAGTCCGGCTTGGCATGGACGTTGCCGGGGAAGGCGTTGGCAATCGAGACCAGACGGCCGTTGACGTCAGGGCTCATCAGGTATTCGACGAGCTTCCAGGCCTCTTCCTTGTGCTGGCTGCCCTCGCTGATGCCGATGCCCCAGGACGCATAGGGCATGCCGCGCTTGCCTGTGTAGCCGTCAGTGGCCGGCAAGGCGGAGATGCCGAAATTGAGCTTCGGATTGCGCTCGCGGATGAGGTTCACATGGGCGAGGGAATCCACCATCATGCCGACGCGGCCGTTGACGAATTCCTCGACCTTGTCCTGTTCCTTCTTGGCGAAGATGCCGGGAGAAATAACGCCTTCCTTGTTGAGGGAGGCGATATAGTCGAGCGTGCCGACGACGGCGGCATTTTCGAGGTCAGGCTTGCCGTCCTTCATCATCGAGGCGCCGGAGGCCCAGACCCAGGACATCACGTCGTTCTGGATTCCACTCGGAGACTGCAGCGACAGCGGCAGAACCCAGCCGTACTGGTTCTTCGAGGCGTCGGTCATCTTCTTCGCGGCTTCGGCGAATTCCGTGCGCGTGGTCGGCAGCTTGTCGACGCCGGCTGCCTTGGAGATATCCAGATTGACGAAGACCGGGTAGACGAAGGATGCCAGCGGGAACATCACGCTCTTGCCATCGACCTTGACGATATCGGTGATCTGGCTCTTGTCGTATTTCGCCTTCTCCATCAGTTCGTCCATCGAGGCGATCGCGCCCTGCTTGGAGAGCCCGTTTACCCAGGCACCATCCAGCCCTACCACGTCGCTCAGCGTTCCGGAGGCTGCGCCGACGACGATCTGGTCACGCGTCGTGGCATAGGGACCGCTAACCAGCGTCACCTTAATGCCGGGATTTTTGGCCTCGAAATCGTTCATAATGCCGCGCAGGGCACCGGACGGCATTTCGGGTTCCCACCATTGAATGAACTCGATGGTGGTGTCGGCAAACGCGGATGTGGCGCAGAGCGCCCATACCGCTACGGCCGCCCGCATGGTCACGCCGAATTTTCTGATATTCATCTGTGCCTCCCAAAGATTGTCCCGTTAATCGATCCTCCTCAAGATCGTAGGCAAAGTAGGTTCCCTGGAGCCCCTTGCTGTCAATGAAGAACTGCGATCGGGAAAAGATGGGAGGCCGGCATGCACGGTGCGTGTTGAGTTAAATCATTGATAAGAAATAATAAAGGTGATTGACATCGGCAGTAATTTTCTACAGCATTTGTGTTGCTTGTGATGCATTTTTTCTTTACTTTCGTAAACAAATGAAAGTTTACCCAACAGAATGAAAAGCGTGGAACCTGGCGTCTTCACGGCAAATTTGGGAATTTGGGGTGCTGAAACAAGCACTTTTTGCAACCACGCGGCGCAGACGGTGCAATTCGCAGTGAAGGGAATATTTCGATTTTCGAAAGGGAGGGCAGAGCCTGCACCAAAAACGACGGATCACGCCGGCTTACGCGGTGATTTTCGACGATTCAGGATCCGAAGATCACCTGTACAAATTGCCAATGCGTGATTTGGCGCGCCAGAGGATCGGCCGTTGCGTGAATCATTGCCGATTGGTTGTCGTCGTCCCGCCAGTAAGGAATTGAATGGCCAAGAAAAACTATAAATCGATGGACGACTTCGCGAGCGCCGCCGGCGTTTCGCGTCCGACCTTGTCGAAATATTTCGATGACCCCTCGCAGATCAAGGAGGTGACCCGCAAGCGGATCGAGGCGGCTCTGAAGAAGTCGCATTTCGAGCCGAACCTTTTCGCGCGGCATCTCAATCGCAAGCGGACCAGGAATATCGGCATTCTGGTCCCGACCATGTCGGATCCCTTTTATGTGCAGGTGGTGTCGCTGATTGAGTTGGAGTTGCGTGAAAGAGGATTCTGGCCCGTCCAAATCTCTTCGCACACGCGGCCGGAGCTGGAGGCGGAGGCCGTGCGGACCTTACTCTCGCTGAAGGTCGCGGGTGCGATCGTGGCGCCGCTCGGAGCTGGTTCGCGCCGTTCCGCGCTGGAAAGGCTGAGGGATGCCATACCCGTCGTCTGCTTCGACAATCCTGCCGATGCCGACCTTCCCTATGTCGGCAACGATAACGCGCAAAGCATGGCAGCCATTGTGCAATATCTCTGCCGGTCCGGTGAGCCGCCGATCTTCCTGGAAATTCCGCATATGACCGAAAATGCCGGCGAGCGGCAGGAGAGCTACCGCGCGACCATGGCAAGGGAAGGGCATTCCCCGCTGGTCATCGATTGCGACGCGCCACCTTCCTGGGAATTCGAGCGTCTCGGATACGAGCAGATGCAGAGAATTCTTGGCACTGGCGGTCTTCCCGGCAAAACGCTGCTATGCGCCAACGACCGCTTCGCTTTCGGCGCGATGGCAGCCGCCTTTGCGTCGGGGCTAAAAATAGGCCGTAGCGACACCTGCGACGTGCGCATCGCCGGACACGACGATCACCCGCTAAGCCGATATACCTGTCCGTCGCTGACGACCATGGCCCAGAACGCGCCGGAGATCGCCGCGAAATCCGTGGAGCTTTTGTTGGCACACATCGAAAGCGAAGATGATGGAACGACCCCTGTGACGAACAGGGTGATCCTCGAGGCAACGCTTATTATGCGCGATTCGGCTTGAGACTGGGCGGGTTCCCGTTTCAACGGGCAAGCCCAGGGTCCATGGTGCGCCATGCCATTGCAATGGCTTCGAGGGCCTCCTGCCCTTCCGGAATGGCCCCTCGCTTCGACACGAATCCATGGATCTGTCCGGGCCAGGTGCGGCTTGTGGCCTGCGCTTCCGAGCTGAGCCGCTCGGCATAAGCGGCCCCTTCGTCGAACAGCACGTCATATCCGGCAAGGATCACCAGGGCCGGCGCCACGCCCGTCAGCGACGCCACGCTCAGCGGCGAGGCGCGCCAATCCGACCGGCTTTCGGCGTCCGGCAAGTAGTGGTCTCGGAACCATTTCATCGCTGCGGCCGTCAAGCCGAAACCCTCTTCGTAACGTGAGTAGCTGTCGCTTGTCTGCAACTGGTCGGTCACTGGATAGATCAACACCTGTCCGATGATATCAGGCACCTGTCCGTCCCGCGCCAGCAGGGCGACGACGGCGGCCAAATTGCCGCCGGCGCTATCGCCGGCAACGATAATCCGCAAGGGATCGATGCCGAGCGCATCCGCATGCTCCGTCATCCAGACGAGTGCGGCGGCGCAGTCGTCGATGGCAGCCGGAAAAGGATGTTCCGGAGCCAGGCGATAGTCGGGCGAAACCACGACGGCACCCGCCATATTGGCCAGCGTCCGGCAGATATCCTCATGAGTTTCGGGCGCGCCGATGACAAAGCCGCCGCCATGGAGATAAAGCAAGGCCGGTGCGCCCTGGCGCGGCGCAGCGCGGCCGCGCCATATCTTCAACCGGATGGCGCCTACATGCCTTTCCAGGATCTCGGCCACGTCTTCGAGCGGCCGCTGGATGTCTGCGAAACTATCGAGATACTGCTGCCGCGCCAGCGCCGGGGTGCAGCTTTCGACCGGCGTTTGCGGGTCGCCAGGCCACGCTAGGGCGCGTTTGGCGGATTCGTCCAGTTCTGTCATGCCAGCAAACTCCTCGCTTCGTCTTCCCGCAATTCTTTTGGCTGCGCGACGATACCCGAAATGGTCTGCGCCGTACCGGTTTCACCTGCACGCAGGATCGCTTCCATGACTTCGAGCACATGGAGTGCGAGATCGCCCGAAGCGCGTGGCGCACGGCCTTCGATGATTGCGCGCGCGAGATCGGCAAGACCCAGCATGCGGTAGTTGGCGCGATCCGGTGCTGCGATCGGCCAATTGACGGCGCCGAAAAGTTCGCCGGATGTATCCGTTTCCTGCCACGGCGCGCCGCGGCTGGAGAGCGCGACGGAGCCGCCGAAATTATCCGGGTCGGGCAGGCGTAACGAGCCTTCGGTTCCGTGGAGCTCGATGGGATGGTTGGAGTGGCGGAAGACGTCCCAGGAGGTGCCGAAGGTGATCGTGGCACCGCAATCGAATTCCAGCAGCGATAGCACGCTGGTCGGCGTGCCGACCTTGAACGTGGTGCCCTGCTTCGGTCCCTCCGCCGTGATGAGCCGCTCTACCTGCCCGCTTGTGGCGACGGCCTGCACACGGCGGATCGGCCCCATCAGATTGACCATCATCGTCAGATAATAAGGCCCCATATCCATCAGCGGGCCTGCGCCGGCCTGGTAATAAAAGCTGGGATCCGGATGCCAGTGCTCCATACCGCGCCCCATCATGAAGGCTGTTCCAGTCACCGGCTTGCCGATGGCGCCGGCTTCCATCTGCCGCCGGGCATGGCGTCCGGCCGCCCCGAGGAACGTGTCTGGCGCCGAGCCGAGCATGAGGCCCTTTACGGCGGCGGCATCCACCAAGCTACGTCCTTCGGCGGCCGTGACACCGAGCGGCTTCTCCGTGAAGACATGCTTGCCTGCCGACAGCGCCCGCATCGAAACGTCAAAATGCGCAGCCGGGATCGTCAGATTGAGGATGAGGTCGATGCTCTTATCGTCAATGAGGCTATCGACGTCAGCCGCCCGCAGATCGAACTCCGCCGCGCGGCGCTTGGCGGCGTCTGCGTTGAGATCTGCACAGGCGATGATTTCGACGCCGGAAAACAGCGGTGCGTTGCGCATATAGGCGAGCGAAATATTGCCGCATCCCACAACGCCGATCCTGAGTTTCATACCATTGGTCTGTGCCATCTAAGAACCTGATTTTGTCGTTGTGGTGCGAAGAGTCGAGGGGTGCACTACATTTTAATCGCAAGGAATAAAATATATTGACGTACGATAACATTTGACCGTACGTAATGGCAAGACGCTGGCGTCGCAATCCCCGCTGAAGAGCCCGCCGTTTGTTCAGTCGCCGCTCCCGGCGGAAGGGGATTTCGGCAAGGCTGGCGAGGCCTTCGGCATCGGCTGTCATCAACGAATAGTTCAGGACCGAGATATGAAAAATGCTGAGCTGCAGATCGGCTGCCAGACATTCACCTGGGAGATGCTGGGTACCGGTTGGGGCGGCGGTCCGGACGATCTGGTGCGCGCCATTGCCGACGGCGGATATGCCGGTATCGAAATCACCGACACGATGATCGGTCACTACGCGCTCAAGCCTGCCGACTTTGCCCGCATCCTGACGGATGCCGGCTTGGCGCTGGTTTCCTTTGCTTTCGGCTCCGCCAGCGGCTTCACGATGGCGGAAAAGATTGCCTCCGATCTCGACACGGCGCGGCGATGGGTCGATTTCGCGGCGAATTTTCCCGGCGCGATGATATCGATGGGATCGGCGACGGTCGTCTCGGACGGCCCGCGCGATGAGAAATTCGCCATTGCGGCCGAGTGCTACAATCGTGTGACTGAGATTGGACAGTCGGCTGGCGTCGCTATAGCTGTCCACCCTTCCTCGCACCACAACACGCTGCTGTTCACGCGGAACGACTATGATCAGCTGTTTGCTCTCTTGGATCCACAAGTGGGTTGGGTGCCGGACACAGGCCATATCCTGCGTGGCGGCCAGCAGATCGGCGATACGCTGGCGGCCCACCGGGACCGGATCCGCTACGTGCATCTGAAGGATGTGGACGCCGACGGGACCTGGGCGATGCTCGGCGAAGGCGTCTGCGACGTGCCTACGGTGATTTCGGCCGTTCGGGATGCGCCGAACTTTATCGGCTGGATCGTGGTGGAAGAAGAATCGGACCATGCCGGAACCGATCCCGCCGGCGCCGTTCGCGCGAACCGCGAGACGCTTCGACGTCTGGGGTTTTAGCCCATCTCGTAGTCCGTGGCGTCGGCCAAAGCCATCCGTCGACGCCAAAGCCTCTCCTGTCTCTCTTGTAAATTGGAGAAGTGGACTGCAGGTCACGCGTAGCGAACCTCCACGCCCAGCTTGTCCAGCCTATGGCGAATGCTGTGCGGCATGTTGCTGTCCGTGATGATCAGATCGACGCGCGATAGCGAGAAGGCTTTGGAGGAAGCGCCGATGTCGAATTTGCTCGAATCCGCCACGAGGACGACACGCCGGGCCATGCGAACCAGGTTACGCTTGGTCCGCGCCACGTCCTCGGAGACATCGACGACATCGAAGGCCTGATCGATCGCGTGGGCGCCGACAAAAGCCTGGTGGGCGACGAGGCCGCCGACCGCTTTGTCGGAGTCCTGTACGATCGTGCTCACGGTGCTGGGAAACACGCGGCCGCCGATCATGTGCACGTCGAGCCCTGGCCGGTACATCAGATGCTGGGCGATGTTCATTGCCGTTGTCGCAACCACGACGTTGTTGACCGGTGGCATCTGCATGGCCACCTGCAGCAGCGTCGAACCGCTGTCGAAGACGATCGACTGGTTATCGATGATCTGTCGCGCAGCCATCTGGGCGATGCGTCGCTTCGCATCGAAATTGCGTTGCATGCGTTCCTCGAAGGCCGCTGCCGGCGAGTCGGACGGCAGGGCGATTGCCCCGCCATGCGTTTTGATCAGCTGCTTCTTAGCGTCCATGATTTCAAGATCGGAGCGGATCGTCACTTCCGAGACCTCGAAAAATTCCGCGAGCTGGCGGGTGCGTGCCTGACCCACCCGTTGAAGTTCCAGCATGATCTGCTGCCGCCTCTGTTCTGCAAGCATATGTGATCCCGACCTGTCGCGTTTTGTGACCATATGACTTTTGAAAAACGAAAGTTCGCCCCGCCTTATCCTACGGCTCGTGCTACAAAAATAGCCGCATGACGACGAAAATGCACGTCAAATATTCATCATCCATGTAAAAACGAAAGAAATCGAAATATTGAATATTTGTTTGTTTTCGAGTTAGAGTTTTCTCAGCATCGGCGCCAGCAATCGTAAAGCCGGCAATCACAAAGGAAGTATCGCCATGGGGCTCGGAACCAAAGTCCGCCTTGCACGCCTGTTCTCGAACCCATCGGGTCATCTGTTCGGAGGCGCCGTCGATCATTTTGTCGGTTATGGCAATGTGCGTGAGGGCGGGCTTGCCGACCTGCCGGGTGCGCTGAGACGCGTCATGGCGGGAGGCCCCGACTATATCAGTATCCAGCCCGGCGCGGCGCGCCACCTCTGGTCGGAATATGCCGGAAAGGCAGCGCTCGTCATTCAGGGCGGTTGCTTCACCGCCGACGACCGCATTCGCCAGCTCATTGCGACCCCGGAAGACGCGGTGCGTTATGGTGCGGACGCTCTGGCTGTCGCCATTCCCGTGCGCGGCGCCACCGAAGGAGAGTATATCCGCTGGCTCACCGATACGGTCAACGCCGCCGCCCGCTTCGAGATGCCGGTTGTCGCCCATGTCTATCCCCGCGATTTTTCCGACGGCGGCAAGATCGTGTTCACCCCGGATGAGATTGCCTATGCGGTGCGCATCGGCTTCGAGGCCGGCGTCGATGTGATCAAGGTCGGCTACACCGGCGATTTCGAGTCCTTCCGCGAGACCGTTGCGACCTGCCCGATTCCGGTCGTCATCGCCGGCGGCCCGAAGACCGATACGCTGCTTGGAGCGCTCGTCCAAACGTCGGAAGCATTGCGCGCCGGGGCCAAAGGCGCGGTCGTCGGTCGCAACCTCTGGGGTCACGGCGATACGACCATGGCCGCACGCGCCTTCAAGCTCGTCATTCATAAGGGGATGACGCCGGAGGATGCGCTGGCGGCGGCCGGTGCTTGAGACGTGTCGCGCCCTTTCCAGGTTCTGGGCTTCGGCGCCCTGGCCATCGATGACATCATCTATGTCGATCGGGGGCTGACGGCCGGCAAGGGGAAGGTGACGAAGCGTGCCACGGACCATGGCGGCAACGTGGCGACGGCCCTTGTTGCCGTCGCCCGGCTTGGCGGGCGCGCCGGCTTCATCGGCTGGCTCGGCGATGAGCGGGCGGCCGATGTGGCGGCCAGCGAGCTCGAGCGCGACGGCGTCGACATATCGCTGGCTCCCCGCCACGCTGATGCCGCGCCGATCCGCTCGGTGATCACCGTCGGTCCCGACGGCGACCGGTTCATCGCTTATGACGACGATGTGCTGCACGGCACGTCGGATACGCTGCCCGACGATGTTCTGATGCAGGCTCCGGTGCTGCTGATCGATGGCTACGCCACGCACTCGGAACGGGTCGTGGCGCGCGCACGCGCCTTGGGCCTGGCCGTGATTGCCGATATCGAATGGACGGTCGGTGCCGCGACCGACCGAATCCTGGCTTTTGCCGATCACCTAGTGCTGCCGCTTGCCTTCGGGCGGGAGTACACCGGCGAGGATGATCCAACGATGATCCTGGACAAGCTTTGGTCAAAGGATCGGTCCGCGGTTGTCCTCACCGATGGCGAACGAGGGACCTACCTCCGCCAGAAAAGCGATGCCACCTGGTGGCATGTGCCGGCCTATCAGGTTCAGGCGGTCGATACGACCGGCGCCGGTGATTGTTTTCACGGTGCCTACGCCCTTGCCCTTGCTAGGGGTAAAAGCCCGCTTGATTGCACTGCCTATGCCACGGCGGCGGCCGCCATTTCCGTGACCGCACGGGGAGGGCGCAGAGGCCTGCCGGATCACCGGACGTGTCTGGCATGGATGGCGGCGGAGAATGCGCCCATGCCGCTCCCGATGCGCCAATCATAAAAGTTACGCGCGATAAAAAATATAGTTCCGCAAATAATTTTTAATTTTCTGTAAAATATCTCTTTCTTTCAAAGAGATATGCAGATCGTCTGACCGATTACGGCGAGTTTTCCTCGATTCTTTTGTTGACTTTGAAGCTCAGTCCTGAGCCTTCTTGTCGAAACGATCGGAGATGGCAGGGAGCGCTGTCTGAAGGTGCGATCCGGACCGGTACGGGAGGACGAGACGTGGCTGTGGTTGTACTCGACAAAATCTGCAAGACCTATGGAAACAGCTACCATGCGATCAAGGATCTGAGCCTGACGATCCATGATGGCGAGTTTCTGATTCTAGTCGGGCCGTCCGGATGCGGAAAGTCGACCGCTCTGCGCATGATTGCCGGGCTCGAGGAAATCAGCAGCGGAACGTTGAGCATCGGCGGTCAGGACGTCGTGGATCTCGCGCCTAAGGACCGGGACATTGCCATGGTCTTTCAAAGCTATGCGCTTTATCCGCACATGACCGTCTTCGACAACATTGCCTTTTCGATGAAGCTGGCCGGAAAGAACAAGGCGGAACGCACCAAGCGCGTGCATGAGATCGCCAAGATCCTGCAGCTGGAGCCCTTGCTGGGCAATAAGCCCGCACAGCTTTCCGGCGGCCAGCGCCAGCGTGTCGCGATGGGCCGCGCCATGGTCCGCGAGCCCGCGGCATTCCTCATGGACGAACCGCTCTCGAACCTCGATGCGAAGCTGCGGGTTCAGATGCGGGCAGAGATCGCAAGCCTGCAGAGACAGCTGGGCGTGACGACGATCTACGTGACGCACGACCAGACCGAAGCGCTGACCATGGGCGATCGGGTCGCGGTGCTGAAGGGCGGCGTGCTTCAGCAGGTGGATACGCCCAGGGCTCTCTATCACCGGCCGGTCAATGCGTTTGTCGCCGGCTTTATCGGCTCGCCGTCGATGAACCTTTTCGAAGGGCGTCTGGCGGGCGGGCGGATCCATCTGCCGGGCTTCTCCATTCCCTTGTCCGACGGCGCCACCGAGCGCGCTCCCGGCCTGTCCGCCTTTGAGGGAAAGGACGTGATCTTTGGGGTCAGGCCCGAGGACCTCTACGACAGCCGGTTGCCGTCAGGCGCCTCCCATCCGACGATCCCGGTTGTCGTGAAGTCGATCGAGGAGCTCGGCTCCGAGTTGATCGTGCATTTGAAGATCGATGCGGTCCGGATCGATTCGGGCGACCCCGATGCCGTCGAAGACCTGAGCGGGGCCGCCAATGCCGTCGCGCGGTTCGAAGCGGTCAGCGCGGTCGAGACGGGCCAATCGATCGATCTGGCCATCGACCCGGCGAAACTGCACTTTTTCAATCCTCAAACACATATGGCGCTATGAAGTGAGGAGGGAGAGCCGACACGCCGGTGGCGGTCCGGCCAGAAGACGTCGGCAACGTTCGATGTCTTGAAATCATTCCACCCGACGCCGAAACCAGCGTTCATTTTCACTACCCGACCCGAAGGGCTTATCGATGCCAGCAAAACAGGAAAGACGTCTCCGCATCGGCGTATTGGGAGCGGGCCAGATTGCCCAGGCCGCGCATTTCGAGAGCTGCACCAAGGCAGCCAATGCCGACCTCTATGCGATTTGCGACGTTGCCGAGGATCTCCGCGAACGGATGGCCATCACCCACCAGGCGGAAAAAACCTATGGCGACTTCGACAGGATGCTGGCCGATCCCGACCTCGATGCGGTGATCATCGCGACCGCCGATGCCTTTCACGTCCCGGCTTCCATTCGCGCCCTTCAGGCAGGCAAGCATGTCCTCTGCGAAAAACCCGTCGGTGTCACCATCGAGGAATGCCTTGAACTGAAGGCTGCAGTCGACACGTCGGGAAAGGTGTTTCAGGTCGGGCATATGAAGCGTTTCGACGCGGGGCTCCAGGCCGCCAAGTCCTTCATCCGCGATGAAATGGGCGAAATGGTTGCTCTGAAAGCATGGTATTGCGACAGCACGCATCGCTATCCGATGACCGATGCGGTCCAGCCGCTGATCGTCACCAGCGCCAATGCGAAGAAACCCTCCACCAATCCGAAGGCCGACC
This sequence comes from Rhizobium sp. SRDI969, assembly GCF_025152725.1. Lineage (NCBI taxonomy): Bacteria > Pseudomonadati > Pseudomonadota > Alphaproteobacteria > Hyphomicrobiales > Rhizobiaceae > Rhizobium > Rhizobium sp. SRDI969. The sequence continues at coordinate 22,315 of NZ_CP104036.1, forward strand.
TGCGGCGCTACTACATGCTTGCCCACGGTTGCCATCTGATCGACACGGCACGGTATTTCGCCGGCGACATCGTCTCCGTCAACGCTCGTCTGTCCGAGCGCGCCGGCATCTGGTGCTGGTTCGTGGACGTGGAATTTGCCTCCGGCACGCTCGGCCATCTCGATCTTACCGTCCAGGTGCGCATGGACTGGCACGAAGGCTTTCAGATCTACGGCGAGAACGGCAGCATTTTGGGCAAGACCTATAACCCGTGGTACTACAAGACCAGCGAGGTGGACATTTTCCGGGAAGCGGACGGTGCCACCCATCGCGTGCTCGGTGCCGACGGCCATTTCTATCGCCGTCAGGTCGAGGGCTTCGCCCGCACCATTCTGGACGGCACCGCGACGGAAGGCGCCGACATCGATGATGGCCTGGCATCCGTTCGGGCCATGGTCGCCGTCGCGCGTTCCGCCGAAAGCGGCAAGGCGGTTGCGCTGTCCGACGTCACAGGTGGCGTGTGATGAAGCTCGGTATCTTCGCAAAGACCTTCGAGGGAACGGAACCCGCAACAGTTCTCAATGCGGTCGCCGCAGCCGGGTTCACCTGCGCACAATACAATATGGCCTGTTCGGGCCTCGCGCCGATGCCGGAGACGATTACGGAAGCCCAGGCCCGCGCAGTCGGCGAAGCGGCGCGTAGCAGCGGCGTCGAAATCGTTGCTGTTTCCGGCACCTTCAACATGATCCATCCGGATCCCGCCATACGCGAGGCCGGCCTTCGCAGACTGGCGACACTGGCCGAACGCTGCGCCGGCATGTCGACGGCGCTGATCACGCTCTGCACCGGCACACGCGACCCCATCGATCAGTGGAAGGCGCATGCCGACAACGACACGCCGGAGGCCTGGCGGGATCTCCTCAAGGCCATGGGCGCGGCCATCGAGACCGCCGAGCGCTACGATGTGGATCTCGGCATCGAGCCCGAGCTTGCCAATGTCGTCAACTCGGCTGAGAAAGCCCGTCGGCTGATCGCGGCACTGAAGAGCCCCCGCATTAAGATCGTGCTCGATCCGGCCAATCTCTTCGAGGTCGCGACGCTTGATAAGCAGCGGAGCATTGTCTCTTCCGCCATCGATATTCTGGCCGATCGGATCGTCATGGCGCATGCGAAAGATCGCAATCCGGACGGCAGTTTCGCGACCGCCGGCAAGGGTGTGCTCGACTACGCGCATTATCTCGGCCGTCTCAAGGCGATTGGCTTCAACGGCAGTCTCGTCACACATGGCCTTTCGGCTTCGGAGGCGGCCGATGCGGCGGCCTTCCTGAAGAATAGCCTCGACGGTAATTCTGCGGGGGCAGGAAGATGAGACGAGCGCAACCGTTCGAAACCAGCGACGGGACCATTCTCAATGTCGATGTGGCGGGCGAGGGCGCGTCCATAATCTTCCAGCATGGCCTATGCGGCGACGCGGCGCAGACCGACGAAGTCTTTCCGCTCGACGCGGGTTTTCGCCGGGTAACGATCGAAGCGCGCGGCCACGGCCATTCCCAAGCCGGCAATCTGGAGCAGTTGTCGATCGCGACCTTCTGCGATGATATCGCCGCCTATATGGAAAAGAACCTTATGCCGCCGATCGTGATCGGCGGCATCTCGATGGGTGCTGTGATCGCCTTGCGTCTCGCGGTCAAGCGGCCCGATCTTGTCAAGGCTCTGATCATCGCAAGGCCGGCCTGGCTGACGGCATCCGCGCCGGAGAATATGTCACCCAACGCCGAAGTCGGGCATCTTTTGAAAACTCTGCCGCAGGGCGAGGCAAAGACCGCATTCCTTGCCGGGCCGGTGGGTGTGCGGCTCGCCGCCGAGGCGCCGGACAATCTGGCCTCGCTTGTTGGTTTTTTCTCCCGCACGCCTCTGGATGTGACCGCCGAACTGCTCACCAGGATTTCCAATGACGGTCCTGGTGTGACCGACGAGGAGGTCCGCAATCTCACCGTGCCGACGCTCATCATCGGCCATGATCGGGACAGCATTCATCCTCTCAGCCTTGCGCGTGCTCTTGCCGAGCGGATTGCCGGCGCGTGTTTGGTGCAGATCACATCGAAGACTGAGAGCCGCCGGCAATACGTCGCCGACTTCCGGCTTGCCATGGGCAATTTTCTGAAGGAGCTCTGAAAGCAATGACGACCCCCTCCAAGACCTGGATCGCCGATCTCCCGAAGGATCGCCTGATTGCCGAATTCTCGGTCTGGTCGGCCGATCTCGTCCGTCTGGCGGATGATCTGGCGCGTGTCGATCCTCACGTCGACATGCTCCACATCGATGTCGCCGATGGCCATTTCGCGCCGGCCATGTTGTTTTTCCCTGATCTTGTTGCCGGCGTGCGCAAAGCGTCCTCGCGCCCGATCCACGTTCACCTGATGGTCGCCGACAGCATCCTCCTGTCGCAAATCGAGCAGTTCGCCGATGCGGGCAGCGATCTGATCAGTCTTCACGTCGAAAACGACAGCGTCGCCGACCAGGCTCTCGATCTTCTCGATCGCCGCGGTGTCGCAGCCGGCATGGTGCTGAAGGTCGAGACGCCTGTCGAACGCGTCGAGAAATATGTTTCCCGGCTGCGCTTTGTGACGCTGCTCGGTACGGCGATCGGCGTGAAGGGCCAGGGTCTCGATGAGAAGGCCGGAGCGCGGCTTCAGCAGGCAAAGCAAATCATTGCCGGCTGCGGCGCGGCGCATCGGATCGTGCTGGCGGCCGACGGCGGCATTCGCGAGCACACCGTGCCGCTTCTGCGCCAGTCGGGCGCGGAAACCGTCGTTCTCGGTTCCCTGGCTTTCAATGCGCCATCGCTCGACGGGCGGATGGCATGGCTGCGCGCACTCTAACTCATGGTCTTCACATGCAGCAGGTTGCCATTGGAATCGACCTCGGCGGGACGCAGGTGCGCGCTGCCCTCGTCGACGAGCAGGGCAGGATCCTGGCGCGCGCAGCCGAACCAACGGATGCGCTGGCAGGCCCCGACCGCGTGCTCGCCCAAATCTGCGGCCTGACCGATGGACTGCTTGCAGCATTGAACCCTGCTTCGGTGGTGGGCGTCGGCGTATCTGCTCCGGGCCCGCTCGATACGGTCGCGGGGGTCGCCTCGAATATCCCGACCCTCTCCGGCTTTGTCGATTTTCCACTGAAGGCGGAATTGCAGAAGCGGTTTCCGTTTCCGGTAGACCTCGAGAACGACGCGATTGCCGCTGCCATCGGCGAGTGGCAGTTCGGAGCCGGCAAGGGGCTCGATAATCTGGTCTATGTCACCGTGAGCACCGGTATCGGCGGTGGCGTTGTGTCGGATGGCCGCGTCGTGCGCGGTCGCAAAGGCATGGCAGCCCATGTCGGCCACATGTCGGTCGCGCCGAATGGAGAGCTTTGCCCCTGCGGCAACAGAGGCTGTTTCGAGGCCTACGGATCCGGAACGGCTTTTGCGCGCCGCGCCCAGATGAGGTCGATGGAATCCAGCGGGACGATAATAGGCAACGATGGCGGCGCCATCGACAGCCGCAGCGTTTTTGCGGCGGCAAGAAATGGCGATCCTCTCGCAAATCAACTGATCGACGAGGAAGCGGAAATTCTCGGTCGTGGCTTCACCAGCCTGATCCATATCTTCAGCCCCGATATCGTCGTGATGGGAGGCGGGCTTTCCCACGAGTTCGATCGGCTGCAACCCGGCATTCGAGGCTACATCACGCAATGGGCAATGCCGGCATTCAAGGATGTCAAAGTGGTACTGGCGGCATTGGACCAGAACTCGGGCCTCGTCGGCGCAGCGGCTCTGGCGTTTCTGACCGACAAGGTCCCTGCGGTCGATCATCAATAAAATCGGGGTGCCCATGTCGGCTAATGGAACAGATGCTCCGATCTGGCTATCAACCATGACCGGAGCCGCCGCCTCCCTGTTTCAGATCGATATTTCGCAGGATCAGGGCGAGGGGGATGAGGCAGAGCGAGATCAGCATGAGCGTGTGGAAGACGTCGATATAGGCAAGATAGCTCGCCTGCGTTTGAACCTGTTCTGCGATCCAGGCAGTTGCCTGCGTTTGGGCGTCCGCCATCGGCAAACCCCTGTCGATGAAATGCTGCGTGGCGGTTTGCAGTGTCTGTTGGTAGGCGGGATCGGGCGGCACCACGCTTTCGACGAGCCGGCTCTGGTGCCATTGCTCGCGATGGGCAAGTACGTTCGAGGCGATCGACACGCCGATCGAGCCGCCGGTGTTGCGGGAGGCATTGATCAGCGCCGATGCCTGGTCAGTCTGGTCGGGGCGCAGGCCGTCATAGGATGCCGAGGTGATCGGAATGAAGATCAGCGGCAGACCGAGGCCGAGAAAGATGCGCGACCAGACGAAGAAGCCGAAGTTGAGATCGGCATGGATCCTCGTCATGTCCCACATGGCCGCCGCGATGATCGCCGTACCGATGGCGATCAGATATTTCGGCTGGATGCGGGCGGAGAGCCGGCCCGACACGAACATCATGACCATCGCCATGAGGCCGCCGGGCGATAGCGCGAGGCCGGCCCAGGTGGCCGTGTAGCCGAAGTTCTGCTGCAGAACCTCAGGGACGAATTGTGTCGTTGCGATCAGGATCGCGCCCGTTGCCAGCATGACGATGAAGCACGATCCGAACTGCCGGCTTGCCAGCAGGTGGATGTCGATGATCGGATTCGATTTCGTCATCAGCCAGGGAATGGCGGCCGCAAGGGCGAGGATGCAGATTGCAATCGTGACGACGATGAAATTCGAATCGAGCCAATCCTCGATCTGTCCCCGGTCGAGCACCACTTCCAGGGCGCCGAGAAAGGTGGCGACGAGCAGGAACCCGACGATGTCGATGCGAATACCGGTGCGGCGCATTTCCGCCCGCTCCCGCTTCAGCGAGTCCGGCTCCTTCACCAGCATATAGACGAGCGCGAAGGCGAAGAGCCCGACAGGGCCATTGATCAGGAAGCACCAGTGCCATGAGAAATTGTCGGAGAGATAACCGCCGAGCGTCGGGCCGATCACCGGCGCAACCACGACGGCAACGCCGAACAGCGCAAATCCCTGCCCGCGCTTTTCGGGTGGGAATGAATCGGCGAGGATCGATTGCGAGATTGGCACCATGCCGCCGCCGGCAAACCCCTGGATCATCCGGAAGATCAGCAGCGATTCCAGGTTCCAGGCCATGCCGCAAAGGATCGAGGCAATGGTGAAGGTCGCAAGACAAAGCAGATAGAAGCGCCGCCGGCCGTAGCGTTTCGCGATGAAGCTGCTGGCGACGAGGATGATGGCATTCGAGACGAGATAGGTGGTGACGACCCATGAGGCTTCGTCGGCGCTTACGGCGAGGCCACCAGATATATAGCGAAGAGCAACGTTGGCGATCGTCGTGTCGAGCACCTCCATGAAGGTGGCGAGCGAGACGACGAGAGCGATCAGCCACGGGTTTGCCGCTTGTGTCGGCGATGCCTGGCTGCCAGCGGTGGTCGCAGCGCCGCTCACGTCAATCCCTCGGGCGGACCGTTACCGTCGGAACCACCGACATTCCAGGTCCGATCGCCACGTCCTGAGGCCAGTCGTCGACGGCGATCTTGACGGGAACGCGCTGGATGACCTTGACGTAGTTGCCGGTCGCGTTCTCGGCGGGAAGCAGCGAAAAGGCGGTGCCCGATCCCGGCTGGACCGAATCGACGTGGCCCTTCAGCGGTCTGTTCGGATAGGCGTCGATCGTCAGCTCGACCGGCTGGCCGGGGCGCATATCCGTCAGTTGCGTCTCCTTGAAATTGGCAGTCACCCAGATCTCGTCGGGAACGAACATCGACACGGCCTGGCCCGCTTGGATATATTGCCCTCTGGAACCGGAAAGGCGGACGATGCGACCGGGCTGCGCTGCGGTGATGGTCGTGTCGGCGAGGTTCTGTTCGGCGGCCTCGACCTGGGCTTGGGCCTGACGCAGGCTGGCAATCGCGCTCGCCTTCTGCGCTTCGGCGGCTGTCTTGTTCTTCAGCGCCGAGGTGACACTTGCCTGCGCCTGCGCCAGGCTTGCCTGGCTTTGCCTGAGCGTGGAGGTCGCCTGCTGCGCAGCCTGTTCGGAACCGGCGCCCGATTTGACCAGCTGCTGCTGCCGATCGGCCTCGTCCTGCGCGTACTGAAGTGCGGCTGCTGCCGAATTCTGCTGCGCCTTGGCTTCGTCGATAGCGGCATCGCCCGCTGCGATCTGCGCCTCGGCGCTTGAAATGGCCGCCTCGGCGACCCCAACCTGGCCTTTCGCCGCATCAAGCGCAATCTGATAATCGCGAGGATCGATCCTCAGGATCGGATCGCCCGACGTCACGTGCTGATTATCCGTCACGGATACGTCCGACACATAACCTGAAACCTTTGCGGCAACCGAGAAGCTGCGGGAATCGACGAAGGCATCGTCCGTCGTCTCGTAGGGGTGGAAATAGACCAGCCAGATGAAATAGCCGGCGACAGCCAGCAGCAACAGGGCAGCGATGCCGGAGAGGACCATGAATGGATGACGGCGAAGCAGCGAAGGGCGCTTTTCCTCCTTACCGTCATTCTGCCGTGCATCATCTTCCGCGGATTGATCCTGCAGGCGTTTCATTTCATCGCTTTTGGGGGGAGAGCTCTGATCCAACGGGCCGGTCTCGCACTTGGTGATTGAAACAGGGCGAACGCCAAAACCCCGCATAGGTTCCTGATGTGGAAGAACTGCAAAGGATTGTGATCGCTGAGCGAAACAATCGGCTTCGTCAAATGCGCCGGTTCAGCTCGTCTTCGTTGATCCCAAAGTGGTCGAGGATGATGCCGACGTTTCGGCGATGAGATTTGAAATAGACGTCGAAAAGATCGCCGAGGAGGGGAACCGTTCCGCCGGCGGCGTCGATCCCGAGATTGACAGCCATGCGGGCGAGCTTGTGGGTGGGAATGCCGAGACGTCTTGCCTCATCGATGATGAAAAGACCGATGAGGGATCCGGCAATGTCGCCGACCGCCGGGATGAGGCCGAGAACCGAGTCCGCGCCGATCCGCACGCCGATGACGGGCAATCTGACCGCGGTGTCCATCAGGCGCGCTAGGCCGACGGCGCGCCGAATTCTTGCGAGTTCGGCAGGGGTGAGGTATGTCGTGCTGCCGGTTGGCATCAGCGGCCGCGTGGCGCGAACGACAGTTCGGTCTCCTTCATGGATAGAAGGAAGCCTTGGATCTTCCGCAGCAGCGAACGCTCGATGTCATTGCAATGATTTTCCATGGCCGTGAAACGCCGCAAGGCTCATAAAGTTCGCCTGCGGCGTGATCAGCGATCGGGTCTTATCGTTGGCCGGGAACCACGACCAATTTGCCCACGAAGTTCTTCGCCATGAAGTCGGTCTGCGCGCGGTGGAATTCCGACAGCGGATAGATGCCGCCGACGAGAGGCCGGATTTTCCGGCTTTCGATATAGCCGACGATCCGACGAAAGTCGGCGCGGCTTCCCTGGCTCGAGCCGTGCAGTTCCAACTGCTTCAGGTACAGGGTTCGCAAATCGAGCTGGACGACCGGGCCGGCGATGGCGCCGGCTGTCGTGTAGCGGCCTTCGGGGCGCAGGATCTTCAGGAGATCGTTGAACAGCGGTCCGCCGACGAGATCCGCGACGACATCGATCGGCTGGCCACGGCTGGCGGCATGGACGGCTTCGACCAGATCGCCCTTGCCGCGGGTTACTACCGCCTCGGCGCCGATGTCGAGCATCGCCGCCTCCTTTCCGGGGCCGGCGACCGCGATCGGGATGGCGCCGCGGGCCCGCGCGAGCTGGATGATCGCCGAACCGACGCCACCCGAGGCGCCGGTCACCAGGACGCGTTCACCGGCGACAAGCCTTGCCCGTTCCAGCATGCGCTCGCCGGTCAGATAGGCACAGCAGAAGGTGGCGAGTTCGACGTCGGTCAGATCGGTTGCGACGACATGGGCATTCTCGGCCGGCAGTGCCATATATTCTGCATAACCGCCGTCGCGGCCATGGCCCATGTAATCGATGTCGGCGAGGCTGTCGTCGTCGCGGTTATAGATCGAGAAGTCGACCATGACACGTTCGCCGATGCGTGCCGGATCAACGCCGGGGCCGACGCCGACAATATGGCCGACCGTATCGGTGCCCTGAATGCGCGGGAATGTCAGCGTATTGCCTTGCCTGCGCCATGTGGAGACAGCCGACGGATCGTCCTCGGTGCCATAGGCGCCTTGGCGGACCCAGACGTCGGTATTGTTCATGCCGCAGGCCGTGACGCGGATCAGAACCTCGCCGTCCGCGGGTCTCGGGACGGGCACGTCGCTGTCATAGACGAGCTTGTCCAGACCGCCATGGCCGGTGAGCAATACGGCCGCCATCTTTTCCGGGATCGTCATGCCGCTCTTCTCCCTCAGATGTTCTTGAAGACGGTTTCGATCGCATCCGCCGCGGCCTTGACCACGATGTCGGCCTCCTCGCGTGTCAGGCAGAGCGGTGGGGCGAAGCCGAGGATGTCGCCCTGCGGCATGGCGCGGCCGATGACGCCGCGTTCGAGGAGGGCAGAGGCGACCTGCGGGCCGATCTTGCGGCCGGCATCGAAGAACCTTCGGTCGTCCTTGTCCTCGACGAATTCGACGGCCGCCATCAGCCCGTCGCCGCGAACTTCGCCGACGTTTCGGTGGCCGCCGACGGCCTTTGCGAGTTCCGAGCGGAAATAGGCGCCAGTCGCGCCGGCATTCTCGACAATGCCGAGTTCATCGATCAGTTCGAGATTGGCAATGCCTGCGGCAGCACAGATCGGATGGGCGGAATAGGTCCAGCCGTGACCGATCGCTCCCATCTGATCGGAACCCTGCACCAGGACTTGCCACATCTTGTTCGAAACGATTGTGCCGGAAAGGGGAGCGTAGGCCGAGGTCAGTCCCTTGGCGATGGTGATCAGGTCCGGTTTCATGCCGTAATGATCCGAGCCGAACATCGTGCCGAGGCGGCCGAAGCCGGTGACGACTTCATCGGCCACGAGCAGGATGTCATATTTGTCGAGCACGGCCTGGATCTTCTGCCAGTAGGTTTTCGGCGGCGGCACGATGCCGCCGGTGCCGAGGATGGGTTCGCCGATGAAGGCGGCGACCGTTTCCGGGCCTTCGGCGATGATCATCTCCTCGAGCTTGTCGGCGCAATATTGCGAGAACTGCTCCTCACTCATCGACCGGTCGGGGCGGCGGAAATAATAGGGTGCTTCGGTGTGCAGCACCGGCGCCCGCGGCAGATCGAAAGCGTTGTGAAAGAGGGCAAGGCCGGTGAGGCTGCCGGTCATGACGCCGGAGCCGTGATAACCCCGCCAGCGGGAGATGATCTTCTTCTTTTCCGGACGGCCGAGGATGTTGTTGTAATACCAGATGAGCTTGATGTTGGTCTCGTTGGCATCCGAGCCGGAGAGGCCGAAATAGACGCGGCTCATGCCGGTGGGGGCGCGGTCGATGATCATCTTCGACAGCGTAATCGAGGCTTCCGTGCCGTGGCCGACATAGGCGTGGTAATAGGCGAGGTTCTTTGCCTGCTCGGCGATCGCGTCGGCGATCTTCTGGCGGCCGTAGCCGACATTGACGCAATAGAGGCCGGCAAAGGCGTCGAGGCTTTTGCGGCCTGTCGTGTCGGTGATGTAGACACCTTCGCCGCCGGCGACGACACGGGTCGGCGTCTCGCCGCGGGCATGCCCGCCCATATGGGTCGAGGGGTGGAAGAAGTGATCACGGTCCCAGGCGGTGAGTTCGTTGCTTCTGTCGAGCATGTCGTAGCCTCTTTCTTGAAAATGGGGTCTCACTTGAAATGGGTCAGGCGGCCGTGTCGATGCAGAGATATTTGAGCTCGGTGAAGGCCTCGAGCCCATGGCGCGACCCCTCGCGGCCGAGACCGGATTGCTTCCAGCCGCCGAAGGGAATGGGAGCGCCGGTGATCTTCACCCGGTTGACGGCCACCATGCCGTATTCCAGCGCACGGCCAAGCCGCATCTGGCGGGCGCCGTTCTCCGTGACGATATAGGCGACGAGGCCGTATTCGGTATCGTTGGCGCGGGCGATGACCTCGTCTTCGGTGTCGAAAGTGGTAACCGCCGCAACGGGCCCGAAGGTCTCCTCACGCATGATCAGCGCATCCGCCGGCACATCGGTCAGCAGCGTCGGCTCGTAGAAAAGCCGGCCGGCCCTGTGGCGCTTGCCGCCGGTAACGAGCCGCGCGCCACGCGCCAGCGCGTCGGAGACGTGCTCCTCGACCTTGCTGACGGCGCGTTCGTGCATCAGCGGCCCGATCTCGGCGCCATCCTCGAGCCCCGGGCCGACCTTCAGTTCGGCAATGCGGTCTGCGAAGGCCTTGGCAAAGGCATCGGCGATCCGGCACTGGACGAAAATGCGATTGGCGGCGAGGCAATCCTGGCCTGACGTGGCAAACTTGGCGTTGACGGCGATTTCGACCGCCTTTTCGATATCGGCGTCGTCGAAGATGATCAGCGGAGCGTGGCCGCCGAGTTCCATCACCAGCCGCTTCAGTGTCGGAGCGCATTGGGCGGCGATCAGCCGTCCGATCCCGGTGGAGCCGGTAAAGCTCATGGCGCGCACGCGATTGTCGGCGCACATCCGTCCGACGATCGTTGCGGCGTTGCCAGTGACAACGTTGAAGACGCCGGCGGGAATGCCGGCACGCTCGCCGAGCTCGGCAAGGGCAAGTGCCGAAAGCGGCGTCTCGGAGGAGGGGTGGGCAACGACCGTGCAGCCGGCGGCCAGCGCTGCGGCAACCTTTCGGGTGAGCATTGCAGAAGGGAAATTCCAGGGCGTGACGATGCCGACGACGCCGAGCGCCTCGCGCCGAACGATCATTTCCGCGCCGGGCAGATGGCTGGTGACGCTTTCTGCGTTCAGCCGCTTGCCTTCCTCGGCATACCATTCGACGAAGGAGGCGGCATAATCGATCTCGCCACGCGATTCCGCCAGCGGCTTGCCCTGTTCGAGCGTCATGATCAGCGCCAGATCCTCTTTGGCCGCAAGCATCAGCTCAAACCATTTGCGCAGGATCGCCGCGCGGCTCTGCGGCAGCATTGCGCGCCAGCCGGCAAAAGCCTCCGACGCAGCATCGATCGCCACTGCCGTCTCATCCGCGCCAAGGCTAGCAACCCAGGCCAGCGTCGCCGAAGAGGCGGGATCGGTGACCTCGAAACTTTTCCCTGATTTGCCGGCGATCCACCGGCCGCCGACATAGGCCAGATCGCGCAGGAGATGCCGGTCGGCGAGCCGCGACAGCGCGTCATGATAGGCGGGGCGGGCAAAAACGGCGGTCATATCCAGTCTCCTCGTGGCGGTTGACGTCAGTCTTCCACGGGAGCGGGCGAGAGATTGTCTGTTGGCGGATGCGAAAAGAGAGAGATGGTCTAAAGAACGGCGGCCTGGCAGAGAGATTGTCTACGACGCACTCTGTTCTTCACCGATGGCAGTGAAGGAAGAGACCGGAAGGACTGTGTCCTCCTTGACCGTCTTGGTGACGATGTAGGTGAAGTAACGGTCGATGCCGAGTTCACGGTCGAGAAGCCCGTCGACCAGCCGCTGATAGGCGTCGATATCGGGCGCGATGATCTTCAGAATGTAATCGACGCCGCCGCCGACCGACCAGCAGGCGACAATCTCCGGGATTGCGGTCACGGCGCGCTCGAAGCGTTCGAAATCCGCCTGGCGATGATTGGCGAGTGTCACTTCCATCATCACGCTGGCGACCGGCGCGATGCGCCGCGGCGCGATACGCGCGTGGTAACCGGTGATGATCCCGGCCTTTTCGAGCTTGCGTAGCCGCATCCAGCACGGCGTCGGCGACAGCCCAGCCTTTTCGGCCAGCGCCAGTTTGGTGATGCGGCCGTCGCGCTGGACGGCGTCGAGAATGCGCAGGTCGATGGCGTCGAGCTTCATGGTGCTTTCTTTAGAAAGAAATCATTTCAAACGCAGGGAAAAGACAATGGGAGCGCATTTTGGCATTGTCAATTGAACTGATTTTCAGCAGTGTTAAAATCATGACAAAGTGGCGCCCCGATCCCTCTCAACTCCGCCGGCCGGCCTATCTCTCGCTTGCCGAACAGATCGCAAGCGCGATCACGGATGGCAAGCTCTCCGACGGCACACAATTGCCGCCGCATCGCAAGATGGCGGATGATCTGCATCTTTCCGTGCAAACGGTCAGCCGCGCCTATGACGAGCTGATCCGCCGGGGGCTGATATCAGGCGAGATCGGACGCGGCAGCTTTGTCCAGACCAGGCCGCGCGAGCCGGAGCCACCCTATCTGCCGGAAAGGCTGGGCGAGGTGATCGATCTGTCGATCCTGAAGCCGGTCTGCGAGCAGATCCATTTGGAAAGGCTGCGGCAGGCCTTCGGCTGGCTTTCGGAAAACCTGCCTTCCAGCTCGGCGCTTTCGTTCAGGCCGAACATGGTGTTTCCGCGCCACCGCGCCGTCGCCACTGAATGGCTGGCGCGCTGCGGGCTGGAGGTATCGCCGCTGAACATCAGCGTGACGAACGGTGCGACATCGGGCATGACGGTGGCGTTGATGAGCGTTGCCCCGCCCGGTTCGACGGTTGCGACCGAAGCGATCAGCCATCATACGCTGGTGCCGCTCTCGACCTATCTCGGTCTGCATCTGGAAGGGCTGGCGATCGACGAGGAGGGCATGATCCCCGAAGCGCTGGACGAAGCCTGCCGAAAGGGACCGATCCGGGCCATTTTCCTGCAGCCCTCGGTGATCAATCCGATGGCGGCGCTGATGAGCGCGGAGCGCAGGCAGGCGCTTGCCAGCGTCGCTGCGAAACATGATATCGCGATCATCGAAAACGATATTCTCGGCCCGATGGTCGAGGGTCGTGCGCCGCCGATGGCCGCGTTTGCGCCGGAGCGGACACTCTACGTGACGAGCTTCACGAAGATTACCGCTCCTGGTTTGCGGATCGGCTATCTCACCGCGCCTGACCGCTATGTCGCCGCCGTCGCCAACCGGCATCTCGTCTCCAACTGGATGGCGACGCCTGCCATGGCCGAGATCGCCACCCGCTGGGTCAGCGACGGCACGGCGATGGAACTCGTCCACTGGCAGCGCCGTGCGCTTTTGAGCCGGCACGCGATCGCGGCGGAGATGCTGGCCGGCCTGCCGTACCGGGCGCACCCGCAAAGCCTGCACGTCTGGCTGCCGCTCTCAGGCAACCATACGGAGGACGGTTTCGTATCGCAGGCAAGGCTGCGCGGCGTGGCGATCGCGCCAGGCAAATCGTTCCACACCACCGATCAGGGCTGGACGCCGGCCGTGCGCATCTCGCTTGGTTCGACAACCGAAGGCGAGCTGCGGACCGGGCTCGGCATCGTCGCCTCATTGGCGCAAGGAAATCCGGAAGAGCTGCTGCTTGCGATTTGATGCCGCTGCCTTGCGTTTGAGCATAGTCAGAATAATTGTCATGATATTATTTTACGAATTGACATGATTTTGATGGACCGTCATCGTTAGGACATTACTTGTCTCAACAGGGAGAGACATGAATGCTTCCGCCCATCATCCGCATCGACAACATCGTCAAGAAATACGGCCCGCTGACCGTGCTCGACGGCTTGTCGATGAATGTCATGCCAGGCGAGAAGCTGGCGCTGATCGGGCCGTCCGGCTCCGGCAAGACGACGATCCTGCGCATTCTGATGACTCTGGAGACGATCAGCGGCGGCCATATCGAGGTCGACGGCGAACAGCTCTACCATATGCCAAATGGCGGCGGGCTGGTGCCGGCCGATGAACGGCATCTGCATCGCATGCGCGAAAAGATCGGCATGGTCTTTCAGCATTTCAATCTGTTCCCGCATAAATGCGTGCTCGACAACGTGACGCTGGCGCCGATGCTGACCAAGGGCATCAAGAGGCCCGTGGCCGAAAAGCGGGCGATGGAGCTTCTCGATATGGTCGGCCTGGCCGACAAGGCTAAAAGTGTCCCGGCGCAGCTTTCCGGCGGGCAGAAGCAGCGCGTCGCCATTGCTAGGGCGCTGGCGCTGTCGCCGAAGATCATGCTGTTCGACGAGGTGACCTCGGCGCTTGACCCGGAACTGGTCGAGGAGGTGCTGAACGTCATGCGGCGGCTCGCCTCCGAGACCGACATGACCATGCTTCTCGTCACGCATGAAATGGGCTTTGCGCATGATTTCGCCGACCGTGTGCTGTTCTTCGACCGCGGCAAGATCGTCGAGGAAGGCAAGCCGGGCGACATCTTCCGCAATCCAACGCAGGAGAGGACGCAGACCTTCCTGCGCAAGATCATTGCGGCGGGGCACCGCGTCTGACCTCAGACATTGCCTGCAAGAACAAAACTCAAGGAAAATCAGAGGAGTTGGGAACGATGAAAACAGGATATCTTTTGAGCGCCGCCAGCCTGTCGGTGCTTCTGATCACAGCGGCCGCCCCGGCCTCTGCCGCCGATGACAAGCTCGAGCAGCTGAAGGAGCAAGGCTTTGCGCGTATCGCCATCGCCAACGAGCCGCCGTTCACCGCCGTCGGCGCCGACGGCAAGGTGTCCGGCGCTGCACCCGATGTGGCCCGCGCAATCTTCGAAAAGCTGGGCATCAAGGAAGTGGTCGCCTCGATCTCGGAATATGGCGCAATGATCCCCGGCCTGCAGGCCGGCCGCCACGACGCGATCACCGCAGGCCTCTTCATGAAGCCCGAGCGCTGCAACGCCGTTGCCTATTCTGAACCGATCCTTTGCGACGCCGAAGCTTTCGCTCTCAAGAAGGGCAACCCGCTGAAGCTGACGAGCTACAAAGACATCGCCGACAATCCGGACGCCAAGATCGGCGCGCCGGGCGGCGGCACCGAGGAGAAGCTGGCGCTCGAGGCGGGCGTGCCGCGCGACCGCGTCATCGTCGTTCCGGATGGCCAGAGCGGCATCAAGATGCTGCAGGACGGTCGCATCGACGTCTACTCGCTGCCGGTCCTTTCGATCCATGATCTGATGGCCAAGGCAAACGACCCGAACCTCGAAACCGTCGCTCCCGTCGTCAATGCGCCGGTCTATTGCGATGGCGCTGCCTTCCGCAAGCAGGACGTTGCGCTCCGCGACGCCTTCGACGTCGAGCTGAAGAAGCTGAAGGAATCCGGCGAATTCGCCAAGATCATCGAGCCCTACGGCTTCTCGGCCAAGGCGGCGATGTCGACGAGCCGCGAAAAGCTCTGCGCTGCGGCGAAGTAACAAAGGGTAAGCAGCCGGCCATGCCCCAGGCATGGCCGGATCGTCCTCGAACGATCTTCTAAAGCGCGTCGCGATATTTCAGATTCGCTCCTCGCGCTTTAGGTCCTTGTTTTTACGCATGTCGTTATCGCAAAACCGCTGCACAGTTTTGCGCGACATGCTCTAGGAAGTGAGCTGCCGATGTCGGCATGGTCCGGCTATCTGACACTGATCCTTGAGGGCGCCCTGGTGACGCTCGAATTGACGATCATGGGGTCTGCACTGGCGCTGGTGATGGCCTTCCTGGCCGGCCTCGGCCGTCTGTCGCGCTTCTTCGCCGTGCGCGCTCTGGCGACGGCCTATATCGAGTTCTTCCGCGGCACCTCGATCTTCGTCCAGCTCTTCTGGGTCTATTTCGTGTTGCCGTTTGCGGGCTTGACCCTGACGCCGCTGCAGGCAGGCGTGCTGGCGCTCGGGCTGAATGTCGGAGCCTATGCGGCGGAAGTGGTGCGCGGCGCCGTGAAGGCCGTCGGGCGCGAACAGTCGGAAGCCTGCATCGCCCTCAACCTTTCGCGATACCAGCGCATGCGCCACGTCATCCTGCCGCAGGCGCTGCCGCTGATGCTGCCGACCTTCTGCAACAATGCGATCGAACTCCTGAAGGGCACGGCTGTCGTGTCGCTGATCTCGCTGACGGATATGACCTTCCAGGCGCAGGTGGTGCGGGCTCAGACCGGCAATACGCTGGTGCCCTTCGCGACGATCCTCATCCTCTATTTTCTCATGGCCTCGGCGATCTCCGCGACGATGCGCTGGCTGGAGCGGCGGATGGCGCGCAGCCTCGACGGCATAAGGACCTGATCGGATGGAATGGGATTGGGACTTCGTCTGGCAGATCATGCCGACCCTTCTCGAAGGGTTCAAGATCACTCTTCTCGCGACCATCCTCGGCGCTGCCGTCGCCATGATCGTCGGCCTGGGGCTCGCCATTGCGCGGCGATCACCGGTCGCCGGCATTTCCAGGACCGTCGCTTTCGTCTCGGAATTCATCCGCGGCACGCCATTGCTGGTGCAGCTCTACTTTATCTTCTACGTGCTGCCGGATATCGGCATCCGGCTGGCGCCGCTGGTCGCCGGCGTCATCGGCATGGGCATTCACTATGCGACCTATACCGCCGAAGTCTATCGCGCCGGCATCGAGAACGTGCCGCGCGGACAATGGGAGGCGGCCAAGGCCACCAATCTGTCGACGCGCCAGGCCTGGATCCATGTGGTCCTGCCGCAGGCGATCCCGCCGATGATCCCGGCGCTCGCCAATTATTTCATCGCCATGTTCAAGGAGACGCCGCTGCTTTCGGCGATCACCGTGCTCGAACTCATGAACCAGGCAAAGAGCATCGCCAACAGCAATTACCGCTACATCGAGCCGATGACGCTGGTCGGCGTCTTCTTCCTCGTCATCAGCCTGATCTCGGTGGTGGGATTACGCTGGCTCGAGGAACGCTACGCCAGGATGGATGACTGACCATGACCGTAGAGATCGAGATCATCGCTGCCGGCCGGCCGCCGCGGCTGGAGGACCGGCCGCTGGAAAAGCGCATCGGCCTGGTCATCCTCGCGACCGACCACACGACGGAAGTCGACTTCCAGCGCATGGTCGCCAGCGATCGCCTCGGCGTCTATGTCAGCCGCATCCATTATGCCAATCCGGTCACCCCGGAAAATCTCCTGAAGATGCAGCCGTCGTTGACCGAAGGCGCGGCACTGATCCTGCCGGGCGAGACGCTCGATGCCATCGTCTATTCCTGCACCTCCGCCTCAGTGGTGATCGGCGACCGCAACATCGAGGCGGCGATCCATGCGGCCAAGCCCGGCGTGCCCGTCGTGACGCCAACGGCTGCCGCCGTGACCGGCCTGAAGGCGCTGGGCGCCAGACGGATTTCGGTGCTGACGCCCTATACGATCGAGACCAGCCGGCCGATGGCGGACTATTTCGCGGAGCTTGGTTTTGCGATCGACCGCTTCACCTGTCTCGGCCTGACCGATGACCGCGAGATGGCGCGGATCGCGCCGGACGAGATCCTTGCCTTCGCGCACCAGGCGCTGGCGCCGCAGTCGGACGCGCTGTTTATCTCCTGTACGGCGGTGCGGGCAGCAGAGGTCGCGGCCCGGATCGAGGCTGAAATTGGCAAGCCGGTCGTCACCAGCAATCTCGCGACCGCCTGGGCTTGCCTGCGGCTTTGCGGCGATGATCGGGCGCGGCCCGAACTCGGTCAATTGATGACCAAGCCCTATCGGGAAGGCTGAGATCATGGTGAGCGCCTTGCCCGTTTCGCTGGAGGATATCCGCGCCGCGGCGCGCCGGATTGCCGGCCGCGTGATCGGCACGCCGATGGTGCAGTCCGCTTCCCTCGGCGAATTGGCCGGCGTGCCTGTCCATCTCAAGCTCGAGCATCAGCAGACGACCGGCAGCTTCAAGCTGCGCGGCGCGACCAATGCGGTGCTCTCCTTGTCGCCGGCCGAGCGCTCGCGTGGTGTCGTCGCGGCCTCGACCGGAAATCACGGCCGTGCGCTTGCCTATACGGCAAAGGCGGAAGGCGCCGTCGCGACCATCTGCATGTCGCGGCTGGTGCCGGAGAACAAGGTTTCGGAGATCCGCCGCCTCGGGGCCCATGTCCGGATCGTCGGCGTATCGCAGGACGAGGCGCAGCAGGAGGTCGACCGGCTGGTTCGCGAGGAGGGGCTGGTGATGGTCCCGCCCTTCGACCATCCTGATGTCGTGGCCGGGCAGGGGACGCTGGGGCTCGAAATCATCGACACCGTGCCGGAGGCGGCAATCGTGCTGGTGCCGCTCTCGGGCGGCGGCCTTGCGGCCGGCGTTGCCGCCGCTGTCAAAGGCATCAGTCCGAACTCCAAGGTGATCGGCCTGACGATGGAGAAGGGTGCTGCGATGAAGGCAAGCCTCGATGCCGGGCGGCCGGTGCAGGTCGAGGAGGTATCGAGCCTTGCCGACTCGCTCGGCGGCGGCATCGGCCTCGACAATCGCGTGACGTTTTCCATGTGCCGCGACCTTCTCGACGAGGTCATCCTGCTGACGGAAGCGGAAATCGCCGCCGGCATGCGCCATGCCTATGCCTGCGAACGCCAGGTCGTCGAAGGCGCTGGCGCGGTCGGCATCGCCGCACTGCTTGCTGGAAAAATCAGGGGCGGAGGTCCCATCGTCGCGATCCTGTCCGGGGCGAATGTCGACATGGAGCAGCACCGGCGGGTGATCAGCGCTACGCAGCCGCTCTACGGCGAGGAGAGACCATGAGCCGGATGCTCATTCTGACGGAAGCGGAACTGAGGAAAGTCATCGGGCTTGACCGAGATACGGTCGCCTGCATCGAGGAGGCTTTCGCAGCCCTTGCAACCAATGCCGTCGTGATGCCGCCGATCTTGCGGCTCGACATTGCGGAATATCGGGGCGAAGTCGATGTGAAGACGGCCTATGTGCCCGGCATCGAGGGCTTCGCAATCAAGATCAGCCCCGGCTTCTTCGACAATCCCAAAATCGGCCTGCCGAGCACCAACGGCATGATGGTGCTGCTGTCGAGCCGAACCGGACTGGTGCAGGCCTTATTGCTGGACAATGGCTATCTCACCGACGTGCGCACCGCAGCAGCGGGCGCCGTCGCGGCAAAACATTTGTCGCGAGAAAGTGCATCCGTGGCTGCGGTCTTCGGCGCCGGCATGCAGGCGCGGCTACAGCTTGAAGCACTGACGCTGGTCCGGCCGATCCGCGAAGCGAGGATATGGGCGCGCGATGCTGCCAAGGCGCAAAGCGTGGCAGCGGAATTGGCCGGAAAGCTCGGGTTTCCCATCACCGCCACATCGGACGCCAGAGGTGCGGTGATCGGCGCTGATCTCATCGTCACCACCACGCCGTCGGAAATCCCGATCATCGAGGCCGGGTGGCTCGAACCCGGACAGCATCTGACGGCCATGGGCTCGGATGCCGAACACAAGAACGAGATCGACCCGGCCGCCATCGCAGCTGCCGACCTCTACGTCGCCGACAGCTTGAAGCAGACGCGGCGTCTCGGCGAGTTGCATCACGCAATCGACGCCGGCCTGGTCGCAGGCGATGCGGTCTTTGCCGAGCTCGGCCAGATCGTCGCCGGCCGGACGCCAGGGCGGACGCGCAACGACCAGATCACCATCGCGGACCTGACTGGAACCGGCATCCAGGACACCGCCATAGCCACGCTCGCCTTTGCCCGCGCCGGCGCGGCGAAAGCCGGGACCACGTTCGAAAGCTGACCGGCGCGGCGCCGGAAGAGAAGGGAAGAAACATGACCCAGTCCAAGCTCAAATTCTCGCTCGGCGAATATGCCGCGCGGCTGGAAAAGACACGGCGTGCCATGGAGACGAAGGGTGTTGACCTGCTTGTTGTCAGCGACCCGTCGAACATGGCCTGGCTGACCGGCTATGACGGCTGGTCCTTCTATGTGCACCAGGCGGTGATCGTGCCGCCGCAGGGCGAGCCGATCTGGTTCGGCCGCGGCCAGGATGCCAATGGCGCCAAGTTCACCGCCTATCTGAAACACGACAACATCGTCGGCTATCCCGATCACTATGTGCAGTCGACCGAGCGCCACCCCATGGACTACCTCTCGGGCATCCTGACCGAGCGCGGCTTCGGCAAGCTGACGATCGGCGTCGAGATGGACAATTACTGGTTTTCGGCGGCGGCCTTTGCGGCGCTGCAGAAGCACTTGCCGAATGCGCGTTTCGTCGACGCGACCGCGCTCGTCAACTGGCAGCGAGCCGTCAAGAGCGAGACCGAGATCGGCTACATGCGCAATGCCGCCCGTATCGTCGAGGCGATGCACGCCCGCATCTTCGACAAGATCGAGGTCGGCATGCGCAAGTGCGATCTGGTCGCGGAAATTTACGATGCCGGCACCCGCGGCGTCGACGGCATCGGCGGCGATTATCCGGCGATCGTGCCGCTGCTGCCGTCCGGCGTCGAAGCGTCCGCACCGCATCTGACCTGGGACGACCGGCCGATGAAGAAGGGCGAGGGCACCTTCTTCGAGATCGCCGGCTGCTACAACCGCTATCACCTGCCGCTGTCGCGAACCGTCTTCCTCGGCAAGCCGACGCAGGCCTTTCTCGATGCCGAAAAAGCGACGCTGGAGGGCATGGAAGCCGGTCTTGCGGTCGCCAGACCCGGCAATAGCTGTGAGGATATCGCCAACGCTTTCTTCGCGGTGCTGAAGAAATACGGCATCGTCAAGGACAACCGCACGGGTTACCCGATCGGCCTTTCCTATCCGCCGGACTGGGGCGAGCGCACCATGAGCCTGCGGCCGGGCGACCGGACGGAGCTGAAGCCCGGCATGACCTTCCACTTCATGACCGGCCTCTGGCTCGAAGACATGGGCTTCGAGACGACCGAGAGCATCCTCATCACCGACAGCGGTGTCGAGTGCTTCGCGAACGTGCCGCGCAGACTGATGGTCAAGGATTGAGGCTGTCATGACAGAGATTGGCTTGCGGCCGTCGCCGATCAGCGCGACGGTCAATTTTGCCGCCGAGGGCGTCCAGCACGGCTTTCTGCGCCTGCCTTACAGCCGCGACGATTCTGCTTGGGGATCGGTGATGGTGCCGATGACGGTCGTCCGGAACGGCAAGGGGCCAACGGCCCTTTTGACCGGCGGCAATCACGGCGACGAGTATGAGGGACCGATCGCGCTTTTCGAACTTGCCCGTTCGCTGAAGGCCGAAGAGGTGAGGGGCACTGTCATCATCGTGCCGGCCATGAATTATCCGGCATTCCTGGCAGGAACCAGGACCTCGCCGATCGACAGGGGCAACATGAACCGCAGCTTTCCGGGCCGGCCGGACGGCACGGTGACGGAGAAGATCGCCGACTATTTCAGCCGTGTGCTTCTGCCGATGGCCGATCTCGTCCTCGACTTCCATTCCGGCGGCAAGACGCTCGATTTTCTGCCATTCTGCGCGGCCCACATCCTGCCGAATAAGCAACAGCAGGAAAAAGCCTTCGAATTCGTGACGGCCTTTGCCGCTCCCTATTCGATGAAGATGCTGGAGATCGATGCGGTCGGCATGTACGACACCGCGGCCGAGGAGATGGGCAAGATCTTCATCACCACGGAACTCGGCGGCGGCGGCACCGCCACGGCCAAAAGTGCGGCGATTGCCAAGCGCGGCACCATGAACGTGCTGCGCCACGCAGGGATCGTCGCAGGTGCCGTCGATACCGGTCCGACGACCTGGCTCGACATGCCGGACGGCCGCTGCTTCTCCTTCGCAGAGGAGGGCGGGCTGATCGAACCTGTCATTGATCTCGGTGAAGCCGTCACAGCCGATGCCGTCATCGCTCGCATCTACCCGACTGGGCGGACCGGGGTGGCGCCCCGCGAGATCCGCGCCAGCATGAACGGCATTCTTTGCGCCCGGCATTTCTTGGGGCTGGTCAAGGCTGGAGACTGCGTTGCCGTTGTGGCGATCGTTACGGGCTGAGGTGGTCGGACAGGCAGAGGCGGGATCAAACTGCTGATCACACCTCAAGCAGCTTTCTGTGGTCTGGACGTGCTGGCTCCCGCATCGACCTGAAAGCGGTTGACGACCCCCTCCAGCGTCTGTGTCTGGCTGCCGAGCGCCCGGCAGGCTGAGGCGGTTTCGACGGCCATGGCTGCGTTGCGTTGCGTTACCTGATCGAGCGCGTTGACGGAGGCGTTGATCTCGCCGATCGCCACCGCCTGTTCGGAGGACACCGAAACGATGCGGGCGATCAGGCCGGCAACCTGCTCGACTTGCCCTTCGATTTCCAGGAGCGCCTTGCCGGTTCGGTTGACGAGCTCCACACCGGTGGAGACCTGGGCCGAGGAGGTGGAGATCAGAGCTCTGATCTCCTTGGCGGCGTTGGCCGAGCGCATGGCAAGTTCACGCACTTCCTGCGCCACGACGGCAAAACCCTTGCCTGCTTCGCCCGCCCGCGCTGCTTCAACCCCGGCATTGAGCGCCAGAAGATTGGTCTGGAAGGCGATTTCATCGATGACATTGACGATCTCGCCGATCTGGGAGGACGAACCTTCGATCCTTTCCATGGCGGCGATTGCTTCGCGAACGACGGCCGCCGAATGTTCGGCGCTGGTGCGGGTCTGAGCCATCATGCCTGTCGCTCTGCCGGCATGGTCGGAGGCATCTTTGGCTTTGATATTCATTTCATCGAGCGCGGCTGTCGCCTCTTCGAGCATTGCGGCCTGCTGTTCCGTGCGCGACGCAAGACTGTCGGCTGCATCGGTGATGCCGGCCGAGGAGCTGCCCACTTGCTTGGAGGTCTGGGCGATCTCCGCCATCGAAGCGCAAAGCGCGTCCATACTGTCGTTGAACTTCGCGCGCAAAGTCTCGTAGGCGGCGGCGAAGGGTGTCTTGATCCGGCAATCGAGATTGCCGGTCGACAGTTGTTCCAGGCCGTATGTCAGCCGATCGATCACCGTTTCGCGGATCTGCTCCTCGGCGGCCCTTTCGGCCAGCTGGCTGCGTTCGCGCTCGAATTCCGCATCGCGTAGTGCGGTCTCGCGCTTCTGCGCGTCCTGCCGCTCAAGCGCGTTGCGGCGGAATATCGCCACGGCCTTGGACATGGCTCCGATCTCGTCGGACCGGTTGGCATAGGGAACGTCGGTCGAAAAGTCGCCTTCGGCAAGGTTGCCCATATAGGCCTTCATGCCATCGAGCGGCACGATTGCTCGGCGGCGCAGGAGATAGAGCCCCACCAGCAACAGCCCGAACGAACCGAGACCCGCAGCACCCGCATAGATCGTCCAGGTGACGATCTCCGAGGCTGCATTGCGCTCCTCGCCCTTCAGGAAGGCGTCGGAATTGGCAACGAGTTTCTCGACCGCATCCTGGTGCGAATGAAAGGCGACGCGCAGCTGCTCGATCGCACCATGCGCCTTGTCTTCATCCCTGGCATTCAGGGCCGGGATGATCTCACGGTTCATCACCCGCCAGAATGCGTCGCCCTTGGCGATGACATCGCTTTCAAGCTCGTCTTTTAAGGCTTGCGGCAGCCGGGTGGTTTTCCAATAGGCGCGGCGGTCATCGTAAGCGGCCTTTAGATTTGCGATCTTGGCAAGATTGGTTTCTGTGAGTTCGGGAAATTTGCTTGCCTCGAAGGAGAGCATGTAGGATTCGACCACAAACAGTGGCGGCGGCAGAATATCGGCAATCAAATCTTTGCCGTAGACGACCTGCTCATAAACCGGCCCGTTGACTTTCAGCCGTTCGAGCGCCGATTGCTGCAAACCGATCGACATGAAAAGGCCGGCCGAAACGGCGACACCGAACGCAACCAGACTGCGGGCAATGGTGAATGCCAAGGACTGTCTCCCACATGATATGGCTTCTCTGCTTGAGATGCCTGATCCCTCGTGAAGTACTATGTCGATAGAACACTGAAATATGGTTAATTCTTTTTGACATCGGAACAAAATCAGGACCGAGACTACTTGAAGTATCCAGCCATCATCTGCAATCTTGATGTTAGCGACTGCTGCTACATGCAGATGAAAGGAGACCGACATGGCCGAACCTCAACTTTCCGTGCGCAGTGCGAAGGCACGCGATCTTGCACATCGGCTTGCTCGGCGCGAAAATCGATCAATAGCTGACATCGTTGAGCGGGCCCTCGAATCGTATGAAATACGGGAGACCGGCCGCGAGGCGGCCACGACCTTTTATGCTCAGCTTTCGCAACAAAGTGGCACGGATATCGACCTTGAGTCAGTCCTCAAAGAGGACAGACAGGCACACAAGGGCATCGAACTTTGATCTTTCTCGTTCCAGTAAAAACAGGCTTGCGGTTGATTTTGTTGCCGAAACTGCGTTAGAGGATGGGATACCCTGGGATGCTGCGGTCGAACTCTTGCTATAGGAATAGGAATAGGAAAAGATAGAGGTTGCGGCGGAAATGGCGGTCACAGGCGCTCCATCGGTAGACGGTGAGAGATGCAACGCATTGCAGAGCTGATGAGTTCTCTAAATTGAAATTGCCAATGCCACAGCTGAAGAATCGCCTCTCAGAAGTCCTTGTCTCCTTTCTGCGGCCTTCGGCTTGTGCCTCGATGGGGGTCTAGGCCATAATGGATGTTGTCGAGCCCGCAGATGAGCCGCGCAAGCGCGGCCGGCCGAAAGTCTCCAGTGACGATGACAAGCGGGCGCATATCGTTGAAATCGCCCGCCGCGTTTTTGTAAAATACGGTTATGCTGGCAGCACGACCGCAGTCGTCGCTACCGAGGCGAGTGTTTCAAAACAGACGCTTTACAAGCTGTTTCAGAGCAAGGAAGAGCTGTTTGCCGCGGTGGTCGGAGCACATCGGCGCCTGATGCTCGACCTTCCGCGGCCTGCTGAAGATCTCTCGATCGCCGAGAGCCTCGAACGCATCTTCATGATCGATATGGATGACGACAAGGATGCGGATCGTGCCGGTTTCCTGCAGCTCGTCTTTCGCGAAGCGGGGCAGTTTCCCGAACTTATCGACATACTGCAGCGTGAAGGCATGCTTGCCAGCCGGCAGCATCTGGCAGACTGGCTGAGGGACCGCAGGGTGGAAGGCAAGTTGTCGCTTGATGATCCGGACAGCGGGGCCCGGATGCTGATGGATATGATCTTTGGCGCCATGGGTCCGCCGGAAGGACGAGCAAAGGCTTGGCCTAATCGGGCAACACTGCTTGCCCATCTCCAGCGCTGCATTGCAGTCTTTGCCGCAGGCGTCGGCGCCGCGTGACCCCGAAAGACGGCGATCCCTCGGCTTTTGACGTCGATGAGCGATTACAAGCTCTAATCTTATGCCATGCAGGCCTGCGGGCGTGAAGACATGGCTATGCCAAGGCCTTCATGAAGAAGGTGCTGGAGAGTGCGCTTCGCCCACAGCTTGAGCGACACCCGCTATGCAGAGTTGGCTGCCGCCTTCAAATTCGCCGGCGAGACGAAGACGGCGCGATCGGACGTGCAGCGGGAAGTTCATTAGAATCCATGAAGTCTACAAGCCTCCCCCAGCGCATACCTAGATTTCTCTTACCGAAATGCGCTGTATTTTCGTTTTCACACATTCCCTGCAAATCCACCGCGCATTTTTGCTGAAATGCTCTGGACGAAGCGGGAAGCTTCCGGTTGGCGAAAGTTGGCCGTTGGCTTGAGGTTGGCAGTTTCCCGAGATCCTAATTCGCCGCCTGCGCCAACGCCTCGCTTGCATATTCCATTTACCAAGGCTAGCGCAGCCGGGCGGTCCGGAAGTGGGATGAAAATGCTGCGCTGCCGAAAAAATCGCCACGCGCGCCACTGCGCGTTTTTTCGGCATACCCCATTGACAATTCATCCTTGATGGCACTTGATAACGTTATTCCAGTAAAACAGACATGCGTCCATTATACTGGAATATAGGAACAATCCATAAGGGGAACGCCATGACCATTTCCTTTCGCACCGGCGTGATGTCGTTGGTCGCCGCCGCTCTGTTGTCCACGCCTGTGCTGGCCGAAGGCAGCAAGCTCGATGAAGTGTTGGCCCGCGGCCATCTCGTCCTCGGCACGGGCAGCACCAATGCGCCTTGGCACTTCAAGAGCGCCGACGACAAGCTTCAGGGATTCGACGTCGACATGGGCCATATCATCGCCAAGGCGCTCTTCGGCGACCCTGAGAAGATCGAATATGTGAACCAGTCCTCCGATGCCCGCATCCCGAACATTACCACCGACAAAGTCGACATCACCTGCCAGTTCATGACCGTTACCGGCGAGCGCGCCCAGCAGGTTGCCTTCACCATTCCCTATTATCGCGAGGGTGTCGGCCTGATGCTCAAGGCGGACGGAAAATATGCCGACTACGCCGCCCTGAAGGCGGTCGGTTCCTCCGTCACCATCTCGGTTCTCCAGAACGTCTATGCCGAGGCGATGGTGCATGCGGCGCTGCCGGAGGCGACCGTCGACCAGTACGATTCCGTCGACCTGATCTATCAGGCGCTAGAATCGGGACGCGCCGATGCTGTCGCCACGGACCAGTCGTCGCTCGCCTGGTACATGACGCAGAATCCCGGCCGTTACAAAGACGCCGGCTATGGCTGGAATCCGCAGACTTACGCCTGCGCCGTCAAGCGCGGCGATCAGGATTGGCTGAACTTCGTCGACACCGCTCTGCACGAGGCCATGACCGGCGTTGAGTTCGACTTCTACGCCAAGTCCTTCAAAACCTGGTTCGGCAAAGATCTGACGCCGCCGCAGATCGGCTTCCCGGTCGAGTTCAAGTAACAGCCATGTGGAGCGGGACATGTTTCCCGCTCCACATTTAAAGAGTGAGAGCATGATGCCGTCCGGAAACCGCTCACAGTTTTCGGTATCATGCTCTGGTCTGAAAGGCGGCCCGCATGGGTTACACGTTGAATTTCGCTGCCGTCTGGCGCAATTTCGATTCTCTTTTGAGCGGGCTCGCGCTCAGCCTCGGCCTGGCGGTGATCTCGATCCTGATCGGGGCGGCGATCGGCCTTGCCGTCGCCTTCGCGCTGACGTCCAAAAGCCGCTTTGCGATCGTGCCGGCGCGGGTCTATGTCACTGTCATTCGCAACCTGCCAATTCTCGTTCTGGTGCTTTTTGCCTTTTTCGCGTTGCCGCAGATGGGCTTGCGGCTCGACAAGATAAAAAGCTTCGTCCTGGTTCTATCCCTTTACTCCGGCGCCTATCTGGCCGAGGTGTTCCGCGCCGGGCTGCTGTCAATTCCGAGAGGGCTGACGGAAGCGGGTCTTGCCATCGGCCTGACGGGGATGCAGATCCGCAGTTCCATCATCGCTCCGCTGATGCTGCGCAACGTGCTGCCGTCGCTGTCTTCGACGATCATTTCGCTCTTCAAGGACACCTCGCTCGCCGCCGCCATCGCGGTGCCGGAACTGACCTTCGCGGCTCGCAAGATCAATGTCGAGAGCTTCCGCGTTATAGAAACCTGGATGGTCACATCAGCCCTCTATGTCGCGACCTGTTTCCTCATCGCCGCCGTGATGCGCTTCGTCGAGCGCCGCCTGGCCCTGCCGAGATAGACCTGATGTCCCACACTTTTCTCGAACAACTCTGGATCGCCCGATACGTCATCATGAACGGCATCGGCGTGACCGTGTCGATCTCTCTGCTCGCCATCCTCGCGGGTTCCATACTCGGCGTTTTCGTCGGCCTGGCGCTCGTCTATGGCGGCGCTGTTTTGCGTCTGGCCGTGCGCGCCTACACCGATATCATCCGCGGCACGCCGGTGCTCGTGCTGGTGCTGGCGAGCTACTACGTCTCCGCCGCCGTCGGCCTTAATCTCGGGCCGTTCTCGGCCGGCGTGCTTGCCCTTGCCATCTTCTGCTCTTCCCATGTCGGCGAAATCGTGCGCGGAGCACTTCAGGCGATCCCGAAGGGGCAGACCGAAGCCGCCAAGGCGATCGGCCTGACCTTTACCCAGACCTTCACCTCGGTGCTGTGGCCACAGGCCATGCGCCAGTGCCTGCCGGCCTGGGTGAATACGGCGGCCGAGATGGTCAAAGCCTCGACGCTGCTCTCCGTTATCGGCGTCGCGGAGCTTCTCCTGCGCACGCAAGAAATCATCTCCCGCAATTTCATGAGCCTCCAGTTCTATTTCTTGGCCGGCGGTCTCTACTTCATCGTCAACTACGGCATCGAGCACTTCGGCAAATATGTCGAGCGCAAGACCGCCCTGCCGTCCTGAGGAGACATCCAATGGCCAAGACCATTCTCGACATCCAGGGTCTGCGCAAGACTTACGGCATTCACGAAGTCCTCAAGGGCGTCGATTGCGCCGTGCAGGAAGGCGAAGTCATTTCCATCATCGGCTCGTCCGGTTCCGGGAAGACCACCTTGCTGCGCTGCATCAACATGCTTGAGGAATTCCAGGGCGGCACGATCAGCCTTGACGGCGAGGAGATCGGCTATCGCGTCGAAGGGACAGCGCGGCGCCGCAAGAGCGAGAAAGAGATTGCACGCCAACGCGCGTTGACCGGCATGGCGTTTCAGCAGTTCAATCTTTTTCCGCATATGAGTGCCGCTGAAAACGTCATGCTCGGCCTCGTCAAGGTGAAGAAGATGACCAAGCCGGACGCCCGCGCCATTGCGGAAAAATGGCTCGATCGTGTCGGCCTTTCCGCCCGCTCGAACCATTATCCAGGACAGCTTTCCGGCGGCCAGCAGCAGCGCGTCGCGATTGCCCGCGCCATCGCCATGTCGCCGAGGCTGATGCTGTTCGACGAAGTGACCTCTGCGCTCGACCCGGAACTGGTGGGCGAAGTGCTCCAGGTCATCAAGGGGCTTGCGGCCGACGGCATGACCATGCTGCTGGTTACGCACGAGATGCGATTTGCCTACGACGTTTCGTCACGAGTCATCTTCATGAACCAAGGCGTCATCTGCGAAGAGGGCGATCCGAAGGACATGTTCGTGCATCCGAAGACCGAGCGGCTGGCGGAATTCCTCAAAACCTCGAGTTTCAATTAGGCGAAAAAAGAAATCCATGACGATCACAAGTTACGGTGGGCGCAGCTCCCCTAACCACTGTTTGGCTTACGATCGCATGGCAAGCGCACATTGAATGTGATGGCAAATCCATTATATTGCTAGCATCGCTATCATGTTCCACAAGGTTGCCATCATGCCCGCAGTCACAATCAGAAACCTGTCCGAGGCGACGCACCGTGCTCTCAAGGTGCGTGCGGCTCATCACGGGCGCAGCGCCGAAGCGGAAATGCGCGAAATCCTCGAGGCTGCCGTCCGTCCGGAAACGCGGCTGCATCTTGGCAGCGCGCTCGCCGAACGGAGTCGTCGCCTCGGGTTGACAAATGAGGACCTTGCCGTTCTGGACCAAGCTCGCGACGCGTTGCCTGCAAAGCCGTTGAGCTTTGAATGATTATCCTTGATACGAACGTCGTTTCCGAGGCGATGAAACCCGCGCCCGACGAAACCGTGAAATTCTGGCTCGATGAGCAGGCAGCCGAAACCCTCTTCCTTTCTAGCGTCACGATCGCCGAGCTGATGTTTGGAATCGGCGCCCTCCCGGCTGGCAAACGCAAGGAAAGGCTCTCCGACGCGTTGGACGGTCTGATGGAACTCTTCGAACGCCGTATTTTGGCTTTCGACATTACAGCGGCACGGCGCTATGCCGATCTCGCGGTCAAGGCCCGAGCTGCTGGCAGAGGATTTCCCACTCCGGACGGCTATATCGCCGCTATCGCGGCATCGAAAGGGTTCGCCGTAGCCACGCGCGATACAAGTGCTTTCGACGCTGCAGGTGTTGAAGTGATCAATCCCTGGGCGGCTTCGACCGCATAAGGTCGTTCGGCCAGTAAGAACAAGCCGCCACGAGTGGTTCGACGCTGGTCTGCGTTTGCAAGGCGTTGCAGGCACGCGCTCAATTTACGCTCAGTCTGCATTCGCAGCGTGCAAATTCCAAGGGGAGGGATCCGAGACATCTTGGAAATCCTGAACGCAGAATTTTGGCACGCGCTTTGCTTTCCTGTCTTGTATGCAAGATAGCCACACATCTGAGAGCACGCAGAAGACCATTGAGGAGACGATCGTCTCCGGGATTCTTTCAGCCAAAATTCGGCCTGGGACGCGTCTTGGTGAAAACCAGTTGGCAACGCTCTTCAGCGTGTCTCGAACCCGCGTTCGTGAAGCCATGATGCGCCTGGAAACACGCGGCATCGTGCATGTCAGTCCAAGACGAGGCTGGTTTGTTGTCGAGCCGTCCGCAGAAGAGGCGATCGCGGTCTATGAGGCACGGCGCGTCATCGAGGCCGGATTGCTGCGCAGCATGCGGGCTCTGACAGACGAGGGGCGCAAAGCTCTCGACCTGCATTTGAACGAGGAGAAAAGCGCAATGGCTGCGGGCGATCGACAGCGCCTGACCTATTTGATGGGTGATTTCCACATCCGCATCGCCGAATCGAGTGGGAACGCCATCATCGTCGATATCCTCCGCGATCTCACCGCGAGGACGATCCTCATCTCGATGCTCTATCAGTCTGAATTTCATGCAGCACAGTCTCATGACGGGCATTGCCGCATCTTCGAGGCCATGCAAGCGGGCGATTTCGTCAGGGCTGCGGAGCTCTCTGTCGAACATCTGGACGAAGTGGAAACGGGGCTCGACCTCACCACACGCCCGGACCCGCTCTCGGAACTGCGCAGTTCCCTGTCACTTCCTCCCAAGACCGTGCCCCAACCCCCGGACCCAAAAAACCACAACTTCAAAGGAGCAATTAAAACATGCTGACAAGACGAGTCATCTTCGCCATCGCGACCCTGGCTGCAACCTTCGGTTTCAGCTCCGCGTCTTACGCCGATGCTCTCGCCGACATCACGGCGCGCGGCACTCTGCGTGTCGCCGTCCCGCAGGATTTCCCGCCCTTTGGCAGCGTCGGTACCGATATGGCGCCTATGGGTTACGATATCGATGTGGCCAATCTCATTGCCGAAAAACTGGGCGTCAAGACCGAACTCGTGCCGGTCACCAGCGCCAACCGCGTTCCTTATCTGCAGACGAATAAGGTCGATCTGGTCATATCAAGCCTCGGCAAGAATGCGGATCGCGAAAAGGTGATCGATTTCACCACGGCCTATGCCCCCTTCTTCAATGGCGTGTTCGCGCCCGCCGATCTTTCGATCGCCAAGGTGGAAGATCTCGCGGGAAAGAGCATCGGCGTTACGCGCGGCGCTGTCGAAGATCTCGAGTTGACGAAGATCGCGCCGGCCGACGCGACGATCAAGCGCTACGAGGACAACAACGGCACCATCTCGGCCTTCCTCTCCGGCCAGGTCGACACCATCGCGACCGGCAACGTTGTGGCTGCTGCGATCCTCGCCAAAAATCCCCCGAAGCGGCCTGAGATGAAGTTCCTCATCAAGAACTCGCCCTGCTATATCGGTCTCAACAAGGAACAGGCAGCTCTTCTGGAGAAGGTGAACGGCATTATCGCTGCGGCCAAAACCGATGGCGCGCTGGACGCCATATCACAGAAGTGGCTTGGCGCCGGTCTCCCGTCGGATCTCTAAGGGACTCGGTCTCACGGACGTCATCCCGCGCCTGCGCGCGGGATGACGTGACGATCCGTCACCGCAAGAGGGGACAATTCCTTGAGTTACCATTTCGAATTCGGCTGGCTGCTTGAATATTATCCTGAGATCGTCAAGGGCATACTGATCACCCTGGAGCTTATCGCTATCGGCGGAGTGCTCGGCATTTCGCTCGGCATCTTCTGTGCCTGGGTGCGTGCACTCGGCCCGGCCTGGCTGAAGCCTGTCATTGCGACTTATGTCGAGCTGATCCGCAACACGCCGTTCCTGATCCAGCTCTTTTTCATCTTTTTCGGTCTGCCGTCGCTCGGTCTCAAGCTTTCCGAACTGACGGCCGCTAACCTCGCGATGGTCGTCAACCTCGGCGCCTATAGCTGCGAGATTATCCGCGCCGGCATCCAGGCAACTCCGAAGGGTCAGTTCGAAGCGGGCGAGAGCCTTGCCATGACGCGCTTCGAAACCTTCCGGCATGTCGTTCTCGTGCCGTCGCTGCAGCGCATCTGGCCGGCGCTGTCGTCGCAAGTCGTCATCGTCATGCTCGGCTCATCGGTGGTGTCGCAGATCGCCGCAGAGGATCTGACCTTTGCTGCGAACTTCATACAATCGCGAACCTTCCGCGCCTTCGAGGCCTACATCGTCTCGACATCAATCTATCTCGTGCTGGCGATCCTGCTCCGGCAGGTGCTGGCGGTAGTCGGCGGGTTCATTTTCCCAAGGAGAGCGGCGCGATGATCGAGTTCACACTCTGGGACATCCTGCGCAACCTGCTGCTCGCCACCCGCTGGACGATCCTGCTTTCGCTCGTCTCCTTCATCGGCGGCGGCGCGGTCGGACTGGGGTTGCTCTTCTTGCGCATCAGCAAGCGCAAGTCATTCAGGACGGTCGCAAAATACTATATCGAGCTCTTCCAAGGCACACCGCTGCTGATGCAGCTCTTCATTGCGTTTTTCGGTCTCGGCCTCTTCGGGATAGATGTGCCGGCCTGGCTTGCTGCGGGATTGGCGCTCACCCTGTGGAGCGCCGCCTTCCTCGCCGAAATATGGCGAGGCTGCGTCGAAGCGGTCGTGAGGGGTCAATGGGAAGCTTCCGCCAGCCTCGGCATGGGCCGGTTGCAGCAGATGCGCTATGTCATCCTTCCGCAGGCGCTGAGGGTCGCGATACCACCCACGGTCGGCTTCTCCGTTCAAATCGTCAAGGGTACGGCGCTGACCTCGATCATCGGTTTCGTTGAATTGTCGAAAGCCGGCACGGTGGTCACCAATGCCACCTTCCAGCCCTTCACCGTCTACGGGCTCGTCGCCCTCATCTACTTCGCCCTTTGCTGGCCTTTGTCGAAAAGCAGCCAGATCCTGGAAAGGAAGCTCAATGTCGCTCATCGAAATCACTGAAGTCCGCAAGAGCTTCGGCACCACCGAGGTGCTGAAAGGCATCAATCTCGACGTGAAGGCTGGTGAAGTCATCGCTATTATCGGCAAGAGCGGTTCAGGCAAATCGACCCTGCTTCGCTGCATCAACGGCCTGGAGACCATCACCGATGGCTCCATCTCCGTGGCCGGCGCGCAGCTCCTTGATGACGAAGTGCATCTGAAGGCACTGCGCCTCAAGGTCGGCATGATCTTTCAGCAGTTCAACCTCTTCCCGCACCTGACCGTCGGCGGCAACGTCATGCTGTCGCAGACCGTGGTCAGAAAGACCCCGAAAGCCGAAGCCGAGGCTACCGCCCGCAAGATGCTGGAGCGGGTAGGGCTGGGCCACAGGTTCGACGCCTATCCCGACGAGCTCTCGGGCGGCCAGCAGCAGCGCGTCGCTATCGCCCGCGCGCTGGCCATGCAGCCGACAGCACTTCTCTGCGACGAGATCACCTCGGCGCTCGATCCGGAACTGGTCGCCGAAGTTCTCGCCGTCGTGCGCGAGCTTGCGGCCGAGGGAATGACGCTCCTGATGGTAACGCACGAGATGAAGTTCGCCCGCGATGTCTGCAGCCGTGTCGTCTTCATGCACCAGGGCCGCGTTCACGAAATAGGCCCGCCGGAGGAAGTCTTCGCCAATCCTCATACTGCGGAGCTGAAGCAGTTTCTCGGCGTCAGCTAGAATATCCGTGCGTTTTCCATCTGGACAACGCTCAGGCGTTCGTCACGGATCTTCTGGATGACTTCGAGGCGATGCAACTCTTTCTGCGACATGGTATCATAAAGGATATGACGACTCCGACCGCTCATGGTCTCGACCAGGCTGAAGATCGTCATCCTTGCTCCCAACGTTGGCGTTGACCAGTGCGTCGAGAGGCGAGACTGTCGCATCTCTAACTGGCCCAACTGTCGCATTACTAAATAGCCCTTACATGTGGCATAACCTAGTTTATGGAACTGTGCCGGCGCGGAGCCTCATAGTGTCGACACCGACGCATACGGCTGCCTCCACTCGAACCGTTTGCGGAAGGTTCACAAGTCGCGTAGTGCACAGCGTCGGGGGCCGTTGACGGACGCTGGTTTCCCGTCACATCAAGGGAAGACCAATTTTGTCCGGTTTGCACTCACTTCGGCGAGCTCTATGCCCTTATCAGCGGTCTTCGCAGATTAGGGCATTGGAGAAACGGAGCGTCGCCAATAATTGCCCCGATCCGTCACGTATCTCCATGCGCGGGGCAGAGATGACCCCTTGCAGCCTCAGCGATGAGTTCGCGATTATCGGCAAGCGCCTCCCTCCTCGCTTGCAGCAGGTTGCAGCCGCGCGAAATCCGACGTTCAAGTAAGCCTCGATATGTAATGGAGCATGGGCACGTTCTTTGCCGATCGACGCGGGAAAGCACCGTCAGCGCGCTTCATTTGGCAGGGACTGCTCGCCGACATTAAGTGGCAGCAATATCTCGGCGATCAGGTTCCGAATCCAACGATGGGCGGGGTTGCCTGTCGCGCGCTTGTGCCACACGCCGACGATGAGGGCCGGCGGAAGCGGCATGGGAGCGTTATAGAGGGAGAGCCCGAAAAGATCCGCCAAGCGCTCTGCCAATTGTCGAGGGACGAGTGCAATATGATCACTCTCGCTCACAGCTCGGCAGACGCCGAAGAAAACAGGAACCGTCATGACCACCTTCCGAGTTCGTCCGATCTTGGCCAGTGCCGCATCACCCATGGCTTTTGTTTTTCCTTCAGGCGAGAAGAGGATGTGCCCGAGATCGCAAAAAAGATCGATCGGCAAGGTTGCGCCAGATTTTATTCCGGCTGCTTCGATTGCTGCGTTTCCTTTTCGGGCGATAGTTATGAAGGACGACCGGAATTGCGCATGTCGGTCGATCCAGTCTGGAAATTCTGCATCAGGAATGAGAGCCATGTCGGCTTCATACCGCTCAAGAGAGTCGATGTAGCTGTTTGGGACGAGGTCGACCAATTGCACCCGAATACCCGGAGCACGTTGGTGAATCTCACGCGCCAGCCGCGGCATCAGCATCTCCGCAAAGAAATCGCTTCCTGCAAGCTTGAAAGTGAGGCTGGCGCTACCGGGATCAAAAGAGGTGCCACTGAACAGCGCCTCCATCCTGTCGAGCGTCTCACGAAGAGGCATGGCTAAACCTCTTGCATAATCCGTCGGGCGCAAACCTTGGCCATGACGGACGAACAGCTGATCATCGAGCGCATGACGCAGTCTTGAAAGTGCGCCGGAAACCGCTGACTGAGACATTCCCAGTTTCTCACCGGCCTTCACAGTCGACCCTTCCCGCAACAAGGCGTCGAGCACACGTACAAGATTGAGATCAAAGGTCGCGAAATTCATTTCACCGATAGTTTCTATATGATCAAACGATTTTCTTAATAATGGATCGGATGGTAAAAACTACAACACGAAAGCGCTTTCGTTTCATCCCAACCGAGGAGGAAACGATGGTTGATCTACTGGAATGTCCAGATACCATTGAATGGCTCGGTGTTTCTTACCGACCTATTCTGACGAATGCAGCAACTGGCGGAGCGATGTCCATCGTCGACAGCCTGTCTCCCGTCGGAAGCGGGCCGCCGCGACACATCCATGAAAGAGAGGACGAGACCTTCGTCCTTCTCTCCGGCTTGTGCGAGTTCTGGGTGGAAGGCGAGAGGTTCACGAAGAAGGCCGGCGAAACTGTCTTCGTGCCACGCGGAATGGAGCACACCTTCAGGGTTATCGGCGGCATGCCTTCGCGCCATCTGGTGATCCTGACGCCGGGGGGATTCGAAGATTTTTTTGCCGACATGGCGGCAGGCAAGTTCCAGATTCCGCAGGACATGGATCGCATCGCAGAATCCGCCCGCAGGCACCACCTTCGTTTCACTGGGCCGCCGCTTGGCAACGACTAGCCATTATAACCAGATGGTTCGATCGCCTGCAAACACCCGGCGACACTCAGCGCGTTAGCCTTGAGGTTTGGAGAATCCACAGTTCCCGTATGTCGCTGATCACAGGCGTTTTCGCGCCTAGGAGCAGAACCCTATGGAACTGGAGGTGGCGGACTCTTTTTAGCTCGCTCATCCTGTCTCGGCGCCGCCGTGTCCAACCCGCGGAGTCGAGGTGACATCTCAGTTGACTGGCAAACGCGCATCGAAGTGGCCGGGCGACAAACTTGACTGACCGATCCCGAAGAACTCGCGGGCGGTCAAGCAAGCGCCATCGCCTGGGACGCAGGCGCGGCAGACGTCAGGCCGAAGATCGTATACCTGACAGGATGTCTCTGAACCGACGCGACCGACCAGAGCGGAGCAACGCGCACCGTCGCAACGCATTCCCTGCTCGTTTGCGGCTACGAGGTGCGCCGGCAGCAAATCGAGAGCAGCTTCCGTTTCGGTGGAAAATCTGGGCCAGCTCGGCGAATAGGAGCAGCAGGCTCCGCAGCTTCGGCAATCGAAATCGATCAGTGATGTCATGACCCGCTCCTACCACACAAGCTGCCAATGATAAAGCTGCAGGCTGACCGCTTCCCTTGGAGCGAGGGCATCCATTTCACCTCGTCCTGACGTTAGGCGGTGAAATTCGACCTTAAGGGGTCAGTGGCCGGGATATCACGAGCGTGTTAGAACGGCCGCAGCCTGGTCGGCGGCCCGCAACCCGCTTTCCCATGCGCCATGCGCGGTCGAAAAGTCGGACTGGTGCGTCGCCTCGCCGGCGAAAAACAGCCGGTCACCGACCGGTCGCGCCAGGACTGCGCGTGCGCTCGCATGGCCGGGCAGTGCATGGCTGTAGGAGCCGCCTATCCAATCGGTACGACACCAGGAAGAGGCTGCCAGGGGCCGCAAGTGGCGGCGAATGTTGTTGCCGAGCAGCGATGACAGCTGGTCGAGTGCGAAGGCAAATGCGTCCAGCAAACCCGCGCGTTCGATGACGACAGCGCCGTTTCCGCCGAAGAAGCCTTCGATGATTGGCCGGCCGAGCGGCCGGATATAATAGCTGCCGGTCTTGGCATTTTGCGGGTCGCCGAGCAGATGGGTCTCCGGCTCGAGACCATGATTGCCATGGAGTTCCAAAAACAGCTTGTCTGCGAGGCCAAGCGGCAGCTGACTTGCGGCATGGAGGTGATCGTCGGCCTCCGGGGCGAAGATAATGGTTCCGCGGGCCAGAACCGTGGTCGATGCCGTGATGATCGCGGCACCTGACGTGACAGGACCGCGGTCGGTCTCCAGCTGGACGCCGTTCGCGGTCAATGTCACACGTCGAACGGGCGTCGAAAGGCGCAAGGCCACGTTTGGAACGGTCGCGCTGATCAGACTTCCATAGCCTTCCTGCACCCGCCAATTGGCGTCGGTCGCTGCATTGTCATAGGCAAGAAAGTCGGCGATCGACAGCCGATCGAGCGGCGCGCCGTTCATATATCCGCTGAGGGACTGGCAGTAGGCGTTCCATTTGCCGCCCGGCTCCAGCGCGTCCGACGCCCTGTCGCTGGCGGGAGGATTGGTCCGCATCCGCTCCTCAAGAGCGGTCCATGCCGCCGCCGCCGCGGCGCGCTCATCCTGCGTAAAGCCGAGATCGCGCCACTGGCTTTGCCACGCCGTCGGCCCGCGCTCGATATTGAACCCGGCCCCACGGCCAATGGCGACGAGAGGATTGCGCTCGGCGGAATGCAGCCAGCCGCAACCCATATCCAGCGGCATTCCGGCCAGCTCGATTGTCCAGGCCCGTCCACCCACGCGGTTGCTGGCTTCCAGGATGATGACCAAGCGCCCGGCATCGGCCAGCCCTTTTGCTGCTGCAATGCCGGCTGCGCCAGCGCCGACAATCGCAACCTCGTAGTCCATCGTCGCCCTCATCAGCTTGATACGACACAAGCTTTACATCGGGGCGGCACCCGCTTCAATGTGCTCGAAAGCCTGCTAGTATGCTGAAATGACGTTCTTCGAAACACTTGTTGCATTGCTGGCGGTTGCCATCCTGCTGCTGCAGGTCACGCGTCGTATGCGCCTGCCCTACCCCGGCATTCTGGCTGCCGCCGGCGTCGCCGTGGCGATGTTGCCCGGCGCGCCCACGATCCCCATCGATCCGCCGACGGCGCTCGCTCTGTTCATCGCGCCCGTTCTTGTCGATTCGGCCTATGACTTCCCGGTGGGCGCGGCGCGGCGCATGCTGCTGCCGTTGTTCTTCTATGCCGTCGTCGCTGTTCTTGTTACGACAGGCGTGGTCGTGTCGATCAGCATGCTGACGGTCGGGCTTCCGATTGCGGTTGCGGTCACACTTGGCGCAATTGTTTCGCCGCCCGATGCCGCAGCCGCCACGGCAGTCCTTTCCAATTTGCCGGTCGCCCGCCGTGTGGATGCTTTGCTCAAGGGAGAAAGCCTGTTCAACGACGCGACCGCTCTGCTGCTTTTCGGGGCCGCGCTGACTGTCCAGGCGCGGGGTGGGCTGGATGCCGGGACGGCACTTCAGGTGGGGTTCGCCGCACCCGGAGGAATCCTGTTCGGCATCGCCTTCGGCTTTTTTGTCTCGCGGCTTCGGCCGATAACCGAAAACACGGTCGGCGGGACCCTGCTTCAATTCGTCTACGCTTTTTCGACCTGGCTGATCGCCGAACATCTGCACCTGTCGGCTGTCCTTGCCACCGTGGCGAGCGCAATGACGCTCGCCACTCTCTCTTCGGTCAAGGATTCACCACGGATGCGGGTGCATTCCTTCGCCGTCTGGACGACGGTCGTCTTCCTGCTGAACGTGGTGGCTTTCCTGCTGATGGGCCTGCAGGCGCGCCGCATCCTTGAAGCGATGTCGGCCGAAGAGCTTCAGCGGGCGATGGGATTTGCCGCCATCGTAGTGGTCGGCGTCATCCTTTCGCGCATGGTGATGGCGTTCCTGCTTCACGCCGTCGTCGCGTCTCGCCACCGAAGCGGCCATGAATTGGCGCCTTTCACATCCGGGGAAACCTTGCTGGTGGGTTGGGCCGGTATGCGCGGCCTCGTTACGCTGGCGACGGCCTTCGCGCTTCCCGCCGACTTTCCCGAGCGAGACCTGGTCGTGCTCACGGCCTTCACGGTGGTGCTCGCAACCCTGGTCATTCAGGGGGCGACCCTGGCTCCGATGATCCATTTCCTGAAACTCGGTCGGCAGGCAGAAGTCCGCGATGAGCTCAAGGCGGCCCGGAGATCGCTCGCCGAAGCTGCCTTTCAGCGGCTTGAGAAGGAAGGCGGCACCGAGGCCGAAGCGATCCGGACGATCTGCAAGGATCATTGGACTGCATCAACCGATGCAAACGAGACCTCGCCGCTCGATCGCCGCCGTCACCTGACGATCGCCGCCGTTCTTGCCCAGCGCCAGCGGCTCGAGGAATTG
The DNA here is from genome assembly GCF_025152725.1 of Rhizobium sp. SRDI969. Lineage (NCBI taxonomy): Bacteria > Pseudomonadati > Pseudomonadota > Alphaproteobacteria > Hyphomicrobiales > Rhizobiaceae > Rhizobium > Rhizobium sp. SRDI969. The sequence continues at coordinate 61,434 of NZ_CP104036.1, forward strand.
CGCGACACAGATCAGATCGGCGCGACGCAATATCTCGAGCTGCAGGAAGACCTGGACTGGAAGCAGCTTTCCGTCGGCTCCGATGAAGATCGCCGCATCACAGAAAGCTAGATCCGATAAGGCAGTTATTGATGCCAACGCAATCGGCATCAAGGTGTCCGTTGCTGCGTCAGCCCAGCCTCGCCAACGCGGCAGGACGCATTACTCGATATCCTTCAGCGCGTCGAGCGGGCCGGTCAGTGCCGTGCGGGGTGGCACGAGTGTCGGCCGCACCAGATGCGTGATTGGCGGACGGCGGTCCGCATCGAGGATCGCAAACCCCTTGGTGATCATCGTTTCGCTGTCCTGCCGGATCATGAAGACGGGGAAAGGCAGGAAAGAGCCGAAGGGATCGTAGTCGTAGCAACCGACGATGATATCGGCGAAGGTCTCGTGCGGGTGCAGGGCGAGGAAGCGCATCAGCCCTTCGAGATTGATCGAGGAATTAACGAAGAATGCGCGCGGCAGCTTTCCGTGGCCTTCGTAGAAGGCTTCGAAGGCGCGGGCCGTCATGGCGGGTGAATAGCCGGTCGGCTGGATGCAGACGTCGGGATCTGCGCCCAGCAATGCGCGCTTTACGTCGCGGAAACCGCGAATTCGCTCATGGCTGGCATGGTCGTTGCGGCCGCCGAACAGGTACAGATCGTCAGGTGAAGGCGGTCCATCCTCCTGCGCGCGCTCGATGATCGCCTGTGTCAGCATGCGCGCACCTCCATAATTGTCGCTGATGATCGACGGCGCCAGCGTGCCGGGCAGATCGATGTTGACGTGTTTCAGCCCTGCTTTTTCGCAGACCTTGTGCACGCCATCCGGATCGGTTGCGCCGGCGATGAAAAGCTCATCGATCGAATAGGAGATCAGTGTCTCGACGACCTGGCGCTCCTCCTCCGGGTCGCGACAGGCACTGACGACGAGAGGGCACTGGCCGCGGCTTCTGACCTGCGCCTCGAAAGACTGGGCCATCGAGGAGAAATAGCGGTTGTCGTGCACTGGCAGCAGAAGACCGACGAGACCGGAGCGGGACGAACGCAGGCCACGAGCCTGCAGGTTTGCCGTATAGCCGTGCTCGTTTGCCAGCTTCTGAATGAGCTGCGCCGTCGCCTCCTTGATACGCCGCTTCCGCCAGCTTCCGTTCAGCACGGCGCTCACGGTGGAAGGCGACGCACCCGATAGCATCGAGAGATCGTAGATCGTCGCCTTCTTCTTGCCGATGTCGGTCATATCTCGCCTTTCCTTTGTCGCTTCCCTTAGAAACAAACCCCTCTTGACGAAAGCCCTACCTTGATCGATAGTCATTGCACCATCGATTGTGCAAAAAAGAAAGATCGATTGTGCAAAAGATGGTTCGCCGGAGGAGGCGGGATGGGAGGCAAGGGTATTCCCTCGCCAAGAAGCAACCAGGAACAACCTGCCGCAAACCGGCCGGTGGTCGTCGTTCGTATGAGCGACCTTTGAGGAGGAGTGAGGATGAGGAGCCTTATCGTAGCGGCATTTGCCGCATCGCTGTCGCTTGCCGGGGCGGTGGTCGCGTTTGCGCAGGACGCGCCGAAGGTCGGCGTTGTCGTCAAGATCGGCGGCATTCCATGGTTCAACGCGATGGAAGCCGGCATCAAGGAACAGGGCCAGAAATTAGGCGTCGATGCCTTCATGATCGGCCCGACCAGCGCCGACCCGGCGCTGCAGGTGCGCGCCATCGAGGATCTGATCGCCCAGGGCGTCAAGGTTATCGGCGTGGTGCCGAACGATGCCAAGGTGCTCGAGCCCGTGCTGACGAAGGCGCAAGCCGCCGGCATCAAGGTCATTACCCATGAATCGCCTTCGCAGAAGGGCGCCGACTGGAATTTCGAACTCGCATCGGCCACCGGCTTCGGTGAAGCGCATGGCAAGCTGCTCGCCGAGAAAATGGGCGGCAAGGGCGAATATGCCGTCTTCGTCGGTTCGCTGACCGTGCCGCTCCACAACGCCTGGGCGGATGCCGCAATCGCCTATATCAAGGCGAATTACCCGGACATGAAGCTCGTCGGCGAGCGCTACGGTGTGGCGGAAGACGTCGACAAGAGCCGCTCGACGGCGCTCGATCTCATCGCTGCGCATCCGGATCTGACCGGCTTCCTCGCCTTCGGCAGCCAGGGTCCGATCGGCGCTGGGCGCGCCATCGAGGAACGCCGCAAGACGGGCAAAATCTTCGTGCTCGGCCCGTTCTCGCCAGGCCAGGGCCAGAAGTTGATCAAATCAGGCGCGATATCGGGCGGCTTTATGTGGAATCCGAAGCAGGCCGGCGAAGTCTTCGTCACGCTCGCCGATCGCCTGATCAAGGGCGAAAGCATCAAGGAAGGTGATGATATCCCGGGTCTCGGCGTGATCAAGCCGGTCGGCAATAACATCATCGTCGATCAACTGCTGCCGATCAACAAGGATACGGTCGACGACCTGGCCGCTATGGGCCTCTGAAGAGGCCCCCTCCCCGGGTGTCGGGCTGGTCCATGTCGACCGGCCCGGCGTTCGGGAAAGAGAGCGGTATCCGGCCATGGCAGGACCATTGATCTTTCATGGCATTCGACGGGACAGGCAACCGGCATGAGCACGGCAACGGATGATGGTGTGAAGGCGCAGGCGCTTCTTTCGCTTCGCGGCGTCAACATGACATTCGGTGGTGTCAAGGCGCTGAAAAACGTTTCCTTCGAAGTCTTGCCTGGCGAAGTGCACTGTCTGGCCGGCGAGAATGGATCCGGCAAGAGCACGTTGATCAAGGTGATATCAGGCGTCTATCGGCCCGCAGACGGCGCCGAGATCGTCTTCGACGGTGAGACGATATCTCACATGACGCCAGGCATGGCCCAGTCCCGCGGCATCCAGATCATCTGGCAGGACCTCGCGCTCTTTCCGGAGATGAGCGTGGCTGAGAATATCGCCTTCCAGACCCTTTCCGGTTCGCGCCCGAGCTTCGTCAATTATGCCGCGATCCGCGCAATAGCCGAGGAAGCACTCGTCCGGCTCGGCGTCACCCTCGACGTCGACAGACCCCTCAAGGATTTCGCCATCGCTCAGCGCCAGATCGTCGCCATTGCGCGCGCGCTGGTCGGAGAGGCCCGGATCGTCTTCATGGACGAGCCGACGGCCTCCCTCACCCAATCGGAGACCGATCATCTGCTGGCGATCGTGCGCACGCTGTCGACCTCGGGCGTTGCCGTGGTCTTCGTCAGCCATCGTCTTGCGGAAGTGCTGGAAATCTCCTCTCGCATCACCGTGCTGCGCGATGGCGCGCTGGTCGGGGTCTATCCGGTGGAGGGCATGACCCAGTCTGACATCACCGAGCTGATGACCGGACGCACCTTCGACCAGAACGTTCGCGCCCGCAATGTATCGCAGAACCCGGTCCTGCTCTCCGTCAGCAAGCTTTCCCGGCCCGGCGAGTTCGAGGATATTTCCTTCGATCTGCGCCGTGGCGAGACGCTCGGGATCACCGGCCTGCTCGGCTCCGGGCGCACCGAACTTGCGCTGACGCTGTTCGGCATGCGTCGGCCCGCCGCCGGCACGATCTTGCTGGAGGGGAGAGCGATGCGCTTTGCCTCCAACCGCGAGGCGATCACATCAGGCGTCGCCTATCTCTCCGAAGACCGCCTTTCGCTCGGTCTCAATCAGCCGCAATCCATCGCCGACAATCTGGTCATGGCCTCGCTCAACCGCATCCTGGCTGGCCGACTCATTTCGCCGGAAAAGAAGCGCTCGCTGGTCGCGCGCTGGATCGCCGATCTCGGCATCAGGATTGGCAAGCAGGACGATGCGATCTCGACGCTTTCGGGCGGCAACCAGCAGCGCGTCGCGATCGCCAAATGGCTCGCCACCGATCCCAAGGTGTTGATCCTCGATGCGCCTACGGTCGGCGTCGATGTTGGCGCGCGCGCCGGCATCTTCGAAATCGTTGCCCGCCTCGCCGAGGCGGGGCTTGCGATCATCCTGATTTCAGATGAGGTGCCGGAGGTCTATTTCAACGCCGATCGGATCATCCATATGGAGAAGGGCCGGATCGCCGGCTGGCATGATCCGCGCACGACCACACTGAAGGACCTGGAGGCGGCGGTCTATGCGTAAGCTGTTCCTGGCCTATACGACTGAATTCGTGCTGTTTGCCGTCATCATCGCGATGAGTATCGTCCTCGCTTTTACGACCGACCGTTTCTTCACGCTCGGCAACGCCTTCGACCTGCTCAATATCAGCGCGGTCAACATCATCTTTGCCGTCGGCCTGCTCGTGGTGCTGATATCAGGCGGGATCGACATCTCCTTCGCCGTCGCAGCCTCGATCGTGCAATATGTCACTGCACTTGCGCTCGAGCGGATCGGCGGGGGCGGATGGGTATCCGGCTTTCTGATTTCGGCCGGCATCGGCATCGTGCTCGGCATGATCAACGCCTTCCTGATCCACCGCTTCCGCATCATCTCGATCGTCGCGACGATCGCGACCTTCAACGTCTATTTCGGCCTGCTGATGTTCTTCACCAAGGGTGTGTCGATCTACGATCTGCCCGACTGGCTAACGACCCGCGTCATCATCTACGAGCGCGAAATGGCCGATGGGAGCTGGGCCGAGATCACCTTGCCGGTTGTCGTCATGGTCGTCTGCACGCTCGCCACCTGGCTCTTCATTACTCGCACGACGACCGGCCGGCAGCTCTATGCCTTCGGCGACAATCCGGAAGGCGCGCGCCGCTTCGGCATCAATATCGGCGCCATGCAGTTCATCGCCTTCGGCTGGCTTGGGTTGATGGCAGGCATCGCCGGGCTCATGCAGGCGCATTATGCGCAGGAGGTCGTGCCGAACGCACTTTATGGCCGCGAGCTCGATGTCCTGGCTGCCGTGGTGCTCGGCGGCGCGCGGCTGGGCGGCGGCAAGGGCTCGGTGCTCGGTTGCGTGCTGGGTGTGCTGCTTGTCTCGATCACCCAGAACGGCCTCAACCTGATGGGCGTCTCGCCCTTCGCCTTCAAGATGATCGTCGGCGCGATCATCCTCGTTGCGATCACCTTGTCGAGCGCCCGCATCGGCAATCTGGTGCCGGTGTTTGCGACCCGTAAATCGACCGGCGACAGGCCTGCAGACAGGGGAGAGAGCTGATGAACGCGCTCGCCGCCCGCTTCAACGCCATCTTCGGGGCCGACATGGCCGGTCCCCTCGCCGCGCTGGCGGTCGTGCTCATCGTCTTCGGTTTCGCCTCGCCGCATTTCCTGACGGGCGCGACCTTCGGATCGGTTGCCTTTCAGCTTCCCGAGCTTGGCGTCCTGACGCTTGCCATGCTGATGCCGATCCTCACCGGCGGCCTCAACCTCGCGATCACCTTCACCGCCAACATCGCCGGCCTGACCCTCGCCTGGACGCTGCAGGCCAATGGCGGCATCGAAGCCGGTCCGAGCGCCTTCCTGCTCGGCTCGGCTCTGGCGCTTGCCGTCGGCGCGGCAAGCGGCCTGGTCATGGGCCTCGTCATCGCCTTTACCCGCGCCCATCCGATTCTCGTTTCGCTGTCGATGATGATCTTCCTGCGCGGCCTCGGCGAGTTCCTGACACGCGGCGGCGATATCTCGGGCTTCCCCACCTTCATCGCTCCGATCGGCCACGGCAGCATCCTTGGCATCCCCGTCCCGTTGCTGATCCTGATCGCCTGCGTGATCGCCAGCCATATCCTGCTCTCGCGCTCAAAGCTCGGCTTTTCCACCTATATGATCGGCTCCAATATCGAGTCTGCCCGCTATTCCGGCATCAACACCCGCAAAGTCCTGGTGCTGGTCTATATGCTCTCCGGCGTGATGGCTGCGGTTGCCGGCATCATCATGCTTGCGCGCTTCAATTCGGTGCGCGTCGGCCACGGCGAGTCCTATCTGCTGATCACCGTGCTCGCTTGCTTCCTCGGCGGCATCAATCCCTTTGGCGGCTTCGGCCGCGTCCTGCCCGTCTTTGTGGCGCTCATCGTGCTGCAGCTTCTCTCTTCGGGGCTCAATCTACTCGGCGCCAACCAGCATCTCACCACTGCCGTCTGGGGCATCCTGCTCATCGTCGTGATGGTGCTGCGGTGGCTCTCGGCCAAGTTCATCAGAATCGTGAAATAGGAGATACGACCATGGAAGGTTTCGGCGTTCACACCAGCATGTGGACCATGAACTGGGATCGCGCAGGCGCCGAGAAGGCGATTGCCGGAGCCGTGCACTACCAGATGGATTTCATCGAGATCGCGCTGCTCAATGCGCCTGCCGTCGATGCCATACACACCCGCGACCTGCTTGAAAAGAACAAGCTGCGCGCCGTCTGCTCGCTCGGCCTGCCGGAACATGCCTGGGCTTCCGTCCGCCCCGATGCAGCGATCGAGCACCTGAAGGTTGCGATCGAAAAGACCGCAGAAATGAACGCCGAGGCGCTCTCCGGCGTCATCTTCGGCGGCATCGGCGAGCGCACCGGCCTGCCACCGACGCAGGGCGAATACGACAACATCGCCAAGGTGCTCGACGTCGCGGCAAAGCATGCTAGGAAGTATGGCATCCAACTCGGCGTCGAGGCGGTGAACCGCTATGAGAACCACCTGATCAACTCGGCGCAGCAGGCCATTGACATGGTGGAGCGTGTCGGCGCGGATAATATCTTTGTCCATCTCGATACCTACCACATGAATATCGAGGAAAAGGGTGCGGCAAACGGCATCCTGATCGCCCGCGATCACCTGAAATACATCCATCTTTCCGAAAGCGACCGCGGTACGCCGGGCTATGGCAACATTCCGTGGGATGCGATCTATGCCGCGCTTGCCGCAATCGGCTTCAAGGGCGGGCTTGCGATGGAAAGCTTCATCAACATGCCGCCTGAGGTGGCCTATGGCCTGGCCGTCTGGCGCCCCGTTGCGCGCGATATGGAAGAGGTCATGGACAAGGGCCTGCCGTTCCTGCGCAACAAGGCGGAACAATACGGTCTCATTTGACCCGGCTTGCCGGGTATTCCGCATTCCTGCAAAGGCGTTAAACCGACGCCCATGTTGGCCGTCTGCGATTGGCCACAAGCCATAACCGCAGCGGCCGCGCGAGGTGTCTGGCTGAAGAGCTCTCGTCATCGCCGGCAAGACCATGCGCCCCATCTCTTCAGCACATGTCTGGAATTTCATTCGGCGCGTGGATATGAAATGACTGCTGAGAAATATCATGCTCGTTGTGATATTGTTATTATTGCTTGTTACATTCCTCCTCCTATGCCATTTTGCCAATTAAAATAAGATGCTTGAACGGCTCGCGCCCGGGCTCTAGTTTCGAAGAGATGGCGGCGTTTCGATCGACCATCGATATGGGGGAATCTTGGATGGCACGCATTACGCTGAGGCAACTGCTCGACCATGCTGCGGAGGAAGGCTACGGCGTTCCTGCTTTCAACATCAACAACATGGAGCAGGCGCTCGCCATCATGGAAGCCGCGGACGCGTGTCAGGCGCCGGTTATCATGCAGGCGTCGCGCGGAGCCCGCGCCTACGCCCATGACATCATGCTGAAGCATATGATGGATGCCGTCGTTGAAATCTATCCGCATATTCCGGTCTGCGTGCATCTCGATCACGGCAACGATCCCTCCAACTGCATGACGGCGATCCAGGCGGGTTTCACTTCGGTGATGATGGATGGTTCGCTGAAGGCGGACGCCAAGACGCCTGCCGACTGGGCCTATAATGTCGGCGTCACCAAAATGGTGACCGATATGGCGCATTTCGGCGGCATCTCGGTTGAAGGCGAACTCGGCGTTCTCGGTTCCCTGGAGACTGGCATGGGCGAGGCCGAGGACGGCCACGGCGCCGAGGGCAAGCTTTCGCATGACCAGCTACTGACCGATCCGGACGAAGCCGTGAAGTTCGTGCGCGAAACCAAGGTCGATGCGCTCGCTATAGCGATGGGCACATCGCATGGCGCCTACAAGTTCACCCGCAAGCCGGACGGTTCGGTGCTGGCGATGAACGTCATCGAAGAAATTCACCGCAAGCTCCCGAACACGCATCTCGTCATGCATGGCTCGTCCTCGGTCCCGATCGAGCTGCAGGAGATCATCAACAAGTATGGCGGCCAGATGAAGCCGACATGGGGAGTCCCGGTCGAGGAAATCCAGCGCGGCATCAAGAACGGCGTGCGTAAGGTCAATATCGACACCGATGGCAGAATGGCGATGACCGGTCAGATCCGCCGCGTGCTGCAGGAGGACCCAAGCGAGTTCGACCCGCGCAAATATCTGAAGCCGGCAATGACGGCGCTGACCAAGCTCTGCAAGGAGCGGTTCGAACAGTTCGGCACTGCCGGCATGGCTGGCCGCATCACGCCCCTTCCCGTTTCGGAAATGGCGAAGCGTTATAAATCCGGTTCCCTCGATCCGGCTTTCTCCTGAAACTGGGCTAGAGCATGATGCCGAAAAGTGTGAAGCGGTTTTCGGACGACATCATGCTCTAACTATATAATGTAGAACAGGATTCAGATTTTAGGCCGACCCGGCCTAAATCATCCTGTTCTAGCCTGCGGCCGGGCGTGCGGCCTTTTCCGGCCCGGCGGCGGCAGGCTTGCCCGTCAGCGTTTGGCCGTGGAAGCGGCTCAGCTGGCTGACAACGTCCTGGATTTCGCTGGCCGTCCGTTCGGCATTCCAATCGAGCGCTGCCCCGGCAACGCCGGCGATTTCCCGCAAGCCTTCCAGCGTCAACCGACCCTCGATCGCAAGCGTCGTGCGGCGCATCACGATGTCCGACAGATGGACGGCGATTTCGTTCCGGACGATCCAGTCGATCTCGCGGAGGCTGTAATGCGGCGCACCCGTCAGGCGCTGCTCGTCGGAATAGGCCGAAGGAGAAGAAAGCAGGGCCGCGGCCGTCGTGCCGTAGCGGCGGAGCAGTTCGTCGGCACGCTCGGCAGCAACGCCGCTGCGCGCCGCGGTATCGCTGATCCAGGCGTTACGCTGCTCAGCATCAACCGGAAAGACCTTGCCGCCGCCGATCGCCAGATAGCGTGTCGACTGGCTGCGGCGGCGCTGCAGCCGGGAGAGAACGGTGTCGGCGACCTCTTCCGCAAAACCGCGGAACGTCGTCCACTTGCCTCCGACCAGCGAAATGACCGGAAACGGTCTGCCGTCCTCGGGTTCCTTCACCGGCGCGGAGTGGTCGCGACTGATCAGCCCCGGTGCGGTCGCATCCGATGCCGGCAGCGGGCGGATGCCGCTATAGCTGTAAACGATCTGGTCGCGATCGAAGCGGAGCGTCGGCAGCAGCGAGCGGATGCTTTCGAGGAAATACTCCGTTTCGGGCTCCTCGCACGAGACATTGTCCGGATCACCTGCCGGAATGTCGGTTGACCCGACCAGCGCCAGCCCGAGATAGTCGTAGACCAGGCAGATGCGGCCGTCGTCGGCCTCGAAATAGATCATATGGCCGTTGAGGCTTCGCACCAATTCGGGATGGTCAAGCAGGATATGGGAACCCTTCGTGCCGCCGATCAGCCGCGATGGAGCGCCGAGCAAAGCGTTGACCTGATCGATCCAAGGACCTGCCGCATTGACGACCAGTTTGGGAGCGACGCTGAACTCGCGACCATCGGGCTGCCGGAAGGTCAAACGCCCTTCTGAAACGGCAGCCAGTGTCGCGAAATTTGCCGCGAGGCTCCTCGCATTCGCATCGAGACCATCACGCACGAGCTCATAGACGAGCCGCTCCGGCCTGCTGATCTTGGCATCGTAATAGATGCCGCCGGCGACGATGGCGGGGGTAATATGCGGCATCTCTCTGCGCGCCTGTTTCTTCAGGATCAGCCGGTGACGCGGCATGACTTGGTCGCGCGAACCGAAGAAGTCGTAGAGCCGAAGCCCGATCTTGATGAGAACCGCACCACGGCTGCGTGGCGCCGTCTTCGACCCGAAGAGTGTCCTGATCGCTGCCCAGATGCCGCGGGTCCAGGAAAAGACCGGAATGAAGGTCGGCAGCGGTTCGACGCAATGCGGCGCGTTCTTGAGCAGGAGGTTGCGCTCAAGCGTCGACTGCGCAACCAGTCCGAACTCACCCGTTTCCAGATATTTCAGGCCGCCGTGAATGAGCCGCGATGGTGCGGCGCTCGTGCCGGAGCCAAAGTCGGCCTTGTCGACGATCAGGCAATTGACACCCTGTAGCGAGAGGTCACGGAACAGGCCGGCGCCGTTGATGCCCGCCCCGATGATCAAAACGTCGATATCGTTCTCGCCGAGGTTCGAGAAGCGCTGCTGCAAATCGGGGGTCATGCTCATCGTCCTAAATCGCCCGCCGCAGCAGGCATTTGTCTTTTCAGTTTGCCGATTGCTCCGGTGCAAGCGCGGCAATCCTAGGCCAAAGGGGGATCATCGCGTCGGCAATGTCGCGGAACACCTGGTAACGCTTTTCATAATCCGCGCTGCGAGCCGCATCCGGGCGGCAAGTCTTCGCGATGGAGGCGGTGTCGCGCGGATCGCTCTGCGGATCGGCAAAGATACCGGCGCCGGAGCCGGCACAAAGCGCAGCACCCCAGGCGGCTGCCTCATCCGTCTCGGTTACCGTGACCGGCATGCCAAGCACATCGGCAAACATCTGCACGACGGCAGGATTGCGCGAGACGCCACCGGCGAGCCGCGCCTGATCGAAGGCAAAGCCGTCGCGAAGCGCGTCGACATGGATACGATGATTGAAGGCGATGCCTTCAAGCACGGCGCGCAGCATGTCGCCGCGGTCGTGCCATCCACCGAGCCCGAAGAAGCCGGCGCTCGCCGCCGCGCCATAAGGCGAGCCGAACAGATAGGGATGGAAGAGCGCCGTCGAGGGGCGCTCGAAGGCGGCATCGATCTCGGGCGCCAGCAGGGCGTGGATCGAGTTGCCTTGCAGCTCGCCATTCGTTCGCTCGGCAGCGCAGAGCGTGTCCAGAAACCAGTCGTAATTGGCTGTCGATGCAGGGGAGATCGACATGCTGTTCCAGATGCCGGGCGCAATCCCGTTGCGGCAGAACCAGCGCCGGTCGACACGCGGTTCCGACGAAAGCGTCTCGTTGATCGAATAGGTCCCGGCAATGACTGCGACAACGCCCTTGGCATAACCCCCTGCCCCGAGCGCCGAGGCCGTGACGTCGTGCAGACCGGCAACGACAGGCGTTCCTTCGGCAAGGCCCGTCAGCTGCGCGGCATCACGGGTCACGCGTCCGACGATCTGGTCGGAGCGCGAGGCTGGCGGCAGGGCGTGGACGAGATCCTGCAATCCAAACAGACGAAGGGCGTCCTCACTGTAGTTCTGCGTTTTGACATTGGTGAAGGAAGTGCTGGCTTCGGTGCGGTCCGTACCGATGACCCCGGTCAGGCAGAACCGCAGCCAGTCCTTGCAGCTGCAGAAATGGCCAATGCGCTTGTAGCGCTCAGGCTCCATTTCGCGGATCCAGGCCAGCAATGCCGATGGAGCGGAGACATGCGGGATCTGTCCCGTCAGCTCGATCGCCAGGTCGGCGACATCGCTCTGCGTCCACCGGTCGATGATCGCCCCTGCCCGGCTGTCCAGCGAGAGAATTGCCCGGCCGAGCGGCTGTTGGGCGTGATCGAGCAGGTAGATACCGTCTCCGTGCGCGGTAGCGGCAATGCCCTCTATGTCGCTTGCTGGCCGCCCGCTGAGCGAAATCGCTTCGCGGATGGCATCGGCCGTCGCGCTCCATAATTCATCCATGTCGCGCTCGATATGGTGGGCCTTCGGAATGAACTGCGTGACACGGCGACGCGCGGCTGCAAGCGGCGTGCCGTCGATATCGAAGATGACCGCCTTGGTGACTGTCAAACCACTATCGATCCCGAGCAGTGTCGGCATTTAAATTTACCTCATGAGGGGCAACGGCCGGCGCCGTCAGGAGCGCCCTCCGGCGCCCCTGGCGATGACCACGTTGATATCTCTGGACCGCATGCGGTCTATGTGCACCGGCTGGGTCTTGTCGTCGACGATAACGACGTCGAACTCATCCAGTGCTGCGAAACTGTGGAGTGCGCGCCGTTCGAACTTGGTATGATCGGCAAGCAGGATGCGTTTTACGGAACAGTCGAACATGGCGCGCTTGGTATCGACTGTTTCAGGAGACTGGTGCAGCACCGTGCCATCGCTGATCGCCGACATCGAGATGAACGCGACATCTGCCCTGAGAGCCTTGATCTCGTTGATGGTCATGCGACCCATGAAGGCATTGCACCAATTGTAATACTGGCCGCCGAGGGCGAGCAGCGTCACGTCGTGCAGGCCCGTCAGCGCATTCATCAGAGTCAGGGAATTGGTAATTGCCGTGACCGGCGCCTTCGAAGGCAGATGCGCCGCCATCTGAAGAACCGTGGTCGAGTCATCGAAAAAGATCGCCTGCCCCGGTTCGACGAACTGCATTGCCGCCTCGGCGATCAGCTTCTTTTCGGCCGACTGACGGTGCGAGCGATAGACGTCGCTGGATTCGATGAGATTGGTCGCCGCCGCCGTGACGATACCGCGCGTCTTCCTGAAGAGGCCGCGGCTGACGAGTTCATCGACATCGCGATGAGCCGTCATCAGGCTGATCCCAAAGCGGTCGGTCAGGTCTTCAATCCGCATCGAGCCTTCACCCATCACGGCCTCTGCAATCATGCGGCGGCGCGCGATCTGGCGCGTCTGCCGGCTGTCGCTGGTGAGCTGGTCCAACAGATCGTCGTCCCGGCTGGTCTTCTGTGTCACGGGTCACCCCTGTCGCTGAATTATGGATCCCAGCTTCGTACAGTGATTGCCGCGCCAAGGCAAAAAGGCGAAGCGCAACCGGCGGTTGGATCGTGGGCCATCGCTTCCAGCATGAAAATGAGGGCGCTCTAACGAGCGCCCCTTTACCGTTTACTGCGCCAGAACGAACGGGCCAGTGTACTTGTCGATGTTGTCCTTGGTGATCAACAGGCAATCGAAGAGCTGTTTTTCGCTCTTGGCACCCGTGTTACCCGTCTTGATCAGATTGTCTGCCTGCTTGACGGCTTCTTCGGAGAAGACGGCAACCGGTTGGAGGACGGTGTATTGGAGTTCGCCCGCCTTGATGGCGGCAACGGCATCCGGCGAACCGTCGAAGCCGCCGACCTTCACATTGGCGAGCTTGCCGGCTTCCTTGAGTGCGGCGATCGCACCGAGCGCCATTTCGTCATTGCCCGAGATGACGCCGACGATATCCGGGTTGGCCTGCAGCATGGACTGCATCTTGTTGTGGCCCTGGGTGCGGTCCCAGTTGGCAACTTCCTTGGCGACCTTCTTCAGATCCGGATACTGCGAAAGGACAGTTTCGTAGCCATTCGACCGCGTTGCCGCGTTGTTGTCTGACGGTGCGCCGAAGAGTTCGGCATAGTTGCCCTTGTCGCCGATTGCTTCGACCCATTGCTGCGCGCCGAGGGCGGCACCTTGTGCGTTGTTGGAAACAAGCTGCGCCTTCGCCAGGCCTTCCTGGTTGATTTCGGCGTTGACGAGGATGACCGGGATGCCGGCAGCAACGGCCTTCTTGACCGCACCGACGGAACCGTCGGCGTTTGCCGGGTCGAGGATGATCGCCACCGATTTGTTGGTGATCGCCGTATCGATCAGGTTGCTTTCGGTATTGGTGTCACCCTTGTGGGCGTTGACCGAGGCCGTGTAGCCCAGCTTTTCGGCGGTTGCCTTGGCGACATTGCCTTCCGTCAGCCAATAGGGATTCGACGGATCGTTGACGATGATCGTCATCATACCCGCTGCCCAAGCCGAGCTTGCCAGAAGCGGTGCTACGGCCGCGGCGGCCAGAAGTATGCGCATGCCTTTCTTAAACATAGTCTCTCTCCCATTCGTGAGCTCAGTTATTGCCGGTGATCCGGCGTTGCTTTCCCCAATCGGCTTTCTGGACTCCAGCCTGCCGTCGTGGATAAGTTTCGGTCTCAGCCGTCAGGACGATTTGACCCGGCGGCCGTATTGGATGCTGTTCATGAGGACGGCGAGAACGATCACGGCGCCGGTAAATACGGTCTGCCAGTAGGCCGAGACGCCGATGATCACGAGGCCGTCCGAAAGGAAGCCGATGACGAAGGCGCCGAGCATGGTGCCGCGGACCGTACCGCGGCCGCCGGTCAGCGCCGCGCCGCCGATGACCACGGCTGCGATCGCCGTCAGTTCGTAGGTTGTGCCTGCCGTCGGACCGGCTGAGGTCAGCTGCGAGGAGAGGACCAGGCCGGCAATCGCAGCACAGACGCCCGAAAGCACATAGACGATGATCTTCACGCGCTTGACCGGGACACCGGAGAGGTCGGCGGCACGCTCGTTACCACCTGAGGCGTAGAGCCAGCGGCCGAAGGCGGTGCGGCTCAGCACGATGCCGCAAACGATCGCGAGAACCGCAAGCACGATGACCCCGATCGGAATGCCTGCGAGCCGGTTGAAGCCGAGCCAGTCGAAGCCGGTATTGCCGAGTTCCGGACGGCCGCCGAGATTGTTGTAGGTCAGGCCGTTGGTCATCAAAAGCGCGATACCGCGGGCCACGTAGAGCACGCCGAGCGAGGCGACGAAGGCCGGCACCTTGAGATAGGCGATCAGCACGCCGTTGACCGCACCGACCAGCGCACCGAGCGCACATGTGATGACGACGACGGCCCAAACCGGCGGATAGAGAATGACGCCGAAATAGGTGAGCGTGACGCCCTGCATCAGGAAACCGGCGATGCAGCCTGCAAGCCCAAGCGTCGAACCGACCGAAAGGTCGATGCCGCCGTTCAGGATGACGAGCAGCATGCCGATCGCCAGAATGCCGAAGATCGCGACGTGCGACGCCATGATCAGGAAGTTGTTCAGCGTGAAGTAATAGGGCGACAGGAACGAGAAGACCGCGATGATGACGATCAGCGCGAAGAAGGCCCGTCCCTCCAGGATGAGACGCACGATATTGGTATTGCGCTTCGGCCCGCTGGAAACTGATTTCTTTTCGGTGACGTTCGTGACTGACATAATCAGTGCTCCATACTCAGGCTAGTGCGCGACCACGGCTTCGCCGGAGGCGGCCATGATCTTTTCCTTGGTGACATCCGAGCCGAACTCGGCCGATATCCTGCCGCGATGCATGACGATGATGCGGTGCGCGATGCTCAGGCATTCATTGACTTCGGACGTCGAATAGATGACCGCCAATCCCTGCTTGGCGCGCTCCGCGAGCAACTTGAAAACTTCCGCCTTGGCGCCGATATCGATGCCGCGGCTTGGCTCATCGAGCAGGATGACCTTCGGCTGGGTTGCCAGCATCTTGCCGATGACGACCTTCTGCTGGTTGCCGCCGGAGAGCGAGCCGATCGAAGCTGCACCGCCATCGGTTTTCACATGCACCCGCCGGATCGCGTCATTGACGAGATCGCGCTCCCGATGGCCGGAGGTGAAAATCCCTTTGGTGAAGGCGCGGATACTAGCAAGCGACAGATTGGAGCCGACCGTCATCGTCTGGACGAGGCCGTCGCGCTGGCGATCTTCGGGCACGAGCACGAGACCGCTGGCAATGCGCCCGGCGATGCTGAGCCCACTGACGTCCTGTCCTTCGAGCAGAACCTGTCCGCCACTTGCGCGCAGACGTCCGGCAATACACTCGAGCAGTTCCGTGCGCCCGGCGCCCATTAGCCCGTAGATGCAGACGATTTCGCCGGCACGCACCTTAAGAGACAGACGATCGACTGCATTATAGGCAGCGCCGGAGGGGCCGGGGACACTGAGATTTTCGATGGAAAGCGAGACGTTTCCGAACGGGTGGCCTTCCGGCGGGCTGCCGAGGTCGAAATTCTCGCCGACCATGTTGCGGACGATCCATTCGAGATCGATATCCTTGCGCTCGGCATAGGCCGTCATGTTTCCGTCGCGCAGAACGACGGCGTGATTGGTGATCTGCAGCGCCTCTTCCAGATGATGCGAGATGTAGACGATCGACACGCCTCGGCTCGTCAGGTCGTGGATGACCTTGAAGAGCACTTCCACCTCGGTCGCGCTCAGCGCCGAGGTCGGCTCGTCCATGATCAGGATGCGCGAGTTGACGGAGAGCGCCCGGGCAATCTCGACAATCTGCTGCTGGCCGAGGCGAAGATCCTCGACGCGCGTCAGCGGATCGATGTCTTCCTCGAGCTCTTCCATCAGCGCGCGGGTCTGACGCGCCTCTTCAGCGAAGTCGACGACACCGCCTTTGATGATCTCCCGGCCCATGAAAATATTGTCGCGAACACTGAGATTGGGGGCCAGGCTGAGTTCCTGGTGAATGATGGAGATCCCGCACTCGCGCGCATGGGTGGACGAAGTAAAGCTGATCGGCGAGCCGTCGAGAATGATCTCGCCGGAGCTTGGCTGCGCGACACCCGAAAGGATCTTCATCAAGGTCGACTTGCCCGCGCCGTTCTCCCCGAACAGCGTTGTGACCTGGCCGCGATGGATGTCGAAGTTCACTCCCTTGAGGGCGTGAACGTTGCCGTAGGATTTTGCGATATTGCGGGCAGCGAGGACGACCTCGCCTTTCGCGCCGTTGCTGCGTTGCGGCTGGCTCATTTGAGCTCGACCTTCACCGGCGTGACGAGCCAGTTCTTCGGGTTGATGAGCTTGAAGACGCCGACCACGGTCGCCTGTTTTCCGTCCAGCGCGTCAGCATCCAGGCCCGCGAAAACCGATTTCTTCATCTCGTTATTGATGGCCGAGCCGGCATCCTGATACTGGATCTGGTTGGTAAACTGGCCGAATTCGATGGTGCCGGTTGCATCGCGGAGGTCCGTGCCGTTGACCGCAGGGCCGGTCTGGACACGGACCGCCGTCTCGGGAGGCAACCCATCGATCTTCATTTCGTTGGTGTTCGACTTGCGGGCGCCGAAAACGCCGGTCAGCGTGACGGGAATGACCGGTCCAGTGCTCGTCGCAGTGCCGTATTTCTCGGCCGCCGCCTTCTTGTCGGCGGCAATGGCGGCCGCGAGATCGGCGGCTGCAATCGCCCGTTCCTCGACATTTGCCTTGATCTTCGGGAACTGCTCGGCGCCGAAGGTTTCCGGAGAGAATGCCTGCTGGCGGGCATCGTTTTCGGAACCGATCCTGACGACCGCCGTATCGAACGCGATCGCTGCAACGACGATGACCGCCAACGCCGCGCTGACAAGGAGCCCGCGATTGCCGCTGCTCGGCTTTGATGCTGGATAATCGGGCGATGTACTCATGTCCGGACGGCCTTGGCTTGGAATGGCGAGATGGAGAGGGTTAGCGCGACGATGATCGCAGGCGGGCTGAAGCATTGCGCCGCACCGGAACAGAAGCCGGCGGGCCACCCGCAAGAGCGCAACTTTGGACGAAAATTCGCATTGGAAGCCTCCTCAACAAGACCGGCGACTGTCTCCTCCAACCGCCTGGCTCTGCAAATTCTCCATCAGGAACCCACTTCCGTGATAGAAATATGTTACTTATGCCAGAAATGATGTTATAAATTTTACGAACTGTCAACGGCACTATCGCAGCAACTTGACCAAAAGGCACGGACTCACATCTTGTTCATCACGCTGCGGCGCAGCAAAAAGTGGCAGAAAATGCAGTCGCCTTTACACTTGTCATTCGGTCGAGCGATGCAATCATCTATCTGATTTCCGTTCAAAAATTCACAGATCGATCATTGCGCGCACTATCGTTTTCGATGCCCCACGCCGATAGCTCGACAGCGCGGCAGTAAACTCCTTGCTCCTCCATTTTAAATGAAAAAAATTACATCGCTAGAAAAATCTTACTGGAATTGTGGTATCGTTATGTTATGTTTTCGAACGAGCTCAGCGAGGTTTCGGCTGCGTGCCAGATCTGGAACTTGTCAAAGGCGGCGCGCTTGCCGTTACCCGTGGAAGGGCCGAAGTTGGCAGTCGGATGCATCATCCCAGATGAGTTTAGGGATCGGGAGGACTTCAGATGAATTTGATGCGCGTATTGTCCGCCGCGGCGCTTGCAATGGTGGCGAGATAGGCCTGCGATGACATCGACCCGGAAGATCATCATTGGCATAGATGCCGGCACCTCGGTCATCAAGGCCGTCGCCTTCGATCCGTCCGGACGCCAGATTGCCACGGCCTCCGTTCGCAACCGATACGCCACCGGAGACGATGGCTCGGCGACGCAGTCGCTCGATCAGACCTGGCTCGATTGCGCCAGCGCGTTGCGTGGCCTTGGCGAAAAAGTCCCTGATCTTGCATCCCGCACCGCAGCCATCGCCGTCACCGGACAGGGCGATGGCACCTGGCTCGTCGGCCGCGGCAATAGGCCGGTTGCCGATGCCTGGCTGTGGCTCGACGCGCGTGCCGCGCCGACAGTCACGTCGCTTACCGGCGGAACGCAGAACCGTGCCCGCTTCGAGGCGACGGGCACCGGTCTCAACACTTGCCAGCAGGGCGCGCAACTTGCCCATATGGACCGCTTCACGCCGGATCTTCTCGATCGGGCAGAGGCGGCGCTGCACTGCAAGGACTGGCTCTATCTCAACCTTACAGGCGTGCGGGCAACCGATCCATCGGAGGCAAGTTTCACCTTCGGCAATTTCAGAACGCGCCAGTATGATGCCGTCGTGATCGACGCGCTCGGTCTTGACCATAGACGCGGGCTCCTGCCCGAAATCATCGACGGCAGCGAGATCAGCCACAAGCTGACACCAGAGGCGGCGGAGGCCTGCGGGCTTCTTGCCGGAACGCCGGTCTGCCTCGGTTATGTCGACATGGTGATGACGGCGCTTGGCGCAGGCGTGCGCAGCGGCGCTCGCAACGCCGCCTGCTCGACGATCGGCTCCACCGGCGTGCACTTGCGCGCCAAGTCCGTTGCCGACGTTCAGCTCAATAGTGAGGGCACCGGCTATGTGATCGCCCTGCCCATCCCCGGCATCGTCACCCAGGTCCAGACGAATATGGGCGCCACGATCAACATAGACTGGATCCTCGGCGTTGCCGCCTATCTGATGGCCGAGGCAGGCAAGCCTGCTTCGCATGCAGACCTCATTGCGCGTATCGACGGCTGGTTTGCAGAAAGCCGACCGGGAGCGGTGCTCTACCATCCCTACATTTCCGAAGCGGGCGAACGTGGGCCTTTCGTCAACGCCAATGCGCGCGCGGGCTTCACCGGGCTTTCGATGCGTCACAGCTTCCCCGATCTGCTGCGCGGCGTGGTCGAAGGGTTGGGGCTTGCCACCCGAGACTGCTACGCGGCGATGGGCGCGATGCCCGAAGAGCTGCGGGTCACGGGCGGGGCAACACGCTCCGTCGCCCTTCGCCGCTCACTCTCGGCCGCCGTTAACGCACCGATCCGCCAGTCGCGCCGCGAGGAGACGGGGGCGGCCGGCGTGGCGATGATGGCCGCGGTGGCTGTCGGCGTCTATTCCAGCATGGACGATTGCATTGCCGACTGGGTGACGCCGCTGCTCGGCGATCCGGAGACGCCGGATGCCAGCGAGGCTCACCGGTTCGACCGGCTCTTTTCTGCCTATGCCGATGTGCGCCAAGCAATGGCGCCTGCTTGGGACAAGCTTGCCGAAGCCGCAGCGACGTCGCCGGTGGGCGCCTAAATCTGATGCAGCAGGCATCGAAGGAGCATGACATGACCGAACCCGAACTCCTGGATCTCTTCGTCATCGGCGGAGGCATCAACGGCGCGGGGATAGCACGCGATGCTGCCGGCCGCGGCCTGAAGGTCGTGCTGTGCGAAAAGGACGATCTGGCACAGGGAACCTCGTCGCGTTCGGGCAAGCTGGTGCATGGCGGTTTGCGTTACCTCGAATATCACGAATTCCGCCTGGTGCGCGAGGCGCTGATCGAGCGTGAAGTGCTGCTCAACGCCGCGCCGCACATCATCTGGCCGATGCGCTTCGTCCTGCCGCACAGCCCTGAGGATCGACCAGCATGGCTCGTGCGGCTCGGCCTCTTTCTCTATGATCATCTCGGCGGCCGCAAGAAGCTGCCCGGGACCCGCACGCTCAACCTGCTCCGCGACCCGGAAGGCACGCCGATCCTCGATCAATACACACGCGGCTTTGAATATTCCGATTGCTGGGTCGACGACGCCCGCCTCGTGACCTTGAATGCGCTGAGCGCAGCGGAAAACGGCGCCTTGGTGTTGACCCGCTCGCCCGCCGTGTCGGCCCGCCGCGAGAATGGCGGTTGGACTGTCGTCACCAAAAGCAACGCCACGGGAGAGACGCGAACCTTCCGTGCCAAATGTCTGGTGAACTGCGCGGGCCCCTGGGTAATGGACATCATCAATCGCGTCGCCGGTTCGAATTCCGGCCGCAACGTCCGCCTCGTCAAGGGCAGCCACATCATCGTGCCGAAGTTCTGGGCGGGCGCCAATGCCTATCTGGTGCAGAACCACGACAAACGCGTCATTTTCATCAATCCCTACGAGGGCGACAAGGCGCTGATCGGGACGACCGATATCGCGTACGAAGGCCGGGCCGAGGATGTTGCCGCCGACGAGACGGAAATCGAGTATCTGCTCCAGGCGGTCAATCGCTACTTCAAGGAAAAGCTGCGTCGCCACGACGTGCTGCACAGCTTCTCCGGCGTGCGCCCGCTGTTTGACGATGGCAAGGGCAACCCGTCGGCCGTTACCCGCGACTATGTCTTCGATCTCGACGAGACCGGCGGCGCTCCGCTGCTCAACGTCTTCGGCGGCAAGATCACCACATTCCGCGAACTCGCCGAACGCGGCATGCAGCGCCTGAAGCACATCTTCCCGAACATGGGAGGCGACTGGACGGAGAAAGCGCCGCTACCGGGCGGCGAAATTCCGAATGCCGACTACGAGAGCTTCGCCAACAGCCTGCGCGATATCTATCCCTGGATGCCGCGCAAGCTCGTGCATCACTATGGCCGTCTCTATGGCGCCCGCGCCAGGAATGTGGTTGCCGGCGCGACTGGCATAGAAGGGCTCGGGCGGCATTTCGGCGGACAGTTCTATGAGGCTGAGGCCCGCTATCTCGTCGCCACGGAGTGGGCCGAAACGGCAGACGACATCCTCTTTCGCCGCACCAAACACTACCTCCATCTGAACGAAGCGGAGCGCGCGGCGTTTGGCGAGTGGTTTGCTTCAACCCGCCTTGCCGCCGCCTGAAGGATGCCGCCATGCCGCTGACCCTTTCGCTCAACACCAATCCGCTGGTGAACCGCTTTGCCGACCCAGACGATCTGATCGATACGGTCGCGCGTGATTTGCGGATCCGCGACCTCCAACTGACCCACGAATTCATCAATCCGAGCTGGCAGGCGCCAGTGGTTAGTCGCCTGACGCGCACGATGATTGCTGCCCTGAAGCGCACCGGCGTGCGGGTCACCTCGGGTATGACCGGCCCCTATGGCCGCCTCAACCATTTTGGACATCCGGATGCCGATGTGCGTCGCTACTACGTCGATTGGTTCAAGACCTTTGCCGACATTACCGCCGATCTCGGCGGCCACTCGGTCGGCACGCAATTTGCGATCTTCACCTATAAGGACTTCGACGATCCGGCCAGACGCGAGGAAATGATCAAGATCGCCATCGATTGTTGGGCCGATGTCGCCGAGCACGCGCGTGCCGCAGGTCTCTCCTACATGTTCTGGGAACCGATGAGCATCGGCCGCGAGTTCGGCGAGACGATCGGCGCCTGCCTGTCGCTGCAGGAGCGGCTGACATCAGCCGCAATGGCCATCCCGATGTGGATGATGGCGGATATCGATCATGGCGACATCACCTCCGCCGATCCCGATGACTACGACCCCTATGCCTGGGCACGCGCCGTCCCGCCGGTATCGCCGATCATTCACATCAAACAGAGCTTGATGGACAAGGGCGGGCACCGGCCCTTCACCGCCGAATTCAACGCCAAGGGCCGCATCCAGCCGGCACCGCTGCTCCAGGCGCTGGCCGAAGGTGGAGCAAAAGACAATGAAATCTGCCTGGAACTCTCCTTCAAGGAACGCGAGCCGAACGATCGCCGGGTCATCCCGCAGATCGCCGAAAGCGTCGCCTTCTGGGCGCCGCATATCGACACCGGCGTCGCCGACTTGAACATCTGAGGCGGAGATCTTTAAAAGGCAGCACTGCGATACGGCGGAATCGCCGCATGACCTTCGAAAAGGAGCCGTGATGACGGACGCCGATGATACGCTTGCCGTGCGTGCTGCCTGGCTTCACTATGCCGGTGGCCTGACGCAGTCCGACGTCGCTCGCCGTCTTGGCGTACCGTCGGTAAAGGCCCATCGTCTGATCGCCAGAGCGGTCGCCGATGGCGTCGTCAAAGTCACCATCGACGGGGATATCGTCGAATGCGTCGAGCTGGAGATGCGGCTTTCGGAACGGTTCGGACTTCAATATTGCGAGGTCGCACCCGATCTCGGCGAAGAAGGCTTGCCGCTGCGCGCACTCGGCCATGCCGGCGCCGGCTATCTCAAGCGCGAGATCGAGCGCGGCGACAACCCGGTCATCGGCCTTGGTCATGGCCGCACGCTTTCCGCTGCCGTCCAATATATGCCGAGGGTGAGCGCGAAGAACCTGCGCTTCGTCTCGTTGCTTGGGGGGCTGACACGAAACTATGGCGCCAATCCCTATGATGTGATGCATCGCATCGCCGAAAAGACCGGCGCCCATGCCTATGTCATGCCGGTTCCCTTTTTCGCCAATACCGGCGAGGACCGCGAAGTGCTGAAGGCGCAGCGTGCCGTCAAGGAGGTCTTCGATCTTGCCAATAATGCCGATCTGAAGCTCGTCGGCCTGGGAACTGTCGATGCCGAGGCGCAACTGGTTTTGTCCGGCATGGTCGAACCCGGTGAAATTGACGACATCGCCGCCGCAGGCGGCGTCGGCGAAATCCTCGGACATTTTTTCGACGCCGACGGCCATATCCTCGACACTGCGCTGACGGCGCGCACGCTCTCTGCGTCTTTCCCCAAGACCAAGAAAGAGCGGCTTGTGGCGCTGGCGGGCGGACAGTCGAAAGTGGCGGCCGTCCGGGCAATTCTGAATAGCCGCCGCCTTTTCGGGCTGATCACCGACGAGCGAACTGCGCAGGCGCTGCTGGAGTAGGGAAAACAACAACATTTTATCGCAAAATAACATAATAAATGTTGATTATCACGCATACTTCGTTATCTTAACATCAACGAGGGTGGGAGAGCGGGATGAGGCGGGAAGAGCGGCAGCAGTTGATCGTCACCCTGCTCGTCGAAAACAAGACCGTCGATCTCGACGACCTTGCCGATCGCTTCACCGTGTCAAAGATGACGATCCATCGCGATCTCGACGATCTCGAGCAGGCCGGCGTCCTGCGCAAGGTTCGCGGCGGCGCGACCATTGATGCCGGAACGCAGTTCGAAAGCGATTTCCGCATTCGCGAGCGCCAGGGCAACGAGGCCAAGCTGGCTATGGCTGAGACCGCGCTGGAACTGGTCGAGCCGGGGATGACGGTGATGGTGAACGACGGCTCGATGGCGGCCGTGCTCGGGGAAATGCTGCTGCAGAAGCGGCCGCTGACGTTGATCACCAACAATGCGGCGATCATGGAGCGGCTGAAAGGCGAAACCGGCATCACCTTGATCGCGCTTGGCGGCATCTACTCGGCGAAATTCAACGCCTATCTCGGCGTCGTCACCGAGGAGGCATTGTCGCGGCTGAGGGCCGACATCGCCTTCATTTCGACGCCGGCCGTCAGCGGCGCGCGGGCCTATCACATGGACGATAATGTCGTGCGCGCCAAGCGGGCAATGATCGCGTCGTCGACCAGGACCTGCCTTCTGGTCAATCATCAGCGCATCGGCCACACCGCCCTGCATCTCATGGCGGATCTGGCCGACTTCGACGCCGTTATCACCGACAGCGCACCCGATGCTGCTGTCCTGGAGGAATTCGAGCAGGCGGGCATTACGCTCACCATCGCATCAACGCAGGATCCGACATGACCGAAAAGCCGCGCTTCTGGATTGGCACCAGTTGGAAGATGAACAAGACGCTTGCTGAAGCCGAGCATTTCGCCCGCGGTCTCGAAGCTGCCGATGCCGCACGCGATCCGCGTATCCAGCGCTTCGTCATTCCGTCTTTCACGGCCGTGCGCGAGATCAAGGCGATGCTTGCCAAGACCTCGGTGAAGGTCGGCGCGCAGACCATGCATTGGGCCGACCAGGGCGCCTGGACCGGCGAAGTCTCGCCCGTAATGCTGAAGGACTGCAATCTCGATCTCGTCGAACTCGGCCATTCCGAGCGGCGCGAACATTTTGGAGAGACCGACGAGACAGTGGGGCTGAAGACCGAAGCAGCGGTTCGCCACGGTCTCATTCCGCTGATCTGCATTGGCGAGACGCTTTCCGACCGCGAAAGCGGAAAGGCCGCCGACATCCTCGCGACCCAGGTGCGCGGCGCGCTTTCGAAACTTTCTGGCGACCAGAAAGGCGCCGAAATCCTGCTGGCCTACGAGCCGGTCTGGGCGATCGGCGAGAAGGGCATCCCGGCGACTGCGGATTATGCGGATGCCCGCCAGTCTGAAATCATCGCCGTTGCCGAAGCTGTGCTAGGCCGGAAGATCCCCTGCCTTTATGGCGGGTCGGTCAACCCGCAGAACTGCGAAGAATTGATCTCGAGCCCGCATATCGACGGGCTCTTCATCGGCCGTTCGGCCTGGAATGTCGAAGGTTACCTCGACATTCTGGCCAAATGCGCCGCCAAACTCTGAGGAGAAGGAAAATGAAGCTTGCCATTGCAGGAGACAGCGCCGGCGAAGGCCTCGCCAAGGTTCTGGCCGACCATCTGAAGGACCGCTTTGACGTCTACGAGGTCTCGCGCACCAGCGCCGGTGCCGATCCTTTCTATGCCAACCTCTCGGATCGCGTCGCCTCAGGCGTCATCGACGGCACCTACGACAAGGCGATCCTCGTTTGCGGCACCGGCATCGGCGTCTGCATCTCGGCCAACAAGGTACCTGGCATCCGCGCCGCCCTGACGCACGACACCTATTCCGCCGAGCGTGCCGCTCTCTCCAACAATGCGCAGATCATCACCATGGGAGCCCGCGTCATCGGAACGGAGCTTGCAAAGTCTATCGCTGATGCGTTTCTTGCCCAGACCTTCGACGAGAACGGCCGTTCTGCCGGTAACGTCAAGGCCATGGATGATCTCGACGCGAAGTACAGCGCCCGTTGAGCAATGCTGGCGGTGAAGCCGGATATATCCTGGTGGTTGCCGCCTCGTTCAAACGCACGTCGCGACAAAAAGAGTCATCGAAACAATAACATCTCCAGACTCGGAATACGGGAGATCTCCACTCGTTAAGTCATTGAATTTGGATTCGTTTCGACTCGGAACAATTTGCCACGTGATTCAGTTGAATCGCGTTGGTTGTGTGAGGGAGTCGCGCAGATGGTTGCCCCGCGGGCGAATTGGAAAGGTTACATCAAGTTTGGAGAAGTCGCGTTTCCTGTCGCGCTCTACACTGCGGCATCCTCCTCCGAGCGGATCGCCTTCAACACTCTGAACCGAAAAACCGGCAATCGTGTTCGGCGCGAATTCGTCGACAGTGAAACCGGCGATCCCGTCGAGCGCGAGGATCAGGTCAAAGGTTTCGAGATCGAGGACGGGCGATATGTCGTGCTTGAACCCGACGAAGTCGCGTCCGCAATTCCGAACAGCGACAAGACACTTACGGTCGAGGCGTTCATTCCCTGCGATGAAGTCGACGATGTCTATTTCGACAAGCCCTATTACCTTGCTCCCGACAAGTTGGGCGGCGACGCCTACAAGCTGCTGCGCGACGGCATGAAAAAGGCCAGGGTTGCTGCAATTGCTCGCACGGTGTTGTTCCGGCGTCTGCGCACCGTTCTCATTCGGCCGCACGGCAACGGCTTGGTCGGCTCCACCTTGAACTATGACTATGAAGTCCGCTCGTCGCAAAAGGCTTTCGAGGAAATGCCGGACCTGAAGATCGAAGGTGAGATGCTGGAGCTCGCCAAACACATCATCAACACGAAAAAAGGCCAATTTGATCCCAAGCAGTTCGACGACCGCTATGAGGCGGCGGTGGCAGAGCTGGTGAAAGCTAAGATTGAGGGCCGGACGCTGCCGAAGAAGAGGACGCCCCCGGCATCCAAGCCCAGCGACCTGCTTCAGGCGCTGCGTGAAAGTGCCGGAATGTCCGCGCCCGCCAAGAGCAAGCGCACTGCAGCTAACGCCAATGCCGGAAAAGGTCGCCAGAAATCAGCGCGTGCGACATCGGCGAAGTCGCGTGGCACCGGCGCCGCTCAACACCGCCGCGCCAGCTGATTGGAGGATTCGATGGCCCTTCGTCCCCACTGGAAAGGCTACCTCAAGCTCTCGCTCGTCACCTGCCCAGTGCAGATGATGCCGGCGACGTCGGAAAATGAGAAGGTCCGCTTCCACACTTTGAACAGAGAGACGCAGAACCGCGTCGTCAGCCATTATGTCGATTCCGTCACCGGCAAGGAGGTGAGGGACGAGGACGAGGTGAAGGGCTATCAACGCGGCGAGAACGAGTATGTCATTCTGGAAGACGAGGAACTCGAAAACGTTGCACTCGACAGTACCAAGACGATCGACATCGAAGTTTTCGCACCGCGCGACGGCGTCGACTGGATCTGGCTCGATACGCCCTACTATCTTTCTCCGGACGATCCGGTCGGCCAGGAGGCATTTTCGGTCATCCGCGATGCCATGGCCGCCGAGAATATGGTCGGCATATCAAGACTTGTAATCTCAAGGCGGGAACGCGCCGTCATGCTGGAGCCACGCGGCAAGGGCATCGTACTTTGGACGCTGCGTTATGGGGATGAGGTGCGAGATGCCGAGATCTATTTCGAGAAAGTCGATGACCAGCCTGCCGACAGCGAAATGATGCCGCTTGTCCAGCAGCTGATCAAAAAGCAGACGCAGCACTGGAGCCCGAAGATGGTTTCCGATCCGGTTCAGGACAAGCTCCTCGATATCATCGACGCGAAGAAGAAGCAGATGAAAAAGCCGAGCAGGACAACGTCCAAGTCCAAGGAAAAGCAAGAGCCGGCACCAAGCAATGTCATCAACATCATGGATGCCCTGCGCAAGTCGGTCGAAGCGGAAAACCGCCCCGGAAGGCGCTAGGCCTGATCATGACGCGCCCGCGCCGCCCAATTCTGCCCTTGCTCGACGAATCTCACCCAACGCTGCAGTCTCGTCCGATCCGCAAGCGCGATCCCGACCAGCCTAGCCTGCCCTTCGATCCAATGCCGTCGCGCATCGAGCCTTGCCTCGCACTGCTGAAGCCGACCGTGCCCGTGGGGCCGGATTGGCTCTATGAGGTGAAGTTGGATGGCTATCGATTGGCAATCCATATTGAGCCGAAGGGCGTGCGGGTCATCACCCGCGGCGGACATAACTGGACCCATCGCTTCCCCACCATTGCCGCGGCGGCAAAAGAGCTGGGGGCAACGACCGCCATTCTCGATGGCGAGGCCGTCGTACTCGACGATCACGGTCGATCGGATTTTGGCGCCCTGCAACGTTCGCTCGGCGGGCGGGGCGGCAAGCGGGCGTCGACCGAGTCAATCCTCGTTGCCTTCGACCTTCTCTATCTCGATGGACACGATCTGACAGGCACCGAGCTTGACGTACGCCGGCACCTGCTTGAAGACCTGATACCTGACGGCGATGATCAGACGATCCGCATCTCCGAAGAAGTAGACCTGCCGGCCGAAGACCTCCTCGAGCACGCCTGCCATCGTCATCTGGAAGGCATCATTGCCAAACATCGCGACCGGCCCTACCGCAGTGGCCGCACGGGCGACTGGCTGAAGATCAAGTGCGTCCAGAGCGAGAGCTTCATGATCGTCGGTTATGAGCAGTCAGCATCCGCCCGCGGCGGCATCGGCAGCCTGCTTGTGGCCGGCAGACAAGGCTTCGACTGGGTTTACGTGGGGTCGGTGGGGACTGGTTTCACTGCCAGGGATGCTGAACACCTGAAAAAGACGCTGGACCGGCTGAAGACGAGCCGGCCGGTCGTTCCCTTGAAGGGCAAGCGCCTCGTCTTCGTCCAGCCGACGCTGATTGCCGAGATCGAGTTTCGCGGCTGGACCGATGACGGCAATCTCCGCCATGCGTCCTACAAGGGGCTGCGCGAGGTTCAAGACAACGCCGCTGTCTTCGATATGACTGGCTTGATGGGCGATTGAGGGACGGTTATCAGCCTTCCCCTTTGATACGTCGCCGCCAGGCCTTCACGATGCTGACGGGGGAGCCAGGACCAGACATCGCTCCATACGACGACCTGTCGCCCGGCACGCCGGCGACCGAGCAGGTCGGCTAAATCGCCCTCTCGTAAAACAAGATATATAGTCGACGAAGCGGCCGACATCACGTATGCCGCTCACACGTCGCTCCGATAGACAATAGAAAGTGACAACCATGGCAAACCCGCCTCGCCGACCTGTCAATCCAATGGATGCTGCCGAAGCATTGTTCAAACCCGCGAAGAAGAAGGCGGAACAAGCTGTTGAGCGGCCAGCATTGCCAAATGTCAAGGAGCTTGTTTCGCTCAAGATCGACAGTGATGTGCTTGCCTTTTTCCAGGAAAATGGCGCTGGCTGGCAGGATCGTATCAACGATACGTTGCGCGCTGCGATGAAGAACGGTCTCTGACCTGTTGCACCATCTGGTACGCCACGGGTGGTCGCTGTGATGCCGAATGCACTGCACCGGCTACTCCGCGGCAGCGTCGTACATGTTCTCTTCGCCTTTTTGGCAATGGGCAGCTGGGCGGTTTTTGCCAACCGCGCGCACGCCATGCCATTGCCACTCTATGCCGGCCTTGTGCAGGGTACGATATCCGCCTGCCTGACGCTTTTCCCGAAATCCGTCATCGACTGGCTTTCAAAGCGCTTCGTCGGATCCATGCGATTTTGGGCGCCGCCTCTCATTGCCTGTATCGGCTCAGCCAGCAAACGCCAGATCCGGCAAGCTGACGCGACGCTTCTCTACGGGGCGAAAGATCTGCATCATAACCACGCCATCGTGCTTCAGCGCTTTCTCGGCAAAGGCTGACGCGTCGGCGACCGACATTGATGACAAGCGCCCTTTCCGTGTCCGAAATTTCCGGGAACCTTTTCGACAAACCTGCATCCAACGTTCGCTTCCGAAGGCGCATCACCGTTGCCGCCGGAAGGCATTCGGTCACGACACAAGGGAGACAGATCATGTTGAAACGAATTCTCGGCGCCACCCTGATGGCGGCATCGCTCGGCACGGCTTCGATCGCCGCCGACGCCAAGCCGACCGATCCTCAGATCGCCCACGTCGCCTATACGGCAGGGCAGATCGATGTCACGGCAGCAGAGCAGGCGCTGAAGAAAAGCAAGAATGCCGAAGTCATCGCTTTCGCCAAAACCATGGAGCGCGACCACAAGGCCGTCAACGACCAGGCGCTCGCCCTCGTCAAGAAGCTGAAAGTGACACCCGAAGACAACCCGGTCAGCCAGTCCCTGTCGACACAGGCGAATAAGGAACTGAAGACGCTGGAGACACTCAAAGGCGCAGCATTCGACAAGGCTTATGTCGAAAACGAAGTTGCCTATCACAAGTCGGTCAACGACGCGCTTGCCAACACCTTGATCCCTTCGGCGCAGAATAAAGAGCTCAAATCGCTGCTGGAAACGGGCCTGACCCTGTTCAAGGAACATCAGGTGCATGCCGAGCATCTGGCTTCGATGATCAAATAGGCTTAGGAATGGGCTCGCTCATGAAATCGCTTCCGCTGCTGTCTGTGCTGCTTTGGGCGGGCAACGGGGTTGCATCGGCGACGGAGTATCAGATCACCATCGCGGGCATGAAATTCGGCTCGCCGCCTGCCGAGCTGCATGTCGGCGATGTGATCGTCTGGAAAAACGATGATATATTCCGGCACTCGGCAACCGCTCGCGACAAGAGCTTCGATGTCGACCTGCCGCCGAAATCGGAAGGCCGGATGACGATCGGCGAAGCGGGAGCGATCGATTTCTATTGTCGTTTTCATCCCGCGATGACGGGCAAACTGGAGGTTCGGCCGTAGGCCGGGCTTCAATCGAACAGGTAAGCAGGTGGAGAATTTCCATGGCAGCCATTCCAGCTCCGGCGGGGCAACATCGGCAGCAGACGTCGACACTGTCCGACGCCGATCTGGTGCCGCTGGCGAAAATGGGCGACGAGTCCGCCGTCCGAACCATCGTGCAGCGGCACAATCAGCGTCTGTTCCGCACCGCGCGCGCCGTCATCCGCAATGATTGGGAAGCTGAAGATGTCGTCCAGGCGGCCTACACCAAGGCTTTCACCAATCTCGCGGCATTCCGCGGCGAGGCGCAACTCTCGACGTGGCTGACCCGCATTACGCTCAACGAGGCGCTCGGCCGTGTGCGGGCCCGAAAGAACACCACTGGGCTCGAGGAAATCGACATGCAGACGACGGCGCCGGGTGGCGAAGTGTTACAGTTTCCGTCCTCTCTGTCTGCAACCGACCCGGAAACCGAGCTGTCCAGAAGCCAGGCGCGGCATCTCCTCGAAAACGCGGTCGACGAACTCCCCGATGATTTTCGCGCCGTCTTCGTGCTGCGGGATGTCGAGGGCATGAGCACGGAGGAGGCCGCATCTTATCTCGGCATAAGGCCCGAAACGGCCAAGACCCGACTGCACCGGGCGCGCAAGATGATGCGACAGTCGATCGAAAGGAAGCTTTCCGGAGCATTCTCGGCGCTGTTCCCGTTCGATGGCGCCCGTTGCGCCTACATGGCCGATCGCGTCATTGCCGCCCTGCACGACGACACCCGATGATGACTCGCAGTATCGACGGGAGAAATGCTCTGGCCTCAAGCGTCTGGATCGCCGGCCTCGTCGGCCTGTCTTTCGTGCGATAGTAGTAGAAAGAGAAAACCTGCTGCCAGCACGCTGATCTGCTTGGATAGCTCAGGCTTTCGAATGAAACCGCTGGAGAGGAAGCGCATGGGCGCGGGCGTATCCCCGCTTGCGGCTTACTCACACATCCGGATCCCCGTCGAATGAAAGAGATGATGTGTCACGCCGCGACTATCCATAATTCGCAGACATATACAATATGCGCACGAAACAATGCGTCGACAGTCCGCGTTCTGCCGGAAAATGCAAAAATTAACAGAGACTTAAGCAATTCGGATACTTCTCGCACGTTAGTATGACTTATGTGACGGTGGTTTCTTGCGCTCGGGTCTTTCACATTCACTTGCTCGGATCTTCAAAGCTCTTCGCGGTCTCGGAAGAGACAGAGGCGGCAATGTTGCGATCGTCGTTGCGCTCACCCTGGTGCCGATGATCGTCGCAGTCGGCGCGAGTTTTGACTACATCAGGACCTACAATGTCCGGCAGAGGATGCAGAGCGACCTAGACACGGCGCTGATCGCTGCAGTCAAAGAGATCGATACCGACGACACCGTCGCTCTCAAGCAAAAGGTTTCCGACTGGTTCCATGCGCAGGTGGAAAACAGCTATGCGCTTGGCGACATCGACATCGATACATCAAACCATAAGATCACGGCGACGGCGAGCGGCACGGTTCCGACGACGCTGATGAAGATCGCCAACATCGATACCGTTCCCGTGAGTGTGGCAAGCGCCGTCAAGGGGCCGGCAACCTCCTATCTCAATGTCTATATTGTCATCGACACTTCCCCGTCGATGCTTCTGGCGGCAACAACGGCCGGCCAGTCGACCATGTATTCCGGCATCGGATGCCAATTCGCCTGCCACACGGGCGATGCGCACACTGTCGGCAAGACGAAATATTCCAACAATTACGAATACAGCGCGGCCAAGAACATAAAGCTGCGCGCCGATGTCGCCGGCGACGCCGTCAAGGACGTGCTCGCCTTGATCGATACGTCCGACAGCAATCACCAACGCATCAAGGTCGGAATGTATAGCCTTGGCGATACCCTCACGGAAGTTCTGACCCCGACGCTCAGCACCGACACGGCGCGCAATCGCCTTGCAGACGCAAGCTACGGTCTCACCAGCGCGACCTCGAAGGCAGCCACCTATTTTGACGTCTCCCTCGCGACGCTCAAGCAGAAAGTCGGCACCGGCGGCGACGGAACCTCCTCGAACTCGCCGCTCAAGCTGGTTCTCCTGCTGACGGATGGCGTCCAGTCGCAGCGCGAATGGGTGACCGACAAGGTCACATGGTCGAACAACAAGGCAATTTCCGGGGCATACTGGAACAAGGTGGCGCCTCTCAATCCAGCTTGGTGCGCTTACCTTAAAGACCAGTCCGCCACCATGGCGGTTCTCTATACCGAATACCTGCCGCTCACGTCTGATTGGGGCTACAACGCAACCGTCGGGTCGACCATGGCCAGCGCCAACTGGAAGGGCACCTATGGTGGCACCATGCAAAGTGCCGTGTCGACCAGCATCACGAGACGCGACTACATTCCCTATGCGCTTTCGGATTGCGCATCGTCCAAGAGCCTGTTCATATCAGCATCGTCGTCAGCCGAGATCACCGCAGGCCTGTCGGCGCTTTTCACCCAATACCTCGCATCCGTCAGGCTGACCCAATGAGGCGAGGGAAACGCTTTACACCGTTGCACCGCCTGATTGGCGATCGCAAAGGGGTCGCAGCGATCGAATTTGCGATCCTGGCTTTGCCGCTCTTCATCATGATCTTCGGCATTATCGAAGTGTCGCTGATGTTCTTCGTCAACTCGGCGCTCGACGCTTCGGTGCACAAGATCTCGCGAATGATCCGCACCGGCGAGGTTGCGTCCTCCAAGCTCACGCTGGCCGATTTCAAGGCCAGGATTTGCAACGACATGCTTCTGTCGTTCAGCTGTTCCAGCGATCTCCTGGTCAACGTGAACGTGCTCTCCGACCTCTCGTCCGCCGCCAGCGGCGATCCCATTGACGACAGCGGCAATCTCACGGTCACCGAGACCTACGATATCGGCAAGGGCAGCGATTACATCCTGGTTCAGACGTTCCTGCCATGGACGGCCGTCGTCAATTTTTTCAGCCTTTCGAGCGCCAAGCTTTCGGACGGCCGCTACCTGCTTGGATCTTCCGTTCTGTTCCGCAACGAGCCTTTCTGACATGATGAAACGGAGCCTGTCCTTCTTCCGCTTCGCCCGATCCCGCGCCGGTGATCTCATGCGCAACCGCTCGGCGGCCTCGGGCGTGGAATTCGCGCTCGTGTTGCCGATCCTGGTGATGCTCCTGTTCGGCACAGTTGATCTTGGCCATGCACTGACGGTCAGCCGGAAGATAGATGAGATTGCCTCTTCAACCGGCGACATGATTTCGCAGCAGGGCTCCTGGACGAAGTCCGACGTCGCCAAGCTTCTCTCTGGCGCCAGCTTCATCCTGCAGCCCTATGAGACGACTGGGCTGACGATCACGCTGGCCGTGGACGATATCGCCACGAGCGGCAGCGCGACGGTCAACTGGTCCGCAGCGCTCAACACCTCCGCCCTTAACACCGGCTCGGCGAGCACGATCGAGGTCCCTTCGGAGATCCAGGATGACGGCGTACAGGTCGTGTTGACCAGGGTGCAATACACATTGACGACGCCGGTCTCGGCATTCTTTTCAAACTTCACCGGGCAGAATGGCTACAGCTTCGATCGCCATTACTTCAATCGCCCGAGGGTCGGCGACAAGATCACTTACAAGTAAGCTCCAGGAACTGTCGAATGAGCTGGAGGCCCGCGCAGCTGCGATGATCACTATCGCCTTTGCGGATCGACCGTTCCGTCAGTCCGGCATGCAGCCAGCGAGCTCAACGTCCCCTTTCCAACCACGGCTTCCGCGAGTTTATCGAGATCGGGATCGTCTGACCGCCGCTTATACCCGGCTTTGGGACAGACCGCATTGACCCGGAGGCTGTCGGGTGCATAGTCGCTGGCGAGGTTCTGGTTGCAAGCGGCAACCCCGCCCTATGTCGTCTTATAGGCGATTTGGCTCGGCGCTGGGCTGTCGCGCAAGGCCCGCTGCGGACTGCGGAGTAATGAAATGAAAATCGATAGTATCGGCTTCGTCGGAACCGGCGCAATTACCGAGGCCATGGTTCGCGGGCTTCTCACTGAGCCGGCCTATGCCTCCGAAATTCACGTGTCGCCCCGAAGCGCTCACATCGCCGCGACGCTGGCCGACGAATTCGCCACTGTCAGAATTGCCAAGGACAATCAGGACGTCGTCGAGCACAGCGACGTGGTGTTCCTGGCAATACGGCCGCAGGTCGCCGAGGAGGTCGTGCGCGCACTATCGTTCAGGGATGGCCAAATGGTCGTCAGCCTCGTTGCGGCGACGGAGCGCCGGGCGCTCTCCGAATGGATCGGCTCCGACGTGCATCTGGTGCAGGCGATCCCCCTGCCCTTCGTCGCAGACCGGCAAGGCGTCACCGCCGTCTATCCGCCTGATACCACTGTCGCAGCGCTGTTCGATGCGCTCGGAACGGCTGTCCAATGCCAATCGAGGAACGAATATGATCTTCTCGCCGCTGCAAGCGCAATGATGTCGACCTATTTCGGCATCATGGAGCAGGTTGCGCTCTGGCTGGAAAGAAGCGGCCTCGAAAAGGCGAAGGGACAAGCCTACATTGCCCCGCTCTTTGCAAGCCTCGCGCAGAAAGCAAACAGCCCCGGCAACGAACCATTCAGCGCGCTGAGCCGGGAATTTGCCACCAAGGGCGGACTGAACGAGCAGGTTTTCTCAGACTTCGAGAAGAAGGGCGGCCTTGTCGCGCTGACCGCCGCACTCGATGGCGTGCTTGCCCGCATCGAGGGCAGGAACTAGAAAGTCGGCGGCGTGCAGGCGCTGATGACCTCGCAGGGCACCGGTCCGACGCAGCGGAAGCGGTGCGGGCGCCGGCTTTCGAAATAGTAGGCATCGCCCGCTCCAAGGATACGCCGCTCGTCATCGACCGTCACCTCGAGCCTTCCCGAGAGCACGATCCCGCCCTCCTCCCCCTCGTGAACAAGGGGAACCTTTCCGGTGTCGGCGCCCGGCTGATAGCATTCCTTGAGAATTTGCAGGCTGCGCCCGAACAGGTTTTCCCCGACCTGCCTGTAGGAGATGGCGCCCTTGCCGATCTCCACCAGCTCCTCGGCCGCATAGAAGGCCTTCCTGGGACGCTCGGGCTCGAAGGCGAAGAACTCCGCCAGACCGATGGGGATGCCGTCCAGGATTCGCTTCAAGGCCCCGACCGACGGGTTGGAGGCGTTCGATTCAATTAGCGAGATCGTCGAATTGGGCACGCCGGTGCGCTTGGCGAGCTCACGCTGGGAAAGCTTATGGGCGAAGCGGAGATGGCGAAGGCGGCTGCCGATGTCGACTGACATGATACGGTTCGTTTGCGTTGTCCAGAATAGCCAAAACTATACCTTTCCATTTGTTGGATTCAATAACTTGCAGAGACAAAGAAAAGGACTTGTTTGAAAGGGAGAAATTGCCATTCTCGGCGCATTCCCAAAGGAGGCCAGGATGGACCAGCTCAGCACAACAAACGCGCCCGTACTTGAAAATTTCTGGATGCCGTTCACTGCGAACCGGCAATTCAAGGCCACGCCGCGCCTTCTGGCAGCCGCGGAGGGCATGTACTACACCGACATCGATGGAAATCAGGTGCTTGATGGCACGGCCGGGCTCTGGTGCTGCAATGCCGGCCACGGCCGCAAGAAGATCGCCCATGCCGTCGAGCGACAGCTTGCAACGCTGGACTATGCGCCGACCTTTCAGATGGGGCATCCGATCGCCTTCGACTTCGCCTCGAAATTGGCTGCGAACGCGCCGGGCGGTCCTGACGCCAAGCTCGACAGGATCTTCTTCACCGGCTCGGGCTCGGAATCGGTCGATACGGCGCTCAAGATCGCCATCGCCTATCAGCGGGCGATCGGCCAAGGCACCCGCACGCGGATCATCGGGCGCGAGAAGGGCTATCATGGCGTCGGGTTCGGCGGCATTTCCGTCGGCGGTCTCGTCAACAACCGGCGGGTCTTCCCGCAAATACCGGCCGACCACATGCGCCACACGCTCGACGTCGAGCGCAATGCGTTTTCAAAGGGCCTTCCCCAACACGGCGTCGAACTGGCGGACGATCTCGAGCGCCTGGTGCAACTGCACGGCGCCGAAACCATCGCGGCTGTTATCGTCGAGCCGATGTCGGGATCGGCGGGCGTGGTTTTGCCGGCGAAAGGCTATCTGGAGAAGCTGCGGGCAACCGCCGACAAGCACGGCATTCTGCTGATCTTCGACGAGGTCATCACCGGCTTCGGGCGTCTCGGTACTCCTTTTGCGACCGACTATTTCGGCGTCGTGCCTGATCTGATCACTACGGCAAAGGGCATCACCAACGGCACGATCCCGATGGGCGCGGTCTTTGCCAACCGCAAGGTCTATGACGGCCTGATGGTCGGACCTGATAACGCGATCGAACTCTTCCATGGCTACACCTATTCCGGCCATCCGGTAGCCTGCGCTGCCGGGCTCGCTACTCTGGAGATCTACGAGGAGGAAGGCCTGTTGACCCGCGCAGCCGATTTGGCCGAGTATTGGCAGGAGGCGCTCCATTCGCTGAAAGGCCTGCCTCATGTCGTCGACATCCGCAATCTCGGACTGGTTGGCGCTGTCGAACTGGCTCCTCGTGACGGCGCGCCGGGGGCCCGCGCCTACGAAATCTTCGTTGACTGCTTCAACAAGGGCCTGCTGATCCGGGTGACCGGTGACATTATCGCCCTCTCCCCGCCGCTCATTATCGAGAAAACCCAGATCGACACGATCGTTTCGATCCTCGGCGATGCTTTGAAGCGCGCGGCATAGATCCGAGTGCAGCTTCCGTCGGCGATCGGATGTCTGGTCGATCGCCTGACGGAACCATCCGGCACACCGAGATAGAGCTCAGCGCTTCAAGGTCTGTGACGGCAGCTGGCCGAAGCGCTTCCTGTATTCGGCCGCAAATCGCCCCGGATGCGTAAAGCCCCATCTCAGCGCGACGTCGGCGATGGCCTGCCTCTCATCGGATTCGAGCAAATCGCGATGGGCGGCGGCCATCCGAAGGTCCTGCAGATAGGACATCGGGGTCGTCTTCCTGAACTGCCGGAAACCCTGTTGCAAGGTCCGGACGCTGACTTTGGCCGCTATCGCGATATCGTTGAGCGAAATCGGCTCGGCGATGTGTTCCTGCATGAAGTCGATCGCCCATTTCACATGGCGCGGAGCCGGCCCAGGAGCAGGAAGCGCAAGCTCGTTGGAATAACGATTGGGGCAGGATTCCAGAAGCAGATAGATCGCCGCGTCGCAGAGTAAGCTGGCGGCCAACGGCGCCCGTTGCAACGGTCCGTTGCCGCTGAGACCACGATGCAAGCTCGAAACAATTTGCTGCAATACAAGCCCCGGGCCGCTCGTCAGATCGATGTGCGGATGAAAGTCGATGTCGCCGCTGATCGTTCTCTCAAACATATGCGTGAGGTGACTGACGATCTTCGCCTGATCGACGAACAGGCCGAAATGACGGCGCGGCCCAAACAGGCGGGCACCGGCGGCGCGACCTGCCTCCAGAATGGTACCACGGGCTGGAACCGAATAGATTTGCTCCCGCATGCCCTCGAAAGATGCGGTTCCTTCCACCGGCAGAAAAACGATCATCCTGTCGCTGGGCGCCTCCCTCCTGATCAGGATTGTGCCTTCGTAGGTGCAGTCGGCTACGGTTACCTCTTCACCGACGGAGACAAAATTGCAGCGGTAAGCAATCGGCATATTGCCTTCGGCGGCAACCTTGATCGGGGAGTTCGGCGTCGACAATATTTCCGAGAGCTCGTCCGGGTCTGTTCCGCTGTGTGCCGTCTCCCGAATTAACATGCCCTGCTCCGCCAGCTGTCGGGTGAGGCCGCCGTTGTTCCGGATACGAGAATTGACCGACATTCGGGACCTCCGATGTACACAATGATAGCGGTTTTGCGCAATCATGCTCGTCTTGTTTGCGTTGCCAGGCCGCTTTCAGCCGTAGCGGCTGATCGCGAGGTCCTTCGCATCGATTTCCGGCCGTCCCCCGCTGACGAGATCGCCGATGAGGCGCGCCGAACCGGTGCTCATGGTCCAGCCGAGCGTGCCGTGACCGGTATTGAGATAAAGGCCGGCAATCTTGGTCGCGCCGATGACCGGCGTGCCATCGGGCGTCATCGGACGCAGGCCGGACCAGAAGGAGGCCTTGGAAATATCGCCGCCGGGGAAGAGATCGGTGACCGAATGTTCCAGCGTGCTGCGGCGGGCGAGGCCAAGATCATTTGTATAGCCTGATATTTCAGCCATGCCGCCGACACGGATGCGGTCGCCGAGCCGGGTGATCGCGATCTTGTAGGTCTCGTCCATGACGGTCGATTCCGGCGCGCGTGATGCATCGGTGATCGGGATGGTGAGCGAATAGCCCTTAACGGGATAGACCGGCAGCCGAATGCCGAGCGGCTTGAGCAGCAGCGGCGAATAACTGCCGAGCGCGACCACCACCGCCTCCGCGTTCATCCGCTCACGATCGGTGATGATCCCACTCACGCGGCCGGCCTCGACATCAAGCGCCTTGATCGTCGTCCCGTAAGCGAAATAGACGCCGAGTGCCTCGGCTTTGGCCGCCAGCGCATTGGTGAACTTGAAGCAATCGCCGGTTTCGTCCTTCGGCGTCAACAGGCCGCCGACAATCTTGTCGCGCACGTGCTTGAGCGCCGGTTCGAAGCGGATGCAGCCGTCCCGGTCCAGCACCTCATAGGGAATGCCGTCAGCAGCCAGCGCCTTGACATCCTTTGCCGAGGCATCGAGTTGCTGCTCAGTGCGGAACAGCTGCAGGGTTCCCTGCATGCGTTCGTCATAGGCAATGCCGGTCTCGGCGCGAAGATCGGCCAGCGCGATGCGGCTGTAATCGGCAAGGCGCAGCATGCGGCTCTTGTTGATCGCGTAGCGCTCGGACGTGCAGTTCGACAGCATCCTGGCCATCCAGGAGAGCATGGCCATGTCGAGTTTCGGGCGCAGGATGAGCGGCGCGTGCTTCATGAACAGCCATTTCATGGCCTTCATGGGAATGCCGGGCGCGGCCCATGGCGAGCAATAGCCGAAGGAGACTTCGCCGGCATTGGCAAAGCTCGTCTCCAGCGCCGGACCCGGCTGCCGGTCGACGACCGTGACCTCATGGCCTGATTTGGCCAGCTGATAAGCGGATGTGACGCCGACGATGCCGGCTCCTAGAACGATGACCTTCATGGTGTTCCCAATGATGGAGCCGCCGGCTCTTAGCGATATTGCCTGTCGTAACGATCGCCCAGGCCGGTTAGGATTTCGTATGAAATGGTGCCGGCGTCGCGCGCAATGTCTTCGAGCGTCTGATGGCGGCCAAGCACTTCGACGAGACTGCCGAAGGTCAGCGCCCCTTCGGGCAGTGCTGATATGTCGACGGTCGCGCTGTCCATCGACACGCGGCCGACGATCGGCAGGCGAATGCCCTTGAAATAGATGGCGCCACGGTCGCTGAGGCTCCGCGGCAGGCCATCGGCATAGCCTGCGGCAATGGTGGCGAGACGCGTTTCCCGTTGCGTGACATGCGCGCCGCCATAACCGACTTTCGTCGCCGCCAGCACGGTGCGCGTCTGCACGACGGCGACATCAAGGCTGACGACCGGCTCCATCGGGTTCTTCTCGCCGGCATTCGGAGCGCCGCCATAAAGCGCGATGCCCGGGCGGGCAAGCACGCCGTGATAGGCCTCGCCTAAAAAAACGCCGCCGGAATTCGCCAAGGAAATATCGAAGCCGGGAAACTCAGCGGCGATGCGGGACATCTCGGCAAACTGCTCGCCGTTCTGCTCGCTGTCCACGTCATCGGCCGAAGCGAGATGGCTCATGATGAACAGGATTTCGACATTGCTGCCATCGCGAAGGGCTTCCGCCAACTCAGCTCGTTCTTCCTTTGGAAAACCGAGCCGCGACATCCCGGTGTCGAATTGCAGGACGGCCGGCCGGCAGCGCTTCAGAATGCGCGCAGCCGCTGACCACTGCCGCCACTGCGCCAGCGAGTTGAGAACCGGGACGATGCCCATCTCGGCGCAGGCGATCTCGTTGCCCGGCTGCAAGCCGTTCAGCACGAAAATCTGGGCATCGCGCGCAAGGGTCGGCCGGAGCCTCACGGCCTCGACAAACTGGGCGACGAAGAAATGCCTGCAACCTTCACTGTAAAGCGTTCTTCCGACCCGTTCGGCGCCGAGACCATAGGCATCGGCCTTGACGACGGCCCCAGCGCGGACCGGTGCCAGCATCGATACGAGCTTGCGATAGTTACGGCCGAGGGCGGCAAGATCGATCGTCAGATAGCCCGTGGCTCCCTGCGCGGTCGTCGCGGTGCGTGTGCGGGAAGCCAAAATATCGCTATCCATGTCCACCTCTTTTTGATTTCAAGGAATTTATGAAATAATGAGCGAAATTGCCGATCATTCAGCAGTCGATTATTGTGTGATTTGCCTATTTCCCGCATAATCGATGAACATTTGGAACGATCTCTCATGCCCGCTCTCGACGCGATCGATCGCAATATCCTGAGACTGCTGCGCCTCGACGCTCGCATGAGCAATGCCAAGCTCGCCGCAGAGATCGGTCTCTCTCCATCGGCCTGTCTCAGGCGCATCAAGATCATGGAAAAATCAGGCGTGATCCGCGGCTATACGGTGCTGGTAGACACCGGCAATGCGGATGAGATGATCGCCGTGATCATCAACATCACTCTCGAACGGCAAACGGAGGACTATCTCGACCGGCTCGAGGCGGCGGTTCGCCGGCATCCCGAGATCCGGGAATGTTTTCTGATGACGGGCGGTTCGGACTACCTGCTGCGCGTGGAGGTCGCCAGTGCCGGCGAGTTCGAGCGGATCCACAAAGAGATTCTGTCGACCTTGCCCGGTGTCCTCAGGATTCATTCCAGCTTCTCGATCCGCAATGTTCTGGCGACGCGCACGAGGGGCAGGCGCTGAACCGCGATCACCAAGCGGCCCAACCGCCTGCCAATAAGAGCCGATCTTCTGTTCCGCTCCGCCGACGGACCGGCCCGGTACGGCGCTCTAAAACGTCAGCTGCACCTTGCAGGCGGCCGTACGGTCCCCAGCGAGAGTGAAGGCTGCGGTGGCTTCCTCGAGCGGCAGGCTGTGGCTGATGATCGGCCGCACGTCGATCTTGCGGCTGGAGATCAGCTCGACGGCAGTGCCGAACTCCTCGTGGAAGCGCTGCGTTCCGTGGAGTTGAAGCTCCTTGCCGACGATCGCGTTGAGAGGGATCGGCACGTCTCCTGTGACGCCGACCTGCACGATGGTTCCGCGCGGCCTGATGGCGGCAATCGCGCCGCGGATGGCCGGGGCGGCGGCCGAGCATTCGAAGACGAGATCGAAATAGCCCTTTCCCGCCTCGAATTCCGCAAACGCGGGGGCATCCTTGGAAACATTGATCGTGCGGGTGGCGCCCATCGCTTTTGCCCGGTCCAGCGCCGCATCAGCGAGATCGGTCACCATGATCTCGCTGGCGCCATGATAGGAGGCGGCGGCAACCATTAGGGCGCCGATCGGGCCGGCGCCGGTGACCAGCACCCGTTTGCCTGTGATATCTCCAGCCCGCGATACCGCGTGCAGGCAGACGGATAGCGGCTCGCTGCAGGCCGCTTCCGCTGCAGTTGTCGCAACTCCGACGGCAAAGCACTGCTTGGCCGGCACCACAAGCCATTCCCGGAACATCCCCTGCTCATGCGGCAGGCGCATCGCGCTGCCCATGAAGCGCATTTCCAGGCAGTGGATCGGCATGTTTTTCTCACAATATTCGCAATGTCCGCAGGGTTGGCTGGGATTGACCGCCACCAGCGTCCCGGCCTTCAGGTCGACCCGCTCGCCCGTCTGGCTCACGGTTCCCGATGCCTCGTGGCCGGGTATGATCGGCTCGCGAACCCTGACCGGCCCGAAGCCGCCATCCTGATAATAATGCAGGTCGGAGCCGCAAATTCCTGCCGCGGCCATTTTAAGAAGCACCTCGCCGGGACCAGGGGCCGCAACCGTTTCGGTCTCGATCCTGAGATCGCCCTTTTGGTAAAGCCGTGCCAGACGTGTCCGCATCGTGTCCATCCTATCTCAACAGTCCAAGCTGCTGCGGCAGCCACAGCGATACCGCGGGCACGAAGGTGATCAGGATCAGCGCCAGGAAGAGCGGCACCAGCCAGGGCAAGATCGCCATCGTGGTGCGTTCGACGGAGAGTTTCGCAACCCTCGACAACACGAAAAGCACCATGCCGAGCGGCGGGTGCAACAGGCCGATCATCAG
Organism: Rhizobium sp. SRDI969; assembly: GCF_025152725.1. Lineage (NCBI taxonomy): Bacteria > Pseudomonadati > Pseudomonadota > Alphaproteobacteria > Hyphomicrobiales > Rhizobiaceae > Rhizobium > Rhizobium sp. SRDI969. The sequence goes on from NZ_CP104036.1 coordinate 103,793, forward strand.
GTTCAACGTCATGATGAGACCGAACTGGACGGGATCGATCCCGAATTTCAGGACGATCGGCAGAAGGATCGGCACGAGGATGGTGATGGCCGCGATCGTATCCAGGAAGCAGCCGACGAAGAGCATCAAGAGGTTCACGAGGATCAGGAAAACCCATTTGTTGTCGGTGATCGACAGGATCGCATCGGACAGCAGCTGTGCCGCCTGGCTCACCGTGAGCAACCATGCGAAGACCGAAGCCGCAGTGACGATGAAGAGAACGGATGCCGTCGTCTCGATCGTATCGAAGCTTGCCTTGGCGAGCGTCGAGGGCGTCATCGTACGGTAACGCACCAGACCGAGGAACAGGGACCAGAGGACGGCAGCGACGGCGGCCTCCGTCGGCGTGAACCAGCCCATCGTCATGCCGCCGATCAGGATGACGGGCGTCATCAGCGCCATGACCGCGGAAAAGCGGAAATACCAGTCGAGGGCAAGAAGCAGGACAAGGGCAATGCCCGCCGCAACATTCATCGATACGCCCGCCTGCATCAGCAGATAGATGGCAAGCGGCACCGCCAGGACGACGACGATTTCCATTCCCGCCGACAGGAGTTCTCTAACATTAAACGGCGCGTCCGAGCCCCAGCGCTTCTTATAAGCAAAGGCGGCGACGGTGATCATCATTAGCAGCGTCATGACGATGCCGGGCAAGATGCCCGCCATGAAGAGAGCGCCGATCGAGACGTTCGCCATCATGCCGTAGATCACGAAAGGCAGCGACGGCGGGAAGATCGGGCCGAGCGTGGCAGACGCCGCCGTTACGCCGACCGCCGCCTCAACCGGATAGCCGTGGTCCTTCATCGCCTTGATCTCGATCGTGCCGATACCGGCTGCATCGGCGAGCGCAGTGCCTGACATGCCGGAGAAGATGACCGAACCGATGATGTTGACTTGCGCGAGACCACCCTTCATCCAGCCTACGAGAGCCACCGCAAAGGAATAGATGCGGCCGGTGACACCGGCCGAGTTCATCAGATTGCCAGCGAGGATAAAGAACGGCACAGCGAGCAGCGGGAAGCTTTCGACGCCGGCAATCATCCGCTGGGCAACGATGATGTCGGGGGCAACGCCGTAAAGGACGATGTAGAGCACCGATGCGACAGCCATCGAAATGGCGACGGGCACCCCGATCAGCATCAGAACTAGAAACGAGCCAAGAAGCAGCAGCATCGGTTCAACCCTCGATCGTCTGGAATTCTTCGGGGCGCTCCAGGACGGAGTAGCCACGGCGCATGTTGGCGATGAAGACGATGACCGCACGGATCAGCATCAACACGAAAGCGACGAGAACGCTGTAGAAAACGATGTTGCGCGGCAGGTCGACGGTGACCATCTGCTCGTCCGCGACGATGTCGACGTAACGCCACATCAGGTGGCAGCCATAGGCGAAGAAGCCGATGCGGACGATATCGACGAAAGTGGCGAGCACGCGCGCCAGACCTGCCGGCATATAGTGATAGAATACATCCACCTGGATATGCCGCGACGTGCGTACGCACATGACGGAACCGAGAAAGACGACACCGATCAGGCAGTTGATCGCGATCTCCTCGGTCCATGCGTAGCTGTCGTTCAGCACATAGCGCGTAAAGAACTGCAGGAAGACGCAGCCGGCCATCAGCCAGAAGACCAGCAGCGTGATCCAGTCCTCGATGGCGTAATCCGAGACGTTTGCGGTCGGCGCCTGCCCTTCGAACTCGTGACCGATTTCTTCGGCCGTGATTTGCGTATGAATTTCTTGCGACATGATCGGCCTGTTCCGGTTGGGGAAGAAGGAGCGCGCGTGGCCGCGCCCTTCAGTTGTCGACAAACATCGTCCTTTGCTCGGCGTGACCTCGGCTCGGTGAGCGCCATTCCTGCCCTCATCCGGCTGCCGCAACCTTCTCCCCGCCAGCGGGGAGAAGGGACATGCCGCGCCGGTCTTCAAGCCTCAGCGCTGACATTTGGCACGTCCCCTCTCCCCGTCTAAACGGCGAGAGGGTTAGGGTGAGGGCATCACGAAAAGGTGGCTTACGGGCTTTACTGGATCGCGCGAATTGCTTCCCAATCGGCCTTCTCGTAGCCGAAATCCTCGAATTTGACCTTTTCCATTACGGTCTTTTCGAAATCGGCTTTGTCGACTTCAGTGACATTCAGGCCCTTTTCCTTGAAGGTCGCAATCAGGCTGTTTTCCTTGCCGGCGATCGTCTTGCTCGTGCGCTCGGCGGCCTCCTGCATGACCTCGCCGAATATCTTCTTGTCCTCGTCGGAAAGGCTCGCCCACCGCGTCTTCGAGATCACGGTATTGAGGTGGTCGACGATGTGGCCGGTGAGGATGATGTTCTTCTGGACTTCGTAGAACTTCTTCGCCTCGATTGTCGTCAGCGGGTTTTCCTGCGCCTCGACCGTACCGTTCTGCAAAGCGAGATAGACTTCGGCAAAGGCGATCGGCGTTGTGTTGGCACCGCAGGCGCGCGGCATGGCGAGATAGGCCGGAACGTCAGGCACCCGGATCTTCAGGCCCTGCATATCGGCGCATTTGGCAATCGGCTTGTTCGATGTCGTATGGCGCGTGCCGTAATAGCTGACGGCAGCGATGTGGTTGCCGGTCTTGTCTTCATAGCCTTTGGCAAGACGCTTGAAGACATCGCTCTTTGTGTAGGCGATCAGGTGATCGGGACCGCGGAAGATATAAGGGAAGTAAGTCACACCGATCGGCTTGTAGTCGCGTGCCGCAAAGCTCGATCCCGAGATGATGATGTCGACCGTCCCGAGCTTGAGGCCTTGGTTGATGTCGGCTTCCTTGCCGAGCTGCGAGGCCGGATAGACCTCGATCTTGTAGCGCCCGTCGGTGCGCTTGTTGATCTCTTCCGCGGCCCAGACGGAATCCGTGTGGAAGGGCTCTGACGTTTCATAGACATGCGCCCATTTCAGCACTGTCTGGGCATGGGCGATCGCGCTGCTCGCCATGATCGCGGCTGCAGTGCAAAGTATCGTTGCCAGTCTGCTTTTCATTGCTCTCTCCTCCCGAGCTTGGGTTAAGTCTTGGCAGTTCCTTTCGGCGGCCGCTTGTTGCGTCCGCTCTCCTCTTCCTCCGAGAACTCCTCCCCGAAGCTCTCGGAAAACCTCTTCTGCGACATGGTGAGATGGGCGCGCATGGCCGCCTTGGCGCCGGCTGCATCCCCGGCCGCGATCGCGTCGCGAATGGCCCGATGCTCGTCCAATGCCCTGCGCCAGGTCGTCGGCCCCTCGAAGTGGCTGGCAAGCCTTGCGAAATAGGGGGTCATGCGCATGTCGAACATCTCGCCCGTCACCCGGATCAATGTCGCGTTTCCCACGATGGCAGCAATTCCGGTGTGGAAAGCGCGATCGGCATCGAGCACCGCGATTGCATCGTTGACCACGCCACTCATACGCGTCAGAGCTTCATCGAGCAGAGCGATGTCATCCGGTTTGGCGCGGCCTGCAGCTTCTTCGGCGATGGCGCATTCGATGAGGGCGCGCGCCTGCAGCAGCTCGAAAGGTCCCTCTACAGGCTCACGTTCGGCGCCTGCGACGATTGCGGCATTCTGGCGTATCACATAGATCCCGGATCCCATGCGGATGTTGACAAGACCTTCGACCTCCAGGACGATCAATGCCTCGCGGACGGTGGGACGTGAAACCGAGAGTTGCTCGGCCAGGTCGCGCTCGGCCGGCAGCCGTTGACCGACAGCAAGTTCGCCGCTCGCGATCATCAACCGGATCTGATCTGCGACCTGCCGGTAAAGGCGGCGTGATTCAACAGGCGAAAACATGATAGCCTCCCCAGCGGACTTTTCCTCAAATCCCGCAGCTGGTCAACTGGCCTGACCAATTGATCTACCGGTATCATTCACCGAGGGGTGCGTCAATGCGCCGCGCAAAAATGCTCCTTGGGACGAGTCATGGCCACGTCCGGTGCGCTCGGCGGAGAAACCATGCCGCTGAAGGCGGCAGAGACGAAGCGGCGGCTAACTCTTCCCCGCGGACGAATACGGTTTGATGCAGGAGCCCGACCTCGAAAGACCGGCGCCACGGGGATTGATGCCTAACCCCCTCGGGGAGATTTAGCCTGACCATTGTCAAGGCGGCGCGATATCCACTCCCTGACAAGGCCATTTGCCTTTGCCGCCAACTTCGTGGGAAATCGATTAAAACCATGCGGCGCCTCCGGGAAAACGACGCAGTCGGCGTTACCGTTTTGCTGTTGCCACTGGTGGCTCATTGACAGGCTGTCATCAATGATCGGATCAAGTGCCCCAGCGATGAACAATGCGTGTGGAAGCTTGGACAGATCGGCGAACCGGGGGCCGCGAGCCTCACGTCCGGAAAGGCTCGGCGTCAAACGCTGAAGGTTTCGAAGCGCCGATGGCCCGTCGATGACAAGGCTTCTTCCCGTTGACCGTCGCAGACTTTCCGAGCCCGTCAGATCAAAGCCGCCGCACATGGAAATGAATCCAGCAACGGCTTCCGCCTTGCCGCGTTGGCGCAGATGAAGCAGCGCTTCGGCCGCAAGATGCGCGCCGGACGACTCTCCACCGAGGATGATGCGCTCGACCTGAAGCTCGGCGAGATGCTCGACGAGCCAATCGACTGCCGTCCTGCAGTCGTGCACAGTGTCGTCGAGCCGATCATCGACGGCGTTATGAAAATCGACGGCGGCCACCAGAGTCTGGCAGCGCCCTGCGATCGGGCGGGTAATGCCGTCGTCGAGACGGGCATTACCCATCACCCAGGCACCACCATGGAAATGGACATAGAGGCCATGAGGGGCCCCCTTCGGCACGATCAGCCTTAAGCCGATTTTCCTGCCGTTGGCGGCAGCGAAGCGGCTGACCGCTTCGCCGTGGCGGATCGCTCGATCGGGCACCAGCGACTGCACCGCCTTGGTCATCGCTTGAACGCATTTAGCGTTCCAGCGCCGATCAACGTGATAACGGGGAAGAATTCCGAGGACGGCATTAAACATTCGGGCGCGGCTAAGTTCTTGCGTGGTGAAGGACAGTGTCCCCTCACCTGCTTCGTCCCCGATCGTCGCTCCTCTCACTTCGAGGTCAGCCCTTCTATTCTCGTCAGGTGCATTCTCAGATCGGGCAGAATCTTCTGCGAGGCCCGCTTCAATGCCCCATCCGGGCCATTTTTCGAATAATCTGAAAAGAGCCCCACGGCCTCCTGATGCGCAGTCACCTGCGTCGAAAGATAGGCTTGGTCCAGGTTTTCCCGGTCGCTTTGCTGCAGCGCTTCGAGCTTCTTCTTGTGCTCATCGTCGAGGGCAGCTGGCGGTTGGACTCCATCTTCGTTGGCGGCGTCCGCCAGAATAGGGCCGGCTCGCCCATGATCTTTCAACATATCGCCGGCGAACTGCTTTGCATCTTCGGCCGCGCCCCTGGCGACTTCAATCTCGGCGGTTTTGAGTTCGAACATGTTTGACATCGCGGCGCGGGTGGCGAAATCCACTGCCTTTTGACGGGCAGCGTCATCGGCAGCCAAGGCGGGCGTTGCGATCAGCAAAACAAAGCAAAGATTGAATTTGAGCTTCATCGTTATTCTCCAAGTGCGCAGGGCGAAGACGGGCGAAGGACCAATCGCCCGCCCACTTTCCGGCTCAACTCTGCTCGGCTTGTGCGCCGCTATCAGGCTTTGCGGGGCCAAGAACGGGCTTCTGTCCCATGGGCTGCGGCACCATTGTCTTGAAGCTTCCCTTGCCGTCGATCGACTTGCCGTTGGACCATCGTCCCGGTACCGGCTCGCTGCCATCCTGCTGAAATCCAAGATAGGCGTAGCTGAACTCCTGCAGCTCTTTCTCCTGAGGGAAGCTGTTGGGGATCGGGAAGACCTTCGATGGCCCGCCCAGCTCCTCGAGTGCCGCCATCCATTGGTTTTGGTGCATGGTATCGCGGGCGATGAGGTAGGAGAGCATCTCCTTCATCCCGCGATCATTGGTGAGGTTGAACAGTCGCGTCGCCAACACACGACCGGTGGATTCCGCAGCGACATTCGCGGTCATATCGGCTGCGATATTGCCGCTGGCATAGATGTGCGACATGTCGAACGGGACGCCGTCCGAATCGACGGGCATGGCCGAAAGACCGGCCGAAAGAAGGCTTTTCATGTTCAGTCCACCGAGAACCGCGCTTGCCACGGGGTCTGCCGCAACTTCTTCCTTAACCGAGACAGGCGCGCCTTCGAGGTTCAGCGCCACCGCGGTCGCCAGCATCTCGATATGCCCGAGTTCTTCCGCCGCCGTGTTCATCAACAGGTCCCGAAACTTCGGGTTGCCGCGGGCGCCGCACGCTTGAAAGAAATATTGCATGGCAACCCTGATCTCGCCCTCGACCCCGCCGATCGCCTGTTGCAGCGCGCGGGCGAAATGGGGATCGGGCGTCTCGACCCGCACCGGGAACTGCAGCTTTCCATCAGTGTAAAACATTCAACTCTCCTTCTTGAGGGGCGCTCGCCACATCCGACGAGTGGACCTGACATTCAGAAGCTGCCCCAACAACAAATCTGAGAGGCAGTTCCCGCCGTTCGGAAATATCCGGGAATTGGATACCGTGTTTCGGGCCGAGGTGCGGAACCAGGGCGGTTGATCGTGGTTAGGCGTCAACCAACAAGGAGGACTAAAATGCCAGGAACCGAGATTAGGGAAGTCTTCATCGCCGGTTTGAAAAATGCCCACGCCATGGAAAACCAGGCGCTCAGCATCATGAAACCGCAGCTCAAACGCATAGAGAATTACCCGGAGGTTGCCCAACGGCTCGACGCGCATATCCGGGAAACCGACGGGCAGATCGTCCGTCTGGAGGAGATCCTTGACAGTCTGAACGAGGACAAGTCGACGCTGAAAGATATGGCGCTATCCTTCACAGGGTCCATGGCAGCCCTCGGCCATACGGTTGCAGGCGACGAAATCCTGAAGAATTCGTTCGCCAATTTCGCCTTCGAAAATTACGAAGCGGCAGCTTACAAGTCGCTGCTGGTGGTTGCCGAGTCAGGTGGATATGGCGCCGCCATGACTGGGCTTCGGGCAAATCTGAACGAGGAGTTGGCAATGGCTGAATGGCTCAATGACAATCTGGTCGCTGTCACGGAAAAGTTTCTCTCGCTGCGACAGGTGGGCGAGACGGCGAAGGTCTAGGTTCGGCATGACCAATCAACTTCCCCTGTCCGAGACCGACCTTGCCCCGACGAGGAAATCGGCGCGAAAACATCGTGGCCTCGCTAGCCAGCTTCTCTCAAGCCGCAAGCTCGTCAACTGCCTGACCAATTGAGCCACAGGTAACATCGCTTGGTTGTAGGTCAATCCGCCGCACAAACTGAAAAAGGAGAGTTTACTCGCGGGCCGAGAACGACCTCGATCCCCGCCTTTCTGCCCTCATGGCTCGTCGCGACCATGGAACAGATACCGCTGCCCAGGAAATAGTGGCTTACCGGCTTCCTGAAACCGACAAGGCCAAAATCGCGCGGGAGAGAGACTGACTCGAGAATGCTCTCTAGAACCGGAAGTTCCGGATCCGCCAACCGCAATAGGATGAGATTTTCGCTTTTGAAAGGTTGCATCGCTCTGCCCGCCTTGTTTGGCAAGAGCACGCGGTCTCCCAGCCGCGAGCGCCATGAAGTCTGCTGGGCGATGACGAACCCCGAAGGATGGCCAATTGCGATACATTTGACCTACGGCGCCTCTTCAGCACGAGGGTCGCCGACCGGGTTTGGTACGCAATCGGACGCGTCGAGAAATTCCTTTAGCAGGTGCTAAAGTTTCACCTAAGGTAATCCGGCTGGGGGGCACTGGTATGGATCAATATTCCTTCCCGAGCGACGAAGCTGAAATCTATCGCCACATTGTCGAGAGCGCGCTGGACTACGCAATCTTTGCCATGGATCTCGATGGCACTGTGGCGACCTGGAGTGCTGGTGCGGAACAACTCTTCGGCTATTCGGCATCCGAGATGATCGGGCAAAATGGGATCATCGTCTTTTCGTTCGAGGATCAGCTCGCCGGAGCACCGCTCAAAGAGAGGCGGCTTGCGCTAGCTAACGGTCGCGCCGACGACAATCGGTGGCACGTCAGAAAAGACGGCAGCATGTTCTGGGCGTCAGGGTTGATGATGCCGCTTCGCAACGACGTGGGCGGGATTTACGGCTTGATCAAAATCGTCCGGGACCGGACCCTGACGCTTCAGCAGGACGAAGCGTTGCGCGCCAGCGAGGAACGCCTCCAGCTTATTCTCAAAAGTGCAATCGATTATGCGATCTTCGCCTTTGATCAAGATGGGCGGATCATCAGCTGGAACACCGGGGCTTGCCGTATTTTTGGCTATCAGGAAGATGAGATTCTCGGTCACGATGCACGCATTCTCTTCGTACCGGAAGACCGTACCGAGGGCGACGGGGCGCTTGATCGCGAGATGGAGACGGCGCGTGAGCGCGGTCGTGCTGAAAACGAACGATTTCACTTGCGTAAGGACGGATCGACCTTCTGGGGCAGCGGATTGACCATGCCGCTGCGCGCCCATCATCAAAAAGCCGGGTATCTCAAGGTACTGCGAGATGACACCGCGCGTCACTTTGCAGATGAGCACCAGCAAATCATGATGCGCGAGATGAGTCATCGCGTCAAAAACAGCCTCGCACTTGTCGCTGCGATGCTCGCGATGCAGGCCCGCTCGGCCGAACATCAGGAAGTGGCAGCGGCCTTGCGCGATGCTGAAGCGCGTGTCGGCACCATTGCCCAGGTTCACGACCAATTGTGGCGCCAACCGAACATCGAAACGGTGGAACTGGCGGATTTTCTGTCGAGCCTGTGTCAGCGCCTGCAGCAGGCGGCGTCAAAGCACACGGTTTCGGTCGACGCGGATGCGTGCGTTATCGATGCAGACCGGGCAATCCAGCTTGCCCTTCTCGTCAACGAACTGGTGACGAATGCCTTTAAGCACGCTTATGCCGATATTTCAGGCACCGTCACCGTCCGTGCGCGCGCCACCACCGACGAAATCTGCCTTGAAATCGCCGATGATGGAAAAGGATTCCCGGATGGATTTTCCGTCTGCGAAAATGGTGGCAAGAGCTTGGGCATGAAACTCGTGCGCGTTCTGGCGCAGCAGCTGAGGGCCGAGCTTCACATCGAGAATCGGCGGCCCGGCGCGAGTTTTGTGATCCGTGTACCCCGAAATCCGTGACAGGGTTCCCGGCAGCCCGAAAGCTTTGCCAAAACTGCTCAAAGGCCAAATATGGATATGGCTGCTGTCTTAAGGCGCAAGCTGTTATTACCGAGATCACAAAGATGCCGGTATGAGCGCAGGCTCCCTCCCGCTGGAAAGTGGCCTTGCCGCACCGGATCAGGGTATTGTTCATAACTTGCTATTGAAGGTTTGCCCACCGAGGCCTTTGAACCGCCGGCCGCCGATGCCAGACCGTCGAGCTGCCATTGAGACATGTGCTGGTCGAGTCCGACCAGCCGAACGAGCATGCCTGATTGGTCGAAAGCGGTCTGGTATCGATGGTGGCGACGAACGTCGAAGACGAAGCGAGGTCGGACATGCCGGATATGAGGGCATGGCAGGACTGCATGTCATCGAAGGAATGAGAGCGATTAGGTCGACCCGCGCCAACGTCAGGATTCTCGACCGAGAAAGGCTGGAGGAGATCGCTACTGGGAGCTACGTCATTCCGGAACGGGAACCCGGGGGCGTTTGATCGGACTGGCGATCCGGCGTTCCACTAGAGCATGATCCCGAAAAGTGTGAGCGTTTTTCGGACGACATCATGCTCGAACTACACAATGTCGAAGAGGATTCAGACTAAGCCGAACCGGCCTAAAATCATCCTGTTATAGCCGGAGCTTCTGATCGTCTCCAAGAACAGCACGATCAAAAGAACAGGCCGATGATCAGTCGCGAAGATGGTTTCCGAGCATCAACTGCAGGGACTCGCGGGCGCGGCTGACGCGGCTTTTCAGCGTGCCGATCCGGCACCCACACATTCTCGCGGCTTCCTCGTAGCTGTTACCGGCAGCCACCAGTGTCAGGGCGCGGCGCCTGTCGTCGGAAAGAAGTGTGAGTGCCTGCTGCAGTTCGTGTTCCCGCAGCGCCCATTCCTGGGTCGGCGCGCTCGCAATCCGTTCTACCATCACGTCAATTCCCGTCGGTTCGCGTTTCTGTTTGCGATAATTGGTGCAGAACGTGTTTCGAAGGATGGTGAAAAGCCAGGATTTCAAGGAGGTGCCGGGGCGGTAGAGATGAAGCGAGTTCAATGCCTTCAACAAGGTTTCCTGCACAAGATCGTCGATATCGTCGTTGCTGCGCAGGAACCTTCGGGCAAAGACGCGCAATGCCGGCGTCAGTGCAACGATTTCTAGCTCGATTGCGGACTTGTTTTTGTCGTCCGACGCAGAATGTATGGAAGATACTGACGCCATTTTTCTCTCTCTCCGGATGAGAGGGAAAAGTTCTGGACGTCCTAATCGTTGCCGTACGATATCAGACAAACACGTCATTTGACCCGGTCGCCCCGTTTCGCGTTGGTGAATCACGTCATCGCAAAAGGAGAGCAAGCGGCCTCAAGCCGTCGCGCCGCCAGCGGTCCTGCCCGATTGGACCGCTTACTGAAGTTTGCCCATGCAAAACCCCCGAGGTTGGGTTGCCAACTTTCGGGGGTCAGGTTCACGAGGCGGAGTTTTCGTGAAGGAGCCGATCAATTGTTGTGAGCCGCGCAGGCTTCATCCATCGGGGTGGCGTTGCTCGTACCGCCCTGTGTTTGAAGCTTAGCAGAGTTGTTGACCGGATTGGGGCACTTGGTCTTGTCCATCTTCATTGTGCCGCTGGTCGTGGAACCCGTTGTGGTGGTATCCGTTGCCATCGGCTTCTTGGTCTTCGTGTCGCTGGCTGCGCCGCCACCCTGGTCGGCTTGGTTCTTGTCGATGGTGGCACCTGCGGGGGCCGGATTCGATTGGGCGAAGGCGGATGTGGCCATGCCGAGAGCCAATAGTGACGCTGCTACGAGTTTCATACGCATTGTAATGTCCTCCTTGGGATCCTTGCATGCTTGACCCACTCAGAACCACGTTCTTAGATCATTGTTCCGGCTGCAGCCGACAAAATGCACTACCGTGCCCACAGCCATCGCGCGCGGGGGTGCATGAGAAACTGACGGACAAGGATCGGTACGAAAGCCTCGAGGCGCTATCCGCCTCCGAACAGGAGGGCGTCGACTTTCGGATCGTACCGTACTTCCGTTGCCATCGTCGCTCCGCACGGCAGCCATATAGAACCGCACACGTCTGAAATCGCCGTCAGCCATCGACGGCGAGGATTTTTCGCTTTTATTCATTCGAAGGCTGAGTCCGGCTGAACATCATCGCGAGTTGCACGTCATCTCGGATCGGTTCGACGAACCGCGGGCGCTCGCGCTGGTCGAGGCCTGCAAAACTGTGTTGGGCGTGCATGGGCGAGCAGATGACGCCGACGCCGATGACGCCTGGTTCGGTGGCCTCAATTTGCAACACGTGACCGGATCATCGCCGCGCTGATCGGTGCCGGATTCGCCGCCGTGGCCGGGCGACCCGGCAGAGTCTGGCGGGCGGCGCCCGCAACAATTTCTGCAACCGCTGCAAGAGCCGCAAAGGCGCCCAGCTCCAAATTTGCCCGATGCAGTAGCACTGGGCTTCTACCGCAATGGCATTGCCGATGCCATCCATGGGATGAACAGGCGGATGTTCTACAAGTCGATGACGACCTTCGCCGATCATCGAGTCTGTCAGGACGTCTATCATGTCTCGGCACAGGGAATGGTGCTTTACATGAAGTTTCAGGCGGACGTGGTGACAGAGTTCACGCTCATCTCGTTCAAGGAGAAATGAGATGGCAGTTGCGGAAAGGATATATCCGGAGACGATGGTCTCTCCCGAAACTGGGGAGACACTGCATCGCGACGTCCGGCCGTTCATCGTGACCTACAAGGGCAAAAGCATCACGGTCGAGCTGCCGGGCTACTATCGGGAGAGCGGCGACGAGGGAGTTCATGTCGGTAACGACATGGCCGTGACCGATCTTGCACTCCGGGCGCTGAAGGAAGAGATCGACGGCGTTCCATCGCCATCGACGATCCAGAGGATCCGGCGGAAGCTGAAACTCTCCCAGCGCGAAGCCGGCGGTCTGCTCAAAGTCGGCGAAAACGCCTTCGACAAATATGAACGGGGACTGATGGAGCCGAGTGGCCCGACGAGCCAGTTGCTGCGTCTCCTCGATCGCCACCCCGAGATGATCGAGGAACTGCGCCAGCCGGCGACATGAAAACGGCCGCCGCGCCATTCGAAGCGGTCAGCCTGTTGCATACTGTCAATCAGGCTGCTTTCGCGCCGGCGTCATCGAGACCTTCGATCGGCGTCCAGCGCGAAGCCGTCTTCGTCGGCTTTACCACGACCGCATGAATGGAGTCTCTCATGTCCAAGGGCCCCATGACGCCAGGGATGGTTCCGACGGGGGTCAAGGGAATAGCGACTACTTCGCGTAAAGCGCTCGCGACCGCTCGAGATGCTTGAGGAGTGCCGTTTCCGAGCCATCCACGTCGTTTGCTTCAAGGCGGTCGACGATTTCGTCGTGTTCGGCGAGCGTGAATTTTTCCTTGCCGGTCCAGATCAGCATCTCGGTATGATATTCCTTCAGCCAGGCAAGCATTGCTTCGCTGACGGCAACGTAGATCGGGTTGCCCGATATCTGCGCGATGCGGGTGTGGAATTCCATGTCCGCGTCGATGAACTCTTCAGCCCGCCCAAGCGACATTCGCTGGCGTTCGATAACGTTCCTGAGATCGGCGACATCACTTGCCGAGGCGCGCTGCGCGGCCTCGCGCGCCATGCCCCGCTCAAAGAAGATGCGCGCAGTCTTCAGATATTCCAACGAGTCCGACGATTGCGACAGCATGATCTTGGCAGTGAGATCGACCTGGCGGAATATCGATCTTGCCGTCAGCCTGAGGACCTTCGCCCGCTCGCCATGCGAAATGCTGACAAGACCTTTGTTGGCAAGGGACTGCATGGCCTCCCTGATTGCCGGCCGACCGACACCGAAGCGTTCCATCAGCACACGCTCGGAGGGCATTTCGTCGCCGGGCTGAAGCTCGCCCGAGGTGATCATTCGCTCAAGTCGATCAAACACTTCGTCAGAGAGTTTCCGGCGGACGATTTGTTCGAGGGGCTGGGTCATCACATCTCGCTGGCTCAAAATGTCTCCTCCTAACAGTTTTCCGGGTCGAGAACAAAGCTGTCGGCGAAAATTGCGGATCCGAAGATTCCACTTTTCATCACTTGGAATACTCATTATACCAGATCATGAGTTGACGCCATGGCAATCTCCAGGGCGAGAGGAGCAACCGTCCGTTTCATGATGATTACCCTGACCTACCGTATCGAAACGCCCGGCAGCGTCGAGGCGATGGCGGAAAAGATCGCGAGCGACCAGTCGACCGGCACCTTCGTGCCCGTTCCCGGTGAAACAGAAGAGCTGAAGTCGCGCGTCGCCGCCCGCGTGCTGGCGATCCGCCCCCTCGAAGATACGCGTCATCCGACCTGGCCCGAGGTCGTCCCGGGCACGCTGCTTCGTCGTGCCGATGTCGACATCGCCTTTCCGCTGGACGCGATCGGCACCGACCTTTCGGCATTGATGACCATTGCGATCGGCGGCGTCTATTCTATCAAGGGCATGACCGGCATCCGCATCGTCGACATGACGCTGCCCGACGCGTTCAAAAGTGCGCATCCCGGACCGCAGTTCGGTATCCCTGGGAGCCGTCGGCTCACCGGCGTCGAAGGTCGCCCCATCATCGGAACGATCGTCAAACCGGCGCTTGGCCTCAGACCACATGAGACGGCAGAACTCGTCGGCGAGCTGATCTCATCCGGCGTCGACTTCATCAAAGATGACGAAAAACTAATGAGCCCGGCCTATTCGCCGCTCAAGGACCGCGTTCAGGCGATCATGCCGCGCATACTCGATCACGAGCAGAAGACCGGCAAGAAGGTGATGTATGCCTTCGGCATCTCGCATACAGACCCTGACGAGATGATGCGCAACCACGACATCGTCGCCACTGCCGGCGGCAACTGCGCCGTCGTCAACATCAACTCGATCGGGTTCGGCGGCATGAGCTTTCTGCGCAAGCGCTCCAACCTGGTGCTGCACGCGCATCGAAACGGTTGGGATGTGCTGACGCGCGATCCGGGCGCCGGCATGGATTTCAAGGTCTACCAGCAATTCTGGCGGCTGCTGGGCGTCGACCAGTTCCAGATCAACGGCATCAGGGTCAAGTATTGGGAACCGGACGACAGTTTCGTCTCGTCCTTCAAGGCCGTCAGCACGCCGCTCTTTGACGCCTCCGATTGCCCGCTTCCGGTTGCCGGTTCAGGCCAGTGGGGTGGACAGGCGCCGGAGACCTATCAACGGACCGGTCGCACCGTCGATCTTCTCTATCTCTGCGGCGGCGGCATCGTCAGCCACCCCGACGGACCGGCCGCCGGCGTTCGGGCCGTGCAACAGGCCTGGCAGGCAGCAGTCGCAGATATCCCGTTGGAGGTCTATGCAAAAGATCATCCGGAGCTCGCTGCCTCGATTGCAAAATTCAGCGACGGCAAGGGCGCGTGACCGCGATGCATGGACCTCTCGTCAGCTATTACGGGGACGACTTTACCGGCTCCACCGACGTGATGGAGGCCCTGGCCTCGAACGGCGTGTCGACCGTGCTCTTCCTCGACATTCCGACGCCGGAACTGCTCGCGCGTTTTGGAGATTGCCGTGCAATCGGCATTGCCGGGACAAGCCGCAGTGAGACCCCCTTATGGATGCAAGAGCACCTTGCGCGCGCTTTCGAGTGGCTGAATTCGCTCGGCGCTGACATCTGCCACTACAAGGTCTGCTCGACCTTCGATTCCAGCCCCGAAATCGGCAATATCGGCAAGGCGATCGAAATCGGCCGATCGGTCTTCGGCCAATCCGTCGTGCCCGTCATCGTCGGCGCTCCGCAACTGAAGCGCTATACGGCATTCGGCAACCTCTTTGCCGCTTACCAGGGCCGGATCTTTCGCATCGACCGCCATCCCGTCATGAGCCGCCATCCAGTCACACCGATGGACGAGGCGGACCTTGCGGTGCACCTGTCGAAGCAGACCCGCCTTCCCGTCATGCTCGCCGATCTCGTCGCCATCGCGGCGAAGGATGCCGATGCGCGTATCGACGGGCTGACGTCGGGTTCAGAGGGGATACTGCTCATCGACGTCGATTCCGAGGCGACGCAGGAGGCCGCGGGCCGGCAGTTGCTTCGTGCCGCCGGCCGTTCGGGAAGCTTCGTCGCCGGCTCCTCGGGGATCGAATATGCCCTGCTCAGCGCATGGCGGCGGAGCGGCTTCATCGGCGAAAGCAGCGCCGAGTTTCCTGATATCGGCCCTGTCGACCGCCTCGCCGTCGTATCGGGCAGCGTATCGCCGACGACCGAGCGCCAGATCCGGTCGGCTGTCGAGAACGGCTTCGAGAGCATCGCGCTCGATCCACTTGCACTGGTCTCGGAGCATGGCGACGACGCGGTAAATGCTGCCGTGGAGGCTGGAACCCAGCAGCTTAGACAGGGCAAGAGCATCATCCTGCACACGGCGCTTGGACCGTCCGCGGATCGCGGCGCCGACATCGACAGAATTCCGGGGGCTCGTCACCGGCTCGGCGGCGCGCTCGGCGCGATCTTGCGCCGCCTGATCGAGAACGAAGGGCTTTCACGTGCGGTCGTCGCAGGCGGCGACACATCAAGTCACGCACTCAGGCAGTTGAAGATCGACGCGCTGACGACGCTTCTGCCGCTGCCTCAGACGCCTGGTTCTCCGCTTTGCCTTGCGCATGGCGACTATCAGCCGACCAACGGCCTGCAGATCGCCCTCAAAGGCGGTCAGGTCGGGACTGACGGCTATTTCACGCAGATCCGCGATGGAAGGAAACACTGATGGTTTCACGATCCGGTTTGGCGCAGAAAAAAGGTCGGATCAAGTGATATGGTGATTGACTCATCATACCAGTATGTGATCCTATCCAGAAACGGAAAAGGTGAGGAAACATGACTAAGATTGCCCTCTTCGGCGCAGGCGGGAAAATGGGATACCGGCTCGCCAAAAATCTCAAAGGCTCGCGTTTCGAGGTCCGCCATGTCGAGGTAAGCGACGCAGGCAAGGCTCGTTTGAAGAATGATCTCGGTGTCGATTGCGTATCCGTCGATGTCGGGCTCGACGGCGCCGAGGTGGTGATCCTTGCCGTGCCGGACACGGCGATCGGAAAAGTCGCGGCAGGCATCGTCGACAAGCTCGCATCAGGCACCATGGTGATCGCGCTTGACGCTGCGGCTCCCTTTGCCGGCCACCTGCCGAAGCGCGATGATCTTACCTACTTCGTCACCCATCCCTGCCATCCGCCGATCTTCAACGACGAGACGGACATGCAGGCGAAAAAGGACCACTTCGGCGGCCTCTTCGCCAAGCAGCATATCGTCTCGGCACTAATGCAGGGTCCCGAAAGCGCCTACGCGCTTGGTGAGGAGATCGCCAAGCTGATCTGGGCCCCAGTCATGCGCTCGCACCGGGTCACGGTCGACCAGCTTGCGATGCTCGAACCAGGCTTGTCGGAAACCGTCTGCGCATCGCTGCTGGTCGTCATGCGAGAGGCCATGGACGAATGCGTGGCACGCGGCGTCCCTGAACAGGCCGCCCGCGACTTCCTGCTCGGCCATATGAACGTGCTCGGCGCGGTCATTTTCAAGGAAGTCGACGGCGTGTTTTCAGATGCCTGCAACAAGGCGATCGAGTTCGGGATCCCGGCGCTGATGCGCGACGACTGGAAAAAGGTATTCGAACCGCAGGAGATCGCCGAAAGCATCCGGCGCATCACCTGAACCGGCTTGGGGAGGCAAGCCCTCCCCTCAACCGCCCCAGGGAGAAGGGGCTTCATTCACAACAGGGAGGAAAATATGAAACTGACGCGCAGACTGACACTTGCAGCTTTTGCCGGCGCATTGGCGCTCGGAACGGCTCTTCCGGCCTTTTCGGCCGATCTCATCGCCATCATCACGCCGGCGCATGACAATCCCTTCTTCAAGGCCGAAGCGGTCGGCGCCGAAGCCAAGGCTAAGGAGCTCGGCTACGAAACGCTGCTCATGACGCATGACGACGACGCCAACAAGCAGTCCGAAATGATCGACACGGCGATCGGGCGCGGCGCCAAGGCGATCATTCTCGACAATGCCGGAGCTGACGCCTCCGTCGCGGCCGTCAAGAAGGCAAAGGATGCAGGAATCCCCTCCTTCCTGATCGACCGCGAAATTAACGCGACCGGCGTTGCCGTCGCCCAGATCGTCTCGAACAACTATCAGGGCGCCCAGCTCGGGGCGCAGGAATTCGTCAAGCTGATGGGCGAGAAGGGCAATTACGTCGAGCTGGTCGGCAAAGAGTCCGACACCAATGCCGGCATCCGCTCGCAAGGCTACCACGACGTCATCGACGACTATCCGGACCTGAAGTCCGTCGCCAAGCAGTCGGCCAACTGGAGCCAGACGGAAGCCTATTCGAAGATGGAAACCATCCTCCAGGCAAATCCCGACATCAAGGGCGTCATTTCAGGGAATGACACCATGGCCATGGGTGCGATCGCTGCGCTGCAGGCGGCTGGCCGCAAGGACGTGATCGTCGTCGGCTTCGACGGTTCCAACGACGTGCGCGACTCCATCAAGTCGGGCGGCATCAAGGCAACGGTCCTGCAGCCTGCTTATGCGCAGGCTCAGTTGGCGGTGGAACAGGCCGACGCCTACATCAAGAACAAGACGACGCCAAAGGAAGAGAAGCAGTTGATGGATTGCGTTCTCATCAATGCCGACAATGCCGGCAAGCTCGAAACCTTCGCCCTGAAGAACTGATCAGCAGCGACTTGCGGAGGGCGCAGCGCTGCGCCCTCCGCAATGCATTTTGCAAGACGTCGAGGTTTAAGCATGTTGAAAGTGAAGGGCGCCCTGCTTGCTGCCATCGTGGCGGCGGCCTTGCCCGGTTGCAAGATCATCAAGACGCCGACGGCTGAGGAAAAGGCGGCAGCAGCGGCCAAGACCGCCTTCGATCCGAATGCAAAGGTCGAGGCGATCTGGCAGTCCGAGGCAGTGCCCTATTTCGAGAAGCGTGCCGGCGACCTGAAAGACGTCATGCAGCTTTCCGCTTCCAGTCCCGACGCCGCCGGCGAGAAATACGGCAATCCCCGCAAGCAGAGCAGCTCGCCATGGACCTATGCGGTGAAGATCACCGGCAAGGTTGTCGCAGCTGATACGGCGTCGCGCGCGGCAACGCTCGATGTCGACGCCGATGGCGACGGCAAGGCCGACGCCAAGGTCCAGATCGGGCCGGCGCTGCGCGGCACGGCGCTGCGCGACACGCTGGAGTTCGTCAATTTCAACGAATTCAAGAACCAGATTGAGTGGGCGCAATTCGGCAAGGCCTTCAACGAGAAGGCCAATACGGCTTTTCTCTTCGCGATCCCGCGCGAAGGTCTGGTCGGCAAGACGGTGACCACAATCGGCGCCTTTCCGCTGCCGAAGAGCGGCGAGCTGCCGCTCATAACGCCTTCGGAACTGAAGGTCGGCCCATGACCACAGGAGAGGCACAAAAAGACGACATCATCCTGCGGCTCGACGATGTGTCGAAGGTCTATTCTGGCATCGTCGCCGTCAAGCGCGCCAATCTTGAGCTGCGCCGCGGCGCAGTGAATGTCCTTGTCGGCGAAAACGGTGCAGGCAAGTCTACCCTGATGAAGATCATCGCCGGTGTCGAGCGTCCGACGCTCGGCCGCATCATTCTGGATGGCAAGCCTGTCTCCTTCGACAGCCCGGCCGATGCGCAGGCGCACGGCATCGGCATGATCTTCCAGGAGCTCAATCTCTTTGCCAACATGTCGGTCGCCGAGAATATTTTCGCCAGGCGTGAGATCACCCGCGGCATCCTCGGGATCGATCACAAGGCACAGGTTCAAAAGGCCAATGCGTTCTTGAACCGTCTGGATGCCGGGATCGAGGCGGATACGATGGTCGAGGATTTGCCGATCGGCCAGCAGCAACTCGTCGAGATCGCCAAGGCGATGTCATTGAATGCCCGGATCCTGATCATGGACGAGCCGACGTCGGCGCTTTCGGCAGCCGAAGTCGAGATCCTGTTCAAGGTGATCGCCGAACTGAAGGCACAGGGTGTCGCAATCGTCTATATCTCCCACCGGCTCGAAGAGCTGATGCGCATCGGCGACTACATCACCGTGCTGCGTGACGGTCACGTCACCGGTGAAGCAATGGTCCGCGACATCGACACGCGCTGGATCGTGCGCTCGATGATCGGCTCGGATGCCAAGGATTTTGCAAAATCCGTGGACCACGTCGTCGGAGCCGAGATGTTTCGCGCCGAAAATATCAGCCTGCCGCGGCCGACAGGCGGTCTTTCGGTCAACGATGTCTCGCTGTCCGTCAAGGCAGGCGAAATCCTCGGCATCTACGGTCTGATGGGTGCAGGCCGCAGCGAATTCTTCGAATGCGTGATCGGTCGCCACACACACTCGACCGGCAAGATCTTCATCGACGGCAAGCAGGTTCGTGCCCGCGACACCACGCGGCGCATCCGCCGCGGCCTTGCGCTCATTCCGGAAGACCGGCAACGCGAAGGTCTGGTCCAGGTGCTCTCGATCGCCTCTAATCTGACGCTGGCGAGCCTTGGCCGCTTCACCCGGCTCTTTCATATCGACAGGGGTGCGGAGAAGAGTGCCGTTCGCGATGCAATCCGCGATCTTTCGATCAAGGCGCCGAACCCGGATTTCGAGGTGACCTCAATGTCCGGCGGCAATCAGCAGAAGGTCGTCATCGGTAAGGCGTTGATGACCAATCCAAAGGTGCTGCTGATGGACGAGCCGAGCCGCGGCATCGATGTCGGCGCCAAGGCCGATGTGTTCCGAACCATGCGGCGGCTGGCGGCAAACGGGCTCGCCATTTTGTTTTCGACTTCCGACCTCGAAGAGGTCATGGCGCTTTCCGATCGCATCGCGGTCTTGAGCAACGGCCAGCTGGTGGCCGTCTTCGACCGCAACGAGGCGACGGAAGAAGCCATCATCGCGGCTTCGGCCAAGGGACACGGACATCAAGGGAAAATCGCGTCATGATGGCGGCAACATCAACCACTCTTGCGCCGAAGGGTGCCAACGGCTCGGCGCTTCTGACACTGATGAAGCTCAGGACGTTCATCGCGTTGTTTGCAGTTATCATCTTCTTTGCGATCTTCGCCCCGAACTTCACCTCGACGGCGAACATGATCCTGATGTCGAAGCATGTGGCGCTAAACGCCTTCCTGGCGATGGGCATGACCTTCGTCATCATTACAGGCGGGATCGATCTCTCGGTCGGATCGATCGTCGGGCTTTGCGGCATGGTCGCCGGCGGTCTGATCCTTTACGGCATCGAACTGCCGATCGGTTACACGATCTTTTTCAACCTCTTCGAGATCGTGCTGATCACCTTGTCGATCGGCCTGCTCATCGGGTTGATCAACGGTCTCTTGATCACCAAGCTCAACGTCGCGCCCTTCATCGCCACGCTCGGCACACTCTACATCGCCCGCGGTCTCGCTTTGCTGTCGTCGGACGGGCAGACCTTTCCGAACCTTGTCGGCCGGCCGGAATATGCCACGACCGGCTTCGATTTCTTCGGCGCGGGACGCATTCTTGGTCTGCCGGTGTCGATCTGGATTCTGATCGTGCTGGCGCTGCTGGCCGCCTATGTCGCCCGTTCGACGCCGATCGGCCGTCATATCTTCGCCGTCGGCGGCAATGAGCGGGCCGCGCGCATGTCCGGTATCCGGGTCGATGTCGTGAAAATCTTCGTCTACATGTTCTCCGGACTTTGCGCGGCCATCGTCGGCGTCGTCATCTCCTCCGAACTGATGGCAGCCCATCCGGCGACCGGCGAAAGCTTCGAACTCAATGCAATTGCCGCAGCCGTGCTCGGCGGCACCTCGATGTCGGGCGGCCGCGGCACGATCGGCGGTACGATCATCGGCGCCTTCGTCATAGGCATCCTCTCCGACGGATTGGTGATGATGGGCGTCTCCTCGTTCTGGCAGATGGTCATCAAGGGCCTCGTCATCATCATTGCCGTCGTCGTTGACCAGGCGCAGCGCCGCCTGCAGCAGCGCGTTACCCTCATGCAGATGGCAAAGGCAGGTTGATATGACGGAATTGAAAGGGGCTTTGATCGGTTGCGGTTTCTTTGCGATCAACCAGATGCATGCCTGGAACGACGTTCGGGGCGCCGGCATCGTCGTAATTTGCGATCGCGATCCCGAGCGGCTGAAAATCGTCGGCGATCAGTTCGGCGTCAATCGTCGCTACGGCGATGCCGAGGCTATGTTTGCCGATGGCGGGTTTGATTTCGTCGACATTGCCACAACAGTCCAAAGCCATCGCTTTCTCGTCGAAATGGCGGCGCGGAACAAGGTGCCGACCATCTGCCAGAAGCCATTCGCCAAGACCTTGTCGGACGCGAAGGCGATGGTCGAGGCGTGTCGCAATGCCGGCATACCGCTGATGGTGCACGAGAACTTTCGCTGGCAGACGCCGATCCAGGCGGTGCGCAAGGCGCTGGCGGCCGATGTCATCGGCACGCCCTTCTGGGGCCGCTTCTCCTTCCGTTCGGCCTACGACGTCTTTTCCGGCCAGCCCTATCTCGCCGAAAGCGAACGGTTCATCATCGAAGACCTCGGCATCCATACGCTCGATATCGCCCGCTATATCCTTGGCAACGTTCGATCGCTCACCGCCCGGACCAAACGGGTCAATCCCAATATCAAGGGCGAGGATGTCGCGACCATCCTGCTCGATCATGAAAACGGCGCCACCTCGGTGGTCGACGTCAGCTACGCCACCAAGCTCTCGAAGGAACCGTTCCCCGAGACCTTGATCGAGCTCGACGGTCCGGAGGGCACGATCCGCCTCACCCAGGGTTACGGCCTTGAAGTCACCAACGCCAAGGGCACCACCATCAGTGACGTGTCGCCGAAGCTGCTGTCATGGGCCTCGCGGCCCTGGCACAACATCCAGGAGAGCGTCTACGCGATCCAGCAGCATTGGGTCGATCAGCTGGAGCGCGGCGCGGAACATTCGACGTCGGGGGCCGACAATCTGAAAACTTTTGCGCTCGTTGAGGCCGCCTATGACAGTGCGGCCAGGGGACAGACGATCGATGTCGGAGCGATGCTGCGATGACGATCGATGCGTTCCAGCTCTACGGCACTAATCTCGTCGATCCGCCTTCGGTTCGCCTGAGAGCCGGAAAATTGGAAGCTGATCTCGCCAACGGTAACCTCCGCACCATCCGCTACGATGGAACCGAGGTGCTGCGGGCGATTTCCTATCTTGTTCGCGACCGGGATTGGGGCACTTACAGCCCCGAAATCGCTGATCTCAGGATCGAGCAGAGTGACGATCGTTTCGAGGTCGCCTATCTCGCCCGCTGCGAGGGATCGGAGGATACAAAGCTCATCATCGATGTTCGCATCACCGGAAGTCTGGATCGGCTTGACTTCGAGGCCGAAGCCATCGCCCCCACCGGCTTCGAGACCAACCGCTGCGGTTTCTGCATCCTGCATCCGATCGTCGGCGTGGCAGGTTCACCGGCGACGGTCGAGCATGTCGACGGACGGACCGTGGCAACACGGTTTCCCGATGTCATCGAGCCCTGGCAACCGTTCAAGGACATGCGGGCCATCACCCACGCGGTCATGCCTGGCGTTCAGGCCGAATGCCGGATGGAGGGCGACACCTTTGAGATGGAGGATCAACGGAACTGGTCGGACGCATCGTATAAGACATATGTCAGGCCGCTCGCCCTCCCCTGGCCCTACCGGATTGCCGCTAATCAACCCGTTCGGCAAAAGACGTCGCTGATCTTCAAAGATGCAGGCGATGCCACGCGGCATCCTCCCACTGCGGCGTTAGGTGGCGCCATAAAACTCGAGCTCGGGGCCTGCACCGGCACCATGCCTGATATCGGAGTGATCATCACACCCGAAGAGGCAGATGCAACTCTCTCGGCAAAGTCCTTGCTGTCGGAGATCGCTCCCCAGGAACTCCTCTTCCATTTCGACCCCAGTGCCGGGCACGGCGTCGACGCGCTCGCGCAGTTCGCCGTACTCGCCGCGGCCCATCGCGGCCGCTCGACGCTGGAGATCGCCCTTCCCTGCAGGTCGTCCCCCTCAAGCGAGGCGGCCGAGATTGCCCGCCAGATGCAACTGGCGAAATTCCGGCCGGATGCGATCATGGTCTCGCCTTCCGTCGACCGGCAGTCGACGCCGCCCGGCAGCAAATGGCCGGATTGCCCGCCCCTGGATGAGGTCTATGCTGCAGCCCACGCCGCCTTTCCCGGTATTCGCATCGGCGGCGGCATGCTGAGCTATTTCACTGAACTCAACCGGAAGCGCGTACCCGACGGACAGCTCGACTTCGTCAGCCACTGTACCAATCCGATCGTGCACGCGGCCGACGACCTCAGCATCATGCAGACATTGGAAGCGCTGCCCTTCATCACGCGGTCGGTGCGAGCGATCTATGGCGACAAGCCCTACCGGATTGGTCCATCGACGATCCCGATGCGGCAGAACCCCTATGGCAGCCGCACGATGGACAATTCGGCGGGCGCGCGTATCCCTATGGCCAATCGCGACCCACGCCACAATGGGCGTTTCGCGGAGGCCTTCGCGTTCGGTTACGCGATACGGGTGCTCGATGCCGATCTGGAATGCCTGACGCTCTCGGCCGTGTCAGGCCCGTTCGGTTTGATCGCCGGTCCTGATGAACCGGTGGAGCAAGGCGGTCGGCGGCCGCTATTCAACGCCGTGCACAGATTATCCCGATTGGCTGGCTCATCCTGGCAGGAATGCGTCTCCTCCTCGCCCTCCGAGGTCCTGTCTTTCGTTGCGCGGAATGCCGCAGGCGCCAGGCTTCACGTCGTCAATCTGACGGGCGAAGAACGAAAGGTCGATTGCGGCGCATGCCGGCCGGCAGATGCGGGCAAAGAGTTGCTGCTCGCGCCGTTTGCGACCGCAGCCCTCCCGCTGGCGGATTGACCTTCGGCGGCGCAACCGCATTTATACAGGCGGAGCTCGCACTGGGAGGATCGGCATGAAGACGAAGAAGCTTATCAATGCCGGCGCAGATGCCGTCGATGAGATGCTGCAAGGCGTTCTGGCGGCGCATCCGCGCCATCTGTACGCCGTGGAGAACATGCCCCGCGCGATCATTGCCAGAAACGGGCCCCGCAAGGGCAAGGTCGGCCTGGTCATCGGCGGCGGATCGGGGCACGAACCGACATTTCTGGGGTTTGTCGGCAAGGGGCTGGCGGACGCGGCCGCAATCGGCAACGTCTTCGCGTCGCCGCCGCCCGATCCGATCGTCGCCTGCGCGATGGCGGTCGACGGCGGCGCCGGCGTGCTATTCATGTATGGCAATTATGCCGGCGACGTGATGAACTTCGACATGGCCACCGAGATGCTTGCGCTTGACGAGATCGAAGTGCGCACCGTCCTCACCACAGATGACGTGGCGTCGGCCCCTGCCGATCAGCGGGACAGACGACGCGGCGTCGCGGGAAACGTCTTCATCTTCAAGGCCGCCGGTGCGGCATGCGATCTCCTCTACTCTTTCGATGACGTCGAGCGCGCTGCCCGCCACGCCAACGCGCGGACCTATACGATGGGTGTGGCGCTCTCGCCCTGTTCGCTGCCTCAGACTTTGAAACCGAACTTCCTGATCGGCGACGACGAGATGGAGATCGGCATGGGCATTCATGGCGAGCCCGGCGTGGCGCGTGAGCCGCTGAAATCGGCCGACGTGGTGACCGACGAACTCATGGACAGCATTCTTCGGGAGATGAAGGCGGACCGCGGCGATCGTGTCGCCGTGCTCGTCAATTCGCTGGGCTCGACCCCGATGATGGAACTGTACATCATGATGCGGCGCGTGAAGTCCCGGCTGGACGACGCGGGCCTTATCCTCCATACGTCGCTCGTCGGGAATTACTGCACCTCGCTCGAAATGGCCGGCGCGTCGATCACGATCATGCACCTCGACGACGAGCTTCAGCGATTGATCGACCACCCCTGCGATTGCGCGATGTTTACGAGGTAGTCGATGACATTTACGACCGAAGATCTGCAGCGTTTGTTTGCCGGGATTGCCGAGGATATCGCGGCGGAACGAGATCACCTTTGCGAACTGGACGGTGCCATTGGCGATGGGGATCACGGCCTTGCCATGGATGCCGGCTGCCAGGCCGCGGCGAAAGCGATCGGAGAGCTTGACGCCGGGATCGCGCCGACAGCCGCATTCAACGCCGCGGCAAAGGCATTCCTGAATGCAGTTGGCGCTTCGTCCGGCCCGCTTTATGCCACGGCCTTCATGCGCGCCGGAGCCGCCGCCAAAGACAAGCAGACATTGAGCGATGATGACTTCCTGCGCGTCTTTGCGGCAATGGCAAAGGGAATCCAGGAACGCGGAAAGGCCGAACCCGGTGAAAAGACGATGGTCGACGCGTGGAGGCCCGCTGCCGACGCGGCACTCGAAGCGTGGCAGTCGGGAAAGCCCCTCGCCCAATGCTTGGAGGCAGCGGAGCGCGCGGCGCGGTCAGGCTGTGACGCGACCAGCAACATGACGGCGGCCAAGGGACGGGCTTCGCGATTGGGGGACCGCGTGATCGGACACATCGATCCCGGCGCTGCGTCTGCCGCTATCATCATCGCGGCAATGACAAAATTTACTCGTTCCGTCGATTAATAGAAGGGCACGTCTAAACGATAGTGAAGCAGGGCCTCTCGAGCCGAAACAAGGATGTCAAGACATGCATATTCGAAGGGCCGTCTCTGCTGACGCGGAGGAGCTGAGCAGTCTTTTAAACGAGATCATCCTTGCCGGCGGAACAACCGCACTCGAGACGCCGCTTTCGGCTGCCGAGTTTGCGGACTGGTTCATCGATGGAGAGTTTCCTCTGACCTGCCATGTTGCAGAGCACGATCAGTCGCTCGTCGGTTTTCAGTCCCTGAGCTTATACGGCGATCCGCCGAAAGGCTTCGCCGACATCGCGACTTTTGCCCGTATGCACCCAAGGACCGCAGGCGTCGGCAGCGCTCTCTTCCCCGCAACCCGAGCGGCAGCGGAAGAATTCGGGCTCGAATTCATCAATGCCACCATTCGCGCCGACAATGTCAGTGGCCTTGGCTATTACACAAAGATGGGCTTCGAGACCTATGATCGGCTAATCCAGGTTCCGCTTCAGGACGGCACGCCGGTCGACAGGATCAAGAAACGTTTCAGAGTGCACGGCAAGCACCACACCATATCCGACGCCTGAAACGTGTTCGATGGCGCTGTGGGAGTGCTTGGGCTCCAAGGGCCAGATCGGTTTCAGCCGTCCGCAGCGTCAACGGTTGTCGGAGACGCCGATAGGCCGATACAGCGCGGTTCGGATCTGGCGCATCGATGATGCCAGACTTTTGTCCTGACGCGCCAATGGCGCTGCGGACGGCCCGCGCTACCATGCGCAGACGGCTTCTGGCCTGTATGGCTGCCACAAGCATCTGCAGGTGGAATGGTTCCAAAGACGTGTTCAAAACGAGCGAAAAGGACAGCTGCAAAAATCTATTCGCTACTCGCTATTCCCTATTCGCTCCAAACAAACCTAGCTTCTCAAGACAACAAATTTGCGCTTTGCCGATCGGGTGGTTATGGCGGGGTGGCTGCACCCGTTCCCTTTCCGAACACGTCCGTGAAACGCCTCTGCGCCCATGGTACTTCGTCTTAAGACGCGGGAGAGTAGGTCGCCGCCAGGTCTGCAAAAAGCAACTTATCGCATGCGGCCGGAGCAGTAAGGCTTCGGAAAGCTGCATGCGAAATCAAAGACAATCTTCTCAGAACAAACTACGGCCAAAAGCCGAGACAAAGGGCCGCTCACAAGCGGCCTTTCTGCATTGAATAGGCAGACAAGAAATACCATATTTGCCATAGGCAAAATCAAATAGTGCGGGTGGAGCAGCCTGGTAGCCCGTCAGGCTCAGAACCTGAAGGCCGCAGGTTCAAATCCTGCCCCCGCAACCAAATCTCGGAAATTTGCCCATTGATGTATTGGCCCTTGAGCTCCTCACCATAGCGGTCGAGGAGCTCTTTGCGTCTTGCCTCCGTGTCAAACTCGCCAGCCGCCAGCCAGCCTCTCTTCGAAATCGTTCTGTACTTCAGCGAGATACTCAGCGAGGCTCGAGTGGGGTGGGGTTATCGTGCACGTAGCTCGAATAAACTAGATTTCCACGGCCGCAGATCAACATGCAATCCAACGTCCCTTATCTCGCTCCCGTTTCGGTCGTAGCAGTCTTCCGATAGTAGGTCGTTGAGGCGCCACTCTTTTCCTCGGAGTTCGTCCCACGGCAGATGGACAAGCGCCTGGGAGGCCGTTTCACTGAAGTTGATGACGATCAGGCAGCGTTCGTCGCTCTTGGCCCAACACCAGGAGAGAATGTTCCTGCAGCTCTGGTTGTCCGACCAGCCGCTCCGCTCGCACAGGCGCCATTCCCCATCCTTGAAGACATCGCCATGGATCGTCGTCAAGAGGCGTGCATAGAAGGCCGAGAGATCGCAATCGACCGACGCCACTGGGCGGCGGCCAAGGAAGACCGGAAGTCTCGTGGTTGCCCCCTCGAACTGTCCCTCGTGCAGCAGTTTCGCCCCAGTGAGCGTGAGCATTGCGACCGCCGCAGCGCGCGCCTTTTCAAGAGGAAAAGCGGCGGCGGCTCTGGGTTCATCGTGGTTCTCTATGAACCTGACCATTTTTTCCTGGTAGGCGGAATCCGCCAGAAGGTGCTGGCGCACGCTCTCGGCATCTCCATGTTCCATGCGGTCGTAGAGTTTCTTGTCGTAGCAATAGTCAAAGCCCTGTTGCTGCAGTTCCCACTCCAGGTCCCAGTAGGCCTCGGCGATGAACTTGAACTCAGGGTACCTTGATTTGATCGTTGGTATAATCGTCGACCAGTAATCGTCGCCCGGCTTTGCTCCGGCGCGGTCACCCCACGTGCGTTCGAAGATGGTGTTTAACACGAGCATCGCCATGTCGCAGCGGACACCCTCGCACTGCCCTGCGATCTCCGCGATTGTTTCAATTACGGTCTCCCGCAACGCTGGTGAAAAGGTGTTGAGCTGAAGAACATCGGGCCAAGCCGGAAAAAACGGATCCCGGCCGCGGGCGAACACCTTGCTTCCCTCCGTGACAAAGGAGGCCGGATCGTTTCTCGCGTCGTCATCGCTTCCCTGTACGAAATATCCAGGCTGAACGCGGACCCATGGATGGTCCGGCGCCACGTGGTTTGGCACGAAATCGAGGATCAGGCGCAGCCCGCGCTGATGAAGCATGGATCGGGCGACGGCGAGTCCCTGCGGCCCACCGAGGTGGTCATCAACGACATAGCGGCGCACGCAGTACGGGGAGCCGACGTTATCCTCCGGCGTAAAGTCAGGCAGGACACTCCTGAAGTCTTCAAGAAGCCCTTCGTTTTGCATGGAGATTTCGATCCCAGCGGGACTGCGCTCCCAGACGCCCATCAGCCAAACGGCGTCAAGGCCAAAGGATGCGATCCGATCCCACTCGTCGGCCGGCACCGAAGAAAGGTTCACGAGCCTCTGGTATTTCCGGCTCACTTCGCCAAGCCAGACCCAGGTATTTATCTCGTAAATGACAGGGTGTTTGGGCCATGTGCTCATCGTTTCCGTCATTTCGAATTTTGAGTGAACGCTGCCTGCTTGCCAACTTCCAACGCCTTTTGCGGATCCAGAAGACCGTAGAGCTGAATGGTCTTTGCGATGAGTCCGGTCCAGCCGGTCTGGTGGCTCGCGCCAAGCCCTGCACCGTTGTCTCCGTGGAAGTACTCGTAGAACAGAACGAGATCGCGCCAGTGTGGGTCGGTCTGGAACTTTTCGGTGCCTCCATAAACAGCGCGCCTGCCATGCTCGTCGCGCAAAAAGATGCGGCTGAGCCGATCGGCGATTTCCTTGGACACCTCGAAGAGGTTCATCAACTTTCCTGATCCCGTGGGACATTCGATCTTGAAGTTATCGCCATAGTATAGGTAGAAATTTTGCAATGCCCGAATGATGAGCACATTCACCGGCATCCACACCGGCCCGCGCCAGTTCGAATTGCCGCCGAACATCCCGGTGTTCGATTCACTTGGCAGATAGTCCACTCGATATTCCTGACCTTGCACTTGGAAGACATACGGATCCCGCTCATGGACCTTGGAGAGCGAGCGGATGCCGTAGCTGCTCAGGAACTCGTTTTCGTCAAGCATTCTCGAGAGAATTCGGCGAAGCCGCTCCGAGTTGACCAGTGCAAACATCCCTCGGTCAGACACGCCATAATGACTAGGTCCTGTCACATGAATGTTTTGCTGCAACTCGGGCATGCGGCGCATGCGTTGAGCCAACTGTTCCATCGCCCGCGGAATGCGCTCGCGCTGCCACGGCTCCATGACCGTCGCCGCACACAGGGGCAATAGCCCTACCATCGAGCGCACTTTGAGCCGCGTGCCGCTGCCATCAGGGAGCCGCAAAAGGTCGTAGTAGAAGCCGTCCTCTTCGTCCCACATGCCGCCCTTATCCGGCTGGTTCATCGCCCCTGCGATATAGTAGAAGTGTTCCGCAAACTTCACGACCATATCCTCATAGGTGGGGTCGTGGACCGCGAGCTCCACCGCCAGCTCCATCATATTCTGACTGAAAAGAGCCATCCAGGCCGTGCCGTCGGCCTGCTCGAGATGGCCGCCAGTAGGCAACGGAGCGCTGCGGTCGAAGATGCCGATGTTGTCCAGACCGAGGAAGCCGCCCTCGAAGACATTCTTTCCAAACCGATCCTTGCGGTTGACCCACCAGGTGAAGTTCAGCACGAGCTTGCTGAATGCCTCTCTGAGGAACTGGACGTCCGTCTCACCGCGCAGAGCTTGCTCGGTGCGGTGCAGGAACAATGTCGCAAAAGCGTGGACCGGGGGGTTCACGTCGCCGAAGTTCCATTCATACGCGGGCATCTGGCCGTTCGGGTGCAAGTAAACGCCGCGTAGCATCAGTTTCAACTGGTCCTTGGCGAAATCGGGATCGACGATTGCGATCGGGAGCGTGTGGAAGGCCAAATCCCAAGCCGCATACCAAGGATACTCCCATTTGTCGGGCATCGAGATGACGTCTTCATTGAGCATGTGGAACCAATCCGAGTTGCGAGTGTGGCGATATCCGGCATGCAGCGGATTGGAATGGTGCTCGTCCAGCCAGTTGTCACCGTCGAAGAAATAGAACTGCTTGCTCCACAGCATGCCGGCAATGGCCTGACGCATCACGTTAGCCGCGTCCGGAGAGACGGATGACGGGGTCAGCGAGCTATAGAATTCGTCCGCCTCCTGCAGCCTCTCGGCCAGAGTCTGGTCAAACTCCTTGCCAAAGCCATATAGGGCAGTCCTGGCTTGCGCAGTCTTTGCAGCGCTCAGACGCAGCCGCACGGTCGCCGATTGGCCGGGAGCTATCGTCATGCGATAGTGCGCCGCGACTTTAGTACCCTGTCTTTCAGGGTTTACTGCGTTCAGATCGCCCTGGACCACGAAATTGTTGATGCCGTCCTTGACATAAAGGCTCTCGTTCCTTTGACCAGGAAAAAGCCTCTCGGCGTTTGTCTCATTTTCAGTGAAGAGCAGCGGCACGTCGCCTTCGCAAGATAGAAGGAACGCACCTCCCACCGAATCGGTTGCGGCTACCGTGCTCTGACCCGCCGCCGCCTCAATCTGCCGCAGGTTTGGTTTCCGGGCGGCTCTGCTCGTTTCGGCAATCCAGCTCGCCCAATCGTTCCGAAACCACAGCGTTGGCAAGAGATGTA
The DNA here is from genome assembly GCF_025152725.1 of Rhizobium sp. SRDI969. Taxonomy (NCBI): domain Bacteria; kingdom Pseudomonadati; phylum Pseudomonadota; class Alphaproteobacteria; order Hyphomicrobiales; family Rhizobiaceae; genus Rhizobium; species Rhizobium sp. SRDI969. The sequence continues at coordinate 134,816 of NZ_CP104036.1, forward strand.
GTTCGGCCGCGTCCGGTCCACGATTGAAAGCAGTAATCTTTACAAGAATGTCTTCCGGAGCAGCTTTGGCATATTCCACGAAGACGTCGAAGTAACGATCATCATCAAATACACCGGTATCAAGCAGTTCGTACTCGAATTCGTTTCGAGAGCGCCGTCCATTTGTCTCCACGAGATCTGCATACGGGAAAATCGCCTGCGGGTATTTGTACAGGTACTTCATATACGAATGCGTCGGTGTGCTGTCGATGTAGAAGTAATACTCTTTCACATCTTCGCCGTGGTTGCCCTCGTTATTGGTCAACCCAAAGAGCCGCTCCTTGAGGATTGGGTCTTTTCCGTTCCAGAGAGCCAGCGCAAAGCACAGGTTCTGTTTGTCGTTCGATATGCCGGCGATGCCATCCTCCCCCCAACGGTACGCACGCGAACGGGCGTGATCGTGAGTGAAATTCCAGGCATCCCCTGTCTCGCTATAATCCTCGCGGACGGTGCCCCATTGTCGCTCGCTGAGATAGGGACCCCATTTCTTCCAGTTTATGCCGCGATCCCGCGCCTCAGCGAGGCGCTTCGTTTCAGCGCCGGTTCGAGCAGATGCTAGCTTCTTATCCAACTGACCCCTCCATCTTCATGACAGCGCACCGACGAGTCGCGCCGCCGCTTAGGTCCCGCAGCGAACGCGGCATTCTGCAGGGCGGGCCAATTCATGGGCCCTGGCTAGCAATTATAGGCACCAGCGGCACAGCGCCGAGTCGTTCGTCGGGCGACGCCCGCCACGCTGACCGGCGTCAGCGGTCGACCGACTACGGCGACGGCATCAGAAACGAAGCGGGGCATCGGAACAATTGACTGATCCCCCACCAAATCACCGACCAGCAAAGCCGCCGAAGCGAGACAGATGATTCCCATGCGTCTCAAAAGGGTCATTTTTTATCTCCTCTTACGAAGTTCCCCGGCAAATCACCCACATTACTCTGGATGTCCTTGATGTTGACTTTTTCGGCGTTTGTCGGGTTCTTGAAGCCAAAATCACCCGGCATGAGCTCATCCCCCGACTTCCAATCCCGGACTTGGACGCTGTATTCCGGTCCACCCTTGACCGTCGTCGAACTAATGACCAAGCGGCACGGGTAAGGTTGAGCTCCTTGGGCGACCCAGATCTGGAAATCTACCTCGTCCTTGCGAAAGGCGAGAGAATCGCACTCAGCACCATTAATGACGCCGCTTCCCAGATCTTTCGAATCGTAGACACCCTGCATCAGCTCGTCATATGAATTGGTCATCAACAAGTCGGCGGCAGGCAACGGCAATCCATACTTGTCCTTTAGCTCGTCTATCAGATGGTCGACCGTGCCAGGAATATCGACTTGCGTATACTTGTTGAGGTTCTTTCCCAAAAGGGTGAGCGTTTTTCCGTCGAACAGCGCCTCGGTCTCGACAAAACCACCGGAACGTGTGGTGTGCACCTTGTCAGGCCGGCTGAGGATCACAGTCCCTGAACTTGCCAGCCCAAGTTTTTGCTCACTGTTGGTGACAACCTGGAGATTGGCATCGTATGCGAAGGATATGGTCTTCTGGGCTGCCAGATAGTCGGACATGCCCTTGAGCAGCTTCTTGGCTTCAGCCGAGTCGGTGAGCCTCACGAGCTCAACTCGGCGGTTGAGAGCCTTTCCTTCGGCTGTCTCATTGCTGGCGATTGGCCGCGTCTGCCCCGCGCCTGCCGCTAGTAACCTGTCAGTATTGACCCCCCGTTCAACCAGCGCCGCCTTGATGGCGTTGGCCCGCTCAAGTGAAAGACGTTCATTGGTTTCTGCATTGCCGCTTGCGTCGGTATGGCCGACGATTCTCAGGCTCCAATCAGGGAAGTTCTTAAGTGCAGTCGCTATGTCATCGAGAAGCGTTTCAGCACCAGGTTGCAGTGTTGACTTGCCAACGCCGAAACGCAGGCCATAGACATCGTACTGATCCCTGGTCTGCAGCGCCTGCTGCATGGCTTCTTTACTGTAGTGCTTGGCCTCGTCTTCCTGGGACCAGGATGTGGTGTTTGCAGCGACTACGAAGGCAACTGTCAGGAAAATTTGTCGAGCAATTCCCCCATGCCCCGGGGTATTTTCGCTAAGTTTCCGTCGGGCCTTATTGTATTCTCTGCGATCGAGCATCTTAATATGTGTGCTAAACATCGGATAAATCCTTCTCACTGGTTTGTGAATATGATTACCGAATACTGTGTGCCTCAATTCCACACGTGCAGAACAAGCAAAGTAAAGTTGCCGCTGGCGTGCGGCCGAATCTATGGATCAGACTTTCAAGCCTGTGCCCGCATGGGTTGAGCCGCGCACGGTCTGGGCGGCTCCCGTCATATCGCCGTTCCTGCGCGTAGACTAAGTTTAATGAGACAAAGACGACCAAAGCCGGTCGCGTGAATTGAATGCATGCGTTTAGAAAAACGGGAGATTCGACGAATTTGGGATAGGATCAGGTAGCATTCTGCGCCCATGCAATAGTCCGCTCGGCCGGGACACCCACCTTCCGCACCGTCCCGATCCATAACCCTAATGCAGCAACCAGAGAATACATTAGAATTTGGTTAAATGCAACTTACATTGGGACCGAGACGACAGAGCCAGAGTCGGCCAGGTGCGTTCAGGGCACGGAGATCGAGACCGCCAGCTGCAGGTTCCCGCATGCCGCGGTGGCGCCCAGCGGTCGCCAGCGGCAATCATTTTGTCGGCGGTTGCGTTCTGAGGCAAAATGATGCATCGGAGTTGTGGCCTCCCCTGCAACGAGGCGACGGTGATGGGATGACGAGCGGTCACTTAAAGCCAGCCTGAAGAGAATCCTGCGCGTCGTAATCCGGTTACAATGGGCCTGCAACGGCGCATGATGCTCCAGAGCAATCCGGTCCGATAATTTTCGATCATCAGGACGACGGGTCCTTGATCAATGCCGAAGTGATGCGGGCTTACCCACCAGCCGGTCGGGCTATTTTCCACGACATATGTTTGATTGAACGACGGCTTGAAACCGTAAAGCCGCGTCATGCCGAGGTTCATTCGCGCAAAATTGCCCACCGTCGGCACAACGATTTCCGGCGCGAACGGCAGCGAGGCGACGGCGACCCATGGTGCGATCGTGCCGTCGTCAGGCCCGAAGGGAGCCCCGCGGGCGATATAGTCGAAGTACTCCCGATCGACCCCTTCTGTCGTCCGCTTGCCCCAGCCAGGCCCGTCGCACGCTGTAAACCCCCAACAATGTTCGCCATACCCTGCAAAGTTCATCGGGTTGCGGATTGCATATTCCTGCTGGACATATGTCGCATGCCGGCTGTTTTCGAAATAATCGGTGTCATGCTCGCGCATGAACGCATCGCGTATGCCTCGAAAATCTATCCACATATGTGACAGCTGGTGGGTGAAGAGCGGTCCCGAATATAGCAGTTCCCGGCCGTAGATATTCCTCCATTCGTAGCTCTCGGTGTAGGCGGCGTAAGATTCGGGCGGCAGCGGGTGAGTTGGGGATCCGAGACCAATGATGTAGAGAAGCAGGCCTTCATCATAGCCGCGCCATCGATAGGGGATGAAGCCGCTCTCCGGACGCCAGCCATGCGTCAAGGTTGCGCCGCCGTCGCGGGCCCAATTCCAATCGGCCCGCTCGTAAAGCGCCGTTGCGAGCCCGCGGATTTCCGCCTCATCGGCCGTATCCCGATCAAAGTAGGTGGCAACGGTCAAGGCGCCCGCAAACAGGAAAGCGGAGTCGATTGTCGACAGCTCGCATTGCCAAACTCGGCGGCCCGTTTCGATATCCAGAAAATGATAGAAGAAGCCCTTGTAACCTGATGAATCCGGCTCAGGTCCCTGCGGGCATGCCATCAGGTATCTCAGGCGGCTGCGGGTGATCTTTGCCGCAAATTCGCGGATGAGGACGCGCAAGTTCCCTATGGCAATCGTCATGAACCACGGCGTTGTGCAAGTCTCAGTGCAACCAGGCCCTAAACCTGTTCCGAGAGATGGACAACCAGTCCTTCCGGCCCATCCTTCGATTTCAGAGCGTCGTCGCCTCGAACAACCCCCTAAGCAGAGAAGCGCTTCGTTGAAGTGCACTGCGTTCCTGCGTGTCGAGCTCAGGGAGCAGCTCGGCGGCAATGCCTTCGCGGCTCACGACACGCGGGACTGACAAGGCGACATCTCGCACGCCCTCGACAAGCGCGGTGACGCTCGAAACCGAAAACACGGCCCGCTCATCCTGTCTTATCGCCCCGACGATCCGCGCGAGACCTGCTCCAATACCGTAGTAGGTAGAACCCTTGCCCTTGATGATTGTGTAGGCAGCGTTGCGGGTCTCGCTGTCAATTGTAGCCCGTACTGTTTCGGTGATGGGCGCGCCTACCTGTTCGCCGAAAAGCGCAATCGAAACCGTGCCGACCCTGGCGCCGGACCAGGCCAGCACCTGACTATCGCCGTGCTCGCCGAGCACGTAGGCGTGAATGGAGCGCGGCGACACGCGCAGGTGAGCCCCGAGCAGGCTGCGAAACCGCGCAGTGTCAAGGATTGTACCCGAGCCGATCACCCGGTGGGCGGGCAATCCCGAATAAACCGAGGCGATCTGGGTCATTATGTCGACCGGGTTGGACGCGATGAGCAGAATTGAATTGGGGCAGACGCGCATGATCTCGCCGACGACAGTCCGGAAGACAGCAGCGTTGCGGTTCAGCAGGTCGGTCCGTGTCTCGCCGGATCGCTGCGCGACTCCTGCGGCGATGATGACTACGCCGGCATCTTGCAGGCGGTCATAGTCTCCATGGACGATCGAGGTTCCGGAGGCAAATGGCATCGCGTGCGCGATATCAAGGGCGTGTGCCTCGGCGAGAGCTGAATGAAGATCAACCAGCACAACCTCGCTCGCCACGCCTCGCAAGCCGAGAGCGTACGCGGCCGCACTACCCACCATTCCGGTTCCGACAATACCGACTTTCATCCTGCATCCCACGCTTGATCGAGATCAAACGCCTATTTTAGCTGATCCATCGCTCTGACCCCAGCCATTTATAGCGGGCGTCTAACCCAAGCTTGCGGGGCTCCGCTCCAATTCCGACACGACGCGGCGATGGCCGTTCGCGGGCGGAATTTCAACATCGCTACCGCGAGAGTCACCTGCCTCGACATGCTTTGGCAGCAATACTCCGCCTGCGTGCTCGAACGACTGCCCAATTGTCTAAGCATTGTTACAGAGCTATTTTTGTAGTAGGCAAGCTTGTGGCTCGGATACTACGTCGGAGTTTTTGCGATCGATTTCGTCCCATTGCTCCTGCGACGTCTCACCGTCGTTGTCGCCGGCCAATTCATCTCAGGCTCGTTGCCAATGTCGCAGATCCGCTCCCTCCGGGTGCCCCTCGCTCTCGCATATTTCGTGAGCTCGCCTTCGGATCTGGTCGTACTTGTTATCCGCTATAACGCTTTCCTCCAAAGCACAGATGAGTTTGTCTCAGGAAGATGTAGAGGCAATTGCGGTCGCGTCGATACCACTCCGTCATCGCACAGATCGCATGCTGAACCAGGTGGCTTAAGGCAACTCCCACCGTGAAGCCCTTAGGTGAAAATTGGGCGCTGAATTTTTAGCTTAACGGTTTGATTGAAATCTGAAGCTGAAAGCCGCAAACACTTTTTTGATGCGCGGCGACACGGGGGCGACGTCAAATTTTGGCAGCCCGTTGCATATTAACCTGATGAGGAAACGGCGTATTTTCCCATAACGGAAGCTATTTGCCGCTTACCTTCCGTCACGACTTCCCATCCTCCATTGAACAAACATCGGGATAGAGATGATTTGGAACCGCAAAATGCAAAAGAGGAACAGGTCAAAGCGATGCTTGGAGATTTGCCCATGCCGACTGCGATGTTGACGGCCGACGAACTGGCGGTGATCCGCCGCGCTTACGCCCATTAGGTGATGGCAACCGCCGCAACCAACAACCCGCGGATCGAAGCGGCGGCGGATATCGCCCCTCCCCTCCTCCGACTTGGTTCTGGATTATCAGGACGTGTTGTTCGCCCTGCAATCCGATAAGGGTGTCAACAATGGCAGCCCCTCGCTGCATGCCCGACTACTGACAGCGCCAGACATAAACCGGCGATCATATCGCCCATATCGGTGGGCACCGGCTCCACCGGCTATTACAGCGCAATTCTTTCTGAACTTGCCGGAGCTTCCGGTCATGTCCATGCCATCGAGCTGGATCCCGATCTCGCTGCCCACGCTCAAACAGCACTTGCCGATCGGGCCAATGTCAGCGTCATTAACGCCAACGGCAGCCATGGCCGCAACAAGAGGTGGATGCGACTATGTGAATTTCGCCGTCGCGCGGCCCGCGGAATCTTGGATCGAAAGACTGCGGCCGGGGAGCGCCTCGTGCTACCGCTCGGCGTACCGCCCTAGGACCGACCGTCAAGAGGTGGCCGGCATGCCTTCCATGGTGCTGCACTTTGCATCGAGCGCCGCTGGGGTGGATTTGCGGCGCGTTGGATCGGTGCGGCCTGTTTCGTCTGCGCCAATGGTGGGTTCTCAGTCGACGACAATGAGATGGAGGCACCGACAGCCGCATTCAGGCGCGGCGGCATCGAGTTCGTCAAAAGTCTGCTCTGGAAGACGGAGCCGCAGGTAGAGCGCAGCTGGTATATCGGCGACCAATGGGGGTTCTGTTATGACGACGTATGAACCATCTGGGCGGAACTCGGCGGCCTGATCTCCGCGAGGAACAAGAGTGATGTGGATGCAGCTCACCAAAGAGCTCGAGGTTGTCGACGCAGCAATGCCCTTCGATCGACGCGGTCATCTCGCCTCGCTTCTGACCGACGGTACCATTACCATATCAAGCATTTGATGCGGGAGAACACACGGTAGCGCGCCCGAAGCCGGCTCGGAACCGAACCAATTTCAGGCTCCGCGCAAGCTCGCCCTCAGCTCCCTGCCTTCTCCGGCGCCGAGGAACCTACAGCTGGGATTGTCGGCCTTCATCTTTGATGATCGGACCAAGCGCCAGGATTCGAGTGACGGCGACGCCGGAGGAGGTTGAGACGGCATTGATCACCTACGGCTGGCTCACATTTTGGTCTGCATGCGTGGGATACGGTGCGCCAGCAGCAGATCTGATGGTTCCGAGACACTGACGCGAGCTGACCGACGCATTTGACGCCCCTCCTCGATGAGGCCATTCAGATCTGTGCCAAAGATCAGCAAGCCGCCGCGGCCACTCCGGGGAGTGCCTTAGCCAAGGCTCGCCAGCGACCCATGGAACATGCCTCACTGCCTTGCTGCTGAAGCTGCGGCCGCGGCACAAATCGGCGATACAGACAACCTGCCCCACCCCGGACGCCAGATGCCTGGACTTCTTACCGGGAGCTGATTGGCGCGCACAGGAAATGAGGCTTCTCCGCCCGTCCGGGGCCTTGCCAGAATGACAAAAGCCCGGCGCGGGAGAGGTGCGCCGCGCTTCGATAGTGACCGACAGCCTGGGAGGAGGAGTGCTGTCCGTCGGGCCGAAGCGGCTTGGAGGTGATAAGGCTTCGGTGTGTCACGAGGTCGTACCGCAATGCGGCAAATCCAAGCCTGGGGGCGGCCTGGATATCGCAGACGAGCACCCATGCAGATGAAGCCCTCTCCCGCACAGGATTGAGGCCGACCGCTGGGTTGTCCGCGGACAACTCGCGAACGATGTCCCGAATGGCGGATCTGCCCACAACGGTGTCATTTATGTGCGCGATAGGAAGCCTGCTGCGGGAGCGCCAAGAGCTGAACAAGAAAGCGGGTTACGGCAATTGATATCGGGGGTACACCTTGGAACCCGGGCTCCGCATCCATCCGGCTCGTTTATCTCCACCCGAATGGCTTTCACGCTGGAAGAGGTATCGTACAAAGGCGATCGCCAACTGGCCGAACTTGCCAGCGACGGCGACAACGAGAATCATCCTTCCGAAGACATGCGGCTGCTGCGGCCAGCGCTCCACCCTCCGCTGCATCATCCAGGTTCCAGCCTTGGCCGGCCGCAAACCTCATGGGGACGGGCCATACGACCCAGGTGGGGGGGCTTATCTGTGGAAGCGGCGAAACTGGCGGGTTGACGGATGCGGTGCCGTGACGTGCCGCCTCTCTACCCTCTGCCGAGGCGCCCTGCACGGGTGGCCACCGGCTCCCGACCAACCCAGTCGGCCAGACCAGCAGAGCCACCAGATTTGTCGAAGCGGCGCGTCGCCCTTAGTCAAGGAGCCTTTCGTCGAGCGGCGCGACCTTCGATTGCCGGCCGAGGGCCTGCAAGAACGGCAAGGACGGTGACGCTGGGGCCGAGCGCATATTTCTTTGACCATTAAAGCGATGGCGCCTACATCACGGTAATTCTTCAACTGTTAGGCACTCCGCTCCTCCTCAATCTCCGAGCAGCCTTCGGCACCGAGCACCAGTCGTTGCTCTTGGAGCCGGAAACGCGACGCCTGCTCGGCGTGCGGTGTAAAGCGACTTTCGATGACGTCAGACGGAGCCGTTCGTGCGAAGGCCATGACCCTGCAAACCAATTGCTGCGAAACCCAGTCCATGCACCAACGACCGAGTGCTGCCAAGTTGGCATCCGGTTGTCCGCGGACAACCGGATCGTCAGGACGCTCGGCTTTCGGTTCGTCGATTCGCCGCGGAAGCGTGAAGGGCTCCACCTGCCATCAAGCCGGCGCCTGCGGATTCGTCGGCCGCGTTGTGGCCGCCTCGCCGCCATCCGGACCCTTATACGGCTGAGCGGAGGAATCTCGCGGAAGGAGAGGGGCACCATCGATCGCGGCAAAATCGGCTGCTTGAGTCCGTCGGACCCACCAGCCGATCGCGGATGGGCAGCCGCCGACATAGACTAAGTCGATCAGCGTGCACCGACTATCATCGACATGCTTGCGGCAGCATGCCAAGCATATGCGGGGACGACAGCGTCACGTCTTCTCTGTCGCGACCTCAGCGCCAAGACGTCCTGCCTGATGGGCGGCATCCCCCTTCGATGTAGTTGCTTGATGGCGTGCGGACCTCGCTGTCAGCCACTTCAACTGCGTTCGACGCAGGGCGAGTTGCCAGAAGCTGTTTCAGCAAATGCGATGCCGGAGAAGCGCTTGCAGTGACGGTCGGGGAGGGGCCGTCACCGCAAAGTAGCGCAACGCCACGAACTGACCTGCGTTCGCCTCGGCGCGCTCACCTCCGACTCTTCGCGCTCAGCTCGCCGACACTTGGCCACTTGATCAATGCAGAGCGCGCCGCTTACTACGGAGACAATATCAAGCAACCACAGAAGCCATCGAGATCGCGCTGCAGGCGAGCATTCTTTGAGTGTCTCCGACGCCTGCCACGGTGGACACGAAGCGAAAACCGTCGGCCCGCATCCACGGATCGGTCTTTGCGCGATGATACCGTAAGCGGGTATTGCACGCCGTTGTCACCGGCGCTATTGTTTTGCGGACCGATGCAGAGAGCATCGCTGCAGATGCCGGTCGCCGATAGGCACCGGAATATCGGATGGCAGCAAAGGGAATTCAGATCCAAGCGGCGCTTCGGATATTGACTGCGCACCGAGTTCCGTCTCGCGGGGCCAAAACTGTCATATCCGGCAGATTTTGCAAAAGAGCGCTGGCAAGGCAGTAAGGGAACTGAAGCCGGTGTTTGCTTCCGCAGATTGAAATACTGTATGTGAAATCAATGGTTTGCTATCTTCGAAACTACTTCACCTCGCCTCCTCTAGGCGCTACTCAGCGCAGAGTCGGGGCTACGCTGCCGCATCAAATGTCCGCAGGAAAGCAATGGGCCTGCATCCTTTAGCGGCACGCCGCGTTATCTCCGCACTAGATCGGAGACCATCCACATGCGTGATGTGCTTCAACGTAGGAGATTCTCCGCCGCGGCTGCAATGATGGCCGCAGCGGTTGGCGCGCTTGTCTACATGCAGGCAATCGAGCGCAGGTCGACCGACCCGTCTGCGAAACCTGGCCACGCAGTTGACGATCATGGCCGCAGCGCCAGCACGCCCGAGGCTATCCCTTTCAGCGGCCTTCGCGACGTATTCTGGCGCGTTTTCCATGAAATTCTAGATGACAGGGTCACTCTCATCGCGGCGGGCGTGACCTTCTATCTCTTGCTGGCGATATTTCCTGCCCTCGCGGCCCTGGTCTCTCTTTATGGGCTGGTTGCCGATCCCGCTACCATATCCGAACACCTTCGCGAACTGGCCGTCCTCATGCCACCTGGCGCATTCGATCTTCTTGCCGATCAGATCAAGGCGCTCGTGGAACGGCGCGACAGCACACTCGGCATCGCCTTTTTCGTAGGCCTCGCGATCGCGCTATGGAGCACGCATAATGGAACGCTGGCGATATTCGACGCCATGAACGTGGCCTATGAGGAAAAGGAGAAACGAAGCCTCGTGCGACTGAATCTGACGGGTCTCTGCTTCACCCTATGTTCAATGGCTTTTGCGGTCGTCATGGTGGCCCTCGTTGGCGTAATGCCAGTCGTGCTCTCCTATCTTTGGCTCGATCAATTCAAGGAGCACCTGGCTCTTCTTCTTAGGTGGCCGCTGCTCCTGCTCGTGGTTGCGGTGGCCGTCACACGGGTCTACCGCTTTGGTCCAAGCCGGGAGCCTGCAAAAGCCCGGTGGATGACGTGGGGCGCGGCTTTGACTACTGTTGGCTGGGCCCTCATGTCGCTCGGCTTTTCCTTCTATCTGAATCATTTCGCCAATTACAACGCGACATACGGCACCCTTGGAGCGCTGATCGGCTTCCTCATGTGGATGTGGTTGTCCGTTGTCATTCTCATCATTGGGGCAGAGCTGAACAGCGAACTCGAACATCAGACCGCCAGGGACACGACGACGGGGACACCGCTGCCAATGGGAGCGCGAGGCGCCTATGTCGCGGACACTTTGGGCGAGACCAGGAACTGACCGCGAAGATTGCTCCTCTCCTACAGTTTTGATGTATTCTGATATTTCGCCAGTCCGACACAGGAGATGATGATGACCGCCCCGCATCCTTCCAAAACCCATATCGGCAATCATGCCCTGCATCCCGAAACACAGATGCTGAATTATGGCTACGATCCGGAACTCTCGGAAGGAGCGGTCAAGCCGCCGGTGTTCCTCACCTCCACCTTCGTGTTCAAGACGGCCGAGGATGGCCGCGATTTCTTCGATTATGTGTCGGGCCGTCGCGAGCCTCCCGAGGGGAAGGGGGCCGGCCTCGTCTATTCGCGCTTCAACCATCCAAACAGCGAGATCGTCGAAGACAGGCTCGCCGTGTACGAGCGGACGGAAAGCGGCGTGCTGTTTTCATCCGGCATGGCGGCGATCACCACCACTCTACTCGCCTTCGTCCGGCCCGGCGATGCGATCCTGCATTCTCAGCCGCTCTACGGGGGAACGGAAACATTGCTGGCGAAGACCTTCCTGAACCTCGGCGCCGCCGCGGTCGGGTTTGCCGACGGCGTCAGCGAAGGATCGGTGCAAAAGGCGGCAGAAGAGGCGATGGCCAAGGGCCGCGTCTCCGTCATCCTGATCGAGACGCCTGCCAATCCGACCAACAGTTTGGTCGATGTCGCGATGATCCGGCGCGTGGCCGACATGATCGGTGCAAGACAGGGCCATATGCCGATCATCGTCTGCGACAATACCCTACTCGGACCGGTCTTCCAGCGGCCGATCGAGCACGGCGCCGATATATCGCTCTATTCGCTGACGAAATATGTCGGCGGTCATTCCGACCTGATCGCCGGCGCCGTCCTTGGTCGCAAGGCGGTCATCAAGCAGATCAAGGCCCTGCGCGGCGCGATCGGCACCCAGCTTGATCCGCATTCCTGCTGGATGCTCGGCCGTTCGCTGGAAACGCTGCAGCTGCGCATGGAACGGGCAAACAGCAACGCGCGGGCCGTCGCAGATTTTCTGCGTGATCACCCGAAGGTCGAGAAGGTTCACTACCTGTCCTACCACGATCCGGAATCGCCGGCCGGGCGGACCTTCATCGCTCAATGCACCGGCGCCGGTTCGACCTTCTCTTTCGACATCCGCGGTGGTCAGCCAGCCTCGTTCAAATTCCTGAACGCGCTGCAGATCTTCAAGCTCGCGGTCAGTCTCGGCGGCACGGAATCGCTTGCGAGCCATCCGGCCACCATGACGCATTCCGGCGTGCCCGCCGACGTCCGCCAGCGCATCGGCGTTCTGGAATCGACGATCCGTCTTTCGATCGGCATCGAGCATCCGGACGATCTGATCGCCGACCTGGAGCTGGCGCTGCAGGCGGCCTGACGCCGATCGCAGCGCTGTCATTGATATCGATGCCCGGCGACCCGGGCATCGGTGCGTTCATGACCTCATTTGTCGTCGGTCGTCAGTTCCGTCTCGTCAGTATTCAGTACGAAGACAGCAAGAAGGCGCGCCGGCTTTGTCTTGCTGGCGTTTTTGCTGACGCTGTGATGATCGCCGGGAAATTCGGGAAAGCTTTCGCCGGCCTTGTAAACCTTCTCTGGCCCGTCATTCACCTTGCTGGTGATCGCACCTTCGAGAACGGTGGCATAGATGAAGGCCGAAGCCGGGTGCGTATGGCCGGGCGAGGAACCGCCCGGCGCGTATTCGACGAGCACCCCCCGCATGCTCTTGCCGGGAACATTCGGAAGCTTCTGGTCGAAAACGACGCTTACCTTCGCGTCGCCGCCTGCGGCGTGAGCCTGAGTGCCGGCGGCAAGGACAATGGCGAGCGCCGCCGCCGAGATCATTTTTCTGAGCATGTCTGGTCTCCTGCGTTGATGGGAATGGGTCGGGCGCCCGATATCAGGCGCTCTTCTTCTGAGGCGGCTGCCGGCTCAGCCAATCGTCGAAGCGGATCTTGCCGAGCCGCGCCTTAGCGCCGGTCACGAGCGAATTATCCTCGAGCTCCACGCCGAAGTAGCGGGCGTGCGGATCCGCCATCACCTGCCGCGGATCGTTCGTCGCCTTGAAGAGACGCGTCACGATTTCGGTGAGGCGGACTTTCTCCGGCCCGCCGATCTCGATCGTGCCGTTCACAGGCGTGCCGAGCGCCACCTCGGCCATGACGTCGGCGACGTCGTCCGAGGCGATCGGCTGCACATAGGCCGGCGACAGATGTACGGTCTGGCCAACGGTACCCGACTGGGCGATGCCAGCCATGAATTCATGGAACTGGGTGGAGCGCACGATGGTATAGGGTATCCCGGAGCTCTTGATCAGCTCCTCCTGGGCCATCTTGGCGCGCATGTAGCCGCTGCCCTGCAGCCGCTCCATGCCGACGATCGACAGCGCGATGTGATGCTTGACGCCGGCGGCAGCCCCCGCCTTGAGCAGATTGCGGCCCGACGTCTGGAAGAATTCCAGAACGGCCTTGTCCTCGAACGAGGGAGAGTTCGCGAGATCGAGGACCACCTGCGCCCCGGCGAGCGCATCCGCCACGCCCTTGCCAGTGATCGTGTCCACACCCGAGTTCGGCGAAGCCGCCAATACCTCGTGCCCCTTTTTGCGCAATCTTTCCACGGTCTTTGAGCCGATGAGGCCAGTGCCACCGATAACGACGATTTTCACGGGTAGTCTCCTTTGTCCTTTACGAGGTGTTTCCTCTGTTGACTTGCCTTTGTTGACTTGAAAGCGAGGAGGCAACTGCTCGGCATGCCCCCGCCTCCTCGAGAGCGAAGCGACTTCATCGGGACCGTCGCCGGTGCGACCGATGTAAACCGATGGGCAGGAGGATGCGCCAGATCGCGGCCCCAAACTATTCTTCCTCGGTCGCTGTCAGCCTATGCGAACGTAGTAGGCCAGCTGGCTCTGCGGTCGAGGCAGTCGGCCGAATTGGCGGAACATCACATCGACAGGTATTGGCCAGATGTACCGTCGGGGCAGATGGCCGACCCGGAAGGCAAGGCGTATCCACTGGCCTGCAAGCCGAGGCTTGCGTCATCAATCCTCTCACGATGGAGATAAGAATGATCAAGCGTCTGAACTTCATGGCCCATAAGAACAGCGGCATCGACGGCCTCGTGGCCGTTGAAGGCTGGATTGCCAAAAGCTTCGATCCGAAGTTGCTCGAACTCGTCAAAGTGCGCGTTTCCCAGATGAATGGATGTGCGCATTGCCTGCACATGCACCGCCAGGACGCACTGAAGCTCGGCGAAACGGATGACCGGCTGCTGCTTCTGAACGCGTGGCGGGAGTCGCAGCTCTTCACCGCCCGGGAGCGGGCCGCACTCGCCTGGGCCGAGGCTCTCACTGAGATTGCGAAAGGCCATGCGCCGGATGATGTCTATGAAGAAGCGCACGCCAACTTCTCGGATGACGAGTTGGTGGCGCTTTCGATCGGCATCGCGATGATCAACGCCTGGAACAGGCTGGCGATTGGCTTTCGGCTACAGCATCCGGCCGATCACAAGCGCGCCGCCGCCTGACGGTCTGCGCCTTCGGCGGATCAGGAAAGCTGGGTAGCCTCGAACATGGCTGTCAGCCCGATGCCTCCGCCGATGCCGATCATCGCCAGGGCAGTCGCACCGGGCGCCCAGCCATCCCCGGTGTTGCGGATCAGCTGGCTGTACAGGCGGGTAACGAGGATTGCGCCGGAGGCCCCGAAAGGATGGCCCAAGGCAATGGCTCCACCGTTCCTGTTGATCGTGTCGGCAGGAATATCGAGCTGATCCAGCGATGCCAGAACCTGGGCCGCGAAGGCCTCGTTGAATTCGATGGCATCGATGGCGGAGAGCGAGAGCCCGGGCTGACGCTGCAGCAGCTTCCTGGTCGAGGCGACCGGGCCGATGCCGAGCAGGTTGGGGTCAACGCCGGCAGCGGCGCTGTCGATGAAGGCAAGGCCCTTTTCGATGCCCATGCTTCTCGCCATGCCGCGGCTCATAACGAGCACCAGGCAGGCGCCGTCGTTCAGCGGGCAGGCATTGCCGGCTGTTACCGAACCATCGGCCAGGAAGACCGGCCGGAGGTTTGCGAGCGCCTGGAGGGATGTAGCCGCACGTGGGCACTCGTCCCGTTCGATCAAACCGTGGCTGGCGGAAATGTCGACGATCTCGGGCCGAAAGATGCCCGCCTCGGCCGCCGTTACGGCGAGCCGGTGGCTGCGAAAGGCGAATTCATCCTGTCTCTGACGCGATATGCCGAACTGCCTGGCGACGTTTTCGGCGGCAATTCCCATTTCCGGGTCACCGATCGCGTCGGGCGAAAACCGGGCGCGCCCGTAAAAGCGGGGCAGCGCCCCATTCGGCTTTGGTCTTTCGACGCGCCATGGCGCGGTGCTGACACTCTCGACGCCGCCGGCGAGAAAACATGCGCCGGCTTTCGCCTGGATCAGTCGGGCTGCCATGATGATCGCTTCCAGGCCCGAGCCGCATTGCCGATCGATGGTCACTCCCGGAACCGTCATGGGCAGACCTGCGGTGAGCGCTGCCAGCCGCGCGATGTTTCCGCCGCCGCCCGCCGCATTGCCCACCAGCACGTCGTCTATGGTGTTGGGTGCAACTCCCGTTTCGGACACGATCCGGCGGATGATCGGCGCCAGCAGGTCTTCTGCTGCGACGGTCGACAGCGATCCGAACGCCCGGCCGATCGGCGACCGATAGGCGGCAACCACGACCGGCTGCCAATCCCCGTCAGGCTGATAGGCGTACGACAAAATCGCCTCCCGAAACCACGGCCCGCTCCACTTGTCCCCTCGAGATCTTGCCGCTGCTTGTCATCGGCCAGGACCTTATATGGTAAAATCGCTTGGGGATCTTGTACCTGGCGAGCATCCGCGCGCAATGATCGGCCAGGATTTTCGGGTCCGTCATCTCTCCCGAGACGACAGCGACGATCCGTTGACCGAAATAGGCGTCCGGCAGCCCGAAGACAACGGCATCTTCTACGCCGGGGCAGGCTTTGAGCGCGCTCTCGACTTCGGCGGGATAAACGTTGTTGCCGCCTGATATCATCATGCCGCCCGCCCTGCCGATCACCCGCAGTATGCCATTGGCATCAAGTTCGCCGAGATCTCCGACCGTCGCTCCCGCTTCCGTGACCCGGAACGCCTGACCGTCGTCGCCCCAAAGATATCCATCCGCGATCAGGTCGCTGTCGACGAATATGGTTCCGGCCACATCGGTCCCGACGTCGTTTTCATCGGGGTCACGAATGGAAATTTTGACGCCGGGATAGGCTTGCCCCACCCGCTCGATCGGAAAATCGATCTCGCCGCCGACAAGGGTCGAGACGGTCATGAAACCGAGCTCGGATGCGCCGTAATATTCCCGGATACGGGCCTTCGGAAACAGGCGACGCATGGATTCGACCCCGTTCCTGTCAAGCTTTGCGCCGGCGGTCAGAACGTCGCGCAGGGACGTCAGAGCGGGTTCGCCTGCCCACGCCCTTGCAATGCCGGCTATATGTGTCGGCACGGCGACCAGCCGCTCGATGTGCCAGGAGGAGAGCGTGCTTGCGACCGCGAGGGGGTCCCATTCCCGGACTGAATGGAAGGTTGCCCCGGCATCAAGAGCTTCGACCAGTGCATAAAGCGCCAGGCCATGCGCGAGGACTCCCGGGCACATTGTCGACGGCGCGTCTTCGAGTTCGAAAACGCCGCGTCCCCGATCGAGGCTCCGGCGCCACTGTTCGCGCGAGCGATAATAGGCCTTCGGCTCGGCGGTGGTCCCTGACGTGAAGCCGATCAGAAAGGTCTTGTCGGCATCGACCGGCAGCTCGGCATTACCTTCCGTCGAGGCAAGGTCGAAGGCCTCCGCTCCGGCAGCGACAACGGGAATGCCGAGTCTTCGGGCAATTTCGGCGCTCGGCCCAGTATTGTCGTCGACGATCAGAACGTCAGGCGCCAGGCGCTCGATGATGCGTTCGATCCTTTCCACCGGCATCATCGGGTCGATGACCGCACAGGCATTCGGCAACGCGGTGGCCGCCGCAAAATACTGGGCAAAGCCGCTGTGATTGCCAAGGCTGAGAGCGGCAAGCTTCTCCACACCGGGCAGATCGAGCATGCGGCGGTTCGAGCGAGGGAGATCTTGGAGAAACCGATAGATTGCCTTGGCGCGCAAATAGAGCTCGCCGTAGCTGAGCGAGTGCCCGTCGATCACCAGCGCCGGTTTGTCCGGTGTCTCCCTTGCATGTCGAAGAAGCTGCGCATGGATCGGCATGGACACCCGCTGGTTTGAATGATCGGCAATCAGCCGGGAGACAGAGCCGCTCTGGTCGCTTCGGGGATCGGCGTCGGGCGGCTGTCGGAGAGGCCGACGCAGACCCAGACGAAATGTGCCGATGCGCAATGGGCGCCATCGCGCTGGCGAAAGAGTCCTATGGCAAAGGACAGGCTCGTGCGCCCGATTTTTTCTACGTCCACCTTTGCCTCGACGACATCATCGAGGTCGATCGGGCTGTGAAAGATGATCTCCGCCTTCTTCACGTGATAGGCAACGCCGGAGGAGGTGTGACGGAAATGGCTGAGAATATGCCCTTGCCGCAGGAATTCGACGACCGCATCCTCGCAATAATCGAGATAACGGGAATTGTGGACGTGACCATAGATGTCGATGTCTCGCATCGAGACCCGGAACAATGCTAAAGGCCTGTCGTCAACGCTCATTCGATCACCAATTCGACGGAGTGATCTAATCGCAGTGTGTGGGGGATGCAATGCAATATCAGGCAGTCGTGCGCAAATTCGGCCGGGCTCAGGATGTCGTCGAACTCGGGGAGGCGGCGCTGCCGCCGCTGCGGCGCGACCAGGTGAGGGTGCGCCTGCTGGCGCGGGCGATCAATCCGTCCGATATCATCACCATATCGGGAGCCTATAGCGGACGCACGACATTGCCCTTCATTCCCGGCTTCGAAGCTTTCGGCGTGGTCGAACAGTGCGGCGAGGAGGTTCATGGGCTTCCCCTCGGAACACGCGTGCTGCCCGTGCGCAGCGCCGGCGGCTGGCAGCAATTTAAGGACACTGATCCAGGCTGGTGCCTGCGTGTTCCAGACGAGCTCACCGATTTCGAAGCTGCGACGAGTTACGTCAATCCGATGACGGCCTGGTTGATGCTGCATGCCAAGATCGGGCTGAGGCCGGGAATGCGCATCGCCATCAATGCCGCCGCCTCTTCGATCGGAGCGATATTGATCGGTCTCGCCAATAGCGCGGGCGTGGAGCCGATCGCCATCATCCGCAACGAAGGATCGCTTGAGCGCCTGCGCGGCCGGATCGAGGCTGTCATCGTCGACAGGGAGGAAAGCGAAAGCGATCTGGTCGCCGGGCTCGCCGGCCGGCATGGGCTCGACGCGGTGCTTGATTGCGTCGGAGGCGCGCACGCCTCAATCCTCGCGGATGCGCTTAAACCCGGCGGACACTTCGTGCATTACGGTCTGCTTTCGGGGCAGGGCATACCGGCTTCTTTCTGGATGTCACATCCCAATATTGCCTTTTCCTATTGTCACCTCCGGGAATGGGTTCATTCCGAAGCGATGAGCAACGTCCAGCGGGCCTATTCTGAGCTCGCCGCGCAGATCGCCTCGAAGGTCATCGCCACCGAGGTGCGGGAGGTGTTTCCTCTGGAAAAGGTCAGTGAAGCACTGGGATCCGCCGTTCCGTTCCGGACGGGCGGCAAAGTGCTGCTGGCCTAACGAACATGAGCAGGCCGCGACAACGTTTTGACGGCTGGCCGATCGCAGCATGCGGTGGGCATCGTTGCATAGCGTCTTGGAGCGCGGCCTCAGCGACGATTTCATGGCGGAAGGGCGAGAGCAGCCGGAGGAGCAGGAGAGACCGGGTCTTCAGGACCTGTTCAAGTGATCACGCATCTTATCGACACCAATGCGGTGATCGCCCTGATCGGCGGGAAATCCGAAACACTGCTGAAGAGCGTGATCGACAGCGATGAGGGATCGATTGGGCTGTCGACCGTGGTGATGCACGAGCTCTATTATGGCGCCTATAAAAGCGCGAAAATTTCCTACAAGCTCGAAACCCTGCGCCTGTTCGTGGCGGATTTCTCAGTTGTCGGTTTCGAGCAGGAGGATGCGTTGGCCGCTGGGGAGATCCGTGCCGCATTGGCGGCAAAGGGAACGCCGATCGGTCCCTATGATGTTCTGATCGCCGCTCAGGCCAGGACCCGGGATCTGGTTCTCGTCACCAACAATGTCGGGGAATTCCGCCGCGTCAATGGTCTGCGTGTCGAGGACTGGACGGTCGGGCGGTAGGTCCGGTCTCCAAAAAAATGCCCGGGCGCAGCCGAAACGGCGCCCGGGCAAAATGCTGCCGATCAGACGAGGTCGAAACGATCGGCGTTCATGACCTTGGTCCAGGCCGCGACGAAGTCCTTGACGAACTTCTTCTTGGCGTCGGACTGGGCGTAGACTTCGGCAAAGGCGCGCAGTTGCGCGTGCGAGCCGAAGATCAGGTCTACCCGGGTGCCGGTCCACTTGACGTCGTTGGTCTTGCGATCACGCCCTTCGTAAATCCCTTCCTTGCCGGCAGCGGGGGACCACTGCGTGCCCATGTCGAGCAGGTTGACGAAGAAGTCGTTGGTCAGCGTTTCCGGGCGGGAGGTGAAGACGCCATGCTCGGGAGCCCCGGCCTTCAGCACACGCAGGCCGCCGACAAGAACGGTCATTTCAGGTCCGGTCAGCGTCAGCAGCTGCGCACGGTCCACCAGGGCCTCTTCCGGCTTCATGAACTGCCGGCCACCGATATAGTTGCGGAAACCGTCGGCGCGGGGCTTGAGCGCCGCGAAGGAGTGCGCGTCGGTCTGCGCCTCGGAGGCGTCCATACGGCCTGGCGTGAACGGCACGCTGACCGCATGACCGCCGGCCGCTGCCGCCTTTTCCACACCGGCTGCACCGCCCAGAACGATCAGGTCGGCCAACGAGATCTTCTTCGCCCCGGCCTGGGCGGCGTTGAAGTCTTTCTGGATGCCTTCGAGAACGCCGAGCACCTTGGCGAGCTGCGCCGGCTGGTTGACCTCCCAGTCCTTCTGCGGGGCAAAACGGATGCGCGCGCCATTGGCGCCGCCGCGCTTGTCGGAGCCGCGGAAGGTCGAGGCGGACGCCCAGGCGGTCGAGACCAGTTCCTGCACGGTGAGGCCGGTTGCTAGCACCTTTGCCTTGAGGTCGGCGATATCCTTATCGTCGACAAGCGGATGATCGACGGCCGGGATCACGTCCTGCCAGATCAGGTCTTCGGCCGGAACCTCCGGGCCGAGATAACGCACCTTCGGTCCCATGTCGCGGTGGGTCAGCTTGAACCAGGCGCGGGCAAAGGCGTCGGCGAATTCGGCAGGATTTTCCAGGAAGCGGCGCGAGATCTTTTCGTAGACGGGATCGAAACGCAGCGCCAGGTCGCTGGTCAGCATGGTCGGCAGATGCTTCTTCGATGCATCATAGGCATCCGGAATGGAGGCGTCGGCGTTCTTGGCCTGCCACTGATGCGCGCCGCCCGGGCTCTTGGTCAGCTCCCATTCGAAAGCGAACAGGTTTTCGAAGAAGTAGTTGCTCCACTGGGTCGGCGTCTGGGTCCAGGTCACTTCGAGGCCGCTACCGATGGCATCGCGACCGACGCCGGTATTGAACTTGCTGATCCAGCCCAGGCCCTGAGCTTCGAGCTCGCCGCCTTCCGGGTCGACACCGACAAACGAGGGATCGCCAGCGCCATGGGTCTTGCCGAAGGTATGCCCGCCGGCGATCAGTGCCACGGTTTCTTCGTCGTTCATCGCCATACGAGCGAAGGTTTCACGGATGTCGCGGGCAGACGCCAGCGGATCCGGAGTGCCGTTAGGGCCTTCCGGGTTGACATAGATGAGGCCCATCTGCACGGCGCCAAGCGGCTCTGCCAGTTCGCGTTCGCCGCTGTAGCGCTCGTCACCCAGCCAGGTACCCTCAGGACCCCAGTAGAGTTCTTCCGGCTCCCAGACGTCGGCGCGGCCGCCGGCAAAGCCGAAGGTCTTGAAGCCCATGGATTCGAGCGCGACATTGCCGGTAAGGATCAGAAGGTCTGCCCAAGAGATCCTGTTGCCGTATTTCTGCTTGATTGGCCACAGCAGGCGGCGGGCCTTGTCGAGGTTCACGTTGTCGGGCCAGCTGTTCAGCGGCGCAAAACGCTGCTGGCCCTGACCGGCGCCGCCGCGGCCGTCGGTGATGCGGTAGGTGCCGGCGCTATGCCAGGCCATGCGGATGAACAGGCCGCCGTAATGGCCGAAATCGGCCGGCCACCAATCCTGCGAATCCGTCATCAGCGCGTGAAGATCCTTCTTCAGGCCGTCGAGATCGAGCTTCTTGAACTCCTCGGCATAGTCGAACGCCTCACCCATGGGATCGGCGCGGCCGGAATTGTGGTGAAGAATCTGCACGTTCAGCTGATTGGGCCACCAGTCGCGGTTGGATCTACCGCGAGGCGTATTGCCATGTGCAACAGGACATTTGCCTGCGCTGTCAGTGGGGTTGTCCATGATCGTCTCCTTCATTGCTTGATCTGTCTTCGGTCCAAAAAGATGAGCCGAGCTGGCGCCCCACTCTCTCCCTGAAGTCTTCATATCGGAAGCGCTTCATAAATTTAAGTTGGATTTACTGATCGTCGCGATAAGATGAAGTTATGAAGAACCTTACCCTGAAACAGCTACGTTATTTTGAAGCACTGGCAAGAGATGGCCGCTTCCGGCGCGCTGCCGACGCCTGTGCGATCTCCCAGCCGGCATTGTCAATGCAGATCAAAGAACTTGAGCAAGAATTGGGCGGTGAGCTTTTTGAGCGCAACGCGCGTGAGGTGAAGCTGACCGCCTTCGGTCAGACCGTGGCTCTCAGGATCCGCGATATCCTGCGTGGCGTGGACGAGCTTGCGGAGCTGGCGCGGGCGGCGCGTGATCTCTTCCTGACGCGGCTGCGCATCGGCATCATACCGACGATTGCGCCCTATCTGTTGCCGGCCATCATCAATGACCTGAACAAGAGCTTTGCGGGAATCCAGATCGAAGTGCGCGAAACGCAGACGTCGAAGCTGGTTCAGGAGCTGGCGCAAGGCCAGTTGGACACGGCAATCGTTGCTTTGCCCGTGTCGGAACCCTCCCTGGCAGAACTCGAGCTCTTCAAGGAAGAGTTCGTGCTGGTCCGGCGGCCCGAAGACGAGGGTAAGCCGGTGCCCGAACGCGAGGCGCTTCGCGAAATGCGGTTGCTGCTGCTCGAGGAAGGCCACTGCTTTCGCGATCAGGCCTTGTCGTTCTGCAAGGTAGGGCAGGCCCGTCCCCGGGAAGTCATGGAAGGCAGCTCTTTGTCCACCCTGGTCCAGATGGTCAGCGCCGGTATCGGCATCACCTTAATTCCCGAGATGGCCGTTCCCCTCGAAACGCGCTCGGCGCATGTCTCGATCTCCCGTTTTCAGTCTCCGCAGCCGTCGCGAACGATCGGCATGATCTGGCGCAATTCGACGCCTATGGCCAAACAGCTCCAGCAGGTTTCCGAGGCGGTCCGCCGCTCGGCCGAAACCATGCGCGAGCAGTATATCGTGCGGTGATGGAGCTTTCATCGTCTCGCGTCAGGATCGCCGCTTGAAGGTGTGCTCCGCTGCCGGAAACTGTCGCGATCGGACCTCTTCGGCATAAGCCGCGGCGGCGGCCGAGATCCTTTTGCCGAGTTCGTCGTAGCGCTTGACGAAGCGCGGGGTGAAATCGTTGAAAAGACCCAGAATGTCGTCGGAAACCAGAATCTGACCGTCGCAGGCGGAAGAAGCGCCGATACCGATGGTCGGAACGTGCATGGCGGCCGTCACCTCGCGGGCGAGCGGCTCCACCGTGCCCTCGATTACGACGGCAAAGGCTCCTGAGCCGCCAATCGCGTGCGCATCGCGGCGGATCTTCGACGTCTCGTGTTCGGAATGGCCGACGGACCGATAACCGCCTGCGGTTTGGACCTGCTGTGGCATAAGGCCGATATGGCCCATAACCGGAATCCCCCGCTTGGTCAGAAAGGCGATGGTCTCGGCCATCTCCTCGCCGCCCTCCAGCTTGACGGCATCGCAGCCGGTTTCCTGCAGGACGCGGACAGCGTTGCGGAAGGCGATCTCCTTGGATTCTTGATAACTTCCGAACGGCATGTCGACGACGATGCAGGCCTTGCCGACGCCGCGCATCACCGCCTTGCCGTGCGCGATCATCATGTCGAGTGTGACGCCGATGGTGCTTTCCATCCCATAGAGCACCATGCCGAGCGAATCCCCGACCAGCAGAAGGTCGCAATGCTCATCGAGCAGCCGCGCCATGGGCGTCGTATAGGCGGTCAGGCAGACGATCGGCTTGCCGCCCTTCATGGCTGAAATGCGCGCTGGCGTAAGGCGCTTCTGAATTCCTGCCGCGCTCATCTGGTCACTCCCTTTCCCGGCAGGCCTCGCCCGCCGACAACCCTGTTGTTCCCGATCATCGGTTGTCACCAACGACCCTGTTGTCGAGAAGCCTCGTCGAGCCGACCCGAACGAAGAGCGCCACGACGACAGGGTCTGTGATCGACGTGACCTTCTGCAGCGTTGAGGCATCCCTGACGGCGACGACCTCGGGCTTTGCCAGAGGCTCGCGACTAAGAAACGCCGTGAGCTTTGCCTCGAGTTCCACCGGATCGGCAAGGCCGCCGGCCACCAGACGCTCGGCCTCGTCGAGGGTCTGGGGGACGATCGCCGCGGCACGCCGCTCGACCTCGCTGAGATAGACGTTGCGCGAGGACAATGCGAGGCCATCGCTATCCCTGACCGTTGGCACGGATATCACGCGCACCGGCACGGCGAGATCCTCTACCATGCGCTTGATGATAACGACCTGCTGGTAATCCTTCTCTCCGAAATAGGCGGTCTGCGGCTGCACGATGTTGAACAGCTTGCAGACGACCGTGGTAACGCCGCCAAAATGCCCAGGCCGGACCGCTCCTTCGAGTTCGCGCCCGAGATCGGGAACGTCGACGACAGCAAGCATCGGGTGCGGATACATGTCCTCGACGCCAGGTGAAAAAAGGAAATTGACGCCGGCCTGTCTCAGCATGGCGGCATCGCGTTCCAGGTCGCGCGGATATTTGCTGAGATCTTCCGTCGGACCGAACTGCAGCGGATTGACGAAAATTGACACGACGACGATGTCGTTTTCGGCGCGAGCGCGCGCGACCAGCTCCATATGACCGGCATGGAGATAGCCCATGGTCGGAACAAGGCCGACGGTTCGCCCCTGCCGCCTCAGCGCGTCGAGCGTGTGGCGCAGCTCGTCAATGCTCGAGAAAACCCGCATATATCCTCCCCGGCTGGTCACTCCATCTTGGGCGCGGATATGAAGTGTAATCGATGCGGCAGGTCAATGCATATTTCTCGATAAAAACGATTAGACGCATCGGCGGCTGACCTTTTTGCGGAATAGAACGAGGCTGCCCTCCAGCACGACACCTAAGTACAATTTCCGCTCCGCTCTCGCGGGGCTAGCGTCCCAAATGGACGCAAGGTCGAGTGACACGGTTCATTTTCTCATTAACACCGGCGCAAGACGGGTTGACTGTTCACGGGCTTGATAAAACGATACGTAGCGTTTATATGAAGCCAGGTTTCTCGCTCGAAGTGACACGCGGTCCCAAGCGAAGGAATGGCGATGGGGCAGTCAACTATCAGATCGAGTCACCTGTGGGCCGTGAAGCCCGAGCGGCAGGATGGCTTGGTAGCTGTCGGCGGAGAAAGCCGGTTGTTAAAAAACGGACCGTCCTGCGAGCGGATGAAAAGATGTCGTGGTCGCGAAAGAAGAACAAAATGGATGAAAGATCTGGAATCAATGTCACTGCCCTAGTGGCCGCGCCTCAGGTAGAGGTCGTCGCGCCTGGACACTCCTTTGCGCCGCCAGTCTTGGCATCTGCGGGGTCACTCATTGTCCCAGTGTCGGCAATCGTCATAGCCCTTGCAGCCGTCGTTGCGGCCGGGGCAAATTGGGATTGGTGGGTTGCAAGACGTGCGGTGCAGTCCACCGAGGACGCTGCAGTTTACGCGGACATATCCTCAATCAGCGCTCGCGTCAGCGGCACCATCGACTTGGTCTCGATCGATGACTATTCCCATGTCAAGGCTGGAGACCTCCTGTTCTCGATTGATCCCAGGCCGTACGAAGTTGCTCTCCGCGCCTCGAAGGCGAAGCTGGATGCAGCTCAGGCGCAGCTTGGGGACAACGACACCCAGCGCTCGTTCCAGCTTACCCAGATCGATGTCGCACTTGCACAGCAGGAGGCCGCGAAGGCGGATGAGATCCAGGCGAGCAAGGAACTAGAACGACAGACACGTCTTGGTATCGACGGCAGGGCAAGCTCGATCCAGACCCTCGAAAAGGCCACTGCGGCGCGCGGGCGTGCATTGGCGAGTTCGAAAACGGCGCGAGCCACAGTCGTTGCCCAACAAGTCAAGCTTGACGTGCTGTCGAAGCAGCGTGAGGTCCTTGAGGCCAATGTCGACACTGCTGCTGCGGATGTCGCCGCGCGTGAGCTTGAGTTGAGCTACGCGAATGTGCGCGCACCCGTCGATGGCGTGGTCGCCAAACGAAACGCGCAACGTGGAAATTATGTCAGCGCCGGCACAAGCCTGATCTCAATCGTTCCGCTCCCTCAGGTGTATATCCTTGCGAATTATAAGGAAAACCAATTGGGAATGGTCCGGGAAGGACAAGCGGTCGACATATCGGTCGATCTATTGCCCGGGGCAAAGCTGCATGGGACGGTTTCGAGAATTTCGCCCGCAAGCGGATCGACATTCGCGCTGCTGCCATCCGACAACGCGACCGGCAACTTCACGAAGGTCGCTCAACGCCTGACGGTTCGGATCGAACTCGACCCGAACCAGCCGAACTTTGACCGCCTCCGCCCTGGTATGTCGGTTATAACCCATATCTCCACGAAGGCCGACCATCATGTCTAGGATGAATCATCCGAACGACCTGCAACGCCAAGGATTCGTCGCGGTCGCTTTGCTCATGGCGTCCATATTAACTGCCTTTGACATACGTTCAGTAGGCACTGGTTTGCCGGACCTGCGAGGCGCTTTTGGCTTGACCTTTGACGAGGGGGCGTGGCTTGGCACCTTCGCCACCGCTCCACAGATTCTGGCTGCTCCGAGCGTCGGATGGTTGATCGCGGTCTTTGGGGTTAAAAGAGTAATGATCGCGCCGACCATCTTTTATTCCGCAATTTCGTTACTCATACCATTCTCCAGCAACTTCGAAATGCTGGCCGCACTGCACGCCTTAAGAGCGGTTTTGCTCGGCCTGTTCGTCGGCGCGACGCTCATGACGGCTTTTCGAAACATCGACCGAAAATTCTGGATTTTCGCACTGGCATTTTACGTTTTGAGAATCCCATTCGCGCAAAATCTCGGCTTGTATGCGGCCGGAAGCTATACGCAGACGATAGGGTGGCAGTGGCTGTACTGGCAGGGCGCAGTTGTCGGCCCCCTGATTGGCATCCTCTTCTGGTACGGCGGCAAGCCGACGCCGGTCGACCGTGTGCTCCTCAATCGAGCCGACTGGGGTGGAATGGCTATTTTTGGCGTGGCTCTTACGACCCTCTACGTTGCTTTGGACCAAGGCAATCGATTGGACTGGTTTCAATCCGGCTTCATCATCTCGCTGCTTCTCGCCACGGCGTTTCTCGCGTGCATCTTCCTGTGGCACGAGGCTCGCGTACAGTATCCCTGGGCGCACATCTCGATCCTGTTCGCAAGAAACATCGCTCTGGGTTTCGCCGCTATTGGCTGCTTTATGACGGCGAGTCTCGGAAGTTCTCTGTTGGAGCCGAGCTTCTTGATTGCGGTGGCACATTTGCGACCGGAACAAATTGGTGACTTTGCCGCACCTTATGCAATTCTCCTTCTGGCCGGCGCAACTATCGCTGCGGTCGCCCTTGTCCAGACGGTCAAGCAGCGTGCCACGTTGATGATCGGGTTCATCTGCTTCGCTCTATCGGCGTGGCTTGGCACGCAGTTGACCAGCTTGTGGTCGCTGCCGGAGTTCCGGCTGATCGTCATCCTTCAGACGTTCGGTGAAGAAACCGTATTTCTGGCCGCGGTCGCGACGTTGTTCAGCAATGTAAATCCAGCGAGGGCGATATCGCTCACCGCATATGTACAGGTCATGCGATTAATCTGCTCGGAAACTGTCACGACGACGATGAACACCTGGATACGGCAGCGGGAGCAACTGCACTCATATCTTATCGGCTCGCATGTCACGGGTGCGACGCCCGGGTGGAATACGACATTGACGCAACTTGGTTCAGGTTCGGCGGGGCGGGGTGTCGGCGTGCTGGCGGGCTTGGTGCAAAGGGAGGCGAGCGCCCAAGCCTACATTGATGGTTTTTGGATCACCTTTGCGGCCGCGATTGCGGGGCTGGTTGTCGTCTCGCTTATGGCGCCATCCCCCTCTCATCCGCTGACGACACGATAAACGATCCCGCGCCGCCGTATTGGGGTCGCGATTGTCCGTGCATTAGGGAAGTGTCGTCGACGACCAGTCGGTTGCTTTCTTCACGAAGAAGGCGGCGCATGTGCAGCCGTCGTTCGGCATTCAGACGCCAGGAAGCGTTCGCGCTCAATCATCATCCACTCTAAATCAAGGGACTTAACATGGAACCCGCTCATATGCTCCGCTACAAAAGAATTCCCCTCTCCGACGGCGCGACCTCGATTCCGGCATTGGGTTTCGGTACGCTGATTCCCGATCCTGCCGCCACCAAACGTGCCGTTGCCGCAGCGCTTGAAGCTGGGTTCCGGCATCTCGATTGCGCGGAACGATATGGCAATGAAGACGCAGTCGGAGAGGCGATGCGCGACGCCCTCGCCGCTGGCACTGTCCGGCGCGAAGATGTATTTGTCACGACCAAGCTCTGGAATACCAATCACCGTCCAGAGCGGGTGCTTGCTGCATTTCAGGCGAGCCTCCGACGTCTTCAGGTCGATTATGTCGACTGTTATCTCATCCACACCCCTTTCGCGTTTCAACCCGGCGACGAGAATGATCCAAGGGACGAACACGGCGAGGTCATTTACGATTCAGGAGTGAGTCTAATCGACACCTGGCGCGCACTTGAGGCGCTTGTGGACAGTGGCAGGTGCAGGTCCATCGGCCTGTCGGATGTTACGCTGGAAAAGTTGAAGGACATTGTCGCGGTTGCGCGGATCAAGCCGGCCGTGGTGCAAGTGGAGTCGCATCCGTACCTGCCGGAATGGGAGTTGCTTGACTTTTGTCGAGAGCACGGGATCGTCCTGCTGGCCTTTGCGGCTCTCGGGCATGGCATGGAGCCCAATCTGCTCGAAGATCCGGTCATTAAGGCAATAGCTCATCGCGTCAATAAGACGCCGGCGCAGGTTGCGCTGGCCTGGGCAGTGCAGCGCGGCACTGCCTTCCTCACCACCTCGGTCACATCCAGCCGGACCAGGGAGAATTTTGACCTTTCCGCATTGCCGGAAGACGCGATGCAGCAGATCCGAGATGGCATAAAGACGAACATCCGCTTCAACGGAGTCGTCGAAACTGGAGTCCCGGGTTTCATTCCTCGGGCCGGTCCAACTCAAGGCAGTCAGTGAGCGGGAGTTTGGCGAGATTTCCGAAACGCTCCTGAGGCGTCCGCCATAGGTTCTTCCGCATTGCCTGTTGATCGGTGACATCGACTTGGGCTACGCCTGAATAATGATCACGACCCCAAATGCTGTCTCGGCAAGAAAACGAACCTCTATCGGATCGCGTCGCAATCCGGAGGCGGAGGCCGCAGTGCTGGCAGCCGCGAGGGAACTCATCTCTGAGAAGGGTTACGCGGGATTTTCTGTCGAAGAAGTCGCGCGAAGAGCTGGAGCGGGAAAGACCACCATTTACAGATGGTACCCCACGAAGGCAGATCTCTTTATCGCGATCTATACGATGGAACGATCGACTTTTGTGACGGTGCCCGACGTCGGGAACTTGGTCGAAGAGCTGGTGCAGTACACGACGAGTCTGTGGCGTTTCTGGTCCTCCCACCCGGCCGGAGCTGCATTGAAGGGATTGATCGCGGAGGCACAAGGCACCGAAGAGGCGTTGGGAGCACTGCGCGACAAGTTCCTTCCGGACCGCACTGCCGACGTGAGGCATATATTGACCAGTGGCGCGGCCCGCGGCGAAATATGCCTCGAGGAGGTCGATGACAAGGTCTCGCTTTGGGTGGGGTTTAGCTGGTTTAAACTTTTGATCGGCGAACTTCATGACGAAGACGCAATTGGGCCTGTCATGATGCAGATCTCGGGTGTCCCACGACACGTTCAGTCCTGAGCGTCGTGCCACCGCCAGCCTTGTCCGGCCTGGCCGAGATTTATGGCCGAACACGGTGAAATTGTCCGTTTTTTCAGGTCAAGGACTGATCCCAGCAGAGATTGGTTTGCTGCATTCGGTTCCTCGCGAGGAGTCGTTTGGGGGTTGAATTCCTATAGGCTCTCATGTCGCATCCCACCGGCTTGCAGTGGAAACGACGATGTGCGACTTCCGTTGCTCGCCCTGCCGTCAAGAAACCATCACAGTCGGCCGTTATGGACGTTATATGGAGGACGCATGGACAAGCCCTGGAAGATCAGCCGCGGACCGATTGCGGCAACCGAGCTCGACGTGGAGAAGGCAAACGCGATCAATGTGCTGTTGATCCGGCCGGTCGGCGTCCTTCCGGCCAAGGCGGGAGATCCGGTCCTTCCTTTTGCCGTCGGCCTTTTCAACGAACTCCGCCCGCTCCTGAAGCCCGATGCCGGTGTCACCACGCTCAGGCGAGCGACCGCGGCCTATGTCCACTGCCGGCGCTATTATTTCGCCAGCGCCCAGCCCGATTCCATGCGCCATAGTCTTGACGGCGAACCCGTCGAACCGCTGTCGTCCGAAGACCGGCTGGTTGCGCAAAAGCGCTTCCTGAGCCTCAAGCAGGCCGCCGGTAAGACAGACGCGCCTGAGCAGACAGCACCGGTTCCCGCTCCCCTGTTGAGCAAAAGCGAACAGATCCGCGCAGCCCTCCTCGGCAAAAGGAACGCCGCCAGCTAGAGCAGGATGACATCAGCGTCTCATATCCGGCTTGCCGTCATTGCGGGTTCTGGGTCATGCGACCGTTATTCACAAGGGCGACGTAGTTGCTCTCTGAGCTTGGCCGCATCGGGGGCGCGGAAAACGCGCCCCCGGCTGGCGCCGACCGAAGGGGAGGGGCAATCGGCCGGGTCAGTTCAACGGCGCTTCGCCTGATGTGATCCGTTGCTCGTTTCCGGCAAACAGGTGAACCGCATCATGGATTGGCGCAATCCTCAGCACCTCGCCGGGGGCGGCCCTGATCCGTTCCCTGAAGACGCAGGTCAGCGTCTGCGTTCCTAGCCGGACGATGACGAGCGTTTCCGAACCCGTCGGCTCGACGACCACCGTCGTGACCTCGATGCCGCCTGGGTCCAACCGGATATGTTCGGGGCGAATGCCGTAGGTCACGGCTTCAGGCGCACGCCGCTCACTCGGCAGGAGCAGGCCGTCGGCGGTTCGAAACCCCTCTTCCCTCATGTTGCCATTGATGAAATTCATCGCCGGGGAGCCGATGAAGCCGGCGACGAAAAGGTTGTTCGGACGATCGTACAGTTCAAGCGGAGAGCCCGACTGCTCGATCAGGCCGTCCTTCATAACGACGATCTTGTCGGCCATGGTCATGGCTTCGATCTGGTCGTGGGTGACATAGATGGTCGTCGTCTGCAGCCGTTGATGCAATTCCTTGATCTCCGAGCGCATCTGCACCCTGAGCTTGGCATCGAGGTTAGACAGGGGCTCGTCGAACAGGAAGACGGCCGGGTCGCGCACGATCGCCCGCCCCATCGCCACACGCTGCCTCTGGCCGCCCGACAGTTGCTTGGGGTATCTCTCCAGGAGACTTTCGAGGCCGAGGATCTTCGCGGCGTTGCCGACCCGCTGATCGATCTCCGTCCTCGGCATCCGTTTCAGCCGCAGCGAAAAGCCCATGTTCTTGGCAACGGTCATATGCGGGTAGAGCGCATAATTCTGGAACACCATGGCGATATCCCGGTCCTTGGGCGCAAGCTCGTTGACGATATGCTTGCCGATCTGGATCTGCCCCGAGGTGATGCCCTCGAGGCCCGCGATCATTCTCAAAAGCGTGGATTTACCGCAGCCCGAGGGACCGACCAGAACGACGAACTCGCCGTCGCCGATATCGACCGAGACGCCTTTTATGGCTTTGAACGCGCCGTAATCCTTGCGAGCATTGTTGACCGAAACATGGGCCATTACCGTCCTCCCGAAATTGCCATCAAAGTCCGCTCAGGACATTTCTCAAATAATCAAGGCCGAGGCGCTCGCCGTCTTTCCGCGCGGCTAAGTCCTTGCCCGGCCAGCCATAGGCGGCATCCTCATGTTCGATCGACAGCGTGCCGTCGAAGCCAGCCCTGCTGGCCTGGCGCAGAAACCTCGGCCAATCGATGAGGCCGAGCCCGGGCAGCTTGTATTGCCACCAGCCCTTGTCGTGATAGCCGATTGCCTGCAGCCTCTCCGGATCGATTGCCGTGTCCTTGGCATGAAGGATGGCGATGCGATCTTTCACCGCCTCCATCGCCTGATAGGGATCGACGCCGATGCGAATGAGGTGGGAGGGATCGAATTCCAGCCCGAAACGAGGATCCCTGATCCGCTGAAAAAGCTCCTGCCATCCTTTGGGTGTCGTTCCGATGAAATTGTCCTTCGGACCCGGCCAGTTCTCGATTGCGAAGGTGAGGCCATACGGTTGTGTCTTCGCGATCAGGCCGTTGGCGAAATCGGCGAAGTCATCATAATTGGCTTCGTCGCTGGCGGTGTCGTCCCGGCCCGGGAAGATCACGAAGATCGGGACGCCCGCTTGCCCGATCGCGCTCGCAAATTCGGCGGTCGTCTCGCGAAGTGCCGTTCGTTTTCCCCGGTCAGCATCGAGCTGATTGCCGAAATAGGTAATCGACGACACGAAGAGGTTGCGGCTGCGCGCCAGTGCTACGGCGGCCTCCACCCGATCGGGCGTCTTGATATGGCCGCCGACGTCGATTTCGATGGCGTCGAACCCGGCCGACGCGGCGAAATCCACCACCTCCTCCAGCGGGCGATCGTTGAATGTCGATGTGTAAAAGCCGATCTTCACCAAAATCCTCCCATCTTCACCAAAATCCGTTCTTCACCAAAATCCGCGGGCCTTGCCGCCCGTTCTCAACTGTTCAGACGATCCATGTTCTTCAGTGGCGAACGTGTGCGTTGCGCAGGGTCTGCCGATGCGAGCATCAAGGCCGCTGCCATCGGCATGACCGCCGCCCCCATGGCAGAGGCATCCTCTCCGAGCGAGGCGCGATGAAGCGAGGGAAGGTTGGGGTCCTCGGCATCGAGATGCTCGTGCACATAGCGCAGCAACTCGTCGACGATGCGGATCGGCAATCGGCCGCCGACAAGGACGGCGTCGGGGTCGACGACCATGCCGATATGCTTGACGGCGACTGCCAGATGCGCGCTCATTTCCTTCAGCCACTGCGACACGAGGCGCCTGCCATGCGCATCCAGCGTCAGGAGATCGTGGGGAACACTCACTTCGACGCCGTGTTTCGCGAGGAAATCATAGAGGAAGAACAGCGAGAATATCTCGCCGAGAAGCTGGACCTTATGGGCCTTCCCGTCACCGCCGTCGGCAATCGGCAGCCAGCCAATTTCGCCGCTGAGGCCCATGGCGCCACGATGACCGTTGCCGTCGAGCACGAGGCCGCCGCCGGGGCATGGATTGATGGCGATGTAGAAGAAGCTGCTACTTTCAGCACCCAGTCCGTAATCGAGTTCGGCAAGGGCTGCGGCATTGGCTTCGTTCTCGATGAAGACAGGATGCGGCGTCAGGTTCTCCAATGCGGCGCGCACATCGAATGCCGTCCATTCCTGATAGGCCTCGGGCTTGCCGAGGAGCGAAATCTCGCCAAGCCAATCCGGCATCGCCAGACCGATACCGGCAAGGCGCGCGTCGTCGATGAGCCGGCTGCGCTGGAAATGCGAAATCGCGTCGGCTGTGAGCTGCAGGAATTCCGCCGGCAGGATGAAACGTTTCTCATGATGAACACGGGCGCGGACATTGCCGACGGCATCGACGGCCAGGATCGTCAGATGGTCGCGATCGATGTTGATGCCGATGGCAAAGCAGGCATCCGGATTGATTTCGAGTTCGATCGCCGGCTGGCCTCTCAACCCGTGCCGCCGGCGGGCTTCCATGATCAGCCCCTCGTCCAGCAGTCGATCGACGATCCGGGCGATTGCCGGTTTGGTAAAACCCGTCCGCCTGGCGATTTCGGCGCGCGAAATCGGCGCCTGGCGATGAATGCAGCGCAGCACGACGGCCCTGTTGTGCTCACCTGCATCTTCGACATTGGCGCCGGTCAGATCCGGGGACAGCCTGGCGCCGAGTGTCTGGTTCATGCTCGAAATCCTTCCTTGCGCATAGCCTAAACCGCTCGTCATCCCTTGACCGCGCCGCTGGTCATCGCACCGAGGATCAGCCGTTGGAGCGACAGGAAGGCGACGATCGCCGGAACGACCGCGATCAGGCAGGCGGCGGCAAGCAGTTGGATGGAGGAGTCGGTTTGCATGCCGCGGAAGTTAAAGATCCCGACGCCGATCGGCATCAGATCATTTTTCGTGAGCAACAGAAAAGGCACCAGAAATTGCGACCAGCCGGCAATCACCGTGATGATGAAGACGGAGGCTATGCCCGGCGCCGATAATGGCAGAATGATGCGCCAGAAGACCGAAAATCGATTGCAGCCGTCGATCATGGCCGCTTCGTCGAGGCTGCGCGGGATGCCGTCGACCGAACTCTTCAGAAGCCAGGTCGCCAGCGGAACGCCAAGCGCGATATACACCATGACGACGGCAAAATGCGTATCCAGTAGCCCCAGACGGTTCATGTAGCGGTAAAGCGGCACCATGATCACAAGTGGCGAGATCATCTGGAAAAGCAGCAGCCCCATCATCGACAGGCCCTTGCCCCGGAATTGAAAGCGGGAAAAAGCGTATGCGGCGGGCAGAGCGACGATCAGGACGCCCAGCCCGCTAAGGGCGGCAAGCTTGAGGCCGTTCCAGAGATAGATCGGAAAGTAGCTGTTGTTCAAAACGGTGATGAAATTGTCGATGGTCGGATTGTTCGGAATATATCGCGCCGCGCCGCGATAGATCTCGCGCTTGTCACGCATTGCCATCGACAGGAGATAGGTGAGGGGGCCGGCGAAGAACACGAACATTACCAGCATGAAAAGATAGCTCATGGCATCGCCGAGCCGCGTTCCGGTCCGTCCGTTCATTGCTCTTCCTCCTTCGGCAGGAACGACGCATAGATGAAGGCCAGCCCGAGGCTGATGATCAGCATGAGAACGGAGAGCACGCTGCCGCCGGACAGGTCGTAGTTTCTAAAGACGATATTGAAGACGTAGAGTGAGATGACCTCGGTCGCGCGCCCCGGACCGCCGCCCGTCAGCGTGATGATCGCATCGAAGGTATTCACCGTCTGGATCGTAATGAGGATCATGTTGACGAGGATTGCCGCGCGCAGCTGCGGAAGCGTGACGAAGAAAAACTGCTGCGATGCCGTCGCGCCGTCGACCTCGGCGGCTTCATAGAGTGAGGGATCGATCGACTTCAGCGCCGCATACATGACGACCATCGAAAATGCCGTGCCGCGCCATATGTTGGAGATGAGGGTCGACCACGGCGCAATAGCAGGGTCCGAGAGCCAGGCGACCGTCGGCATGTGCATCAATCTTAGAATGCTGTTCAACGCACCATAAGGCGCTTCGGAAAAGAGCATCTGCCAGATGATACCGCCGGCGATTCCGGGGACCACCCACGCAACTAGCGCCGTTGTCCTCAAAATGGTGGTGCCGAACAGCCCACGCTTCTCACCGCGGATAACCACGACGGCGACTGCAAGGCCTAAAATCTGCTGACCGATGACGCTGCCGCCGACAAAGATCAAGGTTGCCCATAATATGTCTGGCAGCTGCGGCGAGCTCAACGCATTAGTGATCGACCCCAGCGTATAATCCTGATTGTCGCCGATCAGCGTGGCATTGGTGAATGAAAGCCTGAAAACGTCGATGACGGGGTAAAGGTAGAAGATGCCGATGACGATGATCACGGGCATGATCCAGGGCAGCGGCGCACCGGCGAAACGGCGCATGAACGATCTGCTTTGAGGCGGGCTGTCAACCTCGATGGCAATGGGGCTCATTAAGCTTCTCTGTCCGGGTTGGCTCGCGCATCGGCCCGAAATCGGAATCGATTTTCGGAAAGCACGATGCGTAGATTCAACGTGTTCCAGCGTCCTTTTGCGCGTGAAAAGGCGCGCGACGCTGTAGGTCGACGGCGCCTAGCGGGCAGGCGCCGTCACAGTCGGAAACACTAGAGACGCTTGTAAGCCTCCAGCGCCGCGTTAAAGGCGGCATTCAAGGCGTCTTCCGGCTTTTTGGTCCCGGAGAGAACGTCGCCCATCATGATCTGGATCTGGTTGGAGATTTCAGGATAGATCGGCACACCCGGGCGCGCCTGTCCGTCAACCAGAGCCTTGGCGAAGGTCTTGTTGGCTTCGGTGGAGAAGACCTCATATTTGTCGAACAGTGATTTCCTGGTCGGCAACTGCTGCTGCAGCGCGTTTGCCGGCCCCATATAGACCTCGCGTGCGAGGTTGGCGCACATCTCGACCTTGTCCTTGTCCTTGCTGAAGGAGGCGATCGTCCAGCCGCCGGTGCCGGTCGAACGCTGATCGGCGGTAGGGCCGGGAATCGGCGAGAAGGTCCATTTGTTGAACTCGTCCTCGTCGAGCGTGGCCTTCAGCTGCGCATATTGCCAGTTGCCGCCGATGAAGAGCGCCGTCGTCGCCGCTGCGGCCGCAGCATTCATATCGTCGTAGTTCGCGATCGTGCTGACGCGTTTGGGCGCGGCACCCGAATCGACGAGATCCTTGAAATAGTTCAGCGCCTTCAGGAATTTCTCCTTGTTTTCGCCTTCGCCGAAGACTGGCTTGCCCGAGTCGTCGACGAGCTTGCCGCCCAGCGCCCAATAATTCGCGAGCCAGTCGAACGTCGTCCCTTCCCAGCGCCCGCCATTGAAGAGAACACCTTCCATGCCTTCCTTGGTGGAGGCGAGCGCGGCCTTTTTCAGGTCGTCCCAGGTCTGCGGCGCATCGGCAACGATCGACTTGTTGCGGTAGAGCACACGAAGGTCCGTATCCCACCACCAGGCGCGGACGGTCTGGTCCTTATCGGTGATGCCGCTGCGAATGAAGGGAAACAGGTCGTCCACTTCCTCCTTCGAAAAATACGGCGTGAAGTCCGCAAGCACATGATTGACCATGAACTGCGAGAGGACGAAGGAGTCGACTGCAGCGCAGTCAGGCGCGTTGCCGGCCTTGGCCTGCTCCAGCATCTTGGCCTGTTCGGTGCCGATGTCCGAGGACATGAATTGCATCTGCAATTTCCAGTCCGGATGCTTCTTGATGAAATCGACGAAGAGCTTCTGGTAGCCCTCGGCGATCGCCGGATCCGAATTGTTGGGACTGTCGTTCGTCAGACGGACGACGAGGGATTTTGGCGCATCGGCAAGGCCGATCCTGTCTTTCGTGGCAAGTTCCTGGGCAAATGAAACGGATGCTGAAAACAACATAGTGCTCAGCGCAAATGCGCTGACGGTGGCGCTCTTCATGATGGGTCTCCTCCCCATTTGAACGGATACAGCCTGGCGGTCAGTTGACCTCTCCTCATTTCCGTGCTGCATTAATTAGATTAAGTTACTTTGATTTGATGTCAAGCCACAGCTTGGGAGCCAGAACCTGGGAGGTTGAGATGCTGGCGACAATCAACAGCAGCTAGCGCAGAGTTCCGGAAAATCGAGATCGATTTTCGGAAATGATCTGCGTCGTGAAGGTGATGGAGCGTCCCGCGGGACGCGCGGCGCATCCACCGCAATTTTCCTGAAGAAGAGCACGAGGCAATCGCGGATGGCTGCGATGGCGTGAGTGTGGTTTTGCCCGGCGGAGCCGCGGCGGAAGTTAATTCCATGGAGGATAAGATGCGTTTACTCATTCTTGGTACCGGCGGAATGGCCAACCAGCATGCTGCCAACTTCAAGGCGATCGAAGGCGTCAGTGTCGTGGGCGGCGTCGATGTCGTCCCGGAAAGGCTCGCTGCCTTTTGCACCGAACATGGCATCGCCAATCATTTCATGACCCTCGAGGATGCTCTCGCCTGGGGCGAGTTCGACGCAGTGGCGAACGTCACGCCGGACCGCATTCATTACCCGACGACGCTGCAGGCGATTGCAGCCGGCAAGCACGTCTTCTGCGAAAAGCCGCTCGCCACCGATGCCATCAAGGCCATGGAGATGACCGAGGCAATCGAGCGATCGGGCAAGGTCGGCATGGTCAATTTCACCTACCGCAACTCGCCCGCCCTTCAGAAGGGCCGGCAGATGGTGCTCGCCGGCGAAATCGGCGAGATCAGGCACGTCGAGGCGTCTCACCTTCAAAGCTGGCTGGTCGGTCGCCACTGGGGCGACTGGAAGAGCGAGAGCAAATGGCTTTGGCGGCTGAGCAAAAAACATGGATCGAATGGCGCGCTCGGCGACATCGGCATCCACATCGTCGATTTCGCATCCTATGGTTCAGGGCTCGACATCGCCCATGTCTTCGCCCGGCTGAAGACCTTCGACAAGGCACCGGACCATAGGATCGGCGAATATGATCTCGACGCCAACGACAGTTTCACGATGAATGTCGATTTCGCCAATGGCGCAATTGGGACGATCCAGGCGACGCGGACGGCGGCCGGACAGATGGATCAGCTGCGCCTCAGAGTCTATGGCGAAACCGGCTCGATCGAGATGATCTACGATACCGGAAAATCGACGCTACGCGCCTGTCTTGGAGAGGACGTGCACACGGCGACCTGGCGCGACGTCCCCTTCGATCCGGTCGAGACGAACTATCAGCGTTTCGTCCAGGCCGTGCGGGCGGGCAGGACCCAGGAACCCTCGTTCCGGCGGGCGGCCAATATCCAGAAAGTCCTGGACCGGGCGCTGGCCTCCGATCTCAGCCACGCCGATGAAGCGCTCGCCTGACCCGGCCATCAGGCCGAAGCCGGCGGCAGCAGCAAAGTGTTGAGGAAGGGCAGGAGTGCTGCACCGAGCGCAACGCCGCCGCCGCTGAAGCTCGCGGGTTTCATCGGCGAAATCCAGGGGGTCAGCAATGGTCTCGTCGAGGTGTCGCGCCGCTCGATCGAAAGCTGATGGATCAGCGCTTCGATCACGCTCTGCGGCAGGTCGCTGCCGATCATGACAACGCTCGGGGCGAGAAAACCGGCCATGGCGATGATCGGGTCGAGCAGGTGGCCGGCGGCTTCCCGTATCCATTGCGACAGCGACAGCGAGGAGAATTCCTCCCCTTGCAGTAGGCGGGTGAATGCCTGGTCGCCGATCCGTGATCGCAGCGACTCGAAACCGACCACGGTGTTCAGC
Source organism: Rhizobium sp. SRDI969 (assembly GCF_025152725.1). NCBI lineage: Bacteria > Pseudomonadati > Pseudomonadota > Alphaproteobacteria > Hyphomicrobiales > Rhizobiaceae > Rhizobium > Rhizobium sp. SRDI969. The sequence goes on from NZ_CP104036.1 coordinate 173,384, forward strand.
TGGACATTGTCTGGACCTGTCAGCATTTCGCCGATGCTGCCTGCCCGGCCATGCACGCCGGAATAGGGAATACCGCGAATGAGAAAGCCGGCCTGAACGTCGTCGTCGATGATGATCATCGCCAGTCCGCCTTCCCTGCCGGAGCTGCCGATCGTGCGCTCCGCGAGAAGGCTCGCCGTGCACTCGTTCTCGACATAGGGACGCGCGATCGTCGAGATCGCGGCGATCTGCTCGCTTTGATCGTCTGTCCAGTCGTTGGCGGCGATGCCGAGCCCGATGATCGGCAGTGCGGCGTGGCGATCGACCATATCCCTGACCGCCGCATGCAGCAGGCCGACTCTATCAGCGAGGTCCAGGCCGAAGTAGACCCGGTCGTGCACCTGGCCACTCAGATCGATGAGCACGGCCTCGCCACGCCTTTGGCGAAGCTTGACGCCGATCGAGAAAGCACCTTCCGGTCGAAGCGCGAATTCCGTGGCGGTTGCGCCACTTCCAATCCCATTGCGGCGGTTTGACGTGACGAGTTTTTCTTCCGCCAGCCGCCGCAGAATATTGGTGATGCCAGGCCCGGTCAGGCCGCAATGCCGGCCAAGCTCCATCCGCGTCAGCGGGCCATGGCGGCGGATGGCTTCCAGGATGACGCGAATATTCCGGTCGGCGATCTCGCCCGACCTCAGACCCACCGTTTTGGCGCGCGGACCGCCCATCTCCTGGGTGTGAAGCCGACGCGGCCCTGACCGAAGATACCGCATGACCGTCTTTCCTAGAGCACTATTCGGTTGTGTATCACGCTTGCAGGTGTTCGTAACGATTTTCCAGTAGATGCTCGTAACGAAGGGCCGCGGCTCTACATAAGGTGTGCTCGGAATTACTTCCGTGGAGAGTTGAATTCAACCGATGACTGATGAACCTTCTACCGCCGCCGACCGCGACCCAAACGCCACCCAGCCAATTATCGTACTGCGAGGGATCGTTAGATACCCCTTCATGTTCCTTGGCGTCATGGCGCTCCTTTTCGTTTACCTCTCACTTATCGCCCTTGGGCAGATCGAAATGAGCAGAGCTACGAGCGGTGTCGGAGAGGGCCTGTTCGCGATCCTGCTCCTCGTCGTCATCGTTTATGTTGCGGTAAAGGCTCGGCAGGTGGACTTCAGAAAGCCCACAATGGTGGTCGGACCCGACGGTATCACTGGTCAAAAGCTGCCGAAGCTCATCCCTTGGTCAATGATCGAACGCGTTGATATCCCTCAAGCCGGGCAGGCGGGATTTATCTACCTGACTGTGCGCAAAGATGCCGATCCGGAGATACTTGAACAGTTGCGCAAGCGTCAGCCTCTTGAAAGGACCGTCGCGATACCGCACAGATGGGTTCCGGGATTCAGTTCAAGCGAAGTCAAGGACATCGTGAATCGCTACTTTGAACGTTCACGACAAAGCTGAAGCGGAATGAATATTTGCTTCCGACGGCTCATCCGCTGATGTCGCTCGTCGAGCAGCCATTGCCTCTAATAGCTGCAAGGATGATCGTTGCCGAATCCATCGCGGCAGGCAGGCCTGAGCGAATAGTCGGCGCCGGTATATCCAACCGAGCCGGTTTGCATCGAGTCATTCGAGCTCGTCGTGCAGGACGATAAGGCAACCACGATGACGGCTGTCGCGGCTGTCAATAATTTGCGGACTTGAAGCATCCCACCCTCCCCAGCGCTGCCTGAAATTTGCGATATCACTGCAATTCTCGGTCACATAGGGCCGACACAGTGATCAGTCTATGATCCATACGCCAGTTTGAAGCGCTCGACGAGCATGAACCAGTGGCGAGCGTTTCATTCAATAACTCATCTCGCGGCAGCTCAATGGCGTTTCGCATATCTTTCCAGCACCCGCGTTGAAGCGGACGATGAGATTTCCAGATAATCTGGGTTGATGTTCGCGTAGCCGCGACGGGTTCCACAGACAGTTCCGTCATCGGCGAAGATCTCGACGATTCCACGGTCATGAAACAGACGAAGCTCCTTTCCGTCGCCAAGCTCCGCCACGTAACGGATCGAGCCGTCGTCCTGGGCGAGCCGGATCGAGAGGATACCGCCTGCGACGCCCACCTCGAATGCAAGTTCGCCGCCCTGCGTCGCAACGACCTTGCTACCTTCCAGGGCGCCGGAAAGGCGGATTTCAATGGGCGCCATCGGTAGCGAGAATTTGCCGCTTTGTTCCTCGACGATAGGGTCAGCGGCAAAGTGATCGTCGACTTCGATCGCCGGCAGCATGCGCAGCCTCTTCCTATCTTCGCTCAATCTCAGAACACGGGGCAGGGACAGCTCCCCTGAATAGGACGAACCCTCAAGCTTGCGGTATTCCCAGTTGAACAGCCAGGCAAAGGCGATCTGGCGCCCTCCCGCTTCGAAACTCTGCATCGCGTAGTAATCGGTGCCGAAATCCAGCAATTGCAGTTCCGGGATGTCTGGCACGAAGCAGTCGTCAATAAACTCGCCGATCAGGGCATAAAGGAGATTGTGGCGCCGTGTTCGTGGCTCGACATGGCCAACAAAACCCATCACCAGAACCCACTTTTCCTCCAGCCGAAAGAAATCCGGGCATTCCACCGCACGCGCGCCCTCCTGGCGGAATTTAACCGGCGCACGGTAGAGCGGCCTGAGATATTGCCAATCGAGGCCATCGCCGGAGCCGAACAACAACACCGCGGGATCGCCTTCAATCGATGCGCCGAGTATCATGCGATAGGCATTGGCTGCGTCGTCCCACCAAACCTTTGGATCGCGGAAATCGTGCTCGACCCCGTCGGGACGCTCTTCCAACACCGTCACAATGCCTTCCGCCTTGATCATCCGCCGATCTGGGCGCGCTATTTTCTGAATTTCCCGATAGCCCTTGAAAAGGTCATAGGCGGGCAGGCGCTCGGTGTAAAAGAACATCAAACTTCCATCTCGATCCCGAAAGGCATTGCCGGAGAATGCGCCTCCTGTGGCGCCGAGACGCCACAGGTTCTGTTCCGGATGCAGAAATACCGGCATATGAAGCCAATTGACCAGATCGCGGCTGGTCGCATGTCCCCAGTGCATCGGTCCCCAATCATTGCCGCCGGGATGGAATTGATAAAAAAGGTGCCATAGCTCGTCGATCTTGCAGAGACCGACCGGGTCGTTCATCCAATGCCGGATTGGCGAGAAATGAAGCACAGGACGATCCGGATCGGACCGAAGCCAATCTTCAATTTCCGCGCCGGTGTGCTGAAGGATCCCTTTTTGCGAGAATTCAAACACCGTTATGCCGGTCTCGTTCACGGTTTGAGGCTGATATCCATAGGCCCACAGAACAGCGTCCGGCGCATTGGTGACAATGGTGACCTCGCAAGCTTCCCTGTGGTGATATTTGAAAAACTCCGGATCGATGGCAAATGACCGAACCTGCCAAACCGTTTTCCCGTCAATGTCGATACGAAAAAAGCCGTCGCCCGCGGCCCAAAATTCCAAGCGGTACCCAGAGGGTAGGAACAGGTTTTGCTGCGTCAACGGGTCATCTTCCCGGTCCATTTGGTTTGCCATGAACACAACTCCGAATCACTGTATTTTTGACCGACGACCTGGCTATGCTCGGTCTAGTGGAAACTCTGCCGACGATTGCCCAAGAACTGGAGTGCCCCTGAAAGCATTCACCGCTCTGTCCATCTCGACCTGTTCGACATTGCCTGAATCCAGAACGGTATTCCGCACCGAACCCCGTTGCACCCGTACTGCCGTTACCTCGAGCGCCTTCAAATTGTCCGTTGAAAGCAACGCGCCCACTTGCGTGGAAAAACAGGCACTGTTTGGTGCATCGTTGATTTGCGACATTTCGGTTGTGGCCACGATGTGATTATTGGCGATGTAGTTGCCGCTGCCGGAAACAACATTGATGATCACAGGCTTTGCGGCGAGAGGCTTGATATATTGAGTATCGATCGTCTCTGAAATGTGGTTGGCGATGACAGAATTGTTGCTGCCATCAATGTGCAAAAGTCCGAACAGGTCATCCAGGCCGTTATCGTACTTCTGCATCGGCGCCCACGGCTCGCGATCACGCAAGAAATGATTTGAGGACACCAGGTTTTCGCAGCAGTTCGCAGCAAAAACCAACATTCCGGGATAGAAGGAATGGAATCTGTTTCCTGTGATCGAGGAACGCACGACGCCGGAAAAATAGACGCTGCTCGCGCCTCGGGGGAAGACGTTGTTTGAAGAGACCAGGATGCCTCCGTAATTTTCAGCGTAGACGGAATGTCCTCTATATCCGGCTCCGACAAAATTATTCGCTATCCTCGAGGCCTGCCCCATACCTTTCAATTCGATACAGTTGCCGCACTCTGCAATGAAATTATTGTCTATCGCCAGGGCATCCGCGTCATGAACAGTCACGCCATGTTCCAGATAGATAAGGCCCATCCCCGTTATTCGGAATGAGTCATTGGCGCTGCCGACATAGATTCCTGTTTTGCCATTCCTGTAGGTATTTTCCGCATCATTCTGCCCCGAACCGTCGTCCATGAAGTGCAGGCCATCGATGCAAAAATCAGCAAACTCCACAGAGCTTATGCGAGGATTGCCGGTGCGCTTGACACAAAACGCGGCTCCGGCAGCCCCGCCGTCGGCGGCGTCCGAAGACATGTCCACACATATGCGACTTCCGCCCGGCCACAATTCGCGCCACTGTGCCAGTTCGTCCGCAGGTGTGTTGAAACGGATGCTCGACGACGTAAAGCCATGTCCCGAGCCGACAATCTTCAGATAGCTCACGTCTATCACCACCTGGGTCACAAGACGATAATCGCCTGGCGGTATATAGATCACTGCTCCAGGCTTTCCGCCGTCATTATGGTCGGGAACCGCTTGCCTGCTTTTAATATCCGCAATGATGCTATTGATGACCGCGCCAATATCCTCATAGGGGTTGCCTACGGGATATCGTGTAACGTCGTAAAAATTGTCACTTGCCATGGTTCATGTCTCCTCGGCCATTTCCTACTCTGCAGCGAGAGTAGACCGATGTTCTTGATTGGCTTGTCGTGCCCAAGCCGCCTGGGAAAATGCGTTCAACCGGCTCTCTTGTTCGAGTTTGGAGCAAGATCCTGCGCACCGTCACCAGATGCTGGTGCGGGTGTCCGGTTCAAAGAAGTGGAGCTCGTCGGCATCGACAGCGATGCGCGCAATGTCGCCAGCGCGGACTGCGCTCTTCGGAGAAAAACGAGCTACAGCAGCCTTTTCGTTGCCGATGTCGACGACGGCGTCCGGGTCGCCGGCATCCACCCGGCTGGCGTCGATATTCAGATGCACCATGGATTCAGAACCTAGCGCCTCGACAAGAGTAACCGGGGCCGAGATCTCGGCCGAAGAGGGCCGGATTGCGGCGTCGTTCATATGCTCGGGCCGGATACCGACAATGACCTGACGGTTGGACGCACCGTTGAGCGAGGGGCGGTCTTCGAAAACCCGGTCGGGGATTTCCAGGCTGTTGCTGCCCAGGGTCAGCGTCCTCCCATTCAGAACGGCCTCGTACAAATTCATCGAGGGCGATCCGATGAAGGCGGCGACAAAGACATTGTCAGGACGATTGTAGAGGTTTTGCGGTGTGTCGACTTGCTGCAGCACGCCGCCCTTCATGACAGCGACGCGGTCGCCCATCGTCATCGCCTCGACCTGGTCGTGGGTCACGTAAATCGTCGTGACATTCAGTTTCCTCTGGAGGCTGGCGATCTCGGCGCGCATCTGCACGCGCAGCTTGGCATCGAGGTTCGACAACGGTTCATCCATCAGGAAGGCTGCTGGTTTGCGGACAATCGCCCGTCCCATGGCGACACGCTGACGCTGACCTCCTGAAAGGAGTGCCGGCCTGCGGTCGAGCAAAGTCGTCAGTTCGAGGATGCGGGCGGCTTCGACTACGCGGCTGGCAATCTCGGTCTTCGGCAGGCCTGCCATCAGCAAGGGAAAGGCAATGTTCTCCCGCACCGTCTTGTGCGGATAGAGCGCATAGGACTGAAAGACCATGGCGATGTCGCGATCCTTGGGATCGACATCGTTGATTAGTCTGTCACCGATCCTGAGTTCACCGCTCGTAATGCTCTCCAGGCCAGCGATCATCCTGAGCGCCGTCGACTTTCCGCATCCTGACGGACCGACAAACACCATGAACTCGCCATCCCTGATGTCGAAGCTCAGATCGTGCAGAGCGTGAAACCTGTTTCCGTAGACCTTGTTGATATTGCGCAACTCTATGCCGGCCATGCCTTTGCCTCCCTCATCCCTTTACAGCGCCGAAAGTCAGGCCGCCGACGATCTGTTTTTGCAATGCGAGCGTTACGATGATGACCGGCAGCGAGTAGAGGACAGCTGCGGCGGTCATCGCCCCCCAGGCAAGCCCATATACCGAATTGTATTCAGCGATGACGATCGGCGCCGTTTTGGTCGCCTCCGACGTCAGCAGCAGCGCGTAGAGGAACTCGTTCCAGCTTGTGATGAAGGTAAAGAGCGCGGTGACCGCTATCCCGCCCGTCATGACCGGAAGCACGATCTTTCGAAACGCCTGGAATCGTGTGCAGCCATCCATGCGCGCCGCTTCTTCGAGCTCCTTCGGTATGCCCTCGAAGAATGCGGACATGAGCAACAGTGCCAGTGGTACCGCGGCCGACGTGTGAGCGAGCACCAGGCCTGGAATGGTATCGAGCAGACCCAGCGACTTCAAAAGCTGGAACAGCGGCACTCCGAGCGCCACGGACGGCACCATGCGCGTCACCAGGGCGAAGAGCAGGAAAATGGTGGTGACCCGGCGCCGGTATTGCGTGGCAACGTAAGCGGCAGGCACGGCCACCGAAAGTGAGAGAACCGTCGTCAACACTGCGACGGTGAGGGAATTGACGAAGGCTCTCGGCAAAATGGAGGATCGCAGCACTTCGCGGAAATTCTCGAACGAGACAACGGCGGGAAAGAAGCTTGGCGGGATCTGCTGGACATCAGCTGCGGGCTTGATGGAGGTCATGAGGAGATAAATGTAAGGCAGTGCGTAGGATAGCACCAATACGAGGGCTGCCGCGTTGATCAGGATTCCCCTGAGATTGAGGCTAGGAGCTCTACGCATGGACCGGCCTCCATATCTTCCAGTAGGCGACCGCCGCCAAGAGCATCATGACGATGAGAAACAATGTGCCGGACGCGGAAGCCTCGCCAAGATCGCCGAACCGAACCATGCGCTGGTAGATGTTCATCGAGAACACTTCAGAAGCGTGATTGGGACCACCCTGCGTCTGTATCCAGATCAGGTCGAATGTCTTTGCAGCATCCACGCCCCGCACGATCACCACGACGGCAATCACCGGCCGCATAAGGGGAAGGGTGACATGCCAAAAGCGCTTGAGCGCATTCGCCCCGTCGATCCGCGCTGCCTCCAGCAGGTCTTTCGGGATGTTCGTCAGCCCGGCATAGGACACAAGGGCGACAAAGGAAGTCGTCAGCCAGATGTCGGCAAAGGAAACGGAATAGATGACAATATCTTCGCTGGACAGCCATGCGATCGCTTCCGGATCGCTTATCAGACCCAAACGAACGAGCCCATAGTTCAGAATGCCGATATTGCCGACGAGCAGAAAGCGCCAGAGTAGACCCGCGACGATGGGTGGAACCATCAACGGCAGAGCGAAAATCGTGCGATGCCACCGCGATTGACCGGCAAGCGCCGAAAAAAGCAGCGCCGCACAGAAGCCGAACGTGAACTCGAAAAACAGAGCGAAGAGCGAATACTGAACGGTCCGCAGAGCGCTTTCGATGACACGTTTCGACGTCAAGGCATCGACGTAGTTCTGCAGCCCGACCCATTCGCGAATATGGGGCGTGATCGTATCGACCTTGAAAAAGGAATCGAAGACCAGGAGCCCCACCGGGTAAGCGACCAGCACGCCGAGGATGGCGACAGCAGGCGCGAGCATGCAAAGTACAAATCGGTCTTCACCCGACATGTCCGTCTCCGAAAGCTAAGGGTGGGGCATATTCTGCCCCACGACGTGGAGGAATGTACGAGGCTAGTTGAGAATGTCCTCGATCGTTTCCTTGGCTTCCGTCAGAACCTCCCCGGTATCCGCCTTGCAGGTGAGTGCCTTCTGGATAGCGGGCAGCACGGCTTCGTCGACGATTTCCTGATATTTTTCGTTGATCGGCCGGCCCTGGGTGGCAGGCGCGCTCAGCGTCTCAAGAAGTGGGGGGAAGTGCTCATAGCCGGCCTTGCCTGAATAGCTGCGATAGGCGGAATTCGTCGCGGCAAGGCCGAGCGGAGCTTCGATGCCCAATGCATTATTGGCAATGGCAAACGAGATGAATTTTTTTGCAGCGTCCTTGTGCTCGGATGTCGAGGGAACGACGTTGTACCAAGGGCCGGGAACAGCTGCGATCCCGGCGTCGCCGGCCAGCATCGGCACCACACCGACCTTGCCGCTGACTTTTGAATCCGGAGGCGTCATCTTGTAGGCGTGCGCCCAGAACTTCATCATGGCTGTTTTGCCCTGGTAGAACAGGTTCTGCGCCTCGCCCCAGCCGATTTCGTTCACGTTTTCAGGAACGGAATGATCAATGCAGTGCGGCGCGATATAGAATTCAAGTGCCTTCTTGTGCGCCTCATTGTCGATAATGACCTGCCCGTCCTTATCGAGGATCACCCCTGGCGAACCAGCCTGCAGCACATGCGCCATCCATTCCTCTGAAAACGTGCCGATGGTGTCGGTGCCCCAGAAGTCGGTCTTTCCATCGCCGTCAGTGTCACGCGTGAAGAATTTCGCGATGTCGCGCCACTGCTGCCAGGTTTTGGGCGGCGCGAGAGGATAGCCATACTTCGCCTGAAAAGCCTCCTTTTCCTCCGCCTTATCAAACAGGTCCTTGCGATAGAACACGATCTCGGCATTGGCCCAGGCAGGCATGCCGATCAGTTTGTCACCGACCTTCGCATCGGCAAGCAAGGAAGGCGGCAGATCCGCACGAACCGCATCGGTGAAAAGAGCCGAAAGATCCTCGACGTGGCTCGCGAATTTCGCATTCCACACGACGTCGATCGTCACGACATCGAACGCGGAAGAACCTGAGGCGATTTCGGCTGAGAACTTGTCGAATACACCCTGATAGGGAACGGTCGTGAAGTTCACCTTGATGCCTGTTTCGGCAGTAAACTTCTCGGCGACCGCCTTCTGCAACATTTCGCCACCACCTTCGACCAAGATATTGATGGTTTCGGCATTGGCAGTGGCGGCCATGAAAACAAGCGCGAGTGCGCTGGCACCAAGCAATTTCTTCATTGATTCCTCCCATTTGGCTCGCTGCACTTGCACTGAGCCCTCCTTCTTGATGCGAAGGTAGTCCTCGTATGACGACGTTGTCAATATGAAATGACGACGTTGTCATAAAAATATGTCGACGTTGTCATTTGTCTGGATTAAAACGAATCCCGACAAGGAGATTGGCGTCCATGGTGAGCATAGTCAGCGTCGCGAAAGTGGCGGGGGTTTCCAACAAAACTGTGTCTCGCGTCATTAACGGCGAACCCTATGTGACCGAGGAAACAAGGGAGAGGGTCGAAAGGGCAATTCGAGACCTCGGATATGTGCCGAATATGGCGGCGCGCCAGATACGCTCAAGTCGCTCCAACACATTTGGTATCATCGCTGACTACGTGTCGACGACGCCTTATTCAGTGGATATCGTTCGCGGGATCCAGGATTGGGCTAATGCTAACGGCAAGACCATTCTGATGGCAAATACCGGCGGCGCGTCCGAACAGGAAATTAAAATTTGGAAAATGTTCCAATCGCACCGCATTGACGGTGTTCTCTATGTAACGATGTACCATCGCATCGTTGACCCCGAAGTCGGCGACGTCGCTATCCCCACAGTCATGATCAACTGCCGACCAAAAACGAGCGAATTGTTGCCGTCGATCGAACCCGATGACTATCAGGGTGCGCGAGATCTGACCCGCTATCTGCTTGAGCGGGGTCATCGAAAGATCGGCTACATCCGGCTCAATCCGATTTTGCTTGGTGCGGAACTGCGCCTCGATGCTTTCCGCAAGACCGCTGGAGGCTTTGGCCTTGCGGACAGTGACCTCACGATCCGCCTTGGAATGGAAGGACCCGTCGGAGCAGAGAAGAACTACGTTTTTGCTGCCGCCACCGAGATGCTTCAACAAAAGGATCGACCGACCGCAATCATGAGCGGCAACGACGAAATGGCGATCCAAATCTATATCGCGGCGATGGCCTTGGGTCTTCGGATTCCCGAGGATGTCAGTATTGTCGGTTTTGACGATTTCCGGACAGTTTCCCTGGCGCTGAGGCCGGAGCTGACCACTGCCGCCTTGCCATATTACGGTCTTGGTCTGCAAGGGGCTGAATTGTTGAATAGCGTGGTGGCGGGAAGCGAAGTTTGCCCGAGCAGTCGAGTTATGTCCTGCAATTTGGTGGAGCGACTTTCGGCGTCCTCCTTGTAATCTGACCTCATGCGCGAGAGTGTCTGGTCGAGCAAGCAAGCTTTCGTAAGAACATGGCGTGACGGTGACATCCCGTAAACCCGGAGCGGTTCACTTCTTCTGGGCTTGACGCCAAATCAAAGTTACTTAATCTAAGACTCTGCAAGCCCGCTTGGAGGAGGGGCCGGGCAATCGCGATGTCGGTCGCGCCATCTTCATCTCCCCCAAAACCATGACCACGACCTCAAAAGCATGACGACAAGATTGTCAGCCGTCGATTTTCAACAGGATAAGCCATGCCTCTGACCATTGCCCAGCGCCTCGATCGTCTGAAAGTTCGCATTGCCGAGTTGGCGCATTGGCGGGATCGACAAAGTGCTGCGATCGACGGCTGGACTTTCGAGGGCGAGCCGATCGGCCATCACCAGGATTGGCCGCACCGCCAGGCAGTGGTGCATTTTGCCGCGACCGCTGAAGCGCCGGAGGCGTGGCCTCTGGCAGATATTCGCCTGCAGCTCGATCTCGGCGGCGAGAGCCTGATTACGCTGAGCTATCCCGACGGCGAGACGGAAACATTCGGTCTTGATCCCTATCACCAGGAATTCCCGGTGAAGGGCCGGCGCTTCTCCATCGCAACGGAAACCGTCGCCCGCTTTCCGTTCGGCGAGCCCAATCCAGCGCCCAAACTCAACAAGGCCCGGTTTATCTGGCTCGATGGTCCCGCTCACCGCCTGCATCTTCTGTTGAAGCAGGTTGCCGAGGCAATCGATGCGCTCGGCGAGCATGAAGTTGTGCCGCACCTGATGGATGCCGCCGAGCATGCGTTGCGCAGCCTCGACTGGCCGTCGGATACGGCGGCTTATATCTCCCGCACGTCAGGCGCCGTCATGCAGCAGAAGATCTGGGAACTGCCGGAGCTTGAGGTTAATCCGGCAGGCCTCACGGATGAGCAGAGCGCTTCGGCAACCACGGCCTTCGAGGCTCTGACGGCGCGGTTGAAGGAGCTGCAGAAACCCTTCCCGCCGAATGGAGAACTGCTGCTGACGGGCCATGCGCATATCGATCTCGCCTGGCTTTGGCCTTATCGCGAGACGCGCCGGAAAATGCGGCGCACCTTCAACACGGCTCTGTCGCTGATGGAGCGCTCCGACGATTTTCGTTTCAATCAATCGACCGCTCATTATTACGCGCAGATGGAAGAGGAAGACCCGGAACTTCTCGAGCGCATCAAGCAGAAGGTCGCGGAAGGAAAGTGGGAAACCGTCGGCGGCATGTGGGTGGAGCCCGACACCAACATGCCGACCGGCGAAAGCCTCGCCCGTCAGGTCCTCTATGGCCAGCGTTATTTTGAAAAGACCTTCGGCACCCGCCACACGGTCTGCTGGCTGCCCGATTGCTTCGGCTTTTCAGGTGCGCTGCCGCAAATCCTGAGACAGGGCGGCATCGACAGCTTCTTCACGATCAAGGTCAACTGGAGCGAGACCAACCATATTCCCTCCGATCTCTTCTGGTGGAAGGGTCTCGACGGCAGCCGGGTGCTGACCCACACGTTCGACAATCCGATGCAGGGTTATAACGGCTTCGTGCAACCCGATTGCTACGTGCCGACATGGAAGAATTTCCGCGGCAAGACGCAGCACCATACTTCGCTGCTGGCCGTGGGCTATGGCGACGGCGGCGGCGGCGTCACGCCGGAGATGGTCGAGCGCGAAGTGCAGCTGCGCGATTTCCCGGCAATTCCGCAGGCGCGCTGGGGCACCGTCAAAAGCTTTTACGAGCAGGCGCACCGCACCGCAGGCGAAAAGAACCTTCCCGTGTGGGACGGTGAAATCTATCTCGAACTGCACCGCGCCACACTGACGTCGCAAAGCGGCGTCAAGCGCAAGCATCGCCAGGCAGAACGTGCGCTGATCACCGCTGAAACCATTGCTTCGCTGGCGCATATGCTCGGAGCAGACAGGCCCCGAAGCCTGGAGGCGGATTGGCGCGTGGTTCTGAAAAACGAGTTCCACGACATTCTGCCGGGCTCGAGCATCCGTGAAGTCTATCAGGATGCAGAGCAGGAACTGGGGGGCGTCATCGAACATGCCAAGGCCGAACAGGCGATGGCATTGCAAGCGCTGTCGGCCAAGCTGCCGAAGGGCGGGGTTGGCGATGCCCTCATCGTCGTCAATCCGTCTCTGGCTCCAAGGCCGCTCAGCGCAACGCTTTCTGACGGTACGGTCGTCTCGGCAGCCGATCTCATCGCGCCCTTATCCGTCGCGGTCTTCGACAAGGGCTCGCTCAAGCCGGCGGGCGGGCTGAAGGCTAGCCCCGACCGTCTCGAAAACGACCACCTCGCGGTCGTCATTGGCAAGGATGGAGCGGTTGCGAGCCTTATCCACAAGGCGACCGGCCGCGAAGCCGTCGATGGTTCCGCAAACCAGCTCTGGGTCTACCCGGCCGACAAGCCGCGCAACTGGGACGCTTGGGATATCGACGCGGATTATGCCGAAAAGGCCGTCCGCCTCGATGCGCCTGATGGTATCACCCTCGTGGAAGACGGCCCGCACCGCGCGGCGATCCGCGTCGTTTACCGCTACCGGAATTCGAGCGTCACGCAGACCTATATGCTGACGGCCAACGCCAGGCGGCTTGACATCGAAACGACGATCGACTGGCATGATCGCCGCACGCTGCTGCGCACCCTGAACCCTGTCGCCGCTCAGGCCCGCAAGGCGACCTTCGAATGTGCCTTCGGCATCGTCGAGCGGGCAACGCACACGAATACGTCCTGGGAGCAGGCGATGTTTGAGGCCGTGGCGCACCGCTTCGTGGATATCAGCGAGCCGGATTTCGGGGTGGCGCTGCTCAACAATGCCAAATACGGCCATAGCGCCCGCGGCAACGTGATCGGCATGAGCCTCGTGCGCGGGCCGATCTATCCGGATCCGCTGGCCGACGAAGGCGAGCAGAGCTTCACCTATGCGCTGATGCCGCATGAAGGCGCCTGGCATGAAGGCGGCGTTCTCGACGAGGCGATCGATCTCAACCAACCGCTCGTCTCGGCTGAATCCAGCGGCCTCTCCGCCGGCAGTTTTGCGCCGCTTGCGGTCACCGGCATCCCCGTCGCATTCTCAGGCCTGAAGCCGGCGGAGGACGGCGAGGGGCTTATCCTGCGCCTCTACGAACCGGCCGGCCGGCGCGGCAGCCTCGCCCTCGAGCTGCCTTCCGGATGGGCAGCATCGCAGCCGCTGAACATTCTCGAAGAGCCGATGGAGCGGAAGGGACCTGCCGACATCATGCCGTTCGAAATCCGGACCTGGAAGCTGCAGAATGGCTGACGCCTGACCGCCATACGTGCCGGGAATAAAATGGCCTATGGCGAGCATGTAGCACGGTGATTTCAAGGACTGGCGGGCGCTTCTGAAAGCGGCCGCTATCCCCCAGAATTGGATGAGACGCCAGCCGCATCCAGCGGGCGAAAAGCGTCGGGTCGGGCGGCCAAATTCGCAACTACAAAATCCACGAAAGCGCGGACTTTTGGTGAAAGCTGACGATTGGACGGCCAGACGAGCGAGAGCGAGCCGTACGGCACCATGAAGGAGGTCAGGACAGGGACCAAACTTCCGGTTCGCATATGGGGCTCTGCGACGTAGACAGGCAGGTGCGCGATCCCCAAACCGTCCCGCGCTGCCCGCAGCCCTGCGTCCGTATTGTTGAATGTAAGGCTTCTTGGGAAAATTACCCGATCGTATGGCGAGCGGAATGTCCATGGTGCGAGCCGGCCGTTGGATGGGTATTTGAAGTGAATGCAGGCATGTTGGGAGAGGTCATCCGGCGTCTCCGGTTGTCCATGGCGCTTGAAATAATCGGGACTTCCGCAAACGACGAAATGCTGGTTGCCAAGATGGCGGGCAATCAATCGAGCATCGGCGAGCTCGCCACTCCGCACGACGACATCCAGGCCCTCCGCCACCAGGTCTATCACCTTGTCTTCGAAATCGATGTCCAGTTCGATCTCCGGAAATTGCTCGGCAAAAGTGGGTAGAACCGGCATGAGAAGGTGATGCCCGACGATATGCGGTACGCTGACGCGAAGGCGTCCCCTTGGACGTTCCCGGCTTCGTGAGATTGTGGCTTCTGCATCATCCATGTCGTCGATGATGCGTTTGTAGCGCTCGTAGAGGACCGCTCCTTCTTCAGTCAGGCTGATACTGCGCGTTGTCCGGTTGAAGAGCCGCACGCCCAGCCGGCTTTCGAGACGCGCCACCGCCTTTCCGATCGCGGACGGCGAAACTCCGGCAACCCTGGCAGCTGCGACGTAGCTCTGCTGTTCGACGGCGTGAACGAAGGCGACAACGCTCGCAAGACTGTCCACATGAGCACCTGATTGAAGATATTTTATCCTTTATGTACGGCCACGAGGTGCCATTGATCAATATTGCATAGGAAATATCCTCTGTCTCGATGCGCGACCAGCCAATATCAAAGGAGTGAGCGGTATGCGGGACTATGCAAAAGAAAGACCCGAGCACACGGGAAAATACGTCGGAGAGAATGACCTATTTCTCGAAATATTTGATGCGCACAGCGCTTCGAGGCAGTCCGTTCGGCCGCCTTTGCTCTTCGTCCACGGCGCCTTTACCGGGAGCTGGATGTGGAGCAAATATATTCCTCATTTCATATCGACTGGATGGAACTCTTATTGCATCAACCTGCGGGGTCACTACAAAAGCAGGTCGGTGGATTTCACAAAAATCCTGTTTGAAGATTACCTGGAAGACATCCGGCTGGTGATCACCGAAATCACCAAAGAATGTGGAACCCCGCCCATCGTGATCGGATTCAGCATGGGCGGAATCCTGAGCCAGAAACTGGCGGAAAGTGTGAAGATTGCCGGGCTGGTCCTAATCGATTCCAGCCTTTGCAAGGAAGTGCATGCGGAGGCGCCCTATCGCGATCTCGCGTTGCGAATGCCCGGCCTCGTCGTGCCTGCTCCCGTGCGCGACGAGCAAATCAGTGTCGATGAAACATTCGAGGATATCGAATTCCAGCGGAAGTACCTGTCCATGGAATCTGCAAAGGCGTTCAGCGCATTTTCCTTTCATTTCGGGGCGGAGGGGATTTCCATCAGAGGCGAGAAGATCGCCTGTCCCAGCCTCGTCATTTGCGCGATCAGCGACGAATCCGATGAACATCGAGGCCGAGCGACAGCACGTCACATCGGCGGCGAGTATCTAGGTCTCCGGGGTACGACACACACAGGTCTGCTTGTCGGGCAGAAGTATTACGAAGCCGTAAGCCGCATTATGGCCTGGTTGGCACGCTTTGATAGATGATAGATCTTCCGATAGAGCGTCATCTGCGACCGGCTCCCCAGCGCAGAGTCGCAAGCCAAAACTCAATCCTCCAAACCAAGGCTCACCAGCAAGCGGCCGACATAGGCTTCCAACCCGCCGACCATATCGAAGCGGGTGGGATCGCGCAGCCAGAGCATCTGAAGTCCGTCCATCACGGCGATCAGCTCGGCCGCCATCGCCCTGCCGTCAATCGTGCCGTCGATCGATCCATCGGCGACGGCTTGGTCGAAGGTGGCGGCGATGTCGTTCTGCAGCTGGGTGGCACGATCGAGAAACCATGCCTTGGCCGGGTGATCCTTCATAAGGCTCTCGGCGTTCAGGATGGCGAAGGTCCTAACGACCTCGATCATTTCGGCGTTGCGGCGAAAGACCTGGACCATGCCCTTGAGCAGGCCGCGGAGATCGGAACGGTGGGGCCCAATGTAGCTTTCACATTCGAGATCGCGCTTGTCCAGAATGGCCAGCAGGAGATCGACTTTGGTTGGGAAATGGTGCAGCAGGCCCGGCAGCGACAGGCCGACGTCGCGAGCCACATCGCCGATGGCGGCATTCTGGTAGCCGTCTTCGGCAAAACGTCGCATCGCAGCCGACAGGATCTCCGCGCGGCGCGCTTCGCCCTTGCGAGATCGGCGCCATCGTTTTTCGTCCTGTCCGGCATGCGATTCGGAAACTTCTACCATCGTCTCTTCCATATGCTCTTTCTCCCGCCCTCCATCCATACATCACGGTTCGGCAGTTGACATCTTAAAAATACCGAGTAATCGGTAGGTTTAAGAACTGCGTGGCGCGTGTAGAAGTTGGCGTCGCCGCCGGATGAATTGGCACCTGGCATGCTCGGCCAGCACTTCGCAATGCCCGAATTCCATCGAAGGGGAGGTTTGCATGATCGATTCCATTCTCGACAAGATGACGCTCGAGGAGCAGGTCTCGCTGCTGTCAGGCGCTGATTTCTGGACGACCGTTCCCGTCGAGCGTCTTGGGGTGCCGAAAATCAAGGTGACGGATGGGCCGAATGGGGCTCGCGGCGCGGGTTCGCTGGTCGGCGGCGTCAAGGCGACCTGCTTTCCTGTTGCCATCGCGCTCGGCGCCACCTGGAATCCCGATCTCGTCGAGCGCATGGGCGTGGCGCTTGCCCACCAGGCGAAGAGCAAGGGTGCCGCCGTGCTCCTCGCTCCCACGGTGAATATCCATCGTTCCGGTCTCAACGGGCGAAATTTCGAATGTTATTCCGAGGATCCGATGCTGACCGCGGAACTGGCCGTTGCCTATATCAAGGGCGTGCAGAGCCAGGGGATCGCCGCAACCATCAAACACTTCGCCGGCAACGAATCCGAGATCGAGCGGCAGACCATGTCTTCCGATATCGACGAACGGACGCTGCGTGAAATCTATTTTCCACCCTTCGAACAGGCGGTTCGCCGCGCCGGCGTTATGGCCGTCATGTCTTCCTATAACCGCCTCAACGGCACCTACACCAGCGAGCATCAGTGGCTGCTGACCAAGGTGCTGCGCAAGGAATGGGGATTCGACGGGATCGTCATGTCCGACTGGTTCGGTTCGCATTCGACCGCCGAGACGATCAATGCTGGTCTCGATCTTGAAATGCCCGGCCCGGCGCGCGATCGCGGCGAGAAGCTGGTTGCGGCAGTGCGCGAAGGCAGGGTCGAGGCGGCGACCGTCCGGGCGGCGGCGCGGCGGATCCTGCTGCTGCTCGAGCGGGTCGGCGCGTTCGAGAAGAGGCCCGACCTCACGGAGCAGGCAGTCGACCTGCCGGAAGACCGGGCGCTGATCCGGCGCCTCGGCGCGGAAGGCGCGGTCCTTTTGAAGAACGAGGGCATCCTGCCGCTTGCAAAGACATCGCTCGACCGGATCGCCGTCATTGGACCCAATGCCGCGAGCGCGCGCGTCATGGGCGGCGGCAGCGCGCAGATCGCGGCGCATTATACAATCAGCCCGCTCGAAGGGATTCGAGCCGCCCTTTCCAATGCCAACAGCGTCAGCCACGCGGTCGGCTGCCGCCACAACCGTCTGATCGAGGTGGCCAAGGGAAAGATCATCGTCGAATATTTCAAGGGGCGTGGCTGTCGGGGCAATCCGCTTCATGTCGAGACCGTCGACAAGGGCGAGTTCTTCTGGTTCGAGCTGCCATCAGGCGAACTCGACCCCACCGATTTCTCGGCGCGGATGACGATGCAATTCGTGCCGGAGGAGAGCGGCGATCATGTCTTCGGCATGACCAATGCCGGGCTGGCGCGGCTCTTCGTCGATGGCAGGCTCACGGTCGACGGCCATGGTGGCTGGACACGTGGCGAAAACTATTTCGGCACCGCCAATGACGAACAGCGCGGCACGGTGGCGCTCGATGCGGGCAGGGGCCATACCATCACCGTAGAGTACGACACGCCCGTGGCGACCGAGGAGGGGATCAACCTCACGGCCATTCGCTTCGGCGTCGAAAAGCCCTTGGGCGAGGCCGATATGCAGGAAGCCGTCGAGACGGCGCTGAATGCCGAAGTGGCGCTTCTCTTCGTCGGCCGCGACGGCGAATGGGATACTGAGGGCTTGGACCTGCCCGACATGCGGCTTCCCGGCCGGCAGGAGGAACTGATCGAGCGTGTTGCGGCCGTCAACGTCAACACCGTGGTCGTGCTGCAGACCGGCGGTCCGGTGGAAATGCCCTGGCTCGGCAAGGTTCGCGCCGTGCTGCAGATCTGGTATCCCGGACAGGAGCTGGGCAATGCCGTCGCTGATGTCCTCTTCGGCGACGTCGAGCCCGGCGGACGCTTGCCGCAGACATTCCCGAAGGCGCTTGCCGACAATTCCGCAATAACAGGCGATCCAGCCGTCTATCCGGGTGAGGATGGGCACGTGCGTTACGCCGAAGGCGTGTTTGTTGGCTACCGTCACCACGATACACGCGCTGTCGAGCCCCTCTTCCCCTTCGGTTTCGGCCTTGGCTATACGCGCTTCAGCTGGGGAGAGCCGCGGCTCTCAGCCAGCGAAATGGGTGGGGACGGCGTGACTGTCAGCGTCGATCTGACCAATATCGGCGACCGGGCCGGTTCGGAACTGGTCCAACTCTATGTGCGCCCGCCAAAATCCAAGGTGGAGCGGCCGGACAAGGAACTGCGCGCCTTCGCAAAGCTTTCGCTGCTACCCGGTGAAACAGGGACAGCCGTGATGAACATCCTGCCGCGTGATCTCGCTTATTTCGACGTCGAGGCCGGTGCCTTCCACGCTGAGCCCGGCGACTACCAACTGGTCGTGGCGGCCAATGCCGCGGATATCAGGTTCGTCATCGATCTGCCGTCACCACGCGCATATTTGCTGCCGCCTTCGCAGTAGGCCGTGGTCGCATACCGGATCGGCGGTCATGTCATCGTCGCGGGCGTCTTCGATCGACAAGGCGCGCGTTCGATAAGGCGATAGAGCGGGGCTATCGCTTCACCAGAGTTCAGCGAGCTCGGATATGGTTCGTCATTCAAGGACGACAGCGTCGGAACCCTTTTCCGACATGGCCTGCCGTACCACCTCCGCTATCCGGAGCTTTGAGCGATGATGATATCGGCATAACGCACCCGGGATGGCACGCCAGGCGCCGCGGCAGAGCCGGAACGGCCTCTACCGCATAGAGTTCCGAATCCCACGACGGCAGGATCGCTCTCTTCTCCTGCGCAGCGATCTCGGCGGCGAGAACTTCGTTCGGAGAGGTGAAATGGAAATGGAGACGCAATGAAGAATGTCCGAGGCGGAGAACGCCTCGATAACACCATCCGGAGGTGTCGTGCTGATGCTTTTGCCGGTCATGAACTTCTCCACACAAGCGAAGAACATCTTCAGGCACCCTTGGATTTGCGCGAAGGAAAACAGAGGCTTACAGTCCGCCTCAAGCCTCGACCAAAATTTTTTTGGATATCCTCTTGAATCGAAAAACGCTCGAAACCAGATCATTTTCGTCGACAGCGCAAACGCGGGCCGACCAGACAGGGGACGCGTTTTCGACGCGTCTCCATTCCATGTTGCTTTACGGAGGATATGGCTATGAGAAACGAACTTGACTTCGCACCCCTTTATCGGTCCAGCATCGGCTTCGACCGGGTCTTCAACCTCTTGAACAATGCGCAGCGGCTGCAGGCGATCGAGACCTGGCCGCCCTATGATATCGTCAAGACGAGCGAAGACGACTATCGTATCCAGATGGCAGTGGCCGGTTTCGCCGAGGCCGATCTCGAGATCACCCAGGAGCGGAACGTGCTCGTGGTGAAAGGCCAGAAGGGCGAAGGGAAGGATGGCGAATATCTGCATCGCGGCATTGCCGGGCGCGCGTTTGAACGTCGCTTCGAACTCGCGGACCACGTCAGGGTCGAGAATGCGTCCTTGACGAACGGTATTCTCGCGATCGCGCTGAAGCGTGAGGTGCCGGAAGCCATGAAGCCGCGCAAAATCGCGATTGGAGACGGCTCCTTTCAGCAGGCGCCTCTCCAGATCGAAGCCGAGCGCGAAGTGGCTTAAGGAGGGCCTCTCGATGAAGTCCCGGAAAAGCCGTTCACGGTCGAAATCAGGAAACGCCGCGGAGCAAGCGCAAAAGACGCCGGAAGGCGTGTGCTCTCGAAGCTTCTTGACAGGCTCCGCTCCGGAGCCTCGGTTCCGGTAGCGCGATCCTGAATTGAGTTGGATCCAAGAGGGCCGGCTTGGTGGCCGGCCCTTTGCGGACCACCATACTGGCTTCGCCGCATCCCCCCAAATGCACCTACGCGACGTCGTCTTGTCGCGAAGTACGTGGCTTCATTCCCTTTTGCACGATGGGCATTCGCGAAGAGTTCAGACGGCGTCGGGCTGCTTGCGGAGATTGGAGACGACGCGCCGGTTCTGCACTTTGCAGGAGCGCTCCGTGCAGTCGCGGACTTCGCGTTCGTTCCCGTAACCCTTGGCCCACATGCGCTTTGCGTCAACGCCCTTCGAGACAAGATAAGCCATCGCGGCATCGGCGCGCTTCTGCGACAGCGTCTCCATTTTGGACGCGGACCCTGAATCGTCGGAGAATCCCTGTAGCTTGAGCATCCAGGTCGGGTTGTTGTTGAGCCAGTTGGCTTGGTTGTCCAGGGTCGCCATGGCGACGGAATCGAGCTTGGCAGAGTCCTGGGTAAAATAAATCCGTCGGCCGACATTGAGGATAAAATCCTCCTCGCTTCCAGCCGCCACGTTTTCGAAACCAGGCGCCGGATCGTTCGTCTGGCCGGTCATAGGGGCGGCCGCAGGTTCTTCCAGCGAGGCGAGTTCGGTGGTGGAGCAGGCGGCAAGCGCCAAGAACATTGTCGCGGCAACAAGGCGCCTGGTAAATCCGGTCGCAATTGAGATCAAGGTGATATTCCTTATTCGGCCGGGGTTGTCTGGCTGACCTGGGTGGCGCTTTCAGCCTGGTCTGCAATATGCGGCAGAACCTGCACCGCAGTGCCGATGGGGCAACGCTGGTAAAGATCGATGGCGTCTTCGTTGAACATGCGGATACAGCCGCTGGAGGCATCTTTGCCGATGCTCCACGGCTCCAGCGTGCCGTGGAAGCGATAGCCGGTATCGACGCCGTCGCGATGCAGGTACATGGCGCGGGGACCGAGTGGATTTTTCGGTGAGCCTCCCGCCACGAATTCGGGCAGTTCCGGATGGCGCTTGCGCATCTCCGGCGGCGGCGTCCAGCGCGGCCACAGCGATTTATCGTCGATCGTCGCGCGGCCAAACCATTTGAAGCCCTCGCGACCGACGCCGACGCCATAGCGGATGGCTGTCTTGTTCTCCATGATCACGTAGAGAAAATGGTGCCTCGTGTCGACGACGACGGTGCCGATTGGCTCGCTGCTAAAATATTTGACAACCTGGCGGTGCCACTGTCTGTCGATCTTGGCAAAGTTGGTGCTTCGGAACGTCACGCCATTGTCGACGGTAGTGCCGTCGAAATAGGATGATGCCGCGGCAAATGCCGGTTTCCGGACTGCACCGACGCCAAGTAACGCCAAACCACCCAGCACAATATTTCTGCGAGTCCACGGCATCGGCAATATCCCCCCTTAAAGCCAAGCAGCGAAGCGTCAGTAAATCAGATTTTTCATTTGCGACAACAGAAAAATAATCTCCACTGCTAAAGGCAGAGATCGGCTTGCGGCCTTCTGGTGTGGTATTGCCCCATCGTTACTCTGGAATACCGCGGCGCCTCGAATTGGAGGGCCGGGGATTCATCTACTCTTGAGACCGGCACTCGCTTCTGCAACCGCCTGCGAGCCGATGCTCCTCACGCGCGGGAGTTTCGTATCTTGTGCCGATGCCTCCACAACATCACAAAGCATCTCTCGCGCCACGCCAGGGACCACATGATGGGGTAAATGCCCGACACCTTCCAGCAATCTGACGACCGGCCCTGGATGCTTCCTGCAAAGCCAATCAATATGCCAGTTCGGTGAAATCACTCGGTCCGCCATCCCGAAGAGAACGTGCAGGGGAAGATCGCCAGGCAGATCCGGAAGGCGTTCCATGTCTCGGTTGAAGGCGCGCAACTCGTCGGCCATCGTGCGGATGCTAATCGGATTGACCACGTGAGAGGCCGGCAGGTCCGCGAGATGAGAAGGCAGGGGATTGGGAAAGGAGGACGACCTCAGACCTCGATCGAGAAAGAATGCGGGCCACCGGCCGATGACGTGCTGGCGGATCAACGGCCCGACCACCGGAGCGACCGCCGATCTAAGCACAATCAACGGCTTCGATGGCACAGGCGCGCAACATGGGGAAATGAGAAAAAGTCCCCTGACGAGGTCTGGTCTTCTTGCAGCAAGGTGTAAGGCCGCTGCGCTGCCGATCGAGTGCGCGACGATCCTCACCTCCGGCAGCTCGAGAGACGCGAGAAGGCGCTCAAGCCAGAAGGACTGTCCCTCAGGTCCACGCTCAGCCGGTGCAGGCGGCGTGCTCAGTCCATAGCCAGGCCGGTCGGGTGCAATGATCCGGAAATCGCTGTTGTCGAAGGCGAGCAAAATTTCCTGCGCAAGACTGCCGCAGCCATGCAGGAGGACGACTGGAAGGCCATGTGGGTTGCCTCCGTCAAGGATGTGAACATCCTGATCTTCGATATGAATTGTTGTTCCGAGCCTCGGCTGGACTGATTGGTTCATTAACATGAGCCGAATAACAAAAATCGGAAGAAGAAGTTCCTGTCGGTTGCGAGAGGCGCGTGCGGATCGAGCCATCAAGACAGGATGGAAGGGAGGTCCAGCACTGCTGCCGCATCTGTGCTATCATCATCATCGCGGTCTCGAAGCGGAAAGATCGAATGCTCCTTCAGCGTGTCAGTTTCTATGTGCTTCTGGTCCTCGTGACCATTGCCTTCGTCGCCATCGTGCTACCGTTCTATTCGGCGATATTCTGGGCAGTCGTCCTCGCCATCATCTTCTTCCCGCTTCACGCCCGTATGGAGGCGCAGCTGGGTGGGCGCGGAAACCTTGCTGCAGCGCTGTCCGTGCTGGTCTGCCTTTGCGTCGTGATCATTCCGGGGTTGATCGTTCTCAGTTCACTCGTCCAGCAGGGCAACCTTCTCTACCAACGCATGGACAGCGGCGAGATCGATGTCCGAAGCTTTGTCCAGAAACTGCAAGAAGCGTTGCCCCTTTTCCTCCGCGACTGGCTCCGGAGGATCGAGCTGAATGGCGTCGATACGTTTCAGGAACGCGTTTCCTCGGCATTGATGCAGGGCGGCGGCTTCTTTGCCGGGCGTGCCTTGAGCCTCGGCCAGAACACCCTGCGGTTCTTCGTCACCTTCGGCGTCATGCTCTATCTCCTGTTCTTCATGTTCCGGGACGGGCGCGCCGTTGCCCGCGCCATCAGAAGAGCGCTGCCTCTCAGCGATGCTCATACACTTCGCTTCACCTCCAAATTCACTTCGGTCATTCACGCGACCGTGCGAGGAAATATTATCATCGCTATCATCCAAGGTTCGATCGGCGGGATCGCCTTCTGGGCCCTCGGCGTCGAGCCAGCCCTGCTGTGGGGCGTGCTGATGAGCTTCCTGTCGCTGCTGCCTGCGGTCGGCGCCGCATTGATCTGGGTGCCCACGGCCGTTTACCTGGCCCTGGCCGGTTTTTGGGTGAAGGCGCTTGTGCTGGTTGCGGTCGGCGCCCTCGTCATAGGTCTTGTCGATAATCTTCTGAGGCCGTCCTTGGTCGGCAGGGAGACCAAGCTTCCGGACTATGTTGTCCTCATTTCCACCATTGGCGGCATTTCTCTCGTAGGCATCAATGGTTTCGTGATCGGGCCGTTGATAGCCGCTCTCTTCATCGCCGCTTGGGGAATTTTCGTGGAGGAGGAGGGCACGTCGGATTCTTGACGAAGCGGCCGGTGCATTTAACGATGCCTTCCGGAACTTTCATCTCCCTGAGTGGTTCAACAGATTCGAACCATCATCATGGAGGTGAAGCCATGAGCGCTTCGGGTGTCGCCGTCTTCGATAAGACGCTGCAAACCACAAATATATGGCTCGACGATCTGATGGCCGACCAGGGACCTGATCGGCAGCTTGCTTGGCATGTGCTTGGCGCGGTTCTTCATACGTTGAGAGATCGTCTGCCGATCGATCTGGCTGCGCATCTGTCGGCACAGCTGCCGCTCCTCGTGCGCGGCGCCTATTACGACCGCTACGATCCTTCCAAACAACCCGTCCGTTCACGTTCCCTGGATGAGTTCCTGGAGCAGGTGAACGACGAGCTTTCATCGACGCGTCCGGTAGACGCGAAGGAGGCCGTGCGGTCGGTTTTCCGGGTGCTTTCCCACTATATCGATCCGGGCGAGGTGCGGAAAGTGCGCCACGGGCTGCCGGCAGAAGTCCAGGCGCTCTGGCCGGATCCGGATATGCGCCATTAGGGCCTCGAGAGACTGGCAGGAGCCGCAACCACATCGTTTCGGAAACGACTCTCACCGGAACATTCGACGTCCATTAACCGCAAAAGGCAGGAGGAAAGACCATGAAAGTGTCAGAGATCATGTCGCGCGATGTAGAAATCGCCAACCCTAACCAGACGATAGCCGAAATCGCGAGATGCATGGCCGACAGGCAGATCGGCTTCCTGCCGGTCGGCGACAATGACCGGCTCGTCGGAACCATCACCGACCGCGATCTCGTCGTGCGCGGGCTTGCCGACGGATTAGGGGGCGATGCAAAGGTGCGCGAAGTCATGACCCGCGATGTCAAATATTGCTTCGAAGACGATGATGTCGACGACGTGACGCGCAACATGGGGCAGGTCCAGGTTCGCCGCCTTCCCGTCGTCAATCGTGACAAGCGCCTAACCGGCGTCATTTCGCTCGGCGACGCCTCCCTGGCGAACACCGCCGCCGCGGGAGCCGGGTTGAAAAAAGTCTCCCGTCCGGGCGGGGCTCATGCACATTAGCAGGATGACCTGAAGCCATCAGCGGTCTGTTGTTCGAGATTATTCATCATTGAGGTGGCAAGCCGACAGGTGCCCCGGTGCAATTTCCCTTTTCACCGGCACTTCCATATGACAGCGGTCCATCGCAATCGGGCATCTCGGATGGAAGTGACAGCCTTTCGGCGGGTTTATTGGGCTGGGGAGTTCGCCATCGACGGGCTTGAATTGTCGCTTGCCGGGTTCGATGCGCGGCACCTCGGCCAAGAGCGCTTTCGTGTAAGGATGATTGGGCCGCCTGAAAACCTCCTCGACGGGCGCCTCTTCGACGATGCGACCGAGATACATGATCGCAACGCGGTCGGAAATATGTTCCACGACGCCGAGATCATGGCTGACGAACAAATAGGTCAGGTCGAGCTTGTCACGAAGTTCCATGAACAGGTTGATCACCTGAGCCTGGATGGAAACGTCGAGTGCTGCGACGCTTTCGTCACAGACGAGGAATTTCGGCTGCACGGCAAGCGCACGCGCAATATTGACGCGTTGCCGCTGGCCACCGGAAAACTGGTGCGGGTATCGCCTTTTCATGGCCGGGTCGAAACCGGCCAGCATCAAATATCTGTCGACATAGGCGTCGCGTTCCGTGGAGCGGGCAAGCCCATGCGTCCGAGGCGCCTCCCAGATAAGCTCTTCGACGGTCATGCGCGGATTGAGAGCCGCCAACGGATTCTGGAAGATCATCTGGCTGGCGAGACCGAACTGATGCTGCTCGCCTTTCGACATGGCGCTTCGGTCCATCCCCTTCCAGAGGATTTGGCCCTGGCTCGGTGACGTAATCCCTGCAATGGCGCGGCCAAGCGTCGACTTCCCGCAGCCGCTTTCGCCGACAAGGCCGACAACCTCTCCGGGCCGGATGCTGAGGCTGACATTATCAAGCGCGTGAACGATAGGCGCCGGCTTGGCCAGCTTGAGCTTGAGCGCGATCTTGGCGGCCAGGTCGGGCTTGGCTCCGAAGCGCTGCGACACGTTTCTCGCTTCGATCAGGGGCGCGGCGGTCGCCGTCATCATGCTACCTCTTTCGTTACGGGATGAATGCAGCGGAAGGAGCGATCGCCGTCCGGCATAAGCGCCGGCATGACCAGACAGCCGTCGGTTGCCCAATCACAGCGCGTACGAAAACTGCATCCCTGTGGGAGACGGCTAATGGCCGGTGTCATACCGCGGATCTGGTGAAGGGGCTCTCTGCGTCTGTTTTGCGAAGGCACCGACGCGATCAGACCGGCGGTATAGGGATGGTGAGGATCGGTCAGAACCTTGCCCACCGGTCCGGTCTCGACGAGGCGGCCGGCATACATGACGGCGATCTCGTCGGCCAATCTTGAAACGATCGCCAGATCGTGGGTGATCCAGATCACCGCCGTATTTCCCTCTTCGGTGAGTTTCTGGAATTCGGAAATGATCTGGCTCTGGATCGTCACATCCAGCGCCGTCGTCGGTTCATCGGCGATGATGAGGTCCGGCTTGTGAAGAAGCGCGATGGCGATCGCCACACGCTGGCGCATTCCGCCGGAAAACTGATGCGGGTAGGCGGCAAGCCTTTCATCAGGGCTTGGTATTCCGACCAGCGCCAAAGCATCCCGCGCCCGCTGCCGGGCGGCATCCTTCGAGACTCGCTCGTGTGCCTGGACGGCTTCAACCATCTGCGTCCCGACGGTCAGGACCGGGTTGAGCGTCATCATCGGATCCTGGAATACCATGGCGATCCGTTTGCCGCGTAGTTGCCGCATCTCTTCGTCGGAATATTTCGCGATGTCGGCGCCGTCGAAGATGACGCTGCCGCCGACAATCCGGCCGGGCTTATCGAGGAGCCGCATGATCGAGAAGCCGGTCACCGACTTTCCGGATCCGGATTCTCCCACAAGACCAAGGACCTTGCCGCGCTCCACCGTGAATGACACATCATTGACGGCGCAAACGCGGGGCCGTCCCCTGCCGCCGCCGAATTCGGTGACGAGATTGCTCACTTGCAGCAATGGGGTCATGACATGTTCCTCGGGTTGAGGACATCGCGCAGCCGGTCGCCGACGAGATTGATCGCCGCGATCGTGACCAGAAGGGCAATGCCGGGAAAGAAGCTGATCCAGTAGAGGCCCGTCAGAAGATACTGGTAGCCCGTCGAGATCAGCATGCCGAGCGAGGGTTCGGTCACCGATGCGCCGAGGCCGAGGAAGGACAAGGTTGCTTCGAGGCCAATTGCCCGGGCGATCTGCATGGTGGCGATGACGATGACCGGCGCAAGACAGTTCGGCAGCAGGTGCCTGAAGAGGATGCGCCATCCAGGCAGGCGCAGCATCCGGGCCGCCTCGATATATTCCTTCTCGCGCTCGACCAGAGCGGTGCCGCGGACCGTTCGGGCATAGGTCGCCCACTCGGCGATGATCAGTGCGATCACGACATTGGGCACGCCCTTGCCGAGCACGGCGAGCATCATGAGTGCCATCAAGATGGTGGGAAACGACAGCTGCAGGTCGACGAGCCGCATCATCGCGGTTTCCGTGCGCCCTCCCATGTAAGCGGCGAACAGTCCGGCTGAGGTTCCGATGATGGCAGCAGCGAAGGCCGACAGAACGCCCACCAGCAATGAGGTACGCAGGCCATAAAGGATGCCGGACAGGATATCACGGCCCTGGCTGTCGGTACCGAGGTGATAGACAAGCCCGGTCATGGATTCGGACCCCGGCGGCAGTCGTCCATCCATGATGTCGAGCTGCATCAAATCATAGGGATTTTGCGGAGAGATCCATGGCGCGAACAGCGCCAGGCAACAGATGATCACCAGCG
The DNA here is from genome assembly GCF_025152725.1 of Rhizobium sp. SRDI969. Taxonomy (NCBI): domain Bacteria; kingdom Pseudomonadati; phylum Pseudomonadota; class Alphaproteobacteria; order Hyphomicrobiales; family Rhizobiaceae; genus Rhizobium; species Rhizobium sp. SRDI969. Next base: position 201,456 of record NZ_CP104036.1, read on the forward strand.
TGAGGAAGGCGATCGCGGCTGCCGGAGAGCTGAAGAAATCCGCGATCCCTTTCGACAGACGACTGGGTTCGGGCGTTGGAGCACTAGTGTCTTGCGTTTGTGGTTCGGCCATGGGGTCAAGCCTTTCCTTCCAGCCGGACCCGCGGATCCAGAAGGGTATAACAGATATCGATGATGAAGTTGAGGACGACGAAGAGCAGCACCATCATCATCAGGTAGGCGACGATGACGGGGCGATCGAGAAGGTTGATCGAGTCGATGATGAGCTTGCCCATGCCCGGCCACGCAAAGATGCTTTCGGTGACGACCGAAAAGGCGATCAGTGACCCGAACTCAAGGCCGATGATCGTTAACACCGGGATCATCAGGTTCTTGAGAACGTGCACGGAAATGATCCGCCGCTCTCGCAATCCCTTGGCGCGGGCGAACTTCACATAGTCCTGAGGAAGGACCTCCTGCACGCCGGCGCGGGTCAGCCGAAGAATGAGCGACGTCTTGAACAGAGCCAGGTTGAACGCGGGCAATAGAAGATGCCTGATGCCGTCCCCGGTCAGAAACGACCATTGTGCGCCAAGCAGTTCCCGCGTCGGGCCGCGGCCATTCGTCGGCAACCAGCCGAGCTCGACGGAAAATACCATGATCAGCATGAGGCCGACCCAGAAGGTCGGAAGCGAGAAGCCCAGAATTGAGCCGCTCATGATCAGCTTGGAGGAAATCCGATTGGGGTAGAGCCCTGCATACAGCCCAAGCGGCAAGCCGAACAGCAGCGCGATGCCGAGAGCCGTGATCGCCAGTTCGAGCGTCGCCGGGAGACGTTCGAGAATCAGACCCAGCGCCGGGCGCCCATAAACGAAGCTGTTGCCGAAGTCCCCGTGCAGAAGTCCTTGGAGAAACAGCAGGTACTGTTTCCACAGCGGCTGATCCAGGCCGTAATGGGCGATGACGAGTGCCCGCTCCGCCTGATTGGCGTCCGGGTTGATGAGGATGTCGACCGGGTTGCCGATCACATTGACGCCGATGAAGACAATGATCGTCATCGCGACAACGACGAACAGCGCCTGTATCAACCGCCTGATGATGGATGTGACCATTGAACCTCTCCCTACAGCGCCGCGCGTCTTTTCGAGAGCCGCAAAGGACGCTGTAATTTTGAATCTAGCCGACGGAGATCGCCATCCCGTCGCGCTGCGGATCGGCCGCGCCTTTCGAGATGCCGCCGTCAATCTTGATCGCGTGGACTGCGGCGAACGCATATGTCTGCGGCGACCGTGCCACCTGGTAGCCCTGCGCCCGCAGCTCGTCTTCGACAGAGTGTCGAATGCGATTGCAGATGTCGATCGTGTTTGACACCCCCACGATCCTTGGCGCCGAGACGGCCTCGATCACGGACATGTCGAAATCGATCATGTTCATCAGGCATTGCGCAACGGCCGGCGCGATATAGCTGCCGCCTGGCGCTCCGATGACGATGCTGGGCTCGTCGCCCTTGAAGACGATCGTCGGTGCCGCCGAGCTGGGACGCCGCTTGCCGGGCGCGATGGAGCCGGGCTTACCCGGAAGCGGATTAAAGCGGCTCATCGTGCCATTGTACATGAAGCCGAGGCTATCGGTGATCGCGCCCGAGGGACTGCCTAGGGTGTGGGTCATCGCGACGGCATTGCCGTCCTTGTCGATCACCGAGATGTGGGTGGTGTCGCGCTGCGATCGATCAAGCCGCGATACGCTGGCGATCTCGCCCGCCTTGATCGCGCCGGCATGCGCCTTTGCATGCTGTTTCGACAGCAGCTTTTCATAGGGCACGTCGACATAGGCGGGATCGCCCATATGCGCGTCCTTGTCGATCGTCATCCGCTTCATGGATTCGAACAGGATGCGGACATGTTCGGCGCTGCCATGCTGCAGCGAGCCGACATCGAACTGCTCCATGATATGCAGGAGTTCCAGCATCGGAAAGCCCGAGCCTGGTGGAGGCGAGGTGGCGATGCGGTTGTCGCGGTAGTCGCCCCAAACCGGCTCCACCTTCGACAATTTGTAACGCGCCAGATCCTCCCGATCGATCAAGCCGCCATGTGCCTTGAAATCGTCGGCGATCTGTTCGGCCAGTTCGCCGTGATAGAAGATGTCCGAGCCGCCGCTTCGCGCGATGCGTTCGAGGGTCTCGGCCATATCCTTGTTGACGAGCAGGTCGCCGACATTCTTGAGCGTGCCGTCGTCGTGGAAATAGACTTTCCGGCCCGTTTCAGAAAAGCGCAGCTTGTCGAGCGTGTTGGCAAAACCGTCATTCGACTGGTCCTTGGCCCAATACCAGTGCATGTGGTTTCGGATCATGAAACCGCTACGGGCAAGGCGGATGGCCGGCTTGATGAGATCGGCCCAATCGAAGGTGCCGTAATCGCGTAGCGCGGTCTCATAGCCTTTTAGCGAGCCGGGGGTACAGACGGCAAGGTAGCCGATATCGGAAATATTGCCCTCAAGCACGTAGCCGAAGCCGTCGCGGCTCTGTTGCTTGATCTTGTCGAGCCACATGTCCGGCGCAGCCTTCAACGGCGCGCGCGCATAAAATTCGAGGATCTCGTGCACGCCCTTTTTCGGCATATAGACATGCATGGAGCCGAAGCCGCCGATGCCGGCCATCTGCGGGTCGACCACGCCCTGGACGAAAGCACAGGCAAGTGCTGCGTCGATGGCATTGCCGCCGCGTTCGAGAACTTCCGCGCCGGCTTCGACTGCCTCCGGCTGAGGCGCCACGATCGTTGCATTTCTCATTTCGCGCGACGGCCCTCCAGCACCTTTGCCAGGAAGGCTTTGACGTTGCCCAGAACCTTCATCCGGTCGTGAGAGACGCCCGGAACACGATCGAACGTCACGTCGACACCCGCTTCGCGGAATGAGCTCGCCAGGGCGGCAAGGCGTTCGGGCCGCGTTTTGCCGGCGTCGTTTGCGCCATCCATATAATATTTGCCACCCGGCTTGTGGGTGATTTCCCAGGTCTCCAGATCGGCATCGCCGACGATCATATGCACCGGCACCTTGGCGAGATCTTCGGGCCGGAAGGCCTTGCCGAAGCGCGCCTCCAGATCCCGAATGCCGACCCACCAGTCACGCGTCGGATCCACAAGGGTGACGGAACCAGGTGCGCCGATCGATGCCGCCCAGAGCTTTTCCGGATGCAGGATGGTGAAACGGTGCACGAAATGCCCGCCGCCGGAGAAGCCGAACATGGCGAATTTGGACCAGTCCTGGCGGTATTTGTCGGCCATTTCCGCGACCATGGCAAGGACGACCTGATCGTAGCGGATGTCGCCTTCCTCAAGAAACTTGTAGCCGGAACGCGCACCATCGCCGAGAACGCCAACCGGGAAGATCGGGCAAAGGATGGCACAGTCGTTGTAGAGTCCGAATTCGGCAAAACCGTCGCGGAAGTCGATGGCCGACGTGCGCCCGGTGCCGTGGACCGCGACCAGGAGGTCGAGCTTGCGGCCGTCTGCCGCCGTCGGCGGCACATAAAGCACCATATGGAGGCGGGGATCGGCCTGAGAGGCGAAGATGGCCGTCTGGCCATAGTCATAGATGGCCTTCGCCCGGGCGACGGCTTCGCCCGTTCCAAGTTCCTGCATGAATGTCTCCTGGGAGATGAAGAAAGGGGCGTCCTCGGGGCGGCCCCATGCTGCTGTTCTTAAACCGCGTCGCATCGAATGGATCCATGCGACGCACTTCAAGTCTTTATTGGATGCGTGTCGCCCAAAACCGCTGCACGCTTTTGGACGACAAGCATCAGTCCGCCGGTTTCACGTCGTAAGCGAGCGTATATTTGTCGCCGCGCGGGGTGTAGGACACGGTCTTCTTTGCACCCAGCACGACGTTTTCGTAATGCATTGGGAGGAGCCAGAGGTTGTTGAAGGTCTCGGTCGACAGCTCCTCGAGAAGGGGCGCGCGTGCGGCTTCATCGAGCGTCGAACTCGCCTTGGCCAGCACCCCGTCGATCTTCGGATCGGACACGCCGCCGCCGTTATATCTGCCGGTCCCCTTTTTCTCGTCGCGCGTGGCTACTAGCGCGACAGTCGGATTGGTGGTTTCGCCGGTGTTCACACCCCAGGAGCCGAAATAGGTGCTGTAGGTGCCCTTTGAATAGGCTTCCGAATACATCGACCAAGGCAGGACCTCGACTTTCGATTTGATGCCGATGCGTGTGAACATCTGGCCGACCGCCTGCAGAACTTCGGCATCCTTGACGTAACGGCCAGAGGGACCGTGCAGGGTCAGGCTGAAGCCATCGGGATAACCGGCCTCGGCCAGAAGCGCCTTGGCGGCGGCGGGATCATAACCCACCTTCTCGACTTTTTCGGAATAGCCCGCATAGCCTTGGGTGACGAATTGGTCGGCCACCGTGCCGTTCTTCTGCATGACGCGGTCGACGATTGCCGGCCGGTTGATCGACATCAGCATTGCCCGACGCACCCGTTCATCCTTGAGCGGGTTCTTGTCGAGATCGGAACCATCCGCAGCCTTCACGAAAGGCGAAACATCGCGGCTGACATCGAGGCCAAGATAAACGAAGCGGGAAGACAGGCCGTTGATGACTTGCAGATTATCGCTCGCTTCCACGCGTGCCATTCCATCGGCAGGAAGGGTTTCGACAATGTCGATCTCGTTGGAGAGAAGCGATGCCAGACGGGCGCCGTCATCGGGCAGGAAGCGCAGCGTGACGTTCGACCAGTGCGAGGGGCCTGCGAAATAGCTGTCATTGCGCTTTAAGGTCAGGTTACTGCCTGGCGAATAGGAGACGAAGGAATAGGCCCCGGTTCCGATTGCACACTTGCCGTTGTCGAAATCCTGGACCGGCGCCTCCTTGCAATCGGCGCTGATAATGCGAATTCGGCTGACGGAATTCAGCAGAATCGGATCAGGAACCTTTGTCTCGACGACGATGGTATAGGGATCCGTGGCCGTGACATTGACAATATTGCGGGTGTAGGAAGCAAAGCTCTGGCTTGGCTTGTCGCGAGCACGCAGAAGCGAAGCAATGACGTCATCGGCATTGAACTCGCTGCCGTCATGGAATTTCACGCCCTTCCGCAGCTTGAATTCCCAATGGGTCGGGTCGATGACCTTCCATTCGGTGGCGAGTTCCGGCGCATTTGCCGACGTTCCCGTGAGGTTTATGAGGCTGTCCCAGATATGGCGTGAGGTCGCATTGTTTGGCGCCGAACTATCTTCATGAGGATCTAGCGTCGTCGGCGTCGTCGACATCCCGATCGTCAGCGGGGTTTCCTGTGCGGCGACCATTGCAGGAATAGCAATCGTACCAAGCAGCCCGATCGCTGCCCGCGTCAATGTTTTTGCGGCCATTTCTTCAATCCCGGTTTAGCGTTTTTGGGCCGACCTTGCTTGGTCGGTGCGAGCAGGTTCCCATCCACTCTTGACACAAATTGGTAAGGGGGCCGCAAGGGGGCTGTCAAACGGAAAACAAGCGCGTTACGATAGGCGTAACTTGAAATTATGCCACTCCTTCAGCCTTGGTCGCGGAGAAAATTCTGGCCCCATGGACAAAAGAAATCCGTCAAAAAGCGATATCGTGCAGTCTGTTGATGTCTGCATCGAGGTATTGCTAAATGTCGCCAAAAACCCGGATATCAGGCTGACTGAGGTGGCGCAGAACCTCGGGGAAACCAAGCCGAGAATTTTGCGCATGTTACGCACACTGGAACGGCGCGGCCTGGTGCGGAAGAGTGATACGGGCACTTACCGGCTTGGGACGACTGCGATCATTCTCGGGACCGCTGCCTCGACACAGGTTGATCTGGTGCGCATAGCCAATCCTATTCTTGAAGAAGTCGGCCAGAAGGCGAACGAAACGACCCAGCTCAGGATCATCGACAATGGGGAATCCCTGTGTATTGCGAAGTTCGAACCGATGCGCGACTTGCGGGTGCAGGCGATGATCGGTCGAAGACGGCCGCTCACGGCCGGCTCGTACAAGGTGCTTCTCGCCTATCTCCACCCCCAGGTGCAGTTGCAAATGATCCCCGAGACTTTACCGCGGCTGACCAAGCGCACGATCACGGATCGTGGCAAGCTGGTTGCTGAATTGGATAAAATCCGCCGCCAGGGATTTTGTGTGAGTTACGGTGAAGTCAGCGATCAACTCGTCTCCGTCTCGGTGCCGGTTCTGGCATTCGACGGATCCGTGATCGCCGCGGTGAATGTCGGCGCCCCGGCCTTCCGCACGCAAAAAAGCGATGTCGACCGCTTCATCGTTCTGCTGAAGGAGGCCTCCAGCAAGATATCGGCCCGGCTGGGATGGTAGAAGTTTTCGTTGCGCGCCATATCGGAAAGCCCCTTCTTTAGGCAAACTCAGGGGAAAAGATCGGGGAGTTCGGAACGTGCGATGCGTCGCAACCTGACCGCTTCTGCGATGTCTATCGAGCGATAGGGAAACCGCAAGCGGGTTCCCACGGGTCCCCAATTGCCGATCGCACTCAGGAGCTTGTCGAGAGCGGCGTTCGAATAACCGAAATCCTGCCGAAACGGGACGATATGCGCGTCCATAAACGTGCGGATGCGTCGCTCCAAATCGAGTGCGGCGTCGATATCGTTTCGCATCGAGACCGTCCAGATCTGAGCGCCGCGGGGACTAAGGCAGGCCACGTTGGAAAAAGAGCCTGCTGCCACACCTTCCCTCGTGCCGGTTGCGAGATGATGGCCGGGGACGAAGAGCGAAAGCCCCGAGAGATACAGGCGTGCCTCGGCATACCAGGAGCCGTCGCCGTCGGCGAGCTTGATGCCGATCACCTCAGGCACCGCCGCACAGACCGCGCCCAACTCCTTTGGCGCCAGTACCCGTTTTGCGTGCGGTGGATTGTAGAGGATGAGCCGAATACCGTCGGCAGCCTCAGCCGCTCGTTTCAGGAAATCGATCGCTTCGGCATCGGTAAGCGGCCACCAGTCCGGCAATATGACCTGAATGGCGTGGGGATCGAGTGCGGCGGCGCGGCGGACGCGATTGAGCATGATCAGCGGGTCGGGCTGGCAGGCGCCGATGACGAATGGGGTTGAAGATGCCTTGCAGCGCTCGGCCAGCATTGCCTGCATCCTGTCGAACTCCGCTTCCGTCTGATTGTGGAATTCGCCGGCAGTGCCATTTGAGTAAATACCATCGACGCCGGCATCGATGAGGATATCGATCTCTTCACCGAGCTTGTCGAATTCGATGCTGTCATCGGCTGCGATCGGCAAAAGCAGGCTCGCCCAATTTCCGCCGATGGCGGGACGCGGCGTCTTTGCATTCATCTCTTGTTTCTCCGATGGATGACGGATCAGTTGAGGTCGTCGCGGATGCAGGTCTTGAAATGGCCAGGTGCGATTTCCCGCAATTGCGGAACGGTGCCGGCGCAGGCCTCGAGCGCGCTCGGACAGCGCGTGCGAAAAACACATCCGCTCGGCGGATTGGCCGGACTTGGAATATCGCCTTTCAGGATCTGCCTGTTACGGCGGGCATCCGGATCGGGCGACGGAATCGCCGAGAGCAGCGCGCGCGTATAGGGATGCTGCGGTCTCGCATAAAGATCGGCACTTGGTGCGACTTCCATAATGCGGCCGAGATAAAGCACGATCACCCGGTCGCAGATATATTCGACGACGGCAAGGTCATGTGAGATGAACAGCATGGTCAGGCCAAGTTGCTGCTGGAGGTCGCGCAGCAGGTTGATCACCTGCGCCTGGATCGATACGTCGAGCGCCGAGACCGGCTCGTCGGCGACGATGAATTCCGGCGACAAGGTCAACGCCCGGGCAATGCCGATGCGCTGGCGCTGGCCACCGGAAAATTCATGCGCGTACCGATTGATCGCATCGGCGGGCAGGTCGACCTTTGCCAAGGCCGACTGCGCCCGTTCGAGCCGGTCACGGGCGGTGCCGATCCCCTGGATCTTCAAGCCTTCCGTCAGGATCTCGCCGATCGTCATACGCGGCGACAGGCTGGCGAAGGGGTCCTGGAAAATATACTGCATGCGCGGCCGTTGCCGTCTGAGCGCGGAGGCGGAAAGTGCCGTGAGTTCTGTGCCGTCGAAACGGACGCTGCCGGACGACGGCTCGACGAGGCGAAGGACGGAACGCCCGATCGTGGTCTTTCCGCTGCCGGATTCGCCGACAAGCCCGACGACTTCACCCTTGCCGATATCGAAGGAGATACCCTCAAGAATGTTCAGTCGCGTGCCACGGGAAGTATAGTGTTTCGAAAGGTCGCGGACGGAAAGCAGCGGTGCGCTCACCTAGATCTCCTGCCATCTGATGCAGCGGCTGCGATGCTGCGGACTGACCTGTTCGAGCGCGGGAACGGCAGCGCGACAGGCTTCGATCGCGAATTTGCAGCGCGGAGAAAAGGCGCAGCCGCTCGGCATGTTCATCAGGCTCGGGACCATTCCGGGAATGGCGGCGAGCTTTTCGCCGGCCTGTTTCATCCGCGCGGCATCGCCAAGGCGCGGCATGGAGGCGAGAAGGCCCATCGTGTAGGGATGCTTGGGATTGCGGAAAACCTCGCCGACCGGCCCTTCTTCGACGATCCGGCCGGCATACATCACCGCCACGCGATGGGCGATTTCGGCGACGACGCCGAGATTGTGGGTGACGAAGAGCATGGCCATGCCGCGCTCGCGCTGCAGTTTGAGGAGCAGGTCGAGAATCTGCGCCTGGATCGTCACGTCGAGCGCCGTGGTCGGCTCGTCGGCAATCAGCAGCGCCGGATCGCAGGCGAGCGCCATGGCGATTGTGGCGCGCTGCCGCATGCCGCCCGAGAGTTCGTGCGGATATTGGCCGGCGCGGCGTTGAGCGTCCGGTATGCCGACGCTTTCAAGCAGCGCGACGGCTGCGTTCATCGCCGCCTTGCGATCGCTACCGCGATGTATACGGATCGGCTCGGCGATCTGGTCGCCGATGGTAAAGACGGGATTGAGGCTCGACATCGGCTCCTGAAAGATCATGCCGATGTCGTCGCCCCTGATCCTGCGCATGCTCTCGTCGTCGAGGGAGACGAGATCGCGGACCACACCGTCGCTCGTCGCAAGGCGGATGCTGCCCGCGGCGATCATACCGATGTTGCGGGTGAGCAGCCGCATGATGGATAGGCTGGTGACCGACTTGCCGGAGCCGGATTCGCCGACGAGCGCAAGTGTCTCGCCGGCTGCAACGGTCAGGTCGATATTGTTGACCGCCGTGATCTCGCCGCCGCGGATGCGGAAGATCGTTCGCAATCCCCTGATGTCGAGCACGGGTTCGGCGGTCTGTTCCATCAGCCGGCTCAGTTCAGCAGGCCGGTTGCACGCAGGATCTCTTCGATCCGCGCCGTTTCGGTATCGTTAAGGGAGGCACGCGGCCGCGGCATGACGGCGGAATCGATGATGCCGAGACTGCGCATGGCGGTCTTGAACGCGCCGATGCCTGCTGCGCCGCCACTGACGCGGCCCTGCGCGACCCAGACGATCTCAAACAGGCGGCAGAGGCGCTCCTGTTCTTTCTTCGCGGCGATCCAGTCGCCGCGCTGGGCAGCATCCCAAAGGCGGACATAGCCGCGCGGATCGACATTGGCGATACCGGGGACAACGCCATGGGCGCCCATCAGCAGCGCGGCATCGACGACTATCTCGGAGCCGGTCATCAGGAAGACGTCCTTGTGCTCGGCAAGATCGAGGAGCGCGTAGCGGAAGTTGCCGTCGTCGCCGCTGGAATCCTTCAGGCCGATAATGGCGCCTTCCCTGGCAAGCGTGACGACCGTCTGGCGCTGCAGCTTGATATGAACGCAGACAGGAATGTCGTAGGCGACCAGCGGAACATCCACTGCGTCGCGGATATAACGGAAGTGGTCGAGGATCTCGGACTGGCTGGTGACGGTATAGAATGGCGCCGTCACCACGACCGCATCGGCGCCGGCGGCCTTTGCGACCTTCGCATGGGCGATGACGCGATCCGTGGTCGGATCGATGACCCCCACGATCAGCGGCACCCGGCCATTCACCACCTTGGCCGAATGTTCGATGATGTCCCGCCGGGTCTTGTCATCGTGGAAGATCACCTCGCTCGTCGAGCCGAGCACGAATACGCCATGGCAACCGGCATCGATCAGATGCTCGAGCACGCGCGTATAGGATGGGTAGTCGACGGTGAGATCCGGATTGAGCGGTGTTACGACGGGAGGGACGACACCCTTGAATTTGGTCATTTTCGTTTCTTTCGATTGTCAGTTCAGTTCGGCACGCGGGTCGAAGGCATCTCTGAGGCCATCGCCAATGAAGTTGATTGCCAGGACGGCAAGGATCAGCGCGGCGCCGGGGAAGAGCCATTGCCACGGATATTGTTCGAGCACGGCGGTCGAGCGGGCCGCGTTCAGCATGTTACCCCAGCTTGCCGCCGGCGGGGCGATGCCGAGACCGAGGAAGGACAGCCCCGCCTCGAGCAGGATGGCATTGGCAATCTGCAGCGTTGCATAGACCACGAGGATATCGATCGAGTTCGGCAGGCCGTGGCGAAACAGCAGATGTCCGATGCCGGCGCCCATGCCGCGGGCGGCCATGACGAAGTCGCGTTCGCGCAGTTCCAGCAACCGCGAACGGATCATGCGCGCCAGCAGCGGCCAGGAGAGCAACGAGATGACGAGCACGGTCGGCCAGATGCCGGTGCCGGCGATCGAGGCGAGCACAAGCAGGAAGATGACGGGCGGCAGGGTCATCACCAGATCGACGAAGCGCATCGAGACGGCGTCCGTCCAGCGTCCTGCAAGCGCCGAGATTGCTCCAAAAAGAAACCCGATGACCGCCGAAAGCGCGGTCGACGCGACCGCGACCAGCAGCGAAATCCTGCCGCCCTCGAGCACGCGCGCGAAGACGTCGCGGCCAACGCCGTCGGCTCCGAACCAGTGCGTTGCCGTCGGGCCGCTATTCATCGCCAGAAGATCGATGTCGTTCGGCCGGTAGGCCCACCATAGCGGATAGGAGAGGATCAGCAGCAGCATCGGAATGGCAATGAAGACGCCGGCAACGGCTGCGCGGTTGAGCAGAAACCGACTGAAGGCGCGGGCCAGTGGTCCGGGGCTCCGGCGTTCGGAAGAGCGTGCCAGCATGGTCAGCCCACCTTGATGCGCGGGTCGACGACCGCATAGGTAATGTCGGTCAGAAGATTGACGGCGATAACGCAGGCGCCGATGACGAGCGTCGCCCCCATGATGACGGGGTAGTCGCGGGTCTGCACGGCATCGACGAGCAAAAGCCCCATGCCCGGCCAGTTGAAGACGCTCTCGATGAAGATGGCGCCGCCGATGGCAAGCCCGATGGTGGAGCCGATCAGCGTCACAATCGGAAGAAGCGCATTGCGCAAGGCATGCTTGCTGATGACCCAGAACTCGCGAACGCCTTTGGCGCGGGCGGTGCGCACGTAATCCTGGTTCAGGACTTCGAGCAGCGAAGCGCGCATGTAGCGCATGATCAATGCGGCCTGCGCAACAGACAGAAGTGCCGCCGGCAGGATCAGATGGTGGAGAAGATCGCCCACCGAGAATTCCTCGCCCGGCGTCAGCATGCCGCCGGATGGCATCCAGTGCAGGCGCACGGAGAAGATATAAAGGCCGATCAGCGCGCTGAGGAAGGCAGGGCTGGAAATCCCCGCAAGCGCAACCACCGACAGCGAGACATCGGCCAGCGAATTGCGGCGGACGGCGCCGATCACCCCGAAGGTGATGCCTGCGACGATGGCAAAGGCAAGTGCGGTGCCCATCAACAGCACTGTCGGGCCGATCCGTGACAGCACTAAGCCTAGAACCGGCTGATCGAGACGCTTGATCGAATAGCCGAGATTGCCGGTCAGCGCCTGCTGCAACCAGCCGAGATACTGCACCGGCAAGGGCTGATCGAGCCCGAGGCTTTTGCGCAGATCGGCAAGATCGGACGGCGACATCGGCAGGTTCGGATCGATATAGGCATCGATCGGATCGCCGGGCGTCAGGCGCAGCAGCAGGAAGATCAGCATGCTCAGGGCGACGAGCATGCCTATTCCTATGATCAGGCGTCTGAGACTGTATTGGAGCATCGGCAATCCGTCTGTCGGGCCGTCTTGTCAGGGTGGCCGAAGCCACCCTGACGGCTTTGTGGAATACGCCTATTCGGCAATCGACCATTTCTGTGGGTTGGCCTGGTAGGGGCCGCCGCCCGGCGCCGGCGTCCAGACGAAATCCTTCACCTTGGTCGAGACGATGCCGTAGCGGTTTGCCACCCAGAGCGTCGCCCAGGGCAGGTTCGCGTTCATCACCTTGCAGACGTCCTGGTAGGCGGCATCCCGCTTGGTGCTGTCAGGCTCGGCCAAGGCACTATCGAGCGCCTTGGTGAGGTCAGGCATGCGAACCCTGGCGACATTCGGTCCGGCCGGAGGGATCTGCTTCTCGTTGAGGCCGACATTGATGCTTCCGGCATCCGGCCCATTCTGCAGTCCGGCATAAACCATCTGGAACTGGGCAATGTCCGGCGTCGCATTGAGCACGATGCTATTATAGGTTGGCGCATCGACGGCGCGCGGGACGATGTTGATGCCGACCTGGGCAAGCATCGCCTGGACTGCGGCAAGCACATTGGTCGCCAGCGGCGTGGTGTAATAGGTCAGAAGGGTGATCGGCTTGGCGCCATTGATCTGGTCCCAGCCGGCTTCGGTCAGCAGTTGCTTGGCCTTCTCAGGATCGTAGGCATAGGTGTCGATGCCCTTGGGTATCAGTTGGTCGGCGACATAGGCGCAATTGGCTGGCTTGGCCGCACCGCCATAGAGGCTCTGGATGATGGCGTCGCGATTGATCGCGTACATCACCGCCTGGCGGACGCGCACGTCTTTCCAGAGCGGGGAATCGTGGTTGAAGCCGAGATAGTTGACGACGAAAGAGTTGCCTTCGATGACCTTGAAATCCTTGTTGTCCTTGAAGGTCGGCACATCGTTGGAATCGACATAGGTGAACTGGATTTCACCGGCTCTCAGCGCCGCGATCGCTGCGGCCGGGTTGGCGAAATAGCGATTGATGACGCGTTCCAGTGCGGGTTTGCCACCGCGATAATCGGTATTTGCGGCAAGTTCGACATATTGATCCGAGACGTATTTGGTGAATTTGAACGGACCGGTGCCGATCGGAGCTGTGGACCACCACGTGTTCTTCGCCAGCTGGTCGGCCGGGATCGAGGAGAGCGCATGCTCGGGCAGCATCATCACCTTGGTCATCGTGTCGGGAAAACTGCTGCTCGGCGCGCTGAGCTTGATAACGACAGTGTGATCGTCCGGCGTCTCGACCGACGATATGCCCTTCAGCCGGGCAGCGAGCACCGAGCCGGTTTTCGCATCCATCGCAAGGCCCATGGTGAACTTTGCGTCCTTGGCGGTGAACGGTTTGCCGTCATGCCATTTGGCGTCCGCCAGCTTGAACGTGTAGGTCATCTGGTCGGAGCTGACCTCGTAGGAGCTTGCCAGCGCGCCGACGACCTTCTGCAGCTTGTCGTCATAGGTGATCAGCGGTTCGTAGTAGATGCTGAGCCAGGTGAAGCCGGCGGTCGCGGCGAGCGGATTGAAGTTGCCCTGGAAGCCTCCGGGGCCGACATCGAAGCCGCCGGACAGAGTGGCCGCCTGAGCCTCTGTTACAACGCCGGAAACGACAAGAGCCGGAACGGCAGCCGTCGACAGCAGGGCGCCAAGCGCAATAGCCGATAATCTAGACAGTCTTTTCATGTGTTCCTCCCACGTTTGAACTCGTCTTGTTGTTGGCAATCACCCGGGCAATGCCCTCGTAGTGACGATCCAGGCGTCTGCGCGCCTCCTCCAGATCTTTTGCCTCGATCGCATCGACGATGGCGGCATGGTCGCGCCACGTCGCCATCGGATCGGCATTTTCAAGGTTGACGAAATCCGACGCCTTGTAGAAGGCGAGCCAGAAGACATCGATCAACCGCACTAGCGTTTCATTGTCCTGGCAGCGAAACAGCAGTCGGTGGAACAGCTGGTCATCTTCCGCAAAGGTTTCGCCCCTCTCGGCATGGGCGCACATCCGATTGACGGTGGCGCGCAGCTCGGCGATGTCCTCCTCGCCGATCACGTCGATGGTTTTGCCGATCAATCCCACTTCCAGCGTGCGCCGGATTTCGAGGACCTCCTCGATCTGCCGCAGGGCGCCGCCGAGGCCGTAAGCGAGGTTGTCGAGAAGCGGCTCGAAGGAAAAGGCCTTCACGAAGATGCCGACGCCGCGCCGCGTCTCCAGCACGCCGAGCGATTCCAACGCCTTGATGCCTTCCCTCAGCGAATTGCGGCTGACACCGAGTTGGGTGGCAAGCTCTCCTTCCGCCGGAAGCAAGGTTCCGGGCGCTAAGCCGTTATCGTCGATATAGACGCGCAGACTTTCCTGCACGGAGACATGCAACAGCGGCGCGCGCGTCAGCGGCTTCATCGATTTCAATGTCATGCCCGCTCACTTTCCCGCATCGCCGATAAGAACGCATGTTACATATAGACTTGTAGGATATCCTGTCAAATGGGCAGCCTGGACGACTGACACCGAGCCGGCTCGAAGCCGTTTGAGCGCCAGAATGACAACAGGAGCAGCGTACTCTTGCTGGAATTACTTCATTGGAGGCTTTGATCTATCTCACGAGAGTGGACCACCACGCGGTTGCGGCCCGTCTTTTTGGCAAGGTAGAGGGCCGCATCCGCTTGGCGCTGCATGTGCTCAGCTGACACGAGTTCACCGTTTTGCATCGATATCGCTAGTCCGATGCTGACAGTGACCCAGGGACCGACGCGGGAGGTAGGATTTGGAAGAGACGCAGCTTCTACTCGGCTGCGAATTCTTTCGGCGACCAACCCGGCCTCTTGTTCATCGGAGCCTGGGAGAAAGACGAGAAACTCTTCGCCTCCGTAGCGGGCGACCTTGTCCCGCTCGTCTCTCATGCTGCTCTGAATGATGCCGGCAATTTTCACCAGGCAGCGGTCGCCTTCGGCATGTCCGAGATTATCGTTTAGATGCTTGAAGTCGTCGACATCGCACATCAGCATCGCCGCGCCGCCCGTTCGTTTCAGGTCCTCGTTCCAGAAATGATTTAACGTTTCCATCATCGAACGCCGGTTGGCGACACCCGTCAGCGGGTCGGTCCGTGCCAGCAATTCCAGCTGCGAGTTGGCGTCAGTAAGCTCCGCCAGGCGAGTCCGATCTCGTAACTCCAGCAAGAAGGTCTTCTGAGCGAAGACCGTTGCGGTGCGTCGGGCAACGACGGTTGCAGCCATACCGCTTGCGAAAAACAGCGTGCCGGCCAGAGCACTCCCAGCTTCGATGCCCGGATTTCGCAGTTGAAACACAAGATAGATACTGAGGGCAGAAGCACCGATCGCCATCGCCCAACCGAGTGGAATGGGAAAAATGATAATGGCCGTGACGGCCACAAAAAGCATGATGGTCAAATGCCGCTCGTAAAACTCGCCACCGGTGTTAACGCCCACCAAGGCGACCGACAGGAGGATGAAAAAAACAGCCGAGAGGAGGAAAACTCCCTGCGCCCACAAAGCATGCGGCCGCAGGAAGGCAATTGCGGCAACAAGAGCCGCGGGGGGAAGGATAGACGCCGGCCAAAGCATGGATATGACGGTTTCTGTCGGAAGCAAGATCGCGTTAAGGCCCAACGTCAGCACGTCGAGCACGATAACCCAGACCATCCACGAGCGGATGATCTTGGCGGTCCGCGTCCAGGAGCGTTCGCCAAAAAGCTGAGCTAGCTCCCCATTGAGGCGGATATCACGCGTACGTCCACCAAGCAGGTGCTCTACCTGCTCTACAATGGCCGGGCTCAACCTCTGGAGAGGTTTCCGCGAAGACGCCCTTACCGATTTGATATGAGCTGTGGTTCGCTCGGTATCCATGTGTCGGATCTAGGGAGCAGACGACCGGAGGCAAGACGAGCCGCGAATTCCGCCCCAAAAGACGATATGTGCCCTAATGATTTTGTACCAGGAGACGACAGTGTGCAGTTAGCGTGCCATATTGGGCCAAAGTCTCACACACGTGACAGGCCGAATTCACGGCTCGATTCCTTTCAAGACCGGCAGATTGACGATCGTCTCGGTCCCTTCCTCCCCGGACAGAACGGCCTGTTGAGCAATTCACCTGGCGCAGAAGGCGTCGATGCTAGGTGCAACCTTTTCAAGAATGTCGAACGCATTCATTTTATCGATTAAAAGGTACTAACACACTCATCTTAGTTGCACGGGCGCCATTAAGGCAGATACCGGACTGCTGTTTGCCGAGACGCTTTCTGCTTGGCGCGTTGGCGAAACCAGCGCACCCGCCACCGCGCGCAGGGGCAACCGAGTGATCACATCCAAAAGCCACAGCGACCGCTACGGAGCCCATCGGCACTGGTGAGGCTGAACTGTAGCCTCTCACGTCCCTTAAGCCTCAGCCTGCCGTGGTTGTCCGGGGCAACAGCAGCCCGCTCGGCGATATCCGAGGATGCATGCTCAACAGCCGCCGCAGGAGATACCGGCCGGCGATGAAGGGAGCCCCATCCCGATCAAATCGGTAGGTCGATGCGCGCTCCCGTTCATCCGATGAAAGCGGCTGCATCCGTCGGTCCCAGTCGCCTTCGTTCCGGAATACTGCCAGAGCGCGATTTCAATCTCGGCAGGTTGATCTTCTGGTTGCTGCATCGACCCGGTATGTGTTCGGTAGATCGAATTGCAAGCATGCAGCTGCTTGCTGAGCTCGCACTTGGCAGGACAGCTGCGTGAGCTGATCGGCATTTGCTGTGGCGATTGGCATTCCAACGCTTCTCAATGGCGAAATGACCGGGGGTGCCGATTCTGGTCGATGTCGACCGATTCATTCCTGTTATCGAGACTAAGACCGGGGTTATTTCCGCTCGCGACACGTGTCATGTTCCTCAGATTCAAGGAACTTAAAGTCGCGGTGCGCTTATTTGATCGCGTAAGTATGGATCTGCTTGGCAGATCTGAGGAAATAAAGCGGGACCATTGTTTAGTTAATACTAAATTATTGAATCCGGTGCGAAATTTTACATCAGCCGGCACGCCGGTCGTCGTAGTACCTTGGAGGAGACCCGCATGAAACGCCCGAGTATCAAGCAAGCCCTGATCTTAAAGCTATCGGTCATCAGTCTGTTCATGGTGGGCCTGTCCTATATCTCGCTGACCACGATTTCGACGCTTCGTGCCAATACCGAGCAGATCGGGACCTTCTGGATGCAGCGGCTGGTGACGGCTCGCGAGATCAAGGATAACTTCCTCGACCTGAAATTGGTCTATGGACAATACCTTCTCGTGGACACGGCGGAGCAAAAAAAGGCCGGCCAGCAAGAGATCGATGCGGCTGGCGTTGAGCTGGACACGGTTGTCGCCGAATACGAAAAGGGTGTCCGCACGGAGCGTGGGCGCGAACTGATCAATCAGATCAAGCCGGAACTCGCCAAATATCGTGCGTTGGCAGAGCAAATGATCGCGTTTGAGAATGACGCGAAGACGCCTGAAGCTATCCGCCTCTTTAAGGAAAATATGGAGCCGCAAGCCGAGCTGGTGAACAAGGCAGTGGCGGATCTAGTCGCTTTCATTCTCAAACAGGCCGAAGGCTTTGTGACCGCGAGCGGTGATTCCGCGCAATCCGCCTTCCTGCTGACAGCCGCGATCGCAGGGCTGGCCGTGCTTCTTGCCATAGCCGGCATCTTCTTTGCGATATCAGGCATCGCCAACCCAATCCGAGACATTGCCTCCGCCATGAGGCGCTTGTCGGGTGGCGATCTTGACAGTGATATTCCCTATGCCGGTCGCGCCGATGAAGTCGGCGAAATGGCCGGTGCGGTTGAAATCTTCCGCCAGAATGCCCTCAATGTCGTCAGGCTCGAGAAGGAAGCGGCCGAATCCCGCAGAGAGAGCGAGGCAACGCGCGCCGCAGCCCAGCAGCGCGTTGAACGCGAGGCGGAACAATTGCGCTTCGCGACCACGACATTGGGCGAAGGTCTCCGGCGGCTTGCAGCAGGCGACATATCCTTCCAGCTTTCAGAGCAATTTTCGGCCGAGTATGAAGCGTTGCGCGAAGACTTCAACGCCTCGCTCCGGCAACTGGGTGCGACGATCGGCGCCGTGCTCGAGACGGTGCACAGCATCGATAATGGTACCGGTGAAATTGCATCTGCCGCGCAGGATCTGTCCAAGCGTACCGAACAACAGGCAGCCTCTCTGGAGGAGACGGCCGCAGCCCTGGATGAGATCACGTCGAATGTGACGATGTCGACCAAACGCACCGACGAGGCGCGCAACGTCGCCAAGGAAGCCGATATCAGCGCTCAGCGGTCGGCAACTGTCGTCTCGCAGGCGGAACAGGCCATGCGACGCATCGAAGACAGTTCACAGCAGATTTCGAACATCATTAGTGCAATCGATGAAATCGCCTTCCAGACGAACCTCCTGGCATTGAATGCCGGCGTTGAAGCTGCCCGTGCGGGTGAGGCGGGCAAAGGTTTTGCAGTGGTCGCACAGGAAGTCCGTGAGCTTGCCCAGCGCGCAGCTCAAGCGGCCAAGGAAATCAAAGGCTTTATTCAAAAGTCATCAACTGATGTGGAAAATGGCGTAAAACTGGTTCTCGAAACGGGAACGTCGCTCAAGTCGATCGGTGAGTATGTCGTGCAGATCAACCAACTCATGGATGCGATTGCCACATCGGCGCGTGAGCAGTCGACGGGACTTGCTGAGATCAACACGGCCGTCAATCAGATGGACCAAGCGACCCAGCAAAATGCGGCGATGGTTGAGCAGTCGACGGCTGCCGCTGCCTCATTGTCCTCCGAGGCAGGCCGCCTGCGGGATCTGGTCAACCAGTTTCAATTGGACGGCGACAAAAGCGCGGACGGGCAGCGCAGCGGACGGACCTTTGAAGGCAACGGGCCTATCCACTTGGTCGCTTCGCGGCGCGTGACGCAAAGATAAGGCGTAACCGACTTCAGATCAGGGACATGAGACAACCCTGCCGGCGGTTCCAGTCGCGTTCGTTCCTTGAGCACTGGCCAGAGCGATTTCGATGCCGACGGGTTGGTTTCTGATTACCGCGTTGATCCAGTATGTGGCCCTGGGTCTGTTTTGTCCTGGTAGTCGCGACATCGAAAGCACTGCCGGCTATCGTCCGATACCGGTCAGCCACGCCGGCTTTTTCCGCATTCTGCCTCGACAGCTCCAACACTGCGGCCCAATCGAGGCGTCATTCGATACTGTTCGCCCTCCTTGGTCAGGAAGCCATGAATCACGAGATAGTCGCGGAGGATGCGCACCCCGGTCGGCTTGGCGGTGCGATGGAAATATACATAAATTTGCTTTCGCTTCTCTCCTGATCAGGTACCCCTCCGTTGAGGATCAGCCAGGTCAGTTCCGGTGACCGCCGCGACAGCTTCAGCAGCGCCTGCGTTTTCGTGACAAGCAGCAGAACGAAGTCGATATCGTTATCGAAGATAGAAGAGGAGAGTTGTCGGTATCGAGATAAAAGCGGCAGCATCCGTCTCGAGTTTCGATTTTTCCGGATTGCGAATTTTGGCCGAAGCATGTGGAGAACAATTTGTTTCGGGCATTGTCTTGTACGATCATAACAAGGTGATTCCATTCGGCGAACGCCTATCTGCCGTGCCAATTTCGGCGTTGTGGCATTAGCGCCTGGGAGTTTCGCTTCAGTCTCCAGACTCGAGCATTCCTGAAATTCCGACGGTGTCGATGAAAATGGGCCGCAGGTTCGATTCCCTTCAAGGCGGCCAGATCATTGAAAGTCAGAATTCTATGAAATTGCATTCTATGCAGCGAGTTTGGTTTTGTGTTTCCACACGGTCCGGGTCGTTTTCCGTATAAACGATGTTACAGACAGGTATGCTTGCTGATCACTTGGTTATCGCCCGGAGGGTGATTCTGGTTAGTTCCGATGGAGCGCCGAGCCTTAATGCGAATCCGGGCCACAGGCCTGTTCCGTTGTTTACGTACAACGTCATGGCTCCGATTTGGTATCGACCCGAAACAAAGCCTCCATTGGCGCGCGCGATCAACCGGTCGAGGCCGAGAACCATGCCACCATGTGTATGCCCCGACAGCTGAATCGCCACACCAGAGGCGGCCGCTTTTTCGGCCATCATCGGCTGGTGATCGAGCAATAGGATGGGGGTGTTCGCAGGAGCTCCCTTGATTGCCGCCGCGAGGTCCGGCGGTGGAGCGCTGTGCCCGCGGGCCGACAAGTCGGTCACACCCGCCAGTACGATCTCGGCATTGCCTCTCCTGAGGACTACGTGGCTGTTAGACAGCATCCGCATGTCCAACATCTCGAGGTGGCGCATCCATTCTTGGTAATCGAAGAAATATTCGTGGTTCCCCGGAATTGCGTAGACACCGTCACGTGCCCTCAAACCCCAAAGCGGTGCGACATCGTCTTTGCGGTGAGCCACGTCACCGTCGATGAAGTCCCCGGTGATGACGATCAGGTCCGCATTGAGCGCATTGGTCCTCGATACGACCTCTTTAGTCCATGCGGCTGGGAACAGACGGCTGATGTGAAGGTCAGTCAACTGAATCAGCCGATAGCCATCAAATTCGGGAGACAATCCAGCGATGGCAATTTCTATGTCGTTTAGCGGTGGCACTCTGATTGCCTGGTTGACACCGTACGCTGACAGGCCAAGGGCCAAAACTCCGATGGCATATCGCAGACCTGCCGGGGCAGAGGGGAAGCCTCCCTTGAATGGGATGATCGCGAGTGAGACCACATCTAGCGCAATCTGAAACACTGCTAGCAACACGATCGCGCCGAAAAGGACATTGAAAGCAATGGCCAAAGGGCGGGGAAACTCTGGGTCGAAGACCGAGCCGGAAGAGAGGCGACTAACCAGATGAAATTGCGAGGCTACCAACAAGAGGATCGCGAGGGATGCCTTTGCCGACCAAATCCATGGCAGTGGCTGAATGAATCGTACCATGACGACCAGCCAGGGAATTCCGAAAACGAGGTGGAACATCAGATGCTTTCATCTGGGTGGGCTGTCACCACAGCTTGTAAGGTACTGTCAGCCCTAGGGGTGGCAGGCGACGCGTTCGTCGCATGTTCAGGCCCGATCAGCGTGGACGATACTGCTGCATGAGCTTGCCAAATTTTCGTAGGCCCATTGCGTCGGCAATGGACGGCGATATGGCGTTCGCGAGCGTAAGCATTTTGAGCGTCCCGCCGCCCATGACGTGGACTTTACGACGTTCGCGGATGGTGGCGAGGATCTCGCGCGCGACCTGGTCGGGTTCGCATAGGTCGACGCCCAGCTTGCTCCACATGTCGAAGAAAGGCGACTCGGCCTCGGTGTTGGAGGGAACAGGCCCAAAGAAGGAAAGCATTACGTTGGTCCCGGCAAGTTCGCGGTTGGCGCTTTGCACATAGCTCGCCAGCGCGCCGCGGCTCGCGGCATAGGAACTCATAAACGGCAGCGCCACCCGGCCGTCCATGGCACCGCCGACGTGGACAACCACTGCGTTACCGGCTTGCTTGCGCAGTCCAGGCAGGAAGGCCCGCGTCACGAACATAGGCCCCTTGACGTTGATCGCGAACAGATCGTCGATATCGGCCAAAGTGTATTCCTCAATAGCTTTGCGCGGCGAGATGCCCGCAAGGTTCACCACCGCATCGACCCGGCCGAGGTGCTCGAAGGCCACTGCCGCCAGCTTCCCCATGCTCGCCGGATCGGTGACGTCCGCGCGCTGGTAAATCGCCGAACCATCGTTCCGGCCGGTCAACTTAGCGGCGTCGTTCTCGCTCCGAGCCGCGAGCACCAACCGGAAGCCCTCGGCCGCCAGGAGCTTAGCCAGCGCGTGACCAAGTCCTCCGGTCACACCGATGAGAACGGCGGTGGGCGCATCCTTGCCCTGCTTTGTAGCGGCTGGCCCAGTTCCGGTAGCGCCACCGGTAATCACAGGAGATTTTTCGTTCAGTTGCGTCATTTCGTGGTCCTTTTTTTGATCGGTATTGGTTACTATGAACGTATCTATTATGGGCAAAAAAATCAGGGCAAAAAGCTAACTGGCCTTGGCTCTGATTTTCGATACCACATCCGCCAACGTCGTCTGTCTGAGATGGCCATGGACGGCCTCCTCAGTGCCAACCAGCACGCCGCCCATGACTTCCTTGATGTTAGAGCTGATAATACACTCCTTGCTCACGGGATAAGCATGGATGGCAAAAGCATCTGGAGGGTTTACCGCCAGGTAGATGTCTAGGAGCGAAATCTTATTGGAGCTTCGTGCCAAGCCATAACCTCCCGACTTGCCAACAGTCGTCTTCGCGAGCTTCGCCTTCGAGAGTTTAACGAGGATTCTTTTAACGAAAACCGGGTTCGCATTCACGCTGCGTGCGAGAACCTCCGACGCGAAAACTCCTTCGTGATGTGCGATTGCCGCCATGACGTGGACGGCAATCGAAAATTGAGTGTTTACTGAAGCCATTTTCAGATACTATATTAGTATCCGTATGGATGCAAGAGCTGCGCGACGGCAAGGCTTTTCCATGCGAGCTTATGTAGCACTTTCGAAACTATGGGCAGCCGACATCCACGCGAGGATTCCCTCATCGCGGAATTTCGATCTTTCCTTTGGAAAGAAGTCCGCTGCCTCAGGCGGACTGCATCGACACGAGTATCTTCATTTTGCCCCCGTTCGGGTCCAGGAGTTCTCGGAAGCCCTTGTCGACGACGTCATCCATGGCGATTTCGTCATCGACGATCTTCTCGGCTGGATAGAGGCCGGTCCTCATCATCTCGAAAATTCGGGGCCAGATGGTCAGCGGGTAATTCAGCGATCCCCGTAGAGTGATGTCCCGCATCGTCAGTTCGAACGGACTGATCTCGGCGGGGCCGCCCATTAGCCCGACCTGAACGACGGTGCCCTGGGCGCGGACGGCCTGAAGGCAAGTCTGCAAGGCGCGGGGATGGCCCGCGCACTCAATCGCCGCGTCTACTCCGACGCCCTCCTCCGTCCCGTCCCTGATCGTGGACATGAAGTCCGGGGAACTAGGATCGAGCACCGTGACGTCGTTCGAAAGCGCCGCGATGCGCGCACGACGGTTGGCATTCGGCTCGCTGACGAAAATCCGCGTCACACCTGCGGCGACAGCCGCGAGGACCACCAGCGCGCCGATCGGACCCGCGCCCGTTATAAGAAGGGTACCCCCAGGCGTCAGCCCTGATCGGTCAATGGCATGGACGGCTACCGCCGCCGGCTCGACGAGCGCGCCTTGCTGGTCCGTCACGTCGTCAGGCATGCGGATCGCGTTGTATTCGTGGACGATGGCGCGCTTCGCCATGCCGCCCCAAGGCCAGCTCAGTCCGACGACGGAAGCCTGAGGCCCCAGGAACGACAGGTTGCGGGTCCCGAAATAGTCGAGTCTTGGGCCGATCTGCGGCTGGATTGACACGCGGTCTCCAGGCTTCAGCGTCTCCACACCAGGGCCGATGGAGACGACTCGCGCCGCGAATTCATGGCCCAGGATTTGAGGGAGGATGGCCCCGCTATAGCCGTTGGGCGACTTGGGAGTGAAGATCGGACCGGATTCGAACTCGTGCAGATCGGTCCCGCAGATGCCACAAAAGGTCGGCTCTACGATGACCTGGCCAAACTGGGGTGACGCGGGCTCGGCAGCCTCCTCCACTCGGACATCATGTTTCCCGTAGTAGCGTATAGCCTTCACCGCCAAATCCTCTCGACTTTCTGGGTCTTCGGGCCAGACTTTTGCGCGCGTTGGCAAGTGCCTTCAGAACCGCCTGGAAACTTTCGGTTGACAGATGTCGAGACCGCTAATGCGCTCCGCCCTCCATCCCGGTGTTTGGATAATACAAACGCTAAACCAGCAAATAAGAGCCCAAACCGGAAAACACTTTCCCGGCGCATGCAAAAGATTCAGGCGGGAGATTGCGCGGTGCGAATCTGGCTGAAAGCCGCGGGTAGGCGCTTATCAGAAGCTTCCAACCTCGCACTCAGCAACTTGATGTCAATGTGCAACAAGCGGCCCATCGCGTTTTACAAATACGCCCGCGACCATCCCTGCGTCTACGTTGCCACTGTTGGCGTTCATGATCACGGTGCTGACGGGATCAAGCAGGGGTATGGCCGGCCGCATTGGAGTTGATAAGCCGTGACATGAACATGCTGAGGCAAATTCCCAAACAAGGTCGTCGAGATTGGCGTTGAAGGAGCACCAGCGCTGGTCGAACGCTGCGCGATGTCCAGAGGCTCATTTCCCAAGGCCCTGTTCAGTCAAGGGCTCCTTGTCGCCCTTTCTCCGCCAGGAAATCCACGACGGTTCGAACCCGCGGCAGCAGATGGCGCGTCACCGGCCAGACGGCGTAGACGGACACTGGAACATCTGCGATCTGCTGCAGAACTGACGTCAAAGTTCCCTTCTCCAAATGCGCCCGCACGAGCGAACGGGGCATTTGGCAGAGCCCCAGACCAGCCAACGCCGCCTGCACGATCGCCTCTCCGTCACCGAACTGGTGACTGACAGGGGGCAAATATCGAACCGCAGCGCCGTCTGAACCCTTGATGCGCCAGCTTGCTGAATTGCCTCCGAAGCCGCAAATGCAATCGTGTTGTTGAAGATCGGCGACGCTTTGAGGTGTTCCCCGTGCTGCTAAGTATGAGGACGACGCTACAACGACGGAAGGTTGCTCAGTAAGTTTCTTGGATATTAGCCCGGTGCAGTCGCGAGTTTCACCGAACCGGATTGTGAGGTCGACACCCTCTTCGACGGGATCGACGATCTTGTCGTTAAACGAGAGGGACAGCGTCAGACCCGTGTAGGCTCTGGAAAAATCCAGCAGCAAAGGCATGAGAATCTGCCGTCCGAACGCTGCGGGAGCGTCGATCCGCAATCGTCCTGAAATCACCTGGCTTTTTGAGAGCAGCGTTGTCTCCGCCGCTGCTATTTCCCCAAGCGCATGTCGCACGCTCGCATAATAGGCTTCACCATCGGGAGTTAGACTCAACCGCCGTGTGCTCCGGTGCAGCAGTTTGATACCCAAGCGCTCTTCAAGCTTCGTCACGCTTTTGCCGACCGCAGACTTCGTAATACCCAATTTGGCGGCCGCCGCCGTGAAGCTGAGAGTTTCTGCGGAGTGCAGAAATGCAATAACTCCATTCAACTGGTCGATCTGGGTCATTGTAAACTTTCACTCCACATACTGGAGAAATTCAAACCCTTCTGTTCCAGCAAGGTTACATTAAGCTATAGCGCACGCGCAAGAAAAGTCGAACATCGCAATGGTCTTCGCGCTCAACGCAAGAATGTCGGGCCATGGATCGTCTCACAGAGATCGAAGTCTTCATACAGATCGCGGAGTGTGGCAGTATCACTAGGGCCGCGGACGCGTTGGACATGTCAGTCTCGGCCGCGAGCAGAAGCCTGCAATCTCTCGAGGAGCGTCTCAACGCTCGGCTGGTGCAACGGACCACTCGACATCTAAGTCTGACCAGCGAAGGGGAACTGTACTATCAACGCGGCAAGGAGCTGGTGGCGGGGATGCTCGATGCGGAAGCGAGCGTCAGCGAAGGCGCGTTGAGTCCAAGCGGGTTGCTGCGGATAAGCGCTTCGATGTCGTTCTGCCTATTGCACCTCAGCCCGCTCATTCCAGCGTTCACTCGAGCCTATCCTAAGGTGAGGGTCGAGGTACTGGTTTCCAATCGATATTATGATTTGATCGAAAACGGGGTCGACCTGGCGATTCGTACGCGTCGCGTGGAGGCAGATTCGTCGGTCACCATCCGCCGCCTCGCTGAAACCAGGCGACTGCTTGCAGCGTCGCCCGAGTACTTGGCAAAGCGTGGCGCGCCACTCAATCCCGATCAGCTCGCCGAGCACGACTTGCTCCTCTACACGTTGGCCGACAATTGGAACCATCTCACCTTCAAGAAGAATGGCGAAACCATCACAAAGCCGGTCAACGGCGTACTCAACTCGAACGAAGGCCAGATCATACGTAAGGCCGCTTTGGACGGCCTCGGGATTCTGGCTCAGCCGACCTACATCATAAATGATGATTTAGAGTCGGGTAGGCTGGTGCGAGTGATGGACGACTGGGATCTGCCGCGGCTGACCATGAATATCGCCTATCCGACCCGTCACCACCTTCCTGCCAAGACCCGCCTATTCATCGACTTTTTGGTCAGGGAGTTTAAGAACAGCGACTACGAGGCCAAATGGACGGCTTAGGTTCGTCGGATGAATAAGCTCGCCATCCTTGGGACGATAACAGCTTGGCAATTGCCGTGCTGTAGACCCGTCGCCGTTTGAAGCGCTTCAGGTCACCGCGACAGCTTTAGCGTTTCGTCCGGTCCATGATCCGATCGCCAACCTTTTCCGCATTCGCTGCTAGGATATCGCTTCAGTTCACCATCGAGAGCTACGAGACGTGGCTATGCAGATTTGGCGCGACATTATGCGCCTTCAAGCCGCTTAACTCCCGCAAACCTTTCCCATCCTTGGCCGGGGTTTGTTAACTTTACGATGCCGTTGGTGAACTGGCGACATGCGTTAGGGCGCGATCCAGTCGCCTCGAAGGTCCCGCCAATGTCACGGCCGCCGGTACAATCACCGAAAGATTTTTGCAGCTACTGCAATACTGTTTTGTTCTGCCCCTGGTTCATCCCGAGT
This sequence comes from Rhizobium sp. SRDI969, assembly GCF_025152725.1. Taxonomy (NCBI): domain Bacteria; kingdom Pseudomonadati; phylum Pseudomonadota; class Alphaproteobacteria; order Hyphomicrobiales; family Rhizobiaceae; genus Rhizobium; species Rhizobium sp. SRDI969. The sequence continues at coordinate 228,169 of NZ_CP104036.1, forward strand.
AGACAAAAATGCATAACATTGGCTCGGAGTTGGAGAGAGAAGACGGTGGTGCAGCCGCACCCGGCCAGCTGCCAAGCAGACCGCTCTTGGTCACCATGAGGAGGAAAATATGAACAATCGTGTATTAAAGGCGGCGTTGCTTGCCGGTTTGGCTGTCTTGGCCACTCTGGGCTTTGTCGGAACTGCCCTGGCGGATGGGGAGAAATACGTTCTCATCCATCATTCGCCCGACAGCGAGACGTTCTGGAACACCGTGAAGAACGGAGCCAGCCTGGCAGCAAAAGAAGTCGGCGCGACCGTGACCTTCCGCAACCCGCCGACCGGCGACCTGGCCGACATGGTGCGCATCATCCAGCAGACCACCGCCGAGAAGCCTGACGGGATCATCGTCACTATTCCCGATGTCGAGACGGTCGGTGGCGCCATCGAAGACGCGGTTGCCAAGGGCATCCCTGTTGTCACGATGAACACCGGTACGGCAGAAGAATCCAAGAAGCTCGGCGCCCTGCTTCATGTCGGACAGCCCGAATTCGACGCCGGCAAGGGAGCCGGTGAGCGCGCGAAGGCTGCGGGCACCACGTCGTTCCTCTGCGTCAACAGTCTCTTCCCCAACGTCGCAGGGCAGCAGCGTTGCGAGGGCTTTGCGGCCGGCCTGGGTGTGCCACTCGGCGGACAGATGATCGACTCGGGCACCGACGCGACCGAAATCGCCAACCGTGTAAAGGCGTATCTTTCCAATCATGCGGATACGGGCGCCGTTCTGACCCTTGGGCCGATGACTGCCCTGCCTACCATCAAGGCGCTCAAGGATACCGGTTTGGCCGGCACGATCTTCTTCGCGACATTCGATCTCACGCCGGAGATCTCGCAGGCGATCAAGGATGGCGTCATCAACTTCGCCATCGACCAGCAGCCGTTCCTTCAGGGCTATCTGCCGGTGATCACCCTCACCAACGACCTTCGCTACGGCGTCCTGCAGGCGAACTCGGTGTTGTCCGGACCCGGCTTCGTGACGAAGGACAATCTGGCTCTCGTCCAGTCGCTTGCCGGCAAGTACCGGTAAGCGGACGACCTCCCGGACGGAAGCGGCGATCGCCGCTTCCGTTTGGCCCTTACGACAGTTTCAGGTGATCGCAATGAGCACGACAATCAGCGCTGACGAGCGCGTTAAACAGACGTCAACTCTCCGACGGGCGCTCGTCCGCCCGGAACTCGGGGCCATGGGCGGCACCGTTGCGGTGTTCGCATTCTTCCTCATCCTTGCGGGCAACACGCAAATGTTTGCCATGGACGGGATCATGAACTGGAGCACCGTTTCGGCGCAATTCGTCGTCCTCGCTGTCGGTGTCTCGCTGCTGATGATTACCGGCGAGTTCGATCTCTCGCTCGGTTCGATGGTCGGCTTCTCCGGTATGGTCTTCGGTCTGCTGGTTATCTACGTCGGCTTGCCTGCTTGGGCGGCCATCGGCGTCACGGTACTTGCTTGCGGTCTGATTGGGGCGATCAATGGCCTGCTGGTCATCCGCACCGGCCTGCCATCATTCATCGTCACGCTTGCCTTTATGTTCATCTTGCGCGGTATGACGATCTGGAGCGCTATCACCTTCAATAGGCAGCCGGTGGTGTCGGGAATTGCCGATATCGCCGTTGGCGATCCCATCGCCTGGCTCTTTGGCGGCAAGGCGCTTGGAGGGCTGTTCTCATGGCTCGGCCAGCAGGGGTGGATTGCGACCTATACCCGCGGCACCCGAATGGGACAGCCGATCGTTGACGGCATCCCGATGTTGATCATCTGGGCTATCGTCATGGTGATCGTCGGTCAGTGGGTGCTCACAAGGACCAGGTTCGGCAACTGGATCTACGCGGCCGGCGGCGACCCGCAGGCTGCACGTTATATCGGCGTACCTGTCGCCCGCGTGAAGGTGGCGATGTTCATCGTTGCGGCGTTGTGCGCCACGCTCTTGGGAATTTCCCAGGCGGTGGAGTTCGGCTCGGCTGCCTCCGACCGGGGCATGATGAAGGAGTTCGAGGCAATCATTTGTGTGGTCATTGGGGGCGCCTTGTTGACGGGCGGGTATGGCTCCGTCGTTGGCGCCGCGCTAGGAGCCGTCATCTTCGGCGTCGTGCAGCAGGGTCTGTTCTTCACCAATGTCGAGAGTTCCCTGTTCCGGGTATTCCTCGGATCGATCCTCCTCGCCGCCGTTATCGCCAACACTTACATCCGCCGCGCGATCACCGGAGAGCGATGATGTCCGCACCAATTCTTGAAATGACCGATATCCAGAAGCACTTCGGTCACATTATTGCCCTCTCGGGCGTGTCCTTCGATGTCAAGGCAGGCGAGTGTCACTGCCTGCTCGGCGACAATGGCGCGGGCAAGTCGACATTCATTAAGACGATGTCCGGTGTACATGCTCCCACGCACGGCGAGATGAAAATCCAAGGCGAGCCGGTCCACTTCACAAGCCCCCGGGCGGCGCTGGCGGCGGGAATCGCAACAGTCTACCAGGACTTGGCAATGATCCCGCTGATGAGCGTGAGCCGCAACTTTTGGCTTGGCCGTGAACCCGAAACCGGCTTTGGCCCGTTCAAGCGGATCGACTTCAAGAAGGCCGATGCAATCACGTTCGAACAGATGCGCGAAATGGGCATCAACCTGCGTGAGCCCGGACAATCCGTCGGGACGCTCTCGGGCGGCGAGCGCCAGACGGTGGCAATCGCTCGCGCGGTCTATTTCGGCGCCAAGGTTCTCATATTGGATGAACCGACATCCGCCCTGGGCGTGCGTCAGACGGCCAATGTCCTGTCGACCATCGACCGTGTGCGGAAGAAGGGGGTAGGGGTGGTGTTCATCACCCACAACGTCCGACATGCCCTTGCTGTCGGTGATCGCTTTACCGTCCTCAATCGCGGCAAGACCCTCGGCACGGCCGATCGCGGCCATATTTCCTCCGAGGAGCTTCAAAGCCTGATGGCAGGCGGGCAGGAGCTCGCCGAGCTCGAAGCCTCGCTCGGAAAGACGGTGTAGCGTTCCCGATCGAATGGCTCGGCCGTAGGGAAAACACCATGCGGTCGAGACAATGCTGACGAGTTTGATGACATCGCTCGTCACTCGTCGAGCGTGGTTCAACAAGGTTTGGGAGAATGAAATGACCTACGCGATCGGCGAAAACGTCGAATTTGGTATCGCTTGCCTGGGTATTACGCACCCGCACACCTCAGGACGCGTGAAGGCATTTCAGCGCATGCCCGGTGCTCGGTTGATGGGAGCGTACGACGACAGTCCGTTGCTCGCCCCCTTCGTCGACGCTCTCGGGCTGGAAGCCAGAACAAAGGAAGCGATCCTCTCCGATCCCAACGTCCACGCGGTGCTGGTGCATTCAAAGAGCCACAGCATGGCCAACCTGGCCATCGAGGCGCTTGAGGCCGGCAAGGCCGTGTTGTGCGAGAAGCCGGCGGGCCGGGGATCTGCAGATACGGCCCGGATCGTCGAGGCCGTTGAGCGCAAGGGCGGACTGTTCCAGGTTGGTTACTGCTGGCGTTTTGCTCCTTCGGTGGACAAGATGCAGGAGGTTCTTTCGAGCGGCCGACTCGGCAAGGTGCTGCAGGTGAGGGCGCATGCGGGCTGCTCGCACAATGAAGCCGCCACGCCGCACATGAACCAGCCCGGGGATATTGGCGGCGCAATGTTCGTTATTGCCTGCCACCTGATCGATCGCATTCTGCTTCACTTCGGAGTGCCCCAAAGCGTGAATGCGCGGATCACGAAATTCGAGTCGGCATTCGGGAGCGACTCCCGCGAGGACGCCGCCGGCGCGATTCTGAACTACTGTGACAAGCTCGTGACCGTCGACTTCATGTCGTGGGATCCTCTGTCCTGGACCGAAAGCTGGGATCTTTCGGCCTACGGAACGGAGGGTATCATGCACTCTTGTCCGCTACCCTCGTCCTGCAAGATATATGACAGTGGCAAGAACGGGTTCCAGCAGGGCTGGACAGAATGGTGCGAGACGAGCTTTCCGGAAATCTGGGCCACCAAAAAGACCGTGTACTCGCCGGAGATCGCCGAGATCGGCAACCCGATCTACTTCGATCGGGAGGCGGCAGCTTTCGTCGGGTCGCTCAGGTCTGGCTCGGCCTCAGTCGTTTCGGCGATGCAGGCCCACAATGTGAACCAGCTGCTCGAGGCCCTGTTCAAGTCGTCCTCTCTTTCCGGCGCCGAAGTGGACGTCGCCGTCTGAGTCCAACTAATGCGAACCCGGGGTCCCCGATCTCGGGTTTGTGTGGCGCCAAGGCATGGTGCGTAGCGCCCTGATCGGCGTTGCCTTCTCAAGTCGATTTCATGCCGATCTCCGGCGGGACGATGAAATGGGAAACCAACTTCGACTTCGTCTTGAGACCTCTCTAGTTCGCGTCCTCCCAGGCGCTTTAGCGAGGCAGCACCCCTACGACGGGCGTGCTGCCTCGCATTCTTTTTGGCTCAGCGTGTTGCTCAGGCCGGCAGCTCAGCCAACCGGCCCGTAGATGTTGGTCCAATCCACGGATTCGGGATCTACATCCGGCTCAGCGTCCGGTCGAAAGCTGACCGTCAGTTGCGTCGCCTTGCGGTCAAAGTGGTAATCGCCGCCATATCGAGCACGCCGAAGGGTGTAGCTCCCGCTTTCAGCACACGACGTCAATCGTAACGCCCGTGCGCCCACCCGTGAAAGTACGTCTACCATCTAGCTCAGAACTGTCGCACGGATAGAGCCGACCGTCACTACCGTGAGCCGTAACTTTCCAATGCGCCTCGGTGGGAAGATCCCCGCGCGCCGGATGCAGTAGGTACGCGCACCTGACCATTCGGGTTCCCTAACGGGGCATTGGCTTCGCGTCTGAGGTCGTCCTTAAGCGCCAAATCCATGAGTTGCCCCCCAACAGGCATTTCAGGTTCTCCGACAGGCGCCGGCCTGCAAAGTCGGTTTTGCTTTTTGCGCAGCGTGAGAAAGTGTTTCCCTGCTCACGGCCTTTTTCCCAAAGTTGGGGAAGCTAATTTCGATCTGCGGCGGAGGAACGGCCGTTGGGAGGAATTCCATGAGCTTCAATTGGGTTTGCCGGATCTGCCGCGAAGGGCCCGCCTAAGCGAGCGTTCAGCGCCCCGTAAATGGAAACGGGATTTCCAAAGACATCAACCGAGCCGCTCTTTCCGGCAGTCCGTAACTCCAAACTCAAGAAGAAGATCGATGATCAAGCATATCGTCATGTGGGACGTCCGTGGAGACAGCACCGAGGAGAAGCAGGCCGCCGCTTTCGACCTCAAGAAAAAGTTCGAGAGCCTCCGTGGGGAAATCCCCGGCCTCCTTTTCCTTGAGGTCGGCATCGATTTTTCGCGTGTGGATTATGCCTGCGATGTCGTGCTCTATTCCGAATTCAAGGACGAAGCTTCCCTGGAGGGGTACGCCTCCCATCCCGCGCATCTGCGGATCAGGGATTCCCTAAAGGACGTCCGGATCGCCCGACACCAGGTCGACTATTCCCCGCTCAAATGCGCCGGCGTGCGTGCAAACGCCGAGTGAGGTGTGAAGGTGGAGGAACCGATGACCACGACGATCACCCAGTCCCAAGACCTCAAGCCGACGCCGACCCTGAATGTGCCGGGGCTTCGGAAGACATACGCCGGCCGCGCTTCAAAGAGCGTCGACTTCGACCTGATGTCGGGCGAAATCACAGTCGGTTGTATCGCCCTCAGGACAACGTGAAGGATTGATACCCGGCCAGCTTTCGACCCGCCACCACTCCTCCGAGCTGATCTTCGAGGGAGAACGATGAAAGGAAAGTTCATGCTCTTTGCGGTTCATTGCCTCGACCACGCGGATGGCCTGCCGCGCCGCCAGGCGAACTACGACGCCCATAAAGCGTACCTCTCCGCAGGCACGGTAAAGACTGTAATTTCGGGACCGCTTGTCGCCGCCGACGGCGAGACCATGATCGGGTCGCTGTTCGTTTTTGAGGCCGACCAGATCGGCGATGTGATCGCGTTCAACAAAAACGACCCGTTCGCCCATGCCAACGTCTGGCGCCAAGTGGACATCAACCCGTTCTTGAAGCGCGTCGACAATCGCTAAGAACGCAGGACGTCCGGTCCAATCGAGGCTGGGAATTCGAGGAACCGACATGCAGTCTTTCGTCTATAACGGCCAGCCGGCCAGAGTGATTTTCGGGTCGGGAACGCTGGCCCTGCTTCCTGCGGAAGTCGACCGCCTTGGGCTGAAGCGTGTTCTGGTCCTGGCGACGCCGCCACAGGCCGGGGATGCGGAGAAGCTGTCCGCGCTTCTTGGGGCGAGCTCAGTCGGGGTCTATTCTCGCGCCACGATGCACACGCCCGTCGATGTGACCGAGGACGCGATGAGGGTCGTGGCCGACAAGAAGGTCGACGGCCTCATCGCAGTCGGTGGCGGATCGACCACAGGGTTGGCCAAGGCGATCGCGCTGCGGACCGACCTGCCTCAGATCGTCGCCCCGACTACATACGCGGGATCGGAAATGACGCCGATCCTGGGCGAGACCAAGGACGGGCAGAAGGTCACGCAGAGCAGCCCGAAGATTCTTCCTGAGGTGGTCATCTACGACGTGGACCTCACGCTCACGCTCCCGGTCGGCATGTCTGGCACCAGCGGCATGAACGCCATCGCCCATGCGATCGAGGCGCTTTACGCCAAGGAACGGAACCCCGTCGTCTCCCTGATGGCGCTGGAGGCGATCCGGGCCCTGGCGCGTTCGCTGCCGCTGATACATGACGACCCGTCCGATCGCGCCGCGCGCAGCGACGCTCTCTACGGCGCGTGGCTCTGCGGCATCTGCCTGGGTTCGGTCGGCATGGCCCTTCATCACAAGCTCTGCCACACGCTGGGCGGCTCGTTCGATTTGCCACATGCGGAAACCCACACGGTGGTCCTGCCGCACGCGCTCGCTTACAACGCGCCCGCCATCCCCGAAGTGATCGAAAAACTCCGGGACGTGCTTGGTCGTCCGGACCCTGCTGCGGCGCTTTTCGAACTCGCGGGCCGGATCGGAGCGCCGAGGTCCCTGCGAGAGATCGGCATGCCGGAACACGGTATCGACGTGGCGACCGAACGCGCCCTGGCCAACCCGTACTGGAACCCCCAACCATTGGAGCGCGACGGCATCCGCGCGCTGATCGCCCGCGCCTATGCGGGCGACGCTTCGGCCATTTGATGGCGAGCAATTCGGGCCGAGGAGGATAGAGAATGTCTGAGATGAGCAAAGCCGAAGGGTCGAAGCCAAAATATCCGTACTTCGAGGAGGAGACTTCGGTCGACGTCGTGAACGCAAGAATGGGGCCGGACGTCGATCCGCGCCTGCGCGAGGTTATGTCCGTCCTGGTGAAGCACCTCCACGCCGCCATCAAGGAAATCGAGCCCTCGCACGAGGAATGGCTTCAGGGCATCAAGTTTCTCACCGAGGTCGGGCAGATGTGTTCGGATTGGCGTCAGGAGTTCATCTTGCTCTCAGATACTCTCGGCGTCTCGATGTTGGTCGATTCCATCAACCACCGTCGCCCCAACGGTGCGACGGAGAACACGATCCTCGGACCGTTCTATGTGCCAGCCGCTCCGCGCTACGCCAACGGGACTAACATTTGCCTGGACGGCAAGGGAGAGCCGATGGTCGTGTGCGGACATGTCGTCGACACCGATGGCAAGCCGATCGCCGGCGCGCTCGTCGACGTCTGGCAAACAAACGACGACGGGTTCTATGACGTGCAGCAAAAGGACGTTCAGCCCGACTGGAATCTTCGCGGCGTCTTCACCTCTGAGCGCGACGGCTCGTATTGGTACCGAGCCGTGAAACCCCGCTACTACCCCATCCCCGATGACGGTCCGGTCGGCAAGCTGCTTGGGCATCTGGGCAGGCATCCCAATCGGGCCGCGCACATTCATTTCATCGTGAGCGCGCCAGGTTACGATCCCGTCATCACCCACATCTTCACACCCGATTGCCAATACTTGGCCGAGGACTCGGTCTTCGGCGTGAAGGACTCGCTAATAGCGGACTTCGAGAAGGTGACCGATCCCGCACGGGCATACGAGCTCGGCTTCGATGGCCCCTTCTGGTCTGTCAGCTGGGACTTCGTGCTCGCCACGAAAAAAGACACCGCCAAGGAGAAATGACGATGCCGCAACTCACCTTCGAACTTCCTGACACCGTAGTGGTGACGGGAGCGTCGTCCGGCCTCGGGCATGAACTTTGCAGTCTGCTCGTCGAAGCGGGTGTGGCGACCGTCGGGGTCGATCTCTCGGCTGCTCAGGACGATCTCGCCGCTCTTGCGGGATATCACCATGTCCCGGGAGATGTCGCCGGCGAGGCGACCTGGGACAAGATCGTCGCCCGTCTGAGGTCTTCGGACGCGAAACGCATCGGTCTCGTGACGTCTGCAGCCATCCTAGACGTCGGCACGATCTTGGACGCCACGCCTGCGATCATCTCCCGGGCGCTCAACGTGAACGTCGTGGGCACTGCCCTGGCGATCAAATCCCTGCTGCCGCTGATGATCGAGGCCCATGATGGGGCGATCGTGGCTGTGGCCAGCGTCAACGCCATTTTGGCAGAGCAGCAGCTCGGCATCTACAACGCCACGAAAGCAGCGGTGCGGCAGTTGGCCCGCACGGTCGCGGTCGACCACTCCCGAAGTGGCGTCCGCGTCAATGTTCTCAGCCCCGGACCCATGTTGGCCGGCCTCTTCAAGCGTCACCTTGAATCCGCCACCGACAGCGACAGGTTCCTGGCGACGCGATCAGCGCGCCAGCCCGGCGGCCGCATCCTGGAGGCGCGCGAAGTCGCCCAGGCCGCGATGTTCCTTTTGTCGAGTGGCTCGACGGCGGTTCTAGGCGCTGACCTCGTCGCCGACGGGGGACTGACCACGAGCTTTGATTTCCGAACTGGGGAGGAGGGCGCTTCGATCTGACGCGCCCGCCATATTTGAAACGATCCTATGGGAGAGAGAAATGGACACCGGACTGAAGGGTAAAATTGTTTTCATCACGGGTGCCGCCAACGGCATCGGTCGTGCGACCGCGGTGGCGTTCGCACGGGAAGGCGCAACGTTGGGCCTCGTAGACATCGACGAGCAGGCCTTGGCCGAGGTCAAGGTCGAAGTCGCCGCAGCGGGCGGCATGGCCCACACCGCGAAAGCGGACCTGTCCACGGGGGCCGGCGTATCGGCGGGCCTCGACGAGTTGCTCAAGGCGACGGGCGGCGCGGTGGACGTGCTGGTGAACAATGTCGGCTCAGGCGCGATCCGTACCTTTGACCAACTGACCGACGAAGAATGGGAGAAGACCTTCTCCCTCAATTTCATGAGCTACGTTCGCGCGACCCGGAAGCTGCTTCCGATCCTCCGCGAGCGAAAGGGCGTCATCGTTAACAACGGTTCCGATCTCGCCCGTCAGCCTGAACCGGTACCGATCGATTATTCGACGTCGAAAGCTGCAGTTCTTGCCCTCACAAAGGGTCTCGCGCGCGCCGAAGGCAAGAATGTGCGGGTCAACGCCGTCGCGCCGGGTCCGATTTGGACGCCGTTCTGGACGAAGCCTGGTGGCTTCGCCGAGACGATGGGCGCGTTCCACAAGATGGAGCCCCAGGCGGCTGTCGAACATGAGATGAAGCTGCGGCAGCTTCCCCTCGAACGTCTCGGGACGCCCGAAGAGGTCGCCAACGTGGTGGTCTTCCTTGCGTCCGACCTCGCCAGCTTTGTCACGTCGTCGGTTTGGGGCGTGGACGGCGGCAGCATCCGATCTATCTAAACCCACCCATTGCATATCTGTAGGCTACAATGTTGATCAATGGCGCGTGATTTATCGCGCCAGCGCTTCAGTGTACAAAGGGTCATCTAAAACGCAGGCGGCGCGATGTCGTCAGGAGAGTAATGGAAATGACTGGAAAAAACGGCATCGAGTTGCTGGCGGCGTTCTTCACACTCGGAGGCGACGTCTATCCGTTCGGTCCGACCGAAATCAGCCCGATCCCCTTCAAGGATCGCGTCGAGGCGGCCGCCAAGGTCGGCTACAGGGGCATGGGCCTTATCCACGCCGATGTCCAAGCCACGGCCGCTCAGATGGGCCTGAAGGAAATGAAGCGGATCATCGATGACAACGACATCAAATACCTCGAGTACGAATTTCTCTCCGGCTGGTATTTGGACGGAGAGCGCCGGGCGAAGTCGGACGTCATGCGAACGGAGATGCTCGAGGTGGCCCAGGGTCTCGGCGTCCGCAATCTCAAGATAGCTCCCGGCCTCGGAAGCGATCTGTATGCACCGACCGAGGCGGAAATGACGCCTGACGTCGACCGCATGCGCGAGGCGTTCGCCGGAGTCTGCCGTGACGCCGCCGAGTACGGCGTCAGGGTGGTCATGGAGATCATGCCCTTCTCCAACGTCCGGACGCTGGAACTGGCGCGTGCGATCGTGGAAGGTGCCGATCAGCCCAATGGCGGCTTGCTCATCGACATTTGGCACATGGCCCGCGGCGGCATCCCCTACAAGGACATCGAGAAGATTCCGTCCCGATTCATCGGCTCGATCGAGCTGGACGACGCGGACGCCGACGTGAAGGGCCTCCTGTGGGAAGACACTATCTATCATCGCCGCTTGCCGGGCGAAGGCGTGCTCAAGCCGAAAGAATTCATCAAGGCCGTCCAGAACGCCGGCTACGAAGGTCCTTGGGGTGTCGAGATCATCAGCGAGACCTATCGCAAACTTCCGCTCGCCGAACAGGCGAAGCGCTCGTTCGAAACCACGATGGCCCAGTTCAAGTGATGTCCGAGGAAAACACGATGAAACACCCCACCGAAAAGCGGACGTTGTGGCTCTCCCAGGTCAGCAGCATGCCCTATCGAAAGCGCGTCGAACTCGCCCCCAAGAACACCTTCGGCTGGCTCAGCACCTCTCTAATTAACTACAAGAACACGCGAGGGGCTTGTCGAATATGGACGTCCGTTGGATCGCCTCCAATAACGGCGTCCGACTGAGCTACCTTGATCCACTGACGAGCTGGGTTCGCGATGGCCTCAGACGTTATAGCAGAAAGAGTTCCACTGAGCGGCTCTTGAACGGCTCAGCGCGAAACAGATGCGCATACGTCTCCCGGCTTGGAGTACGCTGCACCAATACCAGACTGGTGCTTTTTTGGTCGTCTAACGAAGGGGCGGGGACAGCGAGCGTGCCTTGACGCGTCTAACGTACTAAAATTCCACGCGATGCACTCCGAGGCCGATGATTCGATTCCGTTCAAGGCGGTCGTCCTGCTTTCTGTCGCAAAACATTATGGACGCAGCGATATTCTCATATCCCGCCGCATCCTGTAGGCTCGATGTCTGCAGCCCTCGGAAAATTTCAGATCGATGAAAAAAACTTTCAATCCGGTCTCGGTGCGCCGGCCTTTCGGAAATTACAATCACGGCCTGCTGGTGCCGCCCGGCGCCGCGCTGCTCGTCACGTCGGGCCAGCTTGGTATTGGTCTCGACGATACTGTTCCGAGCGACATCACTGCTCAGGCGGAACTCTGCTTCGAGGCGATCAAGGCGATCTTGCAGGAGGCGGAAATGAGTTTTGCCGACGTCATCCGCATTTCAGGCTTCGTCACCCGCCGCGAGGATTTCCCAGCCTATATGGCTGTACGGGATCGCTATACGCTCGATCCGAAGCCGGTTTCCACCTTGCTCGTCATCGGCGGCTTTACCCGCCCTGAGTTTCTCGTCGAGGTCGAGGTGACGGCTGCGAAAATCTTCTAAAAGCGCTTCATCGCGTCTCCGACGCGGTCGAGGAATTTTGCGCGCGTCTCCGGCGTGCAATTGTTCATGTCGTAATGGGCTAGGAACGTCACCGGCCTCAGCGGATTGATCTGCGCCCTCAGCACGCGCTTGACGATTTTCTTCGGCGGGTTGCCGGCGACGAAAGCCCGAAAGGGCGTTGCGCCATAAGTCAGGACGGCTGCGAGCTTGCGGATGTGGCGTAGCCGCGATTCCACCTTGCCGTCGACCAGCTCGAAGGAAACGCCCGGCAGCCAGACGCGGTCGAAATATCCCTTCAGGATTGCCGGAAAGCCGAAGTTCCAGATCGGGGTGCAGATCACCAGCGCCTCGGCCGCCTTCAACCTTTCGACATGCGATTCCACTAGCTTCAGATTTTCCGGATAGTCGTGATAGACGAGCCGGTCGTGGCGCGAGAGCACTGGATCGAACCGCTCTTCATAGAGGTCGCAGCCATCCACAACATGCCCGGCCTTCTCAAGGCTCTCGATGGTTTGCCGGTAAAGCGCCTTGCCGTAACTTTCCTCGACCGGGTGAGAGTGGAGGACGAGAACCCTCATGAGGCCTCCATCAGGGCCGCCAGGCCGGGGAAGAGATAGTTCTTGCCGGCGTTGAAATCGAAATCGGGATTATCCCATGCGATCATCTTGCCGGGATTGAGCAGGCCCTTCGGATCGGTTTCCTGCTTGAAGGCGAGCTGCACCGCGTCGGTGCGCTTCATGCCGCCTTCTTCCAGCGTATAGCGGTGCGGATTGAAAATCGGGCATCCATTGTCCTGGTGGATCTTGATGATCTCCTCCAGCCGCTCCTCGGTGGTATAGCGCACCAGCGGCAGCCCGGAGCACTGGATCTGTCCGTCGAATTTGATGAATTCGAGATGACCCGGAACTTCGTCACCGAAGATTTCGACCATCTTCCGAACCTTGGCGACATGATCCGGCCCCGGATATTGCACCTGCAGATAGGTGAAGCTCGGGTCGACCTTCAGCGCACGCAATGTCGTGTGGTTCCAGGCAAGCTCATAGGCATGCGGGATCCCGCGCATGCTTTCCACCTTGTCGGAGCGGAACATGATCTCGCCCTTCTGCGCCGCTGTGAAGGCAAGAAAAGCATCCATGGAGTGCGGCGCGATCATCAGCACGGCGATCGACTGGCCCTGACGGATGTAGGGCTTGTGGCGGGTGAAATAGTCGCAAGGAATGGGAGCGGCAATCGGTGCGATCTCCTTGACGAGGATGCCGTTGCATTTCGCCAGTGCGTCTGAGAAGCGCACCGCTTCCATGAAGTCGTCGTAACCGACGAGCACATCGACCCAGTCATAGGCAGGTGCAAGCGGCATCTCGATCTCCGTGATGATGCCGTTTGTGCCGTAGGCGTGGCTCACCTTCTGGAGATCCCAGCCGGTGAGATCGAGGACACGCGGTTCGGCTTCCATGGTGACGACGCGCAGGCGCAGGATGTTGCCGAGGTCGCGCAAGCCGCCCCAGGTGATCGAGCCGACGCCGCCCGAGCCGCCGGCGATGAAGCCGCCGACCGTCGCCGTCTGCGCGGTGGAGGGATGGAAACGCAGCTCTTGGCCGGAATGGGCCTTGGTCTGCTTGTCGAGCTGGGCAAGCACGATGCCGGGTTCACAGATGACGCGGCCGGGATGGATCTCCTTGATCTTGTCCATGGCGGCAAGGTTCAGCACGATGCCGCCGGAAAGCGGCATTGCCTGGCCGTAATTGCCGGTGCCGGCGCCACGCGGCGTCACCGGAACGCCATGGGCATAGGCGACCTTCAGCGTCCGGATGACCTCTTCCTCGGTCTTCGGCGTGACGACGAGATCGGCCGTCACATTGTCGAGCTGGGCTTTGAGTACAGGCGAATACCAGTAGAAATCCCGGCTCTTCTGGCGAACCAGCGCCGGATTATCCTCAACGGCGATGCCTTCGAGTTCCTTTTTGATCTTCTGATAATCGGCCATGTCAGGCTCCAACGACGTTATCGAGTTCACGGTAATCCGGCAGGCTGCGGTCGATCACCTTGCCGCGGCGAAGCACGACGCGGTCAGACTGCGGACGGGACAGGAATTCACTCCAGCGCCGCGCGCTGAAGAGCACGAGATCGGCCGGATCGCCGGCGGCGATGCGGCCCTTGTCCGGCCGTCCGACGATGGCGGCGGGCGAGGTGGTGACGACACGGGCGGCGGTATCGAGCGGGTGATCGAGATGCAGAATCCGCACGGCCTCGCGGAAGACCTCCACCGGATCGAGGTCGCCATAGGCATAGAAGGGGTCGCGGGTATTGTCGGATGCGACCGCGGTCGCGACACCGGCGGCGGCCAGTTCCTTGAACAGCGTGACGCCGCGCCAGCGCGGGGTGCGGCCGGGATAGCGATCCTGCAGATACATGTTGCACATCGGCAGTGAGATGACCGCGATACCCGCCTTGGCGACCAACTCGACGGTGCGCGCGGCGGTGTCTTCGTCCTGGCGGGCGAGCGAGCAGCAATGACCGGCGGTCACCTTGCCCTCGAACCCGTTGCGCAGCACGGCCTCGGCGATTGCCTTCAGTGTTTCCGCGCCGCGATCATCCGTCTCGTCGACATGCAGATCGACATCCAGGCCCTGCTCTGCGGCAGTCCTGAAGAGCGTGTCGAGCTGCCAGACAAGCTCCGGCCCCATCCGGGTGACGCCGCCAAGCAGGCCGCCGTTCTGTCGGATTGTTGTGACGAGATCGGCAAAGAAGGCGCTGTCTGCCATGGCATCCAGCGGGAAGAGGGCGACCGCCTGCAGCGCAATTCTGTCCTTCCAGACATCCCGGATTTCGGCAAAAACCTCGAAGGAGATGCGATGCTGGGGCGCAAGCGAATCCAGGTGCGTGCGGATCAGGCTGGTGCCATGGGCATAGGCGGAGCGGAGCGAGAATTCCATGCGCCGTTTGACGTCTGCGGCTGACCAGTTGGCTTCCCGGTCGGCCCTGACGGCATCGAGCGCACCCATGAAGCTGCCGTCGGGATTGGCCTGGCGCGGCCAGATATGGCCTTTGTCAAGATGGGTATGGATATCGGCAAAGCACGGCCAGACCATGCCGTCCTTAAGATCGGTCCTGGCATAATCGGCGGGTGCAGCGCCGGCCGGCCGGATGGCGGCAATCATGCCGTCGCTGATGACGATATCGACCGTGGCCAGCCCTTCCTTGACCGGCACGTCGAGATGCTCGACGGTGATGGCGGGCACCGTCGCATTGCTCAGCACGAAGCGGGCCGCATTCGGCGGGGATATGAAGGAATAGGTCATCAGTTTTCCCGTTTGATGCTGCTTTCATGCCAGCGATGAAGGCTCAACCAGGCGATGAAGGTGGTGAGGCCGAAGATCGCCACCCCAAGCATGGAGAGCATCAACAGCGCCGCAAAGAGCCGCGGTATGTTCATCCGGTACTGTGCTTCCAGCAGGCGGAAGGCGAGACCGGAGCCGGCACCGGCAGAGCCCGCGGCAAATTCGGCGACGACGGCGGCGATCAGCGCCAGGCCGCCGCCGATGCGAAGACCGGTCATGAAATAGGGTTGTGCGGCAGGCAGTTTGAGAAAGAGCAGCGTCTGCCAGCGCGAGGCGCCGTAGAGCTCAAAGAGGTTGATCAGATTGTGGTCGACGCTCTTCAGGCCCTGGACCATATTCGACAGGATCGGGAAAAAGGCGACGAGGAAGGCGCAGATCAGCAGCGCAACCTGCGTGGAGGGCGCGTAGATCAGGATCAGCGGCGAGATGGCGACGATTGGCGTTACCTGCAGGATGACGGCAAGGGGATAGAAGGCAAGCTCGACCCAGCGCGACTGCACGAGAAAGATCGCAAAGCCGACGCCGCCGGCAAGCGCCAGCATCAGTGAGATGAAGGTGATCTTGGTGGTGACCCAGAGGGCAGGGGCAAGCGTACCCCAATCCGTCACGAAGGCGTTTGCCACAGCGGCCGGTCCTGGCAGGATATAAGGCGGCACGCCCGACAGTTTCACATAGGCGTACCAGACGAGGATCATCAGGGCGATGACGAGGAAGGGGATGGCGATGCGCAGCGCAAGATCGCGGCGCCTTGCGCTTGCGGTACCCTTAACGAGCAGCGGCGATGTGTCTGTTTCGTCGCTCATCAATGATCCCCTGCCGAATTGATCGCCCCGATCAGCGAATGCGACACCGTTTCGCAGGCCTTGCGGTATTCCTCCGAGGTGCGGTAGTGCGCGTCGCGTTCGAGGCTGGTGATCAGCGGGACGTCGGCATGCACGCGCCCGGGCCTTGCCTTCATCACGACGATGCGGTTCGAGAGATAGGCGGACTCGAAGACCGAATGCGTCACGAAAATCACCGTAATGCCGGTCGCTTTCCATAGCCGCAGCACGTCGTCGTTGAGCTTCTGGCGGGTGATCTCATCGAGCGCGGCGAAAGGCTCATCCATCAGCAGCAGCTTCGGCTTCGTCACCAGCGCACGGGCGATCGAGACGCGCATCTTCATGCCGCCGGAAAGTTCGCGCGGATAGCCCTTGGCAAAATCCTGAAGGCCGACGGTGGTCAGCACTTCCATGATTTGATCATGCGCGGCTGCCTTCGAAACGCCCCTCAACCTCAGCGGCAGATGGACATTGTCGAACACGTTCTTCCAGGGCATCAACGTCGGCTCCTGGAAGACAAAGCCGATATCGCCCTCCGGCAGACCTCTGGAATTGATGCGAGAACTCGGCCAGTCGATCGTTCCCGAGGTGACATCGCCGAGACCGGCTATGATGCGCAGCGCCGTCGACTTGCCGCATCCGGAAGGGCCGAGCAGGCTGACGAACTCGCCGCTTTCGACCGTGAGCGACATGTTCGAAAGCGCGGCAGTGCCGCTGGAAAAGACCTTCGAGACCGACTGCATGACAACAAGCGGCTGCTTGCGCGTCTCTTTCGGGGATACCGCCTGGGCGTTTGCTGGGAGCATTGCTGTCTCGTTCATGCGGGAGGATACGGCCCGCCACATCCTCGATGGCGGACCAGGAGAGCCGTCAGTCGGCCTACTTCTTCAGTGCCACGCCGGTGCTCTTGCAGACGAACTTCGTCGTAAAGGCTTTGGTGTAGTCCGTCTCCGGCTTGAAGACCTTGATCGCCACCATCTCGTTGAAGAACGTCTTGTAGTGCGCATCGGTGATGCAGCCGATGCCCTTGTCGAGGCTATCACCGGATTCGATGATCCCGTATTCCTTCATCTTGGCGATGGAGTAGGCGAGCTGGCCATCCGTCATTTCAGGATTATCCTTCTTGATCAGTTCGTTCGCCTTGGCGTTGTCGCCGTAGAGGTAGTTGTACCAGCCTTCGATCGAGGCATCGACGAAGCGCTGCACGACGTCGGGTTTGCCGTCGATCATTGTCTGCGTCGTCGTGATCATCGTCGAATAGGGCGAGTAGCCGTTGTCGGCGAGCAGGAAGACCTTCGGCTCGAAGCCTGCCTGCTTCTGGATCTCGTAGGGTTCGGAGGTCAGGTACCCCTGCTGAGCTGAGTCCTTGTCTGCAAGGAAGGGCGCGGGACTGAAGTTATAGGGCTTGTACTGCTCGTCCTTGAAGCCTTTGAAGTTGGCCTTCATCCATTCGAAATAGGTGAGGTAGCCGTCCTTGCTGAGGAACAACGTTTTCAGCTTGGCGAGATCCTCGAACTTGTCGATGCCGTTATCCGGATGGGCGATCAGCACCTGGGGATCCTTTTGGAAGATTGCTGCGACATCGACCAGCGGAATGCCCTGTTCGACGGCGGATACCTCTCCCTGCGGACCGCCCATGTAGAAATCGAGCTTGCCGGAGATCAGCAGCGCGCTGTTTGCAGCATTCGGGCCGCCCTGCACGATGGTGACGTCGAGGCCATATTTTGCATAGGTGCCGTCGGCGACGGCTTGGTAGAAGCCGCCATGTTCCGCCTGGGCAAGCCAGTTCGTCCCGTAGCTCACCTTGTCGAGGGCGAGCGCCGGCGAGGCGGCGGCAAGTACCGAGGCGAGGCCGAGGCAGCGCAGGAATTGCATCTTCGTCTGTGCTTTCAACATGGTTGGCAGTTCCCTTTTTGAGCCGAGGGAAGCCTTGCTCAGCCCCCTTTTGAGGGAATTTGAGCCATTGCCATGCGCTTTGAAAAGCATCAAAATTCGTGCGCATTGATGCCTTTTCGGCATCTCTGGGAAAGCTGAAGATAATTTGTGCGCCATGCGCAAAATTTATGCATTGGAGAGATCATGTTGCACTCCAGACGCCTTCTTTACATCAATGAGATCGCCCGTTGCGGTTCGATCCGCAAGGCGGCCGCGCGCCTCAACGTGGCGTCGTCGGCGGTCAACAGGCAGATTTTGGCGCTGGAGGATGAGATCGGGGCGCCGCTTTTCGAGCGGCTGCCGCGTGGCCTGCGGCTCACGGCTGCCGGCGAACTCTGCATCGAGCATATTCGGGACGTGCTGAAGAATTATGAGCGCCTGGAGGGGCGCATCCGCAGCCTCAAGATGCAGCAGGCAGGCAAGGTGCGCATGGTGACGACCGTTGGGCTTGCCGCCGGGCCGCTGCCCGAAATCATCGCGCGCTTTCTTTCAGAGCATCCGCGCGTCTTCGTCCAGCTGCGCAACGATACCGGCGGCACGACGGCCAGCCCTGTTGTATCAGGCGAGGTGGATATCGGTCTCGGCTTCAACATCCCCGCCATGCCCGGCATCCGCACCCTCGGAAATTTCGATATCCCGATCGGTGTCGTGCTGCCGCCGGGGCATCAGCTGATCGGCCCCGGGCCGATCAACCTTGCCGATGTCACCCAGGAAAAACTGGTTCTGGCGCAGCCGGGCACCAGCCTGCGCGAGGTGATCAACCTTGCTTTTGCGCGCCTGCCCATCTCGGTCGAGCCGGTGCTGGAAACCAATGCATCGGAGATGCTGAAACAGCTTGTCAAATGCGGCACAGGGCTGACGCTGCTCAATCCGCTCGACGTCATCACCGAATGCCGGCGCGGTGAACTTGTCTTCCGGCCGATCGCCGAGCCGCATGCGCGTTACCAGCAGATGAAGCTGTTTGCGCGTGCCCGCGCGCCCCTCGACGCGGCCACCAGCCTTTTCGTCGAATATCTGCTCGCCGAACTGCTCGGCCTGGTGCAGGAATTGCAGGCCAAGGGTCATATCCCACCGGATGTGAAACCCGCGGCTGAGCCTATTTCACATAGAGATTCGAAAGCGGATAGGCCTTGAGATCCTGGAGCAGCTCGACAAACCCCTTGACCTGATGGCGGCAGATCGCCTCGCCCTTTTCGGCTGTGGCGATCGAGGCATCGCCGACCACGCCGAAGGGATTGAGGTCATGCGCGATCCAGGCCAGCGAATGCGGCGGCAGAGGCTGAAGAAATTTCGATTGCTCTCGCATCCCTTCGGCCTTCGAGGCAAAGTTTTGGGCCTTGTCCATGCGCACCAGTTCGGGGCGGAAGTTGAGCATCAACGACGTCTCGACATCACCGCCGTGGATGCCGTATTTGCTCTCGTGATCGCTGACCATGCCTTCCGGATGACCGAAACGGCCCCATTGGGTGGAGACCACCGCCATTTGATGGCGCACGCGCAGTTCGCGCGCGACGATGCTCATGATGTCGACATTGCCGCCGTGGGAGTTGACGATCACCATCTTCCGCAGCCCGGCTTCGGCAACCTTTGCGCCAATCGCCGTCCAGACGGGGATGAGTAGTTCGGCACTGAGCGACAGAGTGCCGGGGCCGTAGATGTGTTCGTTGGCCTTGCCGATCTCCTGTGTCGGAAGAACCAGGATATCCAGATCCTCCGGCTGCTGCCGCTTCAACTCCGCCAGCATGCCGGTCGCGATCGCGACATCCGTTGCGACCGGCAGATGCGGGCCGTGCTGTTCGGTCGAGGCGATAGGCAGGATAGCAATCGTGGTCTCGGGGGAGAGGCCGGCAAAATCATATGTGTTGAGCTCGTTCCAGTAAAACGGCGTGGGCATGCGGTCATCCCTTTTCGTCACCTGCTTCGATAGGGAGTAGGGAATAAAGATAAGCCGGAAAAGCATCATTTTTTGCGCATGGCGCTGCTTTTTTTCGCGCGCATCGGCGGCCGTTACTCCGCGGGCGCTTCAGCATCCAATCCGACTTTACTGAATATGTGGCTCGCAGCATCATACGAGCGCGGCTCGGGGAATTCATGAGCTAGATCGATAACCGTATGCAACGGAAAGGGACTAATCAGACGGCGGAGTTGCACTACCTCAGCAGACGGCGTCGACGCGCGCCTATGTCCAACGAGCAAGGTGGAACACTTCATGCCAAGCCAGACACAACTGGAACTTTCCCGTCGAGATCTACTTATCTCGTCGGCCGCAGCGATTGCGGTCACCGGAGCCGTCGCGCCCGCAGCGGCACAGTCCCCAGGAAATGAAATGGCCTATACATCGAAAGTTTCTTTCGCGGTCAACGGCGAGAACCGTGATCTCGAGGTCGACAACAGAACGTCGCTGCTCGACGCGCTGCGCGAGCACCTGCATCTCACAGGCACGAAAAAGGGATGCGACCACGGCCAATGCGGTGCATGCACCGTGATGGTCGACGGCCACCGCATCAACGCCTGCCTGACGCTGGCGGTGATGCACGAAGGCGATCAAATCACCACGATCGAAGGCCTCGGCCAGCCTGAAAACCTTCATCCGATGCAGGCGGCCTTCGTCAAGCATGACGGCTTCCAGTGCGGCTACTGCACGCCGGGACAGATCTGTTCCTCCGTGGCCGTGCTCGAGGAGATCAAGGCGAACATACCGAGCCACGTCACCGGCGACCTTACGGCTCAGGCGGCTGTCACTGCGGCCGAGATCCGCGAACGCATGAGCGGTAACATCTGTCGATGCGGCGCCTATTCCAACATTCTCGATGCCATTTCGGAAGTCGCGGGGATAAGAGCATGAGAGCCTTTACCTATGAACGCGCCTCGTCCGTCGAGGCCGCGGCCAAGGCGGCCGCCTTAAATCCTGAGACCAAGTTCATCGCCGGCGGCACCAATCTCCTCGACCTGATGAAGCTCGAGATCGAGACGCCGACGCATCTGATCGACGTCAACGGTGTCGGCCTCGACAAGATCGAACCCACGCCGGAGGGCGGGCTGCGCATCGGCGCCTTGGTCCGCAACACCGATCTTGCCGCCCATGAGACCGTTCGCCGTGACTACGGCCTGCTCTCCAGGGCCCTGGTCGCCGGCGCCTCCGGGCAATTGCGCAACAAGGCAACCACGGCCGGCAACCTTCTGCAGCGCACGCGCTGTCCCTATTTCTATGACACGAACCAGCCGTGCAACAAGCGGCAGCCCGGCAGCGGCTGTTCCGCCATCGGCGGCTTCAGCCGCCAGCATGCCGTCGTCGGCACCAGCGAATCCTGCATCGCCACGCATCCGAGTGACATGGCCATCGCCATGCGGGCGCTCGATGCTGTTGTGGAAACCGTCAAGGCCGACGGCAGTCGCCGCGCGATTGCGATTGCCGACCTTCACCGGTTGCCCGGCGACACGCCCCATTTGGAGACCGTTCTCGAGCGCGGCGAGTTCATCACGGCGGTCCTGCTGCCGCCCCCGATCGGCGGCAAGCACATCTATCGTAAAGTCCGAGACCGCGCCTCCTATGCCTTCGCACTCGTCTCGGTCGGAGCCGTAATCCAATCGGACGGCACAGGACGGATCGCCGTCGGCGGCGTCGCCCACAAGCCATGGCGCATCGAGGCAGCCGAAGCCGAGCTGCCGAAAGGCGCGCGGGCGGCGGCAGGCGTTCTTCTTGCCGATGCCCATCCGACCGAACAGAACCGTTTCAAGGTCGATCTGGTCGAGCGCACGCTCGGCGCCGTCATTGCCGAAGCAAGGGGTTGAGCCATGCAGTTCGATACGCCAGCGACAACCAACCCGATCGACAATCTGAAGGTCGTCGGACAGCCGATCCACCGGATCGACGGTCAGCTCAAGACGACCGGGCGGGCAATGTATGCTTATGAGTGGCACGATCCGAATATGCGCTACGCCTATGGTTATCCGGTTGGCGCGGCCATCGCCAAGGGCCGCATCACCTCCATGGACGTTTCCGCCGCCAAGACGGCTCCGGGTGTGCTTGCCGTCGTGACGACACTCGACGTCGGCGAACGGAAGAAGGGCAAGTTCAACACCGCCAAGCTCTTCGGCGGCGACGAGGTTCAGCACTATCACCAGACAGTCGCCGTCGTCGTTGCCGAGAGCTTCGAGCAGGCGCGTGCCGCAGCCGCTCTGGTCAAGGTCGACTACGCCGAAGAAAAGGGTGTGTACGATCTCGGCCAGGCAAAGGATAAAGCCGTCAAGCCGGACCAATCGCAGCAGCCCGATACCGCAGTCGGCGATTTCGAGGCTGCCTTCAGGTCAGCGCCCGTCACTCTGGACGCGACCTACACGACGCCCGACCAATCCCATTCCATGATGGAGCCGCATGCTTCCATCGCTGCCTGGAGCGGCGATGAACTGACGGTGTGGACGTCAAGTCAGATGATCGACTGGTGGCGCACGGATCTGGCGACCACACTCGGTATCGACAAGGAAAAGGTCCATCTGATGTCGCCGTTCATCGGCGGCGGGTTCGGCGGCAAGCTCTTCCTGCGAGCCGACGCCGTGCTTGCCGCGTTCGGAGCAAAGGCGGTCGGGCGGCCGGTCAAAGTCGCTCTTCCACGACCGCTCATGCCGAACAACACAACTCATCGGCCGGCGACAATCCAGCGGATCCGTATTGGAACCGAGCGTGACGGCAAGATAACCGCCATTGCGCACGAAAGTTGGTCCGGCGACCAACCCGGCGGTCAGCTTGAGACCGCCGTCAATCAGACCCGTCTTCTCTATGCCGGGGCGAACCGCATGACCGCGATGCGGCTGGCAACACTTCACCTTCCAGAGGGCAACGCCATGCGCGCTCCGGGCGAAGCCCCCGGACTGATGGCGCTCGAAATCGCCATCGACGAGATTGCCGAAAAAGTTGAGATCGATCCCGTGCAGTTTCGGATCGTCAACGACACGCAGGTCGATCCGGAGAAGCCGGAGCGGCCTTTTTCCCAGCGCAATCTCATCGGCTGCCTCACGCTCGGTGCAGAGCGGTTTGGCTGGGGTCAACGGGGAAGACCAGGTTCCAAACGGGAGGGAAACTGGCTGGTCGGCATGGGCGTAGCCGCTGCCTTCCGCAACAACCTCGTGCTTCCTTCCGGAGCAAGGGTGAAGCTCGACCAAGAAGGCGTCGTGACGGTTGAAACCGACATGACCGATATCGGCACCGGCAGCTACACCATCATCGCCCAGACGGCCGCCGAAATGATGGGTGTCACGATCGACAAGGTTGCCGTCCAGCTCGGCGACTCGCGTTTTCCTGTTTCGGCAGGCTCCGGCGGACAGTTCGGTGCGAACTCTTCCACGTCTGGCGTCTATGCAGCCTGCGTCAAGCTGCGTGAAGCCATTGCCAAGAAGCTCGGCTTCAATTCCGAAGACGTCGTCTTCGAGAACGGAGAGGTCCGCTCGGGCAATCGTTCGGTGCCCCTTGCCGAGGCTGCCGGTCCGGATGGCCTTGTCGGCGAGGACACGATCAAGTGGGGTGAGCTCACCGAGACCCATCAGCAATCGACGTTCGGAGCGCACTTCGTGGAGGTTGGCGTCGACATTGCCACCGGTGAGAGCCGCATCCGCAAGATGCTCGCAGTCTGCGCGGCGGGCCGCATCCTCAACCCGATCACCGCCCGCGGCCAGGTCATCGGCGCGATGACGATGGGGGCCGGCGCAGCGCTGTCGGAGGAATTGGCGGTCGATACCCGCCGCGGCTTCTTCGTCAATCACGACCTCGCCAGCTACGAAGTCGCGGTGCATGCCGACATTCCGCACCAGGAGGTGATCTTCATGGACGAGACCGATCCGATGTCCTCGCCGATGAAGGCCAAGGGCGTCGGCGAACTCGGCCTTTGCGGCGTTGCGGCAGCGATCGCCAACGCCGTTTACAATGCGACCGGCGTCAGGGTTCGGCACTACCCGCTGAGGCTTGACAAGCTGATCGGCGGCCTGCCGGACGTGGCGTGATTATGTCGACGGCGGTGCGAAAGCCGGACCGTCGTTAATTCCTGTAGGATTTCCCATGGATCAGACACTTGCACCCGTCACGGCGCCAATTCCCGTCAGAGCCTCGTCCACCGACGACCCTGCGGAACTGCTTCGCTTCGCGATAGACGCCCATGGTCTTGGCGCGGCGGCACTTGCCACCCTCGTCGACATCCGGGGCGGGGCTGCACGCGCGCTCGGCGCTCATATGGTGGTCGCCGCAGACGGGCGGTTCTGCGGCTATGTCTCCGGCGGATGTGTCGAAGCCGCCGTCGCTTCCGAAGCGCTTCTGGCAATGGCGCAAGGGCGCGACCGCATGGTCAAGTTCGGCGACGGCTCGCCCTTCTTCGACATCGTCCTTCCCTGTGGTGGAGGAATCTCTGTCGCAATCCATGTCCTGAAAGATGTCGCAGCTTTGCGGCATGTGCTGGAGCGTCTCGAACGCAGGCAGGCAGCCGGCCTTGCATATTCGCCAGAGCGCCAGGCGCTCGAACCGGTAGAACCGCTGCCACGGACGTGCTGGCTCGAACGAGATTTCCTGACCGTCTACCGTCCCCGTACCCGCGTCCTCATTTCCGGGCAGACGATCGAAGCGCAAGCCGTCGTACGACTGGCCGAGGCTTCCGGCTACGACGTGATTGCCGTGCCGCCGGGCGGCGTCCGGCCGGTTGCCGACATCATCGATCCCTTCACGGCCATCGTGCTCCTGCATCATGAGCTTGACGCCGAAGCTGCCATTCTCGAGACCGCACTTGCCTCGCCTGGGTTCTACATCGGCGCGCTCGGCAGCACCCGGACGCATCGTCGACGTGTCGAGCGGCTGAGAGCCATGCCTTTCAGACGGGACGACATCGCTCGCATCAAGGCGCCTATCGGGATGTTCGGCCCGACACGGGATGCAACGTCGCTCGCCCTGTCGGTTCTGGCTGATATCGCCGCGGCAAGACTGGTGGCTTATGCCTAAGGCGTCGGTCGCGATCGTCGTTCTCGCTGCCGGCAAGGCAAGCCGGATGGGTGAGGGCGGGAAACACAAGTTGCTGGCCGAATTCGACGGCGTGCCGCTCGTGAGGCGGTCGGCATTGATCGCGCTCGGTGCGGATGCCGGATCCGTCATTGTCGTCACCGGCCATCGCAGGAGCGAGATCGAGGCCGCGCTCGATGGGCTCGATCTGACTTTCATCGATAATCCCGACTACGCCAGCGGCATGGCGAGTTCGCTGATGGCAGGTGTCTCATCAAAGTGGGCCGACGGCGCCGACGGCATTCTCGTCATGCTGGCCGATATGCCCGGCCTTTCCACCGCACATCTCGATGCCTTGATTTTCGCATTTCGCAATGCGGGCGGCGAGGCTGCCGTGCGCGCCGTCTCACGCGGCAAGCCCGGCAATCCCGTTATTCTGCCGCGTGCTCTCAAACAGGCAGTGCTGAGACTTGAGGGCGACGTCGGCGCGCGCGATATCATTGCGACGTCAGGGCTGCCCGTGCTCGATGTCGATGTCGGCGATGCGGCTTGCCTCGACGTCGATACGCCGGACGATATCGTGGCCGCCGGTGGCGCAATGAAGAACTAGTTCGCGGACAAGGCAGCGAGATGGTCCGGTTGCATTCGGTCTGGAACCACCACGGCTAAAGGTGGGTCGAGATATGTTTATTCACAGGTGACGTTGACGTCCGTCAGAACAGGTCGTCACAGACGGCTTTCGATCCCGCGAAATAATTGTTATTGAGGACGCGGTTGCAGGTGTGAAAACGTGCTGCAATGGAGAAGTGAGGACCGGCTCTATGCTCACTGAAGACGCTACTTTTGGGTGCTGGCAAGGCGCCTCCGCCCTGGACACACACCCTTACCAAACGGGGGCACCGTTTCAACCATTTCGCCCCCAGGTGATACGTACTCCGCCAATACAACGCGAGCCAGCGCGATCTTTCCATGGTTTGTCCGCATGCAGACCGTCGTTCTGACGGGTGGCTGCCAATGTGGCGCCGTGCGGTACGCGCTGGAGGAGCCGCCGCAAAACGTCCATATCTGCCACTGCCGGATGTGCCAGAAGGCTGTGGGCGGTCCGTTCGCGATCATCTGCCCGGTGATGAAGCCCGCTTTTCGCCTGACGCGTGGCGCAATCAGCTATTTTCGCAGCTCGGACGTCGGCCGACGTGGTTTTTGCCGTGACTGTGGCACCCCACTCATCTTCGATTATCCCGATGGTGACGACATCGGAGTTTTGGTCGGTACCCTCGATGAGCCCGATCGGGCGCCGCCCGAAAACCAATACGGCAACGAGAGCCGGGTATCCTGGTACGCCAACCTGGCCCAAGTGCCGGGCGAGCGACCGACCTACGCCGACGATCCCCAGATGTTGCACCGGATCAGCAGCACCAATCATCAGCATCCTGACCATGATACCGACCCTTGGCCGCCGTCCGGCTAGTCTAACTCTCAAACTTGTCCACCCACACAATGCGCGACTGAGCGGCGATCCCTCGGGCGGCGTGAAGCGGGCTGCAAGCGGTCGACCGAGGGACTGCTGATTATTGAGCGCCTGAGCGCAGTTTTTCAACGGCGGCGGCAAGACAGGCCTTGAACGCGGCAAGGTCCGTATAGAGCGCATCCCGCGCCGCGTCTCCGACGATGAGGACGCCACCGCGCCGCTCGATCCCGGCGTGCAGCATCAGATTGTCGGCCAGGCCGAAATCCTCGACCGCAATTCCATTCGGGTCTCGCAATCGACCGTCGCCATCATAGGCGATGGCCCCGCCATAAAGATCGCTCACTCGTCCGCTGTGATCGCGAGCCACATTCGTGTAAGCGAATACAGGCTTACCGCTTGCGCACATAAAGCCGAGTTCGAAGGCTGTCCCTGTATCGGCCGCAATGCCGCGAAAGGGCGTCAGGTTGGCGATGATAGCGTCAGCCTCAATCATCATCTTCTCGTCCACCGCGTTTATCGCAGCCGCCCGCTCGCGCTTCGAGTTTGTGTGCGGGATTTCCAGATCGCCGGGCGACAGCGGGATAAGTCCCGCCTCACGGGCAAGTGCCGCCTTGCGGTCGAGCATTTCACGGGCATTGGGAAGGAAGACCTCCGGACCGGCGAGATAAACTTTTTTTGTCATAAAATCGCACCTTAAAGGGATGGGTTCGGCATCAAAATACCTTCCTCGCTCTACAGCGAAGTAGGATCACAATCCAGTGGACGAAACCGCCCACTGGATTGTAAGGGCTGCGTCGGCAGCGCAACGCCATCGCCACATCGGGCCTGCTCGTGCTCGATGTCGAGATTGGCGACGCGGCCCCGCTCGACGTCGACACGCCGGACGGGTATTACCGCCGGTGTATCAACGCACCGACCGGAACGCCTCTCGCAATTCCTCAGCGAAGAGTTTGGGCTGTTCCCAGGCGGCGAAGTGACCGCCCATATCGACACGGTGGTAATAATGCAGCGTGGGATAGGCCTGCTTGCTCCAACTCTCCGGCGCCTGGTAGATCTCCTTTGGGAATACGCTGATGGCCACCGGGATCTTGATCTCTTTGGTCTTCTGGGCGTCTGCGCTGAAATTGTTGTTGTTGTTTTCCCAATAGAACCGCGACGAGGATGCCCCAGTGTTGGTCAGCCAGTACAGCGTGATGTCATTCAGCATTTCGTCCTTCGAAAAAACGCGTTCAGGAATGCCCTCACTGTCGCTCCACTGCGCAAATTTTTCGTAGATCCATGCAGCCAGGCCGGACGGCGAGTCGGAAAGCGAGTAGCCGATCGTCTGCGGACGCGTCACCATCACGGCCCCATAGGCGGCATTCCGGCCGAAGAAGGTGCTCAACGATTCATAGGCATTCCGCTCGGGCGCCGACAGTTCCGCAGGAGCCGGGTCTCCGCTGTTGATCGCCTTCGTGAGATTGCCCGGAACGGTCGCCGGCATGTTGAGATGGATACCAAGCAAGCCCTTGGGTGCCTGGCGCGCCAGCGCGTCGGAGATAACGGAGCCGTGGTCGCCACCCTGGGAAACGTAGTGCGCGTAGCCGAGCCGCTTCATCAGCATGTCCCATGCTCGGGCAACGCGGTCAGGCCCCCAGCCAAGCTCCGTGGGCTTACCCGAAAAGCCGTAGCCGGGGATGGAAGGGATGACGACATCAAATGCGTCCTCCGCTTTACCGCCATAATCAGTCGGATCTGTAAGAGGGCCGATCGCCTTGATGAACTCAAAGGTCGAGCCCGGCCAGCCATGGGTCAGAATGACCGGAAGGGCGTTGGGATGACGCGATCGTACATGAATGAACTGGATATCGACCCCGTCGATCGTCGTGATGAATTCCGGAAGTGCATTGAGCTCAGCCTCGGCTTTGCGCCAGTCGTAATCAGTGCCCCAGTAACGCACCAGATCCTGGACGCGCGAAAGCTGAATGCCTTGCGAGGCGTCGCTCACCGTCTCCTTGTCTGGCCAACGCGTTTCGGCAATGCGCTTGCGCAGGTCGTCAAGCTGTGACTGCGGAACGTGGATCTGGAACGGGCGGATCGTTTCGTCGGCCCCGATCGGCGTCGCCGCCCCGTCCGATGTGAGGTCGGCGGCACTCGCTGGCACAAGGTAGCCGGCTGAAAACAGCAACATTGGTCCAACCGCCATCACCATTGCTCCGCGGGCAAGGCGGCGCCAGGCGAGAATATTGTCTATCTTCTTCATGAGGCACTCCATGTTGTTGTCGCCCAGAGGCGACATTTCGTGACGGAGTGATGTCTGACGGGTCTGCGTATCTGGCATGTTTCAAGAAATGCCAAAAAAGTATCGGAGTGTGGCGGCACACAGAGGCGGGAACACGATCGTCATGGAACGACCTGGTGCCCACGGCGCCTGAATAGGAAATCAAACACCTCTTTGCTGCCTGCGGAGGCTCTCCAGCATAGCCTTGAATCCCGTGACCGCCCGCTTCGAAACCCCCTCCGGATTCTCGGCATTGGCGATCCAAAGCGCCATATGGCTGCTGGCGCCATTGATGAGGCGGGCGGCGGTTTCGGTGTCGATGTCGATGATCTCGCCATCGGCCTTGAGTCGGTCGAGGCTGCGGGAGAGGGCGGCGATACAGCCGGGGGTGTTCTGCCATTGCGAGATGTCGCCGAGGACAGCCGGGCCATCGCGAAACATGATACGGCGGATTTCCGGTTCAAGCGCCATTTCAATATAGGCGGAGCATTCGTCGACAAAGCCCTGCCAGCGTGTCGGAGCGGCGGCCGAGACCTCGTTCAACCGCTCCGTCATCTCAGCATCGATCTCCACGATGACAGCCTGCAGCAGACCCTTCTTATCACCGAAGTGGTGATAAAGGGCCCCGCGCGTCAGCCCCGCTTCGCCGGTGAAATCGTCCATCGAGGCTTCCGCGTAGCCGATCGTGCCAAAGGCACGCCGCCCGGCTGCGATAAGTTTGCCGCGGGTCTCTGCGATCATCTCCCGGCGCGGTTTGCGCATGGCTTCTCCATTGGCATACGCCGCGTATCTTTTTCATTGACATACGGAGCGTATGCATTATTTCTGAACACATACGCTCCGTATATAAGTGTTCTATCCGATAGCTGGAAGGATCGTCCCATGTCAAATCCGTATAGGCAAATATTCGCGGCACCTGGAGCCAAGGGCTTCTCCGCAGCCGGCTTTTTCGCACGCCTTCCCATCGCCATGGCGCCGATTGGCATCGTTGCTATGCTCTCCCAGGCACATGGCGAATATTGGCTGGCAGGCGCCGTGTCGGCGACCTATGCACTCACCAATGCGGTGGTCTCGCCGCAGATTTCGCGAGCGGTCGACCGGCTGGGCCAGACGGCAGTGGTCGTTCCCACAACCATCGTATCGGTGCTGGCGTTCATCGCGCTGATCGCCGCGGCCAACCAGAACTGGCCGGTGTGGACGCTCTTTGCCTCAGCCTTCCTCGCGGCGGCCATGCCAAGCATTCCGGCGCTGATGCGGGCCCGCTGGACGGAACTCTTTCGCAACCGGCCCGAGCTCAACACGGCCTTCGCGTTCGAAAGTGCCGCGGACGAACTGGTCTATATCACCGGCGCCTCGCTGTCGGTCGGGCTGGCCGTGGCGCTATTCCCGGAAGCCGGCATGATGGTGAGCACGGCTTTTCTGGCGCTCGGGACGGCCGCCTTCATCGTGCAGCGCGGCACCGAGCCGAAGGTGCGTCATGTCGCCGGCGCGGCTTCGGTTGGCTCCGCGATCCGCCAGCGTCCCGTGCAGATCATCACACTCGCGCTGATCTTCGTCGGCGCGATCTTCGCAACCGCTGAAGTGAGTGTTGTCGCCATCACCAAGGAGCTTGGTCAGCCGAATGCGGCAAGCCTGGTCATCGGTGTCTATGCCCTCGGTTCCTTCCTAGTGGGTTTGACCCTCGGCGCGCTTAATCTGCGCATCCCCTTGCAGCGTCAGCTGCTGATCGCTGTTGCGATCCTCGCACTGACCTCGCTGCCGCTGCTCGTCGCCGGCAGCTCGGTAACCCTGCTTGCTACCGCCGTCTTCGTCAGCGGCATCGCGATCTCGCCGACCTTTATAACGGCCTTCGGACTGATTGAGCGTCGCGTGCCGGAATCGGTGCTGACGGAAGGTGTCACCTGGGTGATGACGGGCATCGGCATCGGTATGGCGCTCGGCGCCTTCGTCTCGGGCTGGGTCGTCGATGCCTACGGCCCCCAGAGCGGGTTCTGGGTGTCTGCGGCGGCCGGGGCCGCCACCGTCCTTATCATTGCGCTCGGTCAGCGTACACTTTCGGGCGAGTGCACCGACGGAGAAGATTGCGCGATGCTGGAGCCGGCGCAGTAGGGTGGGCGATCGAAGGGAACGGCGCAGGAGACTTCCGAAACGCACGATGTCACGGACCTTGTCCTGCAGGATATTCTGGCGGGCGTTCTGTTGCCCGGAACCAGGCTGAAGCAGATCGATCTGGAGCGCTGATCGACGCCATCGCCGTCTGCATCGAGGAATGCAATCCAACCGAGTCAAAACATCGCCTTCGCCTGGAGAGCAGGGGCGAACAGCGCTCGCCCCTCCCTGGCTCATTTCGTGATGGTCTTGCCGCTCGGCAGTTCCACGCCAATGACGTCATCGACACTACCGGCGCCTATCTCTCCGACGGGTGCGACAGTTGCGGCTGAAAGAGCGTTCGTGTTGAGGGCATTGGAGGTAATCGCATTCGCGGTGATGGCGTTCGCGGTAATGGCATTCGCAGTGATGGCATTGGCCGTAATCGCGTTTGCAGTGATGGCATTGCTGACGGTTTCCGCAGATGCCGGAACCGCTGACGCAGTGAGAAGTGCGGCGGCGACGAGTTGGCGGATTTTCATGATCATTTCCTTTGGCTGAAGAGAACCGAGGACAATCCAGCGGTTTTGAAATTCCTGCGCTTCAAGGATTTGAAGACAGGAAACGGTGTTGCCGCTAATGGGAGCGGTTGAAAATCAACGCCTTGCCGAACAGTCCGGTTTTGGCGTTCTGTGCCGTGCAAAGCACCGAGCCGAGGCGGTTGGCGAGGCGGGGACAGGAGCGCTGTAGACCGTCGAGTGTCATCCTGTCCGGGACACGGGTATGAGCCACGCAGACAGCACCCGCGGTACTCCATCCCGCTTCGAAACTCAGCTCATCGCTCCCGGAACTCTCCGCCTCGCGTTGGATGCCGCGATCGTCGTAAATGTCGATCTTCATGCCCGTTCGGGTCGTGGCGCGATCGCCGCAATAGTCGACACGGACCATATTGACGCAGGCGCGGTGATACTCCGCCAGATCCGTCCCGTCGGACAGGGTTTTCCAGGGCTTGTAACCGAAGCGGACGCACTTCCCCTGTGCTCCGGCTGAACATGTAAGGGTAAAACCGGACTGCGAAATCATCTTTCCCTCCGAATTCCATTGCCCCTTGAGCGGAAACATCCAGCGATTTCCATCAGGATCAGGGTCGCATAGTTCGACCGGTGTTCGGCCGTCGACAACGGTGACTTTGTGCAGGAGCACCTCGCCGTCGGGATCACGGCTGTCGGTCACGATGTCATCAATGCGGACACGGTGGGCAACAGCATCGCCGGACAAGCGTAGGGACAGGGTTGCGCCAACGAGTTCCTCGCCCTGAAGAACTTTGCCGCTCGAGAAGGTAAATCGGAACGCAGTTCCGACCACCTCGGTTTTCTCGATCCGCTCCGGCGGCGACGCTGCGGCCGCAGCCGGAAGCGAAGAGCTCGCGAACGCCGCGCAAAAGAGCAGAGCGCCAACAGCCAGTTTGATAAATGTTGCGATCATTATGGCCACACGATCACAATAAATACCGCAACGGCTCTTGCGCGTTGGCGCAGTTGATAGTGGCGGATATCCATGGAAGGTCTCGAGATCGAAGTTCTATGAAAGAGCGCGGCGCGCCTTGAGCAACGACGTCTAAAGAACCCTCCCGGCGCCGTCGTCACCCGCAAGTATGATGTCTTAAGCATTGTCTCCCGCAGAGCTTGCGCCACGAAAGCTTTCGATTGCATATCTCCCAGTATTCCTGCCAGTGTCTGGCTGGCAGAGGTGGAAGAAGCGATTGCGCAGGGGACCGCATGAGTAGGCTGGGTGACGAAATACTGTCTTCGATAATCGGCGATATCTATGATTGCGCTTTGAGCCCGGAAGGCTGGACGGGTGTCATGACCCGCATTACCAGCACCATCGACGCCGCCTATACGACGATTGCACTCACTAGCGTCACGGATAGCCGAGGTAGGTTTGCGGCTCAGTCTCCCTGGGACGCCGAGCAGTTGAGAGCGCTACAGGACTATGAGCTCGACGCGATACCGGGCCTGAGGGCCGCGGTCATTGGCGACATTGATCTGCCGCAGCGGACATTGTCTCTCGTCAGCGAAGGGGAACTGGAGCAATCCGCATTCTTCCAAGAATGGGCAAAGCCTCAAGGCCTACGCGAGGCGTGTACGACGAAGTTCGTCGATACTGCCGACCGGATTGGACTATTCAGTACGACGACGTGGGCGAACCGGCCGCCCATCAGCGCCGAAGAACAGCGCTTTCTGGCCTTGCTTTCACCCCACCTGCGGCGAGCTTCCCTGATTGGCGACCTTTTGGATCAGACGCGCGTCACCACCGGCATGTATCGCGGTGTCCTCGACAGCCTCGCAGTTCCCGTCATTCTCACTGGGGCAGATGGGGCAGTTCTTCACGCCAACGCCCATGCGGCAAAATTGCTTGACGAGCGTATACTTCTGCGCTCGCGAAACGGCGTTCTTCAGGCCCAGACACCCATGGTTTCACGGGCTTTGCTGGAAGCAATCGGCGCCGCAGCCCATGCGGACGCCCTGTTGGGGTCGCGCGGTATCGGCCTTCCGATTTCCACTCCGGGCCAGTCTCCGGCGGTCGCCTATATTCTGCCGTTGAGCGAAGGGACGGCTCGAGCAGCTTTTAGGCCTGCATGCGCTGCCGTGTTCATATCAACCACCATTTCGGCTTCGCCTCCGCCAGAAGAGGTGTTGATCACGCTTTACGACCTGACCCCGGCCGAGGCGCGGGTCGTCCTGCAGATCGGCAGAGGATTGAGCGCTGCGCAATGTGCTGCAACTCTGGCAATCAGCGAGAATACGCTGAAGACCCATCTTGGCCGGGTCTATGCAAAGACCTCCACCGCACGTCAGGCCGATCTCGTCGCCCTCGTTTCGACGATCTCATCACCAATCATGCACGGGATGTCGCTGGCGACATCGGCTAACACCACGTGATACGGATTGCAGGGTCGATAGCTCGATCTCACCCATGGCGACAGTCAAGACCTCACGGCACCTGCGCCCCACTCACCGCGACATAGACCGAATAAACCGAATGCGTCGCTGCAATAAAAAGCCGGTTGCGTTTAGGCCCGCCGAAGGTGAGGTTGGCGACGGTTTGCGGGACGCGGATCTTGCCGATCAGTTTGCCCGTCGGGTCGAAGCAATGCACGCCATCGGCCGCACTCGACCAGAGGTTCCCGCTGGCGTCGGTGCGGATGCCGTCCGGGATGCCGCTATCGATGAGGCAGAAGACGCGGCCGTTTGCCAGACTGTTGCCGTCGACCACGTCGAAAGCGCGGATGTGGCGCGGCAGGCTTTCGTCGTGGCTTGCGGCCGAATCCGCCACATAGAGGATTGTCTCGTCGGGCGAGAAGGCGAGGCCGTTCGGCTGGATAAAATCCGTGACGACAGCCGCAAGCGCGCCGCTCGTCGGATCGAGCCGATAGACGTTGCGCGTCGGTTGCTCCGGCTCGGCGCGAAAGCCTTCGTAGTCCGACATGATGCCGTAGGTCGGGTCGGTGAACCAGATCGTGCCGTCTGATTTCACCACCACGTCGTTCGGCGAATTGAGCCTGGCGCCGTCAAAACGATCCGCGAGCACGGTGATCGAGCCGTCGACCTCTGTGCGCGTGACGCAGCGCGTCCCATGTTCGCAGGAGATCAGCCGCCCCTGCCTGTCGCGCGTATGGCCGTTGGTGAAGTTGGAGGGTTGGCGATAGACGGAGACGCCGCTCTCGGGCGTCCATCGCAGCATGCGCTGGTTGGGAATGTCGCTCCACAGCAGCTGGTTCGCATCGTTGAACCAGACGGGACCCTCCGCCCAGCGGCAGCCGGAATAGAGTTCGTCGAGACCGGCGCTGGTCACGATCATCTGCCGGAAGCGCGCGTCGTGGATTTCGTAAATGCTGGCCTCGGCCATGGCGGTCTTCCCGTTTATCGCATGCCGGCCCGGCGACCGCCGGCGAGCATGATGACGCTGATGATGATGAGGCCGGTCAAGATCAGGCGGATGCCCGCGCCGAATCCGTAAGTGTTGAGCATGGAGACGACCAGGAACATGAAGAGCGATGCGCCCCAGATCCCCGGCACATTGGAATCGCCGCCGGCAACCGCCGTGCCGCCGATCACCACGACGGCGATCGACATCAGCAGATATTCCGAGCCCATGTTGAGCGCTGCGCCGCCGGAGAAGCAGGCAAGCAGATAGCCGGCGACCGAGGCGAGCACGGCACAGAAGAGGTAGGTGACGAAACGCGTGCCGTCGACGGGTATGCCGGCCATGCGCGCGGCCGGCATGCTCTGGCCGATCGCCGAGATCCAGCGCCCGTAGATCGTTTTCTCGAGCAGGAACCAGGCAATGAGCGAGATGAGGAATGCCACGATCGCCGCGTTCGGCATGCCGAGCGTGTTCGACGTCGTGAATTCCGCCAGCACGCTCGGAGGTTTGATGCGCAAGCCCCGGTTCGTCCAGATCGCCGCGGATTGGACGATGAAGCTCATGGACAGTGTGGCGATGATCGGCGGAATGCGCAGCGCCTTGATGAGCGCATAATTGCCGAGGCCGACAACAAGGCCGATGACAATGGCGACAAGAAGGCCCGGCAGGATCATGCCGTTTTCGACATTCATCAGCTTCAGTGCCACCGTGCCGGCAAGCGTCATGGTGGCGGGAACCGAGAGATCGATATTGCCGGGGCCGAGCGTGATCACGAACATCTGGCCAATGCCGACGATGACCGAAAAGGCGGCGAAGGTGAGGGCTGCTTGCGACAGACCGAGCGTGCTGGCGCCGAGTGTGACCATGATCGTCAGGAACCAGACGACAAAGGCGGCAAGCCAAGACCAGATCCAGGGTTTGCCGAAAAGGCGAAGGAGGGCGGTCATCGACGTTTCTCCCGCTTCTCCAGGCGATTCAGCATCAGCCGAAGTGCCAGCACGATGATCAGGATCGCGCCCTGAGCCCCGATCTGCCAGTCCGGCGAGATGCGCAGGAAGGACAGGAACGAGCCGGCGAGCGTCAGCGTCAGCGCGCCGATGACGGCGCCGATCGGGGAGACGCGGCCGCCGATGAACTCGCCACCGCCGAGGATCACGCCGGCGATCGACAGCAGCGTGTAGCGCAGCGCTATATTGGCATCGGCCGAGGTGGTCAGCCCGACGAGGGCGATGCCGGCAAGCACGGCAAAGAGGCCCGCAAGACCATAGGCGGCAGCGCGCGCGCCGACAATCGACCAGCCGGCGCGCTCGACCGAGCGTTGGTTACCGCCGATGCCACGCATCAGCACGCCGAGCGACGATCGCATGACGAGAAGATGGGCGACCAAGGCGATGACGATGCTGGCAACGATCGCCATCGGCGCCAACGGCGGCTTGACGGTCATCAGCCAGCGCACCCAGTCCGGCGCCTGCCCGCCCGGTGCCGGTAGCAGCAGGACGGCAAGGCCACCCCAGACGAAGCTCATGCCGAGGGTCACGACGATGGACGGCAGGTTGCGTAGATAGATGACGACGCCGAGGCCCGCATAGGCTGCGATCGCGCCGGTAAGGATCAGGACGCCGCTCATCGGGGCATCCCGCAGAAAAGTCGCGGTGACGCAGGCGACGAAGCTGACGAAGGCGCCCATCGAGAGATCGAGATCGTTGACCGCCATCACGATCATCTGGGCGATCGTCGCAAGCGCGATCGGCACAGCCAGGTTGAACAGCAGGTTGAGCCCGACATAGCTCATGGCGCGCGGCTGCAGCCAGAAGACGGCGGCGAGCAGCAGGGTCAGCGACAGGGCGGGAATGGCAAGACGCAGGGCGTCGGACGACAGCCGGAACGTCATGCGGCGACCCCTTCGAAGGAGGCGGCGATGATGTTCTTCTCGTTGACGGCATCACCGGCGAGTTCAGTGGTGATGCGGCCTTCGCGGAACACGTAGACGCGGTCGCAGAGGCGGACCTCGTCCATCTCGGTCGAGTACCAGATGAAGGTGCGGCCGCGCGCCGCTTCCTCGCGGATAATCGCGTAGACCTCCTGCTTGGTCCCGACGTCGACGCCGCGCATCGGATCGTCCATCAGCACGATTGGCGCGCGCGTCGCCAGCGCGCGAGCAAAGAGCACCTTTTGCTGGTTGCCGCCGGAAAGCGAGAGGATGCGGTTGCCCATATCGGGCGTGCGGATCTCTATCCGCCGCTTCCAGTCGGCGCCCTTTGTCTCCTCTTCACTTTCAAGGATGAGGCCGCGCCGGGACAGGTCGCCAAGCGAGGCGATGGAGAAGTTGCGCAGGATGCTCCACAACTCGAAGACGCCGTTGAGGCGGCGGTCGCCGGCGACAAAGGTGACGAGCGGATCGCGCTCGGGCAGCCAGTTGCCGGACTGGGCGGTATGCAGGGCAAGCAGCAGCTCGGTCTGCCCATGGCCCGCCAGGCCCGCCAGTCCGATGATCTCGCCCTTGCGGGCCGCAAAGGAAAGGCCCTTCGCCTGATGGGACAGAATAAGCGGAGCGGTGGATTGTTGGCGGGCCGAGCGCTTGGTTTCCTCCTTCGCAACAGTGCCCATGGCTTCGACGAGGCCATGATGGTCGAAGCCATGAGCCGGACGTTCGGCGACGACGCGGCCGTCCTTCATGACGACGATGCGATCGGAGGTTTCGAGGATCTCGTGCAGGATATGTGAGATGAAGATGACGGACCCGCCCGTGGCGATGAAGCGGCGGACATGGCCGAGCATCTGGCGGGCAAGGCTTGCATCGAGCGACGAAGTGGGTTCATCGAGGATCACCAGACGCGGCGCAATGCCGGCGTCGGAAAAGGCCATTGATATCTCGACCATCTGCCGCTCGGCGATCGAAAGATCCCC
Source organism: Rhizobium sp. SRDI969 (assembly GCF_025152725.1). Classification (NCBI taxonomy): domain Bacteria; kingdom Pseudomonadati; phylum Pseudomonadota; class Alphaproteobacteria; order Hyphomicrobiales; family Rhizobiaceae; genus Rhizobium; species Rhizobium sp. SRDI969. The sequence goes on from NZ_CP104036.1 coordinate 265,679, forward strand.
CACGGCCCGGCTGCTGTCGATGCCGTGGCCGGGAAAGACGGCGTCGAGGCTCTTCTCGATAATTTTTGCGGCGCGCCTCCGCCAGCCGAAGCCTCCGAGATGGCGATGCATGATGCGCGTGTTCTCGACGATCGAAAGGTTGGGGCAGAGCGAAAGCTCCTGGAAGACGCAGCGCACGCCGCGGGCCCGCGCCGCGTTGATGCCATAGCGCTCCAGTCGCTCGCCGTCGCTCGCCACACTTCCTTCGTGTGGCATGAGGCCGCCGTTGATGACGCTGACGATGGTCGACTTGCCGGCGCCATTGTGTCCGACAAGCCCGACGCATTCGCCCGGCATAACGCGGAGGGTCACGCCATCGAGCGCTCTGACCGCGCCGAAGCTCACCTTGGCGCCATCGATGGCGATCACCGCCTTCACAACGTCATCCATGCTGCCCGCCATGCCTGCTTGCAAAAAAATGCCGCGCGGCATCTGTGGCCGCGCGGCAGTCGCCGGGAGATTTACTTTGCCGACTCGATGACCTTGATTGCGTCTGCCTGCGTGTATTCCACGTTGGCGACGCCGCCGGCCTGGGTATTGGCGAGGTTGGTTTCGAGATTGTCCTGGTCGATGCGCAGGAAGGGCACGACGAGGTCTTTCTTGACTTGCTTGCCATCAAGGATCTGCTGCGCCACCCAGAAGGCGAGCGTGGAGACACCTGGCGCGATCGACACGGACATGGTCTCGTAGCCCTTCGCGTCCTTCTGCTCCTTCCACCACTTCAGTTCGTCTTCGCGGTTGCCCATGATAATGATCGGCATCTTCCGGTCGGTCGCAGCAATCGCCTGTGCGGCGCCATAGCCGTCGCCGCCCTGCGTTACCACGCCGGCAAGGTCGGGCAGGCTCGGCAGGATGCCGGCAACAGCCTTCTGCGCCACGTCCTGGGCCCAGTCTCCATGAACGGAGCCGACAATCTTGAACTGCGGGTACTGTTTGACGCCGTCGTGAATGCCGGCCGAGATCTCGTCATCGACGAAGACACCGGCAAGGCCGCGGATCTCGAGCAGGTTACCGCCTTCCGGCAGTTTCTTCGACAGGTACTCGACCTCGCTGCGGCCCATTTCCTTGAAGTTGACGGCGATGCGCCAGGCGCAGGGTTCGGTGACGATGCCGTCGAAGGACACGACGGTGATGCCGGCGTCGCAGGCCTCCTTGACCGCGCCGTTCAACGCCGTCGGCGAGGCGGCATTGAGCACGATGGCGTCATAGCCTTGCAGGATCATGTTCTGGATCTGCGCGGCCTGTTCCGTCGCCTGGTTCTCGGCGGTGGTGAAAGGGTCGGCTGCGGCAACGGTGCCGGCCTTTACGGCTTCGCCCGTCACCTTGCCCCAACTCGTCAGCATGGCCTGGCGCCACGAATTGCCGGCATAGTTATTGGAAAGGGCGATTTTCTTGGCCGCAGTATCGGCAAAGGCGGAAACGGGCATCGCGGCGCAAGCAATAGCGGCCGATGCCAGAAGCATCTTACGGATTGTCATGTCTTCCTCCCTGATGATCGCGCTGGTCGGCGGATCGATTCACTCCTGCCGGCCCAATTGGGTCCGAGTGAAAATTGTTCTTGCACTGAGCTTCCTCCTCTCAGTAAGGGCAGGATGCGGGAGATCGATCGGCCTGTACAGGGGCAAGGCGGCAATCCGTTTGCGGGATTTGCGCAACAAGCTGCGGGTTTACGCAAGACGGAGGCGCTTCCGCAGGCGCTTACTGGGAAGGGGGCGCTGCAGGTTGAGGAGCCTGCCGCCGTCTCGGGGAGGAACTGACGATGCTGCATCTCGTACCGGCAGCCATGTTCGACCATTATCTCGGCATTTCCCGGCTGCTCGCGGGCCAGCTCGACTTCCGCTCGGCTATCCGTTCCGTCGCGGCCGAGGTCGCCCATATCATCCCGCACGACCATCTCGATGTCTGCGTGCTGCTTGAGGGCGGCAACTATCACACGGCCTACGAGACGGGCATCGAGACCGCCTGGGGCGGGCTTGCCGGCGCGCCTGTTGTCAACAGCCCCATCCGCTCGCTGCTCTGGGGCGAGGTGGATTTTCTGCTGGCGGACGACGCCATGACCGACCCGCGTTTCCACTTCGAGGGCGCCTTCAAGCGGCCGATCGTCGAACAGTCGCTGAGGAGCCGCTTGCATGTGCCGATGAAGGTGCAGGGCACGATCATCGCAGCACTCTCCTGTTCGTCGCACAAGGCGGGCGTCTATACGATGGAGGATATCGAACGCGCCCGCATCATTGCCGATTTGCTGACGCCCTATTTCTTCGCGCTGCAGGCGGCCGAGCAGGCGCAACGCTCGGCCATTGTCGAGGCAGAGGCCCGCGCTCGCGAGGAGGGCCTGCGGCAAGGTGCGCTGAAGCTTACCGAAGCGCTGGAGCAGGAACGCCAGCGGATCGGCATGGATTTGCACGACCAGACACTCGCCGACCTGACGCGGCTCGCCCGCCGGATCGATCGGCTGTCGCGCAACGGCGAGGTGGCGCCCGAGACGCTGGAGCCGATCTCCCGTTCGCTGCAGCATTGCATGCAGGATCTGCGGCAGATCATCGAACAGGCAAAACCCTCCGTGCTGCAGCTCTTCGGCCTCGCCCAGGCGATCGAGCATCATCTGGACCGATCGACCCGCGACAGCGGATCGGGCATCGAATGGGGCCTTGTCGACGAGACGCACGGCGCGCTGGAGCGACTGGAACCAACCGTCAGCGTTGCGCTGTTCCGGATCGCCCAGGAGGCGATCAACAATGCGGTGCGCCATGCCGCGCCGCTCGCCGTCACGGTACGGCTCGAGGCCGACGAGGAACGGCTTTCGATCGAAATCTCCGACGACGGAACCGGGCTTGCTAAGGCGCGGGGACGGATCGGCGGCGGCATCGACAATATGAAGACCCGTGCGCGGCTGATTTCGGCGCGGTTCACGACCGGGCCCGGTCACAACAATCACGGGACTGCGGTGCGCGTCGTGCTACCGCTTGTCCCGCACGACCCGGCAATCGGGGCAAACTGAGGACAAGGGCATGATGAAGGTTCTGATCGTCGAGGATGACCCGCTGCACCGATCCTATCTGCACGAGGCGGTCAACGCGGCTCTGCCGGAATGCGACACGGTGATCGAGGCGGAGAACGGAACCGTCGGCGAGAAGCTCGCCCGCGACCACAAGTCGGCGCATATCGTCATGGACCTGCAGATGGCGAGCCGCAACGGCATCGAAGCGGCGCGCACCATCTGGAAGGAGCGGCCGGAGACTCGCATTCTGTTCTGGTCGAATTATTCGGACGAGGCCTATGTGCGCGGCGTTTCCCGCATCGTGCCGGACGGCGCCGCCTATGGCTATGTGCTGAAATCCGCCTCCGACGAGCGGCTGAAGCTTGCGCTGCGCTCGATCTTCATCGAGAGCCAGTGCGTCATCGATCGCGAGGTGCGGGGCCTGCAGCAGAAGAGCCTCGGCCAGACGAACGGCTTCACCGATTCCGAATACGAGATCCTCGTCGATATCGCTCTCGGCCTCACCGACCGGGCCATCGCCAAACGTCGGGGCCTGTCGCTGCGCAGCGTTCAGAACCGACTGCAGCAGCTCTACGACAAGCTCGACGTCTACCAGAGCGCCGGCGACGACCACGAGGATGGCCGCTTCAATCTCCGCGCCCGCGCCGTCACGGTCGCTTTCCTGCGCAAACTCCTGAATTACAGCGCTCTGGAGCGGGCTGAGGCAGAGCTGCAGGAGTGGCTTGAGGGAAAGTAGCTCTGGACTTGGGTGGAATGGCTGGGGACCAGAGACTTGGGCTGCGGCCCCTGCTTTTCAAGGCGTATGAGCCAGCGCGATCGCATCGGCGGCTTCCTGATAGCGATGGCTGAGCGTGCTGGTCGCCACTCGAATATGACTGCTTGGCAAGACGGAGAATTTGCTGCCCGGGTTGACGGCGATATTGCGCGCAGCAAGCGTCACCATCGCGAATGGTTCGGAGACGACGGGCACCCAGAGGCACAGGCCCTGGCCCGCCGGTATCGGTATTCCCCGTTCGCTGAGCGCATCGGCAAGGGCGTCCCGCCTCTGCTGATAGATCTCGCGCGCCTCGCCGATAAGCTGCCAAGTTGCCGGATCGCGTAGCAGCCAGGCGGCGGCACCTTGCAGGATACGGCTGGTCCAGCCGGCGCTGAAGGAACGGTAAGACTGGATCTCGTCGACGATCGGCGCGGAACTCGACAGAACCGCGAGACGCAGATCCGGGCCGAGGCTTTTCGAGAGGGAGAGGATATGGATCGTCCGCTCCGCAAATCGGCCACCGAGCGACTGCGGATTTGCCGCCGACACGTCGCCGACGCCGTCATCCTCGATGATAAGCGTATCGCTGTCTTCCAGCACATCTCCTAGCTGATCGAGGCGGGATGAACTGACCGCAACGCCGGTCACCGAGTGCAGCCGCGGCTGGAACAGGAAAGCCGCCGGACGTTGCCGCAATGCGTCGCGCAGCGAATCCGGCAGGGGGCCTTCGCCGTCGCACGCGACAGGGATGATTTTCACGCCGAGATCTTCGAGAATATCGAGCAGTCGCATGGCTGTGGGATGTTCGATCGCGACCGACGAGCCCGGGGAGACCAGCGCATGCAATATCGTATAGACAGCGTTGTAACCGCCATTGGTGGCGAGAAAGGCTTCAGCCCCATAGGGCCATCGCTTGGAAATGGCATCCTTCAACTCAGGGACGATCCGGCTGCGCTCATAGCTGTTGAGATCATCGACAGACGCGCCATAGGCCATTGCGTCGGCGAGGCGCGGAAGAAGTGCTGCATCAGGCCCGGCTAAGGTAAGGTCGAGCACACCTGCCCTATAGTTTCCCGAGCTGGCGAGGCGTTCCGGCTTGGCGACAAAGCGGTCGCCGCTGACCCAGGTGCCGTTGCGCCCCCGGCCGCTGATGATCTTCTGCCGCCGCAATTCGCTCCAGGCTTCGGAGATCGTTGCCGGACTGACATGCAATTCGTAAGCGATATCGCGGATTGCCGGCAGGCGCGTCCCAATGGGCAGGACACCGGCACGGATCAGCGCGCTCGTTTCGAGAGCGATCCCCCGGATGCTGCGGTCGGCTATTTTTTCGGCAAACCAGGAGGCCTCGACCGTGTCGTCCATTTTTCTCTCACTTTAAATGTTCAATAACGTAATAACATTTGTACTCTCTACTTTGAACATTTAATTTGCCCCTCGTCGAGCCATTTCAGCGAGTTTTTTTGCATGCCTCTGCCGCTTCGCATCGCCCTGAGAGATTGGGATTACATGACACCGCTCGTGCTCGGTGACGTCAGTTCGTCCCGTCTCGATATCAAAGTGGATCGGGTGGGCACGCTGGTGTCCAGCCTCGCTGATGATGAGGCGCATGACGCCGCGGAAATGTCCTTCAGCCGCTATTCGCAGATGCGTCATGATGGCGATGATCGGGTTCTGGGCATGCCGAACTTCATCATGCGCGGCTTCCGTCATCGCTGCATCATCACCGCCAAGGGCAGTCCGCTCCGTACGCTGTCCGATCTGGCCGGCAAGAACATCGGCGTGACCGGCTGGCGCGATTCCGGAAATACCTGGACCCGCGCTGCGTTGCGCCGGGAGGGCGTCGGCGTCGAGGATGCGATGTGGTATGCCGGACGCCTGACCGAGGCTCATCCGATCGTGGATCGGCTCGATGGTTTCGGACGGCCCGGCCGCATCGAGGCTGCCCCCGGCGAACGTCCCATGGTCGATCTCTTGCTGGATGGCGGGCTCGATGCCGTGTTCACGCCTTTCATGCCGAAGGGTTTCTTCGACCAGGAATCGCCTCTGCGTCAGCTGCTGGATGATTTCCGCGCCGCCGAAGTCGCTTACCTCAATGAGGTTGGTTATATCCCGGGCATGCATCTGATCGGCTTCAAGGCTGATATCGTCAAGGAGCATCCTTGGATCATGGATGAACTCAGCGAGTTGATCGACGAGTCACAGCGTCTGTGGCTGGAAAAGCGCGAGAAATATGCCGACACCACGCCCTGGATGATCGACGAACTGCGCCGCTGCGCGGCCGACCTGCCGCCAAGCTGGAACGTCAGCGGGCTTGCAGCGAACGAGGCAATGATCGCCGATTTTGCCGAGGAACTTTACGAACAGAAGGTCATGCCGCGCCTTTTGACGCCCGCCGAGCTGTTTCCGTGGCACGCCAAGGCCCAGTGAACCATGCCCGGTGAAGCTCTTCAGGTCTCATCGTTGAATCACCATTTCGTAAACCAAAAAAGGGGAATGACATGCATTCGAAACTGATCGCTTCCGCCACCCTGCTGGGTCTGATGATGACGACGTTGGTCTTCGCTGAGGAAACCGCCGTACCAAAGCAGATCGTCAATGACGCGCTTCGGGCCCGCCTGCCGGAGAAGATCCGCACCGACGGCAAGATGATTTCCGTCAACAATGGTTCCTTTCCTCCCTATGAGATCGTCACCGGCACGAAATTGAGCGGTGCCAGCGCCGACCTGACTGATGCGATCGGCCAGATGCTCGGCGTCGAGATCGAGCATGAAACCGTCAGCGGACTGACCGCATTGCTCGCCGGCATCAATTCCGGCCGTTACCAGTTCGCCTTCGGTCCGATCGGTGACTTCAAGACCCGTGAGGAGGCTAATGATTTCGTCGATTGGGTTCAGGAGTTCGTGGTCTTCTCCGTTCAGAAAGGCAATCCGAAGGCCATCGGCTCGCTCGACAGCGCCTGCGGCAACCGCATCGCCGTCATGGCTGGCGGCTCCGCCGAAAAAGTGATCCAGGCCCAAGTCGAAAAGTGCAAGGCAAACGGCAAGCCTGCGCCCGAAGTGCAATCCTACACCGACCAGCCGAGCTCGATCCTGGCGGTCCGCTCCAAACGCGCCGATGCCTTCTTCTCCTCGCAGGCACCGTTGACCTATTTCGTGTCTCAGGCAAACGGCCAGCTGGAACTGAGCGGCGTCGGCCAGAAGAATGGCTTCGACGATCTCTATCAGGGCGCCGTCGTGCCGAAAGGCTCGCCGCTCGGCCCCGTTCTGCTCGACTCGATCAAGGCGTTGATGGATAACGGCGCCTACGCCGCCATCATGAAGAAGTGGGGTCTTGAGAACAACATGATCAAGCAGCCCGGCCTCAATCTTGGTGGAGCCCTGCCGAAATGAACAATAACCGCACGACTGCCGCACCGCCGCATGGCGGTGCGGACTTCCGGGATGTTGCCCACGCCCACAAGCCCTTTCAAACGGTCCGGCTCCTCCTGTGGGTGATCGTGCTCCTGATTGCCGCAAACTTCCTGTGGATCGTCGCCCATAATGAGAATTTCGGCTGGCCTGTTGTCGCGGCCTATTTCTTCGATCCGACTGTCATCAGTGGCCTTTACGTCAGCCTGGGCCTGACGATGGTTGCGATGGCCATCGGCATCGTGCTCGGCCTCGGACTGGCAATCGCCCGGCTGTCGAATGACCGGCTCGCACGTTCGCTGGCATCGCTGTTCATCTGGTTTTTCCGCGGCACGCCGCTCCTGGTGCAGTTGATCTTCTGGTACAATCTCTCGACCCTTTTCCCCGAACTTTCGATCGCCATTCCGTTCGGTCCGACGCTCGCAAGTTGGGAGACCAATTCGGTGATCACGCCGATGACAGCGGCAATCGTCGGCCTGGCCTTGAACGAAGCGGCCTACATGGCCGAAATCATTCGCGGCGGCCTGCTCTCGGTCGATCGCGGCCAGTTCGAGACGGCGGAAGCCTTCGGCATGACCAAGGCGAGGGCGCTGTGGCGGATCATCATTCCACAGGCGATGCGCTCGATCGTACCGCCGACCGGCAACCAGCTGATCAGCATGATCAAGGCAACGTCGCTCGTCAGCGTCATCGCCATGGCCGATCTGCTCTATTCCGTTCAGTCGATCTACAATCGCACCTTCGAGATCGTACCGATGCTGCTTGTCGCAGTCCTCTGGTACTTGCTTATCACCTCGATCCTCAATCTCGGCCAGAGCTATATCGAGGCCTATTACGGCCGCAGCGAACGGCGCAATAGTGTCGCTGCCGCAAAGCCCGAGGCCGTTGTCCAGGAGGCAAACCATTGATCGCCGCCGAGACCGCAAAACCTCTCGTCAGAGCCCGCAACGTCCACAAATCCTTCGACCAGCTCGAAGTGCTGAAGGGGATCGACCTTGACGTCATGCCGGGTGAAGTCGTCGTGGTGCTCGGCCCGTCCGGGTCGGGAAAGTCTACCTTCCTGCGCTGCATCAACCACCTCGAAGCGATCAATAAGGGGTTCATCGAAGTCGATGGCGAACAGATCGGTTATCGCCTCCGCAAGGACCGGCTGGAAAAGCTGTCGAGCAATGGGATCGCCCACCAGCGGCGCAAGATCGGCATGGTGTTCCAACAGTTCAACCTCTATCCGCATATGACGGTGCTGCAGAACATTATCGAGGCCCCGGTCGGCGTTCACGGAGAAAGCCGCAAGGCCGCGACCGAGAACGCCATGCGGCTTCTGGAACGGGTGGGGCTGTCGGAAAAGGCGGGCAGTTATCCCCGCCAGCTCTCCGGAGGTCAGCAGCAGCGCGTCGCCATCGCCCGTGCCTTGGCGATCAAGCCCAAGCTGATGCTGTTCGATGAGCCGACCTCGGCGCTCGACCCTGAACTCGTCGGCGAAGTTCTTTCCACCATGCGTGATCTGGCCAAGCAGGGCCTGACCATGATCGTCGTGACCCACGAGATCGGCTTCGCCCGCGAAGCGGCCGATCGTGTGGTGTTCATGGATGGCGGCAATGTCGTCGAAATGGGCAAGCCCGAGGATGTCATCGGCGATCCGCAACATCCCCGAACTCAGGCGTTTCTCGCCCGTTTTCTCTGACTGGTGTCAGCTTCTGCTTCGACCCCCGGGCCGGAGCAATGGTTCTTTTCGATCAAGACTGGATGTTTTCATGCCCACGCTCGACAATGCCTATGCCCGCCTCTCCGATTTCGAAGCCACGGAGGCGGAGCTGAGGGCGACCCGTCACTACCTGCATGCCCATCCGGAACTCTCTTTCGAAGAGGCGGAGACGGCGCGTTACGTCGCCGAAAAGCTGGAAGGATGGGGTTATCAAGTGACCCGCAATGTCGGCGGTCACGGCGTTGTCGCCCGGCTCAGCGCCGGCAGGGGTGGCAAAGGCATCGCCATCCGCGCCGATATGGATGCACTGCCGATCATCGAGGAAACCGGACTACCCTATGCCAGCAGCACTCCCGGCAAGATGCATGCCTGCGGCCATGACGGCCACACGACCGTGCTGCTCGGCGCGGCCGAGTATCTCGCCCGCACCCGTCGCTTCAGCGGCACGGTGACGCTGATCTTCCAGCCGGCGGAAGAGGCGGGCAAGAATAGCGGCGCCCAGGCGATGATCGCCGACGGACTGTTCGAGCGGTTTCCGTTCGACGCAATCTTTGGCCTCCACAACCACCCCGGCGCTCCCGAAGGCACCATCCTGCTGCGATCCGGCCCGATGATGGCGGCATCGGATACCGTCGAGATGACTATCAAGGGCAAAGGCGGTCATGCCTCACGGCCGCACCTGACCATCGATCCCGTGGTCGTGGCCTGCAACCTGGTCGTCTCGCTACAGACGATCATCTCGCGCAACCTCGATCCGACCCAGACGGCGGTCATCACCGTCGGCACCATCCATGCCGGCGATGCCGTCAACGTCATTCCGGAATATGCCAAGCTCGCATTGAGCGTGCGCTCCTTCGAGCCCCGCATTCGCGATCTCCTGCAGGAGCGCATCACCAAGCTCGCCCGCTCTGTGGCCGAGGGTCACGATGCTGTGATCGAGATCGACTACGATCGCGGCAATCCTGTGGTCGTCAACTCGCGTGCCGAGACGGATTTCGCCCGGATCGTGGCGGCGGAACTGGTCGGCGAAGACAAGGTCGCGACTTGCCCGCTCATCCCCGGCAGCGAGGATTTCGCACACTTTCTCGAGCACAAGCCGGGCAGTTTCCTGCGTCTCGGCAACGGTATGAATTCCGCCATCCTGCATAGCCCCAAATATGACTTCGCCGATGCCAGCCTGACGGTTGGCGCGGCCATGTGGGCAAGGCTTACGGAACGCTACCTCCAGGACGACGACTGAAGTCTTGGTCGCCCTGCTTTACAGCGTCGCATTTGAAGCTTGCATTTTCTGCAGCGCAAAAGGATTTTGTAGGCCCTTGAAGTGAGGATCTCTCGCCGCAATCCAGGATGCGCAGGATGATTGCCGATTATAACGACGCCGGACTCGACTTGTCTTACGATCTCGAATTTTACGCACTGATGGCGGAAAGCTTCGAACGAAGTGTGGGACGCCGTCTGGCGCCGGAAGGCGAGGGTGCTGAATGGCTCTACGACCAGTCGCCGGCAGTTGTCCTTGCCCACAACACAGACGCCGATCCGCGCTTTATCTACGCAAACCGCGCGGCCCAGGCCTGTTTTGAATATTCATGGGACGAGTTCATCACTTTGCCATCCCGTCTGTCGGCGGAGGCGCCCGATCGCGCCGAACGTGAGAGCTTGTTGAACGCCGTAACAACGAATGGCTTTATCGCCGACTATCGCGGACTTCGCATCGCCAAGTCAGGGCGGCGTTTCTACATCGAGAAAGCCGTCGTCTGGAATCTCGTCGACCGCAACGGATGCCGTCGCGGTCAAGCTGCGACATTCGATTCCTGGCGGGAAGTCCAGGCTGATTGAGCGCCGGCTCCGGAGACGCCGATCACGCGCTGGGTATGTTTCCGCGGCTTTGCAAACTATGTCGTTTGCCACTTGGTTGCCAAAAAACCATGATTGCGTCACATAGATCGCATATCGACACTCGGCATTAAGAATTGGATCAACGCTGAATGCGCATAGCCTACGTTTTCCTTGGTGCATTTCTCGCAATTGCACAGTCCGCATATGCTGAAGTCGCATCACCGCCTGTTTTGGCGCCGCTGAAGCGACAGGCACAAGCCGCAGAGTTGAGCGCACAATTTCTTTCGCGGTATAGCTACAAGCCCGTTCCACTTGACGACGCCCTGTCGGCCAGGATCATGGATGCGTTCATCAAGTCACTTGATCCGGACCGCATGCTATTCCTGCAGACTGATATCGACAGGTTCATGGCTGACCGCAGCGAGATCGACGATGCGATAGAACGGAAGGACTTGAAGATCCCATTTAGGATTTTCAACGCCTATGAACAGCGCGTTGTCGACCGCATGAACTACGCGCGCGGCCTGCTCAAGCAGGGCTTCGATTTCAGTGCGCAGGAAAATTATTCGGTGCTGCGCGATAAAGCGCCGTGGCCACAGTCGGAAGCCGAGAGCAATGAGCTCTGGCGCAAGCGTGTCAAGAGCGACTGGTTGCGGCTGAAGCTGGGCGGCAAAACCGATGCGGCTATTCGCGAAACGCTCGACAAACGTTATGAAAACACGCTCGAGCGCGCTTACAAGTTTAAAAGCGACGACGTTTTCCAGTCGTTCATGGACGCCTATTCAAACTCGATCGATCCGCACACCGACTATTTCGGCGCGGCCGCTTCAGCCGACTTCAATGTCTCGATGAAGCTTTCGCTGTTTGGTATCGGTGCTGTACTGCAGGAACGCGACGACTACACGACGATCCGTGAACTCGTGCCTGGCGGGCCGGCGCAACTGTCCGGCAAGCTCGCGGTCGGAGACCGCATTACCGGCGTTGGTCAAGGCAAGGATGGGGCGATCAAAGAAGTGGTGGGCACGCGCCTTGATGAAGTCGTGCAGATGATACGAGGGAAAAAAGACTCCGTCGTGCGGCTGGACATCCTGCCGGCAGATGCCGGAGCAGATGGCACGCATCGGGTCATCAGCCTGGTCCGCGATAAAATCAGTCTCGACAAGCAGGCCGCCAGGAAGACTGTGCTGTCCGTTAAGGCGGGCGACGCGACGCGTAAAATCGGGATCATCACTCTGCCGGTATTTTATGAGGACTTCGACGCCAAGGGCAAAGGGGACCAGGATTACAAAAGTGCAAGCCGCGATGTCGCCAAGCTTCTCGACGAACTGAAGCAAGAAAAGGTCGACAGCGTGCTCATCGACCTGCGTAACAATGGCGGCGGTTCATTGGACGAGGCGATTGATTTGACCGGTCTGTTCATCGGCAGTGGCCCGGTCGTTCAGCAACGTGGCAGCAATGGCAAGATCGAGGTCAAAAGCGCTGAGTTTGCAGCGCCTGTCTGGACGGGCCCGATGGGTGTCCTGATCAATCGCGGCTCGGCCTCGGCTTCGGAGATTTTTGCCGCGGCAATCCAGGATTATGGTCGCGGCGTGATCGTCGGCGAACCCAGTTTCGGGAAAGGCACCGTTCAAACGGTCGTCGATCTTGACCAGATTGTTCGCAACAGCAAACCCGAGTTCGGGGAGCTGAAAGTGACAATTGCCCAGTTTTTCCGGGTCAACGGTGGTACGACGCAGTTGCACGGCGTGACGCCAGATATCAGTCTGCCAGGACTTTCCGATCCGACAAGTTTCGGCGAGACCAGCTATGACAATGCCCTGCCGTGGGCTGAGATCAAGCCCGCGAACTACACGCCCGCCGATACAATCACGACGTTGCTGCCGACATTGAAAAGCCGCCATGATGCGCGGGTTGAGAGCAATCCGGACTTCCAACGCCTGCTAAAAGACATTGCCGACCTCAAGGCGCAGCGCGAGAAAGGAATTGTTTCCCTCAATGAGGCCGAACGCCGCAAAGAAGCGGCTGCTCGCGAGAAACGGTTTAAGGATCGAGCGGAAGCAGGGGATGGCGAGGATCTTGGAGATGATGGCCTGGAGGCTGGCGAGCGCAGCCTAAGTGCTGATATTGCCATTGAAAATGCTCGCAAGAATGCAAAAGACGTCTTGCTGGACGAGACCGTCGCCATTCTTGCCGACGAGGCGGGTCTGCAGGAAGGCGTGCTAAGGGCAGCCACGAAAGAACCGGGAAACACGAACGGAAAATAATCGTCGTTGACCGGCGCAACGGTGCGCGCAGCTTTGCGATCACCTTGGCATAATGGGCCTGGGTTCAGCTCCCTTCAAGGCGAGGGAACTCATGCAGTGTCCGAATCAGGCGGGGTGATGACAGGCGGTCAGAAGACCAGGGGCCGCCGTTCGCGCGGTCAGGGCAGGTTCCTGTTCTGCGCAGATCGACGTCGCTTTCCAGCAACGCGTTCGAAAACGGCATCCGCTGGGCGGATTGGCGGGGCTCGGCAGATCGCCCTGCAGAACGATGCGCTTGCGCTGCGCGCGACGCCTCGGATCGGGTGTCGGGACCGCCGACATCAGGGCCTGCGTGTAGGGATGAGCCGCCGCGCTGAAGATCGATTGCTTCGGCCCCGTTTCGATGATCTTGCCGAGATACATGACCATCACACGATCCGAGACATGCCGCACGACGGCGAGATCATGCGCGACGAACAGCATCGCCAGATTGCGCTCGCGCCTCAATCCGGCCAGCAGGTTGATCACCTGCGCCTGGACCGAGACGTCGAGGGCCGAGACAGGCTCGTCGCAGACAAGAAGTGTCGGATTAAGCGCGAGAGCGCGGGCAATGCCAAGGCGCTGCCGCTGGCCGCCTGAAAATTCAGAGGGATAACGGTCCGCATGCTCGGCGCGCAGCCCGACGGATTCGAGCAGCTTGACCGTCTCTTCACGCCAGTTGCTCTTGGGCACGACCCCCGGCTGCAACGCCCAGGGTTCGGAAATCAGCCGATCGACCCGCATGCGGGGATTGAGCGACTGGTAGGGGTCCTGGAAAACGACCTGCATCTTGCGGCGCAATTCATGCAGCCGCCGGCCACTGGCTGTCGTAATGTCCACACCGTCAAGCAAAGCGCTGCCGCTTGTCGCCGGTCCAAGCTTCAAGAGCGTCCGAACCAGCGAGGTTTTGCCGCAACCACTTTCGCCGACGAGGCCGAGCGTCTCTCCCTTGGCAATCTCGAAGCTGACATCGTCGACGGCACGCACCGGCGCCGAGGCGCTGCCGAAGTGCCGGGAGAGGTTTTGGACCTTGAGCAGAGGTTCGATCATACTGGTGATACCGGGAAGTGGCAGGCGGCCTGGCGGCCCGACCCTACGGTTTCAAGAGAGGGGACGACCTCGGCACAGAGCCCTTCGGCGCGTGGACAGCGCGTTCTGAATGCGCAGCCGGAAGGCAGGGCGACAGGATTGGGTGCGGAGCCGGGGATCGGCACCAATTCGTCTTCATCCGTGTCCATGCGCGGCTGCGAGGCAAGCAATCCAACGCTGTAAGGATGGCGGGCATCTTCGAACAGTTCGAAGACGCTTGCGGTCTCCACGACGCGGCCGGCATACATGACGGCGACGCGATCGGCGAGTTCGGCGACGACGCCGAGATCATGGGTGATGAAGATCATGCCGGCATCGCTGCGTTTGCGGATCGTCTCCAAAAGATCGACCACCTGCGCCTGGATCGTGACGTCGAGCGCCGTCGTCGGCTCGTCTGCGATGATGACATCCGGTTCCAGTGCCACGGCCATGGCGATCATGATGCGTTGGCGCATGCCGCCCGAAAACTCATGCGGATATTGCCTGGCACGGCTTTCAGGGTCGGGAATGCCGATGGCCGTCAGAAGGTCGATCACGGCTTTTTCGACACCACCTTTCGGAGTGCGGCCGTGGATGCGGAACATTTCTGCGATCTGCCAGCCCACGGAGTAGACCGGGTTGAGCGCTGCGAGCGCATCCTGAAAGATCAGGGCGATCCGATCGCCGCAGAGATCGCGCCGCTCGTTTCGCGAGAGCTGCAACAGCTCGACACCGTCGAATCGAATCGATCCTTGATTGATTTCGCCCGGCGGGTTGGGAACGAGATCCATGATGGCCGATGCGGTCACCGACTTGCCGGAGCCGCTCTCGCCGAGAAGCGCCAGGACCTCTCCACGCTCGAGCGAAAAGGAAACGCCGTTGAGCGCCAGAATGCGGCCCGCGGCCGTATCGAAACTGACCTGCAAGTCCTTGACTTCGAGAAGAGCCATCAGCGCCTCCGGCTGACAAGACGCCAGTGCTGCGACGGGTCATTGACGATCCGGAACCAGTTGGCGAGGAGATTGAAGGACATGGTCGTGAGCATCACAGCCAGACCGGGGAAAAAGCCCAGCCACCAGGCGGATGACAGATATCCCTGGCCTTGCGCCACCATCAGACCCCAGCTCACGGCAGGCGGCTGGATGCCGAGACCGAGATAGCTCAGCCCGGATTCGAACAGCATGACCACGGCGAGATTGACCGAGGCGAGCGTCAGCATCGTGGGAGCGACGCTTGGGAGAATGTGATTGCGCAATATCCAGACAGGCCCGCCGCCGAAGACGCGCGCCGCATCAACGAAAAGCCTCTCCCGGACTTCCAGAGTTTCGGCTCTTGCGACGCGGATATAGGCAGGCGTGCGGGTAACGGCGAGCACGATGATCAGGTTGCCGACGCTCGGACCGAACAGGTAGAGCCCGAAGAGCGCCACCAGCAGCGTGGGGAAACCCAGGATGATGTCGCATATCCGCATAACAAGGTTGCCGATGATGCCACCGAAGTAACCCGCGATCACGCCGAGCAGCGTTCCGCCGATCAGGCTCGTCAGAACGGTCACAAGCGCTATGCCGATGGTCGTCGATGCCGCCTGCATGAGGCGAACGAGGAGCGGGCGCCCAAGGGCGTCGGCGCCCAGCCACAACGTCCAGGACTGGCCGAAATCGAAGGGCGGCAGGTTGCGCGCCTTCAGCGAAATGCGGTTTCCGCCTAGCAGCGACGATGCATCCGCAAGGATGGCAAGGACGACGATCAGCAGCCAGATTATCGCAGCGATCGCCATCGGGTCACCCGCGAGCGCGCGCACGAACCACAAGATGCGACGGCTTCGGCGCTCGCCGGCAGGGAGGACGTCGACGGACGTGCTGGTCATTCGACCCTCACGCGCGGATCGATCGATGCATAGAGCATGTCGACCAGAATGTTGATGAAGAAGATGACGACGGCGACCGCGAAGATCGATGCCTGGACGATCGCGAAATCGCGCTTCAGGATGCCGTCGATCAGCAGCTTGCCGATGCCGGGAAACCCGAAAACAACCTCGACGACGCCACCGCCACCGGCGAACTGGGCGGCGAGGTCTCCGGTCACCGTCACCGCGGGCAGGAGGGCATTGCGCAACGCATGCACGAAGGTCACCCGGCCGCCGCGCGCGCCCTTGGCCCGCGCAGTCCGGACAAATGTCGCGTTCAGTGCTTCGATCATCGAGCCGCGGACGATCTGCACCAGCGTCCCGAACGGTCTGGCAAAAAGACAGGCAACCGGCAGGATCCAATAGATCGGACCGCCGAAACCCGATGTCGGCAGAATGCGCAAGGTGACGGCAAACAGCAGGACGCCCATCAGCCCGAGCCAGAAATCCGGCACGCTGGCCGCTGCCTGCGACAGCACGTTAATAGCCCGGTCGATCCAGCCGCCGGCGTTCACAGCGGCAATCGATCCAATGATGACGGCAGCGATAAAGGCCAGGGTCAAGGCAATGGCGCCGAGCGCCAGTGTATTCGGCAACGCCTCAAGGACAACATCCATGGCCGGGCGGTTGTGCCAAAGCGACGTGCCGAAATCGAGGCTCAGCATGTCCCCGGCCCAATCGAGGAATAGCCACGGGAGGGAACGATCGAGGCCGAGACGGACGCGCATGGCTTCGCGGGCCGCATCCGAGGCATCGACGGGCAGGTAGAGATTGACGGGATCGCCCGTCAACCGCACCAGGAAGAAGGCGGATGTCATCAATGCTGCAAGCGCGAGTGCCGCAAAGGCCGCACGTCTCAGGAAGTAGGTGAAGGACATCCGCTCTCCTCAAGGTTCGGCGACCAGTCCGGGCGGTCAGCGATAGCTGATCGATTTAAGCTTGATCTCGTTGCCGGCCTGCACATCGGGCGTATAGGTGACGTTCTCGGCGACGCGGGCAATCGTGACCATGTGGAAGAGCGGGACGATATTGATCGCATCGACGGCGATGTAGCTGAACGCGTCCTCGAACAGTTTCTCGCGTTCGTCGCCGGTTGCCTTCGACGCGTTGGCAATCATCGCGTCGAGTTTGGCATCGGCGATGGTCGACTGGTTGCCGTCGGTGGTAAAACGGTTCGGCAGTGTAAATACGGCATCGCCTTCGGTGTTGTCGATCTGCGTCTGCAGGATCGACGGCTGACGTTCCTTGTCCCAAGGTTTCAGCAGCTTCTTCAGCCACGGGCTCGTTTCAAGCATTTCGAGCCGGGCATTGAAGCCGGCATCCGCGAGCATCGCCTGAATGGCTTCCAGGCTTTCGGACGAATTGGGATAGATGCCGATGCGGCCGTAGATGACGATTTCCTTGTCGACCGGCACGCCATCGGCTTTCGCCGCGGCGAGCAGGGACTTCGCTTTTTCGGGATCATACGTCCAGACGGGGATGTCGGGATTGAAGCCGAAGACGGACGGCGGCACCGCCTGCATCGCCTTTTGGGCATCCTGGTGGAAGATGGTGCCGACAAGGCCGTCCCGGTCGATCGCAAGATTAAGGGCTTCACGCACGCGTTGGTCGTTGAGCGGCGGAATTTCCGCGTCGATCCTCAGCAGCGAGGTTTCGGCGTTGGGGAAGGCATGATCCCGTTCCGTCGTGCCGTCCTGGGGCGCTATTTCATAGGCGATCTGCGCTTCCCCAGTGGCGACCATCGCCGCGCGAACAGCGGATTCGGCGCGCCAGATGATGGTTGCGTTCTTGATCGCCGGCTTGTCGCCCCAATAGGCGTCATAGGCCACGAGGTCGACCGATTGCCCGGGCGTCCACGCTGCAAGCTTGTAAGGTCCGGTTCCGGCCGGGGAGCGCGACTTGCCGTCGTTCGGGGTCGCCGGCGAACCGATGTCCACGGCGGACATCTTGTTCGGCAGGATCGGCTCGACGATATCCGTTTTGATGAGGAGGGTGGTCGGGCTCACCGCTTCTGCATTGAACTTGACGCCCTTCAACGTCGCAAGTCCGACTTCGCAGGCCAGTGCCGGATCCTGCGCCCGCTTGAGAGCGGCAACGACGGCATTGGCATCGAAGGCCTTGCCGTCGTGGAAGGTGACGTCGTCGCGAAGCTTGAATTCCCAGGTCAGTTCGTCCACTTGCCGCCAGCTGGTGGCAAGGCTCGGGACGACCGATCCGTCGGCCGGACTCAGGTTGACGAGCGCTTCGGTGATGTTGTTGTGCAGAATGCGAGAATTGCCCGAAAGGTCGGTATCACAGGGATCGAGCGATTTCGGTTCGTCGGTCACCACCACCGTCAGCTTATCCGAGGCAGCGTCGGCGCGAATTGCGCTGGCCGGAGCCAGCAGAAATGCCAACCCCATGCTCAGCGCGCCAATACCCTTCATCTTCTTCATGAAATCCCTCCTCCAGATCCAAACGAGCGGCATCCCGTCCATCGCGGTGCCGTCTGTGTGAAAACCATGCGGTTGCGCACCGCCTGAGCGGGCATCCAATGGCTTTACTTCCTCCGCCAAGCGCGTAGTGTCAAATGTGACACTCACGCCACTGAGCATGCCCGCTCGGTCCGGCGAAGTCAATATCACATTCTCATTTGGAATTCAAAGTTCATGATTGAACCCAAACATGGATCACCCGTCGTCGAAAAGACCGCCCACCTGCTTGAGGCCGTTGCCGATGCGAAGACGGGAATTTCCCTGGCCGCGCTGGTTGATCAGCTTGGAGTTCCGCGTTCGACCGTCTATCGGATCCTCAATTCATTGGCAGCGCATGGGCTTGTAGCGCGGGTGAATGGTGGAGCGTCCTATGAACTGGGGCCAAAATTCGTCGAGCTTGCGCGGCGCATCTCGCCCGGCGCCGACAGGGCAACGGTAATCGAGGCGGCAAGGCCGATCCTGACGGCTGCGGCTGACCGCATTTTCGAATCCTTCCGGCTGGCCGCCCCCGAAGGCAACGAGATGACGACGATATTTGCAGCCTGCAGTCCCGGCGATTATTCGCTTTTCATCAAGGTCGGCAGCCGCTCGCGTAAACATGTCGGCGCCGCCGGCAAGCTCGCCCTTGCCTATTCGGACTACGGTGACATCGAGGCCTATTGCAGCGGCGGGCTGGAGTCGAAGACGCCATACACGATCACCGATCCGGAGGCGCTGAAGGAGGCACTCGTTGAAATTCGGCGCAATGGCTGCGCCGAGGACAATCAGGAATCCAACCTTGGCCTCCGGGCCTTTGCCGCCCCCGTCTTCGATTCCGAAGGTCGACTCGTCGCGACGATCAGCGTCCCGTTCATTGGTGAAGCGACGCCGGACAGGGCGCGCGCAATCAAGCGCGAGGTTGTGGAGGGTGCCGCCATCTTGACAAAGGCGATCGATGGCAAGCAGCCTTTGTCCAAATAAGAAATATAAAATTCGTTATTGAACTATCTTCTCGTTATGCTAGAGCTTCAACCGGACAATGGAGGTTCTCATGACGGCTTTGGACCCATCAGTTTACGCAAAGCTTTTGCGGACGAATTCTGCAAGTCTCAGCACTCTGTTGCTGAAGCGTGGCCTGAAGAATACCGCGGTTCGCGGCGTGCGGCCGCTGGCGAACGCCGGCAGGCCGATGATCGGCCCAGCGGTCACTGTACGCTATATCCCCGCACGGGAAGATATCGACGGTTCGACTTATAGTTCGGATCCATCCAATCAACAACGCAAGGCCATCGACACGATCCCCGACGGCCATGTCCTCGTCTTCGATTGCCGCTCCTTGGCGGAAGTCGCCGGCATCGGCGCCATGCTCGCCCGTCGTCTCGTCTATCGTGGCGCCGCCGGTCTCGTGCTCGACGGCGGCGTCCGCGATACGGCCGATGTCGCGCAGCTGGGGCTCCCGACTTACTGCATGGGACCGGCTGCGCCGGCGAACCTGGTTGCCCACCATGCCTCAGACATGAATCAGCCAATCGCCTGCGGCGGCGTCGCCGTTTATCCCGATGACATCATCTTTGGCGACAGCGAAGCGGTGATCGTTATTCCGCGGGAATATGTCGATGACATTGCCGAAGAAGCTGTCGCGATGGAGGAGCAGGAAGAGTTTCTCAAGCTGGAAATCGAGTCAGGCAAATCGACCTTAGGCGTATACCCGCCAAACCAGCAGACCCTAGAGCGTTATGAGGCCTGGCGCCAAGCGCGTCAAATGACGGCATGACAGCATTGCTTCAAAGCATTGTCTAAGGCTGTCGTCTGCTCACAGATTAACCCGTGCGTTCGTTCTTTTGAAACGCGCTCCGGTGCTGCCGACATTGCAAAGCCGCCGCGGGATATTAGGGAATGAGCGCCATCAACTAGCGTTGCTGCTTGACGCTCCATACACGCCACTTCACAATTACTGGGTCGAAGGTGAGTCGGACAGACTGTACCGTTTTTCGCATCCGTTGCTCATCTCAGAGGGAGGCGTCAGCAGGGTTGCTTGGTCCGTGCCCCGACCGACACCGGTTGATCGCAAATGGGATCGAGATTGATTGAGTTCGAACTCGCAGCCGCTCCTATTTGCTTGTGAGGTCGCGCCGTGGATAAAGTGCCATCAGCAGTCGATCCTCGTCGCGAAAGTTCCCGTTGGCAGCGGATTTTCCCAATGCCGAGGAACCGCCGGTCCCTCCTTTGGCCAGGGCTTTTGATCTCAATTTTGCTTCTTGCGGGCATCGTTGTTTTTTACGATGAAATCCACCACCTAGAAGATGTCGGGCTCGTTGAAAATGCCGCTCGCGATAAGGCTGCACGATCATCTCACACAGCCGCTCGCCCGGATCCTGCGGTTCCTTCTCCCCTCCTGTCGACGACGATATCGCTGCAGCTGATCGAAGTCCCGAAGCTGGAGCTGGCAAGTCAGTTTATGCGGGTGTGGCGGGTCTCGGGGCGGAATATGTGCGGCGCTCTTCGAGAGGCCGGCATCGAGATGAGCGAGTGGAAAGCCGCATCGATGCGCAATCGCAGCTATGAATGTTATTTTCAGCGCATCTACGAACGGGACGAGGTGCGTCCCACCAGTTCAACCTTCCTTAAGGTTCGTGGAGATGAAATGGGCAATATTCTTGAGATCCGCGCCAAGATCATTGGGCCGTCGACCGACGCCCAGGGACGTCTCGCCCCGGCGGTCCTGCGCATATTCGAGATCATTGTGAAGCAGGCGTGCTGGCATGATTTCGAGGATACTCTTGCGTCGATCCAAGACCTTCGAAACGTCGAATACGAACGATTTGGCTCCTATCTCAGCTTCACGCGCGAAGCCGGAAATAACTTCAATTTTGTGCTTGGTCTTAAGGCGACGTCAGGTCCGCAGGTGAGGACGAAGACCTATTTTTCGACTGAGCGCTGGCTAGCCGCAACAAATTCGCGCAATGTTCCCGCAAACCTCATCCTCACGGACCGCTTGGGCGCGTCGAAATCTGCCAATTGCGCTCAATGACGTAGCAAGTGCCAGTCACATCCAGGATCAGGCTGGAGCTTGTCTGAACGTTGACGATTTCAATGTTTCGAGCGATGAGCGTCACCACCTTTGAGCATGAGACGTGAGACCGCCGTGTGATTTCGGCCCTGAATGCTGCGATCAACCAGGAAACTTCGTGTACACATACAATGTGTACATTGAGACCAAGGAGATAATCATGCCGAGAACCGCGGACAGTAAAACCGAACGCTACCAGCTGCGCATCCCGCCAAAGCAGAAGGCAATGATCGCGCGCGCGGCTGCCCTCTCGAACAAGGATATGGCCGATTTCATTCTCGATAAGATCGTACCTGAAGCCGAAGCCGTCATCCAGGCTGCGGAAGTTGAGACCGTTTCGAGCCGCGATTTCATCCGCATCCTCGATCTGCTTGAACACCCGCCCAAACCGAACGCGAAACTACGAGCCGCGATCTCTGCTCTACCGGATGCCTTGTGACCCTCCCCGTCTGGCATGAAGAGCCGATCGCTAAGTCGCACGATCGGGCCGCATTCGATTGTGGTGATGCGGCAATGAACGAGTTCATTCGGCGCTTAGCTCGGCAGAGCCATGAGCAGAATGCGGCGAAGACCTTCTGCGCTATCGACAAGGCCCAACCTGATTGCATCCTCGGATTCTACACAGTCGCGCCTTCGGCCGTTACGCATGAGGCCGTGCCTCCGAAGATGACGAGAGGCCTCGCGCGCCATGAAGTCGCAGGCTTCAAGCTCGCGCGCTTGGCAACCGACATAAAGGTGGCGGGAAAAGGTTTAGGCGGCCAGTTCATCGCCGCTGCGGCGCTCCGTTGCCTGCGGCTCGCCAGCGAGGGCGGCGGGATCCTGCTTATCATCGATACCAAGAACGAACGCGCCGCCCATTGGTATGCCGGCTACGGCGCCGAACCGCTGCAAGGGAAACCGCTCACCCTCGTTATGCCGCTTGCCACCTTCGCCGCCGACTTCAAGGCCAAGGGGCTTTTGTAGCCGCTTTGCCGCCAAGCGATTGGTTTCGTCCCTTCAGCACGCTGCTCAGGCAATACTCACGGAAGGACCTCGAGACTGCCGATTGTTACTGAGCGGGGGCGGTTCGCCCCTTTTCTATCATGCCGATTTTATACGATTGATGATTGTTAAATGGCAGCAAATGCAAGCCGACAATACGGATATGAAAAGGAAGGTCCCAAGCGGGGAGTGGGATAGCGGCAGGAACGACCAGTCGCCTCGCTGAAACTGAGGCATCGCCAAGTCGGAAAAGCCGGCTTGCGCAACTGCTGCCCGCCCATCGTTAGACCGGTCGCGATCAGCGCGATATGCGCATGGATGAATCCAGACCGGTGTGTCTTTGCGGCTGCAGAGCCACTCGAATCCCGAAAATCGATGCAAGCATCAACAGGATCGTGGCGCTCCAAATTCCAACGCCGGGTACCGCCAAGAGCAGATAGATGGGCTCGCGCATGACCGGAAGTACCGTCATATGCAGCCATCAGGCGGACGCACTTGATGGGTGGCTTTCCAAGAGTGGTATGCTGAGAACGAAGATCGATGCTACCGCGTAAGCCAATGATGGGGCAAGTCGCATCAGCGTGAAAATAGCGATCCGCATGCGGCGTTCCCTCTTTGACCTGGCGAGCAGGTAGGCGACGCTGATTAATTTTCTACGCTGAGAATCACTGAGCACAGGATACCAACTTTGAATGGTTGGCATTTATCACCTTGGCGCGTTCCGCGCGAAGACGGTATCTGTCGCTTTTTTGCGACTACTTGCTTAAATTCTTGAGTTGTTAGCTTTTTTTTATGATGATTTCCGGTGAACACATCCGAGTCTTGGGTAAGAATGTCTGATGGGGGGATCAAGTTGTCAATGTTGCAAATCAGAGCTGGGACTAAATGCATTGCGTTTTTGATAGCGACTGGCGTGATCTTAGCTGGTTGCCAGTCGTCTAGCGTTGATGGTCTGGCTGCTTATGGCGACAGTGCAAAGACCCTCGAGGATGACTCAGCCGTCGCCTTCTATAAGAACGACGAGTTGATAACGACCGGCAAACTGCAGTTTCAGGAAAAGAACTACGGAAAATCCTACGCCATTTACAAGCGAGCGGTTGACGTTTTTCCGGAAGATCCGGCCGCCTGGCTAGGCTTGGCAGCCTCCGCCGACATGGTTGCCCGCTTCGACACCTCCGACCGCGCCTACCAGCAACTCTCGCGCATGATCGGCAACACCCCAGTCTACTACAACAATATCGGATATTCTCACCTGCTGCGCGGTGACTTGCGCACTGCCAGACGGTATTTCCTGAAAGCCTATGAGCTTGATCCCGGAAACGAAGTCACTGCCCGTAACCTCGAATTGATGAAGAACAGCGTGAACTACGCTCAGCGGTGATGGGGCTTTCAGCGATCTGCATCGAGACGAGAGTGCCCTTGCCGCGTTGCGAGCATCGGCGCGGCGCCTCTGGCTGCGTCCAGCGACTGCTTTTTTGGAGGTGAAGTCGTTGTTTTACCGTGCCTTCCGAAGGATGAGCTGGCCCTCCGGCGAAAGGGTTCGTTCGTAACGCGGCAGGTCGTTGACTGCAATGCCCCCGGCCGCCATCGACCCAAGACTGCTATCCGGAGTTAGAGTTTCCGCTGGGGCGGCACGGGGTGCGAAAAATTGTGCCGGTTCCTTGCCGGGTGCGCGAAGGACCAAAGCTGAACCCATGCGAAGACCGCTTGTGTCGTTTCGCCGTTCGTTCATCATAGTCTTTTGCAGCCCATCCATCCCCTGGCGGATAAGTGCGACTTCGTCAGCCTTGGCATTATCCGCGATGTTGCGCGACTGCTTTTCCATTTGTCCCCTCAGGCCATCGATGGACCTCTTAAGCGCGGCGATGGTCTCGCGGCTCTCGCGAACATCCGCCGAGTTTTTGGCGGTATAGATGAGAACGCCAGCATTCACGGGCAGGAGCATCAGCAGCAAACCGACGAATAGCGGGCTTTTTGAGCCCCGCTGCTCTATCGCTCGCAAATTGCTTGGTTCTGCGCGGTCTGCGTCGACCTCAATACCCGGAATGCTGGTCATTCGTTTACCCCCCATAAGTCATCAAATCTGCGTTGGACAGGTTGTCCAGGAACACCCCGTGTCAGCGACAAGCCCGCAATCATTCCGACGTAAATACACCTTCCCACGCCCGTTCGAGCATACCGAGCGACGCGATCCCAGCTATGCCCTTGAACTCGCAGTAAGAACTGACGAAATCCAGAAGATATTTTGGATGATAGCAAGACGCTAGCACATCGCCATTATACTTGCGATCGTAGAAAAGATTCAGGTCTGGATCACAGACAACCAATCCCGTGCCGCTGGCATAGGATTTGAAGATTCTGATATATTCGTCGCGCGACGGAGTGTTCACAAAGATCTTGTATTTGAGGCGCCGCAAGCCCGCCTCATCAGAAAGATCCTTCGGTGCGATATTCGTCGAAAATACCACCAGCTCGTCAAAGGGAACCTTGAACTTCTTGCCGGTGTGCAGCGTCAGGAAATCATATCCGCGCTCGAGCGGCACAATCCAGCGATTGATAAGCGCCTGCGGCGCCACTTGTTGACGCCCGAAGTCGTCGATGATGAAAACGCCGCCTGATGCCTTCAAGTGGATGGGCGCTTCATAGACATTCGGTCCCGCGTTGAAGGTGAGATCGAGCTGATCGAGGGTCAATTCCCCGCCCGTCTTGATCACCGGACGGCGGCATTCGATCCATCGTTGATCCGCTTTCGGATGGGATTGTGTGTCAGCCTCCGATACAGGATGATGCACGGCTTCGTCATAGAAACTGATGACATGGCCGCCGACCTCGATGGCATAGGGCACCCAGATTGTTTGACGAAACAGTTGCGACGTCCGCTCGGCAATACTCGTCTTTCCGTTTCCGGGTGGTCCGTAGAGCAGGATCGAGCGACCGGAGTTGATGGCCGGGCCCAGCTTTTCGACCAAGGCGTCTGAGAGCACCAGCCCGTCAAGGCTTTCGGTCAGCCGCTCTGGCGTTACGCGCTCGTCATGGATGGACTGCAAGCCTATTTGCCGGCAGAACGCGTCCAGCGACACCGGCGCCGGCCCGACATATTGGCTTTGACGCGACGCCGCGTGGGCATATTCGAACCCCTTCATTGAAAGCGCATATCGAATATCGGATCTGACATCCTCGCCAGCCAGGCCGCGCGCCTCGAGGCATGCGAGTTTCACGAGTTCCTTGATCAGGATATTGACGATCACTTTCGGCAATTTCATCCGCTCAGCCAGATGAGATGCCGTGGTTGTATCCTGCTCGGCTGCACATTTTGACGCCAGCCGGAGGAGGAACGACGGATCCAGTCCGGCTTGTTCCAGGCTTGTCGGTGCCATCGGCATGCGCGGGTCGAGAGGAATGGTGGCATCGTTACGATCATGTTCGAGCGAATACTGCATATGACCTCGCTTGGCTCAACCGCTGGGGCTCATGCTGAGAAGAAGACTGATGACGCGGATAACAACGGGAACGAGAACGATGATGAGACTTACCGGAAAAAGGAACGCGCCGAGCGGCAGCAGCATCTTGACCGGCAAGGCGTTCGCCTTTTCCTCCGCGCGAATAATACGGAGGTCGCGCATTTCCTTGCAGTAGACCCGCAACGTCTGCGTTACGCTCGTCCCCAGTTCCTCCGATTGGCGGAACAGAACGGATAGCGCCCGGGCTTCGTCAATCCTCAGGCGGACGGCAAGGTTCGCAAGCGCCTCGCGTAAGCGCCGGCCTCCTCGCACTTCCAGCATCATGATCGAGAGGTGCAGGCCGAAGTCCTGCCGCTTGTCGACGAATTCCCGGGCAACTCGGTTCGCCGCTGCCTCGATGCTCATGCCCGCATCGAGGCAGACGATCAGCATATCCATAAAATCGGGAAAAAGGCGGCGGTACTCCCTCTCTTTGGCGGCGCCACGCCGGTCGATATAGATGTTGACCAGAATGAAGGTTACGCCCGCAGCAAACATGGCAACAACCAGCGTAACCACCCGAGACATGTCCGGCACGACCCAATTGAGAGCCCAGACCGCCGCGACCAGCACGCCGATACAGACCACTGCGCGAACCACCTGGAAGGTGGTCACGGCGCCGGCGGCGAAATAGCCTGCCCTGATCAGCCGGTTCTGGGTGGAGTTCGCATTGGTGTCACGTCGCGTAATCTCGAAATAGCGACGGATCAGGCGGTTTTCCGCCTCGCCGAGATCGGCAATCGTCGTATCGCCAAGGTGGAACTCCTCGCCTGTTGCCGCCGAGCTCTTTGAGACCCGAACCGAGACCTCGCGCCGTCGAAAATACAATTCCGACGCTGTTGCAGAGAATATCAGCACTGCAAAGAAGACGATCAGGTAAATTCCATACTCACTCGACATGACCGCCTCAGTACTCGAAGTTGACCATCTTGTAGAGAATGACATTCCCGATCGCCATGACGGCCAGCAGCACGGTCACGACGATGGCTCCGTGGCCGCTCTCCCAGACGGGATCGAAGTAGGTCGGCGACAACGCCTTGATCATCGCGTAGAGCAGAAACGGATACATTGACATGACGATCGCCGTAATGCGTCCTTCCGAGGAAATCGCCCTGACCTTTGCCTTCAGTAGCATGCGGTCTCGCAGCGTCTTCGAAAGGTTCTGCAAGATCTCCACGAGGTTGCCGCCGGTTCCCGCCTGTACGCTCAGCGATATCGCAAGCAGGTTCAGATCCTCGACGCCGACCCGGTCGGCCAAGTTCACAAGGGCGTCGTCTAGCGTCACGCCGTAGGTGAGTTCATCCGAGAGCAGGCCGAACTCGGTGCCGATCGGATCGGGCATCTCGCGTGCCACCAACGAAATCGCCGCCGGCAGCGGGTGGCCGGCGGCCAAGCTGCGATTGGCGACATCGAGCGCTTCAGGAAGCTTCTGTTCGAATTTCCTCATGCGGCGCACCCGGGCGCGCCAGACGACGAGTGCGGGGATGAGAAGGCAGATCAGCAGAAAGGCTGGCACTCTGAACAGAGTGTTCGGCAGGAGGATTTGAACGACCAGCCACGTCAAAAGAGCGCCCGCGATGGCGAAGAGAGCAAATCGCTTGGCATCGAACTTGATTCCCGACTGGGCGTAGAACTGCAGCAGCCGCTGCATCAAGGGGGTCTGCCGCCAACTGCCGCCGGCCCCGCGCTCCTTGAGCATATCACTATAGGTCTTGCGATGATCATCGCTGACCTCGAGCAAGCTCAGCCGATGGTTCACCGCGCGGTGGCGTTCGGATGTCTTGAAGTAGCCGCGCATGACCGCTTCGACAGCAACAAGGGCGGCGGTGAAAACGGCCGCGTAAAGGAGAAGCAGGATCATTGGACAGGTCCCGTCTGCAGCGGTTTACCGGGATCAAAAATCGTCACAGGGATCTCGATCCCGAGTTCGGCAAATTCCTCGACGAACCGCGGCCGAATGCCGGTGGCGCGGAATTCTCCATGGATTCGTCCGCCTTCATCGGTGCCGAGTTTCTTGAATTTCATAATCTCCTGCATCTGCACGACTTCGCCCTCCATGCCGGTGATCTCGGAAATCGAGACGACTTTGCG
The DNA here is from genome assembly GCF_025152725.1 of Rhizobium sp. SRDI969. Lineage (NCBI taxonomy): Bacteria > Pseudomonadati > Pseudomonadota > Alphaproteobacteria > Hyphomicrobiales > Rhizobiaceae > Rhizobium > Rhizobium sp. SRDI969. Next base: position 293,772 of record NZ_CP104036.1, read on the forward strand.
GGTACCGTCGCTCAGGCGCTGGACCTGCACGATCATGGTGATGGCGGAGGAGATCTGCGAGCGAATGCTCATCTGCGACATCGGCATCCCGGCCATGCCGACCATCTGCTCAAGCCGACCGACGGCATCGCGCGGCGTATTGGCGTGAATGGTCGTCATCGATCCCTCGTGACCGGTATTCATCGCCTGCAGCATGTCGAACGCTTCGTCGCCGCGAACTTCGCCGACGATGATACGATCGGGACGCATGCGCAGGGCGTTTTTCAAAAGTTCGCGTTGACGGATCTCGTTGCGTCCGTCGAGCGTCGGCGGGCGGGTTTCCAAACGTCCGACATGCGGCTGCTGGAGTTGAAGCTCGGCCGCATCCTCGATGGTGATCAGGCGCTCCCTTGGAGAAATCTGCGACGAGAGAGCGTTGAGCAAGGTGGTCTTGCCAGAACCGGTGCCGCCTGAAATGACCATGGACACCTTGCCCTTGACCGCGGCGCTGAGAAGGATGCGCATCGCATCGGCCATAGCGCCATATTGCACGAGGCGCTCCATTGTCAGCGGCTTGCGGGTGAATTTGCGAATGGAAACGAGCGGTCCATCGACCGAGATCGGCCTGATGGCGACGTTGACGCGCGAGCCATCCTTGAGGCGAGCGTCGACCATCGGCGTCGACTCGTCGACACGGCGGCCAACCGCCGAGACGATCTTGTTAATCACCCGAAGGAGATGATCCTCATCCTTGAAACGGACGGCGGTGCTCTCGAGCTTGCCGCTGCGCTCGACATAGACGCTGTTGTAGCCGTTGATGAGAATATCTGCGATCGTGTCGTCGGCCAGCAGCGGCTCGATCGGTCCGAGCCCGAGCATCTCGTCGGTGATATCGCGGATCAGATCATTGATTTCCTTGGCATTCAGCGGAAAATTGTTGGTCCGGATATAGTCCTTGACCAATGGCCGGATCTCGGTGGCGATCTCCTCGTTGTCGAGTGTATCGAGGATCCCGAGATTGATGCGATCGAGCAGGTAGCGGTGGAGATTGACCCGCTCGGAGACCATATCCGGCCCGAGCGAAGCCTCTTCGTCACTCGTCGCGGCGCTGTCGGAGGCCGGTTGGGCAGGCATGGCCTGAGCCGCGCCGAGCAAAGACAGTTCGGCCGTCTCCGGATGTTCCCGCTTTTCCGGCTCCTGCCTGTAGAAACGCCCCATGATACCGCTCGCCATGCGCCCCACTCCTGAACTCTTATTTTACAATGACCGTGGAACCGACCTTCACCCTCTCATAGAGATCGATGACGTCGGCATTGCTCATGCGAAAACAGCCCGATGACGCAAAACCGCCGACCGTCGACTGCTCGTTTGTTCCATGAATGCGGTAGAGCGTGTCGGCCCCACCCTTGTAGAGATAGATCCCGCGAGCACCCAAAGGATTGAGCGGCCCGGCAGGCACCAGGTCCGGAAGCCCGGCTGCGCGTGCCTTCATCTCGGCAGGTGGGCGCCAGTCGGGCCATTCTGCCTTGCGTCCGATCTTGACGGTACCGCTCCAGCGAAACCCGTCTCGCCCGACGCCGATCTTGTAGCGGATCGCGCGCCCTTCGGAGATGACGAGATCCAGCGTACGGTTGCCGCTGACGATGACGATTGTCCCTGCCGCGTATTTTTTTTCGATCGGCACCACGGCGCTTGTCGTCGGCCCGAGGCTGCGTGGCACAAGCCCGCTTGCCGCTGCATCTCCGACAGCGGCCAGAATTGCCAAAACGGCAAGGCCGGCACCGGCTGCGCAGGACCTTATGATCGCCTTCATCGCACCAGTGCTCCAAGCTTGCCGACCGCGCCGCAGAAGCGCGCCCGGGAATTCACTTGAAATGGCAGCACGCCGCGGTTGACCGCCTCGCTCAAAGTCTCCCAGTCATCCGCAATGACATGCGTCGGGATATCCTTGAATATCTTCTCCGTCTGTTGCCGGCGCAGGCCGAGGCCGAAAAGCTTGGCGCGGTATTTGTTGATGACGATGAATATCTGGTCCGCACTGCCCCGCAGCCGTACCAGATTGGCAAACAGATCCTTGGCTTGAGAAAGCGCAGGCACCGTCATTTCGGTGACGATGCAGACGCTGTTGACCGAAGTGAGCACCTCGTATTTCCACGGCGTGTCATAATAGGGAACGTCGATGATCGTGTGATCGCTCTCGAAGGCGGCGACGTCGAGCATACGCAGCACGAGTTCACGGCCCTTCGGCGCCAGAAGGACGGATGGCTGCTTGAAAGACAGCAGTGAAAAGCCCCCCGAATGCCGCTTTCGGACCAGATCGATGAATTCCAGATCGACCCGGGAGGGATTGGCGATGACCGGTTTCAAGTCGTAGTCGTTCACAAGGTTGAGATAATAGCCAAGCGCCCCGGAGCAAAAATCCGTGTCGAACAGGTCAATCCGCGGTGTGGAATTCTTGGTCGGCTGGGCCAGTACATGAGCAAGCGACGAAGCGATCACGCTGGCGCCGGCGCCGCCGACGGCCGAGACCACTGCATGCACCCGGCTGTCGCTCGCTCCGGTGCCCGGCGCATGGGTCGAAATCATGTCGATCAGTGCCCGGCGCTCGAGTGGCTTCTTCAGCCAGTCATTGCCGTTCAGGCGGAAGAGCAGCCGCAGCATGTCATCAGGCAGGTCTTCGGAAACCACGACGAGCGGAATGTCCCGATAGCTGGTGCGAAACGTGAAAAGCTCCGGCTGCTGCAGCAATGTCCCATTGTCGACGTCGAGAACGATCAGATCGAACTGCGCCGGATCGAACCGGCCCTTTTCCGCGAGCGCCTTCAGCGCGAGATGGCGGACATCGTACCGCGAAAGCGACCCGAACGTATCGAGCATGAAGCTCGCTGCAGCCGCGTCGTCGGAGAGGACCAGGATCTTGGTAGATGCGGCAATGTTCATGTGCGCTGTCATTTTCGCTTTCCTACGCGTAAATTAAGGAGTCAGCAGGTGGAGCACGTCTTCAGATCTTCCGTCGTGATCGTCACCGGATGGGCGGGGATGGTGACGTCGTTCAGTCCCAACAGGCCGCCGAGAACCGGCAGATCGAAGGTGATGTTGCGCACCTCCAGCCGCATCGTCAGCACAGGCCCGTCCGGCCGGCCCCAATAGCCGAGCCCCGATCGCTGATAGGTGACCATCAGCTTATCCGGCGTGATGCGCCAATTTAGGTCGCAAATGCCGGGGCGAGGATCAATACCCGCGTTGCAAACGCCGTCGCTTCCCCGGACAATCCGGTTCAATGCCGCCGTGCAGTTTGCAAGAGCCGGTCCGCAGGTCGAGGATATTGTTGCATCGTTCGGCGCCGCTTTGCCGTTGTTGAGTGGATCGGCGGCATCTGTTGGGAAAACGGCATTGAAATTCGTGGTCAGCGGATCGGATACTGCCGCCAAACGGGCGCCATATTGCAGTGCCTTGACCGTCTGATTCCACTGCGACATCGCGTAGCCGAACTCGATGAAGGCGGCGAACACCAGCATGACGATCGGAAAGGTCAGCAATGCTTCGACAAGGCTGACACCGCTGCTATCCTGCCAGAATGCCTTGATTGCCCTAGAGCTCACCATCCGATGTATCTCTCTTCATGGAAGGAACTGATGGTGATGGCGCCGATTCCCAGAAAGCCGAACACCGGCGAGGTCTGGTAGAGATGAGCGGTGGAAATGGTGATGTCCCCGTCCGCATTCGGCGCAGTGATGGTGATGTCGGCAGGGTTATTCCAGCCGGGGACGCGGGGTATGGCGCCTGCCGCGGGTGTTTGCGTTCCGTAAAAGGCGATCGTCTTCGCAGTCGCCTGATTGCATGTCGGCACATAGGTTCCCGACACCGGCCGGCATCGCGAGAGGTAACGCCCCGCATCGCGCAAGCCTGCGTCGATCTGCATACGCTGCCAGAAGATGCTGCCAAACTCGAGTATACCAGCCGCAAAGATCGTCACAAAGGGGATGGCGAGCAGCGCTTCGGCAAGCACTGCGCCTTCCTCACGCCGCAAGAAGCCGAGGCAAAGCCGATCCCGTATAAAATTGCGGAGCGCCATCATCTGACCAGCTCCGCTTCTTCCCGCAGCAATTCGTCTGCCGTACCGCGACCACCCTTGCCGGTGATGTCGATCATCTCCAGGGAAAGGTATCGTTCGCTGGAATCCTTTATCGCCGGCTTGGTCAGGAACATGCGCGCGAAGGCCACGGCGCGTGTGGCCTTGTGACCGTTTAAATGGCCGACCGAGGCTTCATAGCCACAATTGACAATGGCTGAGAAGATTTCGCGGCGATCACCATATTCGGCCGCCGTATAGCTCGAAAGGTCCGGGCCGGTATAGCACTGGCCGCCCATTACCGGTTTGCCGGTCTCGCCATTCGCCGAGGCATGGTTGATCAGAGATGCGTTGGCAAGCTCGTAACGATAAACATCGTATGCGGAGGGTCGGCTTGGTGTTCCAGTCGCCTGCGGGGGATAACTGGAGTAGTTGCTGAGGACCGTGCTCACCGATGGCGCAGCCGTGCCCTGCGCGACGTTCCAATAGGTCGTGTAATCCCAATTGTTGCTGCTGCTGATCTTGCCGCCGGAAAGCGAGGCCATGGCCGCTCCGTAGCCGAGCGGCAAAGCCTTGGTCGCATCGCCGACAACCTCTCCAACCTTGACGGGATCATAGGTGTCGCAGCCCGCCTTTCCCTTGGTGATTGCCCGAGCGGAGCGTACGTTTTGGGCAGGACGGTATCGATAATCTCCCTTCGACTTGTTGAAGGAGGAGGAGTAATAGCCGAAGCGCGTATTCACCCCGTCCTCGATCGGCCCCGCCATTCCGCCGGTCTCCGTATCGAGATTGTCCTGTGTATAGCAGGCGCCGGGATTGCCGGTGGCAAGAGCCTCCGCCAGCACGGACGCACCATTGCCCAACGGGGTGCGCAGGAACCCGAAATTGCCGGGACCGGGATTGGACACCGAGGTGCTGTGAAGCTCGATCTGTCGCCCGTAGAGATTGCCGGCGGCAAAATTGGTGTGTAGGGCCGTTGCTGCAGTTTCGCTGGCGCTTTCACTCGTGTTCCCTGCGGGCTCGAACGGATTGCAGATAAAGATCGGCGTCACGTCGCAGGCGCTGGCATGGTATACGGCCACGGCATCGGCAGCGATATTGATCGTACTGCGGGTGAACCCAACCGGAACCGGAAAGATGGTCTGCATCGCTTGCGGCTTGGCGATGACCCAGGCATAGGACGCTTCGCTCGCCACCGTCGTTTTCATCGAAGCCGGGATTGATGTATCGTCACTGGCCGGGATGTTCTTCAGAAAAAACACGGTGACCGTGCTGCCGGCGTCGTTTCCGGCGTTATAGGTCATGCTGATGTGCGAGCCGAGCGACATGCCGGCCCCGCCGCCGGAAAAAGCCGCGCTATTGGCGATTTTCTCGATCGACGTCTGCGCCCTCGAAATGGCATCGTCGCGGCCATCGAGTTCGCGGGCTCCGGCGAGCGCCATTGCATCGACCGCGTTCTGGAGATCGGTGTGCAGGTTGCTACTGCGGCCGACATCGATGACCAGCAGCGAAAAGCCGAGAAGCATAGGCATGGCGATGAGCGTCAAGGCGATAACATAGCCACGATGATCGTTCCAGAACCGTCTGACAACCCTGCTCAGCATTGGCCTACCCCCATCACGGCTTTCGTCGTGACGACCCTGTTTCGTGCATTTCCCTTCCGGCGCGCTACCGCCGTTCATGCTTTCGAACCGCTACTGGCTGATGGTGGCCCCATTGGACGCACCGTTGGCCTCCATAGCGGGCGACGGCTGAATGACCCCCACCCCACCGTTCTGGTACTCGGTCATCACCCTGCGGATCACCTTGCCGTCGCTTGCGATACGGGTTCGCTGGGCTTCTGGCGGGAACGGGTCCTCTGTATGGATGGCCTTGTTTGCTTCCATGGCGTTCCCGAGCCCGAAGGTGATCGAGTCTCGATGGTTCATGTAGTCGGCGCAGCCGGAAACCAGGCCGGTGGCCGCAAGGACGAGAAGGACGCGCTTAGCGTTTTGTAGCAACAACTTGGGCTCCCTGGTTCAGGTCGAGACGATGGCCATAAGGCCCGGTCACACCTTCGCCGTTGCGAAAGCGCCGGAGCATGTCCTTGTCGACTTCCAGGACCCCGAGCGCGAAAAGCTCGACGTCGTTGGACGACCGCGTCTGATCGAGTGGACTATAGAGGTCCTCACCCGGGCGGGCGGGCCGCACGATGTGCGGCGTGACAACGATCACGAGGTCGGATTCCTTCTTCTGAAAACTCGTCGAGCGGAACAGCGCGCCGAGGATCGGTATCTTCCCCAGGCCCGGCAATTGCTGGATGTCCTTGGCATTGATCGACTGCAGCAGGCCTGCCATGGCAAAGCTCTGGCCGTCGCGAAGTGCGACCGTGGTGCTGGCCGCGCGCGAGATGAAACCCGGATTGCCGTTGACGTTGATCGACGGATCAAGCTCGGAAACCTCAGGCTCGATTTCCAGATTGATGACGCCGTCGTCAAGCACCACCGGTTTGAAGGTCAGCCGCACACCGAAGGGGCGATAGTCCGTCTCGGTGGCGACTGTCGTGCCGTTGTTGGTCGTCTTCAGGATCGGCACTTCACCGCCGGCATGGAAGCTGGCGGTCGAGCCGCTCATGGCGATGAGGTTCGGCTGAGCCAGACGACGCACCAATCCCTTCTGCTCGAGCGCGTTGATGACCACGTCGATGCGGCCGCCCGAAATTTCCAGCACCTTGGCGATCAACTGGCCGAAGGGCAGCATGCCGGTTGCCGCGCCCTTGGGGTCAACGAGGGTACGGGCCAGGCTGCCGTCATCGTTCACACCGATACCCTGGCTGGTCGTTGCCTTGCCGATGCCATTGTTGCCACGCCCGGACCAACCGATCCCGAGGTCACGACCCGTCTGACGCGAGGCTTCGATGACACGGACCTCCAGCATCACCTGCTGGCTGTCACTGACGCGCAACTGGTTCAGCACTGGTTGATCGGAATAGGACTGGGCAATTTCGATCACCCGCTGCAATTCGACGCCGTCACGAACCATACCCGTCAGGCGAATGCGGTCGTTGGAATTGGCCACGATAACCCGGGCCGAGGGCGCGGCAGAGCGAATGGCGGCGGCGACTTCGCTGAAATCGCTGGCAACGCGGACATCGATGACGCCGAGAAGCGACTTGTCGTCGCCATAGACAGAGATATTGGTGGCGCCGACCTTCTTACCGCGGATGAACAGCGACTTGTCGGAAAGCGGCACCACGTCAATCATATCGGCGCTGCCGATGACGAGATCGCCGAAGGGCTGGCCGGTGTTGAGCGTCAGCGTCGCGTTCGGAGGCAACGTCACACGCTGGACCGATTTGCCTAAGGTGACCGACTTTTCCTGTGCGTTGGCGCAGCCGGCAAATCCGGGACCTAAACACACACAGGCCGAAAACACTGCCGCCAGTGCCGCAAGGCTTTTCGTACTTGCGATTCTTCTCTTGCCATCCGCCATGCCTGCTGTTGCCCCCTCATTCGGCTGGCCGCATCTGCGGCATGCCGCCTAAACATCACTGGACCAGGCCGACTCTGTGCTCCTCGCGCTTCGTCGTGTTCCAGACCCCCACCGTCACCCACTTCGGCTCGACCGGCAATACCGGTTCGACCTTTGGCTCCACAATCTGCACTTGTTTTTCAGGTTCTGGCAACTTATTCTTTTCCAGATCATTGCCGAGTTCGGTCGCCATCGCCCCGCCACCAAGGTCGGCAACGGTGATCGGCCGGGTTTGCTCGATGGAGGCAGAGGCAATATTGCGAAGCGCCAGCGAGAGCGTGCCGATGCTGGAGCCGAGGGTAAGGCGCTGCGCCTCATCGGTCGTGACTTCAAAAGTCACGGTTTTCACGACGGATGGTTCGTCCTTGCGCTCGTCGGCCGTCTGGTCCACCGCCAGCACCTTGACGCCCTGCAGCAGCACGTCGACGAAGGTCTGGTCGTTGCCGGTCGGCCCGCGTACGACCCGCGTCAGAAGCACGTCGACGCGATCGGAAGGCCTGACGAAGCCGGCAACGCCGAGCACGTCGTTGACGCGGATGGAAACGGCCTTCATGCCCTGGTCGAGGGCCGCCGACAGCGTGGCGCGTTCGCCGGTACCGGTGATTTTCGAGGATAGCACCGGCTCGCCGGGGTCGATCGCCGCCATGGCATAGCGCGGCTGGGCATCGCTGCCAACGACCAGCTCGACGCTGACGAACGAGCCTGCGGGTGTTTCATTGGAGGGCCATGGGATGGCTCTGAGATTTTCGGGCCGGATCCGGTCGCCGAAGCGCATCGGTTTGGCGGCGACAACGAGTGTCCGTTCCTCGGCCTTCACGCCGTTCATCGCCAGCAGCCGGGCCTTCTGATCGGAGAGATACTCGCGCATGCCGAAAACTGCTGCGGCGGCAAGTACAAACGCAATAACGAGACTTAAGATCGTTGAAGAACGCATCGCGGTTACTCGCTACACTGGACGGAGTGCATCCATTCATTTTTGCTAATTTAGAGGAGAGGGGTTAACAAAAACCCCTCCCTTCTTAGAACGCCAATATCAGGCTGGGACAGCCAGATTGGTGGTGAACCACCCTGCCCATCCCGTCCAAACGGCAGCCAGATTGGTGCCGGCCAATGTCACCGCCGTAATCACGCCGCCGACCAGCAAGGCAAGCAGAATGAGGTATTCAGTGAGTGCGACGCCGTCTTCTTCCCGCGCGAAAGCGCGTACGCAGTTTACAAGTGCTTTCATCGAGAATTACCTCCCAGGTAAGTTGTGCGCCGTAATTTCCCCCGGCCGCTCTGTCGTCGAGACCGCCCCTTCGACTGGTTGTATTAATAATCTGTTAAGTCTAATTTAGTCAATTGTTTTATACGCGGGCGATCGGCATCTATACTTTTATGGTTAAGACGAAAGTCCAGGGTCAATTCGTAAAAACCGAATACGTCATCGGATTTTATTGGAACTCAACTTTAAATCAGCGCATAATAGCCCGAAAGGTTGGATACTATGCTGAAAATGTTCGATGTTATTAGTTCGATTTCAGTATTACTTTTTCTCTACGCCGCCTGGACCGATTTCCGCACATGGAAGATCCCCAACGCGATCGTGCTTGCGCTCGTGACACTTTATGCACTGCGCGCGGTGGCCGTGATGCTCGGCTCCGAGGACGTCGGCGCTGCTCTCTTTGCGTCGAGCGGAATTGGCGGCGACGTCGGGGCCGGTCTGCTGATGTTTATGCTCGGAGTGGCGCTCTGGGCGTTCCGGCTGTTTGGTGCAGGGGATGCCAAGCTTTTTCTGCCGATCGGCCTTTTTGTCGGATGGCATGGAATGCTGCCGTTTTCGTTTTTCCTCCTCGTCCTTGGCATCGTCACACTGCTGGCCCTGCGGCTGCCGGTGCCATTGCCCGTCGCACACCTCGCCTTTTTCATGCGCATCGAGGAAATTCGGGCGAGCCGGAAGATACCTTATGGCGTCGTCATGGTATTCGCCGCGCTCCTCACCTTGGCCTTGCCCATTATCCGATAGCAACTGCGGCTACGGTGACCCGGCGTCGACAGAACTTCCTCGCAAGAGCCCCTTCGCATTCACGATCGTTTTCAGCAAAATCTGTTTTATCAGCTCGCACAGAAGACAGGCCTATCGCGCCCACAGTCGATGCGGCGCGAACGGACTTGGGGCGTTTCGGTATCAGCGAGAATGCGACGGGTCGCGAGAGTGGTCGTTTCAGCTATAGGCGGTGCTTGCAATTCACAGCGAGGCACCTGATCTTTTGCCGGCAACCGCGTGAGATGCCGGCCTGAACGGCAACATCTCACATCATCAGTCAGAGCTGTCTGCCGGCAGAACTGCGGACAGCTTTTTTATTCCCGCGGCAAATCTTATCTGCAAATTCCCGGTCACCAGGATTGAGGGCAACCGCCAATGCCGTCGAACGCATGGACGAGCGCGAAAAAGAACATATGTTCGAGGGGTCCTTCCTTTCTTGAAGCCTCTAACCAAACAGCGGGCACACATCCATGACCAAAGGCTCCGATCTTCTAGTGGCAGCGCTTGAAAACGAAGGTGTCGATCGCATTTTCGGCATCCCAGGCGAAGAGAATCTCGACGTTGTCGAATCCATCCGCAAGTCGTCGATTGAGCTCGTGCTCACCCGACACGAGCAGGCGGCGGCTTTCATGGCGGCGACCTATGGCCGCCTGACAGGCAAGCCGGGCGTCTGCCTGACGACTCTCGGGCCCGGCGCCCTGAACCTCTCTACGGGTGCCGCATACGCCCTGCTCGGGGCGATGCCGATGGTGATGATCACCGGTCAGAAAGGCATCCTCTCGTCCCGCCAGGCGCGCTTCCAGGTGGTCGACGTCGTCGCGTCGATGAAGCCGCTGACCAAGCTCGCAAGGCAGATCGTGTCGCCGCAGATGATCCCGACGACGGTCAGGGAGGCGTTCCGCATCGCCCAGGAGGAAAGGCCGGGGCCGGTGCATCTTGAGCTTCCGGAAGATATCGCGGCCGAAGAATGCCAGGAGGTGGCGCTGATTGCGCCGCATCAGCTCGAACTGCCGACGGCAAGCGACGCGGCGCTTGACCGCGCCGCCGCACTCATTGCCGCAGCCAAACGTCCGCTTCTGATGTTCGGGGCCGCCGCCTCCCGTCCCCGCTCGACCTCTGACATCGCCCAATTCGTGATCCGCACGCGCATCCCGTTCTTCACGACCCAGATGGGGAAGGGAACGGTTCCAGGTGGAACCGAACTTTACATGGGCACCGCGGCGCTATCGGAGCGGGATTATGTCCACGAGGCCATCGAACAGGCCGACCTCATCATCACGATCGGCCATGACACGATCGAGAAGCCGCCGTTCATCATGGGCAAGGGCGGCCCGAAGGTCGTCCATATCGGATATCAGCCGGCGACCGTCGAGCAGGTCTATTTCCCGCAATCCGAGGTCATCGGCGACATCGGCCCCTCTCTGAAGGCGCTGGCCGACCGCCTCGAGGGCAAGCTGCCGAATGCGCAGGCGCTTCTCCATCTGCGCGAGCGCATTCTCGAGCGCATCGCCGCGCGGGCGACGGAGGATCGTTTCACCCCACAGCGGCTGGTCCACGATATAAGAGAAGTAATGCCGCATGACGGCATCCTGGCGCTCGACAACGGCATGTACAAGATCTGGTTCGCGCGGAACTACCGGACGCGGATGGCGAACACGCTGTTGCTCGACAACGCTCTTGCAACGATGGGAGCCGGACTGCCGTCGGCGATGGTTGCCTCGATGCTCTATCCCGAGCGACGGGTCATGGCCATCTCAGGTGACGGCGGCTTCATGATGAATTCCCAGGAACTCGAAACCGCCGTCCGGCTCAAACTCAACCTCGTTGTCCTCGTGATCGAGGACAATGCCTACGGCATGATCCGCTGGAAGCAGGCGGTGGATGAGTTCCCGGATTTCGGGATGACCTTCGGCAATCCCGACTTCGTGAAATATGCCGAATCCTACGGCGCCAAAGGAACCAGGGTCGATGATATCGGCCGGTTCAAACAGGTCCTCGAAGAGGCGTTCTCCGGCGGTGGCGTGCATCTGGTGAATGTGCCGGTGGACTACTCTGAAAATGAATGCGTGCTGGTGAAGGAGCTTCGCGAACGGCTCCCCGCGATATTGGAGGTCTGAGATGCCGCTTGCCATGAAGGTCTACCAGGCGTTCGACCGCGAACCGATAACAGAGCTGCCGGCAGACGACGCGGCCGCGCTCGAGCGCAAGCTTCAGCTCGCCGCCAAAGCCTTCGCCGATCGCGATGGCTGGCTGCCCGCGCATCAGAGGATGGCAATCCTCAGGAAGGCGTCGGCACTTCTTCAGGTGAACCGCGATCGTTTTGCGATGATGATCGCTCGTGAAGGCGGCAAGCCGCTGACCGACGCAATCATCGAGGTGACGCGCGGGATCGACGGCCTCCTCAATGCGGCGGACGAGCTGCGCAATTTCGGCGGCAAGGAAATCCCTATGGGGCTGACTGCGGCCAGCGCGAACCGATGGGCTTTCACCACCAAGGAGCCGATCGGCGTCGTGGCGGCGATCTCGGCCTTCAACCATCCGCTCAATCTCATCATCCACCAGATCGCGCCGGCGATTGCAGTCGGTTGCCCGGTGATCATCAAGCCGGCAGCAACGACCCCGGTTTCCTGTATCGAGATCGTCAAGCTGTTCTGGGAGGCCGGTCTCGACGAACGCTGGTGCCAGACCCTCATCACCGAGGACAATGTGCTTGCCGAAGCCTTGGCAATCGATCGTCGTGTCGCGTTTCTGAGCTTCATCGGCTCGGCGAAGGTCGGCTGGTCCCTCAAGAGCAAGCTGCCGCCGGGCACCCGATGCGCGCTTGAGCACGGTGGAGCAGCACCCGTCATCGTCGACCGCAGCGCAAAGGTCGATGCGATCGTCGGCACCATCGTCAAAGGCGGCTATTATCACGCCGGGCAGGTCTGCGTGTCGGCCCAGCGTCTCTTCGTGCATGAAGATATTGTCGCTTCCTTCACCGAAGCTCTCGCTGCCAGGGTGGCAGCCCTGCATGTCGGCGATCCCACGCTTATGCAAACCGAGGTAGGGCCGCTCATTCTGCCACGCGAGGCAGACCGCGTCACGGCCTGGATCAAGGAGGCGACGGACGCCGGAGCCAGGCAGATCGGCGGTGGGCGGATGTCCGAGACGACACTTCTGCCTTCGGTTCTGCTGAACCCGCCTACTGAGGCGAAAGTGTCCATGCTCGAGGTCTTTGGACCACTGACCTGCGTCTACGGCTACCGCGACCTCGACCAAGCGATCCGCATTGCCAACTCGCTGCCTTATGCCTTCCAGGCGAGCGTCTTTTCCGCCGACATAGTGGTTGCTCTCAGGGCGGCAAAACATCTGGATGCATCGGCCGTTCTCGTCAACGACCACACCGCGTTCCGTACCGATTGGATGCCTTTTTCCGGACGCAGGCAGTCAGGATACGGGGTCGGTGGCATTCCCTGGACGATGGAAGAGATGGCCGACGACAAGATGGTGGTGTTCAACCAGGTGACTTAGGCGCAGCGATGATGGGATCAACTGTTCGATTTCCATCGGCAGGTAAAACCCTTGGATAATAGACGATGCCTTCGCCGACGTGGTCGGTCACCGCGTCTGCATAATTCCTGTACGGCGACGGGATGGATGTCGTGCACCGCTCAAAATCAGACAAACATTGGATAACCGCTTGCTCGGCCAGGATGGACTTGCCTCGCCCATAGCCGGGAGTCATGGTCTGCCTCGGAACAACGGAATCACAAAACTGCGGACGAGAGGTCTTTGGCCATGCTCGAAGGCTCGCAGCGCATCGCAAACATGGCTGATCAATGTTTTCCTTCCTGCACAGTTCGGACCTGCATATTGGCAAACGATTTGGCAATCTTCCGGAGGATTTGAGAGGACGCCTGCGCGAGGCACGGCATGGTGTCATCGCCAGGCTTGCCGCTGCAGCACGAGAGCATGGGGCTGGTTTCATCCTGCTCGCCGGCGACACCTTCGACACCGAGACGCCGACGCCTGCCGTGCTTCGGCAAGCGCTTGGCGAGATGGCCCGGAATACGCCGCTGCGCTGGGTCTTGCTTCCCGGCAACCACGATTCGCTGCTGGCCGATCAGCTCTGGAGTGCTGCGCGCGGCGTGGTGCCCGACAATGTCATCCTGGCGACGGAAGCGGTGCCTCTTCCACTTGGGCCTGATGTCATCCTGCTGCCGGCGCCTTGCACGACCAGGAGGCCGGGCCGCGACCTGACCGAATGGATGACGGGTGCCGCCACAGCGGACGGCGCTATCCGCATCGGCCTCGCCCATGGCCCCATCCAGGAATTTTCGGAGGATGCCACGGCCGCCAACGTGATTGCGCCGAACCGCGCGGCGCTCGCCGGCCTCGACTACATGGCGCTCGGCGATTGGCACGGATCGGTGGCGGTGGACGCCAGAACATATTACAGCGGCGCGCCCGAGCCGGACCGTTTCAAGCATGACCGGCCGGGGCAGGCGATGGTCGTCTCCATTGCCGGGCAGGGGGCGATGCCAACGACGACGGCGGTGACGACCGCCAGCTTTTCCTGGCAGACATTGCAGCTTCCGCTGCTGGCGTCGGAAGACGGCGTTGAAGTGCTCAAGGCCGCGCTGCCGGAACCGTTCGCGCGGCGACAAACCCTGTTGCGCGTGGCGCTGTCCGGCCGTGCCCGGTTGAACGGGCGAACGGCGATGATCAGCCTGCTGGAGCAGGTCGCGCCGGAATTTGCGCATCTGGAGATCGATGCCGACCTTCTGGGGACCGACTGCGAGAGCGATGATCTGGAGACCATCGACCGAGCCGGTGCGCTGCGCGATGCTGCGGAATTGCTTCTTGCCGAAAGCCTCGACGAGGCCCGTTCCGGCGATGACAGGGGCGTGGCGCGCCAAGCGTTGATCCGCCTGTTTTCCTATTGCGAGGCGATCGATCGATGAAACTCACCGCCCTTCGCCTCCACAATGTCAAACGCTTCGCCGGCCGCGGAATATCCGTCGAAGGAATCGCCGACGGCGTCAATGTGCTGAGCGCCGCCAACGAACATGGAAAATCAACCTGTTTCGAGGCGCTGCATGCCCTGTTCTTCCAGCCGCACAGCGGCAACCCAAAGAGCGTGCAGATGCTACGCCCCTATAGCGGCGGCAATCCGATCGTCGAGGCCGATATCACGATCGAAGCCGGCCGCTACCGCCTGACCAAGCAGTTCCATAGCGGACGGCGCGCCAGCGTCACCGATCTCGGCAGCGGCCGGATCGTCGCCCAGGCTGACGAAGCCGAGGCTTTCATCGGCGATCTCATTTCCGGCGGAACCTCCGGCCCGGCAGGCCTGCTCTGGGTTCGCCAGGGCGTCACCGGCATCGAAAATCGCAGCAAGAGCGAGGAAGAAAACGACAAGCGAGTGCGCGAAAGCCTGCTGTCTTCGGTGCAGGGCGAGGTGGAGGCGCTGACGGGCGGACGGCGCATGTCGGCGGTGCTCGAAGCCTGCGAGGAAGAACTCAATCGCTTGGTCACCGCAACGCTGCGGCCGAAGGCAGGAGGCCGCTTTGCCGCCGCGCTCGAGGAGCGTGACGGGCTGCAGGAGGAGGAGGCGCGACTGGCCAAGGAGGTGGAGATGCTGCACGGCGCACTCGACCGCCGCCGCTCGGTGCAGGCGAGACTCGGCGAACTGGAAAACCCTGATGAGGAAGCCGGCCGGAAAACCGCGATTGCCAACGCCGAGTCGGTGCTCGAAGCCGCTAAACTGCATGACAGGGAACTCAAAGCGCTCGACGCAGAGGGTGCCTTGGCCGCCAGCCGCCGCGATCAGGCGCAGCAGGCATTCGACCGCTTCCACGCAGCATTGAACCGCAGCGGCGAACTCGCGCGGCGTTTCGCCTTGGCGGAGAAAGAGCTTTCAAATGCAGCCGAGCGACGCGCGGCATCGCTTGTTGAAAGCGAGGCTGCAACGGCGGAGGTGCAGGCGGCCGAAGAGGAGGAGCGGTTGAACCGCGAACTGCTTGGGCGGCTGGAGGCAGCGCTACGTTCACGCCACGCCGCCGAGCGTCTGGCCGAGGTCCGTCTGCGTCTCGAACAGGCGGAAGCGGCGCGCCAGCAGATCGAGGATGGGGAGGCGGCGCATGCATTGCTCGCCATTCCAGCCGATGCCATCGAACGGCTTGAAGCACTCGACATCAAGATCGTCGGCTTGCGCGCAGCCGCCGAGGTCGGCCTTCCCTCACTCAGGATCGATTACCTGAAGGACGTTTCCGGATTGGTGAGCATGGACCGCCAGCCTCTGCATGGGGGCGAGGATAAGAGCTTTGCCGGAATGGCGAGGCTTGACATAACAGGCATAGGCACCCTGACCATCCATCCCAGCCGGCAGGCCGACCACAATGGGGCGCTGGAGACCGCGGAAGCCACGCGCCAAACATTGCTTGCCAAGCTCGGTGTCGACAGTCTGCGGACGGCGCGGCAGCGCGATATTGCTGCGCGAAACAAGCGGGAGGAACTGGTGAGGGCGCGCCAGCGGCTCGCCGAACTCGCTCCGAATGGCATTGACGAGCTTCACCTCGACGCCGCACGCTTTGCCGAACTCAGCCAAGGTCCGGTCGAACTTGACGCCAACCCGGAAGAGGTGCGTGCCCGTCTCGCGGATGCGACACGGCGCATCGAACTGGCGCGCAACCGGGCGCGGGAGGCGTCAGTGATGCGCACGGAAGCCGGCGAGGCCATATTGCGCGCGCAGACCGAGCACGCCAGGCTTGGCCAGGAACGCGAGGCCATTGAGGCGGTCATCGGCCCTGAGGCGGGCCGAAATGAATTGCAACAGAACCTCGCCGAAAAACTCTCCAGCGCCAAAGAGCAGGTCGATACGATCGAACTCAGGGCCGCGCCTTTGCGCAGGACAGGGCGGGACCTCGCAGGCGCGGAGGCTGCCCTTGCCAGGGCGCGCTCGGTCGCCGACGCCGCGGGCCGCGAAATTGCCAGGCTTCGCGAGGAGCTTGCTGATCTCGGCGGTCAGATCCGCACCCGCTCGGACAGTGCTCTGGAAGAAATCTGGGCGGAAACGCGGGATTTTCTGGCAGCCGCGCGCGAGCAGGTGAAGCGTTTCGAAACGGAGGTCGGCGTGCTCGATCGCTTGCGCAAGGCGCTGACGGCGACGCGCGCGGCGGCGCGTGATCTTTATCTCAAGCCGGTCATGAACGAACTCGCCCCGCTGCTCGGCCTGCTGTTCGACGACATCTCGATCACCTTCGACGGCGACACGTTGCTGCCGCAAATCGTGCGCCGCAACGGCCTGGACGAGGATGTCGACCGGCTGAGCGGCGGCATGCGGGAGCAGCTCTCGGTGCTGACCCGCCTTGCATTCGCACGGCTGCTTGCCCGCGACGGCCGGCCGGCGCCTGTCATCCTTGACGATGCGCTTGTTTATTCCGACGACGACCGGATCGAGCGAATGTTCGATGCGCTGCACCGCCAATCGCGCGACCAGCAGATCCTCGTCTTCTCCTGTCGGCAACGCGCCTTCTCCAAGCTGGGCGGCAATGTGCTCACCATGCAGCCATGGCAGCCGGATTAACCATAGAGCCCCCTTTAGAGTTGGTCAGCCATTTTCTGGGGCTGAGCGACCCATTTTCTGGCAGCCAGCTGCCGATCATGATGGCTTTGCTAATCGTCGAAGCTGACATCTTGGCCGCGATGGAAAACACGCAGGATAGATACAATATTCTCTTCCACCACAAACGCGATGCTTGCCTTGCCGCGATATCCAACGACGCGTAGCCCCAGCCGCAGATCGTCACGCAAGGCGCCACGCTCGGGAAACGTTTCAAAACTGAGGCAGTAATCCACAATCTTATCGACTTAGCTGCAAGCCGTCTCCCGCCCGGCCTCGTCTATCAGATACACCAGCAGGTTTTCGAGGTCATCGCTCGCCTGAGGCGCGAAAATAACGGTGTAGTTCATGCCCCGCGTTATTTCTTGGCGTGAGCGGCCATACGGGCATTGAGCCGCCGGCTGACTTCCTCGGCGGAGAGGGCGCGCTCAGGGTGAGCTTTCATCGCGTCATAGGTGGGCACCACCTCGTCGCGAAGCCATTTCTCAATAGCGGCGTCGCGGGCGGCCAAGGTGCGCAGGCCGTCGCGGACGACTTCGCTCTCGGTCGCATATTCGCCGGAGCTGACTTTGGCCTTCACCATTTGCGCCATTTCCAGCGGGAGGGTAATGGTGAGGGGTTGGGTTGTGCGCATAGTGTGTGTCCTTCGTTATCTCCTTATAACAAAGCGTATGATTAAATCATGCGCTTTACATATAGGCGACCTTGGAGCGGTTAATCCAACCGCAGAAAATGGCTTGGTAACGCCCTGCTCCACACTCAAGCAGGGAATGCGCTTCGTTCAAGCCACAGGTACGCGGCAGCCGTCCAGGAAAAGCCGAGGCCGCCGCAACCTTGACCAGTGACCGGGTCGAAATATTCGGCGAAACCTTCCGTCTCGATCGCTGCGATGGTGGATTGCCGCAGCTCTTCGGCGACACCCGCGTAGCCATTGCGCTTGAGGCCGTCGATCAGCAGCCAGTTGATGATCGCCCAGGCGGGGCCGCGCCAGTAACGCTTCGGCTCCCAGCTAGCGATACCCGGCTTGGTGGTGGGAAAGGCGACCTTGAGGCCCTCGGACCAGGCCTTCATTTCCGAAACCAGCGCGTCGGCAACCTGCCTGCCGAGATCCAGCGAGAGGAGGGGGATGAAGCCGGCTTGCGTGGCGGCCTCGACATCTTCGCCGGAGATCAGGTCTCGCGAGACAAAGCGGGCAAGGTCCGGCCGCCATTGGACCATCATCGCCTTGCGGCTGCGGTCGTTGAGGGCGGCGATCTCGATTGCGTCCTCCGTCCGGCCGAGGAGGCGGGCGAGGTGTTCGAGGTCTTCGCCGGCCTTGAGCAGGATGGCGGTCGTCTGGATCTCGGCGACCTTGAACGGCGCCTTTTCCCATTGTTTGGCCGGATCCCACCCGCAGGCAGCATAGGTATCGACCAGATGAATGAAGCGGCGGTAATCCTCGTCGCGCGGGCGCATGTCGGCATCGACATGGCCGGTATCCTTGCGCACCACCGGCGTGTCGGTGGTGGTGGTGGGTACACGAGCGAGCGCGATGTCCCAGGCCGGAGAATTGTCGCTGCCGCTTTCCCATGGATGCAGGAGTGCGACGAGCCCGGTACATTCAGGGTCGCGGGCGGAATACCACCAGCGATGCCATTTCAGCGCCGCCTCGTAGAGGGGCAGGGTGCGCGCTTCGCCCTCCTTGCCGGCGGTTTCGTGCAGCTTGCGCAGTGCGATTGCGAAGACCGGCGGCTGGGTTATGCCGGAGGTCGGGATCTTGTGCTGCGTGCGCCAGACGGTCGGTCCTGGGAAATAGGTTTCGCTCGGCGCATGGAAGACGATATGCGGGATCATCCCGTCCACCCATTGGCCTTCGACCAGCCGCTCCAGCTCGCGATAGGCACGATCGATATCGTAGAGCGCGAAGCCCATGGCGACGAAGGCGGAATCCCAGTTCCACTGGAAGGGGTAGAGCCTGTCGGTCGGCACGGTATAGCCGCCGCGATCGTTGGCAGCGAGGATGCGCTTCGCCTGGTCGATATGCATGTTCATGTCGGGTACTCCGGTATTCTTAGGCCAGGACGGACGGAAAGGATTTGCCGCTTTCGGGCGAAAGCCAGGTGATGCGCTTCTGGTCGAGCTTCAGGCCGATCGTATCGCCGCTCTTTACGGTCTCCGAAGCCGGCAGGATGACGCGCACCGGCTGGTCGTGGATCGAGCCGGTCAGAAGCAGGTGCGAGCCCATAGGTTCGGCAACGCGCACCCGCATTTCGAGACCCTGCGGCAGCGGCGCGAGTTCGACGGCTTCGCCGCGCAGGCCGAGGATCACTTCATCGCCGGACTCCTGCGGCGCTGCAAGCCGTTCGGCGCCTGCCGCCACCTGGCTGTTCGTCACCGGCACCTTGATGAAGTTCATCGGCGGGTTGCCGATGAAGCCGCCGACGAAACGTGTTGCCGGGTGATTGTAGATCTCGACCGGATGGCCAACCTGCTCGACCACGCCGCCATGCATGACGGCGATGCGGTCGGAAAGGCCCATCGCTTCCGTCTGATCGTGGGTGACGTAGATCGTCGTGGTGCCGGCCGATTGCAGCACGGTCTTGAGTTCGGTGCGCATTTCCAAGCGGAGCAGCGCGTCGAGGTTCGAAAGCGGCTCGTCCATCAGCAGCACCTTCGGTTCGACGGCAAGGGCACGAGCGACCGCGACGCGCTGGCGCTGGCCGCCGGAGAGCTTGTTCGGGTATCGGTCGAGATATTGCTCGATATGCAGGAGGCCGGCGGCCTTCTCGACCTGCGCCTTCACGCGTGCGTCGTTGGCTTTCTGCATCCGCAGCCCGAAGGCGACGTTTTCGTAGACGGTCATATGCGGAAAGACGGCGTAGTTCTGGAAGACCATCGCAAGGCCGCGATCCCGAGGCGCCAGGCCGATCACCGACTTGTCGCCGATGCGGACATCTCCCGATGTGGCCGTCTCGAGGCCGGCGATGATGCGTAGCAGCGTGGTCTTGCCGCAGCCGGATGGACCGAGCAGCGAGACGAATTCGCCGTCGTTGATCGTCAGCGAGACCTCTTTCAGCGCCTCGAAGGCTCCGAAGCTCTTGCGGATGCGGTCGATGACAATATTGGCCATATCTCTGGTCCCGTTACTTGGAGGAAATGCCCCAGATCGCGAAGAGGTAGCGCCTGACCGCGAAGATGAAGACAACCGAGGGAAGGATGAGCATCAGCCCCCCCGCAAAGCGGTAATGCATCGGGCTTTCCGAAAGCACGGTCAGCAGGTAGGCGGTCAGCGTGCGGTTGCGCACCGTCAGCACCGAGGCGGCAAAGACCTCGTTCCACGAGATGACGAAGGCAAAGACCGCAGTTGCGACGATGCCGGGAAGCGCCAAGGGTGCCACCACCTTGAAGAAGGCCTGGATGCGGGTGCAGCCGAACACCCAGGCGGCTTCCTCCAACTCCTTGGGCACGCCGAGGAAAATGCCCTGGGTGACGAGTGCGGCGAAAGGCAGCGCCAGCACCGTATGGATGAGGCCGACGCCGAGGATCGTATCGTAGAGGCCGAGCCGTATGAAGGAGACCGTCAGCGGCAATGCCAGGATCGCCAGCGGGAAGGCGCGGGTCAGCAACACCAGGAGGCGGTAGCCGTCCTTGCCGCGGAAATCATAGCGGGCGAGCGCGTAACCGGCCGGCGCGCCGAGCATGATCGAAAGCGCCACCGTGATGCCGGCTGCCCCCAGCGAATTGAGAAAAGATTGGACGACGCCCTCGGTCTTCAGGAAGAGAAAAAAGGGCCCCAGTGAAATGCCGGTGGGAAGGCCGGTCTTCGGCCAGATATAGACGCCCTGACGTCCGCCGAGGGCGCCGAGCGCGACCAGATAGATCGGGACCAGCACCCAGGCGCAGAGGGCGGCGATGCCGCTCCAGAGCAGCCAACGGCGCGATGAGACGAAGCCGGTGGCGTCGGGGGTGTCCGCGGTCATGCTGATGGTATCCGTGGTCATGGCAGGCGCTCCGGATTGACCTTCAAGGCCTTGAGATAGATGAGCGTGGCGGCAAGCGAGATGATCATGATCAGCACCGCGTAGGCGGCGGCGACGCTGTAATTCTGGTTCTGGTTCTGCCAGTTGTAGGCCTCGCCGACGAGGACCGGAAAATTGCGCCCGCCGAGCGCATAGACTACCGCGAAGACTTCGAAGGCGAGCACGGTGCGCAGGATCAGTGCCGATTGCAGGGCCGGGCGGATCAGCGGCAAGGTGATACGCCAGAAGCGCGTCCACGGACCAGCGCCGAAGATTTCGGCGGCTTCTTTGAACTCCTTCGGCACCTGGTTCAGACCGGCGACGATGATGACCATGACGATGGCCGTGCCGCGCCAGATTTCGGCAACGGCAATCGCGAGGAAGAGCGCGACCGGCGTCTGGTAGGAGAGCCAGCTTGCCTGTCTGCCGATGATGCCGAGGCCGAAGAGCAGCGAATTCAGATAGCCGGTATTTTGCAGGATCGACAACCAGACGAGACCGGCGGCGAGATCGGAAATGCCGAGCGGGATTGTCCAGATCCACAGGATCGTCTCGCGCCCGCGGCCGACTTTGGCGACCATCGTGCCCATGGCCAGCGCCAAGGCGATCTGCACCGGCACGACCGCGATCGTCAGCAGGAAGGTGTTCTTAACCGAGCGGGTGAAATTGATGTCGGTTACCATGCGCTCGGCATTGGCGAGCGATGGCGCGCCATTATCCGAAACCGCCAGCCAGATCGTCTGCACCAGTGGCACGACGAACAGCAGTGCCAGGAAGGCGACGGATGGCAGGATCAGCAGATAGGGGATCCAGGGTCGGCTATTGGTCATCGGCTCCGGCCTGACGAGCAGAGGGTTGAAAGCGCCCGGGCAATTCGCCCGGACGCGTCTCGGGCGGATTTATTCTACCGGGCAGGGGCCGTCGCTCTTGGCATCGGGCGCCCAGCACGCAGCCTTCGTATCGGCCATCAGCTTGGCTATCGTCGCGCCTTGAGCCTTCAGCACGTCTGCGACCGGCTCATTCTGCAGCACGATGCGCTGGAAACTGTCCATGTAGACCTTGTTGAACTCACCGCCCTTGTCGCCGAGGCCAACCGGCAGCAGCGAGATCACCGCGTCCTTGGAGGCCTGGGTGGCGGTGACCGCAGCGGCGAGCAGGGCGACGCCGGCATCGAGATCCGGCGGCAGCTTGACATTCAGGGTCGGGAAGAAGCCGACCTTGGAGGCGGTCAGGAGCTGCGTCTCCGGCATGGAAAGGTGTTCGATGATCTTTTCTGCGCCGGCCTTGTCAGGTGCACCCTTCGGAATGGCGAGACCGGCAACGACCGGCATATAGCCACGGCCCTTCGGGCCCGCAGGCGCCGGAAAGACGACATAATCGTCAGGTGCTGCGGAAATGGCATTCTTCAGGCGGGCGATATGGTCCCAGGCGACCATGACTTCGCCGGCAGAGAGCGGCTCCTGCATGAAGTCGTAGCTGGTCGAGTTCGGCGTCACATAGGCCCAAAGGGCCTTCAGCCTCTCCCAGCCGGCGGCCGCATCGGCACTCTGGAAAGTACGCACGACGCCGCCGGTGAAGGAGGGATAGAAATAGCCCTGGAAGTAACGCGCCATCAGCCCCTTCGGGCCCGCCGGGAACCCGATCTGCGGCTGGCCGGTTGCGTCCTGCATATTCTTGCCCCACGCGATCAACTGGTCGTAGTTCAGCGCGTTCACGTCGGCGCCGGCGGGCAGGTATTGCAGCGCTTCCTTCTTGGCGGCCATCACATAGGTCGCCTGCATCCACGGGATGTACTGCTGGGTCGATTTGCCGAGCTTGCCGAGGTCGAGCAGCGACTGCGGCATGCCGCTCGCTGCCAGCTTCTTGGCAAGGTCATCTAGCGGTTCGAGCGAATCCTTGTCCGCAAGCGGCGAGAGTTCACCATGCAGCGCACCGACGAGGCTGACGGTGTGTTTACCGGCCTGGCGTTCGGCCTCCATGCGGACGGCAAACTGCGGCGGCTCCTCGACCACGTAATCAACCGGGCCGACGTCCTTCAGCAGCTCCTCGCGGACGACGGTCGCCTCCTCGATCGGACGAAGCTGGGTGGACACGAAAACCGTCTGGGCAAGCACCGGCGAGGCGAAGGCCAGCACAGTGGAAGCGAGAATTCCAAATGACATGATATGTTTCATCTTCTCCTCCTTCATTGTTCTTTGTTTGACATGCACTTCTGTCTATGCCGCTTTGGCGGGACGGCGATGGCTGTCGCGATCGACAAATTCGATCGCGTGAAGCTCCTGGAGTTCTTCGGCGGGTTCGCCGGCAATGGCGCGCAGCAGCAGCGAAGCGAAGCTCGCGCCGAGGTTTTCGCCGGTCATGCGCATGGTCGAGAGCGGCGGGCTGGTGAAGGCGCCCATCGGCAGGTCGTCATGGCCGATAATGCTGATCTGGTTGCCACCATCGACTTCGCGTAGCGCCCGGAGCGCTCCGATTGCCATTTCGTCGGTGGCGCAGACGAGTGCGGTCGGGCGCGAGGGTTGGCGCAGAAGTTCGAGTGCTGCGAGATAACCGCCCTGTTCCAGCGGCGCGCCCTCGGCGCAGAGATCGGTCGCGAGACCGCATTCCTCCATCGCCGCCCGCCAGCCGCGGCAGCGGTCATGAGCAAAGTAATATTCCTGCGGGCCGGCGATATGGCCGATGCGGTGGTGGCCGGCGGCATGGAAGCGCAGCGTTGCGGCACGGAAACCGGCAAAGCCGTCGCCATCGATAAAGGGATGGGGCAGCAGGCTTTCGGTGCGGCCGTTGGTGACGAAGGGAATGCCGCGCGACTGCAGGAATTCGACGCGCTCGTCCTTCCGCTTGGTGCGGACGAGAAGCATGGCGTCGACGCGGCGGCCATCGACGAAGCGGCGGCAGATGTCGAGCTCGCTCTCGCCACGCGGCACCGGCGCAATCACCAGATTGAGACCGGCAGCGGCAAGATGTTCGGCACAGCCGGACAGCATTTCGAGGAAATGCGGAGGACCGATATGGCCGGGATCGCTCGGCAGCGTGACGGCCACGAGCTCGGCGCGCTGCCTGCGCAGACGGCGGGCCGAAGCATTCGGCCGGTAGCCGACCTTGTCGGCAGCCTGACGAACCCGTTCGCGCGTGGCGGCCGACACATCGGCGTAACCGTCGAGCGCACGCGACACCGTGGTGATCGACAGTCCCAGCGATTGCGCGAGCTGTTTGAGATTGGCCAAGATCTTCCTCCCGAAGTAAGGGTAACGATTCTCCAAAACGTTTTGGGAGTCAAGCCAAAACGTTTTGGTTCGATGAAAGGCGCCGGACCGTGTGATTATCTTGAGACTGGCGGGAGGCGCGAGACCTGTGAAAGCGGCCGGGACTCTCAACGCAGATGCGGAGGGACCACTATCTTGTGTATCTGGATACGCTCGGGAAGTTCGCACAGCAGTTCTGCATCACGCTCCAGATGGTGAACCTGCTCAGGATCACCCTTGGTAAATGCCGTCATCGATTCCATGTCCGCCCAGTAGGAGATCGTCGTGAACCATGTTTCATCCTCACGGTCTTCGCGCAGCAACTGGACGCCGAGTGCTGTCTTTAACAGTGGCGGAATTCCCTCTGCGCGGTTGTAAGCTTCATATTCATCGGCGAGTTCCGGCTTCGTGCGACCACGCCAGATACGGGCTATGGTTGGAACTTTCGTCATGTTGTGCTCCTAGTGACATCTGAACAAAGCAAGCCGACGGCGAGGAAATCCCGCACGGGCGCCAGGGCATCTGGAAAATATGTCGCCCCAAGTCCAACGAAAAGTGCCGATGCGAAGGTTTGATTTAGGCAGGGAGGTGGCTTTTCTCGCTCAATCGGTAAGTTTGAGTGTTGCCGTAAACTGCGTCCCCTCCAGGCGATTGTATCTCGCCTCGCCATGCAGTTGATTGACGAAGGCTTTGATCAGCCGCGTCCCCATCCCGGCGCTGTCCGATCGGCCATCAAAACCAATCCCGTCATCCGCGACGGTAAGTTGAGATTCCTCTCCTTCAGTCGCGTGCAGCATGACGCGAATATTTCCGGATTCCCGGCCGTCGAATGCGTATTTCATGCTGTTGGCAATCAACTCGTTGAGCAGGAGGGCAAACGGCGTTGCCTTGTCTGCTGCAATCACGATGTCGTCGATTTCAAAGTCGACGGAAACGGCGCGACCATGGACGTCGACGATCGTCCTGACGAATGATGGGATGAACTCTCGAGCAGATATTCCGCTAAACTGATCGAAGCCGTACATCTGCTCGTGGACGGCGGACATTGCAGAAATGCGCTCGTTTAATTTTTGAACGGCCTCCGGTTCAAAACCCTGCAAGCGCAGCAGGGCCATCACCGTCTGCAGGTTGTTCTTCACGCGATGGTGTATCTCGCGCATGAGCGTTTCATTCGACCGCAACGCATCCGCAAGCTGCCTGGTGTGCAATGTGTCCACTTTGATGAGGTTCTGAATCCACAATGCAGCGGCTAAGGCACCAACCAGGGCGAAAGCGACCAACAAAGACGCAATTTTGGCATCCTCCCAAAAGGGCTGCATGATTACATGGATATCTGCCGAAGCAATGGCCACAAAAGGGGTGCGCTCGAGGATTCGGTATCCGACCAGGCGGTCTTCATGGTCGACTGGCGACACGGAGCGATATGTGCCTGATGTCGCCTTCCTCATATAGTCGGTAAATAGCTTGTGGTTCCGCATATCGACCGGTCCGGCGGGTTCCGGGTATCGGGCGATAAGTTGCCCGTCGCGTCTTATGAGGCTGACAATCGAGTTCTCGCCGATCGCGACCGCGTCCCATATTGGTCTTAGGATGCTCGCGTCGAAGGCAATTACGGCGACGCCGGCGAATACGCCATTTCGTTCGAGCCTGCGGCTGAAGACGAATATCTGCCGGTGGGAAAGGCGGCTGATGATCAGCGGGGATGTATATTCGTCAGCACCGTTTCTCAGCCGAACGAAGTAGTCGCGGTCCGTAACGTCGACCGGCCGGATATCTCGGTCATTTGAATAGAGCGTTTTTCCATCGGCCCCGATGACATAGGCAGTCGCCTGAGGAGGCAAGTCGTAGACGGCAGCGTCGAGATCGCGCACGCGGTCCGCGCCGGGCAATGACGTACTCGGCCCCAGAGCATCATCAATTCGGTGCAGGGTCTCCCGAGCAAGGGAATTCAACCAGTTCGCGTTCGCTGCAACGATTTTGGAGGCGGCGCTGACACGCTCGTCGCCCCGGCGAACAGCTGTCTCGTAACTGGATATGAGCCAGAGCGACAAGAGGGTGGTCACTGACAGAAACATCAGCGCGATGATCGCGAGCGATGCTTTGCCTACGGAGCCAACGTATTTATCGCCACCGATCATCTTTCAGGCCAATTTCCATTGTGCGGCGACGGCCATATGGGACATTGCAACGCATTCCGAACCATATCCCATAAGCTGATTTCTGACTCTCGAAAATTATGCCGTGCCCACTCACTCGGGGCTCTCAAGAGCACGACTGCGGATTGTATTTCATAATCGTCTTTAGAGAATGACCGTGACATCGGTCAATCTCGCTCCGTTCGAAAGGAGGTCAGAACGTAGAGAAAACCCCTTTCGCACGCGACGTCGGCGCGACTGAAATGATCATCCGGCGCCTATTCGATCAAAATCTAATCAACGGCGTAACCTGATTTGAAAGTCGGTTTGGTACGGAGGGTCTCCTTCCGGGAAGTGACGTCATGATCCTTGAGTTGCAGAATGCCATTCTGGAAATGATTGCCAAAGGGGAACCGCTGGCAGCAACGATCGAGCAACTTTGCCTGAAGGTTGAGGCCGCCATTCCTGGGATCATCGCTTCGGTGCTGACGTTCGACGGGAGCCGTCTTCACACACTTTCTGGCCCCTCCCTTCCGCCTCACTATTCAGGGGCGGTCGACAATCTTGAAGCCGGTCCTCTTGCGGGCTCCTGTGGCGCTGCTGCCTATTTCGGAGAAGCGGTCATTGCCACCGATATCGAGATCGATCCTCGTTGGCAGGACTTCAAGTCCCTGGTCCTTCCGCTGGGGTTGAAGGCTTGCTGGTCCAGCCCCATCAAGCGTGGCGACCGGGTGATCGGCACCTTCGCCTTCTACTATCGAGACCACCGCGGTCCAAAGGCCCTCGAACGGGATCTCGTCGATGCTTGTGTCCATCTCTGCACAATCGCCATCGATCGCGAAGAACGGGTGATGGAACGCCAGCGGCTCACATACAGCGACGCTTTAACAGGGCTGTCGAATCGCGCTCGTTTCAACCAGCTCCTAGCCGAAGAGCTGCCTCGATCCCGGCGCGCCTGGGGCATCTTGCTGGTGGACATCGACAACTTGAAACTCGTGAACGACACGTTCGGGCACGCAGCCGGCGACGCATTGATTCAAGTGGTTGCAGACCGGGTCGCCAAGACAGCAGGCGCCAAGAACACCTTTAGGCTCGGTGGCGATGAGTTTGCTGTGATTGTGTCGGACGACAAAGACCTTGATCTCAACGCGAGGGCGACCGACATCTTCAAAGCACTGTCTTCTCCTTCAACGTGCGACGGTCATGTCGTCTTTCCTGCCGCCACGATTGGCGGCGCGTTGGCAGAGACCGAAACAAACCCTGACCAGATCCGCCAGAACGCCGATGTGGCGCTCTATCATGCGAAAGAACACAACCGCGGCCGGTACGTGCAACACTATCCCGGCCTGGGCACTGCCCTGACCCGACGTTTCAGGGCGGTTCGCGATGTGGGCATCGCCCTAGAAGACGATCGGATCGACGCGCATTACCAGCCGATCTTGCGCCTCGATACGCGGGAAATCGTCGGTTTCGAAGCCTTGTGTCGAATGACCACGCCTTCCGGCGAAATCATCGCCGCAGCGCATTTCCATGAGGCGACGAAAGACGCGCATATTGCTGCTGAGCTGACCCAACGAATGTTGCTGAGGGTTGCGAGGGACATCCGCAGCTGGCTCGCCCGGGGCCTTCCCCTCCAACATGTCGGCATCAACCTGTCCGCCGCAGATTTTCGCGGCGGTAATCTGCAAGACAGGCTGTGCCGAATTTTCGGGGAAGCGGAGGTTCCTCTCGAGCACATCATCCTCGAAGTGACGGAATCGGTTTATCTCGGGCAACGGGACCATGTCGTAGCTGACGAGATAAAGGCTCTTCGGTCCAAGGGCTTGCGGGTTGCCCTCGACGACTTTGGCACGGGCTACGCGTCTTTGACCCACCTGCTGACGGTGCCGGTCGACATCATCAAGATCGACAAGTCCTTCATCGACCGCATGGTGCCGGGCGATGCTGGGACGGTCATCGTCGAGAGTCTGATCGGAATAGCTCACAAGCTCGGAATCCGGGTCGTCGCAGAAGGGATTGAAACAGAAACCCAAGCTGTTCAATTGAGCCAGCTCGGCTGCAAGCTCGGACAGGGCTATCTGTTTTCGAAAGCAGTCGATCGAACGGTTGCCGCGGCTATTTTAGAGCAGCATGGACAACGGCTCAACCAAAACAAGACCCGCGCCGGAGCCCTATAGCTTGAGCGAAGTTTTTCGCACTCGGGCCAGCCCCGGATACCTGAGACAACGCTTGAGTACCAAGATCATTTTGAACGGATCAGAGATGCGAAAACGGATACATGTCAGCCAATTGCGGGTCGGAATGTATGTCGAAGACGTTGAAATCGAGGGAGAAGACAGGACGCGTCGGTTCAAGCCGTTCCTGATCTCGGCCGCCGGTCAGGTCGATAGTTTGATGGCAAGCCGCCTGATGACTGTCGTGATCGACGTCGGAAAAGGTGCCGATGTCGATCCGGGTGGGCCGCAGGACATCGACCGGACTGCGTTTGACGCCCAGCTTCGTGCCGTGTTTTCGGCAAAGGATATCAAGCAGGCGAGGGAATGCGTCGAGGATACACGGCCGCAGATCCGCCAAATGCTTGCGCACGCCAGGATCAAGGCGTCTTTTGCCAGTGATGCGGCAAGCGCAGCTGTGGAGCGGATTATGTCGGCAGCCTTCGACAACGCCGGCGCGTTGATCGCAGTCGCGAAACTGAAGGAAAAGGATGAGCTGACGTTTCTCCACTCGCTGGCTGTCAGCGCATTGATGATCACCCTGGGGCGCAGCCTCGGTCATGGAGAAGAGGATGTACGGGTCCTGGGACTCGGCGGACTGGTTCACGATCTTGGAAAAATGGCGCTCCCCGACGACATCTTGACGAAACCCGGTAAGCTGACGGCCGAGGAAATGGATCTTGTCCGCGGGCACCCTCAGCGGGGATATGAGCTGGTGTCTTGTGTCGCCCATGTCCCGAAGCCGGTGCTCGACATTTGTCGCTACCACCACGAAAAGTTCGATGGCTCGGGCTATCCTGGTCGGCTCGCCGGAAAGAAGATCCCTTACGTCGCCCGGCTTGCGGCGATTTGTGACGTTTACGAAGCGCTGACCACCATCAGGCCGTATAAGCGCGCCTTCTCGCAAGCGGAGGCGATCAACATGATGATGAATTCGCCGGGCCATTTCGATAGCCAGCTTCTTTCCGCATTCGTATCAAAAATGGTGATCAGCGGCACGCTCCACTAGAGCGGGATTGTTTTATGTCCGTTCATATCCGGCTTCCTTGAAGTAGTTTTGGCACTCTTTCGGCGAGACGGTTTGAAGGGTGGCTGCCAGCGCGTCGTCGATGGCCTGTCGGGTTCGAGCCTGCGCCTTGCGCAGCTCGTGCTTGATCTTGGCGAAGAGTTTTTCGATCGGATTGAGATCGGGGGAATACTGCGGCAGGAAGAACAATCTGGCGCCGGCCTTGCGGATGGCGGCACGGATAGCGCCGGCCTTGTGCGAGCCGAGATTATCCATGACGACGATGTCGCCGGGTTTGAGCTCCGGTACCAGCACCCTCTCGACATAGATGCGAAAGCGTTCGCCATTGATCGGGCCGTCGATGATCCACGGTGCGCTGACGCGGTCGGCCCTGAGGGCTGCGACAAAAGTCATGGTATTCCAGTGGCCGAAGGGCGCATGGCCCAACAGCCGTTCGCCGCGCGGCGCCCAGCCCCTGAGCGGCGTCATATTCGTCTTCGTCCAGGTTTCGTCGATAAAGACAAGGCGAGATGGATCGATGCGATGGCGATGCTTCAGCCAGCGCGCCCGCCGGGCGGCAACATCGGGCCGCTCGCGCTCGCTGGCGACCAACGTCTTTTTTTATAACTCAGCCCTTCCTCATGCACGAAGGTCCGGACGGCGCTGTAATCCACTTTCAGGCCGCGCTCTCCGAGTTCCGCCACCAACCCGCGCAAGGTGAACGCCTGCATGTGGCAGCGATCGATCAACCAGACCCGATGTTTACCTGAGATCGCCCGTGGCTTGTGCCCGCCCATCTGGCCGGGAGCCGCGCTGCCCGTCTCACGCAAGCGCCGGACCCAGTCGATCGCGGTGCTGATGCCAATGCCGAAGCGCTTTGCCGCCGCTCGACACGACAGGCCCTCGCGCGTTACTGCGCCAACAACGCGTTCCCGAAGATCATCCGAAAAAGGTTTCGCCATCCAGACCGGCCTCCTGCACCGGCCAGAATGGTGAATCTGATTTGCACCAGAAAGGGAATCCCTGTTCCGATTCCGACTAAAACAATCCCGCTCTAGAACCGGATGATTTTAGGCCGGATCGGCCTAAAATCTGAACCCTGTTCTACGTTATATAGCTGGAGCATGATGTCGTCCTAAAACCGCTCACACTTTTCGGCATCATGCACGGCGCGTCGTACCGGCCAAACGTCAATTGCAACACCGCTCCGGATGGGCGGTCATTTCGGCGGCAGGGGCCGGTTCATAAGAACGATCTATCGTGCAGCAACGCTGGTCGCTGCACGTCAGCGCCCAAGGCTGCCGGCGGCGGCGATGATCTCCGCCGCGGTCGGGAAGATGGAGAGGTTGTTCGGTCCGTCGAGCGACTCGATTTGTGCCCAGCAGATGGTGCCCGTCGCATCGACCAGGAAGTGGCCGACGAGCTGGGTAGCGTGGTTTGCGAAGATCGCATGATCGGCCTCGTCAAGTTCGAAGCCGTCCTTGGCGTTGAGCACCGTGTTGGCTTCCATCGGGTGCAGCGGTTCCGGCAGCTCGCCCGTGGGGTTGATGCGTGCCGCCTGGAACTGCGCCATCGTTGCGCCATAGGGCCATTCGGGCTGCTCGCAGCTCCCATCGGGCAGGAACTCGCCATGCGGCACGCCGTAGGCCCGATGCGTGCGGCAGTCCGGGTCACACAGAAGCGTTATCGGCGTCGGCCGGTGGCGGAAATACAGGCGGGCACGTTCCACCGGCGTGTTGATAACGGCGACGGTCTCCACCCCGACGGCGCGCAGGGTCGGCTGTAAGCCGGCAAGCTGTTCTAACTGGCGTCGGCAGAACGGGCAGTGCAAGCCGCGAAAGAACCCGATCACGAACGGGCGACCGCTCAAGTCGGCGAAAGAGACCGTTCCGTCGAAGTTGGCCGTGGCGAGTGCGAAGGCGGGGGCAGTTTCTCCTGGTTGCAGCGGGCGTTTCTGGTCTCCCATGGAATAGTTCCTTTGTCGCATCGTCCAGGTGGACGACCGAATTTTGACTATAGCACTTGTCGCAACAGGGCCCAGCGCTCCATGTTGAGATCGCGAATGTGGTTGCCATTTGGCCCTCCGACCGGCGCTGAGAGCTTGCCGGTAGCGATTGCCGCTCCTATCTTATTTAGAATAGACTAATGGAGCAACGAGATGGCGGAACTTGTGGCCGAGACTCTAGTTGTGGCCGACACTCTAATCGGCACGACGATCGAGATCATTCCACCGGAAGACAAAAAGGAACAACCCGACAGTCGTGCTTGCCTTTGCTGCAAGCGCCGGCGTCAGTGGATGGACGATGACGGCTGCGGCATCTGTGAGGAATGCCTGGCCTCGTGATCGACACAAGAAAGGCACAACGCGATGGTCATCCGCAGCGCCGGACTTTTGATATACCGGCGCATTTCCAAGGACATCGAAGTGCTTCTCGTGCATCCGGGTGGTCCTTTCTGGGCTAGGAAAGACGAGGCTGCGTGGTCGATCCCGAAGGGGCTGATCGAGCCAGGAGAGGATGAACTCGCGGCGGCAATCAGAGAGACTGCCGAAGAGCTGGGTGCAGTAGTCGATGGCAGGTTCACACCGTTGGGCGAATACCGGCAACCTGGCGGAAAGATAGTTGTCGCGTGGTCGATCGAAGCCGATCCGGTACTAGACGTGAATGTGATACAGACCTCCAAATTTCAAATGGAATGGCCGCCACGGTCCGGCCAGGTAAAACGCTTTCCGGAAGTCGATCGCGCCGGGTGGTTTTCCCCAGCCGACGCAGCGATAAAACTCTTGAAAGGCCAGCGACCAATACTTGCCGGTCTCCTGAAGCATCTGGAATGATCGGCCGAAGTTCGGTGAACCGTCTCCATCTCGCTACTGTCATGCATGAGGTGCGCGGCAGCCATGAGTTGCTTCTGAAGACAGCCGTCCTATCTGACAGTGACCGCCATGTGACTGAAATGGAGAAATCGGCGCTGCGACGCGCCCTGGGCGCGCGAGGAGACAATCATGAACGGCATTTCCAAAACCCTGAACGACATGACGCTTATCGAACGCTCGAGCCTGCTCGACACCGTCGCCGATGCTTTGGAAGCAACGGCCGAGGAGGCGGAAGGTGAGGGCGACGCCCGCTTTGTCGCCAACTCCATCTGCGTCGCCAATACGATTCGCGGGCTATCCGGCGATCTCACGCCGCGCGATCTGATGGCGGCCGAGTTGCTGCTTGAGCAGGGCATCATGCTCGTCCATCAGTTCTCGAATAGGACGAAGACCAACGGAGTGGTCCACTAGAACTGAATTCTATTTAAATCAAATAGTTGGAGCATGACGCCGTCGGAAAACAACTCATACTTTTCGGCATCATGCTCCAACCGTGGGCGAAGGCGGCCTCGTTAGCAATGCGCTCTGTGAGGGTGGACGGCGACAGATGGATTGAGATAAAGCCGTTAATCCGCGCTGCGGAATAGTGGATGCTGCCGGTCCCTGGTGGAAACGAGGCGGTTGCACCGCGGCACACCTGCGGGAGCCCGGAGATCAGCGGACACGCCAGGAAGGCTTCATTTTTCATGGATTGCCGGTTCAACGCGCAACTGTATCGAATGACCGATATAGCAGGATTCACCTCTGTTCCGTCAGGAGAAGCGTGATGCAGCCTGGTCGCACAGGCCTCGCCGTCGGCTTGATGGTGGCAGCCGCTTTTTTAAATAGTCTCGACGCGGTCATCGTACGTTTGCTGGCCGGCGAGGTGCATCCATTGACGATCGGCTTTTTCCGTTCGTTTTTCGGGCTTCTTGTCGTCACGCCCTGGATCGTGTCACGGGTCGACCTGAAATCCTCTCCCTATCGTGTTCTGCATGTCGTACGTGCGGGTCTGAAGCTTGCCTCACTGGTTGCTTTGTTCGTCGCCTTTGCGCACGCGCCACTCGCCGATGCGACGGCGATCAATTTCACCATGCCGATCTTTCTCGTTCTCGGTGCTTGGCTGGTGCTCAAGGAACATGTGGGCATCTCCAGCGTGGCCGGCATTGTCGCAGGTTTTATCGGCGTCATGATTATCATTCGCCCTGGAGCGTCCGGTTTTGACGAATGGCTGCTTTTTGCGCTGGCCGGAGCGGTCTTGACGGCGGCCAGCCAATTGATGCTGCGTCGGATGGCGTTGAAGGATAGTGCCGACCGGCTGGTTGCATGGAATCTGATAGCGACGGTGCCGCTCGGTTTGATCGTCATGCTGCCGGTATGGTCGATGCCGACCTGGAACCAACTCGCACTGCTTGCCCTGCAAGGGGCACTCGGCGCACTCAACATGACGCTGATCACGCGTGCCTTCGGCATGGCGGCCGCAAGCGTTCTGGCACCGCTCGACTTTCTCCGGCTGCCCGTCGTAGCCCTCATGGCCTTCTCATTTTTCTCGGAAGTTCCTGCCGCACAGATGTGGATCGGTGCGGCAGTCATCATTGGCGCAGCCATTATTGGAACGCGCAGCGTGACGTGGCGACGCAAACCACCGCGATAAAGCCCCGAGTATTTTTGGGCTTCACAAAAATGTTAGATGAACTAATATTTCAGTTACTGCGACTGGTCGTCGAGCCGTGCCTGGTGCCGGAGGGGCATGACAGGCAGCCGGACGAACGGACATCACGACCCCATGGGGTTCACTCGGGAGGAGTGCATGAAGAGTTTCATCGGCAAACGCGCGATCGCCAGTGGCGTATCGCTCGTGGTGCTTATCGTCATCGTGTTCTTCCTGTCTCGGCTGACGGGCGATCCGACCGACCTCTATCTGCCGATCGATGCGACCACGGAAATGCGCCAGCAATTTCGAGAGATGAACGGTTTCAACGATCCGTTGATCATCCAGTTCGGCCGTTATGTCTCGCATCTTGCCCAAGGCAATTTCGGTCATTCACTGCGACAGGCCCGTCCGGCCATGGATGTCGTGCTGGAGGCTTTCGTGTGGACCTTCTGGCTGGCCGTCATCACCATGGCGCTGGTCACGGTCGCCGCGATCGTCATCGGTTCGCTCGCGGCGTTTCGCGTCGGCGGCGTCTTCGACCGTCTCGCCACTTTCTTCTCGCTGATTGGCGCTGCGGCGCCGGACTTCTGGCTGGCAATCGTGGCGATCGTCATTTTCGCCGTCAAACTGCATGTTCTGCCGACATCGGGAACGGGAACTTTCTGGCACTGGATCCTGCCGGTCAGCGTGCTGTTCATTCGACCTTTCGGCCTGATACTGCAGGTGGTCCGCGGCTCTATGATCAGCGTTCTGTCTTCCGCCTATGTGAAGACGGCTCGCGCCAAGGGGGTCCGCTCGAACTCAATCATCTTCATTCACGGACTGCGCAACGCCATGCTGCCGGTGATCACAGTCATCGGCGACCAGGCGGCCGCCATCCTGAACGGTGCCGTCGTCGTCGAGACGGTGTTTGGCTTTCCGGGCATCGGCAAGCTGATGATCGATTCCATTTTGCTTCGCGATTTCGCCGTCGTGCTGGCCGTCATCATGGTCTCGGCACTGGCGATCTTCGTCATGAACCTGTTGATCGACATCGCCTATGCGCTGCTCGATCCGCGCATCCGGTATTAGAGCGATGACGATGGCCGACACAAAAATCCTCGCCGAGAAAAAACCAAGCGGCCCAATCGGGCGCTGGCTGACGATGCTGTGGGCGGACAAGCTCGCTTTTTTCGCGGCGCTGTTCCTCTTGATCGTTCTGCTCTGCGCGCTGTTTGGCCCGTTCCTGCTGGAGGCCATCGCCACTAAGCAGAACCTGCGGGGCCGGAACGCGCCGCCGTTCGATATCACCCGCGGATTGCTTTATGTCCTCGGCGCTGATGCGCTGGGGAGGCCGCTTCTCGCCCGCATCATCGTGGCGGCGCAAAACACCATCCTGGTGGCCGCGGCAGCCGTGCTCGCATCATCTGTCGTCGGCACGGCGCTCGGTCTGGTGGCAGGTTACAGCCGCTCCTCCGCGGCTCAATGGATCATGCGCCTCGGCGACGTCATCATGTCTTTTCCGTCGCTGCTTCTGGCGGTGATCGTGCTCTACATGCTCGAGCCCTCGGTCACCAATATCGTCCTCGTCCTGGCGATCACCCGCATTCCCATCTATCTGCGCACCACGCGCGCCGAAGTGCTGGAAGTGCGCGAGCGGATGTTCGTGCAGGCGGCGAAGGTCATGGGAGCATCGTATTGGCGCATTGTCCTCCATCACATCCTGCCGGTGATCCTCCCAACGCTGGTGACCATCGCGACGCTGGATTTCGCTTTCGTCATGCTGGCGGAGTCCTCCCTGTCGTTCCTGGGCATCGGCATTCAGGCGCCGGAGATCACCTGGGGTCTCATGGTTGCTCAAGGACGACCCTATCTCACCAATGCCTGGTGGCTTTCCTTCTGGCCGGGCCTTGCAATCATCCTGACGACGCTGTCGCTGAACCTTCTGTCGAATTGGCTGCGCATCGCGCTCGATCCGACGCAACGCTGGCGCCTTGAAATGAGGGGCAGGAAAAATGGCTGAACATCTTTTGGAAGTGCGTGACCTCTCGGTCGAGTTTCACACGGCCAGCGGGACCGTCAAGGCGGTGCAGGATGTCAGCTGGCATCTCGATCGCGGTGAGACGTTGGCGATCCTTGGGGAAAGCGGTTCAGGCAAATCCGTGTCGGCCTCGGCGGTCATGAATCTGATCGACATGCCGCCCGGAAAGATCACCAGCGGCGCCATTCTCCTCAACGGGCGCGACATGCTGAAAATGCCGTCCGAGGAGCGGCGCTCGATCAACGGCGCCAAGATCGCCATGATCTTTCAGGACCCGCTCGCCCACCTCAATCCGGTCTATCCGGTCGGCTGGCAAATCACCGAGATGATGACGACGCATGGCCAGTCGGCGGAACACGCCGGTGCGAGGGCGCTCGAATTGATCGGACGCGTCGGGATAATGGATCCTCAGTCGGCGATGCGAAAGTACCCGTTCCAGTTTTCCGGCGGACAGCGGCAGCGCCTGATGATCGCCATGGCGATCGCCTGCAAGCCCGATATCCTGATCGCGGATGAACCCACCACCGCGCTTGATGTGACGGTGCAGGCGCAGGTGCTCGAACTTCTGCAGGAGTTGCAGCAGGAAACCGGCATGGGCCTGTTGCTGATCACCCACGATTTGGGCGTCGTTGCCGAGATCGCGGACCGCGTGGTGGTGATGAATTCCGGCTGCGTCGTCGAAACCGGCAATGCGGCTGAAGTCTATCGCAACCCGCAGAACGCTTATACGAAGAAGCTGATAGCCGCAGCACCGGGCAAGGGTGCAATGGCGCAAGAGCGTGACCGGGGAGGCGAACCGCTGCTGCGCGCCATCGGCTTGAAAAAGAGTTTCGGCGCATTCCAGGCGCTGAAGGGCGTGGATTTTGTCATCATGCCCGGTGAAACCGTTGCCGTTGTCGGCGAGAGCGGTTCCGGCAAGTCGACCCTTGCCCGGGCAATCGTTCGCCTCGATGATCCGCAGCAGGGTCAGGTTCTCTACCGCGGCAACGATCTGCTTGCGATGACCCCCAGAGAAATATTCGGGCTGCGTCGCGATTTGCAGATGGTCTTTCAGGACCCCACCCAGTCACTGAACCCGCGGATGAGCGTGTTCCGGTTGATTTCCGAGGCCTGGGTCATTCACCCGGATATCCTGCCGAAAGCGAGATCGAAGGAGAGAGTGGCCGAGTTGCTGGTCAAGGTTGGCCTGAAACCGGATATGGCCGACCGGTATCCACATCAATTTTCCGGCGGCCAGCGCCAGCGCATTGCGATTGCCCGGGCGCTGGCGATGGAGCCGAAACTGATCATCTGCGACGAGGCGGTTTCGGCACTCGACGTATCGATCCAGGCGCAGGTGATCGCTTTGCTTCAGGGCCTGCGCCGCGAATTCGGCCTGTCTTACCTCTTCATCGCACACGACCTGCCGGTGGTTCGCGATTTCGCCGATCGCGTCATAGTAATGAAGGCCGGCGAAATTGTCGAGGAGGGTCCGGTGGAACAGATCTTCAACGCACCCTCCCACCCCTACACGCAGGCACTTCTTGCCGCGAGCCTCGATCCCGATCCGGAGATCCAGGCCACCCGACGCGCCGCCCGCCAGCTACAGGAAGGACTCGTCTCCGCATGAAGCCCGATGTCATCGTCGCCTATCCGCTCCGGCCCCATCAGATGGCAATGCTGGAGGAGACCTACACGCTGCACCGGCTCGATCTCGTCAAAGGCGAAGAGCAGGATGCTCTCCTGCGGAAAGCCGGCCCGGTCTCTTCCGCGCTGGTCTGCAACGGCCATGTGACGATCGACGAAGCCCTGCTTTCGAAATTGCCGGCACTGAAACTCGCCGCCTGTTCTTCGGCTGGCTACGACCAGATGGATGTCGAGGCGATGACACGGCGCGGCGTCAAGCTCACCAACACATCCGAGGTGCTGTGCGACGACGTTGCCGACATGGCATTGCTTCTGATGCTGGCGGCACGCCGGCGCCTTCCGGAAGGCGACCGCTATGTGCGCTCCGGCGACTGGGGGCAGAAGGGCATGATGCCGCTGACGACATCGACGTCGGGCAAGAAAGCCGGGATCGTCGGCCTCGGCCGCATAGGGATGGCGATTGCCAAGCGATGCGAAGCTGTCGGGCTGACGGTCGGCTATTACGGGAGGATGAAGAAAGCTGGCAACGATTTTGCCTATTTCGACACGCCGGTAAAACTGGCGAACTGGGCCGATATCCTGATCGTCGCGACCCCTGGTGGAGCTTCGACCGAAGGTTTGATTTCGACGGACGTGCTGAATGCGCTCGGACCGACGGGCACTTTCATCAACATTGCCCGCGGCACCGTGGTCGACGAGCCGGCCTTGATCAAGGCCTTGCAGGAAAGGCGGATCGCCTGGGCCGGCATCGATGTCTACCTCAACGAACCTAATCCCGATCCGCGCTTCGCAGCACTCGACAACATTGTGCTCTATCCCCATCACGCCAGCGGTACCGAGGAAACGCGCGACAGGATGGCGCAATTGACGGTCGACAACCTTGCCGCCTTCTTCGCAGGCAGGCCGCTGCTGACTCCGGTCAATTGACTCCCGCAAAACCCGCGCGGCAGATCAGACGAAATAGTTCGGGAACTCCTTCCGCAGGTCTTCCACTTTTGCGACGGTTTGGCTGAGATGTTCACGGATCGCGTCGACCGCACCCTGTTCGTTGCGAGCGGCAATCGCATCGATGATGGCGTGGTGCCCATCGAGAATGCTGACGATCTTGCCCTTCTCGGGCAGATGCAGGCGACGAATGCGCTCGAGATGGCCTGACCGCTCACGTATCAACTGGTGGAGGCTGCTGCGCTTGGCGCCTGCGAACAACGTCTGGTGAAAGAGCTCGTCGAGCTCCTGGAAGATCGCGATCTGATCGGCGTCGTCGGCGACTGCCGACTGCATCTTGATGATCGACCGGGCGCGGGTAATGACGCTCGGATCCGGATCCGGATCGGTTGCGAGGCGGCGGCAAACTTCGGTTTCCAGTGCAACGCGAAGGAAATGTGCTTCGTAAATCTGCAGGACGTCGATCCTGGTCACCACAGTGCGCGACTGCGGATAAATGCGAACCAGGCCCTCCTGTTTGAGAAGCTGCAATGCGTCACGGATGGGAGTCTGGCTGACTTCATAAGTCTCGGTGAGTTCGGTACGCGAGAGCGTGGTGTCCGGCGGCAGCTGAATGGTGATGATGCGCTTTCGCAGATCATCATAGACCCGCTGGACGGTACTGCCGGCAACGACCGGAAAGCCGGGAGCGGTCAGGCCGAATGTGGAGGCGAACTGGGAATTCATGTGAGGCGTCCTTTTCGACTCCATTCATAGCTTTGCACGACCTAATGCACAAGAACGCAAACTTTCCATTGATATATATGTCAAACTAAAATATCAGTTGGTACAAACGCTGGGATTAGCAGGCGAAAAGGTGGGAGAAAGCCGTGACCGCGAGGAAAACCTACGAGCAATTGCGGTCCGCCCGATGGATGATGCCGGATGATCAGCGCTCGTTCGGCCACCGGTCGCGGACCATGCAGATGGGTTACGCGCCCGAGGACTGGCAGGGAAAGCCGATCATTGCCGTGATCAACACCTGGTCCGATGCGCAGCCGTGCCACATACATTTCCGTGAACGCGCCGAATGGGTGAAGCGGGGAATTCTTCAGTCGGGCGGGTTCCCCATGGAACTGCCCGCTCTTTCCCTTTCCGAAAACTTCGTCAAGCCGACCACGATGCTCTATCGCAATATGCTGGCGATGGAGACAGAGGAACTGCTTCGGAGCCATCCTGTCGATGGCGCCGTTCTGATGGGTGGCTGCGACAAGACCACGCCCGGCCTTGTCATGGGAGCGGTCAGCATGGGCATTCCCTTCATTTATCTGCCGGCCGGCCCGATGCTTCGCGGCAACTATGCCGGCAAGACGCTGGGCTCTGGTACCGACGGCTTCAAATATTGGGACGAGCGCCGCGCCGGCACGATCACCCAGGAGGAGTGGCAGGGCATCGAAGGCGGAATCGCCCGCAGTTATGGCCATTGCATGACCATGGGCACGGCGTCGACGATGACGGCGATCGCCGAGGCTATGGGATTGACGCTGCCGGGCGCATCCTCGATCCCCGCAGCCGACGCCAACCACCAGCGCATGTCGGCGGCCTGCGGCCGCCGCATCGTCGATATGGTGTGGGAGGATCTGACGCCGGACCAGATCATCACTCCGGCGGCCGTCGACAACGCAGTCACGGTCGCCATGGCGACCGGCTGTTCCACCAATGCGATCATTCATCTGATCGCAATGGCGCGGCGCGCCGGCGTCCCGCTGGAGCTTGATGATCTCGATCGCATCGGTCGCACGACACCGGTTCTCGCCAACATCCGGCCTTCCGGTTCGACCTACCTGATGGAGGACTTCTTTTACGCGGGTGGCCTGCGCGCCCTGATGAAGCAGCTCGGGGCCAAGCTGGATCCCACCGCGATCACCGTTATGGGAAAACCCTTGGTGGATGGTTTGGACCAGGTGAAGATCTATAATGACGACGTTATCCGGCCATTGTCGAACCCGGTCTATCACGAAGGTTCGCTGGCCGTGCTCAAGGGGAACCTGTGTCCCGACGGCGCGGTCATCAAACCAGCGGCCTGCGACCCGAAATTCCATCGCCATTGCGGCCCGGCGCTGGTCGCCGACAGCTATGCGGAGATGAAGAAGATCATCGATGATCCCGACTACCCGCTGACGCCGGAGACGGTTCTCGTGCTCCGCAACGCCGGCCCCCAGGGCGGGCCGGGCATGCCGGAATGGGGCATGATCCCAATGCCGAAGGCGCTGTTGAAGCTCGGCCTGCGCGACATGGTCCGCATCTCGGATGCCCGCATGTCCGGAACCAGTTTCGGCGCCTGCGTGCTGCATGTCGCACCGGAATCTTATGTTGGCGGGCCTCTGGCGCTGCTGAGAACCGGGGACATGGTCGAGCTTGATATTCCGGCACGTAGCCTCAATATGCTGGTTTCCGAAGAGGAGATCTCAGTGCGGCGGGCTGCCTGGGTGGCGCCGACGCGGCATTACGAGCGCGGTTACGGCTTCATGTTCTCCAGCCATATCGAGCAGGCTGACAAAGGCTGCGACTTTGATTTCCTGACGACGGAATTCGGTGGCAAGACGCCGGAACCGGCTATCAACTGAGGCACGACGATGTTTGATCCCAGTCGACGCTCGATCCCGGAACAGCCTCCCAAGGCTGGCTTCGCTGCCGGTCCGTCCAAGCTGGACGCCATCCAATCGGTCACCCTGTCGCTCGTCTACCTGCCGTTGGAGCGGCCGATCAGCGATGCCAAGGTTTTGACGGGCCGGCAGAAGCCACTGACGCAGGTGGCCTTTCTGTTTTGCGAGATCGTCTCCGAGGCCGGCCATAGTGGGCTTGGTTTCAGTTATTCGAAGCGGGCTGGCGGACCTGCCCTTTATGCCCATGCCTGCGAGCTTGCCGACAACCTGATTGGCGAAGATCCCAACGATACCACGCGCATCTGGGACAAGCTCTGCTGGGCCGGGGCCTCGGTCGGCCGCTCCGGCATTGCGACCCAGGCAATCGCCGCCATCGACATCTGCCTCTGGGACCTGAAGGCGA
Organism: Rhizobium sp. SRDI969; assembly: GCF_025152725.1. Lineage (NCBI taxonomy): Bacteria > Pseudomonadati > Pseudomonadota > Alphaproteobacteria > Hyphomicrobiales > Rhizobiaceae > Rhizobium > Rhizobium sp. SRDI969. The sequence goes on from NZ_CP104036.1 coordinate 335,703, forward strand.
AACGCGCCGGCCTGCCGCTTGCAAAACTGCTTGGCGCCCATCGCGACAGTGTCGCCTGCTACAACACCTCCGGCGGCTTCCTGTCATCGAGCGTTGAGGAAATCCGCGACGCCATCGACCACTCGATAGCCTCCGGCATCGGCGGCATCAAGATCAAAGTCGGACAGCCGGACCCGATGATCGACCTTCGCCGGCTCGATGCGGTGACCAGCCATATCGATGGCCGTGTTCCGCTGATGGTCGATGCAAACCAGCAATGGGACCGCACGACAGCGTTGCGTTTCGGCCGGCTGGTCGAACCACTCAACCTCGGATGGATCGAAGAGCCGCTCGATGCCTATGACGCCGAAGGCCATGCGGCACTGGCACGCGAACTCGCCACGCCGATCGCCACCGGCGAAATGCTGGCCAGCGCCGACGAGCACATGGCGCTGATCCGGGCCGATGCGGTCGACTTCATTCAGCCGGATGCGCCGCGTGTTGGCGGCATCACGCCCTTTCTGCGCATTTGCGCGCACGCCGAGGCGAAACGCGTGCGCCTGGCGCCGCATTTCGCCATGGAAATCCATCTGCACCTGGCCGCCGCCTATGCGCATGAGCCATGGGTCGAGCATTTCGATTGGCTGGCGCCACTGTTCAACGAGCAGCTCGAGATCAAGGACGGCCGGATGATCGTGCCGGCCCGTCCGGGGCTCGGCTGCAGCCTGACGGGCAAGGCTCGTGACTGGACTGTGGAAACGCGCAGCTTCGGCGCCTGAATGAGAACGAGGAGAAGGATATATGAACCCCGCAACCCGTGAAAAACTGATGGGTGTCTCCGTCGCGACGCTCTGTTCGGCCCTGTTCAAGCGCGGTCTAAGAAACCAGACGATCCAGGATGTTCGGCCGGTGCAGCCGAAGGGCCGCAATATGGTCGGACCGGCCTTTACGCTGCGCTACATGCCGGCGCGCGAGGATCGTAACGCGATAAACGTCTTTCGGAACCCGAAACATCCGCAACGGCTTGCCATCGAGACGTGCCCGCAAGGCGCTGTTCTGGTGATGGACAGCCGCAAGGATCCGCGCGCAGCGTCTGCCGGCGACATCCTGATTACCCGCCTGATGATGCGCGGCGGAGCCGGCGTTGTCACCGACGGCGGCTTCCGGGACGCCATGACGATCGGTGGTCTCGATATCCCCGCCTATCACAACCGTCCCTCCAGCCCGACGAACCTGACGCTGCACGAGGCGATCGACATCAACGTGCCGATAGGCTGTGGCGATGTGGCGGTTTTCCCGGGCGACATCATCGTCGGCGACGACGATAGCGTGATCGTCATCCCTGCCGAAATCGCCGACGAGATCGCCGATGAAGCGGTGGAGATGACCGCTTACGAGCATTTCGTGACGGAACGCGTCAAGCAAGGTCATACGATCATTGGCCTCTACCCGGCCACCGACGAAAGCAATCTGACGCTCTTTGCCGAATGGCGGAAGGTGAATGGGCGCTAAGGCGCGCATCTTGAACAACGGATCACCGATCAGGACGGAGCAAGGCTCCGCCGAGGAGATAACAATGAACTGGACCCCTTCAGGCAGGCATTTCATCGCCGGCGAGTGGATTGCCGAAACGACGACATTTCGGTCCGAGCCGGCGCATGGGCAGGCTCATGACTTTGCTGTCGGCACAACGGAACTGGTCGACCGTGCCTGCCGCGCTGCCGAAGCTGCTTTTTCAGCTTTTTCGGCAACGACACGCGAGGAGCGCGCCATTTTCCTCGAGACAATCGCCGAGGAGATCGACAAGCGCGGCGAGGCCGTCACTCTCATCGGAACGCAGGAAACCGGACTTCCGGAAGGCCGTCTCAACGGCGAACGTGCCCGGACCACCGGCCAACTCGGGCTGTTTGCCGACCATATCCGCAAGGGCTCGCATCTCGACGCGCGCATCGATGCGGCGCAACCGGACCGGCAACCGGCGCCGCGCCCCGATATCCGCCTAGTGCAACGGCCGATCGGCCCCGTCGCCGTCTTCGGCGCTTCGAATTTTCCGCTGGCATTCTCGACGGCGGGCGGCGATACGGCAGCCGCGCTTGCAGCGGGCTGCCCGGTCGTGGTGAAGGGACATTCAGCCCATCCCGGCACGGGTGAGATCATTGCCGAGGCGATTGCAGCCGCTGTCGCGCGCACCGGAATGCCGGCCGGCGTCTTCAGCCTGATCCAGGGCGGCCGCCGTGATGTCGGAACGGCTCTGGTGACCCATCCGGCCATCAAAGCCGTTGGCTTTACCGGCTCTCTTGCCGGCGGGCGTGCTCTCTTTGACCTTTGCGCCCAGCGCCCTGAGCCAATTCCGTTTTTCGGGGAATTGGGCAGCGTCAATCCGATGTTCCTGCTACCGGCCGCTACCGCTGCCCGGGCGGAGGCAATCGGTTCAGGCTGGGCCGGTTCACTGACCCTCGGTGCCGGCCAGTTCTGCACCAAGCCCGGCATCGCCGTCGTCGTCGACGGGCCGGAGGCGGACAAGTTCACCAGTGCCGCCAAGGCGGCTCTTGAAAAGGTGGCAACGCAGACGATGCTGACCAACGGCATCGCCGCGGCCTATCACGACGGTGTGGACCGCCTGCGGGCAAGCAATGCCGTCGCGTCGGTTCTCGCTGCAGAGAGTGCCGGTCGCGACGCAGCGCCGAACCTGTTCGAAACCAACGGTTCGGCCTGGCTTGCCGACCACTCGCTCGCAGAAGAGGTGTTCGGCCCTCTCGGCCTCGTCGTACGCGTCGGCTCGCCTGAAAAGATGCTCGCCTTTGCCGAAAGCTTTCAGGGACAGTTGACCGCGACGATCCATATGGACGACGCCGATCTTGGCCTTGCCCGCGATCTGCTGCCGATTCTCGAAAGGAAGGCGGGCAGATTGCTAGTCAACGGCTTCCCAACCGGCGTCGAGGTTGTCGATTCCATGGTGCATGGCGGACCCTACCCGGCCTCGACCAATTTCGGCGCGACCAGCGTCGGGACCATGTCGATCCGCAGATTTCTGCGCCCCGTTGCCTACCAGAATTTCCCTGCCGGCCTGCTGCCGCAAGACCTGCGCAACTGAAATCGAGGAGTACCAGATGATCGCCCCGACGGAACTTCGCGAGATCATTCGCAACGGCCTGCTGTCCTTCCCCGTCACCCCTTTCGATGCCGAGGACCGGTTTGCCGCCAAACCGTTTTCCGCGCATCTGGAATGGCTATCATCCTACCCCGTTGCCGGCCTGATCGTTGCCGGCGGCACCGGTGAGCTGTTCTCGCTGACGCCGGGTGAGGTGGTTGAGGTGGTAAAGGCCGCCCGCGCCCTATCCGGCGATGCGCCTGTTATTGTCGGATGCGGCTACGGCACGCGCATCGCCTGCGACATGGCGCGCGAGATCGAGGCGGCGGGCGGCGACGGCATTCTTCTGTTGCCGCATTACCTGACCGAGGCGCCGGCAGATGGCATTGCCGCGCGTGTCCGGGCCGTTTGCAAGGCCACCAATATGGGCGTCATCGTTTATAATCGTGGCCAGGCGCGGGTGTCGGCCGAGCAGCTTGTTCAGCTTGCCGACGAATGCCCAAATCTGATCGGCTTCAAGGATGGAACCGGCGACATCGATACCGTGCGCCGTGTCACGATCGCGCTCGGCGACCGCCTGTCCTATATCGGCGGCATGCCGACCCACGAACTATTTGCTCAAGCCTACCGCGGAGCCGGCATGCCGACCTATTCCTCGGCGGTCTTTAATTTCGTGCCTGAAACGGCACTGAAATTCCACAAAGCATTCCTCGCCGGTGACGACGCGGCCTGTGAGCAGATGCTGAGGGATTTCTACTATCCCTTTGCCCGTATTCGCGATCGCAAGGCCGGTTATGCGGTTTCCGCCGTCAAGGCAGGCGTGCGTTTGCGCGGCTTTGAGGCGGGGCCGGTGCGGGCGCCCCTGACCGATCTCACCGGCGAGGAAGTCGAGATGATGCGCGAACTGATTGCTTCGGCCAGGTAAAATTGGCGGCTCCAGCTGGGTTGAAGTTCATACCAGGCAGCGTCAAGGTTGAAGGCCACCGTAAGCTAGTATATTAGTGCACTTATGCATTAGGTTTTCGAGGAGGAGATTGATGTCGGATCACCGGAACCGGGACGCAGATTTGCTGTGAGGAGCGCCAGCGGCGCATGGGAGGAGAAACGAAATGAAATTGCATTTGTTAACTGCCTGCTTTTCAACCACGGTGCTCGCGTTGAGTTTAGGCTCGGCTCAGGCGCAGGATGCCAAGAGCAACGTCACCGTGGTGCTTGCCGAAACCGTTGACGTCGTCGAGCCCTGTATGGCAGCCCGCCAGGACGTCGGTCGGGTCATTTCTGAAAACGTCAACGAGATGCTGGTGGAATTCGACTACGTCAATGGCGGCCTAAAGCCCCGCCTCGCGACGGAATGGTCGAAGATCGATGACGACACCTGGGAGTTCAAGCTGCGTCCAAATGTCAAATGGCACGATGGCAAGCCGTTCACCGCCAAAGATGTTCAGTTCACCATCGAGCGCAATAAGAACAAGAAGCTCAGCTGTGAGACCGGCGGCAAATATTTCGGCGGCACGGAGTTCAGCTTCGAGACGCCGGATGCCAACACGATCCAGATTACGACAAAGCCGGCGCAGCCGATTCTTCCGCTTCTGATGACGGTGATGGCTGTGGAATCGGCCGAGGCGACACCAGCAGACGAATTCACTCGCAAGCCGATTGGCACTGGCCCTTATACGTTCGACAAATGGGAAATCGGCCAGTCGATCGTGCTGAAACGCAATCCGGAATATTGGGGGGAGAAGCCGCAGGTGGAGCAGGCAACTTATCTGTTCCGCTCCGACAGTGCCGTTGCTGCCGCGATGGTCGATGCCGGCGAAGCCGATATCGTTCCGGCCGTCTCCGTGCAGGATGCCACCAACAAGGAAACCGATTTCGCCTATCCCAATTCCGAAACGACATCGCTGCGCATCGATACGCGTGCAGCACCGCTTAATGATCGGCGCATCCGCGAAGCGATGAACCTCGCCATCGATCGTCAGGCAATGCTCGGAACGCTGTTCCCCGAACAGGCGAAGATCGCAACACAGCTCGTCGTGCCCACCACGATCGGCTATAATGCCGATATTCCTGCTTGGCCCTACGATCCCGAAAAAGCAAAGGAATTGGTCGCGGCGGCGAAAGCTGACGGCGTTCCGGTCGATCGCGAAATCCGCATCATCGGTCGCAACGGGCAATATCCCAACGCCACCGAAGCGATGGAAGCGATCATGGCGATGCTTCAGGAGGTCGGCTTGAACGTAAAGCTCGACATGTATGACGTTTCCGTGTGGAACGGCTACTTCGTTGCACCCTTTGTCGCCGATTCCGGTCCGACGCTGACCCAGTCGCAGCACGATAATGCGACCGGCGATCCCGTCTTCACCGCATTCGTGAAATACGCCACCGACGGCTCGCACTCCATGGTTCGGGATCCCGCCGTCGACGCGCTGATCGCCAAGGCGACGTCTGCCACCGGCGACGAGCGCACAAAACTCTGGAAGGAGCTGTTCGCCAAGGTGAACACCGAAATCATCGCAGACATCCCGATGTTTCACATGGTTGGTTTCACCCGCGTCTCGCCGCGTCTCGACTTCAAGCCGACGATCGCGACGAATTCCGAACTGCAGCTGTCACAGATCCGCTTTAAGTAAGGCGGTATGCCGCGCTTAAGCACGGGCCGCCGCAAATAGCGGCCCGTGCTTTCCATGACGCGAGGGAGGAATGCCTATGCCCCTGATTGACCGCATTGTCCTGACCCAATTCGCCGAGCAGATTTTAACGCATGCGGGCATGGAGACCGACAAGGCCGAAACGACTGCCGCAGTCCTGGTGGAAGGCGACATGATCGGCCACGAAACCCATGGCGTCAGCCTTCTGAACTGGTATGTCGAAGCGTTGGAGGACGGTTCCCTTGCGAAGTCCGGCAGCTATGACGTCGTAAACGACCGCGGCGCAGCCTTTGTTTGGGACGGCAAATCCCTGCCGGGCGCATGGCTGCTGACGAAGGCGATCGAGCAGGCCTGCGAACGGGTCGGCGATCATGGCGTCGTCACTGCCGCGATCCGTAACTGCCACCATACCTGCGCTCTTTCAGCCTTCATGCGGCAGGTCACCGACCGCGGTCTGATCATACAGCTGTCGGTCTCGCATCCCGCAGCTAGCAGAGTCGCGCCCTATGGCGGTACAAAGCCGCTTCTGACGCCCAACCCGATGGCGGCCGGCTTCCCGACGTCCAAGGATCCGATCCTGATCGACGTCTCTGCCTCGATCACCACCACGACCATGACGCAAAACATGGCGAAGGCCGGGGAGAAATTTCCTGAGGCCTGGGCTTTCACCGCCGCAGGCGAACCGACCGATGATCCGCGCGAGGTGACCGAACGGGGCGGGACGATGATGCCCCTCGGCGGCCAGTTGAAGGGGCACAAGGGCTTTGGGCTCGGGCTGATCGTGGAATTGCTGGGACAGGGGCTTTCCGGCAAGGGACGGGCGAACGCGCCGTCCGGTGTGTTTTCGCAAAGCGCTTTCCTTCAGGTCATCGACCCCGCCTTTTTCGCCGGGCTGGATGCCTTTACGGCGCAGTCCGACTTTCTCGCCTCTTCCTGCCGCAGCAATCCTCCGGCACCCTGGAACAATGGCCCCGTCCGCATGCCGGGCGACAACGCGGCACGAAGGCGCCGCACCGCGTTGGAAGAGGGGGTGCCGGTCGGCGATGCAGCTTGGCAGAAGCTTTGTAAACATGCCCAGATTCTGCGCTTGTCTATTCCTGACGTCGCCGCGTGAGGAAAACATCTCGGCTTAGAAACTTCTATCGGTCGGCGCAACGCCCAGTGTCAGATGCGATCAGATCGGCCAGACCAGCAACAGGATCGGCACACTGACGAGCACCACAATGAGCGAGAGCGGCAGGCCCAGTCGGGCGTAGTCACCAAATCGATATCCGCCCGGTCCCATCACCAGCGTGTTGCACTGGTGTCCGATGGGCGTGAGGAAGTCACAGCCTGCTCCGATTGCCACCGCCATCAGAAAAGCGTCGGGGCTGAAGCCCAGCTTCTCGGCAAAGGTCGCGGCGATCGGTGCCATGACCAGAACCGTTGCTGCATTGTTCAAAAACGGCGTTACGGCCATGGCCGCAATCAGGATGAGAGCCAGGGCACCGAAGGGCGGGAGCATTTCGGCGGTTCGCGAGAGCAGATCGGCGATGATGTCGGTGGTTCCGGTGGTCCTCAGCGAATCGCTGATCGGGATCAAAGCGGCCAGCATGATCAGAATGGGCGCATCCAGCTGGCGATAAACTTCCCGTAAGGGGATGGACCCGGCGACCACCATAAAAAAAGCGGCGGCGAAAAACGCCGCCGCAACGGGAATCCCACCGAAGGCTGTGGCCGCCATCGTTGCCATCAGGATGATGACAGGGACGAGGCCATTCCGGGCGTTGCCGAGCTTGAGATTTCGTTCGACGAGCGGCAGGCATCCCCATTCCCGCAGAAGATCCGGTAATGCCTGCAGGTTGCCCTGCAGGACCACGACGTCGCCATTGCGGATCTTGATCTCCCCCAGGCGCTCGGTGAAGCGCTTGTCGCGGCGACTGACGGCGAGAAGGTTGAGGCCGGTATTGTCGAAGAGCGAGACATCTTTTGCGCTGACGCCGATCAAACGGGAATGTTCGCCGACAATGGCTTCGACAGAACTGATGTCGCGGCCTACCTCGGGCTCGTGCTTGCGGTCGGACAGTTGAAGCTTGGCTTCGCTGACGATCTTGTCGAGCGCGCTCTGCTCCCCCTCGATGATAAGAAGATCGCCATCCTTGAGAACGGTGTCGGGAAGGGGCGTGCGCTTTTGGCCGCCGCCACCGATAATGGCGGTGACCATCGCGTCGCCACCACCAGGTTTCTGCAGCCAGCTGATTGACTGCCCGATCGCTCCTGACGGCGCGGCGACCTTGGCTTCTGTGGTGTAGTTTTTGATCGCTACCGCCTCGTCCATCGAGGTTTCCACCCGTGATCTTTCAGGCAGCAGCTTGTAGAAGAGCGCCAGAAAGACAACGCCGGCGATTGCGAGCGCCAGGCCGACGGGTGTGTAGTCGAACATCGTGAACGGCTGGCCGGTAATCTCCTCGCGCACCCTGGAAACGATGATGTTCGGCGAGGTGCCGATCTGCGTCATAAGCCCTCCGAGCAGCGAGGGAAAGACATAGGCATCAGGAACATTGACGGCGATACGCTTGATTTGCGGGCCATTTGCACAGCCACCGGTATCATGATCGCCAGCGCGCCGATGTTTTTGATAAAGGCTGACAGAGCTGCGACAATTGCGACCAAGATGATCAACTGCATCCTTGGCCCGCGTCTTTCGGGAGAAAATCTGCGCAATGCGACGTCCATGATCCCCGACCTGGATATCGCAGCACTGACGATGAGCGCGCTGCCGACAATGATGACGATGTCGTCGGCAAAGCCGCTAAAGGCATTTTTGGCTGGGACGACCCCGACAACGATAGCGATGAGAAGTGCGCTCACGGCGACGATATCATATCGATAGCGACCCCATAGAAACGCAGCCATCATCAGCGTGATGACGAGAACGGACAGCCATTGATCCCAGCGCATCTTTGCATCCCCGTGGTGGCAAATAACGCTTGAAGCAAGATAACGATGCAGCGAGACGTTGATTTTTTTCTCGCCGGTGTCCGCCACGGTTCCCCGGGAGACAGTAGAACCGAATGTGACTGTGACGCAGGACAGTCAAGCGAAAGAGCGCAGCGGTACGATGATCTTCAACGGAGTGGCAGGCCGCTCTTGAACGGTCCGCCATCACCCACAATATCATTTTCATCAGGACCATTGGTGGCATGAAAGGAGGAAAAGATGCCGCTGAACGATGTTCCATGGACCGGCCGGTGATAATCCGGCTGCAGTGCGGTTTGGAGCGCACCTTCACCAGCGTCGACGAGGCCTTGGATTTTCTCGAGAACGAGTGGCCGCTGCGTCATGGAGAGCGCCATGATCGAGCGGTGAAGACGTGCCGCGGTGCCCTCAATGCCGCTATTCCCGGCATCATTGCCCGCGAGGCTTTCGTGGCCGCCTGTTTCGAAGCCGGCATGGCGGTCGTTCTGGCCCCCTGGAAGAGGAAGCCTGCCACGCATCCGCCCCGGCCAGTGCGCCATGCGGCCATCTAGAGTATCAATGATGACGAAGTGGGCGTTTTCCCGATGAGCGCCGGAATAAGACTGTAATGGAACTTACAGCCCTCGGCCGGCATTTCGCTGGCAGGGTTGCTTTTGGGAACGACCATGGCCAGTGACAAACTATCGACCTATCGATCGAAGCGCGATTTCCAAAAGACGGCCGAGCCGAGCGGTGAAAAACGTCTCTCGCGCAGTAATCGCCGTCGCTTCGTCATCCAGAAACACGACGCCACCCGACTGCACTACGATCTCAGGCTCGAGCTGGACGGCGTCTTCAAGTCCTGGGCTGTCACGAAAGGGCCATCGCTCGATCCGCACGACAAGCGGCTGGCGGTTGAGGTGGAGGATCACCCGCTGGACTATGGTGATTTCGAAGGCACCATTCCGAAAGGCCAGTATGGCGGCGGCACGGTGATGCTGTGGGATCGGGGCTATTGGGAACCGGAAGGAAAGAAGAGCCCGGAGCAGGCGCTGGCAAAAGGCGATTTCAAGTTTACGCTGGAAGGCAAACGCCTGCACGGCAGCTTCGTGCTGGTGCGGATGCGCAATGATCGCGATAGTGGCAAGCGCACCAACTGGCTGCTGATCAAACACCACGACGAGTTTTCTGTCGACGAGAACGGCGCGACTATCCTCGAAGAAAACCAGACATCGGTCGCATCCGGCCGTACCATGGAGATGATTGCGGCCGGCAAAGGCCGCAAGCCCAAGCCTTTCATGGTCGAGGGTGGCGATGTTCAGGCCGATGCGGTCTGGGACAGCAATCAGGGACTTGCCGCCGAAGAAAGAAAAGAGGATGCCCGAACTGGAGGAGCCTCCAAGACGGTGACACAGGTCGATCTGCCGGATTTCATCGCGCCGCAGCTCTGCCAGACCCTGGAGCGCCCTCCGGCAGGCACCGGCTGGATTCACGAGATCAAGTTCGACGGCTACCGGATCCAGATGCGAGTGCTTGATGGTGAGGTGACGCTGAAGACCAGGAAAGGGCTCGACTGGACAGCTAAATACCCAGAGATCGCCGCGGCGGCATCGACACTGCCCGATGCGATCATCGACGGCGAGATCTGCGCCCTCGACGATCATGGCGCTCCCGACTTTGCCGCACTGCAGGCCGCCCTTTCGGAAGGCAAGACAAGCGAACTCGTCTATTTCGCTTTCGATCTTCTCTATGAGGGAGGCGAGGATTTGCGATCTCTGCCGCTCGTCGGGCGCAAGGCGCGGCTTCAAAGCCTTCTGTCCGACGCCGGCAGCGATCCGCGCATCCGTTTCGTCGAGCATTTCGAGACTGGCGGCGATGCAGTTCTCCGGTCTGCCTGCAAGCTCTCGCTGGAAGGCATCATCTCCAAACAAGGGGATGCACCCTATCAATCCGGCCGTACCCAAAGCTGGGCGAAGTCGAAATGCCGCGCCGGCCATGAGGTGGTAATCGGCGCCTATGCCAAGACCAACGGGAAATTCCGCTCCCTGCTGGTCGGCGTCTATCGTGGCGACCACTTCGTCTATGTCGGCCGCGTCGGTACCGGATATGGCGCAAAGAAAGTGGAAATGCTGCTGCCGAAGTTGAAAGCGCTCGAGACGGCGAAATCGCCATTCACCGGCATCGGCGCGCCGAAGAAGGAGGCCGAGGTCACCTGGCTGAAGCCCGAGCTCGTGGCGGAAATCGAATTCGCAGGCTGGACCGCCGACGGCATTGTCCGGCAGGCGGCCTTCAAGGGACTGCGGGAAGACAAGCCGGCGAGAGAGGTCAAGGCCGAACGGCCGGCGAAGCCCGCACAAATTGACGTGCCGCAGCCGGCGGCGCAGGCGAAGGCTAGGCCCGTCCGCCGAAAAAGCGCCAAGGCCGAGGTCATGGGGGTGCTGATTTCAAACCCGGACAAGCCGCTATGGCCGAATGCCAATGACGGCGAACCCGTCACCAAGGAAGAGCTGGCTCGCTACTACGAAACCGTCGGTTCCTGGCTGATCGAGCACATCAAGGGACGCCCATGTTCGGTCATCCGCGCACCCGACGGGATCGGCGGCGAGCAATTTTTCCAGCGCCATGCGATGCCCGGCACCTCGAACCTTCTCGAACTGGTCAAGGTCTTTGGCGACAAAAAGCCCTATCTGCAGATCGACCGTGTCGAAGGCTTGGCTGCCGTCGCGCAGATCGGCGCCGTCGAGCTGCATCCCTGGAATTGCGAACCGCATCAGCCTGAGGTGCCGGGCCGGCTCGTCTTCGACCTCGATCCAGGTCCGGACGTGCCATTCTCCGCGGTCGTTTCAGCGGCCCGGGAAATGCGCGACCGTCTCGACGCGCTGGGCCTGATCAGCTTTTGCAAGACGACCGGCGGCAAGGGTCTGCACGTTGTCACTCCGCTTGCGGTCAACAAGCGCAAGCCGCTTTCGTGGGCCGAAGCGAAGGGTTTCGCCCATGATGTGTGCCAGCAGATGGCGCGCGACAATCCCGATCTCTATCTGATCAAAATGACGAAGAGCCTCAGGGACGGCCGGATCTTCCTCGACTATCTGCGCAACGACCGGATGGCGACGGCGGTGGCGCCTTTGTCACCGCGCGCCCGGCCGGGTGCCACCATCTCGATGCCACTGACCTGGACCCAGGTCAAATCGGACCTGGACCCGAAGCGCTTCACCATCCGCACCGTTCCGGCCCTGCTGTCGAAGTCCTCTGCCTGGGAATATTACGGCGATGGCAAGCGTCCACTGGAACAGGCGATCAAGCGCCTCGGCAGAATCTCCAAAGCCGCTTGAACTCGGCGCTGATGATATCGATTGACGAGGTTGCGGACATGAAGCGTTGACAACCTTCGTAAGCTCGGTTCTACTGGTCCACTAACCGGACCAGTAGAACTATGGGCGAGGAGGGGAAAGCAATGGATGTTCGAGCGATGCTCGAAGACGACGTTGCGACGCTCGGCGGGGCGCCGAAGACCTCGATGAAAGACTTCGTCGTCCAGAAGATCACAACATTCATTGCAACCGGTATTCTCAAGGTGGGCGATCCGCTACCAGGCGAACGCGAACTGGCTTCCGCGCTTTCGGTCAGCCGCGAGACCGTGCGTGGCGCGATCCTCATCCTTTCCACCCACGGCGTCCTCTCCGTCGCGCAAGGGATGCGAACCGTGGTGGCATCCGTGGACGTCGGCGAGCTGGCTGTTCAAGCGGCGCGTTATCGCGACATTGCAGCCTACAATCTCGATGATGTTCATGAGGCGCGGCTTCTTATCGAAGCGCGAGTAGCAAGGGCGGCAGCCGTCAAGATCGAGCCTTCAACTCTCGATTATCTTCGCAATTCGATCGCAGCACAGGAGGCCGCGTGTGACGATCCTGTCCGTTTTTTGATTTGCGACCGCGAATTTCACACGGCCATCTACCGTTCCAGCGGCAACGCGGTGCTGGCTGATGTAGCCGCCGACCTTTACTCCTATCTCCTGAGCCACCGAAAGCGCGTCGTTTCGCAGCCGGGGACTATCGCCGCGAGCATCGCCGACCACCGGATGATCCTCGCCGGCTTGGAGACGCGCGATCCCGACGCAGCATCCGCGGCCTTCGCGACCCACGAAACCCGTATTTATACGACGACCAAGCTACTCTTCTCGTAGTTCGCAGGGAGGCGAAACACGATGCATATTCTCATTGTCGGGGCAGGAGGAATGATCGGCCGGAAGCTCGCCGCCACGCTGGGGCGCGGTGGTTCCCTCGGCGGCGACGCAATCACGCGCATGACGCTCGTGGATATCGCGCCTCCACCGATACCCACGGGTGTCGTCGGGCCGGTGGAAGCGCTGGCTGCCGATATTTCCGAAAGCGGCGCAGCGGAAGCCCTGGCGTCTCGCCGGGCCGACGTGATCTTCCATCTCGCGGCGATTGTTTCCGGCGAAGCCGAGCGCAATTTCGAACTCGGCTACCGGGTCAATCTCGATGGCACGCGATCGCTGTTGGAAGCGATCCGCCGGGAAGGAAGCCGTCAGGCGTATGTCCCGAGGTTCGTATTCTCCTCGTCGATAGCGGTCTATGGCTCGCCGTTTCCCGATCCCATTCCCGACGATTACGTGCTCGCACCTCTCACCAGCTACGGAGTCCAGAAGGCGATATCCGAGCTTCTGCTTGCCGACTATTCGCGGCGCGGCTTTATCGACGGCGTCGGAATTCGGTTGCCGACCATCGTGATCCGGCCTGGTGCGCCGAATGCCGCCGCATCGGGCTTCTTTTCCGGAATCCTGCGGGAGCCGCTTGCAGGCCAGCGGGCTGTTCTCCCGGTCGAAGAAACGGTCAAGCATTGGCTGGCAAGCCCGCGTTCCGCCATCAAGTTCCTGATCCATGCTGCGACGCTCGACACGGCGGCGCTGGGTGTCCGGCGCACGCTCACCATGCCGGGCGTCGCCGCCACCGTTGCCGACCAGATTGCCGCCTTAAGCCGTGCTGCCGGTCCCGACGCGGCGGACTTGATCGATCGCCGCCGCGACGAGGTCATTGAAGGGATCGTCGCCGGATGGCCGAAGTCCTTTACGCCTGAACGCGCGGTGCAACTGGGTTTCGTCGCCGAAACCACGGTGGACGAGTTGATCGAGGTCTACCTCGCCGAAGACGCTCCGGGTGCGTCCGGATGAGATTGAGCGGGGCTAAAACCGCCCCATAGGAGGAGAGTACCGCCCAGGCACACCCGCATATGCGGGACTGCAGCGGCTGAGGGCCTTGAGAAGATGAGGCCGCCGGCAAGATATACGAAAATACGAAGACATAGCATGTAGCGCTCGATTTCTGGGAGGAGTGGGTATGGCAGGCGTTCAATTCACGGATGTGCGGAAATCATTCGGGTCATTTCCGGTGATCAAAGGCGTCGATATCGACATTGCCGACGGGGAGTTCGTGATCCTGGTTGGCCCGTCTGGTTGTGGAAAATCTACTCTTCTGCGGATGCTGGCGGGACTTGAGAATATTTCCGGCGGTGAGATCAAGATCGGCGGGCGTGTCGTCAACACGCTGCCCCCCAAGGACCGCGACATCGCCATGGTGTTCCAGAACTATGCGCTCTATCCGCATATGACGGTACAGGAGAACATGGGTTTCTCGCTGATGCTGAACAAGGCGCCGAAGGCGGAAGCCGAGAAGCGGGTGAAATACGCCGCAGGCATCCTCGGTCTCGATAAATTGCTCGACCGTTATCCGCGCCAGCTTTCCGGCGGCCAGCGCCAGCGTGTCGCCATGGGGCGAGCGATCGTCCGCGATCCGGAAGTCTTCCTGTTCGACGAACCGCTCTCCAACCTCGATGCGAAGCTGCGCGTCGCCATGCGCGCCGAAATCAAGGAACTGCACCAGCGGCTGAAAACGACGACGGTCTACGTCACCCATGACCAGATCGAGGCGATGACCATGGCCGACAAAATCGTCGTCATGCATGACGGCGTCGTCGAGCAGATCGGCACGCCGCTCGACCTTTACGACAAGCCGGCCAATCTCTTCGTTGGCGGTTTCATCGGTTCGCCGGCGATGAACATGATCAAGGGCAGGCTCGACCCCGAAAACCCGACACGTTTCAAGGCGCCGGACGGCACGGCGCTCCCGGTTTCCAACCCGCCTGTCGACGCCTTGGGTCGCGACCTCGTTTACGGGCTTCGCCCGGAATACATTCTGCTCGACGCCAATGGCCTGCCGGGTGAGATCGTGGTGATCGAGCCGACCGGCTACGAGACGCATCTTATCCTTAGGCTCGGCGGCAGCGACCTCAGCTGTGTCTTCCGCGAGCGCGTCAGCGCGCGGCCGGGCGAAACCCTGCGCGTTGCGATCGACGCCGCTCATGTTCATCTCTTCGATGCCGAGAGCGGCCGGAGATTGACCGACTGACGCCGTCCGGCGGTGGCGCGGGGCGGAGGAACCCCCGTCACCCGCAGGTTGGCAGCACCCCGGTTCAGGGATGCAAGGACCGTCGTTCACCAAGCGGGAGGTGAGTGCCGGAGAGTTCGCACCCGCTGTTTTGAAGAGGAGGAGTATCATGAGGATTAAGAGACGTGACTTTCTTGCCGCCTCGGCTGCCGTCGCCGGCGCCGCCGGCATCGGCATCCGGCCGACCTTCGCGCAGGCCGAACCGACCTACACGCCGGAAAGCGGTGCCAGCCTGCGGCTGCTGCGCTGGACACCCTTCGTCAAGGGCGACGAGGAGGCCTGGCTTGCAAACACCAAGAAATTCATGGACGCGACCGGTGTCCAGGTACGCATCGACAAGGAAAGCTGGGAAGATATCCGCCCGAAGGCCGCCGTCGCGGCCAATGTCGGCTCCGGCCCGGACCTCATCATGTGCTGGTTCGACGACGCTCACCAGTATCCCGACAAGCTGGTCGACCTGACCGAGCTCGCCAACTATCTCGGCAACAAGTATGGCGGTTGGTATGATGGCCTGAAGGGCTATGCCGCGCGCGGCGACACCTTCATCGCCATGCCGCTGACGGCAATCGGCAATGCGGTGGTCTATCGCGACACTCACGTGAAGGCGGCCGGCTTCAGCGAATTCCCGAAGGACACGGCGGGTTTCCTCGAGCTTTGCAAGGCGATGAAAGCCAAGGGCACGCCGGCCGGCTTCCCACACGGCAAGGCCGTCGGCGACGGCAACAACTACGCCCATTGGCTGCTCTGGAGCCATGGCGGCAAGATGGTCGACGAGGGTAGCAAGGTAACGATCAACAGCCCGGAAACGCTGGCTTCGATCAATTACGCCAAAGAGCTCTATGCCACCTTCATTCCGGGCACGGAAAGCTGGCAGGACGTCAACAACAACCGCGCCTTCCTCGCAGGCCAGGTGTCGCTGATCGCCAACGGCGTCTCGGTCTATTACACCGCCAAGAACGACCCAAAACTTGCCGAGATCGCCAAGGACATCCGCACGACGAATTTCCCGATCGGTCCGGTCGGTCAGAGCGCCGAGCTTTTCCAGACGAGCTCGCTGCTTCTCTTCAAGCACACCAAGTATCCGGAAGCGGCGAAAGCCTACATCAAGTTCATGATGGAAGCCGACCAGATGAATGCGTGGATCCAGGGCTCCAGCGCCTATTGCTGCCAGCCGCTCAAGGCTTTCGCCAACAACCCAATCTGGACATCCGATCCAGTCCATGCGCCTTACGCGCGTGCCTCGGAAAAACTGCGTCCGAACGGCTATGCCGGACCCCTCGGCTATGCCTCGGCAGCGACCATGGCCGACTACGTCCTGGTCGACATGTATGCGGCCGCCGTCACCGGCCAGATGTCGCCCGAAGATGCGATGAAGGAAGCTGAACGGCGGGCAAACCGCTACTATCGCGTCTGAGCCGCGCTTTAAAGCAAGCGGCATGCCGGCCTTCGGCGTGCCGCGAAATGATCTGGGAGTTCAAGTGCAATCTGGGAGATAGGCAATGTCGATGGCGAATTCGGAGGATAGACGCGGGCCGATCTCTTCGCTCCTGCAGAACAACAATGTGCTCGGCTTCCTGTTCATGCTGCCGGCGGCCGTCTTCCTCGTCTGCTTTCTCACCTATCCGCTGGGGCTCGGTGTCTGGCTCGGCTTCACCGATACGAGGATCGGCCGCGACGGCATCTTCATCGGGCTGGAGAACTACCAGTTCCTGATGGACGACAGCGTCTTTTGGGTGTCGGTCTTCAACACCATTCTTTATACCTCCGTCGCCTCGGTGCTGAAATTCGCGCTCGGCCTCTGGCTGGCAATGCTGCTCAATCAGCACCTGCCGTTCAAGTCCTTCTTCCGGGCTATCGTGCTGCTTCCCTGGGTGGTGCCGACGGTGCTTTCGGCGCTGGCCTTCTGGTGGATCTACGATTCCCAGTTCTCAATCATCTCCTGGTCGCTGATGCAGCTGGGGCTGATCAGCGGACCGATCAACTTCCTCGGCGACCCGATAAACGCGCGCATATCCGTCATCGTCGCTAATGTCTGGCGCGGCATTCCCTTCGTGGCGATTTCGCTGCTTGCGGGCTTGCAGACAATTCCGGCATCGCTGCAGGAGGCCGCCTCGCTCGACGGCGCCACGAACTGGCAGCGTTTCCGCTATGTGACGCTGCCGATGCTGACGCCGATCATCGCCGTGGTCATGACCTTCTCTGTGCTCTTCACCTTTACGGATTTCCAGCTCATCTACGTGCTGACGAAGGGCGGACCCGTCAATGCGACGCATTTGATGGCGACGCTATCCTTCCAGCGCGGCATCCCCGGCGGCCAGCTCGGCGAGGGTGCGGCCATCGCGGTCGCCATGGTGCCCTTCCTGCTCGGCGCGATCATGTTCAGCTTCTTCGGCCTGCAGCGGCGCAAATGGCAACAGGGCGGTCAGGATTAGGGGGAACAACGATGTCGATAAATTCAAATGCCGCCGATCAGGTCGTGACCGACAATGCCGAAGGAATGAGCTATCTGAACCGCCTGCCGCGGCGGATCGTGATGCTCTATCTGCCGATGGCCGTCTTCGTCTTCGTGCTGCTCTTCCCGTTCTACTGGATGGCGATCACCGCGGTGAAACCGAACGACCAGCTGACCGACTATAGCAACTACAGTCCCTTCTGGGTGGTGGGACCGACACTCGAGCACATCAAATACCTGTTCCTCGAGACATCCTATCCGGGCTGGCTGTGGAACACGATGCTGGTCGCGGTCTGCTCCACCTTTCTCTCGCTGGTGGCCTCGGTCTTCGGCGCCTATGCCATCGAGCGCGTCCGCTTCACCGGCTCCCGCTCGGTCGGTCTGGTGATCTTCCTTGCCTATCTCGTGCCGCCGTCGATCCTCTTCATCCCGCTTGCCTTCATCGTCTTCAAGCTCGGGATCTACGACTCGCGGCTGGCGCTGATCTTCACCTATCCGACCTTCCTCATTCCCTTCTGCACCTGGCTGCTGATGGGCTATTTCCGCTCGATCCCCTTCGAGTTGGAGGAAAGCGCACTGGTGGATGGCGCTAACAGATGGCAGATTCTCACCAAGATCATCCTGCCGCTCGCTGTACCCGGGCTGATTTCCGCCGGGATCTTCGCCTTCACGCTGTCCTGGAACGAATTCATCTACGCGCTGACTTTCATTCAGTCGTCGGAAAACAAAACCATCCCGGTCGGCGTGCTGACCGAACTGGTGCGCGGCGACGTCTTCGAATGGGGATCGCTGATGGCGGGCGCGCTGTTCGGCTCGCTCCCGGTGGTCATCCTCTATTCGTTCTTCGTGGACTACTACGTCTCATCGATGACCGGTGCAGTGAAGGAATAGCACGTGGCTGGATCTTGTTGACGGTCGGCGCATTGCCCGCAGTATGGGGACGGCCATACCGTCTGCTCGCGCCGCTTGTTGACCGGCGTTCCAGTACAGCAGCCTCGCTTACTGGAAACAAGCTGAATTTGGCTTCACAAGGTTTGCATTGTCGGCAGGTTCTGAATGCCAGACCTGCCGACAATCTGGCCGTCAATCAGCCTTTTTGCGATATAGCAACGTCATGAGTGCGAGCACGCATCCCAAGGCTCCTACCGATGCGAAGATGTAGAAGTTCCACTGCGGAGCCAGGCCCGCACCCAGAACCGCACCGCCGATAGCCGGTCCTATCATGCCGCCGATACGACCGATGCCGAGCGAGAAGCCAAGGCCGGTTCCGCGCATTTCGACAGGATAGAGATTTCCAACGAGAATGTTGGCGAGGATCTGGGTGCCGATCGTTCCCGTACCGGCAAGTGCGACGAGACCATAGACCTGGAGGCCCTGATCCACCTGCGTCAGCAACCAGATCGAGCAGGCTCCGAGAAGAAACATACCTGCCACGACAATTTTGACATTTCCGCGGTCAGCAATCCTTGCGCCGATCAGGAGGCCGACGGCGGCTCCGAGATTGAGCGTTACGGAGAAGAGGAGAGCAGAACCGAGGTCATAGCCCATCTTGTTCATGATGGTCGGAAGCCAGTTCACCATGCCGAATGTCAGCAGAAGCGAACAGAAGTGGATGCTCCATGCGTTTAATGTCGGCAGCAGGCGACCTTCGGAAAACAGCGACCGGATGCCGACCTGGCGTGACGCAGCAGGCCTGGCGACGGCATTGGGCAGCCCGTACTGGTTTGCAATTTGGTTGGCTTCGGTCTGGCGGTTCTTCGTTGCCAGCCATTCGGGGGACTCGGGGATGAGCCGGATGAAGAAAGACAGAAGCAGGATCGGTGCGCCGCCGATAATCATCAGTGGCCGCCATCCGTATTTCTGAATCAACAGCATTCCGAGCATGCCCGAGATGATGCCGCCGGCCAGGTAACCCAGAAGAGCAATCGAATAGGCCATTGCCTTCCGCTTCGGCGGAGAAAACTCGATGATCAAAGCGGTTACGGTTGGAAAAAGAGCGCCAAGACCCAGGCCGGCGAGAAAGCGTGTTCCCTCGAAAACGAGAAAGTTCGGCGCAAGACCGCTGCCGATCATCATCACGGAAAAGCTCAACAGACTGCCGATGATGACCTTGCGACGACCTATCCTGTCAGCAAGTGTTCCGGCAACGAGAGCGCCCAGCAGCATCCCGAACAGGGTGATGGAGGCAGCCCGTCCGACCATGCCCGGCGTCAGGCCCCAACTGGCTTCACCGAGCAACGCCGGCGCGACTGCGCCGTAAACGATCAGGTCATAGCCGTCGAACAGGATCAGCAGACCGCAAAGGGCGATGATGATATTCGGGCTGCGAACACGTTCATTGATAATAGCGAGATCTTGTATGGCCAATTTTCCCTCCCCATACATTTGCGTACAGGAAGTACGCTCCTGCCAGCGGCAGGTCCGCGTCGATCCGTGTACAAATCCTCCTGGATCGTTGCCGGCGTGGTTCCTCCCAGCGCCAGACTCACCCGCAAACGGGCTATGTCAAGACAACGATGACACGCTATTAAATACTTGCGAATAAAATATTTGCAACTGCAAACTTTTCAGCTCGCAACTTTTCCCTTTCCGGACATTGCCGGCAGGTTGCTGTGCATGCGGCGCAGCGCCTTCTTCAGGGCTGCGACCTCCTCGTCCGACATGTCCTGGACCGCAGTGCGTTCAAGCTCGACGGCAAGCGGCATGAGCCTTTCCGTCAGCGCCTCGCCCTGGGGGGTCAGCTTCACGATGACGATGCGGCCGTTATCTTCCGGCCGTGTTCGCGATACCAGCTTGCGCTTGGCCAGTGTGCCGACGAGGCGCGAAAGCGTCGAAATCTCGACAGAGACGACGTCGGCGAGATCCCCCAGGGTGCTTTCCCGGCGCTCCTTGAGCATGGCCAGAACCCGGTACATCGCCACGCTGAGATTGTCTTCGGCGATTCTCTGCGCGAATACCTCGGCTATCCGCACGCCGGCGCGATTGAGAAGATAGGGAACGGAATCGGTAAGTTTGTACATGTCTCTGTCTGCTGGCGGGATTCGGCTTGCTGGGGGCTCTCTCCGACATGCACCTAAATTACCGGGTTGACAACACGATTGGCTTTCAGTCGCCGAGAAGGGCTGGGTAGATCAAGCATTTTCCAGCTGATTTTTAAATTTGCGTTGACAACAGTTGCAAATGCAATAATCTAGATGCCAAGGAGACACGGGAGGAAATCATGTCTGCCACTGCTGCCCTCGGCATAGCGCCGGCCCCCGCACCGATCAGCGATGCGTTTCGATCGACCATGCGCCGTTTCCCGGCGACGGTGACGGTCATTTCTGCTTGTCGCAACGGCGCGGATCATGGAATGACGGCGACCGCCGTCACATCACTTTCGATGGATCCGCCATCTCTCATCATCTGCCTGAACAATCGCACCTACCTGCATAACATGCTGCTCGAAGTGCCGGAATTCGCAGTCAGCATTCTGACCGACAGGCAGGCAGCCGTATCGGAAGGCTTCAGCGGCAAGATTGCGCCTGAGCGTCGGTTCGACGCTGCCGATTGGGTTCGCCATGAGCGCGGCATGATGGTGCTGGGCTCCGCTCATGCCTCTGTTGTCTGCCGCCGCATGGGCGCAGTTCCCTATGGAACGCACACCATCTTCATCGGGCAGGTGGTGGATACACGCCATTCCGAAAACACAATCGCACTGATGTACGAGAATTCGAAATATTGCGCGCCACAGCACGCGCTTCCTGCATCCCAGAACTGAAGGTAGTTCCATGAACCATACAGCCGCCCTGTTTCCCGCCTCGGCGCGGGTCAAGACCGCATGCCTTGCAGATCGCATCGCCCCGATGCTGGACGAAATCCGGGCCGGCGCGCGCGATACCGAAAAATCCGGCCGTGTGCCGGCGCGCTCCATCGATCTGCTGCGCTCCGCCGGCTATTTCGATATCGTCAAGCCTGCCCGCTTTGGCGGCGACCAAGGATCCTTTGCCGAGCTTGTCGATGCAAATATCGAACTGTCGGCGGCCTGCGCCTCCACCGGCTGGGTTGCCGGTCTTCTTTCCGCGCATCAATGGTTGCTTGCCATGTTCGATGAAAGGGTTCAACAGGACGTGTGGGGCAGCGATCCGGATGCGCTGCTCTGCGGTTCCTATGCGCCGGTCCGCATGGCGGAACGCGTCGAGGGTGGTTTCCGGCTATCCGGCGATTGGGCCTTTGCGAGCGGATGTGAAAACGCGCAATGGGCGCTCTGTGCGGCAATCATTCCGCCAAATCGCGAGGGGGAACGTCCTCTTCCGGCGTTCCTTCTGGTTCCTGCCAGCGATTATACCATTGACGAGACTTGGGATGTGGTGGGCCTCGCGGGCACCGGCTCAAAAAGCCTGATCCTCAAGGATGTCTTCGTTCCGGAATACCGCATTCTGAGCTTTCCGGATGCGACCTCCGGCAGGACGCCGGGCGGACGTGGCTACGAGGGTATCGGCCTTTTCAACATTCCGCTGCTCATGGGGGTTCCGTTCTGCCTCGGCAGCGCAGCCGTCGGTGCGGCGAAGGGCGCCCTGGAGAGCTACATCGACCACATGGGGGCCCGTGTGACACGCGGTGCAGTGGCCGGCGGCAACAACAAGATTGCTGAATTTCCGACGATCCAGCTTCGCGTGGCGGAAGCCTCCGCATCCGTGGATGCCGCCCGCGAAATCATTCTGCGGGATATTGCCCGGGCGCAGCAACTGGCCCAGGCCCGCGAGGATGGCACCGGCGAGATCACCGAAGAAGATCGCATTCTCGCCCGCCGCAGCCAGTCCTTTGCGGTCAGCCTGGCCCTTCGGGCCGTGGAGGCACTCAATGCATCGACAGGCGGCCTCGGCCTCCAGATGTCCAACCCCGTCCAGCGGGCATGGCGTGATGCAAATGCCGTCGGACGCCATTTTTCCATGAATTGGGATGCCGTCGGCACCATGGCCGGCCAGCAACTGCTCGGCCTTCCGCCCAAGGGACAATTCTGATCCGCCATCCGCAGTATTTCGATTTAAGACAGGAAAGAGATTATATCGTGCAAGGCAAGATCGCGCTTGAAGAACATTTCGCCATCCCCGAGACGCTGCAGGATTCGGCAGGATTCGTGCCGGGCGACTACTGGACGGAACTGTCAGCCCGTCTCCTGGATATCCACGACAAGCGTCTGCGGTTGATGGATGCCCACGGCATCGAGAAGATGATCCTGTCGCTGAACGCTCCGGCTGTCCAAGCAATCCCGGATAAGGCAAAGGCCCTGGATATTGCCCGACGCGCCAATGACTTTCTGGCGGAGCAATGCGTCAAGAACCCGAACCGTTTCCTGGGATTTGCAGCATTGCCCCTGCAGGATCCGGATGCAGCTGCGCAGGAATTGCAGCGCTGCGTGACGACGATGGGTTTCGTCGGCGCGCTGGTCAATGGCTTCTCCCAGGAAGGCGACGGAACGACGCCGCTATATTACGACCTGCCGCAATATCGTCCATTCTGGGCCGAAGTCGAAAGGCTCAACGTTCCCTTCTATCTGCATCCGCGCAACCCGCTGCCGGAGGACAGCCGGATCTATGCTGACCATTCCTGGCTGATGGGCCCGACATGGGCCTTCGCCCAGGAGACCGCCGTTCATGCGCTGCGCTTGATGGGATCCGGCCTGTTTGACGAGCATCCGGCTTTGCGGATCATCGTTGGTCACATGGGCGAGGGGCTGCCATACATGATGTGGCGCATCGACAACCGGAATGCGTGGGTCAAGGTGGAGAAGAACTATCCGGCCAAACGCCCGATTGCCGATTATTTCAACGAGAATTTCTATATCACGACGTCGGGAAACTTCCGCACGCAATCGCTTATCGATGCAATGCTGGAAATCGGAGCGGACCGAATTCTGTTCTCGACAGACTGGCCATTCGAAAACGTCGACCATGCTGCAAACTGGTTCGACAGCACGACCATCTCCGAAGCCGACCGCCTGAAGATTGGTCGCACCAACGCGGTTTCACTCTTCAAACTCGATCGATAGCATGGTTGCACCTTTCAAATACACGGGCAGCGCGGCCCAGATCTTCTTCGGGAGCGGCTCGTTGAACCGTCTCGCCGATGCAATGACTGGGCAGGGCCGCAAGCGCGCCCTGATCCTATCGACCCCGCACCAGAAAGCGGAGGCTGAACGGATCGCTGCATCTCTCGGCCCGCTTGCGACGGGACTGTTCCACCATGCGACGATGCATACGCCGGTCGATGTGACCGAGCGCGCGATGGCGACATATAACGCAGCCGGTGCCGATTGCGTCGTCGCGATCGGCGGCGGATCGACGATCGGTCTCGGCAAGGCAATCGCCTATCGCAACGACGCTCTGCAAATCGTGGTAGCGACGACCTATGCGGGGTCGGAGGTTACACCGATCCTCGGCCAGACCGAGAACGGGCAGAAGACCACGGTCCGCGGGGCCGGCATCCTGCCCGAAGTGGTGATCTACGACCCCGAATTGACATTGGGATTGCCGGTCAACATGAGTGTCAGCAGCGGACTGAATGCAATGGCGCATGCGGTCGAAGGTCTCTACGCACGGGATCGCAATCCCATTTCGTCGATGATGGCGGTCGAGGGGCTGCGCGCGCTGAAGCAGGCTTTACCTCAAATCGTCAATGCACCTGGGGATATCGAGCCGCGAAGCGAAGCGCTTTACGGCTCCTGGCTGTGCGGCACGGTGCTCGGAGCGGTTGGAATGGCCTTGCATCACAAGCTTTGCCATACGCTGGGCGGTAGCTTCGATCTGCCGCATGCGGAAACCCATGCGATCATTCTTCCCCATTCTGCTGCCTACAACGCGGAGGCCGCAATGGATGCGCTAGAGCCCGCTGCCTATCTTTTCGGCGGCTCGCTGGGCGGCGGTCTTTATGATTTTGCTGCTTCGATCGGCGCCCCCATGGCGCTGCGAGATCTGGGCATGAAGGAAGCCGATCTGGACCGTGCGGCGGAACTCGCCGAGCAGAACCCTTACTGGAACCCGCGGCCCATCGAACGGGAAGCGATCCGGGCCTTGTTGCAGAGCGCCTGGGAGGGCGCGCGGCCGCGTTAACGCTTAGGAGGATGGCCACGTGCCTGAATATTTCAGCGAAGAGAGATCCGCGGAAGCTGTCAACTCGCGGATGGGGCAGGACATTAATCCGCGTCTGGCCGAAATCATGGCGTCGCTTGTCAAGCACCTGCATGCCTTTGCCAAGGATATCAGCCTGACCCCGGAGGAATGGGAGTTGGCCATAGGCTTCCTGACCGAACCGGCCATCTCTGCCATGACGAGCGACAGGAGTTCATCCTGCTGAGCGACACGCTGGGTTTCTCGATGCTGGTGGATGCGATCAACAACCGGCGTCCGCCAGGCGCCACCGAAAATACAGTGTTCGGTCCGTTCCATGTCGAAGGGGCGCCTGTACGGCAGATGGGCGAAAACATCTCACTCGATGGCAAAGGCGAGAGCTGTCTCTTCGTCGGCCGAGTGCTGGATCTTGACGGCAATCCGATCGAGGGAGCCCGGATCGATGTATGGTCGGATAATTCCGATGGGTTCTACGACGTCCAGCAGCCGGATATCCAGCCGAAGTGGAACAACCGGGGCATCTTCGTCACCGGCGCAGATGGCACCTATAGTTTCGTCGGCATAAAGCCGGTTTCCTATCCGATCCCGGATGACGGCCCGGTCGGCCAGATGTTGACGTGCCTCGGCCGCCATCCCTACCGTCCTGCCCATACCCATTACCTGATCACGGCTTCAGCTTATCAGAAGCTCGTAACCCACACTTTTGTCGGCGACGATCCCTATCTGGAATCCGATACGGTGTTTGGTGTGAAAAGCAGCCTGGTCGCGCCTTTCGAGCGTGTCGATCGTGCGACGGTCTGGCGCTCCGATTTCGATTTCGTGCTGACGCCAGGGGAGAATAGACAATGATCGTTGCTCGCTATGCGCTATCCGACCCCGGCAAGGCTGGCGAGCGTTCCCGATTGCTCGAGGAACACAAGGCCTATCTGAATGGCGCGGCGATCCGCATCTTGCTTTCCGGACCTTCTGCACCGCCGGCGGAGGGCAAGGGTTCGACCGCCGTCGTGATCGCGGAAGTCGAAACGCTCGCCGAGTTCGAGGCGTTCAGTGCTGAAGATCCCTTCGTCCGCTCCGGTGTTTACTGCAGCATCGATGTATTCGAATGGCGGCCCACTTTGGGGCTTCTTCTGGCGAGGGGGATGCCTCGGTCGACAGATTGCTCAAGCTGACCAGTGGAACCGTCATGCTACCTCCTCTACAGGCAGAGATCGCGCCTTCCATGTCGATGAGCACTACGCCTTGCCCTTGCGGACAACGTCCGCAATCGTCACCTCCTTGGGAATGAGCTTGAGTTTGAAAAAGGTGTCGGCGATGCTCTGCTGCTGCGCGACGACAGAGTCATCCAGGCTCTTGATCCCATAGGACTGACGTTCGAGCGCCTTGACGAGGACAGATTCGGGGATGCCGACCGACGGTGATAGCTCTGCCGCGGCAGCCGCGGTATCGGACTTGGTCCATTCGTCGATCTCGGAAATGGCGTCGATCAAGACATCGATCGCCTGGGCGTGGCCGTCAACCAGCGTACTCGTGCCGAGATAGAACTGGTGATTGGGAACGATGCCCTCGCCGTTTCTGAGCTCTCTCGCTTCGATCGCCACTTCCGCAGCTGCCTGGAAGGGATCCCAGATGACCCATGCATCCACCGCGCCCTTCTCGAAAGCTGCGCGGCCGTCGGCTGGAGCGAGGAAGGATGGCTCCACGTCCTCATAGGTCAAGCCGGCTTCTTCGAGCGCCTTAACGAGCAGGTAATGCACGTTCGAGCCCTTGTTGAAGGCGACCTTCTTGCCCTTCAGCTCCGCGACCGACTTTATCGGGCTATCCCTAGGGACCAGTATGGCTTCGCCGCGCGGGGCGGGCGGCTCATGTGCGATATAGACAAGCGGAGCGTTCGCGGCCTGGGCGAAGATCGGTGGCGTTTCGCCGGTCGATCCGAAATCGACAGCACCGGCGTTCAGGGCCTCGAGGAGCTGCGGACCGCCCGGAAATTCGGTCCATTCAACCGTGTAGTCGATGGATTTGAGTTTCTTCTCCAGCAACCCTTTGCCCTTGAGAAGCACCAGAGTTCCATATTTCTGGTAGCCGATACGCACGACCTTGTCAGCCGCGCCAGCCGGCCGGACATGCGTCAAAGGTGTCGCGATGGCACCTGCGACCAGTGCAGTGAAAGCTCGTCTTGTGATCTTCATCATACCCTCCGAATAAGATCACGCCAAATTAAAGTGTCTCTACATTTTTACTAGATTATACGTGCTCCTGAGCCCGCTTCTCCGGGATTCGCTTTTTTGTTCTGTCCCGGCAGCGAGCAAAAAGAACTGCGCCTGCTGGTTCAGTTCCCCGCGCACGTCGTTTCCGCGGTTTCAGGAGATTGAGGATTGAACAGAGCTTTCCACCATCGGCTGCAGTCCGGCGATATTCATGGTATGCGCGGGAGGTATCGCTCCGCCGAGCGAATTTTTCGTAGATCCATGCGGCCACACCGCCGTGTCAGCCTTCGCCGACGAAGTGCTGAAGAACGATAGCGTGATTGTGGTGCAGGTCTCTCGCAGCGTAGAGAAGCGTCGCGTCCGATCGCCCAATCTGGCGTTTCAGTTCCTCGACGGCGGACGGATTCTTTTCCAGCTCGTCTCGATAGCGGCGCTGGAACTCTGTCCATTTCGCGGGGTCGTGGCCGAACCAACGGCGTAGCGCCGGGCTTGGCGCGATATCCTTCAACCAGATATCGACTGCTGCATCCTGCTTGCTCAACCCGCGAGGCCATAGCCGGTCGACCAGGATTCGCGCCCCGTCCTTATCGTCTTTCGGCTCGTAGATTCGTTTGATGTGTAAAGCCATTTGCTCGCCCGCCATAAGGTCGAAAGCCATTCTCGAACGAATACGTGTGACAAGTTTTGGTTCCGGACTGGAGCCCGAGAACAGGTCCTGGAACCTTTTCAAATAGGCACCGCGCTATTTCGCGGCCCACGCCATATCGAAGCGCTGAAGCACCTTTCTAAGGGCCGTGCGAAATCCCTTTTGCGGTCTGAGCATAGACCCTGCCACGACCTCAATGGCGTCGTGGCACGGTGAAGCCCGTCAAACCGGCTCAGAAGGGATAGTGCTGGGCGGAATCCTCGACCGTGATCCAGCGCAGGTCGGTGAATTCGGCGATCCCCGCCTTGCCGCCGAAGCGGCCGTAGCCGCTGCCCTTGACGCCGCCAAAGGGCATTTGCGCCTCGTCGTGCACCGTCGGGCCGTTGATGTGGCAGATGCCGGATTCGATCCGCGCCGCAACCGCCATTGCCCGTTGGACATTCCGGCTGAAGACGGCGGAGGACAGGCCGTATTCGGTGTCGTTGGCGATGCGGATCGCTTCTTCCTCGCCGGAGACGCGAATGATCGGCTTGACCGGGCCGAAGGATTCTTCCGCATAGACGCGCATCTCGGGCGTCACGTGATCGAGCAGCGTCGCCTCGACCACGGTGCCCGAGCGCTTGCCGCCGGCCACGAGCTTTGCCCCCTTGGCCGTCGCATCGGCAATCAGCTCCTCCATTTTCTTCGCTGCGTCGAGGCTGATCAGCGAGCCGAGAACGACATGGCCACGTGGGTCGCCGGCCGGCAGCTGGCTGGCGCGGGCGGCCAGTTTGGCGACGAACTGATCGGCGATCGTCTCGTCGACGATGATCCGCTCCGTCGACATGCAGATCTGCCCCTGATGCATGAAGGCGCCGAAAGTGGCGGCATTGACGGCACCGTCGATATCGGCGTCGTCGAGGATAACAAGCGGCGCCTTGCCGCCGAGTTCGAGAAGGGCAGGCTTGAGATATTTGCCGCAGGTCTCGGCGATGATCTTGCCGACCTTGGTCGAGCCGGTGAAGTTCACGCGCTTGACGGCCGGATGGGCAATCAACGCGGTGACGATTTCAGGCGCATCCTCCGGCGCGTTGGTGAGGACGTTGATGACGCCGGCCGGCAGGCCGGCTTCGGTCAGCACTGTCGCAATCAGCCGGTGCGTGCCGGGGCATTGTTCGGATGCTTTGAGGACGACGGTGTTGCCGCAGGCGATCGGCATGGCGATGGCGCGGGTGGCGAGGATGACCGGCGCATTCCAGGGAGCAATCGCCAAGAAGACGCCCGCGGCCTGGCGAATGCCCATGGCGAGCGTGCCCGGCTTGTCGGAAGGGATGATTTCGCCTGATATCTGCGTCGTCATCGCGCCGGCCTCGCGCAGGATATTGGCGGCAAACATGACATTGAAGCCGGCCCAGGGCGCGGTGGCGCCCGTTTCCTCGATCATGAGCCGGGTAAACTCGCCCACCTTGGAATCCATGATATCGGCGGCCTTCAGCAGGATCGCGCGGCGCTGGCCGGGACCGGTCTTCGACCAGGCGCCGAAGGCGGCGCTGGCGGCATCGACTGCCGCGGCAGCATCCTCCAGGCTTGCCGCGGCGGCGCGGCTTGCGAGCTTTTCGGTGAAGGGATCGATGCGATCATAGGTGCGGCCGCCGGAGGCCGCGCGGTCTGCGCCGTTGATAAGCAGGGAAATATTCATCGGAGGTCTCCTTGGGACAAGAACTAGAAGCCGAGGACTTCGGCGTTGATGGAAGCTTCGAGACCGCCGTCGGCGGCAAGATTGGCGCCGTTGATCCAGCGTGCGCCATCCGAGCAGAGGAAGAGCACGGCGGGCGCGATATCGGCGGAGGTGCCGGCGCGGCCGACGCGGGTGATGTCGCTATCGACCCTGGCGTCGCCGAGCACGGCGCGGAACTGCTTGAGGATCGGCGTTTCCACCGGCCCGGGGCTGACAGCATTCACCCGGATGCCGCGGTTCTTGAATAACGGCTGGTGGGCCGCCCGCATCGTCCACAGCAGCAGCAGCTCCTTGGAGAGCGGGTAACCTTCCTCATTCTTGAGATCGTGGTCGGCGACAACTGCCGCCACTTCGGGAAAGCCTTCGATTGATGTCAGCGACTTCGCCCGCTCGAGATTGGCGCGCCAACCGTAGCCGGCGATCGAGGCGACATTGACGATGGCCCCGCCTTCGCGCAGGCGGGGCGCCACGGCTTCGGACAGGGCACGAAGGCCGTAGAAATTGACGGCAAGCGTCGAGACGACGCCGGTGCTGCCGGAGAGGCCGGCGACATTGGCGAGCGCGTCGAGGCGCGCTGGAAGCCGTGCCGCGATCTCGGCAACGCCTGATGCCGTGGAGAGGTCACCCTTGATGAAGGCGGCACTTCCACTGGCAGGCTCGCGCACATCGACGCCGATGACTTCGGCACCCATCTGGCCGGCCAACTCCGCCGTGCGGGCGCCGATGCCGGAAGCCACGCCGGTCACCAGGATCGTTTTACCAAAAAGCATGAACGTCACCTTTCGCGAGAGAGCCCGGAAGCAAGCCGGCTCATTCTTTCCATTGGATCTTGGTCGGACCGGGCAATTTCAGCCGGTAGCCGACCGGCAGAAGTTGAAAATCGAAGCGGCGCTCGATTTCGCCCCAAAGGCCGCGCGGCAGGTAGAGCGAGAAAATCAAGGCGGTGGCGCCGAGGCCGATCAGGTACCAGACGCCGGCTGCGCCGAAGACGGTCTCGATCACGAAGAACAGGATGGCGCCGAGGATCGCGCCTTCGAATTTGCCGATCCCGCCGACCAGCACCATGAAGATCATGTAGGCCGTCCATTGAATGCTGAAATAGGTCTTCGGCTGGAAGGTCGTGGCGGTCGCCAGCCACAGGCCTCCGGCGACGGCGACGCCGAAGGCGGCAAGCACGAAGAGCAGCCTCTTGGTTGCGATCACCCTCACGCCGACCGAGGTCGCCGCCTCCTCATTGTCGCGGATCGCCTGCATGGCCGCGCCGGCACGGCTTCGCATCAGCATGAAGAGCGCGCCGAGCAGGGCGGCCATGGCCGTCAATGCGAGCCAGTAGATCGTCGCCCGCCGCGTGCCGCTATCATAGACGTTGAGGGAGATCAGCGAGGTGCCCGTTTCCCCCTGGATCAGCCGGTCGAGGTTGACCAGCAGATGGGCGAGCTCTGATATCACCCACATGCCGATCGCGAACTCGCCGCCCTTCAGGCGCAGCATGAACAGCGAAAGCGGGATCGACAGCGCGCCGGTCACGATCGCGGCGGCAAACAGCGCGACGAAGGGATTGAGCCCTGCATCCGCAAGCCGAATGGTGAAATAGGCGCCGAGGCCGAAGAACACCTGCTGGCCGACCGAGACCAGCCCGCCGAAACCGGCAAGCGCATTCCACATGGCGGCAAGGATCACGTAGATGAACAGGGCCGTCATCCGGTCGATCGCGCCGGCGCCGAGCGCGGCGGGGGCAAACATCAGCAGGGCGAGCACCGCGGCCATGCAGCCAAGCGCCACCCGCGACGACTTCGTCCAGCGTTCTATCGATATTCCGTTGGAGGCAAGAGTAGTGTTGGGGCTCATGTCGGGCTCCGGAGGCGGGTGCGCTGTTTGAAACGTGCGCCGAGTTTGTCGAAGATCGGCATGACGGACCGTGACAGCCTGACGAAAAGCACCAGCAGGAACACGGCATGGCCGCCGATCAGGAAGCCTTGCGGATGCAATTGCGCGCCGAGCGATTGGGCAAGACCGAGAACGATGCCGCCGGCAAGCGTGCCCCATAGCGATCCCGCTCCGCCGATAACGGCCGCCTCGAAGGCGAAGAGTAGCTGCGGGCCGCCGGCATAGGGGCTGAAGGTTGCCCGCATCCCGAGAAAGGCACCGGCGATCCCGACCGTTACCATGGTGATCGCGGTGGCGACGGCGTTGACCCTGCGGGCGTCGATGCCGACCAGCCCCGCCGTATCGGGATCTTCCGCCGTGGCGCGGATCGCGCGACCGAGCGCAAAGCGGCTCAGGAAGAACTGCAGCCCGCCGAGAATGAGGACGGCTGTCACCATCATCATGACGGCAAGCTTGCCGACGAAGATGTGGCCCGGCAGTTGCCAGGAGGCATAGGACAGGTTGCCGATGAACGGCGCGAGCGAACGGGTGTCGGCGCCGAACTGCTCAAACAGCAGATTGTCGATGACGATCGACAGGCCGAAGGTCGTCAGGATCGGCAGGAGCGTGCCGCCGCGGGCGCTGCGCTCCAGAATGAAGCGCTGCAACAGCCAGCCGACGGCCGCCATGACCGGCAGCACGATCAGCAGGCCGGCGAAGGGCGGAATGCCGGCTTTGGCGGCGAGCAGCCACAGCCCGTAAGCAGCTGCAACCGCCAGGCTGCCATGCGCGAGATTGATGATCCGCATGACCGAGAACATGAAGGACAATCCACAGGCGATAACGGCGTAGTAACCGCCGAGCAGAATGCCCTGGAGCAGGGTGTTGATCACGATGCGCTCCTTTCGCCGGCGGCCCGGTGCAATCCGAAATAGGCCTGGGTGACGTGCTCGCGCGTGACGTCGGCGGCCGGCCGGTCGAGGACGATAAGCCCTTCCAGCATGCAGATGACACGGCTTGCCACGCTCATGGCGCGGGCGAGGTCCTGCTCGACGAGCACGATGGTCGTTCCTGAGGTGAGCAGTGCCTGCAACTGGGCATAGACGCGATCGACGACCAGAGGCGAAAGTCCGAGCGAGACCTCGTCGAGGAGAAGAATATCGGGATTGCTCATCAGCGCCCGGCCGATGGCGGTCGCCTGCTGTTCCCCGCCCGAGAGATGTCCCGTCTTGGCGTGGCGGCGGGGTTTCAGGTTCGGAAAGGCGTCGAGGATGCGGTCGATGTTCCACTCGCCCTT
Source organism: Rhizobium sp. SRDI969 (assembly GCF_025152725.1). Lineage (NCBI taxonomy): Bacteria > Pseudomonadati > Pseudomonadota > Alphaproteobacteria > Hyphomicrobiales > Rhizobiaceae > Rhizobium > Rhizobium sp. SRDI969. The sequence goes on from NZ_CP104036.1 coordinate 368,113, forward strand.
TCGGCCGGAGGTCTTTCCGAGAAGCAGGTTCTCTTCCACCGTCATCTGCGAAAACAGCCGCCGGCCTTCCGGCACCAGCGCGATGCCCTTGGCGATCCGCTTGTGGGACGGGATGGCGGCCAGATCTTCGTCGTTGAGAAGGACGCGGCCGGAGGATGGCAAATGGGCGCCGGCGATCGATCTGAGCAGCGTCGTCTTGCCCGCGCCATTTGCGCCGACCAGTGCCAACACCTCGCCCTTGGCAAGATCGAAACTGACGCCGCGCACCGCCTGGAGCAGGCCGTGGCGGACGTCGAGATCGCGGATGGAGAGAAGGCTCATGCGGGTGTCCCTCCGAGATAGGCCTTGACCACCTCCGCGTCGTTCATGACCGTTTTCGGTTCGCCATCGGCGATGATCCTGCCGGCATCCATGCAGATCAGCCGTTCCGCCACCTGCAGCAGGATATGAACGATATGCTCGATCCAGACGATGCCGACACCGCGGCGGCGCAATTCGAGGATGGTTTCCACCAGCTCGCTCGCCTCGCCATCGGTCAGGCCGCCGCCGATCTCGTCGAGCAGCATCAGCCTCGGCTGCGTGGCAAGCGCACGGGCAAGCTCCAGCCGTTTGCGGTCCAGCAGGCCGAGCGTGTCGGCCGGGCGGTTGGCGACTCCAAGCATGCCGCAGAGCGAAAGCGAATCCACCACGCGCGCATAGGCCTCGTCGCGGCTTGCGGCATTGCCGTGCGATGCGGCGACGAAGACATTTTCGAAGGTCGTCATGCCGCCGAAGGGCTTGGGAATCTGGTGGGTCCGGACAAGCCCGGAGCGGCAGCGTTCCGCCGCCGTCCGGCGCGTGACGTCGACGCCGTCGAAGGTGATGCTTCCCTCATTCGGCGGGAAGGCGCCGGCGAGCACGCTGAGCAGGGTCGTCTTGCCAGCGCCGTTCGGCCCGACAATGCCGATCGCCTCGCCATCGCCCATGGAAAAATCCAGATTCTCCAGCACCACCAGCGCGCCGAACCGCTTGTGGATCCCGTTGGCCGAGAGAAAGGCTTCCCCCGGCCGTCTTTGAGCTTCCCGCTGCAGCACTGTACGTTATCCGTTATAAGCGGTGAGCTTGGCGCCGACCGGGACATTCGGGTCGGTGGCGTTTTCGGTAACGACGTAGTCGAGCGCGAATTTCGACCCCTCCGGCGCTTTCACCCATTGCGTGCCGATGATCGGCCCGGGAGAGACGTTGGCGACGGGGCCGCTGGTGAAATCGACCTTGCCGGCGATGGTCGTTGTCTTCAGCGTGCTGATCGCCTTGGCGACGGCCTCCTTGCTCTTGACGTCGGTACTGACCTTCAGCGCATCGAAGCCGGCGTCGAGAAGCGCCAGGCTGGCGCCGAGCTGCTGCGTCCACTGCTTGCCGCTGGCCGTCTCATAACCGTCGGCGAGTTCGGTTCCGGAAACTCCGGTGAGCGTGGATTTATAGGGGAAGGCCTTGTGCCAGTAAGCAGCGCTGCCGATGTTCAGGCCGAGATCGCCGAGCGCCTCGATGTCGGACGGAAACAGGCCCGTCTTGGCGATCTGGCAGATCTTGATCTGCTGGGTAAGGCCTTGCTGCGCGGCCTGACGCCAGAAGGCGGCGAAGTCAGGCGGTATCGGGAACGAGTTGAAGATCTCCACGCCCTCCTGCCTGAAGAGAGCGATCTGCGCCGTAAAGTCGGTGGTTCCGGTTTCATAGGCGCCGGGATCGACGATGGTGAAGCCGGCCTTGGCGAGCGCCGGCGCCAGATGGGTGCGGATCGCATTGCCGTCGGCGTCGTTGGGATACATCACGCCGACCTTCTTGTTGGTCTCGATCAGGTTCCACTGCGAAACATAGGCCTTGTGGAACTCTTCGACGCCGAAGCCGAAATGATAGGTCCATTTGAACGGCGAGGGCGCGCCCGGCTTGGCGCCGCGGCCGAAATACCAGGCTTCCCAAGGCATGACCGTCGAGAGGCAGGGAATTCCGGCTGCCTCGCAGGCATCGGCCACCGGGTTGATGGTTTCCGGTGTCGAGACGGCGAGCATCAGGTCGATCGCCTGGTTGTTGATGAGGTCCTTTGCCAACTGGCCGGCGCGCGAGGGGTCGGACTGGGTGTCCTGGTCGAGAATCTCCACCTTCCAGGTCTTGCCACCCGCCTGCAGCCCGTTTGCCAGCGCCTTGCGCGCCAGTTCTAGCACATAGCCGTCCGTCTCGCCGAAGCCGCCGAGAGGGCCGGTGCGCGGGCTGATGAAGCCGACCTTCAACGTATCGCTGCTTTGAGCGAAGGCCGTGCGGCCGGAAAGCGCCAGCGCAGCACCGCCCGCGACAGTCGATGCGATGAAAGACCGGCGGCTCAGCGATGCCGCGTTGATTTTGCCGTTGCGGAAAATGCCGTTCATGAAATCATTCCTCCCTCTTGATCGGGCCTCCCAGCCCGTTCCCAGTGTTCATTTCGGCCGATCTCAATTCAGATCGGGTAGTGCCGTTTTCCCGAGGCCATGGTGATCCATCTGAGCTCGGTGAATTCATCGATCGCGGCCTTGCCGCCGAAGCGGCCGTAGCCGCTTGATTTGACGCCGCCGAACGGCATTTGCGGCTCGTCGGAAACTGTCGCTTCGTTGATGTGGCAGATGCCGGATTCGAGCCGCATGGCAACGGCAAGTGCTGCATTGACGTCGGCGCTGAAAACGGCGGCCGACAGCCCGTATTCGTTGTCGTTGGCAACCGTGACGGCCTCGTCGACGCTGCCGACCCGGACGATCGCCGCGACCGGTCCAAAGCTCTCCTCGCGGTAGATCCGCATGGCAGGCGTCACGTGATCGATGACGGTCGCGTCCATCAGCGTGCCGTTGGCCTGGCCGCCGCAGACGAGGACTGCGCCCTTCTGCAGGGCATCGTCGATGAGCGATCGGACGCGCCTGATGGCTTCGGTGTTGATCAGCGTGCCGAGCGGCGTGTTGCCGTCCCTGGGATTGCCGGCAATGAGGGTTGCGGCTTTCGTCCGGAACTTGCCGACGAAGCCATCGGCGATCTCGTCCATCAGGATGATCCGTTCGGTCGACATGCAGATCTGACCCTGGTTCATGAAGGCGCCGAAGGCGGCAGCACGTACGGCCTCATCGATATCGGCGTCGGCAAGAACGATGAACGGCGCCTTGCCGCCGAGTTCGAGCAGGCAGCGCTTGAGATGCCTTGCCGCGGATTCGGCAATGATCCGGCCGACACGGGTGGAGCCGGTGAAGTTGATGCGGCGGACGGCCGGATGGGCGATCAGCGCATCTACGACGGCGGCGGCATCGATCGGCGCATTGGAAACGACATTGACGACGCCGCGCGGAAAGCCGGCGTCACACAGGATGTCGCCGATCAGGCCATGGGTCTTCGGGCAAAGTTCGGAGGCCTTGAGGACGACGGTGTTGCCGCAGGCAAGCGGCATGGCGACCGCGCGGGTGCCGAGGATAATTGGCGCATTCCAGGGGGCAATGCCGACGCAGACGCCTGCCGGCTGGCGGACCGCCATGGCGAGGCTTCCCGGAATGCCGGAAGGAATGATCTCGCCGGATATCTGCGTGGTCATCGCCGCCGCCTCGCGAAGAATATCCGCGCCAAGGCCGCAATTGACCGCCGCCCATTGTGTCGTGGCGCCGGTTTCGCCAGTCATGGCGGCAACGAGTTCGGCTGTGCGGGCCTCCAGGATGTCGGCTGCGGCATTCAGAAGCCTGCGCCGTTCGCCCGGGCCGGTCTGCGACCAGTCCGGAAAGGCTGCTGCTGCCGCGTTGGCTGCCCGCGTCATGTCGGCAACGGATCCTGCCGAGGCAATCGTTGCGACGTCGCCGGTCAACGGATCGATGCGTTCGAAGGTGGCCCCTTCGGAGGCATTCATCGCCTCGTTGTTGATCATCAGCTGTGCTGAAAACACTGTTTCACCCAATTCGCCATGTGTTGGTGCCACACATTGGCGCCAGGTGTTGGCGCCGAATGTCGGTTTGCGTTGTTGCCATGGGAGAAGACGAGCGGACGCGGCGCCACGAGGGCTGCCCGACTGTTCCTGCATCTGTTGATGTGCCTCCTCCCAAAGGCTGATGGAGAAAAGGTTACGCCGATCTGGTGCAGATGGAATGCGATTTATTGGGTTAATATTGTAATTATCCGGCGATTGCGGCATTGTTTGACATGGGAGCGGAGGGGAAGCGTTGGCGACGAACGGCGGGATTCATCATTATGCCAGGGGCGAATGGCACGCTCCGTCGCTGTCGCACCGGCGCATCCGTCTTCAAAAAGGGCTGTATACCGATTTCCATCACTTCCTTCTGCTCGGGGAGGGCAGTGGGGAGCTTCACTTCGACAATGGCGAACATCGGCCGCTGCACGGACCGCTGCTTGCCTTCCTGCCGCCGCAGGCGCGGTGCGACCTGTCGATATCAGCCGGAACCGCGGCTCATCTGGTCGGCGCTTCGCCGCAGATCATGGTCGATGCTATTGGCGACAAGGTGGAATCCTATTCGTTGCGCATCTTCACAGAGCAGCGCAAGCTGGTCGAGGCATTGGATCCCTTGGCGGTGGCCGAAATCAGCCCGCTGATTTCTGGCTTCGTGCGGGAACTCAGCGATCCCTCCCGCTCCTCCTGGATGGTCGCATCCGCCTATATCAGGCTCATCTTGATGGCGCTGTGGCGCGGCTCCGATGGCGAGAGAAGCGAGCAGCGCGGGCAGGGCGAAGTGGGATCGATCCTGCAGCGATACCGGCAACTGGTCGAGGCCGGTTTCCGCCAGCACCGGCCGATCAGCGATTATGCCGCGGAATTGGGCGTCACGGCCGACAGGCTGCATTCCACCTGCCAAAGAGCGCTCGGCCGCTCGCCGATCCAGCTCCTGCACGAGCGCGTGGTGCAGGAGGCGAAGCTCAGATTGGAGCGATCGGCCCGCAATATCCAGGAAATCTCCGACAGCCTCGGCTTTCGCGACCCGACCTATTTCAGCCATTTCTTCAAGCGCAAGACCGGGCTTTCACCCGCCGGCTACCGCGAAATCGCCCGCGCTTCGGCCGGCTCGGAAAATAGCATGCTGTCTTCGGGTTATGCGGATTGGCCTTAGATTAGGCTCTGGGCTCGTTGGTCAACGCTAGAATTTGCCGGTCTTGGATCGCGATGATGCTGACATGAAATCCCAAGCTGGCGGAGAACTGCAATGCGCCAATAGCCTTCATTGCGCGCTGCAATCGGCAATGGCCGACATGGGGCCGGTAGCGGACTGGTAGCTCCCGGTGTCCTTCACTTCTGTAGAAGACGGTCAGATCGCAGCGCGAAGTTTTCAGGTCCGGACTATGGCACACAGGCAAAAGGCTCAATCACCATCGGCCGGTGTGGGACCCTCAGCTCTTGCAAGGGATCGAACGCTTCCTCCAAATCGCTGCTTTCAGCCCTTCAGAATGCCCGCAATCCTAACCAAATCCGCAACTGACGATGCTTGCATTTTTCGCATCATGTGACCGCGGTGAAGCTTCACGGTGGCCTCAGCGAGCTGAACTTCAGCCGCAATTTGTTTGTTCAGCTTCCCGGCGACAACCAATGCCATAATCTGCCGCTCGCGCTCGGTAAGTTTGGAATACATTAGGCGCAATGCCGCCGTTTGACGTGCCTCTTCGCGTCGAGCGCTATCACTTGCCAAAGCCCGATTCACCGCTTCGAGCAGGTCCTGCTCGCGCACAGGCTTGGTAAGAACATCGATAGCACCTGCCTTCATGGCGCGGACAGCCATCGCCACATCGACATGGGCACTGATCAGCACCACCGACCTTGGATGCCGGCTTTTCGCGAGTGCCTCCTGAAACTCCAGGCCGCTTTGACCTGGCAAGCGAATATCAAGCACAATACAGCCGGCACGATCAGGATCATCCGCGGCAAGAAACTCTGCCACCGAACCATGGGTTTCAGCGACAAGTCCGACTGACTGGAACAATCCTCTCAAAGCTTCGCGGACACTTTCGTCGTCATCGATGACAATAACTGTGGGCTGCCCTCTCTTGCGATCATCTATCATGGACGACAGCGCCCTCCGCCATTGGCAACGTGAACGTAAACAGGGCCCCGTCCCCGTTCTCCCCCAATGAAGCCCAAATACGGCCACCATGGGCTTCGACGATGGAACGGCATATCGATAAGCCCATTCCGATACCGTCGGCCTTCGTGCTGTAGAATGCTTCGAAAACGCGCTCCAATTCGTGGATAGGTACCCCGCGACCCGTGTCAGAAACGCTCACGCTGACAAGCTGCTCCTCCACAGCGCATCTGATGTTGATGTGTTTTGCTGTTGAAGAAGCTGTCATCGCTTCGGCGCTGTTCATAACCAAGTTGAGAACAACCTGTTGCAGTTGCGTTCGGTCTCCTACGACTTCGATAGGCGTTGCTGCCATATCAAGACTGAGCTCTATTCCACGCCGTTGAAGTTCGCCCGTCAACAGATCCAGCACCTCGCGGACGGCAGGTTTGAAGTCAGTTAGCTCAATCCTGGCAGGTAGCTTCTGAGCCATCGCCCGGATACTGGTGATGATATCGCCGGCGCGATGCCCATCCCGGACGATCCTTTCGGCGGCCACGCGCGCCTGCTCCAGATCGGTGTGGCCCGGCTGTAGCCACCGCAGACATGTGCCGGCATTCGTGACGATTGCCATCAGCGGCTGGTTGACTTCATGGGCAATTGAAACGGCAAGCTCACCTGTGGCCGTCATCCGCGTCACATGCGCGAGGTCACTCTGGCTTTGCCGCAAGGACTCTTCCGCCCGTTTGCGATCCTCGATATCCACGACGACGCCGTACCATCTCACAACATTTCCATCGGGATCCAGAAGGGGGCTTTGTCGAAGGTTGAACCATCGATATTCGCCATCGGCGCGTCTGATGCGGGCGTCTACAGGACGACTTTTTTTTGAGGCTACGATATCGTCCCAAGCCATACGCATCGGCTCGACATCATCAGGATGAAACATACGATAAAAACCGAAGCCGACGATCTCTTCAGAAGGTAGACCAACATAGTCGATCAAGTTTCGATTGAAATATTCAAGCCGGCCATCCGAGGTGCAGGACCAGGCCATGGCGGGTATCGTGTTGATGATAAGATTAAGCTTGTGTTCACTTTCCCTGAGCGCAGCTTCGCTTTCCCGAAGAGCATTCTCCGCACGTTGCAGGTCTTCGATATCGATGTTAACACCGAACCAACGAACGACGCCGTTGGCATCGACCAGCTTTCGCCCTGAGAAGTAAAACCAACGATAGTTGCCGTCTGCTCCGCGAATGCGTCCTTTCAAAACAGTGTGGTCGGAATGCTCGAGGTCTCTCTTCCAGATGTCCACCATGCCTGGAATGTCGTCAGGATGGTAAAGGTCCAGAAAGCCCCACTCGAGGATTTGATCAGCAGGACGACCTGCATAGTCCAACCAGCTTTTATTGACAAAATCGGCGCTGCCATCCGGTCGCGCTGACCATACGAGAACAGGCAGCGAATTGATGATAAGGCTGAGGTTTTCCTCGCTGGCCGCAAGCGCAGTCTTCGTTTCCTTCAATGCATTTTCGGCCTGTTTGCGGTCTTCTATATCGAGGACCACACCATACCACCTGACGACATTTCCTTCGGTATCGAGCCGCGGCTTCTGCCGAAGCGTGCACCAACGATATTGGCCATCTGCGCGCCTGAGCCTGCCCACGACCTCTCTGGCATGTTTCGACGCCATGATGTCGTGCCATTCCGAAGCGAGATGTGACATGTCGTCGGGATGAAATAGCTTGTAGAATCCCACTCCGGAGATTTCCTCAAGCGGCGCCCCGATAAACTCGAGAAAATGCTGGTTGGCAAAATCCAACATGCCTTCCGACGTTGCGGACCACACCATGGCGGGGATCAGATCGATAATGGGATCGGTTTCCGGCTCTCGTTCCACCGCACTCTCCGTTCAGTGTTTGAGACGTTACAGAGCCCAGACGTACCGACTCCATGTCAGGAAATGTCGAAAGATGGCCGATCGTCCGTCGGAAATAGTTACGGGATTTCTGTGACTTGGGTAAGGGAAAATCGATATACGAAGGTCTATGGTTGCAATGCCATCGTCTAGTTGCGCGTGACCTAGATCGCAATTGAGCGAGGCCATAAACCGGCTTACTCCTAAACATCGAAGCCTTTGATGAACGGTGACCTAACGGATCCCTCGTCGCCTTCACATCGACCATTCACGTGCAACGAATTTCTACATCGCTGCCATTTCCTGACCTGAGGCAACAGCCTCCGGTGAGGTTGTTAACCGCCACGGCGCTTGCGCGGTCCGAACGACCGACAGCAGCCCTCATTCGAAATCATTCCTTTCATCTCAACTTTTAGGGAGACCATCATGCGTAGCTTGATTATGTGCTTGATGCTGGCGACCGCCAGCATGACTGCCGCAACAGTGGCGTCAGCGCTTCCCGCGCAGGCCACGACGGACGTTCGCGAGGCTCCGGTTCCCGTCCACTACCGAACCGCAAAGATCGAGGGTCTCGATATCTTCTACCGGGAAGCCGGGCCGGCCGACGCTCCGGTCGTGCTGCTGCTTCATGGTTTTCCGACGTCATCCCACATGTTCCGGAATCTGATCCCGCTGCTTGCAGATCGATACCACGTCATCGCGCCGGACTATCCGGGTTACGGGCAAAGCGCATCTCCCGATCATAGCAAATTTGCCTATACGTTTGGCGGGGTCGCCAATATCGTCGACAAGTTGCTGGATCATCTGGCCGTCAAAAGCTACACCATGTACGTCATGGATTATGGTGCACCGGTGGGATACCGCCTGGCGCTGAAACATCCCGAGCGGGTCAGTGCGCTGATCATCCAGAATGGCAATGCCTATGATGAAGGGCTGAAGGAATTCTGGGATCCCATCAAGACCTACTGGTCCGATGGATCGCAGAAGAGCCGTGAGGCGCTCTCCGGTCTGGTCACGCTCGAAACGACCAAGTTTCAGTACACCGACGGGATGGAAGACGTGTCGCGCATCAGCCCCGACAACTGGGTTCACGACCAGGCTCTCCTGGACCGACCAGGGAACAAAGACATCCAGCTCGACATGTTGTATGACTATCGCACCAACGTGCCGCTTTACCCTGACTTCCAAAACTTCTTACGTGAGCGTAAACCTCCCACGCTCATCGTCTGGGGCAAGAACGACTATATTTTTCCTGAGGCCGGCGCTCATCCTTATCTCAAGGACCTCCCAGATGCCGAAATTCATGTCTTGAATTCGGGTCATTTCCTGCTCGAAGAAAAACTTGACGTCGCTGCTCCTCTAATCAACGACTTCCTGGATCGCCACGTCGCGAAGAAGTGACCATCAGACATGGTCACCGGCGGTGTGACCAAGGTTCCGCAAACCGAGGTCACGCCGCTGAACGGCGGTTACTAAATTCCAGATTTTGGAGATCTCCCATGCCGTACCATTTTTTGGAAGTTGCAATCACTCCGAATGTGCGGCTGGCCCAGACTGAAATGGGTGCCGATCAGATATGGTTGGGCGATCACCATCGAGAGTCGGATAGTTTAACCGACAGCGAGCGCGCCTTCATCGCTGCTCGGGACAGCTTCTATGTTGCGTCTGTGTCGGAAACCGACTGGCCTTATGTGCAGCATCGCGGCGGGCCGCAGGGCTTTCTCAAGATCGTTGACAACAAGACACTGGCATTCGCCGACTACCGGGGTAACCGCCAATACATCAGTGCCGGTAACTTCGCCGCAAACGATCGGGCCTGTCTCTTTCTGGTTGATTACCCGCGGCGAGCCCGCCTCAAAATCTACGTGCATGTCGAGAAGCTTGCACTCGATGCCGACCCGGCACTGACCGATCTTGTTTTGGATGCCGGCTACCGAGCAAAGGCTGAGCGGATTTTCCGGCTGCGGCTGGAAGCCTTCGATTGGAATTGCCCTCAGCATATTACACCGCGTTACACCGAACACGAGGTGGAGAAAGCGGTAGCACCGTTGCGTGAACGCTTGGCCGAACTGGAGTCGGAGAATGCGGAATTGCGTACTCGGCTCGAAGCCTGGGGAGGAAAATAATGGACGCCACAAGACCCCCATTGCCGCCCTTTTCATGGGCTTCCGCAACAGAAAAGGTTCGGCTTGCGAAGGATGGCTGGAACAGCCGCAATCCCGAAAGGTAGCGCTGGCCTATAGCCATGACAGCCGGTGGCGCAACCGTTCCGAGTGCATAAACGGCGGCGAGGCGATCATCGCTTTTTCACGCGGAAATCGCCATCGCAATGGCCGACTTCCTGACTTAATCGCGCTCGCAACCTCAGCCTGCTTCCACCGTTGCTGACTTCGCTGCGGTGAAGCCTGTTTGGCTTGTTGATAGCTTAAGGACACTGCCATGGATCGCCCGTCAGCATCGCGCCAAGCGGTGCCGGAAGAAGATATCACCGAAGCGAAAGCATTTATCGGCCTGTTCATGATCGCGCCCCAGACGCTCGCCGACAGGGCTGAGTTTCGCTGCATGCAATTGGCTGCAGGTTGCGCAATATCGCTGCCCAGCGCGCCCGCCATCGGTCTCAATCGCGTGCTCGGCATTGCAGCACTTGAAGATCTTGACCCGGCCTTTGAGTGGATGAGCAAAAAGGCAGGCCGCCGCTACTTGCAAATGAACGCTGCCAGCGCTCCTCAACAGACACACGATTGGATAAGGAAACGGGGTCTTGTTCCCCAAGGTAACGGTTGGGCAAAGCTATGGCGAACAGCGCCTTCTACGCCACTCATTCATTCTGGAGAGGTCGCTACCCGGCAGGTCAAAGTCACCGAGGCCGAAATCTTCGGCGCGATGATGTGCGCCGGATTTAACTTTCCAGCAAACCTGACACCGCTTTGGTCATCGATCGTCGGGAAGGACGGTTGGACCTGCTTTTTCGCGGAATTGGACGGCAGACCGATTGCGACCGGCGCAATGTATGCGGCAGACGGCCGTGCGTGGCTTGATGGTGGCGCGACGGTTCCCGAGTTTCGCAATCGAGGGGCACAGAAGGCCCTCATCACCGCGCGTCTGAATCAAGGCATCAGTCAGAGCGTTTCAGACATTCGTCGTCGAAACGGCCCAGCCTTCTGCCGCGGAGCCAAATATCTCTCACGCCAATCTCATGGCCGGATTCGAGCAGATTTATGCTAGAATGAATTACCGGTTTCCGGACGATTCATAAGGGACACCAGACACCTTAGGTCTGCGACTCGAGCTGTTGCGTTCTTTCCAGTGTCGCGCTTGCCGGATCGGTACCTGAAACTCTTAGAGAATGTCATCTGTTTCTGTGTCAGCCTGCAAACCCACTCCATCCTCCACCACCTATTAATACGCGCGTTGAACGAGGTTCGTCTTCGATCCATCGCCGACGACATCAAGTGGGCCGTGGAAAGCACTATGGCACTCAGCTCTCGCCGATCCCCTGAATGTCCGCTTTCGGGGTGCGGCTAGGATGCGCTCTACGGCCGCCATGGGGCGCAAAGCAGCCATATCCTTCGATAACGAAAAAGTCCGCTCCGGGCCGGCAGTGGAAACCGCTCAAGTTGACTTGACCTCGAAGAGAAGACCAAACTCACGACAGCGCAAAAATCCTTACCTCTCTCCCGATGCCCTGAAGCTCCGCCATTCGGGAAGCCGAGGTGATGCCGCTGTCGCGGAGGATCTCTGAAACTTGGGCATCCCCAACGATCGCTTCCGTTGTCATGATCACATTCGGATCGGCAAGGCCCTGGACGCGGGAGGCGATATTGACGGTTTGGCCGAAATAGTCCTGCCGGTCGTTCAGGTTGACGGCGAGGCATGGTCCCTCATGGATGCCGATCTTCAGCAGAAGATCGTCGCTGCCGTGTTCGGCATTTAAGCGAAGCATCGCCTCGCGCATGCTGAGTGCCGCCGCCACCGCGCGGTCCGGGCTCGGGAAGGTCGCCATCACGGCATCGCCTATGGTCTTGACGACTGCTCCGGCCTCTGTGGCGACGATCTCGTGAAGAACTCGGAAATGCGCTCGCACCAGATCGAAAGCGGCAAGATCTCCGACGCGCTCGTAAAGCGCGGTCGAGCCCCTCAAGTCGGTGAAGAGGAAGGTCAGGCTGGTGATTTTGAGGCGTTGGTCGACGTCGAGTGTGTCTGTCCGATAGATGTCCCGGAAGCTCTGGTTCGTCAGCAGGCGCTTGGCCGTCAGGAAAGGCCGCCTGCGGCCCAAGAGGTCGTGCAGGTCATCGCCTGCGATGCAGACGTTCGGCACCACCCTGCGATCGGTGTGGTTCTCGAGGGTCAGCCGCAGTGAGCCAGGACGCAGGGTCAGCGTTTCGTTCAGCGCATGCGTCCGGCTGATGATCATCGAGAGGTTCTGACGTTCGTCGGTGGGCTCTCCTTGCACGTCGATGAACTGCGCCGAGTGTGTCACCGCATCGAAGATGATGACGAATTGCGCCGGCAGTTGCAGCGAGACGAAGGCCTTCTCGCCCGGATCCAGCTCGATCATCTCCAGCTGGATGCGCGCCAGCCTCGCTTCAAGATCGTCAGGCAGGTCGACGCCGGAGCTGAAGAAGATCTGGCGGTAGTACTCGAGCGGGGACAACCGATCGGGATCGTGGGCGGCAATCCTGCGCACGCGCGGACTGACCGTAAACGTGACCTCGACCATCTCGTCGAGGGTCGGCTCGTATCCGGCCGCGCAAAGCGCGCAATGGTACGTCTCGTGGACGACGGTTTTGAGGGTTGCGCCGCTGTCGAGGACGCCGCCGCATCCCGGGCAAAGGACATTCCAGGTCATCTCGAATGCGCCTATGCGGGCTGCATGGAGAAACGCGGCGATGGTTTTTTCTTCATCGAGATGGTGTGTATCGGCGAAAGCGAGCGCATTGATGCGATTGAGCTCGCGATCCGAGCCATTCATGACGACATTTTCGATGCACTCCACCGTCTGCGGGTCAGCCGCCTGTCGCAGGGAGGCAAAAAGGACGTCCACTTCGCTCATGAGACAAGTCTCCGTGTGCAGAACCCACGGCGGACAACGCCAGGACCGGGATCATAACACGGGAGTGTCCCAATAGAAATCTACAGGCTCGGATGCTGCTCGCTTCCCAAGCGAAGGCGGGCTTCAGCTCCCCTTGTATATCCGCTTCAGCGCCGTCAGCAGCGCATCCAGTTCCTCGCGCGAAAACAGCTCGATGAAGCGCTGCTCATGCCTATCGATCAGTTCACGCGCCCGGGCGAGCATTGCGCCTCCCGCCGTCGTCAGATGAAGCTCCTGGCGGCGGCGGTCGGCCGCGGAGGGCCGGCGCTCGATCAGGTCGCGGGCGGCCAGCCGATTGACGAGGGCCATCATCGTCGCCCGGTCGGTGCCGAGCGTATTGGCAAGATCGATCTGCGATGCGCCCGGATTGCCGGCGACGAGTTCCATCACCGCCAGCTGCTTCTGCGTCAGCGCCAGAGCCGCCATGGTTTCGGCGAAGTCGCGATAGACTGCGACATGCGCCATGCGCAGCTGAAATCCCAGCAGATCGCCAAGCCGGCCGACGTCGAGGCCCGGCGTCGCGGGAGCATCGTCGCCCTCGAAATCGTCCTGCGGTGGTTTGGTGCTCATCGTTCGCTCTCGCCTCATCCATCATCATAACCATCAAAATCAGCAGGTTAGTCAATATCCGTCGTGCGGATTTCCGCGCGCCATTCGAGCGATTCGAATTTGCCTTAAACAGCCTCTTGCATCATGGGAAAAAGATATTAGTATGTGTTACATACAAATTTGATGCCTGCCGCGGGGAGCGGTGGGCATGGGAGGAGAACATGGCGCATTCCTTTTCCGGGGTGGCTTCGTCGGCGGATTGCGGACTGGTGACGGATGATCCGATCCTTTACCGCGCCCGGGTCGCACCGGACCGTCCGGCTCTGTTCGAGATCGCCACCGGCCGGCAGCTCACCTATGCCGAGCTCGATGCGCGGATCGCCCGCTGCGCCGGCTTACTGAGCGATTTGCTCGAAGCGCGCCACGACGGGGCGCGTGTCGCCATGCTGGCGCGCAACTCCATCGATTCGATCGTGCTTGCCTTTGCCTGCCAGCGTGCCGGCGCCATCTACGTGCCGCTCAACTGGCGCCTCAACGCCGCCGAGCTTCGGCCGATCCTTGCCGATTGCGCGCCGGCTCTGCTCGTTCACGACGAGGAGTTCGCGGCAACCGTCGCCAGCCTTGCGGGCGCCGATCCTGAGATGGCGGTGATATCGACGGCTGGCGGTCCGGACGGGCTCGCCGCGCGGATCGAAGCGAGCCTTCCGGCCGCTCCGGTGGCCGGCGATGCCGACGCACCTTGCGTCCTTCTCTACACCTCGGGCACGACGGGGCAGCCGAAAGGCGTCGTCATCACCCGCCGCAACGCCTTCTTTGCCGCCATCAATTTTTCCGTCGTCGGAGAGATCGGGCCAAAATCCGTTGCCCTGTGCGATCTGCCGTTCTTCCATACGATCGGGCTGATCGCGGTGGCGCGCACCACGTTGATGCTGGGCGGCACGCTTGTCGTCTCCGACCGCTTCACGCCGGCGCGCACACTCGCCGCCCTTGCCAACCGGCAGCGTGCCGTCACCCATTATTTCGCCGTGCCGCAGATCGCGCTCGCCTTGCGCGACGATCCTGCCTATAGCGCCGCGGCGCTCGCCGGCCTGCATGCGCTCTTCGTCGGCGGCGCGCCGCTGACGCAGGCGCTGATCGAAAGCTATCTCGATGACGGCGTTGCGCTGGTCAACGGTTACGGCATGAGCGAGGCCGGAACGGTGCTGCACGTGCCGATCGACCGGCGCGCCGTGCAGGACAATCCCGGCAGCGTCGGTCTTCCCGCGCCATTGCTCGACATTCGCATCGTCGACGAGGATGGCCGGGAGGTTGGCGAAGGCGAGATCGGCGAACTCTGGCTGCGCGGGCCGGCGGTGACGCCGGGCTACTGGAACAAGCCTCAGGAAACCGCTGCCGCCTTCACGGACGGCTGGTACCGCACCGGCGATCTCGGCCGACGCGAAGCGAACGGCTTCTATCGCATCGTCGACCGGCTGAAGGACATGTACATCAGCGGCGGCGAGAATGTTTATCCCGCCGAGATCGAGGCAGCGCTCGCAAGTCATCCCGATATCCTCGACGCCGCGGTCGTCGGCATTCCCGACATCCGATGGGGCGAATGCGGCGTGGCCTATGTCGTGCTGCGGCCGGGGGCTGTGGCAACGGACGTTGAGATCGCCGGCCATTGCGCGGCAAGGCTCGCCGCCTTCAAGCGCCCGGCGCGCATCCTCTTCGTCGAGGCCATTCCTCGTACCGCCTCCGGCAAGGTGCAGAAACATGTCCTGCGCCAGTTCCATTCCGACGAAACCCTTCAACGACAGGCCCTGTGAAGCGGCCCGGGCACTCACGCCGAAACCCATGGAGTAACCTCATGACTGAAGAGAACATGACTGACAGGCAATCGCCGGTTCTGGTCGAATTCGATAACGGCATCGCCTTTGTGACCCTCAACCGTCCGGAAAAGCGCAATGCGATGAACCCGGCCCTGAATGCCCGGATGCTCGAAGTGCTCGACGAGCTCGAGGGCGACGAGCGTTGCGGCGTCCTCGTCCTGCGCGGCGCCGGCGAATCCTGGTCCGCCGGCATGGATCTGAAGGAATATTTCCGCGACAATGACGACAAGCCGCGCAGCGCGACGCTGAAGGCGCGGCGGCAGTCCGGCGGCTGGTGGAGCCGGCTGATGTATTTCGAAAAGCCGACGATCGCCATGGTCAACGGCTGGTGCTTCGGCGGCGCCTTCACGCCGCTCGTTTCCTGCGATCTCGCCATCGCCGCCGAGGAGGCGAATTTCGGCCTCTCCGAGATCAACTGGGGCATTCTGCCGGGCGGCAACGTCACCCGCGCGGTCGCCGAAGTGATGCGTCATCGCGATGCTCTCTATTACATCATGACCGGCGAACTGTTCGACGGGCGCAAGGCCGCCGAAATGGGTCTCGTCAACGAGGCCGTGCCGCTGGCGGAGCTGGAAACCCGGGTCCGCAAGATTTGCGCCAACCTGCTCGAAAAGAACCCGGTGACGCTGAAGGCCGCCAAGGACACCTACAAGCGCGTGCGCGACCTGCCCTGGGATCTTGCCGACGATTACATCTACGCCAAGCTGGAACAGATGCTGTTTCTCGACAAGACCAAGGGGCGCGACGAAGGGCTGAAGCAGTTCCTCGACGACAAGACTTATCAGCCGGGGCTCGGCGCCTACAAGCGCGGCCGCTGAGGGCGAGCCCGGTTCGCTGGGCCGTTCGCGAGCCGATCATCGGGAGGAGGAAAGCAATGAAAATCCATGCCGCGGTGGCGCGTGCGCCCCATACGCCGTTTCGCTGGAAAGGCTCGATCTGGAGGAGCCGCGCGAGGGTGAAATCCTGGTTCGTGTCGTGGCGACAGGGGTTTGCCACACCGATATCGTCATGCGCGACCAGCATCTGCCGGTGCCGCAGCCGGTCGTGCTCGGCCATGAAGGCGCCGGCATCGTCGAGCGTGTCGGGCCGGGCGTTGCCAAGGTCAGGCCCGGCGATCACGTGGTCATGACCTTCAATTCCTGCGGTCACTGCCCGAGCTGCAACGATCATGAGGAGACCTATTGCCACGAATTCTTCCCGCGCAATTTCTTCGGTGCGCGCGCCGATGGTTCGAGCGGGCTCTCATACGCGGGAGAGCGAGTTCACGGCAATATATTCGGACAATCCTCCTTCGCCAGCCACGCGCTGTGCCATGAGCGCAATATCGTGAAAGTGCCCGAGCATGCGGATCTGGCACTGCTCGGGCCGCTTGCCTGCGGCATCCAGACCGGCGCTGGCGCAGTCATGAACGCGCTGAAGGTTGAGCCGGGAAAAGTGCTCGCGGTTTTCGGCATGGGCTCCGTCGGTCTTGCCGCCGTGATGGCGGCGCGGATCGTCGGCGCGTCACGGATCATCGCCGTCGACGTCAACGAGGCGCGGCTGGAACTTGCAGCGGAACTCGGCGCGACCGACATCGTCAACGGCAAGGCGACCGATGCGGTTGCCGCGATCATGGCGCTGACCGGCGCCGGCGTCGATTATTCGATCGATGCCTCCGGCGTGCCCGCCGTCATCGACCAGTGCGTGCGGGTGCTGGCGCCGCGCGGCACCTGCGGTATCGTCGGGGCCTCACCGCATGGCGCGACGCTGACGCTCGACCTCACCCATATCCTGTCCGGCGGGCGCCGGGTCCGCGGCATCGTCGAGGGCGATTCCAATCCCGATGTGCTGATCCCGTTGTTGATCGACCTCCATCGGCAGGGCCGCTTCCCCTTCGACGAGCTGATCACCTTCTATGATTTCGCCGATATCAACCAAGCGGTGGAGGATTCCGAAAAGGGCATCGCGCTGAAACCGGTCGTGCGTCAGCCGGCCGCCTGACACCGTTCAAGGGAGGAAACAATGAACACCGTTACCCCAATCGCGACCGATACCAGTCCCGATGCCATGAAGGCGCTGCTTGGCCGGCAAAGGGCGTCTTTCCTGAGGGAAGGGCCGCCAGGCATCGAGACCCGCATCGATCGCATCGACCGCGTCATCGCCCTTCTCGTCGACCATAAGGATGCGATTGCCGCTGCCCTTTCGGACGATTTCGGCAGCCGCAGCGTCGAGGCGAGCCTACTTCTCGACGTCTTCACCTGCGTCGGTTCACTCAAATACGCCAAGGCCCATCTTGCCGAATGGCTGAAGCCCGAGCAGCACGAGGCATTGTTCCCGGACGCGGTGGCCGAAGTGGTCTATCAGCCGAAGGGGATTGTCGGGATCCTGAGCCCGTGGAATTTTCCTTATCAGCTCGCCCTTGCGCCGCTTGCCGGCATTCTCGCCGCCGGCAACCGGGCCATGATCAAGCCGTCGGAGGTAACGCCGGCCTCTGCCGCCTTGATGGCGGAACTCATCGCCGGCGCTTTCGACGAAACGGAAATATCAGTCGTTCAGGGCGGACCGGCGACGGGCACGGCCTTTACATCACTTGCCTTCGACCATCTGATCTTCACCGGCGGAACCGCGATCGCCCATCACGTCATGCGCGCGGCAGCGGAAAACCTGACGCCGCTGACGCTCGAACTCGGCGGCAAATCGCCCGTCATCGTCGGCCGCTCGGCCGACCTCGCAGACGCGGCGCGCCGCGTCATGACCGTCAAGACGCTGAACGCCGGCCAGATCTGCCTGGCGCCTGATCATGTCTATGTGCCCGAGGAAAGCGTCGAGGCCTTTGCCGGGCACGCGGTCGCGGCGGTCGGCGCGATGTATCCGGCGCTGAAGGAAAATCCTGATTACACTTCGATCGTCAATGCCCGCCATCACGCCCGTATCCAGGGCCTGATCGACGATGCCAGGGCCAAGGGCGCTGGGATTGTCGAGATGAACCCGGCGGCAGAAAATTTCTCCCAGCAATCGGCGCACCGCATGCCTCCGACCCTGATCCTCGATCCCACCGAAGACATGCGCGTGCTGCAGGAGGAAATCTTCGGACCCGTGCTGCCGGTCATAGCCTATCGCGAGATCGCCGACGTCATCGATCGCATCAATGCCAGGCCGCGCCCGCTCGCTCTCTATTACTTCAGCCAGGACCGGCAGGAGGAGGCCCGCGTCCTTGACAATACGACCTCCGGTGGGGTGACGGTCAACGACTGCATGAGCCACGTCACGGCGGAAGGCCTGCCCTTCGGCGGCGTCGGCCATTCGAGCATGGGAGCCTATCACGGCAAATTCGGCTTCCTCGCCTTCTCGCATCCGCGCGCCGTCTATCACCAGAGCAGGATGGTGGAAGCGGAATACATGATGCGGCCGCCTTATGGCGAGGCGATGCGCGGCTTCTTGGCGGCGGCGATCTGCAAATAGAAGAGAAGTGGCGGACGATGCCGTCGGCAGCCTCGGCTGCTGACGGCATGGGTGGCTGCTTGCGAGTGATCCGCTGTCGTCAAATTTGGCAGCAGGGCCTGCGTGCCATACCTCATCGTCGCCGCGGACGCCGCTTTCCTATCGCCGTATTGCTGCCGACCGGCCTGCAGACGCAACTACTGACGAATATAGGCTGGCAGGCCTGCGACTTAACGAAGCTCAAACCAGTATTGCCTTATGATGGGTTCGGATGACGTATTGGAAGGTGGATCCAACGCAGTGAATGGCATCTGGACGCAATTCGGTGGCAACCTGTCATTCGTGTGCCTGGCGATTTCGCTCTGGGCGCATTTCTCGATCCAATTTCAGCGTCGTTCGGTCACACAGGAAAAAATCGCCTTCGGAATTGTGGCCGGCTGCGCCTCCATCGGATCGATATTGCTGGCCGTCGAAGTCAATCCCGGCATCTATATCGATATGCGCTTCTCGCCGCTTGCTTTGGCAGGCATGTTTGGCGGACCGATCGCAGCGGCTTTTGCGGCGGCGCTGGCGTTGGCTTTCCGCTTCTGTGTGGGCGGCACGGCAATGATCGATGGCCTGATCGCAATTGCTGTCGCGACCGGGATCGGCCTGGCTGCCAATGTCTGGATCCGGAAGAGATCCCCCGAGCTTATGGACGTTGCGATGCTGAGCCTCGCGCTCGGCGCCGCACTGATCGTCTTGATGGCGGTGCTTCCCACACTGGTGCATGCCCGCGTATTGGCCATCATCGGTCTGCCGATGACGGTATTGAATTGCCTGGCGACGGCGCTGTGTGGTTTCGTTCTGTTGAAGACGCAGCAATGGGAGCTGGAGCGAAGCATATTGGTGACCGCGTTTTCGCAGTCGCCCGACTATCTCTACGTGAAGGACCGAAACAGCCGGTTCATCACCGTCAATGAAAATATGATCCGCCTTTTTCGTTTCAAAACCACGGCGGAGATGACCGGATTGTCGGATTTCAATCTTCTGTCGCGGCCGCGCGCCGAAGAATTTTATTATCTCGAACAGCAGGTCATGGACACCGGGGTGCCCCTGATCGACTCCGTCGAGCGTGTCGAAGACAGATACCTGCTCGCCTCCAAGGTGCCGCTGAAGGATAGGCAGGGACGGGTGATCGGCCTTGCCGGCGTCACGCGTGACGTGACGGAGCGGACTGCTCTGGAGCGGGAATTGCGCAAGAGCAAGAACCTGCTGTCACATGCGATGGCCGGCATGTCCGATGGCATCGCCATGTACGACAGCAAGGGTTTTCTCGTTTTTTGCAACGACCAGTATCGCGCCGCCTTTCCGCTATCCGGAGACGCCCGCGTGGTTGGCGCTCATATCAGCGACATCCTTCGCCGCGTTGCCGAAACCGGCGAGCGCACGGGTATCCCGGATAATGACCGCGAAGAGTGGATCAGGTCCGTCAGTGCTACGTTGCACAGCAACAAGGACGAAGAGGTTCAGCTTCACAATGGCGACTGGCGCAGCATCCGGACAAGGCTAGCGGAAGACGGCACGGCGATGGCGGTTGTCTCAGACATCACAGCGACCAAGCAGGCGGAAATCGCGCTCAGGCTGTCGGCGGAACAGCTGAAGAACCTCGCTGAGACAGATGGGCTCACCGGCATGGTCAATCGCCGGGCCTTCGACGAAGCTTTCGCGCGCGAAACCGCAGGCAGCGCCAGGAAAAACACGCCGTTCAGCCTTCTGATGGTCGATATCGACCGCTTCAAGGCCTATAACGATACCTATGGTCATCCCGCCGGAGACCAATGCCTGCGTGTCGTCAGCAGGTGCCTGCGCCAGTCGGTCAGCCGCCCGGCAGATATCGTCGCGCGCTACGGCGGAGAAGAATTCGTGGTTCTGCTCCCCGCAACCAGTGCGAAAGGCGCAATGATCGTTGCCGAGCAATTCGCGCGTCTCCTCAGCCAGGAGAATATCGTTCATTCCGGCAGCGAATTCGGCCGGGTGACCGCCAGCATCGGCATATCCTGCGCGACGGGGGCCACCTTGAGGATCAACCCGAACCGCCTCCTGACCGAGGCCGATGCCGCGCTCTACGACGCCAAGACGCAAGGCCGCAATCGCATCCTGGCACATTCGCCCGACGAACGGCATGCCATGAAGGACGTCGGTTAGCCAAACCTTTGATAGGTTTTTCCTATCGAACCATCGATCATCCGACCTTGATGTTTCCCCCGCTTCGACAATAAGGGCGCATGGACACAAAATTCATCGGTAAGAAATCGGCGGCAGCCGGTGGCTGGGGCGCTTTGAAGAGCTGCGGCAAGCGTTTGCTGCAAAGCGGCATGCCCATTTCAGGGGCGCGGACGATGCTGAAGGCGAACCAGCCGGATGGATTCGATTGCCCGGGCTGCGCCTGGGGCGATCCGGAGCACGGATCGTCGTTCGAGTTCTGCGAGAACGGCGTAAAGGCCGTCGCCTGGGAGGCAACGGAGAAACGGGCAACTCCGGCCTTCTTCGCGGAGAATACGGTATCGCAGCTTCGCCAGCTGACGGACTATGAACTGGAACTCAACGGCCGCCTCACGCATCCGATGCGCTACGATGCGGCGAGCGACCGTTACCTGCCGGTCGCGTGGGAAGATGCCTTTGCCGAGATCGGCAGTATTCTGACAGGCCTCGATAATCCCAACCGGGCGGAATTCTACACGTCGGGCCGGGCGAGCAACGAGGCCGCCTTCCTCTACCAACTGTTCGTGCGCGTCTACGGCACCAACAATTTTCCCGATTGCTCCAATATGTGCCACGAGGCAAGCGGCATCGCCATGCGCCAGGCGGTCGGTGCGGGCAAGGGTACCGTGCTGCTGGAGGATTTCGAAGAGGCCGACGCGATCTTCGTGATCGGACAGAACCCGGGCACCAACCATCCGAGGATGCTCGGCGACTTGCGCCGGGCGGCGATCCGCGGCGCGCGCGTCGTCGTCTTCAATCCCATCCGCGAACGTGGGCTGGAGCGCTTCTCCGACCCGCAGGACAAGGTCGAGATGCTGCGCGGCGGTTCGACCGATATCGCCAGCCTTTATCTGCAGCCGCAACTCGGCGGCGACATGGCCGCGGTGCGCGGGATGGCAAAGGCCGTTCTGGCCGCGGAAGAAGCAGCCGTCGCCGCCGGCCTGCCTTCCGTTCTCGACCACGCATTTCTCGCCGAACATTGCGATGGTTTTGCAGAATACCGGGCAGCGGTCGAGGCGACTTGCTGGGCTGACATTGAGGACCAATCGGGACTGAGCCGGCAGGACATCGAACGGTCGGCCGATGTCTATATCAACGCCGAGCGGGTCATCTGCACCTGGGCGATGGGCGTGACCCAGCACCTGCATTCCGTCGCGACGATCCGCGAGATCGCCAATTTCATGTTCCTGCGCGGCAATATCGGCAAGCCCGGTGCCGGCCTTTGCCCCGTTCGCGGCCATTCCAACGTGCAGGGCGACCGCACCGTCGGCATCAATGAAAGGCCGGCGGATGATTTCCTCGATGCGCTGGAGGAGCACTTCCGCTTCACCGTTCCCCGCGAACAAGGCCACAATGTCCTTGCCGCGATCGGCGCAATGCTCGACGGCTCGGCGGAAGCCTTCATCGGGCTTGGCGGCAATTTCGCCCGCGCCACGCCCGACAGCGCCCTGGTTGAAAAGGCGCTGCGGCGGCTGAAACTGACGGTGCACATCGCGACCAAACCCAATCATTCGCATCTCATGCCCGGCGAGACGGCCTTCATCCTGCCGTGCCTCGGACGCACCGAGATGGATCTGAACGCGGCGGGCAACTCACAGCTCATAAGCGTCGAGGATTCGATGAGCATGGTGCACGGTTCCGCCGGCATCAATCGCCCGGCCTCGCCGCATCTCCTCTCGGAAGTCGCCATCATTGCCGGCATTGCACAAGCGACGGTCGGCTCCGCCGTGGTCGACTGGTCAGAGCTTGCCGACGACCACGACCGCATCCGCGATCATATCGAGGCGACCATCCCAGGCTTCGAAAATTACAATAGGCGCCTGCGCAAGCCGCGCGGTTTCCACCTGCGCAACCCGGCCGCCCATCGGGAGTGGGATACGCCGACAGGCAAGGCATCATTTTCTTCCGAGGCGCTTCCCGACGAGACGGTGCATCAGCGGGCGCGAAAGGGCGAGGGGCGTTTCGCCCTGCAGACGTTCCGGTCACACGATCAATACAATACGACCGTCTATGGTCTCGATGACCGATACCGCGGCGTCTACGGGGAGCGGCAGGTCATCTTCATTCATCCGGCCGACCTGACGGCGATAAATGCCAAGGCCGGTGACCGGGTCGACGTGGTCGGCGAGCATGAGGACGGTATCGAGCGCATCGCTGAGAATTTCCGCTTTGTGCCCTATGATATTCCGCGGGGAAGCATAGCGGGTTATTATCCCGAACTGAACGTGCTCGTGCCGCTCGGCAGCTCCGGCAGGGAAAGCGATACGCCGACCTCGAAATCCATCATGGTTTCCTTCCGCCGGCGAAAAGCTGCGTGAGCGAGGAGGCGTCAGAGGCCGATCGCTTTCTTGCCCTCGTCGCTGCGGCGCAAGACAGGGATATCAGGCTGACATCCATACAGGCCGGTCTCCTTGTCGCCGCGGAACTCGGGATTGCCCGTGACAGTCGCGCCTTTGCGCGCAAGCTGGGGATCGCGCATTCTCTCGTGCTCAGGGAACTCAACGGCCTGGCGGAGCGCAAAGGCCTGCTGCAGATCGTGAAGCGGGATCCGAGGACCATGAGAGTGCACTACACGTTGCCGCCGCGGGACGAGACATAAATACACTGTGTCAGCGCCGGCCACCTGCGTACTCGCCGCAAGCTGAGGCCATTATCGACCGATCAGGCGTTTCCTGGTGTCGGAGGGGTATTCTCCATATGTGGCTTTATAGACTGCCGAAAACCGGCCGAAATGAAAGAAGCCCCATTTGAGGCAGATGGCCTTCATGGTCTCCTTGCTCTCGGGATCGATGAGATCCTGGCGCGCGGCGCGCAGCCGAAGCGTCAGCAGATAGGCGGCGGGAGAGGTTCCTCTGAATGCACGAAAACCGGTTTCGAGCGCCCGGCTGGATACGCCGGCCGCTTCGGCCACCTTCAGCATTGTGATCGGCTGATCGATATTGGCGTGCATGAATTCGATCGCCCTGCGGACGTGCCGGGGGGCGATCAGGGACGGGCCATTCTCCAGGAAATGCGATAGCCGGTGAGGCACTAGGCGCACGACCAGATCGGCCAGCGCCTGCGTCATATGCGCCATGGCGATCGGCGACTGCAGCAAGGGGCCATCGTCGCGCATGCCTAAGATAATCGTTTCCGTGAGGTTGCCGATCAACCGCCCGGCGGGCTTGGACAGATCCAGTTCCGGCAGTAGGTCGAGGGAGCCGCTGAACGGCATCTCGAATGTCTGGCCGATCGTCTGGAGGATGACAGGCCAGTTGATCAGCAACTCGTCGATGACGTTTGATTGCCCATGCATGATGACGCTGTCGGGTTCGAAATTGTTATAGAGAAGCAATTTTCCTTGCCCGGCCTCGGCGATGCGGGACGATCCATAGGTTACCCCCATGCCGCCGCTGCGCGGCACTACAATCGACAGATACTCCGACGTATCGACGGTCGGCTCGATATTGAACTGAAACTCCGCCTCATGATAACCCGTCAGCAGAACGGCCTTGTCACAGACGGAGAAATCCAGTCCCCAATGGAAGTCCTGGGCGCGGCCGACAGGCTCGGCATCAAACGCGCCAAAAGCACCCCCCAGCGTTTCGACCATGTTGTCGAAGGACGAACCGCTAAATCGAAATGAGAATGGGGCAGTGCTATTTTCTGTCATGCTGCTCCCATTGTTCGATGTGGCTGTTTCGACATGCCCTTCTTGACCGCTCTGAGATGCCAGTGTGATGCGCGATCCGCGCGGGCGCCGGATCGGCGCGCCTACCTCTGCCAGTCTTGCCGGTCGTCATGCATGCGCCGTCGCGGGACTTCATCAGGGCCAGCAGCCGGTGTGGATGGGCGGAGCTCGCCTGTATATTAGACGATTGTAACTTATAGTGAAGCTGCTTGCCGCGGAGCAGGTGGATTTCCGCATGGTCGGTCTCGGATCAGCGGCTTTCGGCAGCCGATCCAGCCCGAATTCGGGCGTGGCAAGCGTCAGAAAGACCAACCCTTTACATGCACCATCGATCGTTCCGGCAGAGCTCAGATGTTTTTGCGAGACGGCAGGAACTGACAGAACATGCGGCGATTGGCAAGATTTGCGCTACCGGTTATGACGGCAGTCCGCCGGTAAATCGATTGCGCTGAAGACGCGATCTTGCAGCTGCAGCTGCAGCTGCCATGCCACAGGTTCAACTGCCGCGACCTTGCCGAGACGCTCATCATCTGAAGTTTGTAGGAATGTCCATCCGAGAGCCGCGCAGTCGCCTGCCGAAGGTTTTATAGTGGACCGTTTAAGGAGCCTTCGGCAGGCAGACAGGCATGCAAGCATACGCACGGGATGGGGTGCGTATGTATGATCCCTTCCATCCTTCTGGGGGCGACGGATGGACGGGCCTTTTGGCTTAGAGACCGCAAACCATCATGGTCTTGGTCAGGATTGATCTTATTATTCTCCAGCCATGGAGCAATTGTCAGGCGCCGATATTGTCGGCCGATCGGCTTTTCGCTACGCAGTCTGGACTGCTCCTGCGCAAAATGTATACGCAAGCACTCGCCTCAAGCCGTATCTTCCGCGGTGCGGCCTGCCGGCCGCCGCGCTCGGAAGGGATCGGGCGAGAGAATCGTCATCAGTTGCTCATCTTCAGCGAGCTTCCAGGCGGTTGCGCAGCCGCGCCAGCCCTCGTTCAGCCCCAATCATCAGACGGCCGACTCCAGGTTCCGGAGATGGCGACCTGCCAGATATCGGTGTCGCCAACGAAACGGAGAGACAGCCGCAAGCGCAGCTTCAGAGCGCGATCGAGAGGGCGCTATCGCGTTGGGGAGCCACCTCCTGCGAGTTCACCATCGCACCCGCGAGCTGGCGGAAGGTGACAAGGCCCAATGCTTCCCCGGATGGCGAAATCACCCTCGCATCGTTGTCCTGCGCCGATGCCAACATCCGGACGGCCTCTTCGACGGTCGTTCCTGATGCAATCGTCAATCCGCCTGGCACCGCACCGGAATGCAAGGATGTCATGACGGCATCGACCTGGATGACCCGGCCGCGATTGACCTCCTTGACGAAGTTGGCGATGTAGGCGTCGGCCGGACGCAGAACGATGTCCTGGCTGGTGCCCTGCTGGATGACTTCGCCATCGCGCAGGATCGCAATCTGATCGCCCAGCCGAAGGGCTTCGTCGAGATCGTGGGTGATGAAGACGATGGTCTTCTTGATCTCCTTCTGAATGTCGAGAAGGACTGTCTGCATATCCGTACGGATCAAAGGGTCGAGTGCCGAATAGGCTTCGTCCATCAGCAGAACCGGCGCATCGTTCGAGAGGGCTCGTGCCAGCCCGACGCGCTGCTGCATGCCGCCCGATAGCTGGTTGGGATATTTGCTCTCGAAGCCCTTCAGGCCGACCCGCTCCAGCCAGCCCATGGCGACGTCGGCGGCTTTCGAGCGCTCCATGCCCTGCACTTCGAGGCCGAAGATGGTATTGTCGAGAACATTGCGGTGCGGCAGAAGCGCAAACTTCTGAAACACCATTGCCGTCTGGTGCCGGCGAAACGCGCGCAATTCGGTCTCGTTCATTTTCACCACATCGACGCCGTCGACAAGCACTTCTCCGGCGGTTGGATCGATCAGGCGATTGATGTGGCGGATGAGCGTCGACTTGCCCGAACCCGAAAGGCCCATGATGACCTGGATGCGGCCCGAGGGTATCTCGACATTGATATCTTTCAGGCCGAGCACGTGGCCGTGCTTTTCGTTGAGCTCGGTCTTCGACAATCCCTTTTGGACGGCATCGACATGAGCGGCAGGGTTGGGACCGAAGATCTTGTAGAGGTGGCGGATCTTGATGCCGCCGAAACGTTGATCAGCCATGGACGATCTCCCGATGCTTCTGGAGCCGTTTGCCATACGCCTGGCTGACCCGGTCGAAGATGATGGCAATGCCGACAATGGCAAGGCCGTTGAAAATACCCAGGGTGAAGTACTGGTTGGCGATGGCCTTCAGAACCGGCTGGCCAAGGCCCTGGACGCCGATCATCGAGGCAACGACCACCATGGCGAGCGCCATCATGATGGTCTGGTTGATGCCGGCCATGATGGTGGGAAGCGCCAGCGGCAATTGGACCTTGAACAGCTTCTGCGCGCTCGATGTTCCGAAGGCATCGGCTGCCTCGAGCACGTCCTTGTCGACCAGGCGGATGCCGAGGTCGGTCAGCCTTATCATCGGCGGAATGGCGTAGATGACGACGGCGATCAGTCCCGGCACCTTGCCGATGCCGAGCAGCATGACCACAGGGATGAGATAGACGAAGCTCGGCATGGTCTGCATAACGTCGAGGATCGGATTGATAACGCGCTGCAGCCGGTCGGAACGCGCCATCAATATCCCCATCGGGATGCCGATGGCGATGGAGAGCACGGTACAGACGAAGATCATCGACACCGTCCGCATCGTATCGTCCCACATGTCGAAATAGCCGATCAGCAGCAGTGTCACGAGACAGCCGAAGACGATCTTCAGGCTGCGGCTCGCAAACCATGCGATGACAAGGATGATTGCCGTAATGATCGGCCACGGCGTCTGCGTCATGAAGCGGTCGGCGGCGATCAGGAAATGCTGCAGCGGGGAGAAGAGGTTTTCGATCGCGTCGCCATAGCTGCGGGTAAATGCGCGAAAGCCGTCATCGATCGCCTTCTTCAGATTGCGAAGGGCATCGTCATCCATATGCGGGAATTTATAAAACCATTCCATTCGGTTCCCCTTTTTCTTCAAAGAGCCGTGGCAGTCTTTTTGATTTTATCGGCAGCGAAAGGCGGTGCGCATTAAGCGCACCGCAGTTGTCGGCGTTAGAGCATGATGCCGAAAACTGTGAGCGGCTTTCGCAGACATCATGCTCTGACTATTTAATTTAGAACAGCATTCAGATTTTAGGCCGATCCGGCCTGAAATCATCCTGTCCTAGAGCGCAGCTTCGATCTTCGTGGCTGCCTCAGGCGAAACCCACTTGGTCCAGAGGCCCTTGTTTTCTTTGAGGAAGTGCTTGGCACCGTCCTCGCCGGTTGCCTGGTTCTCGGTCATCCACGCCATCAGCTTGTTGACCGTGTCGTTGCTCCAGGAGCGCTTGGTCAGGTAGTCCATCACCTCGGGCCCGGCCTTTTCCGAGAAAGGCTTTGCAACGAGGGTGACGATCTTGTCGACCGGCCATGCGTTCGGCTTCGGATCGGGGCAGTCGGCGACGGTATTGCAGCGCTTCCATTCGGCGGGGTCGTTCGGCACGCCGGCTTCCAGCTTGACCATCTGATACTTGCCGAGCAGCGCGGTCGGCGCCCAGTAGTAGCCGGCCCAGCCTTCCTTGCGTTCGTAAGCCTTGGAGATCGAGCCATCAAGGCCGGCAGCCGAGCCGGTATCGACGAGGGTGAAGCCGGCCTTGTCGGCTTCGAAGGCCTTGTAGAGCTGCGTGGTCACCACGGTGCCGCCCCAGCCCTGCGGTCCGTTGTAGATGGCGCCCTTCTTCGGGTCCTCGGGAGCGGGGAAGAGTTCTGGATGCTTCAGCACGTCGCCGATGGTCTTGATGTCGGGATGGGCGTCGGCCAGATATTTGGGAATCCACCAGCCTTGGACGCCGCCATCGGGCAGCGGAGAGCCGACCTGGACGATCCGGCCTTCTTCCGTTCCCTTCTTGACGACGTCGGGCAGCAGGTCGATCCAGGCTTCCGGCGCGATATCCGGCTGGCCCTTTTCAGCCATCGAGGTGATCGTCGGAACGGTATCGCCGACGGTGATTTCCGCTTGGCAGCCGTAACCTTCGTTCAGGATGAACTTGTCGAGGTTGGAGAGAACCTCGGCACTCTGCCAGTTCATGCTGGCGATGGTGACAGTGCCGCATTCGGCGGCGCTGGCGAAAGACGCCCCGCCGATCAGGCCGAACGTCAGACATGTCGATGCGAGTAGTTTTTTCATTCTCGTTCCCTCTGTTTAGCGGCCGGTTTTGCTAAGCGGGGCGCCGCAGGACCCGCTCCAACGGTTGTCAGGAAGCGTCTCCCATACTCACCGATTTCTTGAATGCCGCCGATAGTCCCTTCGCGACCGAAGCGTCGAACCCGGCAGCGCGCATGGCTTCGATGGCCGCTGCAGTGGTGCCGCGATAGCCGAGAAAGGTTTGAACGACGTCATCGGGACATTCGTCGCGGCGCTCCAGCAGGCGGCCGGCGCCCGTGATCACCGTGTTGACGGCGCGGCGCGCAATCTCCCCCGGCAGGCCGTTTGCGACGGCGTCGCGCATCATGGCGGCGGCGAGTAGCGCCGGGAATGCCGGTCCGGACCCGGAAAGGCCGGTGAGGTAATCGATGTCGCTTTCCCTTGCGACCTCGTCCTCAGATCCGCATGCCTGAAAAATCGCGTGGACGAGCGCCCGGTCGTCTTCGGTGACAGCGCTCGCGCCAATCCACGGCGTATAGGATTTGGCGACTTCGGCGGCGGCGTTCGGCAAAGCGCGGACGACGCGACCGGTGTTGTGGCGCTCGGAAAGTGCGTCCAGGCGGATGCCCGCCATGACCGAGATGACCAGCTTGCCACCGGCATCGACATCAAGAGCATGCCAGTCATCAGGACGGACGGAGAGAAGGATCACGTCCGAACGGTCGGCAAGCGCCTGATTGTCGGTGGTCAGGAAAGAATTCGGGAAGCGGCGCGGCTGCTCGCTGCGATAAGAGAGGGAGAGGTTTCGAGGTTCGACCAGGCCGGCACCAAGGATCGAGCCGGCGATTGCTCCGCCAAGCCAGCCACCGCCACCAATGATCCCGATTCTCAAGAAAGCGCTCATCCCGGCCTTCCCTAACCCGGCCTATAGCCATGCCGGGAGAAGAAGCGATCGAGCTCCCTCTGCTGCGGCACTTCGCCGGTGTAGATCGCGATATATTCGGGAATCCGTTTCATGCGGACGGCGAGTTCCTCCTTGGCTTGCATAGAGATGTATCCGATCTGCACGAGGTACGTTGTTCGCGCTCGGACATCCGATGTCGCTTCTGGTAGCCCGAACCGGATAAACATCCGCTTGAGCGCATCGAGCCGGAGCTGATCGGCTTGCCGGACCTCGGCAAGAATCTCGTCGGACTGCAGCGCCCAGCTGCGCACGGCGAATTCGAACCTGGCGTCGAACAGATCATTGTTGAGCCAGCAATCGAAGACGTTGAGCATCGCCTCGGCGAGCGATTCCGCGTAGGCTTCGGACTGTTTGACGATGTTGCCGGTGTTTTTGTCGCGCCACCGCGCCACGAGCCCGGCCAGCAGTTCCTCCCGGTCCTTGAAGAACCAGTAGAAGCTCGTGCGCGAGAGGTTGAGCTTCTTCGCCAGCGGCAGAATTTTCACCGAATCCACGCCGGAATCCAGCAGCGAGTGGTATGCTGCTTCCAGCCATCCCTCCTGTGATCCGCGCCAGCCTGTATCATTCAAAGCCTGATCCATGGATGATCTCCTATCAGATTATCAAGCCACGCACAAGAAAAATGTACATCAGTGTCTAAATCGACGACCAAGCTGTTTTCAATGTTGACACATATGTACATTGTGCTTAGCGTCTCCTCTGACGTTTTAATCCGGAACCGCCGCCCATGTCGAACGATCCCCTTCTTCAGCCTTACCAGCTCAAGCATTTGACGCTACGCAACCGTATCATCGTGACCTCCCACGAGCCGGCTTATCCGGAGGACGGCATGCCAAAGGAGAGGTATCGCGCCTATACGGTGGAGCGGGCAAAGGGCGGCGTGGCCTTGACGATGACGGCTGGCTCGGCCGCGGTTTCCAGGGACAGCCCGCCGGTCTTCAACAACCTGCTCGCCTATAAGGACGAGATCGTGCCCTGGGTTAGGGAAATGACCGACGCCGTGCATGAAGAGGGTGCGGCGATCATGATCCAGCTCACTCATCTCGGCCGGCGCACGCGCTGGGACAAGGGCGACTGGCTGCCGGTCGTGGCGCCATCGCATCATCGCGAGGCGTCCCACCGCTCCTTCCCGAAGAAGATGGAAGATTGGGACATCGAGCGCATCATCAAGGATTTCGCCGACGCTGCGGAGCGCATGAAGGCAGGCGGCATGGACGGTGTCGAACTGGAAGCCTACGGCCACCTGATCGATCAGTTCACGTCTCCGCTCACCAACGAGCTCGATGGTCCCTATGGCGGCTCCCTCGACAACCGTTTGCGCTTCTGCTTCGATGTCTTCAAGGCGATCCGGCAAAGGGTGGGGAACGACTTCATTCTCGGCGTGCGCTATACTGCCGACGAATGTCTTCCCGGCGGCACCGGCAAGGGCGACGGGATCGAAATTTCCAAGCGCCTGAAGGCAAGTGGCCTGATCGATTACCTCAACGTGATCCGCGGTCACATCGATACCGATGCGGGTCTGACCGACGTGATCCCGATCCAGGGCATGGCGAATTCACCGCATCTCGATTTCGCCGGCGAAATTCGCGCCGCAACCGATTTCCCGACCTTCCATGCGGCGAAAATCCCTGACGTCGCCACCGCGCGCCACGCGATCGCCTCCGGCAAGGTCGACATGATCGGCATGACACGCGCTCACATGACGGACCCCCATATCGTCCGCAAGATCATGGAAAAGCGCGAAGACGATATTCGTCCTTGCGTCGGCGCCAATTACTGTCTCGATCGCATCTACCAGGGCGGGGCCGCCTTCTGTATCCACAATGCCGCCACCGGCCGCGAACTGACCATGCCGCATATCGTGGCGAAGGCCGACGCCAGGAAAAAGGTCGTCATCGTCGGCGCCGGCCCGGCCGGTCTGGAAGCGGCGCGCGTCGCCGGAGAACGCGGCCACCAGGTCGTGGTTTTCGAAGCGGCGAACAATCCCGGCGGTCAGATCCGGCTCACCGCCCAAAGCGAGCGCCGCAGGGAGATGAGCAGCATCATCGACTGGCGCATGAGCCAGTGCGAGAAATACGACGTCACCTTCCACTTCAACACATGGGCGGAAGCGGACACCATCGGAGCCGAGAATCCCGATGTGGTCATCATCGCGACCGGCGGCTTGCCGCATACCGAGGTTCTCGCCAGCGGCAACGAGCTGGTGGTCTCGTCATGGGACATCATCTCCGGCGACGTGAAGCCTGGAACCAACGTGCTGATCTTCGACGATGCCGGCGACCATGCCGGCCTCCAGGCAGCTGAGTTCCTCGCCAAGGCGGGCGCCAAGGTCGAGATCATGACGCCGGACCGCTCCTTCGCGCCCGAGGTCATGGCCATGAACCTGGTGCCCTATATGCGGTCTCTCCAGAAGCACGACGTGACCTTCACCGTCACCTATCGTCTCGAGGCCGTCGAGAAGAGCGGCAACCAGCTCGTCGCCCATGTCGGCAGCGATTACGGCGGGATTGCCAGGCAGCAGAGCTTCGACCAGATCGTCGTCAATCATGGGACCATTCCGCTCGACGAGCTCTATTTCGAACTGAAACCCAGCTCGAGCAATCTCGGCGAAATGTCGCACGACCAGCTTCTTTCCGGAGAGCCGCAGTCCGTGATCCGCAATCCTGATGGCAAGTTTCAGCTGTTCCGGATCGGCGACGCGGTCGCCGCACGCAACACCCATGCCGCCGTCTATGACGGCCTGCGGATCGCGAAAGATATCTAATCGCTACAGTGGACCGCTTGCCGGTCGATCGTCTCGGGAGGTGATGACATGAGGTTACGCAATGAAAGCCTCCAGATCTTCCTGGATGCGACGTTCGCGGCTTTCGACCAGTTCGCGAAGGCCCCAGAGGCCCGCCGTTCGGTCCGTCAGATTTTTGCGGCGCTGGAGCGCCCAGGGATCGCGCGTACGGGGCCGGGAAGCCGATTGCCCGTGTGTGCTCAGCTTGATGTGGCGCTTTCCTTCGATACGTCCTATCCTTCGCTGACACGTTTGATCGAGGGGTTCAAAGGCGTCGAGCCAATGCTTGAATGGCATCGGCGCACCAAGTATGACCACACGGCCAGCGACAATTTTGTCGATGGGCATGCCAATGCCATGATTATCGGCCCGGGAGGATTGGAAGAGCGGAGCGATCTGTGGATCGGTGTGACGTTGATGGCGCCTCACGTGCGCTATCCGGATCATGATCATGCGCCCGAGGAAGTCTATCTCGTGCTTTCCGATGGAGAGTTCCAGCAAGGAGAGGGAGACTGGTTCTCGCCAGGTATCGGTGGGTCGTTCTACAATGTCCCTGACATCCGACATGCCATGAGGTCGCTCGACACGCCGCTCTTCGCCTTCTGGGCATTGCTTGCCGAACGGCCGAACTGACGGCCAGCAGTTTAGAAATAAAGGGGAGTTGCCCATGAAGATTCTCGTCCCAGTCAAACGGGTTGTCGACTACAACGTGAAGATCCGGGTGAAGCCGGATGACACGGGTGTCGAGCTAACCAATGTGAAGATGTCGATGAACCCGTTCGACGAGATCTCGGTGGAAGAGGCGCTGCGGCTGAGGGAAGCCGGCAAGTGCGAGCAAGTGGTGGTCGTCTCGATCGGTCCGGCCAAGGCCGAGGAGACGCTGAGGACCGCCCTTGCGATGGGCGCCGATCGGGCGATCCTGGTTGAGACCGACGATCAAATCGAGCCGCTCACTGTCGCCAAGATCTTGAAGGCTGTGGCCGATGCCGAACAGCCGGGGCTGATCATCGTTGGCAAGCAGGCGATCGACGACGATTCGAACCAGACCGGCCAGATGCTGGCAGCACTGATGGGAATCGCCCAAGCGACCTTCGCCTCGAAGATCGAGATCGGTGATGGCAAAGCAACTGTCACCCGCGAAGTCGATGGCGGCCTGCAGACGATCGAGATCAAGCTGCCGGCGGTCGTCACCACCGATCTGCGCTTGAACGAACCGCGTTATGCCTCGCTGCCGAATATCATGAAGGCGAAAAAGAAGCCGCTCGACAAGAAGACGCCCGGCGACTTCGGTGTCTCCACCACGCCGCGCCTCAAGGTGTTGAAGACCGAGGAGCCGTCCGGCCGCAAGGCCGGCGTCAAGGTCAAGTCGGTCGCCGAACTGATCGACAAGCTCAAAAACGAAGCCGGCGTGCTGTAATCAGCTTGGAACAGGAGCCAATATCATGACCATTCTTCTTCTGGCTGACCACGACAATGCCAGCCTGTCCGATCAGACCGCCAAGGCGCTGACGGCGGCAACCAAGATCGCCAAGGACCAGGCAAGCGATGTTCATATTCTCGTTGCCGGCAAAGGCGCCAAGCCCGCTGCCGATGCCGCCGCCAAGCTTGCCAGCGTCTCCAAGGTGCTGCTCGCCGAAAGCGACGAACTCGCCAACAATCTGGCCGAACCGCTCGGCGACCTGATCGTTTCGCTCTCCGCCAGCTACGACACGATCATCTCGGCTGCCACCTCGGTCGGCAAGAATGTTCTGCCGCGGGTGGCCGCTCTTCTCGACGTCGCCCAGGTCTCCGAAATCATCGAGGTGATCTCGTCCGACACCTTCAAGCGGCCGATCTATGCCGGCAACGCCATCCAGACGGTGCAGGCAACGGACGCCAAGAAGGTGATCACCGTGCGCACCGCATCCTTTGCCTCCGCGCCGGAGGGTGGCTCGGCAACGATCGACGCAATCCCGGCGGTTTCCGACCCGGGTCTTTCCACCTTCGTCGCCGATGCGCTGTCGGCCTCAGACCGGCCGGAACTGACCTCGGCGAAGATCATCATCTCCGGCGGCCGGGCACTCGGCTCGGCGGAAAAGTTCAGGGAAGTCATCCTGCCGCTCGCCGACAAGCTCGGTGCTGCCGTCGGCGCATCCAGAGCCGCCGTCGATGCCGGTTATGCGCCGAACGACTGGCAGGTCGGCCAGACCGGCAAGGTGGTGGCGCCGCAGCTCTATATTGCATGTGGCATTTCGGGCGCCATCCAGCATCTGGCCGGCATGAAGGATTCGAAGGTGATCGTCGCCATCAACAAGGACGAGGAGGCGCCGATCTTCCAGGTCGCCGACTACGGATTGGTCGCCGATCTCTTCGATGTCCTGCCGGAATTGCAAAAGGCGCTCTAGCGGGGGAGACCGAACGTGGCGCGCGTCGTGGGACGTCCAATCAAACCTGGTGCCGACCTTCTTCTCAACGATGACGAGAAGCCGGCATATATACGGCTGCACGACATCGGCAGAGAAAGGCGCTCTCGGCCGCTGCAGGAATTTCTAAATGACATCGGCGGCCTGATGCTGTCGGCGGAGGCTCCTGCCGTCGCCAGCTTCGTCGCGGGCAAGGTTCTCCAGAGGCTGCTCAAGACCGGCAAGGTGCGCCCGGAGGGCGGGTCTCTTCCCGGCGCGCCGGAGGGGCTTGATGACGCCATCAACCATCTTGCGAAATCGGGACGGAAATACGAGGCGATCGCCTGCCAGTTCCAGAGTCTCGCCGATAAGCTGCTCTGGAGACGCGGCCGCTCCGGTCCGTTCGCAAGCCTGAATTTTGGCGATACGCATTCCCATGCGGTCTTGGTCGGTCCCGGCGGCATGGAGGAGCGCGCCGATCTCAGGGTCGGCGTGATCTACATGGATCGCTATACAAGATTTCCCGATCATGTTCAGACCCAGCCCCGCGCCTTCATTCTGCTTTCGCCGGGTGAAATTCGTCTTGGCGATTCCGAGTGGTTCTCTGCCGCTATCGGGACGGTCTTTGCGAACGACGCCGGCCAATCTTTCGCGATAAGATGCACGGCCCGGCCGCTGCTGGCGGTCTGGTGCCAGGTTGAGCGGGAGAGGTGATGGGGGCCGTGGCAACAACGAGCCTGAGATGAACGAAAAGCCGAACGCGAGAGCGTGAAGTCTCGCGGTGACGCAGCAGCAGATCGGCGAGAACCGGCCCCTTCGAATATGCAGCATCAGAATTCAAATTAAGAGGAAGGATATCAAAATGGACGTTCGCGCCGCCGTGGCCACACAGGCAGGAAAACCGCTCGAAGTGATGACCGTGCAGCTGGAGGGGCCGCGAGCCGGCGAAGTGCTGGTCGAGGTCAAGGCGACGGGCATCTGCCACACCGACGATTTCACCCTGTCGGGCGCCGATCCCGAAGGCCTCTTCCCGGCCATTCTCGGCCATGAGGGCGCCGGCATCGTCGTCGATGTCGGCCCCGGCGTCACTTCGGTCAAGAAGGGCGACCACGTTATTCCGCTCTACACCCCGGAATGCCGCGAGTGCTATTCCTGCCTCAGCCGCAAGACCAATCTCTGCACCGCGATTCGATCAACCCAGGGCCAGGGGCTGATGCCGGATGGAACGAGCCGCTTTTCGATCGGCAAGGACAAGATCCACCACTATATGGGGTGCTCGACCTTTTCGAACTTCACCGTGCTGCCGGAGATCGCCCTTGCCAAGGTCAATCCGGACGCCCCGTTCGACAAGATCTGCTATATCGGCTGCGGCGTGACGACCGGCATCGGCGCCGTCATCAACACCGCCAAGGTCGAGATCGGCGCCACGGCGATCGTCTTCGGACTCGGCGGTATCGGTCTCAACGTGCTCCAGGGCCTGCGCCTTGCCGGCGCCGACATGATCATCGGCGTCGATATCAACCCTGACCGCAAGGCCTGGGGCGAAAAGTTCGGCATGACCCACTTCGTCAATCCGAAGGAGGTCGGCGACGACATCGTGCCCTGTCTCGTCAACCTGACGAAGCGCCACGGCGACCTGATCGGCGGCGCCGACTACACCTTCGACTGCACCGGCAACACCAAGGTGATGCGTCAGGCGCTGGAAGCATCGCATCGCGGCTGGGGCAAGTCGATTATCATTGGTGTTGCCGGCGCCGGCCAGGAAATCTCCACCCGTCCGTTCCAGCTGGTTACCGGCCGCAACTGGATGGGCACCGCCTTCGGCGGCGCCCGCGGCCGCACCGATGTGCCGAAGATCGTCGACTGGTACATGCAAGGCAAGATCCAGATCGATCCGATGATCACCCACACCATGCCGCTCGAAGACATCAACAAGGGCTTCGAGCTGATGCACAAGGGCAAGAGCATCCGTGGCGTGGTCGTGTACTGAGCCATGAAGACCATCTCGACCGAAAATTCTCATGGCGGCACCCAGGGCGTTTACGTCAATCGCTCGGATGTCTGCGACTGCGACATGACCTTTGCGGTATTCCTGCCGCCGCAGGCCAAAGCACGGAAGCTGCCGGTTCTATGGTACCTGTCCGGCCTGACGTGCACGCACGCCAATGTCATGGACAAGGGCGAGTATCGGCGTCTTGCCGCGGAACTCGGCATGATCATCGTCTGCCCCGACACCAGCCCGCGGGGCGACGCCGTCCCGGACGAACCGGACAATTGGCAGTTCGGAAAAGGTGCCGGCTTTTATGTCGACGCCACCGAGCCGCCGTTCGCTAAGAACTATCGGATGTACAGCTACATCGTCGATGAATTGCCGAAGCTTATCGCAGCCGAGTTTCCGGTCGACATGACGCGACAGGGAATCTTCGGTCACTCGATGGGGGGACATGGCGCGATCACGATCGCGCTCAAGAACCCCGAACGTTTCGGCAGCTGCTCGGCCTTCGCGCCGATCAGCCATCCCACGGTCTCCGGCTGGTCAAAGCCGGCATTCCGAAAATATCTCGGAGCGGATGAAGCGCGCTGGCGGGCGTATGATGCCTGCTCGCTGATCGAAGACGGGCACCGGTTCCCGGAATTCCTCGTCCATCAAGGGACGGCGGATAGCTTCCTGGAGGATGGATTGCGCCCCGACGAGCTCAGGCAAGCCTGTGAGACGGCCGGCATCAGCCTGCGGCTTCGCATGCAGGAAGGCTACGGCCACTCCTACTTCTTCATTTCGACATTCATGGAAGACCATCTGCGCTGGCACGCGCGAAGATTGGGAGACTGATTGCAGAGCTTGGCCGGGCATATCGCAAACGGCCCAGAAGGGGAGGAGAAACCCATGACCAGCATAGCCATACATCCGGCAGTGGATTCAGGCTTTCGGGCGACTGACGCTGCTTTCGCAGGCGGGACGCTCGTCTGCAAGTGCACAAGCAATCCCGTGAAGGTCAGGATCAAAGGTGATATCGCCCACAATCACGCCTGCGGCTGCACGAAGTGCTGGAAGCCCGACGGTGCCGTCTTTTCGGTCGTGGCCGTCGCGCCAACCGAAAGCGTCGAAGTCCAGGAGAATGGCGATAAGCTCGCCGTCGTCGATTCCACAGCCTTGATCCAGCGCCACGCCTGCAAGGAATGCGGCGTTCATATGTATGGGCCGGTCATGCGCGAACATCCGTTCCAGGGATTGTCGTTCGTCCATCCGGAGCGCTTTCAGGAGAGCGGCTGGGCGAAGCCGGGCTTTGCGGCCTTTGTGTCGTCGATCATCGAAAGCGGCTTCGACCCCGCCAAGATGGACGCCGTCAGAGCGCAGCTGAAGGCATCGGGCCTCGAGCCCTACGACTGCCTGAACCCGGGACTTATGGACTATATGGCAACCTGGACCGCGAAGAAGAGCGGCGTCCTGGCCGCGTGACGAGATCGGGGAGCGCCGCAGCGGCGCTCCCCGGCGATATCCGGATATCGGGATATTCCGGATGGCTGCGCACGGCTTTTCGACGGCCAGGTTGGCCGGGTCCAAGCCGAAGCACGCATTGGACCCTACAGCGGCATTCTTCCAAGCATCGGAGGCTGGGCGCGCGTCATCGGCCACAACACCATTTTCGTTGACGATCGTGATCCGCTGGCGCACGGTTTTCAGATTCGTGAATGCATTCAGAAACGGTGATGAGATGACCATGCGACCCGGACAGCATCGGCAGGCAGACGGCGCCGCGAAGCCCGCTGCCCGGCTCAAGGTGGGGTTCGTTCTGGCGCGATCGTTCACGCTGTCCGCCTTCGCGCTCTTCGTGGACACACTGCGGCTTGCCAGCGACGAGCAGGATCGTTCCGGAAGGGTTCTTGCCGACTGGCAGGTGATCGGCAGCACGCGGCATCTGATCACCGCGAGCTGCGGCGTCCAGGTCGCTCCGACGTCCGATTTTGTCGATCCGTCACGCTTCGATTACATTGTGGTCGTCGGCGGTCTTCTGACGGTGGAGAACCCTGTCGACCAGGCGACCATCGCTTTTCTCAAGCAGGCGGACGCCAAGAAGGTGCCGCTGATCGGCGTGTGCACGGGCTCGTTCATTCTCGCTGCGGCCGGCCTGATGAAGCGGCATGACTCCTGTGTGAGTTGGCTGCACTACAAGGAGTTCCGGGAGCGGTTTCCTGACCTCAGCGTTCGTTCCGACCGGCTCTTCAATCTCGACCGCCAGCGTGGGTCTTGCGCCGGCGGCAGCAGTTCAGCCGACATGGCCGCGCTGTTGGTCAGGAAATACATCAGCCGCGACGCCGAACGAAACGCGCTGGAGGTGCTGCAGATCGAGAGAGCCCGCGCACCTGCGGACGTCCAGCCCCGGCGTCCGCTTTACGACGATTATGACGATGCCCGCGTCAAGGCGGCGATGATCACGATGGAGCAGTTCGTCGACGGCAGCATGTCGATCGAGAAGCTTGCCGGCACGGTTGGACTCTCGCGACGGCAGTTGGAGAGAATCTTCATCGACAAGACGGGCATGTCTCCTGCCAAGGCCTATAGTCGTGTTCGTATGGAGCGGGCGAAGTCGATCCTTGCCCAATCGAAGGCGCCTCTGATCGAGATCGCGCTTGATGTTGGCTTCGAAAACGCCTCGCAGTTTACGAGAACGTTCAAGCGCACATTCGGGCAAACGCCTTCGCAGCATCGCGCGGCAGCTTTGAGAACGCACTGAACGCGCAATCCCGCAACATCTTCCTCGGGTGGTGCGGTACCCGGCGTTCAGCGCTCGATGACCAGATCGCTCAGCGGCTTGGAGCAGCAGGGCAGGAAGAAGCCGGCGTCGATTTCCCTCTGGCGGATTCCGCCATTGTGGTTCATGTCGACCGTGCCTGACGTAAGCTTCGACTTGCAGGTGCCGCAGACGCCATTCGCACAGGACGACGGGATCCTGACGCCTGACTTCTTCGCACAAGAAAGCACGCTCTGGTCGCCTGTTACCTCGATGCTGCGGGCCTGCTTCGAGAAGGTGACCTGAAAGACTTTGGCGGCTGCCTCCTGAACCGCAGGGATTTCGGGTTCGTCAATGACCGCTGCGTCGAAGCTTTCTTCCAGATAATTTGAGGCGGGCACGCCGAGTTCGGCTGCAATGCCGCGCGCGGCGGCCATGAACGGTGCGGGGCCGCAGCACATCACGATCCGCTCGGCGATATCGGGAACCGCAAGCCTAATATAGTCTTTCGAAATGCGACCGGTCAGACCGGGCCAGGACGGCTCGCCGGCCACGGTCTCCGGGAGGAAATGCAGGCGAAGGCCTTTCAGCCTGCGGGCGATGCAGGCCAGTTCGTCGCGAAAGATCAGGTCCTGCGGCGTCCGTCCAGCATGCATGAAGACGACGTCGGCAGGTTCGCAACTGTCGGCGAGTTCCCGCAGAATGGACATGACGGGGGTGATGCCGGAGCCGCCCGACAGCAGCAGAAGCTTACGTCGCGACCGCTCGGGCCTGATGAAATGGCCAAGTGGGCCGTTCGCCTTGACGGTCGCCCCGGGAACCAGTGTGTCGTGAAGCCAGTTGGAGATCTTTCCGCCGGGCACGCGCTTCACCGTCACGGAGAAAGCGTTCGTCCGATGCGGCGAGGAGGAGATGCTGTAGCACCTGTTTTCAGCCTCTCCATTGTGTTCCAGGTCGAACAGAAAATACTGGCCGGCCTTGAACGCGAACCGCTTGCCGTCGCGCGAAGCGAAGGTGAAGGTCTTGACGTCATGGGTCTCCTGCTGGACGTCAAGGCAGACGAGCGCGTCGTCTTCTTCCGGGTTCCAGACGTCGTGAAGGGCGGCCCTGGCTACGGGCATCTGCGGGCTCCTAGTATCCATGGGCGCGCATCCGATCGATGTACCAGCTGGCGAACTTGTCGAGGTTCGTCTCGGAAAACCGGGAGTAGGGGCCTGGCTGATATGCTGGGTCGAGAGTGCCGGCATGGGAGCGCGCGACGAGATCGGCGTCCTGGTCCGTCGTCGCGACCCAGACATCCGTCAGCTTGTCGAGATCGTAATCCACGCCTTCGACGGCGTCCTTGTGGACCAGCCACTTGGTCCTCACAAGCGTCTTGCCGGCGGAGAGCGGAATGACGGTTGCCACCACGGCATGGTCGCCCATGAAGTGGTTCCAGCTGTTGTGGCCCCAAAGATGCGTGTCGCCGAGATCCTTGCGGGTCATGTGACCGAGAAGCTTGGAGGATGCGGCGGTGGCGTCGTGGGTCTGGGATTCGCCGGCGCCTGCGATGATCAGCCGCTGGGTGCGGAAGTTGGTGGCGCAATCGGCGAGCTGCTCGACGGCAGCCGAGGGAAAGCCGTCGGACTCCCACGCCTTCGTCCGCTCTTCATACAGCCTGAAATGCTCCTCGGCCTGTTCGCGATCCTCCGGGCTCAGCGTCTCGGGGTCGAAGCCGAAGTCGAGATCGACGAAGGAGACGCAGAGCTCCGGGTGGTTCGCGGAGCAATGGTAGCATTCACGATTGTTTTCCATCGTCAGCTTCCAGTTGCCGTCCTCGATGACATCCGTTTGGAAGGCAACCTTTGCGTTCCGGATATCGTAGGGGGCGAGGCGCTCGGTCATGGCCTGTTCGAGGATGGCAATATCCTCGGGCGGATTGTCGGAAAGACAGACATAAATCAGTCCGCCGATCGACTTGAAAGTGACGGGCTTGAGGCTCCGACACTCCTTGTCGAAGTCCTTGCCCATGTGAGGCGCGTAGCTGAGCTCACCGGTCAGTTCGTATGTCCAGGTGTGATAGGGACAGACGAGTTTCGAGACGATCGTCTTGCCCGGATCGAGAAGGCGGGAGCCGCGATGGCGGCAGACATTGTGCAGGACGCGAATTTCTCCGTCGTCGTCGCGCAGAAGGATCAGGCTCGTCTTGCCGATATCGATGACCGTGGCGTCGCCGGGTTCGGGAACATCGCAATCGAGACCGACACAGATCCAGTGATTGTGGAAGAAGACGTCGATGTCTGCTTCGAACACGTCTTCTCTGACGTAAAGGCCGGCCGGCAGAGAGTGACCGTTGGCACGAGCGTCGAGAAGAGCCGAAATGGACGATGGGAGCTTGTTTAGCATCAGAACCTCTTATGCGAGAGTTTCCCCAGATTGCCCTTGCAGTTCCGATGTTTCAACGGCATAAAAAATTAGCTTCGCATAAGTTTTTATCATGCGATGAGGGTTCTGTGATGCACTTTAGAAGACGGATCCCGTCGCTGACGGCCCTGGTGACCCTGGAGGCGGTGCTCAGAAAGAAGAGCTTCACCACCGCTGCGGCCGAATTGGGCGTCACCCAGGCGGCGGTCAGCAGGCAGATTGCATTGCTGGAGGAGGAATTCGGCCAGCCCTTATTCGTGCGCAAGCATCGAGCGATCGAGCCGACGGCGGCATGCATCAACCTCGGAGCCACCCTGGCCAAGAGCTTTGCCGATATTGCCGAGGGCGTGGAAGCGCTCCAGTCGCGCAGCCAGGACGTGTTGACCATAGGGGCGACCGTTGCGTTCTCCTCTTTCTGGCTGCTGCCGCGGCTGGCCGAATTCCGCCGGGCGAACCCGGGTATTCTGGTGCGGGTGATATCCCAGGACAGCCCGCTCGCTCTCGACGACGGCGAAGTCGATGTGGCAATTCGATATGGTGTGCCTCCGTTCAGCGATAGCACCGTCATCGCCTCGCGCGGCGACGTCATTTGCCCCGTCTGCTCTCCCGACTATCTCAGGCGACGAGGAGATGGTCCGCTCGGCTCCAGTGACGAATTCATCGAGACTGACGTCCTTGATCGATCCTGGTATAGCTGGGCCCAGTGGTTTTCGCTGACCGGCGCCAACCTCAATGTAAAGCCGTCGCTTCGGTTCAACCACTATACCGAAACCATCGCTGCCGCGCGCGCGGGGCAAGGCATTGCCTTGGGATGGCGTATGCTGGTCGGCACCTTTCTGGAGGATGGAACCTTGATGCAGATCGGCGGCGGCGAGCTTGCGGCGGAGGATCGTTACAATGTGATCGTGCCTATCAAATCCAAGCGAAGCAATGCGCGCGACCTTGCCGCTGCTTGGCTGACGGCATCACTGCACGGTTGATCGAAGCGTGGTCACATGCCCAGCCCCACCGTTGCCGTCCGGTGAACGCC
Source organism: Rhizobium sp. SRDI969 (assembly GCF_025152725.1). Taxonomy (NCBI): domain Bacteria; kingdom Pseudomonadati; phylum Pseudomonadota; class Alphaproteobacteria; order Hyphomicrobiales; family Rhizobiaceae; genus Rhizobium; species Rhizobium sp. SRDI969. The sequence goes on from NZ_CP104036.1 coordinate 411,421, forward strand.
TCTAGGGACGAATGCGAAGCAATCTGCCAGTCCTAGGAAGTCGTCCGCCAGGTGAATGACGGAAAGCCACATTTCCGTTCCCTGCAAGCTCGGTTCACCACCGTCGGCAAACGGGAATCCCTCGCCATCCCGCCATCTATCCAACGCCCTCGATATGAGCTTGCGGGCGATCGCCTCCCCGTCGGCCCGCCTGTAGTCGGTCTGCCGGGCAATCAGCAACAGTGGATGAATCGTATCGAGCAGGTTGCACGCATTGTATTTTGCACCAACGAAGCCCTTGTGGTTGCGATAGTTGAGGTGAACCGTTTCGAGTGAGGCATGCGGATGCGGAAGTGCCACGCCGAACTGGGCGTAGGTGCCGCGCGTCAGGCGATAAAAGCCGTTCACCGGTTGAAGCCATCCTTCCGCCGCGGTCGGTTCACCCCAGAGCCCCGAAACGCTGTTGGCATTGTGGCTCAGCCACTCGAAGAGCGCCTGCCGTGAATGCCTGATGCGAAAATACCTCGCGTTGAAGTACATGGCGGTGCCGATCGCATCGACCACGCTTCCGGCGTGCCATGCCCGGGTCGACCAGGGCAGGGCGCTCAGCCATTCATCCAGCTCCCCGGCGCCGAGCTCGACCGCATGGACAGGTTGGCGTGGACCGGAACCAAGCAGTTCAAGCGCATAGCCAACCGCAAGGACGTTATAGAGCGCCTTTGGATCATCCCTGAGGGGCTTGCCATGCATTCGCGAATGCTCTTCCGGGAAAAGGCCGGTCTCTCGGTCCTGCAGACCTTGGAGAAGCTCGACAGTCTCCGCCGGATGGAGGTCGGGCGGCAGCTGGCCGAAGCCGGCAGCGATCTCGATTGCGTCGCAGAGATGCCGGATCGCCGGTCTGCGGACGCCGTCTGCTTCCAGCGATTGATAGGTCCCTTGCGTTTTCCAGCGTGCCAGAATGTCCGGGCACTGGTCTTTCGCTTTCTGACCGAGCCTGACCAACTGATCTTCGACGTCGCCATTGCCTGTTTTCCGGGGTGCCGAGCCTCGGCTCCGCAGCACCCGGGCGGGCACGCCACCGGCAATCGCCATGGCGGGAATGTCTCCCGTGACCACCGCTCCGGCGGCGATCACCGCACCGTTTCCAATCGTGGCGCCATCGAGGATCACGCAGTTGGCGCCGATCCAGACATCGTCGCCGATCGAAATGCCGATGCTGACGACGCCTTGACGGTGTATGGGAATAGTCGGATCGTCGAAGCCATGATTGAAGCCGACGAGCGAGGCATGCGAAGCAATCCGAACGCCATTGCCGCACGTTACCGTGCCGGAAACACAGGCATAGGGATTGATGGTGCAATCGTCGCCGAGAATCACATGGCCACGAACGAGAGCGTGCCCTGCGATCCAGGACCGCTCGCCCATCGTCAGGCTTTCGGTGAAGATTGCGGCTTGCTCGGCGATGTAGGACGTCTCGGCCAGCTCCGCACCGCATGATCGCCGGAGTTCCGCCCTGCGGGCGAGGTGAGCGGGATGACGAAGGTCAGACGCAATGTGTTCCCAGGTCAGGTATTGAAGCCTGCGCGCTTCCCTCTCTTCGTTCACTGACGATTGCGGGCTGCTGGCGTGATCCATCTCGATCCTCATTCTCAGGTCAACCGCCGAATATTCGTCTGCCTTCGGCGATCCGTTGCCTCGCTGCATAAGACGGCCTGATTCGTCCAAAAGCAAGACTTCCGACAATGGCGGCGCAGCCCTCGTTGAAATGGCTCCAATTGCTTTGATCGGGTCCGGCCTCCCGGCGACCGATGTGATCGCAAGTGCCCGTAGGATGGCCCCTCATAGCGGTTTGCCATGCGGGCGGTCGATGCGGCTCCTGTCCGAATTCGCGATTTGCAGAGACGTGATGCACGCGCACCGATTATCGGCCGCGCGCTGAGCCATCTGGAAACCTCGATGTCGAGCTATGCCGCGTTCAGAAGTTCAGCGCTCACCGGCATTCCCATATGAAAGCCCTGGGCGCGGTCGATGCGAAGATCCTTGAGAAGGGAAAACTGTGCTGCCGTTTCGACGCCTTCTACCAGGATCGTATTCCCGCGATTGCGGATGAGAGCAATCATGTCCTGAAGCATCGTCAAACCGCGTGGGTTCGAGCAGTCATGCAGGAAGGTTCTATCGACCTTGACCGTCTGAAACTCGATTGCCCTCAGCCAAGAGAGGCCCGCGAAGCCGGAGCCGAAGTCGTCAAGCCAGATTTCGACGCCGAGTGCGCGCAGATCGGCAATGCATTTGAGCACCTCCGACTGCATATCCATGTCCAGGCCCTCGGTGACTTCCAAGGCTAATCGCGACCCGCAGACCCCGCACCGAATAAGGATATCAGCGACACTAGTGGCAAAGCCGGGGGAGCGCAGCTGTATCGGCGACACGTTGACGCTGACGGTCGCCATGCGATCGGTCATCAGTATATCTCGGCATGCCGTCTCGATCGCCCACCTGCCCAGCTCGAGGATAGCGCCGCTTCGTTCTGCAACCGGGATGAATGTCTTCGGCGAAACCGCCGTGCCATCAGGCATCCTGAGGCGCATCAAAGCCTCGACAGCCCTTGCTTTCCCGTTCGTCACGTCGAAAATCGGTTGGTACACGAGTGAGACCAGTTTGCGATCGATGGCTGCCGCGAGCAGGGGCACGAGTTTACCGGCATAATCGTCGGGGCGAGGCAGCAGCGGATCAAAACTGCGAATGCAGTTTCGGCCGCTTGCTTTGGCATTGTAGAGAGCGAGGTCGGCTTCACGGACTATTCGTTCAACTTTCTCTCCGACTTTCTCGCGGGTGAAGGCGACGCCGATGCTGACGGTTACGGTCGATATATCGTCTGGTCGCTCGTCGTGAGCAATCGCAAGAGACTCGACTTCCATTCTGATCTTCTCGGCGAGAGTCATCGCAACCTTGGGAAGGGCCGCCGGCATGACCACGATAAACTCCTCGCCACCATACCTGCCGATCATGCCATCGGACGACTCTACAACCGCCTTCAGCGCATTGGCGATGACAGTCAGGCATCGGTCTCCTTCCTGATGTCCGTAGCGATCATTGAAGCGTTTGAAAAAGTCGACGTCGATCAGGAACACGGAGAAGTCGCGGCGTTCGTCTTTCCAAGCGGCCCAGCATTCATCGAGCCGCCGATCCAGCGCGCGTCTGTTGCTTATGCCTGTCAGGTAGTCGGTATGTGAAAGCTCGAGCAGTGACCTTCCTCGTTCGGACGCTTCCCAGTGCTGGTGGCGAGCCTCCGCCGCGTTCAGCAACACGTTTCGGCGCTCAACATTCAATCGCCAATTGACGAAAGACGTGAAAGCAAAGCACGAAATGTAGAACAGCCCGAAAGCGAGCTTATAGGTTTGGCTGGAAGGAAAAAGTTCCTCGATCGTAATGAAAAACGCGCAGAGAACGAGCCCGGAGGTGATCACCGAAAGCCGAAACGGAAAACTGAAAAACAGGTTGGCGCCCATCATGAAGATGGCGCCGAATATCATGTAGTAGGACATAGCAGTGACGTCGTGGGTGGCAATCGCCGGGTAAAGCCAGCCTGCATAGCCCACAAGCAGTGCAGTGGCGCACGTAATGTCAAGCCAGGCGGTTTTCGCATTTGCCAGCCGCAAGATTTCGAACGCCAGCAGGGCGATCGTCGCGACGGCGAATCGGGCGGCGATCGTCGCAGGCGCAACGTCGGGGATCAGCCAACGGTCGGGAAGTGCGAAGGCCACATAGACGGCAACCGCCATCCAAAGACCGTGCCGCGAGCTCTGCCTTCGGACAGCATCATTTTCAATTTTCAGAGACTTGAGGGCCTCGGCGAATGAAATGCCGGCGGTTGGTTCGTCCCGCTGGACATTATCGCAAGCCGCGATCATGCAACGACGCCGACCCGAAAGCCATCTAAAGTATGTTGAAAAGTAAGCCATACTTCGGCGCCCTCCAAAATCGCATTCGGCAACTTGCAACCGGTTTGTCTTATTGCTTGGCTTTGTTAGAGGGGTAGCATCGGACCCGCAAGAGTAGAATTACCCTTATCCCGTGTAGATTCTAGTCGCATCCTATTTCGAGGTTGATTATGCTTATGTCAAGAGGATCTCGAAATGGAACAAAGCCTGGTATTCGACGGTGAAAGTCTTGTTGTGCCCGGCGAAATTCGGCGGGTGGCAAGGAGGGTTGCTGCCCCAGATCCCGGCGATCTTATCGTTGCCCAGGCCGAGCTTGCCCTCAGCCTTGACGTGTCGATCCGTCAGTTCAAATCCGGCGTCGAGCCTCATGTGATCATCGAGCGTCTTACCGAAGCCTTGCATCAGATGCGGCGGCGCTTTCATCCGCAGGTGTGGGACGTCATCGTTACGATCGCGCAATCTCATCCCGTTGCTCACTATCTTCATCAAGATCCATTGACCCGCTGGTCGTTTGAAAAGCCGCGCGGCTATTCTGGCGACGCACGTCTTCTCGATTTCATCTACGGCAGACCTGAGATTGAGGACGCCGTCGCATCAGCGAGCGACTTGGGACGTTCGATCTACGGCTACACTCGAAATGCTTCGTCATCCATCGCAGTACGGGAGCGTCGAGACATTCTGGCTCGCCGCGTAGACGAAATTGCTTCGACCCGGCCTGGCGCCATCGAAATCCTTGCCATCGCCGCCGGGCATCTTCGCGAGGGGCCGTTGTCGCACGCTCTGAGCGCCGGCGCGATTAGACGCTGGGTAGCTTTGGATCAAGACCCGATCAGCGTTGGAACCGTCGCCCGCGATTTCGCGGGGACGTCCGTCGAGGCGGTGAACGGGTCGGTCAAATCCCTGCTCGGTGGAAGGTATGCGCCGGGAATGTTCGATTTCGTCTATGCCGCGGGTCTCTATGACTATTTGCCTGACGCGGTAGCCGTAAAGCTGACCAGGAAGTGCATCAGCATGCTTAAGCCTGGCGGCACATTCCTATTCGCCAACTTCTCTCCGGAGACGGATGTCGATGGCTATATGGAGACATTCATGAACTGGGCCCTGCTGTTGCGGTCGGAACGAGAGATGGGCTCGATCGCCAGCGAAAGCGTGACTGGCAATGATATGAAGGTGTCTGTTTGGTCCGGCTCAAACCGGAGCATTGTCTATTGTGAAATTCAAAGACCGCGTTAGGTCGCAAAAGCGATTTGAGATTTCCACCCAAAACGCCCGTGTCAGATGCGTTCTATGCGGACCGGATACGCGCCGCGCACCAGCAACGGCTCGAAGCCATCGTCGAAGCGGCCGAGCCGGATCAGCCCGTCCCAGCGGTAATCCGCGTAGAACAGGGCCAGGTTACCCCACGGTTTGAAGTAGCAAAGGTCGCCCGGCTGCTCGTTTCCGAAAGCACCACTCCCTTCTTCGGTCAGCTTGCGCGGCAGATAGACGATTTTTTCGTTCCTGCCGTAGTCCTCGATCTTGAGGTTTAGGGGCAGCATGGAAGCAAGATCGCGCGCCGACGGATTATCGAAGAGTGTCGCCGTCAGGGGAAGCTTGTTGAAGTCAATCCTGATCCTGACATCTGACACCTTGCGAGTGGTCGAGCTGTGCCCGTCCTGCCCTTGCGCCACGAGAGGGAGGGCGGCGGCCGCCAAGGCTCCGCCCAAAACCGCGCGACGGCTCATGAACGTGGATGTCATCGACATAGCGCGCCTCGCGTCAGACAGGTTGAGCCGTGGGCCGGAACAAGATTTCGTTGATGTCGACATCATCTGGTTCGTTCACCGCGAAGGCGACCGTTCGGGCGAACGTGTCCGCGCTGATGGCGATCCTGCTGACGAACTCCTTGGTGCCTGCCTGGATGTCCTTCTCACTGATGTGCTCGAGCAGTTCGGTGCTCACCGCGCCGGGTGAAATGATCGTGGTGCGGATGTTGTATGGCTTCACTTCCTTCCACAGGCCTTCCGAGAGGGCGCGCACGGCGAATTTCGTCGCGCAATAGACGGTGGCACCCGGATCGACCACATGACCGTAGACGGAGGAAACGTTGATGATGTGTCCAGACTTCTGCGCCTTCATGTGCGGAAGCGCTGCGGCGATGCCGTAAAGCACCCCTTTGATATTCACGTCGATCATGCGATCCCACTCATCGACCTTGAGCCGTTCGAGCGGCGCCAACGGCATCAGTCCGGCATTGTTCAGCATCACGTCGACTCGACCGAACGCGCTAACGGCGGTGTCGACGAGCGTCTTGACTTGATGTTGATCCGTGACGTCGGTTTGGACTGCCTTGGCCCTGTAGCCTTTGGCGGCCAGTTCCTCGGCCAGCGCAGCGATGCGGTCGCTACGCCGGGCGCCGAGGACGACCGAAGCGCCGCGCTCAGCAAGGTGACGCGCGGTGGCTTCGCCAAGCCCGCTGCTTGCGCCGGTGATGACGATGACTTTGTTTTCGATTCCTTGTGACATGATGATCTCCTGTATTGGGATTTCTGAAGGTTCAGGAACGGCGACCGGCGAGTGCGGCGAGGACAGCCGAACCGGCGAGAAGGCAGGCGGCCAGAAGGAAGGTGCTCCACCATCCCGCGGTGTCGAACAGCATGCCGCCAGCGAAGGCGCCGCCGGCAATGGCAAGTTGGATCAGCGCCACCTGCAGCCCACCTGCCGCTTGCAACTCACCGGGGACGATGGCGGCCATCCAGGTGTTCCAGGCAACCGGAATCGGGGTTGAGAAAAATCCCCACATGACGAGCAGGGATGCCGTAACCGCGGCGAACGGCCCGAGAGCGATCAGCAGCAGGGCAATGAGCGCAAGAGCACCCGGCAGGCCTACGAGAACGAGGCGGAGGTGCCGCCGGGCGACGAAGCCAATGACGGAGGTTCCAGCCAGTCCACCGACGCCAAGGCCGAGAAGCACCATGGACAGAACATTCAATTCGAGGCCCGTGACGCCTTCGAGGAATGGACGAAGATATATGGACAGCGCGTTCTGGCCGATGAAGGCGAGAGCGGTCGCCGCCATTCCTATCGCGAATGTGCGATTGCGCAGCAGCCCGAATATTCTGGCCACCGAGACGATTGACGTCGCCGGCATCCTCGGCAGGACGACCAGTTGCCAGACGAGCGCGGCAATTCCGATTGGCACCGTGATGAAGAAGGTTCCGCGCCATCCGATCAACCCGCCAAGAAAACTGCCGAGCGGTGCGGCAAGGACGAGCGCGAATGCGGTGCCACCTTGAAGAAGCGCAATCGCCTTGGGCAGGTCACGGTCGGAGGTCAGGCGTGCCAGAATAGCTGTCGACAGCGACCAGAAGCCGCCGATCGAAACGCCGACCAGGGACCGCCCGACGAGAAAGACTAGGAAGTTGGGTGCAAGGGCAACCGCCAAACTCGATACAACAAGAACCGCCGTATAGAGCAGGACGACAGACTTGCGGTCGATCCTCGCCAGGAATGCATTGCCGAAAAGACTGGTGATAACCGCAAAGACTCCCGACACGGTGATCGCCAATCCGGCTTGCCCCTCTGACACCGAGAGATCCCTGGCGACTGGAGTCAGAAGGCTCACAGGGAGAAATTCCAGCCCCACCAGCAGGAAAGTGAGAAGCGAGAGACAGGTCACAGCAGACCATGAGGTCGCCGTGTCGTCCGTCAGTGAGGTCTCGTCCAATGTCAACTCGACGGTCATGCATGTTCTCCTGTCCGTTGCCAGATAGATAGCCGGACTGGTTTTGCGCGACTAGAAGCTATAATCTGAATGTCGTGATGAAGGAGATTCAACAATGCGGCGCGACGAGTTCACGGAAATGCGTGCGTTTCTGGAGGTGGCTCAGGAGCGGAGTTTCACGCGCGCTGCATCAAAATTGGGAGTCACGCGCTCGGCGTTGAGCCATACGATCAGCGCGCTCGAGGCCCGGCTCGGCGTCCGGCTTCTCTCTCGCACGACGCGGGACGTGGCTCCCACGGCGGCTGGTGCGCGTCTCGTGGAAAGCATCCAACCGCATTTCGAGAGCATCGCCGTCGGGATCAGTGCCCTCGGCGCGTTGCGCGACAAGCCCTCAGGCCAGGTCCGCCTGGTATGTCCCGATGATGCCGTGGAGCTGGTCTTCCGTTCGAGGCTGCCGGCATTTTTACGGGATTACCCCGATATCACCGTGGAACTCATCGTCGACAACGGTTTCACAAATATCGTCGAGCGCCAATTCGATGCCGGCGTGCGGCTCGGCGAAGCGATTGCCCGCGACATGGTGGCCGTTCGCATTGGACCCGATATTTCTTACGCCGTGGTCGGATCACCCGAATATTTTGCGGCCCGTCCTGTGCCTTCGACCCCGCATGACTTGACGAACCACAATTGCGTCAACCTGCGTCTGCCGACGTCAGGCGCTCTTTATGCCTGGGAGTTTGAAAAGGATGGCCGCGAGTTCAGCGTTCGTGTGGAAGGCCAACTCGTGATGAGCAACATAGGGCCGGCGATCAATGCCGCTCTTGATGGCGCGGGGCTGTCTTATGTGCCGGGGGACCTTGTCCGGCAATATTGTGACAGCGGTCAACTGTACGAAGTGCTGGCGGACTGGGCGCCAACGTTCCAAGGGTATCATCTCTACTACCCCAGCCGACGCCATCCATCCCCTGCTTTCTCCGCCTTCGTCGAAACCTTCCGCTACCGGCATCGGTAACCAATGATGGAAGCCTTGTCGGGATGGTGGAATGAGTACGGCAAGAGTGTGCCGGTGAAACTAAACGCACGCGGTCGGAAAGCGAGAGATGGCTGAACTGCCTGGGGGTCGATTGCTACCCCTGCCGCAACCGCTTTGGCGCAATACCGACGACAATGAAGATATCGCAGTTCGTCCGGCAGCAAATTGGACGGATTTTGGATTCTGCGGCAACTCACCGGCAGGTGGTCATCCCGAGGATAACATTCACGAAAAACTCGAACCGGACCTGTCCCAGCCTTCCTTGACCGTCTCCATCGCGACGTTCGTCGATGTGCTGGCGACGTGGGGCAGCGTCGAGATGCGCTCGCCGAGGACGCGGCGGTAGCGGCCGATATCGCGGGTGCGGATCTTCAGGAGATAGTCGAACCTGCCGGCGATCATATGGCATTCTTCGACTTCGCTGATTTTCTTGATGGCATCGTTGAAGCTTTTCAGCGCGTGCTCGCGGGTATCGGAGAGCTTCACCTCGACGAAAGCAATGTGGTCGAGCTGCATTTTAGACGGATTGAGGACGGCCTTGAAGCCTTCGATATACCCTTCGCTGATCAGCCTTTTGAAGCGGAGCTGGCACGGCGTTTTCGAGAGGCCGACACGCGCCGCGAGATCGGTGATCGACAGTCTGCCGTCCTCGGCAAGAGCCGCGAGGATTTTTCTGTCGAATTGGTCCAATTCACTAAAGATATCGGGTTCGCTAGCCATTTGAACTCTCAAGAGTGCTTTAATAAGTTCATACAGGCTCAAATCTGCAAAAATCAAGTGAGATCGCGATCCGCGAAATGTGATACTTTATGCATCGGCAATGGGATGGAAGGCGCAGGCGCTTGACGGATCGTCAGGATCGCATCAGCGCCGCCCGCAAAATGGGGTCATGCATGCGCAAGGAAGAACCGGATGATGATCAGAAGCCGGACCTGCTCGCTCACTACCGACCGGTGGCGATAAGAGCGGTTGCTGCGGCGCTCACCCTCAAGCGCAACAATCCGGATGCGCGTCCGCTTCGCGAGACGGAATATTCCGGCCCAGCCGTCTCGGACGATGCTGGCTGGGACGATGAGCCCGGCGTCTCATTTATCCGTTAAACTAGATATCGACTGATAGGGACCTTCATGTTGAACGCAGCGATCGAGACTACTCAATCCAAAGACGCCGCCGACGGCGCGCCGTTTTCCGGCTTTGCGCCACCGATCCGACCGCAATCCGAACTTCGCCAGGCCATCACCGCAGCCTATCGCCGGCCGGAAACCGAATGCCTGCCGCCGCTCGTTGCCGCAGCGCGTGTCTCCGAGGCAAAACGTTATGACATTCGCAGTACGGCCCGCAGCCTGATCGAGGCGTTGCGCGCCAAGCACAAGGGGACCGGCGTCGAAGGGCTGGTGCAGGAATACTCGCTCTCCAGCCAGGAAGGCGTGGCGCTCATGTGCCTCGCCGAAGCGCTGCTGCGTATTCCCGATACCGAAACGCGGGATGCGCTGATCCGCGACAAGATCGCCGAGGGCAACTGGACCTCCCACATCGGCGGCGGAAAATCCATGTTCGTCAACGCCGCAACCTGGGGCCTCGTCGTTACCGGCAAGCTGACGTCGACGGTCAACGACCGAAGCCTGTCGGCAGCGCTGACGCGGCTGATCGCGCGCGCCGGCGAGCCGGTCATCCGCCGCGGCGTCGATATGGCGATGCGCATGATGGGCGAGCAGTTCGTCACCGGCGAAACGATTGCGGAGGCGCTGAAACGCGCCCGGCCGCTGGAAGCGCGCGGCTTCCGCTATTCCTACGACATGCTGGGCGAGGCCGCCACGACGGGCGCCGATGCCGGGCGTTATTACCGGGATTACGAAAAGGCGATCCACGCCATCGGCAAGGCGTCGGACGGGCGCGGCATCTATGACGGCCCGGGCATATCGATCAAGCTTTCGGCCCTGCATCCGCGTTACGCAAGGTCGCAAGCCGGACGGGTAATGAGCGAGTTGCTGCCGAAGGTGAAGAAGCTCGCCGCTCTCGCCAAGACCTATGATATCGGCCTCAATATCGACGCCGAGGAGGCCGATCGGCTGGAACTTTCGCTCGATCTCCTCGAGGAGCTTTGCTTCGCCGCTGAGCTTGCCGGATGGAATGGGCTCGGCTTCGTCGTACAGGCCTATGGCAAGCGCTGCCCCTTCGTCCTCGACTACATCGTCGATCTCGCGCGCCGTTCCGCGCGCCGGATCATGGTTCGTCTCGTCAAGGGCGCCTACTGGGATGCCGAGATCAAGCGCGCCCAGTTGGATGGTCTCGAGGATTATCCGGTCTATACCCGCAAGATCTACACCGACGTCGCCTACATCGCCTGCGCACGTAAGCTGCTCGATGCTCCCGATGCGGTCTTCCCGCAATTTGCCACCCATAACGCGCAGACGCTCGCTACGATCTATCGTCTGGCCGGTCCTGATTTCACCGTCGGCAAATACGAGTTCCAATGCCTGCACGGCATGGGCGAACCGCTCTACGACGAGGTCGTCGGAAAGGAAAAACTGGACCGGCCCTGCCGCATTTATGCGCCTGTGGGAACACATGAGACGCTGCTCGCCTATCTGGTTCGGCGCCTTCTGGAAAATGGCGCCAATTCCTCCTTCGTGCACCGCATCTCCGATCCGAATGTCTCGGTCGAGGCGCTGATCGCCGATCCCGCCGAAATCGTCGCAGCCATGCCCGTCGTTGGCGCGCCCCACGCCCAGATCGCCTCGCCGAAGGCTCTTTACGGCAACGCCCGGGTAAATTCCGATGGCCTCGATCTCTCGAACGAGGCCACCCTTCTGGATTTGGCTGAGGCGCTCACTTCTACGGCTGCTGCGCCGTGGCATGCGCTTCCCATTCTTGCGGATGGCTCTACGGATGGGGTAACACGCGATGTTCTCAATCCTGCCGATCACCGGGATGTTGTCGGCACGGTGACCGAAGTGAAGGTCGAGGACGCCACGCGCATCGTTTGCATGGCTGCGGAGTACGCGCCGCAATGGGCCGCCGTACCGCCGGCCGAGCGCGCGGCCTGCCTGGAACGGGCCGCCGACATCATGCAGGCCCGCATCAAGGTGCTGATGGGCATCGTCATGCGCGAGGCCGGAAAGTCTGCGGCCAATGCCGTCGGCGAAGTGCGTGAGGCCATCGACTTCCTGCGCTATTACGCCGAGCAGGCGCGCAAGACGCTCGGCCCCTCGCATGCGCCTCTCGGCCCGATCGTCTGCATCAGCCCGTGGAATTTCCCGCTGGCGATTTTCACCGGACAGGTCGCCGCAGCCTTGGTGGCCGGCAATCCCGTGCTTGCGAAACCGGCCGGGGTCACGCCGATCATCGCTTCGGAGAGTGTGAAGATTCTTCACGAGGCGGGCGTGCCGGTCGGTGCCTTGCAGTTCGTGCCCGGCAGCGGCCGCCTCGGCGCCGGCATGGTCGGGGCGGAGGAGACGGCAGGCGTCATGTTTACCGGGTCGACCGAAGTTGCCCGCATGATCCAGGCGCAACTGGCGGAACGGTTGTCGGCGAGCGGCAAGCCGATTCCGCTGATCGCCGAAACCGGCGGCCAGAACGGCATGATCGTCGACTCCTCCGCATTGGCCGAGCAGGTGGTGGCCGACGTCATTGCCTCTGCCTTCGACAGCGCCGGTCAGCGCTGCTCGGCGCTCAGGGTTCTCTGCCTTCAGGACGATGTCGCCGACAGGACCCTCGCAATGCTGAAGGGCGCCTTCCGCGAGCTGACGATCGGCCGTACCGATCGGCTGAGCATCGATGTCGGCCCAGTCATCAACGACAGCGCAAAGACGGAGATCGACCAGCATATCGAGCATATGCGCGGCTTGGGCCGCAAGGTGGATCAGCTGCCGTTGCCCGAAAGTGCTGCGGCGGGAACGTTCGTTCCGCCGACGATCATCGAAATCAAGTCGCTGTCGGACCTGACGAGGGAGGTCTTCGGACCGGTTCTGCATGTCATCCGCTTCAAGCGAAACGGGCTCGACCGCCTGATCGACGACATCAACGCATCGGGTTATGGTCTGACATTCGGGCTTCACACCCGGCTTGATGAAACGATCGCGCATGTGACCAGCCGCATCAAGGCTGGAAACCTCTATGTCAACCGGAACATCATCGGCGCCGTCGTCGGCGTGCAGCCGTTTGGCGGCCGTGGCTTGTCGGGAACGGGTCCGAAGGCCGGCGGCCCGCTCTATATCGGCCGGCTGGTGCAACGTGCGCCCGTGCCGCCGCAGCAGGATTCCGTTCATACGGACCTTGCCCTTCGTGACTATATCGTCTGGCTCGACAAGAAGGGCCTGTCGGGCGAGGGGGAAGCGGCGCGTGGATATGCGAGCCGCTCGGCGCTCGGGCTCGAACGCGAACTCACCGGTCCGGTCGGCGAGCTCAATCTCTACGCGCTGCATCCCCGCGGCCGTATTCTCCTCGTGCCGCAGACGGAAGGCGGGCTTCATCGTCAGATCGCCGCGGCCCTATCGACCGGCAACCACATCGTCGTGGATGCGGGCTCCCTATCGAAATCCGTCCTGGCGGATCTTCCGGCGGCAGTCGCCGGCCGGATCTCCTGGACATCGGATTGGGAAAAGGACGGACCGTTCTCAGGCGCACTCGTCGAAGGGGATCGCGACAGGGTTCTCGCCGTCAATCAGAAGATCGCTCACCTGCCCGGTCCGCTTCTGTTGGTCCAGGCCGCGACGAGCGATGAATTGGCGAGCGATCCCGAAGCCTATTGCCTCAATTGGCTGCTGGAGGAGGTGTCGACGTCGATCAACACCGCGGCTGCCGGCGGCAATGCAAGCCTCATGGCCATCGGCTGAGTAACAACGCGAGGGGCGTTGAAAATATGGTCATCGTCGGCATATATCGCCGATCAAACTCAGACGAGAAGAGGGCTCTGAGCGCTGCATGACGCGAAGCGTGTCATTCCAGTTATTTTCGTAGACGATTCACGTCATGCAGGTGGAGGGAGGTTCAGTCGAAGAAGCCCGCATCCTCTTCCCTGAGATATCTCCTGGCCGCTTCGGCGTCGATATCGAGGCCCAGCCCGGGCGCGTCCAGCAGGTCCACCATGCTGTCCTTCACGATCTGCGGCGGCAAGCCGACGACCAGATCCTCCCACCAGGGGTCGGTGGCGCTCGGATATTCGAACGCGATGTAATTTGCCGGCAAAGTGGCGCAGACATTGATCAACGCGCCGAGCCCCAGCAGGCCGTTGGCGGTGCCGTGCGGTGCCATCAGGATCGAGTGCATGTAGGCGTGCTCGGCGACCCATTTGAGTTCGGCAATGCCGCCAATATCGGCTGGATCGGGGCCGATGACGCGCACCGCCTGCGTCTCGATCAGTTCCTTGAAATTGTGTCGCAGATAGATCTGCTCACCGGTGTGGATTGGCGTCGAGGTGGAGGTTGTCAGTTCCCGATAGGCTTGCGGATTGACCCACGGCACATAGTCGCCAGTCAGCATGTCCTCGAGCCACATCAAATTGTACTTCTCGACCGCGCGAGCGAACCTGATCGCATCGGGCAGCATCCAGCCCGGGCCGCAGTCGAGCGCCAGGCTGACTTTGTCGCCCAGCACTTCCTTCATCGCGATCACGCAGTCGAGCATGTGATTGAAACCGCGCTCGCTGATCACGCCCTGATCCATGGCACCGTGATAGCCGGCCTTCTTCTGCGTCAGGCCGTAGTGGAAGTCCTCGATGGTGTCCTTCATGTTGGAGTGAAACGAGATTCCTTGCTTGACCATGAAGAAGTTCTGCGGCTGCTCCATCATCCATTTGACGTCGGCGGCGTAATCCTCTGGCCGGTCGCCCGTGCGTTTCTGGCGGATCGAGCCGTTGTAGACGCGCACCTTGTCGCGCACCTTGCCGCCGAGCAGTTTATAGACGGGCACGCCCGCGGCCTTGCCGGCAATATCCCACAGCGCATGCTCGATAGCGCTTACCGCCGCGCCGTACGGCTTGAAAGAGCCGCGTTGACGGATCTTCAGCATCACTCTCTCGACGTCGGTCGGGTCCTCGCCGATCAGCGCCTCGCGGAAATGCAGCACAAAGGGCTTGAGGTAGGACTTGGTGAATTCGACTTCACCCAGGCCATGGAGGCCCTCGTCCGTCACGATGCGGACGATCGGATGTTGGCCGATAACGGCACAGCGGAGGTCGGTGATCTTCATCTTCGGTTCTTCTGCCTCAGCTCCAGGTGCGATCCCAGGAATACTCATCGTCCCAGCGATCCGTAGGCTGCCAAATGCCGGTGACGCCCGGCTGCAGATGCTGCGAGATCACCTCGTCGACGACGTCGTCAATCCCCAGGCCCGGCTTGTCCGGAACAGTGATAAAGCCGTTCTTCACCAACGGCTTGGGAAGGCCGGTGACGATATCGTCCCACCAGTCGACATCGACAGAGTGGTATTCGAGCGCCATGAAGTTTTCAGTCGCGGTCGCGACATGGGCCGCGGCCATGGCGGCGATTGGACTTTCTGCCATGTGGATGGCCATGGCGACACCATGGTCCTGCGCCATATCGCCGATCTTTTTGGTTTCGAGAATGCCGCCGCTGGTGAGCAGGTCCGGGTGGATAATGGAGAGGCCACCGCTCTTCAGCAGAGGCTCGAAGCCCTCCTTGAGGTATATGTCCTCGCCGGTGCAGATCGGCACCGTTGTGGCGTCCTGCAGTTGTCGGTACTGCTCGGTGTACTGCCATGGGATCACATCCTCGAGCCAGGCCGGCACGTATTTTTCAATTCGCCTGGCAAGGCGAATGCCGTTCTGAACTGAGATGTGGCCGATGTGGTCGATGGCGAGCGGAATATCCATGCCGACGACGTCACGAACCTCGGCGATGTATTGTTCAAGGAAGTCGAGACCCTTGTCGGAAAAGTGGAGGCCGGTAAACGGGTGCGGGACGTTATGCAGATCGTACACAGCGTTGCGGGCACGCCGCTCTTCAATAGTCTTCAGCGGCCCGCGACTGGGACCGTTTCGGTATCCTTCTAGTGAGCCGGCAGGAAACACGACCGCACCGGGCACGTCCGCGATCTGCATCAGCCCCAGATCCATCTTGAGGAAGGTGAATCCGAGCTCCATGCGCTGCTTGAGGCGCCTGCCGGTCTCGGTACCGCTCGGCACGGTGGCATCAGTATCGCAGTAGACGCGCACTTTCTCCCGAAACCGGCCGCCGAGCATCTGGTAGATGGGAACGCCATAGGCCTTGCCGGCAAGATCCCACAACGCGATTTCAACTGCCGATACGCCGCCGCCTTGCCGGCCGTGCCCGCCGAACTGCTTGATCCGGCGAAACAGGCGGTCGATGTTGCAAGGGTTCTCGCCAAGCAACCGGCTCTTCAGCATCAGCGCGTAGGTGGCGCTGGCGCCGTCGCGCACCTCGCCAAGCCCGACGATGCCCTGATTGGTGTAAATCTTGAGCAGCACCGAGGTGAACGGCGCGCCGACAATTTCGGCGACCCGCATGTCGGTGATGCGAAGGTCGGACGGCTTGGAATGCGTATTCACCCGATTGAGCGCCTCGTCGGCTCCATCTGCCTCTGGCATGATTTATCCTCGTTCTGGTCGGCGGGGCTCGTCGCCGCGCACGGCTGCGGCGGCGTAGAGCGTTGCTAGCTAGTCCAGCTCTATCTCGTGGCTTTGAAGGTAGTCGCGGTTCATTTCAACGCCGAGACCAGGCTTGGGCGTAAGCTTGAGGCTGCCGTTCGAAACATCGAGTGGTCTGTCGATGAGGTGATCGTATTTGCCCAGGTTCCACTCCGACGTTTCGAGTTTGTAGAAGTTGGGAACGGTCATCATCACCTGCGCTCCCGCAACCACGTTGATCGGTCCAGCGGCGTCATGTGGCGAGACGGGAATGTAGTAAGCTTCGCATAGGGCAGAAATTTTCTTGAGTTCGGTAATGCCGCCGGTCCAGGTGACATCAGGCATGATGTAATCAGCGAGCCTGTTTTCGAGCACCGGCACGAAATCCCACTTCGTGTGGCCGCGCTCGCCCCATGAGATAGCGGCGCTGACCTTTTCACGCACCTGTTTGAGAGCGTTGAGGCTCTCCGGTGGACAAGGCTCCTCGAACCAGTTGATCTGACCGGCTTCCTCGAGGCTCCGACAGAGGCGAATTGCGGTGGGAACGTCGAAGCGGCCATGCGCATCGATGAGGATGTCGACATCAGGGCCCACGGTTTCGCGGATCAGAGCCGTGAGTTCGGCGGCTTCGCGCTCATCCTTGCGGGTCATGCTGCCATCGAGGTAGCCGTCCCGCTGTTCGCGAGGCAGTCCATCGGCGGTGCGGCCTTGGTAGGGGAAAGGATCGAACTTGAGCGCCGTGTGGCCGGACTCGACGATGTCTCGAATTTCGCGGACAACAGCCTCATTGCTGGTAAATTTCGCCTGATTGGGATGGGTGTAGAGCGCAATTTCATCGCGGACCGGTCCGCCCAACAGCTCGTAAATTGGCTTGCCCAAGACTTTGCCCCGAATGTCCCAGAGAGCTATGTCAATGGCGCTTACACATTCGACTGCGGCGCCGCGACTGCCCATGTAGGTGAAGCTGCGGAATATCTTGTGCCACAGATACTCGATACGCGCCGGGTCCTCGCCTGTCAAAGCGGCACCGATCTGCCGCAGGATCGTGCAGAGGGCGCGATTGGCGAGCCTCGTCGTGGTGGTGATCTCTCCCCAGCCGCTCACCCCGTCGTCGGTCGTCACTTCGACGAACAGAAACTCTCCCCAATAAGAAGCATCGGATCTGATTAGCCACGGCCGAACGCTGGTGATTTTCATCTCAACTGCCTTTATTGAAATGGTCGGGATAACGATATTCCAGGCTATGTATTCTATCCTGCCCGAGCGGCGTTGCGCGCGCGCATGTGTTCGAGGATGTGCCGGCCGGAGCCCTCAACATGGCGTGCAATGAGTTCAGCTGCCTCGTTCGCATTTCCCGCTTTTACATGCGCGATGAGCTCGCGATGCTCGTTAAGGATCGCGGCACGCCGGGCGAGCGTGAAGTTGAAACGCCGGCTCACGGCTCGAAGCACTTCGCGATGCTTCCACCAAAGCTCGGCGGCATGGCGGTTGTAGTGCTTTTGGTACATTACGGTGTGAAAGGCGGTGTCCAGCTCACTGTGCCTGAAGGTGTCCGCGAAGTTGTTGTCTTCAATCAGGCCTTGGATGCGTTCGAGTTCGGCAATGTCCTCGACGGTGGCCATATTCACGAACCATCGCGTCAGTGCCGGCTCGATCAAGACTCCGATCTCATAGATGTCCCGAACAAAATCCTGATCTATGGGCCGCACGCGTGCTCCGCGGTTGGGAACGAGGGTGACAAAGCCTTCTCCGCGCAACAGTTGCAGAGCCTCGCGCACCGGGTTGGTTGAGGTGCCGTGGCGCCGGGCGAGATCGGTGACCACAAGCCGCTCATTGGCAGCGAGCCGCCCTTCGATGATGTCATCCCTGATCAGTTGATAAAGCGAGGCGCCCTCGCTGGAGGCCCCGATTGCGTCGATCCCTTCGGGTGGCTTTGCTTTAAAATCGCTTGTTCCGGCCAAGACGGTCCCCAATCAATACACATATTGCTCGGATATCACGCAAGGCTTCTGTAAACAATGTACGATTTCTTTGATTGACAGATAATCTTCAATCTGAAAACGTATGATTAGGTCGAAGGGATACATTGAATGGAAAGTCCCGCGGCCGGGGATCAAAGACCGCTCGCCTCGAAGCAGAGCGGCATGGGAGAACCTGGAGGATATCTTATGACGAGGATTTCACTCGGCGGTGCCGTCCTGCGCGGCGCTGTTTCCACTGCTTTGATGGTATCGTTGATGTCCGCATCGGCGCTGGGTGCGCCGGTCGACTTGAGCAAGTGGTCGCCGCAATATGTGCGCTCCATTGCCGGCACAGAGGATTTTGACACGGCGGCCGATTGCGCCAAGGTCACGCCCCTCGACTACAAGGGGCGACTGACGTTCTGGTATCAGGGCGTCTTCGAGGGCGACCCCGACCTCCTGCGCCAGTATTACAAGGACTTCTTCGAGACCTTCCGCAAAACCTATCCAAACATCCAGCTTGAGGAACAAGCCCTCACCTATAACGACCTGCTGGACAAGTTCCGGACCGCGCTTCTTGGCAATGCAGCGCCCATGGCGGTCCGCCTGCAAATCCTGGGCGGCACCGAGTTCGCCTCAAAGGGCTATTTGCAGCCGCTCAAACCCGAGGATGTAGGGTATTCGACCGAGGATTTCTGGCCCGGCGCAATGAAGGCTGTAACCTGGGAGGGGGTGACCTACGGCATTCCCACCAACAATGAGACGATGGCGTTCATCTGGAACGCCGACATCTTCAAACGTGCAGGCCTCGATCCGGACAAGGCTCCGGCAACCTGGGACGACGTCGTCAAGGATTCCCAGCAGATCCACAACAAGCTCGGCATTGCCGGTTACGGCCTCGTGGCTCGCAAGAATGCCGGCAATACGCCGTACCGCTTCATGCCGCAGCTGTGGGCCTATGGCGGCGGCGTCTTCGACGAAGCGACCGCCAACCCGACCTATAAGCAGGTCGAGCTCAATAGCCCGCAGAGCAAGGCGGCATTACAAGCTTCCTACGATATGTATGTTCGCGACAAGTCGGTTCCGGTTTCGGCGCTCACCAACCAGCAGGCCGACAACCAGCCCCTCTTCCTCGCTGGTCAGCTCGGCATGATGATCTCGCACCCGTCCGACTACAACGTCATGCTCGACCTGCAGAAGAAGGCGACGGGTACCGACAAGGACAAGGCGCAGACCGTCATCGACAACATGCGCTACGGTCTGATCCCGACCGGCCCCGACGGCAAGCGTGCCGTCGTGTTTGGCGGCTCCAACATTCACATCCTGAAGCCCGAATATGTCGAGGGCGGCAAGGTAGACGAGCCGGCCGCAAAGGCTATCATCTGCATGTGGACGAGCCCTGAATGGTCGCTGAAGATGGCCTATGCCGGCTCGAACCCGGGAAACCTTAACGGCTTCAAGACCAAATGGATGAAGGAACGTCTGGACAACATCAAGTTCCTTGATGTCACGACTTCGATGCTGCCATACGGTATCCCGTTCCCTGCGCTACCACAGTCCCCCGAGATCATGAACATCATCATCCCGGACATGCTGCAGAATGCCCTGACCGGAGCCATGACCGTCGACCAAGCAGCGGACGACGCTGCCAAGAAGGTGAAAGACCTGATGGACGGCGGACTCTAGTCCAAGCCTGACGATCTGACCGGCTGCGCCTCGATTGCAGCCGGTTTGTTCCCAAGAACAAGGGCAGGGCACAGTGACGATCTTGACTGGCAAGGCCGAGGCTCGCCGAAGACTGCAACCCGACGGGTCCAGTGTGCTGCGAAAGATTTGGGAGCATCGCGCTGACTACGCGTACGTGCTTCCTGCGATCGCCGTGATGCTCGTCGTCATAGCCTATCCGATCTATTATACGATCGAGCTGTCGTTCTTCAATACGCCGCCGGGCCTGCAGCTCCGGGACAAGACTTTCATCGGCCTCGGCAACTACACCGCCATCCTCACAAGTCCGGTGTTCTGGAAGGTGACCTCGAACACTCTTATCTGGACGCTGGGATCGACTTTCATCTCATTTGTCCTGGGGTTTGCCAGCGCGCTGGCGCTCCATCGAGACTTTATCGGCCGTGGCATCCTGCGCGCCGTCCTGATCATTCCCTGGGTCATCAGCGCGGTCGCCGCGTCCTATATCTGGAAGTGGATCTACCATTCGGACTTCGGGATCATCGGCGCGGTGCTGGTCGGCCTCGGATTGGCCGACAGGCCGCCGAATTTCATCGACAGTGTCAGCACAGTGCTGCCCTCGCTGATCGTCGTCAATATCTGGCGGGAGTTTCCGTTTGCCATGATCATGATGATGGCTGGCCTGCAGACAGTCCCGGACCAGTTGCTGCGCGCCGCAAAAGTCGACGGAGCCAACGCATGGCAGCGGTTCTGGCACGTCACCTTCCCGCACTTGAGAAATGTCTCGACGGTGACGATCCTTCTGCTGGCAGTGGCGAACTTCAATTCATTCATCATCCCTTGGATCATGACCGGCGGCGGGCCGTCGAACGCATCGCATATCTGGATCACTCACATTTATGAGCTCGCCTTCGGCCGCCAGCGCTGGGGGGTGGCATCCGCCTATTCGGTGCTGCTGTTCCTGATCCTGATGTCGCTCGGCTACTTCTACGTCCGTGCGCTAGGCGGCAACGAGCGGAAGGATGGCAGCGCATGAGCACGATTGCCGAGACTGTTTCTCGAGGCAAGGCCAGTCGCCGTATGCGCATCGACGGATGGCGGTGGGGCGGACGCATCTTCCTCGTGTTCATGCTGCTTTACACCGCGTTGCCGATGATCTGGATGCTGATCACCTCGATCAAGTCCGGCTTCGCGGCCATGCAATTCCCGCCGCAATGGTGGCCTGACCAACCCACTCTTGCCAGCTACCAGAAGCTGCTCGATCCGCAAAACAGCGTCGGCCAGGACTTCCTCCGCTTCTTCGGGAACAGCCTTTTCGTCTCCACCGCCACGACCATCCTTTCGGTCATCGTGGCAGTTCCTGCGGCCTACGCGTTTTCGCGCTTCACCTTCCCGGGCCGAAACTTTCTGTTCTTCGCCGTCTTGCTTCGCAACATGTTCCCGGCCGTGATCTTTCTCGTGCCGCTCTTCATCCTGATGCGCGCGATCGGGCTGGTGAACACCCATGCATCGCTCATCCTCACCTACCTCACATTCGGCCTGCCGCTGGCAATCTGGCTCCTCAAGGGCTTCTACGACAACATCCCGGTGCAGCTAGAGCAGGCGGCGCGCATCGACGGAGCGACGCGGTTCCAGGCCTTTGTTCTGATCGTGATGCCGCTCTCGGCGCCAGGAATCATCGCCACGGCGATCTATGCCTTCATCGGCGCGTGGAACGAGTACATCTACGCCTACACATTCCTCTCCAAGAACGAGCAGTTGACGCTGCCGGTCGGCATCCAGCGTTTCTTCTCGGAAAATACGACGGACTTTCCGGGCCTGATGGCGGCCAGCTTTATGATGAGCGTGCCTGTCGTGGTCCTGTTCCTCGTCCTGCAACGATACTTCGTCCGCGCCCTCACGGAAGGCGCAGTCAAGCACTAGAGGAGTTGCCGGTGGCCCACGTGGTCCTCAAAGATCTGGTCAAGACCTATGGCAGCTTCAAAGCTGTCAACAGTGTTTCGCTGACGGTCAATGACGGCGAATTCGTTGCGCTCGTCGGCCCTTCAGGCTGCGGCAAGACGACCACGCTCAATCTTGTAGCGGGGCTGATCCCCATCACATCGGGCGACATCGTCATTGGCGACCGGATGGTCAACGACCTCGACCCCAAGGACCGGGACATCGCAATGGTGTTCCAGAACTACGCACTCTATCCGCAAAAATCTGTCTATAAAAATCTGGCGTTCCCGTTGCAGATGCGCAAACTGCCAAGTGACGAGATCGACAAGAAGGTCAAGGAAGCAGCGCGCGTGCTCGACATGACGCAGCTGCTCGAGCGCAAGCCGCGCGAACTTTCGGGAGGGCAACAGCAGCGCGTGGCGCTCGGCCGTGCCCTCGTTCGCGATCCGGCGGTTTTCCTGATGGATGAACCACTCTCCAATCTCGACGCGAAGCTGCGCGTGCAGATGCGCTCGGAGATCAAGCGTTTCCACCAGGACCTCAAGGCAACGATCATCTACGTGACACACGACCAGCTCGAAGCCGTCACCATGGCCGACAGGATGGCGGTGATGAACGGCGGCTACCTGCAGCAATACGATTCACCGGCGCAGGTCTTTGCCCATCCGGTGAACATGTTCGTCGCCAGCTTCGTCGGCAGCCCGGCGATGAGCCTTGTCCCGCTGGAGGCATCAACGGCAAGCGGCAATACGGTGTTGACCAGCGCGGAGGGCTGGCGCCTCGAGCTCTCGCCACACAATGCCCAGAAGGTCGCGAGGGCAACCACCAGGAAAGTCGTGCTCGGCGCACGTCACTCGACGATCAAGCTGCACAAGAGTGCGGTGCCAGGAAGCCTTCCTGCCAAGGCCTACACGGTCGAGCCGACCGGAGACGTCACCTTCGTACAGGCGTTCCTGTCTGGCGCCATCGTCAATGTCAGCGTGCCGCCGACCATTGCCGTTGCGCCCGACGAGCCGATTTGGCTCGAGTTCGACCAGGAGCGGATGCATCTGTTCGACGGCGAAACAGAAATGGCTCTCAAGGCCAACTGAGACAGAGCCGATGTGTCTGGAACGAGGGTGTGGATGACTACGAAGCTTAAAATCACCGCGATCACGCCCTATCCGGTATGGGTAGGAACCCGCAACCAGATGCTGGTCAAGGTCGAGACCGACAACGGCATCTTCGGATGGGGAGAGAGCGGCTTGAGCGGTCGCGAGAAGGCCGTGGTCGGCGCGATCGAGCACTATCGCGAATTTCTCATCGGCCGCGACCCGATGCAGATTGGTCGGATCTGGCAAGAAGTTTATCGCAGCCAATACTTCGAAGGCGGGCGCGTTCTGCAGGCGGCGATTTCCGCTATCGACATTGCCCTTCATGACATCAAGGGCAAGGCGCTGGGGGTGCCGGCCTACGACCTGCTGGGCGGCAAGCAGCGCGACCGCATTCCTACCTTCGCCTCGACCGGTGACGAGGCCGAAGGCGATGTTGCCATCGAACGAGCCCGCGAACTACGCGCACAAGGATGGCAAGCGATCCGCTTCTTTCCCATCGGGCAAAACAGCAAGGACATTTTTGAGCCGCGCGAATCGATCGGCGCTACCGCAAGCATGCTGAACAAGGCGCGCGAGGCGCTGGGCGACGACGTCGTCCTCGGCATCGACTATCACCATCGGCTGTCGGTCGCAGAGGCGGCGAGCTTCTGCAACAAGCTCGGCCGTGGCGTGCTTGATTTCCTCGAGGAGCCGATACGAGACGAGACACCGGAGGCCTACGAATCCCTGCGCACGATGACCGACATCCCGTTCGCCATCGGCGAGGAATTTGCCAGCAAGTGGCAGTTCCTGCCCTACATCGAGCGCGGCATCCATCAGTTCAACCGGCTCGATGTTTGCAATGTTGGCGGGCTAACCGAAGCGATGAAGGTGGCTGGCTGGAGCGAGGCGCACTATGTGGACCTGATGCCGCATAATCCCCTTGGCCCCGTCTGCACAGCCGCGACCATCCATCTCGCCGCCGCGGTACCGAATTTCGCTTGGCTCGAGACCAGGGCGCCCGAAGCAAAGCTGGGCTTTGATAATTCCGACTTCTTCCCCGTGCAACCACGGCTCGACGGCCCCGACTATCCGGTCAACGATCTGCCGGGGCTCGGCGTCGAGGTCAACGAAGAGGCGGTCAAGGCGGAGAGCTTTCGGTTCTGGGAAGCGCCTCACCTGAAGCGCCGCGACGGTTCTGTTACGAACTGGTAGTTCATCCAACGGAGTCTAAAATGACGAATACTCCCGACATTACGCGGCCGTCCAAAGATATGATCGACGCGCTGAAGGAAATTGGCGCCGCGACGGTTGCCGGCACGCTTGGCCACATGGGCTTCCGCAATCCGCACATGGTCGGTCCCGTGCCGCAGAACCGCGGGAAGTCGATCGTCGGGCCGGCGCTGACGCTCCAGTTCATGCCACAGCGGCCGGACCTCTTCACCGAGGGAGAATATGCCGATCCGGAGACGCAGTTGCACCGGCACGTGCTCTATCACGCGCAGGAGGGCGATGTGGTCGTGGTTGACGCGCGCGGCGACATGAGCTCGGGCGTCTTTGGCGATATGATGTCGACCTATTTCAAAGGCAGAGGTGGCGCTGGCATCGTAATCGACGGGTGCATGCGCGATCGGCCCAATGTCGAGAAGCTGGATCTGCCCCTATGGCTGCGTGGCTGGACTCCCAACTACCATGTGCAGACCAGCATCTATCCGAACGCCGTCAACGTTCCGATTGCCTGCGGCGGTGTCACGGTCATCCCCGGCGATATCATCGTCGCCGACGACGACGGGGTGGTGGTGCTTCCAGTCGCAATGGCCTCGAAGGTCATCGAAGAGTCGCAAAAGCATCACGATTGGGAGGAGTTCTCGCGAGTGAAGCTTATGGAGGGCGGGTCGTTGCAGCGCTACTATCCGCTGCATGACGATGCCCGCGGAGAGTACGACGAGTGGCGCAAAACAAACCACTTGGGGAGCCGAAGCTAGCCTGTCGATTACCCTAGGCGGGCGGCGACCTGCCGCGCCAACTTGCGCACAGTTGAGAAAGGCGTAGCTGGCGGTCTCCATCAAATGCCAGCGGCAACCTGATTGGCATGTGCAGTGCGTCTAAAATCCGCTTGACAAAACGCGTCTGCTGCCACTATTGGGTAATCGATAACCCAAGGAGGATGGTGAAGATCGTGGCGGTATCACTTTCTGACATCGCGCAACGTGCGGGCGTCTCGGTAAAGACGGTTTCCGGCGCCTTGCACGGCGGCTCCGCCCGCATGTCGGACGACACGCGCCAGAAGATCAAGGCCATTGCGGAAGAATTCGGCTACGTCACCAACCTTGCGGCGCGTGGCGTGCGCCAGGGCTGGCTGCCGCTGGTCGGCGTCGTCTCCGACGGCCTCATCACTTCGCCCTTCGCCACCGAGATCGTGCGTGGCCTCGACGGGGCGGCCCGCAGCGCCGGCATGGCGGTCTTTGCGGTCAACCACAGAAGCGGCCAGTCTATCGGCTCGGTGCTCGACGAGGTGCAGCAGTTCCGGCCGCGCGCCGTTGCTTATGCCGCCATGTACCACAAGCATGTCGCCCTGCCGGAGAGGTTGGCGGGCGCCGTCGGCGTGATGATCAACTGCCGCGAGGCTGCCGGCCGCGTCACCGCGCTGGTGCCGGACGAAGAGGGCGGCGCGCGGGAGATCGTGCGTTATCTGCTCGTTGCCGGCCGCCGGCGCATCGCCTTCATCAACCTGCCGGGCATTCTCGCCGGCACGCTACGCGAGATCGGGTTTCGTGCGGCGCTTGAGGAGGGGGGCATCGACCCCGTCGGCGTGTTGCCGGCGGTGCGCCGCAGCGTCTACAGCGACCGCGCCCCAAGCCTTGTTGCCTCTCATGTGGAGGCGCTTCTGAAATCCGGTCAACGGCCGGACGCCATCCTGTGCGGCAATGACCGCGTGGCGATGGAAGTCTATGCGGCGCTTGCCCGCGCCGGCCTTCGCATTCCGGATGATATCGCGGTGGCAAGCTTCGACAACCAGGTCGAGCTTGCCTCGCGGCTGGACCCGCCGTTGACGACGATGGCCCTGCCGCACCGCGCCATGGGCCGCCTTGCCATGGAGATCCTCCTGGCCGAGCAGCCCCAACCGCCGCATCTGCGGAAATTGCCGTTCCATCTGGTCGAACGGGCATCCGTCTGAAACATCGAGTGTCTAACAGGAGGAGAATATCAATGAGCACTTCAATGGGTAATCGTTTACTTTACGCATTCCTGGCGTCCGCCGCGCTGGCCGCGACCGCCGGTTTCGCCGAGGCGAAGACCGTCATCCACGTCATGCACCAGGGCGATCCCGGCTGGGTGAAGGCCTATGGCGATGTTGCCGCCCGCTTCGAGGCCGCCAATCCCGATGTCGACATCGAGATGATCTACGCGCCGCACGATGCCTATAACGAAAAATTCAGCGCCGCCGTCATGGCCAAGCAGCTGCCCGATATCATGGAGCTCGATGCTCCGTTCCTCGCCAATTATGTCTGGTCCGGCTATCTGCAGGCCGTCAAGCCGCTCATTGACAAGGATCTGCTCGATGACATGACGGATTCGAATATTGCCCAGGGCACCTATCCGATCGACAAGGACCTCTATGCGATCGGCCTCACCGACTCCTCGGTCGTGCTCTACGGCAATAAGAAATATCTTGAAGCCATTGGCGCCCGCATTCCGAAATCGGTCGACGATGCCTG
The DNA here is from genome assembly GCF_025152725.1 of Rhizobium sp. SRDI969. Taxonomy (NCBI): domain Bacteria; kingdom Pseudomonadati; phylum Pseudomonadota; class Alphaproteobacteria; order Hyphomicrobiales; family Rhizobiaceae; genus Rhizobium; species Rhizobium sp. SRDI969. The sequence goes on from NZ_CP104036.1 coordinate 438,060, forward strand.
GACCCGCGAGGAGTTCGAAGGCTATCTCGAAAAGCTTTCCAAGCTTGAAGGCGTGAAATGGCCGATCGACACCTTCCGGGGTTACGGCATCAAGACCGAGTGGATCACCTATGCCTACGGCCCCCTGCTCGAAAGCGCCGGCTGCGACCTGATCGACCGCAAGACTTGGAAGGCCAGCGGCACGCTCGATGGCGAGGCCTGCGTCAAGGCGCTGACGATGATGCAGGACTGGGTGAAGAAGGGCTGGGTCGTGCCGACTTCGTCGGGCACCAACCAGTTCTACGCCGAGGGACAGCCGGCCGCGCTCGCCATGGGCGGCCACTGGTTCTACGCGGAGGCATCGGCAGCGATGAAGGACAATATCGTCGTCATGCCGCTGCCGAAGATCGGCGACAAGGGCGTGAGCCCGAACGGAACCTGGATCTGGGGCATTTCCGCGACCTCGGAAAACCCTGCGATCGCCGGCAAGTTCCTGAGCTTCCTGCTGAAGGACAAGGAGTACCGGGAGTACGCCAAGACCCAGTCCGCCTATCCGGGCCTGAAGAGCTTCGCCGCCGCATCGCCGCTCTATGCGGAAGGCGGTCCGCTCGCCATCGCCTTTGAGCAGGCTTCCAAGACCGCGATCGCGCGTCCGCCGCACCCGGCCTATCCGACGATCACTTCGGCCTTCATGCAGGCCGTCGACAAGATCTTCAACAGTGGTGATGCGCAGGAAGCGCTGACGGCCGCTGCCAAGAAGATCGACGAGGATATCGAGGACAACGCCGGTTACCCGCCCTTCGACGAGCAGCAGTAAGGGGTTTTAACGGGGCCGGCTCGTCCTGCCGGCCCTGTCCATCTCGGGAGGATGACCGATGAGGAGGAAACAATGACTTTGCAACAGACCTCCACGCCCGCTTTGCGGCGTCCGGCGAAACGCCGCGACAAGCAGCGGCTCTGGCAGGAAATGGCGATGATCGCGCCTGCCTTTCTGCTTATGGCGATATTCCTGATCACGCCGTTCCTCTTGTCCTTCTGGACGGCGATGACCAACCAGCCGCTCGTGCCGCGCCCGACGCCGGTGCGCTTCGTCGGCCTCCTGAATTTCGAGCGCGTCTTCACCGATCCGCTGTTCTGGACCTCGCTGTGGAACGTCACGCGCTTCACCGTCTGGGTGCTGCCGCTGCAGTGCGGCCTCGCCTTCCTGACCGCGCTACTCTTGCATCAGAAGCTGCCGATGCAAAACCTGCTGCGTGGCCTGTTCTTCCTGCCGGCGATCACCTCCATGGTGGTGGTCTGCGTCATCTGGGGCACGCTGTTCCAGTATCCGAGCGGCCCGCTCAACCAGATCGTCGGTTTCGTTTCCGGCGGTACGATTCAGCCGATCGACTGGCTCGGCGACCCCAACTGGGCGATGTTTTCCATCGTGTTGCTTTCAGCCTGGCAAGCTTATGGCTTTCAGATGATCATCTATCTCGCCGGCCTGCAGGGCATTCCCGAAGAACTATACGATGCCGCCCGCATCGACGGGGCAAGCGCGCTGCGCCGCTTCTGGCACGTCACCATGCCCGGCCTTCGCCCGACCCATGTCTTCGTGCTGGTCATCACGACCATCCAGGCCTTCAAACTCTATACGCAGGTGGCGATCCTCACCCAGGGCGGCCCGAACGAAAGCACCGAAACCGTCGTCCACTACATGGTGCGCGCCGGCTTCGAGGAGCAGAAACTCGGCTACGCATCGGCCGTTTCCGTCATCCTCTTCGTCATCGTTCTTCTGATCGCGCTCCTGCAGCGCAAACTCCTGAGGCGCTTCGATGTCTGATCTCGCTTTGACCCAGCCCGTCCCGCTGGCAATCGCAAGGGGCAACGGCAAGAGAAGCCTGCGCATCGTGCAGAGCCTCTGCATCCTGGTCATCGCGCTGGTGATGATCTCGCCGCTGTTCATGCTGCTGCTCGCCAGCCTGAAGGACGACCGCTTCCGCATCCTCGCCGACATGGGCAGCTTCCGCGCCTTCTGGGTCAGCGACCCGACGCTGTCGAACTACAAGGAGATCGCCCATTTCTCCGGCGAGCTGGCCTATGGCCGATATCTCTTCAATTCGCTGGTGATCCTCGTCGCCACCGTCGTCTCGGGTCTGATCGTCAATTCGATGGCGGGCTTCGTTCTGGCCTGGGGTTCGCTGCGCGGCAAGGCGACGCTCCTGGCGCTGGTCGTCGCGCTCTATGTCATTCCGCAGGAAAGCATCATCATGCCGCTCGTCGTCATGATGTCGCGGGCGGGGCTGACGGATACCTTCGCGGTGCAGATCCTGCCCTGGGTGGCAAGCCCGCTCTATGTTTTCCTGTTCTACCAGTTCTTCGCGCAGCTGCCGAAGGAACTCTATGAAGCGGCGGAAATGGATGGCGCATCTGCCTTCCGCATCTACCGGTCGATCTACATGCCGCTCAGCCTGCCGGCGCTCGCCACGGTCTCGATCCTCATGGGCATCGAAAGCTGGAACCAGTATCTCTGGCCGACGCTGGTCACCCAGACCGACTATGCTCGGCCGATTGCGGTCGCCATCGCCACCTTCTTCGGACAGGACAGCATCTACTGGGACCGCGCCATGGCCGCCTCGGTGCTGATGATGATCCCCGTCCTCATTCTCTATCTGGCTTTCCAGCGCTGGTTCGTCAGTTCATTCGTCGGCTCCGCCGTGAAAGGTTGATCATGTCTCTGCAGGCAAAATCCGAAACGTCAGCACCTGAAACCATCGAAGCGGCGCTGCCCGAAGGCACGGTGCTGCATCTGTGGCTGAAGGCGCGCCACGCCGGCGGCGAGGCGAAGCTCTTCGTAGCCGTTAATGGCAACGACATCGGCGAGCCCTCGACCCGCCGCACGGGGGAATTTGAGTTCTTCGCTGTGACGCTCGCGAAGGGCGGTCGTGCCACGCTGTCCTATGATGCGACAACCACAGCGCTCTCCGTCGCTTATGCCTTCCGGCCGGAAACCGTGATTAAGGAGGGCATCCGCGTCCTGCACAGCGATGCCCGCACCGCCGCCGCCGACGTGCCCGACAGCTACCACTTCCGCCCGCCCTTCGGCTGGATGAACGATCCGAACGGTTTTGGACGGTTCGGCGGAAACGTTCACCTCTTCTACCAGCATTATCCCCATGAGCCGCGCTGGAACACTATGCACTGGGGCCATGCCGTCTCGAAGGATTTCGTCCGCTGGACGCATCTGCCCATGTTCCTCTTCCCGGCGGCGCATCTATCGGAAAAGGACGATGGCCGCGGCGGCGCCTTCTCCGGCTCGGCGATCCCCGGTACCGGCCCGGAAGGCGAGGAAATCCGCGTCTTCTACACCGAGCATGTGCGTGACCGGCAACCGGAAGAGCAAATCCAGCTTTCCGCCGTCAGCCGCGACGGCATTGTCGCCGACCCGCCGGAAATCGTGATGCCGCTGCGCCCGGCAGGCTTGAACCTCACCACCGATTTCCGCGACCCCTATGTCTTCAAAGGCCCGGACGGCCGTTGGAAGATGCTGCTCGGCAGCCGTGACAGGCAGGGCGGCGTCGTACTGCTCTATGAAACCGCAGACGCGCAAGGCGCCGATGGCTGGACCTTCCTCGGCATCATCCATCGCGAGGATGGTTTCGGCATGACGGCGGCGGAATGCCCCTGCATGGTACCGCTTTCCGGCAAAAACCCAGAAACCCGTTGGGCGCTGATCTTCGGTCTGCTCACCAGCCGCGACCCGGCCACGGGCCGCCGCAACCTCACCTCCGTCACCGTCGGCGGTTTCGATGGCCGCACCTTCACGGCGGAGTTCGAGCAGGAGTTGGATTTCGGTTCGGATGCCTATGCCTTCCAGGCCTTCGTTGATGGCGACGAACCGGTCGGCATCGCCTGGCTCGCCAACTGGTCGGATTTTTCCAAGAAGGATGATTTCCCGACGACCATGACCCTGCCGCGCCGCGTGCTTCTCGATGGCGACACCGTGCTGACCCCACCGGTCGCAGCCGTCGAAAGCCTGCGCCATCGGTTGCTTGATGACACCGCGCTTGCCGCCGGCAAGACCGTGCCGCTCGGCACCGGCGCCGTCGAGATTGTACTTGATCTCACCGAGCCGGGCGCCGCCTTCGATCTCACCTTCGATCATCCGGATGTCGATCTAGGCGTGAAACTCGATGCCGATGGTCTGGCGATTGTCTTCGACGCTCGCACCGGTAAAACGCCGCCACGTTACGTCGCCACCGAGGCGAAACCGTCGAGCCTGCGCATCTTCCTCGATGCCGGCTCCATCGAGGTCTTCGCTGACAACGGCCGCTGGACCGGGTCCAAACGCATTCCGGGCTTTGCCGCCGCACGTTCGGCAACGCTCACCGGCGCCGTCGCCGCGGCCGGCGTCTGGCAATTGAAACTGTGAGGGAGGACAGACAATGGCATCGGTGGCAATCGACCGGGTTCTGAAGCAATACGGCGCGGCCAGCGTTATCCACGGGGTTTCCGCGGATATCGCGGACGGTGAGTTCGTCACACTCGTCGGGCCGTCCGGCTGCGGCAAGTCCACGCTTCTGCGCATGCTGGCGGGGCTAGAGGATATCAGCGGCGGTGAAATCCGCATCGACGGCCGCGTCGTCAACGACGTCGGGCCGAAGGAGCGCGATATCGCCATGGTGTTCCAGTCCTACGCGCTCTATCCGCACATGACGGTGCGCGAAAATATGGGCTTTGCCCTGAAGCTGCAGGGGCGCGATAAGGCGACAATCGACAAGCTGGTGAGCGAAGCCGCCGCCATTCTCGCACTCGAACCCCTGCTGGAGCGCCTGCCGAAACAGCTTTCCGGCGGCCAGCGCCAGCGCGTCGCCATGGGCCGCGCCATCGTACGCCATCCGAAAGTGTTCCTCTTTGACGAGCCGCTGTCCAACCTCGACGCCAAGCTGCGGGTGACCATGCGCAGCGAGATCAAGGAGCTGCATCAGCGCCTTGGCACGACCATCGTTTACGTCACTCACGACCAGATCGAGGCGATGACCATGGCCGACAAGATCGTCGTCATGCGCGCCGGCCGCATCGAGCAGGTCGGCAAGCCGCTCGATCTCTACGACCGCCCAGATAACACCTTCGTCGCCGCCTTCATCGGCTCGCCGTCGATGAACCTTTTCGAGGGCGGCGTCAGCGACGGCGGCTTCCGTATCGAGGGTGGTGTTTCCCTGCCGCTTCCGCCGCAATTGAGCCAAAGCGCGGCGCGCACCTACGGCATCCGTCCGGAAGACCTCGACATTGCGGAGACGGGCATTCCGGCCACCGTGCTGACTGTTGAGCCGACCGGTGCGGAGACCCATCTTTCGGTGCGTGTCGGCACGCAGACGGCAACCATCGTGCTGCACCGACGGGTGGATTTAAAACCTGACCAGCAAATCCACCTCGCGCCCAAATCCGAGAAAATCCACCTCTTCTCCGCCGAAGGCAATCGGCTGGGCTGATCCCCCGGGCGCCTCCCGCTGAGCCGCGTCCGTCATTTGACGGGCGTGGTTCGGTGCCGGTGACATCCAGCCTTTGCGACATCTTAGTTTTGGGTGTTCGGCCCTTCAGTTGATCGAATTAGCCAATTGCACGGCGATCTGTTGCCACGCGCCTGCCAAACGTGCTCCGCGGGCGGTGCAGGCAGCAGCGACCGGACGTCCCGCCCATCACCAGACGTTCAAGAACCGTCCGCTTTTCGTGGATACTCATTTCCGTGTCGTCCACCTCGACGCCGTCGGTCACAAAGAAGGATTACGGCTCGATGGAGGTGGAGATCGCCTGGATATTACCTCTTACGATTTGTTGACTTACCTACGGTTGAACAATAACTTGCTAATTTGGTCATTAGGCTTGTCCTCACATGACGGACCAATCTATTCAGCGTCGCCTTGCCGCCATCGTCGTTGCCGATGTGGTGGGTTATACACGCCTGATGGAGGCTGATGAAGTCGCAACGCTGGCGAACCTCAGGGAACTCCGTTCTGGCGTTATCGAGCCGGCTGTAAAGCGCCACAAGGGTCGCATCGTCAAGGTCATGGGCGACGGATTCCTAATCGAATTTGGTAGCGCGGTCGACGCGGTCGCAGCAGCATTGGAAATGCAACGGGCCACCACTGCTGTTGAGGCTTCCGGAGACCGGCGCCTGCTTTTGCGTATAGGCGTTAATCTGGGAGATGTCATTGACGACGGTTCAGACATCCTCGGCGACGGCGTCAATGTCGCGGCGCGACTCGAGACGCAGGCCGCACCGGGAGGTATATGCATTTCAGCCAAAGTTCACGGCGAGATCGTCGGCAAGATCGGCGACCGGTTCTTTGATGCAGGCGAACGTTACCTCAAGAACCTGACTCGCCCGGTCCGCGTGTGGCATTGGCCGGATGCGCTGCAGAGCACATTGCCGCTGCCCGAATGTCCCTCGATCGCTGTATTGCCGTTCACGAATATGAGTGGGGATGAAGCGGACGCGCCTTTCGTCGACGGCTTGACCGAAGACCTGATCACCGACCTTTCCCGTACGGCTGGCCTGTTCGTCATCGCGCGCAATTCCGTGTATCGCTACAAGGGCAAGCCGGTCGACGTGCGGCTGGTCGCCCAGGAACTCGGCGTCCGCTACGTCCTGGAGGGGAGCGCCAGACGCGCAATGGGCCGTGTCCGCATCAATGCCCAATTGATCGACGCGCTTGGCGGCCAGCACTTGTGGGCCGACCGGTTTGACAGGACGGTGGAAGATGTTTTCGAATTACAGGATGAAGTTAACGCCAAGATTGTTGAAGCCCTCGTCGGCCGGCTGACCATCCCGAAGCAGCGCAATCGGCCGAAGAACCTTGAGGCGTACGATCTGTGTGTGCGCGCTCGCCTCCTGACGGAAGAGTCGCCGCAAACTGAGCGTGAGGCCTATGTGCTGCTCCAACGCGCGGTTAAGCTCGAACCATCATATGCCGAGGCGCTCGGTCTGCTCGCCTATAACCGTTGGCTTGCCTGGACTCATTTCGGCGAGCCCGAAGATCCTAACCGTCGGATGGCGGTGACGTTCGCGCAGAAGGCGGTCGACCTAGATCCCAACGATGCCGGCTGCCGTTACGTTCTGGGGACCATTTTGGCTTATGAGCGGCGATGGGAGGAATCGGAGGCCGCCTTCGCCAAGGCCCTGGAGCTGGACCCCAACCACGCCGACACCTGGGCCGCCATGTCGGACATGTCCGTGCTGGACGGCAGGGTTGCCGACGGACTAGCGCAAATCGAAAAAGCTCTGCGGCTCAATCCCCATCCAACCTGCTGGTATCTCTGTCATCTTGGGCAGGCGCAGTACGCCGCGCGTGACTATGAGGCGGCAGCCGCGACACTCCGCAGGGAAGACACGTATCGTACCAACTCACGCAAATTCCTCGCTGCTACGCTTGCGCAGTTGGGCCACCTTGAGGAGGCGCGGCGAGAAGCAGAATTGTTCCTGATCGCCCACCCTCATTTCACGATCGGCCATTGGCTCAGCTCCCAGCCGCTGCGCGATGCATCTGTACGAGACCACTTTGTCGACGGCTTTCGAAAGGCCGGCCTGCCGGAGATGTGACAGCGGGTGGGGACAATTGCGACGCGTTCGAGGACTTTATCAACGGATATGCGCCGCGCGAGAACGGCGGTCTGGATCGCAGTGCCAAGCTTCGTCAGACGCTCCACAAAACGCGTCAACCAGCCCGAGTCTCGCATGACTTTTCTGCTGGACCGCTTGCATCCGCTAATCATTAGGTCCTGAGCCTAAAGAACTCGAACAGTGAAACGTTTGCTCCGCCCTCTGTCCAGTAGCCGCTGAACATACGCTTTGCGTTTTGCCGTGATCATCGTGATCTTCAAATGGCCATTTGAAAAGACCACCTCGCCTAGATTGATCAGCATACGGAGCGCGACCGCAACGAAGGTCCGCCCCCCCCCATAAGTCTGGCGAGAAATAACGATTAATCCTGCAGCTGCCGCCAAGAAAACGAGGGCTGGCATCAGCGCCTTTTAAGGCGAGGACCACCGCGATCAAAAGCGGAGCAATGCTTGTCGTTACCATCGAGGGCCTCCGGCCTACTGAGTGAATCCGAGACTCGCGATCCCAATTCCCCCCACCAGGATCAGGCTCGCGGCCCACACGATATCGAGATTGAACCAGCTTTGTGAGATGAACTTGGGTCCGAGCCATCGATAGACGGCAATGGCGATAACGCCGCCACTTACAATCATGGCGGCCGCGTGGACCACGGAGACGGCGGTAGCGGTGATCAGATTACCAGTCATGAGCGTGGCAGCCGCTCGGTGTCCGACATCCGGATCCCCGGCCAAGCACAGGCCCAGATAAATCGGCACCAGCATCAGCGCGGCGCCATGCGCGGTGGCAGCCGCGAAGGACCACAACGCCAGTTGCGCCGGCGGGATACGGGCAAGAACACGCGGGTGGCGCCGGTTGATCAAGAGATAGATTCCGGCTGCGATCACGATCAACCCGGCTGCGATGCGGATCTGTCGTTCCCAGACAATCAGCGTCAGCATCGCGCCGAAGGGCAGCAGGATGCCAATCATCGCCACAAAGTGGCCCATTGCCAAAAGGCCGAGCGCCCGGAACAATTCGCTGGCACGTCTGTCCAACAGTCCGGCCGAGACGGCCAACGGCCAGCCCATGCCGGGGTTGACGCCATGATAAATGCCGCTGGCGATGACGGCCAACCAGAGAGACCCGGCAGTCGTCCACTCGCTCATCGCTTCATTGATCCGAGCAGTCCGTTACACCGATGGATAGCAAAATGAATCCGTTGAGCAATCGCCGCCTTCCAAACGAATCTGGTGCGAGCGATACCCCTCGGGGAACTTGACAAAAAAGTCCTTGTCCAGGGTGATCCCACCGTTCTCGCCGACACTGGCCTTGACCATGGCTGCCGGGATGCCATCGGGATAGAATTGGTCATCCCAGGTCGAATACAGGGAGTTGGTCCAGTAAACGCGTTTGCCGTCGCGGCTGATCTCGACCATCTGCGGTCCGCCCCTGTAGTCGCCGCCGCCGGGATGCTTGGTCTTGCGCGTGATGCCGCCAATATGGACGGACCCTGCAAGCTTAGGCTTCATAGGATCGGTGACGTCATATTGGCGCATCTCACCGGTCCCCCAGCAGGATACGTAGAGGAAGCGGTCATCGAGCGATAGGTCTATGTCGGTTACCAGCGGCGGGACCGCCTCGAAGCCCTGCAAAAGCGGGGGAAGGTCATCTTTCGCGGCTGCCTCGGGCGGGATAGTCGCCGTCTTTTCGCAATGAAATTTGCCGTCCTCGCGCCACCATGTCCAGATCGATCCCTCAAGGTTTGTCGTGTCAACGACCACTCCAAGGAAACCGTATTCTTTTACCGGGTCATGGGCGGGGCGGACTTCCAGTGCCATCTGGTGATTGGCTCCCAGATCAATGGTCTGCACGTTCCTGCGTTCGCGCAAATCCCAGAAATGCACCCGGTGTCCATATTTGTTCGACAGGAGATCTTCCGGGACGATGCCCTTCTCGAACTGCGGCGGAAGTGCCCACTCGCTCGATACCATGTAGTCGCGTGGCAGGTTCCACCAGAAATCATACTGCTTGTCCTGTGGCCCACGATCGATCTCATAGCGCCCGATGACATCGAACGTCTCGCAATCCATGACAAAGATGCCGGGAGGTCCGTCGGTGCCCTCAGGGCCACCGCCCCCAAGCGTCGAGACATAAATACCTTCCGGACCGCAGTGAATCGTATGAGGCCTAGAATAGCCCGTCTTGGCAAACACTTCTTCTGGCTCGATGACCTTGTGGATTTTGGCTTTGGTCGGTCCGCCCTTGGTGTCTATTACGTAGATGCGCGAAGATCGAATACCGGGAATGATCAGAAACCGGCGCTCGAGAAACGGGTGACCGTTCAGCGGCGAAAGGGCCGAAGAGCACGCGTTCCAGCCGAAGTGGTGAAACTCGTCGCCCTTGTTTGGCATTATCACGCTATGGACGACCTTGCCGTAGTCCTTTGACTTCGGGTCTACGTCAACTATTGCTAATCCATCAGGCCGAGAGAAGTCGGGACTCAACATCAAAGTGTACGCAAAATTTTCGACTGGCGCCTGCATTGCGAGCTTGGCAGTCGCGTGGAAAGTCCGGTCTGGCCGTACAGTCATCGTCGTCCTCCCTTGGCGGGTTAAGCAGCCCGTCAGACAATCAGGGCACGACCTGCGTTTGGACGCCCGCCGAAAACGTCGAGACGCTTTGTTGTTCGCACGCTATTTTCATCCGACTTTGGAGAATCTCACGGATTCTAGAGAACTACAATCTCGTTTGCACCGGAAGAGGAATCAGTGACATGGACTACAGATTCTACGAGGAGCTTGGTTGGCTTCAAAAAATCGATGCCCGGCGGCCATGCGAAGCCATCGTTACGAGTGATACTGTTATCCCAACATTGAGCGGCCGGCGAATTCAGCATTGCCAACATGCGCACACAAGGGTGGCGAGATCATCGAGGTGGCCGCTAGGTGTTTAGTCCCGGCATTTGATGGATAGGATCGATGATGAATCGATCTGGCTCGGAAGTCCAGCTTTTGCAGAGGAACTCGTAGGGGGTGAGTCCCTTTAGTGTCTTGAGCCTGCGCCCAAAATTGTACGCGTCGATGAAGTCGGCGAGATGCTTTTTCAGTTGTGCGTGATCGTCGTAGTGGAAGCGCTTGACAGTAGCTTCCTTGATCGTTCGGTTCATCCGCTCGACCTGCCCATTGGTCCATGGGTGCTTAACCTTTGTCAGGCGATGGTCGATCTCCTCGCAGACCCGGTCGAAGATGTGCTGGAAAGCATTTTGGTCACACGCCCGGTTGGTGAACTGGATGCCGTTATCGGTCAGGATAGTATGGATGGTGTAGGGCACCGCCGCGGTCAGGTTGCGCAGGAACTGGGCGGCATTCATCTTGCCGGCTTTGGCATAGAGTTCAGCGAAGGCGAACTTGGATGTTCGGTCAATTGTTACAAAGAGATAAAGCTTGCCCTCAGCCGTCTGCACCTCGGCAATATCGACGTGGAAGTAGCCGATCGGGTAGCTTTTGAACTTTTTCTTCGGTTCTTTGTCGCCTTCCACTTCCGGCAGGCGTGAAATGCCGTGGCGCTGCAGACACCTGTGCAGGGACGAACGCGTCAGATGCGGGATCGTCGGTTGAAGGGCATAGAGGCAGTCATCAAGAGGCAGCAATGTATGCCTGCGAAAGGCGACGATGACGGCTTCTTCTTCAAGGGAGAGGATTGTCGAATGCGGGTCCTTCGGGCCTGTCGGAAGATCGGCCAATGATGTCCGTCTCTTCCATTTGGCTATCGTCTTCTGATTGACCCCATACCGCTTTGAAAGCGCTCTCAGGCTCTCTTCACTATTTTGTATTGCTCGACGGATTGCCTCTGTCGTTGTGGCGCTCCCGTGTAGAACCTGGCCCATAGTACCTCCCTCCATTCTAAGGAAAATAATGCACCATCAAATGCCGGGACTAAACACCAGATGAACGCGGATATGATAGCCGCCTGGGCGGTGGAAAATTTTCCATGCGATGGATTCGGGGAATTATCGTCGCCATGACAATGCAGGCGTGATCACGATCGAGATAAAGAGGATGTCATTCCTCCTCATTGATGAGAGGCAAGGATTGCGGCCGCGCCTCATATCGCGGTTGTTCAAAGGCATATCCCTCACAAGCGGGAGCGGCCGCTTGCAGGGTCTTCTTCGTGACCGCAATCCCAATCATTGAATCCTGACGCGATTACCACAGCCCAGCCAATTTACCCAGGCGGCCGACGGGCGGTATCAAGTTGCCATGCCAATCAGCAAGGCAATAGCGATCCTACGGGACGGGTGGGCATTCGCACGATCCGGCTTGGATCGAAGCTCTGGAGCGAGCACTTGCCAGGACGACGTTGCAGCGGGTTGCATAGCTCGTTCGCCGCTCAGCAAACAGAGGCTGTGATCGGCTGCAATACTGAACCGAACACCCGCCTGCGGACGCCCGAAATCCGCTCGCTGCAAGGTACCGACGGCGGCGACGAAATAAACGATGTATCAAAAGACCGAAATCTGCACAAATGCAGGTCCGCGCACCAATGCCACTCCGGAACTGAGCATTAGCGGTCGAAATTCGGTTTCCTGCACATCTCTGCCAACGTCATTTTATTGGGATTGTTCGCAATTGGTCGGCGCCATTCCGACCGCCGACATCGATCCAACTTTTGACCGTCAATCATCCTTTTGCCGCATCCCTCCAGGCGCGTTCGAACGGCAGGCGCCAGGCGTGCGGGGCAATGAGTTGGTGGATCGACTTCGGCCCCCAGCCGCCCTGGTCGTAGAGGCGTACGGGCGGCGGGTTATCGAGGAGAGGTTGGGAAACCTCCCAGAGACGCTCAATACCCTCGGCCGTAGTGAAGAGCGTGTGGTCACCGCGCATGGCGTCGAGGATCAGACGCTCGTAGGCCTCCAGAACTTCGCCAATCAGGCCTGTTTCGCTCATGGCGAATTGCAGCGAGAGCTTGTCGAGCCGGAAGCCCGGGCCAGGGCGCTTGCCATAGAAGGAAAGCGAGACCTTGGAGGCATCAGCGAGGTCGAAAGTGAGGTGGTCAGGGCCCTGTGCCCCCACGCCAGATCCCGGCGGGAACATCGATTTCGGGGGCTCGCGGAACGCGATCGAAATAATGCGCTGCCCCTCGGCCATGCGCTTGCCTGTACGCAGGTAAAAGGGCACTCCGGCCCAGCGCCAGTTGTCGATGGCGCATTTTAGGGCGATGAAGGTGTCAGTGTCGCTTTCGGGATCGACGCCAGGCTCATTACGGTAGCCAATGTATTGACCGCGCACCACGTCGCGCGGCTCAATCGGCAACATGGAGCGGAACACCTTGTTCTTCTCTTCCGAGATTGGCGCAGGCTCAAGAGCAGTGGGCGGCTCCATCGCCATGAAGCCGAGGATCTGGAAGAGGTGGGTCACCACCATGTCACGATAGGCGCCGGTGGTCTCGTAAAAGGCGGCGCGGGTGGAAAGGCCGAGCGTCTCCGGGACGTCGATCTGCACATGGTCGATGAAGTTCCGGTTCCAGATTGGTTCGAACAGGCCATTGGCAAATCGGAAGGCCAGGATGTTTTGTGCCGGCTCCTTCCCGAGGAAATGGTCGATGCGGAAGATCTGCTTCTCGTCGAACACTTCGTGCAGCTTCTTGTTTAGTGCAACGGCACTGGCAAGGTCTGTGCCGAAGGGCTTTTCCATAATGATTCGGGAGCGTTCAGTCAGCTCAGCCTGGGCGAGGAGTTGCACAGCCAGAAGGGCGGCACTTGGTGGCACGGATAAATAGTGCACGCGCCGCGTCTCGGCGCCCAGTGCTGCCTCGGCCCTGTCGACCGCTTCCTTGAGAGCATCGGCGCCGGCAGCGAGCGGGACGTAGTCGAGCGATGCGGCAAACGCTTCCCATTCGGACTGCGAGAACTTGCGAGTCAAGAACTTGTCCAGCGAGTCACGGGCGATAGTGCGGAAGGCATCCGCGTCAATGTCGTCGAGCGAGACGCCGATAATGCGGCAGCCTGGAATGAAGCCCGCATTCGTCAGGTGAAACAGCCCGGTCAGTAGCTTGCGTCGTGAGAGATCGCCTGTCGCGCCGACAAGCACAACGACCTGTGGATAGCCGGGGCCTACCCGAGTTGAATTCTTGCGCAAAACACTCATCCTCAAGTCTTCCGTTGTCCCTTGGGGATGGAGGTCGACCCCAGCTCCGAGCTGCCGCGAAGCGGCTATCTTCGTGCGTGATGCCATGACGTTGAAGCTCACCCCTCAAAGGTTAAATAGACGCATGGATTGCGTAGCGGAGCAAGGGGGGCGGCGATACCGTCCCGAAGTGCCGCGTCTTAGCGACTTCGGTCGCTCGTTTGCCGACTTTCTCGATACCAAGGTCTTGAGCACCTCATTTTTCCACCAGCGCATTGCAGGTCGGCACCGGCGTCCAACTCGTCGAGGAGACCGGCCAGGCGCTGTCATCCATCATGGACCAGTTCACCTCGATCAATGGGCTGGTGCAAGTCATCTCGTCTTCGACGACCACGCAATATAAGGGGATCGACTTGGTCAACAACGCCGTTCGCGATGTCGAGCACATCACCCAGCACAATGCCGCCATGGTGCAGGAAAACACCGCGGAGATTCATCGGCTCCGGCATCAGGTGGAAGTGTTGAACGAAAGAATCTTCCACTTTCAGACCGCCGATATCCGCAAGGCATCGCCCGCCCCCCGCCCGCCGATGTCCCTGGTCTCCTGAAGGGATGCTTCGAAATCTCCCCGATGTGCCAGGGAACCTGGGGGCTCCATAAGTTGAGTCGCCATCGATAGAGGTCCTTCGATGCTGATCCGCCCCGATGCCTGTGTGGCTTGGTGAGGAGAGCAGCGCGGACGGATTGGAGGAGGCGCTCGGCCGCTGGTTCACGACAACACGGGATGACGGGGCTATGCTGCGATCCGGACAGTGATCATATCTGCGGCAGCCCGAGGTTCGAGTGGGGCTGGCCTAGCCGCACTTAAAAATCCGCCACTTTGCCCCAGGCGGATGTCCCGAAGCGGTCAGGATGGTAATGCCTGGGATCGACGATCGGCTCATCGCCGGTGACGATATCGGCAATCAGATGACCAGCGCCCGGCCCGATGCCGAAGCCGTGGCCGCTGAAGCCGGCAGCGAGGATGAAGCCCGGCAGGGTGGCGATCTCGCCGATCCCCGGCACGCCGTCGGGCGTGCTGTCGATATAGCCTGCCCAGGTCGCGCTGATGGCGGTCTTCTTCAAGGCGGGAAGAAGCTCGAGCGCCCGCGCATGGGTGAGGGCAATGGTGGCCTCGTCGACCGTCGGGTCGAGGATGCGCATGTGCTCCATCGGCGTCGGCCTGTCGAGCCGCCAACGGGCCAGAGATTCGTGGCCCGAACGAAACCCTTCCAACCCACCGGGTGCGAGACTGCGCCAGCGCCGGGCGAACATCGGCAGGAACTGCCGCGCGAAGCGGAACTGCTGTGGCGTCGGATCGACGCGGGCGCGGCCGCTGATCGCCAGCGTGTGGCCGCCATCGCGGCGTCGCGTCACCGAAACGGCGGATGTATGCAGCGCATCCGGAAGGCTACCTGCGCCCGGAGATACGGAGAGGATCGAGGAGCGTATCGAGGCTTGCGGAAATCGAATGCCGAGCTGGCGACAGAAGGAGGAGGCCCAGGCGCCACCGGCCAGGATCGCGATTTTCGTGCGGATTGTGCCATGCTCGGTGACGACGCCCGAGAGCCTGCCGCCTTCGACGTCGAGGCCGCGGGCCGCACAGGATTGATGTACCGTGCCGCCGAGTTTGAGGATCGCACGCGCGACGGCCGGCGCAGCGCTCGCCGGGTCGGCGGTGCCGTCGGTCGGCGAAAACACCCCGCCTTTCCAAGAGGTGCCGGTGGCATGCCCGCGTTCGGTTGCCTCGGCGCTGCTCAGCATATGTGTCGTGACGCCAACCGAGTGGGCGAAATCGCGCCAGCGCGCCCAGCCGGACAGTTCCGCGTCGCTATTGCTGAGATAGAAGAGGCCGCAACGACGAAAGCCGGTGTCCTCGCTGGTCTCAGTGGCGAAGCGTTCCCACAGATCGAGGCTCTTCGTCGACATCGGCAGTTCGCGGGCGTCGCGGTTCTGCTGGCGGCACCAGCCCCAGTTGCGGCTCGATTGCTCGGCGCCGATCAGGCCCTTCTCCACGAGGGTGACCTTCAATCCGCGCCTGGTGAGATAATAGGCCGCAAAAACGCCGACGATGCCGCCGCCGATGACCACGGCATCAGCGGTGGAAGGCAGTTCAGGCGTGGTGTCGACGCGATTGAGCGGTGCGGGCATGGGAGAGTCTCCGTTTAATGGCAGTGTAGCGGATCCGACGCCACGGCTTTGCCGGAGATCGGTTCGTGGCAGCAGAAGATTCCGCGTTGGGGGGATGCCAGCAGCCGTTTGTGCTTCGGCCTATCTCGCAACGCGATCGACAGGCCGACGTCATGTGCTAAGGTTGGTGTTGGGGAACAAGCAGCATAATCTGCTGCGTCATTGGCGATCTCCAGCAAGTGAGGGCGTGTGAGATGAAACTCGACCGGATCGACGTAAAAATCCTTTACGAACTGCAGAAGAATGGCCGCGTGACGAATGTGGAACTTGCCGAACTGGTCAATCTCTCGCCGAGCCCCTGCTTGATGCGAGTGAAGAAGCTGCAGTCGGAGGGCTATATCGAAGGCTATTCGGCCCAGATCAACGTCAGCAAACTGGGGCAGACGCTGACCGTGTTCACCGAGATCACCCTGAAAAACCACCGGCAGATCGATTTCGCCCGTTTCCTGGCGGCGATCGAGAAGGTCGACCAGGTGATCGAATGCCATCTGGTTTCCGGCGGCTACGATTATATGCTGAAATTCGTCACCGCCGGCATCGACGAATACCAGACGATCATGGAGCGGCTGACCGACCTGGACGTCGGCATCGACAAATATTTCAGTTTCGTCGTCCTGAAGTCGCCGATCATCAAGGCCCACATGCCGCTGACCACCTTGTTTCCGCATTAGCCGGCGAGAAAGACTGCGGCCGGGGCCTCCTTCTGAACCGCATCTCCCCGACCCGTCGGTCCTGCGCAGATGCCGGTTTCTTTCTGTCGCAGGTTGTTCTCCCTATAATGTTAGCTTCATACTGGTTGGAAGGACTTGCGACAGAATTTCGGGCTTGCTTTCCAAAGCAAATGTTGCTGCCACTTGCAGATCTCCTGCCGTGGATCCCAGGCGTTTCAACACGACCGGAGCCGGTGCGCGCCGTGTCTGGCAAGCATGCAGGGGATCGGCGCTCAGTGCCGGCAATAGGCCCGCACCAGTTCCGGATCCTGCTGGAGACCGTCGAGCCAAGCCGGATCGAGCGTCGGCACCGATGAGAACAGCAGTTGCGAATAGGGATGTTGCGGCGCCTTCACCGTCGAGGAGGTGATTTCCTCCACCTTCCGGCCTCCATACATCACGACGATCTCATCGCAGATCGCCTCCACCACCGAGAGGTCGTGGCTGATGAAGATGTAGGAGAGACCGAGTTCGCGCTGCAATTCCTTGAGCAGGTCGATGACGGCGGCGGCGACCACCGTGTCGAGCGCCGAGGTAATCTCGTCGCAGAGGATCAGCTTCGGGTCGGCGGCGAGCGCCCTGGCGAAGTTGACACGCTGCTTCTGGCCGCCCGAGAGTTCGCCCGGCCGGCGATGGCGCAGGTTGCGGGGCAGGCGCACCATGTCGAGCAGTTGATCGATCCTGGCGTTCCGCGCCTTTCGATCCATACGGTGGTAAAAGACCAACGGCCTGTCGAGGATGTCCTCCACCGATTTGGCCGGGTTGAGGGCGGTATCGGCATATTGGAAGACGATCTGCATCTCGCGTAACTCATCACGCGAACGCTCGCGCGCGTTGCGATGCAGTTCCGTGCCGTCGAAGACGATCTTGCCGACCGCCGCCGGCAGGATGCCGGCGACGGTCCGGGCGAGCGTCGACTTGCCGCAACCGGATTCGCCGATGATGCCGAGATTGCGGCCTTTTTCCACCTTCAGGCTCACGTGCTCGACCGCGCGAATGAGCGGCAGTCCGTCAGCCTGGCGCTGTCCATAACCCGAGACGAGATCTTCGATCCTCAGCAGTGGAGCGGTCGCGGGTTCGGCGGGGCCTACTGCGCCGCGCGGCTTTGGCTCAAAGGCAGCGAGCAGCTCCCTGGTATAGGGGTGCTTGGCATTGTTGAGGATCTCCTCGGTGGTGCCGGTTTCCTGGGTCTCTCCGCCTTTCAAGACCACGATGCGGTCGGCGATCTGGGCGACGACGGCAAGGTCGTGCGAGACATAAACGCCAGCGATACCACCCTTCTTCATGACCGACTTGAAAGCGCGCAGCACCTCGATCTGGGTTGTGACGTCGAGCGCCGTAGTCGGCTCGTCGAAGATAACGAGGGTCGGGTCGCCGATCAGCGCCATGGCGGCAGCCAGACGCTGCAATTGGCCGCCGGAAACCTGGTGCGGATAACGGCTGCCGATCGTCTCGGGTTCCGGCAGGGACAGCGCCCGGAAGAGTTCGACTGCCCGGGCACGCGCCTCATCCGGCGACATCAGCTGGTGAATACGCGTGACTTCGATCACCTGGTCCATGATCGATGTGGCCGGGTTGAAGGCGGCAGCTGCCGATTGCGGGACATAGGCGACTTCGGTGCCACGCACCTTGGCGCGCTGCTTCTCGCTGAGCGTGACCATGTCCTTGCTGCCAACCGAAACGCTGCCTCCGGAGATACGACAGCCCGCGCGGGTGTGGCCCATGAGGGTCAGGGCGATGGTTGTCTTACCCGAGCCGCTCTCGCCGATCAGCGCAACGATCTCGCCCTCGGCAACATCGAGGCTGACACCCTTGATGATTTCGACGCGTCGGCCGGAATCGGTGGTGGCCTCGACCTTCAGGTCACGGATTTCGATGAAATTGCTCATGACGTGCTCCGGTCGCGGATTTTCTGCGGCAGGTTGTCGATCACCAGGTTGACGCTGATCGTCAGGCTGGCGATGGCAAGCGAGGGAAACATCACCGCCGGCGCACCAAACGGCAGGCCGCCGATATTCTCGCGCACGAGCGCACCCCAATCGGCATAGGGCGGCTGGACGCCAAGGCCGAGGAAGGAAAGCCCGGAGAGCAGCAGAACGATGAAGACGAAGCGGATGCCGAGATCGGCAAGCACCGGCCCGACGATGTTCGGTAGGATTTCCGAGCGAATGAGATAGAGGGTGCTTTCTCCGCGGATACGCGCGACGGTGATGAAATCCATCGCATTGATGTTGACGGCGAGCGCCCGGGCGAAGCGGTAGGCGCCCGGGATGTAGATCACCGACAGCGTCAGGATCAGCACCGGGACCGAGGAGCCGACGGCAGCGACGACCACCAGTCCGAACAATTTGCTCGGGATGGAGTTGAGCGCGTCGAGGAAGCGGCTGAGGATGGTGTCCAGCCAGCCGCCGGCCACCGCTGCGATCATGCCGAGCACAACGCCGCTGAAGCAGGCGATCGTGACCGCCGCCAGCGAGATACCGACCGTGTAGCGTGCACCCATCAGAATCCGCGAGAGCATGTCGCGGCCGAGATAATCGGAGCCGAGCCAGAGTTCCCGGCTCATCGGGCCGAAATAGTCGAGATCGATAATCTCGCCGACGGGGTAGCGGATGATCCATGGCGCGAAGATCGCGACGAGCGCCCATGAGGAGATGACGGTGAAGCCGATCGCGCCGACGATGTTGAAGCGATAGCCAAACCGGGTTCCGGACAGCCGGCCGGAGGTGGTTTCGGAACTTGTCGTGGTCATCGGAGCCTCGGATTGGAAAGGATGGCGATGATATCCGCGATGGTGATCAGCAGCAGGTAGCCCAGGCAGAAGATCATCGCGCAACTCTGGATTAGCGGCAGATCGCGGGTGGCGACGGCATCCAGCATCAGCTTGGCGATACCGGGATAATTGAAAATGGTCTCGACGATGATGACGCCTCCGAGCAGATAGGACAGCGACAGCGCAACGGCATTGACGATCGGGCCAAGCGCATTGGGCAGCGCGTGTCGAAAGACGATGCGCGGCCGGGAGGCGCCCTTGAGCAATGCCATCTCGACATAGGGTGTGTTGAGCGTCTCGATGACAGCCGCGCGCGTCATGCGGATCATCTGGGCCGAGACGACGAAGGTGAGGGTGATCACCGGCATGGCATAGACACGCAACAGGTCGGCCAGACTGTGGACCTCATTGGCGAAAGACAGCGCCGGCAGCCATTTCAGATAGACGGCGAAGATGAGCGCGGCGGAGGTCGCAACCATGAACTCCGGTACGGAGATGACGCCGATGGTGATCACTGTGACGATCCGGTCGTAAAGGGTGCCGCGCAGCATCGCCGCAGTGATCCCGAGCGTCAGCGCGATCGGTACGGAGAAAAACGCGGTGACGCCTGCAAGTTTCAGCGTGTTGACAAAGCGGCCGGCAATGAGAGCTGCGATGGGCATTTGGTTGGCATAGGACGTGCCGAGATCACCCTGCAACAGCCCGACTAACCAGCGCAGGAAACGAAAGAGCGCCGGTTCGTCGAGATGCATGGCCTTGCGCAGGCCTTCGACGGCTTCCGGCGTGGCGGCCTGGCCGAGCAGGATCGTCGCCGTATCTCCAGGCAACAGCGTTGTCGCGAAGAAGACGGCGAAGGAGACGATCACCAGGGTGATCACGGCGACGAATAGTCTGCTCAATACAAGGGATAAGACCTGGCGGTTCACGGGCGTCTTCCCTTTGCGTTCGAGTTGAGTTCCATCAATGCAGATAGAGGAACTGGGGCGCGGCTGCAGCCCCAGTCTGCTTTGCTTAATCAGGCTTCAAGCCAGACATATTCCGCGAAAGCGTATCCCATCTGGCCGCCTAGCGGGTTGGCTTCCAGGCCCTTGAGCTTGGCGGTCGTGGCATCGACGTTCGAGATATAGGCCGGAATGATTGTACCAGCTTCCTGGGCGACCATGCCCTGCATCTCGTTGTAGATCGTCTTGCGCTTCTCTTGATCGAGAGAACCACGCGCCTCGATCAGCATCTTGTCGAATTTCTCCGATTTGTAGTGGCTTTCGTTCCACGGTGCGTCCGAGGTGTAGAGCAGGGAGAAGAGGATGTCAGGGGTCGGGCGCGGGTTGATATTGCCGAAGTGGATCGGCGCCTTGAGCCAGTAATTGTCCCAGTAACCATCGGATGGCACTCGCTGGATATCGAGCTTCATGCCGATTTCGGCGCCGGCGGCCTGGATGATCATGGCCATGTCGATCGAGGAACTCGCCGCATCGGAGGCGATGATCGGGATGGATTGTCCGAGAACGCCGGCCTTGTCGAAATGGAACTTCGCCTTGTCGGGATCGAAGGTCCGCGCTTTCAGCTCTGCGTCATGATAGAAGTTCGCCGGTGAAACGGGTTGATCGTTGCCGACCTCGCCGAGACCGCGCAGCGCCGATTTGACGATCTGTTCGCGGTTGACGAGATACTTCATGCCCTCGATGAAATCCCGCTTGTTGCCGGGCTCCATATCCAGTCGCATGTTGAGGTTGGTATAGTTGCCGGACGTCGTCTTAGACAAAGTGAAGCCGTCGCCCTGGGCCTCGACGAGGCGCATAGAGCGCGGATTGATCGTGGCCGCGAGATGGATGTCGCCCGCAAGCAGCGCGTTGACGCGGGCGTTGTCGTCGCTGATAGCGAAGTATTCGAAGGAATCGACGTTCGGGCCGGATTTCCAGTAGTTCTTGTTCTTGATCCCGACCGAGCGAACACCCGGTTCGAAGACTTCCTTGACGAAAGCGCCGGTGCCGTTGGCCTTGGTGAAATCGGTCGTGCCGTCGGCGACGATCATGAAGTGATGCATCGACAGGATGGTCGGCAGGTCGGCATTCGGGCTGGCGAGCGTGATCTCGACGGTTTGTTTGTCGGCCGCATTGAAGCCGGTCATCTGTGCGGCGATCTTAGCGACCTTCGAGCCGACGGACGGATCGAGATGGCGCTTCAGCGAGAAAACCACGTCATCGGCGGTCAGCGGCTTGCCGTCATGGAAGGTAACGCCGGTCTTCAGCTTGACCGTCCAGGTCTTCGCATCCTTGGACTCGATCGCGTCGGCAAGCTCCATCTGCGGCGTGCCTGATTTGTCGAGGAAGGTCAGGCGATTATAGAAGGAGCAGCACCGGACATAGTCGGTGGAGAGCGACGCTTTTGCGGGGTCCAGCGTATCGGCTGTGGAAGACGACCAGCCGGCCGCCTTGAGCGTGCCGCCGGAAACGGGCGTGGCGGCGAGCGCCTTGCCGGCGCGGCCAAGCACGAGCCCGCCGGATGATATGGCCACGCCGCCTGCAAGCATCATATGCAGCAATTCGCGACGAGTGGCGCCACGACGGATGGCGCTTTCGACCATGGCTTCGTCGGATCTGGTCCAATTGGTGATCTTGTCGTTCATCTCATTCCCCTTTTCTTCTGTGGCGGGCTGCTCGTTGCGGGCAGGCCCGATCTGCTTTCAAAGTCAGGCGCGCGCGGCGGCCACGGCATCGGCAAGGCCGGCCATGGAGGTGAAATGGTAATCGGGTTTGGTGAACTCGGCCGGTTCGATCGTGCCGCCGTAACCCTTCTCGGCATGTCGCCGCTCGATCCAGCAATTGGTCAGCCCGAGTTTCCTGGAAATCCCGATGTCGTGGTATTGGCTCTGGGCGACATGCAGGATGTCGTCTTTCGAATGTCCTTCCCAGGCGACATAGTCGACCACCTTCTCGAAGAAGGCGGGATCGGGTTTCTCGGTCCCCGTATCATCCGCTGTGAAGGCGGCATAAAAGGGATTTCCGAGTTCCTTCTCGAAGAAATCGAATGCCCAGCGGCGGGCGTTGGTCATCGCAACGAGGCGGTAATCTTTTGAAAGTCTAGCCAGCGCCGCGGCGCTGTCGGCAAAACCCTTCCAGCTCTTTGCCGAATCCCGCAGCTGTTCGCCATATTTTTGCTCGGCGGGCAGGCGGAGCTTCGGCGCGATCGCGAGGTAGACGCGAACGAGGTCGTCGGGAAAGAGATCGGCGTCTTCGGAGTAGCGGGCTGCGCGGTAAAGGCTAAGAGCCTGCTCGCCGTCGACTTCAGTCCCCGCCTCGGCCGCGATCTCGGCTAGGCAGGTCTTGAGGCCGCCTTCGAAGTCGATGAGCGTGCCGACGACGTCGAAGGTCATATATTTGAATTCCGAAAGGCTTTTGCTCACGTGAATTCCCCAGTGTTCGGCTCCGATGGGAGCGCGGCTTCTCGAAGAATAAAATTCTGTTCCGCTGACGGGTCATTGTCCCGCTCTTGTATGGAAGGCCCGCATTTGCCGGGATCCGGGCCTTTCGTTGACTTCAGTGTGTCACCTGCACCGCGCCGAATTCTCCGAATAGGCGGCATGAGGCGGCACAAAATACCGAATCTGACGGTTTCGCGATATTCTCAGGCCTGCAGCGCCCGACGCACATCGGGGTCCTCCAGGGTCTCGTCCAGCGTGACGCGGGTGCGCTCGACGATCGCATCGATCTCCGTTTCGGTGCAGCAGAGTGGCGGAGCATAGCCAAGCACACCATTGCCGAAGGCGCGGATGACGAGGCCGTTCTCCCAGGCGCGATCGAAGATGCGGCGGGAGGGTTCGGCGGATGCCGGCAATGGCGTCTTGTTCACCTTGTCGACCACCAGCTCGACGGCGGCCAGCATGCCGCGGCCGCGGACATCGCCCACGAGCGGATGATCCCTTAGCGACTCCAGGCCCTGCATCAGCCGCGCACCCGCCCTGACGCCGTTTTCGAGAAGGCCGTTTTCATAAAGCTTCAGGACTTCGAGGCCGACCGCGGCGCTGACCGGATGGGCCGAATAGGTATAGCCATGGCCGACGGCGGCGGCACCCGCGCCCTCGGCAATCGTTTCATAGACGTGATCGGCCATCAAGACGGCGCCCATGGGGACGTAGCCTGAGGTGAGGCCCTTGGCGGTCGTCATGAAATCGGGGACGATCTCATCCTCGGTGCAGGCAAAAAGCGGGCCGGTGCGGCCAAAGCCGGTAATCACTTCGTCCGCGACGAATAGGATGTCGTGCGCGCGGCAGAATTCGCGCATGGCTTTCATCCAGCCTTTCGGCGGCACCAGAACGCCGCCCGAGCCCTGGATCGGTTCGACGTAGAAAGCGGCTACGCGTTCCGGCCCGATCGCTTCGACCTTGCCTTTCAGCGCCGCAAGCGAGGCGTCGATGATCGCTTGCGGATTGTCGCCCACCGGGTTGCGATAGGCATAGTGAGATGGAATCTTATGCTGCCAATCGAAGGGAAGACCGAAGCCGGCATGGAAGGCAGGCAGCGCGGTCAGGCCCGCGCCGACCGTCGATGAGCCATGATAGCCCTGTTCGACCGAGATGAACTGATCGCGCTCAGGCTGTCCTCGGGCATGCCAGTAGTAGCGGATGAAGCGGATCGTGCTGTCCACCGCATCGGAGCCGCCGAGCGTGAAATAGACATGGTTGAGATCGCCCGGTGCGCGGTCGGCGAGTTCGCCGGCAAGCCGGATCGCGGGCTCCGAGCCGAGGCCGAAATAGGCGGTAGCATAGGGAAGCTCGCGCATCTGCCGGGCCGCCGCCTCGACGATGCTTTCGTGGCCGTAACCGGCATTGACGCACCAGAGACCGGCGAAGCCGTCGATCAGCTGCTTGCCGGAGGCGTCGGTGACCGTCGCGCCCTTGGCAGAGGCCAGCACACGCACGCCGAGCTTTTCATGGCCGCGATAGGAGGCGACCGGATGGATGAGGTGGGCGCGATCGAGTTCGATGAGGGAATTACTGTACATGGAAATCTCCGGATCAGCCGAGTGCCTGGCTGGCGAGGGCAAAGGTGGTGGCGGTCGGATCGGCGGCGTCGCGAATCAACGGCTTTGTCATCGTGATTCCGCCGCCGACATGGGCGAGCCCCTGTTCGGCGAGCCATGGGGAAAGCCCGGTCTCATCAGTGGTGTCGACCCTGAGGAACCGTCCGGGCCGCCTGGCGATGAAATGTTCGATGAGTTTCCTGGCTTCGCCGAGCTCGGCAGCCACCACGGGGCCGATCACTTCGCCGCGGCCGAAAGGACGCAGGCAAGCGAACCCGGAAATGCGGCCGTCACGGCGAATGACGGCGAATTCGCCGATCTTGGTGAAATAAGAGAGCAGCCCTTCGCGGTCGGCGCCGAAGGCAAGGCGGTCGAGTGCCGCGATAGCAGGAAGGTCGGCGTCGGTGGCGGCTTGCGTTTCCGCCGGCGCGGCGATGTCTCCGGCAAGGCCCTGGTGCTGCAGCACGGTACCCGTCTCGTGGAAGCCAAGCTTTTGGTAGAGCGGCAGCCCTGCCGTCGTGGCCACCAGCCTCAACGGCCGGTCTCCCGCGGCCAGCAATGCGGCGTCCATGAGTTTCCGGCCGAGACCCCTGCCGCGCATCGTCTCGTCGACGATGACCATATTGATCGTCGCACAATCGCACTTGTAAGGCGTGACGAGGACGGTGCCGACGACCCTGCCATCCTCGACCGCAACCATCCCGTCGCTCAAGGCGAGCGCCAGCTGCCAGTCTTCCGTCCGATGCGGCCAGCCCGCCTGTCTTGAGAGCGCAACGGCGGCTTCCAGATGATCGGGGCCGAACGGGACGATTTCGATCTGACTTGCTTGCATGGGGGCGTCCTTCATGTCGTGCCCGCCAGTCTGCCGGAGCGCCGGCGGGCAGATCGTCTGAAGGCCATGGTTGAAGCAGTATCTTATGGCGCTGCTGTCATGGGCCGCCGCATCTTATGCCGGAACCGATCGATATTCATCGGATCCCGGGTCTGTCAGCGCATCATTGCCAGCGCTGCGGTAAAGAAATCCTCGCCTCCGAAGTTGCCTGATTTCAACGCCAGAAGCATATCGCCCTGCGCATTGCCGACCGTGCGCAGCACCGGCACACCGGGCGCAATCTCCGGGCCGATCAGAAATGCCGGAATGGCGAGCCTGTCGACCGCCGCTCCTGAGGTTTCGCCGCCTGCGACCACAAGGCGCCGCACGCCTCTCTCCACCAGTTCTGTGGCGATGATCGACGTCGCGGTCTCGATCGTGTGGCCGGAGGCCTCTCTTCCATAGAGCGATTGCAGCCGGGATACGGTTTCAGGCGCAGCGCTCGCGGCGACGACGACGGGACCGGCGGAGATGCGGTCTCCAGCCCAGGAAATCGCCGCGGCGATCTCATCGGGACCGGCAAGCAGCCGCTCCGGGTCGAGCCGCAGGACGGGCATCGACCGTTCGGCGATGTCGAGCTGGTGGAGCGTCGCCTTGGAGCAACTGCCGGCAACGATCGCGGAAAGCCCGCCCACCGGGCGAATGGCGTCCGTCGTCGTTGCTCCGCCGGAGGATATCCGGCCGGAGCGGACGAGCGCGCGGGCAAGGCCGAGGCCGAGGCCGGACGCACCGGTGGACACCGGCGTTTCGAGAGCGACCTCGCCGAGCGTTTCAAGATCGCGTTCAAAAATCGCATCGGCGATAACCGTGGAGACGCCTGCCGTGCGCAGGGCATCGAGCCTCGCCTTGACGGCGCCGGGTCCGGCCGCGATGGCTGCGAGATCGATCAGTCCGACGGCATTGCGCGATTGTCGGGTGAGAACCCGCACGAGACTGGCGTCATGCATCGGATTGAGGGGGTGGTCCTTGAGCGGGCTCTCGTTCAGCGGCTGGCCGCCGACGAAGAGATGACCGAGATAGACGGTGCGTCCCGTTTCCGGAAAGGCGGGTGTCACCAGCACGGAGCCGCCGCCGGCCGCGTCGCTCAATGCTTCGGTGACCGGGCCGATATTGCCGGCATCGGTGGAATCGAACGTCGAGCAGATCTTGTAAAGCACGTGGCCGGCACCCCGCCGGCGCAGCCATCGCTCGGCGCTCGCCGCCGCCGCCACGGCGTCCGAGGCAGGGACAGAGCGGATCTTCAGGGAAACCACCACGGCGTCGACATCCGGTAGTGCCAGCGACGGATCGGGGATGCCGACCGTCTGCACCGTGCGCAGACCGTTCTTCGTCAGCGTGTTGGCGAGGTCGGAGGCGCCCGTGTAGTCGTCAGCGATTGATCCGAGCAAAATAGCCATCGTCTAGCTCCGTGCAAAAGGTTTGAACCAGCCAAGACCGTCCAGTGTGTGGCCGCGCGGGATGTATTCGCAGCCGATGAAACCGTCATACCCAAGTCGGTCGATTTCGCCGAACAGATAGGGGTAGTTCAGTTCCTCCCCATCCGGTTCGTTGCGTGACGGCACGCTGGCGATCTGGATATGGCCGGCAATCGGCAGGAGGTGTCGCAAGGCCATAGTGACGTCGCCGTGGATGATCTGGCGGTGATAGATGTCGAACTGCAGCTTCAGGTTCGGCAGGCCGCATTCGGCAATCAGCCGCTCGGCGGCGGCGAAGTCGTTGAGGAAATATCCAGGCATGTTGCGCCCGTTGATCGGCTCGAGCAGGAGATCGATGCCTTTTTCAGCAAGCCGCCCGGCAGCATAGGTGACGGCGCGCCGGTAACAGGAGGAGGCGTCTTCGTCATGACGATCGGCGATGCCTGCCATCAGGTGCAACCGTCTGACGCCCGTCGCCGCCGCATAGTCCAGGGCCCGCTCGACATCGGCTTTCAGTGCATCGAAGCGTCCGGGAAGCGCGGCGATACCACGCTCGCCTGCTGCCCAGTCGCCCGGCGGCAGGTTGAACAGGGCCTGCTGCAGATTGTTGCGGGCAAGCCGTTCGGCGATCGCCTCCGGCGCGGCTTCATAGGGAAAGAGGTATTCGACCGCAGCAAAGCCGGCCTCGGCTGCGGCGTCGAAGCGGTCGAGGAACGCCCATTCGTTGAACATCATCGTCAGGTTGGCGGCGAAAACGGGCATGTCTAGCGTTCCTTTTACAGGCTCTGCGGCTCTTTGGTCGAGCTGGGCAATTCAGCGCCGGAAAGTTTGGCATAGAGCCGCGCGAGCGAGGAATCGTCGTCACGGCCCATGCCGGCCCCGGAGGCGGCCAGATACATCTGCAGGGCCGCTGCCGCGAGCGGTACCGGATAGCGCTCGGAGCGGGCCATGTCCTGGACGATACCGAGATCCTTGACGAAAATCTCGATGCTGCTGAGCGGAGTATAGTCTCCGGCCAGCACATGCGGCACGCGGTTTTCGAACATCCAGGAATTGCCGGCCGACGCGGTGATCACCTCGTAGACCTTGTCGAGGTCGAGGCCCTGCTTGGCGGCAAAGGTTATGGCCTCACAGGCGGCTGCGATGTGCACGCCGGCGAGAAGCTGGTTGATCATCTTGAAGGCAGCACCTTTTCCGGCCTCGTCGCCGAGCTCATAGACCTTGGCGGCCATGGCGTCGAGACCCGGGCGCGCCGTATCGAAGGCCTGTCTGGAGCCGGATGCCATGATCGTCAGTTCGCCACGCGCCGCCTTGGCCGCGCCGCCCGAAATCGGCGCGTCGAGGTAATGCAGGCCGAGAGCTTCCACCCGCCCGGCCAGATCGCGCGCGACGGCTGGATCCATGGTGGCCGACGAAATGAAGACGGCGCCGGGCTTCATTGTGCTCGCGACGCCGTGAGGCCCGAACAGCACGGCCTCGGTCTGCGCGCCGTTGACAACTACGGAGACGACGATGTCGGCATCCTTTGCCGCAGCGGCTGGGGTCGCCGCGCCCCGTCCGCCGTCGGCGATGAAGCGGTCCACTGCCGCCGGCGTGACATCATATCCAACGACGTCGAGACCTGCGCGCTTCATCGACAGGGCCATTCCAAGCCCCATCGAACCAAGACCGATGACGGCCGCGACAACGGCCGAGCCCGAGTTTTCAGCAAGCGGTGACATGAGGAGGTTCTCCAGTCTTGTGAGGAAGGTCTGCGCCCCGCCGGGTGCCATCCCGGAGGGGCTGTGTTTTAGCGATTGACGCTTTTCGCCGGAACCGTCAACACGGCCAGCGAACCAACGACCAAGGCAGCCGCCAGCAGATACATGCCGGCGCTGTTGGTGCCGGTGAAGTCTTTGAGATAGCCTACCAGAAACGGCCCGAGAAACCCGGCGAGATTGCCGACCGAATTGATCCAGGCGATGCCGGCCGCAGCGCCCGTGCCGGCGAGAAACGCTGTCGGAAGCGACCAGAACAGCGGCGCGCAACTGATGGCGCCAGCAGCAGCCAGCGAGAGGCAGACAATCGAGACCGCCGTGCTCGTCGCCATCGTCGCCGCGGCAAAGCCACCGGCGGCGATGAGTGCCGGGACCACGAGGTGCCAGCGGCGTTCGCGCAGCCTGTCGGCGGAACGTCCGAGCGCCAGCATCACGACGAATGTGCAGATATAGGGGATCGCCGAAATCAGGCCGATATTGAGGTTTCCGTTGACGCCGGAGGCCTTGACGATCGTCGGCATCCAGAAATTTAGGCCATATTGCCCGAGCACGAAGCAGAAATAGATCAGGCACATCAGCCAGACGCGACGGTCGCTCAGTGTTGCGGCGATGCTGTGCGGGCTTGCCGTCTTGGCCCGGTTCTCCGCCTCGATATTGGCCGTCAGCACGCGCTTTTCCTCATCGTTCAGCCATTTTGCGCCCTGGATCGTATCATCAAGGTAGAAGAACGTCGCAACGCCGAAAAGAATGGCTGGAATGGCTTCGATCAGGAACATCCACTGCCAGCCGGAAAGTCCGTGCGTGCCGTGGAAACTGTCCATCAGGAGACCCGAAAGCGGATTGCCGAAAATGGCGGATATAGGGATCGCCGACATGAAGGTAGTGATGATCCTGGCGCGGCGGTGGGCCGGATACCACGCGGTCAGATAAAGAATAATGCCGGGGAAAAATCCGGCTTCGGCAACGCCCAGCAGGAAACGCAGGATATAGAAGACGGTTTCCGACGAGGTGAACATGAAGGCGGCTGAAATGATGCCCCAGGTGAGCATGATGCGGGCGATCCACACCCGTGCGCCAACCTTGTTCATGATGATGTTGCTCGGCACTTCAAACAGAAAATAGCCGATGAAGAAAATGCCGGCGCCGATGCCATAGGCGGCTTCCGAGAGGCCGAGCTCGCTCGACATCTGCAGCTTGGCGAAACCGACATTGACGCGGTCGAGATAGGCCACCACATAGCACAGCATTAAGAACGGTACGATGCGCCAGAATACCTTGCCATAGGCACAGTCTTCGAGCGTCTGGACGGGATGTGCGCCAATGACTGGCGCTTGCGTCTGCAGCGTCATGATTTACTCCTCCGATTGTTCCGCGGTCTCCTGTCGATCCTCCCGCGGCGCGCCGAGCCACTTTTGGCAGCGCTGCCATTTTCAATAAGCCATTTTGGCAGCGCTGCCAACAAGAAATTGGTAGCGCTGCCAAAAAAATCTTGCTTCTTCGCTGGAGCGGTGAAAAATGGAGCAAACGCGGTGGGCATCGGGCGGGAAGGCCAGGCAACCACCTCAACAGTCGGGTTCAAACGCAACGATGGAATTCAAACATCAGGCGACGGTGACGCTTGCCGAGGTCGCGGAAGCGGCCGGTGTCGGCGAGAGCACGGTGTCGCGCGTCCTGCGCAACCACGGTTCGTTTTCCGGCAAGACGCGCGAGCGGGTAATGGCCGCCGTCGAGCGGTTGGGCTATGTGCCGAACCGGATTGCGGGAACGCTGGCCTCCACCGGTTCGCGTCTTGTCGCCTTCGTCATTCCCTCTTTGTCCAACATCGTTTTTCCCGATGTGCTGCGCGGCGCCAGTGCCGTTCTGGAGGAAAACCGGTATCAGGCAGTTTTCTCGGTGACCGATTATGATCCGGGCAAGGAGGAAGCGCTCGCCGCCGCGATGCTCGCCTGGCGGCCGGCGGCGGTCATGCTGGCCGGATGCGAGCATACCGAGGGTACGGTGAAGATGCTGCGCGCCAGCGGGTGCCGGGTCGTCGAGCTGCTCGATCTCGACGGCGATGCTCTCGATATCGCGGTCGGCTTCTCGAACCGCGCCGCCGGGCGGGAGAGCGCTGCCTTCCTGCTCAAGCGGGGTTATCGCCGGATCGGCTATGTCGGTCACGACCTGAACCGCGATACCCGTGCCGGCAAGCGGTTTTCCAGCTTTTGCGAAACGCTCGATGCGCATGACGCCCCGCTCAGCGCCCGCGAAATTCTCGCCGGCGCTTCGTCCGTGGAAAACGGCAGGTTGGGGCTGGAGCGGCTGCTTGCCCAGACGACCGATCTCGATGCGGTTTATTTCTCCAACGACGACATGGCGCTGGGCGGCTATTTTCACTGTCTGGCCGAAGGGATCGCGATCCCCTCGAAGCTCGCCATTTTCGGCTATAACGGCCTCGATATCGGCCGGGCAACCCCACAGCCGTTGTCGACCATCCGAACGCCGCGCGTGGCGACCGGGGAGATAGCCGCGCAGTTGGTCGTCACTAATGCGCCGCCGCAGTCCGTCAATCTCGGCTTTGAACTGATCGAAGGGGCAACCGCCTAACATTGGAGGAACTGTCATGTCCGACGCGCGCCTGCGTGAGGAAATCTGCCGATACGGCCGCTCGCTGTTTGAGCGCGGGCTGACGCCCGGTTCGTCGGGCAACATATCGTTGCGGCTGGAGGATGGCGGCTGGCTGATCACGCCGACCAATGCCTCGCTCGGCTTTCTCGACCCGGCACGGATCTCCAGGCTTGATGCCGAAGGCCGGCTCCTGTCCGGCGACAAGCCAACCAAGGAGATCCCGCTGCACACCGCCCTTTACGATACGCGCGGCAGCGCCCGCGCCATCGTCCACCTTCACTCCACCCACGCGGTGGCACTGACCATGCTGCCGGAGATCGATCCGCGCGCGGCCCTGCCGCCGATGACGCCATATTATCTAATGCGCGCCGGCGAAACCGCGTTGGTGCCCTATTATCGTCCCGGCGATCCGGCGGTGGCTGATGCCATCCGTGGGCTGGCGGGCAAGTATTCGTCGGTGCTTCTGGCCAATCACGGACCTGTTGTCGCCGGCGACAGCCTGGAGGCGGCGGTCTTTGCGACCGAGGAACTGGAGGAAACGGCGAAGCTCTATCTGCTGTTGCGCAACCTCAACCCCCGTTTCCTCAGCCCGGCGCAGGTGGCCGATCTCGTCTACACCTTCGGCCTCGACCTTCCGTCTCATCACGATCACGATCACGACGGCGATTGAAGGCGTCACTCCGCTGGCCGTTGACTGCGGGCAGGCGCGCAACCTTCTGCCAAACCCCGCTTTCGATACGATAGATTCTGCTTTCGATGCCGCCAATTCAGGCGAGCTGCGGGTGAAGCGGTGCCTATGATTGTGACAGCTCCGATCGCTCAAGGATACGCAAATGACGACGTTCCGTCCGAAATACATCACCTTCGACTGCTACGGCACGCTGACCAACTTTCAGATGGCGGAAGCGGCGCGCGACCTCTACGGCGAAGAGCTCGACGAGCGACGCATGGCGGAGTTCATCAAGAATTTCGCCGCCTATCGGCTCGACGAGATCATGGGCGACTGGAAACCCTATGCCGAGGTGGTGCACAATTCGCTCGAGCGGACATGCAAACGCAACGGCGTGACATTTCGCGATGAAGCCGCCCGGATGATCTATGAGCGGGTTCCGACCTGGGGGCCGCATTCGGATGTCCCGGCCGGTCTCGCCAAGGTCGCCAAGGAAATCCCTTTGGTCATCCTCTCCAACGCCATGAATTCGCAGATCATGTCGAATGTCGAAAAACTGGGCGCGCCCTTCCGTGCGGTCTATACCGCCGAGCAGGCGCAGTCCTACAAGCCACGCTTCAGGGGCTTTGAATATATGCTCGATATGCTGGGCTGCGGGCCGGAAGACGTGCTGCATTGCTCGTCCTCCTTCCGCTATGACCTGATGTCGGCCCACGATCTCGGCATCAAGAACAAGGTCTGGGTCAATCGCGGCCATGAGCCGGCCAATCCTTATTACGGTTATGTCGAAATTCCTGACATCTCGGGCCTGCCTGGCGTCGTCGGGCTCTGACGGAGACACGCGGATGCAGTTCGAATCCTACTGGCACGACACGGCACCAGTCTTTGCCGGCGGCGCTCAAGGCCCCGTCGAAGGACATTATGACGTCGCCGTCATCGGCGCCGGCTTCACCGGGCTTGCCGCGGCGCGCCAGCTTGCGAAAACGGGCGTCAAGGTCGTCGTGCTGGAGGCCGAACGGGTCGGCTGGGGGGCATCGGGACGCAATGGCGGCCACCTCAACAACGGCCTCGCCCATAGCTTCCTGTCCGCCAAATCAGCACTCGGCGTGGAGCGAGCCGTCGCCCTCTACAAAGCGTTCGACGATTCCATCGATACGATCGAGGCGATCATTGCCGAAGAGGGGATCGACTGCAATTTCCGCCGCGCCGGCAAGCTGAAGCTTGCTTCCAAGCCGCAGCATTTCGACGCCATTGCCCGCAATTTCGAGGCGGTGCATAAAGAGGTCGATCCGCAGACGGCGCTTCTTTCGGCGGGTGACTTGAAGAGCGAGGTCGGCTCGCCCTTCCATGGTGCCATGCTCTCGAAGAAGAGCGCGATGATGCATATGGGCCGCTATGTCGGCGGGCTCGCCACTGCGGCCGCCCGTCACGGTGCCGTCATCTTCGAAAAGGCGGCGGTGACCGCGCACCGGCAGGGCAACGGTCGCCATAGCCTAATGACGGCACTCGGCACCGTCGCCGCAGATCACGTGCTGGTCGCGACGGGCGCCTATACGCCGCCGCTCTTCAGCTATTTCCGCCGACGGATCGTTTCCGTCGGCAGCTTTCTGATCGCAACCCGTCCGCTGACCGACGCCGAAATCGCCGCTACGATGCCAGGCAACCGGACCTGTGTGACGTCGATGAACATCGGCAACTATTTCCGGCTGTCGCCGGACAAGCGGCTGATCTTCGGCGGCCGCGCCCGCTTTTCCGCCACATCGGATCAGCGCTCGGACGCAAGGAGCGGCGACATTCTCCGCGCCAGCCTGGCTGAAATCTTCCCACAGCTTGCCGGCGTCGAGATCGACTATTGCTGGGGCGGGCTGGTCGATATGACCAAGGACCGCTATCCGCGCGCCGGCTATGTCGATGGTGTCTGGTATGCTATGGGCTATTCCGGCCACGGCGCCCAGCTCTCCACCCATCTCGGCATGATCATGGCCGACGCCATCCTCGGCAAGGCCGACCGTAACCCGATCAAGGGTCTCGACTGGCCCGCCGTCCCCGGCCATTTCGGAAAGCCTTGGTTTCTGCCGCTCGTCGGGCTCTATTACAAGACCCTCGATCGCTTCCAGTAACAGGCCGGATCAGTTCTTGCAGCCACTGTTCTAGAGCATGATGCCGAAAAGTGTGAGCGGTTTGCGGACGACATCATGCTCTAACTAGAACAGGATTCAGATTTTGGGCCGAACAGGCCTGAAATCATCCTGTTCTAGCCGACTGACAACGCTATTCAAGCTTACGCTGCGGCATGAGTATGAAACCCAGCGACAGCATCAGCGGTATCCCTGACCATACGATTTCGACACCGGGCGACGCCCAGTCGAATTGATGGAGATAGAAAGCCCCGCCAAGCCGGGCCGCCAGGATATCCAGGCACGAAATCAATCCCAATCTGGATGCATCGACATAGGAGAACGCGAGGGCCGTTGACGGAATGTTGGCGATCGCCATCGCGGCGCCCGCGACAAACATGACGAAGAAGAGGCCGCTTGCGGAATCTATTGACAAGTGCATGAAAATGAGCAAACCCGCGCCAGCCAGGATTGCCGAGACCATCAAACACTGCGGAAAATAGACACTGCTGATCCTGCTCATCATATAGCAGACGATGGTGAATGAAACCCATGGCGACGCTCCGAGGAGCGCCAAATAGGTATCGGTGGCCCCGCCATGAGCAGCCCTAAGCGGAACGGAGTAGATGAGCCAGGTCACTTGGCCGTAGATGACGAAAACCGTCACAAGAACTGACAGCAGGCCCTTCCATGACATCGACGGCGATCCGGTGACCTCCGTGGAGGAGGCCCTTTCAGACACCACCGCCGTGGATTTCCCAGCTAGAAAGAAAGCCAGAATCGATAAGAGAACGATCAAAATAACCGAACTGCGAAGAGCGAACATCTGCGCGGCCATGATCAACGCCAGGGGCGCGATCACGCAGACGGCTCCTGTCGTCGTCGCCCAGTAGGAAAGATACTTTGCCTTTTCCTTGTACATGACCGAAATGATGGAAGGGATAAGCGGTGAGAAAATCCCCGCTCCCAGGCCCATCAGAATCCGCGCTGACAAGAGACCGTAAAAGGCGCCCGAAGCGAACAGCAGAACCGCCCCGGCCAAAAACAGGACAAGCCCCAATCGAAACAGGCTCAGAAGGATATGCGGAGTCCGGGCAAAATACGAAGGAACGATGCCCGCAACCAAGGCGATATTATAGGAATAGGCGAGAAGAATGCTGTCTGCGGCGTTCATCTCGTATCCCCTGGACAAGCTTGCCAATATGATCGGGAAAATGGAGATATCGGCTGTGTAGGCAGATGCGGCCAAGAGCACCGACAGGAAGAGCAGCCTTCCGCCTGACGGCCTCTCCCTCATGTCCGTTTGGACTTTCGTGATTGCTTGGCGTAGCTGCCCTTTTCCCGCTTTGGCCCCACGCGATCGACAATCGTGCTTTTGTACGCCGCCCAGTCATCCTCCCCGAACTCATCGAGGGATTCCACGAAGCCGAAGTCTCTGACGGTCCCAAGGGACAGGAAATCGAAATTTACCGGAAAAACCTGCAGGATCGGCTGGTTTCGCCGATAGATGATCTCGGTGTCGGTCTTCAGGATTTTGATGTTGGTGAAGAGCGGGCCGAACCAGGCGTCCGTCTCGACGATGCCTTCGTACTTGAATGTGTGATTGTTGGGAGTGTGATTGATGGGGGCGCGAACATAAGCGAAAACTCCGGGGGGCGTTTTCAGGACGAGCCCGCTCCACAATTGGAACGAACCGCCCTCCGGCACGGAGGATATGAACGGCGGAGAATATCCTTGCACCTCGGCAGGCGCGGAGGCATTGAAGTGAGCCTTGAATTTTGGAAACTGGAGAGTGTCCGCCTGTATCCAGCTGTCGATGCCCGCGCATTTGAATAGAATGACCCTTCCATCCCATACCACGCGGAAGTCTATGGGCGGAAATACGTACCACCCCAGCTGCGATGCCAGCCTGATCGGCTCGCAATATCTGTAGGCTCGAACAGGCAGCGTACCAGAGGCGGAGGAATCCGCAGGGATCGGCTTCACAGCCGACGGGATCATGCGCAAAAATGTTATGCCGACGTCACCGTCGGACTCCGGCTGAACCAAGCTGCGCATGATCTGATTGCAACCCTTACGCTGCTTCGTCCATCAGGGCGACATCAAAAGCAGGGCTCTTGTTCGCGATATGGACTCGGCCGTCATCAACGAAATCGGCAATGTCAAATGCAGGACTTTTATTTGCAATATGCACTTTGCCATCATCGATGAAATCGCCGATGGCAAACATGGGGCTTTTGTTGGCGATGTGAACGTTGCCGGCGTCGGCAAAGTCAGCTGCTTTGTACGCAACTCGCTGCTTGGCGAGTGAATCATCATGTTTCATATCACCACCTATAGTAAAGCGACGAGACTGTCGCCTACCGAGGCTAGCATTACAGCCGCGCATTTCAACCTGGCTCAGCAGCGCGGGAGGCTGATATTTGCTTCTGCTGGCGTCTTCTTGCCGAAGCGCTTTCACCAGCGCATCCCCCAAATCTTAACAGGCCGTAGCATCCTGCCGTCAAAGCAGCGTCAAAGAAATGTTGTTTGGGCACCGCAATTTTGCAGACATCCGCCAAGGCTGCGGAGTACTCAAAATGACGTGTCGGAGTTGCTCCAGCAGGAGCATCGACAGTCGCTCCGATCATCCAGCGCCGGAATGATGTCCCGGCGCTTTTTTGTTTTCTTGTAGTTAGGCGAGCCCACCGATGTGGAAGCTCTTCATTTCCAGATATTCGTCGATGCCGCATTGGGCGCCTTCACGACCGAGGCCGGATTGCTTGACGCCGCCGAAGGGAGCCACCTCAGTTGAGATCGCCCCCGTGTTCAGGCCGAGCATCCCGAATTCGAGCGCTTCGGCGACCCGCCAGGAGCGTTTCAGGCTCTCGGTGTAGAAATAGGCCGCAAGGCCGAAGGGCGTGGCGTTGGCGATGCGGATCGCCTCCTCTTCGTTGTCGAAACGGAAAAGCGGGGCAACGGGTCCGAAGGTCTCTTCGCTGGCGAGCTGCATCTCGGTCGTCGCATCGCCAAGCACCATCGGCACCGCATATTGATCGCCTTCAGACACAGAACCCGCGGTGGCAAGGATCCTCGCTCCCTTTTCCACCGCATCGTCGACATGACGCTTGATCTTCTCGATCGCCGCTCTGTTGATCATCGGCCCGATATCCGTGCCGGCATCCGTGCCGGCCCCGACCTTCATGGCCGATACGCGCGCGGAAAGTTTGGCGGCAAAGGCCTCGTAGACGCCGGACTGGACGAGAAGCCGGTTGGCGCAGACGCAGGTCTGCCCGCCATTGCGGAATTTCGAGGCGATAGCACCTTCCACGGCAAGATCGAGATCGGCATCGTCGAAGACGATGAAGGGTGCGTTGCCGCCGAGTTCAAGGCTAAGCCGCTTGACGCTGTCGGCCGCGCCGCGCATCAGCAGCGAGCCGACGCGGGTCGAGCCGGTGAAAGAGATCTTGCGGACGGTCTGGTTCGCCATCAGTTCGTCGCCGATGCCGGCCGGCATGCCGGTGACGATGTTGATCACCCCCTTCGGGATGCCGGCGCGCTCCGCCAAGACGCCGAGCGCCAGTGCCGAAAAGGGGGTGAGGTCCGATGGCTTGATAACGACCGTGCAGCCTGCGGCGAGCGCCGGCCCGACCTTGCGGGTGATCATCGCATTCGGAAAATTCCACGGCGTGATGATCGCCGACACGCCAACGGGCTCCTTCAGAACGACGATCCGCCGATCCGCCGTCGGTGAGGGAATGGTCGTCCCGCCGATGCGGCGCGCCTCCTCGGAGAACCATTTGATGAACGAGGCGCCGTAGCGGATTTCGCCGCGCGCTTCCGTCAGCGGCTTGCCCTGCTCACGGGTGAGGATCAGCGCCAGATCCTCGATATTGTCGAGCATCAGATCGTGCCAGGCTTCCAGCAATGCGCCGCGCTCGGCATTGGTCCTGGCGCGCCATGGAGCAAAGGCCTTTTCCGCGGCGGCGATTGCCGCCCTCGTATCGGCTCCGTCCATGTCGGGCACAGTGCCCAGCATATGCTGGGTCGCCGGATCGATCACCTCGATCGTGCGCCCGTTTTCAGCCCCGCGCCATTCTCCGTCGATCAGCCCTTGCTGACGAAACAGGCTGCTATCCCTTAGTCCGTTCATTCTGTTCTCCATTGATCAGCCAAGTGCCGAAAGCACCGATGCCGTGATCGCGTCGGTCTTGTCCTTGCCGGGAATTGCGCCGATGCCGTTTGCCGTCGTCGCCTCGATTGATGCCATCACCCTTGCGGCGGCAGCCGTTTCTCCCAAATGCTCCAGCATCATCGCGCCCGACCAGATGGCGGCGATCGGATTGGCGATGCCGCGATCAGCGATATCGGGCGCCGAGCCGTGGACCGGTTCGAACATCGATGGCGCCGAGCGATCGGGATTGATATTGGCGGAGGCTGCAAAGCCAAGCCCGCCCTGGATAGCGGCGCCGAGGTCGGTCAGGATATCGCCGAACAGGTTGGAGGCGACCACGACGTCGAGACTATCGGGCGCCATGACCATGCGGGCGGCCATGGCGTCGATATGGTAGCTGGTCACCTCGACCTCGGGATATTCGGCTGAAAGCCTCTGGGTGATCTCGTCCCAGAAGACCATCGAATATTTCTGCGCGTTGGACTTCGTCACAGAGGCAAGCTTGCCGCGTCGCGCCCGTGCTTGCTCAAAGCCGAAGCGCAGGATGCGCTCGACTCCCGTGCGGGTGAAAATCGAGGTCTCCACAGCCACTTCATTGTCGGTGCCCTGGTGGACGCGGCCACCGGCGCCGGAATATTCGCCCTCGGTGTTTTCACGAATGCAGAGGATGTCGAAGCCGCCAGCCCTTAACGGCCCCTGCACACCCTGCAGCAGCCGGTGCGGGCGAATATTGGCATATTGCACGAAAGCCTTGCGGATCGGCAGCAGAAGCCCATGCAGCGACACTGAATCCGGCACTTTGCGAGGCCAGCCGACGGCGCCGAGCAGGATGGCATCGAAGGATCTGAGCGTTTCGATGCCATCGGCGGGCATCATGCTGCCGTTCTCCAGATAGTAGTCGCAGGACCAGGGATAGCTGGTTGCATCAAGAGAAAATCCGTTCAGGCGAGCTGCCTTTTCGAGCACGGCCCAAGCTGCTGCCGTCACGTCACGGCCGATGCCGTCTCCGGGCAGAAGGGCGATCTTGTAGGTCTTCATCGCAGGTCCTCACAGGCTGATGAGCACACTCTTGCTCTTGCGGTTGGCGAGATAGGCGTCGCGGCCGAGATCCTTGCCGATGCCGGACTGCTTGTAGCCCCCGGTCGGCAGGATATGGTCGCGTGAGCGGCCGTAGCGGTTGACCCAGACGGTGCCGGCCTGCAGGCGGCGGGTCACGCGGATGGCACGCGAGAGATCGCGAGTGAAGAGGCCGCCGGCAAGCCCATAGGCCGGATGATCGGCGAGGCTCAGCGCCTCTTCCTCATCCTCAAAGGTCTGAATGGTTAGCACCGGTCCAAAGATTTCCTCAAGAACCGCCGGCGATGTTGCCGTCACGCCTGATATCAGGGTCGGTGCGTAGAAATAACCTTCGCGGTCGAGCCGGCGGCCACCGGTGAGGCATTCGGCGCCGTCGTCGATGGCTGCGCGGATGATACCGTCCATGCGGGCAATCTGGCGTTCGGAGATGACGGGCGAATAATCGGTTGCTTCATCCCAGGTGGGGCCGGGGCGGATGGCCGCCAGCCTCTTGATAAGTGCGGCTGCGAGCGCGTCCGCCACCTTCGCCTCGACGATCAGGCGGGATCCGCAAACGCAGGCCTGGCCGGCGTTGGAGAGAATGCTGCCGGCGATTGCGCCGGCTGCAAGCTCGAGATCGGCATCGGCGAAGACCAGTTGCGGGCTTTTGCCGCCGAGTTCCAGCGTCATCGGCTTGACGCCGGTGCGGGCGATGTTGGTCATGATTGCCGCGCCGGCCGCAGTCGAGCCCGTGAAGCTGACCTTGGCGATGCCCGGATGTCCGGTGATCGCATTTCCGGTGGTTGGGCCGTCGCCGAGCACGATGTTGACGAGACCGGCCGGCAGGCCGGCTCGCACCCAAAGTTCGGCGAGATAGAGCGTCGAAAACGGCGTCATTTCCGACGGCTTCAGCACCACCGCATTGCCCGCCGCCAGCGCCGGGCCGAGCTTCCAGCCGGCCATGGACAAGGGAAAATTCCAGGGCGTGATGGCGCCGACGACGCCATAGGGTTCGGTCATGATCATGCCGAAATTGGCATCGTCTGTCGGCACAAGGTCGCCGCCTTCCTTGTCGGCGAACTCGGCAAAGAAGCGGATTT
This sequence comes from Rhizobium sp. SRDI969, assembly GCF_025152725.1. Classification (NCBI taxonomy): domain Bacteria; kingdom Pseudomonadati; phylum Pseudomonadota; class Alphaproteobacteria; order Hyphomicrobiales; family Rhizobiaceae; genus Rhizobium; species Rhizobium sp. SRDI969. Next base: position 478,220 of record NZ_CP104036.1, read on the forward strand.
GCTCGGCGGTGACGGCGATGTCGCCGGCGACGAGATGACTAATGGGCCGTGTCGAGGAGAGCGCTTCGAGCCTGGCGAGGGTTTCCGCCTCGGCGTCGATCATGTCCGCCCAGCGGTGCAGCGCCACGGTTCGCTCGCGTGGCCGTACGCCGCCCCAGTTGCTCGTCTTCAATGCGGTCCTGGCGGTTTCGACGGCCTGGTCGACAAGGGCCTGGTCGGCCAGCGGGCAGCCGGCATAGGCCTTGCCGTCGGATGGGCGATGCATGTCGATGACGGCTTCGGCCGGAACCAGCCGGCCGCCGATGAAATGTCCGACGGGCAGGGATATGGTGTTCGGATCGAAGCTGAGTGTCATCGCATGTCCTCGGGATGGGCTGAGACAAGGCTAACTGGGGAAGGCGAGCAGCATGCATCGACCGGCGGTGCCGCAGCGGCGAAAAATTGCGTTTTCGCCGCCGCCGCAGTCAAATCTACGGCGTCACGTCACGGTCACATAGATCTTGCGTACAGTCTCGATCGTTTTCCAGACGCCAACGAAGCCTGGCTTCATGACGAAGCTGTCGCCGGCCTTGTAGACCACCGGTTCGCCGCCTTCCGGCGTGATTTCGACCAGGCCGGAAAGGATATGGCAGAACTCGAAGGTCTCGCCCTTGATCGAGCGCGTCTCGCCGGGTGTGGCTTCCCAGACGCCGCTATGAACCGTCTCGCCGCGGGCGACGTCCTGCGCCCAGGTCTTGAAGGCCGGATCGCCCGAGATCAGCCGTTCCGGGAGCGGGCCGGACTCGCGCGGCGCGAAGGTAGGGTCGGTGTCGATCGTCTTGAGGAGGGACATGATTTTGCTTTCCTGGGTTGAGAACTCAGTAGCCGCGGCTGCGATCGACCAGTCCGATCGGATCAAGGCCTGCCTGATGCCGCTTGATGTTGCCGATCACGGCCGCCGCGGCGGTTTCAGGCTGGGTGACGCTCGCAATATGCGGCGTCAGCAGGATCTTCGGATGGCTCCAGAAGGCGTGGTCCGCAGGCAGCGGTTCCGGCTCTGTGACGTCGACGACGGCGCCGGAGAGATGTCCGGCGTCGAGCGCGTCGACGAGCGCCTGGTGGTCGAGCTGGGCGCCTCGGCCGACATGGACGAGTGCTGCGCCGGCCGGCAGTCCGGCGAAGAGCGTGGCATTCAGGAAGCCGCGCGTCTCATCCGTCAGCGGCAGCAGGCAGACGAGAATGTCGGTGGTTGCAAGCAGAGTATCGAGACCGTCGCGACCGCTCAGGCATCGGATGCCGTCGATCTCGCGCGGGCTGCGGTTCCAGCCCGAAAGCGGAAAGCCGAAGGGCTGCAGACGTTCGAGCACTGTGCTTCCAAGCATGCCGAGGCCGAGCACGCCGATGCGGCGGTCCGAGGCTTGCCTAGGAGCGATGGTCTGCCAGGTCCGGCGGCGCTGCTGGTCGAGATAGGCCGGCAGGTCGCGATGGAGCGCAAGGACTGCCAGCGTCACATATTCCTGCATCATCCTGATGATGCCGTCCTCGACCATGCGCACGACCTTGACCGATGCAGGCACCGTATCGATACGGAACTGGTCGATGCCGGCGCCGATCGAAAACAGGATTTCGAGATTGCGATAGCGCGCGAGGTCCTCCGGTACGGTCCAGGTGATCAGGTAGCGCACGGCGTCCGGTTCGACCGACTGGGGATCCATGGAGAAGGCAACGTCGGGCAGTTCCCGCGCGAAGGCTTCGGCAAATATGGCGCCGCGCTTCGCATCGGCATTGAAGAGAAAGGTCATTGGATCCGATCCTCGATCATGTCATCAGGCGCAACGGCGGCCGAGTGCCTCGATCATCGCCTGGCAGGCCGAAAGTTCACTGGCGAGGATGAATTCGTCCGGCTTGTGGGCGCGGCCGATGTCGCCCGGTCCGCAGATGATCGCATCGACGCCGGCGCGCTGAAAAAGCCCAGCCTCCGTGCCGTAGCTGACGGCGGCGAGCGGCTCGGCGCCGGTCAGTTCGTTAAGCAGAGTTGCAAGCGGCGCATCGGCGGCCAGCGAAAGCGCCGGATAGGCGCTGAGTTCACGCCATTCCACCTGAAAGCCAAGCTGCGATAGTCCCTCGGCCGACGCTCGCAGTGGGGCCAGCAACGTGGCGGGATCGACGCCGGAAATGGCCCGCGCTTCGAACTCGGCCTCGCAACTGTCGGGAATGATGTTGACTGCCTGGCCGCCTTTCAGCGTGCCGACCTGAAGGGAGGAGTAGGGCGGTTCGAAGACAGGCTCATACGGGCCGCGCGTGAGCCGTTCGGCTTCGGCGCGAGCGCAGGCTAGGACGTCGGTGATGGCATGGATCGCGTTCAGTCCTTGGTCCGGGCGCGAAGAGTGGCCGGACCGGCCCCTGACGGTCAGCCGGGCGGCGGCCTTGCCCTTGTGGGCGCGGATTGCCCGCATGCCGCTCGGTTCGCCGATGATCGCGCCAAGCGGGGCTGCACAGAGCTCCGGCAGGCGGGCGATCATATGCGGCACGCCGCGGCAGCCGGCCTCCTCGTCATAGGAAAAGGCAAGGTGGACGGGCCGGCGAAGCGGTGAGGCCGCCAGCGCCGGAACGGCCGCAAGAGCCGCAGCCAGGAAGCCCTTCATATCCGTGGCGCCGCGACCGTAGAGGCGATCTGCTTCGGCCCGCAGGCGGAAAGGGTCGCTGGTCCAGCCACCTTCCATGGCCGGGACTACGTCCATATGACCGGAGAGGATATAGCCCGGTGTTTCCTTCGGACCGATCGTCGCGAAGAGGTTCGACCGATCGCCCTCCGGGCCGGGGAGCTCCGTGACGACAGCGCCGTGGCTTTGCAGATAGTGCCGGATCCACGCCACGATCTCGCCGTTCGGCGTGCCGACGACGGAGGGGAAACCAACGAGCCTTTCGAGAATTTCAATTGCCTGCATGGGATTCCTCACAGTGCGGGGATCTTCGAGGTGCCTGCAATTGGGCTGACGGGAGACGGCATTTCCGGGCTCTTAAGGTGAACGGCGACAGCGGCCGATTGGCCTAGTCAATGACTTTAGAGGACGCTCCAGGCTTTATTTGCCGAAAGTGCAGCGGATTTGGTCGATTGTTGTGTTTGCGCCGGCCTCACCAGTGAATTGTATCGAACGATCTGTTCTAGTCTTGGCAGAGAAGTTTCCAGACGCCGGCTTGGCCGGAAAAATGCGGCAGGGGGTGGGAGTGAGTGAACTGACATCCGAATCCAGGTTCGTCGATAGTTTCGAGACGCATATCGCCGGGATCGACAGCGTTGCCCTCGACAAGTTGCATGCACTGTCGATGACCGTCGCCTGGCCCCATCGTGGCGAAGACTGGCAGTTCTTGCGCGAATTCGGCCAGGGCATCGTGGCGATCGATGAAATCGGCCGCATCCTGGGCTCTGCGATGTGGTTTCCCTACGATGCCCAATTTGCCACGATCGGTATGGTCATCACCTCGCCGCGTCTTCAAACCAATGGCGCCGGGCAATGGCTCATGGGCCACGCGCTGGAGCAGGTCGCCGGGCGGAACCTTGGGCTGAATGCGACGCGCGCAGCGCGACGTCTCTATCGTTCCCTGAACTTTGTTCGCGAGGCGCTCGTCTTTCAATGCCAGGGAGAAGCGATATCGCCGCCGGGTGTGGAGCTGCCGCCCGGTGCCGCAATACGGGCAGTTGAGGCCAGCGATCTGGAAGCGATCGCCGAACTGGATTGCGTGGCCTTCGGCACCGATCGTAAGCTGCTCTTGGCCAGGCTGATGGCAAACTCCAAAGGCATCGTATTGACCCGCGCCGGCTGGATCGAGGCTTTCTCGCTTTGCCGGCGGTTCGGGCGTGGCCATGTCATCGGTCCCATTGTTGCGTGCAGTGACGCGGACGCGATCGCCGTCGTCCGCCCGCATGCGGCCGAGCATGCAGGGGCGTTCCTGCGCCTCGACACACGCGAGCAGGGCGGAAGTTTTTCCGATTTCCTCTCCCGCTGCGGGCTTCCTGTCTACGACATCGTCACGACCATGTCGTTCGGTGGCCCTTGGCTCCCGGTTCCGGGACATCAGGCGGCGCACGAGCCGAGGACCTATGCGCTGGTCAGCCAGGCACTCGGTTGACGCAGGCCGGATAGGCGCCGACGCAACCGACATTCGCCATGCATCAAGCGCAGGGACAGACGTGGAGGCAGGTCAAAACCTGCTGACGTTCGAATTCGGGCCGGAGCGAGTGGTATTCTCAGAACCCTACCGGGCTTTCCCTCGTCTCCTCATCATCGGCTAACCCTCGAACATCCTTGCGGCAAAGGAGCCAATGCCTTGGCGAAACCGGATTTCGATATCGGTTACGATCGCATCCATGGGGATGTCATGGTCCTGAGGTCGGATCGTGTCGATCTCCTGGAAGTCGAAACCGACGCCGATCGCGAAAGGCCGGGGATTGAGAGAGGCCAGCGTTCGATCGAAATAACCGCCTCCGAAACCGAGCCGGTAACATTGCGCATCGAATCCGACGACCGGCGCGACGATGATATCGGGCAGGCGCTCTTCGCCGCGAAGCGGAACCGGGATGTTCAGGATGCCGCGTGTCAGTTCCTCGCCGACGCTCCAAGAGCGGAAGCTGAGGGGCGTCCTTTTTTCCGTCACCACTGGCAATAGACAGGTGGCGCCGCAAGCTGCCGCCGACTGCATCCAGCCGCGAAGGTCCGGCTCCCCCAGAAACGGCCAATACAGGCTGACGTTGCGGCCGGCGATCTTCGGCAGAAGCCGATCCAGATGATGGCGGATCAGAGATGTTCGTTGCTCGCGCTCATTCGCTGCGAGCAACGTCCGGCGGTCTATCAGACGACGGCGTTCTTCCTTCCGCCACTCCCGGACGGCTTCGGGCTCCGGTTTGAGGCCCATGTAGACCGGATCGACCTCGTGCATGAAGCAGGCCGGTGAGGCGTAGCCATCGGCACTGTTTTTCCTGACATCGTCACTCATGGAGCGTTTCATTTCTGTTCGGCGCCCTCATTTCATGTTCAATAATAGAGAATAACAGCGCGATACCATTCTTCAATAGAGATTGGCGTCCGCGTGACCTGAAATCTCTTTTGTCAGTGGGAAGGGCTTCAGGCGCCGAAATCCAAGATGATTGCTTTCCCCGCGCCAAACGTTCGGCTTCCACTCAAGCCATCTTGAAATTATATCGTAATACGATATATTATCAACATGCACCGATTGTTGAGGAGCTTGCTTCATGGAAAACCGATTGCATCCCGAATTGCGCCGCCCCGCGCCCTTCCCTCGTGATGAGCCGTTCGAAGAGCTGCAGAAAAGAGTTCACGTCTTGCTCAAGAATGGGGAAGCAAGTCGTTGGGAGCTTTTGCTCGCGGAATGGCTGTACGATGTGGCGTTGCTGACGCATGACTTTCGTCTCTGGATGCAGCGTCTCGATAAGGGCTTTGGCACCGCCAACAAGACTGCACTATCCCCTGGAAGTGGGATGGCTCAGCTAATCGAACGAAGCCCAAGATAGACTGCCAAACTAACGACGGAGAGGGCAATCGTCATCCTGGGTCTCGCATCGTCGAACATGACCGCCAGCGAAAGGCCGAGCATCAGGATGGCGGATTTTGCCCAGAGATTCTGATCGGAGACGGTGAAAGCGATTGCTGCCAGAAAGACGGCGCTTGCGACGATCGTCACCGGGGCGGATTTCTCGGCGAGATCGCCACCTGAGAAATACGGCAGCAGAAAACGGCGCATGCTCAAGCCTGAAGCGACGCTCAGAAGAAGACAGGTCAAGACAAGGTGCAACATGTGGTCGTCGCCGATCGATCTGCAGATCGTCCAGCAGATGCAAACCGCATGCCAGCCTCAAACCCGCAAATCCTCATCCGAAGTAGACAATGTCGCCGCCTGCATGGCTATTTCCTCGGCGTCGCGATCCTTTTTTCGGCAGTCGCTTGCCTGTCCCGGTCCGCGGATGGCGTTTTTCGTTCAACGCCGAAACCGGCTTGAGTTGGCATGATGATTTTTATATAGAGAATTATCTATTGTCTTAATTTCGAAAACGAGATCTTTTCATTGGACCTTTCGTCGATCGAGATATTCCTCGCGGTTGCCAGCGACCGAAGCGTGACCAAGGCTGCCAAGGCCGTAGGGCGGGTGCCGTCGAATGTGACGACGCGCATCCAGCAATTGGAGGAGGACCTCGGCGTTTCCCTCTTCAGCCGTGACGGCAAGAAGATGACGTTGACACGGGAGGGCGAGACGTTTCTTGCCTATGCCAACCGGCTTATGGCGCTTGCGCTCGAAGCGCGCCAGGCCGTGCGGCCTCTCGCCCCATCGGGAATATTGCGGGTCGGCACCATGGAGAGCACGGCGGCAAGCAGACTGCCGTCGGCGCTGACGCAATTCAATCAGATGTGGCCTGATGTGTCACTTCATCTGACGATGGGAGCCTCCCGCGATCTTGCCCGCGACGTTCTCTCCGATGTGCTGGATTGCGCGCTGATTGCCCGCCCACCCAAGACGATGCGCGAGGAGGATTCAGGTTTCGATGCCGAACTCAAGGCGCTGGAGATGAAGCCGATCTTCGTCGAAGAGCTGCTGATTGTGTTGCCATCCGGGCATCCCTCCATCAAATCCGCCGCAGACCTGCGTGTCGGATCACTCGCCGCTCTAGAGCCCGGCTGCACCTATCGCAGGATCGCCGAAAACTGGGCGCGCAAATCGAGCGCGCTGCCGACGAGCGAGCTCGGTTCCTACCACGCGATCCTGGCGAGCGTTGCGACCGGGAATACGGCGGGTGTCATGCCGCGATCCGTCCTTGACCTCATGCACTGGCCGACGCCTGTCCAGACCCATCAATTGGGGCTCGTTGAGACGCTGCTCGTCTATCGCAGGAATGATCGCCCCAGCGCGTTCAACGCATTCCACGAAGTCCTCAGCGCGACCAAAGGCAGAGGTCCCCGGTTGACAACAAACTAGTCCGCACACCTTTCTCCTTCGCCGCCAGATAATCCTCGCTTAAAATTGGTCTTGTCATGCAGTATCCCGTTTCCCCAAAGGTGGGACCGAGCCGCTTCCGCCGCTTCCGTTTGTTCTCACCTATTCTGGCCGGTGCGACCTTACGAGAGCGATTGATTGCATGTCTCGGCGCTTTGCTGGCCATCGGTTTCACCGGCGTCATCAGCGGCTATCTGTTCGGACAGGGACCGCATCTTCCCTTGATCGTCGCGCCGATGGGGGCGTCCGCGGTGCTTCTTTTCGCGGTGCCGGCAAGCCCGCTGGCGCAGCCATGGTCGATCATCGGCGGCAATACGATTTCGGCTCTGATGGGAATCATTGCCGCCTATTTCATTCGTGATCCGATCATCGCGACCGGCGTCGGCGTTTCGCTTGCCATCGGCGCGATGTCCTTCACGCGTTGCCTTCATCCGCCAGGAGGTGCCGCCGCACTGACCGCCGTGCTCGGCGGCCCTGTCGTTGCCGGCTGGGGGTTCCTCTTTCCCTTCGTGCCCGTCGCTTTGAACTCCTGCATTCTCGTCGGTCTTGGCCTGCTGTTCCACAGGCTGTCCAAGCGGAATTATCCGCACGTCGTTCCAAAGCCGGCGGAGAACACCCATCAGACGATCGACCCGCCATCCTCGGTGCGGGTGGGGTTTCGTGAGGAGGATGTCGATGCGGCCCTCGAAGCACTTGACGAGACTTTCGATATCGACCGGGCAGACCTCGGCCGGCTGCTGCAGCAGGTCGAGCTGCAAGCGGCCATCCGCTCAAACGGCAAGATCAACTGTGCCGATATCATGTCGCGCGACGTGATCGCCATTGGGGAGGCTTCGGAACCGGATGCCGCTCGGCACCTTCTGCTCAAGCATAATATCCGTACACTGCCGGTGAAGGATCCAGAAGGCCGTCTCGTCGGCGCTGTCGGTTTGCGGGAGTTGTCGATGAGCACCGAGACCATCGCCCATGCGATCTCGAGGCCGGCGGTGGCCAGACCGTTGGATCCTGCTCTGTCGCTATTGCCCGTTCTGACGGACGGGCGCACACATGCCGTTATCATTGTCGATGACGATCACCGCATTCTTGGCCTGATATCGCAGACGGATCTCCTGAGCGCAGTGGCGCGGCTGCTGCCAAAGGAGGACAATGCGATTGCAGCGGTGGCCTGAGGGCTGGACGTGGAGCGTAGCTGGAGCTGGAGAAAAAGTCGGTGCTGATCGAGCGCGATTCAAATGGCGATTTTATCCTGGAATCATCGGAACTGGCGGAGCGGTTCGGATTATCGCTGGCCGATCTTCGCCGCCACATGCGCCATGGTTCCGTCGTCAGCTCCGTGGAAGTCGGGACAGCTGAACACGAGGGGACGAAACGGGTCTCGCTTCGGCTCGGCAACAGGCTTTGGCAAGCCGTTTTGAACGATGAAAATGAAGTGCAGCAGGAGCAGATGACCGTTCTTCGGGGTAAATCCTCCGGATGGCATCCACGCTGACATCATCGTTATGTGTGATATCGCGCGGTGCTTGTGACCTGCAGGCACGGCATTTCCTACCGATCGCTCGTTTCGAAGAGGCCGCGGGCCGCCTCGACCATCGACCGCAGGTGATTGGGGTCGCGCACACCCTGGCGGTAGAGTTCGATGACGATACTCGCCATTCGTTCGGCTTCGTCGCTGTCCTTTGCCACCTGGTATTCGGATCTGAGCTTGTCGAAGACCTGCTGGCAGATGTCGAGATCGCGGGAGTCCAGCGGTACCTGCGATCGGCTTTTGATCGTTTGAACCATCTCTATTCCCTTAGACATGGCCCGCCTGGGGGTGCGGGCGGGCCGGCAGCCTTTTTAGAAATCCATGCCGGCGGCGCCTGGAGGCATAGGCGGCGGCGCGTCCTTCTTGGGTTTCTCGGCGATCATGGCCTCCGTCGTGACGAGCAGACCGGCGATGGAGGACGCATCCTGCAGCGCGGTGCGCACCACTTTCGCCGGATCGATGACGCCCTGGGCATAGAGGTCGCCATATTCGCCGGTCTGAGCGTTCCAGCCATAGGAGAACTCGCTTTTCTCCCGCAGCTTGCCGACCACGATCGAGCCTTCTGCACCGGCGTTTTCGGCGATCTGGCGAGCCGGCGCCTCGACCGCGCGGCGGACGATCTCCACACCAACGCGCTGGTCCTGGTTGGCCGTATTGAGATTATCGAGCGCCTTGACGGCGCGCAACAACGCTACGCCGCCACCGGGCAAAATGCCCTCTTCGACGGCGGCACGGGTTGCATGAAGCGCGTCGTCGACGCGATCCTTTTTCTCCTTCACCTCGACTTCGGTCGAGCCGCCGACGCGGATAACGGCAACGCCGCCGGCGAGCTTGGCAAGGCGTTCTTGCAGCTTCTCGCGGTCGTAGTCGGAGGTGGTTTCCTCGATCTGGGCCTTGATCTGGGCAACACGGCCTTCGATGTCGGTCTTGGCGCCTGCCCCATCGACGATTGTGGTGTTTTCCTTCTCGATCGAAACCTTCTTGGCACGGCCGAGCATGTCGAGCGTGACGGATTCGAGCTTGATGCCGAGATCTTCGGAGATGACGGTGCCGGCGGTCAGGATGGCGATGTCTTCGAGCATGGCCTTGCGGCGGTCGCCGAAGCCAGGTGCCTTGACGGCAGCGATCTTGAGGCCGCCGCGCAGCTTGTTGACGACGAGGGTAGCAAGCGCTTCGCCTTCGACGTCTTCAGCGATGATCAGCAGCGGCTTGCTGGATTGGACGACGGCCTCGAGAACCGGCAGCATCGACTGCAGGTTCGACAGCTTCTTCTCGTGGATGAGAATATAGGGGTCTTCGAACTCGACCCGCATCTTGTCCGCATTTGTCACGAAATAGGGGCTGAGGTAGCCGCGGTCGAACTGCATGCCTTCGACGACCTCGAGTTCGGTTTCGGCGGTCTTGGCTTCTTCGACGGTGATGACGCCATCATTGCCGACCCTTTCCATGGCATCGGCCAAAAAGCGGCCGATTTCGGCATCGCCATTGGCGGAGATTGTGCCGACCTGGGCGATTTCGGAATTGTTGGAGATCTTGCGGGCGTTGGCCTTCAGTTCCGCGACGATGGCGGTGACCGCTAGATCGATGCCGCGCTTCAGGTCCATCGGGTTCATGCCCGACGTAACGGCCTTGGCGCCTTCCTTGACGATTGCCTGGGCCAGCACCGTTGCGGTCGTGGTGCCGTCGCCGGCGATGTCGCTGGTCTTCGAAGCAACTTCGCGGACCATCTGGGCGCCCATGTTTTCGAACTTGTCTTCGAGTTCGATTTCCTTGGCGACCGAAACGCCGTCCTTTGTGATGCGCGGCGCGCCGAACGACCTGTCGATCACGACGTTGCGGCCCTTCGGGCCGAGGGTCGCCTTCACGGCGTTGGCCAGGATGTCGACGCCACGCAGCATCTTCTCGCGGGCTTCGGTGCTGAATTTGATTTCTTTAGCAGCCATGTCCTCACTCCTTCATAGCCAGCCAGAGCAATTCCAGGAAAAGTGCGTTTTCGCTCGGAATTGCGTAAAATAAAAGCTTGGAACGGTTCTGCGTTTCCATGAAAAGCTGAAGCGCTCCAGCATCGACCGATGTCAGCAGGGACCTCAGGCGGCCTGCTTCTTTTCGCCTTGGGCCTCGATGATGCCCATCACGTCGCTTTCCTTCATGATCAGCAGGTCTTCGCCATTGATTTTGATCTCGGTGCCGGACCATTTGCCGAACAGGATGCGATCGCCGACCTTAACGTCGAGCGACTGGATCTGGCCGGCTTCGTTGCGCGCGCCGGGGCCGACGGCGATGACCTCGCCTTCCTGCGGCTTCTCCTTGGCGGTGTCTGGAATGATGATGCCGCCCTTTGTCTTTTCTTGTGAATCGACCCGGCGGACGAGAATGCGGTCATGAAGCGGTCGGAACGACATATCTTCCTCCATCGACAAACAATGATGACGTTGTTCCCGCGGCCGGACCGGATAACCGATCCGGGCGGGTGCAGGTTCGCGCGCGCGCCTTGCGCGAATGATCTGGTTCGAGGGTTCAGCAATTTCAAGAGGCGACGAAAGAAAAATTAGCACTCTCCGCCGGAGACTGCTAACGCCCGACAGGGAACAGACAATCCGCTCCTGCGTTCGAATAAAAAGGCGAATGGCATTGAGGCTTGAATCCGGATTTCGCCATTCCTAGTTCTGTGGTGGCCGAGGCTTGATGAGCTCGGCCACCGTCCCACGTCTTTAGGAGTGAGTGACATGGAAGAGAACACCAAACTGATCAAAGACCTCAGTATCGAGGAACGCGAGGAAATCTTCGTCGATATCGCTCGTACGCTGGAGGACACGGCGCGTGAGGCCCTTGTCGAAGGCAATATGCATTTTGCGGCACTTTCCAACAACATGGCCGAAGCGATCCGCGTCAACGCCGACGAACTCGCCCGTGACGATCCGGAAAATGCCGAGCTGGTATTGCAGCAGGCAACGGCGATGATCTCACAATTCGAAGCCGTGCACCCCTATCGGATGGTGAGCATGGCCGTGCATTGATCGCGCCCCGGGCGATGCGGCTCGCCACCCGCCCAAATCATTCTCTACACGCGCGCGGAACTCTCCTCGTTTGCAGAGGTTATTGGATCACAACATCGAAAGGTGATCCATGACGACTTCTAGATCCAACGTGCCGCCAGAGAGCGGCACGGACGATGCCCGGTCCGCCGATACCGAACGGGCCGAGATCGATCGCCAAAGGGCATTGGCAAACGCCCTGCGCAACGCGAGGTCGGCATCAGATCGCGATAGCGGCACCGTAACCCCAAGCCTGAAGCTTGCAATGGACTATCTTAGCCTCGGTGGCCACCGCCGATCCATGATCGACGACAATATCACCGACGTTCGCCAATGGGATGAGGATCCGCCGGAGGCGGAACGGTTCTGGAAGGAACAGGTGGAAACGCTTCCAAAGGATCAACGCAAACAGGTGGAGGATTTCCTTCCAACCATCAACACGCCTTGAAGAGTCGCTCTTCGGACGGCTCATCCCAATGCGCTTGGAGAAGGCCATGGCTATAGACAAGCACGAGCAGATTCGCCAGCGCGCCTACGAAATCTGGGAGGCCGAGGGCCGCCCGGAGGGCGCCGACAAGCGCCATTGGCTGCAAGCCTGCGACGAACTGGCCGGTGAGGATGAGCACGAGACGCTGCAGGACCTGCTCGATGAAGACGACAGGGATGATGCGGCCCTGCTTCAGGGCGCCGGTGAAAGCGCCGATTTCGATCGGCCAAGAACGAGGCCTGTTGAGGCCGCCAAGGCTCCGGTGCCTGACATCGAGATGACGACGGGCGAAAGACCTTCCACGCGGAAGATCAGGAAGACCGAAGGGCCGTGATCGTCATGCAGCATCTCGACCATGCCATCCAGATCGCACTTACGGCCCATGAAGGTCAGTCAGACAAGACCGGCCAGCCGTTCTTCGAGCACTGCCAGCGGGTAGCCCTTCTCGTTTCCGGCGACGAGCCACGAACGGTTGCCTACCTTCATGACGTCGTCGAGAAGGGAAACGGCTGGACGCTCGACAGGCTGAGGGAGGAAGGCTTTCCGCCGGCGATCATCTCCGCGGTAAATGCTCTGACACGGCGGCCGGACGAGCCGGACGACGACTTCGTCAGGCGTGCGGCATCAAACCCGCTATCCTTGCCCGTCAAACGCGCCGATCTGGAAGACAATCTCCGGCAGGCCGAACAGGCCGGCAAGAAAACGGAAAAATACCAGCGCGGACTGGATCTCCTGCGCGACATAACGAGCGGATCATAATTTTACGCAGTTCGCCGGCATTGTCGGCAATCGGGCAAGCGTCCACTACCCGCCTCATGTCATGCATCGAGAGCCGGCGGCCGCCATGGCACGGCGGCGGAGGCCGTTTTGGCATTTCATGCTTTGTTGGCAAACCACACCGTCGGCGCGCCGAGCACACCTGCCGTACGCATCGCCGTCTTCAGTTCGTCCAGCTTGCTGAATGCCTGCGCCGCTTCAAACGTGGTAAACTCGTGGGTGACGGTAATATCGTTCGGATTGTCGATGGCGCGATAAACGGCTTGCGCCGTCACCCCGTTGGCCTTCTGCACCTGATGAAACGCATCATATGTCTTGCGCCAAGTGGCGTAGTCGGAAACCTCGTGCCTCACGAATAATGTCGTCATATCATCCTCCCGCGTTGCGTTTTCAAGTTCGGTTCAGACGCGTGTTACGATTGCACGAGGAACGTCATGGTCTCGGGCAAGACGCCGTCACTCGCCATCGCATCGGCCGCCGCCTTGGTCTGCATGAAGGCCATCAACTTATCCATATCAGCAACGTCCATGACCAGGCCGACATGGTTGGACGTCTGAGGATCCGTAAACGTGCGAATGTTCGTGACGCCGATCGGTTCGAATATCTGTTTGCGCATCGGTGAAGCGAGCCAGTGTTTCGTGTCCTTGACATTGTGATGGACCATTATGGTTGGCATTGCATCCTCCTCTGGCCTTGAAAAATGAAAGGCCAGTACATCCCTACGCTTTGCCCAGCTGTAGTTCAACAATATTACGATGAACGGATATTTTGCTATTTTATCGAAGATATAAATATAATTACTTGGAGTAATCCGAAAATATTACGGTTGGCAGCCGGTCTTGGCGCGTGTTATTTTCGCGACAATGGCTTTTGCAATAGTTCCGGCGTCCGGGACCGCCGCGCGTGAGACGACAGAGGCTCAGAATGGCCGAACGCCAACCATTTGATCTCAAGGCTTATGGGCACGACATCGGAACAAGGCCATGCTTTATCTGCGGCTTGGTCAGGAACGACCCTGACTTCTTTCACCATCGCGTTTTTGAAGACGACGAGACGATCATTTTCCTGAGCAAATATCCCACTCTATCGGGTTATTGCATCGTCTGTCCGAGGGAGCACCGTGAGGATCTCGCGCGGGACATGTCGACGGATGAATATCTTCGATTACAGGAGAAGGTGCATGTCTTGGCGCGCGCCCTCAAGAGCGTGTTCGACGCCGAGCGAATTTATGTGCTTTCGCTCGGCAGCCAACAAGCCAATAGCCACCTGCATTTTCATGTCGTTCCCTTGCCTTCAGGTGTACCTCTTGAAGAGCAGCAATACCATGCACTGATGGCGGAATACGGGGTTTTGCAGATACCTGACGATCAAATGGCACAGTTGGCGCAGCGCATCTCTGAAGCATACCGTTCCGAGCTGATCGCACGATAATCAATCTCCTGGCTCCCGGTTGAACCCCGGAAGCCAATGCCCCCAAGCTACGTCCCGAGGGCGAATGCCGGCACCGGGGTGCCTTTTTCGCGAAAGAGCCGTTCCACCTCGTCGAGGCGGGGACAGGCCGGCGGATTATCGAGCGCCTTTGCCCAGTTTTCACGGCTGGGCAGGGCCATCGCGGCGGTCACCAGCACGGTGGTGCCTGGGCCGCTTTCGCCGCGCAGCTGCGGCAGCAGGGTCTTGGCGTGGATGAGATTGGTGTTCGGGATCGGGCTCATCGCATGGCCGACCCTCGGATTGGGCGATAGATCGACGATGGCGCTGACGTCGGTCCGTCCGTACCAGACGGCCCGGCCATCGCTTGCATCGGAGCGATCGGCATTGAAATCCGCGCGTTCGATCGCAAAGCCGCCCTCGATGGTCAGCAGGATGCGCGGCGTGGCGATGCGGTGGATGCGAATGTGCCACGGGTTTTCGGGAAGCAGCCAGGTCTCGATGGTGACATCGCTCCAGGGGCGCCAGCGCGAATAGAGCAGGTCACCTGTCATCAACGCCTCTTCGAGGGTTTCCCGCATGCGGAAATGGACGCCGTCATCGGAGAGGCCGAGCATGCCGTCAAAGCTTGCGGCGGAGAAATTCCGGTCGTTGGCTTCGATGTTGAAGGCGTAGCGTGTGGAATAGACGAATTTCGAATATTTCTCGTTTGCGCCAAGCATCTTGTCGTGCTGCTGCCCTGAGGAGAGTACGACCACGTTTCCCGGCGTGTGCATGGCGACCATTCCCGCTGGCGTCAACGCAACCGGTTCCGGAAATTCCGGCTGCGGTGCCTCTTCGGCGGTCCAGAACGGATGACCCTGCGGAAGAGCGAGCGGCAGGAAGAATTTCAGCGCCCAATAGGGTGAACCGGGAGAGTTGTAGCTCTCGCTCATGAAGAGGTTCGGATAGCCGTAGCCGACCGAAAGAACGCCGTCGCGATCGGCAATCGGCATGGCGGACCACCAGCGGATATGGCGCATGTAATAGCCCTTGATCTCAGCCCAGGGCAGCGCCTCGACGCCGGCAAAGGCAAGCGCGCCCCAAAAGCCGCCCGCCGCAAAGCGGTAGGTCTGGCTGCGGCCGAAGGCAAGGGCTGCGCCATCCGGGCCGAACCAGTGGCGAATATCCCTGGCGAAGATCTCGGCGCGACCCCGGAACCGATCCTTGCGCGCCTCGTCGCCCTTGGCCAGCACGGCATAGATCAGGCCGTAGAAATGCATGGCGAAGGGAATGTAATGATCGACCCGCCGAACCGGCCCGTCGCGATACCAGCCGTACCCGAGGTCGAAGGCCTCCAGTTCGTCGAGATAGGCGAGGGTTTTCCGGTGATCGAACGCCACGCTCACGCGTTCCAGCCCGAGATCGATGAGCACACGGAAAAATTTCCAGTTGTTATCGATGAATTCCAACTCGCGCGCCCTGAGAAGATAGGCAGAGACCGTTTTCTTCTCGCTGTCGTCAAGCGGTTCCCAGATGTGCTCGGGAACGAGCGACAGGGCGAAGCCGACGGCGGCGAGCTCGACCAGCCGCTGATTGCGGTCGGCAAGATCGCCCCAATATTCGGGGTGAGCAGGATTGGTGCCGTTTGCCAGGCCGCGGCGATAGAGATCCCAATGCGGAAACGTGCCTCCGCCGGCAACGAGCGGAACGATCCCCCAGAGCGGCCGTGCAAATCCCTCCAGATCCGCCGCCGCCCGATCGAAGGTCGCGCCGGCTGCGCCGAGGCGCACACGGGCGCCGCCTTCGGAAAAATACGGCAGCAGCGGCTCGAAGAGATCGGTGACGGCCTTGGCCAGGTCGTCGCGTGTCCTCAGGGGATTGCCGAAAAGCGGATTGGCCCTTGCGGGATCATAGATCATCGTCAGCTCGAAATTCCTCAAACCAAATCGGCCGCGGGCCAGATGCCGGTCCGCGGCCAGGGCAATCTTGCGAGGCTTACTTGATGGCCTTCACGCCTTCGGTCATTTCCTTCAATCCGTCGTCGATGGAGGTATTGTCGGTCATCATCGCGTCATGCACGCGATTGAGCACGACCTCGATCTTGGCGGCGTTCGGATTGACTGCCATTTCCAGATAGGCTTTCGACGGTATCAGCGCCTCCTTGCTGGCTGCGTCCTCAGGAAAGCCGGGTGTTGCCGCGATCTTTGCGCTGACATCGGCGGTCTTGAGCGCTGGGAAGGTGCCCGTCGATGCGATGACGGCAGCGCCCTCAGGACCGGTGACGAACTTGATAAAGTCGAGGGCTGCATCCTTGTGCCCGGAATTGGTGTTGACCGCCAGACCCGAAATCTGTGCAGCCGTCGTGCCGGCTGCAACGCCGTCCGGATGCGGGAACTTCACGATGCCCCAGTTCTTGCTCTTCGATTCACCCGATTTCACCTTGGCGATCTGGGTGCCGACGAACCAAGTGCCCATCGGCAGCATGCCGATCGTGCCGTTGAAGAAGAGCGCCGAATAATGCGTGTTCGACGTCTTGAGGAAGGCGTAGGAGGGAATGGCGCCGTCCTTCTGCAGGGTCAGCGCCCGCTCGTACCAGGGCTTCAGGAAGGCGTAGTCGCCATCGACGAGCGTGTGTTTTCCGTCAAGGATGCCGGGCAGCTGGACGGTCGAACGCCAGGTGTGCAGCAGCGCGCCATAGGTCTTGTTGGTGCCCATGCCGCCCGTAAGCTTCTCGGCGGTCGCGTCGAACTGCGCCCAGGTCATGTCATTGGTGGGGTAGGGGACGCCGGCTTTGTCGAAGATGTCTTTGTTGTAATAGACGATCCAGAAGTCGGAGCGGAACGGCAGCGAATAGATCTTGCCGTCGATGGTCAGCTCTTCGATCAGGCCGCCAAAGGGAGCCGGGTCGATCTTCTGATCCTTCACGAAGCCGCTGAGATCGGCGATGTTACCGGCGCGCACCAGGTTGGTGTAGCCCGGCACATCCTTGACGGTGACGATGTCGATGTCCTTGGAGCCGCCGGTCAGTTGCGTCGAGATCATCTGCTGGTAGTCTTGCGAGCCGAGGTCCATCGGCTCGAACTTCACGTTGGGGTGCTTGGCCTGATAGGCCTCGATCAGCGGCTTGTAGTAGGCGGTCTTGTCCCAGTCCCACAAAGCCCATTTGAGCGTCACGGCGTCCTGAGCAAGCGCTGCGCCGGCCGTCATCGCCGCCAAGGTGAAACCCGCCACGGCAAGTTTCACCGTCCCCCCGAATTTTTCCAAATACATTCCCGTTCTCCTTCCCTGGATCATCTCTGGATCAGTTATTTTATGAAGCGTCTCTTCTATGCGGTTCGCGGTGCGGCTGTCTTGCGTTTGGCAGGTGTAGAACCGTCACCGCCGCCCGATGGACGCCGAATGCGACGGCGAACATTCCGAGTGAAAAATTGAAGATTGCCGGCATGAACACCGAAACCGGATAGAAGAGGATGTGCGCCAGCCAAAGGCTGGCGGTAAAGGCGAGGGCTGCAAGCGCCGGGAAAGGACGGACAATGGAGGCGAGGGCGGCGAGGCGCAGCAGCATGAGAGCAGGCAGATCGCGCATCACCATCAAAACGAAGAGATGGCAGGCGAGGACCGCGACGAAGGCGGTGGCGACGAGCGCGATCGTCAGCGGTGCGCTTAGCAACAGATTGTGGCGTGCGCCGGCGGCATAGGTTGCTATCGCATAGAGGCAGACTGCGAGAGCGCCCGCCAGCGCCAGGCCCCAGGCTGTGGCGCGCCAGAAGTAGCGCAGAAAGGCTTCCGTGAAGTCCCGCAGCAGATAGGAGTTGCGGTCTTCCACGAGGGCCACCGAGACCCGGGCCATGGCGGCGAGGGCTGCCGGCAGCGTTACGACGAAGAGGCCGGCCAGGATGAACAACATGTTCAGCTTGACCATCTCCCACCATTCGCGGACGAGGATCTCGGCGAACAGCGCAAGGCCGGTCCTCCTCGGAGCATCCTTCGGAATGCCCGGTCCCTCCCTCGTCCACATGTCCCGCAACCAATCCATAGCCGTCTCCCGCAGGCGCCTCAGTATAGAATCGAGCGTTCCGTTTCCGTGTCGAACAGCTGCGCATTGGTCATATCGGCGACCAGCGCCGCCTCCTCGCCGATCTCGGGCCGGTAGCGCGGCGAGACGCGGGCGATGAGATTGCGACCGCCTGCCACCATGTTCAGGTGCACTTCCGAGCCCATCGGTTCGGCAAGTTCGACGATCGCCTTGAGGGGCGCCAGGTTCTCGGGCGCGATGTCGGCCGGCGGCAGCTCGTGGAAATTCTCGGGACGGATGCCGAGCATCAACTCGCGACCCTCGTAAGGGGCGATCCTGCGCTTGTCGAAATGGGCGGGAAGCGGCAGTTCCCGGCCGTCGAAGACAGCGACGTAGCCGTCGCTCCGGCGGGTAATGGTCGAGGGCAGCATGTTCATCTGCGGTGCGCCGATGAAGCCGGCGACGAACATATTGACGGGGCGGTCATAGAGGTTCTGCGGCGTATCCACCTGCTGGATGTGCCCGTCCTTCATGACGACGATCCGGTCCGCCATGGTCATGGCCTCGACCTGGTCATGGGTGACGTAGATGAAGGTGGCGTTGAGGCGCTTGTGCAGCTTGGTGATTTCCGAACGCATCGTGCCGCGCAGCTTGGCGTCGAGGTTGGAAAGCGGCTCGTCGAGAAGGAAGACCGCCGGATTGCGCACCATGGCGCGGCCGAGCGCGACGCGCTGGCGCTGGCCGCCTGAAAGCGCCTTCGGCTTGCGATTCAGGAGATGAGAGATGTCGAGGATCCTGGCGGCGTCCTGCACCTGGGCATCGATGAAGTCGCGCGACACCTTCCTGAGCTGCAGGCCGAACGCCATGTTCTTGTAGACGGTCATATGCGGGTAGAGCGCGTAATTCTGGAAGACCATGGCGATATCCCGATCTTTGGAAGGGACGTCGTTCATGACGTCGCCGCCGATCTTGAGCTCTCCTCCCGATATTTCTTCGAGGCCGGCGATCATCCGCAGCGTCGTCGATTTGCCGCAGCCGGAGGGGCCGACCAGAATGATGAATTCCTTGTCGGCGATCTCGAGGTCGATGTCGTGGACGACGGTGAGCGCACCGTAGCTCTTGTTCAACTCTTTAAGCGAAATGCTGGCCATCGGGTTCTCCTGAATTCACCAATAGGAAGACCAGCTGCGCGAAAGGCGCGTCAAAGCTTCCATGTAATAATAATCTCCCCAGGAGACGCATTCATCGACACCCTCGCCGCGGCAGGTGTTGAACGGCGATTTCTTCGAATAGGTGGCGTGCAGCACCAGGCCGTTGGAGGCCTTGGGATCCTTGACCGCATAGTGATCCGCAAGGCTCTTCATCATGCGCCGCGCCAGCGCGCGATAGTGTGCTGCCGGTTCCGGCTCGACGAGATCGGCCATTTCCAGAAGGCCGCAGGCGGTGATCGAGGCCGACGAACTGTCGCGCGGCTCGCTGTCGCCGTCCGAAAAGACGAGGTCCCAATAGGGCACCATGTCGCCCGGCAGCCGGTTGAGATAGAAGGCGAGCAGCCGGTCGAAGGTTTGGCGATATTCCTCGACCCGCTCATAGCGATAGGAGAGGGCCATTCCAGCGATTGCCCAGGCCTGTCCGCGCGCCCAGGCGCTGTCGTCTTTGTAACCCTGTTTGGTGGCGCCGCGCACCGGCGCGCCGGTGACCGGGTCCATATAGAAGGTGTGATAGGTGGAATCATCCGGCCGCACCGAGTTGGCAAGCGTGGTGCGGGCGTGAATGAGCGCGATCTCGCGGTATTTCGGATCGCCAGTCTCGCGGCTTGCCCAGTAGAGCAGCGGCAGGTTCAAGAGGCAGTCGATGATGTAGCGGTATTCTTCCGCCACCCCTTTGCGGCCCCAGGCCTGGATGAACTGGCCGATCGGCTGGAAACGCTCGATCAGCTGGTCGGCGGCAAGGATCGCGGCTCTGCGGCCATCCTCGTCGCCGACAAGTTTCCAGGCGGCGATGCAGGAGGGCGAATAGAGAAAGCCCATATCGTGATGATCGGTCTCAATGCGATTGACGATCCGATGCAGGAACGATTGGACCTGAATTTGTGCCGCATCCCGGAAAGCCGCGTCGCCGCTGTGTTCGAATGCGAGCCACAGCTCGCCGGGCCAGAAGCCGGCGGTCCACTGATCGTTCGCCACGGGGGGATAGAAATTCTTGATGCTCGAATGGTTCTGCGCGGCGTGGGTGAATTCTGGAAGGTTGCGCCTGACCTGCTCGACGGCGATATCGAGCGCGGCCTTCACTTCCTCATCGGTAATCGGCTGCGGGGCGACGGATGAAACGGCGTTCACGGCTTAACCCTTCAATCCAGTCGAGGCGATGCCCTCGACAAAGAAGCGCTGGAGAACAAGGAAGACGACGAGGACCGGAATGAGGGCGACGACGGAGGCCGCCATGATGAGCCCGTATTCGGCCGAATATTGCGAGATGAACATGCGCAGGCCGATCTGGACGGTCTTCAGCTCGGTCTTTGTGAGATAGATCATCGGCCCGAGAAAATCGTTCCAGGTGGTGACGAAGGTGAAGATCGTCAGCGTCGAGAGCGCGGGTTTCGACAGCGGCAGCATGATGCGCGCCCAGATCTGGTACTCGTTCATGCCGTCGATGCGAGCCGCCTCGCAGAGCTCGGTCGGGATCGACATGTAGAACTGCCGCATCAGGAAGACGCCGAAGGCGGTGAAGGCCTGCAGGCAGATCAGCGCCAGATGGGTGTTGTTGAGCCCGAATTCACGCATCAGCAGGAATTGCGGCACCATATAGACCTGCCAGGGCATGGCGATGGTGGCGATGTAGCCGAGGAACAGGGTGTTCCTGTAGGGGAAATTCAGCTTGGCGAAGGCGTAGGCGGCAAAGCTGGAGGTCAAAAGCTGCAGCAGCGTGACGATGATCGTCAGCTTCGACGTGTTGTAGATGAACAAGGCGAGCGGGATCTTCGTCCAGATATCGACGTAGTTATGCCATTGCGGCTCGGACGGTATCCATTCGATCGGGAAAGCGAACACGTCGCGGCTGAGCTTCAAGGATGCCGAAAGCATCCAGGCAAAGGGCATCAGCATGATGAGCGTGACGGCGATGACGATGGCGTAGATCGCGACCGATCTGACGGTTACCTTGCGTCCGGCGATCCTCATGCCTCGTCCTCCCTCTGGCGCCGGAACTGGAAGACGGTGACGGCAAGCACGAGGAAGAACAACACCAGCGAAACCATGCTGGAATAGCCGAGATCCCAGGAAATGAAGGCCTCGTTGTAGATGTGGTAGACGAGGACGAGTGTCGAGGTGCCAGGCCCGCCCTGGGTGATCATGTAGATCTGGTCGAACACCTTGAAGGACTGGATCGTCAGCATCACGGTGACGAAGAAGGTCGTCGGCCCGAGCTGCGGCACGGTGACATGGATGAACTTCTGCCAGGAATTGGCGCCATCGAGATCGGCGGCCTCATAGAGTTCGGAATTGATGCCCTGCAGGCCGGCCAGATAGATGACCATGTAATAGCCCATGTTCTTCCAGATGCCGAAGAGGATCACCGTCACCATCGCCCAGTGGCGATCGGCCGCCCATCCCGGCATGTTCTTGGGATCGAGGCCGAGCGTATAGAGGATCATGTTCACCGGTCCCATCTCGGGATTAAAGATCATGTTCCAGACGACGGCGACGGCCACCAGCGAGGCGACATAGGGGAAGAACATCGCCGTGCGGAAGAAGTCGCGCCCTGCGATCTTCTGGTTGAGGAGAACGGCGAGGCCGAGCGCGCAGATGAGCGTCGCCGGCACGGAGGCGACCGTATAGATCACTGTGTTCCAGAACGCCGCGATAAAGGCCTTGTCCTCGAAGAGCCGCCAGAAATTATCCAGCCCGGCGAATGTGATCGCATTCGAGCCGTCCCAATGCATGAAGGCGAGCACGAAGGCGAACAGGATCGGGCCGAGCGTGAAGACGGCAAAGCCGATGAAATTCGGGGCAATGAAGGAATAGGCGACGAGCGCGCTGCGTATCCTGCGCTGGCGCTTGGACAAGACCGCAGCCTTCCGGCGAGAAGTTGCCGGAGCGCCATCCGTCGCGATGACTGAATTGGATATGGACACCGATGCCTCCTCTTCCTCCTGCAACCACATAGCACATATCCGGTATTGGTCAAACAAGTTCTGAATAGATCATACGAATTTCGTGGAAAGCGCAAAAGACATATGATAGGTGAGCATGCAGACCAAACGCCCATCGATGCTTTTCCGGCACGGGGAGAGACATGTTCAGCGAGATTTCAGAGGATCTGCCCGATGTGCTGGGCGATTTTACGCCCGGGGTCTGCGCCGATCGCCTCAGATGGAGCGCGGTGCCGCAGGCGGTACGGGAACTGGTCGTTGGCGAAGCCGAAGAGACGCTTGCGCGCGCCTTTCCGCTGATTACGGCGTCGGACTACCGGGAGTACACCGAAACCGGCAACCGCGCGCGCTTCGAGGAGCTTTATTTCAGACGGCGCCGGATGCTCGACAATCTGGTGCTCGGCGAACTCGTCGAAGCCGGCGCGCGCTTCCTGCCGAAGATCGTCGACGGCATTTTCCTGATCGCGGAGGAGAGCGGTTGGCAGCTTCCGGCGCATAACGCCTATGAACGAAGCGGCGCACGCTTGCCGCTTCCCGACAATTCGCAGCCTGTCGTCGACCTCTTCGCCGCCGAAACGGCCGCCCTGCTTGCCACCATCGTCGCATTGTTTCGCAACGAGCTCGACGCCATCAGCCCCGAGATTACGGCACGCGTCGAGCGCGAGATCGAGATCCGCATCCTCTCGCCCTATCTCGGCAGGCATTTCTGGTGGATGGGCCGCGGTGAGGAGCGGATGAACAACTGGACGGCATGGATAACCCAGAACATCCTGTTGACGGTCTTCTCCCTGAAAACGGGCCAGCCCACGCGCCGCGCCGTCGCCAAAAAGGCGCTCGGCAGCCTCGACGCCTTCCTGAAGGACTATGCCGAGGACGGCGCCTGCGAGGAGGGCGTGCTTTATTACCGCCACGCCGCGCTCTGCCTACATGGTGCGTTGACCGTCCTGGACGCCGTGGCGCCCGGCCTGTTCGCCGGGCTCTGGCAGCAGCCGAAGATCCGCAACATGGCCGAATATATCGCTCATATGCATGTGGCCGGCCGCTACTATTTCAACTTCGCGGATTCTTCCGCTGTGGTCGAACCCTGCAGCGCGCGGGAATACCTGTTCGGACAGGCGGTCGGCTCTGAGATGCTGGCTGAGTTCGCTGCAGCCGACAGGGCTGGGGCCGACAATCCGCACCTGCCCGGGGAATGGAACCTCTGGTATCGCGTGCAGGAACTGCTGGTCGGCCCGACGCTTCCCGCTGCCGCCAAACCTCATCCCGCATCCCAGCGCGATATCTTCTATCCCGGCATCGGCTTGTTCATCGCCCGAGACGAGCAGTTTTCGCTTGCCGTCAAGGGCGGCAACAATGGCGAGGGCCACAATCATAACGATGTCGGGAGCGTGACGCTTTACAAGAATGGACGTCCGTTGCTGATCGACGTCGGCGTCGAGACCTATACCGCAAAGACCTTTTCGGCGCGGCGCTACGAGATATGGACGATGCAGTCGGCGTTCCACAACCTGCCGACATTTGCGGGCGTCATGCAGTCGGCCGGCGAAGCTTTTGGCGCGCGCGATGTCGAGGTCGGGTTTGACGAGGGGAGCGCGCGCATATCGCTCGATATTTCAGGCGCCTATCCGTCCGAAGCGCAACTGCACAGCTATCGGCGCGTCGTTTCGCTGCTGCGCGGACGCCATGTCGAGATCGTCGACACCTATGACGGCGGCAAGCCGGCGGTCCTGTCGCTGATGACATGCCTGCCGCCTACCGTCGGCCCGGCCAGGATCGACCTAGCCGACCTCGGCAGCATGTTCGTTGAGGGCGCCGGCGAGATCGAAATCGACGAGATCGTCGTGGATGACGCCCGGCTGAGATCTGCTTGGCCCGAGAAAATCTACCGGCTGCGTGTGAGGTTTGCCGACAGGCTCCTGAGATTGCGGATCGTCTAGAACGGGATGGCTTTAGGCCGGGTCGGCCCAAAGTCTGAATCCTGTTCTAAATTAAAGAGTTAGAGCATGATGCCGTCCGAAAATCGCTCACAGTTTTCGGCATCATGCTCTGGGGAGGGCGAGCATGGAATTGACACTGAAGATCGTGGATGCCGATGGGGCGGTGCTGGCGAGTTCCACAGGCCGGGACGAGACGTTTCTGGTCTATCGCCAGAACTATCTTGAAGGCGATCGCGTCGTCGTGGAGGTGTCCGAGCCTGGGCACACCTACCTCTCCCTGGATGGCGCGATCCAACCCGGCCTGGTCTATATGAAGGAATGCGCCTACTCGCTGGCCGTACCCTTCGGCGACAAGCGCAAGCCCTATTCGCCGAATGCCTTCAGGGGCGATATCCATCGGCTTTCAGCGCGAAGCACGCGGCCGGACGAGATCGCTCACCGGCGCAATCTCGCCCTCAACCCATGGGACGATCACGCCAACCGGGCTCTGTTTCCGCATGCGCGCGCCAATGTCGAGACCCGCGGCGAAGCGGTCTTTGCCGCGCGTAACGCGATCGATGGCGAAAAGGCCAACGATGATCACGGCTTCTGGCCCTATACGAGCTGGGGCATCAATCGCGATCCGCAGGCGGCCCTGACGGTGGAATTCGGCAGGCCGGTCAGGATCGACGAGATCGTTTTTTATCTTCGGGCTGACTTCCCGCATGATTCCTGGTGGGAAAAGGCCAGCGTCACCTTCTCCAACGGCAAGACGTGCTGTTTTCCGCTGGTGAAATCGGGCGTCGCCCAGGCCTTTCCGATAGAGCCCTGTGTCGTCGAGTGGGTGGAACTGCACGGCCTGATCAAGGCCGAGGACGCCTCGCCCTATCCGGCGCTGACCCAGATCGAAATCTGGGGAACCGAGGTACAGGAAGCCGGGCTCAACCCGTCCGCCCTTCCTCTCGCGCTATGAGCCTGTAGGCAGCCTCGACCGCGCCGCGCTCGGCGGGCCGTCATTCAGGCGGTTCCAGGCGCGGCGTAGCTGCCGTGCCGAGCCGAAGCCGGCGCGCATGGCGACGGCCTCCATGTCCAGCCGCGAACCGGCGAGCATCTCGCGGGCAAGAGCCACGCGCATGCGGTTGACGAAATCCGTAACGCTCATGCCCGTCTGCTCGTTGAACAGCCGTGAAAGGTTGCGCGGGCTGGCGCCGCTGAGGCGGGCAAGCGACGCCACCGACCAATCCTCAGACGGGCTGGCGGCCACTGCATCCTGTGCACGGTGAATGACCGGGTGGATATGGTTGCGACCTTCGAGCCAGGGCGAAAGCTGCGGATCCGAGCCGCCGCGCCTGAGATAGACGACAAGATATCGCGCCACCGCAAGCGCACAGGCATGTCCCGCCGCTTCGGCAACGATATGCAACATGAGGTCTATGCCGGCGGTGATGCCGGCACTGGTGAGGCGATCTCCATCCTCGACATAGAGCCGGTTGTCCCGGACGCGCGCGGTGGGCGCGAGCATTACAAGATCCTCTATGCAGCCATGATGGGTGGTGCAATCGCGGCCGTCGAGCATGCCTGCTTCGGCAGCGAGCAATGCGCCCGAGCAGATCGAGACCAGACGAATTCCCGGAAGAATGGTGCGCTTCAGCCATGCGACAATGGCAGCCTGGTCGGCGCGCTCCTGTTCGTTCCCTGGGGCGCTGTTTTCCATCGGGGCATCGGCGCTGCCGGCGATGATGACAAGCGCGGTATCGGGCAAGCGTTCCGGCAATGCGGCGACGCCCGTAACGGCAAGGCCGATCGAGCTGCCGACCGTCGCCGATGGACCGATATAGGTGACGGTAAAGCGCACCGTGCACTGTTCGAGGTTCGCCTTGCGCAGCACTTCGATCGGGCCGGCGACGTCGAGCAGCAGCACGCGCGGCGGCACGACGACAAAGACCGGGATATCGAAGGGCTGCGTGGCGTCCGTCATGCGGCGAGTGACTTTCCACGCCCTGCCAGGGCCTGGTCTACGGTCGCGATCCGAGCGAAACGGCCTGACAGGACCAGTTCGGTCCGGTCCCGAATTTCCCTCGCGCTCCAGGTGCGTCCCGCGGCGTCGGTCATCGGGAAGGTCAGGGTCGCCTCGCCGACATAGTCGACTTGATAGCCGAGATCGGAGGCGTGGCGGGTGGTCGTCTCGCAGCACTGTTCGGTGCGAATGCCGGAGACGAGGATACGACGGACGCCATTTTCGGTCAGCCACACGTCGAGACCGGAACCGACCAGGGCGCTATGCCGCCTCTTCATGAACGTCGCCCTGGGCACGATCCTGAGCGGGGCGAGTGTGCTGACAAACCCGGATTCTTCCGAAAACGGCCCGGTTTTATCAACATGGAAGATCTGGATAATGGGTATTCCATCGGCTTCCGCGCCGTCGATCAGAGCCTGCTGGCGATCGATATAAGCGGAGGCGAGGTTTTCATCCCAATAATCGCGGTGTCGGAAGGACTCTTGAGCGTCGATAACGAGAAGGATAGTTTCATGGCCGGACATTTTTTGCTCCATCCAGGTTGATCATGAAGTCATATTCGGCGATTTGAAGACAGAGGAAAATGCGCGCGCCGGACAAATAACGGACAATTCGCGCCATCGATGGCAGACATCGGCGGTGGAAGCCGTGTCACGCTTCCACTAGACGGTCCGCACATGCTAAGGAAGTCGGATGCGACTGCTTGTGGTGGAGGACAACAAGGATCTGGCGGCCTGGCTGGGTAAAGCCCTGCGACAGGCGCAATATGCGATCGACATTGCCCACGACGGCGAGGACGCGGAGCATATGCTCAAGGTGGCGGAGTATTCCGCGATGATCCTTGACCTGGCACTGCCGAAGCTTGACGGATTGACGCTCTTGAAGCGACTGCGACAGTCCGGAAACAAGCTGCCGGTCATCATCTTGACCGCGAATGCGAGCCTGGACGGCCGTGTTGCAGGGCTTGACAGCGGTGCCGACGACTATCTCGCCAAGCCCTTCGAAATCGCCGAACTCGAAGCGAGGATCCGTGCGGTGGTCCGCCGTGGCCAGGACCGGGCATCGTCGGAAATCACCGTCGGCAACCTGCGCTTCTCCGGTGGGACGCGGCAGTTTTTCGTCGCAGGCGAGCCGCTGCAACTGACGCCGCGCGAATATGCCGTGCTTGAGCAACTCGTCATGAAGCTTGGCAACACAGTCTCGAAAGCCGCCCTTTCTGAAAGCGTGTTCGGCTTTGACGACGAGGCGGATCCGAGCGCCATCGAAATCTACGTCCACAGGCTGCGAAAGAAGCTCGAGAGCAGTTCGGTTCAGATTGCGACGTTGCGCGGGCTCGGCTATCTCCTCAGACATGTCCAGTAGCCTCATCACCAAGGTAGGCGCGACGATCGCGCGACTCAGCCAGAGCCTGAGGGTGCAGTTGCTCTGCTGGGTGCTGCTGACCCTGTTCGGCGCGATCGGCTTCAATCTCTACGACAGCTTCTGGATGGCCGACGCGACGGCAAAGCTGGTGACGGATCGAACACTTCTGGCCTCGGCTCGCGTCATTGCCGAGGCCGTCCGCGTCGATGAGGACGGCAATGTTCAGGTGGATGTGCCGCCT
This sequence comes from Rhizobium sp. SRDI969, assembly GCF_025152725.1. Classification (NCBI taxonomy): domain Bacteria; kingdom Pseudomonadati; phylum Pseudomonadota; class Alphaproteobacteria; order Hyphomicrobiales; family Rhizobiaceae; genus Rhizobium; species Rhizobium sp. SRDI969. The sequence goes on from NZ_CP104036.1 coordinate 506,139, forward strand.
TCCGCGCTGGAGATGTTTGATACAGGCTTCGGCGACCGGGTATTTTACCAGGTGATCACCGCGTGGGGCAGTCTGGTGAGTGGTCTTCCCGACCTGCCGTTGCCGGCCGTTCAACGGGCAGCGGAGGATCGCGCGTTCCATGGTGCCGATGTGCGTGTCATGATGCTCGACCATCCTGTCGTCGGCCTTCCCGATGACAGCGCGATCTCCGTCACAGTCGCCGTGACGCATAACAGCCAGTATGCGATGCGAAGGCAATTGTGGCTCTCAGACTTTTCGAAGCAGTTCGTGCTCGTCTTCGTCGCCAGCCTGGTGACGATCCTTGGGCTCCAACGGGGCTTGGCGCCTGCGCTGAGACTGCGGGACGCCGTGCGCCAGCGCGGCCGCAATCGTCTTGATCCGCTGCCGCCCGAGATGGTGCAGAGCGAGCTGCAGCCGCTCGTCCATACCCTGAACGACCATATGGAGCGCGTCCAGAACCAGATGGCTGCGCAGCGACGGTTCGTATCCAATGCCGCGCATCAGCTCCGAACACCGCTGGCGTTGATTTCGACCCAGGCGAGCGTGGCGGCCCGCGAAGCCGATGCGGCTCGCCGCGACGAGGCGCTTGTCGCTCTTCGCACCAGCACGAAGCAGATTTCGCGTCTTGCCAGCCAGCTCCTGACCTTGTCGCGGGCCGAGCCCGGAAGCCGGCGCCCGCGTAGCGATGCGGCCGACCTTAGCAAGGCTGCCCGCGAGATCCTCGAAGCGCATGCCGAAGAGGCGCTCAGGCGCAACATCGACGTCGGCCTGGAAGCGGTCCGCCCGGTCATTGTCGAAGGCGACGCGACGATGTTGCGCGAAATGTTGGTCAACCTCATAGACAACGCGATCCGCTATACCCGCCCGAATGGACGGGTGACCGTCGCCGTCGGGCAGGCGGACGGCAACGCCGTCGTAACCGTCGAGGACGATGGTCCGGGTATCCCCGATGCGGAGCGCGAACAGGTTTTCGAACGATTCTACCGGGTCATGGGAACCGAAGCCGAGGGGAGCGGTCTCGGGCTCTCGATCGTTCGGGAGGTCGTCGAAGGTGCGGGAGGTTCGGTCTCGCTCGACGATGCAGAAGGCGGTGGTCTCGTCGTTACCGTACGGCTTCCGCTGACGTGAACCTGAGCTTGAAGAAATCCTCGTTTCAAGATTGATCCGCATCAAATGAAAGAAGGCCGGGCATGATGCCCGACCTTCCGTCGATCTGCCTTACAGCGCCGTGCGTCTTTTGAGACGCGCAAAGGACGCTGTAACACTTTGAATTGCTGGACAATTCTATCCATAAATCGATTCCGATTGAAGGAATTATGCAGGTGGAGGAGGTCGATTTGATCACTGGGTATCAAGGTGCTGTTGCGGACGCCATTTTGCGAGACGCTTCTCGATCTGCGTCATGATGAACTCGGCAATCAGGGTGACGATCATGACGAGAACGATGGCGGCGTACATTCCGGCCGCGTCGAACGTGCCCTTGGCGATAGAGATCAACTGGCCGATGCCGAAACGGGCGCCGACGAACTCGCCGACGATGGCCCCGATGATGGCAAAGCCGAAGGAGACATGGAGGCTGGCGAAGATCCAGCTCATGGCGGAGGGGATGACGACTGTGCGCGTCACCTGCCAGTTGGACGCACCGAGGATGCGTGCATTGGCGATCATGTTGCGGTCGGCCTCGCGCACGCCCTGAAAGGCATTCGCGAACACGACGAAGAACACCATGATAAAAGCGAGCGCGACCTTCGAGGCAAGGCCGAGGCCCATGATCATGATGAAGATAGGCGCAAGGACGACGCGCGGAATGGAATTGATCGCCTTGATGTAGACAGAGAAGACGTCGGCGAGAAACAGGTTCCGGCCGAGGCTGATGCCGACGATCACGCCGGTAAAGGACCCCGCGAAAAAGCCGATCAGCGCCTCTTCCATCGTGACCCAGAGATTGTACCAGAGCGAGCCTTCACTGGTCCCGTTGACAGCCCAATCGTAGAGCCGATAAACGATCTCGCTCGGGCTGGAATAGAAGAATGCGTCGATCCACATCAGGTTGGACGTAATTTCCCAAAGTGCCAGCACGGCAACCAGAATGCCGACCTGCAGGCACAGCACATGCTGTTTGCGTCTCTTGATCGCGCGAGTGGCAACGGCTTCGATTTCCGCATCGGAGGTTCCGGGGCGGAAAAGCGGGGCCATCGTGGTGTCGGTAAGTGTATCGGCCATCGTTATTCTCCTTACGCTGCCTCGGTGGAACGCCGGTATCCGGCATCCACCTCCTGGCGAAGATCCTCCCAGATGGTTCGGCAGTAATCGATGAATTGCGGTTCATAGCGGATTTCCGACACGACGCGGGGCCGTGGCAGATCGATCTTGTAGACCGACCTGACGGTCGCCGGTCCCGCTGTCAGCACATAGACCTTGTCGGCCAGCGCAACGGCCTCCTCGAGATCATGGGTGACGAAGACCACCGATGCCTTGCGTTCCGCCCATAGCCGCAGCAATTCCTCATGCATGACGGTGCGGGTCTGAACGTCGAGCGCGGAGAACGGCTCGTCCATCAGCAGAATTTCGGGCTCGTTGATGAAGGTCTGTGCCAGCGAGACGCGCTTGCGCATGCCGCCCGAGAGCTGATGCGGATAGTGATGCAGGAATTTCGACAGTCCGACCCGGGCAAGCCAATTCTTGGCGCTGGCTTCCGCCTGGGCCCTGGCTGCGCCGCGAAACAGCGGCCCCGCCATCACGTTGTCGATGACGTTTTTCCACGGGAAAAGGGCATCCGTCTGAAAAACAAAACCGACGCGTGGGTCGATGCCGTTGACCGGACCGCCCATCAGCCGGACTTCGCCCGCGCTTGGCCGGGCGAGACCTGTCACGAGGTTGAGTGTGGTGGATTTTCCGCAGCCGGTCGGGCCGACGACCGCGACGAATTCGCCCTTTTCCACCGACATGGTGAAATCGCGTAGCGCCGTCAGCGACTTGCCGGTCGGCGAGACGAAACGCCGGCTGACATTGAGGAGCTCGATGGCGGCCCCCTGACTATGATTGGACATGTTTTTTCCTCAAAGGGTAGAAACAGGCGTACAGGCCCGTAACCCGTCACCCACGGCAGCGGGTGACGGGTCCAGCGCTTACATTGCCTGGGCGTGCTTCACGTATTCCGTCGTATAAGTCTTCGACAAATCGATCTGCTTGCCCTGCATATTCTTGGAGAACGCGGACAACACGGCCAGAACAGTCTTCGGGCCATCTTCTGGCATGATGCCATCAGCGGTAAACATGCCCTTGCCGGCATCGAGGGCCTTGATGTAGCCCTCCTTGTCGCCGACGTAGAAATCCTTCGGCATCTTTTCGGCAATTTCAGCGCCGGTATGCGTATTGATGAAATGCAGCGTCTTGACGAAAGCGTTGGCGAGCTTCTGAGTCTCTTCCTTGTGTGCCTCTGTCCACGCCGTTTCCATGTAGAGTGAGGCTGCCGGATAGGTTCCGCCGAGCGCCTTGCGCGATCCTTCGATGGTGCGCATGTCCACCAGTACCGAAGCTTCCTTGGTCTTCAGCAGGCGTGAAACAGTTGGTTCGGTCGTCATGCCAACCTGGATGGCGTCCTGCTGCAGGGCGGCGATGAAGGTCGTTCCGGCACCGACCGGGACCGATGTGACATCCCCGCCCTTCAGACCGGCCTTTGCGACCATGTATTGGGTGAGGAAATTGGTAGAAGAGCCCAGGCCGGTTACGCCAGCGCTGTGTCCCTTGAAGTCAGCGACCGACTTGATCTCGGGATGCTTCGACGACACCAGTTCGACTTCGCCCGGCGCTTGGCTGAACTGCACGATGGATTCGACGAACTTGCCCTTCGCCTGCAGATCCACACAATGATCGTAGAAGCCGACAACGCCCTGAACGGCGCCAGCCAGAAGCTGGTTTTCGGCGTCGACACCGGCAGGTTCGTTCAGGAGTTCGACGTCAAGACCCTCATCCTTGAAGTAACCGAGCGATTCGGCAAGCTTGGCGGGCAGATAGATCTGCTTCTCATAACCGCCGACCATGATGGTGATCTTATCGGCCGCATGTGCGGCGCTGGTCGCGAAAGATGATGCGGCGAGAAGCGTGGAAAAAGCGACGGTGTGAAAAAGGCTGCGTGAATAACGCATAGAAATCTCCTCCTTGTGGTTGCGTGCATCGTCGTCTCGCCACCTTGACCGTGTCTCCTCCACGATGCCGCCCCTTTCTATGACGTCGAAGCTTTCAACTAGCTTTCAGCCGCAGACGGGCAGGCAGTCCGTCCAATCCCGTCCATGCATCAATGACAGCGCCAGCATTTTCTAAGCCGGATACGCCGCCCGTTCCACAGCATGTATCGCAGACATATCCTTTTCCGAGCGCATCGGCAGCGTTCAGTGCTCGCGGTAACCGCTTCAACATGAAAATCGTGAGACGACTTGTCCGCGGCCGTCATGGTCACCTGACGACCGGCTGGAACGTGTGATCTCTTGGGATCAGATGTCAGCTTGTAAAGCTTCGCAGATCCCTCAGCAGATTGCGGTACCTCGCCTGGCTGCCGACCAGATGGTCGCGCATGGCGTTGCGGGCAGCTTGATCATCCCTGTCCGAGATGGCGACGACGATCGCCTCGTGCTCCCTATGGATCAGCTTTCGATAGGCGGTCTGTTCGGCCGTCCTCGTTTCCGGGACGAGCCTCGACTGCGGGATGATCGCCGAACCCTGGGACTCCAGGAACTGCCTGAACAGCGGATTGTTCGTCGCTTCCGCGATCGCGGCATGGAGCTCGAGATCCGCATCGCGAATGGATTGATCACTCTCGATGCACCGGAGGATTTTCCGGTGGCATTCGAATATCGCTTCCTCCTGTGCCGGCGAGCGGCGTAGGGCTGCAAGGCCCGCTGCCTCGATTTCGACAGGTGTTCTGATCTCGAGTACCTCAAGATCGGAGGCAACGCGGGCCTTGTCGACTTTCCGCGCGGAGAGCGCCGGATCGGCACCGAGTACGAAGATACCCGCTCCCTGGCGCACCTCGACAAGCCCGTCGGAGCGAAGTGCTGCCACCGCCTCACGCACGACGGTCCGGCTGACGCCGTGTGTTTCGGTCAACTCATGTTCACTCGGAAGCTTGTCGCCGGCGGAATATTGGCCGCTCAATATGGCTTGCCGGAGGCTTTCGCCGACCTGTGTGACCAGCGACCCCGAGCCTTTGCTGCGATCCTTCATCTGCATAGCCACGCCTGACCCCCGCATCGGCTTTGATCCGAATGCCATTCAAACGCGCGGCACCCGAAATTCACGATTCATCACACATGTATGACAAATTTGGTGGTCTTTCAATGGATGAACCGCGCTTGTCGCTTGCCGGTTTCGTCAACAACGGCGGTACGTTGCAGATGATCTGTTGGGTCTTGGCGCGGCAGCCTCCCAGGTGCCTCATCCCGAGGTGCGTAGCCCATAGGGCGAAGCCTCGAAGGACATGCCGCAACTTTGCTCCTTGCATTCAGCACCGCCGGCGTGCCCGCCTCGCCCTTCGAGGCCCCTTGCGGGGCACCTCAGCAAGGATGAGGCTCTCTTGAGCTTTATCGTGGCATCCTTCCGCGCGCCTCTTCCTTTGCCTCGTGATGGAATTCAGGCAAGCACTCACAACCGCCTGGTCGACTCCCCGCGCACGAATCTCGGCGTCAGGATAAAATCCTGCGGCGGTGCTGCGGCGCCCTCCGGGCTTGCTATTCTTGCCAGCAGACGTTGTGCCGTCAGCTCGCCGAGCTTCTGCGCATCCTGAACCACCATGGTGATGCGTGGCGTGATGACGTTGCTCCAGGGCACGTCGTCGACCATCGCCAGCGACACGTCGTCAGGGCAGCGGAAACCCATCTCCTGCATGACCTGAAGCGCTGCGAGACCCGTCATGTTGTTGGCGCCGATGATGGCGGTCGGCCGATCGCGGCGGGTGAGCAGGCGCATTGCCTGCGCATGGCCGCCGGTTCTGGTGTAGCCGCCTTCGACCACCAGCGAAGGATCAAGGTCCACGCCGGCGCCGGCCATCGTATCCATGAAGCCCTTCAGGCGCTCGTCGGCAGTGTGCAGGCCGCTCGGCCCGGAAATGAAGCCTATGCGCCTATGGCCGAGTTGCAACAAATGTTCCGTCAGGATGGTGGTGGTCAGCGGATTGTCGGAACCGACAAAATCGCGCTCGGCGCCCTCCACCTTCTGGTCAAACATCACGATCGGGGTTTTGAAGTCGCGCAGGAAGGTGGCGTACTCGTCGCCGCGCCCGTTTGCCGCCAGCGCAATGCCGGCAATCTTCTGCGCCTCCAGCCGCTCGAGTAGCGCCCGTTCGAGATCGGCCTTGCCCGAGGAGTCGGCGATCAGGACAAAATATCCGTGATCGAGCGCCTGGTGCTCGATCTCGCGGCGGATGTCGCCGAAGAACATGTTGCCGAGATTGGCCGAGACGAAACCGATCAGCGAGCTGCGTCCGCGCGCCAGCGTCTGGGCCACCGGGTCGATGCGATAACCGGTCGATTTTATCGCCTGCTGGATGCGGTCGAGCGTCTCGGCGCCGACCCGCTTCGGGCTGTTGAGCGCGAGCGAGACGGTCGAGATTGAAACCCCCGCAAGGCGCGCGACATCTCGTATGGTGGTCATGGTTATCGAACCGGTTCTAATGTCTTGTTATGTCCGATATTATTGGTCTGCGCAACGTTCGTGCTGCAAAACACGTGTTTGCACCGCTTCCTTTCTGAACTTGTGATCGCGAATTTCGGCTTGACAGACATCGGATCAGGCGAGATGATCGTTTACCGAACCGGTTCGATATGATGTTGAGCCGGAAAACAGGGAGGAGAAACCTGTGACGAGTTCGGAACGCCAGCCGGAAAATCCGGCATCTGGAGGGGCGGAGAAACACGCCTGGTTCAGCCAGGATCGCCTGGGCATGTTCATCCATTGGGGCCTCTATGCCCTAGGAGCCCGGCACGAATGGTTGAAGAACCGGGAAGAGCTGACCGACGACCATTACCAGCGCTATTTCGACAATTTCGATCCCGATCTCTATGATCCCAAGGAGTGGGCGCGGCGGGCACGTCTTGCCGGCATGAAATATGTCGTGGTGACGACCAAGCATCATGAGGGCTTCTGCCTCTGGGACAGCAAGGTGACGGACTACAAGGCGCCGAACACGCCCTGCCGCAAAGATCTGCTCACGCCGCTGGTCGAAGCTTTCCGCGCCGAAGGGCTGAAGATCGGCTTCTACTATTCGCTGCTTGACTGGCACCATCCCGATTTCCCGATCGACGTTCACCATCCGCTACGCAACCATCCCGACGCCAAGGCGCTGAATGCCGGCCGTAACATCGCCAACTACGCTGCCTATATGCGCGAACAGGTGCGCGAGCTTCTGACCGGCTTCGGCCGCATCGACATCATCTGGTTCGATTTCAGCTACCCGCGGCGCGAATATCGCGGCCTGCCCGGCAAAGGGCGCGCCGACTGGGAAAGCGAGCTCCTGGTCGAGCTGGTGCGCGAGCTGCAGCCCGGCATCATCGTCAACAACCGCCTCGATCTGCCGCCCGGCAACCTGCCGGACGTGACGACACCGGAGCAATATACGCCGCGCGTGGCACCCGCTATCGCCAGCCAGGGGGTGCGCTGGGAAGCCTGCCATACCTTCAGCGGCTCCTGGGGCTATCATCGTGACGAGGATACCTGGAAGAGCCCGGAACAGATCATCCAGCTGCTCATCGATTCCGTCGCGCTCGGCGGCAACCTTCTGATGAATGTCGGCCCGACCGGCCGGGGCACGCTCGACGCGCGCGCCATCGCCGCGCTCGAGGTCTACCAAAATTGGATGGCCGTGAATGCGCGCTCCATCTACGGGGCAGGACCGTCCGATTATCCGGCGCCGGCTGGCTGCCGCTATACGCAGCGCGACAACCGCCTCTATCTGCATGTTTACAACTGGCCTTACCGCCACATCCACATCGAGGGCGTCGCCGACAGGATCGCCTATGCGCAGTTCCTGCACGACGCCAGCGAGGTCCGCTGGCTCGCCCAGACCAGGGATGTGGATTCCAATGTCGGCGTGATGGTGCCGGAAGGCATGATCACGCTCGAACTGCCGGTCCGGCGCCCGGATGTTACCGTGCCGGTGATCGAGATCGTACTCGAGGCGTGATCTCGGTCGCACCCCGCGTGTCCTTTGCGTTCATGGAGGGAGGAGAAACCCATGAAGGTTTTGAAGAAAGCGCTTTTGCTCGCCGCGGTCGGCAGCAGCCTCTATGCCACCGCCGCATCGGCCGAGCAGGTCAACTTGACCTGGCAGATGTGGACCGGCTCCGAAACCGACACCAAGAGCTGGCAGCACCTAGCCGAGATGGTGACCGCCAAGTATCCCGATATCAAGGTGACGCTGACGACGACGGGCTGGGTCGACTACTGGACGCGGCTGCCGGTGCTGGCGGCATCGGGACAGCTCGCCGACATCGTTTCCATGCAGTCGCTGCGCATGCCGAACTTCTATTCGCTGCTCGAGCCTCTGAATGACCGGATCGAGGCCGACAAATTCGACGTCGGCGCCTTCACACCCTCGATTATCGGCGGCATGTCGGTCGACAAGCAGCTCTACGGTCTGCCTTACGACGTTGGGCCGTGGGTCATCTATTATAACCAGGACGCGCTCGAAGCCGCCGGCGTTCCGCTGCCGAAGCCGGGCTGGACGCTTGCCGAGTTCACCGATGCCGCCAAGAAGCTGACGAAGGACGGCAAGTACGGCTTCGGCATTACACCGACGAACTACTCGGTCCTGGCCGCGGCCTGGGGCGATAAATACGTCAACGACGCCGGTGCGCTTGACTTGACCAGTGCAAGCGCAGTTGCCGCCGCCGACAGGCTGATCGGCTTTGCCGCCAAGGATAAGGTCGCGCCGCTGGTCCCCTCGGGTGGCGCGGATCCCGGTGATGTCGTCCAGGGCCGGTTCAATTCGGGCAACGTCGCCATGTATATCGACGGCCCCTGGTCGATCATCGGCATGAAGGACCAGGCGAAGTTCAAGATCGGCCTCACCACCCTGCCGCGCGATGAGGGCGAACTTTCGGCCGTCACCGCAGGCTCCGGTTTCGGCATTTCCACGACGAGCAAGAACAAGGACGCGGCCTGGAAGGCGATCCAGGTGCTGACCAGCTCGGAAGCCTTGTCCTATCTCGCCGAACAGGGCCGTGCCTTGCCGGCGCGCACGGCGTCGCAATCGGCCTGGTACAAGGTGGCGGCCAAGGACATCACCAATGGCGGCGAGGCCATCGACTATTCCCTGGCGCACTCCGTACCCTACGTGATCACCAACAACTGGGCAGCGGTGGAAAACCTCTTCAACCAGTATTTCCCGCCGGCTTTTGCCGGCAGCGCCGATGCCAAGCAAACGATGGAGTCCATCCAGAGCCTTGCGCAGCAATAGAGCCAGCGCGTCCGACAGGACGCGCCGTCGCCTGAAATCTGCGCATGATCCTTTCGGAAAATGGATTCCGATTTTCGGGTCATGCGCCAGCTCTCGCTGCGGCAGGACCTGCCGCGCATGGAGGAAGACATGTCGCAAAGCGCTGTTGCCGAAGTTGCCTTGCAGCCCGCTCAGCCACGGCGCTTCCTGAAGCCGGAGACCCAGACAGCCATGCTGTTCCTGCTGCCGAGCTTTCTCGGCTTCATGGTCTTCATGGCCGTGCCGATCCTGGCATCGCTGGCGCTCAGCTTTACCAACTGGCAGCTGATCTCGACGCCATCCTTCGTCGGCTTTCAGAATTATATCAGGCTCTTCACTGTCGATCCGGCCTTCTACACCGTACTCCGCAACACGCTGTTCTTCGCCATCGAGTATCTGGCGCTGAATATCATCGTCTCGCTGACGCTGGCGGTCTGGATATCGAGCCTGAAGCGCGGCAAGGCGATCTTCCGGGTGATCTTCTTCCTGCCGACCTTCACACCGACCATTGCGGCGTCGGTGGTCTGGCTGCTGATCTTCACGCCGGACGGGCTGGCCGACACCATCATCCGAGCGCTCGGCCTCGGCCTGCCGAATTTCCTGCTGAGCTCGACTTGGGCCATGCAGGCTGTCGTGCTCGTCACGCTGTGGGCGAATGTCGGCTACAACGTCGTGATGTTCAACGCCGCTCTCGACCTCGTGCCGAAGCACTATCTCGAGGCAGCGACGATCGACGGCGCCAATGCCTGGCAGCGCTTCTGGCGCATCCGCCTGCCGCTCATCTCGCCGACCATCTTCTTTGGCACCGTGATGACGGCGATTACCTCGCTGCAGGTCTTCGACGAGATATTCGCGATGACGCGCGGCGGCCCGGGCTCGGCAACGGCGACGCTCGGTTTTGCGATCTACCAGAAGGGCTTCACCAACTTCCAGATGGGCTATGCCTCAGCTCTCGCCTGGGTGATGTTCGTCATGATCATGGCGCTCACCATCCTGCAATTCCACATGCAGCGCAAATGGGTGCATTATGACGATTGACCCGGCCTCACGGCATCCGCATTCCGTGTCTCAGCATCGTCACCGTATATTGCGGCGTGTCGGCACCTTCGTCAGCTACGCGGGACTTTCGCTGATCGCGCTGCTTTTCCTCTTCCCCTTCTTCTGGATGGTGTCGAACGCGGTGCGCTCCAATGCCGAGGTGATGGCCGTGCCGGTCCGCATCTTCCCCGAGGAGTATCATTGGGGAACATTCGTCGAAGCCTTGGTTTCCCTGCCGTTCGGAACCTTCCTGTTGAATTCCTTCGTGGTCGCCTGCGGCGTGACGGCGATCGTGATTGCGGTATCCTGCCTTTCCGCCTACGCCTTCGCCCGGCTGAAGTTTCCCGGCCGGGAAGGGCTGCTGCTTACTTATCTCAGCACGCTGATGATCCCTCAGGTGATGCTGGTCATCCCGCTCTTCCTCATCGTCAGCAAGCTCGGCTGGATCAACACCTATCATGGCATGATCCTGCCGGTCGCCTTCAGCTCCTTCGGCACCTTTCTGCTGCGGCAGTTCATCCTCGGCATTCCCAAGGATCTCGACGAGGCGGCGATGATGGACGGGGCTTCCCGCCTGCGCATCCTGGTCACGGTCATCGTTCCACTTGCCATGCCAGCCATCGGCCTCTTGTCGCTGTTCACCTTCATTGCACAGTGGAAGAGCTTCCTCTGGCCACTGATCGCCACCAGCGGCGTCGAAAAGGCCACGCTGCCGCTCGGCCTCACCCTGTTCCAGACACAGCAGGGCACCGCCTGGAACTACATCATGGCCGGTGCGACCATCTCCATGCTGCCGGGTGTCGTCCTGGCCATCGTGCTGCAGAGGGTGATCTACAAGGGTATCACCGTCAGCTCCGGATTCGGTGGACGCTAATCTTCATAAGAACAAAGATCTGAGCGCATCGCATCAAGTTTGGTGTGATGCGCTTCAAGTACGGTCGATCGCCACCGAAGACGGCGCTCCTGCCGCCTCGAGATCATATCTTCGGGCTTAACTTTTCCTTTCGGAGAAAAGTAAAATTTAACCAAAATTTGAAATAACGCATTCATATCCGAATTGTGCAGGGGAATTCATGAAAACCGCCACGCTTGCATCCATCGCCTTGGCGATATCGATCTCTGCTGCCCATGCCCAGACGATCGGGGTTTCGATGTCAGGTCTCGACAAATTCAGGACGGCGCTTCTCAACGGCGTCGTCTCGCATGGGCAGACGATATCCGGCCTCAAACTCGTCACCGAGAACGCCAATGGCGACAAGGAGCTCCAGAAGCAGCAGGTGCAGAAGCTCATTGCCGAAAAGGTCGACGCGATCATTCTTGCCGTCTCCGATGGCGACCTCGGGCCGCAAATGACCAAGATGGCGGCAGATGCCGGCATTCCGCTGGTCTACATCAACAACGTTCCTTCCAACCTATTGGACCTGCCGGACAATCAGGTGGTGGTCGCCTCCAATGAGAAGGAATCCGGAACGCTGGAGACCAAGCAGGTCTGCGCGCTCCTTAAAGGCAAAGGCCGCGTCGTCGTGCTGATGGGCGAACCCTTCCACGCCGCTGCCCGTGCCCGCACCCAGGATATATCAGACGTCATCGCCACCCCGGATTGCAGGGGCCTTCAGATCGTCGAGCGGCAGGCCGCCTATTGGTCGAGCGATTATGCCGACCAGCAGATGCAGGAATGGCTGTCGGCCGGCGTCAAGTTCGACGCGGTCATCGCCAATAATGACGAGATGGCGCTCGGCGCGATCCGGGCCATGAAGAAGGCCGGCATGCCGATGAAAGATGTCGTCGTCGCCGGCGTCGACGCGACCGACGACGCGCTCGCCGCCATGGTAGCCGGCGATCTCGACGTGACCATTCTCCAGAGCGCCGTCGGACAGGGCGCTGCCGCTGTCGACGCCGCCACGAAGTTGATCCGCAAAGAGAAGGTGCCGCGCGAAAACGACGTTCCCTTCGAACTCGTCACACCTGAGAACATTGCCACCTATCTGCCGAAGAGCCAGTGAGCATAAGAGGATTATGATGTTGCATTTCTGGAATAAATTCGGCATTCGCGCGCAGATCACCTCCGGCTTCGTGCCGCTGATCCTGTTGATGAGCCTGCTCACGGTCAGCGCGATCTCCGGCATGAACGGACTCGCCTCGATCTTTGCGTCTTATCGCGCCACTGCCGGCCAAAGTCTCGCCATCTCGGACTACAGCGACCAGCTGCACGAGATTCAGATGTCGGCGGAAGCCTTCCGCTCTACCCCGACGCAAGAAGTCGTCGATCGCTTCCGCGCCGGCGTGAAGGCCTTCGACGCCGACGATCCGCGTTTTGCCGGCAACAAGGACCTACAGTCCGGCCTTGCGGCGATCCGACAGGACATTGCCGCCTATGGCAAGGCTTTCGAAGAGATCGTTGTCCTTCAGGCCAGGCGTGACGCCTTGATCTCCAAGGTCACCGAATTCGGCCCCTGGACCAGCATCGCGCTCAACGACGTCGTGCGCAGCGCCTGGCGCCAGAACGATGTGGCCCTGCTGCAGATGACGGCGGCGACACTGGAGGCTCTGAACCGCAGCCTCTATTTCTCCGAGCGCTTCGTGCATTCCAACGATTTTGCCGCCTATGACACGGCGCAGACGGCACTGGCCGAAGCGCTTACGCTCAACGAAGCCGCCGCCAAGGCCGCGAAGAACGAACTGCAAAAGAAGCGCCTGATGGGCGCCGGACAACTGATGCAGAACTACACCGCCCGTCTCGGCGACATGAAGGACGTGCTGCAGGCCTCGGGCAACATCCGCCAGATGCAGCTCAGCGTGCTCGCGCCGAAAATCTCAGGCGGCTTCAAGGATCTGCAGGCAACTGTTACCGGTGCGCAGAAGACCCTGGACGGTTCGGTGGACGCAACGGTTGCCTCCGCGACCAGTGCGACGCTCGTCATCAGCGGGGTGCTGATCGTCATCGGCCTCGTACTTTCCTATTTCGTCGGCCGGCTGATTTCCTCGGCGGTGCGCAACATGGCCCAGTCCATGGAGCAGCTTGCCCGTGGTGAGGAAGGGATCGTGATCACGGGCGTCGAACATCGCCACGAGTTGGGAGCCATGGCGCGTTCGCTGAAGGTATTCCAGGAAACGGGGCGCGCCAAGCTGATCGCGGAAGCCAATGCCGAACGCGCCCGCCTGGCGGCCGAAGAAGAGCGGCTGCGCCAGGAGGCCGAGCGGCTCAGCGACGCGCAGGTGATGGAACATGCCTTCCGCCAGATCTCCGTCGGGCTGGACGCGCTGTCGAAGGGCGACCTCACCGTCCGCGTCGGCGAAGTCGACCATCGCTATGTCAGGATCCGGGATCATTTCAACAATTCGGTCGCGAGCCTCGAAGAGGCGATTGACGCCGTCATTCGCGCGGTCGCCACCATCCGCTCCGGCCTTGCGGAAATCTCTACCGCCTCCAACGATCTCGCCCGCCGCACCGAGCAGCAGGCAGCCTCGCTGGAGGAGACCGTCGCGGCGCTGGGTGAGGTGACCCGCGGCGTCAATGGAACGGCTGAGGGCGCAAGCCGCGCCCAGGGAGTCGTGGCGACCGCCCGCACCAATGCCGAAAAGGGCGGCGAGATCGTTGCCCGTGCCATCGATGCGATGACGGAAATTCAAAATTCATCGTCCAAGATCGGCAACATCATCAGCGTCATCGATGAGATCGCCTTCCAGACCAACCTGCTGGCGCTGAATGCCGGCGTGGAAGCGGCGCGCGCCGGCGAAGCAGGCAAGGGCTTTGCCGTCGTCGCCCAGGAAGTCCGCGAGCTCGCCCAGCGCTCCGCCAACGCGGCAAGGGAGATCAAGCAGCTGATCTCTACCTCCTCGGCGCAGGTCAAGACCGGCGTCCAGCTGGTGGGCGAATCCGGCCTCTCGCTCGAACAGATCGTCGAGCAGGTCACCGCCATGAATGCGACCGTGGCCGAGATCGCCGTTGCCGCCCGCGAACAGGCGACGAGCCTGCGCGAGGTCTCCGCCGCCGGCGACCAGATGGATAAGGTAACGCAGCAGAACGCCGCGATGGTCGAAGAGACCACGGCCGCCGCCCAGAGCTTGACGCATGAAACCGAAAGCCTTGCCGAGCTGCTGCGGCGCTTCAGGACGAGCAGCGGCCGGGCATCGGAGCATCGGCATTACGCGCTGGCATCCTGACGTCCTGTCGATACGAGCAAACGCCGCCGCCCGAAATGGCGGCGGCGTTTGCTCGTGTCTGGTGTCGTATCAATGGCTCCCGGATGCCGGAGCGTGCGGTGCGCCGGCAATGCTCTTGCGAACGTGACGAATTGCCGTCCAGACGGCGAAAAGCACGAGCGGGATGGCGCCGAGGACGGCGAGTTTCGCCATGTGCGGATCAACGCCCAGTTCGGAAATGCTTTCCAGGCAGATCTTCGCCAGCCCGACGGTGTAGTAGGTGATGGCGATGACGGAGAAGCCTTCGACCGCCTGCTGGATATGCACCTGGATCCGCGCCCTCTCTTCCATCGAGGTCAGTAGCGATGCGTTCTGATCTTCGAGCTGAACCTGCACCGTGGTTCTGAGAAGGTCTCCGGCCAGGCTCACACGTTCGGCCAGTTCGTCGAGGCGGCGTTCGGCGGCTTCGACCGAGCGGACGGCTGGTTGAAACCGCCGGTCGATGAAGGTGCCGATCCTCTGGCGCTGCTCGACGCGCACCTCGCGAAGCTCCGACGTTCTGCTTGCGACGATCTCGGCATAGGCTTTCGTCGCGCCGAAGCGGTGGCGAGCGAGCGCTGAGAAGTTGAGCACATCCGACGAGAGCTTGGTGACCTCGGAAAGCAGGGCTTTGTCGACCTTGACCGCGCTTTGCATGTGCGCGATCAGCAGGTCGAGGCGGCGGTCGAAGACGGAAAGCTTCGACACCGTCTCGCGGGCCATCGGCAACGCCAGCAAGGCCATCATCCGGTATGTCTCGATCTCCAGGAAACGCCTGACCATGCGGCCGGTGCGATAGGCATTGAGGTTGCGGTTGAAGAACAGGAATTCCACGAAGCCGCTGTCGGTCAGGCGGAAGTTCGAATGCACTTCCGCATCGCCGCCGCCGACTTGCGAGGCGACATAGTCAAGCTTTGGTTTTTCCGGACGCTGCCCGTCCTTCTCGTCGCGCACCAGCACCCGGACGGCCGCGATGACCTTCCCGTCGATCTGACGGCAGCATGCCTGAAAGGCTTCCGGCGGATTGCTGCCGGGTTCGGCCGATGCGGGAACGACGAAGGTCAGGGTGAGGAACTCGGTATGCGCCTCCCACTTCAGCCGGCCGTCGCCGATGCGGCCGATGCCGTGGTTGCCTTCGCGGGTCGTGGAGACATCCTCCAGTCCCGGCAGGGAATTCGGTATCTGAGGAGGGGCATCTTCTCCGACGATGGCGACGTGCCACACATCCGTGTCGCCATCGAAGTAAAGCGACGGCCGCGCGTGCAGCTCGTTGTGAAGTTCTCTTCGCAGCGGATGCTCGGAGCCCATCGGCATGGAAATTCACCTCTATATGGTAGGCAGTTGCTGGGTCCCCTGATGTAACCGGGTTGCCGGCATGTGTGAATTGACCATGGCGCCTGCGAGCCGGCGAAGGCCGACAACGCCTATAGCCTCTCCCGAACCCCGTGTCACCATGCGTTCACCATCGGGTGCCGAGACTGCGCATGCCTTCGCACCGACCGTTCGTTTAGAGCAAGCGCCAGCCGATGAAGCTTCCAAGCAGTTGGGCGCTGCCGCCGACCGACATCGCGACGATGAAGCCAGTCTCTGCTTCTCCCAGGAAGGCAAAGACCGCGCCCAGTATCGCGACGCCGATCGTCGCTCCCACCATGCGGGCGACGTTGATCAAGGCGCTCGCCGTGCCGGCGCGATCTGATGTCACGGTGGAGACGGCCACCGCCGTCAGCGGTCCTGTCGCCGTGCCCATCCCGACCCCGGTCAGCAACAGTCCGATCTCTTCGGCAATGAACCAGTCCGCCAGAAAGGCGGCGCCGAGCAGCAGATTGCCGAGACCCATCAAGGCGAGCCCTGCGGATATGGCCTTCTTCTTCCCCAGGCGCTCCGAGATCGCGCCGGAGAAGGGAGAGATCGCGATGAAGCTGATCGCCATCGGCAGCAGCGATAGCCCGACCTCGACCGACGCCAGCCGGCCGAGGCCGAGGGAGGCGAGCGGAAAGAGGAAGAGCGTGCCGTACATGCCGAAAGTCATCGCCGCCGTTTCCAGCATCGCGCCGCGGAACTGGCTGCCGGAGAACATCGAGATTGGAACCAGCGCCGTCTGTTCCAGCCGCCGCTCGACCCTGACGAAGAGCAAGAGAAACAGCGCGCCGGCAATGGCCAGCAGGGACGTCCAGAGGGGCGGCAGGTGCGACGATTCGATCGCGGCGAGCGTCATGACCATGAGGGCAGCGATCCCCAGCAACTGACCGAGCATGTCGAAGGATCGGCCCCGCCGATCCGCGCTCTCGGGAACGAAGAGCCGCGCTCCGGCCGCCGCAGTCAGTCCGATGGGGATGACGACGAAGAAGACGGATCGCCAACCGAAATCACGGATGAGGAAGCCCCCGAGGCTCGGGCCGATCGCCAGCGACATGCCGTTGCAGCCGGCCCAGATTCCGAGCGCTCGGGCACGGATTTTCTCATCCCGGTAGATGACCCGGATTAACGAAAGCGAAGCGGGCAGGAGCAGGGCGGAGCCGAAGCCGGTCAAGGCTCTCGCCGCGATGAGGATCGCAATGGTCGAGGCGAATGCACAGCCAAGGCTCGCCAAGGCAAAGACAGCGCAGCCGATCATGAACATTAGACGTCGGCCGTAAAGATCGGCGAACAAGCCGCCGCTGATGAGAAGTGCTGCGTAGACGAGATTGTAGGCGTCAACGACCCATTGCAGTTCAGTGACGGAGGCCTTGAGGTCGACCCCTATTGGCTGAACCGCCAGATTGACCACCGATGTATCGACCTGCGCCACGATCACGCCAAGGCACAGTATGGCGAGAGCGGCGGGCCTCAGCTGCGAGTGAGACCCGGTGTTTTGTTCGATTGAATTCATGACGCTGCCTTTCCCTTACAGCGCCGCGTGTCTTTTCAGACGCGTAAAGGACGCTGTAACGATTTGAAGGAAGACGTAGCGTGGTTCAGGCTATCGACAATTCGAAACTAGTCGAAGTGTCTGTGGGAAAGAAAAAGCCACGGCCCTGTTGCGAGGCCGTGGCTGCTGCATGCGCGCATCATGCGGGACGACGCATGACCGGTTACTTGGCGGCGAGCGCCACGTTGACCTTGTCGACGTCGGCACTCATTGCCTTGAAGGTCTCGTCGAGGGAAAGCTCGCCGACGATCAACTGGCTCATCCTCTGGACGATGAGCTGATAGATGGCGGAGGATCCCTTGAGACGTTCCAGGTCCCGGGCTGCCTGCGGCACGCTGTTGCGGCTTGCGAGGAAGACGGCCATCGCCTCCTTGGCATTCTTGCTCTCGAGCTTGTATTGCGGATCCTTGATGTCGGCGCCCGTCAGGATGACGTAGTTTTCAGCGATTTCACGCTGGACCTTTTCAGAGCCGAGGAACTCGATAAACGCGGCCACGGCCTCCGGAGATTTGGTGCGCTTGAAACCGACGATCGCGGTGCCGCCAGGCATCGCATAGCAGCCGGCATCGCCGCAGGGCGCGCTGATCGCCGTCCAGTCGAATGCGTCGCCGATCTTCTTCTGAAAGGGATTGACCATCCAGTTGCCGGCGAGATAGGTGACGACATTGCCGTTGACGAACTCGTCGCCCATGTTCTTGTACTGGGTTCCGCCGGCAGCCCCCCACATTTCCTTGGGGAATGAGCCGTCCTTCGTCCAGCCGTAGAGATCCGTGACATAGCGCTTGGCGGCATCGTCGGGGAAGAAGAACTTGCCGTCCTTGACGTAGTTCGAGCCGTAGGAGAATGCCGCGCCGGAAAAGCGGTGGCCCGAGCGATCCATCGTGAAGGGGATCTGAGCGCCGGTCGCCTTGGCGACGCGCGCGGAGGCTTCGACGATATCCTTCAGCGTGGCGGTGGGCTTCGGAAGCGGTTCGCCGGCCTGTTCGAACAGCGTCTTGTTGACGAAGGGCAAGTTGAAGGTTTGCGACGCGATATAGCCGTTGATCGACTGCGGGTCGTTGACGCCGGGGAAGCGAAGCGTGTTCAGGCTGTCGCCGTGCAGCTTGGCGAAACCGTCCGGGTCCTTCATGTAAGGACGCAAGTCGAGGTAATAGGGCGCCAGCTGCCAGTCGGTGATCTTGGCAATGTCAGGGCCTTCGCCGACGGCAAGCTGTACCGGCAACTGCTTGGCGACCGCATCATAGCCCGACGAGACGAAATTGACCTTGACGTCGGGATGCGCCGTCTCGAATTCTTTGCTGAGCGCTTCCATCCGCTCGACGTAAGCCTGGTCATCGTCGGTGAACAGAAAGGTGATCGTCTTGGTTTCCGCCATGGCCGCGCCGGTCCATGCGAAAGAAACAGTAGCCAGCGCCAGTGCGAGGGCTCCTGAGAGATAGGTTTTCATTTTCATCCTCCCATGAAAATATTTTCATCAATCGCGGCTTCAGCCATCGATAAACGAATTTCATATACTTGACATTCGTTCGGTCAAGCTATTTTCTGCGGCACTAGTGAACGTTTTTGAGCAATTTGCAAAAATAGCCCGCAAAAAGACATAATGAAAATATTTTCATAGAATTGCGGAGGAGGCGGTCTGTGAAAACGGAATCCAGCAAACAGCCGGGCGAGATGACGCCGGCATACAGCGTGGCCGAGGGCCAGACGATCACGGCATGGGCCGTTTCCGGCCTCATCGCCAGCTATTTTCCCGGCGAGCCCGCGCCAGCCGAAGACCGCGTGAACTATCGTTTCATCAACGGTTTCGTCGATGTCGGCGACTTGCCCTGCCGCAAGGCTTTCTGGTCGACCATGGTCGGGCGGCCGCTGCTGCCCGACACAGCCTGGCCGACCGAAAGCCTCAATCTTCCCGGCGCAAACCGCCGCGTCGAGTTCACCGGTTTCTGGCACGTGCCGACGCATCTCAGGCGATGGCTGAAGGGCACGTTCAGGACGGAGACCGCGCGAACGCTCAATCTCAGGCTGAGAACCTGCGGCGGCGTTCGCATATGGGTCAACGGACAGGAGGAAGTGCGCTTCGAACCCTTCAAGCGCAACACCGAGAGCGCAACCGACATAAGCCTGCCGCTTAAAGCCGGCGACAACCAGATTCTCGTCCATACCGAAGACCTCGCCGAGCGCGACACGACATGGTTCTTCGAACTCGAGATGCTGGACGAGGAGCCGCTCTGCGTGCTGCTGCCCGTATCGCTTGATCAGGATGAGGTCCGCGAGCTGGAAGCCCTTGCGCGCGGCGTGCGCCCGGCCCGCGACGTCTTCGTCAATCAGCCGCTGGAGATCATCTTCGGCACTGCGCCCGAACGCGATCTGCCGGTAGAGATCGAGGTCGTCGGTCATGGGCACGAACGGCCCGTTCTCGCGCACTCCCGATTGACGCTCAAGGCTCATCAGAGCAGCCTCACGGCCGACGACGTCTGCGGCATTGCGGATGGTTATCACGGCATGCATATGACGATCGGCAGCGGCACGGGTTCGGTTACGCGCGTCATCGATGCCGCCTTCATGAGCAGCATTTCGCCGGTGCCATCAGAGACGTCGCTCGCCGCCCGCAAGCGGCAGGCGCTGGAATACAGCGCCCGCTTCGGCGCCAACCGCGTCGGGCGCCTGATCGCCATGATGGAAACCGGTCACCACGACCAGGAAAGCTTCGACCGCATCATCGACGCGACGCTCGCGTCCATCGATGCGCGGGAGGATTGCTCGGATTTCATCATGGTGCCGCTGTTATGGCTGATCGGCGCCTATGGCGACCGGATGCCCAGGGCCACCATCGACCGCATCCGGCATTCTGTCCGTTCCTATCGTTACTGGGTCGACGAGCCGGGCAATGACGCGATGTGGTTCTGGAGCGAGAACCATGTGCTCTGCTTTCATACGAGCCAATTGCTGGCGGGACTTCTCCTGCCCGACGAGGTGTTTTCAGCCTCGGGCAGGACGGGGCGGCAGCAAGCGGAACTCGCGCGCCAGCGCCTCGGTCGCTGGTTCGGCAGCGTCGAAGCCCATGGGTTGGCGGAGTGGAACTCGGCCGCCTATTACCCGATCGACTTCATCGGTCTGCTCGCGCTGGAGCGGTGGGCCGAGACGGCGATGTCAGCGCGTGCCAGCGCCCAGATCGATCTCATCTTCCGGATGATTGCCCTTCATACGCTCGCAGGCGTTCCGGCCGGATCGCAGGGCCGCGCTTACGACAAGGAGTTGCGCGCCGGCCCGCTGACCGAGCTTGCGCCCTTCGCCCAGGTCGCTTTTGGAACCGGCTGGCTGAACAATGGTGTCGCGGCATTGACGATGTTCTGCGCCGGCGGCTACGAGCCGCCGGCCGAGCTGGCCGAGCTTGCGGCGCTCACCCCGTCAAGAAGCGTCGAGGCGCGTTACAGCCAGGGGCTCGAGAGCGGAAGACTCGTGCTGTTCAAGAACGAGGCGGCGCAGCTTTCGACGGTCGTCGATCACAAGACCGGCCAGAAGGGGCACCAGCAGCATGTCCTCGACATCAGGTTGGCCGGCCATCCGATGGCGAGGCTGTGGGTCAATCATCCCGGTGAGGACGATCCCTGGGGCAATCAACGGCCGTCCTATTGGGCCGGCAACGGCATCCTGCCGCGCGTTGCCCAGCATCGCGACGTCGCCCTGCTGATCCAGGACACAAGCGACGCACGGCACGCATGGACGCACGCCTATATCGGCCGCGACGGGCTAGACGACCTCATTATCGAAGACAAATGGCTGATTGTCCGATCAGGCAGAGGATTTTCCGCCCTCTGGGCGTCGAACGGCCTGGAGCTGATCACCGATGGCCCGACGGCCGGCCGCGAGGTGCGCTCCTACGGGCCGCTGTGCGGCTGGGCTGGTATCGTCGGATGCGGCAACGACGCCGCCTTCAAGACGTTCATCGAACGCCTGGGCCAGACGACGGTTTCCTTCGATCCCGGGCTTCGGCGTCTCTCCCTGACACCGCCCGGCGGCTCGGCGATCGACCTCTTCTATGCCGACGGACTTTCGATCGGCGGCAAGGCGAAGCCCTTCATCCACGATCAGCCGCATCCGATCCTCACCTACGACAGTGCAGCCTCCGGCGCCGGCACTGACGGGCCGTTCTACTCCTGAAACATAGGTCTCCAGCATGAACACAACATCTGTCGATAACGCCGCCCTCCTGACGACGATCGATCGCGTGGCAATGGCGTTCAGCCGGCTCCGGGGCATCAAGGAAGGTCTCGTGACCGGAAATTCCGCCTCAGGAATCCAGTTCGACGAATGGGACTGGGAAGTCGGTGTCGGCCTTTACGGCTTCCTGCGTCGCGCCATTTCCACCAATGATCAGAAAGCGCTGCAGGAGCTCGTCGCCTGGTATGCCGTCCAGATCGAACGCGGCCTGCCTCCGCGCCAGATCAACAGCACCGCGCCGATGCTGCCGCTTGCGATCCTCGTCCAGCATGTCGACCGTCCCGATTTTCGCGCTCTCGTCGAGGACTGGGCCGAATGGCTCGTCAAGGAACTGCCGAAGACCGAGGACGGCGGCTTTCAGCACGTCGTCAAGGAGCGCCTCAACGACGGTGAATTGTGGGACGATACGCTGTTCATGGCCTGCCTGTTCCTCGCCCGGGCCGGCGTACTCTGCCAGCGCAGCGAGTGGATCGACGAGGCCGTCTATCAATTCGTGATCCACACCCGCTATCTCTCCGATCCGGTCAGCGGGCTCTGGTATCACGGCTGGACCTTCCACGGGCGGCACAATTTCGCCAATGCCTTCTGGGCGCGCGGCAATGCCTGGATCACCGTCGCCATCCCCGAGCTCTTCGATCTCGTCCCGACGCTCGGCGAGAAGGACCGGCGTTTTCTGTCGAACGTTCTCATCAGCCAGGTGCGCTCGCTGAAGGAATGCCAGCGGCCGGACGGGATGTTCACGACGCTTCTGGACGATCCGTCCTCGCCGCTGGAAACCTCAGCCACGGCAGGCATTGCCTATGGCATATTGCGCGCCATCGATGCCGGCATTCTCGACAAAGACGACAGGGCCTATGCGGAGCGCGCGTTTGCGGCGGTGCTGGCGCAGATCGACGAAGAAGGTGTCGTCCACGGCGTCTCGGACGGCACGCCGATGGGCCATGACCTCGATTTCTACAGGCGCATCCCCAACGTGCCGACGCCTTATGGCCAGGCGCTGACCATGCTGCTCCTGACGGAAGTCTTTCTCGAGAACGGCGAGCGCCAATGAGCCCCGTGTCACTTGTCGCGATCGAGCCGGCGGAGGGCGACGATACGATCCGCCTGCAGGCGGCCATCGACGGCCTGTCGGCTTCGGGCGGCGGACGCGTGGAGCTCAAGGCCGGCATCCATGTCTGCCGCGGGCTCCAGCTCAGATGCGGCGTCGACCTTCATCTGGCCGCCGGCGCGATCCTGCGTCCCGTCCCGGACTACGAGGCCTATGCGCATACGAGTGTTTCGGTGATCGCTGAAAAGTCGGACCGCGGCATGATCGTCGCCAAGGATGCACGGCGGATCAGCCTGACGGGGGCGGGGCGCATCGAAGCCGGTTGTGACAGCTTCATTGTGGGAGACGACGAGACGGTGGGAACCTTCATCCCGGCCGAATTTCGTCCTCGTGTCGTGGTGTTCGAAGGCTGCGACGAGGTCGAGATCAGCTCCGTCCATATTTGCCGCTCGCCAATGTGGACGCTGCATTTCGTCAACTGCACCGATGTCACAGTCAGGGATGTGACCATCGACAACGACCGCCGCCTTCCCAATACCGACGGCATCGTGCTGGATGCCTGCCGCGGCGCCGTCATCGAGGACTGCGGGATATCGACGGCCGACGACGGCATATGCCTGAAGACGAGCATCGGGCCTAATCGTGTCGCCATCGGACGATGCGAAAACATTCTTGTCCGCCGCTGCTCCGTTCGGAGCCTCAGCTGTGCGCTGAAGATCGGCACGGAAACGCATGGCGACGTCACCAATGTCGTTTTCGAGGATTGCAACGTCTCATCCTCCAACAGGGCGCTCGGCATATTTTCCCGCGACGGCGGCCGGATATCGAATGTGAGGTTTTCGAGAATTGCGGTGGAGTGCCGCGAGACCCCCGACGGTTTCTGGGGCTCGGGGGAGGCGCTGACCGTCAATGTGGTTGACCGTGTCGCGGAGCGCACGGCAGGCGCCATCGAAAATCTCATCGTCGAGGACATAACCGGCCGGATGGAGGGGGCGATCACGATCATTTCGACCTCGTCGGCCGGTATCAGGAACGCATCGCTTGCGCGCATCGCCATCGATCAGCAGCCTGGGCAGCTCGGTACGGCGCGGTCCTACGACCTGCGTCCGACGAACGCGGACCTTTCCCCGAAAGCCGATGGCGGCGGCCGTGCGAATGCCTGGACCCGCGGGTCTGACGGTCGGGTGATCGGTCTTGAGCACTATCCGGGGGGAATGCCGGCCGTCTACGTGGCTGATGTCGTCGGGATCTTGATAAACGAGGTGCGGATCACAAGACCGACACCGCTGCCGCAAGGCTGGAACAAAAACAACGCCGTCTTCGAAACGGCGGCACCTGATGGGAGTGGGGCATGGCAGAACTGAAACTTTCCAACGTCAACAAGTCGTATGGCTCAGTCAAAGTCCTGCATGACGTCGAACTCGATATCCAAGACGGCGAGTTCGTCGTCTTCGTCGGTCCGTCGGGATGCGGCAAGTCGACCCTGCTGCGTGTCATCGCCGGCCTCGAAGAGGTCACGGAGGGCGCAATCGCGATCGGGGGGCGCGACGTCAGCGCGCTCTCGCCTGCCGAGCGCAAGATCGCAATGGTCTTCCAGTCCTACGCGCTCTATCCGCATATGAGCGTTCGCAAGAACCTCGCTTTCGGCCTGGAGAACCTGAAGTTCAAGCGCGCCGAGATCGAGGCGCGGATTGCCGAAGCCGCCAGGATGCTGGCGATCGAACCTTATCTGGACCGGCGCCCGAAGCAGCTTTCGGGCGGCCAGCGCCAACGCGTGGCAATCGGCCGGGCCATTGTGCGCGAACCGGACATTTTCCTCTTCGACGAGCCGCTGTCGAATCTCGACGCCGCCTTGCGCGTCCAGACCCGCGCCGAGATCACCAAGCTCCACCGCGAGATCAAGACGACGATGATCTACGTCACGCATGACCAGGTCGAGGCGATGACGATGGCCGACAAGATCGTCGTGCTGCGCGCCGGGCGGGTCGAGCAGGTCGGCGCGCCGCTGGACCTGTTCGATAGCCCGCGCAATCTCTTCGTCGCCGGCTTCCTCGGCTCGCCGCGCATGAATATCATCGAGGGCAAGGTATCGGGCGTCAGCGAAAGCGGCGTCACCATCGATGTCGGCAACGGCGGCAGCATCGTCAGCGATGTCGACCTCGCCGGCATTGCGGTCGGACAGGCCGTTCTCGCCGGCATCCGGCCCGCGCATTTTTCACGTTCCAGCGAGCGAGGCCTGCCGTTCATCGTCCAGTATCATGAGGGCCTCGGGACCGAGACCTATGTCTACGGCAACCTTGCAGGTCAGGACGAGCAGATGATCATTCATGAGGCCGGCCATTTCGCGCCGGCCCCTGGTGATCACATCCTGATCGATGCCGCCCCGGGGCGGGTTCATCTGTTCGATCCCGAAAGC
This sequence comes from Rhizobium sp. SRDI969, assembly GCF_025152725.1. Lineage (NCBI taxonomy): Bacteria > Pseudomonadati > Pseudomonadota > Alphaproteobacteria > Hyphomicrobiales > Rhizobiaceae > Rhizobium > Rhizobium sp. SRDI969. The sequence goes on from NZ_CP104036.1 coordinate 531,442, forward strand.
GGCCTGGCTTTTGCCCGGCGGCCCGGACAGGGGAGGCGCTGAACATGGCGGCGCTCAAGGCAGGTGCATTGCTGACCCAGACAGGGGAAACGGCGATGAGAGTGGTCGAAGCCCCGATAAATCTGATCGAGCGCATCTTCGGCCGCAAGCGTATGCCATGGCTGTTCCTGGCCCCGAACCTCGTACTGTTTGCTATCTTCACGTTCCTTCCGATCGCGATCGCGATCGGTTACGCCTTTACCGGCGGCACAAACCTTTTCGTGTCGGAGCGTCCCTTCGTCGGCCTGGACAATTTCCGCACGCTGCTTTCCTGCGGCAATTATCTGCAGCCGGGAACCTGTCAGGAATCGCTGTTCTGGACGGCCGTGTGGAACACGCTCTGGTTCGTAGCCTTCAATGTCGTCGCCACATTGCTCGTGGCGCTGATCACGGCGCTGATCCTCAATCGGGCGATCGTCGCGCGCGGCTTCTTCAGGGCGATGTTCTTCTATCCCGTCTTGCTGTCTCCCGTCGTCATCGGTCTCATCTGGAAATGGTTCCTCGATCGTAACGGGCTCCTGAACGCCTTCTTCCAGATGATCGGCGTCCCCCCTGAAATCTTCCTGCTTGATGTCGGCTGGTCGCGCTTCTTCGTCGTTGCGGTGTCGGTATGGTTTCACATGGGTTTTTATACCCTGATCCTGCTTGCCGGCCTCCAGGCTATCCCGAAGGAGCTCTACGAGGCTGCCTCCATCGATGCCGCTTCGCCGCGCCGCACGCTGTTCAGGATCACGCTTCCGTTGCTCGCTCCGAACCTCTTGGTCGTGTTCATTCTTTTGATGATCAAGTCCGTCCAGATCTTCGACGAGGCCTGGGTCTTGACCAATGGCGGAGGCCCCGGCACGGCCAACAGCTTCATCGTCCAATATATCTACCAGATGGCATTCGGCAGCGATCTTCGCCTCTTCGGACTGGCCTCCGCCGCATCGGTTCTCATGGGGCTGGTGCTTCTGGTTCTCACCCTCATACAGCTGCGCATCGGCAAGCGAATGGAGTCCTGAGATGAACCAGATCAGCTTTTTCACGCGCACACGCCGAGCCGGACGCATTGATATAACCGACATATTGTCGTGGGTCTGGCTGGTTGGCGGAACCTTCGTGGTGTTGCTTCCGGTCCTCTGGGCGGGCCTCTCCTCGCTGAAGCCGGCGGCTGAGATCACCCGGTTTCCGCCGACGCTGCTTCCCCGGGCCGCCGTCGAACAGACCGTGCCCGGCTTCGACAAGCCGCTCAGCCTCTGGCAGGTTACCGTCGACGGCCAGATGCGCGAAATGGCCATGGTTCGCCGCATCGGCCTCAAGGCCCAGATGGTCGATCCGGCAAATCCGGGATCACCGGTCAGCGTCGACGTCAAGGGGCTGACGCCGGTGCAGAAGCTGACGGTCGCCAGGCAGAATTACACCGATCCGCTGACCCGATTCAACTTCCTGACCTTTCTGAAGAATTCAGTGTTCGTCACCTTCGTCGCAACGCTGCTGACGCTGATCGTCAACGCCATGGCGGCTTTCGCCCTGTCGAAATACAAATTTCCCGGTGATACGACGGTCTTCGTCATCATCATTTCGACGCTGATGATCCCGCTCGCCGTCGTCATGGTGCCGGCCTATCTCGTCATCGTCGGGGTCGGGCTTGCCGACAACCTCTGGGGCGTCATCCTGCCGACGGTCGCCTCTCCGACCGCCGTTTTCCTGCTGCGGCAATATATGCTGACCATACCCGACGAGCTGATAGAGGCGGCGCGCGTCGACGCGGCGAGCGAATTCTGCATCTTCTGGCGCATCATCCTGCCGCTGACGGCGCCGGCTCTGGCGGTGCTGGCGATCTTTTCGGTGCTCTGGCGCTGGAACGACTTCCTCTGGCCTCTCATCGTCCTCAACAGCCGCGAGAATTTCACGCTGCAGGTCGGCCTGAACGCATTCCAGGGAGAGTTCTCGGTGCAGTGGCACTATATCCTGGCGATGACGTTCCTCAGCCTGCTGCCCGTCACCGTCGTCTTCCTGTTTCTGCAGAAGTACATCACCACGGGCATCGCCGGAACAGGGATGAAGTAAGTGGGCCTGCATTGAGAGAGATCTCCTCGCAACCGTCGAAGAACCCAAACCACGCCGACCTCCGGCTGAGGCGCGTCGTATAGAACTCGGTTCATGCGGCGCGCTTCGGCGGTCGATACCTCCTGCGCATATCACAAAACGGTTTCGAAGAGCGGGATCAAGGCCGCGCCGATGGCACCGGGGGCATCGATGATCTGTGCCACGGCAAGGCGTGGGACGTCACGCAGCACGCCATGCCGAGGCAGATTATTGAACTCGGTCCGTTCGATAAGCATTCTCGCGAGCGAATGCGGAAGCTCGCCGCCAAGCACGATCAAGGCCGGGTCGAATACTGCGCAGATCGCATTGATGGCTTTGTTGTGGGCCGGCGCGATGCGGTCGACCCACTCCGCAACGCCATCCCAATCCACCAGGTTTTCGTTCTTCAGGTCCCTGAGGGTCAAGTTCGAGCGTCCCTTGGCATGAAGGTGTTGAAGCAAGAGGCTGAGTGCAGGGCGATCGTCGTATTCCTCACGCCCGAAGAGAACGGAATATTCGCCGGCATTTCCGAAACTGCCGCGAAACGGCATGCCTCCGGAAACGAGGCCGCCCCCGTATCCGTGAAGGTGGGCGATATAGGCGAAATCAGCGACGTCGCGGCCGACACCGAAAATTGCTTCCGCCAAGGCGGCGGTCCTGGCGACATTGTCTGCCCAGACCGGTAGGCCGAGCTGCTCTCCGAGCAAAGGCGCCAAATCGATCAATGACCAATGAGCGAGCGGCAGAGGACAGTTGAAGGCCGTCTCCAGCATATGGTGGCCAGAGACTGCCAGACCGATGCCGAGGACGTCGCGCCGCTCGGCTCCTCGCCGGGCAAGGAGCTCTTCGACCGCCGCTTCGATCCGCTCCATCTCCGCGGCGAGTGACGATCCCTCCTGCGGAATTTCCATGTGGTCCAAAGGTTCTCCGAAACCCATGAGGCAGAGGCCGATCGAACCGACGTTCACGGCGATGCCGAGCGTCAGACACCAGTCTCTGCAAAGAGTAAGGCCAGGGCTGGAGGGCCCGGGCCGCCGGCTTTCCGAATGGGAAAAGACGATCATTCCTCGCTCATGAAGCCGCGCGACGATCCTGTGCAGCGATTGCTGGGTGAGATCGAGCGGCTCGGTTAGGTCGGAGCGCTCAATGCCCGGAGACTTCCAGATCAGCCGCAGCAGGTCGCGTTCGTTGCGGGAAGCGACGCGCACAGCTTGCGTGTCTCGCAAAAAATGCGCGGCGATGTGGTCTAGCGGATCATACTTCATTTTGGGTTCGGTTTGATTTACACTGTGAGTGTGAACCACATTGGGAGGGCGTTTTGCTTCTGTCAAACAAGGAATTCGAGCCCCGGTTTGCCGGCCCTGCTTACTCCATTGAGATTGGCCAAGCCAGCCGGGATCACAATTCACGAACGCAGAGGGGATATCGTTGAGATCCGAGAGCACGGCGCGCGCTCCTGAGCGTGAGACATATGGGTTTGCGCCGACGCATGAAGGCAGGGACTTCGAGTCGATGGTGCAAGCCTATTTGGCAGGCTACGGAGCCTTTAGCGCCAAGCCGCTGAGCAAAGATCGGGCTTTTGCTTGGGCAGCGGACCTGAGAACAAGCGGGCCATTTACGGCGCTTCATTCGGTTTATCAGAGTTCCTGGACGATTCGAACGCTCGAGGAGACGCCGCAACACCTCGCGTTTTACATCCCGCACACCGGATCCTTTCGACTGTCCATTGGAAAAAGGGTGGTTGAAAGTGAGGCGGGTCATCTTCTCATGGCCAACAACCATCAGGCCGGCGATCGTTTCGTCCAGGGCGGCCCGCACCGCTCGGATGCGCTGTTCCTGGACTGGAAAATTGTGAGACGAATGCTCGTTTCACTGGTGGAAACGCCGATCCTCGATTCGCTTGACCTAGAACCCGTTCTGGATCTCGCAACACCATCGGGCCAGCTTATCGGCAGCCTCGCGCAGACGATCGTGCGGGGCATGCTCAATGACGGTCCGCTTCTGTCTTCACCGCTTGCCATGGCAGGAATGAGCGAAACCCTTGCCAATCTCGTGATCCGATTTGGCTCTCACCGTTTTTCCGGCTATCTGGAAAAAAACAAAGTGTCGTTGGTCGCGCCTTGGCATGTCCGACGTGCTATCGACTATATGCACGCCAATATCGCAGAGCCCCTCACCATGACGATGATTGCGGATGACGTCGGTGTTTCACTTCGGGCGCTGCAAACGGGCTTCAAGGCCTTCAGGGGAACTTCACCGGGCAGTTACTTGCGCACGATCAGGCTGCAGGCAGCCCGCGACCAGTTGCGGGATCCGATGAATCAGCGATCCGTCCGGGAGATCTGCGCGATGTGGGGTTTTTCTCATGCCGGCAGGTTTTCCAGTGTCTACCGCAGCGCCTTTGGAGAAAGCCCGCGCGATACGCGCCTGCGGGCCGAGCGCTTGCGCTAATGCAGGATGCCGAAACGTGTGAACGGTTTTCGGACGACATCCTGTTCTAGGAGCGCGGCGGCGCGATGCTGCCCCTCAAGACGAGATGGCAACCGAGTTCCAGGCGATGGGCCGGCCGCTGCGGGTCGTTGGCGATCAGCCGCTGTTCGATGAGCGCCAAAGCGGCCGCGCCGAGCCTGTCTGTGGGAACGCTGATCGTCGACAACGGCGGGCGGCTGAATTCGCCGGGGACGATGTCGTCGAACCCCAGCACTGATATCGCTTCGGGCACGCGGATGTCGCGATCGGCCAATGCCTTCAGGCATCCGAGCGCTAGATTGTCGGCCGCGCAGAAGACGGCGGTCGCGCCTTTCATCGTGGCATCGCGGTCGAGCAGCGCATTGATCGCAGCCTCGCCGTGCCTGGGCTCATACCCCTCGGCCTCGACGATCATATCGTCGGGCACCGGAAGCTGCGCGGCGAAATAGGCATCGGAAAAGCCGTCATATCGGCGCTGGATCGTCGTGCGGCCCTTCCAGGTCAGGTGCAGGATGCGGCGATGCCCCAGCCCCAGCAGGTGCTCGATGCCGAGCCTTGCCCCAAAACGGTTTTCGGGCGTGACCGTATCGACCAGCATGGCCGGGTCTTCGCCGTTGACGATGACAACAGGCATATCAGGAGAGGCGAGGCTTCGGATCAATTCCGGCTGATCGTCGTTCAGGACCACGATGCCGTCGGCGCGCTCCGACAGCGCGATCTGCCTGACCCGAGCGCCGTCGATGCGGCGGCCGGTGCTAACGAAGGGTACGATCCTGATGCCGCGGCGTTCGCACTCCCTGCGAAGACCGTTGAGGATCGTCCAACTCACCAGATTGAGGTCGCTCTCCGGCGCGGCATCGTCGGGAATGGCGAGAAGCAGGACGCGTAAGGTCGCGATCGTCGCCTTCTTCCGCCGGCGGTCGAGGTAACCCAGGCGTTTTGCCGAATCCAGAACCCTCTCGCGTACCTCGATCGTCAGCGGTGCGGTTCCGTTCAGCGCGTGCGAGGCCGTGCTCAGCGATACGTCAGCATCGCGCGCGACATCCTTGAGATTGACTTTGCGTTCCACTTTTTCCGTCACGAATTGAGGTCGTGCCTTCGAAGGCATAGCTAACTCAATGTTTTTACATAAAAACTTCAAAAAAGCTACGTGTTTGGCACGGAATTATTCGTCGTTCGGCCATCAGTGAGGTTTGGCAAGCAGGCCGTTGAGCAGCAGGTCGAAATAGGCCCGCAGGAAGGCCTCCTTGTTGGGAGTGGGCACGCGGCGGTCGTCGAATATCAGCCGCAGAACTGTCGTCGTCAGGATGGGCGCGACCACGATGTCGGAGAATTCCACCGGAACTTCGCGAAACTCCCCTGACGCCACACCCTCGAGAATAAGAGCGTCGACCTTGGCGATGATCGGTTCAATGAACTGATCGTGGTGGCGGTCGATTAGGTCGGGGAATCGATGCCCTTCGGCAATGACGAGCCGCGTCAGCTCGCGGGTCGTGCGATCCTCGGCGATTTGTTCGTAGAGCAGTGCGAGAATGGAAATCAGCCGGTCGGCGGCGCTGCCGCTGAGACTCTCGGTGATCCCCAGCAGCTCCTGAAACGGCACGGAGAAGTGGTGGATCATGGCTTCGAAAAGCTTCTCCTTCGTCTCGAAGTAGACGTACACCGTACCCTTGGTGACGCCGACCCTGTCGGCGATGTCTTCGACGCGTGTGCCCGCGAAACCGCTTCTCACGAATTCCTCGAAGGCGGCATCCAGGATCTGGATGGGCCGCAGCGCCTTCTGTTCCGCCCGCGTGATCTTCTTCTGAGCTGCCATTTGCCTCGCCTCCCTTATTGCGCACGCCCTCGTCCCCGCGACGCAAAGTTTCATTGACTAATACGTCAGTCAATTATATAGAAGCTGCCGTTGAGAGCAAGAGGTCAACTATGAGAACCATTCTGGTCGCCACGGCGATCGCATGCGCCATCGGTCTCGGATCATGCAGCGATGCGGGCGAGCCGACTAAGCCAACCGCACGGCAGGTCGGCATCGTCGTCGCCAGGCCTGAGCCGCTGGTCCGAGGTGGCGCGGTCACCGGCGAAGTCCGCGCCCGTGTCCAGACCGATCTGTCCTTCCGCGTCAGCGGCAAGATCGTCGAGCGGCTGGTGGAAGTCGGACAGTCCGTGAAGGCGGGGCAGCTCCTCGCGCGGATCGATCCGGAAGAGCAGAGGGCCGATCTGGATGTGGCGGCTGCCAACCTTCAGTCGGCTGAGGCGCAGCAAACCCAGGCGCAGCTCGCATACGACCGCCAGCAGAGCCTGTTTCGAACGCAGGTGACGACGCGTGCGGCACTCGATCAGGCGCAGGAGGCGCTCCTGACCGCGCAGGCATCGACGAAGTCAGCGCAAGCGCTGTTGGAGACCGCTCAGGACACTCTGTCCTACACCGAGCTGAAGGCGGACGCCGACGGAATGATCACCGCCCGCAATGCCGAGGTCGGGCAAGTGGCGCAGGCCGCCCAGGTCGTGTTCACGCTTGCCCATGACGGCGACCGGGATGCCGTCTTTGAAGTGGTCGAGAGCGCGTTCCTGCGCCCGATCGACGGCGACGGGACCGTGACCCTTCTGGCGAACTCCTCGCAGAAGATTACGGCGAAGGTTCGCGAGATTTCGCCGACGATCGATCCCTCCACCGGAACCATTAAGGTCAAGGTCGCGATATCGAGCGACGCTCCGATCCCCCTCGGCGCTCCCGTCGTCGGAAGATTCAATTATGTCTCGCAGGACGTCATCCAGCTTCCCTGGTCCGCCATGACATCCAAGGACGGCAAGCCGGCCGTCTGGATTGTCGATCCCGCATCATCTGCGGTTTCGGCAAGGGCGGTGGATGTCTCCGGCTACGAGACCGGCAGCTTCATCGTCAAGTCAGGTGTGTCTGAAGGAGAGGTCGTGGTGGCCGACGGAACCAAGTTCCTCAGGCCGGGTGAAATCGTGTCTTATGTCAAGGAAGCTTCCAAGTGATTATTCGTCCCAAGATAGTCGCACTGATGATGGCTACGGCCCTGATCTCCTCCTGTACGCCGCAGGAGGAAAGCAAGGAGGAAGCCCCTCGTCCCGTGCTGTCGATGACAGCCAAGCCAACGTCGTCTTCGAGCTTGAGCCTGACCGGCACGATCGAACCGACGATCGAGACTGAACTCGGCTTCCGGATTCTCGGGCGGATGATCGCCCGCAACGTCAATGTCGGCGATCTCGTTAAGAAGGATGATGTCGTTGCCGCCATCGATCCGCTGGCGTTGGAGCTTGCCGTGCGCAACGCGCAGTCGGACGTAGAGAACAGCGACGCCCAGCTCAGGAACGCGGTGACCACAGAACAGCGCCAGCGCACGTTGCTGGAGTCGCGCTCAGGCACCGAAGCCTCGCTCGAAGAGGCCGAACAGGCAAGGCGGACGGCCGCGGCCGCCGTCGCCAAGGCGCAGGCCAATCTCGACAAGGCCACGGAGCAACTCGGCTACGCGCAGCTTCGGGCGGAATTCGACGGGGTGGTGACCGCGACCTCGGCCGAGGTCGGACAGGTGGTGTCGGCCGGCCAGACGGTCGTGACCATCGCACGGCCGGACAAGCGCGATGCCGTGGTCGACGTGCCCCAGGCAGCCGCCCAGAAACTGAAGATCGGCGCGCCCTTCGAGGTGACGCTGCAGCTCGATCCGACCATCCGCACGTCCGGGATCGTGCGTGAAATAGCACCGGAGGCGGAGACGTCCACCCGCACGAGCAGGACCAAGATCGCACTGAGCGATCCCCCCGCCACCTTCCGGCTGGGCTCCGTCATATCCGCCTCGGCAACCATTGCAGCCGATTCGCAGATCGTCCTGCCTTCCTCTGCAATCCTTGTCGGCAGCGACGGCCCGAGCGTCTGGATCGTCGATGCGCCAGCCAGGAAGGTATCGCTTCGCCGCGTGAAGATCGACGGTGACATCGAAGATGGCGGCACCGCCCGCGTCAGCGAAGGGATCGCCCCCGGAGAAAGGGTGGTCGTGGCAGGCGTGCATAAACTTGAAGATGGCCAGACCATCAGGATCGACCAGGAGATCAGCCAGTGAAGTCCTTCAATCTTTCCGACTGGGCGCTCGAACACCGTTCGCTCGTCTGGTACTTCATGATCGTCTTCATTCTCGCCGGCGCCTTCTCCTACGTGAAGCTCGGCCGCGAGGAAGACCCGAACTTCACGATCAAGACGATGGTGATCACCGCCCAGTGGCCCGGCGCCTCCGCCGAAGAGGTGACGCGGCAGGTGACCGACAGGATCGAGAAAAAGCTTCAGGAACTGGAATCGCTTGATTACACCAAGAGCGAGACCGTTGCGGGCCAGACGACCGTCTTTGTCGAGCTGTTGCCGACGACCAAGGCGAAGGATGTTGCGCCGACCTGGCTGCGCATCCGCAACATGATTGCCGACATCAAGGGCGATTTCCCCACCGGGGTCGTCGGTCCTTTCTTCAACGATCGCTTCGGCGACGTCTTCGGAAACATCTACGCCTTCACCAGCGACGGGCTTACTCAGCGCCAACTTCGTGATCTCGTGGAAGATGCCCGTTCCAAGGTTCTGACCGTGCCCAACGTTGGCAAGGTCGATGTGGTCGGCGCCCAGGACGAGGCGATCTATCTCGAATTCTCCACACGCCAGATCGCCGCACTCGGGATCGACCAACAGTCGGTCATTCAGACCCTGCAGGCGCAGAATGCCGTCACGCAGTCCGGCTTCGTTGACGCCGGGCCGGAGCGCATCGCCTTGCGGGTCAGCGGACAGTTTACGTCCGAGGACAGCCTGAGATCGATCAATCTTCGGATCAACGACCGCTTCTTTCCGCTGAGCGATGTCGCCACGATCAAACGCGGCTACGTGGATCCGCCCTCGTCGCTGTTCCGGTTCAACGGCCAGCCGGCGATCGGGCTTGCGATCGGCATGAAGCAGGGCGCCAATCTTCTGGAGTTCGGCGAGGGGCTCGACGCGCAGATGAAACGTGTCGTCGCTGACCTTCCGATCGGCGTGGACGTCCACCGCGTTTCCGATCAGCCGGCCGTCGTCGACGAAGCGGTGTCGGGATTTACCCGCGCGCTCTTCGAAGCGATCGTCATCGTCCTGATTATCAGCTTCATCAGCCTTGGTCTTCGCGCCGGCATGGTGGTGGCGATCTCCATTCCGCTCGTCCTGGCGATCACCTTCGTGGTGATGGAATATTCCGGCATTTCGCTTCAGCGCATCTCGCTTGGCGCACTCATCATCGCGCTCGGGCTGCTTGTCGACGATGCCATGATCGCCGTCGAGATGATGGTGGCCCGCCTGGAGGCGGGCGACGATCTCAGGAAGGCCGCCACCCACGTTTATACATCGACCGCCTTTCCGATGCTGACGGGGACGCTCGTCACCGTTGCCGGTTTCATCCCGGTCGGTCTCAACAACAGTGCTGCCGGTGAGTTCACCTTCACGCTTTTCGTGGTCATCGCAGTTTCGCTGATCGTTTCCTGGGTGGTGGCGGTGCTGTTCACGCCGCTTCTCGGCGTCACGATCCTGCCGAAGACGATGAAATCGCATCACGAGAAGAAGGGCCGCTTCGCCTCGGTCTTCTCCCGGCTCCTGGGGCTGGCGATGCGCTGGCGCTGGGTCACCATCATCCTCACGGTCGGTGTCTTTGCACTTTCGATCGGCGGCATGGGGCTGGTGCAGCAACAGTTCTTCCCCAACTCGGACAGAACCGAGCTGGTCATCGACTGGAATCTCCCCAACAACAGTTCGATCGCCGAAACCAACAGGCAGATGGCCAAGTTCGAAAAGGAGATGCTGGCCGATAACAAGGATGTCGACCATTGGACGACCTATGTCGGCCAGGGTGCGCCACGCTTCATCTTGTCCTTTGACGTGCAGACGCCCGACGTGTCGTTCGGGCAGACGATCATCGTCACCAAAGGGCTCGACGTGCGCGACAAGGTGCGGGCGGAACTGCAGGACTATCTGACGAAAACCTTCCCCGGCACCGACGCCTTCGTCAAGCTTCTCGACATCGGCCCGCCGGTGGGCAAGCCGGTCCAGTACCGGATCAGCGGTCCCGATGTTCAAAAGGTCCGCGACCTCTCGCAGCAGTTCGCCGGCGTCATGGGATCGCACCCGCTTCTGGCGAACATGGTCCTGGACTGGAATGAGCCGTCCCGCGTGGTGAAGGTCGATGTCCTGCAGGACAAGGCGCGCCAGCTCGGCGTATCCTCCGAAGACATCGCCACTGCCCTCAACGGCATCGTCGAAGGCTCGACGGCCACCCAGGTTCGAGACGACATCTACCTGGTCAACGTCATCGGCCGCGCCAGGGCAGCCGAGCGCGATTCCATCCAGACGCTTGAGAATCTGCAGCTCTCCACCTCCAACGGCAAGGTCGTGCCGCTGTCTGCCGTGGCGAATTTCCGCTACGAGCTCGAGCAGCCGACGATCTGGCGTCGCGACAGGCAACCCACCATAACGGTCAAGGCGGCCGTCGTCGGTCCGACGCAACCCGCCACGATCGTCGAACAGCTCAAGCCGAAGGTCGAAGAATTCCAGAAAAACCTTCCCGTAGGATACAAGGTGGAAGTGGGCGGCGCGGTCGAATCCAGTGCAGATGCCCAGGGGCCGATCGCGGCAGTCGCTCCGCTGATGCTGTTTGTGATGGCGACGATCCTGATGATCCAGCTGCAGAGCTTCAGCCGCCTCTTCCTGGTGTTCGCGGTTGCGCCGACCGCCCTGATCGGCGTCGTCGCAGCACTGCTGCTCAGCAACGCACCCATGGGCTTCGTCGCGATCCTCGGCGTGCTTGCGCTCATCGGCATTCTGATCCGCAACTCCGTCATCCTGGTCGTTCAGATCGAGCACCTACGCAGCGAAGGAATGGCGCCCTGGCAGGCGGTCATCGAGGCCACTGAACACCGCATGCGGCCGATCATGCTGACGGCCGCGGCGGCCACGCTGGCGCTGATCCCGATCTCGCGCGAGATCTTCTGGGGGCCGATGGCCTACGCCATGATGGGCGGCATCGTCGTCGGAACCGCGCTCACCCTGCTGTTCCTGCCTGCGCTCTACGTCGCGTGGTTCAGGATTCCAAGGGATGAAGGCGTTCAGGCCGGAGCCGCGGCTGCAGAGGTATGACGCAGTCTTCGACGGCCATCGCCCACGGCCGCCGCGGCGGCCGCTGCAACACGGGCCGCGATAATATGTGTGGGGTGGCGCAGGCGATGCCATCCCACGCGGGAAGGAACGACATACCGTATGACGAGATTGGCTGATCCATGCGCCCGAGAGCCTTGATTCCAGGGGAAATTTATCGATGACGGAATGGTATTCTCCGGAACCCTCGAAGGCAGATCACCGAGAGCTCCTGAAGACCGGGCCGGCCATCGTTGCCGCGATCGGCCTGGCTATGCTTGCAGGCTGTGCGACGAGGCCATCGCCGGACGTATTGAAGCCAGTTCATCTGAGTCAACTGACTCATGCCGAAGAGGCTCCGGTCAGCGTGAACGTTCTCGTGGCGACCAATAGAACCCCCGATAGCATACGGGGCGGGTTCGGCAGCGCATGGGCCGACAAGCTCACCTATGAGCAGTATGGGTTTTCGGTCCCTCCCGGCCGGAAGGACACCGCGATCACATATCCGACCGAGAGGCCGGATCCCGAACGCCAATTTGCCGTTATCGGGCGCAAGCAGCTTGCAAAGGATGCCTTCGTGGAGGAGGTGCTCCGCTCTACGCAGAACGAGGGCACCGTCGGCATCTTTGTCCACGGCTACAACTATAGCTATCAGGAAGCGCTGTTTCGCACCGCGCAGATCGCTGCGGACGCTAACATTCCGGGTTCTCCGATTCTGTTTTCGTGGCCTTCCGCCGCAGCCGTCGCCGGCTATGTCGCCGACCGCGATGCGGCGCTCTCGTCGCGCAGCGACCTCGACTCGCTTGTCACGTCGCTCTCGGCTTCAGGAAGGGTGAAACGCATCATCCTTTTCGGACACAGCATGGGCGGATTCCTGGTCATGGAAACGGTGCGCCAGCTCAAACTGCAGCATCGCGACGACGTCATCGGCAAACTGGCGGTGATCCTTGCCGCCCCTGACATCGACATCGATGTTTTCCGGTCCCAGCTGAACGATATCGGGCGAATGCCGGCCCCGATATCTCTTCTCGTGTCGAAGGACGACAGTGCGCTGGTGGCTTCGAGCTTCATCGCGGGTGAGCGGGCGCGCGTCGGACGCCTCGATATCGACGATCCCGTCATCAGAGATGCCGCCTTGAAGGAAAGGCTTCGGGTCATCGACATCACGTCGATCCGGGCGTCCGACGGGCTGGGGCATGACCGCTACGCGTCGCTTGCCAAGTTCGGCGCGCAGCTTGCATCCTTCGAAAGCGGGAAGCGGTCGAGCGCCGGCGACGTTGGCGCCTATGTCTTCGATGCCGCCGGTGCCGCAGTCGCAAGTCCGTTTCGTCTGGCTGGACGTGTCGTCGGATCGAACTGACTAGAATTCGTGTACCGGGCGAGCCCCATGGCTAATCCTGAGGCACCGCCAAGAGATGTGTACAATGTGACTATTAAATTGTCAGCTGCACAAATGAAGAGCAAACTTCCGCCTGTGGCCGATTTGGCCTCAAGGACATGGGAGGGCATTCATGAGCGTACAAAATCCGTCTCCCTCGTTATACAACGAGGACCTTGCACCCGCCGAGGAGCGCAAATGGGGTGCATTCAGCATTTTCAACGTCTGGACATCAGACGTCCACAGCCTGTGGGGCTACTATCTGGCGGCGAGCCTGTTCCTGCTGTGCGGCAGCTTCGTCAATTTCATCATTGCCATCGGCCTCGGATCTCTGGTCATCTTCTGCCTGATGAGCCTGGTCGGCAATGCCGGCGTGCGCACCGGCGTCCCCTTTCCGGTTCTGGCGCGCGCCTCCTTCGGCACGTTCGGGGCGAACGTGCCGGCGCTCGTCCGAGCGGTGGTCGCCTGCTTCTGGTACGGGGCACAGACCGCCGCCGCATCCGGCGCCATCGTTGCCTTGCTGATCCGCAACGACAGCCTGCTCGCCTTTCACCAGAACAGTCACTTTCTCGGTCATTCAACCCTCGAGGTCATCTGCTACGTCATCGTCTGGGCGCTGCAGCTGCTGATCATTCAGCGCGGGATGGAAACGGTTCGCAAGTTCCAGGATTGGGCCGGTCCGGCCGTCTGGATCATGATGCTGGTGCTCTCGGTTTATCTGGTCGTCAAGTCCGGCACCTTCTCATTCGGGTCCGAAATCCCGCGCGACGTGCTGATCGAAAAGACCAAGGATGCGGGCGTGCCGGGTGAGCCTGGTTCGATTGCAGCGCTAGCTGCCGTGGCCGCCACCTGGATCACCTATTTCGCAGCACTTTACCTGAATTTCTGCGATTTTTCGCGCTACGCAACGAATGAAAAGGCGCTCAGGAAAGGCAACCTCTGGGGGCTTCCGATCAACCTGCTGGCGTTCTGCCTCGTCGCAGGCGTGACGACCACCGCTGCCTTCACCGTCTACGGAGAGGTGCTGCTGCATCCGGAAATGATATCGGCGAAATTCGACAGCTGGTTCCTGGCGCTGCTGGCCGCGCTAACATTCGCGATCGCAACGCTCGGCATCAACGTCGTGGCGAATTTCGTGTCGCCGGCCTTCGACTTTGCCAATGTTTTCCCGCGCCAGATCAATTTCAAGCGCGGGGGATATATCGCCGCATTGATCGCTCTTGTGCTTTACCCGTTTGCTCCCTGGGAGACGGGTGCGGCGCATTTCGTCAATTTTATCGGATCGACGATGGGGCCGATCTTCGGCATCATGATGGTGGACTATTATCTCATCCGGAAGAGCCAGCTGAACGTCGAAGCGCTCTATCATGAGAATGGCGAGTTCCGGTTCCAGAACGGATGGCACGGCAATGCCTTCATCGCATTTGTGGTGGGCGCGCTGTTCTCCTCAATCCTGCCGACCCTCACCACCATCCTGCCGGACTGGTGGGGCACCTACGGCTGGTTCTTCGGCGTCGCCATCGGCGGGGCGATCTATTTCGTGTTGAGAATGGGCGCGCGGCGCAATCCGGCCTTCGCGTCCTGAGCAAATGAAAGCCGCCCGGCAATTGCCGGGCGGCTTTCATGTCGGATTTCCTGCTGTCGCCTGTTTCAGCGGCGAGCGGCAACCGTTTGCAGGGCTCTGCACGAGCTGGAAGGCGCCGCCCGCCGCCTGACCACGACGAAGACGGCTGGTCGGACCCCGCACCGATGCGGATGATGCATGTTTTACGAAATAGCATTATGATCGGCTGAGCGCCTGACGGGCGGAGGGGCTGCTGCGGATATATGATCCGTGCAGGAATGAGAGGACGGCAGGATTTGGAACGGCTGAAGGATCTGGACAGTATTCTCGCGCGAGAAGGCGGCGGTTCCACATCGCCTCCCTATGAACGGCCTGGCGTCGTGGCTGCCGCCGTTTACCAGCACGGGCAACGCATTCGCGACATCAGGATAGAGGAGGCCGGCGAATGGCGGAGCCGTGAGAATGCGATCGTCTGGATCGGCCTGCACGAGCCGGATGAGGTGCTGCTGAGCCAAGTCCAGGCGCAGTTCAATCTCCATCCGCTGGCGATCGAGGATGCAGCGCAGCCCCACCAGCGTCCGAAGCTGGAGATCTACGGGGAGGCGATGTTCATCGTCGCCCGGACCGCGCACATGAAGGACGGCGAAATCATCTTCGGCGAAACGCACCTGTTCGTCGGTCGCGGTTATGTCGTCTCCGTTCGTCACGGCGACTCGTCCTCCTATCTGGCGGTGCGGCAGCGATGCGAGGCGACGCCGGCGGCCCTTGCCCACGGCGAGAACTACATCCTCTATTCCATCCTCGATTTCATCGTCGACAACTACATGCCTGTCATCGAGGTCGTGCAGGACGAGGTCGAAAATATCGAGGATCTGGTGCTGCGCGAACAGTTGACAAAGTCCGATATCGAGCGGCTTTACCTGTTGAGGCGCAGGCTGCTGCGGCTGCGCAACGCCGTGGTGCCGCTTGTCGACGTCTGCCGGCGATACGAGCACACGGATCTTCCCGGCATGGATCCGACGCTGCAATCGCTGTTTCGCGATGTCACGGACCATGTGCGCCGCGTTCAGGAAGATATCGACGCGCTGCGCGAGGTGCTGGCCTTCGCCTTCGAGGCGAGCGTGATGATCGGCCAGTCGGAGCAGACGGCGATTGCCCGCAAGCTCGCCGCCTGGGCGGCGATCCTTGCCGTCCCCACCGCGATCGCCGGCATCTACGGGATGAATTTCAGCGATATGCCGGAGCTGAAAACCCGATATGGCTATTTCGTCGTGCTTGGTGTCATAGCCATCTTGTGCCTTGGCCTTTTCGGCTTCTTCCGACGGAGGAAATGGCTGTAGGGGTGGGCATGCGGCAGTCGGGACATTCGAGTTGGCAAAGGTGCGTCAGCACAGGGCCTTCAGCAGCCGATCCCGATGGCTTCGAACATACTGCATATCGCTGAGATACTGCCGGGCGTCTCCTCTCGCCACATGCTCCACGAATGTCTCATCTCCGGCCGCTGCACTTGGCAAAATGTAGTCGACGAGCGCCTGAAGCCGTCGGCAGATCATCTCGGGGAGTTGGAGCCGTTCTTGCATCGTCGCCCCATATGCCGTGCAGAAAATCTCCGCCCGCTGCAGCTGTTCGTCTAGGCCGAAGGTCACATCAGGATTGGCAGGATCGGAGAGCGGCGCCCAGCGGTAAACCGAATAGGCCAGATCCCATAGGCGGGGTGCGGGATGGGCGGTGTCGAAATCGATGATCCCGACAGCCTCATGACCGGCTGTGGCGATATTGTAGGGTGCATAATCTCCGTGGCATATGATCTCGTACGGTTCCTGCGGCGGCAGCATCCATGCCTGGACCTCGCGATCCGATTCCAGAAACCCATGAGATGCCGAATGAAATTCGCGCAGTAGCTTGGCTGCGGAAAGCAGCATGCGCTCCGACCCGACAAACTGGTCGCTCAAGTCTTCGCAGACGCGCCCGGCAACATAACTGACGACTTCCTGGTTCCCGGTTATTTCAATGGGATGAGGCGCTCCCGGAAAGCCTCTGCTTCTCAGATGGCGCAAAAACCGGTGCACCGTCGGCGTCCATGCGCCGGACGGCCTGATCACGGTGTCGCCGTCACGCCAGATCTGCCCGGTTCGTCCGCCCTCCAACGGTTTCATTTTCCGGTCTCCAGACGTCCTCTATGCGGATTTCAGCTTGTCGATGTGGGCCTGAACCGTCGCGCCAAGGTTTGTCTCATGGCAGTTCCGGTAGAACGCCACCACGTCGGAAGGCATTCCCTCGGGGATGGCGACGAAGTCTTCAAGCCGCAGGCCGCTTGAACCGCCGAGTTGCGGCTCCGCCAATTGGCTCTCGCTCAAACTGCCGACACGATCGGCCAGGGCTTGGAAATAGGCGAGGTTGTCATGCACCGCCGAAGGAGAGTGCGTCCGGCCGTGCGCCGGGATGACCAGTCTTGCATTGAGGTCACGTATCCGCTCGAGCGAGGAACGGATCAAGCGCAGGTCGCCTGCATTTTTGCTCCAGACTTCGGGGATGGGGTATTCCACCGCGTCGACGGCCAGGCAGATGCGAAGTTCGGGAATCCATACGGCGACATGGTCGGGCGTATGTCCCGGCGTATGAATGAGCTCCAGCGTCAGATCGCCGCCGTTGACGGTCATCGAGCCGGAGAACGTGATGTCGGGACCGATGAGGTCGACGTCCCGAAACCTCGACTCCTGGCTCGCCTTGTCTCTCAGGACTTCCCGCGCGGAAGGGTCGCGTAAACGGTCGAGCGCGGCGGCATGCGCGATAATCGGAGCGCGCCGCGCAATGGCGGCATTCCCCCAGAAATGATCCCAATCCATGTGCGAATTGATGACGATCAGCGGACGAGCGTTTATCTGTTCCCCGAGCATGCCCAGCGCCGTCAGGCACAGCTCGGGCGTTCCGAGCGTATCGATCAGCACATTGAACCTTTCGGTCCGGATAAACACGCCATCAACCTCGTCGCCCGCCCTGACGATCACGATTCGATCATCGAGTTCGGGATATGAACATAATTCCACCGATGGGTTCACGTCTGGCTGCCTCTATTGCAATCGCAGTGATTTCATTCGGACACATCAAGTCTCGTTCGGGCGCTGATCTTTCAAAACGGAGCGGGGCCCTCCGTTAGCAGCCAAATGGGTCATCGTCTCAGACAGCCCGAGACTATTCACTTATATCGCGAACCTTCAAGGTCCGTCCGCGCAGTTCAAGGCTTTTCAGGTGCATGTCGAGCGCCTCCCATCGGTCCCGCGCCGGTGCGGCCGGCGATGCCTGGCGCCACCTGAATTGAAACTTTCGGTGGAACAACGTCCGGCAACAGAAGTTTGCCTTCAAACCAAACTCGAGCGGCGGCCGATGTCATTCTCTCCAAACCAGGGTGTGTTGAGCACCCCACCCCGGATCTATTATGTCAATCCACTCCTTCTTCAGGGTATCGATGCATGGCGCGAGGTTTTCGACCATGCTGCGGAAACCGGTTTCGACCGTGTGCTGACAGCACCGCTCTTTGATCGGGGCGGGGCGCGCAGCATTTTTTCCTTCCAGGATGTGAATCGACTCGATCCTCAACTGTCGCTCGGAAGTGCAGTCGAGGATGGGGTGGGTCGCATGGTGGAGGCCGCCCGCAGGAGCGGCGTCACCCTGATGATGGACCTGATGCTCGACGGCAAAGCCCTGGATACCAAGGCAGGCTTTCGCCCTGTCGACCCAAGACGCTCACCACTGGATCCAGCAGGGCCGATGACTGAGATGGACGCGGAGTCTCAATCCCGGCTGTTGGAAGAATGGGCCGAACGGCTGCGGGGGCTGGCCGGTCTCGGCCTCTGCGGCTACCGCGCGCTCGGGATTGATCGCATTGCGCCGGCGGCGTTCAAATCGCTGATTTCCGCCGTGCGCGAGAAGGCGGACGCGCAATTCCTCGCCTGGACGCCGGGCACTGATTTTGGGGCGAGGAGCGCGGTCCAGAATACAGGCTTCGATGGATGTTTTTCATCTATGGCTTGGTGGGATTTCGACGAGAGATGGTTCATCGAAGAACACCGGGTTCAGAAGCCGCTCGGCTGGCAGATCGCTTTTCCGGAGCCGCCATTCGGCAGGCGGATCGCGCACGGAACCCAGAGCCGCGAAATCCTCGAACGACGGGCTATCAGGGCGCTGCGCCTTGCCGCCTCGCTCGGTGGCGGCCTGATGGTTCCGATGGGTTTCGAATATGGGGCCGCCACGCCGCTCGATCCGACCCATGGGAACGGGACGGGCTTGCGGGGGCTGCGCCATGATCTCCCTTTCGATATTTCTTCCGAAATTCGCCTTGCGAACAGCGAAATCGGCAAAGTCAGTTATGCGCCAGCCTCATCCCTGCGGCTCATCCGCAACGCCAACGGACCGGTCTCGGCGCTGCTGCAATCGGCGGCGGAAGACTTGCGCAGCGCCGAGAATGTGCGCTTCATCCTGCTCAACAGGGACCTGCGGAAAAGTGCGCCAGCTCCGCTAACGGCACTGCGCGAAGCGGCTTCCGGTTTTCTTCCGGTTGCAGCCGACGGCACCCCTCTGCGGCTGCGGGCAGGGGAAACCCTGGTGATCGAAGGCAGGGCGCCGGCGCCGATCACGTCCCGGCCTATGCTGGACATCGCGCAGGCGACGGCGTCGCCGCGGCTCGCCATTGAAAACATCATGCCGCGAGTCGATGACGGGCGCTTTCCCATCAAGCGAGTGGTCGGCGATGTCGTCAGTGTCGAGGCGGATATATTCGCGGACGGGCACGACCCGATCGCCGCGGTCCTGCTGTGGCGGCCGCTCGATGCGGCGGATTGGACCGAGACGGAGATGCAACTGGTCGAAAACGATCGCTGGCGCGCCGAATTCCTGCTGGAGCGCATCGGACGCTATGAGTTCGCTGTGGAGGCATGGAAGAACCCGTTTGCGATCTTTCGCTACGAACTGACGAAGAAGAGCGATGCGAGACTGGACCTGAAGCTTGAACTCCAGGAGGGGTTGAACCTGGTTCGTTCGGCTGCGACGCCTGCCGATGCAGCGCTCGGCGCCGACTTGAAGGTTCTCGTCAGCAGTCTCGAAAGCGCCTCGGATGCCGAGCGCACGGCGATCCTGCTCGATGCCCGAACATCGGAATTGATGAACAAGGCGGACAAGCGGCCGTTTCGGCTTCGCTCGACGGCAAGCGCCGTCGATGCCGAACGCAAGGCGGCTGCCTTTGCCAGCTGGTACCAGATCTTCCCGCGCTCGCAGAGCGGCGATCCGAACCGACATGGCACCTTCGACGACGTCATCCCGAGGTTGCACGCCATCCGTGACATGGGATTCGACGTGCTCTATTTCCCGCCGATTCATCCGATCGGTTCGACCAACCGGAAAGGCCGCAACAACAGCCTGAAAGCCGGGCCAGATGACCCCGGAAGCCCCTATGCCATCGGCTCCGAGGACGGCGGCCATGATGCCATCCATCCCGAGCTCGGCGATTTCGAGGACTTCCGCCAGCTGGTGGAGGAGGCAGGCCGGCACGGCCTGGAGATTGCTCTCGACCTCGCGATCCAGGCGTCGCCGGATCACCCATGGCTGAAGGAGCATCCCGGCTGGTTCGACTGGCGTCCCGACGGAACGATCAAATATGCCGAGAACCCGCCGAAGAAATACGAGGACATCGTCAACGTCGATTTTTATACAAAAGATGCGTTGCCCTCCCTGTGGGTGGAGCTCAGGGATATCGTCCAGCTTTGGGTGGACCAGGGCGTCAAGCTGTTTCGCGTCGACAATCCGCACACCAAGCCCTTTCCGTTCTGGGAGTGGCTGATCGGCGATATCAGGGCGCGTCACCCCGATGTGATCTTCCTGTCGGAAGCTTTCACCAAGCCGAAAGTCATGTACCGGCTGGCAAAGATCGGCTTCTCTCAGTCCTATACCTACTTCACCTGGCGCAATGCCAAGTGGGAGCTCGAGCAATATATGCGGGAACTCACGGAGACAGCGCCGAAGGAATTCTTCCGCCCGCATTTCTTCGTCAACACCCATGATATCAATCCGGATTTCCTGCAGAACGCGCCACGTTCCGCCTTCCTGATACGGGCGGCGTTGGCCGCCACGCTGTCTGGGCTTTGGGGCGTCTATAACGGTTTCGAACTTTGCGAGGGGCGTCCCGATGCCAAGCGCAAGGAATATGCCGACAGCGAGAAGTATGAGATCCGCGCCTGGGACTACGACCGCCCGGGCAATATCATCGCCGAGATCAGGATGCTCAACCGCATCCGGAACGAAAATCTTGCCCTGCATTCCCATCTCGGGCTGACACTGCTGAACGCCTGGAACGACAACATCCTGTTCTTCGAAAAGGCGAGCCGCGCCCGCGACAATGTCTTGTTGATCGCCATCAGTCTCGATCCGCACAACTTCCAGGAAAGCGACGTCGAGCTGCCGCTCTGGAAGTGGTCGCTCGGAGACGGTGGAGCGCTCGACGCCGAGGATCTGGTCGCTGGGCATCGGTTCAGATGGAATGGCAAATGGCAGAGAGTGAGGTTCAACCCTCAGATCCTGCCCTTTGCGATCTGGCGCGTTCGCGCAGCGGAGGCATGAATGGACACGTTGAATCCCGACGGTATGAACCAGCCGCTCTGGTACAAAGACGCGATCATCTATCAGCTGCACATCAAGTCGTTCTACGACGCCAATGGTGACGGGGTAGGCGATTTCGCCGGCTTGCACCAGAAGCTCGATCACATCGCAGCCCTTGGCGTCAACGCCATTTGGCTGCTGCCGTTCTTTCCCTCGCCGCGCCGAGACGACGGTTACGACATCGCCGACTACGGCAATGTCAGCCCCGACTACGGGACAATGGAGGATTTCCGGGCGTTCGTCGACGCCGCCCATCTGCGCAATATTCGCGTCATCATCGAGCTCGTCATCAATCACACGTCCGACCAGCATCCCTGGTTCCAGCGCGCTCGCCACGCCCCGGTGGGGTCGCCGGAGCGCGAATTCTATGTCTGGTCGGACAGCGACCAAAAATTTCCTGAAACCCGCATCATCTTCCTCGACACCGAAAAATCCAACTGGACGTGGGATGCGGTTGCCGGCGCTTACTATTGGCACCGCTTCTATTCCCACCAGCCCGATCTCAATTTCGACAGCCCACTCGTTATGGAGGAACTGCTGAAGGTGATGCGCTTGTGGCTGGAAACCGGTATCGACGGGTTCCGTCTCGACGCGATTCCCTACCTTGTCGAACGCGAGGGAACGATCAACGAAAATCTTCCCGAGACCCACGCGATCCTCAAACGGATCCGCGCCGCTCTCGACGCCACTCATCCCGGCGTCATGCTGCTTGCAGAGGCCAATCAATGGCCGGAGGACACGCGCGAATATTTCGGTGAGGGCGACGAATGCCACATGGCCTTCCACTTCCCGCTAATGCCGCGCATGTATATGGCGATCGCCAAGGAAGACCGGTTCCCGATTACCGACATCCTGCGCCAGACGCCCGAAATCCCCGAGAATTGCCAATGGGCGATCTTCCTGCGCAATCACGACGAGCTGACCCTCGAAATGGTGACCGACGCCGAGCGGGACTATCTCTGGGAGACCTATGCATCCGACAAGCGCGCCCGCATTAACCTCGGCATCAGGCGGCGTCTGGCGCCGCTGATGGAACGCGACCGCCGGCGCATCGAACTGATGAACGCACTTCTGCTCTCGATGCCCGGAACGCCTGTCATCTATTACGGCGACGAGATCGGCATGGGCGACAACATCTATCTCGGCGACCGGGACGGGGTGCGGACGCCGATGCAATGGTCGCCGGACCGCAATGGCGGCTTCTCCCGCACGGACCCGGCTCGTCTCGTCCTCCCGTTGATTGCCGATCCGCTCTATGGTTACGAGGCAGTCAACGTCGAGGCCCAGAGCACCGATGCCCATTCGCTGCTCAATTGGACGCGAAAGATGCTGGCGCTGCGCGGCAGGCATCCGGCCTTCGGGCGCGGCTCGTTGCGGTTCCTCTCGCCTGAGAACCGAAAGATTCTCGCTTATCTCAGGGAATATGACGGCGAGACGCTGATGTGCGTCGCAAACCTTTCCCGGCTGCCTCAGGCGGTCGAGCTCGACCTCTCGGCTTTCGAGGGCCGTGTGCCGATCGAGCTGACCGGCATGTCGCCCTTTCCGCCGATCGGTCAGCTGACCTATCTCCTGACATTGCCGCCCTACGGCTTCTTCTGGTTCCAGCTGGAGGCCGATGCCGATCCGCCGGCATGGCGCACCGCGCCGCCCGAGCAATTGCCCGACCTCACGACGATGGTCATTCGCCGCGGCCTGCTCGATCTCGTCGATGAGCCGCGGCTGGGACGCGTCCTCAGCAACGAAATCCTGCCTGCTTACCTCGCCAGGCGCCGCTGGTTCGGGGCGAAGGACCAGCCGCTCCAGGCGGCGCGGCTGATCTCGGCAACGCCGATCCCCTTTGCTGATGGTGTCGTTCTCGGCGAATTGGAAGCGGTGCTGCCGGATCACACCGAATCCTATCAGCTGCCGCTCGCGATCGCCTGGGACGACGCGCAACCCTCTGCTTTGACGCAGCAGCTTGCTCTGGGGCGGGTTCGCCAGGGCAGGCGGGTCGGCTTCCTGACGGACGGGTTTGCCGTAGAGCCGATGGCGCGCGGGGTCCTGCGCGGGCTTGCCGACCGCTCCATCATCACCGGGCGTACCGGCACGCTGGAATTCCTTGGCACCGAGCGGCTCGACCGGCTTGATGTTACCGACGATATGCCGATCCATTGGCTTTCAGCCGAACAATCCAACAGTTCGATGATCGTCGGTGACGTCGCGATGATCAAGCTGATCAGGCATATTTTCCCCGGCGTCCATCCGGAGGTCGAGATGACGCGGTTTCTCACCCGCGCCGGCTACGACCACACCGCGCCGCTGCTTGGCGAGGTCGCGCACACTGATTCCAGCGGGCGTCGCTCGACTTTGATCATCGTTCAGGGAGCGATCCGCAACCAGGGCGACGCCTGGAACTGGATGTTGAGCAATTTGCGCCGTGCGGCAGACGAGCTCGTGCTGAATGACCCGGCGGTGGAACCAGGCGATGATGTCTTCCAGTCACTGATCAGCTTCGTTGCAATGGTGGGCCTGAGGCTCGGGGAATTGCATGTCGTCCTCTCGGGGGAGAACGCGGACGAGGCGTTCAGCCCTCTGATCGCCGGTGGCGGTGAGGTTGAGGCGATCAAGAAGGCGGTGGCGGGCGAAATCGCTTATGCGATGTCGAAGCTTGCCGAACGCGAGGAAAGTGCCGATCCCGCGGTCGATCTGCTCGCTCGCCCGCTTCTGGAGCGCCGCGCCGAACTCGTCGAGCTTGGCGCAAACCTGGCGGAGAGCACTCGCGGCATGTTGATGACGCGTACGCATGGCGATTTCCATCTAGGCCAGATTCTGGTCAGCGAAGGCGATGCCGTCATCATCGACTTCGAAGGCGAGCCCGCGAAAAATCTCGCCGAGCGCCGCGCCAAGACCGTTCCGCTCCGCGACGTCGCCGGGCTTTTAAGATCGTTGAACTATCTCGTCGCCACCGCGCAGCTCGACAATGATGCGGTTACCGAACACGAGAACGAGGTGCGACGGGACGCCATCGCCCGCTTCGGGCGCAGTGCCGAGGAGGCCTTTCTCGATGCCTATTGGCAGGCGGTCTCCGCATCGAAGACGCTCGCTATGCCGCCCGAGCAACGACGGAGGGTCCTCGATGCCTTTCTTCTCGAAAAGGCCGCCTATGAAATCGCCTATGAAGCGCGTAACCGGCCGAAGTGGCTGCCGATCCCGCTCGCCGGCCTTACCGAAATCGCATCGCGCTTAGCGGGGGTAACGGCATGAATGTTGAACGCATGGAACTTCTCGCAGGCATCGGACAGGATGCGCTTTGGGCTCTGATAGAGGGCTGCCACGGCGATCCCTTTTCGATCCTCGGTCCCCACGAAAGCGGCGGCATGACGATCGTGCGGGTGTACTTGCCCGGCGCGGAAGCGGTCGATCTGATCGACGCGACGAGCGGTCGTGAGGTGACGCCGTTCAGCATCGTCCACCCGTCCGGCCTGTTTGCGGCGGCCGCCGCTTCGAGGACGGGATACCGGCTGCGGATCACATGGCCGGATGCAGTCCAACTGACCGAGGACCCCTACAGCTTCGGTCTGCTGCTCGGGGAACTCGACCTCCATCTGATATCGGAGGGCACTCACTATAGTCTCAGCCGGACGCTCGGCGCGGTTGAGATGTCGATCGACGGTATATCAGGCGTTCGTTTCGCCGTGTGGGCTCCGAATGCGCGCCGCGTCTCGGTCGTCGGGGACTTCAACGCCTGGGATGGACGGCGAAACCCAATGCGGCTGAGACAGTCGGCAGGCGTCTGGGAGCTGTTTATCCCCCGGCTGGCTCCGGGTGAAAGATACAAGTTCGAGATCATCGATGCGCAGGGGACCTGCCTGCCGCAGAAAGCCGATCCGGTGGCGAGGGCGAGCGAGGCCGCCCCATCCACCGCCTCCATCGTCGCATCGTCGACGCCGTTTCGATGGAGTGATGAGGGATGGATGAAGAGCCGGTCCCGGCAAGACAGGCTGGAGGGCGCGCTCTCCGTCTATGAAGTGCATGCCGGCTCCTGGCTTCGCGACCAAAAGGGCGGCAACAGATCGCTCGACTGGGTCGAGCTCAGCCAGCGGCTCGTTCCCTATGCCAGCGATATGGGATTTACGCATATCGAGCTGCTGCCGATTATGGAGCATCCGTTCGGCGGGTCCTGGGGGTATCAGCCGCTTGGCCTCTTCGCTCCAACTGGCCGATATGGGACGCCTGAAGATCTCGCTTATTTCGTCGACCGCTGCCATGGCGCCGGGCTCGGCGTCATCCTCGACTGGGTGCCAGCCCATTTTCCCACAGACGTCTGGGGGCTTGCCCGCTTCGACGGCAGCGCGCTCTACGAGCACGAAGATCCGCGCGAGGGCTTTCACCGCGACTGGAACACGCTGATCTACAATCTCGGCCGCAAAGAGGTGAAAGGGTTCCTGATCGCCAGCGCGCTGGAATGGCTGGAGCGCTACCATATAGACGGTTTGCGGATCGACGCCGTGGCATCGATGCTCTACCGCGACTACAGCCGCAACGAGGGCGAATGGATTCCCAATCAATATGGCGGTCGCGAGAATCTGGAAGCGGTCGAATTCTTCAAGCACCTGAACAGCATCATTCACGAGCGCTGCCCGCATGCGATGACGATCGCCGAGGAATCGACGGCCTGGCCCGGCGTGACGAAGCCACCGGAGGAGGGGGGGCTGGGGTTCGACATCAAATGGAACATGGGCTGGATGCATGACAGCCTGAGCTACATCGAGAAGGATCCGGTATACCGGAGCTATCACCACGGCACGATGACCTTCGGCATGATCTATGCCTATTCCGAGCGCTTCATTCTGCCGATTTCACATGATGAGGTCGTCTACGGAAAGGGCTCGCTGCTGACGAAGATGCCGGGCGACGAATGGCAGAAATTCGCCAATCTGCGCAGCTATCTCGCCTTCATGTGGGGCCATCCCGGCAAGAAGCTCCTGTTCATGGGCAGCGAAGTCGCCCAGCCGGACGAGTGGAATCATGACGGCTCGGTGAGCTGGGATGTGCTGGACCGGCCTCAGCATGTGGGGATCCAGCGGCTAGTGAAGGATCTGAACGGCCTTTACGGGGACGAGCCGGCATTGCAGTTCGGTGACTTTCATCCCGAGGGTTTCGAATGGGCGGCAGCCGACGACGCCGTCAATTCCGTCCTCGGCATGCTCCGTTATGCGCCCGATCACGCTTCGACGGTCCTGGTCATGTCGAACTTCACGCCGGTGCCGCGTTACGGCTACAGGATCGGTGTGCCGAGAGACGGCGTGTGGGTCGAGCGGATGACCACGGATGCGCGGGAATATGGCGGCTCCGGCCTTGTCAATGGCGCGGTGTCGACTGAACCCGTGCCCGCCCACGGCAGGTCCGTCTCCCTGTCGCTGACGCTCCCGCCGCTGTCGACGATCTTTCTGCAAGGGCCGTCACCATAAGATTTTAGCCCTTGCATATTCATTCGGTGTGCGGAGCCGGATGAATGAAAGGCCAAGGGCTCGCCTCGGATCCCTTCTCGATGGGAACCTCGATGAGAACAGGTTCGTCGAGAGAGAGGGCTTTCTCGATCGCGTGTTTCAATTCTCCAGGGCTCGTCACCTTGAATGCTCGAATGCCGAAGCTCTCGCCAAGCGCGACAAAGTCGGGATTGGTCAGCTCCGAGCCAAGATAACGGCCTTTATACGCCTGCTTCTGGTCACGCAGTACGTTGCCATAAGCCGAATTGTTGAAGACGATGGCGATGACATTGATCTTATGCTGGACGGCGGTGGCAAGTTCCTGAACCCCGAACATGAAGCCGCCATCGCCGGAAACAGAAATAACGGCTTTGTCGGGATTGGCGACTTTCACGCCCAAGGCCGTGTTGAAGCCGAAACCCAGATTGTCCTGATAACCGCATGTCACGTACTGACGAGGGGCATAGACCGGGAATGCAAATCGGGCGGTAAAGCCCATCTGGCAGATTTCCTCGACGAAGAAGCCGTCCCTTGGCAGGGCTTGGCGAATGGCATCGAGATAGGCGAGCTGCGGCTGCACTGCCGAGAAGCGAGACCTTGCCTCTTCATTGCGTTCGGCAAATTCGCGCGTGCGATCCGTGCGGCTCGAACCTGCCAGGGCATCGAGAAGAGCCTGCGTTCCAGCTTTGGCATCGGCGACCACCGCAACGTTCGGCTTGAGACGTACCATCTCGGTCGGATCGATATCGATGCGGATCACCTTGAGATCCTTGGGAAGCCACTTCCATCGCATGAACTGCAATTCCAGCCGGCTGCCGATCCCGATCAGGAGGTCCGTCTTCCGCCAGTATTCATAGGCCGCGACGAAATTCAGGTAGTTGGGGTGGTCGTCGGCGACGATGCCCTTGCCGGAGCGATGGGACGTGACGGGCGACTGCAGCGATTCCGCAAGAGCAGCGACTTCCGCTCCGGCATCCACCGCGCCGCCACCAACCATGATCATCGGGTTGCTCGCACCTGAGATCAGTGCCGCCGCGGCAGCGACCTGATCAGGGTCGACGGCCGGATGAGGTGCTCTCGTGCCGACAGGCAGATCGGTTTCTGGGCCGAATTGCCCGAACACGTCCCATGGCGCTTCGACTGCTCCTGGACCCTGGCGGCCGGAGAGCACTTTAGCGACGACCCCGGCCGTGACAGGACCGGTTTCGGACTGGTGATTGATCCGCTCCGCCGTTTTCGTAATTCCGCGCATCGTCGCGAGCTGATCCGGCAGTTCGTGCAACTGTCCTCTGCCTTGACCGATCAGGTGGGACATGATGTTGCCGGTGATGCACAGGACCGGGGTATTGGCGCCGTAAGCGGTGCAGAGAGCCGCGCCGGAATTGAGGACGCCTGGGCCTGGAACGACAGTATAGGCGCCGATCTGGCCGGTGGACTTGGCATAGCCATAGGCCATGTAACCGGCGCCCTGCTCGTGCCGGGTGTGAATGAACCGGATTTTATCGCCGGCATCATAAAGGGCGTCGTTGAAATCATACATATGGGCGCCCGGGATGCCGAAGACCGTGTCGATCCCATGGGCGACAAGCGAACGGGTGATCGCCTGGCCGGTCGTTTCTTTCCTGCTCATTCGGAGCCTCCAATGCTGCGTTCGGTTACGATCTCAGGCAGCCTTCGGCCCGGAGCGCCGCGACGATTGCGCCGGCATCGGCCGGCTGCATGCCGGCAAGGTTCATGCGCCCGGAATCTGCCATGTAGATGCCGTGGTTTGCCCTGAGCGCGACCGCCGTTTCCTTGCGCATGGAGAGATTGGAAAACAGCCCGCGTTGCCGGCTGATGAAGGCCAGCTCGGGAGAGGCAGCGGCCAGCGCCGCGCGATTGCCGTTGACGCGCTCGCACATTTCTCCGAGTTCGGTGCGCCACATTGCCGTCATTTCGGGGCTTTCGAGAATGGTCCTGACGACGACCGCCCCATGATCCGGCGGCATGGACCAGTTGACACGGGCGAGGGCCGCCATATTGCTTTCGGCCTGTGCAACGTCGTCGGCATTGCGGGCCACGACATAGAGCGCGCCGACGCGCTCGCGATAGAGACCGAAGTTCTTGTCGCAGGAATAGGCGATCAGCGCTTCCTCGACCGCATCGAGGATCATGCGGGTGGGCGCGGCATCCAGTTCGAGACCGTCGCCCAGCCCCTGATAGGCAAGATCGATGAACGGCACCAGCCTGTGCGCAACGAGGAGACCGGTAATCTCTCGCCACTGCTCCATGGTGAAATCGATACCCGTGGGATTATGGCAGCAACCATGAAGCAGCACGACGTCGCCCGCGTTGGCGGAAGACAAGGTGTCCACCACGCTTTCGAATTTCACATGCTGCGACACCAGGTCAACGAAAGCGTACTCCTTTAGCGGCAAGCGCGCCGAGCTGAAGATCGGTGCGTGATTGGGCCAGCTCGGCGTCCCCAAGAGAACCTTCGCCGATGGATTTGCCGTTTGGATGAGTTCTGCGCCGAGTCGGAGCGCGCCGCTTCCACCCGGCGTCTGAATGCCGGCGAGGCGGTCGGCGATTTTCGGGGAGTTTCCGAAGATGATGGGCTCAAGCAGGCGCACGAATTGCAGGTCGCCTTCGGGGCCCAGATATTTCTTGCTGTCCTGAGTCTCAAGAAGAAGCCGCTCCGCCGCCTTGACGGCACGCATGACGGGCGTGCGTCCCATGGCGTCGCGATAAACGCCGACGCCGAGGTCTATCTTTCCGGAGCGCTCGTCCGCCTGAAAGGCCTTGATGAGTGCAAGCAGGCTGTCGGCCGGCCGGTTCTTCAGTTCCTCAAACACAGGTCCACCTCTTTTTTGATGTCATTGGCCGGAGATTAGCGGAACTTTCGCGACGAATTTCTGCGATTATCTCCTTTTATAGTCGCGTCGGTGCAGACAATCGGCGAATTGCGGGTATATTACGCAGAAATTCCCCTTATATGAGAGGCAGGCCATGCTCGACCAGTTCGATATCAAATTGCTTGCCGCCCTCCAGCAAAACAGCGAGGTGACGCAGGGCGAGCTGTCCCAGAAGGTCAACCTGTCCGCCACTCAATGCGCACGTCGTTTGGAAAGACTGCGCAAGGAGCAATATATCCAGAGCGTTGTCGCCATCATCAATCCGGTGAAGCTGGGTTTCACCGTCGTTGCGCATACGCTTGTCAGCCTGCGCGCGCATACGGAAGGCGGAAACGAGCGGCTCCATCGTTTCATCGAGACCGCGCCGGAGATCCTGGAATGCTATTCGCAGACCGGTGACGCCGACTTTCTGATGAAGGTCATGACGCGCGACCTCGACCATCTCAGCCAGTTTCTCGAAAGAATGATCCGGGTCACCGATAATCTGGCATCGGTCAAATCGAGCATCGTCCTCAAGACCATCAAAAAGACGACCGCTTTGCCGCTGCAGATCGTGACGTGAGAGCGACCGCTGTCACCTGAGATAATGGATATGTGGACGCGAATGATGGGGCGAGGCTTCGATGCGGGCCTCGACGGAGAAGACGTCGCGCAGAAGGTCTTCGCTCAACACCTCCTGCGGCGTGCCGGAGGCGACAATCCTGCCCTGCTGCATGATAACAAGCTCGTCGCAGAACATGGCTGCATGGTTGAGATCATGCAGGGCGACGATGCTGGTGATCGGCAGGCCGGAGACGAGCCGCATCAGGCCGATCTGGTGCTGGATGTCGAGATGGTTTGTGGGTTCGTCGAGGATCAGCTCCTGCGGCGACTGGGCGAGCGCCTTGGCGAAATGGGTCCGCTGCTTTTCTCCGCCCGACAGGCTCTGCCAGCGTTCGTCGCGTTTTTCGGTCATGCCGGCGCGCGTGAGCGCGGCCTCGACCGCCTCTTCGTCAGCCCTCGTCCAGCCCGAGAACATCGATCGGTGCGGGAAACGGCCGAGCTTGACGACGTCGACGACCTTCAGATTGACGTTCGTCGTCGCGTGCTGCTCGACGAATGCGATGCGTCGTGCGATCGACCCGCGGCTGATCGTACAGATATCGCTCCGGTCGAGCGTGACTCGGCCCGAATGCGGTCGCTTCAGGCCGGCCAGAAGCCGCAGCAGCGAGGTCTTGCCCGAGCCGTTTGGCCCGAGCAGGCCGAGCATCCGGCCGGGCTGCGCCTCCATGGAAACGCCGTCCAGAATGGTCTTCCTGCCAATTTTCCAGGTGAGGTTGTCGGCCTTGATGCTCATGACGCGCGCTGGAACCGGTAGAGGATGATCGAGAAGAAGGGGACGCCCACCAAGGCCGTGACGACGCCGATCGGCAGGATCTGGTTCGGAATGAGGGCGCGCGCGGCAATGTCGGCGAGCACCATGAAGATCGCCCCTGTTATGGCGCAGGCCGGCAGCAGACGGACATGCAGCGGCCCGACGACAAAGCGGGCGACATGCGGCACGACGAGGCCGACGAAGCCGATCGACCCCACCATGCTGACGATCGTCGCCGTCATCATTGCCGTCAGCGCGAAGAGCACCATCCGCGCGCGGCCGACATTGACGCCGAGCGAGGATGCCGCCTCGTCGCCGAAGGCGAAGGCGTCGAGCACGCGGGCGTAAAACAGGCAGCCGACGAGGCCGATGCCGACGACGATCGAGGCCAGCGCGAATTCCGGCCAGCGCACGCCGCCGAAGCTGCCGAGCAGCCAGAACATGACGTCGCGGGCCTGCTGCGCATTGGCCGAGGTGGTGACGATATAGGACGTGGTGGCGTTGAAAAGCTGCGAAGCGGCGACACCGGCAAGGATGGTGCGATCCGCTCCGCCGCGCGTGCCGTTCGACAGCAGGGCGACGAAGAAGAAGGCTGCGAAGGCACCGGCAAACGCGCCGGCGGAAAGTGAGACCGCGCCGGCGCCGATCCCTAGGATGACGATCGCGACGGCGCCGGAGGAGGCGCCGGCGGAGATGCCAAGAACATAAGGTTCGGCAAGTGGATTGCGCAGCAGCGACTGCATGATCGCGCCCGACAGCGCAAGGCCCGTGCCGCAGAAGGCGGCGACGAGCGCGCGGCTCAGGCGATAGTCCCAGATCACCGTCTCATGGATGCGGTTCAGCTCGACCGCGGTCCAGCCTAGCCGGTTGGTGACGGCCGAAAAGGTGGTCGCGAGCGGGATCGGCAGATCGCCGATCCCGACGCTGACGCCGATGGCGACCGCGATGAGGCAGACGGAGGCCGAGAGCAGTGCCGTGACCACTCCCAGCTGCCGAAAGAGGCGGCCCGCGTCCGTCACTTCAACAGACCGAGGGCTTTCAGCTGCTCGGCCACCTGCTCGGCGCCGTAGACCGTGCGGACGGTCGGGTTCATCGCCTGGCCGTCCATGATCACGATCGCCTTGTTTTTGACCGCAGGGATCTGGCTGACGGCCGGATCGGTGTTCAGGAAATTGATCTTCGCCTCCGGCTTGTCGAGCTCCCAGCGGTTGCGGTCGAGACCGGCGACGACAATGACGTCGGGATTGGAGGCGATGATGCCTTCCCAGCCGAGCGTCGGCCATTCCGCTTCCGCTGATATCGCATTGTGTCCGCCGAGCAGGTCGGCGATGAAGCCGGACGCGCTGTTCTTGCCGCCGAGATAAGCGTCAGCCGACGGGCTGGGGCTGGAGAACCAGAAGACGTAGGAAAGGTTCTTGCCCTCCTTCGAAACGCTGGAGCGAAGCGTGGCTTCGCGCGCCTTGAAGTCGGCGATCAGCGCCTGGCCACGATCGGCGACGTCGAAAATCTCAGAGAGTTCGTCGATCTCCTTGTAGAGAAGATCCATGTTCCACAGCTCGGCGCGGCTGCCATACTGGTCCTTGACGTCCTTGGTGCTGAGGCAGGTGCTGGGCGAGAGATAGGTGGCGACGCCCACCTTGTCGAAATCTTCGCGCTTGGCGACCTTGCTGTTCGGCCCGACCAGGCTCGGCAGAGCCACTGCGACGAAATCAGGATTTTCGGCGAGCATCGATTCGAAGGTCGGCATCTCGACGGTCAGAAGCTTGACCTTGGCATTGGCTTCTGCGAGCTGCGGCAGAACCTTGCTCGGCCAGAAGGCGGTGCCGGCCATCTTGTCCTCGAGGCCGAGCAGCAGCAGGATTTCAGCGCTGTTCTGGCCGAGGCCGATCGCCCGTTCGGGCGCCTTCTCGAACGTCACCTGCGCACCGCAGTTTTCCAGGGTCAGCGGGTAGGTCGTCGAACCGGCCAAAGACGGATTTGCGGTAAGGCCGATCATGGTTGAGAGGCCGCAGGCGGCCAGAAGTGGTTTGAGGTTAGTCACGAAAGAAATCCCGGTGCGTGTACATATGCGGCCGGGGTATAGCCACAGGAGTGGGACTAAAACAAGAGAGGAAAGATCAACTTATAGCGAAAACTGACAACGCTGCGCAGGTAGCGGGATGGCGACACTACCGGAGTGCGTCTCGAGCTCAGGTGCTATCCGTGCTCGAGAAACTCCTGGATCGCCTGCGAGAGCGCTCCAGGATTCTCCTCGGCCACGTGATGGCCGCTGTCTATGCCGAAGCCGCGCACGTCATCCGCCCAGTTCCGCCAGACGGCGACCGGATCGCCGTAGATCTGTTCCATGTCGTCGCGCAGCGACCAGAGACAGAGCATGGGGCAGGTCACTCTTCGGCCGGCGTCGCGGTCCTCGCGGTCGTGGAGATGGTCGATGCGGATGCCGGCGCGGTAGTCCTCGATCATCCCATGGATCGCTGCTGGATCGTGGATGATGTCGACGAGGTCGTCATAGGCCTACTTTCCCATGAGTGCCGGCGAGAGTTTGTCGTACCATGCCAGGGGAGCGGCCAAGATTGCCCGTTCCGGCTTTTCCGGCTGAGCGAAGAAGAACCAGTGGTACCAGTCTCTGGCAAATTTCCAGTCGGCGCGTTCCAGATGCTCTATGACGGGGATGCCGTCGGCGATGATGAGTTTCTGCACGCGTTCGGGATAATCCATCGCCATGCGGAAGGCAGCCAAGCTTCCGCGGTCGTGGCCGGCCACCGCGAAGTTCTCGTGTCCCAGCCTCAGCATCAGTTCAACCAGGGCTCCCGCCTTTGCGCGCTTCGAAGAGTTGCGGCTGTCGGGAGTATCGAGCGGCAGGTAGGAGCGGCCGAAACCAGGCAGGTCGGGGCAGACGATCGTGAGGTAGGGCGACAGCAGATCGGCCACCTTGCCCCAAGTCATATGTGTCCTAGGATGGCCGTGGAGAAGCAGAACGGCCGGTCCCGTTCCGCCGTGACGGACGCGAAACGCCCCCGGCCCAACGTCGACGGTCTCGAGAGAAAAGTCTTCGAACATGCTCAGCTGAGCTTCCCGACGCGCTTGGCGTATTCAGAAAACGTGGCCCCTTCGCCCTTGCGACCGGCTTCGCCGGCAAGCCGCAGCACGCGGATCGGAAACAGGATCGCTGCCAGATTGGCGCCGGACAGCTCGTGGTCGTCATCCTCCTCGATCGCTTTTTGAGCCTTTGAAAGCGCGGCGTCAACTTCCCCGCGCGTGAGCAGTTCCTTCTCGACGATTGCGTCACATAGCGAGGCCATCGCCATGATCAGGCCCTTGAGCTGCAGATTGGCGGTATTCATGAGAACTCCCAGGTGAAGAAGGATTTTAGTCTGGCTCGATCGGCCGGATCGTGTCGACAGAGACCGTGCCATTGAGGATACCTCGCTCTATATCACTTCTGTCCCGACCGATCTCGATCACTGTGTAGAGCTTGTCGTCGCGAAAGGCGCTGGCATTCGCCGTGGTGACGTCCTCGGCGGGCGCAGCATCGACTTCCATGAAATCGAGTTCACGCGCCGCGGCGACGATCCTGGCGTCGCCGGGCGTCCTCGCGGCAACGACGATGACGCCGTGGTTGGGAGCATTGTCCCACCGGGGATCGTCAGGTTTGGCGATGGGTTCCAGCCGATAGATATTGAGGACCTCGCCGCCGGTTTCGGGCGATGCCTCCGCAGCGGCATCCTGCATCTGCGCCTGACTCTCGACCGACCTTCCGAAGGTCGTCGAGCTCGTTGCATTGTTGATCTCTTCTTTGCCTGTCCTTGAGACGTTCGACATGTCACTCTCCTTGTCTGGGCGGAAACGACGGTCGAGCGGAAACTGTTCCCGCGCGGGCAAAGTTTGGCCGTTGATCTTCGGTTTGGCTTCTCTCTGCAACCCTATGGACGCCCATAGCCTTTTTCCGGCGGAGCACTAAATTAGGTTTGTTCGAAGAGGGGAATTTTCGTGAGCAACCAAACTAGCGAATTCGCGCGCGACACGTTGCGGTAGACAGCCTCAATGGGCATGACCACAAAACAATGGCGTTCGACGACGCCAGCGCGCTTCTGGAAGTTCTCGTCGCGGTCAGGCGCGGCGACTTTTCCGTACGAATGCGGTCCGACCTGACAGGCCTCACCGGCAAGGTCGCCGATGCCCTCAACGACATCATTGCCGCCAATCAGCGCATGGCCCAGCAGCTCGAGCACGTCGGGCAGGTGGTCGGCAGGGACGGGCGAACGAGCACGCGCGTGCGCTTCGGCCTGTCGGACGGCTCCTGGTCCGAAATGGAAGGATCGATCAACGGTTTGATCGACGATCTCCTATGGCCGACGACAGCCGTCACGCGCACGATCACCGCGGTTGCCAAAGGGGATCTCTTGCAGACCGTGCCGCTCGATGTCGACGGGCGGGCGCTCAAAGGCGAATTCCTACGCTCGGCCGATATCGTCAACACGATGATCAAGCAGCTGAGTGTCTTCACGTCGGAAGTGACGCGCGTCGCGCGCGAGGTCGGCACGGACGGAAAGCTCGGCGGTCAGGCGCAGGTGCCTGAGGTGACCGGCGTCTGGAAGGACCTCACCGAAAGCGTGAACTCGATGGCCTCGAACCTGACGGCGCAGGTGCGCAATATCGCCGACGTCACGATCGCTGTTGCGAATGGCGATCTTTCCAAGAAGATCACCGTCGACGTGCGCGGCGAAATCCTGCAGCTCAAGGGAGCGTTCAACACCATGGTCGACCAGCTCAGGTCCTTCGCCTCGGAAGTGACGCGCGTCGCCAGCGAGGTCGGCACCGAAGGCAAGCTCGGCGGGCAGGCTCTGGTGCCTGGGGTGGCAGGCACCTGGAAGGACCTGACCGATTCCGTCAACGCCATGTGCGGCAACCTCACGGCCCAGGTCCGTAATATCGCCCAGGTGACCACGGCCGTGGCACGCGGCAATGCACCTGCCGCAAGAGGCATCTTCCGCTTCCCAGGCGTTGGAATTCTTTGCCGACGGACAGGGTTGCGATCTCGTCATCACCGATCATGCAATGCCGGGCATGGCGGGCGCTGAGCTTGCGCGCCACCTTCGCTCCTCCTTTCCAGGCCTGCCCATCATCCTTGCCTCGGGCTATGCCGAGTTTTCCGAAGACCATGGCCTCGGCCGGATGCTGCGGATGAAGAAACCATTCACGCAGGAACAGCTTCAGGCGGCGATGGATCAGGCTCTCTCGGGCAAAGTCGCGGCGGCCTGACAGTCGAAGTGCCGGCGCCGCAATTTCGGGTCGCAGTCAAGGCGGTTGACGGGAGTTTTATTTGTCCAGGTTATCAAAAACTGATAACATGGCTTCGATGAAAGGTATTGCCATGCCCTCCAGCTATAATATCGGGCCTCGCTATGAAGGCTTTGTCCGTGAGCTTGTTGAAAGTGGACGCTATGCCAGCGCCAGCGAAGTCATGCGTGATAGCCTCCGCTTGCTGGAACAGCGGGAGGAAATTCGCGCGCTTGAACTGGAAAAACTCAAGCGGGAATATGCCGAAGGTAAAGCCAGCGGCGAACCCGAAGAGATTGACCCTGCGGCCTTCCTGCAAGAACTGAAAGCAGAACGCGCAGTTCGTGGCTAAATATAAGTTGTCTCCGCGTGCCCAGCGCCAGATGCGCGATATCTGGCGCAATATCGCCGTTCACAATGAACTGGCTGCCGACAGGCTCCTGCAAAAACTTTTTGAAAAGTTCGAACTGGTCGCCGCTCATCCCGAAATGGGACCTGCGCGCCCGGAAATCAGCCCCGCGGCCCGCTTACTTGTCGAGGGGCGCTACATCGCGGTCTATGAGCCGACCAGTTACGGCGCCGAAATTGTCGTGGTCGTACATGGAATGCGCGAGCCAGCGACCTGGCTCGACTGACCCAGACTTCTATGTTTCGGTGAATGGTGACAGCGGCCGCCTTCGCGCGTCCGCTTGCTGACGAAACTTTTTGCTCCCGCAAAAGTTACCCAAATCCAATCTCACTTCATCGAAGGCTTTCCCTTGACCAAAATGAAGTTCGGCCCCGCATTCACCGAAGAGGGCATTTTGTTTCGCCTCTGGGCTCCCTTGCATGAAAGCGTGTCGCTGAAACTCGAAGGCGCTGATCCGCGGCCGATGCAGGCGCTCGGAAACGGCTGGCACCACTATACGGTCGCGGATGCCAGTGTCGGTACCCGCTATCGCTTCGTCCTGCCGGACGGTCTCGAAATTCCCGATCCCGCCTCGCGGTTTCAGCCGCAGGATGTGCACGGGCCGAGCGAAGTGGTCGACCTTTCCTTCTATCGCTGGAAGACGATCGACTGGGCGGGTCGGCCTTGGGAAGAGATGGTCATCTACGAGATGCATATCGGCTGCTTCACGCCGGAGGGTACTTTCAAGGCGGCAATCGAGCATCTCGACTATCTGCAGCAGCTAGGCGTCACGGCACTGCAGATCATGCCGCTTAGTGAATTCCCCGGACGTTACAGCTGGGGTTATGATGGCGTGCTTCCCTATGCTCCGGACCGCAGCTACGGCCGGCCGGAAGATTTCATGGCGCTGGTGGATGCAGCACATCAGCGCGGCATCTCGGTTTTTCTGGACGTGGTCTACAATCACTTCGGGCCGGCCGGCAATTATATCCCGGCCTATGCGCCACTCTTTACCGATCATCACAAGACGCCCTGGGGCAACGGCATCAACTACGACGGCGACGGATCCGAGATGATCCGCGAGTTCATCATCGAGAACGCCATTTACTGGATCACCGAGTTCAGGCTCGACGGTTTCCGCTTCGATGCTGTCCACGCCATCAAGGACGACAGCGCCGAGCATCTGCTTCACGCGCTTGCCCGGCGTGTCAGGGCGGCGTGCAGCCGGCATGTGCACCTGATCGTCGAAAACGAGGAAAACGACAGCGACCTGTTGCAGCGTGACGAAAACGGGGAAGTGAGGCTGTTCACCGCCCAGTGGAACGACGATGTCCACCATGTGCTGCATATCACCGCCACGGGCGAAACCTTCGGCTATTATGCCGATTACGCCGGTGACGCCGGCAAGCTCGGCCGGGCGCTGGCGGAAGGCTTCGTGTTTCAGGGGGAACACATGCCCTACCGCGGTGGAAGCCGCGGCAGGCCGAGCGGCCACCTCCCGCCCACCGCTTTCATCTCCTTCATCCAGAACCATGACCAGATCGGCAACAGGGCGCTGGGGGACCGGATACTTGCTTCGAGCCCTGCCGATGTCGTCAAGGCCGTCGTCGCCATCTACCTGCTGGCGCCGGAGATCCCGATGCTGTTCATGGGCGAGGAATGGGGCGCCAAAGAGCCTTTCCCTTTCTTCTGCGATTTCGACGAGGACTTGAACGAGAAGGTCAGGAAGGGCCGTCGCGAGGAGCTCTCCCGTTTGCCGGGATTCGACGCCAACGATCTTCTCGACCCGACGGCGCCATCGACCTTCGCCGCCGCCAAGCTGGACTGGTCGAAACTCACCTCTTCCGAGATCCTTGATTTTTACAGGACGCTTCTCGACCTCCGGCACCGCAGGATCGTGCCTTTGCTCAAAGGCGCCGGCGCCGGAAACGCGGTCTATCGCTCGGCGGGAAGCGCGCTCGCGGTGGATTGGAGCCTGGCGCAAAACCGACGTCTTCATCTGCACGCCAACCTCGGCGCCGAGGCGGCGCCGCTCGTCTCGGAGCAAGACGTCGGCGAGACGATCTTCCGTCTCGGCGGCAGCGATGGTGGCAAACTCGCGCCATGGACGGTGATCTGGAGCATCAGCGAGGCTTGATGGCGCGCTGACAGGAAGGCGATCGAACGATGAAATCTGCTGACCTCGACAAGCTCGCCCGCCGGCACGGCATCGGCCTGACCAGGCCCAGTCCCGACAATCAAGAGGTGGCGATATCAGGCGAGACCAAACGCAAGATCCTTCAGGCACTGAAGATCGACTTGGCGGGAGCGGCTGATCACGAGATCGGTGCGCCGCGGCGGCAGCCTGCGGCCAAGAAGATCGCCAGGTCATTTCTGCCGGATTTCCTTTCCAAAACGCCGGTCTGGGGCATAAGCCTGCAGCTTTACGAACTCCGTTCGGCACGTAACTGGGGCATAGGAGACTTCGAGGATCTCTCGGATATGGCGGATCTCGCGGGATCGCTGGGCGCCGATTTCATCGGCCTCACCCCGCTTCACGCGCCGTTTCTCGCCGATCCCGAGCGTTGCAGTCCCTACGAGCCCTCGAGCCGCCAGCATCTCAACCCACTCTATGTCGCGGTCGACCGGTTGCCGGGTTTTGCCTGTGACCCGGAACTCGAACGGAAATTGGCAAGCCTTCGCCAAACCGATCTCGTCGACTACGTCGGCGTCGCAGAGATCAAGCTGAAGGCTCTTCGCGATCTCTGGCCGGTCTGGCGAAGGCGCAGCGTGATCGACGAGGCTTATGATCCGGCTGATTTCGATGCCTTCGTCGCGCAAGGAGGAAACAGCTTGCGGCTGCACGCGCTTTTCGAATGCCTTTCGTTTTCCATGGTCGAGCG
Organism: Rhizobium sp. SRDI969; assembly: GCF_025152725.1. NCBI lineage: Bacteria > Pseudomonadati > Pseudomonadota > Alphaproteobacteria > Hyphomicrobiales > Rhizobiaceae > Rhizobium > Rhizobium sp. SRDI969. The sequence continues at coordinate 571,023 of NZ_CP104036.1, forward strand.
GGGGGCGGGCGCTGGCTGGCAACGGTGGCCGGCGGATTTCCAGCGCTTTGACAGCGCAGCCGTCGCCGAATTCGAGCGTGGACACGCGGACGATGTGCGCTTTCACATGTGGTTGCAATGGCTCGCCCATCGGCAGCTGATGCAGGCAGCGGACCGGGCGCGGAAGGCCGGCCTGCGGATCGGACTCTATCTCGATCTTGCCGTCGGGGAGGCGGTCGACGGCTCGGCGACATGGAGCGAGCCGTATATCTATCTCTCGAAGGCCACGATCGGCAGCCCACCCGATCCCTTCGCCATAGATGGACAGGACTGGCACCTCGCTGGGTACCTGCCTTCCGCGATCGCGGCAGGAGAAATGTCGCCTTTCCGGCGCATGGTGAGCGCTGCCATGCGCTATGCGGGCGCCATTCGTATCGACCACGCCGCAGCGCTTCGCCGCCTCTTCCTGGTGCCATTGGGCAGCAAACCAGACGACGGCGCTTATGTCCGCTATCCCCAGGATCGGCTCCTGCAGATCCTCGCAGAAGTGTCCGCCGAGCATCGGTGCCTCGTCATCGGAGAAGACCTGGGACTGATCCCCAAGGGATTGCAGGACGATCTGGCGGCAGCCCACATTCTCTCCTACCGCATCCTTTCCTATGAACAGGACGAGAAGGGCTTCAAGCCGGCGGACACCTATCCCGTGCTCGCTTTGGCCTGCATTTCGACGCACGACCACCGGACCCTTGCCGGTTGGTGGCGCGGCGCCGACATTCAGGACCGGTGCGATCACGGCATCGTGCCGCCGGATCTTACCGAAAGACATCTCGAACATCGTAAGCGCGAGCGGAGAAGCCTGAAGGCGGCGCTCAAGGCGGCCGGCCTCGACCTGCCCGCTGGGCTTACCGCGCGGGCAAGTCGGGAGGCGCTGCGGGAACTGACCGTCAGCGCCTATCGCTTCATTGCCAGGACTCCATCGCTTCTCGCCGCAGTGCGTCTTGCCGATCTCACCGACGAGAAAAAGCCGACCAATATTCCAGGCACGAGCGACAGCTATCCGAACTGGAGGCCGAAGCTATCGGTGTTGCTCGAGGATATGACGTCGAGTCCGCTACTCAAGCGCGTAACGGCGGCGATGGGAGAAGAAAGGCCGCAAAATCGAGGGGCGAGGGAACGAATAGCAGATGGGCGGATTCTGAATAGGCAAGGATGAGGATCCTCGAGATGATTTCTAAGAAACAGCTGGTCGAAGTCGCCGTAGATACCGAAGAAGGGCGAATTGCGCTGGGCATCATGAACGCCAAACAGGCGATCGCGCTTCCTGATGAACTCGATGTGGAGGTTTCACATCCCGATCATGAGCCGGGCAAAACCGATCACTTCATCCATAAGGACGAACTGCGCAGGCATCTGGACAAATCGTAGGAACACCCGCCCTTGCTGTCGCGATTTGTTTTTCAGGCGGAACCTCCGCGGGTTTTGATTGTTTGACCTGATAACCGAAGGGAGAAAGACTATGGCAAATGCCGACCGAAAACATATTGGCGCCGGAGCGAAGGGGAAGGGCGACGGCAGCGGCGCGATGACCAATCTCGACGAGGAGCAGCTTCCCGAAAACATGGTCCTTTCCAACCGCGACAAGGCCCGGCACTCCAAGGAGCGCGGCCTCGACAGCAAGACGGTCCAGACTGAGCAATATTCAGATCACAGCGCCAATCGAGATCCTGAATGAGGAGACGTTGATGAGCAGCAGGTTACCCCCCGTTCCAGCCGAGAATGTCAGCGGCAAGGGCGTCGCTGGCAAGCGAGCAAGGACCAGTGCTGACGATGCCGAAATGGCAAGCAGCGCTGAAAACCCCGACAAGAAGGGGCAGCAAGGCAATAGCAAGATCAATACGACCCATCAGGGTAACCAGCAGGACCGGTAGGAGGCATCGATGTCTACATCGAAGAAGAGCCCGTCGACCATCCGTCAGGGTGGCCCCGGCGCATCGCATGAAAACGCAAAGGCTCCGCTCGAAATACCCAAGCCGGCGGCAGAGCCGGACAGGCGCACGCAAAGCAAGGTCTCAGGCGGTGGCGGTGAGCATGATCGCCATCACAGCCACGACCCGCAGCGAAAGTGAGCGGCAGCCGCAGCGGTGGAAACTGATCGGCGGAAGGCACGAGGTCCTTCCGCACAACATGACCAATATGATGGAACACAGACCATGACGACCGCATTCATTCTTGTTGCATTGGCTCTCATCGTCATCTTCGCCGGCCCGACATTGCTGTTTATCTGTGTCGGCTATGCCGACTATATGCTTGAGCGGCGCAAACATCTGATTGCGCTGAAGCACGCAGTGAAGCGTCGCAGCGATGAGCTGTAGCGGCAGCGGCGTCCGCCGCTGCCGACTCGTCCTTGCGCCGGCACCGCTGGGACGCTGATGCTGCGTTCGGGTTGTTCTTAGTCCCTCGTGCAAATCCTATTCTTTCATCAGTGCGATTCCTGATTTAATACCGCTGACAAGTCCCAGCGCCTTGGCGCCCTTACGATTGTCGATTGGCTGCGCCAGTCAGCAATCCGCAACAGCGTATCTCCTTTGCTGACCAAGCTACGCGATGACGGGGTTGTTCCGGTTCAATCGGGAGCCTCGCCTGTCTCATGTCTCAGGCAAATTCTGGAACAAATGTCCCTCAAGCCTGGTTACCTTGGCGAAAGACGAGCAACACTCGGGGGACAGGAAGAAGTGAAGGTTCCGATGCAGCTAAGGATAGGATTTGCGCTGGTTTTCGCCCTTATGCTGACAAGCTGCACGACGAGTGTAGGCGGTTATTCGTCGTCAGGCCTCGCTCCCATTCCTGGCAGCATCACTTATGGTGGTCAGCCCCGCACCAAGTTGACGAAGTCGCCCGCAGGTTCATCCTTCCCGCACACCTTCACCGATCAATGGGGACGCGAGGTTGAGGAAATCTACGTCATCCGACCCGACAGGAGCTTGCTTATCGCGGAGCGCCATTACCGCCCGGTTTTCTCGCTCGACGACGACTAAAACGAGCAGTTGCCTTGAGAGATTAGGAAGGAGAATGATCATGCCGCCCCGCAAGAGCACAGCAACGAAAACACTCGACACCACGGGAGCCAAAATTGGCGAGCCCGTGCCAAAAGCCATCATTGATACGAATACCGCCTCCGTCGGAGTTCCAAGGCAGGCAGAGTCTGATCTGCAGGAAGACCTGAGCGCGCTGCGAAAACAAATCGACGCGCTCCAGCAGCGGGTGGCCAACGCCGCCCAATCGGCCAAGGGGAATGCCGGCGACGCAATGCGGCAGACGCAGGCGGCCGTGAAGCGTCATCCGGTCTCGACATTGGTCGTGGTGGCGGCTGTATGTGGCGCGTTAGCGCTTATCTTCACCGGACGTCGTGCAGAGCCGCCGCGGCGCTATCGCTATCGCTATCGGCCGGCACTCGACGAATTGCGCGAGCTCTATGACTCTGTCCGCGACCGGCTCTAACAAGATTTCAGGATTGCGAAAATCATCGATATGCCCGACGCTCCATCATCAGCGAGGGATTACATGTTCGATATTATCGTGAGAAGTGCACTTGATATCGTTGGGCAGACGGAGCGTCTGATCGAGGCGATGCGGCGGATGCTGCAGAGTGAAGAGTTTGACGAGGTAGAAGTGTACGAGCTCGACTATGAGATTGAGCGACTCGGAGACATTGTTTTCAATGTGGACGAGGCCGTCCGCTCGCTGGTCCGCTCGGTTGAATATTCGCTGAAAGGTGCCCACGTGCACGCAATCTGCAGAACGGTGCACTGACGGCTCATCGCCAGGCTTCCGACCGACGGCTACGAGACCCGCGGCCCGCATTTGATTATCTCGATTCTGCGTGTCACGCCGATGTCACGCGACCGTCGCAGCAATATGTGCTTGATAGGCGCCGTTGGGCTCAGACCATCGGTCGGGCCGAAATGTCTATTGTTGCTGAGGCATCGCGATGACCTTGAAAACCACCGGGCTGGAAATTAGCCCCGATGAATTCATTTTTCCGGTTCACACCCGAACGATCGCACAGATCAGGTACGATATTCTCAATCAGGTCATGACCGTAGTCTATTACGACGGTCGTTCGCGCACGACCAGTGGCATACAAGGCCCCGCAATGCTGAGGATTCTTGCCCAGCGTCCAGTGGAGCGCTCGCCGTTTCTATTGCAGACCGTCATCTGACGCGGGAAAGACGTCGTCGACCGTTTTCGGTTGGGTACGAACCGGCTTCCGCGGGTTAAATCACCATAGTCGTGCATCCATTTCCCGCGACCTGCGTTCATCCTCCAACTGCCATACACATGGAGGGAACGCCGATGAACTTTCCATCACCGAAGACCGAATTCCCCGCGCAGCGCTTCGAAGAGGCGACCGCTGCCGCACGCGACGCTTTGGAAAGGGTGATCGCAGCTGCCAATGAAGCCGGATGGGGCACCGAAGAAATCACCGCGGCATTGCTTAAGGCCGCGCAGTTTATGAGCGATGCCAACAAGAGAGATCCCGATCCGGCCGACGATCCCTCGATCAGCGACACACCAGCCAGACAGGCGCAGATCGGTCACGGCGAGCTCTATGATTAGCCGCGATCTCACCGGTCGATCGTCGCGACAGAACCGCGCACGACGAGGTTCGTGCTGACGCGCAGATGTTCGACGGCAAGGGGGGTGCGTTCGATGCGGGCGACGAGCCGTTCGCCGGCAAGCTTGCCCATCTCATAGACGCGCTGGTCGACGATGGTGATCGGCGGAACGGTGACGCTGGTCCAGTCCGCGTCGAGAAACGAAATCATCGAGACGTCCTTGGGGATCGACAGGCCGAGCGACTGCAGCGATTTGAAGATGCGCAAACCGACGAGGCTGTCTGAAGCTAGCAGCGCCGTTGGCGGCGATCCATCCGAGAGTAGGCGTTTGATCACGGCGTCCGTCTGATGCTGGTCGGTAGCGCCAAGCCTGACATAATGAAGAGGGCTCGACAAACCCGCCTCGGTCAGCACGCTGACAAAACCCTCCACGCGTTCGCGCACGGCGGAATTCGAGATCCACCCAATATCGGTGAGCCCACCGTCGCCGGCATCCATGGCAGAGACGTAGGCGAGGCGGCGATGTCCTCGCCCGATCAGGTACCGGGTCGCGGTGATGGCCGCATTCCGGTCGTCGCCGGTCACGGCGTCGACTTCGAGTTCCGGGATGGCCCGGTCGAACAGAACCAATGGCACGCCGGCGCGGCGGACGTGCTGGAGATGATCGACGCTGTCGCAACGGGCAGGCGTGACGATCAGGCCATCGACGCGTTTGCCGATCAGGAGGTCGACGGCTGATTTTTCCGCATCCAGCTCTTCGCCCGAATTCGCGATGATGACGTTGAAGCCCGCAAGACGGGCCGCATCGCTGATGCCGCGCACCGCCAGGCTGAAGAAAGCGTTCTCGATATCGCCGACCACGACCCCGATGATGCCGGATCTTCCGGTGCTCATGCTTCGGGCGAGCTCGTTCGGGCGGTATTCGAGGGCGGCGGCAGCCGCCATCACCTGATCTGTGACCTTGGCGCTGACCACGCCGTAGCCGCCGAGAACGCGGGCGGCCGTCGCCTTCGAGACCTTTGCGGCCTTCGCGACGTCGGCGACCGTGACTGAACGTTTCGGATGAGCGGAATCTTCCATGAGCTGAGGACTACAAGAGTTGTTGACTACCGGTCAATTGACGGATATCAAATATGTTATGAGACCGGTCTCTTTATACGGGAGACCGGTATCTTGTCCAGGAAGCCTTTAGCCGCATATGTGGCGGGGCAGGGCGACCCGACGATGCCGACAAGAGCATTCCTTTCAGAGCGGAGAACGAACATGAAGCCTTTTGAATCATTCGTGGCCACCCTCGCCCCATTGCGCGCTGGCCTTTTAACATGCCTTCTTGCGATGGGCGCAGGCTCCGCAGCGGCGGCTGACAATCCCTATAACCTGATCGAGCCAGGGACTATCAGCGTTGGCACGATGGGCGATTCCAAGCCCTATACGTTTGCGACTGCGGACGGCCAGTTCACCGGTTTCGATATCGAACTGTTTCTCAACGTCGTCTCCCGCCTCGGCTTTCCAAAAGACAAGGTGACGTTCACGGGCCAGGAATTTTCTGCACTCCTGCCGTCGGTCGCAAACGAAAGGTTCGACGTTGCCGTTGCAGCGATCGGAACCACCGAAGCCCGCAAGAAGACGGTCGACTTTTCCGACGGCTATCTCGCCGGTTATCTCTCCGTCCTGACCCCGGATGCCGGTATCAAGGATGCCGATGGCCTCAAGGGCAAGCGTCTCGGCGTCGTGCAGGGAACCTTGCAGGAAGTCTATGCAGCCAAGAATTTCGGGGGAACTGATCTGGTGAAATTCCCCGACAACAATTCCGGCGTGGCCGCGCTCAACAACGGAACGGTCGATGCGCATTTTCTCGACTACGAGGCTGCCAAGCAATATGGCGAGCGCTATCCCGCACTGAAGGTTGCGGTAAACATCCCGTCCTTCGATGCGCCGGCAGGCTTCGTGGTCCGAAAAGGAAATGATGCCTTCCGGACGGCGTTGAACGGCGCGCTTCACGACGCGATGCAGGATGGCACCTGGAAGACCCTTTACGAAAAGTGGTTCCCCGGCTCACCGATGCCGGAACAATATCTTCCCAAGAAGTGACGCCGCAAGCCGCCCGCTCATGGTGGGCGGCTTACCAAGGCTCTGCCGGACGGCGGCGTCTGCGCCGGGTAAGAATTCATGGGGATCTGAATGAACTGGCTTGAAAATCTCCGCCGCAGCTTCCTGGACTGGGACGCCATGGCGGACGTTCTGCCGAGCATGATCAGCGTCGGCCTCAAGAACACGCTGATCCTGGCCGCCGCCTCTACCGTGCTCGGCGTCATCATCGGGATGGCGCTTGCTGTGATGGGCATCTCGCAATCCCGCTGGCTGCGGCTGCCGGCGCGCATCTACACCGATATCTTCCGCGGGCTGCCCGCGATCGTCACGATCCTGATCATCGGCCAGGGTTTTGCCCGTATCGGGCGCGAGATCTTCGGTCCGTCTCCATTTCCGCTCGGCATCCTGGCGCTCAGCCTGATTGCCGGAGCCTATATAGGCGAAATCTTCCGGTCCGGCATTCAAAGCGTCGAGCGCGGCCAGATGGAAGCCTGCCGGGCGCTCAGCATGAGCCACGGCCAGGGCATGCGCCTGATCGTCATTCCACAAGGCATCAGGCGCGTTCTGCCGGCGCTGGTCAATCAATTCATCGGAAACGTCAAGGATTCCAGCCTTGTCTACTTCCTGGGATTGCTCGCCTCCGAGCGGGAAATCTTCCGTGTTGGGCAAGATCAGGCGGTGGTCACGGGCAATCTGTCACCGCTGCTGTTGGCGGGCGTCTTCTATCTCGTCATCACCGTGCCGCTGACCCACTTTGTCAATTATATTGATGCGAGACTGCGCCTCGGAAAACAAGGCCGCGGCTCGGGTGCTGCGAGCGGATTGGTCGAGGTAAGCGAATTGCGGGCCGCTGCCGGCCCCCACCCCACGGGCACGGCCGAGGAGAGGACACCGCGCTTCAAAGGCGGCGTCCTGAACATCCGCGACCTCACCATGGCCTATGGCGATTTCGACGTGCTCAAGGGTGTCGATCTCGACATCGCCGCCGGCACCGTCACCTGCATCATCGGCCCTTCCGGCTCGGGCAAATCGACGCTGCTGCGCTGCATGAACAGGCTTGTCGAACCGAAAAGCGGCGACATCCTGCTCGATGGCGAGAGCATCCTGGCGATGAAGCAAGAGAGGCTGCGCCGGCGCGTGGGGATGGTGTTCCAGCACTTCAACCTGTTTCCCGACCACACGGCACTTGAAAACGTCATGCTTTCGCTGACCAAGATCAAGAAGATGCCGAGGCAGGAGGCGCGGCGCATCGCCGAGGCACGTCTGGCCGAGGTCGGTCTCGCAGAACGCAGGGATCATCGGCCGGCAGGTCTGTCGGGTGGGCAGCAGCAGCGCGTCGCCATCGCACGCGCGCTGGCCATGGATCCGGAGATCATGCTGTTTGACGAAGTGACGAGTGCGCTCGATCCCGAACTGGTGAAAGGTGTGCTTGACCTGATGGCCGCTCTCGGCCGCCAGGCCATGACGATGGCCGTGGTGACGCATGAGATGGGATTTGCGCGCAGGGTGGCCGATCAGGTCGTCTTCATGGATGAGGGCCGCATCGTCGAGGCGGGCTGCCCGCAGCAGATCTTCGACAATCCCCGAAGCGAGCGGCTGAAGCGCTTCCTTGCTGAAGTTCTCTGAAGCGCCTGAGGCAACGCATGGTGCTCCCGGTCGTCCTCACGCCGGCGTGCCGGATTTCATCTAGTAAGAGCAGAAAACAAGGTTATCGACATGAACGCTTCCATCAAGCCTTCCAAGGTCGTCGTCATCGGTGGCGGCATCTTTGGCGTCTCGACCGCTGTCCATCTGGCACGGCTCGGGGTCCGCACCGTGCTCGTCAATGACGGCCCGCTTGCCAATGGCGCCTCCGGCCGTTCGCTCGCCTGGCTCAACTCGGCACGCAAACGCACCGAGGCCTATCACCGGCTGCGGTTGGCCGGCATAGATCGCTACCGCACGCTGGCTGTCCGGAATCCCGACGCGCCGTGGCTGCGCTTCAACGGCGGCTTGACCTGGGATGCGGACGATGCCAGCAACGAGATCGCCGAGGTCTTCGACTATGAGCGTGAGCTAGGCTATCACGCGCAATGGCTCTCCTCGGAAAGAATTGCTGGGGTAACGCCAGGTGTGGACGCGAGTACTGTGACGCGCCAAGGCGCGATCTTCAATCCCGGGGAGGGCTGGGTCGATCTTCCGTCCTTGATCGGCGTGCTGGCGCAGGAATACCGCACGTTGGGGGGCGAGATCATCACGGACGCGGGTCGCGCGACGGTAGACGTCGAAAGCGGGCGTGCCCGTGGCGTGATCACGGCAGACGGCATGCGCCGCGATGCGGATGCCGTGCTGCTCGCTGCCGGCGGCGACGTCCCCGCAATCGTGGCCGAGGTCGGCCAGCATATCGGCGATGCAACGCCCGTCGCGCTTCTCGTCCGGACCAAGCCGATCCGCCACCCGCTGAAGGCCGTGCTCAACACCCCTCGCGTCGCCATCCGGCCGACGCCCAACGGTGGCTTCGCGCTCGATTCCGCCTGGTCCGAGGAAGAGGTGAGTGTCAGGCCCGACGGCAGCTACGAAATCAGACAATCGACGCTGGAGGGGCTGCTGCGCGAGGCCTCCAGGGTTCTCGAAGGCAATCCGGCGCTGGAGGTCGAAGATTATGGGGTCGGGCCGAAGCCCATTCCGGGCGACGGCGAGCCCGTCTTCGGCGAACTGCCGTCGATCCCGGGTTATTTCGTCGCTTTCAGCCATAGCGGCGCCACCCTCGGCCTAATTGCCGGCGAACTGCTGGCGGACGAGATCGGCACTGGACGTCGCCATCAGCTGCTGGCGGATTTTCGGCCGGAGCGTTTCAGCGCCTCGCGAAGATGAAGGCAGGAGCGGAGGCCGATGCATCCTTCTGAGCCCTCGAGCGTTCTATCGCCAGGAACAACTGGAGACGCATCATGTTCAAGGACGAACTCGGGGACACCGGCACAAACAAGGATATGCACGACGGTGTGGAAATCGCGCCGGCCTCCTTTGAAGAGGCGAGCATCAACCCTGATCTTATTAGACGTGAGGGTTTCGCCAGCGAGGCCGAATATCGGGCATATATTGCGACGCTCGGTGGTTATGCTTCCGTTGCAGACACCGTCGAGGAGCCCCTCCCGATCTACGAAGGTCATGTCTTGGAAGGCCGTTTGCAAGAACTGAGAGAAGAACTCGAAAACCTACGGGCTCGCCTTCACGTGATCAAACATCAGGCCGCGACCGTTGTTACGGAGAACGTCCGATGGGCCGATGCCAGCGCGCATGCGCAGCTCGGCAATCAGCCCTGGCTCAAGCTGGCAGGTGCTATGGCGGCGGCCTTCGTCGTCACGCGCGGCATCATGAGGTTGCCTCTGGCAGCCGTGGCGACGACGGCGCTGCCGTTGGTGGCGGCGGTGATGAACCGGAAGCTCGCCCGGTAAAGTCATCAATGCCGATGACTATCAGGCGAAGCCGATTTCGGCGAGCAGGGGCAGGTGGTCCGATGCGATCCTTGTCAGGCGGCTTTCCAAGACCGCCGCCTGTTTGACGATGAGATCGTCAGTGACGAAGATGTGGTCGAGGCGCATCAGCGGGTAGCGCGACGGAAAGGTCGCTTTCGGCCCGGCGCCGCCTGCGAGCTGGGCGTCTTTCAATGACCGCGCGGCAAGTCGGTAGGTCGCCGAGGACGGAATGGCGTTGAAATCGCCGCAGAGAATGGTTGGAAGAGGCTCATCCGCCGTGCCGCGCAGCCAGCCGGGGTTCAGCAATGTCGTCATCTGCCGGATGCGCTCGCGACCACGAAGGCCGAGATGGGTGTTGACGACCAGCAGTTTTCTGTCGCCGACCAGTATTTCGACAGACAAAGCGCCGCGCTGTTCGCCAATGGATGGCAGCGGGCCGGCCTTGACCGCGCCTGTCGGCAGCGCCGTGATGATCGCATCGCCATACTGCTCCTCGGCAATCGACAGCGCCGGATGGAAATGAGCCTGCATCTTCAAAAGCGAGGCGATCGCATGGGCCTGGTCAACACCGCCGGTCCTGCGCCGGAGAACATCGACCTCCTGAAGAGCGACGATATCAGCCTTCGCCTCGGCGATGACAGAAGCGATGCGGCCGGGATCGAGCTTCCGGTCGCCGCCGATGCAGCTGTGCACATTATAGGTCAGGAGTTTGATTGATTGATCCGGCATCGGCCCCGCTGAAAGCTCGTTCCCCCAGGACATGGAAATTGTCCTTCGGGGGAACACAGAACTCGTTTGATCGTTCCAGATGATCGACGTAACGCCTTCGTGCTTTCTTCGAAGGCAGGGGGAAGCGCTCGCCCGCAAAATCTGCGCATCGCGCTTCGGAATGGATAATAGATGAGCCTGAAAAGCATAATCTGGAATGGATTATTAATTGCCGCCCTTTGTCTTGCGGTCTTCCTTCTCTATCGGATCTTCCAACAGTACAGCCTGGATGAGATCGTCCAATCGGTTCGCAGCATTCCATTCTTGACCTTCTGCACAGCGCTTCTGTTTACGGCGGCATCTTATCTCTGCCTCAGTTGCTTCGACCTCCTGGCGATCCGCTCGCTCGGCAAATCCTTGCCATACCGGAACATTCTACTCGCCTCGTTCGTCAGCCTTTCGCTCGGCCACAATATCGGGTTTGCCGGACTAAGCAGCGGCGCCTTCCGCTATCGGTACTATTCGCGTTGGGGGCTGACGACGGAAGACGTGGCGAAAGTCATCTTGTTTTGCGGTGTCACTGTGGGGCTCGGGCTCATCGCGCTCGGCGGCCTCGCCATGATTATCAATCCCGGCGATGCCGGGCGCCTGTTGCGCATCGATCCTGCAAGCGCCCGTGTCTTCGGTTCACTGGCGCTGATGGTGCCGGTCGTCTATGCGTCTCTGGCGCTTTTCGTCCGCGGCACGTTGCGGCTGTGGCGCTGGTCGTTTCAGCTGCCGCGATTTTCGATCGCGGTTGCGCAGGTCGGAATTGGGACGATCAACTTCATGTTCGTCTCCGCCTGTCTGCATCAGATGCTTTCCACCTTCGGCGACGTTGCCTTCTTCAGATCGGTAACGGCTTACGTGCTCGCCAATTCGGCGATCATCGCAACGCATGTTCCGGGCGGTCTCGGCGTGCTCGAGGCAACTGTCTCCTACGCGGTGCCGAAGGAGGCGTCGATCGGCGCGCTGATTGCATTCCGCTGTGCCTATTTCTTCATTCCGCTGGCGCTCGGTACCATGCTCCTTGTTATCAGCGAGGTAATCTTCCGGCGGAAATCACGCGGGGCGGATGAGGAGGCGGACGAGCGCCCCGAGGCCCAGTCGGTCTAGGGGTGCGAAAGGCCGAGCCGGATCGAAGAGGCCAGTACCCCGAATCGGCGAAATGCTGCCCGACAGATCGACGGCGAATTCCCGCAAACCTCGCGGCCCGTCGTTGAGTGCGTCGATTGCCTGGACCACCGAGCCGCTTCTCATGAAGGCTGTGGCAAAAGTCTCCGGGGCGGTGCCGAGATATTCCGCCAGAAGCCGGCTACGCAGATCAGCGATCGCGCGGCGGTGTTCGCCGCTGTCGGCCTCGAACAGCATGTCGCATTCGTAATCCAGCCCTTCCGAGCGATTGTTGAGATTGGAGGAACCGATGCGGATCAGCTCATCATCGGCAATCATCAGCTTGGAGTGGATGAGCACCTCCACCTCGTTGTCCTTTTTCTGCACTGGCCCGGGCACGACGGGATAGTAGACGCGCAGGCGGGCTGCGCGATCGGCGCGTTTGAGGCGGCGGATGACGCGGTCGCGATTGCCGCCCATGACGATTTTTTCGATCAGGCCGTGAGAGCTCCGCGTGCAGATGATGATGACCTCGGGCCCGTCCTCCTCCTGCAGCCGCGCGGCAATGGCGTCGGCGACACGGAAGGAGGCGAGGTATTGCGCCTCGACGTAGAGCTGCCGCCGCGCCCGGGCGATGACGTCCAATGTCATGGCGATGCCATCGCTGATGCCGTTGCGAAAAGCGGTCGACGGTTCGGTCAGCGCCAAGGTGACCGGGATCTCCTGCATGGAAACGGCGAGATTGGCGGGCCATGTGAAGGGAACGCTCTCAGTCAACGGCAGGTGGCGTTCGCCGGTGGCGTTTTCCCAGCGCCGCCTGGCGATGTCGCCGATCATCCGGGCGGCATCGCCAGTGGTCATCGCCTGAACGTCATGCAGAGGATCGTAGGGCTCGCCACCAGGGTCGCGCCGCCACCTGTCCATGACGCGATGGCGCCTTGTGTCCCATCGCCGCGACGTCAGATCGATGCCGCCGATGAAGGCGACGGCATCATCAATGCAGACGAGCTTTTGATGATGGCAGCCGCGTACTGTACATGGAAGGTCGAAGCGCAGATCGATCCTGTCATCCTTTGGAAAATCCTTCTTCCGAAGCAACTGGATTGATTTGTCCGAATAGATCGGCCCCAGCGCCCAAACGAGGATGCGTATTTCGAGGTCGGGGTTCGTCGCTACTACGGAATGCAGCAGGTCGGCCAAGGTTTCGTCGGATTTTTCGGGCTCGATCCGAATATCGGGATGGAAATCCCACCCAATGATCCACACTCTGCGTCGCGCCTGCCGCAACGCACGCGCCAGTTCTGAGAAATAGCGGTTACCATTGATCAGGAAAGCAGCCTTTTCCGCATATCCTTGCAGGCGCCGTGCCGTGCTTTCTTGTTTTTCGCCGCACGGATGTTGCGCTTTCGTTCGGGTCAGGTACGATTGATCGGACATGGTTTCAAATGCGGTCATGTTTGCCTCGGCCTCTCGACTGAGAACAAACGCCTGGAATTTCACCGGGTTCCCGATCGCAGGACGCGGCTGTTGCAATGGGCGGCGGCCCGCCATAGAGGATTGACACAGCGAAATGTCACAACGAGCAGGCAGCGCCGATCTTCCCCTTCACGGAGGACGCGTGCCGCATTGGCTAGGCGACCGGATGACGCGGCTCGGGACGCTGATCACCGAGGCGGTCGTCCATCACTATGGCCGCGACGAATTCCTGCGCAGGCTGGCGCATCCCTTCTGGTTCCAGTCCTTCGGCGCGGTCATGGGCATGGACTGGCATTCCTCCGGCATCACGACCAGCGTTCTCGGCGCGCTGAAACGCGGGCTGAAGCCGCGTGCCGGCGAGCTCGGCCTGCATGTTTGCGGCGGCCGCGGCGCGCATTCGCGCAAGACGCCGCTGGAGCTCGTCTCGATTGGCGAGCGTGTCGGTCTCGACGGCGAGGGGCTTGCGACCACGAGCCGTCTTATAGCCAAGGTCGACAGCGCCGCCCTTCAGGACGGGTTCGATCTTTATCTGCACGGGTTCATCGTCGCCGATGACGGCCATTGGGTGGTCGTGCAGCAGGGCATGAACGGCGACAAGCGGCAGGCCCGGCGCTATCACTGGTTGTCCGAAGGCTTGGAGAGCTTCGTGGATTCGCCGCATGCGGCAATCGAGGGAAGGAGCCAGGGTGAAATCGTCAATCTTGCCGACCGGCGAGCGGAACGCTCGCGACGCGGTCAGCTCGATCTGCTGGCGACCCTCGGTCCCGACCGGATCATCCGCGAGGCCGCTGCCTTGCTGCGTGCCGAAGAGCCGGCGCCCGAACCTGCCGCACAGCCGATGCTGCCGCACCTGATCATGCCTGCCCATCACGATGTCCGCGAGAGCGACGTCAACATGCGGCGGCTGCATGGAAACCTGGCTGCCGCTGCCGACCGCGGCCCGGCGGATTTCGAAGAGCTGCTACTCGTTCCAGGCGTGGGCGCCCGCACGGTGGAGGCGTTGGCGATGGTGGCGGAAGTCGTCCACGGCGCGCCATGCCGTTTTTCCGATCCGGCGCGCTTCTCGATCGCCCATGGCGGCAAGGATCGCCATCCTTTTCCGGTCCCGCTCAAGGTTTATGATGAGACGATCGCCGTGATGAAAACGGCGGTGCAGAAGGGCAGGCTCGGACGCGAGGAGGAGTTGCAGGCGCTCAAGCGCCTGGACGACCAATCCAGGCAGATGGAACGCTATGTGACGGGTCCAGACCTCAAGGAAATCATCGCCGGCGAATTCCGCCAATCCGCCGATTTCGGCGGTCGGAGCGTCTTCGGCTGGGAGGAGCCGCCCGCGGATGAGAGCTAAAACATCTCCGTCTTTCCGAGTGACGAAAATGCCCTAGCCCTTTATAAAACCGCTTCGCGCCTTTGCTGCGATTGCACCAGTTCTCAATGACCGTCGGGCGGGACGGCTTCGGCCGGAACCGTCTCTTTCAAATTCTTCCGATGGAAGATGAAGAGCCCCGCAACGACGATGATTGCGGCACCGACGATGATCTGCGTATCGGGAATATCATTGAAGAAGAGGTAGCCGAGGACGATCGCCCAGAGCAGCAGCGTATATTGCAGCGGCGCGAGCAGCGATGCCGGTGCGAGCTTCAGCGAGCGGGTGATGAGCAGATGCGCGCAGGAGGCGACGACGCCGAGCAGCAGCATGCCGGACCAATCGATGAGCGCCGCCGGCTGCCAATGACCGATGCTCAGGACGATGCCGGTGACGAGCGCCGCGACCGTCTGCCATGTCACGAGCGTCGTGTCGCTGGTCGAGCGCAGATAGCGGCTCATCACCAGCGACAGCGCAAAGGCAAGACTGCCGGCAAGCCCGAAGAGCGATGGAAGCGACAGCATCGCCGTGGACGGACGCAGCGCGATGACGACGCCTGCGAAGCCGGTCAGAACGGCGAGCCAACGGCGCCAGCCGATCTTTTCTCCGAGAAAGAAATGCGAGAGCGCCGCAACGTAGATCGGCCCGGCCATATAGAAGGTCATCACATCTGCGAGCGGCAGATAGGCGACGGCAGCGTAGAACAAGGCGACATCGACAGTCGCCATGAAGACCCGGATGAACTGGAGGCCCTTCTGCTCGACGCGGAACAACGCCATCGGCCCTTGCCGGAGGATCATTGGTCCGAGCACGATGAAGGCGCCGACCGAGCGGATCACCAGCACTTGGCCGACGGCAAAGCTGGCGACCAGCCACTTGCCCATTGCATCGTTCAGCGCAAAGAGCAGATCGCCGAGCAGCATCAGCACGACGCCTGTTATGATCAGGTTTCCGGCATCGGCTAAGCCAGTCTTGGTCGTCATCTCTCGCATCCTCGCAAAAACGGCCGCGCATGCGCGGCCGAGTGCGGCTTCTGCCTTAACACTGCCGATGTCAATGGTCAGTTTGAAGCGGCTGTACTCGAATTTGCCATAGGCGAATGGCGAGCGACCGTTCTCGTTCACGTTGACCGACAGCTTACCTGTCTGATCGAGGCGCCGTGACGTACAGTCGTGGAACCAGCGATTAAATTGGGCGCACCGCCGCCCGCCCCAAATATTAAGTCAGGCTCACCAAGGCAGCGTGCCCTTGTCATTGATGAAGGCACCCGTCTGGCCGTCGTTCGCGACTGCAAGCTGGACGATGATCTCAGCCGCCTGCTCGACCGTCCGATAGCCTGTATTGCCGTTAAAATCGGTCTTCGTGTATCCGGGATCCGCGCTGTTGACCCTGATGCCGAACGACGCGAGGGCCTTGGAAAACGATACGGTCACTGCGTTGAGGGCGGTCTTCGAGCTGTTGTAGCCCAGGCTGTTCACACCAAAGAATTCGCTCTCCGGGTCTGTCAGGGCGCCAAGCGAACCGAGTTCGCTGCTGACGTTGACGACATTGGCGGAACTCGCTGCTTTGAGCAGAGGCAGGAAAGCTTGCGTAATTCGGATTGGCCCGAATACGTTGATCTCGTAGACCTGACGGATGTCGTCTACGGTCTGATCTGCCGGGTCGATGAATGCTCCGGGTATGCCCGCATTGTTGACCAGTGCGTCGAGCTTGCCGTCTTCCTGTCTGACACGATCCGCGGCTGCCTTCACACTTGCGTCCTCCTCGACGGCAATTTCAAGGAAGCGCACATCGTGACCCTGAGCTCGCAGAGTTTCCGCCGCACTCTCACCGCGCCCCGCATCGCGGGCACCAAGCCAAACACGATAACCCATTCCCCCGAGCCGTCGAGCGGTTTCAAATCCGATGCTTTTGTTGGCGCCGGTGATCAATGCATTCTTCGACATGGTGATTCTCCATTCTGGTTGCCCGTCCAATATGAGTAGGCGCTTTTCCGGCCGCGTGCCAAATTCTACTGAACTCTTGCCTAATCCTGCCGAAAGACTTGCGCGCGTTGGAGGAGGGTGCAATTTAACAGCATGGACAATGTGGGCGAAGAACTAAGGTCCCTGATCGAGAGGCACTCGCGTGGCGGTCGTACGACGACCGCCATTCCACGCGTCGGTTTGCTAAGAGCAGAACGCACGACTGAGCCGACGGCAGGCATGACGGAGCTTGTCATATGCTTGGTGTTACAAGGCGCCAAGGCAATCACTTGCGGCGAGAACGTATTACACCATGGAGCGGGCAGCTACTTCGTGGCCTCGGTCGAGGTTCCTGTCTTTGGCAGAATATCCGAAGCGAGCCTTCAGAAGCCATTTCTTGGCGTCGGGTTCAGCTTTGACGCCAGTAACATCGCCGATCTTCTGATTGAGATGCCTGATGTCCATGATCCGGAATTCTTGTGTGGCCTGGGCGTGAGCCCGACCGATACTCAGCTCGAGGAAGCGTTTCTACGTATGATGCGACTTCTCGATAGGCCAAACGAAATTTCCGTCATGGCACCAATGATTGAGCGGGAAATCCTGTTCCGCCTATTGCGGGGACCGCAGGGAGCGAAGCTGCGGCAGATCGCACAGATCGACGGCCGCCAGTCTCAGGTCAGGCGGGCGCTCGCCTGGATTCGCGAAAACTTCACGGAATCTTTCAAGGTCGAAGATCTGGCGCGGATGACCGGAATGAGTGCTTCGGTGTTCCACCGTCATTTCAAGGCGGCAACGACCATGACGCCCATTCAGTATCAGAAGCGGTTCCGTCTCCACGAGGCACGCCGTCTGTTGCTCGAGACTCGGGGCGACGCCGCCCGTGTCGCTTTCGCCGTCGGCTATGAAAGCGCCTCCCAATTTAGCCGGGAATACGGGCGGCTGTTCGGACTTCCGCCCGCCCGCGACGCAAGCCGGCTTCGCGCGAAGCCTATTGCGGTGGTGACGTCGGACGCATCAGACGATGCGGTGACAAGTTTTGGACGCGCAATTTAGCGAGCCTGGTGACAGAAGCCCGCTCGCTGATCAAGGAGCACCGATGCCAGCAAGTGGGCATCCCCATGCTGAAAATGTCACGACATCGTCGTGCGTGGCGACCACCAAAATGCCATGAAGCAGGCCAAACCGTTCCGGGGGGTGGAAGAGTACCGCTGACGCGCCCGTGAGCAGCAACGACAAAGACCGTCGGCGGCTTGGATCAGCTAGAGCGCCCAATCATCCCAATTTTGGACTTCGGCAGCTTTGTCCTCTCGGCAAATCGTTTCCAGCGCCAGCGAGGCACGACTGGCGTGCCTTTGTTTATGCCGCAGAATTGCAAATTGGCGGGACGGCAGGGGGAAGCGCGCCTTGACCAGCAGACCTTGCGTCAAGAGCGGCGCGGCCACGGCTCCCGAAACGATTGTGGCGCAGAGACCTTCTCTTGCTGCCGATATGACCGCCTCGTTCGACGGCAGTTGAAGCGCGACAGCCAGATCTCCAGGGTCTATGCCGAGATTGGAAATCGTCGCCTCGAAGGCCGACCGGGTTCCGGACCCTTTTTCCCGCATGACCCATTTCGTGCCCGAAACCAACTCTGCCGGAGCAATTGGTTTGCCACGCGCCCAGGGATGGCGCGGACCGACGACGACAAGCAGCTCGTCCTCGGCAAGCGGCTGAACATGCAGCGCCGGCTCATCAACGCTGCCTTCGACGAACCCGACTTCGGCCAATCCATCGAGGACTGCTTTTGCGGCGGTGGTCGTGTTGCCAATCATCAGCTTCAGGTCAATGCCTGGGTAGCGAATCTTGAAACGCATCAGCATCGCCGGTAGCCAGTAGCTGGCGATCGTCTGGCTCGCAAAAACCACCAGTTCACCCTTTTGCAAGCCGCCGAGATCGGACAGCACGAGCGCTGCCGCCTTTGCGCGTGCCAGCGTCGCTCTTGCCTCCCCCAGAAACACCCGTCCCTCATATGTCAGTTCTATGCGGCGTCCGACGCGGTGGAAAAGCTCGACGCCATAGGAGGTCTCGAGATTGCGGATAGCCGAGCTGACGGCCGAGGGCGTCAGCTCGATCGCAAAGGCGGCATTGGTCAGATGCTCGCGTTCCGCAACCGCAACAAAAATGGAAAGCTGTTCAAACGTCATTGATCTAATCGTTCGATTTTGTCGAATGAACTTTGCTATACTATTCAATGGAAGGCGACAATCGAGTGTGGGAAAATTACGGTCCTCTGCAAGGTCTTGCCGATGATCGTTTCCGCCTCCCGTTCCCTGTCGCTTCCTGCCGTCCTCCCGGGACTCGTCCTGTGTGCGGCGGTCACGCTCTCTGCCTATCTCGTTGAACAGCTGCAGATGATGGTTTCCGGCTCGCATTTGATCGAGAACCTCGTGCTCGCCATTTTGATCGGCATTGCCGTGCGCTCCTCGGTCTGCCTGCCGCAGACCTTCATTCCCGGCATCCAATTCGCCGCCAAGACCTTGCTCGAGATTGCGGTCGTGTTGCTCGGCGCCTCGCTCAGCACGGCTGCCATCAGTCAGGCTGGACTGCCGCTGGTCGGCGGAATTGCCGTTCTGGTTGCTCTGTCTTTGGCCGGCAGCTTTGCTATCGGCCGGCTCTTCGGGCTGTCGGCCAGCCTGGCGACATTGGTTGCTTGCGGCAATTCGATCTGCGGCAATTCTGCAATTGCCGCTGCAGCACCGGTAATCGGCGCCAAACCGGACGATATTGCGGCCTCGATAGCCTTTACCGCAGTGCTCGGCATCGGCGCGGTTCTGACGCTGCCTCTGCTTCACCTGCTTTTTGGTCTCAGCGCCGTACAATATGGCGTTTTCGCAGGACTGACGGCCTATGCCGTTCCGCAGGTCCTGGCGGCCACGGCCTCTGCCGGGGCCGTTAGCACTCAGGTGGGCACGCTCGTCAAACTGATCCGCGTGATGATGCTCGGACCCGTCATCCTCGTGCTCAGCGCAGTTCATGGCCGCGGTCCTGGCGGTTCGCCAGTCAAGCTCCGCCATGCTCTTCCGTGGTTCATCCTCGGTTTTGCTGCCATGGCGACGCTTCGTTCGCTCGACGCAATCCCGGCGCCGCTGCTGCCCGGGATGGCGGCTGTCTCCGCCGCCTTCACCGTCACCGCGATGGCCGCTTTAGGCCTCTCGGTCGATGTCAGGTCGGTCGCGCATACCGGCGGTCGTGTCCTCGCCGCGGCAACGCTGTCGCTGTTGGCGTTGGGGGCTCTCGGGCTTTGCCTGATTGGGCTGCTGAATATCGTCTGATCGATCATCTTTCAATATGATACCCCGCAAGCAATCTTGCGCATCCCGTCAATGAATTTGTCGAGAGTATCCTCCGTCCCGACCGAGCCACAAAAAGGTTGAGCTTGATTGCCGTATCGATGATCATGACCACCGCGCTGGAACCGTCTAGCGCCGATGCCGAGATCGCCGCCGACGCCACGGTTCACGACGCCTTGGCGCTCATCCTCTCCGGTGAGATGCCGGGACTGCATGTCAGAGCCGCCGATGGGACGCTTGCGGGATATTTGTCTCGTGACACCTTATTGCGTGCCAATCGGCTGTAGAGCAACTCCGGCATATTGCGGAGTGGTCTTGCGCCCGGAACTGCGCAGAACAAAAAGATAGAGCGTTTTCGTGACACGGGGACAGGCGGAAACGCTCCGGCTGGAGTCGTTTGCGGAAGAGGGCGACATCGCAGGTCGCCATGACGACGAGCCCAACCTGCTCAACGCAGGCTGGGCCATCTTCGGTTTTCGATCAGATGGTCGAGACGTTCTCAGCCTTCGATTTTCCGGTCTTGCGATCCTGTCCGATTTCGAAGCTGACCTTGTCGCCTTCGCGGAGCGACCCGCCGCTTTGCAGCGCAGACACGTGAACAAAAACGTCCTGCCCGCCACCCTCAGGGGTGATGAAGCCGAAGCCCTTGTCGTCATTGAAGAATTTAACGGTACCTGTCGGCATGAGATAACTATTTCCTTGTGTCGTTCAGCGATTTGCGAAGGCGAAACTATAGCTTCGGGGCTTCTCTATCAACCCTTTAGCACACTGGCGGCTTTTTGAACGCAAAAAGATATCAGCTCCGACGTAGCTCAATGCGGCTCGTAACAACGGATCGACCTGTCGCGGGGTCGGTATCGACGGTTGTGAGGCGCATGCCCGATGCCCCGGTTTTTTCGATCGTCATCTGCGCAAGTCGATCGCCATTGACTTCTTTCGCCCATCTGATCGCGAGGCTTATGGCATTGCCAGCGCGTTTTCCGCCAAGACCCGCAGTGCCAGTGCCCGCGCCCACGTAGGAGCCGGTGTAGGTGTCACCGCTAGCCTTGAGGTTAGCGCTGATGACACGGGAAAAAAGCACGAGACTGGTGCAGCGCCCATTGAGTGCGAGGGAGCTTGCATTCGCGTCTGACTTGAAACGGCAAGTGACTGTCATGGTGGGGGCATTTGTCCGCACTTTCACCGTACCCTTACCGCTCCAATTTCCCGCCAGTGTTTTCAGGAACGCGGATTCGTCGGCCTTGGCGTCGCCGGCCACAACTATCGACGCCGTCGCAACGGCGATGGCGCACGCAAGGACCTTCATCAGCTGAGTAACTTTCGGACCGCGTAACATCTGCATAACGACGCTCGGCTGATCGGGAGGGTCTGATATAACCGCTTTGCGGTGAATTGGTTCCGTATGGGAAGCATTCGACCACGTTCGCAGCCATCACCATCTTAATTCATGTGTCTCGCAGCGCCGAGGAGACGAGTCGTCGACATTCGAGAGCAACTCGCTCGCCACAGCGTGCAGGTTTTCAACAGATCAAGATACCAATGCTACCTTCGGACCCTAAGAGGGATTGCCGATCGCCCACCTGAGGCTTTAGATCGATTTTACACAATCAGATTGTGGAAGCCAGCGCTGTCACACGAGGAGTTCGACGCCATTGCCTTCGCTTGTTCTACCTAGTCGCCCGATCTCGTTGGCGCGCAACGTCATCTCCACGCCGAACGCTTATTTCTGGTCAACGCCAATCATCCTGGCACTCGCCATCTTTCTATTCGTCTCGCAAGCACCAGGCGTGTTCCGCGATTTCCAGATCAGCCAGAACCCCGTGACGCTCGAAAATGGGGACGTGCAGAACGGGCGATGCACGACACGCAGGGCAGTCTTTACCGATTGCGAGGCACGCCTGGTCTACAGCTACGGTGGACGAGACTACGATACCGAAGTCGAGGTCATGTTCGTCGATTTCCATACCGGCGACTATGAAACGGATCTGGTGATTTCAGCCGATCACCCGGAACTTGCGACGATGAGCCTGGGTTTGGACATGCTCTGGAACCGGATCGTCACGCTTGCAGTGTTCGCCGTCCTGCTTGGCGGCATGGGCCTGGGGATGATTTTTTTCTCTATGCGCATTTGGCGGGTTAAGGGCCAATTGCTCCGGCCTGCCATGCTGACCCCTGTTCCGGTCGAGATCACCGCATTCGACCGCAAACGCGGCGTCCTTTCGATTACCTACAACGACAAGATTGCCAACGACAAAACCGGGCGATCCGCTTACACGCGCATGAAGAGTGGAGAGGAGCCTCTGATCGTCGGTGAAGCCAAGGGCAAGGCGATCGGACTGGCAGTCAGGCACGGCAATACAGCCCTGCCGGTGCTTCTCGACGATCGCCTGCAGCGTGTGGAGCTTACGGACGATGAGCGCACCGCAGCTCTTGCGCCCTTTGCGTATCAGCAAGAAAGCGATCGCGATGCGCCGGTTTTGATTGAAGAACAAAAAAAGACGGTGTCGATCTGGAAGCGGCTGCAGCTTTTCTTCGGTGTGTTGCTTCTGATCGTCGTCGGTGTGGTCGGCTTCTGGCTTTGGTACGTCACGACCTCACCGACAGCATTCCAATCGCCTGGCATGGACATCAACAATCTCATGCCGGCGCCATTGAATGAGTGGGGATGCGAGCAGCTCAAGAAGCGGTTTGGACAGGAACGCGCGCCGTTCGGTTGCGTCGCCGACGATTATACGAGCTGGAAATAGAGGTTGGATGCGCTGTTTTATCGCGTTGCCCGGTCTGCCATGAACCAGGATGCTCGATCTGCCCAGCATTCACCGGACGGTTCTGAATCGGGTGCGTTAACTGGCATCCGCCTCGAGTTTGCCGAAAAGAAGTGATGCTGTCTGCTCTCGACGAGTTCCCTCCAGCCCCGCCCGCGATCTTTGCTCTTTAGGAACAAGTTCGGCGAAAAACCTGCGGATGCAGGCAACTCACCATTGCGAAACCAACAGCCTTCGGCGAATGTCACCTGACGTGGCGTGAGGCGAGTTTATGTCATTTCGGATCGAGCGTCTGGTTGAAAAACACATTAGCGGTGCGGCCGTCGTATTGGTAAATGCCTATGCCCTACCTCCGTGGAATGAGAGCTGGTCCCTTGAAGCGGCTGCAGAAAATGTGACCTATGTGCTTGAAACTCCAAGGTCAATTGCACTTGCGGCAGTTGACGGAAGCAAGGTGCTCGGCATTGCGCTCGGGATACGACAGCGGCGCCATACCGGCCCGGTCATTTATCTGGACGAGCTTTCAGTGCAGCCCGATGCACAGGGTAAGGGAATTGGGACCGCTCTACTTTCTGCAATGTTCGAAACAGCCACAGCTGAAGGATGTAGCAGCTTGTGGCTGATCTCGAAGCGAGGAGGGGCGCTGTCGGAGTTCTATCAGCGTTGCGAATTTGCGATGATAGGCGACCTTGGCCTGTACTCTAGATCGAGCGAATAAGGCCAGATTGGGAATTACGCCTTTCCATACATCCGGCTCGCCCGCAGCAGGCGTTGCGAATAAGGATGTTCGACCGCACCTCTTCGCAAGGCACCGACATCGACCTGTTCGACGATCTCGCCCGCTTCCATGATGGCGACGCGGCTGCACATGTGCGAGACGACGGCGAGATCATGGCTGACGAGCAGATAGGTCAGGCCGCGATTGGTTCGCAGATCCTGGAGGAGATTGAGGATTTCGGCCTGAACGGACACATCGAGCGCCGATGTCGGTTCGTCGAGAAGCAGAACGTCCGGATCCAGCGTCAAGGCACGGGCGATCGCCACGCGCTGCCGCTGGCCCCCAGACAGCTGGTGCGGAAATCTGTAGCTCAGCGCCGGGTCAAGGCCGACCGATCTCAGGACGGCGTTCATGTCGACGGAATTCGTATCCAGGCCCTGGTTGCGCAGCGGTTCCTTCAGCTGCGAGCGGATGGTCTTGCGGGGATGGAGCGATCCATAAGGGTCCTGGAACACCATCTGCACCCGGCGAAAGAACGGCCGGCTGCGCTGTTGGTCCAGCGTCTCTCCGTGGAGCTCGATCCGGCCGTCATAATTGGCGTTGAGGCCGGAAAGCGCCCTCAGGACAGTGGACTTTCCGCAGCCGGATTCGCCGACCAGGCCGAAAGCAGTTCCCTTTTCGATGGCGAAGCTTACGTCTCGGACGACAGGCCGCTGCCCGGGTCCGAAACGGACCGTAAGATTGTCGATTTTAATCACCGCGGCGGCTCCAATGCGAATTCTTCAAGCCAGGCCGGATCTCGTTTCAGGATCGGTAGCCGGGCAGGTGGATCTTCGATCGTCGGCAATGATGCCAGCAACCCTTGCGTATAGGGATGTCTGGCCCTGTCGAGATCGCGCGCTTCGAGCACTTCAACGACCCGCCCCGCATACATGATGAGGACGCGATCACAGAAATTCCGGATGAGATTGAGATCGTGACTGATGAAGATCAGCCCAAGATTGCGGCGCAAGACGAGCTCGTCGAGCAGAGCCAGGATCTCGAGCCTCACCGTCACATCGAGTGCTGATGTCGGTTCGTCGGCGATCAGCACTTCTGGTTCGGCAATCAACATCATGGCGATCATCGCCCGCTGGCCCATCCCGCCCGAGATTTCGTGCGGATAAAGGCGGGCCACACGCTCCGGATCGCGGATCTGAACGGCCTCGAGCATATCGAGAGCCTGCTGCCAGGTCTTTGCCCTGCTCGTCCTCGGATGATGGAAGCGGTAGGTCTCGGCAATCTGTTCGCCGATCCGCATGACGGGATTGAGCGAATATTTCGGATCCTGCAGGATCAGGCCGATCCGCCGTCCCCTGATCGTCATCATCGTTTTTTCATTCGCCTTGAGCAGGTCGACGTCGCAAAAGCGCATCCGCTCGGCATTGACGATCGCGGTCGGTGGCAGCAGCTTCATGATCGCGCGGCCAACGGTCGACTTTCCCGATCCGGATTCACCGACGATCCCGAGCTTTTCCTGTCCAAGCGAAAAGCTGACGCCGCGAACGGCTCGCACCTGTCCGCCGCCGAAGGCGATTTCGAGGTTCTGAATATCGATCAGGTCAGTCATTCCGAACCTCGGGGATCGAGAACATCGCGAAGCGCATCGCCGACAAGGTTGAAGGCGAGGCTGACCAGCGCAATGGCAATACCGGGTGCCGCGATGACCCAGGGGCTGTCGAGCATGAATTCACGTCCGCTGGCGGCCATCGAACCCCATTCCGGCCATGGCGGCTGCGCGCCGAGGCCGAGGAAGCCGAGGCCGGCGGCGGTGATGATGATGCCGGCCATATTGAGGGTGACGCGGACGATCACCGAGGGAATGCACATCGGCAGGATGTGACGGGTGATGATCGCAATTGATGTCGCGCCCTGCAGGCGTACGGCGGCGATGTAGTCCGCCTTGCGGAGGCTGAGCGTCTCGGCGCGTGCAAGACGCGCGATCGGCGGCCAGGCCGTCAGCGAAATCGCGATGATCGCATTTGTGATGCCTGGACCGAGCGCTGCGGCAAAACCCAACGCCAGCACCAGCCCGGGAAAGGAAAGGAAAATGTCGGTGACGCGCATCAGGATTTCATCGACGATGCCGCCGAAATAGCCTGAGACGGTGCCGATCAACAGGCCGAGCGGGGCGACGATGACCGTGACAAGCATGATGATGTAGAGCGTGGTGCGGGCGCCGTAGATCACCCGGGAAAAGACGTCGCGGCCGAAATTGTCGGTGCCGAGCCAATGGCTCTCGGATGGCGGGGCAAGCCGCCCGGCCATGTCCTGAACGATCGGATCATAACTCGTCAGCAGGGGCGCCGCCGTCGCCACCACGATCAGCAGCACGATGATCGCCAATCCGGCGAGGCCAAGCGGGTGCAGGCTGAATTTCCGCCAGCCCTGATGAATTTGCTGCGCGGATGACTGGAACCAGCCTCGCGGTTCCGGCGCGAGCAGCCAGTTGCGAAGGCCGCCAGTGTTAGTGCTGTCCGCGTGCTCAGAGGAGATCGTCATGGCGTCATCGTGTCCTCGGATCAAGAATGCGATAAAGGAAGTCCGACAGGATGTTGATCGTCAGGAAGACGGCGCCAATCGTCAGGACGGAACCCATGACCACGTTCATGTCGTTCATCTGCAGCCCGCGGGTCAGGTACTGGCCGAGCCCCGGCCACCCGAAGACGGTCTCGATCAGCACCGCGCCTTCGAGGAGCCCGCCGAAGGTCAGCGCCATGATCGTTAAAAGCTGCACGCGGATGTTCTTGAATGCATGGCGCCACACCACCTTGCGGGTGCCAAGCCCCTTGGCCCGGGCGGTGATGATGTATTCCTGGCTGAGCTGCTCCAACATGAAGCTCCGCGACATGCGGCTGATATAGGCGACGGAATAGTAGCCGAGGATTGCCGCCGGCAGGATGATGTGGCCAAGGGCGTTGTAAAACACGTCCCATTGGCCCTGAATCGCCGCGTCGATCAGGAGGAAGCCGGTCATCGGCGTGACGAGGCCTTCATAGAAGACATCGATCCGGCCCGAGGCGCCGACGAGCTTCAGCTTCGCATAAAAGACGAAGAGCGCCATCAGTCCGGTCCAGAAAATCGGGATGGAGTGGCCGGCAAGGGCGACGATCCGCGCGACGTGGTCGATAATGGTCCCGCGCCTGACCGCAGCAGTGATCCCTAAAGGAATGCCGACGATCGCCCCGATGATCATGGCGATGATCGCAAGTTCGATCGTCGCGGGAAAGATCGTCATCAGATCGGTGAGGATCGGCTGGCCCGTCGTCGCCGACATGCCGAGATCGCCCGTGGCGATCTTGCCGACGTAGGAGAGGAACTGCATCCAGATCGGCTGCCCAAGACCCAGCTCGTTATAGACGCGATCGTAAACCTCCTTGCTGACTTCCGCCCCGGTGACGGCGAGCACCGGGTCGGCAGGCAGCAGGCGGCCCATCGAGAAGGTCAGGAAGAGCAGGCCGAGCAGCGTCGTCACCACGGCCACGGCGCGTCCCGCCAGGCGCCGCAGCAGGCTCAGTGCCGGGTGCGGGGCCGCCTCTGCGAACCCGCCCGCCGGGGAGTGCCGGCTGCTCTCCTCCTTCGATGTCATATCGGCGCTTGCCACGGCGTTCTACTCCTTGGTCACGTCGTGCCAGCGCGTCGACCATGTCGTATGCCCGTGATAGCCCTTGACGTTGGCGCGCATGACATAGGGGTCGGTTCGCTGGAAGAAGATGACCAGCGGGGAGGCCATGTCGGCATAGATGCCGTCCATCTTCTTGAAGATGTCGGCACGCTTTTCCGTGTCGCGCTCCTTCATCGATTGGTCGATGAGCGTGTTGAGCTCGTCCACCTTCATGCCCGTGCGCCAGAGGTAATAGCTGCCGAGGCGTGCCTCGTCGCTATTGTCGGGGTTGAAGGCATATTGCGTGGCGACCGCGAAGGGATCGGGCAGGCGGGCGCCGGAATTGCCGAGCAGCACTTCGAATTTGCGCTCGCGGAAGGCGGGCGTGAACTCGCCGGGCACGAGATCGAGATCGATGCCGGCGGCGCGGGCACTCGCCTGCAGCGCTTCGGCGAAGGGCAGGGTCGGGGCTCCCGACGGATTGAGCACCTTCTTCAGCCCATTGGGATATCCGGCCTCCGCCAGCAACTGCTTGGCCTTGGCGGGATCGTAATCGTAGTGCGAGGCAGCTTCCTCAGGGGCGCCGATCATGCCGCGCGGGATCATCGACTGCCAGGGAAAGCCCGTATAGCGCATGATGTTGCCGGAGATCGCTTTCCAGTCGAAGGCATGCTGGAAGGCCTCGCGAACCTTCGGCTTCTGCAGATCCGGGTCTTTCTGATTAAGGGCGATATAGTAGAAGCCGAGACCGGGGACGTTCTCGATGACCATGTCCTTCTTGGTGGCGAGCGCATCGAGGTCGCCGCTTGCCACATACTGCCCGACATCGACGTCGCCGGCTTCGAGTTGAAGCCGGAGATTGCCGGATTCCGGGATATGACGAGCGACGACGCGCGCCATGGCCGGCTTGCCGTCCCAATATTTCGGCTGCGCATTGAAGATCGCGACGTCGTTCGGCCGCCACTGTGCCAGACTAAATGGGCCGCTGCCGGCCGAATTGGCGGATAGCCAGGCACCGCCGAAATCGCCGTTCGCCTCGTGCGACAGCACCGTCTTTTTGTCGACGATGCCGATCGACGAGCCCGCCAGCGAATAGAGCACCAGATCGGTATTGACCGACTGCGGCAGCTCGATCTCGAGCGTGTGTTCGTCTTTTGCGCGAACGAGCTTTTCGACGTTTTCAGGCGTGAAGCCCCACAGCGCGATGTCGGTGGAGCCGACCTGTCCCATCTTGATGACGCGCTGGATCGACCAGGCTGCATCCTCGGCGGTCACCTTGTTGCCGCTCTGGAAGACCGCATCGTCGCGTAGTGTCAAGGTGATGATCTTGCCGTCCGCCGAGACGCTCCAGTGCGTCGCGAGCATCGGCTTCAGCGTTTTAAGATCGTCCGGCGACAGCTGCACGAGGTTGTCGTAGAGATTCGAGATCAGCTCGGATACCGTGCGGGCATTGTTCTGGGCCGGATCGAGCGTCCTTATGCCGGTGAGATTGGTGCCGATCACCAGCATGTTGGGCGGCGACGCCGCGAAGCTGGGCTGCGCCGTCGTCAGGGCGCCGGCAATTGCGATCGTTGTCAGTACTTGTCTCAGCATCTCAAGACCTCCCAATCCTGTTGTTTGTGGATAGTGTCGAAATCAGCCGGCCGCCTTGACGGCCGGCTGGTCTGAATGAGTTTGAATGTCGCCTTCGGCCTCCCAGCCTTGAAGGAGCCGATGAAGCTCCTCGCGGTCATGCTGGTCGAGCTGCGGCAATCCCGGCACACGCACGGGACCGACATCGAGACCGGAATAGGTGACGGCTTCCTTGACGACGGTCACGTTCGCGCCATTGCGGAATTTGGTCCGCATCCGCTCGAATGGCTCGAGCTTGTTGACGATCGCCCTGGCGGCGGCAAAATCGCCTTTTTCAAGCGCAGCGTGGACCGCAAGCGAGAGCTTCGGCGCGACATTGACGAGGCCGGACGTGAAGCCGCGGGCGCCGGCTGCGGTAAATGTCGGCGCCCAGCTCTCCGCCAGGCCGCAGACGAACAGCGCGCCGCCGGGGCTCGCCGCCGGGATCGCTCTCGACAACAACATCAGATCGGTCGTGGCGAATTTGATGCCGGCAACATTGCCGTGATTTGCAAGGCGGACGATATCGGCGACGGCGAAACCATCCGCCCTGACATAGGCGATGAGCGGCAGGGCGGAAGCATCCGCAAGATTGCAGAAATAGTCGATCTGGGCCGCAGGTGCTGCGAAGGGATCGACGGGCTGATGCGACATGACGGCGGATGCGCCGATCACCGCCGCATCTTTCGCCATGCCGATCGCCTCTCGCAGCGACCGGCCGATTGCGGCCGTCACCGGCGCCTTGCCGTCGACGCCTGAAACCGCCGCCTCATGGACGATCCTGATTTCCTGCGGCGTGAGCGCATAGAATTCCCCGGTATTGCCGGCAGCGACGATGTTGTGAATACCCGCTGCCGCCACCCGCTCATAGACTTTCGCCGTAATCCGAGGTTCGACTTCGCCTCTCCCGTCATAGGCCGTGACGGGAACACCCGAAACGCCCGTAAGCGCCTTGCGCATGATCGCGATGCTCATTTTTTCTTCCCCGTTCGCTTTCCATCCTAATGGTCGTTATCCGAAGCGGTAGGGCGCCAAGCCCTCCGCATTCACATCGAAGGCAATGACAGTGCCTGCCTCGAAATGTCCGGTGCGGTCCGTCGACAGGCTCGTGACGTAGAGGGTGCGCAGATCCGGCCCTCCGAAACACGGCATCGTCGGTGCGGGAACCGGCAGAATGTAGATTTCGACGATGTCGCCTTCGGGCGAAATCCGGTTGAGGCGACCGGCGGAAACGCCGGCACTCCAGTAGAACCCGTCACGATCGGTTGTCGCGCCGTCGGGCCGACCCTCGTCTTCCGTGAAGCTGCGAAGCCGGCGCCCATCGCCGAGCTCGCCCGTATCAGGATCGAAGTCGAACGCCTGCAGGAAGCATTGCCGGCTGTCGGAGTGATACATCCGCCGGCCGTCCGGCGACCAGGCGAGACCGTTGGAGCTAGTCAGTCCGGTTGCAACGGTCCGAGTGCGGCCATCGGCGCCCACGCGGTAAAGGGCGGCCTCATCGGTCTGCGGCTTGGCTTCGCTGAACGAGCCGATCCAGAAGTGCCCGTCGGGGCCGACCTTTCCGTCATTGAGGCGGCAGTTGATGTGGCGCCCGACTGGATCCGACACAAACTCGAAATCTCCCGAAACAGGATCGAAGAGATGGACGCCCGTTTGGAGCCCCACGACGATCCTGTGATCGCGGCAGAGCCCGAGCGCGCCGATTGCGGCCGGCATCTCGAAGCGGTCGATCTTACCTGAAGGCGAAAGCCGGACGAGCGCCGGCGCCAGAATATCGACGAGCCACAGAGTGCCGGTCTCCTCGTCCCATACCGGCGATTCACCGACCGTCAGCGGTTGCTGGATTACGGAACGGACGTCCGGGCGGATGACCCGCGGCGCCGTCATTCAACCGTCTCCAAGCTCTTGGCCAAGCCATCGGCGTCGCGCATGCGGATGGTGCCGTCGTGATTGATCTCACAGAATCCGCCACCCTGGAATGCCAGCGCGACCGGCCCTTCGGATCCCTCTTCGATCAGTGCGTAATCGCGCGGCCGGTCCTGCGGCTGGTAGCCCAATCGTGCCGCCAGCTCGTTGTCCCACCATTGCGTGTCCGTATCGGAAACGCCGTAGACGACTGTTGCAGCGATCTGTGGGTGAGTGAGCCCAATCCGCACCAGTTGCGCCAGATCCCGCGCGCTGATCCAGATTGCCACCGATCGCTCGCTGTTGGGATAGGTGCCGGCATTGCCGATGCGGATGGAAAGGGAGCGAATGCCCGACGTGTCGTAGTAGAGCCCCGCCACCAGTTCGCCCCAGCATTTGGAAAGCCCGTAGGGGCTGTCGGGACGCATCGGATCGAGCGGCGATATGACTTCGCCGCGCGGATAGAAGCCGGTGGCATGGTTGCTGGAAGCATAGACGACCCGCTGGACCTTGTTGATCCGTGCCGCTTCGTAGAGATTGTAGGTTCCAAGCACATTCGCGTGCAGAATGGCGTTCATGTCGATGCCGCTGGCGATGCCGGCGAGATGAACGACGCCGTCGACATCCTTCAGCGCTGCCGTTGCCTCGTCGAGCTTTGTAAGGTCTGCTCTTACGAAAGTCTCGTTTTCGCCAAGCTCAGCCGGTTCCTGCAGGTCGATCAGGTGGACGTGCTCGAAATAAGCGTGAAGGTGAGGGCGCAGCAGCGTTCCGACACGGCCGGCAGCGCCCGTCACAGCGATCCGTTTCATTATTCTTCCTTCCATTATCGCTCAACCCCCTGAAACATGCGGGCGCGGGCGTTCAGTATGTGTTTCTTCATCGCATCGTGTGCTTCGGTTTCCCGCCGTGCGAAGATCGCCTCGACGATCACCGCATGCTCATCCTGGACGCTGCGAATCTGCTCCAGGGTCCGTTTCAAGCTCAGGCTTCGCGTGACGGAATGCCCGATGGCGAAATGCGGCCTGAACCATTCGCGAACGGTGATGTGAAACTGGTTGCCGGTCGCCATGGCGATGGCATCATGCAGAACCTGATCCTCCTCGGCACCGAGCTCTCCGTTGCGCAGACATTGCTCGATCGAAAGAAGCGCTGCCGTAATCCTCTCCTTGTCGGCCGGCTGCCAGTTTCGCGCTGCAAGCTCCGCCGCCTCGGCCTCGAGCCCGGCGCGGAATTCAAAAAACCGCTGGACATCGGCGAGCGATCCGACCGGCACCATTTTCAGCATCGACGAATCCGGTCTTTGCCGGACATAGGAGCCCGAGCCCTTGCGCGAAACGACCAGGCCGTCGGCTCTCAGGCGTTCGAGCGCTTCGCGCACGACAGGTCTCGAAGCGCCGAAATCGGCGGCGAGCTTCGTCTCCGACGGCAGCCGTTCGTTCACCGGAAAATTGCCGTCGGCGATCATCCCCACGATCTTCTCGTAGATGATGTCGCTGAAGCGCGTTGCGCCCCTGTTCGAAACGGCATCGACCGCGAATGTCATTATGGTGCTTTTCTCCGAACGATTTGGGCTCTTGCAGTTGCCGACCGAACGTCTGCGTGGAAGTGTACAGCTTCTGACAGATCTCTGTCTTGGATGCGTTTTTGCCTTGTTATTGGCGCGCGAGAACCGGGTTCTGTTGCTGCATCGCTACAAAATTTGTAATTATCTGTCAACTCTTGTAATCATTTGGGAACGTGTCTATGGTTCGGTCCCAGCGCCGAGGAGGGTGCGAGCGGCAGGTCGGGAGCCTGCCGCATCAGCCGGTTCAAAAGGTGCGCCGGCTTAGAAAGGGAGGAACTCGATGCCCAATGAAATTCTGTCGCGCGGCGTTACCCGCCGCACTGTGCTTGGTGGCATGGCGGGCGTCGCAGCCTTGTCCATTGCCGGTCGCGTCTCTGCCGCCGCAGGCGGCGAAGCACCCGCACTTGCACAGCTTGTGAAGGACGGAAAACTGCCGCCGCTCGCCGAGCGCCTGCCGAAGAAGCCGATGGTCGTCAAGCCGTTCGAGAAAGTCGGCACCTATGGCGGCTCGCTACGCCGCGGCCTTCGCGGTTCATCCGACCACAACGGCATCCTGCGCATGGTCGGCAACCAGAGTCTCGTGCGCTGGAACCTCGAATTTACCGCTGTGGAGCCGAATCTTGCCGAGCGCTGGGAGGTCAGCGACGACGCGACACAATTCACTTTCCATCTGATTGAGGGCGTGCGCTGGTCGGACGGTCATCCCTTTACGGCCGATGACGTGGTTTTTGCGATCGAAGACTGCGTCAAGAACACCGAACTCTACAGCTCGACACCGGCGCAGCTTGCCGTCGCCGGCAAGCCGGTCACCGTCGAGAAGATCGACGATCATACGGTGAAGTTCACCTTTGCGGCGGCCAACGCGCTTTACCTGGAAAATCTCGCTACGCCGCTCGGTCAGCATCCGACGCTCTTTCCGAAGCATTACTGCAGCCAGTTCCTGCCGAAATATAACCCCAATATCGAGGCCGATGCGAAGAAAGCCGGCGTCACCAGCTGGACGGAACTATTCCGCAGCCGCTGCGGCGACATCGAGATCCCGTCGCGCTGGGGCAATGTCGACAAGCCGACGCTCGATCCATGGGTGGTCAAGGAGCCCTATGCCGGTGGTGCGACGCGTGTCGTCATGACCCGCAATCCCTATTTCTGGCAGGTCGACACTGAGGGCAATCAGCTTCCCTACATCGATGAGATCAACTTCGGCATTTCGCAGGATGTGGAATCGCTGATGCTGAATGTCATCTCGGGAAAGATCGATATCCAGGAACGCCACATCAGCGTGCTTGCCAACAAGCCGACGCTGTCGAAGAACATGGAAAAAGGCGATTATCGTCTGCTGACGCTCGTGCCTTCGGCCTCGCAGCAGTGCCAGATCTACTTCAACATCACTCACAAAGATCCGGCGATGCGCAAGATGTTTGCGGACAAGGCATTCAGGCAAGCGCTCTCGATCGGCATCAACCGCCCGGAACTCATCGATATCGTCTATTTCGGCCAGAGCGAGCCCTACCAGGCCGGGCCGCGTCCGACCCATCCGTGGTACAACGAGAAATACGCCCGCCAGTTCACCGAATTTGACGCCGACAAGGCAGGCGCGATGCTCGATGAGGCCGGCTACAAGAAAGGCGGCGATGGTTTCCGCCTCCGGCCGGACGGCCAGAAGGTGTTCTTCTCGATCGACGTCATTCCGACGCTCTATCCCGACCTCGTCGACGCGCTCGAACTGGTCAAGACCCACTGGGCGCAGATCGGCATCGACATGAAGGTCAACACGATCGAGCGGGCGCTCTATTACACCCGAGGCGACGACAATGCCCATGATGCGCAGGTATGGCCTGGCCCCGGCGGCCTCGATCCGATGCTCGATCCGCGCGATTTCTTCGCCTTTCATCCGCAAGGGTCGCGTTACGCCATTCCGTGGACGCTTTGGTACACTTCCAACGGTGCACGCGGCGAAGAGCCACCGGAAAGCCAGAAGAAGCGTATGAAGCTGTTCGACGAGGCGCGTTCGACGGCCGATCTCGACCAGCGCGGTGCGATCATGAAGCAGATATTCGATATCGCGGCGGAAGAATTCGAGACTGTCGGGCTTTGCCTTGCCGTCGGCGGCTTCGGCATCATCCGCAACAATCTGCGCAATGTTCCCGAAAAGCAGCCGGATAGTTGGTCTTGGCCCAATCCGGGGCCGGCAATGCCGCAGCAGTTCACCTTCACGAGCTGATTTGCACCTCCGGCGCCGTGCCTGACGGTACGGCGCTTTCTTTCAGTTCGCCCTCCGAGATGCCTTGCCGGCCATGGCGGCCGACAAGGTCCGGAAGGCGGCGTTCAATGCAAGAGGCGCCCCATGCTGGTCTTCATCGCCAAACGCTTGCTATGGATGATTCCATCGCTTTTTGCCGTCAGCTTCCTCGCTTTCGTGCTGATCCAGCTGCCGCCGGGCGATTACGTCACCACCTATATCGCGACGCTGGCCGCCTCTAACGAGATCGTCGATCAGAACACGGCGGCGCAATTGCGCGAACGCTTCGGTCTCGGCGATCCGATGTTGATCCAATATTTCAAGTGGATATGGGGTATCCTTTCGCGCGGCGATTTCGGCATTTCCTTCGAATGGCAGCAGCCGGTCTCGGATCTGATCTGGGAACGCATGGCGCTGACGCTTGTTCTGGCTCTGTCGACATTGATCGCCACCTGGGCGATCGCGCTGCCGATCGGCGTCTTTTCCGCCGTGCGCAAATATTCGATCGGCGACTATTTCTTCACTGCCTTCACCTTCTTCGGCTTGGCCGTTCCGTCCTTCCTGCTGGCGCTGGTGCTGATGTATGTCGCGGCTGTCGAATTCGGCCAGGATGTCGGCGGGCTCTTTTCGCCGGAATATGAGAACGCGGCCTGGAGCTTCGCCAAGATGGGCGATCTTTTCTCGCATCTCTGGCTTCCCGTCATCATTCTTGCCGTCTCCTCGACGGCGAGCCTCATCCGCGTCATGCGCGCCAACATGCTCGATGAGCTGCCGAAGCCTTACGTGACCACGGCACGGGCAAAAGGTCTCTCCGAGTTCCGGCTGCTGGTGAAATATCCTCTGATGATTGCGCTCAATCCGTTCATCTCGACGATTGCCTGGCTGCTGCCTAATCTCATCTCCGGCTCGGTCGTCGTCGCCATCGTCCTCAATCTGCCGACGGCTGCTCCTTTGTTGCTGCAGGCGCTGATGGCCCAGGACATGTATCTCGCCGGCGCCTTCGTTCTGCTGATCTGCGCGCTGACGCTGATAGGCTCTCTGATCAGCGATATCCTGCTTGCGCTGGTCGATCCCCGCATCCGGTTGGAATAGGAGCCGATATGGCCGACATCACCGTTACGAACATTCCGCCGGATCGCGCCGCCGTTGCATCGCAGTGGCAGCTCATCTGGTGGGCTTTCCGCCGGCATCGGCTGGCCATGGTCGCGCTCGTCGTCACCGTGCTGATGTATATCGTCGCCCTGCTTCCCGGCTTCTTCGCCATCAACGATCCGAATCTGCAGAATGCGCGGGCGACTTTTCACCCGCCGCAGAGATTGCATCTGATCGATACGCAGAACGGGTTCTCTTTTGGCCCGCATTATTATCCGATGAAGCTGACCCGCGATCCGGAAACGCTGGCCGCCATCTTCAAGGAAGACACGACAAAACGTGTCGACGTCCAGTTCTTCGGGCGCGGCTATGAATATTCCGTGTTCGGCCTGTTCAGGACCAACATTCATCTGATCGCCTCGCCCGACAAGACGACGCCGCTGCTTCTGTTCGGCGCCGACAGGCTTGGGCGCGATGTTTTCAGCCGAACGGTGCAGGGCTCGCAGATCTCGTTGTCGATCGGCCTCGTTGGTGTCTTCTTCTCGCTCATGCTCGGCATCGTGCTCGGCGGCATCTCGGGATATTACGGCGGCCGCATCGATTTCTTCCTGCAGCGGGTGATCGATTTCGTGCTGTCGCTGCCGACAATCCCGATCTGGCTCGCAATGGCCGCGGCCCTGCCGCAGGACTGGCCTGCGACGCTGCAATATATGATGATCACAATCATCCTGTCGCTGACCGGCTGGGCGCAGCTCGCCCGCGTCGTTCGCGGCCGCTTCCTGTCTTTGCGCACCGAGGAATTCGTCGCTGCCGCCAGGCTCGACGGTGTTCGCGAAAGACGCATCATCTTTCGCCACATGTTGCCGAGTTTCGCCAGCCATATCATCGCCTCGATCACGCTTGCGGTGCCGGCGATGATCCTTGCCGAAACCTCTCTCTCCTTTCTGGGGCTCGGTCTGCAGCCGCCGACCATCTCCTGGGGCGTGCTTCTGCGCGAGGCCCAGAACATTCGCTCGATCGCTACCGCGCCATGGCTCTTCATGCCGGGCTGTGCCGTCGTGGTCGCCGTGATGGCGCTCAACCTTCTCGGCGACGGCCTGCGCGATGCGGCCGATCCTTACAACAAATGAGGCCGGCATGACCGATATCCTTCCTATTGCCGGCAGGCCGCTGCTCCAGGTGAAAAATCTGACGGTCGAGTTCCCTCTGCGCACCGGCGTCTTTCGCGCGGTCAGCGACCTGTCTTTCTCGATCGAGCCGGGCAAGACGCTCTGTGTCGTCGGCGAAAGCGGATCCGGCAAGTCGGTGACGGCGCGTTCGATCCTGCAGATCGTCGATGCGCCCGGCCGTATATCCGGCGGATCGATCACACTGAACGATCAGAACGGCGGCTCGATCGATCTGACCAGCCTCAATCCGCGCGGGCGCCAGATCCGAGCGATCCGCGGCCGCGACATCGCCATGATCTTCCAGGAGCCGATGTCGTCGCTGTCACCGATCCACACGGTCGGCAACCAGATCGTCGAGGCGCTTCGCCTTCACACCAGGATGAACAAGGCAGAGGCGCGTGCTGAAGCCATATCGCTGCTTAAGCAGGTCGAGATTCCCTCGCCTGATAAAGCGCTGGACCGATATGCCTTTCAATATTCCGGCGGGATGCGTCAGCGTGCGATGATTGCCATGGCGCTCGCCTGCAAACCGCAGCTGCTGATCGCCGACGAGCCGACCACGGCCCTCGACGTGACGACCCAGGCTGAAATTCTCGACCTGATCGCCCGGCTGCAGAAGGCCAAGGGCATGGCCGTGCTCTTCATCACGCATGACATGGGCGTCGTAGCGCAGATCGCCGACGATGTGCTCGTCATGCACAACGGCGTTGCCAAGGAATATGCGCCGGTCGAGCAGATCTTTCATGCGCCGAAAGACGACTATACCCGGATGCTGATCGGCTCGGTGCTGAAGCTGGAAGCGAAGGCCGAGATCCGGCTGGCGCGCCCGCCGCTCGACACGACGGCGCCACCGATCCTCGAACTCCGCAATGTATCGATGGATTTCGGCGAGGTGAAAGCGCTGGACGATGTTTCCATTTCGCTTCTGCCGGGCGAAACACTCGGCATCGTCGGCGAGAGCGGATCCGGCAAGACGACGATGGGTCGCTCGATCATGCGGCTGATCGATCCCACGTCAGGCGAAATCCTCTATCGCCGTGCCGACGGCGACATCGTCGATCTGGCAACGGCAAAAGGTCAGACGCTCGCCGCCGCGCGGCGGGAATTGCGCATGGTGTTTCAGGATCCTTTCGGCTCTCTCAACCCGCGCATGACCGTCTCCCAGATCATCGGCGAGCCGCTGCTCGTCAATGGTGTCGCAAAGGGGCGGGCGCTGGAAGAGCGGGTTTGCCATCTTATGGAGCAGGTTGGTCTCGACCCGAGGGCACGTGAGCGCTATCCACACGCATTCTCCGGCGGCCAGCGTCAACGCATCGGCATTGCCCGCGCCATCACTCTCAATCCGCGCGTCATCGTTGCCGATGAGGCAACTTCGGCGCTCGATGTCTCGGTGCGCTCGCAGGTGCTCGATCTGTTGATGCGCCTGCAGGACGAACTCGGCCTCGCCTATATCTTCATCAGTCATGACATCGGCGTCATCCGCTACATGTGCGACCGTGTCGGCGTCATGTACAAAGGCCAGCTCGTCGAAATCGGCGATGCGGAGAAGGTCTGCCGCACACCCGAGCACGCCTATACGCAGGCGCTGATATCGGCAATCCCGCGCCCCGATCCACGTGATCGCGATCATTCGCGGCGGTTCCGCTACGTCGCGCCAGGCATTCTGAAGAATGGGAGTTCTCTGGGATGAAAATCACCGGGATCCGCACTTTTCTCATGCGTATCGGTCAGCCAGACCCCTCGAAATGGGCTTCCGACCAACGTGCGGGTGATGGCGTCTCCAAGCAGTTCGGCGGCACCAGAAACTGGCTCTTTCTGAAAATCGATACCGACGAGGGCATCACCGGCCTCGGTGAATGCTCCGGCTGGCCGCGCGTTGTCGAGACGGCGATCCATGATCTCGCCCCACTCCTCGTCGGCGAAGATCCGGCTCATACCGAGCGGCTGTGGCAGAAGATGCATATCGCCATGATGGGCCATGGCATGCTCGGGACGGTCGGCGGCGGTGCTGTGACCGGGATCGACATGGCGCTATGGGACATCAAGGGCAAGGCGCTCGGCGTGCCTGTCTGGATGCTGCTCGGCGGCAAGGTGCGCGACCGGATCCCGATCTATTCGCATGCAAATACACCCGAGCACGCACTTGCCCTCAAGGAGCGCGGCATAAAGGCGATCAAATGCGGCGGTGTCGCCGATCCGGTCCGCAAGGTCGCCGCCCTGCGTGAGGCCGTCGGCGACGACATGGACATCGCCATCGATCTGCATGGGCCGCCATGGCTGACGCCGGCGGATGCCTGCCGGCTGGTCCGGGCGCTCGAACCCTATGAATTGATGTGGGTGGAAGATCCGATCGCGCCGGAGAATATCGACGGCTACCGGCGGATCCGCGATGCAGCGCATGTGCCGCTTGCCGCTGGCGAACGTTCGGCAACCATATTCGGCGAGCGTGAGCTCATCGAGAAGGAACTGGTCGACGTGATCCAGCCGGACACGGGCCGGGCCGGCGGCATCACCCAGATGAAGAAGATCGCGGCCATGGCCGAGGCGCATCATATCCAGATGGCGCCGCATTCGGGCTCGCTCGGGCCGGTGGCGGAATATGCGGCTCTGCATCTGCTTGCGGCGATCCCGAACGCCCTCATCCTCGAGCGCCTCGACGATGACTGGGAGGGCCGCCGCCAGACGATCGTGCCGCATCCGCAACAGGTCGACGGCTTGATCGCCGTTCCCAATGGCCCGGGACTTGGCTGCGATATCGACGAGGCCTTCGTGGCGCGCTTCCCCAGCAACGGCAATGTCTCGGTGCCGCAAAGCGCCGGCGCCTACAATCCCGGAACCGACAACGAGCATCTCTACGTGCAGACGCGCCAGTCGCGCCGCAGCTATTTCAATCGCTAGAAGGACAGAAAGATGAAGATCGACCGCATGCGGGTTTTCATGACCCGCGACAAGGACCGTCCCCGCGTGATCGTCGCGCTCGACACCGATGACGGACTGACGGGCTGGGGCGAATGCTACAATCACGGCCCCGACAAGGCGCTTCCGCCGCTGCTGGATTATCTCTACGAATTTCTGTCCGGCGAGGATCCGACGCGCGTCGACTATCTCGTCAATCTGCTGATCCAGCAAAGCCGGTTCCCGCCGGGCGCGCTTGGCCTTGCCGCGATCTCCGCGCTCGATCACTGCCTGTGGGACCTTGCGGCGAAGGCGGCGAACGTCCCGGTCTACAAGCTGCTGGGCGGCGAAGTACGCGACCGCATCAAGGTCTATGCCGGAGTATACACCGCACCGGATGCGCCGGCGGCCCGCGACGAGTTCGATCGTCTGAAGGAGGGGTGGGGTTTTACCGCCTTCAAGCTTAGCCCCTGGCGTCTCGACATGCACGCACATCGCTGGGGCAATGTCGTCAAAGCCTCGGCGGATTATTTCCGCTCGCTGCGCGAAACGGTCAATGACGAATACGAGATTGCCTTCGACGCCCACGCCAAGATCTTCGAGCCGATCGCCGCAAGGCAACTCGGCAATGCGCTGGCCCCCTACGACCCGCTGTTTTACGAGGAACCGCTGCGTCCCGAGAACATCGAGGCCTGGGGCGATCTGAAACAAGGGCTCAACTGCGTGCTGGCGACAGGTGAGTCGCTCTATAACAGAAACGAGTTCCTGCGCCTGCTACAGGTCAAGGGCGCCGACCTCATCCAGCCAGATATCTGCGTTGTCGGCGGCATCAGCGAAATGCGCCGCATCGCCACACTCGCCGAAGCCTATTTCGTCGGTGTCGCGCCACATAATCCGATGGGTCCGCTTGCCACCGCGGTCAACGTTCATTTTTCGGCCGCGGCGCAGAATTTCCGCATCCTCGAATACCGGCTGCCAAAGGGGCAGGCCTACGTCTATGGCGGCATCGATATCGAGAAGCGGCAGGGAGAAACCCGCTACGTCGTCGATCCCTATCTGCCGAAGGACGGTTATCTCGAATTGCGTCCCGATCGGCCGGGCTGGGGCGTCGAAATTGACGAGAAGGCGATGGAAGAGGAAGGCTACATCCATTGGCAGCGGCGCGTGCCGAAGCGGCCCGACGGCTCCTACGCCTTCGCCTGAGGGCATTGCGCGCTTTCATAACAGGAGCTGGCCGCCCAGATGGACGCGGCCAGCGCCCGCAGGGCGACGCTTCCAGGCATCTGAGGATCAGAGACCCATTGCCATATGCAGTAGGTCTAGGCATCTTTCGGCAGCACCGAGCGAACCCTTGGCCAATCATGAGCCGCAAGGGCAACGGTTCGTCATTTCGTCAGGCGCCTGCGGCTCGGACGCGTTCCCCTTGGGTGCGGTGGTACCATCCGAAGACGTCAGCGAGCGTATCGAGCATCGCCTTGGCCGCGTCGGATTGAAGTGAATAGTAGATCGTCTGGGCAGCCCTTCGCGGCTGCACGAGTTCCTGCTCTCGAAGAATTGCCAAATGCTGGGAAGTCGAAGATTGGCTCAATCCCACTTCGTCGGCCAGAACGCCCACGGACATTTCTCCTTCGGCCAGCAGATGCAGAATGTGAAGCCGTTTGGCGTTCCCCATGGCCGACAAGAAGTTTGCTTCGTTGTCGAAGGCGTTGGATTCAGGGGAAGGCGCGGCTGACGATTGATTGTTCAAGGCGAGATCTCCTTTGGGGAACCAAAGCCGGGTCATATCCCCGAGCTTTAATTTAGAGATAACGCATGGGTGCGGGGCCGAAACCCATTATCGGCGCCGCATCGTCTTTTCCGGCGCGAATCGGATACGGCGCGCATCAAATGGACAGCGGCGGCAGATCATGTTCGAGGCCGGCATCCTTCGCCTATGCGTTAGCGCGGGCCGACCTGGCGCATTTGTGCGGGCAGTGTTTCCCAGGCCCGGATCAGTTCGCCGATAGAGGCCGCCTCCATCTTGTGCATGACATTGCTGCGATGCAGCTTGACTGTCACTTCGCTGATGCCGAGGTCGAAGGCGATCTGCTTGTTCAGACGTCCGCGCGCCACTTCATGCAGAACTTCGCGTTCACGCTGCGTCAGCGTTTCCAAGCGCTCGATATTGCGCTTGGCGATCGCGGCTTCCGCCCGTCGTTCGGCATCCATCGCAATGGCTGCACTGATGGCGTCGAGCAGCGTCTGGTCCCGCACCGGTTTGGTGAGAAAATCCACGGCACCGGCCTTCATCGCCTGGACGGTCATCGGGATGTCGCCATGCCCGGTCAGGAAGATGATCGGCTTGGAATTGCCATTTTCGGCCAGATGACGCTGCAGGTGGAGGCCGCTTGCCCCCGGCATGCGCACATCGAGGATCAGGCAGCCGGGGCTGTCCAAGATATCGGCGTCGAGCAATTCACGGGTCGAAGCAAAACTGGTCGACTGGAAACCCGCCGACAGGATCAACTCCGATAGCGCCTCGCGAACCGATGCGTCGTCATCGACGATAATGACAAGCGGCTGGTTCTCTTCATAAGTGCACTGCAGTGATAACGGCGCCGATCTCCGCTGCAACGGCTGGTCAACTCTCATGTCACCCTCCATCTGTCGATTTATGCAAAGCATTGGCGATGGCCGCCAGCAGGGCCTGGGCATCGAAGGGCTTGCGAAAAAATCCGCCCGCGCCTTGAGCGCGTCCCTGATCGGCTATCTCGTGGCGGCCGGTGATCAGGAACACCGGCAGCTCCGGACGTGACTTCCTCACGAGGTCACGAAGTTCGAAGCCATCGATGCCAGGCATTCCGATATCGGTGATGAGCAGGTCGAGGTCCGACAGCCCGTTGACGAGCAGCGAGCCCGCCGACGAGAAGCTGCGGGCCACATAACCCGCAGATTCCAGAAGGTCGCCCATCGATTCCAGCAACCTTGGATCATCATCGACGATTGCCACGACGTGTCTTGTCTTGTTCATGTTCAATTCCCTCCCACTCGGCGCGAGTGGGTTATTGGTATTTCCAATCTCTCCGCGATCCGCACCAGATCGGCGAGCGACGCCGCCGCCATTTTCTGCATCACATTTCTTCTGTGGATTTGCAGCGTTACTTCGCTGATTCCCAATTCGGCTGCCGCCTGCTTGTTGAGAAGGCCGCTGACAACGAGTGGCAGCACCTCGCGCTCGCGCGGCGTCAGGTCGAGATAGTGGCGTCTGAGCATGTCGATCTCGGCGCGCTCGGCTCTCTTTTCCCGATCCTGAGCAAGCGCCGCCTGGATTGCCGCCATGAGATCCGCATCGCTGAACGGTTTGGTCAGGAAATCCACCGCGCCATGCTTGATCGCACGCACGGAGGAGGGAATGTCGCCGTGTCCCGTAATGAAGACGATCGGCGGATGATCCCTGTCGGCGATCTGCCTCTGCAGATCGAGACCGTTGATGTCAGGCAGCTCGATATCCAGCACGAGGCAGGCGGGCACGTCCGGCTTGTCCGCTCTCACATAGTCGCCGGCCGATTCGAAGGCGATGGCGCGCATGCCGTGCGAGTCCAGCAGCTCGCCGAGCGCTTCCCGAACACGTTCATCATCGTCGACGATGAAGACGATATGGTCGTCAACCGTCATGGCACCGCCTTCGTTTCAATAGGCAATGTGAAGATCAACGTGGCTCCGCGAGGTTCGTTCTTCTCGGCCCACAATCGGCCACCATGCTGCTCGACGATCGAGCGGCAGATCGCCAGCCCCATGCCCATGCCATTTTCTTTTGTCGTGAAGAAAGGGTCGAACATCTTCTCGGGGAACTCGATACCGTGGCCGCGATCGCTGATTTCGGTCTGCACGACATTGCCGATGTGGCGCACGCGCATCTCGATCAACTTATCTCCTGCAATGGCTTCCATCGCCTCAATGCCGTTGCGGATCAGATTGATCAGAACCTGCTGGATCTGGATGCGATCGACTGCGATGAGCGGAAGGTTGCCGTCGACGTTCACGTCCATCCGAACGCGACGCCGCGACGTTTCGTCAGCCATGAGGTTGCGGGCTTCGTCGATGATGCTGGAGAGCGTCGTCTGGATCCTCCTGTCAACGGATTGTTTGAACAAGGCGCGAATGCGGCTGACGACATCCGCCGCCGAGTTGGCATCCCGGATGATGCGCTCGACCGTCCTCTGTGCACGCTCCATATTCGGCGGCTCGGCCATGAGCCAGCG
Source organism: Rhizobium sp. SRDI969 (assembly GCF_025152725.1). Classification (NCBI taxonomy): domain Bacteria; kingdom Pseudomonadati; phylum Pseudomonadota; class Alphaproteobacteria; order Hyphomicrobiales; family Rhizobiaceae; genus Rhizobium; species Rhizobium sp. SRDI969. Next base: position 614,998 of record NZ_CP104036.1, read on the forward strand.
CTGGCAGGCGTGTGAGTTGGTCACGACGGCCGCAAGCGGCTGGTTCACCTCGTGCGCGATGGAGGCCGAAAGCTCGGCCAGGCTCGCCACCTGGCTCGCCCGTGCAAGACCCTCTCGCGCTCGACGCAGATCTTCCTCCGCGTGAACTTCACCGTCGATATCGAGGCATATGACATTCCACTGGACGATGACGCCTTCGGCATTGCGCATCGGTGCCGCGCGCGTCTCGACCCAGCGATATTCACCATCATGGCGCCGCAGACGGTGCCTACGCGCATAGGGCTCGCCAGTGGACAATGAATGGGCATAGTTTTCTTTGACCCCTGCCACATCGTCGGGATGAACCCCGGCATCGAGTGTGCCGTCCAGCCGGGTTTTGCCTGTTCCATCCAACTCATCGAGATTATAACCGAGGAAGTCGCGCAGTTGCTGGCTGCGATAGATCGGCTCCCCATCAGGTGCTGCGCAATCGATCATTGCCGGCAGCGTTTCAACGAGCTGCGAGAGCGATCGTTCTCTCTCCCGCAGTGCCTCCTCGACGCGTAGTTGATCGTCGATGTCATGCGACAGGCCATACCATTGGACGATACGGCCGCTCTGATCCCGCAGCGGTTCGGCGCTGCCTTTCACCCAGCGGTAGACGCCGTCGGCGCGCCGCAGGCGATACTGCTTCGAAAAGCCCTCGCCGGTGACGAGGGAATGGTTGAGCGCTTCGGCGAGGCTGGCGGCATCATCGGGATGGACGGCGGCTTCGATGAGGGCTGCCAGCCGGCTCAAGCCGGGCTTTTCCATATCGGCGATGCCGAGACCGAGAAAATCGATCAGGCGCTGGTTGAAGAAGGTCGGGGTGCCTTCCGAGTTGAGCCGCCAGAGCAGGCTGGGAACCATATCCACCAGTTGCGAAAGCTCTCGCTCGCGGTCGCGCAGCGCTTCCTGCGCGCGCATCTCGTCGTCGATGTCGACTGAGATCACATACCATTGCATGATTGCGCCGCCTTGATCCCGCAGCGGTTCCGCGCGGCCGTCGACCCAGCGATAGGCACCGTCGAAACGGCGCATGCGGTATTTTATCGAGAAGGGATCGCCACTGGCGAGGGAATGGTGAACCGTCTCCAGCAACCTCAATGCGTCATCGGGATGGACGAGGGTGTGAATGACCGACGAGAGACGGCTCATGTCGGGCCTGTCCATATCGCCTACGTCGAGACCGAAAAAGTCGATCAGGCGTTTGTTGAAGAAGACCGGCTCCCCTTCCGGCGTCAGGCGCCTGATCTGAGCGGGGACCATGTCGACGAGCTGCGAGAGTTCGCGCTCTCGGTTACGCAACGCCTCCAGTGCGCGCACCTCATCGTCGATGTCGAGAGAAACGCCATACCATTCCGCGACCGTTCCGTTTTCGTCGCGCCGAGGCTCCACCCGGCACTCCGCCCAGCGGTAGACGTCATCCTTTTCGCGCCAGCGAAATCGCATCGCGCAGCCGTCGCCGGTTTCGAAGCAGTTCCGGAGCGTGCGCTGGATATCGGGAGCGTCTTCGGGATGAACCAGCTGCTGCAGCAGATCGTCGATGCGCGGTTCACCGAGAGCGTCGAAATTGGCGATAACCGAGCGGAAATGGTCCTGATACCGCTTGTTGAAATAGAACGACCCGCCGTTAGGCTCTACACTCCAGATGCGGACCGGCACGGCGTCTATGATCTGCTGAAGCTGTTGTTGGCTTCGACGCACAGCTTCCTCGGCATGGACCTGATCGTCGATGTCGTGGCAAAGGCCGTACCATTGGACAATGCGCCCCGCCTGATCCCGCATCGGCTCGGCCCGGCTCGACATCCAGCGATAAATTCCGTCGGCGCGGCGCAAGCGATAGCGGCTGGCGAAGTTCTCGCCCGTGAGAAGACACCTCCGCAGGGCATCACCGAACCCCACCGCATCCTCGGGATGAACAGTGGCGTCCAGGAGCGCCTCCAGCCGACTCATGCCCGGCTTATCGAAATCCACCACATCCAGGCCGAGGAAATCGACCATCCGCCTATTGAAGAATGTCGGCTCGCCATCGGGCGTCAGGCGCCACACATGGCTCGGAACCATATCCACGAGATGCGAAAGCTCCTCCTCCCGTTCCCGCAATGTTTCTATGCTTTGGCGCAAATTGAGCAATGCCGACTGGTGCTGCCGGGAAATGGCGGCCACGATGAGCGCCGAAAATGCCGAGATGGCCAGAAAAAGCTGCAGCATGACCTGCTTGTGCTTCTGGGACTCGGGATCGCCGGCGAACTGGCTGGTCCCCGTTATCGTAAACAGCGCCGTGATCAGGGCGAGGAGAGCCAAGGATACGGCAGCACCTTTGAACTCGAAGCGAACGGCAGCCCAAAGAAGGGGCGGCATGATGATGTATGCGAAGGGGAGGTAGCCGCTCAGAGAAAGAGCGGCAACGCCGAGAAAGATCAATCCCAGGACGCCAGCTTCCACCCATTGCGCGGCTGAGAGCTGGGTCTTGCCGCGCCAGCTATGAAATACAACCAGCGCCAGCGGCGCTACGATCAAGACGCCGGTGGCGTCTCCGATCCACCATAGAGGCCAAGCCGTTGCGAAGGATTGCGATTGCATGCCAAACCATGCCAGGGTCGCACTTCCCACAGTCGCGCTGACGATGGGCGCGATCCCTGCGCCCAGTACCACAAATGCCAAAACGTCCTGCAAGGTTTCAAACCGAACTGGCCGCTTCAAAGTCTGGTTGACGAGCCATGCTCCGGCCACCGCTTCAAGAGCGTTGCCGATGTAGATCAGGACGGCCGCCGGCAGGGGGCTGTGGAACCATGCGTAATTGCTGAACAATTCAGCCAGGCAGCCCCCCAGTACCCACCAAGGCCAGCTGTAGCGGGGGGCGAGGACAAGTGTCGCGATGAAAAGCCCCGCCGCAGGCCAGATGGAAATGCCGGTTCCAGGGACAATTGCGAGCGACTGCGCGAATCCGCATGCCAGCACATAGGCGACGATGAAAAGCCCCAGATGCAGGGGTCGGGGGCGGTGCGACCAGACGCTCATCATCAGCTGCTCCTGCCGGACAGGCAAAGCCAGCGGATCGTCGGCGTTTCGTACCGTAGTTCTTCTCGATTTCGGGGCTGGCGAGCTCATGTTCAAACCGTAACCCCGCCACATTACAACCGCAACTCATGGAAACCCATGCATTGCGCGGGGGTGTAGCCGCCGTGCCGGGGTCGACACTTTTGCGCGAACGAGAAATTGGGGACCTGTTCTGCCTTCCTGGTGGGGCATCCTCACCGTCGGGCTGGTTTTCCTAGACCTACGGATAAAGCGACCGATCCCCACGGACGATAGAGGGCGCCTGGTTTTCCAGTCATTGTCGATCCAATCGATCGCCAGACATTGAAGACGATGGGGAGCCCGTCGGCGATCTCGTCTTCATTCGCGCCGCGCAATGCAACAAAGGGGTGCTGAGATGAAAATCACGGTGGCGGGAGCAACAGGTGTTATCGGAACACGGCTCAGTGAAAACTTGCGCCAGTCCGGTCATCAAGTCGCGGCCGCATCGTTGTCGCTGGGCGTCGACACCATCACCGGAAAAGGCCTTGATGCGGCCTTGGCAGGGGCTGAGGTCATTGTTGATGTCACCAACGCGGCGTCCTTCGGCGACCGCTCCGCGCTGGATTTTTTCAGGGCTTCGACCAGGAATTTGCTTGCTGCCGCAGCTGAGGCCGGCGTCAACCACTATCTTGCACTTTCCGTCGTCGGTACGCCGCGTCTCGTTGAAAGCGATTACTTCCGCGCGAAAATGGTGCAGGAGAATCTCATCAGGGCGTCGAAGCGACACTATACTATTCTCCGCTCCACGCAGTTTTACGAGTTCATCAGCGGATTGATCGACACCGGTGCTGATGGTGATGTGTTTCGATTGCCGCCGGCGTTCATGAAACCGGTCGCAGCTGGAGACGTCGCCGCCTTGCTGGCGGAATTGGTAATGGGAGCGCCGTTCAACGATGTCGCCGAAATCAGCGGCCCGGAGCAATTCGGTATTGATGAAATCGCTCGGATCTATCTCGCCGCAAACGAAGATGAACGGCAGGTGGTAACGGATCCATCCGCCTCGTATTTCGGCGTTGAATTGACTGACGACGCGCTGCTTCCGGGCGCCGGCGCGCGCGTTGCAACCGAGAAGCTCTCCGACTGGCTCTACCAATCGATGGGGGAGTAGGTCATGTGGCTTTTGGCCGGCAGGTAAGGGATTTAAAATTGACCTGCCGCTGACCGGTATCGTTGCCGGGTCTGGTCTGAGCAATGCGTGCGGTCTCATTGGCTCACCGCAATCGTCAAATCGAGGTGAACGGGAATTCCAGGACTTGCTTTCCGAAAGATTGTGCACTAAGTAATCGCGTGCGATATAAAAGGAGTTTGACTATGTTGAAGATATTTGTCGCCGCTGTCGCGATCACCGCAGGTGGCCTTTTGAACGCCCATGCGGCCGAAAAGCCGACGGTCGTCCTTGTGCATGGCGCATTTGCCGATGCCTCCAGTTGGAATGGCGTGATCACACGTCTTGAAAAAGATGGATATCCGGTGGTGGCGGTCGCTAATCCGCTTCGAAGCGTAACGTCCGATGGCGATTACGTCGGCAAAGTGGTTGCTGGATTGAAGACCGACGTCGTTCTCGTCGGCCACTCCTACGGTGGCTCAGTGATCAACGAGGCAGCAGCCGGCAGCGCCAATGTCAAATCGCTCGTCTTCGTCGCGGCGTTCGCGCCCGATCTTGGGGAAACGGCCCTTGTGCTTTCGGGCAAGTTTCCCGGAAGCACGCTCGCACCGACCCTCGCGGAACCCGTGCAGTTGGATGGGGGAGTAAAGGACCTGTACATCAAGCAGAGCGCGTTTCACGATCAATTCGCTGCAGATGTATCCAAGGCGGATGGCAAGCTGATGGCCGCAACACAGCGCCCAATCACCGATAAGGCTCTTGGCGAGGCCTCGACCGTGGCGAGCTGGAAGAAGATCCCGTCTTGGTTCGTCTATGGTGACGCGGATAAAAACATACCGCCAAAGGCGCTAGGATGGATGGCGGAACGAGCGGGTTCTAAAGAGACGGTTGTGGTTAAAGGCGCGTCTCACGTCGTGATGGTCTCTCATCCCGATAAAGTCGCGAAGGTCATCGAAGACGCTGCGTCCAATAAATAAACGGCGCATTGTGGTTCTGCGACCGGATCAGCATTGATCCGGTCGTGGTAAGGCAATACGCAATGCGAGATACCGAAGTTTCTTTTCTCTCGAACTGTCGGGGCCATATCCTGTCCCAAGCCGATGGCCGTGAACCGTCGCGATCTCATGGACGGGTGATCCTGTAGACCAGCAAATCATCTGAATCCACAAGCTTGGTTGCGGTCTTGTCCAGATAGTCGATGACACCATCATGATGCTCGACGAATAGCCGGTCCTGCTTGTCGACGGCGTTCTTGGCCGCGCCGAACAGATCCGCGCCTTGCGCGCGCAATTCCTCGAGCTGTGCGATCGCGGTGGCGTCATCCGCGACGAATTTCGACCATTCGACTTCGCCTCCGCCAGGCGGGAACAACCAGCCGCGCGCCCTGCTGTAGTAGACTGCGACGGGATCGCCGACCTCGGGCGCGATGGCGACGACGAGGTCGCCCGGTTGCGCCAACCGCGCCAGTTCCTCGCCAAGCAGCTTGCCCTTCATGGCGATTGGCTTCTTCATCGTCCTGACGAGCGGCAATGTCGACCAGGCAAGCCCGACGGCCACGATGCAGATCGAGCGAAGCACAACCGCCGGCGTTAGAATGCCTCGAGATGCAAGCGTTGCCAGAAGCAGCGCGCCGTGGCCGCAGAACATCGCGACCGGCACATGGAAGATGTGGAAGTTCCACACATTGCTGGTGATCTCGCCGGCCGCAGCCAGATAGACGATCATGGCCGCAGCCAACCACACATAGGGAATGGCCGAAAGAGTGCGTTGCTTCGGGTCTTCGGCGGGGCTGGGCGGCATCCACAAGCCGACGGCCAGCAGCACCAAGAACGGATAGCCGTAGAACCACAAGACCGAGGTGTTCCATAAGGATTCGAAGTAGAATCTATCCCTGACATATGTCCAGAAGCCGTCATCCCAGATATAGCCGCCGGTGCCGGCGACATGAAACGGCGGATAGCTGCGGCCGAGATAAATCGCCCAGCTGAAATAAGCGCCAATGATGGCCAGGCTCAAAAGCCCCGACAGGAAAACCCAGGTCGCCTGCTTTCGCTTCTTCTCGAGAATCCAGCAGGCCATCAGATAGACGATGACGGCGCCGGCAGCGATGCCTGGTGGCTTTGACAGCACGCCGAGCGAGAAGCAGACCGTGGCGAGCGGCAAGAGCCAGCCGCTGCCGCCCGCCCAGTATTTGACGAACAGCCAGACGCCAAGAGTGACCAAGGCCAGCATCGCGGGATCGGGAAGAAACGAGCTGTCGATCATGATTGCCGCCGGCATCAGCGCGTAGGCCAGTGCCGCCGCGTGGGCGTGCATCTCATCCCAGCAGAGCGCCGTTAACCGGTGCAGCGAAAACACCGTCACCAGACCGAAGAAGGCAGCAACCGTGCGGCCGAACCAGTCGTGCCAGCCGAAGAGCTGGTAGAGCAAGGCTGTGAGATAGCTGACGATCTGGAACTCGCGGCCCTGATAGCTTGGCCCGGGTCCGGTCCAGCTGACCTCCGGAAAGAAGATGTTCCAGCTGCGCTGCTGGAAATTGTCGGCCATCATTGCCGTGCTTATCTCGCGCCAGCTGAAGCCGTCGACCAGCGGCAAGGTGATCTTGTGGAATCTGAAGACGATCGCAATAAACAGGATCCCCAGAAAGATCGCGGTGTCGAGGTTCAGGTAGTTGCGAGCAGCCATGTCCCGGTCGGTCGTCTGCTGCTGACCCTGCTGACCATTGGCCTGATTCAATTCCGGGTCGTGCGTTATCTGAAACCGTGTCCTCCCTTCCGCCCGACGCGGCGCGATATGCGCCGGCATCGGATCGAGAGCAAGATTAGGCTGAGCGGGATCTCGCCGCCGGCGCGGCCGGCTGCGGAGCGGTTCGGAGGCTTCACCGGGCAGCGTCTTGGAAGGCTTGCGGGGCGGTTTTCTCATGATGGCAGTTCATCAGCAAAGCCTTAAAAAGCAATTCACCCAGATTGATTAGTGACTCATTCAAACATAACAAGAACATCAGCGGGGCGGCTGCCAATCTGGAAACTGAGGTATGGAGTGCGGGATGCGCAAGCCGCCGATCAGCGAAGCGGTGGGAGACGATGAGCGTGTGGAGGTGATCGCCTATCGAAGGGCGCCGCTATCGGCATTCTGCTGGAAATACAGCCGATTGGTATCTGGCGGCCGGTAAGATAATGAGCGAGCATATATCCATGCTGGATGAACGGCGTTCACCGCGGCATCCTAGATCAGTGCTTCGGGGATGCCCCAAGGTTGACGAAAAGACATCCATTGCCGATCTCTATTTGCGTCAGAAGGTCCGCCCTTACCTCTTCGCCAACAACCGCCTTTAAGTGTCGCCACTTTTGGCCCTTCGGATGTGCCGGCACCGGTACGCCTTCTCGCAAAAACAGCGTTACTTCAGGAGCTTCATCTGATTTGTAGATGCAAATTCTCAACGGCTCAAGTCCTGTTGGCAGCATTTATTGTGCACTGCAAAACAAGAAATGGCAAACATTCATTTGCCGGGTAAGTCAACATTGGGCGGGATTCCGGCGGCTAGCGTTGGAGTGGCAGCGGAAGGTCCAAAGGATTGGTATCGGATTACGCGGGCTTCCAGGCCGCCGCACGGATCGTCGGCGACGCCTCGGTAATGAGTTGACAGCACGCGGGAGTTTATCGGCAACACCGGCCGTCATGCCGTCGGGCTAGCAATGCGCGTGGTAAAGGGCTGGCGGTTGGAGGACGCCTTTCCAACGACTTGGTTGTCGGCGAGAGTGGCGTGTGAACTGGCCCGGCCGAGGGCGCGGTTAAAGGAAGGCGGCGGGCCCTCATATTGCCCACCGCCCACCCCTCCCGGCGTCCGCCGCCACGGTCGGGAGGAGCGCTGAGCCTATCTGAGCCAAGCTACGGTTTGTATCCAAGCAGACAAACAAAGATGCGGTGTCATTCCACAGTCACATAAGCATTTGTGAGGAGTGGTTTGCCGACAGGCGAATGTCATTGAAGTTGCTGCGATCATTGTCGCGGTGCCTGTGGATAGGCTGTGGATATTCGGTGGATGACAGGATCAATAGCGCGCGATAACGTCGCAGTTTCCAATCGCATGTTGCCTATCCGTTCCGAATCTCGTCATTCTACCGTTGCTGCTGTCGACTTCCGCCGCAAACGTCGTCGATCGCATGCCACGGGGCGCTCCGACTGATGTCGTGGAGCGCCCTTTTCTTTGGATTCGGCGTCTCGTCACAAAAGAGGGTATGAGAACCGTAGCTGAGCCTCGCATATCGTTGCTCATGCCATAGATTACGCCAATCGGTCGATGATCAATCGGGCGACACCGACCCCGGTGACCGGCCGGTACCTATTCATAACTTTCGGGAGTTGCATGATGGAATATCGACGTTTGGGAAAGTCTGGCCTGAAAGTGAGCGAGTTCTCTTTCGGCTCATGGGTCACATTCGGCAAACAGGTCAATGGAGGCGACGCCGTCGACCTCATGAAGCTTGCCTACGACAACGGGGTGAACTTCTTCGACAATGCTGAAGGATACGAAAGCGGCACGTCCGAGATCGTGATGGGCGAGGCGCTCAACCGACTTGGCTGGAGCCGTGATAGCTTCGTCGTCTCCAGCAAGGTCTTCTGGGGAGGCGAGAAGCCGACACAGCGCGGCCTGTCGCGCAAGCATGTGACCGATGCCTGCCATGCAGCGCTCAAGCGGCTTCAGGTCGACTACCTCGACCTTTACTTCTGCCACCGCCCGGATATCGACACCCCGATCGAGGAAACGGTCCGGGCAATGCATGATCTCGTCGCCCAAGGCAAGGTGCTCTATTGGGGCACGTCGGAATGGTCCGCACAGCAATTGACGGAAGCCTACGCCATTGCCCGGGACTTGCGCATCACGCCGCCGACCATGGAGCAGCCGCAGTACAACATCTTCGAACGCCAGAAGGTCGAGTCTGACTACCTGCCGCTCTATGACCTGATGGGCCTTGGCACCACGATCTGGTCGCCGCTGGCCTCCGGCGTCCTGACCGGCAAATACAATGACGGTATTCCGGCCGACAGCCGTATGAACCTGCCGGGCTACGAATGGCTGAAGGAGAAGTGGTCCAGCGATGCCGGCCGCGCCCAGCTCAGACAAGTCGGCGAGCTCGCCAAGCTCGCGGACGAGATCGGCATGTCGATCACGCATCTCGCCCTTTTGTGGTGCCTTGCCAATCGCAACGTCTCGACCGTCATTCTTGGAGCCTCGCGCGCCAGCCAGTTGCAGGACAATCTCGCGGCCCTCTCACACCGACAGAAGATGACGTCTGACGTCCTGGACCGGATCGACACGATCGTCGGAAACAAGCCCGAAGCACCGCGTCGCTTCTAGGCGAACAAATCTCCCTCGACGAGCCGGATTAAGTGTCGTCGAGGGAAAAGCGCCAGCTATGTTACCAGCACCATGGCGCTGCGGACGGCGGTGGGAACGTTCGAGAATGTGAGGTGCCGCGTAGCGACCCGTACATCCCGATTTCGGTCGTTAGCGAAACACGTCTTCATCGCAGACTACCGCCCCGCTAGTTGCCCCAGACGACGGCTTCCTCATGACGCTTGATCAGGTGGCGCAAGCTCTCGAAGCCGGACCTGACAAACTCGGCGAAGTGATCGACCGCTGGAGCCCGAGGAGCATCACTTCGCGTCAGGATGGCAAGAGCTCGTTCAGGATGCGGAATGTTGACAGGAAGAGCGGTGATCGCCTTCTCCTTTCGCAACGCGAAGACGACGCTGTGCGGCATAACTGTCAAGGCGTCGGCCGCTTTGAGGTAGTTGATGACGCCCATAAGCGAGCCGCCGGAGTAGCGGATCTTAATTTCGGTCGCTCCGAAGGACAGAAGAAGCGCCCGAAGATCGGCGAGCAGGGGACTGCCTGGCGGGGGCGCCACCCAGGGGTAGTCGAGAAGCTCGCCCGGCCGCGGGCGCCGTTTCATGAGGAGGGGGTGCGTCGAGCGGCAGGCGATGACATTCCGACCTGGCAGTATCTGCTGGAACTCTAGGCCGGAGCCTTCTTCGAGGATGTCGATCGGGCAGACGGCCAGGTCGATCTGGTCGGCCTTGAGGGCTGCGCGGAGATCGGGAAGATAGCCGTAGCTCTGTTCGACCCGCACGTCGGGATGTGTCTGCTGGAACTCAGCGCAGAACTGCGCGATCAGAGCGTCCATGAAAAAGGGCGTGCCACCGACGCGGACGCCGCCGCTCCTCCCCATTCGGAAACTGTCGACGAGGTCGGAGGCTTTTCGAGACGCGGCGAGCATGACCAGGCCGTGCTCCGCCAGCGACAGCCCGAACGGCGTCGCCTGCAGTGGCCTGCGCCCTTTGACGAAAAGAGCTTCGCCCACCCGCTTTTCCAGCATCGAGAGCGCTCGGGACATTGCCGGCTGGGCCAGACCCAGCAAAGCAGCACCTTCCGTGACGCCGCCAGCTTTGACCACGGCCGCAAGCTGAATGAGGTGACGTTCGTCGATCTTCATAACAATCTGTTATACTGATCCTCTGCAAAATCATCAACGCTCGACTTCCATCGTGCTAGGCTTCTCATATGTCGATCGGGAGGAGACGATGATGACAGGGAGTGCCAGGGCGCTCACATTCGACGAGGCCACGTCATCCGAAGCCTTTGCCGAACGCTTCAGCGCGAACCGGAACGGCAAATTGGCCCACCTGATCGCTGCGGCCGTGACGCATGTTCATGACCTCATCAAGGAGTTCCGCCCGAGCCCGGACGAGTGGCGCAAGGTCATCCAGTTTCTAACCGAAGTCGGGCACGCCTCTGACGAGCGCCGTCAGGAATGGGTGCTGCTTTCGGACCTCATCGGCGCTTCCGCGCTGGTGGAAGAAATCAACTCACGTCGACAGAAGGGTGCGACGCCGAATACAATCCGCGGGCCTTTCTATCGGGACGACGCCCCTGAGCGTTCATCCGGAGCCTCGATCTCGGTCGATGGAAAGGGAGAGCCCCTAGGCGTCTCCGTGCGTGTGCAGGATCTCGACGGGCTTCCCATCGGGGGCGCCGAGGTTGTGACGTGGCAGGCCAACGCCGAGGGCTTCTACGAAAACCAGCAACCGGATCTCCAACCAGAGCACAATCTACGCGGACTGTTCAGGACCGACGCGGAAGGCTGCGTCATGTATCGCTCGGTGATGCCCGCCGGCTATGGCGTGCCGGAGGATGGGCCCGTAGGCCGCCTGCTGAAAGGCGCCGGCTATCCGCTGCATCGTCCGGCTCATCTTCAGTTCGTTGTCAGAGCCAAGGGGTTCGAAACGATTACGACGCACATCTACGATTCAAACGATCCACGTCTTGCGGAGGATGCCCTTTTCGGTGTCCGACCGGACCTCGTCGCGCGGTTCGAACCTGCACAGGTCGACGGTCGGCGGGGCAGGTCGGTCGATCTGACCTTTGTGATGGTTCGCGCAAGACCGGGGAGGCAGGGATGATACGGCCGTTCTGCTACGCAGGCAGTCCCGCCCAGATCGTTTTCGGCAACGACAGCATTGGCAGTGTCGGCGCATGGATGGCCAAGGCCGGGCGCAAGCGCGCGCTTGTGCTCTCGACGCCGCACCAGAAAGCGGACGCGGAAGAGCTGGCCAATAAAATCGGCGAACTGGCCTGCGGCGTCTTCTCGGGGGCGGTCATGCACACACCCGTGGAGGTGACCGAGACTGCCATGAAGGTGGTGCTCGATACGGCTGCCGACTGCGTCGTCTCGCTCGGTGGGGGATCGAGCACCGGGCTCGGCAAGGCGATCGCCTATCGCAACGACATTTTTCAGATCGTCGTGCCGACGACCTATGCCGGGTCGGAGGTGACGCCAATTCTTGGCCAAACCGAAGGCGGTCGGAAGACAACGGTGCGGGACGCGAAGATCTTGCCGGAGATCGTGATCTACGATCCGTCTCTTACCCTGGGGTTGCCTGTCGCGATGAGCGCGACAAGCGGCCTGAATGCAATGGCCCATGCATTGGAAGGTCTCTATGCCCGTGATCGCAATCCGGTCTCGACGCTCATGGCGCTTGAAGGCCTGCGGGCGTTCAAACTTAGCCTGCCGAAGATCGTGAAGTCACCGAACGACACGGACGCCCGCAGCGACGCGCTCTACGGCGCCTGGCTTTGCGGCACGGTCCTCGGTGCCGTCGGGATGGCGCTGCATCACAAGATCTGCCACACGCTCGGCGGTTCTTTCGATACGCCGCATGCCGAAACACATGCTGTCATGCTGCCGCATACCGCGGCTTTCAATGCAGCGGCGGCCGCTGCGGAGCTTTCCCAGGCAGCGGCGGTATTCGGCGGCTCGATCGGTGGCGGTCTTTGGGATTTTTCCAAGCAGATCGGTGCGCCGATGTCACTCAAGGATTTCGGAATGACGCAGGCCGATCTAGACCGCGCCGCGTCGATCGCTGTCGAAAATCCGTACTGGAACCCTCGGCCGATAGACCTTCAATCGATCAGGAAGCTTCTTCAGGACGCCTGGGAGGGACGACGTCCAGAAGATTGAAATTTGGCACGCCGGACGGCGCGCTCTTTGGGAGGAGAGGGACAATGGGAGGAAGCATGTTCACGAGACGCGATTTTCTGAAAACAACTGCGACCGGCGGGGCCATCATAGCGACGTCCAGCCTTGCCGCTCCGGCAATCGCCCAGAACGCGGCCATCAAGCTTGGCTACGTCAGCCCGCAAACCGGCCCGCTTGCCGCCTTTGGCGAGGCCGACAAATTCGTCATCGATTCGTTCCTGGCGACGACAAAGAAGCTCGGCCTGACCTATGAGGTTGTGGTCAAGGATAGCCAGTCCAATCCTAACCGCGCGGCCGAGGTCGCAAAGGAGCTTATCGTCGACGACCAGGTCAATCTGATGCTGGTTTCTTCCACGCCGGAAACGACCAACCCGGTTTCGACGACCTGCGAAGGCGAGCAAATGCCTTGCATTTCCACGGTGGCTCCTTGGCAGCCGTGGTTCATCGGCCAGCAGGGCAATCCCGGCGATCCCTCATCATGGAAGCCATTTGACTACGCCTACCACTTCTTCTGGGGCCTCGAGGATATCATTGCCGTCTTCACGGGCATGTGGGGTCAGATCGACACCAATAAGAAGGTCGGCGGGCTCTTTCCCAACGACGGCGACGGCAACGCGTGGGGCGACAGGGTGGTGGGGTTTCCGCCAGTCCTAGAAAAACTGGGTTACGGACTGACTGACACCGGCCGCTACCAGAACCTGACGGACGACTTCTCCGCGCAGATCAACGCCTTCAAGCAGGCGGGTACCGACATCCTTACCGGCGTGATGATACCGCCGGATCTCACCACCTTCTGGAACCAGGCGAAACAGCAGGGATTGAAACCGAAAATCGCCTCGATCGGCAAGGCGCTGCTCTTTCCGCAGACGGTCGAAGCGTTGGGCGATGCTGGTCATAACCTGTCCACGGAAGTCTGGTGGACGCCCAGCCACCCCTTCAAATCGTCACTCACAGGCGAGACGGCAGTCACCGTCGCCAACGCATTCACCAAGTCGACCGGCCGCCCATGGACACAACCTATCGGCTTCGCCCACGCGTTGTTCGAGATCGCCGTCGACGTGATGAAGCGAGCGGGAGAGGTTGGCGACGGAGACGCTGTTGCCAAGGCCATAGGGGAGACCAAGCTCGATACACTTGTCGGGCCGATCGCGTGGGGCAACGAGAAGCTTCCGCCATTTGCGCAGAAGAATGTTGCCAAAACGCCTCTCGTCGGCGGCCAGTGGCGCCTGAAGTCGGGCGGCGGCTACGATCTCGTCGTCGTCGAAAACGGGCTGGCGCCCAATGTGCCGCTGGGCGGTAAGCTCGAAGTTTTGGCCTAAGGCAAAAGCTCTGCCCGGCGCCCGAGCCGGGCGGAACTGATCGGAGGAGGACCGATGCCCATTCTCGAACTTAAAAATGTATCGAAGTCCTTCGGCGCGCTTGTCGTCGCCGAAGGGGTTTCTTTTTCGGTGGAGCCGGGAGAGGCGCTCGGCGTCATCGGACCGAACGGTGCTGGAAAATCGACACTGTTCAATCTCATCAACGGCAACCTCAAGGTGGCCGGTGGTTCGATCCAATTCGACGGCCGCGAAGTGACCCATGTGCCCCCGATGCAGCGCTGCCTTGCGGGCATGGGACGCACCTTTCAGATACCGCAGCCTTTCGAGCGCCTCACCGCCTATGAAAATCTATTGGTCGCAGGCGCTTTCGGAACGCGCCAGGCGGAAGCCCATGTCGTCGATCTCTGTGCCGACATTCTGGTGGAGACAGGCCTAATCGCAAAGGCGAATGTCCCCGCAGGCTCCCTTTCCCTTCTTGAGCGCAAACGACTGGAGCTTGCGCGCGCGCTCGCCACGCAACCCAAGCTTCTGCTTCTCGACGAAATCGCCGGAGGACTGACGGAGGGAGAGTGTCGGCAGCTGGTGGCGACGATCAAACGCGTCCACCAGCGCGGCGTCGCGATCATCTGGATCGAGCATGTGCTGCACGCCCTGACCGCCGTCGCCGAGCGATTGCTGGTCTTGAACTTCGGTCGCGTGATCGGCATCGGCGCAGCCGATGCGATCATGGCCTCGAGCGACGTCCGCGAAATCTATCTCGGGATGGAGGTCTGATGGCAAGCCTTGTCGAAACACGAGGTCTTACGGCCTTCTACGGCGACTTCCAGGCCGTCTTCGAGGTCGATATCCGGCTCGAGGTCGGCGAGACCATCGCCGTGATCGGCGCCAACGGCGCGGGCAAATCGGCCTTGATGCGCTCCCTCGCCGGCGTGATTGCCAACAGCGCGGAGATGGTCCTTCATCGCGGCGAACCGATCGGTGCGCTAGGGGCACCGGACGTGGTGCGCCGCGGGATCGCGCTGGTGCCGGAGGGCCGCAGGCTGTTTCCGTCATTGACCGTAGAGGAGAACCTGCTGATCGGCAGCTACGGCCGCCAGGTGGCGGCCGGACCCTGGACCCTGGAAAGCATCTACGGGCTTTTCCCCATTCTGAAAGAGCGGCGACGCAATCCGGCGACGGCGCTCTCTGGTGGCCAGCAGCAGATGGTCGCGATCGGTCGTGCCCTCATGTCGAACCCAGACGTCCTGCTCTGCGACGAACTCAGCCTCGGTCTGGCGCCGGTGGTGATCAAGGATATCTACGCCGCCTTCGCCAAGATCAAGGCATCGGGCGCCGCGATCATCATCGTCGAACAGGACATCGTGCAGGCTCTAAAGGTCGCCGACCGGATTTATTGCATGATGGAAGGCCGCATTACCCTGACCGGCCGTCCCTCCGAACTCGATCGTGCGGACATCCATGCAGCCTATTTTGGATCGGGGACCCATGAACTGGCTTGATACGCTTCTCCAGGGAATACTGCTCGGCGGACTATATGCCCTATTCGCGGCTGGCTTGAGCCTTGTCTTCGGCATCATGCGGCTCGTCAATCTTGCCCACGGCGACCTGATCGTCCTTGCCGCATTCCTGATAATGCTCATCGTGTCATCTTTTGGGCTCAATCCGTTTGTCGCAGCATTGATAGCGGCGCCATTGATGTTCGCGCTAGGCTGGGTGCTTCAATATCATCTTCTCAATCGCACGCTCGGCAAAGACGTCCTGCCACCGCTGCTGGTGACGTTCGGCCTTTCGATCGTGATCCAGAATGGTCTTTTGGAAGCGTTCACGGCCGACAGCAGGCGAGTTCCGACGGGCTCGCTTGAAACGGCCTCGGTGCAGATCGGAAGTGTCAACGCCGGACTAATGCCGTTGCTGACCTTCGCCTCGGCCGTGCTCGTTGTCTTGGCCTTGAATCAGCTCATCTATCGGACCGCTCTTGGCCGGGCATTTCGCGCCACGTCCGACGACGTGGTGACCGCAAGCCTGATGGGCATTCGGCCAAACTCGATCTTCGCCGTCGCTACCGGACTGACGATGATGATCGTGACCGTTGCTGCGCTCTACCTCGGCATGAGAGCGAACTTCGATCCGACCGCCGGACCCGCCCGATTGATCTATGCCTTCGAAGCGGTGATCATCGGCGGCCTCGGCTCGCTTTGGGGCACGCTCGCGGGCGGTGTGATCCTGGGCCTTGCGCAGACGATCGGCGCTGCGGTCAATCCCGAATGGCAAATTCTTGCCGGGCACGTCGCCTTTCTTCTCGTGCTGCTTTTTCGTCCGCGCGGTCTTTTTCCGCGGGCCGTCGACTGAGGCGCGGCCATGACCACGGGTTTTCAAACCATGACCAATGAACGAACGGCTCGCTGGCGCATCGAGACGAGGACGACTGTCTCTCGAATCTTCACAATATTCCTCTTCCTGGCGGCGGCCCTCATGATCTTCGCTCCGTTCGTCGTCTCGCGTGGCGTCGTACAGGATCTCTTCTTCATCCTGACCATGCTAACGCTGGCCCAAAGCTGGAATCTTCTCGCTGGTTATGCCGGCCTCATCTCGGTCGGGCAGCAACTTTTCGTCGGATGTGGTGCCTACGCCTTATTCGGCTTGGTTATCCTGACTGGAATGGATCCAGTTCTGGCGATCCTGCTTGCCGGCCTCCTCGCAGCCGCCGTCGCGGTGCCGACAGCCTTCTTCGCCTTCCGCCTCTATGGGCCGTACTTCGCGATCGGTACCTGGGTGATTGCCGAAGTCGGGCGGCTGCTCCTTGCGCAATGGAAGACCCTCGGGGGCGGAACAGGGACGTCCATGCCGCGAGATGCGACGCGGGACATGCTGGGCGCCGCCGCACTCAGCGACTGGTTCGGTATGCGCTCGTCCGTCGCCGCCGATGCATTGGCCTACTGGATGGCGCTCGTGCTGGCGTCGGCGACGATCATCTTCGTCTACAGACTGCTTTGCAGCAAGCATGGGCTGGGGCTTGCGGCCGTCCGCGACAACGAGACGGCGGCACGTGCCCTTGGCGTCGACGCACAGCGGCTGAAGACACTGATCTATCTCCTGACGGCCTTCATCACGGGCGTGGTCGGTGCGCTCATCTACCTGCAGAAGGCTCGTATATCGCCCGACGCGGCCTTCTCGCTCACCGACTGGACGGCCTACGTCATCTTCATCGTCGTCATCGGCGGCATCGGCACAATTGAGGGTCCGATCCTGGGTGTGCTTGTCTTCTTCGTATTGCAGAACGCGTTTTCGAGCTTCGGTTCCTGGTATCTTCTGGCGCTCGGCGCACTGGCCATTGTTACCATGCTCTTTGCGCCTCGCGGCGTCTGGGGACTGATATCCGACCGCACTGGTTGGGAACTTTTTCCGGTCCGCCGTCGCCTCAAGGACGGATCTTCAGAATATGAAATGGGAGGGCCACATGGCTGACATCAAAACCGACGTATTGATCATTGGCACAGGCCCGGCCGGTTCGGCGGCAGCCGCGTTGCTCGCGACACACGGCCTCGAACCGCTGGTGATCAACCGCTATCGCTGGCTGGCGAACACGCCGCGCGCGCATATCACCAACCAGCGCACGATGGAGGTGCTGCGCGATCTTGGCCGCGACGTCGAGGACGAAGCCTACATGTTCGCCGCCGAGCAGGATCTGATGGGCGAGAACGTCTTTTGCACCTCGCTGACCGGGGAGGAGATCGGCCGCATGAAAAGCTGGGGCAACCACCCACTGTCCCGCGCCGAACATCTTCTCTCGTCGCCGAGCCGGATGAACGACCTGCCTCAGACATACATGGAGCCTTTGCTATTCAAGACCGCCTGTTCTCGCGGCGCGCAGCCGCGAATGTCGACCGAATATAAAAGCCATGTTCAAGATGCGGATGGGGTCACGACGACCTGCGTCGATAAGCTGACAGGCAGGGAACTGACCATTCACTCCAAATTCCTGATCGGCGCGGATGGCGGGAACTCCAAGGTCGCCGACCATGCCGGCCTGAGATTCGAAGGCAAGATGGGCGTCGCCGGATCGATGAACATCCTGTTCGAGGCCGATCTGTCGCGCTACGTCGCCCATCGCCCTTCCGTGCTCTATTGGGTATTGCAGCCAGGCGCCGACGTCGGGGGCATCGGCATGGGTCTTGTGCGCATGGTTCGCCCGTGGAACGAGTGGCTGATCGTCTGGGGATACGATATTAACCAGCCCGCACCGCAGGTCGACGACGCCTTCGCCACGAAGGTCGTGCGCGAGCTCGTGGGCGTCGAAGACATCGAGCCGAAGATAAAGTCGGTCTCGACGTGGACCGTCAACAATATGTACGCGACGACGATATCGAACGGCCGCGTCTTCTGCATGGGCGACGCAACGCATCGACATCCGCCGTCAAACGGCCTTGGCTCCAACACCTCGATTCAGGACGCGTTCAATCTTTCATGGAAGCTTGCGATGGTGCTGAAAGGTCAAGCTGGTCCTGAACTCCTCGACAGCTACCAGGCCGAGCGCGCGCCAGTCGCCAAGCAAATCGTCACCCGCGCCAACAAGTCGATTGAGGAATTCGGCCCTATTTTCAAGGCGCTCGGCCTGCTTGACTCGGTTGATCCGGTGAAGATGCAGCAGAACATGGACGCGCGCTGCAATGACACGGCAGAGTCCGAAGCGCAGCGCGCGGCAATCCGGACCGCGATCGCGAACAAGGTCTACGAATTCGACGCGCACGGCGTCGAGATGAACCACCGCTACGCCTCGAACGCCGTGGTGAAGGATGGTCAACCGGAACCCGCCTTCGAGAGAGACCCTGAGCTGCACTTCCAGCCGACGACTTGGCCGGGTGCGCGGCTTCCTCATGCCTGGCTCTTCGGTGCCGATGGAAAAAAGGTGTCCAGCCTTGATCTGACGGGCCACGGCGTTTTCACGGTGCTGACGGGCATCGGGGGCGACGGCTGGATTGCTGCGGCAAGGACGCTTTCGAAGGAGCTAAGGCTGCCGATCGCCACGCATCGGATCGGACCGCGACAGACGTGGCAGGATCTGAACGGTGACTGGGCGCGGGCCCGCGAAATCCGGGACTCAGGCGTGTTGCTTGTGCGGCCCGACCATCATGTCGCGTGGCGCGCGGACGCCGTGACGGCTGATCCGGAAGCGGAGCTACGCCGGGTTTTGAAAATAATTCTTTCTCTGTGAGGTGCACTATGAGCTCCGAAGAAAAGGGCTATTTCACCGAAGAAAATTCCGTGGAGGTGGTCACGAGCCGCAACGCTCAAGCCAGGGACGAGCGCCTGAAGCGGGTGATGGAGGTTGTCACACGCAAGCTACACGAGGCAGTAAAGGAGCTTGAGCCGACGCAGGACGAGTGGATGGAGGCAATCTTCTTTCTCACCCGTACCGGGCAGACGTGCAATGAATGGCGACAGGAGTTTATCCTGTTGTCAGACGTGCTCGGCGTGTCGATGCTGGTCGACGCCATCAACAATCGCAAGCCCTCTGGGGCTTCTGAAAGCACGGTGCTCGGTCCGTTTCACGTTGCCGACGCGCCGGAACTGCCGATGGGCGCCAACATCTGCCTCGACCAGAAAGGCGAGGATATGGTGATCGGAGGGCGGATACTCGACACGGATGGCAGGCCGATTTCCAATGCTGTCATCGACGTTTGGCAGGCCAATGACGAAGGCTTCTACGACGTGCAACAGAAGGGGGTACAACCCGACTTCAACCTTCGCGGCGTCTTTCGCACGGGCGCGGACGGCCGCTATTGGTTCCGGGCGGTCAAGCCCAAATATTACCCGATCCCGGACGACGGGCCGGTCGGCAAGCTGCTCGGCGCGCTTGGACGTCATCCCTACAGGCCAGCTCACCTGCATTACATCATAAAGGCCGACGGCTTCGAGGCGCTGACAACACACATCTTCGATCCGGACGACCCGTACATCCACTCGGACGCCGTCTTCGGCGTGAAGGAGAGCTTGCTTGCCAAGTTTCAGCCCGTAGAAGATCCAGTGCGGGCTAGCGACCTTGGATTCGCGGACAAGTTTTGGCAGGTGGAGCACGATTTCGTGCTGGCCCGGTCCCGGGAGTAGAACCTCTCGGGCGGGTCGGGCAACTGTCCGGGCGATGATTTCGACCTGCGGTTACCCCTAAAACGCCTGAAGCTGGGCAGGGTCTTCAGATTCCAAGCACGGTCACGAGCGGGGGCGTAAAGTTCTTGAAGCCCAATTTCGGCCAGTCGCACCTTGCGTCAAACCTCGTCTTCGGTTCGTGGCGCTGACATTTCGGGTTGGTCTTGAAGGCGTATCCGGGCAGGGTGACATATCTGGCATTTGCCGTGCAAAGGGCAATCGCGATACACAGCGTCAATGCAGAGCACATGGTTCTCATGGCACACCTCCAGGCGTCGTAGGAACCTTCAAGTGCGGAGAATTTCCGGTCGATAGTTCTCCCACTTTTGCTGGTCCCCCGCCATTCGCCTAATAGGAGGTGGCGTGGCGTCGTGAGTAATCCGTTTAGTGGAGCGTTGGCTAGGCGTTCAAGAAACCTTCA
The DNA here is from genome assembly GCF_025152725.1 of Rhizobium sp. SRDI969. Taxonomy (NCBI): domain Bacteria; kingdom Pseudomonadati; phylum Pseudomonadota; class Alphaproteobacteria; order Hyphomicrobiales; family Rhizobiaceae; genus Rhizobium; species Rhizobium sp. SRDI969. The sequence goes on from NZ_CP104036.1 coordinate 635,629, forward strand.
TGAAACCCCAGGGTTGAAAAGCACACACCCGGCTCCAAATCCCGTCGGCGGTCATCGAAGCCGGGGAGGGGTAATGGGAAGCGCGCAGTTTCATTGGTTTGGCCGGGGCAGACTAGCCTTGGGCGTCGTTCTCAGTCTTTTTTGCCTTGTGCCCTGCTCCCCTGCGTTGGCGGCGCCCGCCGAAATCGGCGGCCTGACGGTGACCCTGCCCGATGCCGCCACCGGCTGGAGGAAGGCCGGCAAGGGCAATCTGTTTATGCTGCAGAAGGATTTTCTGGAAACGGAGGACGACAAGCGCGGCAATGCTTTGATTCAGATCACCAAGCCGCTCCCGGCAGCGCGCAGTTCCCTGCAGGCCGGCATGAAGACCTTCGTCGCGACGCTGCCCGACATGGCGAAGGAAGATATCCTGGTCAAACATTACGGGGTCACGGTGAACGGCTACGATATCCGCGTGGAAGAACGCTGCTGCGTTCATCAGAAGAATGTCAGCATCAGCCAGATCGTCGTCGGCATCGCCGGCGACAAGACGCAGGCCTATCTGCAGCTCGTGCTGCTGAATGTGAACGGTGACAGAAGCAGTAGCGCCGAGGCCGATTTTGCGACCCTCGTGCGCTCGGTGAAGCTTGATCCTTCCGACAAGGATTTCGATCTCGTGCCGGCGAGCGAAGACGGCGGGCTGGACGGCGTCTTCACCCATCTTGATACCGGTCTCCGGCCGAATGTCTTTGGCGGCATGGATTTTTATTCGGACAGCACGATCACTATGTTCGACCCGAAGGGGCTGTTCAGTACGGAACTGCCGAAGGGCGGCCGGAGCATCACCGAACATTGCAAGGAGACTCCGACCGATTGCGGCCTCTACAAGCTTACCGGCGGCGGATTTTTCTCCTCCGCCGGGGCGATCGAAATGCGTAGCGTCACCTCTGCTTACGGCACGATCGAGATCGAGACGAAACCGTTCTCGAAAAAAGGTGAGGACATAGTGATTGCCGACGCAGACCACCGCGCCGTGCCACCGTTTGATGAGGGCACGACGCTCGACGGCGAATGGGTATCCACCTTCGCCTCCAGCGGGATGACCGCGACCTCATCGGGATCGGTGGCTTCCAGCCATACGCTGAAGCTTCATCGAAACGGCACTTTCGAACGCACAGGCTGGTCGGGCGCCTCGATGACGAATGAAATCGGCGGATCGCAATCGGGCGTCACCACGTCAAGCAACCGGCCAGGCGCAAGCGGACGCTACAAGCTTTTCGGCTATCGTCTCGATCTGACCGACGTGAGTGGTAAGACGGAAACCATGAGCATATTCGAGCCGGACAAAGGTTCCGACGGGCTTCTGGTGATCAACGGCAACAACTACCTGAAGGACGATGGGAAATAGAGAGGCAGCGCCCAAGCTATTGATAAATAGGGCTTATACGGCGACATGATTGACTTCCCGGTCGGCTGGAAAGCCCACCGTAGTTATCGGTCACTTCGAGTCATCGGCAATGCGCGAATCACTTGAAATCTGTCTCATGTCGCCAGCCGTCTCGATGGGCTGAAACGGACGGCTTGGTTAAGCATTTGTAAATTGGTAACGAATCGAGGCATATAGTAACTGCGCAACTGAGGCGCTTTCGTTCAAAATTGCGCAGTTACCTGGGAAAAAGATC
>NZ_CP104037.1:0-548849 GCF_025152725.1 Rhizobium sp. SRDI969
ATGGCGAAAAACGCCGTAAAGACAGCGTCGGAAATCGAAGGATTGACCGCTTTGATGGAGCGGCATGCTGAGGCCCTGTCGGGACAATTGCAAGCGCATCATGTCAAGGTCTTTCCGCCGTCTGCAGAGAAAGGCATCCGAGGGTTTGGGCCGTCGGAGGCCGCAAAGCTTCTCGGCGTCAAAGAATCCTATCTTCGCCAAATCGCGTCCGACATGCCGGAACTGAACGTCAGTACGGGTGCGGGCGGCCGTCGTATATTTTCGATCGAGGATATCCATCAGATCCGGAAGCATATGGATCAGGTGGGTCGCGGAAATCGACGCTACCTGCCCCACCGGCGCGATGGCGAGCAACTGCAAGTCATTTCCGTGATGAATTTCAAGGGTGGGTCGGGCAAGACCACGACGTCGGCACATCTGGCCCAGTATCTTGCCATGCGGGGATATCGCGTGCTCGCGATCGATCTCGATCCTCAGGCCAGCCTGTCCGCCTTGTTCGGCAACCAGCCGGAAATTCATGTCGGTCCGAACGAAACGCTCTACGGCGCCATTCGCTACGATGAAGAACAGCGCCCGATCGAAGAGGTGGTCCGGGGAACGTACATTCCCGATCTCCATCTCATTCCCGGCAATCTTGAGCTTATGGAGTTCGAGCACGACACACCGCGCGCCCTAATGAGCCGCAAAGAAGGCGATACGCTTTTCTACGGGCGGATCAGCCAGGTCATCGAGGACATCGCCGACAACTACGACGTCGTCGTCATAGACTGCCCTCCCCAGCTCGGCTATCTCACGCTTTCTGCGCTGACCGCCGCGACGTCGATCCTGGTGACTGTGCATCCCCAGATGCTCGATGTCATGTCGATGAACCAGTTTCTGGCAATGACGTCAAATCTGCTGCGGGAAATCGAAAATGCTGGCGCCAGGTTCAACTTCAACTGGATGCGGTATCTCATCACCCGCTTCGAGCCGAGCGACGGCCCGCAAAACCAGATGGTCGGTTACCTCCGGTCGATCTTCGGCGAGAACGTGCTCAATTTTCCGATGTTGAAGACGACCGCTGTCTCCGATGCCGGGCTTACAAACCAGACACTCTTCGAAGTCGAGCGCGGCCAATTCACGCGTTCGACATACGATCGCGCCTTGGAGGCGATGAATGCCGTCAATGACGAGATCGAGTCTTTGATCAAGAAAGCGTGGGGTAGAACCACATGAGCCGAAAGGACCTTTTGGGGGTTTCCGCAACCGTTCCTGCCGCGCCCTCGCCGCACGACCCGCAATTGGCAAAGAGCCGAACCATGCCGCTTCTCGGCGTTGCTCGCAAGGACCGTGACCCGGCGACAAAGCTGACCGCCAATATCGGCAATGCTTTGCGCGAGCAGAACGATCGCGTGGAACGAGCCGAAGAAATCGAACGGCGTCTTGCCGAGGGCCAGGCGGTGATCGATCTCGATCCGAACGTCATCGATCCCTCGTTCATGCAGGACCGGATGCCGGGCGACATCGATGGGCTGCTTGCGTCTATCAAGGAACAGGGCCAACAGGTGCCGATCCTCGTGCGCCCTCACCCTCATACGTCCGGTCGCTATGAAGTTGCCTTCGGTCATCGCCGCTTACGCGCGGTGACCGAACTCGGCCTGGCGGTCAAGGCGGTCGTCCGGGATCTTACGGACGAGCAACTGGTCGTTGCTCAAGGCCAGGAGAATAACGAGCGCCAGGATCTTTCCTTTATCGAGAAAGCGCGATTTGCCGCCCGTCTGAAGGAACGTTTCTCTCGAGACGTGATCATCTCATCGATGTCCGTCGACAAGGGCGATCTTTCCAAGATGCTCGCCATCATCGAAGCCCTTCCCGTGGACTTGATCGATGCCATCGGCCCTGCCCCCGGCATCGGCCTTAGAAGCTGGCAGGAACTGGCCGATCTGATCGAAAAGGCTTCCTCGGCCGACAACGTCCTCGAACGTGTGCGTTCCACCGAATTACAGGTGCTTCATTCCGCCGACCGGTTCAAGGCGCTGATTGCACATCTGAAGCCGCGCCGGTTGGAACGCGGTCTCCCTGAAGTCATGGCGAGCCCCGCTGGCGAGCGCCTGGCGCAGGTGAAGCAGAGCAAGGCGAAGGTGGAAATCATGATCGATCGGAAGGCGACGCCGGACTTTGCGGCCTTCGTGCTCGAGCAATTGCCGGCGCTTTATGAAGCGCACCGTGCGAAACAGAAACAGAAGAAGGAAGCGTAACGCGCAAAAGAAAAGAGCCCCCTCAACGTTGCCGTCGCGGAAGCCCTTCTGTCTCTTTAGCACGAACAGAATCGCATTTCCTCGAATCCTCGTCAAGAGTCTTTGGCACCGATTTGGTGAGCAAATTTCTTTTGCCTGCTGAAAGGTAAGAGACGATGCAAACGGGAAATGTGACGACGCCCTTTGGGCGGCGGCCGGTTTCGCTTGCCCTGGTCAGACGGCAGCAAGCTGTTGCCGAGATCAAGGCGGGGAAGTCGGCAGAGAAGTGGAAAGTCTTTCGCGACGTTTCCGCGGCAATGGCGCTGCTTGGCATTCAGTCCAACAGCTTGGCGGTGCTTGACGCCTTGCTGAGCTTCTATCCGGAAAACGATTTGCGCCAGGACGCATCGCTCATCGTTTTTCCGTCGAACGCGCAGCTGTCATTGCGTGCCCATGGCATGGCGGGTTCCACCCTCCGACGGCATCTTGCGGCGCTTGTTGAGGCCGGTCTGATCATTCGAAAAGATAGCGCCAACGGTAAGCGCTACGTACGCAGAGACCACACGGGTGATATCGAGAACGCCTTCGGTTTCGATCTTTCGCCATTGCTGTCTCGCGCGGAGGAGCTCGCCATGTTCGCGCAGCAGATCGTGGCGGAGCGCGCCGCCTTCAAAAGGATGAAGGAGAATCTGACGATCTGCCGGCGCGACGTGCGCAAGCTGATTTCGGCGGCCATGGAGGAAGGGGCAGACGGCGATTGGCAGGCGATCGAAGGCATTTATGTAGGGTTGATTGCCCGACTGCCACGCACGCCATCGACCGCTGACGTGAACGCAATCCTCGAAGAAATGCAGATGCTGAAAGAGGAAGTGCTCAACCGGCTGGAAAATCAGGGAAAAGCAGAAAATCCAAGCGGCAATGCTGCCCATACCGAGCGTCACATACAGAATTCAAAACCCGAATCCTTCAGTGAACTTGAACCTAGCTCCCGAAAAGAGCAGGGGGCAAAATCGAGCGGGGCGAATGGAATCCAGCGAGAGCCGTTGAAGGCATTCCCGCTCGGCTTGGTGTTGAAGGCCTGCCCGCAAGTTATCGATTATGGGGCCGGCGGCGCGATAGGGAGCTGGCGCGAGTTGATGTCCGCAGCCGTCGTCGTCCGGTCGATGCTGGGGATCAGCCCGTCGGCCTATCAGGAGGCGTGTGAGATCATGGGGCCGGAAAATGCGGCGATCGCAGTTGCCGGCATCCTGGAGCGAGCAAACATGATCAATTCTCCGGGCGGATACTTGCGGGATCTCACGCGACGGTCGGAGCGAGGCGAATTTTCGCTGGGGCCGATGATTATGGCCTTGTTGAAGGCGAATGGCCTGGCGCAAACGAGAGCGGGGTAGGGGCGGCCGGGCCATTTCGAAGAGAACCGCGGGGAAGTTTGCCCCCTCCAAAGGCTCCGTAGAAAAGTTGGTCGCGACCAACTCTGCTAAACCCTTGTAGTCGTTTGATTTTTGAATTTCGATATTTTGGAGCGAAATCACCAACTGGGAGTACGGCCTTCGAGGAAGACCGAGGGGGTAGTCTCCGATAGGCGCGGCGTCGGGCGGCAGGAGAAGCGAGCCAGTCGTCGGATCATCGATCCTGCAGATAGGCCAAAGGCGCATCATCGTATGAAGAGGCGCTCGATCTCCCCGCGCTGTTCGGCGTGTTTGGGCGGATTGTCGTTCCTTAGTTTTTGCAGGTTGAGGATCTTCCAGCGGACCGCCGGCAAGGCGAGGGCGTGCGGCAAGCCGATAACCTCGAAGTCGGGGTCACCATCGTGAAGGGACAGCAGAAACGTGCGGGCCTTGTCATCAAGGCGCTCCTGGATGTCCTTCAGGAACCGCTCCCGGACGTCCAGCAATTCGTCTAGCGAGACCTTCTCGATTGTCATCCCATCGAATTCTTGATTGAAGACATGTGCGACGTCTGCCCTGTTGGGCTGCAGCAACTCGTGGGGCGGGCGTCCGGAGCTCGCCACGTAGACGAGGAAGGTGCGAAACAGCGGGTCGGTCAGTCCCTCGTTTTCATAAAGCAACTTGATGTCGAAGAGATCGCGCGGATGCTGGCGATCGACCGCTGCATGCATCTTGCCGCCGAAGAGGTCTTCGAAGGCGACAACCTGCATTTCTGCAAAACCAAATTGATCTTCGACCCGCTCGCTGACCCTGCGTCGTTCGACGGGGTGCACCGTGCCGCGGGCGACCGGAGAGGTTTCGATCTTGATTGCGGTCTGGCCCCGCCTCACCTCGACGCGTGTATCGCCGCCGCCACCGCCAGCTATTCGCTTTGTCCGGACGCCCTTGATGCTTTCGACCTTCCCAGCGACCCGGTCGAGGGCCTCGTCGATTTCGGCCAGGCTCGCGACCCTCGGTTTGAGCGGAAGGTAGGTCAGGTCGATATCGACCGAGAGACGCGGGAGATCTCTGTAGAAGAGATTGATGGCGGTTCCACCCTTCAAGGCGAAAACTGGTTCGTCGGCAATCATCGGCAAAGCCTGAACGAGGAGCTCGAGCTGGAAAATATACTGTTCACGGGCCATCGTTGCCCTCCGGCTTCCCGGGAAGATACTCTTCCGGAATGGTGATACGGTATGTGGGATGCAGTTTACCGCCCTTGATGAATGAACGGTCGCCGCTTCCAAGTTCGATGATCGACCGCTCGACATGCTTGAGCCAGGCATGCTTGTGGCGGTCGGCAAAGACGAAGAAAAGCCTTTTCACCTGGACCTTGGTGCAGTCGGCCAGAAGCTCGGTCATACGACGCGGGCGCAGGTTGGTCAGACCCTCGAAGATCGTATCGATGTTATGAAAGCTTTCGTTGTCCGGCAGTTCGTCCAGCGCTTCGAGGATGGCCCGCTCCGGCGTTGAAGCGCGTATCGTCCAGTTCTGTAGAAAGAGGATGGCGTTGCCGTCCGGTTCAGCCGCCAGTGGTTCGATCCCAAGATTCGCCGTCTTGAAGAGTCGCGTGCTGCGCAGGACGGGGAGGCCATTGGTGGGGAGATTCGCGAGCCATCGGGGAGCATCGCCATAGATGAAGATTTTTTCGGCGGCCCCTAGCGCCAGGTAATGCACATGCCCGCGAAGTCCGAGCGCCGTGCGGCCGCCGACATGGAACGGGTAATTCATGATCGTCTGTGCAGACATGACCGCAATGCGCCAGTCGATGCGTTCTTCTGCCGAACCATCCCGCCCCGAGGGACGCCGATAAACGCCATGCATGACGGGCTCGAGCCAGCCTCGGCGGAGATAGTCATGTGTCGAACTCCGGCGGATTTCCATTTTCCGCATCCATGCAGAATCCACGATGAAGCCTGCCGGGACCTCGTCCAGCATTGACTTTAACTTATCGCGTTTTTGTTCGCTCATGACGGACAAAAATGACATCTTTAAAAGTGGTGCGCAAGGAGACTTTATAAGAAGGGAAAATTGTCCGTTTCAAACGGACTTTCGAGGCCGATCGGGTGGCGGTGAAGCCCGCCCGTCATCGTTCGTTTTGGAGCCATTTTGCCCAAGGCTGTAAGAAGGCGCGACAGTTCTTCATGGCCACGCGCAGTAAATGCAGGCTTCGACCTTTTGATCCTTCCCTTTCGTACTCACCAAGCAGAACGCCCGGACCGGCACGCCAGATGTGCTTCGACCATGTTCGGCGAGGTACAGCACGCTGCCATGGGCAAGACCGCTGCGAAGGATGTTGCAGAAGAGGGCGGCCATTAGCACAGCCCTGCAGCAAGCCCCGCTGGCAATTCGAGAGCAGCTCTCACGTCGGCAGGCAGACCTCCTTGCGAAAGTCCGGGAGGCCCGTTCCGCATCGGTAGATGGTGGTATCGCCAGGCGTCAGGTTGGTAGAATGGCACTTGGGAGATCGGCTGCTCGCCGATGTTTTTCCGAGTTGCCGCAGCCAATCGACTGCTTGGGACGCTGTCGTTCAAATGCCCGACTGTATGCCCCATCTGCGGTTTCCATATCCGCTCGATCGGCAGGTTGATCATCGGCGTGGAGATCGCCAGTAGGAACGACGCTTTCAGGGGGAGGGAGCCGTCGTCACGCTTTTCGGACGCCAGAGCTCATCGATCAGTATCTGGCAACGGCGCGGGGTTTCGACGCTGAATTTTTGCAGGTTTCCCATTGGCGTTCATCTCCTGGCGATCGAACGCTCGGGCGAGGGCGCCATCCCCGTCCACTGACACATTCTTATCCGGTCTCGGTTCCGAACCGCACATAATTTCTCAAATTCGCTAGTCCCTTGGCTCCTCTGCGCTATCGGCTGCAATTTGCTCGTTGGGATGATTTTCCTCATTCAGATTGGCCTGAATCTGAAGGCTGAATGGAACAAAAGAAGAACTCAATTAGTATTCTTACGCACATGAAGTCCTATTCAACGCGAACCAGGGGAAGGGCGTGGACAATGTCGCTCGCGCGCAACGCCGGGGGAGGAGCTGAGGGAGCGGATTGCACACCTGGACGCTCCCTTCGCTTTAGCACCTCGTGCTCAACGCGTCGCGGATCGGTTTGACTGGCATCGCCTTCGGCCCGAGCTGTCGGCAAAGCTGAAGCACGGCCGTGCCAGTCTTCACCCGAGGGCTTCGATCCCTGACGCAGCATTACCGGGTCTTGGCCGCAAGGGAGGCTTCGCTTGCCGAAGAGACGGTGGGACATGGTGGGGAGGGGATAGAGGAAGAGGAGGGAAGGGGAAAGCTGTGACGGATTGAGAGGGTTGGAGAGAGGCTCCGCCCGGTTCGTCATGGAGAAACCGACATGGCCCAGGCCATTCAGAAAATCACCCTTAGTACAGCCCGCGACATACCCTTCAACAAGCTGACGTTGAGCCAAGAGAACGTCCGAAAGATCAAGGCAGGCGTGTCGATCGAGGATCTCGCCGAAGACATCGCCCTCCGGGGTCTGCTGACCAGCCTCAACGTCCGTCCCGAACTCGACGCTGATGGGAACGAGACCGGCGTCTACCGCATCCCGGCTGGCGGACGCCGTTATCGCGCCCTCGAGCGCCTCGTCGCGCAGAAGCGGTTGGCCAAGACCGCCGGTGTTCCCTGCATCGTCAGCAAGGGCGAAACCCTCGAAGTCGAGGACTCGCTCGCCGAAAACGTCCAACGCGTCAGCCTTCATCCGCTCGATCAGTTCCGCGCCTTCCAGACCTTGCGCGAGCAGGGGCTTGGCGAAGAGGAGATCGCCGCGCGCTTTTTCGTTTCGGTCGCGACGGTCAGGCAGCGGCTTCGGCTGGCATCCGTCGCACCGCGGCTTCTCGATCTTTATGCCGAGGATGAGATGACGCTCGAACAGATCATGGCGTTCTCAATCACCAACGACCACGTTCGCCAGGAGCAGGTCTGGGACACGATCTCGCGTTCGCATAGCCGCGAGCCCTATTACGTCCGTCGGCTCCTGACCGAAACCGCAATCCGTGCCAGCGACCGCCGCGCCGTCTATGTCGGCATCGAAGCCTACGAGGCCGCAGGCGGTGTGACCATGCGCGATCTGTTCGAGCAGGACCAGGGCGGCTGGCTGCAGGATCCGGCGCTGCTGGAGCAGCTTGTGATGGAAAAGCTCAAGACTGACGCCGAGGCGATCCAGGTGAGCGAAGGCTGGAAATGGGTCGAAGCCGCGTTCGATTTCCCCTATGGCCACACATCCGGCCTGCGCCGCTTCTACGGCGAGCAGGCCGAAATGACTGAAGATGAACTGGCCCGCTATGACGCCACCCGCGCCGAATACGACAAGCTCGATGCAGAGTATGCGGAGGCAAACGAATACTCGGAAACGACCGAACAGAAGCTCGAGGAACTCGGCAGCGAACTCGACCGGCTCAACGACCGGCCATTCGTCTTCGATCCTCAGGATATTGCTCGCGGCGGTGTCTTCGTGTCGCTCGGCGCCAGCGGCGAGCTCAAAATCGAGCGAGGCTTCGTGCGGCCGGAGGATGAACCGAAGGCCGAGATCGATCCGACCTCTGATGTTGGCAACGGTCGTGCGGATCATGGCGGTGATCTACCAGTATCCGGCGGCGCCGGCGGTGAAGGCACCGAACCGGACGACGAGGACGAAACGATCAAGCCGCTTCCCGACCGCCTCGTTCTCGATCTCACGGCAGCCCGGACGACTGCTTTGCGCAACGCACTGGCGAACAACCCGGTCATCGCCTTTGTCGCCGTCCTGCATGCCTTTGTTCTAAAGACCTTCTACGTCTACGGTTCGGATTCATGCCTGGAGGTGACGCTGCAGAGCGCCCGCTTCAGCCAGACGCCCGGTCTCGGCGAAACGGTCTGGGCGAAGGAGATCGATCAAAGGCAGGAAGGCTGGGGCCAGGATTTGCCCAAGGATCCGAACGATCTCTGGGATTTCCTGATCAAGCTCGACGAGGTCAGCCGGCAGGCCCTGTTTGCGCATTGCGCCTCGCTTTCGGTCAACGCGGTGATCGAACCCTGGAACAAGCGGACGCGCGCCATCGCCCATGCCGATCAGCTGGCCCGCTCGATCGGCTTCGACATGGTGGAAGCCGGTTGGACGCCGACCGCCGACAACTATCTCGGCCGCGTCACGAAGGCCCGCATCCTGCAGGCGGTCCGAGAAGCCAAGGGTGACCAGGCGGCGGAGCTGATCGCCCATCTCAAAAAGACCTACATGGCCCGCGAGGCCGAGCGGCTGATCACAGGCTGCGGCTGGTTGCCGGAACCGCTTCGCATGACGGTCGTGGATGGCATCAGCGAAAGTGACGCTGTCGCCGATGATGCCTCCGTCGGGTCCGATGAGGGCGAGACCGCCTCGAAACTCCCCGACCTGCCGGTCTTCCTGCTCGATGAGCCGGAAACGTCGGACGACGACACCGGCGATACGGAGAGGGGGATCGACGGCGAGCATCTCGCTGCCGCCGAATAGTGTCACGAGCATCACATCAGCCTGACCCGATCGCATTTGCGGTCGGGTCTTCTTTCCCAACAGCCCGGCCATCGCGCCGGGCTTTTCCGTTCAGGAGGCACCTATGCCCGACTTCACCATCGAGACCACCTATCACCTGCCGGTCTTCCGGCACCGCACCTATGAAGCTGACACGCTGGACGAGGCGTGCCGTGCTGCCATCGAAGATGACAGCTGGGATATCGCCGAGAAGGACTTCGATTCCTCGGGCGCAATTCATATCACCGGCATCTGGAACGGTGCACATGCGGCCTATGCGGGTCCGCCGCTCCAGATCCCTCCGCAGTTCGACGAACCTGTCCAGCGCCGGGCGCGTCATTTCGAGATCCTGCTCGGGCTGTTGAAGATCCTGTTCGATGACGTCCGTGCGGCCCGGCCACCGTCGCTCGATTGGCTCGCTCGATCTGCCTGGGCGATCGCCCGAGGAGAAGCCATTCTCGCCGGAGACCCGGATCCTGAAGAGCCGGTCGATCCGCCAAAGCCTTCCCACGTCCTGGTCAGGCTGCAGGAGGGTGGTGTGCGCGACGCAATCACCGCGGTGCTCGAAGTCGACCCGAGCTTTAAGGGTTTAACATCCGAGGCGGTGACCGACGACGAGGTCCATGCTGCATGCCTCTCTGTCGCCACCACGATGGATTTTTCGGACGTGGTCGGAAGCGCCGAATTCCAGGCGGCGCTCTTGGCAATCCGGTCGGCGCACCGCCGGCTGGCTTCCGATTGATTCCTCTTCCCAGCATCCTTCTCAACCTCGCCCGGCCATCGCGCCGGGTTTCCGCTTTTAAGGAGACAGCTTATGACAACTCTCACCTCCAACAACCCGTCCGCCCGTTCCGCCTTCAAGGTCGATATCTCCCGCGGCGAACGGATCGGCCGCGTTTCGTCGGAATGGTTTTCCCGTCCCGATGATGAACGCTTCCTGTCGCTGAACGATCTCTACGACACCGTCCGGTCCCGCGCCGAGCGCGCCCATGCCCGAACGATCGAAAGCGCTGCGATCCGCGTCGAAGCAACGCGCGACAATGCGGAGCGGCTTGCGCTTCTCGTTCCAGGTCAGCGCCAAGCGATCGCGCCGACGCATTGGAGCTACGGCCAGCTTTGCAGCCTCGTTGGCGCTCCCGCCACCTATATGCGCCAACTGCCGGCGCCGCTTGCGGCGATCAATCTGCAGCATGGCCTGCTCAACCATCGTGCCGAGCTCGTCAAGACGCTTGAGATGGATGACGGCCGGCTGGAACTGCGCGCAGTGACCGGACCGGAATACGGTCGGATCTGGGATCATGAACTGGTCTCGTCGGTTATGAAGATCGCCGGCAACGGGACCGGTGACACGATGTGGAAAGTACCCGGCGTCTTGGATTGGGCGACGATGACCCACAATCCCTTCGTCGACATCACCAAGGACACGACCACCCTTTACGCCAGCGACCGGGACGTCTTCCTGTTCCTGGTCGACGACACCCATCCGATCGAAGCCGGACGCCTGCCGAACGGTGAGCCGGATCTCTACTTCCGCGGCTTCTATGCCTGGAACTCGGAGGTTGGATCGAAGACGCTCGGCATCGCCTCCTTCTATCTGCGAGCGGTCTGCGCCAACCGCAATCTCTGGGGCACGGAGAATTTTGAGGAGATCACCATCCGCCATTCGAAGTTCGCCGCCCAGCGCTTTGCGCATGAGGCGGCGCCTGCGTTGACCAGTTTCGCCAATTCGTCACCGGCGCCGTTCATCGCCGGCATCAAGGCGGCGCGTGAGCAGATCGTCGCGCGCAAGGACGACGATCGCGAGACCTTCCTGCGTCGGCGGGGCTTCTCGAAGGGCGAGACCGGCAAGGTGATCGAGATGGTGCTGTCGGAGGAGGGGCGGCCGCCGGAGTCGGTCTTCGACTTCGTGCAGGGCATCACCGCGCTGGCGCGCACCAAGACCAATCAGGAGACGCGTCTGGAACTCGAAGGCAAAGCGAAGAAGCTGCTGGAGAGTGCCTCCTGACGCGCCTCGAGACAGATCAAACTAGCCTCAACATCACCATCAGCCCGGCCCCGTGTCGGGCATTTCCGTTCATGGAGCACTGCAATGGCTATCCCCGATTACGCACGCTTGAATTTCGATACGCTGCTGCGCGCGGCGTCCAATGGCAATCTCGCTCTCATGGAATGCCTTGACGCCGCGACCGGCGAGCCGCGTTACGTGCTTTGCGCCGTCGGCCGCAGTGACGGCGAACACGCCTTCACGCCGTTTGGCCATCTTGCCGACGGCAATCCTTACGATGCCTATCTACCGCCCGATCCCGACGATCCGACTGGCTTCCTTGTAAGCCCGACGACCTAGACACTGACAACAGCCAGCGGTTTAAGCCGGCGATCACCGATCCTGCCCTGGCTGCCCGATTTCGTTCCTCCGACCTTCCGCAGGACGCTGGGCTCCCCTGTTCTTTCCTCACTCTTGGAGCATCCTTCGATGAATATCATCTCGCATCCTCAAACCGATTCCACCTCTTCACGTCCCGATACCAAAACCGGCGCTAAAGCACTTATAGATGCTGCCGGCCGGATCACGTCGCTTCTGGAGCAAGGGAAAGTCGTCACCACAGCTGACCTGCAACAGATCATGATCGAAACCCTCGGCGGCAGCGACGCCGAGGGCGTCTGGCTCTGGAAGGAGGCCTATGAGGCGACCGAGATCGCCCAGGTCCTGTTCCTCCGCAAATTCCGCGCGATCGTATCCGGTACCCAGTCGCCCCAGGCGACGCTCGCGATGCTGACGAAAGTGGCAAACCTCGTGCCGACCCATACACGCCGATCCGAGGAGAGCCAGGCACTGCAGCAATTCTCGACCCCCATCCCGCTTGCCTACGTCGCATGTCGCGCTGCCGGCATCATAGCCGCTGACGTGGTGCTCGAGCCGTCGGCTGGGACCGGCATAATGGCGATCTTTGCAGAACTCGCGGGTGCACACCTGACGCTCAACGAATACGCGATGGTCCGGCACCCGCTGCTGCAGCGGCTTTTCCCCGGCGTTCCGGTATCGCAGCACGATGCCGCGCATATCGACGATTACCTCGATCGTCCCATTCGCCCAACCGTGGTGTTGATGAATCCCCCTTTCTCAGCCGGCGTTCACGTCGAAGGTCGCGTGGCTGGTGCCGCCTGGCGGCATCTGGCCTCCGCATTCGCGCGGCTTGCTCCCGGTGGCCGACTTGTCGCGATCACCGGCGCGAGCCTCTCTCCCGACAATCCCGCATGGCGGGACGTTTTCGTGCGGCTGCAGGAGAAGGGTACGGTCCTGTTCACCGCGGCGATCGACGGGAGCATCTACGCCCGTCATGGAACGACGATGGAAACGCGCCTGATCGTGATCGACAAGATCCCGGCGGGCGATCCTTCGAAGCTGGTGACGTCGAAGGGTACCGCGCACGATCTCGAAACACTCCTCACCTGGATCACCGGCCTTCCGCCCCGCGCGCCTGCGGCGGCGTCGAACTCCATCGGTGCGCTCTCCAACGGTAGCCTGCGCGCGGACACGATGCGTCCAGCAGCGGTTGCCGGCCCGACGCATCGCCCCGCGGTCGGAGGACAGGCGCAGCCTGCAGCAACGGTCCGTCCGATACCCGTCGATGACGAGATCATCGAACTCTCCTACGAGCTGCGGGACGCTCGGCCGAAGGATGAGGCAAACGCTGCCGACGGCATCTACGAGACCTACCGGCTGCAGTCGATCCACATTCCCGACGCAAAACCTCATCCTGACACGCTGGTCGAATCCGTTGCGATGGCCTCGGTCGCACCGCCGAAGCCGAGCTATCGCCCGCATCTGCCGAAGCGCATCGTCACCAGCGGCGATCTCTCGGATGCCCAGCTCGATAGCGTCATTTATGCCGGCGAAGCCCATTCCGGCTATCTCGCCGGCCATTGGACAGTGGATGGCTCCTTCGACAATCCCAAGGTCGTCGGATCCGATGCAGAACATGCCGTCCGCTTCCGCCGCGGCTGGTTTCTCGGTGATGGCACGGGCGCGGGCAAGGGCCGCCAGGCTGCCGGCATCATTCTCGACAACTGGCTCAAAGGCCGCCGTCGCCATGTCTGGATTTCCAAGTCAGACAAGCTGATCGAGGACGCGCAGCGCGACTGGAGCGCGTTGGGCCAAGAAAAGCTGCTCGTGACGCCGCTGTCGCGTTTCCGACAGGGCAAGCCGATCAAGCTGGAGGAAGGCATCCTCTTCACCACCTTTGCGACGCTGCGCAGCGATGAGCGCGAGGGCAAGCGATCGCGCGTGCAGCAGATCGTCCACTGGCTCCGGAGTGATTTTGACGGCGTCATCGTCTTCGATGAAGGCCACGCCATGGCCAACGCCGCCGGCGGCAAGACGGAGCGCGGCGACAAGGCGGCGTCGCAGCAGGGCAGGGCCGGGCTTCGCCTGCAACGTGCACTTCCGGACGCCCGTATCGTCTATGTTTCGGCGACCGGCGCAACTGATGTGGAATCCCTTGCCTATGCTGAACGGCTCGGTCTCTGGGGCAGCAGCGACTTTCCTTTTCCCACACGCTCCGAGTTCATCGCGGCTATCGAGGATGGCGGTGTTGCGGCGATGGAAGTACTGGCCCGCGACCTCAAAGCAATGGGTCTCTACACATCGCGTTCGCTCTCCTTCGAAGGCGTAGAATACGAGATCCTCGAGCACGAGCTGACCGAGGAGCAAGTCAGGATCTACGATGCCTACGCCGAGGCCTTCCAGGTGATCCACAATCACCTGGATGCTGCAATGGAGGCGTCCGGTATAACCGGCAAAACCGGGACGTTGAACAGACAAGCCAAGGCGGCCGCACGTTCGGCCTTCGAGAGCTCGAAGCAGCGCTTCTTCAATCATCTTCTGATCTCGATGAAGACGCCGGCCCTTCTCAAAGCGACCGCTGCAGATCTGAAAGAGGGTCACGCTGCGATCGTCCAGCTCGTCTCGACGGGCGCGGCTTTGACCGAGCGCCGACTGGCACAGATCCCCACCGAGGAATGGGGCGATCTGCAGGTCGACGTCACGCCGCGGGAATATGTGATCGACTACCTGTTACACTCCTTCCCGGTGCAGCTCTTCGAGGAATTCTCCGACGCCGAGGGCAATCTCAGCTCCCGGCCTGTTCATGATGCGGACGGCAACCCGGTGATCTGCCGGGAGGCCGAGCGTCGGCGCGACGAACTGGTCGAAACCTTGGGTAGCCTGCCGGCGATCCCGACGGCGCTCGACCAGATCGTCCAGCACTTCGGAACGAGCCAGGTCGCCGAGATCACCGGCCGCTCGCGCCGCATCGTCCGCCGCGAGGACAACAGCTCCATTGCCCGCTATGCCGTGCAGAACCGGCCGGGCAGCGCCAATCTCGATGAGGCCCGCGCCTTCATGGACGACGAAAAAGGCATTCTCGTCTTCAGCGACGCCGGCGGAACCGGCAGATCGTACCACGCCGATCTCGCCGCCAAGAATCAGCGCGTGCGTCTTCACAACCTTCTGGAAGCCGGCTGGCGCGCCGACGTGGCGATCCAGGGCCTAGGGCGCAGCCATCGCACCAATCAGAAGCAGCCGCCCCGGTTCCGGATGATCGCCACCAACGTCAAGGCCGAACGGCGTTTTCTCTCGACCATTGCCCGGCGTCTCGACACGCTCGGCGCCATCACCCGCGGCCAGCGCCAGACCGGCGGGCAGGGGATGTTCCGATCCGAGGACAATCTCGAATCGCAATATGCCCGCGACGCGCTGCGGCAGTTCTACGGCCTGCTGCATGCGGGCAGGATCGAAGGCTGCTCGCTGGATAAGTTTGAGAGCATCACCGGCCTGTCGCTGACTTCAGAAGAGGGCGGATTGAAGAATGAGTTGCCACCGATCCAGACCTTCCTCAACCGCATGCTGGCACTGACCATCGCTATGCAGAACCTGCTGTTCGAGGCCTTCGAGCAGCTGCTGGCCGCCCGCATCGAGGGGGCTATCGCCGCCGGCATCTATGACAAGGGCATGGAGACGATCTCCGCCGACAGCATGAAGGTCACCGACCGCCGGCTGATCTACACCCATCCGGTCACCGGAGCGCAATCGCACCTCTTCACCATTGAGCGCAGGGATCGCAATGCACCGATGCAGCTCAAGGACGTGCAGACCCTCGTGAGCCAGGATCCGCGCGCGAAGCTGATGGTCAACGGCAAGTCGGGTAGGCCAGCGGTCATGGTGCCGACCCGCGCGATCATGCTGGACGACGGTTCGGTCCAGCCACGCGTGTCGCTGCTCCGGCCGATGGACGAGCTCCGCTTCGAAGTCCGGCAGCTCGAAGAGACGAGTTGGGAGGAGGTTGACGAACAGGCTTTCGTCCTCGCCTGGAATACCGAAGTCGCCGCCGTGCCGAAATTCTCGGCATCGATAGTGCATATGGTCAGCGGGTTGTTGCTGCCGATCTGGAAATTGCTGCCGCAGGACTTTTGCCGGGTACGGCGTCTGCAGACCGATGATGGCGAACGGATCGTTGGCCGTGTCATCGCTCCGGACAGGCTGGCCGGCCTTTGCCGCAACTTCGGGATCGATCAGACGGAAGTATTGAGCGGCGACCAAGCCTGGACGGCGCTGGTCGACGGATCCTCGATCATCGGTCTTGCCGGTGACATGACGCTCCGCCGCGTGCGGGTGATGAACGAGTACCGCGTCGAACTGACTGGCTTTACCGATGGCATGCGCGACTGGCTGCGGTCGATCGGCCTGTTTTCCGAGATGATCAACTGGAAGCTGCGTTTTTTCGTGCCGGTGACGGATGAGGGTGCGGAGATCCTGTCGAAGCTGATGCAGCGTCATCGCCTCGTCGATGTTGCGCGCCGGTCGTGAAGGAGGCCCGCCATGCTGTCCGCCTCGGAACTGGCGGGTCGTCTCGCGCAAGACGCGGAGGCGGTCTGCCGTCACTATCTTTCCGCCGGCCGCCGCGCCGGCAACTACTGGCTCGTCGGCGATGTCTCCAACAACAAGGGCCGGTCGCTCTACGTGCATCTGGCCGGCCCGCGTGCTGGCCGGTGGACGGATGCGGCGACCGGTCAGTTCGGTGACCTGCTCGATCTCGTCCGCGAGACCTGTGGCCTCGTGGACTTCCGGGACGTTGCCGAGGAGGCGCGTCATTTTCTCAGTCTGCCTCGGCCTGAGCCGGGGTCGTCTCGCAGCACGGACGCCCATAATTCTGCGGCAGTCGAGCGGCCCACGTCTGAGCGGGCCCGGCGTCTGTTTCGGATGACCCTGCCGCTTACAGGCACGCTTGCCGACGCCTATCTGCGTGAGCGCGGCATTTTGCGGGCGTCGACCCATGCGCCGCTCCGTTTCCATCCGTCCTGCTACCATCGCGATCTCGTCACCGGCCGGGCGAGCAGCTATCCGGCTCTGATTGCCGCCGTGACCGACGCTGCCGGCGCGATCACCGGAGTGCATCGCAGCTGGCTCGATCCCGATGGCGTCGGCAAGGCCAAGGTGGACAATCCCCGCCGCGCACTCGGCAGGCTGCTCGGTAATGGCGTACGTTTCCGCTTTCCCGTCACCGATCCTGTACCAGTCCTGGCGGCGGGCGAGGGCCTCGAAACCATGCTGTCGCTCTCGCACGTGGTGCCCGGCATGCCGATGGTCGCGGCCCTGACGGCCAATCACCTCGCGGCCTTCAACTTCCCGCCCGGATGCCGGCGCCTGTACATCGCCGCCGACGCGGATGCGGCCGGCCGTCATGGGGTCGAGGGATTGAGCCGCAGGGCACAGGAACGCGGGATCCTGCCGCTGGTGCTGTCGCCGGAGCTCGGCGACTTCAACGAGGATCTTCGCTGGCTGGGTCCCGACCGGCTGACGGCAAGCCTCAGGGCTCAACTCATCCCCGAAGACATGATGGCCTTCCTGCCCGTCTGAAGCTGGGCGCAAAGGGTGGGGGAGGGGCTAGCGGCAGCACTGGCGAAGGGCGGTCCATTCGTCTCATTCCGAATGGGCGCGCCCGCGGGCCTGCCGAGAGGCGACCCTTACCACGCGGGCCTCCGGCCTTCAGCGGGTCAGTCGGGTTTCTTCCCCTGCCGGTCCGCAGGCGCGGCCCGTCATTCCTCGCGGATCAAGAAACCCTCCCTCCGCCGCCCGGCGCTTCGCTGGGCCGCTGCGCTTCGCTTGCGGTTCCGGCCTCGGCCCGCGTGACCGGGTTCGCCGTCAGGCCGCGAGAGGCGCGGCCCACGAAACGGAGACCACCATGGACCTGATCCTCCACCCCGACGACGGCTTCGAGCCCAACCACGCTTCCTCCCCGACCGACCGCTTCATCTACGAGATGCAGGTCTTCGGCTATCGCCGCTTCCAGGACGAGCCCGACCCGCGGCCATTGCCGGAGGAACCGCAGGTCCAGTCATCGATCACCACGATCTTCGACGCCCTCGCCGAAATGCTCGGCAACACCCGCCTGGAGCCCGATCTCGAAGACCTGTTCTGGTCGATTCCCAATCTCTTCCATCGCGCCGGCGAGCGCATCCAGCGCGAACTCGACCGCAACGAGGAAGCGCAGCGCACCGGCCAGCGTGAGCAGGACGGCTCGGAGGTGAAGAGTGTCGAGCTCGAACGCCTCATTGCCGAGGGCATCACGCTCTTGGAACGCAGGAATAGCTTCGAGTTCATGCGCGACTATGCCGCCGACCTGTTCGAGGCGCAGACCGGATCCTCCTGGCGACCGCGCACCGGATCCAAGGTAAATCATGCGAACATGACGGCGGCGATGATCGACAGCCGTGACTTCCTCTCGGCCAGACGCCGCGCCGAGACCGAGGTGCTAATCCCGGCCGGCACCAAGATCGCTTTCGCCGGTGGCATGGACTATAACGATCATGAGCGGATCTGGGCCAAGCTCGATCAGGCGCATGCGAAGTATCCTGACATGGTATTGCTGCACGGTGGCGCGCCGAAGGGTGCAGAACTTATCGCCGCCTGCTGGGCTGAAGCCCGCCGGGTGACGCAGATCACCTTCAAGCCCAACTGGACGAAGCATGCCAAGGCAGCACCCTTCCGCCGCAATGACGACATGCTGTCGGTCATGCCCGCCGGATTGATCGTCTTTCCCGGAAACGGCATCACAGGCAATCTCGCCGACAAGGCACGCCGGCTCGGCATTTCGGTCTGGCAGGCATCAGGAGACGGCGCGTGAGCGCCGTCTTCCCGGATACATGGAAAAGATGGAAAACATTGCAAAAATGGATTATATGGGAATCGAAGTGGAGACCATAGCGATGAAGCAGTTCACGACAGGCGACCTCAACAAGCAGATTGGCGACGTTACCGATGCGGCAAGCCGCGAGCCGGTTGTTCTGACTCGCCACAAGAAGCCTCGCTTCGTGCTGATGAGCTACGATCATTATGAGCGCATGCGCACCGGTGGCGACCCCCGCCGCGCCTTTCGTATCTCGGAAATGCCCGCCGAGCATGCGGAACAGTTCGACGAGGCGCTTGATCGGCTGGCGCGCGGCGAAGGCTACGACGATGAGCCGTGAATTCCGCCCCGGCGAGGTCATCTCCTATCCGTACCTATGGGCCTGGCAGCAGCAGCGCGGGGAAACCGAGGGCCGTAAGCAGCGCCCCGTCTGCGTCGTCGTCGCCATCCGCAATGCTGCCGACGGAAACACCCACCTGGCGCTTCTCGCCATCACCACCCAACCGCCGCAGACGGGCCGGATCGCTCTGGAGATCCCGGAGATCGAGCGCAAGCGTGCGGGCTTAAGCGATCTAAAGCAGTGCTGGATCATAGTCGACGAATACAATTACGATATTGTCGAGCGCTCCTGGTACATCGAGCCCGGTCAGGACATCCTCGGCCGCTTCAGCAAACCCTTCATGGTGAAGATCGCCAGACTGTTTGCCGAGGCGCGCGGCCGAACCGGCCGGGTCAACCGCCTCGACTGAGACTTGCCGCATCCCCGCCGGGCGGTGGGGCGACATCCCTTGAAATCACGTCTGTCACTCGATTGCGCTCTGCAGAACTGCAGTCGCGTCACGGAAGACCGAGGATCCGGGCCTCACGCCACCGAAGGCCATCTTTGACGATGAGGATGGGATCGGGACTGTGCCGATCTCTCGCGATGTGCCCGACTGGTTGACGGCCAGGGTCCGTTGATCCGAACACCACCAACGCATGTCACGAGCGCGGCACTCCGCGCGGCAGCAAACGGGCGCCACGGCGAGGTCTCCTGACGACGTCGCAATCAAGGACCATTCCCGTTCTTTATGTCGCCTTTCTAAGGGACCGGCCGCGATCAGCGTCAACCCGCAAGGGGTTTCCCTTCGCTACGCTGCGGTGACGCCTGCGGCGCGGCCCCTTCTTCGGGCGCCATCGGGAATGGTCCCGATGCAACGAAGGAGACAATCCCATGGCAACCACGATCGCAACCCTCACCGAAAAGACCGACGGCACTCTCGAAGGCGTCTTCGCCACCATCCGGGTCAACGCCCCGATCGCCCTGGTCCCGAACGCCAGCAAGGCGAGCGAAGAAGCCCCGGACTACCGCATCATCCACCGCAAGACCGGCTTTGAGATCGGCGCGGCCTGGAACCGCATCTCCCGCCAGACCGGCGAAGAATACATCTCCACGAAGCTCGAAGCGCCCGAGATCGGCGTGATCTTCGGCAACGTCGCCCCGGCGCCCGGCGGCGAGCCCGGCAAGAAGGTCATCCTCTGGAACAGCCCGGCCTGAACCGGACCGCCGGCCCCGAAATCGGGGCCGGCCTCCCCATTTCAAAGGAGGCCGCCATGAGCCGCTACACAATTACCGTCACCAGGACCGCATCCCGCCACTCCGACCCGGATGCGACTATCGGCTACGACCGCCCGCTTCAGACGTTCTTCCTCCAGGCATTTCCGGACGCAGGTGGCGAGGATCTTGAACTCTGGCTTGGCACAGACATAAGGGAGTTCGAAACACTTTCGCAACTGCGGTCCGCAGCAATCGCACGCGGTTTCGACTTCACACCCTTGGCATCCGGCATTCTTCACAAGCTGCTGGACGACCATGCCCGTGAAGCGCGTCACGCGGTTAGCGACACGATCATCCAGGATTTACTCAACGTCACATCCGCCCGCTGACGCAAACCCAAACGAAAATAGCCCGGCACGGCGCCGGGCTATCTTTTTGCTTGGCTGACAAGATTACTTGTTCAGCGCATCCTTCAGTGCCTTTGCCGGGGTAAAGGTCAGCTTCTTGGCCGCGGCAACCTTGATCGTCGCGCCGGTCGACGGGTTGCGAGCCTCGCGCTCCGGTGTCGCCTTCACCTTGAACTTGCCGAAACCGGGCAGCGACGTCTCGTTGCCAGCCACCGCGGCTTCGGTGATGGACGCGATCACCGCTTCGACGATCGCCTTTCCCTGGGCCTTGGTGAGGCTGTGTTCGCCGGCGACCTTGTCGGCGATTTCGTTGGTCGTGGTCATTTTCTTCTCCGCATCGTGTCAGATGTGGAATCCCTGCCATTGCCGACCGGAGCTGTCATCGACGCACCGCGTCAAGATCAACGATTTGCCCATTTTTCCACAACTACCAAGGACTTTGAGGCATCTCCGTGGGTCTGCATGGTGGATCCGCAAGCGGGCATCGAGCCCGCTTGCGGATTTCTGGTGCCATACCTGAGGAAATGTCTGCTCAGACCGTCCGAGGGTGTCATGGGTGCATGACGGCCTCAAGGACGAGCGGTGCCCCCAATTTTGCCTCCGCTCCGGTTCCCTGCACTCCGACAAAATCGGCACCCCCACTCGCCGCCGCTGGCGGTCGCGTTCCGCGATCCCTGACCCCGCCACGCCCCCATGACCCCGCGCGTCGTCTTTCACAAACGTCAAGGAGACGACGACGATGCTTCTGGAACAACACATTGAAGAGCTTCGCCTCGAACTGCGCGAAGCAATCGACCCCGTCGAGCGCCGCGAGATCGAAATCGAACTGGAGCTGGCTCGCGCCGAGCTGGCGGTGATCACCGCAGAGCAGGAGGGCGCAATTGACGCCGAGCCACCCTTCTGAGGGTGGCTTTCGCCATGTCGCCTGGCCTGACGCGCCGGATCGACCGGCGCTTCAGGCCAGCTTCGCTCGCCATCGGCAGGTGCCAGAATTTGCGGAGGCTCTTGCGGGAAGGGTGGAAGCGATGGGATACCCCAACTCCTGTTTCGCTCCCATGCCATCGACATCAGGATGGCATCCGCCTCCGCGGCACTCCCTTCACTATCGATCACCCGATGCATCTTCCCGGATATGCGGTTTCGGCCCGTATCCGCGAGACCGCCTCTTTCGCAAAAGCTGAAGGAACAGCCTGACCGCCTCTTCCTCCCGCGCGAAATGATGCTCCCGCCTTTGACCTCTTGCGCCGATACGACCCCATCGACGGATGAGACAGGCCTCGCCGAACAGGTTGGGCTCGATCGACATGGCATAGTAGCGGGCCATGTTTTTCTTGGCGTCGATGCGTTCGACATAAAGCTGGTAGCGTTGCGCGATCATGGCGGCAGGATCGCTGAGAGCCGACTCGACGTCCAACGAGACATTTGAATCGGTCCGTGTCGATTGATTCATGATGGTGATGAGTTGCCCCGACGGGCAGCATGATCCGGGCGAGCCGCCTGCGGCGGACGGTGCTATTCGCTGGCGCTCACGGAGCCCGAAGGCGGTCTCCGCCCATTCGGGTGACGCCCTCTCGCGGCTGCCGCACCCCCTCAGTGCGATTATCTGCCGGGCAACCAGGTTAAAAGGCGGCAGGGCCGGCTGCGCTCGGCAAACGGTCACGTCGCCTGTCGGCGACGTGGTCTATCTCTCTCTGACTTCCTATTGTCGCATTCGCCCCGGCGGCCTCAAGGACATCGCGGCCCCTCCAATTTTTCCGCTGCGCCGCTCACGCGACACAACGAAAAAATCGGTTCCTCCGCTCGCCGCCGCTGGCGGTCGCTATCGCGATCCTTGACCCCTTGGGTCGCCAATGCGGGCACCTTTTCGTCAGAACGAAAAGGAGGCTTCTTATGTCTGATTTCAACTTTCTCATGCTTCATGCCAAGCTCGCCGGCTTCAAGCTTCTCGTGAGCGCGAACCGTATCGGCTGCGAGGATGAATTCTCAAAGATGCTCCACGACCGGCTGATGGCCGGCCTTGATGGGGCGATCCGCTCGACGCGCCGTATCGTGGCCCTGCAACGCGAGTTGGTCATCGGGGACGATTTGGAGGGGACGATATCGTGCCAACTCCAAGGCGAGGAGGAAGTCCTCGCCCGCCGCACGTTTGTGCTCCTCGATGAGCTAGAGATCGATTACTTCACCTATGAGTATCGGGTCAACGGCGGTGAATGGCACAACGCCTTGTCGGCAGACTGCGACGGCATCGAGATCAGCTATCCGACGACCGTCTCGGTGAGCGACACGGAGATCGGTCCCCTCGCTACGATCATCCACGATATTGCGCGGGAAACAGGTATTGCCATCAGCGTTGCGCGCGTCGTTTACGCTTGAGCTGATGGGACGAGAGGCGTTCCGCCTCTCGTCTTTCCCATTGGCTTGACCGCTTGCAGGCATCGAGCCAG
Source organism: Rhizobium sp. SRDI969 (assembly GCF_025152725.1). Lineage (NCBI taxonomy): Bacteria > Pseudomonadati > Pseudomonadota > Alphaproteobacteria > Hyphomicrobiales > Rhizobiaceae > Rhizobium > Rhizobium sp. SRDI969. Next base: position 22,728 of record NZ_CP104037.1, read on the forward strand.
CGCGCGTTCCTGAGGGGAGAGACTTGCCGCCTCTCCCCTCAAACACCCCTCTCCCTGTGGTGCGGGATGACACCCGCCCGGCCTTTCGGGCCGGTTGGCGGACGCTGCCGCGACTTCCCTAAACAAGACGGAGAGGATGTCCTTGCGCTACGCCCGCATTCATCGGGCATCCGCTCCAGGTGTTCGTCCTCTCCTGCGGTGCGCTCGCCGTCTCATCGTTCGCATGTCGTCGATGCCCGTTCCCTCCGGTCGCGGTCCTCTCGACTCCTCACGACGACAGCTCGCTTCAGCATCTCCCATCAAATCGGCCTGGACACCGTGCTGTTCCTCCGGCGCGGCTCACAGGCTTGCCCCTGTGAGCGCTATTGCTTTGTCTCACGACTCGCAACAGCATCAGCGCCTCGGGCACGGTGTCCAGGCCGATTTGATGGGAGATGGCAGGATAGGCTATCGGTATACCGTTAGCCGTTTTCGCCCGAGGGGCGATGGCCGAGAGGCGTGATCAGTGCCGGAATCTGTCGCCGCTTATTCGCAGGGGTAGGGTCTGCCGGGACATGGATTTGGTCTTGGTAGAGGTCGTTCGGCGGCAGAAAGAGACACCTTCTCACGGCGGCACATTAGATCGCTGGTCTGTGAATCGGCGGACGGGCAATTCCCCCGTTTCGCCAATCGGTCAATGAGAGATCCGGCGTTCTCGCGTTTCGGCGGTTGGGCTGGTCGGTGGAGCAGCGAATAGGTTCGTCAGCGATTGTGCGACTGGCATAATAGGCGAGGGGGTGCTTCGCCAACTCCGCGCATCGGCGAACCGGCGATCGCGTTTATTACTCATCGACGATTTCGGCGAATAGGTGGTTGAGCAAATCGGCGTTTTGCAGATTGGGAGTATGAACCGATAGGTGATTTCGCGAATCCGAAGTTCGGCGATTGCGCTGATGAGCGATCTTGCGAATGAACGTCGAGGCTGCTTTTAGCGGGGAGGCTCTTACCTGCCATTTGCCAACGTAAGCCGCCAGTCCATCGGGCATTCCGTTGGCAACCGTCTGCTTGAGAAATTGCAGGAAAGCTGTCAGCCGAGCGCTGAGCAGACGTCGCGACGGATAGAGCGCCGACGCACGCCGAGAATCTCGAGTCGGCCCGACTTGTCCGGCTGACCCACCCAGCACCTGCCGATCGGCTGGAATAGGCGGGGATACCAACGCTCGGATCAATTCTGTTACCTGCAAAAGGTAGGGGCCTTTTTGTGAAAGTTGGGAGCTCCCAACTTCTTCCTGACAACGCTTCGAACGACTGTGCCAGATGACCGGGAATTGCCACGCGTCCAGCGTGGTACTGCCAGCCAGGACCGGCCCGCCTGGAAGGCCTCCAGATCCCGGCTGCGCGCGGCGGCTACCGACCGTCAGCCCTACCATGCAAGAACGCGTCTTCCCCCAACTTCTTTTGACGTGGCGGCTCAACGCACATCTGTCCATGATCGAAACTTCGCGCTTATGCGTTGATGCGGCGTGTCCCAGTGAAGTCGGGGGAGGTTGGCTTTATACGACGTGACGTTCGGTATGTTTGCAGCGCGCCGGCTGGGCGCTACAGGGCCGTGGCTACCGATCATGATCAACTAAACGGTGAGAGTGGTGGGTCACCGCATACGATTTCGAGCGCGTCCGGCTACAGGCTTACCATTCCGCATCAGCCCCCATCGACAGCATGCGGCATAGGCAGACTGCCGCGATGTTGCCAACGCAGCAAGTCGATCACTGGGAATGCGACCCCCGTAAGGGCGTTCGGCAAGAAGAAGACCTGACCATCATACCACGCCCTTCTTAAGGATGAAGTTCCCATAGGCGCGCGATTCAGCCGTCTGGATGACTGCAAATGATCGCATCGCGATGGGATAGTATGCAAACCTCTCGACAGGTTGGCTCGCTATCGAACGCCCCTCTGCCTCACTGCAAACCGCGAGGACGTCTTTGTGTACGTCCAGCAACTCGCCTGGCGCATCGACGGCCTCCATGTGCATCAGAGGCGTTTTGATGAACGTGTCCAAGGGCATCATCTGAAGGATCCCGCGGACTGCAGTCGGTGCATCGACGCCCTCCAAGATGAGAAGCTTTCCGCTCGTGGTTTGGGTCGCCACACGAAAACCGGAGAAGTTTCGATCTACGATTGCCAGTTCGTCGCCATGACCCATGGAGGCCATGACCCACAACACGTCGGCCGTAATAAACGGCGGCACACCCTTCAGCATGGCATCTCCCTCCCAAGAGATTTCACCGACAAGAACGATGAACGATTAGCAGAAAAAAACGATTGCGCAAACGTTTCGATGGCGCTAGCGTGACGACATAGCGGATCCTGGGAGAGCCTCTGGAGGTTGGAATTCCGCTTGGGAGGATAGATTGAAAAACGTGTTTGTTGCGCTGCTGGCGAGAGCTGGAGTGCGCTCATGACAACTATTTCCGAGGTGGCAAAGGCGGCTGGGGTCTCAGTCTCCACGGTTTCGCACGTTCTCAATAAGACGCGCTACGTCTCACCCGAGAAGGTCAAGCTCGTCATCGAGTCCGTGGAGGCAATCGGATATATCCCCAATACAGTCGCTCGCTCGCTCAAACTGTCATCGACAGGCACTGTCGGCCTCGCGATTTCCGCGATTTCGAATCCTTACTTCAGTGACATCATCTGCGCGATTGAGGCCGAGTGTTCCAAACGAGGCTTGATCGCGTTCCTCTGTGACACGCAGGATGATCCGATCCGGGAGCTGGAACTGATCCGGCATCTGCATCAGCGCCGCGTCGACGGGATTATACTTGCGCCTTCGGGCGATCCTAAAAAGGCGCTGGACTATCTCATCCGGTCCGACCTTCCCTGTGTGCTTGTTGACAGGCTGTCGGACAACCGTTTCGACCAAGTCGGGACGGATAACGTCGCCGCAATACGAACGCTCGTCGATCATCTCGTCACGCTGCATCATCGGCGGGTTGGGATCATTCTCGGTCAGCCCGGCTTTGCGACGACTGTGGAGCGCGCAAAGGCCTTCCGCACAGCGATGACGGAGAAGGGAATAGAGGTAGAGGATAATTTAATCAGCGACGGCAATCGCAGCACCGCCGACGCCACCGCTTCGACGCACCGTTTGCTGGGGCTGAAGGAGCCGCCGACAGCGATTCTTGCTTCCAACAATCTGGCGATGATCGGGGCTATGAGAGCTATCCGAGAGCGGAAGCTGCGTGTTCCCGCGGACATTTCTGTCCTTGGGATCGATGATTTCGAATGGGCAGATTATTTCGAACCGCGCCTGACGCTGATGGCCCAGCCTTGCGATGAGATTGGCAGGAAGGCGGCGGACTTGCTGATCGAGCGGATCGGCAACAAGCGCCGCCCCCACGAGACCATTCGACTGTCGCCAGTTTTGCGAGTGCGTGAATCGTGTGGAGAAGCAGCATGAGCCACGTCGTTCTTTCAGCGAAAGGTGCCGTCAAGCGCTTCGGCGGCGTCCAGGCGCTTCGCGGCGTGGATTTCGACCTAAAGGTTGGCGAAATCCATGCGCTGCTTGGTGAAAACGGTGCAGGAAAATCGACGCTGATAAACCTGCTGTCCGGTGTGAATACGCCGGACGAGGGAGAGATCTTCATCGACGGCAAACCGGCGCGATTTCACAGCCCGCGTGATGCACAAGCAGCCGGGATCGCAACGATCTTCCAGGAGCTGGACCTCGTTCCGAGCCTGACCGTGGCTGCCAATCTCTTCCTCGGGCGCGAACTTGTCCATCGGCACGGCATGCTCGATGGGAAGGCGATGCTGCAAGAGGCGCGTAAAAGACTAGAAGCGATCGACCGATCTATCGATCCCGCCCAGTTCGTGAGTGAGCTTTCCATCGGCCAGCGCCAGGTCGTCGCCATCGTCAAGGCGCTTTCCTACGCATCGAGAGCCCTCATCATGGATGAGCCGACGGCTGCCTTGACTGTTGGCGAAGTGGATCGACTATTCGACATCATGCGTGGCCTGGCAGCGTCGGGCGTTGGCATCGTCTATATCTCGCACCGCCTTGAGGAAGTGCCGCAGATCGCTCATCGCGTGACGGTCATGCGCGACGGCAAGGTGGCTGGCGTCACCAAACCAGATGCGCCGCAGGCCGAACTGGTGCAGCTTCTCGTTGGACGTCCTTTGAACGAGCTTTATCCCCGCCGCGCACCGAGTGTTGGTGACGTGCTCCTGCGGATGCGACAGGCTTCCTTCTGCCCGTACCGCGTGTCACCCGGGTGGCAAGCGCCAATCAAAGTCGATCTGGATGTTCGGCGTGGCGAAATCGTCGGTCTCGCAGGCGTTATGGGGGCGGGTCGAACCGAGCTTTTGAGCGCTCTATACGGAACAGGCGTGCCCGGCCAATGGCACGGGGACATTACCATTGGTGGCAGGCCGACCAGGCTTAAATCGATCGCGGCTGCTCGCAGGGCAGGATTGGCATTTGTAACCGATGACCGGCGTGGGGCCGGTCTCATGTTGCGTATGTCTGTAGGTCTCAATCTGGTGATGTCGATCATCCGCTGGATATCACCAAAGGGCTTGCTGTCGGCGCGACGCCAGGAGGATGCGATCAAGAGCTCTTTCGGCCAATTCGACATTCGTCCAAAGAATCCCGGCATTGCGGTCGGGGCTCTCTCTGGGGGAAATCAGCAGAAGGTCGTCCTCGCAAAGGAAGTGCTGGGCAATCCGCGCTTGTTGCTTCTCGACGAGCCGACACGTGGCGTCGATGTCGGCGCAAAGGGGGAAATCTACGCCCGCTTGCGCAAGCTGGCTTCAGAGGGATTGGGCATTCTTGTCGCTTCGAGCGAGATGCCCGAACTGATCGGCCTATGCGATCGAATAGTGGTTTTGCGCAACGGCAGCAGCGTTGCTGAGTTTTCTGGCGGTGTCGACGAACATGAAGTCCTGGCGGCCGCCAACGGGAGGGAGGCCTGATGTCCGAACAGCAAATCGCATCCAATCCAGCGGTTCAGCCTGCCAAGCGGATTGATCCGCTCGCGGTGTTGGTCCGCTTCCAGAGCTTGATCGGCCTTATACTCGTTTTCGCCGGCGGCATCATTTTCTCACCGCGTCGGCACGGTGTCATCCTGTTCATTCAACCCGACAACATCGCCAACATCGTCCGCGCGGTGTCCGAAACTGGCATCATCGCAATCGGAATGACGTTCGTGATCATCACCGCCGGGATTGATCTCTCGGTTGGGGCGACACTTGGCCTTGCGAGCGTCGTAACGGCAACATTGATGGTCTCAGGCGGTTTTGGGCTGGTCACGACGGTGCTGGCAGTGCTGCTGATGGGCACTTGTTTCGGGTTGGTCCAGGGAGCGATCTCAAGCAAGTTTCGGCTTGAAGCGTTTATCGTCACTCTTGCCGGTTTACAGGCAGCCCGCGGGCTTGCACTCGTTGTGTCGGACAATCAGTATATCAATATTTCCTATGGTGATGGTCCTGGGCTCGCTCCACCTATCTTTGCCGTTCTGGGCGGTCGGCTATTCGGTAACGTCGTTCCCGTTGCCACGATCGTCTTCTTGATCTTTGCCTGCATCGCCACGCTCGTGCTGAATACGACGAGGTTCGGCCGTTACGTCTATGCCGTCGGCGGCAACGAGCGCGCCGCCCGCATCTCAGGCGTTCCGGTCTCGGCAATCAAGATCGCCGTTTACGCCATTACCGGCTTTGCATCCGCGCTTGCTGGCATCGTCCATGCCGGGCAATTCAATTTTGGCAGTGCCAATGATGGGACCGGATATGAATTGACGGCCATCGCGGCTGTCGTCATCGGCGGAACCAGCCTGTTTGGCGGGTCGGGTTCAATGGTCGGAACAATCGCCGGTACGATCATGCTCGGCGCTTTGGCCAATATATTGCAGCTGAACAACATCACGCCAGCCATGCAGTTGCTTGCCACAGCGGCAATTATCGTTCTGGCAGCAGTCCTTCAATCCCTCGTTCGTCGCCGCGAAGGATTGGGCAGGTAGTGTGGCGGCATCACCCGGAGGGTGGATCCGGGATCAATGTGGAGGAGAAAGTAATGACACAGAATGCACTTCGAATGTCGAATGCCGGACGCATGGCACTCCTGGCCGGCTCATGCCTTGCTATTGCCAGCGTGGCTCACGCTGCCGATCCGCTCGTGAAGGCTTGTGCCAAAGATGGCGAGTTCGTCATCGGCTTCTCGCAGGCCAACAATGCGGAGCCTTATCGCCAGCACGTCAACGATGAACTGGAGGCCGCCGCCAAGGCAGTCCCGCAGTTCACGCTGCAGATCGCTGACGGCGCGGGCAACGTCAACACTCAGACATCGCAGGTCGACAATTTCATCACCCAAAAGGTTGACCTTCTGTTGATCTCGCCTTTCGAGGCGGCTCCGCTTACGCCCGCCGTCAAGCGGGCGATGGATGCGGGTATCCCGGTCGTCGAACTTGACCGCAAGACGAACGGTGAGGCTGGCAAGGACTACACAGCCTTCATTGGAGGAGATAACTATAAAATCGCGTTGGCCGCCGGCGAATATACGAGCAAGACGCTTCTACCTGATGGCGGCGAGGCGGCCGTACTGCAGGGCCTGCCGAGTTCCACACCGGCCGTCGAACGGCTGAATGGCTTCAAGGATGGGGTGAAATCCAATTCCAAGATCCAGATCGTGGCAGAACAAGCGGCAGACTGGTTGCCGGATAAAGCGCAGACCGCGTTCGCCGCGATGCTACAGGCTCATCCCGATATCAAGATGGTCTATGCCAGCAACGACATGATGGCGGCGGGTGCGCTGCTTGCCGCGAAAGGTGCCGGCAAGAGCGTGAAGATCATCGGCACTGATGGCTTGCCAGGTCCGGCAGGCGGGATCGAGGCAGTCGCAAAGGGCGACTGGTCCGCGACCTTCACATATCCGACAGGAGCCAAAGAGGCGGTCGATATGGCTAAGTCGATATTGCTGGACTGCGCATCGTCGGTGCCAGCAACAGTGACGGTCGATACCACCGCCATTACAGCCGATAACGCGAAGCAGATGATGGGTAAGTAAAGCTCCAGACTCAACCCGGCCAGACGCGACCGTCCAGCCGGGTTGAACCATACCAATTGGCTGGCGTGCTCGAACTCTTTCGTCGAGCGCATTCTTAAATAGCAGAAGACCCGCTTCAAGGCGCTATCGTGCTCGCGGCTGTATTGTTCAAAGAGTTTTTGACCTCTTCTGTTACAATGCCGGCGGCGTCAGACGCAAATCTGGCATTGATAGTCAGGGTTTTCCCAACCTCTTTCGCGTAATCGAAAGCCGCATCGCGGCAATAGTCGCTTATTACATCGAAGGTATCATTGGTCTTTTGCGCTGCGATGATGTCGTCCATCAGCTTGATGTCGCGTTGAAAACGGTGCTGAAGAAACGATAGACCTTCCACTTGATAGCGAAGCAATGCTTTCGCGATGCTTGTCGGCATCTTCAAGGCGGAATCGGCCAGTTTGTTGCTGTCGCTCAACGCCGGGAATAAAGCTGGCGGAAAGTCGAACCCCGATTTTGACGCTTGTTTTTGCACGGCCTGTCTCCTTATTGCGTGAGATATTGTTTGATGCGCTGCAAAGGCGCGGATGATGGCAGCCGCGATGATAGCGGCGGCGCCAATTGGGAGCGCTCCGGCGGGGCTCGCAGCGATATTGCTGCACGCCCCGATAGCCAACGGCCGCCAAAGGCTGTCTAACGCAAGTTACGCGTGGTTGCGGCTCACTGACTTCCAAGAGACTTCCTTATGCATTGCTTCGGAAACTTGCATAGTTCTATCGTCCGTTGAACGGATGGAAGCTTATCGCGCCGAAATGAAAATCACTTTGATCGAGGTCAAAAGACCGTTCATCGACGCAATCGGCGCCTACATGATTATCGCGCCAGCTGCGTGCGAGTATTCGCTGTGCATCCTTTGCAAGGCGAGCTTGGTCGGGCTTTATCATGAAACCCTGTTCGCCGTTGATGAGATTTGGTGAGCCGCGATCCATTGCCTTGAAGAATGCGAAGAAAATGTAAAACGAAAATGTGACGACGCCCTTCGGGCGGCGGCCGATGACACTTGGAAGCTTGGCTAGCCGGACGTCTGCCCGCAAAGTCGTGCACGGCCGACAAGTTCACAAGCTATCGTGCCCTGTGCGAGGCCAAGCGGCTGCTCGGCGCATCACCGACCCGAGCGCTGGCCATCTTGGCATGACTTGTTGAACTTTTATCCCACGGGAGAGCTCTCCGAGGAAACGGGCTTGTGGTGTTCCCTTCCAATGCACCGGTCGATAATCGACCAAGCCGGCACATGATAAAACGCCGTGCCCTACAGTTGACGCGAAACGCTTTTTGACGATACGGCAAACGACGGCGGTGAATGCCGTATGGTCGATCGATGGGCGGAAGAACTTCGGAATATGGATTTGAAACGGGCGATGGATTTCTTCTTGGCCTTGATCGCGTCGGTGATCCTGCTTGTGCCAATCCTTATCGTCGCTCTTTGTGTTCGCCTTACCTCGCGGGGACCGATTCTTTATTGGTCAAAACGTGTCGGCCGTTTCAATCAGATCTTCCTGATGCCGAAATTTCGCAGCATGCGCGTCGACACACCAACGGTTGCCACACATCTGCTCGAAAACCCGGATCGGTTTCTGACACCCATCGGCTCGTTCCTGCGCAAATCCAGCCTCGACGAACTGCCGCAGCTCTGGTGCATTCTCGAAGGGAAGATGAGTTTCGTCGGCCCGCGGCCGGCACTCTACAATCAATATGATCTGATAGAGCTGCGGACGGCCCATGGTGTCGACAAGCTGTTGCCTGGACTGACGGGATGGGCGCAGATCAACGGACGTGACGAATTGCCGATTCCGGAGAAGGTAAAATTCGATATCGAATACCTCGAACGTCGCTCCTTCGGCTTCGACATACGCATCCTGTTTATGACTGCCGAGAAGGTCATCCGCCGTAAGGGAATAAGGCATTAAGTTACCTACTTCTGATAGATAAGCGGCGCGGGAGACCTTACTTTCCGATTATTTCAGTTGCGCTCGTTGCAGAAAATGACAAGAAGGTGGTTGTCTGATTGATCCGCGAGACGCTGGTAAACAATGCCCGAAAATACCCCCACTGAGACGCCGCGCTCAGGATGGTTCTTAATGCCGATGCAAGCGCTCGTCGCCCCTCTGCTGGCGATGCCGCGGGTTGCCAAACGTGCTCTGGCTTTGCTGGTGGATTCCAGCTTTTGTGTTCTGACGATCTGGCTGGCCTATTGCTTCCGCCTGAACGAATGGACGGTGCTGACCGGCGTGCAGTGGCTGCCGGTCTTCGTTTCGCTCTGTATGGCACTTCCCATCTTCATAGTCATGGGCATGTATCGGGCGATCTTCCGTTATGCCAATATGGCTGCTTTCATTACCGTTCTAAAGGCCATTGCGATCTACGGCGTCGCCTTCATGACGATATTTACCGCCCTCAGCGTTCCCGGCGTTCCCAGAACCGTCGGCATCCTCCAGCCCTTCCTTCTGTTGATTGCGATCGGCCTGTCGCGATTGGGTATCCGCTACTGGCTCGGCGATGCTTACCAGCGGATCCTTCACAAGAATATGCTCGCCAAGGTGCTGATCTATGGGGCAGGAACGGCCGGGCGGCAACTCGCCGGTGCCTTGATCAACAGTGCGGAACTCAATGTCGTCGGCTATCTGGATGATGATCCGCGTCTCAAGGGCGGCGTCATGGGTGGTTTGCCGATCTACGACCCCTCGGATCTTCCGGTGCTTGCCGAATCTCTCGGCGTGCACAACGTGCTGCTTGCTCTTCCATCAGCAACGCGGCAGCGTCGCAATGAAATCCTGGAGCATATCCGCAAAGCCAGGGTGAATGTTCGCACATTGCCCGATCTCACGGCCCTGGCTCAGGGGCGTGTCACCGTCTCCGACATCCGCGAGCTCGAGATCGAAGATCTGCTGGGAAGAGAAGCGGTCGCGCCGCGCCAGGAGCTACTCGACAAGTCGATGCGCAACAAGGTGGTGATGGTCACCGGTGCTGGCGGCTCGATCGGCGGCGAGTTATGTCGTCAGATTTTGCGCACCGGGCCTTCCAGCCTGATCCTCATCGATCAGAATGAGTTTGCGCTTTATAATATTCATGCCGAATTGCAGAAGCTGGCCGAGCTGTACAGACATGAAAATCTGCAGATCGTCCCAATCCTCTGTTCCGTCCGCGATCAGGATCGCATGGAACATGTCATGCAGAACTGGCGACCTCAGACGCTCTATCATGCCGCCGCTTACAAACATGTGCCGCTTGTCGAACACAATGCCGTGGAAGGTATCAAGAACAATGTCATGGGTACGCTGGTCACGGCGCGCGCAGCGATTAAATGCGGCGTTTCGAATTTCGTGCTGATCAGCACAGACAAGGCCGTGCGTCCGACAAATGTGATGGGCGCCAGCAAGAGGCTGGCAGAGATGCTTCTGCAGGCGCTCGCAGCAGAACCGACGACCGACAGAATGCGAACGAATTTTTCCATGGTCCGCTTCGGAAACGTCCTCGGCTCCTCCGGATCCGTCGTGCCGCTTTTCCGCCAGCAGATCAAGGAAGGCGGCCCCGTTACGCTGACACATCCCGATATAACCCGCTATTTCATGACCATTTCGGAGGCCTCGCAGCTCGTCATCCAGGCTGGCGCCATGGCTGACGGCGGCGATGTTTTCCTGCTCGACATGGGCGAGCCCGTTCGCATCGCAGATCTCGCCCGCAAGATGGTCGAGCTTTCCGGATTGACGGTCCGCGACGAGAATAATCTCGAAGGGGATATCGAGCTTTCCGTTACAGGTCTTAGGCCCGGCGAGAAGCTTTACGAAGAACTGTTGATCGGGGATAATCCTGAAACAACCGAACATCCTCGGATCATGAAGGCGCGTGAGGATTTCTTGTCCTGGCCGGAGCTGTCGAAAAGGCTGAACTCGCTCAACGCCGCACTGGACCGGAACGATATGATCGCTGCACGCGCGACGTTGGCGGAGCTTGTTTCCGGCTATTCGTCAACGGGTGAGGTCTCGGATATGGCTTTCGCCGGCGCCGAGCCAATACGTCTGCCTCAGACAATTCAAAGCACGCTGTAGGGTCTGCAGGCTCAAGGGGTGCTGGACGTCAGCTCCGAACGACGGGCGCAAAGCACGTGCTGCCGCGATCCACACAAATAAGGGCGACCATGTAAGCGAAGATCGGATCCAAGGCTTTCTGATTGAACATGATGCCAAAGCTGCCCGTTATGACGTAGCTGCTGACAAGCAGAAGAGCGAGCGCAATCGCTAAATCCCGGCCCGGTCCCGCTTCCTTTCTCCACGCGCCTATCAGGGGCGTCAGCAGCATCAGCGAAAGCGCTGCAATGCCGAAGACGCCGGCGTCGATTCCCGCGGTGAGGAAACCGTTGTGGACATGCGAGTAGGGCAGTTGCGGCCGTATGTTATCGGGCAGCTCTGCCAAAACCGAAGCCATCCGGTTTTGCGGACCATAACCCGTCAACGGGTCCTTACTGATTGCCGATAGTGCGCCTTTGTACAATGCGAACCGCGCACTGAGCGACGTGATCTCGCCGTCGGTGCGTTCGAGCGTCGTCAGATTTTCCTGCAGCGCCTGGATGCGATGGAGGATCTGGCCGCTGCCCAGGGCGATAAGTCCCGCCAACAGCAAGGAACTGGTAATAGCAAGGCTGCGCAAACTCAGATGGAAGCTATGTTTGCGGAAATACCAGAGAAAGATGACGATATGGACGGGAATGACCAGCCAGGCCGAACGTGTCCCCGAAAGCAGCACGCAGCCTAGGCCGGCGGCATATCCCAATATTGCAATTCTTTGCTCCACGCTTCTGGGAGATTGAACGTTGAGAAGCGCGATGCCGCCGAAAAGAATGCCTATGACGCCTAGGAGTGCAGCGTTCGAAGTTCCAGCCTCTGCCCTTTCCATCAGAAACATGATCTGCAGGAGACTGAAAACAAAGGTGACGATCATGCCAATGCCCGCGCCGAGGATAAAGAGCGGCACGAGACTGCCATCGGGAGATTGGCGCATCCGCGGCAATATCAGCCAGGTTGAAAAAAAAGGCAGGAGCCGGAATATCCAGTCTAGTTCTTCGGAGTAAGGCGGATTGATGAAGATGCTGGCGATCATCACCAGCGGGTAGATCGACATGCCAATGGCAACCAGCCGGTCGGATCTCGACAGGTTCAAGGCGAGGCTGCCCGTGGCCAGACAGTAGGCGCCCCATACCATCGACGCGAGGAGGATGAAGGAGTTAAAGTTCGGCGAAAGCCCTGGAAGGATTGCAAAGGCAAAGACCGCAATGCGGTTGTTTCGGTCGAGCGCGCTTCCGGTCTCATTCCCGGGATAAAGCACTGCCATCTTGAGTTGCCTAAGATAATTCACTTTGCCGGTCCTGACCGTATCGATGCTGCCTCGCTAAGGATCGTGATCACGGCTGTCAAGCGGTGATGAGGATGCAATCTGTGGCTTTATTCGACGTGGTATTCCAGCAACAGGCGTCCGGACAGACGTGGTTCTCGTTGATGAAGAGCGGCAAATGGAAAAGACGGTAAGAACGGCTTCAACGGAAAACACGCCTAAGGTGCGGGCTTGATTTGAAGATTTGCTCGTCCAGCGGCCGACGAAAGCGTTTCGCGGGGGGAGAAGAAAGCAACATCCGGACCGTCAGAGCTACAGCGCCGCGCGTCTTTTCGAACGCACAAAGGACGACGTAGCAATTTGAATTATGCAGTAATCGAAGAACCGACGCAGGTTTTTTATCGAAGCGGCCGCCGTTATCGCCAAGATGGGCGTGTCGAACCTTCCGCCGATGATCGACCAAGGAGATAGCCAAACCCGAATGCGATAACGCCGGTGGCGAGCAGCAATGCGCTTGCGGTGCGCGGGTGCTCTCTGGCGCCGGAGGCGACGGCATAAGCCTCACGCTTCATCTCTTTGGCGGCCGACTTCGCGACTTTGGTCAATCCCTCTGGCTGCTCAGCGGGTGTGCCGGTGAATCCGGCGCTCAAATTCTGTTTGTCGGCCATGTCGGGAACCTTCTGCAAGAGGTCTGAATTGGCGCGCGGAAAGTTCAATCCTGTTCGCGCGTACCGGGGGAGGCTTCGCGTTGATCCGCATCCTCGAGATCCGTCTTGACGAGGAATGCATCGGTATGTTCGCGCGAGGCCTCTCGCAGTGCTGCGAGATTTGGAGGGTTGTCGGCTTCGCCCTGCTGCGCATCGAGTTCATGCTCGGCGAGAGTCCAGTGACGCCCGTGCTTGCCTTCCGGTCTTCCTTCTTTCTCCCACAGGGAGTACGCCCTTTTTCGGATCTCCTCGTCGCGGCTGGCTGCTGGCGACCCGCTCTGCCTATCGATTTGGTTTGCGGCTCGCCGAGCCATTTTCCGTCCGCCTGCGTCCGCGGGTGGGGCTTCCGGTCGGCCGCCGTCGGTCGTACCTTTGCTTGTCTTGCGTCGTGCCGAGTTTTTCATAAGGGGTCTCCTTTAAATCTCAACCAACTCGGCCGATCTAAGTTCCAAACAAAGAATGCTTCGGCGCAAAAGATCGGGCTTCGAGGCTTGTGCCGTTCGCCCGCGCATTCGCGAAGTGCCGCCCCCTCCCAGATGCAGTCATACCGCAACAGTCTGCCGGACGTCTTGGCAAGGTGATAAAACTGATATACTAGTATGTCACAAAGTCTTAACGCGCCGGTATGTCATGCGCCAGGCATTAGAAACCAAAGTTTCGGCAGTCGCGACGTCGCAGGAAGTCGGGAGCAGGCTGCGCCGCATCACCACAGCCGGCGTCATCTACGATCGCCTCTATGCCGACATCGTGTCGCTGCGGATGCCGCCTGGCATGCTGCTGCAGGAAAAGCGGATCGCCGATGAATGCGGTGTCAGCCGCACGCCGGTGCGCGAGGCACTGCTCCGGCTTTCCGAAGGCGGACTGGTCGATATCTACCCGCAGTCGGGCACCGTTGTATCGCGGGTGCCGGTCTCGGCGATCCCCGAGGCGGTCGTCGTGCGCAAGGCGCTCGAAGGCACGACCGTCGAGACCGCGGCTCGGACTGCGACTGCCGCCGATATCGCCCGTCTCGATATTATCATTGCCCGCCAGCGGGGGCATGCTGCGACCGGCAATGCCTCTAGCTTCCATGAGGAGGATGAGGCTTTTCATGAGGCGATCGCGCAGATCTCAGGTTATCCCGGCATCTGGACAATCCTGAAGACGGTCAAGGTACAGATCGACCGGGCACGGCGGCTGACGCTGCCGGTGCTCGGGCGCATGGATAACGTCGTGCACGAACACATGATGATCCGCGATGCGCTCGCCGCCCACGATGCGGCGGCTGCACGCAGCGCGATGATCCATCACTTAAGCGCCGTCATTCCCGATGTCGACGAACTGCGCGCGCGTTACCCCGACTATTTCTGCTGACGGCAGGCAACACGAAACGAAAGACTTAGGGAAGGAAGAAGATGCGACAGGGTTGGAGATGGTTCGGACCGGAAGCGCCGGTGACGCTGGATGAAGTCCGCCAAACGGGCGCGACGAATATCGTCTCTTCGCTGCATCAGGTGCCGATCGGCAGGGCCTGGACGGAAAGGGAAGTGCGCGAACGCCAGTCCCTGATCGAGACGACGCCCGGCGACCGTTCCCCGCTCGTCTGGTCGGTGGTCGAGAGCATCCCGATCCCCGACGCCGTCAAGCGCAAGGGCGGGGAGGCGAAGGCCGAGATCGAGGCGTGGATCGCCAGTCTCGAAGCGGTCGCCGCCTGCGGCATTCCGATCGTCTGCTATAATTTTATGCCTGTCGTGGACTGGACTCGCACCGACCTCGATTTCGTGACGCCGACAGGCGCTACCGCCATGCGCTTCGATCATGAACGCTTCGCAGCCTTCGATCTCTTCATCCTGGAGCGGCCGGATGCGGCGCAGCACTATTCACAGGAGGACCGCGAACGGGCGCGTGTCGTTTTCGAGGCTATGTCGGACGAGGAGATCGCCGACATCACCCGTATCATCACCTCGGCTCTGCCGGGGTCGACCACCGAACCGCTGACCATTCCGGCCTTCCGGGAAAAGCTGGTCGCCTATAGCGGTATCGATGCCGCAAGATTGCGTCGGCACCTGATCGAATTCCTGGAGGCGGTGACGCCGGCTGCCGAAGCGCGCGGTGTCAAGCTGACATTGCATCCCGATGATCCGCCGCGCTCGCTGTTCGGCTTGCCGCGCATCGCCTCGACGGCCGATGATTATGCCGCGCTCTTCGATGCCGTGCCATCGGCGGCAAACGGCATGTGTTATTGCACCGGCAGCCTCGGCGTGCGTGCCGAGAACGACCTGCCGGCGATCGCCCGGCGTTTTGCTTCGCGCATCCACTTCGCCCATCTGCGCGCCACGACGCGCGAGGGCGATGGCCGGACGTTCCATGAAAGTGCGCATCTGGAAGGCGACGTCGACATGGTCGCCGTTCTCCGCGAACTGGTTGCAGAGGATCGCCGCCGCGGCGCGCAAAACACCATCGTCTTCCGCTCGGATCATGGCCATCGTATGCTCGACGACCTCGACAAGGTCGTCACGCCAGGTTACCCCGCCATCGGCCGCATGCGCGGCCTCGCCGAACTGCGCGGCATCCTGCATGCGCTCGGCGTGCCGCCGAACTGAGTGCCGCCCCGGTTCGCGGCGTTCGCCCTTCAGCGGAAATCATCGCGCTCTGAAGCCCGAGCGGTGCTTCAGAGCGCGCAACCTTTCAGGAAAAGATCGGCGCACATCTTCGCCCGAGCCGCAATCGTCTCGATCTTCGGCGGTGGCTCCTGGCGCAGCATCGCGGCACGCTGCGGCTCCATGATCATCATGCCGCGCAGCATGCCGCAGGCCGCATGCGGATCATCAAGCGCAATCAGTCCGCGATCGATCTGCTTGTGAAGCCAGTTCTCCATCAGTGTATTGGTTCTGACGACCGCCTTTTCATAGAAGGCGTTGGCGATCTCGGGGAATCGATCAGATTCGCTGATGACAAGCCGGGTCACGGTGATCGTATCGACTGACAGCGTCAGCATGCCATAGGCCATCAGCATGCGTTCCAACCCCTGCCTGAGATCGGCCACGGCGAGTGTGCCGGGGTCAAGCGCCAACAAAAAACGCTCCGTGCGCTCCGTGATCATCTCCGAAAAGAGATCTGCTTTCGTCGGAAACAGGCGGTAGAGCGTCTTGGTCGAAATCCCGGCCTCCTGCGCGATCGCAGCGATGCTCGCCGCGGCATAGCCGTTCTGGTGGAACTGCCTGTTCGCCGCCTCGATGATCACGCTTCTCGTATCCTCGTCGCAGCGGACTTGCGGGCGTCCTCGCGGCTTCTTCTCGATTTCGTGATTTTGGACCATTACGATTTTCCAAATTCTCATTGACATCCATTTTCTAATACATATTTTGGAAAACATCAAGTTTCCTAAATAGGATTTCACTCGAATTCAGAGGCCGCAGCCCAAGAGACGGCGACCCGTCATCCGGAGAGAGACAATGACCATCAAGACGCTGCATGCCTTGAACAACAACGATGTCGTCGAAACTGTTGCCGAAGCTGTCCCGGCAAGCCTTGACGCCGGCAAGACGCCGCGCATCGCCGAGGCCGCCGCCCCTGTTGCCGAGGAAAAGCCCGCCCGCAAGCGCGGCGGCCGCTCCCTGCTTTTCGGCGCCACCGCTCTCGTGCTGATCGCCGCCGGCGCCTATTACGGCCATGATTACTGGACGGTCGGCCGCTTCCATGTCTCGACCGACGACGCCTATGTGAAGGCCGACAGCAGCACCATCGCCCCGAAGGTAACAGGCTATCTCGCCGAGGTGCTCGTCATGGACAACGAGACCGTCAAGGCCGGCCAGCCGCTCGCCCGCATCGACGACCGCGATTTCAAGGCAGCCCTCGATCAGGCCAAGGCCGACGTCGCCGCAGCCGAGGCCACCGTCAACGCCAAGCAGGCTTCGCTCGATATCCAGCAATCGACGATCGCCGCCGCCCGCGCGACCGTCGGCGTCGACCGCGCCAACGAGACCTTTGCCGAGCAGAACAACAAGCGTTATTCGAACCTTGCCACCAGCGGCTATGCCCCGGTCCAGACGGCGCAGCAGGCCGCCTCGCAAATCGCTGCCGCCCAGGCCACCATTGTCCGCGACACTGCCTCACTCGACGCCGCCGTCAAGCAGGTCGACCTGCTGAACGCAGAGCTTGCCCAGGCGAGGGCGGCCCTTGCGCGTAGCGAGGCCGTCCAGCACCAAGCCGAACTCAATCTCTCTTATGCGACGATATCAGCGCCCGTCGACGGCACCGTCGGCAACCGGACGCTGCGCGTCGGCCAATATGTCCAGGCCGGCACCCAGCTCATGTCGGTCGTGCCGATGACGGCTGCCTATGTCATCGCCAACTACAAGGAAACCCAGCTCACCGACGTCAAGGCCGGCCAGCCTGTGGATATCGAGGTCGATATGTTCCCGGGCCGCACCTATCACGGCCACGTCGACAGCCTCGCGCCGGCAAGCGGCCAGGAATTCGCCCTGCTGCCGCCCGATAACGCCACCGGCAACTTCACCAAGGTCGTCCAGCGCATTCCTGTGAAGATCGTGCTCGACCGCGACGCCGCTGAAAACGGCGACCTGCGCCCCGGCATGTCCGTCCAGCCTGATATCAATACCAAGAACGACCGCAGCTAGGCCGGGGGACGAGGAGTTCGTGTCATGTCCACCATCGCAGCAACAACCATCGCTGTCCCGCAGCCGAAAACCGGCGCCAGCACCAGGGAATGGATCGCCGTTCTCGCCGGCATGATCGGCGCCTTCATGGCGATCCTCAACATCCAGATCACCAATGCCTCGCTGCTCGACATCGAGGGCGGCATCGGAACGGGCGTCGACAACGGCGCCTGGATCTCGACCTCTTACCTGATCGGCGAGATCGTCGTCATTCCTTTGACGGCCTATTTCAGCAGCGTCTTCTCGTTCCGCCGCTATATCCTCGTCAACTCAGTCCTCTTCCCGCTGTTTTCGATTGGCTGTGCCTTCGCCCATGATCTCGGCACGATGATCGTGCTGCGCGGCCTGCAGGGTTTTGCCGGCGGCGTGCTGATCCCCATGGCCTTCACCATGGTGCTGACCAAGCTGCCGAAGCACCAGCAGCCGCTCGGCCTTGCAGCCTTCGCGCTCTCGGTCACCTTTGCACCGGCGATCGGCCCGACCATCGGCGGCTATCTCACCGAAAATTACGGCTGGCAGACGATCTTCTTCATCAACGCCATCCCGAGCGCCATCATGGCGGTCGCCCTTGCCCTGACGCTCGACAAGCAGCCGATGCGGCTCGGCCTGCTGAGGGAAGGCGACTGGGCGGGGATCATCAGCATGGCGATCGGCCTCTCGGCGCTGCAGACGGTGCTCGAAGAAGGCAACAAGGAGGACTGGTTCTCCTCGCCCTTCATCGTCAAGCTGAGCATCCTCGCCTTCGTCTTCCTCGTCGCCTTCATGTGGATCGAGCTGACGGTGGAAAAGCCGCTGGTCAAGCTGCGCCTGCTGAAGCAGCGCAACTTCGGCATTGGCGTTGCCGTCAACGTGCTGGTCGGCGTCGCCCTCTTCGGTACCGTCTATATCCTGCCGCAATATCTCGGCCAGGTGCAGCGCTACAATGCCGAGCAGATCGGCAACGTGCTGGCCTGGACCGGCCTGCCGCAGCTGCTTCTGATCCCGCTCGTGCCGATGATGATGAAGCGCTTCGATGCGCGTTACATCGGCTTCCTCGGCATCTCGATCTTTGCGATCAGTTGCTTCATGAACATCACATTGTCGGCCGATACCGCAGGCGACCAGTTCTGGATTCCGAACATTGTCCGCGCCATCGGCCAGGCCCTGGTGCTGACGCCGATTACCGCCATCACCACCGCCGGCATCGCCCCTTCGGATGCGGCCGCCGCCTCGGGCCTGACCAACATGCTGCGCAATCTCGGCGGCGCCGTCGGCACGGCAACGCTCGGAACGGTGCTGACCAAACGTGAGCAGTTCCACTCGAACATCATTGGCCAGTCGGTGACGCTCGGCCGTGACGAAGTTCGCACCCGTCTCGACCAATTGACAGGCTACTTCCTGCAGCATGGCGTTTCCGATCATGCCGTCGCCGCCCAGAAAGCCGTCGTGGCGCTTGGTCAGGTCGTCAAACGCCAGGCCCTCATCCTCGGCTTTGCCGATACCTTCGCCGTCATTGGCGTGGTTCTCGCCATTGCGGCCGTCGCCCTGCTGCTCACCCAAAAACCGCGGGCCGGCGGTGGCGCCGGCGCCCACTGAGATGTCAGCGCGCTCGCCCGGCTTGCCGCCGAGCGCTCTCTATCGCGGAATTTCGACCGTAAAGGCAAAGCGGGCCACAGCACCCGGTGCCAGGATCGTGGTCGACGGTCTCTTCGATAGCTCGCTCGAAGCTCCCGCTTCCGCAGCCGTTCCATGCCAAGGCTCGACGCAGAGGAAGGGCGCCCCCGGCTTGGTCCATAGCGCAAGATTGGGCAGGTTATCGAAATGGAAGTGCATGGCCGGCCCGCCTTCGGCGCCATAAGTCAGGCCTTCGCCCGCACCATCAGGGAAAATCATCGCGTCCTGCTCGAACATCGAATGATCGAGCACCAGCCGGCCGGTATCGAACGGCGAGGGCAGGGGCGCGGGATTGATGAGACCGCCTCCCAGCCGCACCAGCGCCGGCTCGCCTTTATTGTCGAGCATGACGATATGGTCGCGGCCGGCAGCATCGGGCAATGGCCAGGCGAAGGCCGAATGGAAGCCGAGGCCGAAGGGCATCGGCTTCGGGTCGCGATTGGTGACCTCCGCCGTGACAGTCAACGCGCGGCCCTCGACCGCATGCACGACGGCCAGCTGAAATTCGAACGGATAGACCGCCCGCGTCGCCTCCGAGGCGGCCAGTTCGAACCGACACATCGTCTCGGTGGAGGCCGCAAGGGCGAATTCGCTGCGGCGGGCAAAGCCATGCTGGGCCATTGGATAGACCGCGCCGTCAATCGCGATCTTGTCATCAGGCGCCTTGCCGACGATCGGAAACAGGATAGGCGACCGCCCGGTCCAGAAGGCTGCGTCGCCGGTCCATAACCACGAGCGTCCGTCGCTTGATGTCAGCGCCTGCATCTCGGCGCCGAGAGAGGAGACATCGATGGTGAGATCCTGATTCCCGATCCGGATGGAGATTGGCATCGCGCTTCCTTTCGCATTGGTGCGGCACCAAGCCATACCGTTCCGAACGGGGGATTTCCACCCAGTAGAGGGGCGGGACGGCAGCCACACCAGCCGCTGCCCTCGTCATTTCCTGATCGCGCCCAATCTCGCGATCACTTCGTTCGGGATGCCGTAGCGCTGGATGGCGTCGCGGTTGTTCCGCAAGCCGCAAATCTCACGCTGGATGAAGAACGCCCAGACGGCGTCGGAGGCTTCGTTGAGAAGCCTCTCGCGGTCTTCGGCGCTCTGGCGGTCGGCAGCCCAGGCCTTCAGGGCGGCAAGGGCTGCCTCCACCTTTAGCCCGTGCCGTCCGAGCGAATCCGCGCGCGCCGACATCAACTCGTATTCGAGGACGTTGAAGCCGTTTCTATCCTGCTCGGATTGTCTGAAGGATTGCGGCGGACGAACGCTCATTGGCACAGGTCTCCGTTGGCGCGAGCCACAATATTAGCCAATCCGGCCCAAAATTAAAGAAGGTGAGCATGATGTCGTCCGAAAACCGCTCACTGTTTCAGCATCATGCTCCCGACATCGAGAGGGTGGGAAACAGGCCTATCCTGCCGTGTCAACGCGTGGCATAAGAGCGCCAAAATCTCTTTCCAGGCTCCCGCGCAAACCATGATCCGTATCGAAAATATCAGCAAGCAGCTCAGCCACCGCATCCTCTTCATCGAGGCGTCCGCAGCGCTCAACAGAGGTGAGAAGATCGGTCTCGTCGGCCCGAACGGCGCCGGCAAGACGACCGTCTTCCGGATGATCAACGGCGAGGAGCAGCCCGACGAGGGGCAGGTCTCCTGCGAGAAGGGCGTCACCATCGGCTATTTCAACCAGGATGTCGGCGAAATGGCCGGCCACAGCGCCGTTGCCGAGGTGATGAATGGTGCAGGTCCTGTCAGCATCGTTGCCGGGGAATTGCGCGAGCTCGAGGCGGCCATGGCCGATCCCGAACAGGCCGACAACATGGAAGAGATCATCGAGCGCTACGGCGAGGTGCAGGCGCGCTACGAGGAGCTGGATGGTTATGCGCTCGAGGGACGCGCCCGCGAAGTGCTCGCCGGCCTAAGCTTCAGCCAGGAGATGATGGACGGCGATGTCAGTGCGCTGTCGGGCGGCTGGAAGATGCGCGTGGCGCTCGCCCGCATTCTGCTGATGCGTCCCGACGTCATGCTGCTCGACGAGCCGAGCAACCATCTGGATCTGGAAAGCCTGATCTGGCTGGAAGAATTCCTGAAGGGCTACGAGGGCGCGCTGCTGATGACCTCGCACGACCGCGAGTTCATGAACCGTATCGTCACCAAGATCATCGAGATCGACGGCGGCACGCTGACGGCCTATTCCGGCGACTACGAATTCTACGAGCAGCAGCGGGCGCAGAACGAGAAGCAACAGCAGGCCCAGTTCGAACGCCAGCAGGCGATGCTCGCCAAGGAGATTAAGTTCATCGAGCGCTTCAAGGCACGCGCCTCGCATGCCTCGCAGGTGCAGAGCCGCGTGAAGAAACTCGAGAAGATTGACCGGGTGGAGCCGCCCAAGCGCCGTCAGATCGTTTCCTTCGAGTTCCAGCCGGCGCCGCGCTCCGGCGAGGACGTGGTCAACCTGAAGAATGTCCATAAGAAATACGGCAGCCGCAGCATCTATGAGGGTTTGGATTTCGTCGTGCGCCGCCGGGAACGCTGGTGCATCATGGG
The DNA here is from genome assembly GCF_025152725.1 of Rhizobium sp. SRDI969. Taxonomy (NCBI): domain Bacteria; kingdom Pseudomonadati; phylum Pseudomonadota; class Alphaproteobacteria; order Hyphomicrobiales; family Rhizobiaceae; genus Rhizobium; species Rhizobium sp. SRDI969. Next base: position 44,680 of record NZ_CP104037.1, read on the forward strand.
CATCAACGGCGCCGGCAAGTCGACGCTGCTGAAGCTGGTGACCGGCTCCACCGCGCCTGATCAGGGCAGCGTTGCACTGGGCGCCAGCGTCAAGATGGGTTATTTCGCCCAGCACGCCATGGACATATTAGACGGCGAGCGCACCGTGTTCCAGATGCTGGAGGACCAGTTTCCCCAGGCCGGGCAGGGGCCCTTGCGCGCGCTGGCCGGCTGCTTCGGGTTCTCCGGCGACGATGTCGAGAAGCGGTGCCGGGTCCTATCCGGTGGCGAGAAGGCGCGGCTGGTCATGGCGATCATGCTGTTCGATCCGCCGAACCTGCTCGTGCTCGACGAGCCGACGAACCATCTCGACCTCGACACCAAGGAAATGCTGATCAAGGCGCTGTCGCAATATGAGGGCACGATGCTGTTCGTCTCGCACGATCGGCATTTCCTGGCCGCACTCTCCAACCGGGTACTGGAGCTGACGCCCGAGGGCATCCATCAATATGGCGGCGGCTATACCGAATATGTGGCGCGCACCGGCCACGAGGCGCCCGGACTGCGAAGCTGACGATTTTCTTTGCGCGGCATGTCTAAACCGTCAGCGTCGGAACGACAAGCGAGAGCCGGCCAGCGATATCGGTTGGCCGCTCGAAGCAACTCGATGCAGCGCAGGCGCATCAACTGGTCGAGCCGGTCGCAGTGTCAGCGCTCGGTTCGGGCGTACGCTTGCTGCTGACGATCAAGGTCGATGACGTCGATGCGGTTTTTGCAGAACTGCGCAAACTCGGGGTCACGCTGCTCAACGGCCCGACCGATCGCCCATGGGGCCGCCGCACCGCGGCTTTTGCCGATCCGTCGGGCCATGTCTGGGAGGTCGCGCGGAATTGCGCCAAAGCATGTCGCGCAAAAGTGTGCAGCGGTTTGCGATAACGACATGCGCAAAAATAAAGATTTAAAGCGACGCACTTTAGACGGCTGTTGCAGTACTCTGATGCCACCTTCGTATTTTGCCGTCATCGGCCGTACGGGCAGGCGGCTTCTTCCACGCAAAGAACGGATTCGGCGGCTGTTGCCACGATGATGACCAAATTCCGTGGTGTTCGGAGGCCTCTTCATGCAATCGGGGACGGGCGCATCGGCATGGACTGGATCAATCGCTACATCGATCAGCCGCTACTGCACGGCGCGGCGGGTTTGCTGCGGAGTTGGCATATCCGCACGCGGCAACCGCCGGAGCTGCTGGAGCCGACGTGGAATCTCGTTGTGCTCTCCTTTCTCCTGATCGCGAGCGGGCAGGTCATGGCCGGCGAGACTTTCACGCTCAGTGCTGCCGCGCTGGTCATGCTGGCGCTGCCGTCCGCTCGAAAGCTGCTTTCGGCTGTGAAGGCAGGGCAAGGCGGTTACGGCGCCCGGGAATACAAGTCGCTAAGAGCGCGCGCCATCGCTAAACGTGAGGCGGAGTGGTCGGTGCGGATCATCGTCCTCTTCGCATCCGCCTGCCTTCCGTTCATCGCCCGCATCGACGATCCGGTGGGAGCCTATTTCATGCTGGGAGCCAGCATCTGGTTCGTCCTGACCGGGCCGCTCAAGGCCTATCTCGACGCAGCCGAACCTCCCGAGCCGAATGAAGGCGACCGGATGTACAGCGGCGTCTTTCAGGTCGGCTGAATGGAGCTGATGCGACGCTGCATGTCCCGGCCATCAGACGGACGGGAACCAAATGGGGCTGCCTTCGTTATCACCGCAGCAACGTACAAGGAGATTGCGATGCTTTATTACGCTCTCGTGTTTCTCGTCGTGGCCTTGATTGCCGGCGTCCTCGGATTTGGCGGCATCGCAGGGGCTTCAGCTTCCATTGCCCAGGTTCTGTTCTTCATTTTCCTGGTGCTGTTCGTCGTCTCGCTCGTTATGCAACTGATGAGAAGAACCTAGTGCGAACAAATCGAGCATGAAACCCGGCGAACATTGCCGGGTTTTTCTTCATTGCCACATCCGGTTTGACGCCTCCGTCACTGAAGGTTTCCGTCCCGGTCGTGGTCGGCTGTCGCGAAATCCGCCATCACCCGCTGCATGAATTCGCTGCGGCTGATGCGGCCGTCGTGGTTCGCGTCGGTCAAAGTGAATTGCGCGGCCGTCAGAATCTGCACCGTCTCATCGGACTGCAGGCTGCCGTCCTTGTTTTTGTCGAGACTTCCGAAAGCCGTGCCCATGAAGGTCTCGTATTCCGATCGGTCGACGGTCTTGGTGGTATTCGTGTCAAGCCGATCCATCTGGCCCTGATACATCGATCCGGGCTGTTGCTGTTGTTGCGCCACTGCCCCAACGCATTGGCACAGTATGAATGTGGTCACCAAAGCCAAGGTCTTCATCGCTTGTTATCCCTCTCCAATTAGCGGCAAGCCAGACGGTTGCCGACGTAACCGCCGCCGCCGATGCCGGCGCCGATAGCAAGCACTTGCCCGGTTCCGGCGCCGATCGTGCTGCCGATCAAGCCGCCGACAATCGCGCCGCCGACGGTTCCCGCAATGCAGCCGAATTCGGAATTACGATCCGAGACGGCCTGCGACGTCGGCCCGGACTGGCAGGCGGAGACGGCAAGGCATCCCGCCAGTATGATATTTGTCCTGCTTATGCCCATCTTTCCCTCCCGATAGATTGCCCGCCATCTCCAATAGAGATCGGCGGGCGTACGATTGTCCGCCCCCCGCGAAAATATCGCCTGATTATATCTCTCAAATTCAAACTTAGTTTCTGTTCGAACAGAAGCATAATTCCGGAAAGCAAGCGGAAATTCTGCGGCAATGCCAAGACATCATGCCGTTTCCTCTCCAGTTACAGTGCCGCATGGAGAGTATCTTCAAATAGTACAGATATCTATATGGCATGGCAACCTGCGCGATCATCGATCGTCTACGCAAATAAGGGTGCCTGCGATGTGCATGCTACCGCTCGTTGAGAGTTGGCGGCGGTCGGGACCGTGCCTTTCCAGCAACCATCCCTGACAACATCGTGAAATAACCGGATAACGCGAAAAGATGCCTTCGAAATGTCCCAATGGGGCTGAACCGTAAGCGTGTTTGTCGCCTGCGCCCTCCCACGCGCTTTGACATGCGATGCGTAAATGATGCCGGTTCGGGATCGTTTTGCGGTTTCGTCCGTTATCTGTTGCCGAATCTGGTGGCGAGTAGCCGGGTATGCTCCCGTCACGATTTGAGAAGGAGAGACTTATGAAGAAAATTGTTGCGACGGCGTTTGCCGCGGTATCGTTGACGCTTGTCGGTGCGGGGGCGGTCAATGCCGCTGACCTCGTCACGAGGACATATGAAGAGCCGGATCTGCGCAATGGCGTGAAAATCGGCTACCTCACCTGCGATATTGGTGGCGGCACGGGTTACGTGCTCGGTTCCTCCAAAGAGGCTGACTGCATCTTCCAGTCGACCGTCGGCAACGAACTTTCGGATCGTTATACCGGCGAAGTGAGAAAGCTCGGCATCGACATTGGCTTCACCACGCGCAGCCGCCTGATCTGGGCCGTGTTCGCGCCGACGGCCGGCTATCACCGCGGATCGCTCGCCGGCCTCTATGTCGGCGCTACTGCCGAGGCGACGCTCGGCGCCGGTGTCGGCGCCAATCTCCTGGTTGGCGGCACCTCCGGTTCGATCCATCTGCAGACGGTCAGCCTGACCGGTCAGCTCGGCCTCAACCTTGCGGCCGGCAGTGCCTCGATGACGCTGACGGCAGCGAATTGATATGCCTTTTGGCGCCTCCCGCCGCATGGCGGCAAGGGGCGCCACCTCTTCTGAGGAGCGATTTCGCGCCCTCGCACGCCCAAGCCGGATCACGACATCATGGATATTCGAATAGCAACGCCCGACGAGGACGAGGTCTTGGTTGGGAATTGTCGGAAGATCGGGGATGGCTACGGCACGCCGCCCGAGCACTATAGAGGGCGTAGCATTGGTTTCACATCAAACTACGCTATTTGAGAGCAAATAGAGGACGCTTAGGAAGCGTCCTCAGATAGCCAAATCCTCAGTTTGCCGACTGACCTGAAGCCGAGCTTTGTCATTTCGTTTAATGCTGCGCCACTGTCATACCCGACCAGCGGCACATCGGGTGAAAAGGCGATAGTGGCCAACGAAATGGCATCTGGGAAAGCCCGCGGCGAACCAGTCAAGCTAAAGATATTGGAGATCCCTACAGCTTGGGGTGATCGATTTACGATGCAGCCCGCATCAAAACCATCGCCGGCCCATCGGCCGTAGATATGCATGTTGGGATCGGAAAGCAGCGCCGGTGTGAAGACGTTGGCATCGGTCGGGCTACCAGCCTCTTTCCAGGAATGTTCCCAGCGATCCAGTGCCGCCGCATCGCGAATGCGTGCCCAATCTTGAGGCGTACGCGCTGAAAGTCTGTGAGGTTCAGCCCAAATCCATGATGCGGAAAACAACAACTGGAATCCCTTGTTGACGAGATCCAGCCTGGAAAACCCGTCTTTGAAACCAGGTCGCCGTCCTAGAGCGTTTCAGGTTTTGACGGAAGCGTATCCGGCATTGTCGAAGTAGTTGCTGCATTCGCTGGGCTCGATGGTTGTGACGAGGTGTCCGATGTGGCGCCAGGTGTCATCGATGGTTCGCTTCTGAGCCAGGCGCATCCAGTGCTTGATTTTGGCGAAAGCCTGTTCGATCGGATTGAGGTCGGGGGAGTATGGCGGCAAGTACCAGAGCCGAGCACCAGCGTTGCGGATCATCTGACGGATGGCGACCGACTTGTGGGAGCCGAGATTATCCATCACGACGATGTCGCCGGGTTTGAGCACCGGTACGAGTTGCTGCTCGACATAGGCGCGAAAGCACTCACCGTTGATCGGTCCATCGAAGACACAGGGTGCGGTGAGCCGATCGCAGCGCAACGCGCCGAGGAAAGTCAGGGTGCGCCAATGTCCGTGCGGCGCGAAGCTGCGCAGGCGTTTGCCCTTCGGCCCCCACCCTCGAAGCGGCGCCATGTTGGTCTTGATCCAGGTTTCATCGATGAAGACCAGCCGTCTTGGATCGAGGCCAGCCTGCCAGGATCGCCAGCGCTGTCGCCGTCGCGCGACGTCAGCGCGCGCCTGCTCAAGGGCGAACAGTGTTTTTTTTGAACCGCAATCCCTCACGTCGCAGGAACTGCCATACCGTATCGTGGGATACCTTCACCCCTCGCGCGGCCAGCTCTTCCTTCAACCTGTGCAGTGACACATGCGGCGTCTGGTTGATCCGCTCCACGATAAACGCCCGATGCGGCTCCAGAACCCGCTTGCGGTGGCCGCCCATCTTCCCAGGCGCGACAGATCCGCTCGAACGATAACGCTGCGACCACTTTACCGCTGAAGACACGGCAATACCGAACCGCGCCGCAACCGACCGGCAGCTCTCACCGGCTTCGATTGCAGCAACAACACGCTCACGAAGATCATTGGAAAGAGGTCGCGTCATTCGATGCTGGCCTCCACTCCAGCCAGCATCTTGAATCACAAAACACACAAAAACGGAATCCCTTCCGATTCAACTAAATCCGGATACGCTCTAGTCGATCTGTCAGTCGACCGATTTCAATCAGCTGTTCCTCTGTTGCGTCCGGGTCGAGTGTCGTCATGTTGGAATAGTAGGGGGGCGCGATCGCATCGCTTGACCAAAATGCACTGGTCCGCTGATCAGGCAGTCCATGGGCACGGAACATCGCCTGATAAAGGTCTGCATTGTTCGCGGCACAAATGCGCGCTTTTTCTGCATCGGATCGCACTGTGTGTTTCAGGATATTGCTTCGCGAGGAGCTGCGTATCATAAGAAATCCTATTGCTCGGAGGTCTGACATCTAGCCGGTGCATTCGCGATAAACAGTTGAGCGGCCCCGACTCTCTTGCCATCGAGTGGCTGGCGCCATGGTTTCTTTCCCTTCGCCCGCGTAGCGGCATGCCGTCGTTTGTCTGCTCTGAGATCAACTGGTTCGATTAGCGCGGGCCGTCCGTTCCGCCTACGCTTTTACTCGACCGGGTGCGATAAAAGTAGCGATCGTCGCCTCGTCATGGCCAGCCTCGCGCAGAAAGCGGCTGGCGAATTCGATGGCAGGGCTTCTAAGCGCATCGTCCGGTCTAATCAGGTGAAAGGCCACATGGTAATCGAGTGTCCGCTCCGAGACGGCTACGACGCGCCCGGTGGCCAGCGCGGCATCCGACAGCGGCGGGCGCGCGAGCGCGATGCCGAGCCCCTGCGCACAGGCATCGATCACCAGATTGTAGTCCTCGAAGCGCCGGTCGTGGCCGCGCGGCGTGTAGTCGACACCCTCACGGGAGAGCCAGCGGCGCCAGCCTTCAATATTCGAATCATGCAGGATCGGCATCTCGAGCAGCGAAAGGGCATCGGAGCGCTGCCCGAGCCGGTCCGCCAGCATCGAGGCGGCGATCGGAAACGATTTCTCCTGCCAGAGCGGCAGGGCACGCACGCCGGCCCACGGCCCCTTGCCGCAGCGAATGGCGAGATCCGTGCCTTCGCCGAAATCCGCCAGCCGGTGTTCGAGCGTCAACTCGACATGCAGCTCGTTTCCTTCGAGCTTCGGCAGGCGCTGAAACAGCCATAGAGAGGCGACGGAGGGCGTCACCGAAAGGCGCACCACTGCTTTGTTGCGACGAGGCAGCCAGCGCTCGCCGCTATTGCCGAGCAGCGCGAGCGCTTCCTCCGCCCGCGCGAAGAACCGCATACCTTCCGGCGTCAGGCGCACGCCCCGAGCTTCGCGCGCAAACAGCCGTACGCCCATCCAGCGCTCCAGGCGCGAGACCTGCCGAGACACCGCGCCGTGGGTGATGCCGCTTTCCTCCGCCGCGGCCGAGAACGATCCGAGCCGGGCGGCACGGGCAAAGGTCTCGAGCGTATCGAGCGGCGGAAGCACTGGCGAGCTGTGAACCATACGCACATTTGATCATCGATTGCGATGCTTTTCAAGCACGCATCGATGGCCTAATCCACTGTTGCAGGAACATGTGGAGGCGAAAATGAGCATGGCGGCAAGCGCACCGATTTCGACGAAACAGCAAGGCGGGTTTGATCTGGTGGCCTTTGCGGCGATCCTCGTCACCATCCTCTTCTGGGCGTCCTCCTTCGTGGTGATCCGGATCTGCCTCGGACCGCTGACGCCGATCGAACTGGCGACAGCCCGCTATGTGGCAGCCGGTGTCATCGCGCTCGTCTATCTCGTTATCTACCGGCCGATGCCGGAAAAACGCGATTTCGTTCGTCTCTCCGTTGCCGCCGTGCTTTTCATTGCTGCCTATGCGGTTCTGCTGAACACCGGCGAGCAGACCGTTGCCGCTGGACCGGCGAGCTTCATCATTAACACCATGCCGGTCTTCACCGCCCTCATCGCCACATTCGCGCTCGGCGAGCGCTTCGGCCGCTGGGGCTGGGCGGGCACCGCGATTTCCTTCGGCGGCGTGGCGCTGATTGCAGTCGCCTCCGACGGTGGTTTCAAGCTCGATCCAAATGCGGTCCTCATCCTTGGCGCAGCGCTTTGCTCAGCGATCGCCAGCGTGTTGCAGAAGCCGCTGCTCGGGCGGCTGCCGGCGCTTGCCGTCACTGCCTGGATCCTGCTGATCGGTTCCGTGCCGCTGTTTCCGGCCGTTCCAGCGACGATCCAGGCGCTTGCCGCCGCACCGGCGAAGGTGAACTGGGGGGTTGCCTATCTCGTCATCTTCCCAACCGCGATCGGCTACCTCACTTGGGCGATTGCCCTGAAGCGGTTGACCGCCGCCCGCGCCTCGAATTTCCTCTACGGCGTTCCGCCGGTCGCCACGCTGATCGGGTTCGTCTGGCTGAGCGAAACACCGACCATGCTCGGCGCAATCGGCGGCGTCATGGCAATCTTCGGCGTGCTGGTCGTCAACGTGATGCGGAAGCGGTAGCGTCGAATTCGGGCCGGGAAGGCGGCCCGGCAACAGATAGGCATTGCGCTGCGGTTCGCTTTCTCTAAAACGAAAGCAGATCGAAAGGCGCGCGCTCATGTTCTTGACCGACCGGCAAATTGAAATCGTGGCGATTGCGAAATCGAGCGGCAGGGTTCTGGTGGAGGAGCTCGCCTCCCGCTTTTCGGTGACGCCCCAGACGATCCGCAAGGACCTGAACGATCTCTGCGATGCGCAGCTGCTGACGCGCATCCATGGCGGCGCCACATTCCCGAGTGGGACGGAGAATGTCAAATACGAAGCGCGCCGCCAGATCGCCGCTTCCGAGAAACAGGCGATCGGCATTGCGACGGTCGAGCTCATCCCGAGCGGCGCCTCGCTCTTCATCAACATCGGAACGACGACAGAGGCGGTGGGCGAGGCGCTCGCCAACCATCACGAGCTGATGGTGATCACCAACAATATAAACGTTGCCAATAGGTTGCGCCTTTTCCCGGCAATCGAGGTGGTAATCGCAGGCGGGGTCGTGCGCGGTTCGGACGGCGGGATCGTCGGCGAGGCGGCCGTCGATTTCATCCGCCAGTTCAAAGTCGACTACGCCGTGATCGGCGCGTCTGCGATCGACATCGACGGTGCGCTTCTTGACTATGATTTTCGCGAAGTGAAGGTCGCTCAGGCAATCATCGCCAATGCCCGACATGTCATTCTCGTTGCCGATTCGACGAAGTTTGAACGCACCGCACCCGTCAGGATCGGCCAGCTTTCCCAGGTTCATACCTTCATCACCGATCACTGTCCGGTGCCGTCGATCCGCAGTCTCTGCCTCGAAAACAATGTGAAGCTGATCGAAACCAACGGCAGATTTCGTTAGACAGCCATCTCCCCACCAAACATTCGTTTGACATTCGGATCTCTTTCGTTTTAACTGATGTTGCTTTCGCAATTGCGCAAGTTTTGTGCGATGCGAAATTGGGAGTGGGCTCGGAGGGGATATTGGGCCGGGAGATTTACGACATATTCGTCATCGGCGGCGGCATCAACGGCTGCGGCATCGCGCGCGATGCCGTCGGGCGCGGCTATTCGGTGGCGCTGGCGGAAATGAACGATTTCGCCTCGGGTACCTCGTCGGGCGCCACCAAGCTGATCCATGGCGGCCTGCGTTATCTCGAGCATTACGAGTTCCGCCTGGTGCGAGAATCGCTGATGGAGCGCGAGATCCTCTGGGCGATGGCGCCGCACATCATCTGGCCTCTGCGTTTCGTGCTGCCCTACCACAAGGGCGGCATCCGGCCGGCCTGGCTGATCCGGCTCGGTCTCTTCCTTTACGACCATCTTGGCGGCCGCAAGCTGTTGCCACCGACATCGGTGCTTGACTTGCGCCGCGATCCGGCCGGAAAGCCGCTGAAGGCGCTGTTTTCCAAGGCCTTTGAATATTCCGACGGCTGGGTCGACGATGCCCGCATGGTGGTGCTGAACGCCCGCGATGCCGCCGACAAGGGCGCGACCATCATGCCGCGCACCAAGGTGGTGTCGGCAAGGCGCGAGAACGGTCTGTGGCATATCGAGACCACCGACGTGGTCACCAGCCGCAACGATAGCCATCAAGCTCGTATGCTGGTCAATGCCGCCGGCCCCTGGGTCGACCATGTCATACGTTCTGCTTTCGGCCAGAACGAAGCCCACCATGTCCGCCTCGTCCAGGGCAGCCATATCGTCGTGAAGAAGAAATTCGACGATCCGCGCGCCTATTTCTTCCAGAATCCCGACAACCGCATCATCTTCGCCATCCCCTATGAGGGCGACTTCACCCTGATCGGCACCACGGATCGCGACTACACCGCCGATCCCAAGGATGTCAGGATTTCGGAGGAGGAGACGGTCTATCTCTGCAATGCTGCGTCGGAATATTTCAAGGAGCCGGTCAGGCCGGAGGATATCGTCTGGACCTATTCGGCGGTCCGGCCACTTTATGACGACGGCGCCTCGAAAGCGCAGGAGGCGACGCGCGACTACGTGTTGAAGCTGGAGGGCGAAGGAAATGCCGCGCCGCTGCTCAACGTCTTCGGCGGCAAGCTCACCACCTATCGTCGGCTTTCCGAACATGCGCTGGAGAAGATCGGCGCTGCGGTCGGCGTCAAGGGCGCCCCGTGGACGGCCAAAAGCCATCTGCCCGGCGGCGACTTCCCGGTCCGGGGTTACGATGCCGAGGTCGCCGATCTGAAACGGCGTTATCCGTTCCTCGCCGATCGGCACGCCCGCCGGCTGGTACGCCGCTACGGCACCAGGGCCAAAATGCTGCTCGGCGAAGCCCGCGGCCTCGACGATCTCGGACGGCTGTTCGGCGGCGATCTCTACGAGGCCGAGGTAACCTATCTGGTCGAATATGAATGGGCCCGGCACGCCGAAGACGTGCTGTGGAGGAGAACAAAGGATGGTCTGCGCCTTTCGAAGGAGCAGGCCCAGTCACTGGAGGAGTACATGGCTGCCATACCGGCGATGGTCGGATAGGCGGCGTGTGGTCCCCGCTGCGTGGAGGCACGGGAACAGGAATGCTGGAACTGCGGAAGGCCGCAAAGATGGTGGGAGGAGACTATCATATCCACCCAACCGATCTTGTTTTTGAAAGAGGAACGCTAAACGTTCTGCTTGGGCCGACCTTGTCGGGCAAGACCTCGTTGATGCGTCTGATGGCCGGCCTTGATCGGCCGACGACCGGTACGATCCATTTTGATGGCGCTGACGTGACGGGTATGCCTGTCCAGAAGCGCAACATCGCGATGGTCTACCAGCAGTTCATCAATTATCCGGCATTGACGGTCTACGAGAATATTGCCTCGCCGCTGCGGATTGCCGGCAAGGATGCCAAGACCATCGATCTGGAGGTGCGCAAGGCCGCCGAACTTCTGAAACTCGGGCCTTATCTCGATCGCACGCCGCTCAACCTCTCGGGCGGCCAGCAGCAGCGCACGGCGCTTGCCCGTGCACTCGTGAAGAATGCGAGCCTCGTTTTGATGGACGAGCCGCTTGCCAACCTCGACTACAAGCTGCGTGAGGAACTGCGGCAGGAATTGCCGCGCATCTTCGCGCAGTCCGGCGCAATCTTCGTTTATGCCACGACGGAACCCTCCGAAGCCTTGTTGCTGGGCGGCAATACGGCAGCGCTCAGTGAGGGCCGGATCACCCAGTTTGGCCCGACGGTCGAGGTCTATCGTCATCCACTCGATCTGACGACGGCGAAAACCTTTGCCGATCCGCCGCTGAATTTCATTGATCTGGTCAAATCGGAGGGCAACTTCCTGCGCGATGGCGTTTTGCTTTTTGCAGTGCCGCCGCATCTTCAGAATGTGCCGGACGGGCCGGCCACCATAGCGTTTCACCCGCATCATCTTGCACCAACTGCCCAGACGGCTGGTTCGGCGCGGATGACGGCAAGGACGCAGGTTTCGGAGATCACCGGGTCGGAAAGTTTCGTGCATCTGCAATTTGCCGACACCCGCTGGGTGATGCTTGCGCACGGCATCCACAATGTCGACCCGGACACGGATCTCTCCGTTTTCATCGATACGCGCCACCTGATGGCGTTCGGCGCGGACGGCCGGGCGATCACCACTGCCAGGCAGAGGGGCTAGGAGAAGATCATGGCACGTATCACCCTCGATCATATTCGACATGCCTATGGGCCGAACCCGAAGAGCGAGAAGGACTACGCTCTCAAGGAAGTGCACCACGAGTGGAACGACGGCGGCGCCTATGCGCTGCTCGGGCCTTCGGGCTGCGGAAAGACCTCGCTGCTCAATATCATTTCCGGCCTCATTCAGCCTTCAGAAGGGCGGATTCTCTTCGACGGGCAGGATGTTACGAACCTGCCGACGCAGCAGCGAAACATCGCGCAGGTATTCCAGTTTCCGGTCATCTACGACACGATGACGGTTTACGATAACCTGGCCTTTCCTCTGCGCAACCGCGGCGTGGCCGAGGCGGAAGTCGACCGGCGCGTCCGCGAGATCCTCGAGATGATTGATCTTGCCGGCTGGGCCAAGCGGCGGGCGCGCGGCTTGACTGCGGACCAAAAGCAGAAGATTTCGCTCGGCCGCGGACTCGTGCGCTCGGATGTGAACGCGATTCTCTTTGACGAGCCGCTCACGGTTATCGATCCGCATATGAAATGGGTGCTGCGATCGCAGCTGAAGCGGCTGCATAAGCAGTTCGGTTTTACCATGGTCTATGTCACGCATGACCAGACGGAGGCGCTGACCTTCGCCGACAAGGTCGTTGTGATGTACGACGGCGAGATCGTGCAGATCGGCACTCCGACCGAACTCTTCGAGCGTCCAAGCCATACCTTCGTCGGCTACTTCATCGGTTCGCCGGGCATGAACTTTATGCCGGCCAAGGTAGAGGGCAGTACGGTTCGGGTCGGCGAGCACGCGCTGTCGCTCGACTATGCGCCAAAGACTTCGTCGGCGTCCAAGGTAGAGCTTGGCATCCGGCCCGAATTTATCCGGGTCGGCCGCGAGGGTATGCCTGTGACGATCAGCAAGGTGGAAGATATCGGCCGGCAGAAGATCGTCCGCGCGCAATTTGCCGGCCAGCCAATCGCAGTCATCGTTCCTGAGGACGAGGAAATTCCGGCTGATCCCCGGGTGACCTTCGAGCCATCGGGCATCAGTATCTATGCCGACTCCTGGCGCGCCGGACCGGAGGCTTAATCATGGAAAAAACCTGGAACAACAAAGCCTGGTTTCTGGTTCTGCCGGTCCTCGTGCTGGTGGCTTTCTCGGCTGTCATTCCCTTGATGACGGTTGTGAACTATTCCGTTCAGGACACTTTCGGAAACAACCAGTTCTTCTGGAACGGAACGGACTGGTTTACCGAAATCCTGCATTCCGACCGATTCTGGGCCGCCCTGCAGCGAAACCTGATTTTTTCGTTGATCATTCTCGCTCTTGAGATCCCGCTCGGTATCTTCATTGCGCTCAACATGCCGAAATCAGGCATCGGCGTGCCGGTTTGCCTGGTTCTGATGGCGCTGCCGCTGTTGATCCCGTGGAACGTGGTCGGCACGATCTGGCAGGTGTTCGGCCGCAACGACATTGGTTTGTTCGGCTATTACGTCAATGCCATCGGCATCGATTACAACTATGTGCAGGATCCGCTCGACGCCTGGGTGACGGTCATCATCATGGATGTCTGGCACTGGACGAGCCTGGTCGTCTTGCTCTGCTATGCAGGCCTCGTTTCCATTCCGGATGCCTTCTATCAGGCAGCCAAGATCGACGGTGCCTCTCGTTGGGCTGTGTTCCGCTATATCCAGCTGCCAAAGATGAAGCGCGTTCTTCTGATCGCCGTACTGCTGCGTTTCATGGATAGTTTCATGATCTACACCGAGCCTTTTGTCGTCACTGGTGGCGGTCCCGGCAACGCGACCACTTTCCTGTCGATCGATCTGGTCAAGACCGCCCTCGGACAGTTTGACCTCGGCCCGGCCGCTGCCATGTCGCTGGTCTATTTCCTGATCATCCTGCTGCTTTCGTGGGTGTTCTACACCGTCATGACAAGCCACGACGCGGAGAATTGAAATGAGCGCCTCCAACGAAACGACAGCGAGCCGAAAAATCTCTGGCGTTACCAGTGTCGCAAGCGGGCTCTCCGCCGATGAAGTCAGCCGTCTGATGCGCCGGCGCGGCGAGGAATCGCGCTGGTGGTGGCTGGTTCCGACGATCTATATCATTGTGCTCCTGCTGCCGATCTATTGGCTCGTCAACATGAGCTTCAAAACCAATGCGGAAATCGTCAATTCTCTGACGCTTTATCCTCATAACCCGACGATCGCCAATTACGTGACGATCTTCACGGAAAAGGCCTGGTATTCCGGCTACATCAATTCAATCACCTATGTCGTGATCAACATGGTGATCTCGGTGGCAGCCGCACTGCCGGCGGCCTATGCCTTCTCCCGTTATCGGTTCCTTGGTGACAAGCATCTGTTCTTCTGGTTGCTGACGAACCGGATGGCGCCGCCGGCGGTCTTTGCCCTGCCGTTCTTCCAGCTCTACTCAGCCTTTGGGCTCATCGATACGCACATCGCCGTGGCATTGGCGCATTGCCTCTTCAACGTGCCGCTTGCGGTCTGGATCCTTGAAGGCTTCATGTCCGGCGTGCCGAAGGAAATCGACGAAACGGCCTATATCGATGGCTATTCGTTCCCGCGCTTTTTCCTGAAGATCTTCACGCCGCTGATTGCGAGCGGCATAGGTGTCGCCTGCTTCTTCTGCTTCATGTTCTCTTGGGTCGAGTTGCTGATCGCACGAACGCTGACGACGACCGACGCGAAGCCGATCGCTGCCACCATGACCCGTACCGTCTCTGCATCCGGCATGGATTGGGGCCTGCTCGCCGCCGCCGGTGTTCTGACCTTGATCCCAGGGGCGCTGGTGATCTGGTTTGTGCGCAATTACATCGCCAAGGGCTTCGCCCTGGGGAGGGTTTGATGAGCTTTTCGCTTCCCGATTTTTCATGGATGGCATGGACCTGGCCGACGGCCACTTTCTTCGTCGTCATCGCATTGCTGCTGATCGGCATGGGGGTCTGGGAATACGCCGCTCCGGGCGGCAATCCCCGGATCGGAATCCTGCGCTTCGAGACGACGCGCGGTGACCGGCTTTTCCTTTCGCTGCTCGGCAGCGCCTTTATCCATCTGGCCTGGCTTGGTCTCGTTGGATCAAGCCTCTGGTGGGCTCTCGCTCTCTCCGTTGTCTACGCCGTCGGCGTATTCCGTTACGTGTGAGGCAAACTGATGCAGACGGCCGGGGTTTTTCTGGCCGCCTGAGACGTGAAGACTGCAATCGCAAAACCCTGGGAGGATATCATGCGAAGGCATTTATTGACGACGACAGCAGCCGTGCTGCTGGCCATGACCGGGTCGGCCTATGCCGGCATGGACGAGGCAAAGACTTTTCTGGACAAAGAGATCGGCGACGTGTCGACGCTCTCTCGCGCCGACCAGGAAAAGGAAATGCAATGGTTCATCGATGCTGCGAAGCCTTTCCAGGGGATGGACATCAAGGTTGTTTCGGAAACCTTGACCACCCACAAGTATGAGTCCGAGGTTCTGGCTCCGGCCTTTACTGCGATTACCGGGATCAAGGTCACGCACGACGTCATTCAAGAGGGTGACGTTGTCGAGAAGATCCAGACGCAGATGCAGACCGGTCAGAACCTTTATGACGGCTGGGTCAACGACTCCGACTTGATTGGCACCCACTGGCGCTATCAGCAGGTGCGCAACCTGACCGACTGGATGGCCGGCGAAGGCAAGGACGTTACCAACCCCGGCCTCGATATCGACGACTTCATCGGCACCAAGTTTACGACGGCACCGGACAAGAAGCTCTACCAGCTTCCCGACCAGCAGTTCGCAAACCTGTACTGGTTCCGATATGACTGGTTCAACGACGAGAAGAACAAGGCCGATTTCAAGGCGAAGTATGGCTACGATCTTGGCGTTCCGGTCAACTGGTCCGCTTATGAGGACATCGCCGAATTCTTTACCGGCCGTGACGTCAACGGCAAGAAGGTCTTCGGCCATATGGATTACGGCAAGAAGGACCCGTCGCTCGGCTGGCGCTTCACCGACGCCTGGCTTTCGATGGCCGGCAATGGTGACAAGGGTCTGCCGAACGGTCTTCCGGTCGACGAATGGGGTATCAAGGTCGACGAAAAGTCGCGTCCTGTCGGTTCGTGCGTCGCGCGCGGCGGTGACACCAATGGCCCAGCTTCCGTCTATTCGATCCAGAAGTATCTCGATTGGTTGAAGGCCTATGCACCGCCGGAAGCTCAGGGCATGACCTTCTCGGAATCCGGTCCGGTGCCGGCACAGGGTAACGTCGCGCAGCAGATCTTCTGGTATACGGCGTTTACCGCAGACATGGTCAAGCCTGGCCTGCCTGTCATGAACGAAGACGGTACGCCGAAATGGCGCATGGCACCGAGCCCGCATGGCGTTTACTGGAAAGACGGCATGAAGCTTGGCTATCAGGACGTCGGTTCCTGGACGCTGATGAAATCGACCCCGACGGACCGTGCAAAGGCCGCGTGGCTCTATGCACAGTTCGTGACCTCGAAGACGATTGACGTGAAGAAGAGCCAGCTCGGTCTCACCTTCATCCGCGAATCCACCATTCGCGACAAGAGCTTCACGGAGCGCGCTCCGAAGCTTGGCGGTCTGATCGAGTTCTATCGTTCGCCTGCGCGTGTTCAGTGGTCGCCAACCGGCACCAACGTTCCCGACTATCCGAAGCTGGCTCAGCTTTGGTGGCAGGCTATCGGTGACGCCGCTGCCGGCGCCAAGACGCCACAGGAAGCCATGGATTCTCTTTGCGGCGAGCAAGAGAAGGTCATGGGCCGTATCGAGAAATCGGGCGTCCAGGGCGATATCGGCCCGAAACTCGCCAAAGAGCATGACCTCGCTTACTGGAACGCGGATGCGGTGAAGAAGGGCAATCTTGCGCCGCAGCTGAAGATTGAGAACGAGAAGGAAAAGCCGGTCACGGTCAACTACGACGAACTCGTCAAGAGCTGGCAGTCGAAGTAAGGCGGACCTCGGCCGGAGGCAACGAGGCTTCCGGCCATCACTTCCCGCCACCGGCCGCAAGCCGGTGGCACCCACAATCTTTCTCTCATGAAATCTCCGCATCCGCCCTCTTTGCCGGGCGGAGCGGTTTCGTGCGAGCCGGAGACGGATATGAGCGGCTATATTCTTTCGATCGACCAAGGCACAACGTCGTCGCGCGCGATCATCTTCGACAGCGACATGAAAATGGCCGGCTCGGCGCAGGCAGAGATCACCCAATATTATCCGCAGCCCGGATGGGTGGAGCACGACGCCGCCGAAATCTGGCGGTCCGTCGTCGATACTGTGCGCAGGGCGATCGCCGATGCCGCTATTGATGCCGCCGACATTGCCGCGATCGGCATTACCAATCAGCGCGAGACGGCGGTCATCTGGGACCGACGGTCAGGCGCGCCGCTTCACCGGGCGATCGTCTGGCAGGACAGGCGCACGGCCGAAATGTGCGAGAGCCTGAAGGCCGATGGATATGAGAAGCTGTTCAGCGCCAAGACCGGCCTGCTGCTCGACCCCTATTTCTCCGGAACGAAGCTCGGCTGGCTGCTCGACAACATCGATGGTCTGCGTGAGAAGGCCGAGGCCGGTGAGGTCTGCTTCGGCACGATCGACAGCTGGCTGATCTACAATCTGACTAATGGACGCGTGCATGCCACCGATGCGACCAATGCGTCGAGAACGCTGCTCTATAATATCGATGACGGTGCCTGGGACGAGGAGCTTCTCGGCGTTCTCCGCATTCCGGCCGCCACGCTTCCTGACGTCAGGGAATGCGCCGATGATTTCGGCCGCGTCGCCAAGGCGCTGTTCGGCGCGGAACTTCCGATCCTTGGTGTGGCCGGCGACCAGCAGGCAGCGGCGATGGGCAATGCCTGTTTCGAACCCGGCATGATGAAATCCACTTACGGCACCGGCTGCTTTGCCCTGTTGAACACCGGCCGGGATCGTGTTTCCTCCTCCAACCGGATGTTGACGACGATCGCCTGCCGGCTCGACGGCGAGACAACCTATGCGCTCGAAGGCTCGATCTTCATCGCCGGTGCTGCCGTGCAATGGCTGCGCGACGGCCTCGGCATCATCGGCCAGGCATCCGAGGCAGGCGTGCTTGCCGCCAAGGCCGATCCCGAACAGCAGGTCTACATCGTTCCGGCCTTCACCGGCCTCGGCGCGCCCTATTGGGATCCGGCTGCGCGCGGCGCGATCTTCGGTCTGACGCGAAACAGCGGGCCGGCGGAATTCGCCCGCGCCGTGCTCGAATCCGTCGCCTATCAAACGCTCGATCTGCTGGTGGCGATGAAGAAGGACTGGGGCGTCAACCAGCTGGAAACGGTGCTGCGCGTCGATGGCGGCATGGCGGCTTCGAATTGGACGATGCAGTGCCTGGCCGACATGACCGGAAACCCTGTCGACCGCTCGGCGATCCGCGAGACGACGGCGCTGGGCGCAGCCTGGCTTGCCGGCTCAAAAGCCGGCATCTGGCCCGGCAAGCGGGATTTTGCGCAGGCCTGGGCCTGCGACCGCCGCTTCAGCCCTTCGATGGACGAGACCGAGCGGCAGGGCAAGATCATCGGCTGGAAGAATGCCGTATCCAGAATGATTTCAGACGCCTCCGCGGGATAGGACCGCTTCCGGCTCTCTTACGCGCCGGCAGCCTTTCTGTTGATGAAGCTCAGGGCGAGCACGGCGAAGATCAGCGTTCCCGTGCCGACCTGCTGCCAATAGAAGTTCAGATCGGTCAGCAGAAGCCCATTGGCGACGATGCTGAGCAGCAGCGCGCCGAGAACGGTCCCGCCGACATTCGGCCGTCCGAGTGGGCTGAGCGTCGTGCCGATGAAGGTCGCGCCGATGGCATTGAGCAGGAAGGCATTGCCGGAGGAAGGGATGTAGGTGGTGACGGTTGCGGTCAGGATCAGGCCGGCGATTGCCGCGATCAACCCGACCAGGATGAATGTCACCGCGACATGGGCCGGCGCGGCGATGCCGGAATAGCGCACGACGCCCGGCTGGATGCCGATCGACAGGATGACGCGACCGAAACGCGTGCGGGCAAAAACAATGGCAGTAGCGGCGATGACGACGATGGCCGCGGCAAGCGGCATCGGGAAGCCGGCGATCGTGCCGTGGCCGAGGAAACGGAAGGCTTCCGGCACGCCGTTCGGCGGCAGATAGACCGGATTGCCGCCATTGGTCAGCAGTTGCTGAACGCTGCGGCCGATGAACAGCGTGCCGAGCGTGGCGAGGAACGGCGACACGCCGATCCCTGAAATCAGCAGCGCATTGAAGGCACCGACGAACGCTCCGGCGGCCATTCCCGCGAGTGCAGCGACTGCCACCGGCTGCCCGGCGAGGACGAGCGAGACGAAGGCAAAGCTGGCAAAATCCATCGCCGTTCCCACCGAAAGATCGATGCCGCCCGACGCGACGGCGAAGGTCATGGCGACGGAGACGATGGCAAGCAGCGTGAAATTGTTGACCAGGATGCTCTGCAGGTTGGCCGGCGACAGGAACGTCGGCGTTGCCACGGAAAAGGCGGCAAACACCGCAACCAGGGCGAGGATCAGCCCATAGCGCACCAGGCCGCCGGCGATGAGACGCGGCAAGTCGATGCTGGCGGGGGGAGGGATCTGGAGCGACATGGTCAGGCCTCCTGCCGGCGCAGCAGCGTGGTCGCGGAAACGACGATGAGAATGAGCACGCCCTGGACGCCGCTGACCAGCGTGCTCGAAATGTTCAGCAGCTGGAAACCATTGACCAGGAAGCCGACCAAAAGGGCCGAAAGCAGCGTCCCGGTGATCGTCGGAATCAGCCGGCGCGAAAAGACCGAGCCGAGCAGGGCCGTCACGACGACGGGCAACAGCATCTCGCCAGCACCGGTCGTGCTGCCGCTCAGATAGGAAACCGACAGGATGCCGGCGATGCCGCCGGAGACGCCGCTGGCGACGAAGGCGCCGGCCAGCAGCCGGCGAAGCGGCAGACCGGCGGCACGCGCCGCATCCGGAAACTCACCGACGGCATAGAGGCGCAGGCCAAGCGGCGTATATTGCGCGATCGCCGTGGTGATCGTCGTGAAGCCGAGGAGCACATAGGCAAGAACCGGGATGCCGAAAGGATCCGAGGCCGAGAGCGCCGACAGGAAAGGCGTCGAGGCCGGCAGGACCGTATTGCCGGTCAGCACCAATTCCAGGCCGGCGACGACGTTCATGACGGCCAGCGTGGCCAGCAGCGGCACGATGCCGGCATAGACGACGGCAATGGCATTGACCGTGCCGATCAGCCCGCCGGTGAGGATTGTCGCGGCGATCGCCGTCGCATCGCCGTAGCCGAGTTGCGTCAGGCTCGCATAGACGGCGGCGCTGAGGCCCATATTGGCCGCGAGCGACAGGTCGATGCCGCCGGTGACGACATTGGAGCCGCCGGCAATCAGCACGATCGTCAACCCGATGGCAAGCACACCGGAGATGGCCGATTGGCCAAGCACGTTGCCGATATTGCCGATGCTGAGGAAATAGGGTGCGGTCAGCGAGAAGATGAGCAGGATGGCGGCAAATGCGATCAGCGATCCGAAGCGCAATGCCGCAGCCGCAATATTGCCGGCCGGCCGGAGAGGCGGTTCCGCAGCGGAAAAAACGGAAGGCGCGAATTCCACTTCAGCCGACATGGCGTTGTCCCTCGGATGATCCGGTCGATTGAGCCAGCACCGCATCTGCCGTGGTCTGCGACGAGATGAATTCCCGCACCACGCGACCCCGGAAGAGCACCAGGATGCGATCGGTGATACCGACGAGTTCGGGCAGATCCGAAGACAGCACGATGACGCCGGCGCCACGCGACGCGAGTTCGCCGATCAGCGTATAGATCTCGACCTTGGAGCCGATATCGACCCCGACCGTTGGCTCGTCGAGCAGATAGACCTCGGAATGGCGGCTCAGCCACTTGGCGATGGCGATCTTCTGCTGGTTGCCGCCCGAAAGCGTGCGCAGCAGGGCATCGCGCCCATTGGTCTTCACCTGCAGCCGCGCAATCAAAGCGTCCACTTCTCTCTGTTCGCGTCTGCGATCGAGAAAGCCGAAACGGGTGAAGCGGCCAAGGCTCGAAAGGCTGATATTTTCCGCGACGCCGAGGTCGAGCGCGACGCCGTGGCGACGCCGATCTTCCGGCACCAGGGCGATCTCGCGGCCGGCCGCCTGGGTGGGATTGGTGAAACGGGCCGCCTTGCCGCTGATTTCAATATGGCCGGAAGCCGGGGTCTCCAGACCGAAGAGCGTGCGGACCAGCTCCTTTGCGCCGGAGCCGAGCAGGCCGGTGAGGCCGAGCACCTCGCCGCGGCGAAGCGTGAAACTGATGTCGCTATATTTCCCTGGCGCCGACAGCTGCTCGACCTTGAGGATGTCTTCGCCCGGTGTCACCTGCGGCTTTGGAAACATCTCCTTGATATCACGTTCGACCATCAGCCGCGCAATCGCACCGGCCGAAGTCTCCCCGATCGGCACGGAGGCGACGTCGAGCCCATTGCGCAGCACAGTGACGTGATCGCAGAGCTCTTCGATTTCGTTCAGGTAATGCGAGATATAGATGATGGTGATGCCTTCGTCGCGCAGACGGCGGATCAACCGGAAGAGGATATCGGCCTCGCGGCGCACCAAGGCGGCCGTCGGCTCGTCGAAGACGAGCACCTTCGGCTGATTGAGGAGCGCGCGGGTGATTTGCACGATCTGCTTTTCGGCAGTCGACAATTCGCCGATCAAGGCGGCGTTTGGCAACCGGATACCGAAATAGTCGTTGAGAATGTCAGATGCCCGGCGCTGCATCAGTCGCCGGTCGAGGAACGGCGTGCCCGATATCCGCGGCTCCCGACCAAGGAACAGGGCTTCGCCAACGGTGAAGGTTGGCACCAGCAGCCGATCCTGGTGAATGAAATGGATGCCAAGCTCTTCGGCAAGATGCGGTGTCAGCCTGTCGAATGTTTGCCCTTCGATCTCGATCCGGCCGCCATCCGGTTGATGAAGACCGGCAAGCAGCTTGATCAGCGTCGACTTGCCGGCGCCGTTCTGGCCGACGAGACCGTGGATGGTGCCGCGCCTGACGATCAGCGACGCACCGGCAAGCGCCTGCGCACCGCCGAAATGCTTGACGATGCCTTCAAAGCGGATGATGTCGTCGCGTGCCGTCACCGGCTGCTTCAACGAAATGGCCGTCATGTCGATCTCTCCGGGCGGGCAGATTGCGAGCGATCCGGCGATGACCGGATCGCTCGTGTTCAGTGTCAGCCGATGCCGAGTTTCTTGGTGACTTCGCCGACATTGGTCTTGTTGGCGAGCAGGGCCGGAACATAGGTTTCGCGCGGCAGGGTCTGGCCGGCGAGCAGCTTGGCGACATTGCGGATGGCGGTGCGGCCGATTTCCGCCGGCTGCTGGGCGACATCGGCGCCGGCCGGCGAATTCGGATCGGCGATGAGCTGCAGCACTTCCGGGCTGCCATCGACGCCGTAGGTGCGGATCTCGGTCCGCCCGGCGGCTGCCAAAGCCTGGGTCGCGCCAAGCTGCGGAATGTCCCAAGCCGACCAGATCGCCTTGATCGAACCCTTTTCCGGATATTTGTTGAGGATGGCCGTGATCTGCGTGAAGGCATCCTGCACAGTATTCGGGATGACGTCGCGCAGTTCCGGCTGGAGGATTTTCACCTTCGGGAAATATTTGACGACATTGACCAGCTGGTCGTAGCGGATCGCGCAGGGCGTTACGCCGTAGAAGCCGTTGAAGACGACGATATTGCCTTCGCCGCCGATATCGGAGACGAGCTGCAGCGCCAGGTCCTTGCCGATGCCCCAGTTATCGGAAGTGGTGTTGTTGATCGAATTGGTCGAACCGACGTCGACGCTCAGAACCGGGATTCCGGCATCGCGCGCCTTCTTCAGCCAGGGATCGATGACGCTGAGCGTGCCGAGGATTTGAACGATCGCATCCGGCTTCTGGGCAATCAGTGTCTGCAGCTGCGAGACCAGCTTGCCGTCATTGCGACCGGCATCGACGGCGATCGGCTCGCCGCCGAGGCGCTTTACCTCTTCGATCTGGGCATTATAGGCCTGCAGATCGAAGAAGTGATCGGTGCCGGTTGCGCTGATGGCGATACGCTTGCCTTTCAGCGACAGTTCTTCGCCCGCGGCAAAAGCCGGTTTCTGCCCGATCAGCGAAGCACTAGCGACGGCGACCCCGGCCGCGGCAGACAATTTCAGCAGATCTCGTCTTCCGAGACCGCTTTCAGACTTTTCGATACGCATCGCATTTCTCTCTAATTAAATTATGTCTATAGATTAAATGGATTAATGCCGGTGGATAGGAACGAATTTCCAAAAGAACGATCTCCGGGGGAAAGAGTGGACGGAATTAAAGCTCATCCCTGGCCGCGGTTTCCCGCGACCAGGGATGATTTCGGAGGCCTCGGCGGTTTTCAGAGCGGTCGATGAGTCTGCAGCCACCGATCAAGAAGAACATGCACTGCATAATTCTTGCGCATGCGACCAAAGTTGCCGAAGGCGAACTCCTGCCAGGCCGCGGTGCCGTGCGGCGCGACAGCAGGCGTAAAATCACGATTTAATGGGTACCGTTGGGTTTTGGGCTGCGACGTTGATATCTAGCGCAACGCTTGGCTCCACTTGGCGCGCAACTTGCCTCTCTGCTGCCAGGGAGAATGAAACAATGCCCGATATCGACCCGCAGATTTTCTCAATAAGCCGGCCATCCCTCGGAGGCTACAAGGCCTTCGTTCAACGCGACATGATCGTTGAGACCTATCGCAGCGCCGCGGGGCAAATGGTTTCGAGGGGCTCCCTTCATAGAATTTCGATCAACCGCACGGCGCACGGCAAATATGCCTATCGGCTTGGAAGCGGGGCGTTCCGCAAAGTTGAGAGGCCGCCGTTCACCCTGGGATTTCAACCGGCCGCCACGGTCCTCGAAGTCGATGGCGATGCAGCGGATTATATCTCGATCTTCCAGTCACCTGCGCTCTACAGCGGCATAGGCGGCTCTCGCTTCGATCCCGAGCATTGGGATAGTGACGCGCTCAGCGCGACGACTGATCCGACAACGCTGCAGGTCGCGCTTTCCCTTGCATTTGCCGCCGAGAAGACCGGGTGCGACGACCCGCTTTTGATGCAGCATCTGGGGATGGCGCTCGCCTGTTGCGTCGTAAAACTGCTGGGCGCCAAACCTGAAGCCGGCGATCGTCCGCTGACATCGGACAATCTCCGGCGTGTGATCGATTACATCGAGAACCTGCTTGGCAAATCCGATCTGAGTGTCGAGGAGCTGGCCGGGGTGGCCCATATGAGCCCCTTTCACTTCAGCCGGGAATTCAAACGGGCAGCCGGCATGGCGCCGCATCGCTTCGTTCTCGAACGCAGGATCGAGCGGGCGCGACTTTACCTCGCCGATAGCAAGGAGACGCTCGCAAACATCGCTTATGCCACAGGCTTTTCCAGCCAGGCGCATTTCTCCAGCGTCTTTCGCCGTCTGATGGGGGCGACCCCGAAGGAATACCAGCGTTCGGTCCGTCTTTGAGACGGCTCTTGCCGATGACAGATCAGCAGCTTTGCGAAAGACAACCGCACGAATTTGAAATCTCTTGAGGCTGCGGTCTGCGAGGCTTTTCCCATCAGGAGGCCCATATGACCGCTTTTGCCCAAACCAATCCGATTACCGACATTTGCTTCCTGGTCGAGGATATCGACAAAGCATCGGCTTTCTATGTCGAGCGTCTTGGCTTCAAACCACGCCGCCGTGCTCCCGGCTTTGCCGATTTCAAAGGGGCGGGCGTGACGCTGGCGCTCTGGGAGATCGAGCATATTGCCGAGAATACCGGTGTCTCAAGCCGCCGTGCCCCTCCAGGTGCGCACAAGGCCTGCGCGGCCATCGAGCTCGCCTCGCCAGAGCAGGTCGATGCTGCCTATGCGGAGCTCAAAGCTGCGGGCGTGCTCTTCCACGCGCCGCCGCAGGACTATGTCTGGAACGCGCGATGCGTCTATTTCTCCGATCCTGACGACAATCTCTGGGAAATCTATGCGTGGTCCGCAGGTGGCCCGATCGGTGACATCGGCCCGCAATAGCGAAGCGCAATCGGCCGGTCGTCCAACAATCCAACAATGGGAAAGGCAAGCAAATGAACGGGGATGACAAGCAAATCGTGGTCGGCAGGCGTACCGTCCTGAAGGGCGGAGCCTTTGCCCTTGCTGCAGCGACGGCAGGGATCAGCGTGTTCGTGCCGCGTCACTCCAAAGCCGCCGCATCCAAGGTCGTCATCAAATATGACTGGCTGATGAGCAACGGACAGATCGGCGATATCGTCGCAGTCAAGCAGGGCCTGTTCCAGGCCGAGGGTCTCGACGTCGAGTTTTCCCCCGGCGGTCCCAATTCGGCAACGGTGCCGCCCGTGATCACGGGTGATGCGCAACTCGGCCAATTCTCGGATTCGGCACAGCTTCTTCTGGCCAGGTCATCCGGCGTGCCGATCAAGATCTTCGCCTGCGGTTTCCGCATGGCGCCTTTCGCCTTCTATTCGCTGCCGAAGGCGCCGATCCGCACCGTCAAAGACATGATCGGCAAGCGCATCGGCATCCAGCCGACGGCCCGTTATGTGCTCGATGCCATCCTGCTGAAGAACAATATCGATCCTGCCAGCCTGACTATCACCAATATCGGCTTCGACATGACGCCGCTGATGACCGGCCAGGTCGATGCCGTGACCGGATGGATCACCAACACACAGGCCCTTTCCATCATCGGCCCCGACCGCATCGATCTGATGATGAAGGACACGGGCCTGCCCTCCTATGCCAATGTCTATTTCGCCACCGACGATGCCGTGAGCGGCCATGCCGAGACGCTGGCAAAGGTGCTGCGTGCCGTCGCCAAGGGCTGGGCCTGGACGCATGAACATCCTGAAGAGGCGGTCAAATTGACGGTGGAGGCCTATCCGCAGCTCGACCTTGCCGTGGAGCTGAAGACGGTGCCGCGCATATTGTCACTGAGCTTCGACGCAGCGACCGGCAAGGATGGTTGGGGCAGCTTTGATCCGGCCGCCCTTGGCGAGCAGATTTCCGTTTACGACAAGATCGGTCAGTTCAAGAGCGGCGCTCCGAAGCTGGAGGACTGCTATACGACTGAGATACTCGACATGACGGCGGGTGAGCGCCCGAAGATTGCGTGAGAGCGAATTTGCCTGAAGCAGCGGCCATCGAAACCAAGGATCTGGCTGTCGGGTATGCTGGCACCGCCGAGACGACCCGCATTCTGTCCGGCGTCGACCTCAGCGTCGGCAGGGGCGAGTTTCTGACCATTCTCGGCCCTTCCGGCTGCGGCAAGTCGACCTTGCTGCGTGCGGTGGCGGAACTTCTTCCGCCGCTTGACGGGCGGCTGTCGGTGCTCGGCAGGACAGCGTCGGAGGCGCGCCGGCGGCGCGAGGTCGCCTTCGTCTTTCAGGACGCAACGCTGCTGCCGTGGCGGACTGTGAGGGAGAATGTCGCGCTGCCGCTGCAGGTGGGGAAGAAGAGCGTCTCGCGATCGGTCGATCCGCGGCCCGACCACTGGATCGAACTGGTCGGCCTGTCGCATCTGGCCGATCGCTATCCGCATCAATTGTCCGGGGGCCAGCGCCAACGCGTCGCCATAGCGCGCGCGCTTCAATGCGAGCCGGATATCCTGCTCATGGACGAACCCTTCGGTGCGCTCGACGAGATCACCCGTGAACGACTGAACGACGAGCTTCTGGACGTCTGGCGGCGGACCGGCACGACCATCCTGTTTGTCACCCACAGCGTCGTCGAGGCGATCTATCTCGGCGGACGCGTGCTGGTCCTGGCGGCCAATCCGGGCCGCGTTCAGGCGCTGATCGACCTTGCACCGCTGAAAGACGAGCGTGGGCTCTGTCGGCGCGAGAGCCTCGATGTCCAGGAGACCGCCGCCCATCTGCGCCAATTGCTGCAGCAGGGGAGTTCGGCTGCATGATGCATCGTCCGTTGTCATTCGCCGAGGCAATCGGCCTTCCTGTGATCGGCGCCCTCTCGCTGCTTTTCGCCTGGCAATGGCTGGTGCCAGCGCTCGGTATTCCGGCCTATATTGTTCCAACACCGCTGGCGATCCTGCGCACGCTCGGAACGGAATGGCGCTTCCTTCTGTCGAATGCGATCCCGACATGGGGTGAGGCGGGCCTCGGCTTCCTCCTGGGCAACAGTCTCGCCGTGATCATTGCAATTGCCTTTGTCTATAATCCGCGCTTCCAGGCCGCCTATTTTCCCGTTGTCCTGCTCTTCAACACCATTCCCGTGCTGGCGCTCGCGCCGATCATCATCCTCATCTTCGGCCTCGGCATGCTGCCGAAGGTAATCATTGCCGCGCTGATCTGCTTCTTCCCAACCCTGGTGAATACCGCCCGGGGCCTCAATCTGGCTACTGCGAGCGAGCTTGACCTGATGCATGTGCTTTCGGCGAGCGGGTGGGAGACGTTCTGGCGCCTGCGCGCCCCACGGTCTGCCCCCTTGCTTTTTGCGTCGCTGCGCATTTCGGCAACCACCTGTGTGATCGGCGCGATCGTCGGGGAGTGGATCGGTTCGAACCAGGGGCTGGGCGCTGTCATCATCCAGTCGACATTCAACTATCAGGCGGAAAGGCTTTTTGCCGCCGTCGTGCTCGCCTCTTTCTCCGGCATCGTCTTTTTTGCCGCTGTTGCCCAGATCGAGCGGATTTTCCGTCGGCTGCAGCCGGGGCAGAGCTGAAAGCGTTCAATGCGGGCGCCGCAACGCTGACGCTTTCCAGAATATGACAAGGCCTCCCGGTGTTATCTGCGGGAAGCCTTGTCCGTTGCTACTCCTCCATGCTCTCACTGATGTCGAAGAGATCGATGCCATGGGTGTCGAACCACCAGTCGGGACTCATCTCGGAATGGCGTTCACGCAGACGCAGATATTTGGCGCGCAGCCGCTTCTGGCGCTCGACCTCTTCCTTGAAGAAGGGGTGATCGAGCGTGCCGCCCATCTTGTGGATGCGACGGAGCAGTTTTCGCAAGACATATCCCTGCTCCTTATTACTCGGCCGGTAGCCGCTTTCCACGATTGTCATGACCGTCTCGCACAGTGTCCCAAGCGCATCGTCTTGCGGCGTGCCGTTGACGATCATGTCGAGCCGTTCTGCGCCGAAGCCGACGTCGATGCAGGTTCCGAGCGGATTGACGATGTTTCCGATCTCGACGCCATCCTTGTAAAACTCGGTGCAGTATCCGCTGATGCTGCCATCGCTCCACATGCATTCCGGATCCGGCATGATGGGCACGCGCCCACCATAGAGCGGCGTCCATTCCACCAGGCGATCCGGATGGATCGTTACATGATCCGGCACGAGCCCCAGCGTTCCCAGAAATTCGAGCCAGAAATCGATGGCGTTGCCGACGGTCATTTCCCTGAAGGAGAAAAGGCCGAGCATGGTGAAATGGAGAAGATGGGTTCCGTCGCCGATCTCGTCGAGGTCGCCCATGCGCAGGCAAGCCTGGCTGTTTGCGACGGTTCCACTATGGGAGGGATCGGAGAAGAGGGGCTTGTACTGCTGCATTCCAGCGCTGCAGAAGAGCGTGGTATCATCATGCGGCCGTACGGATTGGATGCGTATGAAATCGATGCCTTTGGAAAGGCAGAACTGTTGATATTGCTGGATCAGGCGTCCCGCGGTGACATAGGCAACCTCCTTCGTTGTTCGTGTGCCTTTGGAAAAGATAGTGGTCTCCGGCGTGCACGGCAACCTATCGAAGATAAGCCGAATGGCGCTCTTGAAGATTGGCTCACTTGAGACTAAATATAGCCTCAAGTGGGAAGGAGCTTTGCCATGATGGGATTTGCAGTCATCGCCGACGTTCTCGGATTGCCCGCCAGGGAACCCGCATCGCGCTCAGCCTTTGGCCTGCTCTCCAGCATTGAGGAAGGCTTGCCAGTCAAGGCGCTTGATCGCATGGCGCTGCTTCTGGCGCCTGATGATACCCAGTTCAAATATAGGCTCGTTCCAAAGGCCACCTATGAGCGGCGCAAGACCAAGCATCGGCTCTCCTCCGACGAGGGCATAAAGCTCGCCCGTCTGGCGCGCGTCTGGGGATCGGCGCTCGATGTCTGGCAGACCGAGACCGAGGCACGTGATTTCCTGTTTCGGCCGCATGCAATGCTGGAGGACAGGCGGCCAATCGACGTGGTCATCCAGAGCGAGATCGGCGGTGAGCTCGTGCTCGATATTCTCGGAAGCCTGAAATACGGCAGCGCTGCGTGAGCGCACAGGTTCTTGACCGCACACTGACATCCGTCCGCATCGGAGATCCCAACGGAAGCTATCCGATCTTCGACGCCACTGGCTCGACCATCGCGCCGGGACGGTGGAACATGTCGGGCAGCCCGATCATCTATACGAGCGAGCACTATTCGACGGCGCTGCTGGAAAAGCTCGTCCATGGCAGCGGGCGGCTGCCGCCCAACCAGCACTATGTCACGATCACCCTGCCGCGTGGGCTAAGCTACGAAGTCTTCTCCGAGCCCGCGCTGCCCGGCTGGGACAGCATGCCGGCTGTTGTCAGCAAGGCTTTCGGCGAAAAATGGTGCCAGGAAAAACGCAGCGCCATCCTGCTGGTCCCAAGCGTCGTCGCCCGAGTCGACCGCAACATATTGATCAATCCGGCCCATCCGGAATTCGCCTCGATCGCGGTAAGCCTCCACCAACCGGTCTTCTGGGATCGTCGCTTGTTCGGCATGTGATGGGGGTGGCGGTTTTAGGCTACCGCTCCTGCATCGCTTCGGATGCAATTTCAGTCAGGGGAGAGTGGAGATATTCGAGAATGCGCCGGATGCCGGCCTTGACCTCGACGGTGACGGCATGCCCGGCGAGAGCGCAACGCGCGTTCCATCGATATCGATGCCTGCCTCATCCGGCTTGATGGTGACCGGGAAGACCAGGTTTTGGACAGGCTGGGCATTGCCGATCGGGATCACGCTCTGCAGCTCCTTTGCCGGCTGGCCTTCTAGCTGCTGCGCATCCGGTTCGGGCATGGCGCCGGTCACGACCCGTCTGCCACATCTCCCAATCCGAAATGTCAGCCATTTAATTCCTCCAGAGTTCGTTGCGTGATTAATTCTTCGTCTGCATTCTCGAGATAATTAGGAATAAAATTGAAATAGCTCCTACCAATATCAAAGATCCCACAAAATTTACGAAGTACAATACAACGAATTTATGGGCCTTCCCGCCGAACATAACACTTCGTAATCGAGCAGGCGCTAAAAATAGGAAAGTTAAACGTAATCAGACAAAACATAAAGTAGATTATCACGGTAAAATAAAGAGTTGATAATAGCGTCATTTCCTTTATTATCATTAATGTCGGGTCGCCGCGAAGCTTCTTTTCAAGGACAAATGTTGCTATGAAACATATCGCAGTGAGGAACTGTCCCGCGATTAACACTATGCGTAGATCGTAACTTAATAAAAACATCAGTGAACTTGCAGCAATGATTCCTAACGGAAACAAAAAGGCGGCAACAGAACGCTCTCCAGTCATTTCTCTTCGACGGACAAGAGCTGCGGTAGTCACATAGGCCGACCATATCGTGGCTACGATCGGAACCGGTCCGATGACCCAAGGCAGGCTAAAAGAAGGCATAAATTCCCCGAATATACCTATCAATATTTAATCGGCTTAAGGCCTATGCAGCCATAAGACATTTTATTAACATGGTATGCAATTCGCTCGCCTGTGATTTTACGAATGCTTAACTCTAGTAAAGTGTCAATGCCTAGAAAGGCCGGGTATCAAGGTCAAGGGCAGCAAGCTCGTACCGAGCGAAGGCCGGGGAAAACCCGTACCGGCAAACCCTTCGCGCCATAGCTACGCGACTCGTTGAATTTGGCGCGAAACTTCCTGTTTTAGGTTCGGTAGAACGAGGCTCATGCAATAGAGCTGCTCCGAGATATAAGCATTGCGCGGGCATGCCGGAGGCTGCGACGCGGACGGGATTTGGACATCAGAAGACTGGGTTTCTGCGGTGAGCGCTGCTTCGACTGCTCAGGCGTCCGTCTCCCATGGATTGATCACCGCAGCGCCGGTGTCATCAAAATCGCCGACATTGCGAGTGACGACAATCAGATCATGAACGATCGCGGTTGCGGCGATCAGCCCGTCGATATCGCCACGCGGCCGGATGCCGGCGATACGGCCCCATTCGACGGCGATCTCGTCGGTCACCGGCAGGATCCGGTCGCCGTGATCATAACGCAGCTTGCGTAGCCACTCGGTGAGATGCGCCGCGGTCTTCGGATCCGATTTCTGTTTGAGGGCAATGCCGCGCATGATCTCGCCAAGCGTCAGCGCGCTCAGGTGGATGGTGAGCGGATCGGCGGAGCGCAGCCACGAGACCGCCTGCGGCGTGCCGCGTCGCGCCTCCGAGACGATGTTGGTATCGACCAGATACATCAGAAGGCTACGACGCGGCTTGGAGTTTTGTTGCGTGCTTCGACCGCATCGGCGAACTCATCGTCCCAAGCGGGGCCGCCGAGCAGGTCGTCGACGAGCGTCGGCCTGCCGGCGCGCAAGGCGTCATAGTCGCGGGCGGACAAAACGACGGCCGTGCGCTCGCCACGCACGGTCACTACCTGCGGCCCTTCTTGTCGGGCCTTCTGCACGACCTTCGAAAATTGGTTTTTGGCGTCCTGCAGTTGCCATTCCATCGATTCCGCTCCTAGCTAGACTGTCTAGCTATGTAGGCGCGGAATGCTTGTACGTCAACGGCGGGACGTTCCTGAACGACAGAGTCCGGTTCTGCTATGAGGTGTCATAACAAAGTTCGACATCGTTGTGTTGGTGATCGGCACCTGTCGGTCTTACTGGAAGCCGCGATCACGCTGTCTGCCGCGGCGAGCGGGCCATCAGCCGGGCATAGGCGATCGCTGAGAGCATGTTGACGTGGTTGGCTTTGCCGGTGCCGGCAATGTCAAAGGCCGTGCCGTGATCGACCGAGACGCGGTCGATCGGCAGGCCGAGCGAGACGTTGACAGCCGTGTCGAAGGCGACGAGTTTGATCGGTATATGACCCTGGTCGTGATACTGGGCGATGACCAGATCGAAGGCGCCGTTATAGGCGCGGGCAAACACCGTATCGGCCGAGATCGGCCCGACGACGTCGATACCCTTTGCCTGCGCCTGCTCAACGGCGGGCGCCAGGAATTCCATGTCCTCGGTGCCAAACAGGCCGTTTTCGCCGCAATGGGGATTGAGGCCGGCGACGGCGATACGCGCTGTTTTGCCGAGGCGCAGGAAGTGCCGGTGACCGGCTTCGATAGTCGCCAGCACTCGCTCGGTCTTGGCGCGCTCAATCGCACCCTTCAGCGAGATATGGGTGGAGACGTGGATGGTGTTCAGCCGCTCGGAGGCAAGCAGCATGAAGGAGCTCTTCGAGCCGGTGAGATGCGCGAGCAGCCCGGTATGGCCGTCATGGTGATGGCCGGCGAGGTTCATCGCCTCCTTGTTGATCGGCGCGGTGACGATGACATCGGCTTGACCAGACATGGCGAGATCGACGGCGCGGGTGATGTAGCGCACCGAGGCATCGCCGGCGACCGGGCTGACCTTGCCGATTTCGGGGAGGGCCGCGCCGAGCGCGACTTCGTCGACGGCGATCCTGTCGTCGCTGGTTATATCGGCAGCCCCGAACCGCAGTCCGGTGCCGCTGACACGGTCGGCGCGCTCCAGCGCTTCGACATTGCCGACGATCACGAAATCGCGGCGCTCCTCCCTTGGAAGGGCAGCCAAGGCCTTGACGATCACCTCGGGGCCGACGCCGGCCGGATCGCCGAGCGTTACCGCGACTTTCGCATTCCTGTCCATCAATCGAGTTCCTTCCAAAGACCCGTCGCCTAGAAGGCGGCCGCATAAATCGAGCGAATGTCGGCGCGCGTGAGATCGCGCGGATTGTTATCGAGCAGACGGCGAATGGCAAAGGCGTCTTCGGCCATGGCGTCGAGATCGCTTTCCGGCACGCCGAGGCCGGAAAGCTTCATCTCGATGCCGAGTTCGGCGCAGAAAGCGTAAGCCGCATCGAAGACGGAGGTGACGTTTTCGGAGGTTTCACGCCCAAGCGCTTCCATCACCGCCCTGGTTTTCTCAGGCGCGGATGGTGTGTTGAAGGCGAGAACATGCGGAAAGATCAGCGCATTGGCCGCGCCATGGGCCACATGCCAGCGCGTTCCGAGGGGGTAGGCGAGCGCATGGCCGCCGGCGGTGTTGACCGGGCCGAGGCAGAATCCGCCGTAAAGCGAGGCGAGCGAGAGGCCGGCACGCGCCTCGGCGTCATTGCCATCCCTGACGGCGCGGGCGAGATATTTGCCGACGAGCCGCGTTCCCTCGATCGCATAGATGTCGACCATCGGATGGGCCTTGCGGTTGGTGAAGGCCTCGACGCAATGGGCCATGGCATCGACGCCGGTTGCCGCCGTCGTGCGGGCCGGGACACTGAAGGTCAAAGCAGGATCGATGACGGCGATATCGGCCAGCATATGCAGGCTTTCGACGGCAAGCTTTGCCATCGTCGCCGGATCGGTGACCAGCGCGCGGATGCCGGCCTCGCTGCCGGTGCCCGATGTCGTCGGCACCTGGGCGAGCGCGACCTTGCGCGGCCCATGCACCTTGTTCGGACCGACGACCTCCCGCAGCGTCTGGGCGGAACCGGCAAGCACTGCGGCGAGTTTTGCCAGATCCATGGCGCTGCCGCCGCCGAAGCCGACGATCAGTTCGGCATCGGCGGCGTTTGCCGCCGCCAGGACCTTTTCGAGATTGGCCGTATCCGGTTCAGGCGTCACTCCGGCAAAGACGGCTACCTCGCCCTTCAGCTCCAGCACGTCGATGCGTGAAGCGTTGAAGGCATCGGAGATGACGAGCGTGCGCCGATAGCCCTTTTCATCAGCCCATTTGCCGAGCTTTCCCGCCGTGCCGACGCCGAATTCGATCAGATGCGGCCGAACTATCGTGATCGGCGAATCCAAGCTGGCCATGAACCAGTCCTCCCTGCAAGATCTTGCGGCACTATCGTCGCCCTCTTTAATGTAAAGTTGTAAGATCAATGTCAAGCCGACATTCCAGCGAGCGGAATTTTTTATCATCGGATGTGCGCTCGGCCGCGGGCTTTAAGGCGGCGTTTCGCGCTCGTATCGATAAAGATATCAAAGTATTATTAAGTCTGTAGTGATGAAACGACATGTCAGACACCAACTAGCCATCAACTTTGCGGCGGCGGTGAATTGCCCAAACCTGTTGTCAATTTTCTGTCAGCCAGCCCCACACCCGCTGTCATCCCGCATGCTTGCGCATGCGAGCGGATGCAGGACGACAATTTTCCGGCTGCCGCTTTGTTTACGGCAGGAATTGCCGGGCGAGGCGCACATATTTGATGGCGCGTCGGTAGTAGGTGTAGGCGATATGGAGCGTGCCGTCGCTGCCCTGGATGATCGAGGGATAGGAGAATTCGCGGTTCAGCGAATCCTTCGAATTGTTGCTGAGACAGAAGCCGTCGCCGGTATCGAGGTCGATGCGATGCGGAAAGCTCTTGCCGCCATCCCTTGATATCGCAAGGCTCAGCGGCGCGCGCGGAACACCCCAGACGGCCTTGCGTGAGCTGGTATCGGCAACGACGGCGGTCTCTCCAGCCTCGCCACTCTCTATTTCGTCGTAGAGAGACTGGCGCCGCGCGTCCGACATGGCGGCATTCGAATGGTTGTAAACCATTGCGATTGCTCCATCATTCAGGACAGTGGCCTGGATCGAGGAATTGTTGTTCGGCAATTCGGCAGGCTCGGGCGCGCTCCATGTCTCGCCGCCGTCGGATGATCGGCTGGACAGGATGTTTTCGGCGAAACGGTTGCGGTAGAAGGCGATCATCTCGTCGCCGCCAAGCGGCAAGATATTCATGTGCACCGCGCCGATACTGTCTGGAATATCGCGCATTTCCCAACTGGCGCCGCCATCACGCGACACCAGCACGGCTGCCGTATCGGCATCGCCGCTCCAGCGCTGGCCATTCAGGCCGACGCAGCGGAACACCGGAAGCAGCCAGTCGCCTTTGCCGTTGACGACGATCTGCTGGCGAATGAATGTGCCGGGGCTGTCGCAGAGGATACGAACCGGGCCGAAGGTCTGGCCGCCATCACCTGAAATCCGGCATTTGACAACCGAGCCGTCCTGATTGCCCGAGGTCTGCGAGGTATAGAGCAGCCATATTTTTCCGTCCGGAGCCTTGAAAATCAACGGGTTCTGTTCGGATTTCTCCGGATCGTCGCTCATCTTTTCCGGCACCGACCAGCGCTCGGAGCCCGGAGCCAGCCGCGACATGTAAATCGAGATATCACCCATGCCCTCCATCGTGCCACCGAACCAGACGCAGGTCAGCGTGCCGTCCCGCAGAAAGGCGAGATTTGCGGCATGGTTCTGGATGCAGGGGGAGGGCAGATAGGCATCCGCACGACCCTCGACCGTGGGGTGAGGGGCGATGACCCCGGTCATCAGGGCCGGAACGGCTTCCGAAGGCAGGCCGGTAAAACTCATGACGGATCTCCTCAAGGCAGCTTGGCGTAGCTTTCGGCGAGTGCGGCATAGTCGGCATCGCCGAGCGGCATCAACGGTGCGCGCGTGCGCTTCCAGGCGGGATTGCCGGTCTTCAGTCCCACCATCGCCTTGATTGTGGGGATCTGGACGTAGGAATTGGAAAGCGTGCGATAGGCGTTGATCCGGGCCTGTGCCGCCTCGACATCTGCGGCGCGCGCCTCGTCATGGACATGGTCGTAGACGGTGCGGAGCGAATTCGCGACGAGATTGGAGGTGGCCGTGATGCAGCCAGCACCGCCCGCCTTCAGCAACGGCAGCAGCAGCGGGTCGGCGCCCGCCAGCACCGAGAAGCCTGGATGGGCGGCGATGATCGCCTGCATGTTGTTGAAATCTCCGGCAGATTCCTTGATGCCGACGACCGTTTCCGGGAAGGCCGCAATCAGCCGCCCGATCAGCGGAATGGATAGCGGAACGCCTGAAACCTGCGGAATATGATAGAGGATGACCTGCAAGCGGGTGTCGGCGACTTTTTCCAG
Organism: Rhizobium sp. SRDI969; assembly: GCF_025152725.1. Taxonomy (NCBI): domain Bacteria; kingdom Pseudomonadati; phylum Pseudomonadota; class Alphaproteobacteria; order Hyphomicrobiales; family Rhizobiaceae; genus Rhizobium; species Rhizobium sp. SRDI969. The sequence continues at coordinate 80,369 of NZ_CP104037.1, forward strand.
CACCTGCGAATAGGCGGCGAAGAGACCATCGTCGGAGACGCCCTTGTAGTAGAAGGGTGGCAGCATCACCACCTTGGTGACGCCAAGCGACAGCGCGTGCCGAGTCAATTCCACGGTCTCGGGAATGGCCACAACGCCGGTGCCCGGCAAAAGCCTGTCGGCGGGAATACCAGCCTCGAGTGCTGCTTCCAGAATGGCGCGGCGCTCGGCTCCGGAGAACGAATTGGCCTCGCCCGTCGTGCCAAGCAGCGCCACGCCATGGCATCCCTCGGCCAGCAGCTGTCGGCAATGATCGGTGAATAGTGCGAGATCGGGTGAATTGTCTGCAGTCAGCGGCGTTGCGGACGCGCTGAATACGCCTGTAATCCTGTGATGGCTCATTTTGCCCTCCTCGGCGCGTCCTGTCCGGGGATCCGTGTTCGAACGCCCGGCTGCGCATTCGATGTCATTCGTTTGTCGCCATGGAGAGCAAGAACTTTTCCATCGCCGCGCTTTTGTCAAGAAGACAAAACGCGGCGATGCAGCTGCTAAAACCTATCTATCTGTTATCATTTGGATATTTTTATGATAAAATTTTGATTGGACGAAAATAGAGATTTTTTGTTGACATATTTACAATAACGAGAGAACGATACGGAACGGATTGTGCTGCGCCTGGCAGGTGCAGGGAGAGCGCTGCCGAATTCACTCTGGGAGGAATGCCATGTCTGATCAATCGGATAAAACCAATATATCACGTCGCAACGCGCTGAAGCTCGGCCTTGCAGCCGGCGTCGGCCTCACCGTATTCGGGATGAATGCCCGCATCGTCATGGCCGATGAAGGCCAGGTCCTGAAGGTCGCGCATCCGGCCTTCGACCAGGACTGGTCGCCGCTGCGCGGCGGCGGCAGGACGTTCCGCTGGAATTCGATCTGGTGGGCATCGCCGATGTATTTCGACAGCAAAGGCAATATCAAACCTTACGTCTTCACCAGCTGGGAATCGGCTGACAACACAGTCTGGACCTTCAAGATCGACCCCAAAGCCGTCTTCTCCGACGGCAGCAAGATCACCTCGGCGGACGTCAAGGGATCGTGGGAAGTCGCCTCGATGCCGAACACCAAGAGCCAGCGCGCCGACCAGGTGCTGAGCAAGGTCAAGGGTTATGCCGAAATCGCCTCCGGCTCCGGCAACGAGTTGACGGGTGTCGCGACGCCCGACGATGGAACGGTCGTCGTGACGCTGGCAGCCGCCGATCCGATCTTCTTCATGCGCCTGGCAAACCACATCGCGCCGATCACCAAGGCATCGCAGTCGCGCGGCAGCGACGGCGAGGAGATTATCGACTGGTACAAGCCTGACAGCAAGCCGGTCTTTTCGGGTCCGTTCAAACTCACCAGCATCGACATCGACGCAGGCAAGATCACGTTCGAGCCGAATGAAAACTTCTTCGGACCGAAGCCGAAGCTTGCGCGCATCGACATCACCTCGATCGAGGACAATGTCTCCGCGACGTCGCTGATCAAGTCGGGCGAGTTCAACGCTCATACCGAACTGATCACCTCGACCATCATCCAGGATCTCGGCCCGGAATTTTCCGCCGGCCCGCTGATCCCGACCAGCCAGCACTTCTGGTTCAACATCTCCCGTGCGCCGATGGACGATCCGAAGGTCCGCCAGGCACTGATCATGGCGGTCGATCGCGATGGCCTGTTCAAGGCGTCCTACCCCGACGGGCCGCACAAGAAGGCCGATCAGATTCTCAACTCGGTCCCAGGTGCGGAGAATTCCGGCTTCGAGCCATACCCTTACGATCCGGCGGCTGCCAAGAAGCTGCTTGCGGAATCGACCTATGGCGGCCCGGAGCGCTTGCCGAAGATCCTATTCGTCGGCATCTCGGGGCCGGCCATTCAGGCTGCCGCCCAGTTCATCGCCGAGCAGTGGCGCCAGAATCTCGGCATCACGGCCGTCGACATGAAGCCGCAGCAGGACGCCTATGCGGGTCCGGATCAGAATTCGATCCAAATCTTTCGCGACGACGTCGGCACGCGTGTACCGGATGCCGTATCCTATCTGGCGGGCAGCATCGCCTCGACCTCGTCGAATGCGCAAAACAAGCTTGGCGGATACAAGAACGACAAGGTCGACAGCGCTCTGGCCGAAGCCACGACCAAGGCTGCGGACGATCCGCAGCGTATCGCTCTCGCTCAGGCAGCCCAGAAGGCGTTCCGCGAGGATTGGGCTTTCATTCCATGGTATTCTCAGGCGATGTCGCGCTGGGCTACCAAGGACGTCAAGGGCCTGGAAAAGAACCTTGACTGGCAGGTCGTCGAACCCTGGAACATTTCCATCGGTTGATCCGGCGGAAATCGTTCCAATCGGCAATAACCCGCGCGAAGGCCGCAAGGCCTTCGCGCAAGTTTCAAGAAGAAGAGATGCGATCGCAGCCAAAAGCGGGAACGCATCGAACAACAGGTGGGAGGTGGCCTTGCTGCGCTACGTGCTAACCCGATTTGCCATCTGGATTCCGTCCGTTCTGGTGGTGATGCTGGCGGTTTACGCGCTGGCCTTCTATGGCGCCGGCGATCCGATCAAGCTGATCTTCCTGCGCGCGCCGGGCGACGTCGCCTATAATCCGCAGCGCATCGAAGCCATTCGCGAAAGTGCCGGCCTCAACAAACCCTTCATCATCCAGTTCGGCCTTTACATCTGGAACCTGCTGCACGGCCAGTTCGGCAATTCGCTGACCTCGGGCCGCTCCGTCTGGGCGATGGTCTCGGCCGCAGCCCCCGTCTCCTTCCAGCTTGCGCTCTGTTCCATCATCCTGACCGCCGTCGTTGCGATCCCGCTCGGCATGATCGCCGCGCTCAACCAGAATTCGCGCATCGACTATGCCATTCTGGGCTCCGCACTCTTCCTCTGGGCGATCCCGGCCTATGTCGCCGGTCCGCTGCTGATGGTCGGCCTGATCGTGCTGCTGCCGGGTGCGAGCGTGCCCTATGGCTGGGGCGGCATCCTCGATGTCCGTATCCTGCTGCCGCTGCTCGTCCTTTCCTTCCAGCCGATCGCGCTGATCGTGCGTCAGACGCGCGCCGCCGTCATCGAGGTACTGTCCGAGGATTTCGTCCGCACCGCTCGCGCCAAGGGCGTACCCGAAATCATCGTGGCGCTGCGCCATATCCTGCGGCCGGTGCTGACGCCTGTCGTCACGCAGCTCGGCCTGATCATGATCACCATCGTCAACGGCGCGATCTTCGTCGAACTCGTCTTCGGCCTGCCGGGCCTCGGCCGGTTGACGGTGCAGGCGCTGATCAATTCCGATTATCCCGTCATTCTGGCGATCACGCTGATCGGATCGTTCCTGGTGATGGTCTCGAACCTCCTGGTGGATGTGCTCTATCCGCTGCTCGATCCGCGCGCCAACGATTCAAGAAGGAGCCGCTGACCATGTCCGCCATCCCTCTTTCCACCATCGAAACCGTCGAAGAACCGGTCAGTCTGTGGCGCGACGCCTGGTATCGGCTGAAGCGCAACCGGCTTGCCATCTTCGGCCTCGTTATTGTCGTGATCCTCGCCTTCACGGCGATCTTCGGGCCTTACCTCACGCCTTATGATTATCTGAGCCAGGATCTCAACGCCCGCAACGTCCTGCCGTCGATGAGCCACCTCTTCGGAACCGATGATCTCGGCCGCGACGTCTTCAGCCGGGTGGTTTTCGGCACGCGCACCGCTTTCCTCGTCGCCGTCATCGTCACCGTCTTCGCCGTGCTGATCGGCCTGGTGCTCGGGGCAGTCGCCGGTTTCTTCGGCAATCCGTTCGATCGCGTCATCATGTGGCTGACCGACGTGACGATGTCGGTTCCCAACCTGTTGCTCGTCGTCGTCATCAACGCCTCGCTGAAATCGCCGATCAGCAAATGGATGGAGGCGCGTTACCTCGCGACCCTCAATCCCTTCTACCGCGAAACCATGTGGGTGGATTTCATCCTCGTCTTCGGCTCGATGGCGCTGATCTCCTGGCCGCCTTACGCCCGTCTCGTCCGCGCCCAGGTGCTGTCGATCCGCAGCCGGCCCTATATCACCGCGGCCCAAGCGCTCGGCCTGTCGAACTGGATCATCATCAAGCGTTATGTCATTCCGAATGCGCTGGGCCCTTTGATCGTCTCGGTCAGCGCCGGCCTCGGCACGGCGATGGTGCTGGAAAGCGCCTTCAGCTTCCTCGGCGTCGGGGTCAATCCGCCGACACCGAGCTGGGGCAACATGATCTCCGACGGCCTGCGTGTCTGGCAGCATTATCCCCACCTTCTCGCCGCTCCGGCGGCCGTGCTCGGCCTTGCTTCGGTTGCCTTCAGCTTCCTCGGCGATGGCCTTAACGACGCGCTCAATCCGCGGGGCAACAAATGATGGATACGAAAAGCACCGACCGCCTGCTCGATGTCAGGAACCTCACCGTCGAGATCGCCGGCCGCAATGGCCCGGCCGTGGTCGTCGATGGCATCGATCTGCATGTCGACAGGGGCGAGACCCTTGGCGTGGTCGGCGAATCCGGCTGCGGCAAGAGCCTGACCATGCTGAGCCTGATGCGGCTGTTGCCGAACAAGATCAAAGTCACCAGGGGATCGGCGATATTCGATGGCCACGACCTGCAGACGATGTCAAATCGCGAGCTGCGCAAGGTACGCGGCGGCGATATCGGCTTCGTCTTTCAGGATCCGATGACCTCGCTCAATCCGGTCATGCGCGTCGGCGACCAGATCTGCGAGCCGCTGATCTATCACCGCAAGATGCGCAAGGCCGAAGCGCGCACCCGCGCCGTCGAACTCTTGCGTCTCGTCGGCATTCCCGGTCCGGAAGAGCGTCTGCAGGCCTATCCGCACGAACTTTCCGGCGGCATGCGCCAGCGTGTGATGATCGCGATCGGCCTTGCCTGCAATCCGAAGCTCCTCATCGCCGATGAGCCGACGACGGCGCTCGACGTCACCATCCAGGCCCAGATCGTCGATCTGGTGAAGGATCTCAGGGCCAAACTTGGCATGTCGGTCGTCTGGATCACCCATGACCTGGCGCTGATCGCCGGCCTCGTCGATCGCGTCGCCGTGCTTTATGCCGGCACGGTGGTCGAAGATGCGCCGGTCGACGAGCTCTATGCCCGCCCGAGCCATCCCTATACGCGCGGCCTGCTGTCATCGATCCCGAAGCTCTCGGACCCGCCGGCAAGCCGGCTGAGCTCGATCGGCGGTACGCCGCCGGAGCCTGGCCGCCGGCCGAAGGGCTGCCCGTTTGCGCCGCGCTGCCCGCTTGCCGAAACGATCTGTCATGAGAAGGTGCCGCAGCTCGAACCGTTGAGCGGCAGCGCCAATCACCGCGCCGCCTGTTTCGTCGTCCAGAGAATGCAGGAGGCCGCATGATGGGTGCTCAACCGCTGCTCAAGATCGAAAACCTGGTCAAGCATTTCCACGTCAAGCTCGGCGCCTTCGGCGAACGCTCGGCGACCGTCTATGCGCTCGACAATGTCAACCTCGACATCATGGAAGGCGAGACGCTGAGCCTCGTCGGCGAATCCGGCTGCGGCAAGTCGACGACAGGTTTCACCATCCTCAACCTCTACAAGGCGACCAGCGGCAAGGTCGTCTACAAGGGCCAGGACCTCGCGACGCTCGATGAAAAACAGATGCGGCCCTTCCGCCGGGACCTGCAGATCGTCTTCCAGGATCCGTATTCGACGCTCAATCCGCGCATGACGGTGGGTGAGGCGATCGGCGAACCCATCCTTTTTCATAGGCTCTGCACCAAGGCCGAGCTGAAGGACAGGGTGGCAACGCTGCTCACCGATGTCGGCCTGCCCAAGCGATTTGCCCAGCGTTACCCGCATGAGCTTTCCGGCGGCCAGCGACAGCGCGTCGTCATTGCCCGCGCGCTCGCCTGCCAGCCGAAATTTATCGTCTGTGACGAGGCGATCTCGGCGCTCGACGTGTCGATCCAGGCGCAGATCATCAACCTGCTGCTCGATCTGCAGGAAAAATACGGGCTGACCTATCTGTTCATCGCCCATGATCTCGCAGTCGTGCGCCATATCAGCACCCGCGTCGGCGTCATGTATCTCGGGCGGCTCGCCGAACTTGCCACCCGCGAGGAACTCTTCGACAATCCGCTGCACCCCTATACCAGGGCGTTGCTGTCGGCCGTCCCGGAAACCGATCCGGAGCATGAGCGCACGCGCCAGCGCCAGATCCTGCAGGGTGATGTGCCGAGCCCGCTGAACCCGCCGTCGGGCTGCCGTTTCCACACGCGTTGCCCGATCGCCATGGACGTCTGCAGCAAGGTCATTCCCGCGTGGAAGGAGGCAAAGCCCGGCCATCTCGTCGCCTGCCACGCCGTCAACACCGGACAGACCGCATGACGCTGAAGGCGGCCATTATTGCCGATGATCTGACGGGCGCGCTCGATACCGGCACGCCCTTCGTCGAAGCCGGGCTTTCGGTTGCGGTCGCCGTCGATGTCGAGGCCGCAGAGGATGCGATCGCCACCGGCTGTGACGTTGTCGTCATCAACACCGCCTCCCGCGCGCTGGATGAGCGCGAAGCCGCCGAAAGAGTACGGTCGGCGGCAGCGGTGTTTCGTCGCGAGAAGCCGGCGGTCATCATGAAGAAGATCGATTCCCGGCTCAAGGGCAATGTCGCGGCCGAGAGCCTGGCGCTGGCGAAGGCATTCGATCTGAAGACCATGCTAGTAGCGCCCGCCATTCCCGATCAGGAGCGGTTGACCTACCGAGGGTGTGTCGTCGGCCGCGGCATCAACCAGCCGCTACCGATCGCTGAGCTGTTCGAAATCAGCGCGGACGGCGTCGTGATTGCCGATGCCGAGGACGATGGCGATCTCGACCAGATCGCGGAGGGGCATGACTGGCTGACGACACTTGCTGTCGGCGCAAGGGGCCTCGGGGCCGCGCTTGCCCGCCAGCTCGGCGAAATGGGGCGGCAGCCGCTGCCGGAATTTGCGGCGACCCGGCGCACCCTGTTCGCCTTTGGCTCGCGCGACCCGATTACTGCTATCCAGATGGACCGGCTCCAAGCCTCGGGTGTCCTACGCATGGTCGTGGACGCGCCGAAGGGGCAGGTCGAAGTCGGAGAGGGCATAGCGCTGCCGGCGCTGCTGCGTTGCACTGGCGATATGGCGGCCGATGCGGCACTGGTCGCTCGCCGTTTTGCGGCAGGCGTCAGAACGGTCATCGACGACACGGGGCCTGATATGCTGATGGTCGGCGGCGGCGATACGGCGCTTGCCGTTTTCCAGGCGCTCGGGGTCAGAGTTCTGGCGCCCCAGGGCGAAATAGAAGCCGGCGTGCCGTGGTTCGATGTCACGGCAGCCGACGGGCGGCATTTTCGGTGCGCCGTGAAGTCGGGGGGCTTCGGCAATCCCGATAGTTTGTTAAGACTGGTTCTTTGGAATCGGGCGGCATAGTAAGATACCGCCGGGGAGAATGACGTGGCTGAAGTGAATGGCGAATCTTTGAACGCGGAAGCCGGCCCACCGGGCAAGCCCGAACGCGGCAAGGCCGTCAAGCTGGTCGATCGCGTCTTCGACCAGTTGCTCGAGCGTATCCGCGGCGGAAATTATCCGCCGGATTCCCGCCTTCCCGGCGAGCATGAGCTTGCCTCGATGCTGGGTGTGTCGCGGCCGATCGTCCGTGATGCGCTGGCGCGCCTGCGCGATCAAGGCATGGTCTATGCCCGGCAGGGCGCCGGCACCTTCGTCAGCGCACATGGATCGCCGACGACGCAGCTTGCCTATTCGCCGGTGAAGACGATCGCCGACATCCAGCGCTGCTACGAATTCCGCCTGACGATCGAGCCGGCCGCCGCCTATTTCGCCGCCAAGCGCCGCAATGAGCAGGCGATCCAGAAGATCGCCAGCGCGCTTGCGGACCTGCGCGAAGCGACCAGCCATCAGCTTCACCGCACCGACGCCGATTTCCTCTTCCACCGCGCGGTCACGGAGGCTGCCAACAATCATTATTACACGGCCTCGATCGACGCGCTGAAGGCCCATATCGCCGTTGGCATGCATCTCCATGGCCTCTCTTTGCTTGGCCCCCGCCAAGGGCTGGAACAGGTCTACGAAGAGCATAATGCCATCTACAAGGCGATCGCCGATGGCCGGCCTGACGATGCACAGAGACTGATGAAGGCGCATCTCGAAGGCTCCCGGGACCGCTTGTTCGAGGGCAGGGTGCTCGACCTATCCTTCTGAAGCGCGTCCCACAGCTGGCAGCTCGAAATTGCCAGGGAGTTCGTGCCATACCGCGGGATGCTCCTTCGCTGGCAATTGTCAGCCGGATTTCTGCTTCTTGATGATGCTGATGTTGCCGCTCACTTCGAGGATGGCAAATTTTATCTCCGCAACGCTCGGTTCTGGCGGGTCGGCAGGAAACACATAGCCTATCCGGCCATCGCGCGCGAAGGTCGCCTTTTGAGGCGGATCGATGCCCTGGACCGAAAAGCCTTGAAGAAAGGCGGCATTGATCGTGAAGACCCTGTCTTCGGATGACGGTGCGAAGGTCACCGTCATGTCCTCGGGAGCATTCCATCGGGAGATGACGGGAAAATCCCCGGATCCTTCGGGCAGTATGAGTGATTGCCGTGAAAACGGACCGCCTCTTTCAAGCAAGCCCAGCAAGCAGGTCACTAGAAGAAGCGTGAAAACCATCCAGGAAATACGTTGAACAGCCCAGAATTTTTGCTGAAATTCACTATGATCGAGCACACTTTCCGGCAACGCGGGCAACTTGTGTATCTTTCCCATGCCCCTCCCTGTGCGTCTTGCGGAGAACTTGGCTCGGAGGCAACTGTTCCGGGCAAGCAGGGGGCCGTCGCCGTGTACATCGGATGGGTAGCGGTCCAGGCGTCTTCGCCGATCAAGGGAACGAAGATCACCCCGCCGAGATCTTCTTCTTCGAACGTGGTATCCCCGGTGCGCGTGAGCCGTTTCAGGCGCTGCCCTTCACCGCGGCCGACCGGGATGATCAGCCGCCCTCCGAAGCCCAACTGTTCTTTCAAGGCGGTTGGCACCTCGGGCGCGCTCGCAGAAACAATAATGGCATCGAACGGAGCGGCTTCCACCCAGCCTTTGCTGCCGTCGCCGACGCGAACGTCAATGTTGCGGTATCCCAGCTTCTCGAACCGTTCCTTGGCTTGAAGCGCCAGCCCTTCATGGCGCTCGATGGAATAGACATGCCTTGCTATCCGGCTCAGGAGGGCTGAAGCGTAGCCGGAGCCCGTTCCGACCTCGAGCACTGTGTCGCCGGCATCCAGATTGGCCTTTTCGAGCATCAGAGCGACGATGAACGGCTGCGAAATTGTCTGGCCTTCGCCGATCGGCAGCGGCGCATCCTCATAGGCGCATTCCTCGGAGCCTGGAGGAACGAATTTTTCGCGCGGCACCGTGCGCATCGCTTCGGTCACGCTCGGATCGCGAATGCCACGACGCGTAACGTGGTGCTCCACCATGCGATCTCGGATGCGCGTCTTATCCATGGATCAGCTCCACTGTCGCCGGTTGCACCTTGGGCAAACTTCTGGGTGGCGCAGAATGTAAAACAAGTCAGCGCCTGGGGAGTTCCTGAGAGGAGCAGGTTTTCGGCAAGCGCCAAGGGTATAGCAAAGCGACACGCAAGATCACCAAGGCGAAACATTGTAAACATTGGCATGCCGCAGTTGGAAATAGAATGCCGGCTACACAAATTTGCGGCGTAACGCATGTTATGGAACTAGATACATCTATGTTATTACAAAGACTTAAGTTCCGCTCTATCCTTCGCGCATGGCCGCAAAGTTGACGTGTCTTGTTTCTGCAAAGTTGGAATGTCACACCCGCGCGTTGAATAGCACGGCCAGCGATCGAAGAACGAGACCGGCAGCTCGATAGCTCCGGGTCTTCAAATCATGCCTGGAACCAGGTTAGATCAGCCTCCGTAAACGTCCGGACCGAGATTGCCATAAAGCGCTTTCGCGGAAGTCTGGATATCAGCAAGCGTTGCACCAACCTTGGTACCTTCGAAACCCACTGTTGAACTGCACCAACATCAATTTCCCTTCTCCGATCCTCCTATCCAAGCATCAGAAAACTTTCTCATGATTAATCATACTAGCGTCTATTCGATGCCCGGAACGTGTTTTTTCGATCTGGCTCCTGCTGCGGGCGGCGAGCCCTATCGCATATTCCTTTCCATTCCGGCGCAGAGACCGCCAATGGGAGGATGGCCGCTTCTCGTTCTGACGGACGGCAACGCCACTTTCCCCTTCGCGGTCGCCAGCTTGGTCACGCAGGCACCTTATCCGACGCGGACGAATGTCGGTTGGGGGGTGATCGCGGCGATCGGCTACCCGTCCGACGAGCCCTATGATCCGCTCCGCCGGTCTTGGGACCTGGGGCCTCCGCCGGTCAAATCCTATCCGCCGTTCGTTGAGGGCGGTCCGCCGGTGGTCATCGGAGGGACCGGCAAGCTGCTGGATTTCATCGAGAACGAGCTTATCCCGCGGATTGCAGAGAGGGTGATCCTGGATCCGAGACGCCGATCGCTTTTCGGACATTCCTTCGGCGGCCTCTTTACTCTCTATGACCTGTTCGAGCGTCCAGCTCTGTTTGCCAATTGGATTGCGGCCAGCCCCACCATCTATTGGGAGAACAGCGAAATCCTCAAGAACGAGGCGCAACGTCAAGAGGCGCCGAGGAATTCACCCTTTCTGCATTTGTCCGCCGGAGAATACGAAGGCGATGAGCTGGCGCCCTTCCAGTACGGAAACGAGGATGCCCCTGCGCGTCTGGAGAAGAGGAAGACGGAGCGGACCGTCCTCCTGGCGCGGGAGATGGCGGAGCGATTAGACGGCACTGCAGACGGAGTGCGTACGGAATTCGAGCTTTATGCCGGCGAGACCCACATGTCCGTTCTTGCGGCGGCCGTGAATCATGCGGTTGGAATCGCATTCGCCGTCCAGGATTTGACCGACAGGTGACGCTCTATACAGGGGTTTCATCAGTGAATACGATCCGGCGGTTAGGCGATCGTACTTGAAGTCGGTTCCGGCTGGGGCCGAAATGGGGCACTCCATATTGACAGAATCAGAGCAATAACACATCGAAGAAATGGTAGAAATCTGGCAGGCCAATCATGGACAGGGTAATGGATAGTCTTAAAACGCTGATGACGGACCCTGCAACGCGGGCACGCGTGGACAATGAATGGGATAAGCTGGGGACAGATTTTGCCGCAGCTTATGCCGCGATGCCAGCCAAGTACATGTCGCGGACAGAATTGTCTTTTCATTCTTACGTCAAGCTTTTGGGATTTCTCAGTATCGACGTGGCCTCACTGGAGGCAGACATCGTTGAGATCGGAGTCTGGAAAGGCAAGTCTCTCGCCTTTATGCAAAGGCTTTCGTCACCTTCAACAAAACTCGTTGGAATTGATCCATTCGAACTGCAAGGGCAGCTTCAAGAAGTCGATTATTTTCGAAACATTCTTTATAGAACCTGCATTTTGATAAGAGGTTACTCGCAGAATGCAGTCGAGCGCACGCTGCAGGCTTCCCAACGGTTCAAGATTTTGCATATTGATGGCGGTCATGCGAGCGAGAATGTATGGGCAGATTTCCTTCTTTATGAGCGATTTGTCGTACCTGGTGGCTATATCGTCTTCGACGACTATGGCGATTTTGCCCATTCACCAGAAGTAGGACCCGCCGTAGATCGGATACGTGCAGCGGGCTTATTCGAAAGCTATGATATCTTGGGTCAATTGCCGGAGTACGAGCACAGCTACGTCCTGCGAAAGCGATAGGGCGAGTGAAATTCGCCGCTTCTCGAACGCCAGCGAGCATTCTGTCTTTACCCTCAGCCAGCTTTCGAGCCGCCTGAATTGCCTTAGAAAAGATCTATTGTCATTTTGGAAGAGACGATGAATTCTGTCTTGATGCCGAGATAATCGCAGATTTTCGTGATTGAATTGAATACGTAAGAATCTCGTGGAACGCACTTGCGAATGCCCGAGGGCGTGCCCCGTTTCTCCCAAAAATTATCTATGTATTGGGCGAGATCAAGGCCTTTTTTCCGCTTGTGCCTCTTCCTCTGCACAAGCCTCGCGTAACGTCCGCGCTCTATGATCATGGCAAGTAGTCTGCTTCGGTCGTTCGGAGCGCCGATCACCGCTCTCGCCGACGGAGGCTGGAGGGGGCGTCTCAAGGGGAGAAACATTTGCCGCGCGTATCGATCTGTATCCCGGCCTATAAGCCCGATTTCTTTGAACTCGCCCTGAAGAGCGCAATCGCGCAAAGTTTCGATGACACGGAAATCATAGTCTCTGACGATTGCCCGACGGATGCAATCGAGAAAATCTGCGAGAGATACTCAGGCGTTATCCAGTACAGCCGCAATCCGGATCCGGCCGAGTACAAGAACGTCATACGGCTCGCCGGGCTCGCCGGCGGCGAGTACATCAAGTATCTCTTCGACGACGACGTCCTTAATCCGTTCTGCATCCAGTACCTGCTCCAAGCGCTTGAAGCCACACAGAACAGAGGAACGAAACTCGCGTTTTCCCCGCGCTATTTCATCGACGAGCGGAACCAGGTTACAAATCTCGGCAACGGATTGATGGTCGAAGGCTCGCTGAAGGTGATCGAGGGCCGCGACTTCATACGCATCACTGCCGTCAAGCATCATAATCTGCTTGGCGAGTTCTCATCGGCGCTCTTGAGAACGGCCGATTGCTTTGATGAATCCGGCCGTTTCAGTCTTTTCAAGGTCGTGGACGGCATCATTTCCGGACCGCTCGATCTTTCATCCTGGGTTGGGCTCTCCCTCCGCGGAGCGATCGTCGGGCATCCCATGCCCCTCTCCTATTTCCGTCAGCATTCCAATTCGCAGTCCAATCCAGCGGCCAACCGCTATTTCATCTACTCGATCACCTACTACGAGGAAGTGCTCGATCTCGCGATCGAGAAGGGCTACCTGCAGCCCTCCGATCTGCCCATCGCCTATCGGAACCTCATCAATCACTATTCCTACTGGAGAGGATCGTTCCCGGAACTGGATGAACGGATCGCCCGCATCAGCACACGTCTCTAAGTCCCACGCAGGCGCAATAGAAATCGCAAAGGATTAAATCACGATGGACGGAATCACGGGATCAGAGATGCAGAAGCTCATTGAAAGTGCCGCGGCGTTGCGCCCGGCGCTTGCTGCGAAATCGGGAGTTTACGAACTGAAATTGCGAGCGCTTCTGGAACTCGCCGACGAATTGAAAATTGCGAACGAGTACACCGCCAGTCTGCCGCCGATTGATATCGGCAGCATCACGCTTGTCGACCAGGTTGTCCTGGTGTTGCTCGCCAAGATCGTGAAGCCCCGGAAGATCATCGAGATCGGCACGTACAAAGGTTTCACCACACGCCTTTTCATCGAAAACACGCCGGAAGACTGCGACGTGGTCTCCATCGACCTGCCGAAGGGCCTCACGGCGCATCTAGCCGAGACGGACGAGCGTAGCGCCTTGTCATCCGCCGAGCAGAATGACGACTATCTCCGCAAGCGCCAGGAAATCGATGGCGAGGCCTATCTGGCGTCGATCACCGAGACGCAAAGGAAGCGCCTCACACTCGTCAAGGAAGACTCAACGACGATCAATTTCAAGGAGGCCTTCCAGTCGGCCGAGATGATCTTCATCGATGGCGGACATGAGAACCAGATCGTCCGGGCGGATACGGAAAACGCATTCGGCATCGTCAAGCGCGGCGTCATCGTCTGGCATGACTACAATTCCAAGATCCACGGGGACGTCACCGAGTATTTGGCGGAGTTCTCGAAGTCGCAGGTGGTCTTCCATGTCGCAAACAGCCTTGTGGCCTTTGCGTTGGTTAATATAGAGCTCTGATCATGGGTGCTAGCGAGATCAGAATGGGCAGCCTGTTGACGAAGGACGAGTTCCGGGACCTCACGGCATCGAACGACCGGATCGCTTATTCCCACCTTGCGCTCAGGATCGGCATCCATGCCGGCCTGCTTTTCGCGATGGTCCGCGCATGGGAAGGCGGCTATCCTGCGCTTGCTTTCGCAGCCTTTTATCTTAACGCCGTCCTATGGCAGTTCGCCGGCTATGCCGGCATCGGCCATGAGCTGTTTCACAAGAAGGTCTTCAGCAGGAAATGGCTGAACACTCTGTTCTTCAAGCTGTTTTCCTATGTGACCTGGAACAATCCGAGCTATTTCGAAAAAAGCCATCAGTTCCACCACGCTTCCACTTTCCATGAGGATGACAGCGAAATCTATCGCGATTTTCCGCTCGACTTGCTGGGCGCAGCGCGTCTCGTCCTGCTTGATTATCAAAGCCTTTGCAGGCGGATCCTCTATGCGCTCTGCAACGCCTTCGGCTACGAAGCGTATTTCGGCAAAGGCATCCGATTGAAACTGATGCCCGCCGAACGACGCGCTGCGCAATCCGATGCGATCTTTATGCTTGCGCTCAACGCCATCTGGCTGGCGCTGTTTTTCCTTGCGACGCGATCGCCTGCCCTGACGTTCATGTTTTTCATCACACCGTTCGTCGGATCGCTCCCAAATCGTGTTCTGGCGCTAGCGCAGCACGTCGGCCTCGAAGATCACAAGGACGAAAGCGCGCTTCTTTTTTCAAGAACGGTCAATCTGCCGACACCGATTGCATTCTTCTATGCCAACATGAATTATCACGCCGAGCACCACCTGCTGCCGTCGGTTCCCTATTACAATTTGCCGAAGCTGCACGATATCTTGAATGCCAAGCTCAAAGTAGAGCGCGAGGAAAAGGAATTCGGCTACCTCTTCACCCGGGACTTCTGGAGCTCGGTGGGAATATCGGCAAGATTGGAAGGCAATGCCGTGCCTGAATGACAGGCTGGAGCGCTTGTGTGCGCACCAACCTGTCGACGCAATCAGCCTTTGGGCGTCAAGAGCATGAAGCGCATAATATTTGGCCGCCCCTCGGAGCAAATGAGGTAGCGGTTGTCGTCGGTGAAATCGTTCAATTCCGGAAATTGCGTCAGATCTCTGATGGCGGGCGCAATGAATTCGACATTGAATAACGCTGAAGCCGATGTGAGGAGACGGGTGTACTTCTCCCAGAAACCCTCGACCCAGTTGTGAATCTCGATGACAATCGTCGCCTGTTTCAATGCCGATAAGGAGTCATCGTCCAGGATTTCGAACTCCGCACCCTCGGCGTCAACGAGGACGACTGTTTTCGCCAGATCAAGATGGCTGAGCTTTTCATGAAATAGCCTGTCTGCGGCGCCGAATATTTCGATCCTGTCCGACGTCGAATTCGCCTCGGCGTTCGATGCAATGGTGCGCTGCCCTTCCTCGCTCAGTTCAAAGCAAACGGCGTTTTTCGCCCGACCCGACCGAACCATGCCGATCGCGTAATATCCGTCGGCGGCGCCGACATCGACGAAGCTCTCAACGGCATCCAATCTTTCGGAGAACAGGAAATCCAGTACTTCCTTCTCATAAAGGCCCAAGAGCATCGACCCGAAGTCGCCACCGCCCCACCAGTTGTTCTTCGCAAGCGACAGCCCCTTGAACGGACCGTATTTCACGACCCCACCAAGTAGATCGTAGATCTCAGACGACACGCGTCTTCTACGCTGAAGAATCGTTTCCGCGCGCCATCGCTCCCGCATCTCCATTGTCGCGCGGGACTGCCGTTCGAACACCTTTTGGAAGAAAATACGCTCGCCTTCAATCAGATCAGGCAGTTTCTCGTTCATTGCGCGGTGTCTCTTTTCGCAGCTGCAGTCTGCATCTTTGTCCGATGCCGACGTTGGAATCACAGCCGAAAGCGTATGAGATGGTACTCGGCTTAACAAGGCGGCCCGTCTGCTTCCCACAAGCAAGGCAACGACGCCGGGGTGAACACAGACGCCGCCCAGACCTCCAGGCGGCAAGCCTCGGGTAACGCCCGCATCCTATGACTCTCGCTATCGCGGCCGTTTTAGTCTTTCGCATATCGAAAACGGACGAAGTGGGACTGCACACCCTGTTTCGGCTGTGCCGTTTCAACAGGCCAGCCGGGTGCGTGGAATGGATTTGAAAATGACCAAGAGAGCATTGCTCGTCGGCAGTAACTTCAGCGCAGTTCCTCTTCTATTCGCTTTGAGAAGGCGCGGCCTCCATATTTCCGTTTGCGGAAATCGGCCGGACGAGCCCTGCCATGCGCATGCGCATCAATCGCATTTCATCGACTACAGCAATCCGAACGCGCTGCTCGCCCTCGTCGAGAACGGTGATTTCGATTTCATCGTGCCGACGGGCAATGATGTTGCATATATGTCGACCAGCTTCGTTGCCGAAAAACTCGGATTCCCACGCTTCGATTCGATGGAAACTGCGACCATCATTCACACGAAGCAGGCATTCCGTAGCTTTACTGAGCAGCACGATATCCCTGCCCCGCGCTCGGTGCGCCTGCAGGGCGATTCGCCAATCGAGACCGAGGCGCTGCGTTATCCGCTGCTGGTGAAGCCGAGCGATAGTTTCAGCGGCCGCGGCGTCACAAAGGTTTTCGACCGGACTGAACTTGCCGCCGCCATCGCCGATGCCCGGCGAAACTCGCGCGCGGCGGAGATCGTTATCGAGGAATTCATCGAAGGCAGCCTGCACAGCCATTCCGCCTTCATCAAGGACCAGGAGATCGTCTTCGACGTCTTCGTCGACGAATATTGCACGGTCTATCCATACCAGGTCGATTCATCGAACCATCCCTCGCGCCTTTCCGAAACCGTCCGCTCGAAGACGCGGGCCATTATGGCGCGCGTCGTCAAGCTGCTCGGACTGCAGGACGGCCTCATTCACACGCAGTTCCTGTCGAATGGCGACGATGTCTGGATCGTCGAATGCATGCGGCGCTGCCCGGGCGATCTTTACGGCTCACTTGTCGATCAGTCTCTCGGCATCGATTACGCCGATCTCGTCATAACGCTGCTGCTGGGTGAGGAATTTTCGGCCGAACCGCGCTTCGATCCACCGCTGTTCTTCGGGCGCCACACCATCACCTCCGACACGCCCTCGACGCCGTTTTCCTTCTCGCATTCCATTCCATCATCCGATGTCCGCATCACGCAGCTCAAGACCACCGGCAAACCAATGAATGCGGCACCGCTCGACAAGCTCGCCATCCTATACGCCCGTTTCGAGTCGCGGGACGAGATGCTGAAGGTGGCGCCGGATTTCAAAACGTTCATTTCGCTCCAAACGATGCAAGGAGATCTCGCATGATCCGCTCAAATCAGGGAGTACCGGAGAAGCTGCGCCTCGCCTTTCTAGGCGGTGCCGTCAATTCCGCTGTGGGTCGCGCTCATCGCGATGCGATCGAGCTTGATCAGAAATTCGATCTTGTCGCCGGCTGCTTCAGCCGCCATGGCGACATCAATCGCGAAACGGCGGGGCAGTACCGCATTTCGCCGGAGCGCTGCCACGCCGACTTCGATACCTTGCTCTCGAAAGAGGCCGACAACATCGATGCTCTCGTCGTGCTAACGCCGACGCAGCAGCATACGAAGCAGGTTGTCGCCGCACTTGAGGCAGGTGTTTCGGTGATCTCGGAAAAGGCCCTTGCCGGTTCGAGCGCCGAGACGCGCATGATCGGCAATGCCCGCAGTAACGGGGCCTTTTTGGCCGTAACCTACAACTACACGGGATATCCCATGCTCCGTGAAATCCGCGGCATGGTCGAGCATGGTGTTTTCGGCGAATTGCAGCAGATCCATATTGAGATGCCGCAGGAGAGTTTTCTCCGGCTCCGCCGTGACGGCACGCCGATGACACCGCAGGATTGGCGCCTGCGCGACGGCGCCGTGCCGACGGTTTCGCTCGATCTCGGCGTTCATGTGCACTCGCTGCTTCATTTCCTCACGCAGCGGGAGTCGGAAGAAGTCTGCGCAACCAGCCACAGTTTCGGTCACTTTCCGCAGGTGCTCGACAATGTGCAGGCGCTCGTGCGCTGCGCCGGCGGCCTGCATTGCAGCATGTGGTACGGCAAGACCGCGCTCGGGCAACGCAATGGACTGCGTGTGCGGCTCTATGGCTCCAAGGCATCGATCGAATGGCTTCAGGAAACCCCCGAGCTTGCCTATTTCTATGACTGCAACGGCCGCAAGCAGATCCTCGATCGCGCCAGCCCGGATATCATGATCGCTAACAATATCCGCTACGAGCGGTTCAAGCCAGGCCATCCGTCGGGATTCATCGAAGCCTTCGCGAATTATTATGTCGACCTTGCCGACGCCCTGCTGCAACGCAAGATCAATACCGCACGCCTGCCCCATCCCTACGTGCTTGGGCTAGAGGAGGCGGAGGAAGGATTACGGCTGCTGGAAGCGATCGAATGCTCGCGGCTTGAACACCGCTGGGTCGAGATTGAACCGCGAGGCGTACAGCGCCCGGCGACGGAGCGGCTCGAAATCCGACCTCCGCAACTGGCGCTTTAAATCTGGCGTCTATGAGATGACGAAAGCGGCGGATCGATGGTCACGCCGCTTTCGTATGAGCAGCCACCTGCAACGCGCCGGCTCGCGATTTTCTTATCTGGCAGGCAGAACTCGCGCTTCAAGTCTTTGCTGACAAGTGAGGCGGCTAGAACAGGATGTCGCCCGAAAACCGCTTATGCTTTTCGGCATCACGCTCTAACCGGCCTATTGGCGCACGACCTCGCACCGCAGATACTTTCGATCTGCAGTGCGATGACGGTCGAAACACCTTTTTTAAGCCGACTCGATCAGCGCGCAGACCTTGTCGACGATCTCCATCTCCATGTCCGGATAGATGGGAAGGCAGAGCACCTGTTGTGCGGCTTCGGTTGCGACCGGCAGATTCGACGGCTGCGAGGAAGGCAGGCTGCGGTACATCGAGAAGCTTGAAATCAGCGGATAAAAATAGCGGCGCGGATGAATGCTGTTTTCCTTCAACAGTTCATAGAGCCCATCGCGTGAAATGGGATAGCCGGGACGTACGAGGATCGGGAAATAAGAGAAGTTGGAGACGGTCTCGCCGGAACGCTCCAGGCATTCTATGCCTGCCACGCCGCGGAGCCGCTCACGGTATGCACTGTCGATGAGTCCACGCCTTTCAAGGACGAATTTGATATATTTCAGCTGCAACAGGCCGAGCGCAGCGTTGAACTCGCTCATCTTGCCGTTTGTGCCTGGTGCCACCACGGTCACTTCGTCGACGTAACCGAAGTTCTTCAGCTGGTCGATTCGGGTCTTTGTCTTGATATCAGGGCAGATGATGGCTCCGCCTTCGAATGTGTTAAAAACCTTCGTCGCGTGGAAGCTCAGGATCGAAAGGTCGCCGTGATTGAGAATGCTTCCCCGCTCGTCTTCCACGCCAAAGGCATGGGCAGCGTCATAGATGACCTTGAGATTGTAGAGATCGGCGATCTTCTGGATCGCATCGACGTCGCAAGGGTGGCCGTAGCAATGCACCGGCATGATCGCCGTTGTCTGCTGCGTGATCGCCGCCTCGATCTTCGCCGGATCGAGATTGAGCGTCACCGGGTCGACGTCGACGAAGACGGGCTTCAAGCCGTTCCAGAGAAGCGAATGCGAAGTGGCCACGAAGGAATAAGGCGTGGTGATGACTTCGCCCGTGACGCGCAGCGCCTGAAGCGCCGTCAACAGCGCGACCGTGGCGTTGGAAAAGAGGCTGATGTGCTTCACGCCGAGATGGCCGCAGAGCTCCTGCTCCAGCTGCTGGTGGAATGGCCCGCCATTGGTCAGGATGCGGTTGTTCCAGATCGCTTCCAGCGACGGAATGAATTCTTCGAGCGGCGGCAGGCTGGGCTTCGTTACATAGATCTTTTCGTTTTTCATGACGCCGTCGAGGAGGTTGGGCATTATCGCGCAATGGGCCTGGTCCGAACATCGCGGCTTAACCTGTTCCCAAGCTGACCAGAGCATGATGCCGAAAAGTGTGGGAGGTTTTCGGATGACATTATGCTCTAATTATATGCGGCACGATTGCCGTCGCGGGATCGCGGCCGAGATCGATCGCAGCCCGATGGAAAAGATCCTTGCTGATCTTCAGCCGCAGAATCATGCATTCGCGGTCGTCCTCCAGACTCCATCAAGGCCGGCTGGCACCACGTCGGTATCGCCATGCTTCTGCAGTCGGCGATGCTCCCGCCCGTCACAGCGGCATTGGGCCCGCACCGGCCGGCCGACATGGATTCCGAGGCGATGATAGGGCGTGCCTGAAATATGCGTGCGGCCAGGCGGGATGCGCACAAGATCGGCCTCCAGACCGCGCCAGCCGCGTCCCGCGCTTGATGCGAGGATTGTCGCGCTCCCTGCCTGCGGATGATCGTTCATCGGTCCGTTCCGTCGTTCTCCAATGGGACCAAGACTATCCCAAGCGTCGCCTTCGCGGCAAGAAACGGTGTTGCGGCGTGGGCGGGTTTTCTCAGTCGTGCCGGGACAGGAAACCGGAAACGGTCGCCAGGCAAAGCTGCTTTTCCTCGACATGCGGCATGTGGCTGGAATTTTCGAAGAGCACCCATTCGCAGCCCGGAACGCGTTCGAGATAGGGCCTGACCACCAAGGGTGTCGCCTCGTCGTATTTTCCCGAGATCAGCAGCGTCGGGGCTTCGATGCGGTCGAGCCTGTTCTCGATCGTCCAGTCCTTCATCGTGCCGATGACGTGAAATTCCGTCGGGCCATTCATGTTGCGGTAGACGGTGTTGTCCTCGTCCATGATCGCAAAGGTCCGCGCCACTTCAGGCGGCCACGGCACCACCCGGCAGACATGGCGGTCATAGAAGACACGCGAGGCGGCGATATATTCCGGGTCGGCGAGGCTTCCTGCCAGTTCATGCTTCAGCAGCGTGTCCTGCACCTCTTTCGGCAGTTCCTGCCTCAGCCGGTTCGCCTCCGAAACCCAGGTATGCATGTTGGCCGGCGAGTTGGCGATGACAAGCGCCTTCAGGCCTTGCGGCCGGCGCACTGCGTGTTCCGCACCCAGCATGCCGCCCCAGGACTGGCCGATGAAGGCATAACGATCCCGAATGCCGAGATGGGAAAGCAGGGCATCCAGCTCCTCGAGGAACAGTTCGACGGTCCAGAAATCCGGGCCCTTTTCCGGAAGTCGGGTGGAATTGCCATTGCCGAGTTGGTCGTAATGGATGACGGGACGGCCGTCGAGGGTGGCGATATCCTTGAAGGAATCGACATAATCATGGGTGCAGCCGGGCCCGCCATGGGCGACGACGAGGGGCAGCTTGCCGCTCTCCAGCGAACCGGTAACGCGATACCAGGTGCGATAATCGCGAAAGGGCAGATAGGCTTCGTTGGTTGTGACTTCGCCCACGGGCGTCTCCATCTCTTGGCGTCATGAAAAAAATCATAACGCGGCGGCGACGGCCAAGGCAGCTATCACAAGTTATAGGGTGGCCAATTATGGGTCGGCCGGTCTTCGAGCAGGCGGTAATGGGTGGCACGCACCACCGCCTGGGTGCGGTTGCGGGCGCCAAGTTTCTTTGCCGCGGCGTTCAGATGCATCACGACCGTCGGTACGGAACGGTCGATGATGCGGGAAATTTCCTTGGCGGAATAACCTTCCGCCGAATGGCGCAGGCATTCGCGTTCCCGCTCGGTCAGGCGGATCGTGCCGACGCTTTTCGCCCGCGTGTCGAAAAGCGAATAGGCGGTCTCATGGAAAACATGGGCAAGCAGGTTGAAGTCGGCGATATAGCGCAACGCGTGCCGTTCGAACTCTTTGTTCCGGCCGAACCGGATGCCGGTGACGGTCGCATAGTCGCCGCGTGGCATATGAACCGGCACCGTGACGCCGGTCGACATATCACGTTCGCTCAGATAGCGCGTCACCGGCGCGGTGTCGTCGTTCATGAAGCGGTTGATCAGCGTGTCGGCGTCCGGGTCATAGTTCCAGAAGAAGGGTGCGGAGGTGCGCAGCGCCACCTGCTGCACTGGATCGATACGGAAATAGCCGCGATTGAACCAGTAGTCGTGCATGTCGTCCGAGATATTCCGCAGCTTCAGCAGCGACGGTATCATGATCGCGCCATCGAGATCGTAGGGCACCGGGGTATAGTCGTAGATCAGCGCCTCGAAGCCGATCTGCTTCATCGCCTCGAAGGCCTGGTCGATCCTGCCGTCCAGCGTTTCATGTACTGTAAACTGCCGTCTGATCGTTCCGATCTCGTCAAGAATAGGGTCGTCAAGCATGGGCTGCTCCCAGGTTCGGCATGGCGCCCACCCTATCACTTCTTATAGCTGGCACAGAATGGGATTTGAGGTAAAAATTTAGCCATGCCCAAATATTGAGCAAGCGAAATCTTCTGCCGGAGCGATCAATGTGGCGTGAAATACGGCCGGACCAGCGATTCGAGATCGATGTCGATGGCTATCGCGTCGTTGCCTATAGTTTCGGAACCGGCAGCGAGACGGTTTTCTGCCTGAACGGCGGGCCGGGTCTGCCCTGCGATTACCTGCGCGAGGCGCATTCCTGTCTGACCGACAAGCGCTATCGTGTCGTCGCCTTCGATCAACTCGGCACTGGCGCTTCCGACCGGCCGGACGATCTCTCGCTCTGGACGATCGGCCGTTACGTCGAGGAGACGGAGACCGTGCGCAAGGCGCTGGGGCTCGGCAAGGTCCACATGCTCGGCCATTCCTGGGGCGGCTGGCTGGCGATTGAATATGCGCTGACCTATCCCGAGAACCTGAAGACACTGATCCTCGAGGATACCGTCGCCGACATGCCGCATCTGATTTCGGAACTGGAACGGCTGCGCGCGGCACTCGGTCCCGAAACCGTGTCGATGATGCAGAAGCACGAGGCGCAGGGCACCTACAATCATCCGGAATATCTCGCCGCCGTCACCATCCTCAACTATCGCCATGTCTGCCGTCTGCCGGAATGGCCGGCGCCGGTGCGCCGCTCGCTCGACGATTGGAACATGGCGCCCTACGAGACGATGCAGGGGCCGAACGAGTTTCTCTATATCGGCAACCTCAAGGATTGGAACCGCATCCCCGATCTGCCGCGACTGACGCTGCCGGTGCTCATCACGTCGGGAGAGCATGACGAGCTGACGCCAGCCTGTGCGCTCAGAATGAAGCTTGCGCTGCCGAATGCCGAACTCAAGGTATTTGCCAATGCCAGCCATATGCCGTTCTATGAGAACCCGCAGGATTATTATCCCGCGCTTCTCGATTTTCTCGACCGGCACAAGGCAGGCTGATGCAAGAGGCAGCGGACCGAACCCGACGAAGACAAGGGGGCGATCGCCGTCATGCATCGCTATAAATTCGTTCTGATGCGACCGCTGCAGTTCCTGCCCGTCATCTTCGGCATCAGCGTCATTACTTTCATTCTGGTCCGGCTGATCCCCGGCGATCCGGCGCGCAACATCCTCGGCACGCGCGCGACTCCGGCAGCCATTGCCAGCATCCGCGCCCAGTACGGCCTCGACCAGCCGATGTGGCTGCAATATGTCTATTTCCTCAAGAATCTCGCCAATGGCGAGATGGGCAAGTCGATCCTTTACAAGATCGACGTGCTGAAGCTGATCGTCACCCGTATCGAGCCGACGCTTGCGCTCGTGGTCTCCAGCGTCGTGCTTTCGGTCCTGATCGCCGTGCCGATGGCGGCGATTGCCGCACGCAATGCCGGCCGGGCGCCGGATCATGCAGTGCGCATCGTCTCGACCTTCGGCATCGGCTTTCCGCCCTTCTGGCTGGGGTTGATGCTGATCATCCTCTTCAGCGTCGAACTCGGTGTGCTGCCGGTTTCGGGCTATGGTGCAACGATCGGCGAAAAGCTGTCGCATCTCGTGCTGCCGAGCCTGACGGTCGCGCTGTCGCTCTCGACCGTGCTGACGCGCAGCCTGCGGGCTGCGATGATCGAGCAGCTGAAATCGGATGTCGCAACGGCGGCGCGCGCCCGCGGCATGCCGGAAGGGATCGTCTTCTGGAGGCATGTTCTGCCGAATTCGCTGGTGCCGACGATCAATCTGCTTGCCGTTAATATCGGCTGGCTGATCGGCGGCACCGTGGTGGTCGAGAGCGTCTTTGCGCTGCCCGGCATGGGACAGTTGCTCGTCAGGGCAATCTTCTCGCGCGACTACATGGTGGTGCAGGGCGTCGCCATGGTCTTTGCCTGCGCCACCGTGCTCATCAATTTCATCGCCGACATCGTCACTGTCGCCGTCGATCCGAGGGTGAAGCTATGAGCCTCGAGGCGATCGCCCCGGCATCTCTTGGCTGGCGCCGGTTCTTCGGCCGGCGGCCGATGCTTGTTCTCAGTGCCGGCCTGCTGCTGTTCTTCGTCCTGCTGGCGATCGGCGCACCCATTGTCGCGCCTTACGACCCGATCATGCAGAACGCCGAGGTGCGCCTGCAGGCGCCTTCGCTGTTGCATCCCTTCGGCACCGACAATTTCGGCCGCGATATTCTTTCCCGCGTCATCTGGGGCGCCCGCCTCGACCTGCAGATGGCGCTGATCGGCGTCATCTTCCCCTTCGTGATCGGCACGACGGTCGGCACGATCGCCGGCTTTTTCGGCGGCATCGTCGATGCGCTGTTCATGCGCCTCGTCGATATCATCCTCGCCTTCCCCTTCCTCGTGCTGATGCTGTCGATCATCGCGATCCTCGGCCCGGGCCTCGGCAGCTTCTACATTGCCATGGCGCTGGTCGGCTGGGTCTCCTATGCGCGGCTGATCCGGGCGCAGATGCTGGTGCTGAAGGGCAGCGACTATGCCGTTGCCGCCGTCAGCCTCGGCTTCAGCCGCCCGCGCATCATGTTCCGCCACCTGCTGCCGAACGCGATCGCCGGCTCGGTCGTCTTTTCGATGTCCGACGCGACGCTGGTGCTGCTCAGCGGCGCTGCCGTCAGCTATCTCGGCCTCGGCGTCCAGCCGCCGATCGCCGAATGGGGCGTCATGGTCGCGGAAGGACAGAGCTTCATCACCACGGCATGGTGGATCACGTTGTTTCCCGGCCTCTCCATCGTCTGCCTCGCCTTCGGCTTCAGCATGCTGGGCGACGCGCTCGGCGAACTGCTGGGGGTGCATGAATGAGCGGCTCGGTGCTGTCCGTCCGTGATCTCACCGTCAGGGCACATGTCGATTCCGGCCCGCGCACGCTGCTCGATGCGGTCTCGCTCGACCTCGGCAAGGGCGAGATTCTCGGTCTCGTCGGCGAGAGCGGCTCGGGCAAGAGCCTGTTTTGCCGTTCCCTGGTGCGCCTGCTGCCCTCCTCGCTGCTGAAGATCGAAGGCGGTAGCGTGCTGCTCGAAGGGCGTGACCTCATGCGGATCGACGATAGCGAGATGCTGAAGGTGCGCGGCGGCGAGATCGGCATGGTCTTCCAGAACCCGACCAGCCATCTTGACCCGGTGATGCGGATCGGCGATCAGATCGCCGAGGGCATCCGCTATCACCAGGGCCTCGGCGCCCGCGAGGCCCGCACTGCGGCGACGGAAATCCTGGCGCAGGTCGGCTTCCCCGATCCGAAGCGCCAGTACGACAATTATCCGCACGAATTTTCCGGCGGCATGCGGCAGCGGGCAATGATCGGCGTGGCGCTGTCCTGCAATCCGAAGATCCTGATCGCCGACGAGCCGACCACGGCGCTCGACGTGACTATCCAGGCGCAGATCCTGCGGCTGTTGATTGACATTCGCGATCGGCGTGGCCTGTCGATCATTCTGATCACCCACGATCTCGGTATCGTCGCCCAGACCTGCGACCGCATCGCCGTGCTGCGCGGCGGCAAACTGCTCGAAGAGGGGCCGAAGCGGACGATCCTGGCGCGGCCGCAGCATCCCTATACGATCAACCTGATCAACAGCCACCCTTCCCTGCCGGGCGCAATATCAGCGCTGTTGCCCGAGATTGCCGAAGCCAGCAACCCGGCGAGACCGTTGCTCGAAATCGACGATCTCCATGTGCGCTTCAGAGCCGGCGGCGCCCTGCTTAGGGGCGGTGCCAAGACGGTCAGCGCCGTTGCCGGCGTCAGCCTGCAGATCATGGCGGGCGAGACGGTCGGCATCGTCGGCGAATCCGGCAGCGGCAAGAGCACGCTTGCCCGCGCCGTGCTCGGCCTCACGCCGCTTTCCTCGGGCCACGTCACCTTCGACGGCGTCGATCTGGCGCTGCAGAAAAGCGCCGGCCTGGCAAAGCTCAGGCGCGAGACGGCGATGGTGTTTCAAGACCCCTATAATGCGCTCAATCCACGGCTGACGGTCGGGCAGATGCTGGCCGAGGTGCTGAAGGTGCAGGGCAAGGTCGCCAGGGCCGATATCCCGACTCGGATCGGCGAACTGCTCGATCTCGTCGGTCTCGAACGCGAATTCGCCGGCCGCAAACCGCGCAGCATGAGTGGCGGCCAGTGCCAGCGCGCCGGCATTGCCCGGGCGCTGGCCGTCGATCCGAAGATGATCATCGCCGACGAATGCGTGGCGGCCCTCGATGTCACTATCCAGGCGCAGATCATCGAGCTTTTCCGCGAGCTCACGGCGAAGATGAACCTCACGCTGATCTTCATCGCCCATGATCTCGCAATCGTCCGCAATCTTTGCGAACGCGTCGTCGTGATGTATCGCGGCGAGATCGTCGAGGAAGGCCATTCCGAAGAAGTCTTCGCGCGCCCGAAGCACCCCTATACGGCGGCGCTGATCGCCGCCATTCCCGACATCGATCCTGACAAGCGGCTGCTTCAAGACGCCGTCGGCAAGGACGATCCGCATTCGATGCCGATTCAATCAATCAAACGCATGCCATAACAACGAAGGGAACGAACTCATGACAAACAGGTGGAAATCAATCGGGCTTGCAGCCTTGCTCGCCGGTCTGACGCTCAGCGCAAGCTATGCCGAGGCCGCCGGTGTGCTCACCATCGGCCGCCGCGAGGATTCGACGACATTCGATCCGATCAAGACCGCGCAGAACATCGACAACTGGGTGTTCTCCAACGTCTACGACGTGCTGATCCGCGTCGACAAGACAGGCACGAAACTGGAGCCGGGCCTTGCCGAAAGCTGGACCGTCTCGGATGACGGACTGACCTACACGTTCAAGATCCGCGACGCAAAATTCTCGGACGGTTCGCCACTGACGGCGGAAGACGCGGCCTACAGCCTGCTGCGCATCCGCGATGACGCTGCCTCGCTCTGGAGCGATTCCTATAAGGTGATCGACACGGCCGTGGCGACCGACGCGCACACGCTGACGATCAAGCTCAAGAACCAGTCCGCGCCGTTCCTGTCGACGCTGGCGCTGCCGAATGCCTCGGTCATCTCCAAGAAAGGCATGGAATCGCTGGGCGCCGATGCCTATGGCGAAAAGCCGATCGCATCCGGCGCCTTCGTGGTCGAGGAATGGCGGCGCGGCGACCGCGTCATTCTCAAGAAGAACCCGAACTTCTGGCAGGCCGACCGCGTCAAGCTCGACGGTGTCGAGTGGATCTCGGTGCCTGACGACAACACCCGCATGCTGAACGTTCAGGCCGGCGAGCTGGATACGGCGATCTTCGTTCCCTTTTCTCGCGTCGAGGAGTTGAAGAAGGATCCGAACCTCAACGTCGATATCGACGCTTCGACCCGCGAGGATCATCTTCTGATCAACCATGCTCATGGCGCGCTCGGCAAGAAGGAAGTCCGCCAGGCGCTGGATCTCGCAATCGACAAGAAGGCGATCGTCGATACCGTCACCTTCGGCCAGGGCACGGTCGCCAATTCCTATATTCCGAAGGGCGCGCTCTATTATTATGCCGACAATCTGCAGCGGCCTTATAATCCCGAAAAGGCAAAGGAGTTGCTGACGGCCGCCGGCGCCTCCGACCTGACGCTGAACTATCTGGTGCGCGCCGGCGACGAAGTCGACGAACAGACGGCTGTGCTCGTCCAGCAGCAGCTGCAGAAGGCCGGCATCACCGCCAATCTGCAGAAGGTCGACCCGAGCCAGGAATGGGACATGACGGTCGCCGGCGACTACGATATCTCGGTCAATTACTGGACCAACGACATTCTCGATCCGGATCAGAAGACCACCTTTGTCCTCGGCCACGATTCCAACAACAACTATTCGACCAATTACAAGAACGAGGCGGTGAAGGAACTGGTGGCCAAGGCGCGCCTCGAGCTCGACCCGAAAAAGCGCGAAGCGATGTATGTCGATCTGCAGAAGATGGCCAAGGACGACGTCAACTGGATCGACCTCTATTACAGCCCCTATATCAACGTCTCGCGCAAAAATATCGAGAACTTCTATCAGAACCCGCTCGGCCGCTTCTTCCTGGAAGACACGGTCAAGAACTGAGTTCGGGCAGCTCGCAAACGTTCCGCCGCCGTAAAGGCGGCGGAGCTTCATTTATTGCTGCGGCACGTGGCTGGGGTCGCTTGCTTACTCGGCAGCCGCGAGCTTGTCCTGCGTCCTGGTGTCGAAGTCGCTGGCGTCATGGCGCTCGTGCAACTGGCTCGATGGCTCGCCGGAAAGCCGGTTGACCATCCGGCCGCGTTGCACGGCCGGCCTGCTGTGGATGGTGTCGGCCCAGCGCAGAACGTTCTTGTACTCTTCGACCTGCAGGAATTCGGCTGCACCGTAGGTCCAGCCCTTCACGAGGCCGCCGTACCAGGGCCAGACGGCAATATCGGCGATCGTATATTGACTGCCGGCCACATACTCGCTTTCGGCAAGGCGACGATCGAGCACGTCGAGCTGACGTTTCACTTCCATGGCGAAGCGGTCGATCGCATATTCGATCTTCGTCGGCGCATAGGCGTAGAAATGACCGAAGCCGCCGCCGAGATAAGGCGCGCTTCCCATCTGCCAGAACAGCCACGACAGGCATTCGGCGCGCGCGCTCGGTTCGGTCGGCAGGAAGGCACCGAATTTTTCGGCGAGATAGGTGAGGATAGCGCCGGATTCGAAGACGCGGATCGGTTTTGGCCCGCTGCGGTCCATCAGCGCCGGGATCTTGGAGTTGGGGTTGACCGCGACGAAGCCGCTTCCGAACTGATCGCCATCGCCGATCTTGATTAGCCACGCATCGTATTCGGCACCGCTATGGCCAAGCGCCAGCAGTTCCTCGAGCAGGATGGTAACCTTCTGGCCGTTCGGGGTGCCGAGCGAATAGAGCTGCAACGGATGCCGGCCGACCGGAAGCTCCTTGTCATGCGTCGCTCCCGCGATCGGGCGATTGATGCTGGCGAACTGGCCGCCATTCGCCTTGTTCCAGATCCAGACTTTCGGGGGTGTATATTCGGGAGAACCGCTCATCTTTCAAACTCCTGGCATTGGTCGGACAGAGCGCGACGCCAATCGGTTTGGCCACCGCATTTTTCCTCACATAGCAGAGGCGATCAGGTTTCGTCAGAGGTGTCGGAGCGGCTTCACACAATTGTCAGAGTTGGCCAGGGATCAGATTCGCGCTGTGAAGACTAGGTTTTGTTATGTACCAAAAATTGGTATATTGGCTTAAAGGAGATTCAGCATGGCCAGAAGTACGTCCATATCGCTCGGCGAGCATTTCACCAGCTTCATCGATACGCAAGTTCAGGCTGGCCGCTATGGTTCAGCCACTGACGTTGTTCGGGCCGGCCTTCGCCTACTTGAAGAACACGAAGCCAAAGTGAAGGCATTACAGGATGCCTTGATTGAAGGCGAGGAATCCGGCCCTGCCACGCCCTTTGATTTCGATGCGTTCAACGCTCGCAAACGGGCGGCGTTCAAGGCGAAATGACCGACATCATATTTTCTCCCGCTGCGCAAACCGATATTGACAAGATTTGGGATTACACAGCGACGAGTTGGAATGTCGATCAGGCAGAGCGTTATGTTCAGGACATAAGAGACGCCTGTCAGGATCTGGCGGAGGGAACACGGATGAGCCGCCCCTCAGATATTCGGAAAGGGTACAGAAAGGTCTCCGTTGGCTCTCATTTTCTGTATTTCCAAAGCAATGATGCGGGCCAGATCATCATCGTGCGCATCCTCCATCAACGAATGGACGTAGCCAAGCACCTGTAAGGCTATCGCGGTCAGCGATCGAAGTCGGGGCGCGCGAGGATCTCGTCCAACTGCCCGACGAGCACGCGGCTGCCCTCCACGTCTCGGGCCATCCTGAAGAAGACGTCCGCCATGCCGCGGAAGATGGTCGCGGCCGGATCATCCTCGCCGAGGAAATCGGCGATCTCCTGCATTTCGGCAACCCACCGATAGGCTTTCGGATACATGTCGGGTATGGAACTCGACAGCTTGCGGTCGACGTCGGGAAGGCTTTCGGAGAGCTCGGCCTTCAGGCTTTCGGCCGCACCCGAACGCGATGCGGCAAGCAGCATGGCGGCGCCAAGGCCGATAAATCCCTTGTTGATGCCGGCATAACACATCTTCAGTGCCGAAGCGGCGCCGAGCGGTCCGTCGAGCCTGCGGATCCTGAGGCCGCAATCCTCGAGCGGCTGGCTTCGCCCCGCGGTATCGCCGCTGATATAGATGGTCGGACCTGATTTGCCGGGGACCGGCGGCCCGCCGATAATCGCACCGTCAAGCACCTCCACGCCGCTGTCTTCGAAGCGTGCTGCCAACGCCCGCATCGTTTTCGGCGAAATCGCGTTGAGGTCGACGAAAGGCGGCGGCGCCGACATGGCGGATGATATGTCCGCGACGAATTCGGCGACCTTGACCGCCTCCGCCGGCGGAACGATCGACAGGATCAGCTCGGCCTTCGTCAGCTCCTGGCTGCCGACAGGCACCATGCCGGCTGCCTTTGCCCGCGCTATCGTCCGCTCGCTTCTGCCCTCGAGGTAAGTCAGCACCGTGGCGCCGTGATCGATCAGTCGTTTGGCAACGGCACTTCCCATCGCACCCGATCCGATAATCGCAAAATTCGGCATGTGAACCTCAATCAGTGACGACATCAGGTGAAAAATGTTGCCGAGGGCCCTGCCGTCAACTGCGACGATTCAGCCGGAGGTCCGTTCCGAAGCAGC
Organism: Rhizobium sp. SRDI969; assembly: GCF_025152725.1. Taxonomy (NCBI): domain Bacteria; kingdom Pseudomonadati; phylum Pseudomonadota; class Alphaproteobacteria; order Hyphomicrobiales; family Rhizobiaceae; genus Rhizobium; species Rhizobium sp. SRDI969. The sequence goes on from NZ_CP104037.1 coordinate 111,380, forward strand.
TGGCCGTTTCATGCGCGCCGCCGTTGCGGCACCTTTGCTTGATATTCGTCAATGTCGGGACGGTCGACACCGGTATGATCGGTGCTATCATTCGCATTCAAGGATATGGATTTCAATGTATCGGACGATCATCTGCGGCATCGGCATGGGTTCCAGGGAAACGGCAAGCCGCCTTCTGCGCCGGGCTGCTGCGCTGGTGGACGAAAGTGGAAGCATCGTCCTCATGCACGTCATCGAGAATATCCCGCGCCGTCACCTGACGGAGCTCCCCGAGGAATTCGAAACGACCGCCATCGTCGACGCAGAAAAGAAACTTGCATCGCTCTGCAAGGAGATGGGTATTCAGGCGACGATCGAGGTGCGCGTCGGCGTTGCCGCCTCCCTGCTCGTCTCCGTCGCAAGGGAGAAGTCGGCTGATCTCATCCTGCTTTCATCCCATATGACGGATATTACCGACTACGTCTTCTCCTCGATCGTCGACAAGGTCATGCGCCACGCCGGGTGCTCGGTTCTCATCGACCGGCGACCCGATCCCACGCATCAAGGCTCGGCGCCTCAAGTGGAAGACGCGGCGTTGCTCTAGCTCCGCTGCGGATTGATGAAGTCGATCACGAACGACCTCCCCTCCCCGGGGCCGGCCCGACAACCTATATCATCCCCAAGCCAACCAGCAGTATTCGCTGCCTGACCGGAGAGATGCATGAGCCAGGATCCATATGAGCTTCTGGGCGTAAAGCGGGATGCGACGCAAAAGGACATTCAAAGCGCGTTCCGCAAGCTCGCCAAGAAACTTCACCCCGACCTCAACCCCGGCGACAAAAAAGCCGAGGCACGGTTCAAGGAAATTTCAACCGCCTACGAGATCTTGAGCGACGAGGAAAAACGCGGACGCTTCGATCGCGGCGAGATCGATATAACAGGTGCCGAGCGGGCGCAGCGCAATTATTACCGTGACTATGCCTCGAAGAGCGGCCCTGGCGACCCCTATCACAACAGCGCAGGCTTTGCCGATTTCGGTGATGCCGACGATATCTTTGCCAATTTCTTTTCGCGACGTACCGGCGGCGGCCAGGCCCGCAGTCGTGGCCGGGACAGCCATTTCTCGATGGAAGTCGGCTTTCTCGACGCCGTCAACGGCACCAGGACTGAGATCAAGCTGCCGGAGGGCCTAGCGCTCGATGTACAGATCCCGCCGGGAACGCGCGACGGCCAGACTTTGCGGCTGCGCGGCAAGGGCGAGCCGGGCTTCGGCGGCGGGCCGGCGGGCGATGCCCTCATCGACATCCGTGTGCGGCCGCACCGCTTCTTCACGCGCGACGGCGACGACATCCGGCTCGAACTGCCGATCTCGCTCGGCGAGGCCGTGCTCGGCGGCAAGGTTCGTGTGCCGACGCCGTCAGGACCTGTCAATCTGACGCTGCCGCCTCATTCCAACACCGGCAAGGTGCTGCGTCTCAAGGGCAAGGGTGTTGCAAAACGCGGCGGCGAACATGGCGACGTCTACATCTCCCTGAAGATCGTGCTGCCCGATGCCCCGGATGAACGACTGAAGTCCTTCATCGAGGAATGGGCGACGGCTAACCCATACGATCCGAGAAAGAACATGGAGGCCTGATCATGGATGATCTCGAATTCCGTCTTTACTTGAAAATCGATATCGTCCAGCTCGACCTCTGGGTCGAAGAGGGTTGGCTGATCCCGGAGACGTCAGGCGGCCAACGGCAATTTCGGGACGCCGATGTCGCACGCGCCCGGTTGATCCTGGATCTCATGGGAAACATGGGTGTCAACGAAGCCGGCGTCGATGTCATCATGGACCTGGTCGACCAGTTGCACGGCCTGCGGGGCACGATGGGCAAGCTGATGACCGCCATCAGCATGCAGGAGCGGGATGTTCAGCGCCGGCTGTTCGATAGCCTCGAGGAGATCGACCGGTTTTAGCCAGAACCAATTTTCTACACGGTGAACCAATAGCGGATGATATGAAAGAACAGCGGCGCTGCGAAGGTGATGGAATCCAGACGGTCGAGCACGCCGCCGTGACCCTCGATCACATAGCCCCAGTCCTTGGCATTGAGATCGCGCTTGATGGCGGAGAGCACGAAACCACCGAAGAAGCCGGCGACGACGATGACCGTGCTGATGGCAGCTGCCTGCAGCGGCGAGAACGGCGTCAGGCGATATAGCAGTGTTCCCACGAGGATGGCCGAGGCGCCGCCTCCGACCAGCCCTTCGATCGTCTTCGACGGGCTGATGTTCGGCGAGAACCGGTGCTTTCCGAGGAGCTTGCCCCAGACATACTGGAAGACGTCGCTGAGCTGCACGACCACGACCAGATAGACGAGAAGAAGTGCCGGCGGCGTATCGGTCTCCAGCATGAGGAGGGCGGGAGCATGGCTGATCGAATAGACCGTCAGCATCAATCCCCATTGCACCCTTGCGCTACGGGCGAGAAATTCGTTGACGTCGCCGGTCAGGGTCGCCACCGCCGGCAGGATCAGGAAGGCATAGACCGGGATAAAGATGGAGAAGAGGCCGTACCACTCGGTTCCGAGCAGCACGTAATGGATCGGCAGGACCACGAAGAACGACAGGAAAAGCGCCAGATGATCGCCGCGTCGCGATGGCGTCAGCGTCCAGAATTCGCGAAGCGCCATGAAGGATAGAAATGCGAACAGCGTGACCGTCGACGTTTCGCCGAACAGGATCGCGCCGCCAAAGACTGCGACCATGATCCACCAGGAGCGGATGCGGGCGTTCAGATTATGGACGGTGGCGACGGAGCCGGGCTCCGTCGCGCGTCGCTGAAGGATGAAACCGATGGAGGAGGCGACGGCTAGCAGGCCGAGGATAGCGGCCAGCACGAGAGAGAACATACTGGTCATGCCGTGTGTCCCCCATCCGCGAGTTCGATGACGGCGGCACGGGCGCGCGCCAGGAATTCAGCCTTTTCCTCGCCCGGTTCGACGCGCAGCGGTTTACCGAAGCGTGCCGTGCAGGTGATCGGCACGATCAGCATGCTTCCCTTCGGCAGGATGCGCTGGAGGTTGTCGAGATGGATCGGCACCAGATCGACATCGGGGAAACGGCAGGCAAGGCGAAAGATGCCGCTGCGGAACGGGGCGATCTCATCGGTGGTGCTTCTCGTTCCTTCCGGGAAAATCAGGACTGAGCGCCCCTCCTCAAGCAGGCGCTCTATCGGAGCCAGGGGGTCGGTATCGGGCAGAGGCTTGCGGTCTATCAAGACGGCGCGCAGGCCTTTCTCCGCGATGAAACGGCGAAAGGCGCTCGTTCCCCAATAATCGCGCGCCGCAACCGGATGGGTCATCCGGCGCACCGGCCAGGGCAAGGCGGCCATGACGGCGACGGTATCGATATGGCTGTTGTGATTGGCGAAATAGATGCGGCGGCTGGGATCGGGCGCGCAGCCCCGCCACTCGCTTCGGGCGCCGACCAGGATACGGACGAGCAGCACGAGAAACCGACGGATAATCGCGATCATAGTCTCTCCAGGGAATGTTTCAGCCTTAACGTGCGGGTGATGCAGGTGACGAGGCTGCCAGCCGCGATGATCGCGGATGCAAGGATCAGCGACCAATGGCTGGGGGATATCAGCGTCTCAACGCTCTGGGCAAGGAGACCCGCTGTCAGCACCGCCATGCGGCGTTGCTTGGCCATGATGCCGCTGAAATCCTGCGGCAGGCCCACCGATCCGCCGAACACCCTGATATAGGCAGTAAGGGTTGCGAGCAGCGCAGACAACCAGCCAAGCCAGCCAAAGCCGCAGGCATAACCAGCCGCGATCAGAAACAGACTGTCGGCGACCCGGTCTGGGAATTCGTTGTAGATCGGCCCGCTCTTGGTTTTCTTTCCGCCCTCGATCGCGACCATTCCATCCAGCAGATTGCAGACGAGCCGCAGTTGTACCGAGATCGCGGCACAAACCATGGCAATCGGATGTGTTGTGAAAACAATGAGCGCTGCGCCTATACCCGCGAATACGACCGATAAAAGCGAAATGCCGTTCGGTGTCGCGCCGCTCCGCGCCAGCCACGCGCTGAGGCCGATGGCCCAGGACGACGACCGGCTCGCGATCGGTCGCCGAGAGGCGTCCTCTTCTTCCCCCATTTCATGTTCCCCAACCCCAGTGATGCTTGCATATCCTGCCGATGTCCTCACGCCAAGATATAACACCTTGTAAATCCAGCCCATCGCCTCAGCGCTTCGGCGAGCATGGGTCGAACAGCCTGATTTTTAAGCCCGTTTACCGCTTGACACGTTTTTGGGCGCTACTATGATTTTTGAACCAAATGGTAAAAAAAGGGGAGCAAAACAATGACCAAAGACATGCTGATCTCACGCCGGGCAGTGATTGCGTCGGGCATTGCGCTCGGCGTCAGCGGCTTCGCCCCGCTGGCAAGGGCGGCTGCGCCACTGAAGGTTGCCGGCATTCATGCGTCGCCGGTGGAAAATGCTTGGAATTCCTGTCTGCACAAAGCCCTGCAGGACGCGGCTAAGGAAGGCATGATCGAATATGTCTTCTCCGAAGGCGTCTCCGGCACCGATTATCCGCGCGCCATGCGCGAATATGCCGAACAGGGCAACAAGCTGATCATCGGCGAGGCCTATGCGGTGGAAAAAGAGGCCCGGCAGGTCGCAGCCGACTATCCCGATACCGCTTTCGTGCTGGGTTCGAGCGGTGAGCAGGCCGGCGACAATTTCGGTGTCTTCGGCACCTGGAACCATGACGGCGCCTATCTTGCCGGCATGCTGGCCGGCAAGATGACCAAGTCGAATGTCGTCGGTTCGGTCGGCGCCATTCCGATCCCCGAGGTCAACATGCTGATCAATGCCTTCGCGGCCGGCGTCAAGGCGGTCAATCCCGATGCCAAGCATCTTGTCTCGTTCATCGGCACCTTCTTCGATCCGCCGAAGGCCCGTGAAGCCGGTCTTGCCCAGATCGACGCCGGCGCCGATATCCTGTTCGGCGAGCGCATCGGCACCGCCGATGCCGCCAAGGAGCGCGGCATCAAATCGGTCGGCTCGCTGATCGACTATACGCCGCGTTATCCCGATACGGTGTTCGCCAACGCCATGTGGTATTTCCGCCCGATCCTGAATGCCGCCATCGCCGATGTCGCGGCCGGAAAGCCGGTCGGCAGGAACTACACGTCCTACGGCCTGATGAAGGAAGGCGGCAGCGATATCGTCTTCGTCAAGGGCGTGGCGCCCGCCGATGCCGAGGCTGCGATGGAGGCCAAGCGGGCGGAGATCAAGGCCGGCACCTTCGAAGTTCCGAAGAAGATGGACGAGCCGAAGTAATTCGGATCATGCAGGGCGATGCGACGGATCTGGCGGCAGCGATCAGGCATGGCAAGCTGAGCGCTGCGGAGGCGATGCAGGCTTCTCTTGCCGCAGCCGTGCTGCAAGAGCCGCTCGGCGCGATCGCCTATCTCGATGTCGCCATGGGCCTCGCCTCGGCCGACGACCGCGACCGGGAACGGCAAGGCGACCCCGATCGCTTTGCCGCCAGGCCCTTTGCCGGCGTGCCGACCTTGGCAAAGGATCTCGGCGGCCCCTTCGCCCGGCTGCCGGTGACGGCCGGTTCCTACCTGTTCGAAAGAAAGGGCAGCGAAGCGGATTCCGATCTCGCTGCTCGTTTCCGCAACGCCGGCTTCTGCCTGTTCGGCCTGACGACCAGCCCGGAATTCGGCCTGTCGCTCGCCAGCGAACCGGCGATCGGGCCGATCTGCCGCAACCCACTCGATCCGGCACGGACCGCAGGCGGCTCCTCCGGCGGTGCGGCGGCAGCGGTTGCCGCCGGAATCGTCGCGATTGCGCATGCCACCGACGCCGGGGGCTCGATCCGTGTACCCGCCGCCTGCTGCGGCCTTGTCGGGATGAAGCCGACGCGTGGCGCCATCCCCGGCGGCCCCTCCTTCGGTAACCACCTCGCCGGCATTGCGAGTGAACTCGCGATCTGCCGTTCCGTGCGGGATACGGCGCTGATCTTCGACAGGCTGGCCGGCAAATCGCGAGGACCTTTTCCCGACCCCTCCCCTGTCGATAGCGATAACGGCCGTTTGCGGATCGGTCTGCTCGCCGATACCGGGTCGGACTACCCGACAGAGAGCGATCGGCGCGGAGCCGTCGAGGATGCGGCCCGTGCCCTCGAGAGCGACGGACACCTTATCGTGCCGCTGAGCTGGGCCGAGTTCGAATGGAGCGTCACTTCAAGCGGCCGCGCCTTCGCCGATATCGTCTCGGTCAATCTTGCAGCACTCATCGAGGCAGCGGCGCTTGATGACAGCAGGGCCGAGCCTCTGACGCAGGCCTTTGCTGCGCGGGGACGAGCGATTTCCGCGACATCGCTCTGGAACAGTCTGAACGATGCCGTCCTGGTGAGCCGTAACCTCTGGGCACTGTTCGACAGCGTCGATTGCATCCTCATGCCGATGCTATCCTCTGCGCCTCTTGCGATCGGCTCCTTTCCATCCGATCATGCCGACACGGATCTGCATCTCGAGCGGATGGCGGCATTTGCGCCGCTTGCCTGCCTCGCCAATATTTCGGGTTTTCCTGCTTTGACACTGCCTTTCGGACAGGATGTGCACGCCATGCCGCTGCCGGTGCAAATCATGGCGCCGATGGGTCACGAGCCGCGTCTCCTGTCGCTTGCCGCACGCCTGGAGGCCGAGGGGCGATGGCAGCACCGTTTTCCCGTTGCGGGATTGCCGTCATGACCGGGCCTGTGCTGGAAATTATCGGCGTCAGCAAGCGCTTCGGCGACAATCTGGCCAATGACGATATTTCCATGACGCTTGCCAAGGGCGAGGTCGTGGCCCTGCTTGGCGAGAATGGTGCCGGCAAGACCACGCTGATGAGCATCCTTTTCGGCCATTACATGCCGGATGCCGGGCGAATTCTGATCGAGGGTGCGGAGGTTCCGCAGGGCAAGCCGCGTGCGGCGATCCGCGCCGGCGTCGGCATGGTGCATCAGCATTTTTCGCTGGCGCCCAATCTGAGCGTTCTCGAAAATGTCATGGCCGGCACAGAAAGACTGTGGTCCTGGCGCTCGGGAACAACAGCGGCGCGGACAAAGCTGCTCGCAATTTCCGAGCGCTTCGGGCTCAAGGTCGATCCGGATGCGCGCCTCGGCGACCTGTCGGTCGGCGAGCAGCAGCGGGTCGAGATCCTCAAGGCGCTCTACAACGATGCCCGCATCCTGATCCTCGACGAGCCGACGGCGGTGCTGACCAATATCGAGGCCGAGCGGCTGTTCACAACGCTAAGGGAAATGGCCCGCCAGGGGCTGTCGTTGATCTTCATCTCGCACAAGCTCGACGAGGTGATGGCCGCGGCCGACCGCATCGTGGTTTTACGCGGCGGCAAGATGGTTGCTGAACGCAGGGCGTCGGACACCAGCAAGGCGGAACTGGCCGAACTGATGGTCGGACGCCGCGTGACGCGGCCCGTGCGCGAGCCGTCGACACCGGGCGCCGTTGCGCTTGAAGCCGCCGATGTGACCGTGCGTATCGACGGCGTCGATCGATTGAAATCGATCAGCTTCCGGCTGCACCAGGGCGAGATCCTCGGCATTATCGGCGTTTCCGGCAATGGCCAGGCGGCACTGGCGCATCTTCTCTCCGGCACGCTGGCGCGCAGTGCCGGCGACCTTCTGCTGTTCGGGGAAGCGATCGGCAAGCTCGGTGTCGCCGATGTCGTCGAAGCCGGCATCGGCCGTATTCCCGAGGATCGCAATGAGGAGGGCGTGATCGGCGAAATGGCGATCTGGGAAAACGCCGTGCTGGAGCGCATCGCCTCACCGGGTTTTTCGCGCCGTGGCCTCGTCAACCGCAAGGCGGGCATGGCCTTTGCCAGGGAAATTATCGACGGATTCGATGTCCGCGGCGGCGGCCCGGCCATCCGCACCCGGCTGCTCTCGGGCGGCAATATGCAAAAGCTTATTCTCGGCCGGAACCTGCATCGGCGGCCGCGCATCCTGATTGCCGCGCAGCCGGCGCGCGGTCTCGACGAAGGGGCCGTGGCCGCTGTCCACGCGCGCCTGCTCGAAGCCCGCCGCCAGGGTACCGCCGTGCTGCTGATCTCGGAGGACCTCGACGAGGTGATCGCGCTTGCCGATCGCATCCAGGCAATCGTCGGCGGCCGCCTGTCCCCGCCCGTCGAGGCCGTAAGCGCCGACGCCCGCAGGCTGGGGCTGATGATGGCCGGCGAATGGCAGGAAAGCCCAGAGGCCGGCCATGCGATTTGAGCGCCGCGAACACCGTCCGCTCTATCTGCTGATCGTCACGCCTGTGATCGCGGTGATTGCCGCGCTGGCGCTGGCCGGCATCCTGATATCAATCGCCGGCGCGCCTGTTATCGATGCCTATTGGCGCATCCTGACGGGTGCCTTCGGTTCGCGACTGTCGGCGACCGAGACGCTGACGCGGGCAACGCCGCTGATGCTGACGGGGCTTGCTGCCGCCGTCGCTTTCCGGGCGCGACTCTGGAATATCGGCGCCGAGGGTCAGTTCTATCTCGGCGCCATCGCCGTTGCCGCGGCAAGCGCCAAACTGTTCGGCGATCTTCCCGCCCCCATCCTCATTCCGCTGCTGCTGCTGGTCGGCGCCATTGCCGGTATGGTGCTGATCCTGATCCCGCTCTGGCTTAGGCTGCGCTTCTCCGTCGATGAGGTCGTCACAAGCCTGCTGCTGAATTTCATCGCCGTGCTGTTCGTCTCGATGCTGATCGACGGCGTCCTCAAGGATCCGCTGGCCTTCGGCTGGCCGCAGTCGCAATCCGTCAGCGATCACGCCATGCTGCCGAAGCTGATTGCCCGCTCGCGCCTGCATATCGGCTTTGCGATCGCGATCGCGCTGGCCATCGTCGTCCATTTCATCCAGTCGCGCACCGTGTTTGGCATGCAGTCGCGCGCCGCAGGCCTCAATCCCGGCGGGGCCGTCTTCGCCGGCGTCCCGCTCGGCAGAACGCTGGTGAAGGTCGCCTGTCTCTCGGGCGGGCTTGCGGGGCTCGCCGGAGCGATCGAGGTCATGGGCGTCAAGGGTTATGTGACGACCGATCTGTCGCCCGGTTTCGGCTATGCCGGTATCGTTGTCGCCATGCTTGCCAACCTCAATCCAATCGGCGTCGTCTTCGCCGCCATTTTCACCGCCACCATGTTCGTGGGTGCGGATGGCATGAGCCGCGGCCTCGGCATCCCGACCTATATCGCCGATGTCACGGTGGCGCTGTCGCTGCTGACGATGCTGATCGCATTGTTCTTTACCCAATACAGGATCCGGCGATAATGCAACTGTTCGACATCATCGCTTCATCCGGGCTCTGGGCGGCAATCCTGCGGATCGCCACGCCGCTGATTTTCGGCACGCTCGGCGCCCTGCTCTGCGAACGGGCCGGTGTGCTCAATCTCGGCATCGAAGGCATCATGACCTTCGGTGCGATGATCGGCTGGCTTTCGGTCTATCACGGCGCCGATCTCTGGACCGGCCTGCTGATTGCGGCGGTGGCCGGCGGCGTCTTCGGCCTGCTGCATGCGGAGCTGACGGTGACGCTCGGCCTCTCCCAGCATGTCTCCGGTCTCGGCGTCACACTGTTTGCCTCCAGCTTCAGCTACTATGTCTTCCGGCTGATCGTGCCGCTTGCCAATACCCCGCCCACCATCGTGCCGTTCCAGCCGATCGCCATTCCCGGCATATCGACGCTGCCTTTCATCGGGCCGGCCTTCTTCACCCAGACGGTGCCGACCTATCTCGCGATCATGATCGCCCTGCTGATGGCCTACATCATCTTCCGCACCCCAGTCGGCCTTGCAATCCGCATGACCGGCGAAAATCCGCATGCGGCGGAAGCCCAGGGCGTCAATCCGATGAAGGTGCGCTATGGCGCGGTAATTGCCGGAAGCGCGCTGATGGGAATGGGCGGCGCCTTCCTGACATTGTCGGCGTTCAACAGCTTCTTCCCGACCATGGTGCAGGGGCGCGGCTGGATCTGCATCGCGCTCGTCGTCTTCGCCTCCTGGCGGCCTGGCCGAGCGCTGTTCGGCGCCCTGCTTTTCGCCTTCTTCGATGCCTTTCAGCTTCGGTTGCAAACCGCGCTGAGCGGGCTCGTGCCCTATCAGCTCTTTCTGATGACGCCCTATATCCTTTCCATTGCCGCTCTTGCCGTGATGGCCCGCCGCGCCCGCGTTCCGCAGGCGCTGATGCAGCCCTATCGCCGCGGCGAACGCTGAAACCGCCCACACTCAATGAGGCTCCGATGTTCGATCTGATCGTCAGAAATGCAAATCTCCCTGATGGCCGAAAGGGGGTCGATATCGGCATCCAGGGCGGCAAGATCATCGCTGTCGAGCCCACTCTCCAGGCGCAGGCGGGGGAAGAAATCGACGCAACCGGCCGGCTCGTCAGTCCGCCCTTTGTCGATCCGCATTTTCACATGGACGCCACCCTGTCGCTCGGCCTGCCGCGCATGAACGTCTCCGGCACCCTGCTCGAAGGCATCGCGCTCTGGGGAGAGTTGCGCCCGATTGTGACGAAGGAGGAACTGGTCGATCGTGCCCTGCGCTATTGCGATCTGGCGGTCACCCAGGGGCTGCTCTTCATTCGCAGCCATGTCGATACCAGTGATCCCAGGCTGGTGACCGTCGAGGCGATGATCGAGGTTCGCGAGAAGGTCGCGCCCTATATCGATCTGCAGCTGGTCGCTTTCCCCCAGGATGGTTATTACCGCTCGCCGGGCGCGATCGATGCGCTCAACCGCGCTCTCGACATGGGCGTCGATATCGTCGGCGGCATTCCGCATTTCGAACGGACGATGGGAGAAGGTACGGCGTCGGTCGAGGCGCTCTGCCGCATCGCCGCCGATCGCGGCCTGCCGGTCGATATCCATTGCGACGAAACCGACGATCCGCTCTCGCGCCATATCGAAACGCTGGCTGCAGAAACCATCCGCTTCGGCTTGCAAGGGCGCGTCGCCGGCTCGCATCTGACCTCGATGCATTCGATGGACAATTATTATGTCTCCAAGCTCATTCCGCTGATGGTGGAGGCCGAGATCAACGTCATCCCCAATCCGCTGATCAATATCATGCTGCAGGGCCGGCACGATACCTATCCGAAACGCCGCGGCATGACTCGCGTGCGGGAGCTGATGGATGCCGGGCTCAACGTCTCCTTCGGGCACGACTGCGTGATGGACCCCTGGTATTCGATGGGATCGGGCGACATGCTGGAGGTCGGCCATATGGCGATCCATGTCGCGCAGATGGCCGGCATCGACGACAAGAAGAGGATCTTCGACGCGCTGACCGTCAATTCGGCGAAGACGATGGGGCTTGCAGGCTACGGCCTGGAAAAGGGACGCAACGCCGACCTCGTCATCCTTCAGGCGAGCGACACACTGGAAGCGCTACGGCTGAAACCCAACCGGCTGGCGGTAATCCGCCGCGGCAAGGTCATCGCTCGCTCAGCGCCGCGCATCAGCGAGCTTTTCCTCGACGGACGCCCGGCACAGATCGACGGCGGGTTGGATTATGTGCCTCGGTATTGAGCTGCGACGGAAGCTTTCCTGCTTACCGCGGGAGCTTTAGATCGGTCAGCAAAAAGGTCGCGAAGCTGCGACCCGTCTGACTGTTGACCAAATCGGCCAACTCCTCTTTCGTCATGCTCGGGCTTGTCCCGAGTATCTACAGCCGGCTCAGCAGATCCTCGGCACAAGGCCGAGGATGACGCCGAGTAAAGAACGCCCCGACCTGCAGCCTATTTCTTCGAAGCCTCATAGAGCGCCTTGGTTTCGGCGTTCATCGGATAGAGGCCGGGCAGCGACACACCCTCATCAATTCTGGTCATGATCCAGGCTTCCATGCGCTCCTGTTCCGGCGCTTCATCAAGCACCGCCTCGAGCAGATCGGCCGGAATCAGCACAGCGCCGTCCTGGTCGACGACGATGATGTCGTCGGGAAAGACTGCAACCCCGCCGCAGCCGATCGGCTGCTGCCAGGCGACGAAGGTGAGGCCGGCGACCGAAGGCGGGGCCGAGACGCCGCGGCACCAGACCGGCAGGTTGGTGTCGAGCACACCGGCAAGGTCGCGCACGACGCCGTCGGTGACGAGGGCTGCAACGCCTCTCTTTTGCATGCGGGCGCAGAGGATATCGCCGAAGATGCCGGCATCGGTGACGCCCATCGCGTCGACGACGGCGACACAGCCTTCCGGCATCGCCTCGATCGCGGCGCGTGTCGAGATCGGCGAGGCCCAGGATGCCGGCGTCGCCAGATCTTCGCGGGCCGGAACGAAGCGGAGGGTGAAGGCCGGACCGACGATGCGCGGCTGGCCGGGCTTCAGCGGAACGGCGCCGCGGATCCAGACGTTCCGCAGGCCCTTCTTGAGAAGAACGGTCGTCAGTGTCGCCGTCGAGACGGTCTTGAGGGTTGCTATCGCTTCAGCGCTGAGGGCCATCGGGTATCGGTTCCACTTCGGTTTCTGTCAGATGCTCTGGATCATGCCGCCATCGACGCGGATCACCGATCCGGTGAGATAGGAGGCAGGTTCGCTTGCCAGGAAGGTGACGACATTGCCATATTCGTCCGGCCGGCCATAGCGGCCGAGCGGAATGCTGCCGGTGCTCTCGGTGACGACGTCATCGACGGAGCGGTTTTCGCGTTTGGCCTTCTGCTCGTCGAGGAAGGTGATGCGGCCGGTGGCGATCCGGCCGGGCAGGACGATGTTGACGGTGATGCCGTCGCGCCCGACCTCGCGCGCCAGTGTCTTCGACCAGCCGACCAACGACAGCCGCAGCACATTCGAGATGCCGAGATTGGCGATCGGCGCGACCACGCCCGACGAGGTCGAGGTGACGATGCGCCCCCATTTGCGCGCCCGCATCTGCGGCAGCACGCGATCGGTAATGGCGATGACGGAAAGCACCATGCTTTGGAAATACTGGTTCCAGACCGCCGGATCCTGACCGGAGACGGTGGTCGGAGGTGGGCCGCCGGTATTGTTGACGAGGATATCGACCGGTCCGAACTGGCGCTCGATTGCAGCGACATGGGCATCGATCGAACCGAGATCGGAAAGGTCCCATTGCAGCGCCAGCGCCTTGCCGCCTTCGGATTCGATCGCAGCCGCGGTCTTCTCAGCGGCGGTGAGATCGATATCCGCCGCGGCAGTTCTGGCGCCTTCACGCGCAAGCTTGGCGGCAATCGCGCTGCCCAGTCCGCCGCCGGCGCCAAGCACCAGGGCCATCTTGTCCTTCAGGCCGAAATCCATTCCGCTAGTCTCCTCGTATGGTCGAGCCATCTTTCGGAGCAAAGGATCGTAAATAAAATATGGCTTCTGCTTCGTTCAGGAGATAGAAAAACTATCGATGGACACACGTTTTCTCGAAACTTTCATCGTCGTCGCCGAGCGGCACTCGCTGGCGGAGGCCGCCCAGCGGCTGAACCTCACGCCTGCGGCCGTTGCCCAGCGCATCCGAGCATTGGAGGCCGAGCTCGGGGTGCGGCTGCTGGTGCGCTCCGGCCGCGTGATGCGGCCGACGGAGGCGGGTTTTGCCATTCTGGACCGCTGCAGGGATCTGGTGCGCGATACACGCGACCTGAAGGCAATGGCCGGCACCGCGACGATTTCCGGCGAGATGCGGATCGGGGCGATCAATACGGCGCTGACCGGCCTCGTTCCCGGTATTCTTCACCGTCTGGCCCAAGACTATCCGCTGATCGAAATCTTCCTCAAGCCGGGCGCTTCGATGGATCTCTATGCCGAGGTTTTGAACGGCGCGCTGGATGTGGCCTTCATCATCGAACCGCGCTTTCCGATGCAGAAGACGCTGACCTTCAACACGCTGCGCCAGGAACCCCTGGTGCTGATCGTCCCGCGGGACTGCGAAGGGGCGGATCCGCTTGAATTGCTGCAGACCCTGCCCTTCATCCGCTACGACCGCAACCAGTGGGGTGGTCACATCGCCGATGAATATCTGCGCGAGATCGGCATCCATCCGGTCGAGCGTTATGAGCTCGACGCGCTGGAGGCGATCGCGGTGATGGTAGACCGTGGTCTCGGAATCTCGATCGTGCCGGATTGGGCGCCGCCCTGGCCGGCTGGGCTTAATATCCTCAAGCTGCCCCTGCCCCGCTCGTCCGCCGTGCGCACCGTCGGCATCGTCGCGACGCGATCCTCGCCACGGGCAAATCTCATCGCCGCACTTCTGGAAACCAGCCGTGCGGCGATGGAGCTCTGATCAATTTCAGGCGATCTTCTGACGGACAGGCAGCTTCCAGCCGGGCCGGACGAAGTGGCAGGTATAGCCGTTCGGAATCCGCTCCAGATAATCCTGATGTTCGGGCTCGGCCTCCCAGAAATCGCTGACCGGCACGACTTCGGTGACGACCTTGCCGGGCCACAGGCCTGATGCATCGACATCGGCGATCGTATCCCTGGCGACGCGCTCCTGCTCAGGGGTGACGTAGAAGATTGCCGAGCGGTAGCTCAAGCCAACGTCGTTGCCCTGGCGGTTGCGCGTGCTTGGGTCGTGGATCTGGAAGAAGAATTCGAGGATTTCCCGATAGCTGATCCTTGCGGGATCGAAGATGATCTCGATCGCCTCGGCATGGGTTCCGTGGTTGCGGTAGGTGGCATTCGGCACATCGCCGCCGGTATAGCCGACGCGGGTCGAAATCACGCCCTTATATCGGCGGATGAGGTCCTGCATGCCCCAGAAGCAACCACCGGCGAGGACTGCACGTTCTTCGGTCATTGGATATCTCCTTTTCCGCAAGAGATAGTATCTCCTGCCGCCGATTTCCACTCGGGGCAATCAGCACAGCTGTGCAATTTCCCTGCCTATACGCCTGATCCTGTCATGTCGATGTTACGCGCCGGCGCTAGCAAAGCCTTGGACAATCCTGCGGAGGCTGAGCCTCGACACCTGATGGAGACGGTTATGAATAGACGCGAATTTCTGATCACATCGTCAGCTGCAGCCGGTCTGCTGGCTCTTCCGCGTTTCGCATCGGCTGCGGCCGGCACGATCGATCTCTACAGCGGTTCGGATGCCAACATCGTCGACCTCTTGAACAACGTCATCCGCCCGGCCTTCGAAAAGGCGCATCCGGGTGTTGCGCTGAAGGTGACCGATGCCGGCGACAATAATGGTCTGCGCGCCATCGGCGACCGTGCGCTCGCCGCACTGAAGACGAAGACCGATCCGCAGGCCGACCTTTTCGAGCAATTCGATCCGCGCCTGCCGTCCGGCGGCATCGATGCCGGGCTCTGGGTCAAATTCTCCGCCGAGAACATCGAAGGCTACGAGCATATCAACCCGCTTGCTTTCGATACCCCCTACTCCCTTCCCTATCGCGGTTCGCAGGTGCTTCTCGCCTACGACACGACCAAGCTCGATCCGAAGGATGCGCCAAAGAGCTGGGATCAGCTCACCGCATGGATCAAGGCCAATCCGGGCCAGTTCATCTACAACCGTCCCGACAAGGGCGGTTCAGGCGGAAATTTCGTCCGCCGCGCGATCCATGAGGCCAATGGCCGCGATCCGAAGAAGTTCAAGATCGATAATTTCACAGCCGACTTGGCCACTGAGACGCTGACGCCGGCCTGGAAGATCCTCAACGACCTCGCGCCCGCGCTCTACGACAAGGGCGCCTATACATCAGGCAACACCCAGTCGATCCAGCTGCTCGCCCAGGGTGTCGTTACCATGGTGCCGGTCTGGTCGGACCAGGTGCTGCAGGCGATCTCGCAGGGCGTGCTGCCTGATACAACCGGCCTCGTGCAGCTTACCGATCTTGCCCTTTGCGGCGGCTTCTCCAGCATCACCGTGTTCTCGAACGGCGCCAACAAGGATGCGGCGTTGAAGCTGGCCGCATTCATGCTGACGAAGGAAATGCAAGAAGCGATCATCACCGAGATCGGCGGCTTCCCCGCCATCTCCTGGGATCATATCGCCGACGATCTTCGCAAGAAATATGCCGACGTCATCCCCTCGACCATCCCGACCTTCCCGGGCGGCGATTGGGAAAAGGCGATCGCCGACGGCTGGTACCGCAACGTCGCGCCGGGCATCAGCCGCACCTGATGTCCACTGACACTGCGCCGGCGGTTCTGCGCCGTCACCGGTCCATGGGAAGGGGGAGCTCGATCGGGCTCCTCCTCGTTGCCCTGCCGGTCCTCCTGCTGTCATGGCTGATCGTCTTTCCGATCTTTTCGGCGGTCCTCGGCACGATCTTCGTTCGAGGCCCTGACGGCGCGACGGAATTCTCGCTTGCCTCCTATCGCTTCTTCTTCACCGACGGCTACAGCCTCGGCAATCTGTGGCTGACGCTCTGGACCACTGCCGTCTGCGGCATTCTGCTTCTGGCGATCGGTCTTCCGATCGCGCTCTACCTCCGGTTTTCGCAAGGGCGTCTCGCCGCCTATGTGCAGGCTCTCGCGATCTTCCCGATGTTCGTGCCGTCGATCATTCTGGCCTATGCGCTGATCCGCACCATCGGGCCGAACGGCACCGTCGACCTGCTGCTGAACGCCATCGGCCTGCCCAAGCTGCGCACGCCCTACCTGACGCCGTGGGGGCCGGTCATCGGCCTCGTCTGGGACAATCTTCCCTTGACGGTGCTGATGCTGACATCAGGGCTCTCCTCCGTCTCGAACAGCGCCATCGAAGCCGCCCGCGATGTCGGTGCAAGGCCGCTCCGGGTGTTCATCTCGATCATCCTGCCGCGCATGGGCAATTCCCTGCTGGTGACCGCGTCCTTCGCCGTGCTCGGCATCTTCTCTGCCTTCACCCTGCCCTATGTGCTCGGCTCGGCATCGCCGGAGATGATGGGACCGTTCATGCAGCGCACCTTTGCCGACATGAACGACCCGCTGAACGCCATGACCCAGGCCGTCATCACCTTCGGCTTCTGCCTAGTCTTCGGCATTCTCTACATCAGGTCGATCGCCCGCAACCGCGAGGCCCGGCCATGAGTGCCGGCAGATCGAGCTTCGGCCTGCGCTTCGACTGGATCGGCTTGCTCTTCGCCTGCCTGCTGACGCTGTTCATCGCGCTGCCGCTGATCGTCGTCGGGACATGGGCCTTCACCGAGATCTGGCGTTACCCCTCGGTGATCCCACAGCAGTTCGGCCTGCGTTTCTGGGGCCAGACGTTGGCGCGTCCGGATGTCTGGGACGCGCTCTTCCTCAGCTTGCGGCTGACGACGACGGTCACCATTCTTTCCGCCGTCATCTGCCTTCCCGCGGCTTACGCCTTCGCGCGCATGCGCTTTCCCGGCAGGAACATCTTGTTCCTGTCGTTTCTGGCATCGCATGCCTTCCCGAAATTCGGCCTGCTCGTCGCCATTGCCGGCATCTTCCTGCAACTCGGCCTGATCAGCACCTTCTGGGGCGTCGTGCTGATCCAGCTTGTCGGCACGCTGATGCTGATGATCTGGATTCCGGTCGCAGCCTTCCAGAATGTCGACCGGCGCATGGAAGAGGCGGCGCGCGATGCGGGTGCCGCGCCGCTGCGTGTCTTCTGGTCGATCACTCTGCCGCAGGCCGGACCCACGATCGCAGCTGCACTGCTTTTGACTTTCGTCGGCACCTTCTACGAGACCGAAGGCGCCTGGCTGATCGGCGCGCCTCAGGTCCGCACCATGCCGGTGCTGATGATCAGTTTCATCAACAATCAGATCGTCGTGCAATATGGCGCCGTACTGTCAGTCATGCTGTGGGTGCCGTCCTTCATCGCGCTGATGTTTGCGCGCCGGGTGATCGGTACCGGTGCCTTTGCGAGAGGCTTCGGCGCGTGAGGTTAATTCGGGGAAGGGTTTGACAATGGCGCATCTTTCGATCGAGGGCGTTTCGAAGCTATTCGGAACCACCTTTGCCGTTCGCGATTTCTCGCTCGAAGTGGGCGACGGCGAGCTCGTCTGCCTGCTCGGCCCATCCGGATCCGGCAAATCGACGCTTCTCCGGATGATCGGCGGCTTCGAGCGCCCGAGCGGCGGAAGCATCCGCATCGATGCGAAGGATGTGACGAGCCTGCCGCCCGAGCGGCGCCCGACCGGCATGGTATTCCAGAGCCATGCGCTCTGGACGCACATGAATGTCTTCCAGAATATCGCCTTCGGCCTGAAGCTCCGCCGGCTGCCGAAAGCGCAAATCCGTGAGCGTGTCGAGGCGGCACTGGCGCTGGTCGGTCTTGCCGATTACGGCGGCCGGATGACGACGCAACTGTCAGGCGGCCAGCAGCAGCGTGTCGCCCTCGCCCGCTCGCTGGTGCTTGAGCCGAAGATCCTTTTGCTCGACGAGCCCTTCGCCAGCCTTGACCAGCATCTGCGCGAAAGGCTGCGGGATGAAGTGCGCGATATCCAGCAGCGCCTCGGCATCACCACGCTCTTCGTCACCCATGGACAGGACGAGGCCTTAGCGCTCGCAGACCGCATCGTCGTCATGCGCGACGGAGGCACCGAACAGATTGGTCCGCCGAGCACCATCTATCGGCAGCCGGAGACCGCCTTCGTCGCCGGTTTCATCGGCTCGATGAATTTTGTTCAGAGTCACACCAGGAACGGCGTCTGCGAGCATCCGCTGTTCCCGCTTGCGGTTCCCATCGAGGATGGGCCGGTGACGCTTGCCGCCCGTCCGGAAGCACTGACGATCCGTTCCTCGGACCGGGTCGATGCCGCCACAGTCCATCGCATCGTCGATTTCGGCACCCACAAGATGGTCGATGTCGATCTTGCCGACGGCACCCGTCTGAAGGCGATGGTGGCGCCGGACGATCGGATCCGGGCCGGGATGAGGGTCGAGCCGTGCTTCTCCCGCTTTTTTATCTTCCGTCACAATGAGCTTGTCCATTCCGAGTTGCAGATCCTGCCGCAGTATGTCGGTGAGTGCATCAAGTCGAATACATGCCTTTGATTCGGCATGAGCGGCGCTTCAAGCTGTTGACTGCGCCGGCTCGCGCCGTGTGATCTGATGCCAGGTCCGGTGTTTCGAACTAAAGTTAAAGTTTATTCTGCTTTTTCCGTGGGCTTTTTATGTATCCGTGGTTGTGCGGAGCGACCGCCATTTCGATTATCTCAAACAATTCAAACAGAAATGCGCGAATCTTACACGAATGCATTCGTACATTTACATATTATAAATGTCTTCATTTAAGAATTGGCCCTATCAAAAGTGATGGTATTTGATGGCTTCCCGCCTGCGATAATTGGCCATTGTGAAACTATGGAGGAATGAATGTTGGGATTTGGCGCAGGCGCCGATGCAAGGGCCGTTCTCGAAGCGATGAGCAAGTCTCAGGCGATCATCGAGTTCAAGCTGGACGGTACAATCATCACCGCGAACGAAAACTTTTGCCGGGCGCTCGGTTATCAGCTTTCCGAGATCGTCGGTCAACATCATCGCCTCTTTGTCGATCCGGCTGAGGCAGCCAGCTCCGACTACAAAGACTTCTGGGCAAAACTAGCGCGCGGCCAGTTCGATCAACGGCAATATAAGCGCATCGGCAAGGGCGGCACGGAGGTCTGGATCGAGGCCTCCTACAACCCAGTCTCTAGCGGAGGCAAGCCGTATAAGGTCGTCAAATTCGCGACCGATATCACCGCGCAGAAGCTCAAGGCGGCCGAAGATAGCGGTAAGCTGAACGCCATCTCGCGCGCCCAGGCAGTCATCGAGTTCACTCCGAAAGGCGATATTCTCACCGCAAATGAGAATTTCCTGATGACACTCGCCTACGAGCTGGCGGAAATCCAGGGCAAACATCACTCGATGTTCTGTGAGCCAAGCTATAGCAACAGTGAAGATTATCGTCGGTTTTGGACGAAGCTTGCCGCGGGAGAATTTGTTGCGGATGAGTTCTTGCGCATCGGCAAGGGCGGCAAGAAGGTCCATATCCAGGCATCATACAATCCGATCTTCGACATGAACGGCAAGGTGTTCAAGGTCGTCAAATTTGCGACCGATGTCACCACGCGCGTCGGAAATGTCGACCAGCTCGCGGGAGCGCTAAAGGCTTTGTCGGAGGGCGATCTGATGCAGACCATCGCCATGCCCTTCCTGCCCGCCTTGGAGAAACTGCGCGCTGATTTTAACGACGCTTCATCGAAGCTTCGCGTTACAATGCAGACAATCTCGCAGAATGCTGGCGCCATCGCTGCGGCATCGCAACAAATACAATCTGCCTCGAACGATCTGTCCAAGCGTACCGAGCAGCAGGCTGCTTCCGTCGAGGAGACGGCCGCTGCGCTGGAGGAGATTACAACCACCGTCGCTGATTCCAGTTCCCGCGCCCAGGAAGCAGGGCAGCTTGTTCGCAAGACCAAGGAGAACGCGGAAAATTCTGGCAACATTGTCAGTCAAGCCGTCGACGCAATGGGCAAGATCGAAAAGTCCGCCAGCGAGATCGCCAACATTATCGGCGTGATCGACGAGATCGCATTCCAGACCAATCTTCTGGCGCTCAACGCCGGTGTTGAAGCGGCCCGGGCCGGCGACGCTGGCAAGGGCTTCGCCGTCGTCGCTCAGGAAGTTCGCGAACTCGCCCAGCGATCGGCCAAGGCGGCAAAGGAAATCAAGGAGCTGATCAACGCCTCGAACGAACACGTCAAAAGCGGTGTCACATTGGTTGGTAACACCGGCAAGGCATTGCAGGAAATCGTGACCCAGGTCGTCCAGGTCAACGGTAATGTCGGCGCCATCGTCGAAGCCTCCAAAGAGCAGGCAACGGGTCTCAAGGAAATCAACACCGCCGTCAATACGATGGACCAGGGCACACAGCAGAATGCCGCCATGGTCGAGGAGACGACGGCCGCGGCGCATAGCCTTGCCAAGGAAGCAGATCAGCTCTTCGATCTCCTCGGTCAGTTCAACATCGGGACAGGTGCCGGTGCACCTCGCGCCGTCCCGGTTGCAGCCGACCGGCATTTGCGGGCTATGCCGTCGCCAGCCCGTCAGATGACGGCGAAGGTTGCCCGAGCATTCAGCGGCAATGTGGCGCTCAAAGGCGGCGGCAGCTGGGAGGAGTTCTGATGGCGTCGATATCCAGAAATCGCGATGGACGCACGTCTCTCGAAATCATTGCATTCCAATTACATGGTCAGAGCTTCTGTATCGAAACCACCTCCATTCGAGAGATACGTGGATGGGCAGCTTCGACGCCGATCCCGCACGCGCCGCCGGAAATGGTCGGCATCATTAACTTGCGAGGCGTCGTCATTCCCACCATCGACTTATGTCGCAAGCTGGGGATGCCTTCGTCGGAAGCGACCGAACGCAGCGCAATCGTGGTCGCTGAAGTTCACGGCAAACCGATCGGCCTTATGGTGGATCAGGTCACCGATATGCTTTCGATCAACGCCGATGATCTGCAACAGGCTCCAGAGATTGTCAGTTCGCAGGACCGCTCATACTGTGAAGGAATTATCACTCACCAGTCTGGGATGATTTGCTTCCTCAGCTTGACCCGGATGTTCGCTGACGATGACGAAGCATTGGCCGCTTAGATGCTGATGATTTTAGGCCGGCTCGGCCTAAAATCTGAATCAGCATCTAAATCAAATAAATAGAGGATGATGTCGTCCGAAAACCGCCCATAGGCATCGTCCTCTAGTACCGCGCCAACACAGTTGTCGGCGCGGCATTCGCCTATGCGAAACCGGGATAATTGCGCCGGAATGCATCGGTTCACGTCCTGATCTGGAAGCCTTCCAGCAGCCAGGGATGCAGCGCCTTGCTGGCAGCCAGGATGTCGCTCTTTCCGACAACCTTAGCGCCGGAAAAACAGGTGACGATGCCGCCGGCCTCTTCGACCATCAGAGCCGAGGCGCCGAAATCATGGATCGCGAGCCCGTCCTCGAAGAATCCGTCCAGTCGGCCGCAGGCGACATAGGCGATCGACAGGGCCGCCGAGCCGAGGCGGCGCACACCCGCCGTATTCGCCATCAGCCGTTTGATGGCCTCGAAATAGGTCTCTTCCGCAACCGCCGTGACCTGGCCAGGGATCGGCAGCCCGGCGCCGACAAGCACGTTCTCGACGTCGCCGACATCGGCGCAGTGGATACGCTCGCCGTTCAGATAGGCGCCGCCACCGATCTCGGCGCTGAACAGCTCGTCCTGCATGGCGTCATAGACGACGCCCATGACGAGCCTGCCGCTTTCGACGATCGAGATCGTCATGCCGAAATGCGGAACGCCCCAGGCGTAATTCGTCGTGCCGTCGATCGGGTCAATATAGATGATCGGCGTTTCCGGACCCGCCGTGCGGTTGCCGACGGCTTCCTCGCCTTGGATGGCGTAGTCCGGGAAGGCCTTCGTCATCTCGTCGACGATGATTTGCTCGACGGCGAGATCGATTTCGGTCTGATAGTCGCGCGGCGCCTTGGCGAGCATCTCCTGGGATCTGCGCCGCCGCAGGGAGCCGCGGGCAGTTTCGCCCGCCTTCAATACCGTTTCGGCAAGCACGACAAGGCGGAACGAGGCGGTCGGGGAAAGACGCGCGGAAATCGGGGAAGATGTCATGAGAAAGGTCCGGATGCTGCTGGATACGACGGAGTGAATCGCAAGGAGCCCATCCCTTCGCAGAGGCCGATGATGATTTTATGAAGCGCGCTCATGCCGAGCGGATTATCGCAGGATCGTTTCAAGCTCGGAAATGGTCGGAAACGCCTTTCTTGTTCCATGTCTTGAGACGGTGATGGCTGCGGCTGCCACTGCGTGTTCGATGGCTAGCCTGTCCAACCGCTGTCCGCGCAGCGCGCAGGATGCAAGTGCTGCGGCCATGAAGGTATCGCCTGCGCCCGTTGTATCCACAACATCGCAGACCTGGGCGGGCACTTCGATGCTATCATGCCGATTCACCAGCGTCGCGCCGTCGCCGCCCAGCGTCAGGACGATTTCGCGCAGCCCTCGGCTCAGCAGATATTCGGCAGCATCCCTGCCCGTCGTTCCCGTCAGGGCCTGCGCCTCGCCCTTGTTGAGGAAGGCGATGTCGATCAATCCCCAAAGATCGGAGAAATAGGCGCGCACCGGCGAGGGATTGAAAGCGGTGACCATTCCGATCGCTCTTGCATGTTCGAGAATGTCGCGGGTCGTCTGGTCAGACAGATTGCCCTGCAGCATCATGAAATCGCCGCGACCGGCCGCCGACAGCGTCCGCCTGACATGGGAGAGGGACAGGCTTTGCGCCGATTCCGTCGTCGTGACGATGGCATTTTCGCCGCTCGGCAGCCGGAAGATGATCGAGACATCGCTCGATGCATTTTCCATTTCGATCAACTCGCTCCGAAGCGGCTCGTCCGCGAGGTAGCGGCGTATCATATCGGCCATCCCATCCCTGCCGACGGGCGCCACCAGCGTTGTCGGAACGCCGCAGCGAGCCATGACGACCGCCTGGTTCGTACCCTTGCCGCCGAGATCGCTGCCCCCGGCATTGCCGAGGATCGAGGCGCCGATGACGGGAAGTTCGGCGACGGCGATGGTTTCGTCGATGGCGACGTTACCGATTATGTAGGCGCGCATGCATCCGCTTTCGCAAGGTGGGGCTTAGAGCGGTTCAGCTTTTCATGAAAGCGCAAGACCGTTCTAACCCCTTGTTTTACGCAATTCCGGCAAAACCGCTTCGCGCTTTGCGTGGAATTGCTCTAGAGGTAAGCCGCATCGTGAAAATCGATCTCGAGCTGCATCGCCCGGCCGAAGATCGCGCTGAGCCGCGCTTTTTCACCCTCTTCCAGCGTTTCTCCTGCCATGTCGAGTTCATTCTTCAGCCATTGCGCCTGGGCGGCGAAATTCAGATCGATATGCAGGTCGACCCATTCCTTCAAGAGGGGATCGCTGATCGGGCGGTTAGCTGCTTCCTTCGACCAGGTCC
The DNA here is from genome assembly GCF_025152725.1 of Rhizobium sp. SRDI969. Taxonomy (NCBI): domain Bacteria; kingdom Pseudomonadati; phylum Pseudomonadota; class Alphaproteobacteria; order Hyphomicrobiales; family Rhizobiaceae; genus Rhizobium; species Rhizobium sp. SRDI969. The sequence goes on from NZ_CP104037.1 coordinate 135,263, forward strand.
AGTACATCCACTCGGCCGCAAACATCGCCGCGACCGTGTCGAGGAAGCCGCCCTGGCGGGCGATCTCCAACATGCCGGTGCGAAAGGCCTCGACTTCGGCGATGCCGGTATCGAAGGACGAGGGATCGATGCCGCGGCTGGCGAAGGTGCGCTCGAAATAGGTGATCTGCTCGTTGGCAAGCGCATCGAGAACCGCGATCAGCCAACGCTTCTGCGCTATCGTTCCGGCTGTCGCCGCCGCATAGGCGAAGATCGAGATGGCGCTGTCGACGAAGGCGCCTTCATAGACGAGATAACGCTCGAAAGCCTCCTTGCTCAGCCTGTCGTTCTTGACGTCCTCGACGAAGCGATGGCTGAGCATCGTGCCGAGGACGGCGTTGTTCTCGCGCAGGATGCGGTCTGAAAGGCTTTCTGCTGCCATGCTTAACCCTCCAGTCCCGATTCGGCCGCCGCCCGGAAGGCGCGCACCCGCTCGACGTCGACCGGGTTCCACCAGACGCCGCCGTGCTTCAACGAAGACGCAACGATGACGCCGTTGGTGCGGGCGAGAATATCGACGATATTGTCTTTGTTGACGCCGGAGCCGACGAGCAGCGGCAGGTGTGTTGCCGCACCGATCTCCTCGATTTCTTCCATCGTTGCCGAATTGCCGGTCCGCTGGCCGGTGGCGATGACGCCGTCGGCATCGAAGAAGGCGAGATCGCGCGTCAACTCCTGGATCGACCGGTCGGCGACGATGGCGTGGCTGCCATGCTTGACGTGGCTGTCGGCAAAGACCTTGATGTGCTCGGCTCTCAGTAGCGAGCGGTAGCGCATGGCTTCAGCAGCCCTGCCCTCCATGAAGCCTTCATTGGCGACATAGGCATTGGCCCATTGGTTGACGCGGATGAATTTGGCGCCACCGGCCATGGCAATGGCAAAGGCCGGGATAGGCGCGTTGGCAAGCACGTTGACGCCGAGCGGAATACCGGCCGCGCGCGCGATCCGGTCGGTGACGACGGACATGAAACCTGTCGTCTCGGGGCCGATATCCTCGGGCTTCGAGAACGGCACGTCGCCGTGATTTTCGATGATCAGCCCATGCAGGCCGCCTTCCACGCAGGCTTCTGCGTCGCGCATGCAGGCGTCGTAGATCGCATCCATCGCAGCCGCCCGGTAGCGCGGCGCGCCCGGAAAGGCCGGGCAATGGATCATGCCGATCAGAACCTTGTCCCTGCCGAAGATATCGCTGATAGCGTTGGACGGCCTGTCCGAAATTTCCTGCATGTCATTCCCTTTCCAATTCCTGCCCGGCGCTGACATCACGCCTGCTTTTCGGTGAGCCAGCCGAGGATGTTCTTCCAGAGGCGGCCGTAGCCTTCCCATTCGCAGAAAGCGGGCGAGAGCCAGTGCGGGCCGATATCCGACGTCCAGGCCGCCGTTCGCCCAGTGCCATGCAGGCCGACGACGAGCAGCGGATGGCCGCCCTGATCCTGAGGCAGGCGCGCGACGATCTCGACATCGGCCCGGTCTCGCACTTCGACCTCGTTGACGCCGAGAAGCACCGGCCAGGCGCCTTCGAGGCCCCGCATCGTTGCATGCTCGGGCTTTACTACCTCGGCAACGGTGCCCTCGGGAATTTCGACGCGGTCGTCATAAGGCAGGCAGGTGACGGGCAGCGTGTCTTCGACGGGGGTGCGCCGCCAACGCGCCTTGCCGTCGATGCCCTGGAAGGAGAAATATCCGCCGACCATCAGCAGGCCGCCGCCCTTCTCCACCCACGCCTTCAGAAGCTTCAGCCGGTTCGGCACCGTGCGCGAATGCAGCCAAACATCCGGCGGCAGCAGCAGTGAGTTGGCGCCGATATCGGAGAGAATGATGGCGTCATAGGCGTCGAGCCCGGCCATTTCGAAGGGGAATTTCTCCACTGCCTCATGCGCCGGCATATAGGTGAGTTCGAAGGCGCTGCCGGCGAGCGCTTTCACCAGCGGTTCGGCGCCGAGATGGAAGGTGACGCTGCCGAATTGGTCGAAGCCTTTGTAATGCGTGGCGGAGCTGACCCAGCTCTCGCCGACGAGGAGAATTTTTTTTGTCATGGTCTGCCGTACCTGTAATCGATTGAATGGATGGAGCTAGGCTCCGGCCTGAAAGACGCGGCGCGGATTGCTGCGCATAATTTCGTCGAGAACCGTCCTGTCGAGGCCGTGCCGCTGGAGACGAGGAAGGAAGTGGCGAAGGATGTACGCGTAGCCGTTACCGCCATAATGCGTCAGCATCATCTTCAGAAACACGTCATGCGACAGAAGAATACGGTCGAGATAACCGGCCTCGACGAGACGCACGATCGCGCGCGCCGCCTCCTCGTCGCTCGGGCACTGCACCTGCTGGTCGGCATAGAAGAAATCCATGCCGATCATGTCGTATTCGATGAAGGCGCCGCGCTCTGCCAGCTCGCTCTGGTAGGCGATATCGTCATGCGACGGATTCATGTGGCAAAGCACGGTGTGGCGGAGATCCGCCCCCTCCTCCGCCACCACGTCGAGCACGCGGTGGCCGAGACGGAACCAGCCCGGCAGATGCACCATCAGCGGAAGCCCGGTCAGCACCTGTGCGCGTGCCGCACCGCGCAGCGACTTCTCCTCTTCGGCGGTGAAATCCGAGGAGACGCCGATCTCGCCGATCAGGCCGATCCTGACGCCGGTGCCGTCGACGCCTTCCCTCGCCTCGCGGAGGATCTCTAGCGCGATGTCATCGACGCTCATTGTCGCGACGCCTTCCGGATGCGAGGAGTCGAGATAATAACCGGCCCCCATCACGATATTGAGACCGGATGCTTTCGCGATGCGCTGTAGCGCCAGCGGATTACGGCCGATGCCCTTGCAGGTCGGCTCCACCACCGTGCGCCCGCCCGCCGTGGCGAAATCCTTGAGTTCTGTCACTGCCAGATGTTCGTCATCGAGCGTGATATTGTGCTTGTTGACAAAAGGGTCCTGCCGGAGTTCGCCGAGGATCTCCATGCAGACGAAGCTTTCGGCAAGATATTGCCGCTCCGGCGTCTTCGGCGCGTGCCACCAGCAGCGGCAGTCGTTGAGGATATGCTCGTGCATCAGCGTCACGCCGAGCGCGTCCGCCGAAATTGGACCGGTGACCGTCATCACCTTGCCCGACCGGACATGCGCTTCGGACAGGCTTTCTGTTGTCTGCTCGTTCATCGCTTCATCCTTTCCTGCCCAGCCGGAAATGGAAATTGGCCGTGAAGATGCGCGTGTTCAGCCAGATGGCAACGAGGATGATGGCGCCGGTGACGATCTGGGTGAAGAACGGCGATATGTGCATCAGGATCAGGCCGTTGCCGATGACGGCGATGGTCAGCGTGCCGAGCACGGTGCCGAGAATAGTGCCGCGTCCGCCCATCAGCGACGTTCCGCCGAGCACCACGGCCGCAATCACCTGCAGCTCGAAACCGACGGCGGCATTGGAAGAGCCGGAGCCGAGACGAGCGGCGATCAGCAGGCCGGCGACGGCGCAGGCGATACCGGAGACGATATAGACCGAGGCGATGATCCATTTGGCCGGCATGCCGACACGCCGCGCCGCCTCCGCATTGGAGCCGACCGCCACGACCTGGCGGCCATATTTGGTCGCGGTGATGACGACATAACCGAGAATGGCGATGACGACAGCGATGACCGCCGGGATCGGAAAACTGAGGATTTCACCCCGGCCGAGCGCAAAGAAGCCCGGCGCATCCTTGATCGGGATGGAATAGCCCTGGGTCAGATAGAGCGCCAGACCGCGCAGGATCGAGAGCCCGGCAAGCGTGACGATGAAGGCCGGGATGCCCTGATAGGCGGTGAACCAGCCCTGGACCAGTCCCATGAAGCCGCCGAGCAAGACCATGCCGATGACGACTGACGGCCAGGGTACACCCATTGCCATGATGATCGCCGCGACCGCATTGACGAGGGCGACCTGCGAGCCGACCGACAGATCGATGCCGCCGGTGATGATGACGAAGGTCATGGCGATGGCGACAATCAGGATGGGGGCTGCCTGGCGCACGATGTTCAGGATGTTGCCGAGCGTGAAGAAGGTTTCGCTGCCGATCGAGAAGAAGATCATGCAGGCCAGGAAGAAGATGGCGATCGACAGGACCTGTGCGTGTTCACCGACAAAATCGGCGACGCGCGAGCCGTGGCCGCGTTCCGTATAAGCTGTCATTGTCTGGCTCCTTCACCGACGATCAGCCTGACGAGATCCTCGAGGTTGGTGCTGCCGATCTGCCGTTCGGCCACCTTCGTGCCCTCATACATCACCGCGATACGGTCGCAGACCCGGAAGAGGTCCTGCAGCCGGTGGGTGATGAGGATCACCGAGACCCCGTTTGCCTTGACGCGGTTGATCAGGGCGAGAACCGCCTCAACCTCGGCCACGGCAAGTGCCGAGGTCGGCTCATCCATGATCAGCACCTTCGGTTTGAAGGAGGCGGCGCGTGCAATGGCGATCGCCTGGCGCTGCCCGCCGGAGAGCTGGGCGACCTTGCCGGTCAGCCTCGGGATGCGAATCTCGAGCGAATCCAGCATCTTGCGGGCCTCGGACAGCATCGTCCTGGTGTCGAGAAACGGCCCGCGGCTGAGTTCGCGGCCGAGGAAGAGATTGCCGACGACATCGATATGATCGCAGAGGCTGAGATCCTGGAACACCATTTCGATGTTACGCCCACGCGCATCCGCGGGGCCGGAGAAGCGAACCTCTTCGCCCTCCATGGTGATCGTGCCGGCATCCGGAATGTAGGTTCCCGAGATGATTTTCGTCAGCGTCGATTTGCCGGCGGCGTTATCGCCGACGAGCCCCAGGCATTCGCCAGGGAAGATGTCGAGATCGACGCCGCGCAGGGCCTGGTGAGAGCCGAACGACTTGCGGATGCCGCGCAGCGAGATGCGCGGGTCGGATCGGGTGCCGCCGGATGTTCCGCTTCCGGAGGATGCGACCCCTCCGGAACCGGCGGCAGCGATGTCACGCTGTCCGCTTGCGATCATTTGAAGACGGCCCGGTACGGCTCGACATTTTCCTTGGTCACGATGGTAATCGGCACCGAGATCGTCTTGGTGACGGCCTCGCCGGCCGAAGCCTTGACGAGCGCGTCGACGGCGGCACCGCCCATCGCGGCCGGATCCTGCTGGACGACGGCGACGACGAAGCCGGCATCGATGCCAGCAATGGCTTCGGCAGTCAGATCCCAGCCGAACACCTTGATTTTATCCTGCTTGCCCTGGCTCTGGACAGCGGCGATCGCCCCCATCAGGGCCGGCTCGCCGGTGGCGTAGATCGCGGTCAGATCAGGATTGGCGGTGATCAGGTTTTCAGCCGCCGCAAGAGCGTTGTCCTGGATGTTCTGTCCGTCGACCACGCCGGCCATTTCAATGCCGTCGACGCCTTTCAGGGTCTTCTCGAAGCCGTCCTGGCGGATGTTCTGAATGAACGAGTTCAGCGCGCCGACAACGCCGAGCTTGGCCTTGCCGCCCATGTTCGCCTTGACGTAGTCGAGGAAGTATTTGCCCATGTCGGCGCCGGCCGCGGCATTGTCCACGCCGATCTGCGCCTTCTGCGGACCATCAGGCAGGATGGCGTCGATGGCGACGACCGGAATGCCGGCATCGGCCGCCTGCTTGACCGCCGGCATGATGCCGTTGACGTCGACCGCCACGACGGCAAGGCCGGAGACCTTTTCCTGGACGTAGGTTTCGATCGCGCTGTTTTGCGCCGTCGTCTCGTTATTGGCGTTGAAGATCACCAGCTTGACGCCGGCGGCATCGGCCGCCTTCTGGGCGCCCTCATTCATCTGATTGAAGAAAAGCGCCTGCTGGTTGATCTGCACCAGCGCGATGGTCTTCTTTTCCTGTGCCGCAGCGCCGGACAGGCCGATGAAGGTCAATGCCGTAAATCCGGCGGCTGCGATCATCGTCCGTCTTGTCAAATTCCGTGTCATGTTCTCATCCTCTTTTGGTTTTTTGACGTTGCTGATTGTTATTTCGCAGGCGGCGCAACGGAGTTCCGCACCACGATTTCGACGGGCACCAGCTCCTCCGAAGCGGATGGTTTCCACTCGTGCCAATTGGTTTCCAGAAGCAGCTCCAGCGATCGCCTTCCGATCTGGCGCACCGGCTGGCGGATGGCCGTCAGCGGCGGTGCAAAAAGATGAAGCGGACCGACGTCGTCGAAGCCGATGACCGAGATGTCATCAGGAATCGAGACGCCTCGGATTCTGAAGACCTCGACCAGCCCGATGGCGATCTCGTCGGAGCTAGCGAAGATCGCCGTCGCCTTTCGGTCCCCGGAGAGATAGTCGAGTGCCGCCGCGCGGCCGTATTCGATCGTGTATTCGCCGGCATAACGATCGGCCCGGGCTTCGTCGCCATACCGTTCTCTGAGCGCCTTCAGCAGGCCGTCATAACGCCTGCGGGCGCTGATCATGCGCTCGTCGCCGCCGATGAAGAGGACATGGCGATGGCCTTGCTCGGCCAGATGCTGGCCGGCGAGATAACCGCCCTGCTCATTGTCGCAGAACAGCTTCGGCGCCTTCGAATCGGGAATGTCCTCGTCGACGATGATGACCTTGCCGCTGCCGTTGATCAGCGCGGCAAGCGCGCCGTCGTCGGGATGGTTGGTGACGAAGATCAGGCCGTCGACGTGATTGCGCTCGATCAGCTGCAGATATTCGATTTCGCGCCCCGGCCGGTTGAGCGTCGCATGCAGCGAGACCGCCAGCTTCTTTTCATCGGCCGCCTGTTCGACGGCGGCGACCAGGGTCGCGAAGAAGGGATTGGCGATATCGGGCACGACGAGACCGATCGTGTCCGAGCGCCCCCTGCTTAACCGGCGCGCATGCGGGTTCGGCCGGTAGTTCAGCGTCTTGATCGCATCCTCGATGCGCTTCTTGGTCTGAAAGGGAAGGTCGAGGCTTCCGTTGACGAAACGCGACACTGTCGTGACCGACACCCCGGCAGCCGCCGCAACATCCTTCAGGCTTGGTGTCGTTCCCTTGGCCATTGACTGGACCTGTTGTAAAGCGGTTTAGTAAAGCGCTTTACAAGACAATATCGATTGCTCGCCGTTGTCAACAGCGATGAATGTACAGGATCTGTTTTTCTTGCCAGCCGATCGAAGCTCGACCGGCAGGCCGTCAGGCGATCGTCGGGTCGAGTTGTCGCGCAGCCGGTCGCCGGTGATGGCTTCGAGATCTGGCTCGATGGCGTCACCAGGTTCGATTTATGACATTTCCAAGCCGACGGGCTGGTGCCTTTAGATGACGTGGTCCGTCGACGCGTCGAAGAGATGGATCTGGTCCGGATCGACCGAAAGTCCGATCATCTCCCCCGCCTTGACCCTGTCGCGGCGCGTCTCGACGATCGTCAGTTCCGGCTGGGTGGCTGCGGCGATGAAGGTCGATGAGCCGGTCGATTCGACGAAAGCGATCGGCACGTCGAAGCTGCCATGGCCGGGCTCGACGACGCCGATATGTTCCGGCCGGATGCCCGCGATGAGCTTACGCCCGGGTTCGATGGCGCGGGTGATCGCAAGCGTCTGCTTCACCGCGCCGAAATCCAGGATAAGGCTCTTGCCGTCTTCCGCGGCAATCGCGGGAATGAAATTCATCGCTGGCGAACCGATGAAACCGGCGACGAACCGGTTCGCCGGCCGGTCATAGAGATCAAGCGGCGCGCCTTGCTGTTCGATGATGCCGTCGCGCATCACCACCACATGGTCGGCCATCGTCATCGCTTCGATCTGGTCATGGGTAACATACACCGAGGTGGCGCCCAGCCGATCGTGCAGGGCGCGGATTTCCTTGCGCATCGAGACGCGTAGCGCCGCATCAAGATTGGAAAGCGGCTCGTCGAACAGGAAGGCCTGGGGGTTGCGGATAATGGCGCGGCCCATGGCTACACGCTGCCGTTGGCCTCCCGAAAGCTGGCGCGGATAACGGTCGAGCAGCCGTGAAAGACCGGTGATGACAGCGACTGCCTCGGCTTTCCGCTTTGCCTCAGCCTTGGGGACGCCGTGCATTTTCAGCGAATAGGTCAGGTTCTGCTCCACCGTCATATGCGGATACAGCGCGTAACTCTGAAAAACCATGGCGATATTGCGCTCCCGCGGCGGGACGTCGTTCATCACCTCGCCGGCAATCTTCAGCGTGCCGCCGGTAATTTTTTCCAGCCCGGCAAGCGAGCGGAGCAACGTGGACTTGCCGCATCCGGATGGGCCGACCAGCGCGACGAACGTGCCCTTGGGAATTGAAAGGTTGACATTCTTAAGCGCATGAAAGGCGCCGTAGTGCTTCTCGATGCCCGAGAGTTCGATCTGGATGTCCTGGCTCATGCCGAAAACCTTGCTGGTCCCCAAGCGGGGCCGATGAGATGGCCAAGGGTGAAAAACGTTGTCATTTGACTGCTCCGGCGGCGATGCCGCGCGTTAACGTGCGCTGGAAGATCAAGAAGAAGATCACGGTCGGTATTATACCCAGGAAAGCCGCCGAGGCCTGCAGCACCGGGTCCGACATATTCTGACCGCGGGTGAGGCCCATGGCGACCGAGACCGTCTGGTTGTTGTTGGACACCAGCATGACCAGCGGGATCAAGAATTCGTTCCAAGTCCAGATGAAAAAGAAGGTTCCGAGGACCATGAGTGTCGGCCGCAGTACTGGGACGACCACGAACCACAGCGTTTTCCAGTGGGTCGAACCATCCATCTCGGCCGCTTCGAGGATTTCCTTCGGAAAGGTGCTCAGCACGGTCGAGAGCAGGTAAGTCCCGAACGCGCTTTGCAGGACCGCGAAAATAATGATCACGGAAAGCTGCGTATCGTAGAGACCGCTCGCTTTCGCCATGTAGTAAAGTGGGTAGATGATCGATTCCTGCGGCACCATAATGCCGAGAAGAAAGACCACCAAAATCAGGCGCGAACCGGGCACCTTGCCGACCCCAATCGCATAGGCGTTGAACAGGCTTATCAGTACCCCCAACACCGACACGGCGAGACTGATCACCACGCTGTTGAGCAGCTTGCGGCTGAAATCAGACACGGTCCAGAATTTCTCGATCGCCGTGAGATCGATCGACCGGGGAATCGAAAGCGGTCCGCCGACCGCGTATTCGGCACTCGCCTTGACGGCGTTGAGCAGAGCAAGGAAAAAGGGAAACAGCGTAAAGGCGAGGAGTAGAATAAGGATGGCCAGCACCACCCACCGCATGGGATCGCGTCGCGCGCGGTCGGCTGCCACCGTCGCCTTTGCCTTGGTCGTACCATCGCTGAGAACTGAGTAAGCCATGATCTACTCCTTCGACTCCTGCTGGCTCTGGAAGCGTAGGAAAATGACAGCCAAAGCGATCGTCAGAGTCGTTTGCACGACCGCGATGGCTGCGGCATAGCCGACGCGCTGTGTTGTGAAGAAGTGGTAGTAAGTCAGATAGGATGGCACGAGGGTGGCGTTATCGGGGCCGCCGGCGGTGATGACAAAGATTGGCGCAAAGACTTTAAGCGCTGCGATCAGCGTGGTCAGCACAACGACGAAAATCTCCGGCGCCAGAAGTGGAATGGTGATCGTCACCAGCCGGCTCCACCAGTTTGCCCCATCGAGCTCGGCAGCCTCGTAGAGCGAAGGGTCGATACGCGAAAGACCGGCCATGAAAACCACCAGACAGTAACCGACCTGTATCCAGACAATGACCAGCGAGACGGCAGCAAGGGCGTATGTCGCATCGCCGATCCAGTTCTGTGCGAGATTATCAAGGCCGATGGCCTTTAGCGTGATGTTGATGACACCGACGGGATTGAGAATCCAACCCCAGAGGACGCCCGCGACCGTTACGGGCAGAATCTGCGGTAAGTAAAAGCCGGCTCTGAAAAAGCTCGAGACCCATTCACCGAATTGGTCCCTGACATAGTCGAACAGCAGAGCGGCTAGGACCAGGCCGATGCACACCGGTATCACGGTCATCGAAACGATGAACAGCAGCGTGTGATACATCGATCCCCAGAATTGATCATCCGTCAGCAGGCGATGATAGTTCTGCAGGCCGACCGGTCGTGGCGTGCCGACGCCTTTCCATGCCGTGAAGCTCAGCCCGAGATTCGCAAGCTGCGGTATGAGTACAATCAGAATGAAGCCGATCGTCCCCGGAATGAGATAGAGGCTATAGCTTCGTGAACCGTCGCTCGATCGCTGGCTGGATATGGCCATATCATTCTTCCTTCAGCCTCGCCCGCTGGGCCGCGCCTTCGGCGCAGCCCAGCGTTCAAGGTCGCGCTACTGATTTTCCTGCGTGTCGTCGTAAACCTGCTTGATCTGTTCGACGAACTGCTCCGCAGTAAGACTGCCCTGGAAGAGACCGGTGTCCTTCTGGTTGAGCACGTCGTAGTAGCCGGGAACCGGCCAGTCAGGATAGAAACCGAGGCCGTTTTTGTCAGAGATCTGCTTGAAAACCGCTGCGGCGTTCTTACCGATGGGGTTGGTGATGACGGAAAGATCAGCGGCGATCGGCACGCCGCCGGCATTGCCGAGTTCAGCTTGGTATTTCGGCGACAAGGTCAGGCTGATCCACTCGGCGGCGAGATCGGGATTCTTGCTACCCTTGGGAACGACCCAGAGATTGCCTGTCGAGCCAACCGAATATTTCGGCGTCGGAATGACGAACTGACCCCACTTGAAGTCCTTGATGGTCGAGGCGAAGGTGCCGAGATTCCAAGTGCCCGAGACGTACATCGGCGCCTTGCCGGAGGTGAAGAGCAGAGCCGCGTCCGGGTCCTTCATGCCCGTGGAGTCCTTGTTGATGTAGCCCTTTTTGACCCAGTCGAGCAATGTTTGCGCCGCATAGAGATAGGGCGCGCCGTCGAGGGGAGCCTTCAAGCCCTGATAATTCTGGACCCAGGCGTCATCGGCCTTGGTATAGGCTAGAGAGGCTAGCAAGTGCTGGCCACTGGTGTCGATCGCCCCGAGCGCGAGAGGCGTGAGACCCTTCTGCTTGAAGGCTTCCATGTCAGCGACCCACTCTTCGAGCGTCGTCGGCGGCTTGAGGCCTGCCTTTTCGAACATGTCAATATTGTAGAAGCACGAGACATATTCGCCGAAGACCGAAACGCCCCAAACAGGGCCGGAGCCATAGATGCCCTTTTCGTCATAACGGCTCAGGACAAAATCGCCTTCGTTAAGGATCTTGTCCCAGCCTTCTTTCTTCACATAGTCATCCAGGTTGGTGAGCAATCCCTGGCTTGCAACCAAGCCAGCGGTCGCATTGCCTTTGTTGTACTCAAGCACGTCGGGGGCCTGATCGGAATTGAGGATCATGCCGCCTGAGGCCTGCAACTGCTGAAAGGTCTTCTGCTCGAAGCTGACGTTGATGTCTGGATGTTTCGTCTTGAACTCCTCGAGCGCTTTCTTCCAGACAATGCCCTGAGCCGTGGTCGGCTCCTCGAACCACCAGATCTTGAAGGTCTTCTGTTCGGCATGGCCGACCGATGTCATCAGCATCGCCGTGCCGAGTGCTAGCGCAAGTCTTGCAATTCTTTTCATGCTTTCCTCCCAAAAAAGCGGCTGCGCCGCGAAAAATCCCAAGTTAGTCAGGCGTGGCGCCGGCGGGCCTCCCAGCCCGGCGGCGCTAGCTTAGGCGGTCGATCAGGGATCAACAACGAAATCTCCGCCCCGGCACTTCTTCAGATAGTTGAGCCCGTGAACCTGACCAGTCATCTCAAGCGCGTCGCGATAGACCGGGTCGTGCCAGCCTTCGATGTCGATCGAGCCAGACCAGCCGGCAAGGCGCAGTTCTGAAATAATGTCGGTCCAGTTGCTGTCGCCGAAGCCCGGCGTGCGCATGAAGACGAACTTCTCCTTGCCGAAGATGCCGTGTTCCTTGATGACCTCCCAGCGGATGGTCGCATCCTTGCCGTGGACGTGGAAGAATTTGTGCGCCCATTTGCGGATCTGCGGCAAAGGATCGATCAGATAGACCATCTGATGGCACGGCTCCCATTCCAGACCGATATTCTCGTCCGCCGTCTCGTTGAACATCAGTTCCCACGCATCGGGATTGTGGGCGATGTTCCAGTCGCCGCTTGCCCAATTGCCGTCCATGGCGCAATTCTCGAAGGCGATCTTGATGCCCTTGTCGGCCGCCCGCTTGGCAAGCTCGCTCCAGACCTGCTTGTAGCGAGGCAGGCTGTCGGTCAGCGGCTTGCCGCGGATGCGGCCGGTGAAGCCGGCAACGCAGGTGGCGCCGAAGTGATGGGCATTGTCGATGCAGTGCTTCCAGCCGTCCAGCGTTTCGAGGTCGATTGCGGCTTCTTCCAGCGGGTTGCCGAACATGCCGAGCGTCGAGATGGTGATGTCGCGGTCGCCGATCGCATCGAGGCAGCGCTTGCCGAGCTCGGCAAGGTCCTGGCCCTTGGTCGTTTGCCAGAAGAAGGGCTCGAAGCTTTCGAAGCCCATATCGGCGATCTCGCCGATGCGCGCCGCGGCATCGCCGTTGTTGCCGCTGACCATGGTGCCGATACGAATGGATTTTGCAGGGTTGCTCACGTCACTTGATCCTATGCTGAAATTTCGACGCGCTTGCCCGTCTTGGCGCTTTCGATCGCGCCGAAGACCATGGCAAGGCTTCTGATATTGTCGGAATTGACCGTCTCGGGCCGTCTGCCGGTGCCGATCGCCGCGATGAAGTCGGCGATGACGCTGGCGTGGCCATGGGTCTCCTCGTCATGTTCCGGACCGGGAACGTTAACGGCAGCGGAACCATGCAAAAGGCCGGGCTCTTCACCGGCGACAGTCGCCTTGAAACTCTCCTCGCCATCCCAGGTGAGCATTCCCTTCGAGCCGACGAGACGCCATTGGCTTTCCCAGCTGGTCCGCTCGCCCTCGGCGCACCAGGAACCGCGATAGGTGAAGACGATGTCGTCGGAAAATTCGAAGATGGCATTGGCTGCGGCGCCGTGCCGGTACCACGAACCCTTCGGATTGCGCTCGACGCAATAGACGGCGAGCGGCTTCCTGTCGGCGACGTAGCGCGCCGCATCGAAGGTGTGGATCGCCATGTCGAGAAGCAAGACGTTGTCCATCTCTTCGCGGAAGCCGCCGAAATGCGGCGCCAGGAAGAAGTCGCAATGGATGCCGGTGAGTTCGCCGATCGCGCCGCTGTCGACAAAGCGGCGCAGGCGCCTGACGCCTGATATGAAGCGACGGTTCTGGATGACGGCGTGGATGCGGCCGGTCTCGGCGGCTAGATCGATCAGTGCGGCGCCCTCTGCAAGCGAGGCCGCCATCGGCTTTTCGCTGAGCACATGGCAGCCGGCCTTGAGTGCCGTCGAAACGACGTCGTAGCGCGCAGCCGGAATGACGATATCGAAGACCAGGTCGGCCTTCGTGGCCGCGATCACGTCGGACAGGTCCGAACCGATGACGGCGCCTTCAAGGCTGAACTCCCCGGCAAGCTTTTCCGCCGTCTCCCGGTTCAGGTCGACGAGGCCGACAATGGTGATGGAGTCGGCCAGCAGAGGGTTGGAAGCGATGGCTCGCAACCAACCTTTGGACATAGCTCCGCACCCGCACAGAATGGCACTGAATTTCACGATTTCCTCCAGGGGAATGGTGTCAACTCTCCTCGTGACACGCACTCCGTAAACGTTTACGACTGTATGCGGAAACATTTTGCGGTGTCAATAGACGCCAACTGGGAAATTACGGGCCCCAGATCCGGACGGATCTGAATTAAAGAAAGGGAGCATGATGTCGTACGAAAACCGCGCACACTTTTCGGCATCATGCTCCGGGGAAAATCGTCAGCGATGAAGGGGATTCGCCAGCTTGCCGAACACTTGAATATTTCGATCGGCACGGTCTCCCGCGCGCTGAACGGCAAGCCTGATGTCAATCAGGAAACCCGCCGGCGGGTGCTGGCGGCGGCCGAGGAACTCGGCTACGTCGCCAACCAGTCTGGGCGGAGCCTGAGGCAGGGGGAGACGAAGGTCATCGGATTGATGATCGAATCCAGCAAGGAGACGGTCGAGAACGCCGACAACTTCTTCCTCGGCGTCACCAGCGGCCTGCAGAGCGTCTTTGCTCGCCACAAGCTCGACCTCATCATGTTGCCCTGCCCGAGCGATGAGGACCCGCACGAATATCTGAAGCGGATGGTGGCGCGGCGCATCGTCGATGCGATGATCATCTCGGACACGCAGCGCGTCGACCCACGCATCGACTTTCTGTCGCGGGCGAAGATCCCCTTCGTCGCGCTCGGCCGCAGCCTTTCGGCCAGCAATTTCCCCTGGATCGATCTCGATTTCGAGGGCGTGGCCGACCATGCCGTCGAGCGGCTGATCGCGCTGGGACATCGCCGGATCGCAATCACCGCGCCGTCGAGCGAGGCCAACCTCGGCTATCTCTTTATCGACAGTTATCGCCGGGCGCTCGAGCGGCACGACATTGCCTTCGACCCGTCACTCGTCATCCGCGTCAGGTCGAGCGAACAGGGCGGCTATCAGGCGGCCCATGAGCTGCTGCTGCTCGAAGAGCGGCCGACGGCGGTGATCCTGATCTACGAGCTGATGGCGATCGGCCTTTACCGCCGCCTGATGGAATCGGGCGTCATGCCCGGCCGCGACCTTGCGGTGATCGGCTTCCGCGACGCTCCGCGCGCACGGTTCCTGCAGCCGTCGCTGAGTTGCTTCAGCATCTCGCTCTACGATCTCGGTGTTGCGCTCGGCCAGATGCTTCTCGCCACCATGCCGGTCTATCGAGATTTCTATCCGGGAGGCGACCGCAACATTATCTGGCCCCTCGAACTGATGCCGGGCGAAAGCGATGCATTTCGGGTTGGGATCATGGCCTGAGCACTATCGGCTTGCTTCCGGAAAGCAGAAGCGAGCCCCCTCATGTACCTGATGCAAAGAACCGGTTCTCCGGCCGCGGTAATCCGAGATGCTCGCGCAACGTCGTGCCCTCGTATTCACTGCGGAACAGGCCGCGGCGCTGCAGCTCGGGAACCAGCCGTTCGGTGACGTCGAGGAGACCCTGCGGCAGATAGGGGAAGACCACGTTGAAACCATCCGAACCCTCGTCGTCCAGCCAGCGCTCCATCTCGTCGGCGATGCTGGCCGGCGTGCCGACGAAGGCAAGGCCGGCATAGCCGCCATAACGTTGCGCCAACTGACGCACCGTCAGATTTTCTTCGGCGGCAAGCTTCAGCACCTGTGCCCGACCGGTCTTGCTGGCATTGGTGTCGGGAATATCGGCCGGCAGCGGTGCGTCGGGATCGAAGCCCGAAGCGTCATGGCCGAGCGCGATCGAAAGCGAAGCGATGGCGCTGTCGTAATGCACCAGACTGTCGAGGGTGGCGCGTTTGGCGCGGGCCTCCTCGATGCTGTCGCCGACGATAATGAAGGCGGCAGGCAGGATCTTCAGATGCTCGCGGTTGCGGCCGATGGCTTCCATGCGGCCCTTGATATCGGCATAAAGCGCCTTGCCCGCGGCAAGATCGCGCGGCGAACAGAAGACCATCTCGGCGGTCTCCGCGGCAAGCTGGCGGCCGGGGTCCGACTGGCCGGCTTGGACGATGACTGGCCAGCCCTGCGGCGGCCGGGCGATATTGAGCGGTCCGCGGACGCTGAGTTCCTCGCCCTTGTGGCCGAGCACATGCATCTTCTCCGGATCGAAGAACAGGCCGCTTTCCCGGTCACGGATAAAGGCATCGTCGGCGAAGCTGTCCCAGAGCCCGGTGACCACGTCGTAGAATTCCCGGGCGCGATGATAGCGCTCGCCGTGCTCCACATGTTCGTCGAGGCCGAAATTGAGCGCGGCGTCGGGGTTGGACGTCGTGACGATGTTCCAGCCGGCGCGGCCACCGCTGATATAGTCGAGCGAGGCGAAACGACGAGCGATGTGATAGGGCTCGTCGAAGGTGGTGGAGGCGGTCGCGACGAGGCCGATACGCTCCGTCACCGCCGCCAGCGCCGAGAGCAGCGTGAAGGGCTCGAAGGAGGTGACGGTGTGGCTGCGGCGCAGCGCCTCGACCGGCATATTGAGCACGGCAAGGTGATCGGCCATGAAGAACGCATCGAATTTCGCCCGCTCCAACGCCTGCGCGAAGGACTTCAGATGCGCGAAATTGAAATTGGCGTCGGGATAGGAGCCGGGATAGCGCCACGCGCCGGTATGCAGGCTGACGGGACGCATGAAGGCGCCGAGGCGCAACTGCCGTGGGGTCATGATTTTCCTCATGGATCGGGCAAGGCGACCGCCTGTCCCGCATTGGGCGTTCTGTCTGGAGTCGCTACGGCGACGCATTGGATATCGGTTAGGTAAGAGGTCGCTGAAATCAAATCGAGGCCGGCTGCGGAAATTTCACGCAGGAATTTCATTGCTTCTCCGACCCGCGTTTTCGCGCAAACGCCAGACCGGAAGCCTAATCGCGGCGGTCGGAGCCTGATAAGCAAACACTTTTCATTTTCTATCACATCTATAGAATTTGTACTCTTATCTCGACGCTTGATTTCTTTCACCGATAGGGCCGTCAGAAATGGAGCATCGATGAACACCGTGCTGAGGCAAGCAGACCAGATCCGGCCCGTGGCCGACCGTATCGGCAGCGACGAGGAGGCGATCGCCACCGCCCACAGACTGGCGGCGCAATTTTCCGCGCGCGCCGCCGAGCGTGACGCAGAGCGGATACTGCCGTTTAGCGAACTCGATCTCATCGCCCAGTCCGGCCTCCTGGCGATCACCGTGCCCGCGCAATATGGCGGGCTCGACGTCTCCAACGCCGTGCTTGCCGAGATCACCGCGATCCTGTCGGAGGCGGACGGCTCGATCGGCCAGATCCCGCAGAACCATTTCTATATTCTCGAGGCGCTCAGAACCGACGGCGGCGAGGAGCAGCAGCGCTATTTCTTCAGCCGCGTGCTGGCCGGCGATCGTTTCGGCAATGCGCTGTCCGAGCGCGGCACCAAGACCGTCGGCCACTACAATACGCGCATCACCCGCGACGGTCCGGGTTACCGGATCAACGGGCGCAAATACTATTCGACCGGCGTCCTCTTCGCCGACTGGATCACCATCTTCGCGCTCGATCCGGAGGATCGGCTGACCATGGCTTTTGTGCCGAAGGGCACCGAAGGTGTCGAGATTGTCGACGACTGGGACGGTTTTGGCCAGCGCACCACCGGCAGCGGCTCGACGATCCTCGACAATGTCTATGTCAGCGCCGATTCCGTGGTCTTCCATCACAAGGGCTTCGAGCGGCCGACGACGATCGGTTCCGTTGGTCAGATCATCCATGCCGGCGTCGATCTCGGCATCGCACGGGCGGCCTTTGCCGAAACGCTGGAGTTCGTCAGGACGAAATCGCGCCCTTGGATGGATAGCGGCCTTGAGCGTGCCTCCGACGATCCGCTGACGATCGCCAAAGTCGGCCAGATCGCCATCCGGCTGGAAGCCGCAACGGCTCTGGTGGAGCGCGCCGGCCACATGGTCGATGCCGCGCAGGTCGAGACGACGGAGGAAAAGGTGATCGCAGCGACGCTGGCGGTCGCTGCGGCGAAGGTGCTGACGACCGAAGTGGCAATCGAGGCCTCGAACACGCTTTTCGAGCTTGCCGGAACCTCGTCGGTACAAACAGGCCTCAACCTCGACCGCCACTGGCGCAATGCCCGCACCCATACGCTGCATGATCCCGTGCGTTGGAAATATCACGTCGTCGGCAACTACCATTTGAACGGTGTGACACCGCCGAAGAACGGCGCACTCTGAAATCTCCCGCTCGTCCAAACGAAAACCCCGTTGCCGGCGCCGGCAATGGGGTTATTCATGTTCGATGACAGCGTGGCGCCTCAGCTATAGAGGCTGACCTCCGGTATCTTGTCGTTCAGCACGAATTCACCGACTTCCTTCGCCTTGTAGAAGACCGGATCGTGCAGAGTGTGGGTGCGCACATTGCGCCAGAAACGGTCGAAACGGTATTTGTCGACCGTCGAGCGCGCGCCCGTCAGCTCGAAGACCCGCGAGGTGATGTCGAGCGAGACATGGGTGGCGTGGACCTTGGCGGCATAGGCTTCCGCCGCCGCCGCGCCGCGCTCGCGCGCGGTGACGTCGCGGCCGCGGGCAAGGCCCGCCTGCACGGCGGCTGCGGCGTTGTCGGCAAGGGCTGCCGAGGCCTTCACAGCTGCGGTGAATTCGCCTACGCGTTCGAGGATATAAGGATCATCCGCCGCCCGCTCGACGCCGGAGGTGATCCACGGCCGGGTGGTGGTGCGGACATAGTCGACGGCAGCCTGCAGCGCGCCTTCGGCGGTGCCGAGATAGAAGTTGACGAAGACCAGCTGGATGAACGGCGTATTGAAGGTCGAAAGCACCGGCGGCGCTGCGTCGGCTGCTGCCGGCGCGCCGACGAAGTCCTCCTCGTAGACCGGGAAGTCGCGGAACTCGACGCTGCCGCTGTCGGACAGGCGCTGGCCGATATTGTCCCAGTCGTCATTGGCGACGTAACCCTGACGATTGGTCGGCACGGCGAAACCGGCGATCTTGTCGTCGAGCGTCGCATTGGCATTGATGTAATCGGAGACCCGAGCCGCCGTGGAAAAGGACTTGCGTCCGTTCAGCACATAGCCATTGCCGCGACGGGTGAGCACCAGCCCGGGATCGCGCGGATTGACGGCCGCACCCCAATAGAGGTTCCTGGCGACCGTATCGCTACCCAGCGCATGGGCCCGCGCCGCATCAAGCGCCCAATAGATGTACTGGCTGTTGACATAGTGGTAGCCGAGCAGCTGGCCGATCGAGCTCTCGCCACGGGCGAGAATGCGCACCAGCCTCAGCCCGTCCACCCAATCGAGGCCACCGCCGCCGATCTCACGGGGATGCAGCGCATTGAGCAGCCCGGCATTCTTCAATTTGACGATTTCGCCAAGCGGCGGTCGGCCTTCGCGATCGAGGTCTGCGGCGCGCCTGGAAAGGTCGGCAGAGATATCCTCCGCACGGGCAAAGAGGTCTTCGCGCGTCGGGTTGCGGCTGGCCGCGAAGACGACATTGGATTGGCTCATGGGCGGAACTCCAATTCTCCAAAAAGATGATCCGACGGGAGCCACACGCTTCCGCCGGAAGGATCGAAGTGCGAGGTCTCAGAACAGCTTGTCCGGGATCCAGCTGGCGGTCGCCGCATCGCTCGTGCTGAAGGCCGGGATCTTTTCGGCCAGTTCCTCGATCGTCTTGACGCCGGCTGCACGCAGGCTCTCCTGCGTCAGAAGCGTCGGCTTCACGGTGATTTGGTGGGGAACCGTCTGCCCGGCGATTTCGAGGGCTGCGGCGCGAATGGAGACGGCGCCGACGACGGCAGGATTGGTCGCGACGGTCGCAACCCACGGGCTGCCTTCCTCGGTGATTTCCTGGATATCGGCCGTCGACACGTCGGCCGAATAGATCTTCAGTTTCTTGGCGATGCCGAGATCGTTGGCGGCGAGCTTCACGCCGCGAGCGAATTCGTCATAGGGGGCGAAGACGACCGATATATCGGGATTGGCAGTGAGCACGGCCTTCGCCTGATCGGCGGTCGAAGTCGCCGTCGTGTCGCTGACATTGCCGAAGCGGGCCTTTTCGACCACGCCTTTATTGTCCGTCTTGAACTTGTCCCAGACCTCGTTGCGGCGGTCGAGCGGCGCGAAGCCCGCAACATAGACATAACCGGCGCTGAAGCTGTTGCCGTTGTCCTTCACCACCTGTTCAAGCGCCGATGATGCGAGTTCGTGATCGCTCTGCTCCACCTGCGGAATCTTGGGATTGTTGAGGTTGACGTCGAAGGCCACGACCTTGATTCCCTTGTCGAGCGCCTGCTGCACGACGTCGCCGAGCGATTCAGGCAGACCGTGGTCGATGACGATGCCGGAGACGCCGAGATTGATCGCCTGGAGGATCTGCTCGCGCTGCTCGGCGGCGTCTTGCCGGCCGGGGAAGATGCGCAGGTCGATAGCCAGCGCCTTGGCCTGGGCTTCAGCCCCCGCCTGATAGGCCTGGAAGAAATCGCCGGCCGAGATGTAGCTGATCAGCGCGACCTTGACGCCGCCCTTGTCGAAAGGGGCAGGAGCGCCGGACAGACCGTCGGCTTTTGCGCCTTGAATGAAAATGAACGGAATGACGGCGGCAGACAGTGCGAGCCGTGCGAGGGATTTCATCGTCGCGTTCCTTTTAGCAATCGGGAGCGTCGTCTGACAGGTCTGGCAGCCCTCGCGACGCGTCGGATTATTAAATATAATCTCTATGTTTTTAGTAGAGTAAATGATCCGATTTTATGGGCTGTGGGAGATTCTTTGTTTCCCGAGGGCAGTTCGCGGGGGAAAGGCGTGCCTGGAGTTCGACCGCCCGGACAGGGCACACTCCGGCTTCGATTGCAGCCCCGGACCTTTATCGATGCCGCTTCTTCACATTGAAAATATCACCCGCAGTTTCGGGTCGACGCGGGCGCTTGCCGGCGCTGATTTTTCGATGGAGCGCGGCGAGATCGTGGCGCTGATGGGCGCAAACGGCGCGGGCAAATCGACGCTGGTCAAGATCCTTTCCGGCGTGCTTCCGGCTGATGGCGGCACGATCAGCCTCGATGGCCGCGCCTTTGCGCCACGTAGCCCGGCCGAAGCGGCAAGGGCCGGCGTCGTCACCGTGCATCAGTCGACGGATCTTGTCGGCGCGGCCGGCCTGAGCGTTGCCGATGCACTGCTTCTCAATCATTTTGCCGATCGCAGCACACCCTTCTTCGTCTCGCGCGCCGGCATCCGCCGCGCCGCGCAGGCAATGCTCGATGCCGCCGGCTTCACCCTGCCGCTCGACCGTGATTTCGGCACCCTCGCCAGCGCCGATCGGCAGCTGGTGGCGATCGCCCGGGCGCTTGCCAATCGCGCCGACCTCCTGATCCTCGACGAGCCGACGGCAAGCCTTTCCGGAGAGGAAAGCCGCCGCCTCTTCGATATTCTGCTTAGGCTTCGCCAAAAGGGCCTGGCGGTCCTCTATATCTCGCATCGCACCGCCGATCTCGAAGCCATCGCCGATCGCGCGCTCGTCATGCGCGGCGGCCGCGTCGCCGGCACCTTCTCGCGGCCGATCGATTTTTCGAGCGCCATCGAAACGATGATCGGCCGCAGACTGGATGCGGCGCGGCCGGATGCGCGTTCCGCGACGGGTCCGGCGATCTTCGAGATGCGCGATATCAGCCTGCTGCCGACAGGCGCACCCTTCGATCTGTCGCTGCATGAAGGCGAGGTGGTGGCGGTAACCGGCGTGCGCGGCGCCGGCAAGAGCCGGTTGCTCCAGGCGATCTTCGGCGTGACGGCGCTTGCCGGTGGTGCGATGTTCCTCGGCGGTCGGCCCTACCGGCCGAATAGCCCCGCCGAGGCAATTGCGGCGGGTGTCGCCATGGCCGCCGAAGACCGTCATCGTTCCTCGCTCATGCCGCCGGGATGGCCCGGCCATTCGCTGTCGGCGACGATCAGCCTGCCGCATCTTGGCAAATGGTATCCGCGCGGTTTCCTTATCGGCGGCCGTGAACGACGCGAGGCCGAACAGGCGATCGCCCGTTTTGGCATCAATGCCTCGGGTCCGTTCGCCTCGGTGTGGTCGCTGTCCGGCGGCAACCAGCAGAAGGCGGTGATCGCCCGCTGGGAGGCGGAGCCGAGCCGGCTGCTGCTGCTCGACGAACCCTTCCAGGGCGTCGATGTCGGCGCCCGTCATGACATCATCCGGGCAATCCGCGCCCGCAGCGACCGGGCAACGCTGATTGCGACCTCCGACCCGGAGGAGGCCTATGAGGTGGCCGATCGCATCCTCGTCATCGACCGCCACGTTTTGATGCCCGCTGCAGGCGGAATTACCGCTCCTTCCGCCATCCAGGGAATATCCGCATGACGACGATCGACGACGACACTCTTCCACAGGCAAACACCCGGCCAAGGCCATCGCCGCAAGCCGATAGCGGTCGTCTTGCCGCCCTCGGGGCGTTCCTGCGGGCGAGCGCAGTGTTCATCCTGCTGGCACTGCTCGTCGTCGGTTTCACCATCGCCGAGCCCGCCTTCATCAATATCGCCAATCTGATGAGCATCCTGCAGGCGGTGTCCGTCGTCGCCATTCTCGGCGCCGGCGTTACCGTCACCCTTGCCGTTGGCGGTTTCGACCTGTCGATCGGCGCGGTCGCCGCATCGAGCGTGATGGCGGCGAGTTACGCGATGATCGTCTGGCATCTTGATGCCTATGCGGCGGTGCCGCTGGTGCTCGCCTTCGGCGCGCTGGTCGGTCTCGTCAATGCCTTCCTCATCGTCCGCCTGAAGGTGCCGGATCTGCTCGCGACACTGGCGATGATGTTCCTGCTTTCCGGGCTGCAGCTGATCCCGACCGCCGGCCGGTCGATTTCGGCCGGCCTCACCCTGCCCGACGGCTCAAAAGCGACCGGCGCCTACGATCCGGCCTTTTTGCTGATCGGCCGCTACAGCATTCTCGGCACCCTGCCCGTTTCGGTGGTGCTGATGGCGGTGGTCGCCATCGCACTCTTCATTCTCACCGAACGCACCCGCATCGGCCGCCTGCTGTTTGCGACCGGCGGCAACGAGGTCGCGACCCGGCTTGCCGGCGCCTCGACCGTGCGGCTGAAGACGCTCGCCTATGTCCTATCGGGCACGCTGGCATCGCTCGGCGGCATCGTGATTGCCGCCCGCGTCGGGCGCGGTGACATTTCCTCCGGCGGCTCGCTGCTGATGGATTCGGTTGCCGCAGCACTGATCGGCTTTGCCGTCTTCAACCTGCGACGTCCAAACGTGCTTGGCACCATTGCCGGCGCCGTCTTCGTCGGCGTGCTGCTGAACGGCCTCACCATGCTGAACGCCCCTTACTACACCCAGGACTTCGTCAAGGGCGCCGTGCTCGTCGGCGCGTTGGCGCTAACCTACGGCCTCGGCCGCAGCAATCCCTAATTCCAAGGAAGAAAGACATGACCCGCGAATTCAGGCTGAACGCCTTCGACATGAATTGCGTCGGACACCAGTCGCCAGGGCTCTGGCGCCATCCGCGCGACAAGTCATCAACCTACAAGGATCTCGACTACTGGGTGCATCTGGCAAAGACGCTGGAGCGCGGCAAGTTCGACGGGCTGTTCATCGCCGACGTGCTCGGCGTCTACGATGTGCTGAACGGCAATGTCGATGCCGCACTTCGCCATTCGGCGCAGGTGCCGGTCAACGACCCGCTACAGCTGATCCCCACCATGGCCTACGAGACCGAGCACCTCGGCTTCGGCCTGACGGCGTCGCTCTCCTTCGAGCATCCCTATACCTTCGCCCGCCGCATCTCGACGCTCGACCATCTGACCAAGGGTCGCGTCGGCTGGAATATCGTCACCTCCTATCTCAACAGCGGCGCGCTCAATATCGGCCAGCCGGCACAGACGAAGCATGACGATCGCTACGATCTCGCCGAGGAATATCTCGAGGTCTGCTACAAGCTCTGGGAGGGAAGCTGGGAGGACGGCGCAGTCGTCCGCGACCGGGAAACCGGCATCTTCACCCATCCAGAAAAAGTCCACCCGATCCGCCATTCCGGCAAGCATTTCAACGTGCCCGGCATTCACTTGAGCGAACCCTCGCCGCAACGTACACCGGTGCTCTACCAGGCCGGCGCCTCGAGCCGCGGCAAGGACTTCGCTGGCGCCCATGCCGAATGCATCTTCGTCGCCTCTCCATCGAAGGCGGTGCTGAAGCGCTACGTCGCCAATGTCCGCGAGGCGGCCGAACGCATCGGCCGCAACCCGCGCGAAATCCTTGCCTTCAACCTGCAGACCGTCATCCTCGGCGAGACCGATGCGGAAGCACAGCGGAAGTTCAACGAATATCGCGAATATGCCTCCTTCGAGGGCGCGCTGACGCTGATTTCCGGCTGGACCGGCATCGATTTCGGCCAGTTCGGGCCGGACGAGGTGCTGCGGCACCGCCATACCAATGCGGTGCAATCGGCCGTCGAGACCTTCACCACCATCGATCCCACCAAGGAATGGACGGTGCGCGAAATGGCCGACTGGGTCGGTGTCGGCGGTTTCGGCCCTGTTTTCGTCGGCTCGCCGCAAACGGTCGCCGACCTGATGCAGGAATGGGTCGAGGACACCGATGTCGACGGCTTCAATCTTGCCTATGCCGTGACGCCCGAGAGTTTCGAGGATGCCGTCGATCTGCTGGTGCCGGAACTGCAGAAGCGCGGCGTCTACAAGACCGACTACGCCAAGGGGACGTTGCGGGAAAAACTTGGGGGAGCGGGGCCACGGCTCGTCGCGCCGCATCCGGGTGCCGCTTATCGTAATCTCTTCACCGAGCCTGCCCGTGTCGCGGCCAACGGCTGAGCGAATAATGGCTGGGTGACAAAAAATATCTCGCCCAGCCCAACCATTCGAATCTAACCTCTATGACAACTTGCATTTCGCCCTGAATATGGGCACCCGAATTTCACCGATCAGGAGGGGTCATGACCGTATCATCTATCTCGCGGCGCACGCTGATGAAGGTCACCGCCCTGCTGCTTGCTTCGACGGCGCTCGCCCGACAGACGCTTGCGCAGACCGCGTCCGGCGGCGGCCGGCTGATCGTTGCCGCCGATTCCGAGCCGAAGAACCTCAACCCTGCCATCGTCGCCTCGAACGGCGTCTTTTTCGTCGCAAGCAAGGTGATCGAGCCGCTTGCCGAAGCGTCGTTCGACGGCAAGGATGGGCTTTCGCCGCGCCTCGCCACCTCCTGGGAGGGCTCGGCCGACGGCCTCTCCGTCACCTTCAAGCTGCGCGATGGCGTCACCTGGCACGATGGCAAGCCGTTCACCTCGGTCGATGTCGCCTTCTCGGCGCTCAACATCTGGAAGCCGCTGCAGAATCTCGGCCGCCTGGTCTTTGCCAATCTCGAAGCCGTCGATACACCTGACGATTACACCGCGATCTTCCGCTTCTCCAAGCCGACGCCGTTCCAGTTGATCCGCAACGCACTGCCGGTCGTGACCAGCGTCGTCGCCAAGCACATTTTCGACGGGACCGATATCGCCACCAACCCGGCCAACAATACGCTCGTCGGCACCGGTCCGTTCAAGTTCGCCGAACACAAGGCCGGCGAATATTACCGGCTGGCGCGCAACGAGAATTACTGGGACAAGGACCAGCCGAAACTCGATGAGATCGTCTTCCGCGTGCTGCCCGATCGCGAAGCAGCGGGCTCGGCGCTCGAAGCCGAGGAAATCCAGCTTGCCGCCTTCTCGGCTGTGCCGCTGGCCGATCTCGATCGTATCTCGAAGGTCGCCGGCATCAAGGTGATCTCGAAGGGCTATGAGGCCCTGACCTACCAGCTCGTCGTCGAGATCAATCATCGCCGCAAGGAGCTTGCCGATCTGAGAGTCCGCCAGGCGATCGCCCAGGCAATCGACAAGAAATTCGTGGTCGACACGATCTTCCTCGGCTACGCCGCCGCCTCCACCGGTCCCGTGCCGAAGAATGCGCCGCAGTTCTACACGCCGGATGTCGCGGCCTATGATTTCAACCCGGCTGCGGCCAACGATATCCTCGACAAGGCAGGATACAAGCAAGGGGCAGACGGCAACCGCTTTACGCTGAAGCTTCGCCCCGCGCCCTATTTCAACGAAACCCGCCAGTTCGGCGATTACCTTCGCCAGGCGCTGGCCGTGATCGGCATCAATGCCGAGATCGTCAATGCCGATGCGGCCGCACACCAGAAGGCTGTTTATACCGACCACGACTTCGACCTCGCCATCGGCCCGCCGGTCTTCCGTGGCGATCCGGCGATCTCCACCACCATTCTCGTCCAGTCCGGTACGCCAGCCGGCGTGCCCTTCTCCAACCAGGGTGGCTACGTCAATCCGGAACTCGACAAGATCATCCTGCAGGCATCCGAAACCATCGACACGGCGGCGCGCACCGATCTCTACCGCAAGTTCCAGCAGTTGGTCGTCGCCGACCTGCCGCTGATCAACGTTGCGGAATGGGGCTTCATCACCGTTGCGCGCGATACCGTGCTCAACGTCTCGAACAATCCGCGCTGGGCGGTTTCGAACTGGGGCGATACCGCGCTGCAATCGTGATAGAATCGGCAGCAATTCTCTTTCGGAGGCCCTGTCCGGCGTGAGACGTGCAATCATCCTCCTGAGGCGCAGGGCGATCAGCAGCATTCCAGTGCTGCTGATCGTGGTGATCTTCACCTTTTTCCTGCTTGAGTCAGCCTCGGGCGATGCCGTCGACGCCTATCTCGGTTCGATCGGCGCCGGCGATGCCGCACTGAGGCAGTCGCTGCGCCAGAGCTACGGCCTCGACCAATCGATGTTTGCCCGCCTCTGGCTCTATCTTTCCTCACTCGCACGCTTCGATCTCGGCTGGTCGGTCGCCTTCGGCCGGCCGGTCGGTGTGCTCATTGCCGAACGCCTGCCCAATACGCTGCTGCTGATGGGCAGTGCGACGGCGCTGTCCTTCGGCCTCGGCTCGGCGCTCGGCATCTTTGCCGGGGCGCGGCCGGGCAGCCTGTGGGACCGGCTCCTGTCGATCGGCTCGCTGATCGTCTATGCCATTCCAAGTTTCTGGCTCGGTCTGGTCCTGAGCATTGCTTTCTCGGTGAAACTGCGCTGGTTTCCCATCGCCGGCGTCGAGACGATCGCTTCCGGCAAGACAGGACTTTCACGCGCCCTCGACATATCGGATCATCTGGTTCTGCCGGTCGGCGCGCTCGCCTTGATCTATCTCGCTCTATTCCTGCGGGTCATGCGCAGCGGCATGGCCGAGGCGTGGAAGCTGGATTTCGTGCTCTTCGCCCGCGCCAAGGGCCTGTCGCGCAGCCGGATCGTGCTGCGCCACGTGGCGCGCAATGCGCTGCTGCCGCTCGTCACCATGCTCGGGCTGCAATCGGCCGCCATGCTCGGCGGCAGCGTGGTGATCGAAAGCGTCTTTGCGATCCCGGGTTTCGGGCGGCTGGCGCAGGAGGCGGTCAACGGCCGCGACGCACCGCTGCTGATGGGCATCATCGTCACCAGCGCCGTCTTGGTCATCTCGGTCAATTTCCTCGTCGATCTCGTCTATGCCGCACTCGACCCGCGCATCGGCGCATTGGAGGGCGGCGCATGAACTGGCTGCGGCGACTGCTGCGCACGCCGGAAGGCGCGGCAGGATTTGCAATCCTTTTCGTCCTGCTTTCGGCCGGGCTGCTCGCCCCTATCCTTTCACCGGGCGATCCGTTGAGGATCGCCGGCCGCGCACTACTGGCGCCGTTCGCCGATCGGGGTTTTCCGCTCGGCACCGACCGGCTCGGCCGCGACGTGCTGGCGGGTCTGCTCTATGGTGCCAGAACCTCGCTCGCCGTTGGCCTTGCGGCGGCCTTTTCGGCCATGGTGCTTGGGCTCTGCGTCGGCCTTGCGGCCGGTTTTGCCGGCGGGCTCGTCGACGAGGCGCTGATGCGGGTGGTCGACGCCTTCCAGATCGTGCCGGGCTTCCTGCTCGCTCTTGCCTTCGTCAGCACCATCGGCGTCTCGACGCCGGTGATCGTCCTTGCCATCGCACTCGGCACCTGGGCCGATCCGGCGCGGCTGACGAGGGCGCAGGTGCTTGCGATCCGTGAGCAGGATTATGTCGCCTCGGCAAGGGTGATCGGCATGCATCCGGCCGAGATCGCCTTCCGGGAAATCCTGCCGAATGCGTTGCCGCCGGTGCTGGCGCTTTCGGCCACCATCGTCGCCGGCGCGATCCTCACCGAAGCAGCGTTGTCCTTTCTTGGCCTCGGCAATCCCAATATCGCCACCTGGGGTTCGATGATTGCCGAGGGTCGCAGCGTGCTGCGTTCGGCGTCCTATCTCTCCGTCATACCGGGCGCGGCACTCGCCATCACCGTGCTCGGCGTCCATCTCTTCAGCGAAGGCCTCGGCAAGGTGCTCGGCGATGACGATGCGGGGGTGGCATGAGCATTTTCTGCAGCCTGCGACAGCTTTCGGTCACCTACGGGCGCGAAAGGAGCGGCGCGGCCGCGCTCGACGGTATCGATCTCGATATCGCCGCCGGCGAAAGGCTGGCGATCATTGGCGAAAGCGGCTCCGGCAAAAGCACGCTCGCCCGTGCCCTTGCCGGCCTCCTGCCGGAGGGAGCGAAGGTCCAGGGCGAATTGCTCTGGCCTGCACTTGGCCATCCACCCCGCCCCGGCCGCGATTTCGGCTTTGTCTTCCAGGATCCGGGCTCCAGTCTCAATCCCGTCCTGACGATCGGCGAGCAGATCGCCGAGGGCGCCAGGCGCCATCTCGGCCTCAGCTGGAAACAGGCCTATGTCAGGGCCGAGGAGCTGCTTGGGCGGATGCGGATACCGCAGCCTGACAAGACGATGCGGGCCTTTCCGCATCAGCTCTCCGGCGGCCAGCGCCAGCGTGTGGCGATTGCCGCTGCCATCGCCGCGAGACCGGCGCTGCTGATCGCCGACGAGGCGACCAGCGCGCTCGACGTCGTCGTTCAGGCCGAGATCGTCCGCCTGCTCGACGGGCTGGTGCGCGAGGACGGCCTGACGCTTGTCTTCATCACCCACGACATCGCGCTTGCCTCCGGCTTCGTCGACCGCATTGCCGTTTTCCGCAATGCGCGGCTGGTCGAGGCAGGGCCGGTCCGTTCGGTGCTTTCGGCGCCGAAAAGCGACTATACCGCCGCCCTTATCGCCAGCCATCGCGACCTCGCGACGCCGCCGCTGATCGCGGAGGTGCCGTCATGAACGACAGGCTGCTTTCCATCGAGAACCTGTCGAAAGGGTATTCTTCTGCGGGACGCCGGATTGCTGCCCTCGATAATGTGTCGCTCACCATTGCGGCCGGGGAAACGCTCGGTCTCGTCGGCGCCTCCGGCAGTGGAAAATCGACGCTGTCGCGCATCCTGCTGCGGCTTCTCAGCGCCGATTCCGGCTCGATCCGTTTCGAGGGAGAGGATTGGCTCGCGCTGAACGGCGCGCCTTTGCGCCGCCGGCGGGCGCGTATGCAGATGGTGTTTCAGGATCCGCTCGCCGCCTTCAATCCGCTGGCAAGCGTCGGTGCGGTGCTCGACGATCCGCTTCGCATCCACGGCGTCGCAAGAGACCGGCGCCCCCTCGAGATCGTCAGGCTGCTCGAGCGTGTCGGCCTCACCGCAGATCATGCCGCCCGGCCGGTGCGATGGCTCTCCGGCGGCCAGCGGCAGCGTGTGGCGATTGCGCGGGCGATTGCGACGCGGCCATCGCTGCTGGTGCTCGACGAGGCGGTCTCGGCGCTCGATGTGACCGTGCGCGGCCGGATCCTCGAGCTCCTGGTCGATCTGCAGAAAGAACAGGGCATTGCCTGTCTGTTCATTTCGCACGATCTTGCCGTGGTCCGGGCCGTCTCCCACCGCATCGCCGTCATGGATGGCGGGCGGATCGTCGAGACCGGCCCGGCAGCGGCGGTCGTTGCCGCGCCGCAATCGGAGGCCGCCCGCGCACTCGTTGCCGCCGTCCCTCGTCTCGTGACCGATCCTTGCTGAAGGAAGTATCCATGCCCGATCTTGGTTGGAATCCCCTGCATGGCGTGCCCTCCTATCCCGCGGAGCGCTACGCCGTCCTCGCCGACAGGATCGGCGGCATATTGCACAGCCGCAACGATATATTGCTGGTGCAGGCAGAAGCGGTGGTGGCGCTCGAGGCGGCGGCGGTGAGCCTTGCGCGCCCTGGCCTGACAGCATTCAACATCGTCACCAGCTCCTATGGCGGCTGGTTCGGTCAATGGCTGCGGCGGGGTGGCGCGGCGGTTGCCGATATCGTCGCCGAACCGGGCCTGCCGATCGAGATCGAAACAGTCGCCAAAGCGCTCCAGACGGGTCCGAAGATCGACGTGCTCGCGCTGGTTCATGCCGAATCCGCGAGCGGCATTCTCAACCCCCTGCCGGAAATAGTGGCGCTTGCGCGTGCCCGCGGCGTCGTCACCGTCGTCGATGCGGTCGCCTCTGTGGGTGGCCATCAGCTCAATGTCGACGATCTCGGCATCGACATCGCCGTGATCGGCCCGCAGAAAGCGCTCGGCGGGCCGGCCGGTCTGTCCGCACTCTCGGTCAGCGGCCGCGCCTGGGATCTCATTCTCAGAGATGGCGCCGCGCGCGATTCGATATTGTCGTTGGCGGATCAGAAGTCATGGGTCGACGGCGGCCGGCGTGGCCTGCCGGGAACACCGGCGCCGCTGGAATTCTTCGCGCTGGAGGCGGCGCTCGACCGCATCGAGGCTGAAGGCCTGGAAAATGTCGTCGCCCGCCATGCGCTGGCGGCATCGGCGACACGCGCCGGGCTTGCCGCACTCGGAGCCCCGGCTTGGGTACCGGCAGTAAAAGCGTCGAACCTGGTCACGGCCGTGCTGCTGCCGGAGGCGCTGGCGCCTGCTGCGCTGATCGCAACTGCTGGGCGGCTCGGGGTTGAGCTGACCGAAGGCGTCGGAACCGCGCCGGTCCGTCTCGTGCGGCTGAACCACACGGGTTCGCGCGCCACATTCCAGACGGTGCTGTCGAATGTCGTGGCGTGTGGCGCCGCCCTCAGGCAGGCAGGCCAACCCTCGGATATACCAGCCGCTTCGGAGGCAATATCCGCAGCCTACAGTCAATGAAAGCCATACTCGGCCCTTGATAATCATGGTTCATCAAGGCAGGAGAGTAGCAATCGCGGAGACTTGGTGCAGATGACAAGATTACTGGATGCGCAGGGCCTGGAGATCTCACATGAGGGGCACCGCACCCGCCTGAAATGGCACCGGTTGCGCAAGCGGTTTGCCGATCCGTTGTTCTCAGCCGAGGTGATGACGGAGGGATTTTCAGCAGGCGCCTCGATGGAGCTCGATCTGCGCGTACGTGCCGACGGCGGTTTCGTCGTGCTGCACGACAACGAACTCGAAGGCGAGACGACAGGACATGGACCGGTCGCCGAAAAGAGCATCGGCGATCTCCGCAATATCAACATGCAAGAGGGCGACCGGCCGCTGATCCTCAGCGAGGATCTGGCTGCCATGATGCAATCGACGCATCCAGCCGCATTGCTGCAATTCGACATGAAGGACGACTACGAAGCCATCGGTGCCAGGGGCGTCGCGCATCTGGCAACGCATTTTAGGGATATCGCCGCCTCGGTGATCGTCAGCGCCGACAGTCTGGATCTCATCGTCGCGGTCAAGGAAAAACTTCCCCACCTCCTGCGCGGGATCGATTGTACAGACAAGCTCTACAATATCGGGCAGGCCCGAGGCTGGAAGGCGGTCGAGACGGAACTGCGCGCCGACCTCAGCGGCCCGACCGAGCCGGACACGATCTATCTCCACTGGCCGCTGATCCTGGATGCCGCCAATCAAGGCCTTGACTTGATCGCGCTCTGCCGGGATGAAGGCAAACGCGTCGATGCCTGGACCTTCACCCTGAAGGATCCGGAAGCCGGTTTCAGCGAACAGGAATGGCAAAGCTTTTCGGCGCTGATGGCTCTGAAGCCGGATCAGATCACCACCGACGAGGCGCCGGCGACCGAACGTGCCTGGCGCCGTCGCATGGCGGATTAACCGGCGGACATTGGAGCATGATGCCGAAAGGTGTGAGAGGCTTTCGAGACCCTGATTCTAGGTTTGTCGCCTGTTTTTTGCAGTTTGCATCATTTTAAACTTCTAGTGCTATCCGTAGCCAGCAGGCAAATGTTGGTGTCCGATATGCAAGGTGTTGATGCCGAAACAAATACTCGACAAGCAAATTCCAGCTTACAGGAAGCGTGGCATCTTGGGTGTACAGGCCGTTCGCTTGAGGCACTCACACTGGCCGGCGAAATCCTTGTTGATGCCGAGGCGCGGGGCGACGATCGCCTCGCCGTGCAATGCGACACCGACATTGCCTGGTACTGTTTTCAAATCGGCAAGGCCGAACTTGGACTGATGCATATCCGGCGGGCGGTAGACTTCTGGAAATTGAACGGGGAGCGCAAACAGGAAGCCTGCGCCCGGGCGTATTTCGGATGGTTGCTCTTGGAACTGGGATTGCCGGAGGAAGCGATCGAAGAAGCGACCCGAGCGTTGGATCTGGCCGACAAGACCGCAGACCCGAAAGCACAAAGCCTGGCGACCAACGTCATTGGAATTATCTTCTGGTACAACAAGCAGCCCGACCGGGCCATCTTGATGAGCGAGAGGTCCGTCGCACTCGCCAGATCGATCGGCAACAAGACCTATGAAGGCTGGTGGCTCATCAATCTCGGCGGCGCTCATTCGGAAGCCGGATATATCGCGGAGGCGCTCGGTCGGCCTGAGGAAGGACGCCAGATGCTGGTGAGAGCGCTGGAACTGACCAAACTGGCGCTCGACATGGCAATCGAGACCGGCGACAGCTGGGCGGCTCGCATCTGTCTCGGCAATAAAGCCGAGTTCCACAGTCACCTGGGCGAACATGACGAGGCGCTCCAGTGCATGGTCCGCTACCGGCTATACCAAGAGAACAGCTATATCAGGGACAGGCAGCAATATCTCTACACCCTGGGCCAGATCTACAACAATTCCGGAAAATTCGAAGAAGCCCTGTCGCCGCTGCTCGAGGCGATGGAGCTGATCGACACAGGCGGTAGTTTCGATTCCTGTATCCTGATCTATCTCTATCTGTCGCAGGCCTATGAGGGGCTGGGACAGTTCGATCCGGCGCTGGCGGCGCATAAAAAATACCACCAAGCCTATTTGCGCAATAGTGCCGAAAAAACCCAGCAGCGCGCACGTCTCGCCGAAATCTACTATGAAACCAGGCGGTTTAAAGAAGTTGCCGAAACGGAGTCGAAGCGCGCAGAAACTCTGGAGGCCTCCTATCAGAAATTGCAGGAGCAAACCGATATCCTTGCCAGTGCCGTCTATCTGGACGTACTGACCGGGCTCTATAACCGCAAATATCTCGACAGCCGCTTCAAAGAGTTGACATCTGAGAAGCGCCCATATTCCATCGCAATGCTGGATGTCGACCACTTTAAGTCGATCAACGATAACTTCTCTCATATGATCGGCGACCGGGTCCTGGGTGCCATTGGAACTATATTGCGCAGCCAGTTGCGCATTACCGATCAGGCAATTCGCTTTGGCGGCGAGGAGTTCGTCGTCCTGTTCGCCGGCGCTCCCCGAGGCGCCGCAGATCTCTGTGAGAGGCTGCGTTCAGCCATTGAACGATGGGAATGGTCTGAGATCTGCAACGGGCTGCACGTCACGATCAGCATAGGTCTCGCCAGTACCCTGTCTGCCAAGTCTCCGAACGAGGTTTTGGCGATCGCCGATCATAATCTTTATGCGGCGAAAAAGACCGGTCGCAATCGCGTTGTTTGGTAGCCCTCGCAGTTCTCCAATCAGGTGTCGCGTCTGTGGTAATGGTGTGTCTATAACCCCTCGATGTCGAGGATAAAGGCGAATTCGCCGGCAAGCCCCGGCGAGTGGGCGATGACAGGCCCGCCCTGCGCAAGCAGCCTGTCGACCGACGGCATCGCCACCATCGCGCCGGCCTCTTCGGCGATCAGCGCGCCGGCGAGCATGTCCCAGGCATTGAGATGGCGTTCGTAATAAAGGTCGGCAGCACCCTCGGCAACGCGAACGAGGTCGATGGCGGCAGCACCCATGCGGCGATAATCCATGCCCCGTTCATGGAGCCGCCGCGAGAGCGCGAGATGGTCGTCGAAGCTCGTCTTGCGGGAATGGCCGAGAATGACAAGGGCATTGGCCGGATCGACGGTCGCAGCCGCATGGACCGGAATCCCGTCCTTGAAGGCGCCACCGCCGCGCACGGCGTGAAAGACCTTGTCTCCGGCGGCGTCGTAGACCACGCCGATCTCCACCTTTTCGCCGATGACGAAGGCGATCGAGACGCCCCAGTGCCGGAAGCCCCGGATATAGTTGGTCGTGCCGTCGATCGGATCGACGACCCAGGTGCCGCCCTTACCCGATCGTCCGCCGCTCTCTTCGCCCATGAACGTATCATTGGGAAAGCGCGAGAGCAGGCCGTCGCGGATTGCCTGCTCGGCCCTCCTGTCGGCGATGGTGACGAAATCCTGCAATCCCTTGTTCTCGACGGTAAGCGAGCCGGAGTCGGAATCGTGCCGAAACCGGGCGGTTTCCCGCCCGACTTCGAGAGCAACGGTGATCGCGACCTCCGCCCGTGCGCGGATGGCGGCGGGATCGAATGCGGCATTCATCAGGCAGTCCTTCTTCTGATCAGTGTCACTGGCGTAAATTCGACACGCGCCGTCAGGTCCGGCTCGACAATCCGGCTCATCAGCAGGTCGACCGTCTTTTCGGCCTGGACGTCGCAGGGTTGGCGGATGGTCGTGAGATCGTAGGCGGTCCAGCTCGCCTGAGGAATGTCGTCATGGCCGATGATGGAGAGCGGCGGCGCATCATCGCGGCCGCGACCCTGCATGACCCGGTCGATGACGCCGCAGGCCATGTAATCATTGGCGCAAAACAGTCCGTCGATGCCGGATGCGGCAAGTTCAGCAGCCGCATCATAGCCGCTTCGGTAGTCGTTGATCCTGACCTGCACGAACTCGGCCTCGACGCCGAGCTGCTTGCATCGCGCGATGAAGGCCTCGCTGCGTCGCCGCGCCGTATAGGATATGGCAGGGGCGGCCATCACGGCGGGCCTTTGCACGCCGCTGCCGATCAGGTGGGTTGCGGCGAGATGGCCGGCCATACAATCATCGGAGATGATGCGGTCTACGAAGGGGATGTCGTTGCCCTTGTTAATCAGCACGATCGGCACGCCCTCGGCCGCGCATTGCTCGCAGATCTCGGTCGGCGGGGCATCCGAGGTGACGATAACGCCTGATACGGCGTAATGCAGCAGTTGGCCGATGACCGTCGAAGTATCGGCCTCCGGCGAGGTTGGCAGCAGGATGGGGCGGAAATTGCGGGCGAGCAGCGCTCTTGCCAGATTCTCGATCTGCAGCGTGCGGAACGGATTGTCGAGGCCGGCAGCGATGAGGCCGACGAGATCGGAGCGTTTGTTGGTCAGGCTTCGGGCAAGATAGTTCACCCGGTAGCCGAGTTCCTTGGCGGCTTGGTAGACCTTTTCGCGCGTCTTCGGCGAGACGCTGGCATCCGGCGTGAAGGCACGCGACACGGCAGCGCGCGAGACGCCGGCCACGCGCGCCACGTCGAAGGAGGTTACCTTGCGCGGTCCCTTATCCTTGTCTGCCAACTGCTTTTTCCCTGCCTGCCGGTGGCCGCATCAGATCGGGCAGATCCGTGCAGATGCCGAGAACCGGAAGTTTCATGATATCAGCGAGGATGGCGGCCCGTTCCTCGTGCCAAAGCACGATCTCGCGGCCTTCCTCGAAGGCGCGACGCATCAACGCGTCGGTCACCAGATCCTGCGGACGCTCGCCTGCCCTCTCCCAGCAAAGATGCAGGATATCGGCGCCGGCCTCGTCGCCGATCGCATGCGGATCGTGGCCGACACGGATCAGCACGGAAAGCGGAAAATCGCAGGCGGCGTCGCGGAGTTCGCGCACCTGCGCCGTATCGAAGGAACCGAGACAGGCAAAACGCTGGTTCATCTCGGCAAGGTGCTGCCAGCAAAGCAAGCCGGTTCCGGGCGCTTTGAGTTCGACGTAGAGACCGGTTCCGGTCTGGCTGCCAAGAGCGGCCACCTCCGAAAAACTCGGCACGTCGACGCCGTCGAGCCCTGCAAGCTCCGTAGCCGTCATCTCGGAAATGCGGCGGTCGACGCCGAAGACGCGCTCGAGGTGGTCGTCATGCGAGACGACGACCACGCCGTCCTTGGTCAACTGCGTGTCGAGCTCCCACATCTCAGCCCCGAGTTCGGCGGCGCGGCGGAAGGCGGTGATGGTGTTTTCACGTTCATGGCCGCTGGCGCCGCGATGGCCGATGCAGAAGGGAGGCTGGCCCTTGCCCGGCGGCCAGCCGTAACGCTCGAAAAATGCCGAGAAATCGCGGGGCATTAGAGCCTCCTGCCGTTTTCGTCGAAGACGAAGACGCCGCGGCTGTCGATCGCCCAGCGGACGTCGTCGCCGACGTGGATATCACTGCGTACCGGCTGGATGGAGCGCAGCAGTGGTCCGCCGGCAAGAGCCACGTCGTAGAGGTTCTCACGGCCCTGCGTTTCGGCAAAGGTGACCTTGCCCGGCACGGCGATGTCGCCTGCCGGCGTGAAATGCTCGGGCCGGACGCCGAGTATCAGCTTCGTGCCCTCGGCGGCACCGACGGTATCGGGCAGCGGCACGCGGATCTCGCTTTGCGGGATTGTGAAGGCGCCCTTGTCCGCGACGCCGCGCAGGAAGGTGATCGGCGGATTGCCGAGAAAGCCGGCGACGAAGGCGGTCCTCGGATCATTGTACATTTCGGCCGGCGTGGCGACCTGGACGATCTCGCCTTCCTTCATGATGGCGATGCGGTCGCACATGCTCATCGCCTCCACCTGGTCGTGGGTAACGAGAATGGCGGTGATGCCGGTTTCGCGCTGCAGGCGGCGGATTTCCGATCGCATTTCGAGGCGCAGCTTGGCGTCGAGGTTTGCGAGTGGCTCGTCGAGCAGCAGGACATCGGGCTTGCGGATCAGCGCGCGCGCCAGGGCCACGCGCTGCTGCTGGCCGCCGGAAAGCTCGGCCGGCCTGCGGCCCATCAGGTTACCGATCTGAACGAGGGCGGCGATACGGTCGACCTCCTTGCGGATCTCGGCGGCCGGCATGCCCTTCACTTTCAGCGGAAAGCCGATGTTCTCGGTAACCGTCATGTGCGGATAGAGCGCATAGGACTGGAAGACGACGCCGACATTGCGAGCCTGGCTCGGCAGGTCGGTGACGTCGCGGTCGCCGAAGAGGATGCGTCCGCCGCTTGGCCGATGGATGCCGCAGACGGAAAACAGCGTCGTCGATTTGCCGCAGCCGGAAGGGCCGAGCAGCGCCAGCATCTCGCCGTTGCCGACTTCGAGCGTCATGTTCTCGATGACCTTGGTGGAGCCGAAGCTCTTCGAAAAATTGTCGAGGAGGATGCGCATCAGCCTTTGCTCCCGCCGCCGTAGATGTTCATGAGGTATTTGTTGAAGAGTGCGTAAACGATCAGCACCGGAACGAGGTAGAAGACGCCGACTGCTTTGAACATGTTGAAGTCATAATTGTTGTCATCGGCCAGGAAGGCAGCGAGATAGACCGAGAGCACCTGCACCTGATTACCAGGCGCCAGCACCTGCGGCAGGATGAACTCGCCCCAGCCGGAGAGAAAAGAGAAGAGGCCGAGGGCCATGATGCCGGGCTTGACCTGCGGCAGCACGAGGCTGCGCCAGACCCGGAAGCGCGAGGCGCCGTCGACGACGCCGGCCATCTCGATTTCCCAGGGTACGGTGTCGTAAAAGCCCTTCATCAACCAAATGCCGAGCGGCAGGTCGATCGCCGCCTTTACCAGAATGACGCCGATCAGTGAATTGTAGAGGCCGATCATCTGCAGCACGATGAAGATAGCGATGATCAGCGTCACTGAGGGGAAGGCATGCAGCACCATGACGCCGGCGAGGAAGAAGCCGCGCGCCGGGACGTTCAGCCGTGACAGCACGTAGCCCGCCATCGACGAGACGATAAGCACGAGGCTGGTGGTGCAGGCAGCAAAGAGCAGCGTATTCACAGTCACCTGCCAGATGTTCGCCTTGCCCTCCGTCGTCTGCCAGAGGAAGCGCCAGTGGTCGAGCGTCAAGCCCGAAGGCAGCAGCGCGTCCGCCTGCTTGACGGTCACGGTGTCGAGGAAGAGATAGACATACATCAGGAGCAGCGGCAGGCTGACGATGGTCAGCGCCGTTATGACAGGCCAGCTGCGGTAATTTGCCGAGGGCTGCGATCGTTCGGCCATGGTCAATCCTCGATCAAGGGCTTGGCGACAAGCGTGCCGTAGTTGAAGACGCGCAGATAGAGCAGCGACAGCACCACGCCGATGACGACGAGCACCAGCGCCATGGCCGCGCCCAGGCCGTATTCGAGATTGCCGGCATAGTTTCTGAGCGCAGTGTGATAGGCGGAGAGCGCCCAGACCTCGGTCGCGTTGCCCGGTCCGCCATTGGTGGCAAGCAGGATTTCATTGAAGGAGGCAAGCAGCGACAAGGTCTGATAGCAGGTGACGAAGAGGATCGGCCAACGCATCTGCGGCAGGATGATGTAGCGGATCTGCTGCCAGCGCGAGGCGCCATCGACCTCGCTCGCATAGAACTGGCTCTTCGGAATGGCCTTCATCGCCGAGGAGAAGACCAGCATGCCCATCGAAGCGCCGATGAAGCCGTTGATCAGCACGACGAAGAACCAGGCGTTATAGGCGTTGTCGAGAAGATAGTTCTTCGGCGGATAGCCGAACTTGCCCATCAGGATCGAAATGAAGCCCGTGTCCCAGGCAAGCCACTTCCATAGCATGACGT
Source organism: Rhizobium sp. SRDI969 (assembly GCF_025152725.1). Lineage (NCBI taxonomy): Bacteria > Pseudomonadati > Pseudomonadota > Alphaproteobacteria > Hyphomicrobiales > Rhizobiaceae > Rhizobium > Rhizobium sp. SRDI969. Next base: position 173,701 of record NZ_CP104037.1, read on the forward strand.
AGATGACGACGGGGGTGATGCGCGGCAGGAGCCAGATGCCGCGGAAGATCGAGGCTGGCGTCGGCGGCATGTAATGCGTCCAGATGGCCAGCAGCAGCGCATAGCCGACATTGAACAGCATCAGCACCAGCGCGACGTAGAGCACGGTATTCAAGAGCACGCGCGCCATGTCGGGCGAGGTGGTCATGCGCGAAAAATTGTCGGTCGTCCAAACCCAACCGGTATAAGTGGCCTTGGCAACCGTTTCCTTCTGCTCGGGTGTCAGTTTGAAACCCAGACTGTCCAGCGCCGAAAAGAGCTGCTGCTTGCTGTCGAAGCGGGTGTTGAGGACGGAGCGGTTGAACTGTTCGGAAATCTGCTTGACGTCGCGCGTCGAAGGCCGGTCGGCAAGATCCTTGAGCATGCGCTCGACGTCGCGGCGTGCGGTGAACACCTCACCTGCATGTTTGGCGCGCAATTCCGCGGCAATCCCCGGCGCAAGCCCGAGACCTTCGACAGCCTTGATCCCCGCCTCGTCGATCGTGTAGCGCGGCTCGGCCATCTCGGCGGCGATATCGGGCAGCGCCGATTTCAGCGCGATCAGAGAATTCGGCGCGATCTGGTAGACGCCGCCCGAAATACCGGTCGCCGTCGTCATGCTGGTCATCGAAAACACAGCCGTCAGAACGACCGGCATCAGAAAGAAGAGGATGATCATGATCGCGGCGGGCGCGATCATTACCAGTCCGAGCGTTCTGGACGATTTCATGGAAGCCCCCTCGTCGCGGACCGACCGGGCGGCGCTGCCGCCGCCCGGAAGAGTGCTTCGATCCCAGAGCATGATGCCGAAAAGTGTGAGCGGTTTTCGGACGACATCCTGCTCTAACCATTTAATTTAAAACAAGATTTCAGATTCAAGGCCGAGCCGGCCTGGAATCATCCTGTTCTAGCGGATGACGATCTTGTCTCCGAGCGTGCTCTTCAGCTCGCTCTCTGCATCACTGACCGCGGCGTCTACGGTCTTGGCGCCGGTCCAGGATGCCTCGAGGTTCTTCCACATGATGTTCCAATATTTGCCGAAATCGGAATTGTTCGGCATCGCATTGGCATGCGGCAGCAGGCGCTCGGTGGCTTCACGGGTCCAGCGGTCGGCCGAGTAGAAGTCGACCGTCGATTCCGACTTGGAGATGCCGAGATGGGCTGATTTGACCGCATGCAGCGCGTTGGTGCGCGGCTCGGAGGCGATCTTGACCAGCTGGGCGGCGATCTCGGTGTCTTCCTGGTCGTGACCCGCGGTCAGCAGGTAGACGAGCGGATGGGTCAGCGTGTTGGCCTTGCCGCCTTCGCCGGCGGGGATCAGCGTGAAGATCACGTTGCCGAAGAAATCCTTCAGGCCTTCCTGGTTGACGAGGCGGGCATAGTGCCAGGTGCCGCCGTCCCAAATGCCGGCTTTGCCGGTGGCGACTTCCTTCCACCACTGGTCGCCCGGCATGCCGATGTGGTTCTTCTTGGTGACGCCTGCCTTCACGGCATCGGCGAAGAACTGATAGGTGCGGGTCATCGCCGCCTTATCGAAAACGAGCTTGCCGCCTTCTTCCATCGTACCGCCGAAGCTGGTGTAGAACTGCCAGTAATCAGGGCCGTTGCTCGTACGCGGATAAAAGCCGTAGCCGGCCTGGACGAGACCCTTGTCCTGCATCTTCTTGGCGTCCTCGAGCAGGTTCTTCATGGTGTACTTGCCGTCCTGGACGTTCTGCGGCAGCGCATCCAGATCGGCATCGCTGTAACCGATCGCCTTCATGTAAGGCTTCCAGAAGAACATCGGGCGGGATTCAGCGTCCTGCGGGATACCGTAGACGGTGCCGTTATAGGACGCGATCTTCAACAGGTTTTCATAGATGTCGCTGAGCGGCCATGAGTCGAGATCGACATAATCTTCGATCGGAACGATGAGGCCCGCCTGCGACCAAGGCGCGATGTCTTCATGGCCGCTGACGACGATATTCGGAGCGGTCTTGGCTTCGGCGGCAAGGGTCAGCGCCTGCTTGAAGTCCTCCCAGGCCGAATAGGGCTTCTTCTCGACGGTGATCTTCAGGTCTTCGCCCTTGAGAGCAGCTTCGCGCTGCAGTTGCTGGGCTGCGATCTCGATGGCATCGAGGCGATAAACGTCGTTCGGGCCGGTGCCGCCGGCCCAGACGCTGATGTGAACGTCCTTGGCGAATGCAATTGCGGAGGTCGAGGCCAGGATGGCGGCTGCGACGGCAAGCGATTTCAGTGTCGGCAAAATGGTCATCTTCTTCGTCTCCCTAGAAGAGCAGTGTGAGGCCTCTTGACGGGTCAGCACTGCTGATGATGACCGCTCCGAAACCCCACGAAAACGTGGCGTATCCCGCTCTAGGGGTTGAACGTAACGGCCGAATGACAAAATTGAGCACGTGTGCAAAATTATTATGACGATGTTCTCGACGTGGTCAATTGCCGATGCAAAGATCAGTTCAGCTGAAAGTGGAATTCGACATCGACAGCGCTGAGGTGAAGTCCGTCGCAACAGCGGCCTTGCCACAATGGCACCCCCAGCCTCAAAGCCGGACATTCCGCTCTTGCCTGTCTTTTGTCGATCGGCTAATAATTGCGCCGGAGCAATTTCAAGAATGGAGGCGTGCAATGACAGATATTTCCTCGTCCAACGCCTCTTTGGCATAGGCTTCCGAAGCTCCTTACCCTCGATTCAATCCGAGACCTTTCAAGCTTCACCATCCGAAGACGGCACCCGTTTCGCATGCAGCGCCCGGGCGCGGCAACGTCCGCGCGCCATGGCGCTGCGATCTTCAGGTTTGAGAGAAGGGCGGTTCAGAATTCTGACCGCAATTGATCATGAACAATCAGCACGCCGGCGAGAGCCTGGCGAAATCCATGAGCGAGCTTTGCTCGCGATTTAGCTTTCGAGAGATTCTCGTCGCAAGCATCATTGCCCGATGGAGACGTCGTCGCATGGTGAGCAGCCTCGACTCTTTTCCATCATGGCTGCGCCGGGACCTCGCTCTGTCCGATGAATAGATCGACGCCTCGCTCATGTTGTCGGAGAATATCCGGCCGGGATGGTTTCAAGGCAAATCATCCCGGCCGGCTTGCCGCCGTGAAGGCACCAGGCTTCTGACTATGCCATCACGGATCTCTACAGGGCCAAGAGGTCCATCTTCCAAACGCAATTCGCCACGCTTTGATTGAAACGCCTGGAACTTTGAGTTACGGAATCATCCTTGGTGTTTTGCATCCATCGCATCCCGCATCTTCCGATCATCATTTTGCACATCCGTTCCATGAGCCTTGAATCCGTCCGCGCCTACTTCCGCGCCCATGCACCCGATATCGAAATCATCGAAACCGCCGAGAGCTCCTCGACGGTGGCGCTTGCCGCCGAAGCCCACGGCGTTGAACCCGCGCAGATCGCCAAGACGATTTGCCTGCGCGTCGGCGAGCAGATGATGCTGGTCGTAGCCGGCGGTACGGCAAGGCTCGACAATCGCAAATTCAAGGACACCTTTGGCGCCAAGGGGCGCATGCTCGGCGCCGAAGAGGTCGTGGCGATCACAAGCCATCCGGTCGGCGGCGTCTGCCCCTTCGGCCTGCCTTCGCCGCTGCCCATCTATTGCGACATCTCGCTGAAACGCTTCGATGAAGTCGTGCCGGCGGCCGGCTCGACGAACTCGGCCGTGCGGATCAAAACTGGGCGGTTGGCCGAGCTGACCGGCGCCAGTTGGGTCGACGTCTGCCAGTAACGCAGCCGAAGAACTTCACACGGGGGAAAGACTACCTATATTAGGTCCCGACATGCCGTGATTGTGCATGACAGGAGATCAGGAATGCCGAGTGCCGTTTCGCGTTTTGCCAAGATCGCGGCAATTGCCGCACTGACGAGCGCCACCGTTTTTGCTTCCCTCGACGATGCCGAGGCGCGCCGCGCCGGCAGCTTCGGTTTCGGAAGCCGCGGCACGCGCACCTTTCAGGCGCCGCCTGTCACCCGCACCGCACCTGCCCCCACAGCGCCGATCGAACGGTCGATGACGCCGCGTCCGCAGACGACGGCACCTGCTACCGCTCAGCAGCCTTTCGGCGCTCAGCGCCCCGGTTTCTTCGGCGGCTTCGGCCGCTCGATGATCGGCGGCCTGATTGCCGGTGGCCTTCTCGGCATGCTGCTCGGCCACGGTTTCGGCGGCGGCTTCGGCTTCCTCGGCATGTTGCTGCAGATCGCATTGATCGGCGGCGCCGTCATGCTCGCCATGCGTTATTTCGCCAACCGCCGCCAGCCTTCCTACGGCGTTGGCGGCCAGAGCCAGTCCTATAGCATGCCGCCGACGAATAAGTCGTCCTTCCAGATCCCGGCGATCGGGTCGGGCAGCGGTTTCGGCGGGCCGCGCGGCAATCGGCCGAGCGACGAGATCGGGCTGACGCAGGCCGATCTCGATCAGTTCGAGAAACTGCTGACCCAAGTGCAGACCGCTTACGGTGCCGAGGATTACGGAACGTTGCGCCGGCTGACGACGCCCGAGGCGATGTCCTATCTTGCCGAGGAACTCGGCGAAAACGCCACCAACGGCGTGCGCAACCGCGTCTCCGACGTTAAGCTGCTGCAGGGCGATATCGCCGAGGCCTGGCGGGAAGACGGTCAGGAATACGCGACGCTCGCCATGCGTTATTCCTCGGTTGACGCCATGGTCGAACGCGACAGCGGCCGCGTCGTTTCCGGCGACGACCGCCGTCCGAGTGAAAGCACCGAGGTTTGGACCTTCGTGCGCAAGTCTGGCGCCGACTGGAAGCTTGCCGCGATCCAGGGTGCCGAGCAGCGCGCCGCCTGAGGCGGCGCGTCACGTTGGCATTCTGTTCTAATTCACTTCGACCGGTTTGGAACGCATGCGGGAAACCGTCTCGCGTTCCGCCCGTTTGCAGCGCATCGGCGGCAAGCCGCGATCCATCAGGTCCATGTCTTCGAGCACCATGTCGCCCATCTTCTTGAAGGCGCTGTCGAGGGCGCCAGCCCGATGCGCCGAGCGGATGAAGCCTTTCAGGCTTCGCACCGGATGGTCAGTCGGCAACGGTTCCTGGGGGTAGACATCGCTCGCGGCGACGATGTGGCCTGACGAGACGGCCGCCATCAGCGCATCGAAATCGACGACATCGGCGCGGCTGAGCAGGATGAAGGCCGCGCCTTTGCGCATGCTGGCGAAAGCCTCAGTGCCGAGAAATTTGCTGTTTTCGCTGGTGACGGCGGCGGCGACGAAGACGAAATCGCTCTTTGTCAGGACGTCCTGAAGGCTTGCGGGCTCGACGCCGTTTTCATCGAGGATCGAGCGGGGCAGCCAGGGATCGAACACCCTGATCCGCGCCCTGAAGCCAGACAGGACCCGGCGCAGCGCTTTGCCGAGATCGCCGAAGCCGACGATGCCAATCTCGGAGCCGGCGATCAGCCGCGCGCTTGCATTCCCCTCGCCGCCCCAGAGTTCCGTGCCATGGCGGAAAGCGACATCCGCGTCGACGATGCCGCGCGCTAGGGCCAGCGCGAAACCGAGGCCGATTTCGGCGACCGGCTCGGCAAAGACCTGGCCTGTCGTCACCACATGGATGCCGCGCTGGAAGAGCACCTCATAGGGCATGTTGTTGAGAAGATTGCTTTCGACGTTGAGGATCGCGCGCAAGGCCGGCATTCTGGCCAGCGTTTCGGCCGAAAGCGGCGGCTGGCCGATGATGTAGCGCGCGCTTCCGAGGATCTCGTCGCCGAGCCCGGTGACATTCACGGGATCGGCCTCGACGATCTCGTATTTCGTATGCAGTTCGGCGCGCGCCTCGTCGCTGAAAATCAGTTCGAGCGTACGCGGCTCGGGCGCGCTGATCGCCAGCGGCCGTTCGGTATTCGTCATGGGTGTCTCCTCCATCGCAGCGATTTGCACCGTCTCCGCTGGACGACTGATAAACCCTGTGGGGAACGGTTTCCAGTTCGATCTTGAGTCGCGGGGCGCTGGCAGAAGCTAACGAAAGCGGCATCTGCCCATCAGATAAGCACTTGAATTGGCTTGATATTCCATGGAGTTTTCGTTGACGGCCCCAATTCTTTGAACTAGCGTGATCTGTGCGACTTGGAACCATGCCGGTGTTCGGCGGCCGCAGGATATTCGAAAACTCACGAGGGGAATGAGCAATGAAATCAGCAATCAAGAGCGGCCTGCTTGCCTTGGCTGCCGCAGCGCTTCCAGCGGTCGCCTCCGCCCACCCCGCGATCGGCGAGGCTGCCGGCTTCAGCCATGGCTTTGCCCATCCGATGTCTGGCCTCGATCACGTCCTTGCCATGGTGATGGTCGGTGTTTTCGCATTTCAGCACGGTGGCCGCGCCACATGGCTCGTGCCGACGACCTTCGTCCTAGTGATGGCGCTCGGCGGTGCCCTCGGCGTTGCCGGCATTGCTGTTCCCTTCGTTGAAATCGGCATCGCGTTTTCCGTCGTCGTCCTCGGCGCCGTCGTCGCGCTCAACGTCAAGGCGCCGCTGGCCGCAGCACTTGGTGTCATCGGCGTCTTCGCCATCTTCCACGGTCACGCACATGGCGCCGAAATGCCGGAAAATGCCGCCGGCGCCGCCTATGCCGCCGGCTTTTTGATCGCAACCGCACTGCTGCACTTCGCCGGCCTTGCGCTTGGTTACGTCATCGGCCGCGCCGGTGAACGTCAGGGCGTTTTCGTGACGCGCACGGCCGGTGGCATTGCCACCATATCAGGTATCGGCCTTCTGGCCGGCTTGATCTGAGCCTGACGGCATTTCTGAACAAAAACCAGGCGGCGGCCTAGATATCTCAATCCGACAGAACGCCCGGCATGCGTAACGCATCGCCGGGCGTTTTTGCGTCGTCGCTGCAAAGCGCTACGGATTTGATCCAAGTCAAATTCAGCCACGTCGCGTCCGGCTACATCTAGCCAAGGATCAACGAAGGAACATCCAAATTGACGCAGGCCAGCCTTGCCGATTGCCGGAGGAACACGAAGGTCAGTATAGTGATTTCAGAAATTTCTGAAATCACAGACGCAACGGAAACGACCATGAACCTTCCGCCTCTCGTCCAGTCCTTCGTTCTCCATTTCGGCGAAATGGGATCGCGCTGGGGAATCAACCGCACGGTCGGTCAGATCTATGCCCTGCTCTTCGTTTCGCCAGCACCCGTCTGTGCCGAGGAGATCGCCGATTCTCTCGGCATCTCACGCTCGAATGTGTCGATGAGCCTGCGCGAGTTGCAGGCCTGGAACCTCGTCATCCTGAAACACAAGCCTGACGATCGCCGCGATTTCTTCACCACGCCTGATGATGTCTGGTACATTTTGCGGACGCTCGCAGAGGAACGGAAGAAGCGCGAAGTCGATCCGACGCTGTCTGTCTTACGCGAAATCCTGATGCAGCGGCCGGCCAGCGACGCCGAGCGCTATGCGCAGGAGCGCATGGGTGAGATGCACACGCTGATCGAGCAGCTGACGCATTGGTATGAAGATGTAAAACAACTTGAAACAGAAAGGCTTGCAACGCTACTCTCTTTGGGCGCGAAAGTGACGAAGCTTCTGGAGGCCAAGGACCGGGTGGTTTCGCTCGGCCGCAGCCGCCGGCCGAATCCTGCGAACAAGAGTTAGCGCCATGGGCACTGCTTTTTTCGACGCAAGAGACAGATCAGAGGCTCGGCCCCGGAATGGTGGTGCCGTTTCGCCCGGCCGTGACACAGCGAAAAGCGGGCTGCGCAGGGCGGCGATGCTGCAGGCGCTGGCCGCCGCTTTCTGGATTCCACAGGCGGCATTGCTGGCCGTCTCGGTGGGCCGCATCGCCGATGGCGGCGGATTGCGTGGCGTCCTCTGGACCGCCTTCGGCATCCTTCTTCTCGGGATCGCAAAAAGCTGTCTCGACGCGGCGGGCGGGCGCCTGGCCTTTCATGCCGCACGCACCGAGCTCAGCCGCAGGCGGCAGATCGCCGTCATGGCGCTTTCCACATCGTCGCCGATCGATCGCGACCGGCCAGCCTCCGGCAAAGCCGCAAGCGTTCTTGGCGAACAGGCCGAACTGATCGTGCCCTACCTCTCCCGTTTCCAGCCGGCACGCATGAAGGCGAGCCTCGTGCCGCTCATCATTCTTGCCTTCATCCTGCCGGTCTCCTGGATCGCCGCGCTGGTTCTGCTGTTTGCCGCGCCGCTGATCCCGATCTTCATGGCCCTGATCGGCTGGCGCGCTCAAGCGGCCAGCGAAAGGCAACTCGTCGCGACCGGCGGCCTCAACGGCTTCCTGCTCGATCGGCTGCGCGGACTGGCGACCATCCGTGCGCTCGACGCAGTCGATGGAACGGCACTGCGCCTGCGGTCGGAGGCGGAGTCGCTGCGTGTGCGCACCATGGCTGTGCTGAAGATCGCCTTTCTGTCCTCGGCGGTGCTTGAGCTTTTCGCCGCGCTCGGCGTGGCGATGATTGCCGTCTATGTCGGCTTCAGCCTGCTCGGCGAGATCCGCTTCGGCACTTGGGTAGGTCGGCTCGACCTGACCGAGGGACTGTTCATCCTGCTGCTCGCACCTGCCTTCTTCGAGCCTCTTCGCGAACTCTCGGCCGTCTGGCATGATCGAGCGGCGGGCGAAGCGGCGCTGAAGGCCCTGGACACCCTCGCTGCCGGCGGCCTGTCCATTCGAGGAGCAGTCGATGTCGCGCCAGCGGTCTCTGCCGTCGCCGAGGCGCCGGCCATCCGTCTTGAGAATGTCGATTTCCGCTACGCCGCCACTGAACAGTTGATCCTCGACGATTTCAACCTCGATATCGCGGCCGGCGAACATCTGGCGCTTCTTGGCGCCAGCGGTTCCGGCAAGTCGACGCTTCTTTCGCTGATTTCAGGACTGGCGCCCTGCACCGCTGGCCGCATCGTCATCGGCGGCATCGAACTTGCGGAAGACAGCGCCCACGCCTTGCGCGCCAGCATGGTATGGATCGGCCAGAGACCGCATATTTTCGCAGGCACCATCGCCGGCAATATCACGCTCGGCAGGCCCGGTCTCCTGCGCAGCGACGTGACGGAAGCGCTCGACGCCGCCAGGCTCGGAAAAGTCGCCGCCGCCTATGGCAACCGGCCGCTCGGCGAAGGCGGGATCGGGCTTTCCGGCGGGGAGGCGCTGCGGCTTGCGATCGCGCGGGCAGCCTGCAATCCGCATCTCCGAATCATCCTGGCCGACGAGCCGACCGCGCATCTCGACGCAGCCACCGCCGCCGAGGTGACCGACAGCCTGCTTTCGCTCGCCAGGGGCCGCACTTTGCTCGTTGCGACCCACGATCCGCTGCTTGCCGCCCGCATGCATCGCGCCATGCGCATCGATGCCGACATCGTTATGAGGGAGGCCGCCGAATGAGCGGATTTGCTGCAGACCTCAAGCCGATCCTGCGTCTGTTCCTTGCCGAGCGCCGGCGTGCGCTGCTGCTTGGCGCAGCACTTTCGGCAGCGACGGTGACAGCCGGCATCGCCCTGCTTGGCCTGTCCGGCTGGTTCATCACCGCCACCTCGCTCGCCGGGCTTTCGGCCGCTGCCGCCATCACCTTCGACGTCTTTGCGCCCTCAGCCGGCATTCGCCTGCTCGCCATCATCCGTACGGCCGCGCGCTACGGCGAAAGGCTGGCGACCCATGACGCAACGCTCGGCGTGCTCGCCGCCCTGCGCGAAAGGCTGTTTCGCGGCTTTGCCGAACCGGGTGCGGCTCGCACGCTGTTGCATCGTCCCGCAAAGCTGCTTTTCCGGCTGACGGCCGATATCGATGCGCTCGATTCCCTCTACCTGCGCATCCTCGTGCCGGCTGCAGTCGCGATCGGTGCAGCCCTGGCGGCAAGCGTCGTGCTGGGTCTGATGCATCCCCTGTTCGGTCTGTGCTTCGGCCTTTTTCTCGCCGGTGCCGGCCTCGGCCTGCCGCTGACCGCCGGGCGGGCGGCGCGCAAACATGCCCGCCGACGTGCCCATGGCATCGAGGCGCTGCGGTCGCGGACGATCGATCTCGTTGCCGGCCAGACCGATCTGGTGATGGCCGGCCGCCTTGCCGCGCAGACAGGTACCATCGCTGCGGCCGACGCCTACTCGGCCCTCGCCGACGACCGGCTGAACCGTGTCGAAACCGGCCTGACATTCGGCTTCGGCCTTGTCTCGACCCTGCTGCTGACGGCATCGCTGCTTGCCGTTGCGGCGCTTGCGGAAACGAAGGTGATTCCCGCTCCTGTCGCCGCACTCGGCCTGCTCGTCGCCTTTGCGGCAGTCGAACCCTTCGCAGCTCTCCGCCGCGGCGCGCTTGAACTTGGGCGGACGCTGCTTGCGGCAAAGCGTATCGCGCCGCGGCTTGCCGTCGCGGCGGCACCCGAACCATTGGCAGTGCCGTTGCCGGGATGCGCCTTTTCGCTGGCGAAGGTGTCAGCCTTCCATGAAAACTCCGCCGTGCCGGCGCTCGAGGATATCGAACTCACGCTTCAACCGGGCGAACGCCTCGCCGTCATCGGTAGCAGCGGCGCCGGCAAGTCGAGCCTGCTTGCCCTCCTTTCCGGGGAATTGCCGGCAAGGACGGGAAGCGTTGCCGCGATGGCGGCGACGCTGCTGACACAACGGACGGAGCTTTTCGAGGACAGCCTGCGCGGCAACCTGCTCCTTGCAAACCCGGACGCGAACGAGGCCCATCTTCGCGAAGCGCTCGCCGCCGCCGGGCTGCTTGCCGATATCGAGGCCATGCCGGGGGGGACCGATACCCCGCTCGGCGAAGGCGGGCTCGGCCTTTCCGGTGGCCAGTCGCGCCGGCTGGCGCTTGCCCGGCTCTTCTTGCGCGACACGCCGCTCTGGCTGCTCGACGAGCCGACCGAGGGCCTCGATGGTGTCACCGCCCGCGACGTGCTCGCCCGTCTTTCCGCGATGGCGGCGGGCCGCTCGCTGGTGATCGCCACGCATATCCGCCGCGAGGCTGCGATTGCCGACCGCATCGCCGTCATCGAAGGCGGTCACATCACAGAAATTTCGCGCCGCGGAGAGGCGGCGTTCGAAAAGGCGCTCGACCGGCTTCGGCCGGACTGAGCGAGACCGCATGCCCTGAGCGCTGATCGGCGCTGAGGAACGCTTGTATCCCGTGGGACCGTGGGAGAAAGACAATGGAACTAGATATCGTAGCACTTTCGCGCTTCCAATTTGCGCTGACGGCGCTTTACCACTTTCTGTTCGTGCCCTTGACGCTCGGCCTGTCCGTGCTCTTGGCGATCATGGAAACCGTTTATGTCATGACCGGCCGCCAGATCTGGCGGCAGATGACGAAATTCTGGGGCACGCTGTTCGGCATCAATTTCGTGATCGGCGTCGCCACCGGCATCGTCATGGAATTCCAGTTCGGCATGAACTGGAGCTATTACAGCTATTATGTCGGCGACATCTTCGGAGCGCCGCTGGCGATCGAAGGCCTGATGGCCTTCTTCCTCGAGGCGACCTTCGTCGGGCTGTTCTTCTTCGGCTGGGACAAGCTGTCGAAGGTCGGCCATCTGGTCGCCACCTGGGCGGTGGCGCTCGGCTCGAACTTTTCCGCGCTCTGGATCCTGATCGCCAATGGCTGGATGCAGAACCCCGTCGGCTCGGCGCTCAATCCCCAGACGATGCGCATGGAGATCACAAGCTTCTTCGATGTGGTCTTCAACCCGGTTGCCCAGGCGAAATTCGTTCATACGGTGTCGGCAGGTTATGTCTGCGCCTCGATCTTCGTGCTCGGCGTTTCTGCCTGGTATATCCTCAAAGGCCGGCATCTCGAACTTGCCAAGCGCTCGATGACGGTCGCCGCCTCCTTCGGCCTCGCCTCGGCTCTATCAGTCGTCGTGCTTGGCGACGAGAGCGGTTATCTCGCGACCGAGAACCAGAAGATGAAGCTCGCGGCAATCGAGGGCATGTGGAAGACGGAACCGGCACCGGCGGCCTTCACCGCCTTTGGCTTCCCCGACCAGGAGGCGCGCGAAACGCATTTTGCCGTGCACATTCCCTGGGTCATGGGCCTGATCGGCACGCGCTCGCTGACGACCGAAATCCCCGGTATCGACAAGCTCGAACAGCAGGCCGAAATCCGGATCCGCGATGGCATCAAGGCTTACGACGCGCTGCTGAAGATCCGTTCGGCACCGACACAGGACCAGATTGCGCAGGAAGTGCGCAGCTCCTTCGAGGATCTCGGCCACGATCTCGGTTACGCTCTTCTGCTGAAGCGTTACGTCGACGATCCGCGCCAGGCGACCGACGAGCAGATCGTTCAGGCCGCACGTGATACCATCCCGCACGTGCCGACGCTCTTCTGGTCCTTCCGCATCATGGTTGGCCTCGGTATCTTTTTCATCCTGCTGACCACCACCTTCTTCTGGCTGTCGGCGCGCCGCCATCTCGACAAATATCCGCTGCTTCTGAAGGTTGCCGTGCTGGCGATCCCGCTGCCCTGGGTTGCCATCGAACTCGGCTGGGTCGTCGCCGAGTTTGGCCGCCAGCCCTGGGTGATCGAAGGCGTTCTGCCGACAGCCACTGCCGTCTCCAGCCTCGGCGCAGGCACCGTGCTTCTGACCATCATCGGTTTTGCTGCACTCTACACGACGCTGATCGTCATCGAGATGGGCCTGATGATCAAGGCGATCAAGCAAGGGCCGGAGCCGGACGACGAGCCGGAAGCGGTTCTGATTTCCGAAACCCTCGTCCCGGCCGCGGAGTGACCTGCCATGATCCTTCACGAACTCATCGACTATGAAACCCTGCGTCTCATCTGGTGGCTGCTGCTCGGCGTATTGCTGATCGCCTTTGCGACGACAGGCGGTTTCGATCTCGGCGTCGGCACGCTGCTGCCCTTCGTTGCCCGGACCGATCCGGAACGGCGCGTGGCGATCAATACCATCGGCGCCACCTGGGAAGGCAACCAGGTCTGGCTGATCCTCGGCGGCGGCGCCATCTTCGCCGCCTGGCCGCCGCTTTATGCGGTCTCCTTCTCGGGCTTCTATCTGGCGATGTTCGCGATCCTGTTCGCGCTCATCCTGCGCCCGGTCGGTTTCAAATATCGGTCTAAGCGGGAAAGCGCCAATTGGCGTAATGGCTGGGACTGGGCACTCTTCGTCGGCGGCTTCGTGCCGTCGCTGATCTTCGGCGTTGCCGTCGGCAATGTGCTGCAGGGCGTGCCTTTCCGCTTTGCCGACGATATGCGGATCTTCTACGAAGGTTCGTTTTTCGCCCTGCTCAACCCTTATGCGCTGCTCTGCGGACTGCTTTCCCTGGCCATGCTGACGATGCATGGTGCGGCCTGGCTGGTGCTGAAGTCGAGTGGCCCGGTCGCCGAGCGTGCCAGAAGCTATGGCAGCGTCGCCGCCCTTGCCGTTATCGTGCTTTTCGCACTCGGCGGCCTCTTCCTGTGGATCGGCGTCGGTGGCTATCGCATCACCAGCGATATCAGTCCGATCGGCCCGTCCAATCCGCTGCTGAAGACTGTGGCGCTGGAGAAAGGCGCATGGCTTACCAATTATGCCACCCATGCGTGGATGATCGTCGCGCCCGTCCTCGGCTTCGTGGGCGCGGCACTGGCCTTCACTGCCTTGCGTGCAAGGCGCGAGATCATGACGCTGCTCTTCAGCAAACTGGCGATCTTTGGGATCATTTCGACGGTCGGGCTGTCGATGTTCCCATTCATCCTGCCCTCCTCGCTCGATCCGCGATCGAGCCTGACGGTCTGGGATGCATCCTCCAGCCACATGACGCTGTTCATCATGCTTGTAGTGACGGTGATCTTCCTGCCGATTATCTTCGCCTACACAGCCTGGGTCTACAAGGTTCTGTGGGGCAAGGTCGATGAGAAGTCCGTCACCGATAAAAATAGCCACGCATACTAGCGCGGTTCGGCAGAACCGCTCTAACCTTTGTTTTTACGCAATTCCGGACGGAAAACCGCTTCGCAGTTTTCCTGGAATTGCTCTGAGGGAGATGAAACGATGTGGTATTTCGCATGGATCCTCGGCCTGCCGCTGGCCGCCGCCTTCGCCGTCCTCAACGCCATGTGGTATGAGCTGATGGACGACGCGTCCAGGAAGAAAGCATCCGAGCCGCGCAAGTAGAAATGCAAGGGCGCGGCTCAAACCGCGCCCTTTCGTGTTGCGTCAGCCTTCCAGCCACTTCACCTGATCGGGTGTGAGCTTGATGTCGAGGGCCGAGAGGCTGTCCTCCAGTTCGGCGACGGTGCGCGGCCCGATCAGCGGAATGACCGGGAAAGGCTGGGCGATCACATAGGCGAGCGCGATGTGGATCGGATTGCGGCCGAGCTTGTTGGCAAGCTCGATAGCGCGGTCGCGGCGTCCGAAGTTGCGCTCGGAATACCAGACCCGGACGATCTCCTCGTCATCTCGCTTGTCGCGGCCGGCGCGGTCGGTAAAGAAGCCGCGGCCCTGGCTCGACCAGGCAAAGTTAGGGATCTGCTTCTCGTTCAGCCATTTCTTCCAGTCGTCATCGGAAGCGGCAACGCAGCCGGCCCAGATCGGATCGAGCATCTCGGCGAGCGAGAAGTTGTTGGAAAGCGCTGCCGGCGCCGCCTTGCCAGTCTTTTCGGCATAGGCGATCGCTTCGTCGAAGCGGGCCCGCGTCCAGTTCGAGCCGCCGAATATGCCGCGGATGCGTCCGCGCTTGACCTCGGCATCCATGGCATCGACGAACTCGCCGACGGGAACGTCGGTATTGTCGCGATGCATGAAATAGATGTCGACATAGTCGGTCTTCAGCCGGGAAAGCGACTGGTCGAGCTGCTTTGCGATCATATCGGGATAGCAGAGCGGCGAATGCGCGCCCTTGCCGATCAGGACGATCTCCTCGCGCGGCACCTTGCGGCTTGTGTGCCAGTCGCCGAAGATCGCCTCCGTCTTGCCGCCGCCATAGACAAAGGCCGTGTCGAAGGCATTGCCGCCGGCCTCGTAGAAGGCGTCGAGCGTCAGCGAGGCGGCGGCAAAATTCGGGAAGAACTCGAAGCCGAGTGTGACGACCGAGGCCGGCTTGGAAATGCCGGGAATCTGACGCTGCGGAACGCTGTTGCCGCGCACGACCGCGCCGCCGGCAATGTTTGCCGTGCGCTTGTTGGCTTTCTCCACGCCGTATTCGAGGCCGACCGAGGCACGCCACTGGTCGAGCACACGCAAGTTTCCGATCGAATCTGCCCAGCTCATGCCGGGAGAGCTGAATTCGGTCTTGCCGGCACGGATGGCGTCGCCGGCCGCGTCCGCCTCGAAGGAATAGAGCCAGCGGTCTTCCCTCAGTTCGACGGTTTCTCGGCTGCTGCCCTTGAAGATCTCGATCTTGCCGACGCCGCCCTTGTGGCCGGAGGCAAACCAGAAGTCCTGGATCTCGATCCGGCCTTCCGAGCCGATGATGCGCAGTACATTGTCCTGCTGCGCCATGATCGAGCAGGAGACTTCGGCGATGATCTCGTTCGGGAATTTGAGCACGGCCGATGCCCATTCATCGACGCCGCTCTCTCCGAGATGGGCGACGCCCGAAACTTTCTCCGGTTCGAGGAAGGCCTTGCCCTCTGCGGCGCCTGATATCAGTCTGGCCATCGAGACCGGATAACCGCCGACATCGAGAATGCCGCCACCGGCGGTATCGTTGGCGAAAAGCCGGTGTTCCGGCTTGTAGCTGCCCATATTAAAGCCGAAGCTCGAGCGGATGATCCGAACGGTGCCGATGACGCCGCTTTTGACGAGTTCGACCAGCTTTTGCGTCTGCGGATGCACGCGGTACATGAAGGCCTCGCCAGCAAAGACGCCGCCCTTTTTCGCTTCGTAGTAAACGGCTTCGGCATCATAGGCCGAGAGCGCGATCGGCTTTTCCACCAGTATGTGTTTGCCGGCGCGTGCCGCCTTGATCGCCCATTCGGCATGGCCGGTGTGGGGGACAGCGATATAGATCGCATCGATCTCATTGTCGGAGAGCAGCGCCTCGTAACCATCGACGATGCGGGCGCCGGGGAAACCTTCGGCAAGGCCCGACTTTGCCGGATTGCGGGTAGCGATCGCCACCAGCTTTCCTGTGCGAGAATGGGCGACGCCGTCGGCAAAGGTGCGGGCGATGGTGCCGGGACCGATGATGCCCCAGCGGATCGGTTGATCTGAAGTCATGGAAAATCCTCTTTCGTCTTTCTGTCCTGGGATTTTAGTTTAGCGAAGCCGTTTGCCGGCGCCGTCGAAAAGGAATGTGCGGCTTGCGGGAAGGCCGACTGTCAGCGTTTCGCGATTGCCGGCGACGCGCGATTCCGGCCGCTCGATGATCAGTTGCTCGGGGCCGATGGTGGCGTAGATGTAGCTGGTATTGCCAAGATGTTCGGCGACGTCGATGGTAACGGTGAGGTCGGCATTGCCTGTGCCCGCATCGACGAAATGTTCGGGACGGATGCCGAGCGTCACCTTTGCGCCGGCTTCGATGGGATCGGCGACCGGCAGCGTCAGGCGCGTATTGGCATCGCTTTCGAGCGCGATCAACGCCCTGCCCGGCTGCGTCTCCACCACCATGGCCTTGAGGAAATTCATCTTTGGCGAGCCGACGAAGCCGGCGACGAACTGGTTCGCCGGATCGTCGTAAAGGTCGAGCGGCGCGCCGATCTGCTCGATATTTCCGGCGCGCAGCACGACGATCCTGTCGGCGAGCGTCATCGCTTCCGTCTGATCATGGGTGACGTAGATCATCGTCGTCCCGAGCTTCTTGTGCAGCCTGGAGATTTCGACGCGCATCTGCACGCGGAGTTCTGCATCGAGGTTCGACAAAGGTTCGTCGAACAGGAAGACCTGGGGTTCGCGGACGATGGCGCGGCCGATCGCGACACGCTGGCGCTGACCGCCGGAAAGCTGCTTCGGCCGGCGCTTCATCAGTTCGGTGATCTGCAGGATCTCGGCGACATGGCGCACGCGCCGCTCGGTGTCGGCCTTCGGATTGCCGTTCATGCGCAGGCCGAAACTCAAATTTTCCTCGACCGTCAGGTGCGGATAGAGCGCATAGGACTGGAAGACCATGGCGATGCCGCGATCGGCCGGCTCGACATCGTTGACGACCCTGCCGCCGATCTGAAGCTCGCCTGATGTAATGTCCTCGAGGCCGGCGATCATCCTGAGCAGCGTAGACTTGCCGCAGCCGGAGGGGCCGACGAAGACGACGAATTCGCCGTCCTTCACCTCCAGATTGGCGCCGTGGATGATCTCAAAGCCGCCGAAGCGCTTGACGATGTTGGTAAGTGAAAGCTCTGCCATTCGGCCTCCCCGATTATTTAATTGCGCCGGCCGCGATGCCGGCGATGAAATGGCGCTGAAGAGCCACGAAGATGACGAGGATGGGCGCCGTCAGCAGTACCGCGCCAGCCATGATGCCGCCCCAGGAGACCTTGGTGAGGCCGATCAGCGTTCCCAACGCCACCGGCGCCGTCATCATTCCCGGTCTGGAATTGATCAGCAGCGGCCAGAGGTAATTGTTCCACGAATGCAGAAAGAGAATGATCGCCAATGCGGCCATGGTCGGACGCGCTAAGGGCAGGGCGATGCGCAGGAAGATCTGCCATTCCTTGACGCCCTCAACGCGGGCCGCATCGAAGAGCTCGCCCGGCATCATCGAGAAGGATTGCCGCATGAACAGCACGCCGAGCGAATTGAACAGCGGTGGCACGATCAGCGCCACCCAGGTGTTTGCCAGCTTGAACTCGCGCGCCACCATGATGAATTGCGGGATGACGACCACCGAAAACGGAAGCGTGATTGTGCCGAGGATGATGGCGATCACGACGGAGCGGCCGACGAAACGGTAACGCGCCAGCGCCCAGCCCGCCATCGAGGTCAGCAGCACCGAGAGCACTGTATAGATGAGCGCCACGCCGATGGAGATCACCATCGCGCCGATGAAATCGGTATCGGCCTGCAGGTTTTTGAAATTCTCGACGAAGTTGGTCGACGGCCAGAGCACGATGTCAGGACTGAAGATGCCGTTGTCGGGCATGGTCGAAAACACGAACATCATCCAGAGCGGAAACAGCCAGATCAGCGCCAGCGGCGCCAGTGCGGCATGCAACGCGATCTGGCGCAGCAGAAGGGATTGCGATTTGGATTTCATTTCGGATCCCTCCCGACCCAGAGATTGAAAAGCGAGATCGCCACGGCAAGGGCGGCCATCGTATAGGCGATCGCCGAGGCATAGCCGAAGTTCAGCGAGGTGAAGCCCTGGCGATAAAGCAGCAGCCCGAGCGTCTCGGTGCCGCCGCCAGGACCGCCGCGATTGGTGATCAAGAAGGGCTCGGCGAACAGCTGCATGGTGCCGATCACCGAGAGCACCACGCAGAAGAGGATGATCGGTTTGAGGAGCGGCAGGGTGATGTGGAAGAACTGCTGGACCTTGCTCACCCGGTCGAGCGTCGCCGCCTCATAGACATCGTCGGGAATCGACTGCAGACCGGCGAGGTTGATGATGGCGTTGTAGCCGGCCCAGCGCCATGTGACGGCGAGGATGATCAGGGCCATGGCGGCATTTGCATTGTCGAACCAGGAGATCGGGCTGAGACCGACAGCCGAGATCAGCTTGTTGATGATGCCGAAATCGAGGCTGAACATCAGCCGGAAGACGGCAGCATAGGCGACCTCGCCGACCACGACAGGCGCAAAGAAGGCGAAGCGGAAGAGCGGCCGCGCTTTCAGCAGCGGCGAATTGAGCAGCACGGCCATGACTGTCGCAAGCGCGATCATCACAGGCACCTGGATCACCAGGATGATCAGCGTATTGTAGAGAGCGTTGTAGAAAGCCGGGTCATAGAAGAGCCGGCCCCAATTGGCCTGGAAACTGAATTTCCACGGATTGATTCGCGTGTTCTGAAACGAAATCAGGAACGAATTGATAATCGGCCAGACCCAGAAGGTGGCAAAGACCAGCAGATAGGGGGCGAGGAACGCATAGGCGCTCCGGGTTCTGAACGGCATCAAGCCTCCTCCTCACGAACGAATGACCGGCCGCTTTGCAAACCGGAGGGAAACCGGACGCCTGAAGCGCCCGGCATCGTCATTCATTGCGCGATCGGAAGACCGGTGGCCGAAGCAATCTGCTTGGCGGCATCGTCGAGAGCCGCCTTCGCATCGGGATAGCCGCCAGCGAAGAACTTCGTCTGCGTTGCCTTGAAGATGGCTTCGGCATCGCTCTGGAAGGCGGTGCCGCGGCTCGGCACGATCTTTGGCAGTGTCGCCAGAATATCCGCCCAGACCTTCTGGCCGCCCCAATAGGGCTGCGGCTCGTTGACGAATGGATCCTTCTCAGCCGAAAGCAGTGACGGGACCAGACCGAATTCCTTCAGCATGGTGATCTGGCCCTCATCTGTGCCGAGGGCGTAGTTGACGAATTTCCAGGCGGCTTCCTTATTCGCGGATGTCGCCGAAATGGCGAGCGACGAACCGCCGAGATTGGCCGCATGCGGGCCATCGGCCGTCAGGCTCGGCATTCTGTAGACGCCCCACTTGCCCTTCAGATCGGGAGAGGTCGAGCGCACGGTGCCCTCGTACCAGCCGCCATACAGCTGGCTTGCAGCCTTGCCGGCGGTATTGGCCTGGATCTTTTCGTCCCAGTTTGCCGCCGTCAGCGTGCCGGCGTCCTTCATTTCCTTCACCTTTTGCAGCGAGGCGACGCAGGCCGGCTGGTTGATGGTGATATTCTGACCGTCGGTCGAGTAATAGCCGCAGCCCTGTTCATTGGCGATCATGCGGAACCATTCGCTGTCGCCGTTGAAGTCGGCCTGGGCCATGACGACGCCGGGATTGGCGGCGGAAATCTTCTTGCCGGCGGCGATGAAATCGTCCCAGGTGCTGATCGTGCTCGGATCGACGCCGGCCTTTTCGTAGAGATCGCGGCGGTAGAAGACGGCGACCGGGCCGGAATCCCACGGCATGGCGTAAGCGACATCGCCGACCTCGAGCTCGGTGCGCTTGAAGTCAGGGAATTTCGCCTGGATATCGGCCGTGTAGCCGAGTTCCTTCAGATTGGCGAAGCAATCCGGGAAACGGCTCCAGAAGATTTCAGCCTCGAAATTCTCGATGCTGACGATGTCGGGCAAGCCGTCGCCGCCGGCAGCACACGCTGCCAGCGTCTTGTCGAAGACCTGGCTGTTGCCGAGGTCCTCGACGGTGATCTTGATATCGGGAAACTGCTTGTTGAAGCCTGGAAGCGTGGACTTCAATGCCGATGCAGCGACATTCCAGCTCCAGATGGTGAGATTGGCCGACTGCGCGAATGCGGAGCCGGAAGCAAGCACTGCGACAGCTGCGGTCGCAGCGAGAAGTTTGAAGCGCATTGAAAATCCTCCCTTTTCAATTGCCGATCTTACGAACGCGGTTAAACTATCTGCAAGGGAGCGGCTGTCTCCTAAAAAGGGAACATGGATTTGGCGGAAAGTAAGATCGGTACGCGTGCAATCTATCAGCCCGGCGCAAGCAGCATCGAGGGATTGCCGACGGCGCTGCAAATATTTCACGCTCATCCGCCTGTTATGGCCATGCCGCACTGGCACGCGCAGGTCGAGGTCAACTACGTGATTCGCGGCACCGTTCATTACCGCATGAGCGACCATGAATTCCGGTTGAACGCCGGCGAAATGTGCCTTTTCTGGGGTGGCCAGCCGCATCAGATGGATGAATCCTCAGACGATTCGCTCTATGCCGGCGCCCATCTGCCGCTCGTCTATTTCTTCCGGCTGCGCCTGCCGATCAGCGTTTCTAGCCGGCTGATGAAGGGCGAGACGCTGCTGACATCGGCAACAGACGCCGCCGACAACGAGAACTTCACCCGCTGGTTCCGCTATGCCAACTCAGGCGACCCCCCCAAGGCCCAGCACGCCGTCGACGAGCTGCTGCTGCGCATCGAGCGCATCGCGCTCGAACCCTATTCGATGACGTCGCAGGCAACCGTCAATCTCGAAGGGGATCACCCGCATCCGCATTCCTCGCGCAGCGTGGCTCGCATGTGCGATTTTATCGCCGCCAATTTCCTGCACGACATCGATTCCGTCGACATCGCGCGTGCCGCCGACTTGCATCCGAAATATGCGATGAACCTGTTCAAACGATCGACCGGCATGACGCTCAGCAAATATGTGACACTGCTGCGGCTGTCGCGCGCCCAGGCGATGCTGATGAGCGAGGGCGCAAATGTGCTGCAGGTGGCGATGGACAGCGGCTTCGGCTCGATCAGCGCCTTCAATAAGTCCTTCCGCCACATCGCCGGCATGTCGCCGTCGAATTTCCGCCGCGATATCCGGCTGGTGACGACGATGCCCGCCGGCGCTTTCCGCAACTAGCTCAGGGCCGGCCGCAATTCGGCGTTCTGTGCGTCTGCCTGCGACTTGTTTTTCACTGGGCAAAAAAGAACCAACGCCTAAGCTGGCGGCAGAATGCGCACATTTTATGTGCAAGTGCATGCACTATGCATTTCCGAGAGAATTGATGCCATCGCAATCTCAATGAAATCAATGCCTTATAATACTGGCACACCCTTTGCTTCGACATTTGCAGAGTTGGTGGCTAGGGTTCCGGCGTCGCAAGGCGTGGCTGGTCCGAGAGCTGCCACCGGCGAGGGAGACATCCCGCCGGGTGCACGGCGGGACAAAAGCCCGGGAGACCTCGTAAGCCAAGGGATTGGCGGCACGATGGTCATTGCCGATCCCTTTTGAAGAAAAGCAAAAGGGGAATTTCAATGCAGACTTTTTCGAAGATTCTATCGATTACCGCCCTGACGGCGTCCCTGGCGCTGGGACTCGGCTCCATCGCCAAGGCCGAACAGAAAACCGATTTCAAGGTCGCCTGGTCGATCTATGTCGGCTGGATGCCCTGGGGCTACGCCGCCGATCACGGCATCGTCAAGAAATGGGCCGACAAATACGGCATCAAGATCGAAGTCACCCAGTTCAACGACTATGTCGAATCGATGAACCAGTATACGGCCGGCGCCTTCGACGCCGTGACCCTCACCAACATGGACGGCCTGTCAATCCCGGCTGCTGGCGGCGTCGATACGACAGCTGTTATTGTCGGCGACTTCTCGAACGGCAACGATGCCGTCATCCTCAAGGACAAGACGAGCCTTGCCGACATCAAGGGCCAGAACGTCAATCTCGTCGAATTTTCCGTCTCGCATTATCTGCTTGCCCGCGCGCTCGAAAGCATCAAGCTGACCGAGCGTGACGTCAAGGTGGTCAACACGTCCGACGCCGATATGGTCGCCGCCTACAAAACGGCTGACGTGGCCGCTGTCGTCACCTGGAACCCGCTGGTCTCGACCATTCTCGAGGATCCCACGGCCAAGAAGGTCTTCGACAGCTCGCAGGTGCCGGGCGAAATCATCGACCTGATGGTCGCCAATTCAGGCGTGCTGAAGGACAATCCGAATTTCGGCGAGGCGCTCGCCGGCATCTGGTATGAAACCGCGGCACTGCTGACCGCCGACAGCGCCGACGGCAAGGCCGCACGCGAGGCGATGGGCCAGGCATCGGGCACCGATCTCAAGGGCTTCGAATCCCAGCTCGCCGCCACCAAGCTGTTTGCCAAGCCGGCCGATGCCGTTGCCTTCACTGCCTCGGGCAGCCTGCCGAAGACCATGGATCTCGTTCGTAACTTCCTGTTCGAGAAGGGCTTGCTCGGCAATGGTGCGCCGTCGGCCGACGTCATCGGCATCGAAATGCCGGATGGCAAGATCCTCGGCGATAGCGGCAACGTCAAACTGCGTTTCACCGCGACCTACATGAAGGCAGCCGCCGACGGTTCGCTCTGAGCGATCTCAAAGCAGCGGCGCGGCTTTGACCGCGCCGCCCAACCTTCATCAGCGGAGCTTTCCTCATGCGCTGGATCAACACGAGGCCGAGCCGGGGCGCGCAGCTTGCCTTGACGCTGCTGCCCTTCGTGCTGCTGATCGTTGCCTACACGGTCGGCTCGGCGGCGCGGCTGGCGGAAAACGCCAACGACAAGCTGCTGCCCGGTCTTGCCGGTTTTGCCGATGCGATCGATCGCCTGGCCTTCATCGCCGATCCGCGCACCGGAGAATATCTGCTTTGGTCCGATACGGGCGCGAGCCTGGTCCGGCTGTTTGCCGGACTCGGCATCTCCACGATCATTGCGCTCGTCATCGGCATGCTGATCGGCATGCTGCCGTATCTCCGAGCGCTGCTCTCCCCTTTCGTTGCGGTTATTTCCATGGTGCCGCCGCTGGCCCTGCTGCCGATCCTCTTCATCGCCATGGGGCTCGGAGAAGCCTCGAAGATCGCGCTGATCGTCATCGGCGTTGCGCCGACGATGATCCGCGACCTCGCGCTGAAGGCGCTGGAACTGCCGCGCGAACAGATCGTCAAGGCTGAAACGCTCGGCGGCTCCTCCTGGCAGATCGGCCTTCGTGTCGTGCTGCCGCAGATCCTGCCGCGGCTGATCACCTGCCTCAGGCTTCAGCTCGGTCCGGCCTGGCTGTTCCTGATTGCGGCCGAGGCGATCTCGTCAGATTCCGGCCTCGGCTACCGCATCTTCCTCGTCCGCCGCTATCTCTCGATGGACATCATCTTTCCCTATGTCGTCTGGATCACGCTGCTCGCCGTGGTCATGAATTATATCCTCGACCGCATCCGCATTGCCGTCTTCCCCTGGTCCGAGCTGGAGAAGCAGGCATGAGCGAGTTGGTGATCGAAAAGGTCTGGAAAGAGTATGGCGACCAGATCGTGCTCGAAGACGTGTCGCTGACGGTCGCCTCGCGCGCCTTCGTCGCTCTCGTCGGCCCATCCGGCTGCGGCAAGTCGACATTCCTGCGCATGCTGCTCGGCCAGGAGCGGCCGACGCGAGGGACAATCCTGCTCGACGGCGAAGCCCTGCCGCAGGAGCCGGGGCCGGATCGCGGTGTCGTCTTTCAGCGCTATTCCGTCTTCCCGCACCTGACTGTCCTCGGCAATGTGCTGCTTGGGCGGGAACTCTCAGCGTCTCGCTACAAGGCCAAGCTTTTCGGCGCAGCCCGTCGCAACGCTATCGACGAAGCGCGGCGGCTGATTGCCGAAGTCGGCCTTTCCGGCGCCGAGGGCAAATATCCGGCGCAACTATCAGGCGGCATGCAGCAGCGCCTGGCGCTGGCGCAGGCGCTGATCATGAAACCGAAGGTGCTGCTGCTCGACGAGCCCTTCGGCGCGCTCGACCCCGGCATTCGCGCCGAGATCCACACGTTGATGAAGCGGCTCTGGCACGAAACCCAGATGACCGTCGTCATGGTGACGCACGACATGCGCGAGGCCTTCACGCTGGCGACGCGGGTCGTCGCCTTTGAGCGCAAGCGTGACCGCCCGGAGGAAAAAGAGCGCTACGGCGCGACGATCACCAAGGACATTTCGATCTGGCCGCCCAGGCTTGCCGGCGCGCCCTCCATCTTCAGCCCCGACCGGGACGGCCCGGTCGTTTCTCTGGGCCTTCGCCGGGACGACCCGGCTTCCAGTCCGTCAGGAGAAAAACCATGATGCATGTCAGGCGTTCGCCCGAAGAAATTGCCGCCAACCGGCAGCGTTACGAGGAACATCAGAAGAAGGGGCTGGAATTTGCCCCGAAGGCCCTGCCGGCGCCGAGCCCCCTGCCCGCTCCCGCAATCGACGCGGCTGCGATCATCCATCAGGAAACCATCCCCGGCGGCTGGTACTGGTCGGCTGTGGTCAAGCGCGGCGAGGCGCTCCGCATTGACCAGAACGAAGGCGGATCGACCGTGGTGCTCGTCGCCTGGAACGCTGCCGATACGAGCGAACGGCTCAATCTCGTCGACACGGTCAAGGTGCAGTGGACGACCGCCCTCGGCAAGGGCCGCGTCATCTTCTCGGATATGGGCCGGGTGATGTTTTCGCTGATCGAGGATAGTTCCGGCGCGCATGACTGCCTGATGGGCGGCTCGACGGCAGCGTCGAACGCTGCAAGATATCCCGGCATCAAGACCCGCAATACCCGCGACAATCTCGTGCTCGTCGCCGGCAAGCTTGGTCTCACCAGGCGCGATATTCCTGCGATTCTCAATCTCTTCGCCCCGGTCCGCGTCGACGATGACGGCGGCTTCCATTGGAGCGGCAAGCTCTCCAACAGCGGCGACTATACCGAGTTGCGCGCCGAAATGGACATGATCATCGGCCTCTCGAATTGCCCCCATCCACTCGATCCCGATCCGGTCTATGCGCCGAAGCCGGTCATCGTCACGCGCTTTCGCGCGCCCGCACCCGCAGTCGACGACCTCTCGCGCACGGCGACTGCCGAAGCCCTTCGCGGCTTCGAGAACAACGCCGCGATGCTGGCCTGAGGAGGATAAAGATGACCGATTTCATCAAGACTTCTGCTTCGCGCGGCCTCGAAAACGCCGTGCAGGATCATTTCATTCCGGCCGAAGCGCCATGGTCCGGCATCGTCCGCAAGGGCCAGACCATCCGCATCGAGGACAGCTACGGCCAACAGGCAATCGACACGCTGTTTTATCGCGCCGATGATTTTGCCGAGCGTTATTCCAACCAGGATACGATGCGGGCGCAGGGTGGCGCCTATATCGGCACCGGCACGAAGATCATCTCGAACGAGGGCAACGTCATGCTTGTTATGACGGCCGACAGCTGCGGCCGCCACGATACATCAGCTGGCGCCTGCTCCTGCGAGAGCAACACGGTGCGCTTTGGCCACGGCACCAAATACCTGCATGCCTGCCGCGACAATTTCGTGCTCGAGGTAACCAAACACGGCATGAGCAAGCGCGACATCGTGCCGAACATCAATTTCTTCATGAACGTGCCGATCAAGCCGAACGGCGAGATGACCATTGTCGACGGCATTTCCGCACCCGGCGACTATATCGAGCTGGTGGCGGAGATGGACGTGCTCTGCGTCATCTCCAACTGCCCGCAGATCAACAATCCCTGCAACGGTTTCGATCCGACGCCGATCCGGGTGCTGATTTGGGACGGCGAGGACTGATCGATGTTTACCAAGGTCCTGATCGCCAACCGCGGCGAAATCGCCGTCCGCGTCATCCGCACATTGAAGAGGATGGGCATCGCCTCGGTCGCCGTCTATTCCGATGCTGATCGGTTCTCGAAACCGGCGCTGACCGCCGACGAGGCCGTGCGCCTCGGTCCGGCGCCGGCCGCCGAGAGCTATCTCAACGTCGATGCCGTCATCGCCGCCTGCAAGGCGACGGGAGCCCAGGCCGTGCATCCGGGCTATGGCTTCCTGTCGGAGAATATCGGCTTTGCCGAGCGGCTTGCCGCTGAAGGTATCGCCTTCATCGGCCCGCGGCCGGAACACCTGTCGGCCTTCGGCCTGAAACATACGGCGCGCGAACTGGCAAAGGCGAGCGGCGTGCCGCTGCTGCCTGGCACCGATCTCTTGCAGAGCGTCGAAGAGGCGCTTTCAGCCGCAGAAACTGTAGGCTATCCCGTCATGCTGAAGAGCACGGCTGGCGGCGGCGGCATCGGCATGCAGCTCTGCGCCGATGCCGCAAGCCTCAGGGCCTCTTTCGAAAGCGTGCAACGGACAGCGCGGGCCAGCTTCGGCGATGCGCGTGTCTATATCGAGCGCTTCGTTGCCGAAGCACGCCATGTCGAGGTGCAGATCTTCGGCGACGGCAAGGGCCGCGTGATCGCGCTCGGCGAGCGCGACTGCTCGCTGCAGCGGCGAAACCAGAAGGTCGTCGAGGAGACCCCTGCACCTGGCCTATCCGCGGAGACACGGGCGCGGCTGCACAAGGCGGCGGTCGATTTGGGAAGCTCGGTCTCCTATGAATCGGCCGGCACCGTCGAATTCATCTATGATCCCCAGCGCGAGGAATTCTATTTCCTTGAGGTCAATACCCGCCTGCAGGTCGAGCATCCTGTCACGGAAGCCGTCTTCGGCATCGACCTCGTCGAATGGATGATCCGGCAGGCGGCCGGCGAGGACGTGCTCTCGGGCGCCAGGGGCCTGACGCCGAAGGGTGCGGCGATCGAGATGCGTGTTTATGCCGAGATGCCGCATGCCGATTTCCGACCGAGCGCCGGCCTGCTGACCGAGGTTGTCTTCCCGGACAATGCCCGCGTCGATGGCTGGATCGAGACGGGAACCGAGGTCACGCCCTTCTATGATCCGATGCTCGCCAAGCTGATCGTGTCGGCGGAAGACCGGCCGGCGGCGATCGAGAAGCTGAAGACAGCGCTCGCCGAAACGTCGATATCAGGCATCGAGACCAATCTCGATTATTTGCGAACGATCGCCGCTTCCGAATTGCTTGCCGGCGCCAAGGTTAAGACGACGGCGCTGCGCGACTTCGCCTTCGTTCCTGATGTCGTCGAGGTTCTCGCGCCCGGCGCGCAGTCAAGCATCCAGGAACTACCGGGCCGGCTCGGCCTCTGGCATGTCGGCGTGCCGCCAAGCGGTCCGATGGACGAACGCTCCTTCCGCCATGCCAACCGGCTGGTCGGCAATGCCGACGTGACGGCTGCGCTGGAATTGACGGTTTCCGGCCCGACGCTGCGGTTTTATGCCGACCAGAGGATCGCGCTTGCCGGCGCCCGGATGGCGATGACATGTGACGGCATAAAGTTGCCGCACGATGCGCCAGTACTGATCCGCGCCGGTCAGATTCTATCGATCGGCACGATCGAAGGACCGGGGCAGCGCGCCTATCTCGCCGTCGCCGGCGGTTTTGCAGCACCCGTCGTGCTCGGCTCGCGGGCGACTTTCGGTCTTGGTCAGTTCGGCGGCAACGCCACCGGTACGCTGAAAACGGGGCACGTGCTGCATTTTGCCCGCCAAGTGCCGGCCGAACCGGTGATACCGGCGACGGAGCCGGCCGCCTTGACGCACGAATGGGATGTCGGCGTGCTCTACGGCCCGCACGGCGCGCCAGATTTCTTCGAGGATAACGATATCGAGACGCTGTTCTCGACGGCTTACGAGGTGCATTTCAACAGCGCCCGCACCGGCGTTCGCCTCATCGGCCCTGCCCCGGTTTGGGCGCGCCACGATGGCGGCGAGGCGGGGCTGCACCCCTCCAACCTGCACGACAATGCCTATGCGATCGGGGCGATCGATTTCACCGGCGACATGCCGATCATCCTTGGCCCTGACGGTCCGAGCCTCGGCGGCTTCGTCTGCCCGGCGGTGATCGCCCGCGACGAGCAGTGGAAGATGGGCCAGTTCAAGCCCGGCGACCGCATCCGTTTTCATGCAGTCGTGCGGCCGGAAGACCCGATCGCTGGTCCAGCGGTACGGCGGGTCGCGGAAGAGATGGGTTCGCCGATCGTCGGCACCAGCGAGGACGGGCCGGTTTCGGTCGTCTATCGCCGCCAGGGCGACGACAACCTGCTCGTCGAATATGGGCCGATGACGCTTGATATCGCGCTTCGGCTGCGGGTGCATCTGCTGATGCAGGCGGTCATCGAGGCTCGCCTTCCTGGCATCGTCGACCTTACCCCCGGCATCCGCTCGCTGCAGATCCACTACGATGGCACGCAGCTGACGCGCCGGCGCCTGCTGGGGCTGCTCTGCGAGATCGAGGCGACGCTTCCGGCAGCCCAGGAGGTCACGGTGCCGAGCCGCATCGTGCACCTGCCGCTTTCCTGGAACGATCCGGATGCGGAGCTTGCGATGCGCAAATATCAGGAGCTGGTGCGCCCGAATGCGCCCTGGTGCCCGTCGAACATCGAGTTCATCCGGCGCATCAACGGTCTTCCCGACGAACAGGCCGTCCGCGACATCGTCTTTGATGCCAGCTACCTGGTGCTCGGTCTCGGCGATGTCTATCTCGGCGCGCCGGTTGCGACCCCGACCGATCCGCGTCACCGCCTCGTGACGACGAAGTATAATCCCGCCCGCACCTGGACGCCTGAGAACGCCGTCGGCATCGGCGGCGCCTATATGTGCATCTACGGCATGGAAGGACCGGGCGGCTACCAGCTCTTCGGCCGCACCATCCAAGTCTGGAACACCTGGCGGGAGACGCCGGTCTTTGCCAAGGGAAAACCTTGGCTGCTGAACTTCTTCGACCAGATCCGCTTCTTCCCGGTCAGCAATCAGGAGCTGACCGAGGCGCGCGCCGCCTTCCCGCATGGCGGCTATCCGATCAGGATCGAGGAGACGGAATTCTCCTATGCCGCCTATGAGAAAGAATTGCAGATCAATTCGGCGTCGATCGGCCGTTTCAAGGCAACGCAGCAGGCCGCCTTCGATACTGAGCGCCAGCGTTGGAAGGAAGCCGGGCTCGACAGCTTCGTCACCGATGAAGGCACGGGCGAAAGACCGGACGGGGATATTCCCGACGGCTGCTTCGGGGTTGCCAGCGTCGTACCCGGCAATATCTGGAAATTGCTGGTCGAGCCGGGTGCCTCGGTTGCGGTCGGCGATACACTTGCCATCATCGAATCGATGAAAATGGAAATCAACGTCACCGCCCATGCGGCAGGCCGCGTCCGCGACCTGCGCGCCGGGCCGGGGAGAAACGTCAAAGCTGGCGATATCATCGTCGTCCTGGAGGAATGCTGACATGCTGCCGACCATTCTCGATCTCTCAAGCCTTCGCGCCGCCTATCAATCCGGCCTGACGCCGCTCGACGCCATCGAAGAGGTGATTGCGCGGCGTGCCGCCTCGAAAGATCCGGCGATCTTCATCACCCCGGTGCCGGATGACGAACTGCGGGCTGCCGCGAAAGCCCTAATGGCACGCGCGCCTGAGGCAAACAGCCTGCCGCTCTGGGGCGTTCCCTTCGCGGTCAAGGACAATATCGACGCTGCCGGCCTGCCGACGACAGCGGCCTGCCCGGCCTATGCGTATCGGCCGGAAGCGGACTCCACCGTCGTTGCCCGGTTGAAGGCAGCCGGCGCCATCATCATCGGCAAGACCAATCTCGACCAATTCGCGACCGGCCTCAACGGCACGCGCTCGCCCTATGGCGCGCCGCGTTCGGTCTTCGATGCGGCCTATATCTCTGGCGGCTCGAGTTCCGGTTCTGCCGTCACGGTTGCTTCCGGCCTCGCCGCCTTCGCGCTCGGCACCGATACGGCGGGCTCAGGCCGGGTGCCGGCCGCCTTCAACAATCTGGTCGGTATCAAGCCGACGCCGGGTCTCTTGCCGAATACCGGCGCCATGCCGGCCTGCAAGAGCGTCGACTGCATCACGATCTTTGCTGCGACCGTCGGCGACGGTGTTACGATCCGCAAGGTCGCCGAAGGCTTCGATGCCGCCGATGCTTTCTCGCGTCACGCCAAGCCGGCGAACCTGCCGGTATCGGGCTTGCGCATAGGCGTCCTCACCGATGCCGAGCGGGAATTCTTCGGCGACAAGGAGGTGGAGGCGCTCTACGACCAGGCGATCGAGCGGGCCAAAGCGCTCGGCGCCATCATCGTGCCGTTCGATTACGCGCCATTCCGCGAGGCGGCCGCCCTTCTCTATGACGGGCCGTGGGTCGCCGAACGTCTGGCGGCGGTGGAAGATTTCCTCGCCACGAACGCAGCCGATTTCGACCCGACGGTCAGGGGGATCATCGAAGGCGCCAAGGGCAAGACCGCGGTCGAGGCTTTCAACGGCCGATACCGGCTGGAAGAATTGCGTCGCAAGACCGAGGCCGAATGGGAAAAGGCCGATGTGCTGCTGCTGCCGACCGCACCGACCACCTACACCGTTGCGGATATGCTGGCCAATCCCGTCGTGCTCAACGGCCGCCTCGGCCGTTACACGAATTTCGTCAACCTGCTCGATTGCGCAGCGATCGCCGTTCCGGCCGGCTTCGGAAAAGGTGGGCTGCCGGGCGGCGTCACCGTCATCGCACCTGCCTTCACCGACGATGCGCTGGCGCCGCTTGCCGATGCGCTGCACCGCGCAGCAGGTTCCGGCATGGGCATCGACCGGCAGGCTGCGATCCCCGAAGCAAGCCGTGTTGTCCTTGGCGATGATAGTTTCATCGAAATCGCGGTCGTCGGTGCGCATCTGACCGGCATGCCACTCAATCACGAACTGGCAGGCGCCGGCGGACGTCTGGTCAAGACCTGCCGCACATCAGGCGACTATCGCCTGTTCGTTCTGCCCAATACCACACCAGCGAAACCGGGGCTGCTGCGCGAACCCGGCCATAAGGGTCAGGGGCTGGAGGTCGAGGTCTGGGCACTGCCGGCCGATGCTTTCGGCAGGTTCGTCCAGAAGATTCCGGCACCCCTCGGCATCGGTAAGCTGGCGCTCGAAGACGGTTCCAGCGTCTCCGGCTTTGTCTGCGAGGCCCATGCAGTGAAAGGTGCCGAGGAAATCACCTCACTTGGCGGCTGGCGCAACTATATCAGCGCCAAGCTGGCGAGCTGAGGAGAGGCTTGCATGGCGGCAAAGCTCGTCCGACGCCTGATCGATCTGCTGCGGGACGGTCTGACCGCCCGCAGCGAAGCGATCGGCAGCACCCGTGTCAGCCCTGGCGGCTCTGAGAGCGTTCGGCAAGCTCGACGATGATGCCGTCGGGATCGCGAACGAAGGCGATCTTGTTCAGCATCTCGGAGTGGACAGCGAAGCGCGGCCGCTCCTTGATCTCGACGCCCGCCTGTTCAAGGCGGGCGAAGGCCTCGTCGACATTGTCGAAATGGAAGGTGAGGTGGCGGACGCCGGCCGTATCGTCAGGCACGTCGACCGCCCTCGACGCGCCGCCGGGCGGCGCAAAGACCTCCAGCATGCCGCCGCCTGCATCGAGGAACGCGACCTGCATGCCATTCGCCATCGTCTTGCGCAGCACGAGGCTGAGGCCAAGCAGGCCACAGTAGAAATCGACGGTGCGGTCCATGTCACCGACCGTCATGCCGACGTGCTCGAAGGATTTCAGCATGGGAAAGCCCTGCCCGGTTCAGACGGTGGCAGCAGCACGCCATTCCCCTGCCGGAAGCCAGGAGCGATAGAGCGGATGATCGGCGGCGATCGGCATCGGCGTCGGTTGTCCGGTTCGCTGCGAGAAATAGGCGGCTGTTACCAGTTCCAGCGAATTGCGGGCATCCTGCAATGTCACCGGTGGGTCGGTGTCCTCGACGATCGCCTTGTGGAAGAGCTCGAACTGACGGGTGTAGCCATCCTCGCCAGGCACATAGGCGGCGAGCGCCTCATCGATCCGCGCCTGATGTTCCTCGGTCCCGGCGACGAACGTCCACGGATCACGGCCCATCGTATAGGGTTCGATGATGCTTTCGGCGACGAGGTCGTTGAAGCAGAAGCGCAGCCGCGAGATCTCCTTGCGCGAACCCAGCGTCATCGACAGCGTCGCCAGTGAGCCGTTCTGCATCTTCACCGAAAGGGCTGCCGTATCCTCGACCTCGATCGGATTGACCAGCGTCGCCCCATAGGAAAACACCTCGGCGCAGGGACCGTGCACATAGTTCAGCATGTCATGGGCGTGGATGGCGTGGCCGAGAAGGCCGCCGCCGAGTTCGCTCGCCCATTTGCCGCGCCATGGCACGGCATAATAATCCGGGCCGCGCCACCAATGGGTCTCGATCGTCGTCAGGAACGGCTTGCCGGCAAGGCCGCGCTCAATCAGCAGTTTCAGTTTCTGCAGGCCGGAGCCGTAGCGATACTGGAAGATCGGCATCAGCTTTCTGCCGGGGTAACGGGCAAGAATGCGGCCCATCTCGTCGACCTCGGCAATCGAGCCGAACAGCGGCTTCTCGCAGATCACATGCTTGCCGGATTCGATGCCCTTGCGGCAGAGTTCGAAATGTGAGCTCGGCGGCGTCGAAATGTCGATGATGTCAAGATCGTCGCGGGCAAACAGCGAATCCGCATCCTGCGTGTAGTCGCCAATGCCGAATTCCTCGCACAGCGCCTTGCCGCGCTCCTCATCGAGCGAGCAGATCACGGGAACTTCGAAAAGCTCCTTGTTCCAGCCGAAGCCGGCCAGATGCCGCGCAGCGATGCCTGCGCCGATGACGCCGACGCGCAATTTCCTGGTCATGATATCCTCCTCAGCGAGCGCCGATGCGCGCGGCTTTCGCCTGGGCTTCCAGCGAAAGACGGCAGACTTCAAAAACGTGATCCTGGGTCATCGCCGTCTGCGTGCGGTTGCCGACGTCGGCGGTGAAAGCGTCGAAATAATCAAGCTTTTCGCCGCTGCAATCGATATGGGTCATTTCCTTGCCGTTGACCAGGAAGAGGTGATCCTTGCCCGGCCGGCCGGCGATATCGATATATTTGCGCAGCTCGATGTAACCTTCGGTGCCGAGAATAGTCAGGCGCCCGTCACCCCAGGTCGGCAGCGCCTCCGGCGTGAACCAGTCGACACGGACATAACCTGCCGCCTTGTCGGAGCGCAGAAGCACCTCGCCGAAATCCTCGAAGGCGGGCTTGTCGGGCATGCAAAAATTGCCGATCGAGCTGGCGATGACCTCGCCTGTGGTCGAGCCGGTATAGAACAGGAACTGGTCGACCTGGTGTGAAGCGATATCGACGATGATGCCACCGAAGGCTTCCGGGTCGAAGAACCAATCCGGTCGGGTCGGCAGTTGCAGCCGGTGTGGACCGACACCGAGCGTCTGGATTACCTTGCCGATCGCGCCTTCGGCGACGAGCTTGCCGGCCTTGACGGCGGAGCGCACGCAGTGGCGTTCGGAAAAGCAGATCGAGAAGATCTTGCCGGTCTCGGCAACGGTACGCCTGACCTCCTCGAGTTGGGCGAAGGTCGTCACGCCCGGTTTGTCGGTCATCACGTCTTTGCCTGATCTCATTGCGCGGATGGCAAGCCCGGCACGATCACGGGGGATTGCGGAAATGCAGATGACATCGATCGACGGATCGTCGAACAGCTTTTCCCTGTCGATCTGCGGCGCGTCAGGATAGGTCTTCTCGAAGGCCTCGCGCAATGCAGGCACCGAGGTCTGCGGGCAATAGCCGACGAACTCGCCGCCTGCAGCCAGCAACCCCTTTACGTGATCGAACGTGTGCCCATGGTCGATTCCGACGACGGCAAATCTCAACATCGCTGCAATATCCTCCTGGGATTTTCGTGTGGCCGCCTGACGTCAGCCTCCTCCATGTCGGCCAAAAGAGATAACGAAAGCCGCCTCCTGTCAAGGCGATGTGAAGAGGGAAACTGACCAGGTTACAAATTAAATATTTGAAATATAATGCTTAATTTGTATCTAAATAGTTATTTTGCAGGTTTTTGCGCTTGGTCTTTCGACAATAGGGCCACGGCTTGAACTGATCGGGCGAAAGTCTTTTTCCCCGACGCATCTTGCCCCATCTCCGTGAATGTGATCGATTTCGGCCGCCGCCGGGCGAGAGGGCGGCACACCCTGCAATGTTTTGAAGAGCGCTCCCCGCTCGCCTGTGACGGAAGATCACCATGTCTCAACCTCTGCTCGATGTCGCCGCTTCGGATGGTCTTTTTGTCGGCCGCGCCTGGAATCCCGAGGTTGCCGGGCCAAGCATCGTGACGCTTCGGGAGGGGTTGCTGGTCGACATCACGTCGCGCGAGGCGCCGACGCTGAGCGCCCTGCTCGAGCGGCAGGATGCCGCCGCCTTCGTCCGTGCCGTAAGTGGCAAGGCGGTTGGCTCGCTGGCGGACATCGCCGCCAACAGTAGGGGAACGCCGGATGAAGCGCGCCCCTATCTCCTGGCGCCCGTCGACCTGCAGGCCGTCAAGGCCTGCGGCGTTACCTTTGCACAGTCGATGATCGAGCGCGTCATTGAGGAGAAGGCCGCCGGCAGTCCGGAACGTGCGGCTTCAATCCGCGAGCGTGTCAGCACGCTGATCGGCGGCAGCCTCACCAATCTGAAGGCCGGTTCGCCGGAGGCGGCCAAGGTCAAGCAGGCACTGATCGACGAGGGCATGTGGTCGCAATATCTCGAGGTCGGCATCGGGCCGGACGCCGAAGTCTTCACCAAGGCGCCGGTGCTCTCCTCCGTCGGCTGGGGTGCCGATGTCGGCCTGCATCCGATCTCGACTTGGAACAATCCCGAGCCGGAAATCGTGCTCGCGGTCAACAGCCGCGGCGAAATCAAGGGGGCGACGCTCGGCAACGACGTCAATCTGCGCGACGTCGAGGGCCGCTCGGCGCTGCTGCTCGGCAAGGCCAAGGACAACAACGCATCCTGCTCGATCGGTCCTTTCATCCGCCTGTTCGATGCCGGTTACAGCCTGGATGACGTCCGCAAGGCCGAACTCAACCTGAAAGTCACCGGCCAGGACGGCTTCGTGCTGCACGGCAAGAGTTCGATGTCGCAGATCAGCCGCGATCCAACCGATCTCGTCAAACAGACGGTCGGCGCCCATCACCAATATCCTGACGGCTTCATGCTTTTCCTTGGCACGCTGTTTGCGCCGACGCAGGACCGCGACGCTCCGAAACAGGGTTTTACCCACAAGATCGGCGATGCCGTCGAGATTTCCTCGGCAGGGCTCGGCGCGCTCGTCAACACCGTCCGCCTTTCCACCGAATGCCCGCCCTGGACCTTCGGTATTTCGGCGCTGATGAGCAACCTCGCAAAGCGCGGTCTGCTCTAAATTACTGATTCCGTCGTTTGCCCTGCAGCAAGTCGAGGACGGAGTTTGCCGCCTCGAGAACGTTTGTCCCCGGGCCAAACACGGCTGCGACGCCGTGTTCGTGCAGGAATTCATAGTCCTGACGCGGGATGACGCCGCCACAGACGACGATGACATCACCACCGCCCTGTTCCCTCAGCCTGTCGATCAGCTGCGGCAGCAGCGTCCTGTGACCGGCCGCCAATGACGAGACGCCGACGACATTGACCTTTTCGCTGAGCGCGACGCCGGCGGCTTCCTCCGGTGTCTGGAAGAGGGGACCGGCAAGCACATCGAACCCGATATCGCCGAAGGCCGAGGCGATCACCTTGGCGCCTCGGTCGTGTCCGTCCTGACCGAGCTTGGCGACCATGATCTTCGGCCGGTGACCCATGGCTTCCGTCACTTCGGTCATGCGGGCCCTCAAGACAGCGAGCTCCGGCTCATTTTCATATGCTTCGCCGTAGACGCCCTTGATGACTTCAGGAACGGCGGCATGATCGCCGAAGACACCGCGCATCGCATCCGATATCTCGCCGACCGTGGCGCGGGCCCGCGCCGCCTCGATGGCGGCTTCCAGCAGGTTGCCCTTGCCGCTCTGTGCGATCTCTTCCAGGACCGCCAGCGTCTCGTGCACGGCCCCGCCATCGCGCCGCCGCTTGGTTTCCTCGATACGTCTGATTTGCGCTTTGCGTACTGCGCTATTGTCGATCTCCAGAATGTCGATCGGCTGCTCGTTGTCGAGCCTATAGCGGTTGACGCCGACGATGACCTCCTCGCCCTTGTCGACAGCTGCCTGGCGGCGCGCGGCCGCTTCCTCGATCAGCCGTTTCGGCAGGCCATCGGCCACGGCCTTGGTCATGCCGCCCAGAGCCTCGACCTCCTCCATCAAGGCCCAGGCCTTGTCGGCAAGCTCGGCCGTCAGGCTTTCGACATAGTAGGAGCCCGCCAGGGGATCGACCACTTTTGTCACGCCCGTTTCGTGGCTCAGGATCAGCTGCGTATTACGCGCAATGCGCGAGGAGAATTCCGTCGGCAGCGCGATCGCCTCGTCGAAGGAGTTGGTGTGCAGCGACTGCGTACCGCCCAGCACTGCCGACATCGCCTCGAAAGCGGTGCGGATGATGTTGTTATAAGGGTCCTGCTCCTGCAAGGAGACGCCGGAGGTCTGGCAATGGGTGCGCAGCATCAGCGAGGACTGTTTCTTCGGATGAAACCCTTCCATGATCCGCGTCCAGAGCAGGCGGGCGGCGCGCAGCTTGGCGGCTTCCATGAAGAAGTTCATGCCGATGGCGAAGAAGAAGGACAGGCGGCCGGCGAACTCGTCGACGCTCAGGCCTTTGGCGATGGCGGCGCGGACATATTCGCGGCCGTCGGCCAGCGTGAAGGCAAGTTCCTGCACCAGCGTCGCGCCGGCTTCCTGCATGTGGTAGCCTGAGATCGAGATGGAGTTGAACTTCGGCATCTCGCGGGCGGTATAATCGATGATATCGGCAACGATCCGCATCGATGGTTCGGGCGGATAGATATAGGTGTTGCGGACCATGAACTCCTTGAGGATGTCGTTCTGGATGGTGCCAGAAAGTTCGGCCCGTGGAACGCCCTGCTCTTCGCCGGCCACGATGAAGGAGGCAAGGATCGGGATGACGGCACCGTTCATCGTCATCGACACCGACATTTCGCCGAGCGGAATGCCGTCGAACAGGATCTTCATGTCCTCGACGCTGTCGATTGCCACACCCGCCTTGCCGACATCGCCCTCGACGCGCGGATGATCGCTGTCGTAACCGCGGTGGGTGGCAAGATCGAAGGCGACCGACAGGCCCTTCTGGCCGGCGGCCAGATTGCGCCGATAGAAGGCGTTGGATTCCTCTGCCGTCGAGAAGCCGGCATATTGGCGGATCGTCCAAGGCCGGCCGGCATACATCGTCGCCCGTGGGCCGCGGGTGAAAGGCGAAAAACCAGGCAGCGAACCAAGGTGCCCGGCGCCGTCAAGATCCTCGGCGGTATAGAGCGGCTTGACGGCAATGCCTTCCGGCGTCTGCCAGGTCAGCTTCTCGGGCGAGGCGCGCAGTTCCTTTTGCGCAAGCTCCGCCCAATCCGACAGCGTCTTCTTCGTCATGCGGTTCCTCCGGCTTTTTTCATCCCCACCCTACCATTTCACCAGCCCCTCGTGCGATAGAGCCCGAACAGGATGATGTTAGGCCGAGCCGGCCTAAAATCTGAATCCTGTCCCACATTATATAGGTAGAGCATGATGTCGTCCGAAAACCGCTCACATTTTTCGGCATCGTGGGATAATTAATGCGGCAAATCCTTGATTTCTATTGCCGGCTTTGGGACCCGCCTCATGAAGACCATGCAGATCTATGCCTTTGATATGAACTGCGTCGGGCACATCAACCACGGCCTGTGGACGCATCCGCGCGACCGCTCAGCGCACTATACCGATCTCGACTACTGGACGGAGTTTGCCAAGACCGCCGAGCGCGGCAAGCTGGACGGTATCTTCCTGGCCGATATCGTCGGTGTCTATGACGTCTACAGGGGCAGCCCGGCACCGGTGATCGAGGCGGGCGCGCAGATCCCGGTCAATGATCCGCTGATCCCGGTTTCGGCGATGGCCTATGTCACGAAACATCTGGGTTTTGGCGTGACCGTCAACACGACCTACGAGCCACCCTTCCTGTTGGCGCGGCGCATGTCGACGCTCGACCACCTGACCAAGGGACGGATCGGATGGAACATCGTCACCGGTTATCTCGACAGCGCCGCCCGCAGCATGGGTTTCGACAAGCTGCCGGAACATGATGCGCGCTACGACGCAGCCGAAGAATATCTCGAAATTCTCTATAAGCTCTGGGAAGGGAGCTGGGACGACGATGCGGTGCTGCGCGACAAGGCAGGCGGTGTCTATGCCGACCCCTCCAGAGTGCGCTCTGTCCGTCACGACGGCAAATATTACCGGATGGAAGGCATCCATCTCTCAGAACCCTCGCCGCAGCGCACGCCCCTGCTCTTCCAGGCCGGCGCCTCGGCACGCGGGCAGGATTTCGCCGCCCGCCACGCCGAATGCGTCTTCATTGCCGGGCCAAATCCCAAGGCGGCGAGGCCGACCGTCGATGCGCTGCGGGCGAAGGCGGAGGAATTCGGCCGCGGCGCCGACGCATTGAAGATCCTGAGCCTGATCACCGTCGTCGTCGGTCGGACGGAGAAGGAAGCACGGGACAAGCTGGAGGACTATCGCCGCCATGCGAGCGTCGACGCCTCGCTTGCGCATTACTCCGCTTCGACAGGCATCGACTTTTCGAAGTTTGGATTGGACGACGTCATCGACCAGAGCTCGACCAATGCCAATCAGTCGGCCCTCGCGGCCATCACGAAACAGACGACGAAGCCGGTAACGCTGCGTGACATTATCGACCAGATGGTGCTCGGCAGCCGGATGAAGCCGATGGTCGGCTCGCCCGACCAGATCGCCGATCACCTCACGACATGGATCGAAGAGGGTGGCATCGACGGCTTCAACCTGGCGCGGACCGTGGCGCCGGAAAGCCTGCGCGATTTCGTCGAGCTGGTCGTCCCGGTGCTACAGGAGCGCGGCGTCTTCAAGGCGGACTATGCTGCAGGGCCGCTGCGGCAGAAACTTTTCGGCGGCGGGAACGGCAGGTTGCCCGCCGCTCATCCCGCAGCCCAGTTCCGGCGCTGATTTATCGGTGGTCTAGCCTGGCGACCAGCCGGTCGCCAAGCCACTGGATGCCGCAGACGAGCACGATGAGGACGGCCACCACCGCGATCATCACACTGGTTTCGAAACGCTGATAGCCATAGCGGATGGCGAGATCGCCGAGGCCGCCGGCGCCAATCGCGCCCGCCATGGCCGAGGCGCCGATCAGCGTCACCAGCGTGACGGTGAAACCGGCGACGATGCCTGGCAGCGCTTCAGGCACCAGCACCTCGCGGATGATGGTCCAGCGATTGCCGCCCATGGCGCGCACGGCATCGATCAGCCCGCGGTCGACCTCGCGCAGCGATACTTCGGCGATGCGGGCGTAATAGGGCGTTGCGGCGATGGCAAGCGGCACGATGGCCGCCCAGGTGCCGAGCGCCGTGCCGACGATCAGCCGCGTCAGCGGAATCAGCGCCACCAGCAGGATGATGAAGGGCACCGAGCGGAATCCATTGATGACGCCGCCGAGCACGCGGTTGATCCAGAGGTTTTCGGCGATGCCGCCGCGCGCCGTCGCGACCAGGGCAAGGCCGAGCGGCAGGCCGGCGACGAGCGAAATCACTCCCGAGGCGACCGTCATCAGGATCGTCTCCCAAAGGGAGCGAATGAGCAGTTCAAGCATGATCGGTGTCATAACCAAGCACCTCCACCCGGGCGGACCGGGCCATCAGGAATTGTTCGACCTTTCCGGCAAGGGCGAGGTCACGCGCGGGAACGGCGATGAAGAACCGCGCCACCGGCCGGTTCTGGATGTGGTCGATGCCGCCATGGACGAGGCGGAAGGAATGCGGCAGCGCCGCCGAGAGTTCGGCAAACAGCGCGCCCCGCGCCTGCGGGCCAGCGAGATCGACGCTGAGGATCGCTTCGCTGCCCGCCGCAGCCGACAGCCGGCCGGCGATATGCTCAGGAAGCTGCGGACGGATGCCGCCGAGCAGGCTCCTAGTGATGTCAGCCTGCGGGTTGGCGAAGATCGACCAGACCTGCCCTTCCTCGACGATCCGCCCGGCATCGATGACTGCGACGCGATCGGCAATGCCGCGGACCACTTCCATCTCATGGGTGATCAGCAGAATGGTCAGTCCGAGCTTACGGTTGATATCCCTAAGCAGCGCCAGGATCGACCGGGTCGTTTCCGGATCGAGTGCCGATGTCGCCTCGTCGGACAACAGCAGTGCCGGGCGTGCCGCGAGCGCCCGGGCGATGCCGACGCGTTGTTTCTGGCCGCCGGACAGCGATGCGGGATAGGCCTTCGCCTTGTCCGCAAGGCCGACGAGCTCGAGCAGCTCATGCGCCCGTTTCAGGCGCTCACTCTTTGCAAGACCCTCGATCTTCAGTGGCAGCGCGACGTTTTCCTCGACGGTTTTGGCGGAAAGCAGATTGAAATGCTGGAAGATCATGCCGATGCGGCGGCGCAGCGGCTGCAGGTCCTGTTCTGAAAGTCCGGTGATATCTCGGCCTTCGATAAGGATCTCGCCGCTATCGGCGCGCTCCAGGCCGTTCAGGCAGCGGATCAGCGTCGATTTGCCGGCGCCGCTGCGGCCGATGATGCCGAGGATTTCGCCTCTCTTCACCGTCAGCGAAATGCCGTCGAGGGCTGCAGTGGTTCCGAACCGCCGCTTCACGTCGGTAAGCCTCACCACCTCTTCGGTCGCCGCTTGCGGCTCTGCCGCGATCGCCGTGGTGGAAACAAAGGAATTCATGTGTTTTTCCTTACAAATACTGAAGGCGGCCCGGGTAAAGAACGCCCGGACCGCCTCTCGGCAGGCCTTAACCCCAGCCCTGCCTCGGATCAATAGGCGCTGAGACCCGTCCCCTTGTAGACCTTGTCGAACTCGGCCTTCACGGTCTCGTTCTGATAAGAAGACACAAGCGTCTTGACCCAGTCGGCATCCTTGTTCTCGTCCTTGACGGCGATGAAGTTGCGGTATGGATTGTCGGCAATCGGCTCCTGGGCAATGCGTTCGGCCGGAGAAAGGCCGCTTTTCAGCGCCCAATCGGTGTTGACGATACCGGCATCCAGATCGTCGATCGAACGGCCGACGATGCCAGCGTCGAGTTCCTTGATCTCGATCTTCTTCGGATTGTCGGTGACGTCGGCGACGGTCGCAAGAATACCGGTGTCGTCCTTCAGTTTGATCAGGCCTTCGCTCTGGAGCACGCGCAGCGCACGGCCTTCGTTCGAGGGATCGTTCGGCACGCCGATGACGGCACCTTCCGGGATCTCGGCGACGGACTTGTATTTCTTGGTGTAAAGGCCGATCGGCCAGACCCCGGTATAACCGACGCGAACGATGTGATAGCCGTGCTGCTGGATCTGATTGTCGAGATAGGGTTGGTGCTGGAAAGCATTGGCATCGATTTCGCCGCGCTCCAGCGCTTCATTCGGCTGGGTGTAGTCGTTGAAGATGACGGTCTCGATCTTGAGACCCTTCTTGGCCGCCTCGCTCGCGACCACGCGCCAGATGTCCTCCTCCTCGCCGGCCATGATGCCGACCTTGATCGACTTGTCCTCGGCATGGGAAGGAGCGGGTGCTGCAAAGGAAAAGACTGCAGCCGCGGAAACGGCGATGGCGGCAAGAGCCGCGCGGCGCGAAAGGTGGAAGCCGTGAAAATTTTTGTTCTTGGTCATTGTTATCCCGTCTGACTGAATGAGGCCGAACGCCCCGAGCAGACTGACCATGGCAAATGCGCGGATCGCGAGCGAAGCACGAATGTCTGATGTGGAGGAACGGCCGGAAAAACTCTTGCCCTACCATGGATATCGGCAGGATAAATTTCCACCAAAGTTATGGATTAATTGCGGCTTGAGAGCATGCTCCAAAACTGAAAACGGCGCCTTCGTGGCGCCGTTTCAAGCTTATGCCGACGCCCTTTACTCGGCAGCGATCAGCGCCTGATTCCGGCTGGGAAAGAAGGTCGCGAGTTCGCCGATGACCTCGCTGATCCGCTTGGACAGCGGATCGGATGAGACGCGGTAATCGGTGAAGTCGCGGTCGGATGCATAAACCGCGGTCGGCAGCGTGTGAGACATGAAAAAACCGAAGAGCGGCCGGAGCTGGTGCTCGACCATCAGCGCATGCCGGTCACCGCCGCCGGTCGCAGTGATGATGATTGGCTTGGCGCGCAGCTCATGCGGGTCGATCAGGTCGATCAGATGCTTGAAGAGACCGGGATAGCTGCCCTTGTAGGTCGGCGCTCCGATGACCAGCACATCGGCATTGACGATGTCGTCGATGACTTCCCTGGCGCGACTGTCGAGATCGGCACGGCGCAGCGCCTGGCCAAGCGAGGGGCCGACATCGGTCAGATCGTAGATGGTGGTGTCGAAGCCGTATTTCTCACCGGCGAGACCGGCAAGGTTTTCGACAAGCGCAAAGGTCTTCGAGGGGCGGTTGAAGCTACCCGCAAGGCCGACCAATTTGGGAGCAGACATGCCATTTCCTTCCAGTACCGTGCCGAGACCGACGTCATTATTCTCACGAATATTATCTATAAAAATAGTGGATTAAAGGAATGGTGATCCCTCTTCCCCGTAGGAGGAGAAAAATACGTTCCGGCCTATGGGCGAAGGCGATGTACGAAATCGAGCCGGAGTGTCGGTGACATTCCGGCTCGATCGATTTTCCGTAAGCGATGTCGCCTCAGACTGGTTTCTGCTTGGGAATACGCGGCAGGAAGACCGTGAGGAGACCGAGCAGCGGCAGGTAGGAGCAGATGCGGTAGACGAAATCGATGCCATGGGTGTCGGCGAAACTGCCGAGCAGGGCTGCACCAAGCCCCCCTGCCCCGAAGGCGAAGCCGAAGAAGACCCCG
Source organism: Rhizobium sp. SRDI969 (assembly GCF_025152725.1). NCBI lineage: Bacteria > Pseudomonadati > Pseudomonadota > Alphaproteobacteria > Hyphomicrobiales > Rhizobiaceae > Rhizobium > Rhizobium sp. SRDI969. The sequence continues at coordinate 216,789 of NZ_CP104037.1, forward strand.
GCAATCAGCCCGACGCGCCCGGGCACCAGTTCCTGCGCGAAGACGACGATTGCCGAGAAGGCCGAAGCGAAGATCAGTCCGATGACGACGCTGAGCACGCCCGTCCAGAAAAGGTTGGCATAGGGGAGCAGGAGCGCGAAGGGAATGACGCCGAGGATCGAGAACCAGATGACAAAACGGGCACCGAAGCGGTCACCGATCGGCCCGCCGAGGAAGGTGCCGACGGCGACCGAACCGAGGAACAGGAAGAGCATCAGCTGTGCCTGTTGCACGCTGAGTTCGAACTTGTCGATGACATAGAAGGTGAAGTAGCTCGATACGCTTGCCATGTAGACATTCTTCGTTGCCGTCAGCAGCACGAGGATGAGCAGCGCCCAGACGACCCTGTTCTGCGGCAGCGGCAGGGTCCGGCTTATTGCCGGCTTGCTGGCATTCTGGCGCCTGTGGCTGATGTACCAGTTGCCGACCCAGCTCAGCACGATCATGCCGACCATGGCGATGGCGGCGAACCAGGAGACGCTGTGCTGGCCGAGCGGCAGCACGATGAAGGCGGCAAGCAGCGGACCGATCGCCTGGCCGGCATTGCCACCGACCTGGAAGAAGGATTGCGCGAAACCATGGCGACCGCCGGAGGCAAGACGGGCGACGCGCGACGATTCGGGGTGGAAGACCGCCGAGCCGAAGCCGATCAGGCTGGCGGCAACCAGCAGCAGTTCGAAGCTGCCGGCATTGCCGAGCAGAATGAGGCCGCAAAAGGTACTCGCCATGCCCACAGGCAGCGAATAGGGCATCGGCCAGCGGTCGGTGACGATACCGACCAGCGGCTGCAGCAGCGAAGCCGTGACCTGGAAAGTCATGGTCAAGAGGCCGATCTGCACAAAATCGAGATCGTAGTTCGCCTTGAACAGCGGATAGAGCGAGGCGAGCAACGACTGCATGATGTCGTTCAGCATATGGCAGAAGCTGACCGCCATGAGGATGGACATGGTTGTTTTTTCGAAGCGGGGCGCGCTCTCGGCAACGGTTGCCATCAATACTTCTCCTGCACAGGCACGGCCGGTGCCGTGCCACGTCGCTTTTGTTCGATGGATTTTCGGGCGATCGGGGCTGGGAAGACACTCCTGCGACGGTCGCTGAAGTGCATTTAGCGTAAGCGGAGACGCAATTACAGCCCGGTTTTATCCGTATTGGTACGGCTTTTGTTCGATTTTTTCTCCGAACAAGTGGTTTCTGCCTGGCTTAACGTCTTTCCAGGCGGGCTTTCATACCACAGTCGGTCGCGATCATCGCATATCCAGTATGCTATGTGAAAACAACCATGGAAAAGCCATGCAGGGGATACTACAGCTTCCCCGATTGAAAATGCGATCGAGGCTGAAAACACACGATGAATGTCAAGACAGCGAATGCAATAGACAGCTATGTCGGAGCGCGAATCAGAATGCGCAGGCAGTTGCTCGGGATGAGCCAGGAACGGCTTGCCGAGCAGATCGGCGTGACCTTTCAGCAGGTTCAGAAATACGAGAAGGGAATCAACCGCATCGGCGCGAGCCGCCTGCAGCGGATCGCCGAGGTGCTTCACACGTCGCCGAGCTTCTTCTTCGAACAGGAGAATTCCGAGCCGTTGACACTGCAGGGCCTGGATCTGTCGGCGAATGCCGACCCGGTCGCTGAATTCCTGCGAACAAAAGAGGGATTGGTGCTCAATCGCGCCTTTCTTAAAATTGCCGACCGCAATATCCGCGATACGGTCATCGCGCTGGTAAAGGCGATGGCAGAGGCGGAAAGCCGCGGCGTAACATTGGGAGCCTCCGGTGCGGATATCACTCTTCCGCTCGGAGAATAGCCAGGGATATCAGCAGGCAGTATCCGCATGAAGCTCTGGCTCGAGTCATTTTCTGAGTTGCGGCTGATCGATCTGACCGGGCAACCCGTGACGTTCCCGGAAAAGGGTCTGCTTGCGATTTGCTATCTGCTGGATCGGTATCTGCAGGACGGGGCCGGGAGCTAGTATCCGCGCGCGGCGTTGGCGTGGTTCCTCTGGGACAGCCATGACAATCCTGAAATCATGGCCAACCCGGCGATGAGGTCATCTGGGCCGAGCGTTTCAGCCTCGAGAAATATGATTTGATAAGTCACCGGCGCGACATCGCGCGGCGGACCGCCAGGGAGCTTGCCGGCCAAGTTCGCCGGCATGAAACCATGCGCCACTCCTTCGAGGGCAATTCGACCGCCTATCACAGCTACCTTCTTGGCCTGCGGGATGTGAAGCGGCTTTCTCTACCGATATTCGACGTGGGAACAGTCGCACTCGATCTCGATCTGCAGCAGGGAAGGTTCGGGATACGAAAAAGCCTGCCGCGGGAGGAGGTGCGGCAGGCTTTCTGAAAACCGAACAGCGACTGGGAGGAGGAGTGCCGCTGTTCCGACAGACGTCCCTTGGGAGGAGGAGTGGGCCGTCTGAGATTCGAAGCTTTGCGGGAGGAGGTGCATTGCTTCGATAGCCTTGATCATACACCGACCAGGGATGGTGCCAATGTCTTATGCTGCACTGCAGCTATGCAAGAACTACAAGGCCTGCAATACGAACGAGGATCCCAACGAGCTCAGCCACGGAGCTCGACGCAAAAACGCCCGCATCAGGAGCGGGCGTCAAGCGGTGATAGATATCAAGTGCTGTGCGGTTAGCGCGCGATCGATGCGCGGGCAACGCTGCGGATGTCAGCGCGGTCGATGCCGAGGTCCTGGAGTTCACGGCTGGACATACGGCCGAGTTCGGTGACGGTCTGACGGAACTTGCGCCAGTTGTTGAAAGAGCGTGCTACGTTCATGATAATCCCCTTTCCTGAGGGCTGTCTGACGTCAGCAACCTTGCTTGGCTCCGGCGTCGTTTCGATGACTGCAATATAGGCAGTTCAATCGGTTTAAAACAGCGACAATCTCTCACCTCAGCTATGCGGCAAACGCATAGGGTGTTTCTTTTTTGGGCGAAATGCTCTCCTATTTAAGCCGCGGAGGTGAAAGCCGTAGGATCGACGGGCGCGGTCTCGCGTCACAGAGTGAATCCAATGCTGCGAACAGTTCTTGATGACACGTGTTGAGTTCCGAGCGCCCGAAGTATCCGACATACCCGGACGGAAGCGCTCAGCGCATATCCCAACGCCACGGCGTGACGATATCGGGGGCCGAATTCTCCGAAGAAACAAGCAGGATCCCTGCCACGCTGAGCGTCCTGCTGAACAAAATCGGCTGGCCAAAGGCACGGCTGGTCTGCGGACCCTGGTTTGCGGAAGCGCACCAGCGTCTTCGATGAAACGATGCATCGCTGAAGGCCCCAAGTGAGGAATTCGTTGGGAAGAAGGGGCTATCGAAGGCGGCTGTTTCGGGCAAACGGAAAAAATTAGAAAATTCTATCTATGGATTTTATAGATTATATCGTTCCATAGCCCTGTCGAATTTGACAATGAGATTTTCGAACGCCCGGCGGATGCTTCGCTGGGCGCATGTGACTTGCAAGATCAACCAGGAGATTTCCATGAGCAATCCAGTTCTTGTCAATCAGATCATTCCCGAGTCCGATGTCGTGCTGCTGACCGGCCGCGTCGGTGCCGAAATCAGGGGCATCCGCCTCGGCGGAGACCTTTCGGACGCAACGGTGGCGGCCATCAACCAGCTTCTCCTGAAACACAAAGTCGTCTTCTTCCGCGACCAGGAACATCTTGACGATGCCCAACAGGAATTATTCGCACGCCGCTTGGGCGACCTTGTGCCTCATCCAACCCAGGGTCCGGTGAACGGCACGGCCTCCATCCTCAATCTCGATTCCAGCCGCGGCGGCGGCAGGGCGGACCAATGGCACACAGATGTCACCTTCGTGGATGCCTATCCCAAATTCTCGGTCCTTCGCGGCGTCGTCATTCCGGCAGCTGGGGGTGATACGATCTGGTCCAACACCCATGCCGCATACGAAAGTCTGCCAGCACCGCTCAAATTGCTGGCGGACAATTTATGGGCCATTCACAGCAATGCCTATGACTACGCAGCCGTGCGCCCTCGTGCCACCGCTGAAGAGAAGAAGCATTTCCAGGACGTTTTCACTTCGACCATCTACGAGACCGAGCATCCAGTCGTGCGTGTCCATCCCGAAACCGGCGAAAGATCGCTGCTGCTCGGCAATTTCGTTCAGCGCCTGGTCGGCTTGTCGAAAAGCGACTCCGCGAAACTCTACGAGGTGTTCCAGTCCTATGTTACCGCCCCGGAAAATACCGTGCGCTGGCGCTGGAGAGCCGGGGATGTGGCGATCTGGGATAATCGCGCGACCCAGCACTATGCTGTCAACGACTACGGCGACCAGCACCGGGTCGTGCGCCGCGCCACCGTTGACGGCGACGTCCCCGTCAGCGTCGACGGCCGCCACAGCATAACCCACGTCAAGGCCGCCAAGCCGAAAGCAAAGGCCGCGTGAGCGCGGCCGGACAGGGGGCGACCATGCAGCTTCATATACCGCGGCGCCTGCCGCCGCTTGCGCCACCGATAGTCATCCAGGCATCGCCAACAATCTGACGGCGCCCATTCGCGACCCGCTGCATCACCCAGCGCGGCGATGCAGCATGGCTCAGCTGTTGCCATCCATTCACAGTTTGGGACAATAACTCTCACACGTCGTCACAGGCTTGACGACGTGCTGCTCGAGTGCCGGCAATATCGGCAGCCGGCGTCGCAGTCCCGACAGTCCGCCGGCTGCACATGCTAGATGATCATCCCGTCGAACAGGCGTGACCGCGATTGCCAACAGAAGCCGATCATCATGACTAGCGTGCGTCTCCCAGGTAACGTTCTCGTCGCCGTCATGATCGCCTGCGTCGCCACGTGTTACGGCTTCGGCCTCAGTCTGTTTCCCCAGATCATCCCCGACATGCGGAAAGATCTTGCCTTCGACTATGCGTTCGTTGGCACTGTCACCGGCTTGGTCCAGTTTTCCACGGTGGCATTCGCCGTGCTCGCTACCTGGCTCGTCCATCGCATCGGTGCCGCACGGACGGTGGTGGCGTCCGTGTCGCTCTGTGGACTTTGCCTGTCGGGCATCCCCATCATCGACAATCTCTATGTTGTTGCCGGCCTGCTGATGGTCGCCGGCGCGACGGGCGCATCGACCTTCGTGCCGATGATTAATCTCGCCTCGCGGGTGGTGAGAGCAGAACAACGCGGCTTTGCCATGAGCTTGATCTCCAGCGCCCCGGCCTTTGGCGTCCTCATCAATAGCGCACTCGTGGCGGCATACGCCGGAAGCGGTCACTGGCAGATGGTCTGGCACCTCACAGGCGCCGCCACGATCACACTGGCCGTTGTCACCACATCCTCTTCGGGCGGGCCGGCCTCTTCGACAGCGGGGCAAGTCACGAAACGCTCGCGTCAACTGCCGGCGCTTCCGCAAGCATGCGCTCCATCATGCCATGGGTGGTGCTGATCTTCGCGCTCGGCTTCATCAACGGCCTGATGCCCTATCCCTATCTCACCTATCTGTCGCCTTTCCTGCGCGAGGAACTCGGCTATTCCGTCGGCTTTGCCTCGTGGCTCTGGGCAACGATCGGGGCCGTGGGGATCGGCGCAGGCTTCGCCATTGGCACAATATCCTCACGCCTCGGATCACGCTATGCCATGCTCGCCTGTTACTCAAGCTTCCTCGCCGCCGGCGCCCTCGTCGTCCTCGATCCCTCGATGGAACTCTCGATCCTGTCAGGCATCTTCTTTTCGCTGGGCTTTTATCCGATCTATGGCCTGCTGCCGGCCTACGTCTCACATCGCGCCACGCCCCGCCTCGCGGTGACCGTCTTAGGCATCTGCACCGTCTTCCAAGGCATCGGCGGCACGACGGGGAACTTCTTTGGCGGCGTGATCAAGACAACGACCCAGAGTTTCGGCGGCATCTATCTTGCCGTTGCAGTTACGGCCGCCGTCGCGGCGGCGCTGACGATTTTGCTGCCGAAGGATCAAAGGGTGCAGGCCGAGTAACGGCTGCCGATGCTGCCTTTGGCCCAAACGCTATTATATGTTGGCATCCTCGCCGAACGCGCCGGCTGTTTTTTGCCGATCAGGCCTTTTCGAAGAGCGGCGAGATGACCATTTCCGGCACCAGCACTAGGCCCTTGTCGGTTATCCGGATTTCCGGGATGACCGAGAGCGGGATGAGATTGAAGCCCATATAGGCGATGGTGCAGCCTGCCTTTTCCCATTCGAGCTTCAAGGCCCTTACCTCGTCGGCGACCTGGTGCACGCGCTTGTCGGACAAAAGCCCGGCGATCGGCAGTGGCACCATCGCCGTCACCTTGCCGTCCATGACGACACAGACGCCGCCCTGTTTTTCTTCGATCGCGTCGAGCGCCACCTGCATGTCCGCTGCATTGGTGCCGGCGACGATGATGTTGTGGCTGTCGTGGCCGACCGACGATGCGACCGCGCCTTGTCTGAGGCCGAAGCCGTTTAGCAGCCCGTGGGCGACATTGCCGGCAGACTTGCCGTGACGCTCCACCACCGTCACGAAGCAGAGATCGTGCTTGTCGAAATGCGTCTTCCAGTCATTGGCCGGCTCCAGCGTGACGGTGACATGGCCGAGGGTGATGCCAGGCAGCTCCGTCTTGATCGTATGAGCGATGACCGTCTCCGTCGGCAGGTCCGGTGTCAGTTTGAGGTTCTTTGGCAGTTTGACCGTGTGGTAGGCGGCATCCGGATAGCGGTACGGTTTCGACAGGGCTTCGTCGAGGATCGGCGTGATCTTCTTGCCGTCGACGACGAGTTCGCCGCCATACCAGGTGCTGACCGGCGTAAGGTCGTCGCTGAGAAGCACCAGGTCGGCGCGGCGTCCGCCGCCCAGACCGCCGATTTCGCCTTCCATGCCGAACCGCGTTGCGCCGTGCAGCGAACCCATCGCCCAGGCCTGTTCCGGTCTCATGCCGTATTTCACGGCTTCGCGAGTCACCCAGTCCAGGCCGAAGGCGAGCAGATCTTCCGCATCACGGTCGTCGGTGCAGACGGCAACGCGCTTGTGGGAAGCGCCGAGCTCGGTGATCGTCTTGATCGCTTGCGGCAGCGAATGCCAGGGTGTCGTCGGCGGGCCGCCGCGCAGGAAGATCCACACGCCGGCTTCCAGCAGGTCGTCGGCAATGTCGCGGTCTATGGCTTCGTGCGTGTCGGTAACGCCGGATGCGGCATAGGCGCCAACGAACTCTCGTCCGTAGACGTGGCCCGATACCGGCCTGCCGCGCTCGAGCGCCGCAGCCAGGATCGCATGGCTGCGCTCGTCGCCCATCGCAACGGGGACGAAATCCATCTTCTCACCGAGAGCCACGGCTTCCGGCCATTTGTCGAACAGGGCGGCGATCTTGTCCGGCGTCAGGTCGCCGCCGGCTGTCTCCAAATCCGGCGTCGTCGCCGGCACGGTGCTCGGTACGGTTAGGAAGATTGACAGCGGCGCCTGCCGTGCATCCTCGAGCATGGCCTCGACGCCGGCGACGTCCATCACGTTGCCGATCTCGTGGCTGTCGCAAAAGATCGTCGTCGTGCCGTTGAGGAGCGCCGCTTCGGCATAGGCGCAGGCCGTCACCATCGAGGATTCGATATGGATATGCGGATCGACCAGACCGGGCGCGATGATGCCGCCCTTGGCGTCGTAGAGTTTAGCGCTCGCACCCCTGTAGCTGCCGGCCGGCTTGACGGCCGCAATGCGGCCCCCCGAAATCCAGATTTCCCGTCCGTCGAGAAAGCGCTCCGAATAAGTGGACAAGACGCGTGCGCCCTGGATGACCAGGTCGGGTTGGCGACGCGCGGAGGCGACATCCGCAAGACGGCGGGTCATGGTCGAGAGCGGCTGAACGGAGAAGCGGGTAAGCGTGCTCATGAAAACCTCATTTCCAGGGCGGGGAGAACAGGCAAGATTGTAAGGAACGCCGTCGAGGGAAGGAAGCACCAATAGTTCTTGTCTCTGGCGTAGGCCTACCGAACGAGGCAACAGACAGGGATGCCCTACCGCTCAGGGCACCCTGACCGACATCGTTCATTCCGGCTTCGAGAAATCTTGTCTTGAACGTAATCGGTTTCCCTCACGACTTCGTTCAGCCGGCGGAAAAGCACCTGTCGGCAATATCCCGGCCGATCGGGATCGACGACGTGGCCGCTGGCGACGGCGCATTGCAGACGTGCAGCATGCGACCCGTCCTTAGGAACAGGAAATCATGCTCCAGGCGCCCGTCCCGCATCACGGCCTGGGCCCGGATGCCCGCTTCCATCGGCTGAAGGTCTTCGAGTGTCAGCGACGGGCAGTATTTGCGGCACGCTTCCAGGTAGTTTTTCCGCCACAGCGAGTCCTTGAATTCGTTCACGGCACCCCCTGCGTTATTCCAGAGAAGCCGCCATAGGCCTGGAAACGAGAGACACTCGCTGAGATCCCGGATGTTTATGCTGAATTTCGGATACCCCTCGCGCGCCATTCCCAGAACCGCATTGGGTCCGACGGTAAGGCTGCCGTCAATCATCTTGGTGACATGAATGCCGAGGAACGGAAGCGACGGATCGGGCACCGGATAGATCAGGTGCCTGACCAGTCCATTCCGCGACGGCGGCAGACGGAAATATTCGCCCCTGAACGGTATGATCTGATGATCGATCTTGAGGCCCGCAAGTTTGGCGATGCGGTCGGATTGCAGGCCGGCGCAGGCGATCAGCTGTCTGGCCCGCCATCGGCGCTCACCGGCTGCAATCTCCACGAGATCCGAGGTTTCGCGGATCGCGGAAACCTGCGTATTCAATTCGAGTTCCACGCCCTGAGCGGCCAGATGAGCGCCCATGGCGACGCACACAGCCTTGTAGTCGACGATACCCGTCGCCCGAACGCAAATTGCCGCGACGCCTTCGACCATGGGCTCCCGCTGTTTCAGCGTATTCCGATCAAGCCATTCTATATCGATGCTGTTGATCCTTGCCCGTTCGGCCAGGTCCTTCAGGCGGCGGTGTTCGAACTCGTTAGTGGCAACCACCAGCTTTCCGCATTGTTCATAGGGTACAGCTTTCTCCCTGCAGAACGCCTTGATGGCATCGGCCCCCTCCCGACAGAGGCGCGCTTTCAAGCTGCCTGGCGCATAGTATATTCCCGCGTGGATGACGCCGCTGTTATGCCCCGTCTGGTGGACGGCCAAGCCAGGCTCCTTTTCAAGGAGAACGACGCTTGCGCCGGGGCGCTTTTCCAGAACGGCCATGGCGGTAGCAAGGCCAACTATGCCGCCGCCTATGATGCAGACGTCGTGAATCATTGCGACACTCATTCCAATCGATCGAAGTTAACGCCGAACGACGGCTTGCCGCTGAGCGAAAGATCGACGGTTCGTTGAGTGCGAGCCGCCGAAATCCGGGCAAATCCGCTTTTCACGAACATGCGGGCGGGCCTCAGCTATGGGACGCGAAATATCTGCCTTGAACCTCGCTCGGGATCTCGTTCGGGGCAAACTGATCTATCACGTCCTACGGTTCGCGTATTGCGTTGTCGAGGCCACGCAGCAGCGGATACAGGAAATAGGAGATCACCGTACGGTTGCCGACCTTGATTTCCGTGGTCACAGTCATGCCGGGAAGCAGCCGCACCGGCACATCTGTGGCATTCAGCCGGGTATCGGCGAGCAGGATCCGCGCCTTGAAGAAGGGAGCGGCCGGCTGGTTGGTGGGGGCCTCCTGCTGGCCCGTGAGGAAGGTGTCCTGGCTGATGGTCCTCACCTCGCCTGTCGCGGTTCCGTATTTCTGGAACGGATAGGCATCGAGCTTGATACGGGCTTCCTTGCCGACGGCCACCCGGCCGATATCGCGCGTGTTGATCGAGACTTCCGCTTCCAGCGGCACGTTGATGGGCACGAGTGTGACCACCGGCTCCGCCTCCCGCACCACCGAGCCGACCGAGCGCTGCGCCAGGTCGAGCACGACGGAATCGGCCGGCGCCGTCAGCGCGACCATGTTGCGGCGCAGCGCCATCTTCTTCAGTTCCTCGTCCGCCATGTCACGCTGGCCGCGCAGTTCCACCAGTTGCTCCATCGCCGCCCGGCGGAAATCCTCGATGAAGGCCTGCCGGTCGGCCGTCAGCTTGGCATAGGCGTGCGCGGCCTCGTCGGCCCGGCCGCGAACGGCCGTCAGATCGGACTCGACGTCGAGGCGGGCGTCGCGCGAGCCGAGCAGCGTGATCAGCGAGCCGCTCTGCTTGTTATAGAGCCGCTCCCGCGCTGCCTCGATCTGCGACAGCCCATCACGCCTGTCGTTGAGCACGGCCTCCTGGTTCTTGCTCGCCAGAAGAGCGGCCGACTGGCCGGCTATCTGCTGCTCGAAATTCTGCAGCTGCGCCGTGTAGAAGGCCCGTCGCTGGCCGAAGAGCTGCGCCTGCAGCATCTGGTCGGGCGTATCTCCCGCCGTGTAATCGTTGCCGGCAAGCTCGGCCTCGATGCGCCGCACCTGGGCGTCGAGCGCGGAGAATTTCGCCTGCTGCTGGTCGACATCGGCCTGGCTGAAAGTAGCGTCGAGGGTCGCGAGCGTCTGGCCGGCATGCACCACTTCGCCGGCCTTCACCTCGATCGTGCGGATGATCGAGGTTTCGAGCGGCTGGACGACGATGGTCGGCTGGGTGGTGACGAGCTTGCCGGGCGCGATCACCACCTCGTCGATCGACGAGACCGAGGCCCAGGTGATCGCCGAAGCAATCAGCGCCGTCACGCAATAGAGCGTCATGCGCGCAACTCTAGGTGGCGCGCGTTCCTCGAGTTCGACCGCATCGGATTGGAACTCCGCAATTGCCGGCGGCAGCGGCGGGCGGGCGGTCAGTTCCCTTCCTTTGCCTGAGGGCGCCTTGTCTGAAGGGCCGTTGCCTGAAGGGACCGGCAGGTTCTCGCTGGGTTTTCTGGTGTGCGCGTTCATGCGACCTGCCTCATCTGCTGGGACCACAGGTGGCGATAGGTCATGCAGCGCGATACAAGCTGATCGTGCCGGCCGATATCGGCGACCTTGCCACGATCGATGACGAGAATGGCATCGGCATCGACGAGCGTCGAAAGCCGGTGCGAGACGATGATGACGGTGCGGCCGGCGGCGATGCGGCTCAGATTCTCGCGGATGATCGCCTCACTGTCGGGGTCGAGCGCGCTCGTCGCCTCGTCGAAGATCAACAGCTTCGGATCGGTGATCAGCGCGCGGGCAATGGCAAGCCGCTGCTTCTGGCCGCCTGACAGGTTGGAGGCGTTTTCCTCCAGCATCGTGTCAAAGCCACGCGGTAGGCGCTCGATGAACTCCTCGGCGCCGGCGATACGGGCAACTTCCATGATCTCCTCGATGCTGGCATCGGGCTTGGCGGCGGCAATATTCTCGCGCACCGAGCCGCGAAACAGGAAACTATCCTGCAGCACGACGCCGATGCTCGTTCTCAGATGCACGAGGTCGATCTCGCGGCTGTCATAACCATCCATGCGCACGAGGCCTTCCTGGCTCTGATAGAGGCCCTGGATGAGCCTTGTGATCGTCGTCTTGCCCGAGCCGCTCTTGCCGACCACGCCGAAGAGGCAGCCCGTCGGAATGGCGAAGGAGACATTGTCGAGCGCCGGCGCGCTATCCGGGCCGTAGCGGAAGGTGACCCTGTCGAATTCGATGCGACCCTGCAGATGCGGCCGAACACCTCGCCCGCGGCCCGCCTGCTCCGGCCGCTGATTCATGATCTCGCCGAGCATGCGCACGGAGAGCGCGACTTCCTGATATTCGTGCACCATGGTGACGATCTGCACCAGTGGTCCCGAGACCCGGCCGGCGAGCATGTTGAAGGCAACCAGCGCGCCGATCGTCATCGCGCCGCTGAAGACATCGAGCGCGCCGAGGCCGATGATCGCGACGCTCATCAGCTTCTCCAGCAGTCCGGTCATCGCCTGGGCGATGGTCGAGATCTTGTCGACCCGGAAACGCACGGAGATCGACTGGGCCGAATAATCGTCCCACACCTTGCGCTGGCGCGGCTCCAGCGCCAGAGATTTGACGGTGCGCATGCCGTGCACGGTTTCCACCAGCAATGCCTGCCGGTCGCCTTCGGCCTGATAGAGCGCCTGCAACCGGCGCTGGAACGGCCCGACGAGCATCATCACCACGAGCCCGACGAGGGCGGCAAAACCGAGCACGACAAGCGTCAGCTTGACGCTGTAGAGAAGAAGGATCGGCACGAAGACCAGGAGCGAAACGCCGTCCAACAGTGTGAGAAACAGCCGGCCGGTCAGGAATTCGCGGATGCGCCCCGTCTGCTGCATATGCTTGACGAGAACGCCGGCCGAGGCCTGCTCGAAGAGCGCGATCGGCAGGTTGAGCAGATGGCCGAAGGTGCGGGTCGCGACACGGATGTCGATCCTGTTCGTTGCATAGAGCAGCAGATAGCGGCGCAGGAAGGTGAAGGTCGCGTCGAAGACGAGCGCGATCGCAATGCCCACTGTCAGAACCGTCAGCGTCGCATAGCTCTGATGCACCAGCACCTTGTCGATGACGAGCTGAAAGAAGATCGGCGTCGTTAGCCCCAGCCCGTAGAGCACGAAGGCGGCGAGCGCGACATCGCGGAAGAAGCTGCGCTGCTTGATGATCTCGGGGACGAACCAGCGGAAGCCGAAGGGCCGGTCCTCATCGGACATGCGATAGTTGCGCTTCAGCAGGATCACCGATCCGAGCCAGGCCTTGGTGAACTGCTCTTCGCTGAGCATCATCACTTCGGCGCGTGATGCCAGCGGGTCGAGAACGCGGATTCTCTCATCCTCCCCGCTCCCGATAGCGCCGGCGATGACCACCCAGTTGCCGTTCGTCAGCTCGGCGAGCACCGGGAATGCCTCGCCAAGTTGGAACAGGGATCGCCAGTCGAGCGTCAGATGCCTTGCCCTAAGGCCGGCATCCTTGGCCATGCGCAGCAGCTGCCGCACGGCAACAGGATCGTTGCCGACGGCATAATCATGCTGCAATCGTTCAGGAGCAAGATCGACGCCGTGATGACGCGCGACCAGCGCAAGACAGTGCAGGTTGGTATGCAGAAAACCACTCATGGCCCACCCGAAACAGTACGAGACCGAGGCAATATTTGTTTATCAGTTGAAGTTCGGCGAGGCGTTCGAAGCGCCGGCCTGCACCGACTGGATATCGGCAGCCGCCGCAGTCGACATATCGCCGATGCGACGGACCGCACCCGCTTCGACCAAACCGCCAAGCGCCTTCTGCATGAGATCGACCGCATTGGCGAAGGCATCGACCGGCATGATGATGCGCTGGCGGAAAACCGGCTTCGGATTGTTGTTGGCGTCACGATCGGTTGCCGAGAGCGACATCAGGTCGATCCGCACAATGGTTCCCGTGATGGTGATTTCGCCGATGCCATCTGCGTAAAGTTCGTTGCTCATTGTTCTCTCCTCCGGTTGATAATCAAAACGTCTTCATCTCAGGGCGTCTTACGTCCATTAGGGATGCCCTAACTATTTGAATGTGCGTGCTGCCAGACCGGGAACGGGTCCCGAAGCCCGGCGGCGGTCTGCGGATCGAAGCCCGTCTCCTCACCGGTCAGGCAGTCGTCGAGCGCGGTGCGGATTGCGTCTTCGTCGAGGTCGGCGCCGATGAAAACGAGTTCCTGGCGGCGGTCGCCCCAGACCTCATCCCAATGCCGGTTCATGAGCTGGTGGAACTGCGGATAACGCGGCCATTGCGCCTTCGGCACGGATGCCCACCAGAAGCCCTTGGTGTCGATGCGGCACTGCGTCCCGGTAATCGACAGCAGGCCGATCTCGTCGGGCCTTGTCGCCAGCCAGAAATGGCCTTTCGCGCGGATGAGGCCCGACCATTTCCTGTCGAGAAAATCCCGCAGCCTGGAGGGATCGAACGGCCGGCGGCTGCGGTAGACGAAGCTCGAAATGCCGAATTCTTCCGTCTCCGGCACATGGTCGCCCCAACCGAAGAGTTCCTTGTGCCACAGCGGATGGCGGGCAGCTCTCGCCTCGCTGAAGAGGCCGGTATTCAGGATGGCATCGAGCTTCAGCCGGCCGAAACCGGTCTCGATGACGCGGGCATCAGGGTTGAGTGCGGCAACGATGCGGCGAACCTCGGCAAGCGCTGCAGGCGGCACATCCTGCGCCTTGTTGATGACCAAGACATCGGCAAATTCGATCTGCTCGACGAGCAGTTCCACCAGCTTGCGCTCGTCGTCTCCGTCCCGGCTCTCGCCGCGATCCCTCAGGAACTCCGCGCTCGCATAATCGGCCAGAAGATTGACCGCATCGACGACGGAAACCATCGTGTCGAGCCGCGCGACGTCGCAGAGGGCAGCCCCGCTCTCGTCGCGGAAGGAGAAGGTCGCTGCGACCGGCAGCGGTTCGGCGATCCCGGTGCCCTCGATCAGCAGATAGTCGAAACGGTCGGCAGCGGCGAGGCGGCGCACTTCGCTCAGGAGATCGTCGCGCAATGTGCAGCAGATGCAGCCATTGGTGAGCTCCACCAGTGTCTCGTCCGTCCGCGACAGGTTTGCTCCCCCGTCGCGCACGAGATCGGCATCGATATTCACCTCGCTCATGTCGTTGACGATGACGGCAACCCGGCGCCCCTCGCGGTTGCGCAGGACATGGTTGAGGATCGTCGTCTTGCCGGCGCCGAGAAAACCGGCAAGGACCGTCACCGGAAGTCTGTTGTCTGCACTCATCATCGGTACTCCCCGCTCGCTTATTTTACGCCGCGAGCTGCGGTCTGAATGCTACGTCCACATAGTAGTTTGTGCTGTTATAGCTGGCACTTGGGAACAAGCCGCTCGACCCATAGGCATAGACGCCGTTGGTGCCGCTGAGCGCCGTCAGGTCGCCGTTCGTCACATCGGTGCTGAAGTAATTGCCGGTCGCCGAATAATTGCCGTTGGTGCTGTAGGAAACGACATAGGTCGTATCCGCGGCGACCGCGACCTGCTGGGTGAGCGTTGCGGTCTGCCAGCCGCTTGCCGTTTCGTTGCTGAAGCTGACACCGCCGAGCAATGTGCCCGAGGCGGTCCAGAGATAGCCGTTGTGCGGGCCTGTATTGTCTGTCCCCTTGTAGAAGCGGATGCCGGTGACCCAGCCTGCCGTATCGGCCTGGAATTTCATGCCGAGATTGACCGGCTGGTTATCGTTGACGGAGATGATTGAAGGCGTCGCAATGGCGGCAAAGAGATTCTGCTCCGGCCCTGCCGTCTGGCCGCCGTTGATCGTGAGTGCCACCTGCGCCGACGCCGTGCCGCCCTTGCCGTCTGCAACTGCGTAGCTGAAGCTCGCCGGTCCCGAATAGCCTGCCGTCGGGGTGAAGGTCACCGTCTGGGCCTGGGCATTGTAGGCGACCGAGCCGTTGACCGCACCGCTGACGCCAGTGATCGTAAGCGAATCGCCATCGCCATCGCTATCGTTCGAAAGCAGCGCCGAGGCCTGGATGGTGATCGGCGTGCCTGTGTTGGTCGAGAAGCCGCTGTCATTCGCCGGAATGGGAACCGTATTCTGCGCGACGCCCTGCTGATAGAGGACATCCACCCAGTAATTCGTGGCATTGTAGGAGGCGGTTGGGAAGAGGCTGCCGGTGCCATAAGCATAGACGCCGTTGCCGCCGCTGAGAGAACTTGCCGGCGCTGTCAGCGCCCCGCTCGTATGGTCCGTCGTGAAGTAGTTCGCCGTCGCGGAATAGAAGCCGCTCGAATGGTAGCTCGCCACATAGGTGACGCCGGCCGTAACATTGATAGGCTGGATGAAGGAAACCGTCTGCCAGCCGCTCGCCGTCTCGTTGATGAAGGTCGCCTGGGTCAGAACCTGGCCGCTCGCCGTCCAGAGCGAGCCGACATGAGTGCCGGTGTCCTGGGCGCTCCTGTAATAGGTGAGCCCGGTGATCTGGCCGCTGGCGGAAGCGATGAACTTGACGCCGAGTTCGACCGAGTTGGCGTCATTAGCGGCGGTAACGCCCGAGGTGTCGGCGCCGGCGAACAGGCTCGACGTCGTGCCTCCCGGCGTGCCGACAGTGAGGCTGACCGTGGCCGAGGCGGTTCCGCCGTACCCATCCGAGATCGAATAGGAGAAGCTTGCCGCACCCGTATAACCCGCCGTTGGTGTGAAAGTGACAGACTTGGTCTGGCTGTTGAAGGTCACCGTTCCGTTGATCGCACCGTTGACGCCGGTGATGCTGAGCGGGTCGCCATCGGCATCGGTGTCGTTTGCAAGCAGGCTGGCTGCGGCAATCGACAGTGCGGTGTTGGAATAGGTCGTGTAGCCGTTGTCATTGGCAGCGACCGGCACCGCGTTGCCCGTCGACTGATTGTAGACGACATCCACCCAGTAGTTCGACGACTGGTAACTGGAGGTCGGGAATGCTGAGCCCCCGACCGCGTACACGCCATTGCTGCCGGCCAGCGCCGTCAGCGCGCCGTTGGTATGGGCTGTCGTGAAATAGTTTGCCGTCGCCGCATAAGAGCCTGTCGTGTGGTAGGAGGCGACATAGGTCGTGCCGGCCGCGATATGCACCGGGTTGGTGAATGTCGCAGTCTGCCAGCCGTTCACCGATCCGCTGTCGGCGAAGCTGACGGTCGCGACTAGAGTGCCGTCGGCCGTCCACAGGGAGCCGGTATGGGCGCCGGTATCGCCGGCCGCCTTGTAGTAGCGGATACCTGTAATCATGCCGCCGGACGAAGCGACGAACTTTATGCCGAGTTCCATCGACTGGCCGTCGTTGAAGCTTGCGCCCGTCGGCCCTTCGCTCGATGTAAAAAGCGTTTCCCCGGCGGGACCCGGATTTACGGTGAGGCTGACGCTGCCCTGATCCGTGCCGCCGCGCCCGTCCGACAGCGTATAGGTGAAGCTTGCCGGCCCCGAATAGTTGTGGGTCGGCGTGAAGATGACGGTGCCGTTTTGCCTATTCAGGCTCACCGTACCGTTGACGGCATTGCCGACGGCCGAAATCGTCAGCGCGTCGCCATTGGGGTCCGTATCGTTTCCGACAAGCGAGGCGATCGAGATGACGACGGTATCGTTGCTGGTGATCGTTAGCCCCGTATCATCGGTCGCAACGGGGACGCTGTTCAGGCCGGCATCGAAGACCACGTCGACCCAGTAATTGGTGCCGGTGCCGGGGCTTTGGCCGGGGAACGTCCCGGCAGCGGTGCCGTAGGCGAAGACACCGCCGCCATCGACAGCCTTTACCGCGCCGCTGGCATAGGTGCCGCCGGTGAAATAATTGTTCGTCACCGAGTAGAAACCGCTGCTGTGATAGGAGGCCACATAGGTCGTGCCCGCCGCGATCTGGATCGGGCTGGAGAACATCACCGTCTGCCAGCCGGAGAGCGACTCGCCGACCGACACGCCGGTCGCCAGCAACGTTCCGTCGGCCTTCCAGAGGCTGACGACATGGTCGCCGATGTTATAGAAGCCCTTGTAGAAGCGGATGCCCTCCACGGAGCCTGCGGTGGTCGCCTGGAAGCGCAGGCCGAGCTCGACCGGATCGCGATCGATCGCCACTTCGGTCGCCGGCTTTTCCGCCAGCGTCCAGAGGCCTGTTGTGCCCGGCAGGGTGACGGTCACCTGCTTGCCCGTTGATGGCGCCTCCATATTGACGCTGTCGTCGACGGCCCGTGACGTGATCGTGTAGGTTCCGCTCGCCTGGACGACCCAGTTATAGCTCCAGCTCTCGCGGCCGGTGGCCTTGAACCAGTGCTGGCCGCCATCGGTCGAGACTTCCACGCCGGCAATGATGCCGCCGCCGAAATCCTGCGCCGTACCCGTGATCGTCACGTGCTGGCCTTCGAAGAAGCTTGCTCCAATGATTGGCGATGTGATCGACGAGGTCGGCTTCAGTATGTCGGTCGATTTGGTCGCGAGGATCAGGCTGGCATCGAGCGTGTTCGGCTGGATACCCATGTCCGCGAACATGTTGACCATCGCCTGCTGCACGTTGCGATCGGTTGAGGTCGCGGGGCCAAGATGGTTGTCGCTCAGGCCCCAGGACCAGAAGACGGTGCCGGCGCCGAAGACGAGCGCGCCGCTTTCGGCCCGATACATGGTGAGACTATGGGTGGCGGCGGCCGAACCAATCGTTGCTCCGTAATCGCGCAGATAGGTATCGACCGAGATCGAGGAGAGCGATAGGTCGATGAGACCATCCGGGCGGAAGCCGTTCTCGACATCGGAATCCCATTCGTAGCCGAGCAAGTTCTGCACCAGATTGTAGGTGCCGCCCTCCTGGGTCTGCGAGACATCCGTGTTGCGCCAGAAGCGCAGTTGCGAATAGTCGTAGGGGATGGAGATCGTGTCCTGGCGGTAGCTGTCCACCTGGAACATCGTGCCCGTCAGCGCATTTTCCGGCTGCTGGCCCGGATCGGCATAACGCGGATCGCGCCATGTGCCGGTGCCGACATTGCTCGGGTCCGTGCTCGTGCCCCAGGTCTCCTTGTAGCAGACCATAGTGCGGTAGGCCTGGCCGCTGCCGTCGATGCTGCTTTCCCAGCGCACCTTCCAGTAGCACTCGTTGCCGCTCCAGAAGGCGAGGTTGACGCCGGCATCGCGCGCCGCCTCGACATTGGCGCGCTGTTCGGCTGACCAGTATTCGTCATGGCCGACGGAGAGATAGGCATCGTGGTTGAGCAGCAGCGCGCCGCTGCGCGTCGCATCGACTCCGGAAATATAGGAAACGTCGTAGCCGTTCTGCTCCAGCCACGAGATGGCGGAGGATTCGACGCCGAAGATGTAATCGTGCGAACCGCCGACCGGGCTCGTATTGGTGATGATCGGGCGGTTATAGCTGACCGCCGAGGCCCGGCCGATGGCCTGCAGGCCGCAGCTGCAGTTTGGCGGCAGGTAGCCGATCATGTTTGCGGGATCGACCGGCACTTCGCCGTAATAGAGGCTGGCGCCGCCCCAGGCATTATAGGCCTGCCAGGTCGTATCCGACGTCTGGAAGACGATATTGCTGGTCGAGGCGTCGTCGCGCACGACGAAGGGGACGATGCTTGCATCCTCGGTGCCGTCTTCGCGCACCAGCTTGGCGAAATAGACGCCCGAGACGGCGTCAGCAGGGATCTGCCAGCTGGCCGACACCGACCAATTGCCGCAATCGATGAGACCGAGCGACATGTCGACGATCGGATGCGGCTGGATCTGCGCCGTGGTCAGCGATTTCTCAATCGAGTCGACCTTGCGCGCGCCGGCCCCGCCATAATAGCCCATACGGTAGATATCGATGCGGTAATGGGTGGAATCCGTGGCGATCTTGAAATCGACCGTCTGGCCTATATTGGTGCTGATTTCGGTAGCGAAGCCCTGGATGGTGCCGCCGCCGTCGCCCTGCAGACCCCACTCGCTGATCGGGTTGCCCTGCTTCATATTCTCGACCGCGATCTTGTTGGGCGTCGCCGCAGCCGTAACCGCCGTCACCGGTGCCGTCAGCGCCGTCGGGGCCGCAGCCGTCTCAGCCGAGCCGTCCTGGCTCGGCTCCAGCGAGATCGATGCTATCGATGGCTGAAGGCGCAACGAAGCCGTATCGAGACTGCTGGAAGAGCTGGCCGCCGCCGTCTTGGCGCTGCCGGCATCGGCGTCGCTGGTAACACCCGTAAGCGTGGGAGCGGCAGGCAGTGTCGCAGCCTCCTCGGACGGATCTGGACCAAGCACGGTGCGTTGCGATGTCGATGAAGGTGTCTGCAAAACCATCGCAGCCGACGCCGTCTTCGTGGACGTGTCCTGCGCGCCGCCATCGGCCGCAGGCGCCGGCATCGCGGTTGACGATGCAGGGGACGATTGCATGTCGCCTGATGACATCAAGGAAGATGTGACCGGGCCGGTGAAGGAGGATTGGATGGTTGCGCTGCTCTGATTGGCAAAGCTTGGGGAACCATCGGTACTCGTCGAAGATGCGACCGTCGCGGATCCAAGGACTGCGCTCCATGCAGAGGATACTCGACAGATACTCAACGCTCCACCAAATGTACTCAGATACTCACGATTACTGACATGAATTCTCCGCATCAGCGGCGCCCCCTTCCCATCGGCCGGCCCTCGACCGCATTAGCAAGAGCTTCATTCTGGCACCTTTACTACGCGAGTGTACGTCAGCAATCCGGGGTATATGGGTGGTACCCTCATACGCCGATATGATGACCCTAAGCGCAACCACCCAAGGAGCCCCAAAGCTGCCTACGGCTACTGCCGGCGCATGGTGTTGGAGCGTCCTTAGCTGTTTAGTCCCGGCATTTGATGGATAGGATCGATGATCTGGCTCGGAAGTCCACCTTTGGCAGATGAACTCGTAGGGGGTGAGTCCCTTTAATGTCTTGAGCCTGCGCCCAAAATTGTAGGCGTCGATGAAGTCGGCGAGATGCTTTTCCAGTTGTGCGTGATCGTCGTAGTGGGAGCGCTTGACAGTAGCTTCCTTGATCGTTCGGTTCATCCGCTCGACCTGCCCATTGGTCCATGGGTGCTTAACCTTTGTCAGGCGATGCTCGATCTCGTATTCCTCACAGACCCGGTCGAAGATGTGCTGGAAAGCATTTTGGTCACACGCCCGGTTGGTGAACTGGATGCCGTTATCGGTCAGGATAGTATGGATGGTGTAGGGCACCGCCGCGATCAGGTTGCGCAGGAACTGGGCAGCATTCATCTTGCCAGCTTTGGCATAGAGCTCAGCGAAAGCGAACTTGGAAGTGCGGTCAATTGCCACGAAGAGATAAAGCTTGCCCTCAGCCGTCTGCACCTCGGCAATATCGACGTGGAAGTAGCCGATCGGGTAGCTTTTGAACTTTTTCTTCGGTTCTTTGTCGCCTTCCACTTCCGGCAGGCGTGAAATGCCGTGGCGCTGCAGACATCTGTGCAGGGACGAACGCGTCAGATGCGGGATCGTCGGTTGAAGGGCATAGAGGCAGTCATCAAGAGGCAGCAATGTATGCCTGCGAAAGGCGACAATAACAGCCTCTTAGGAAAGGATTGTCGAGTGTGGGTCCTTCGGGCCTGTCGGGAGGTCGGCCAATGACGTCCGCTTTTTCCATTTGGCGACCGTCTTCTGGTTGATCCCATACCGCTTCGAAAGCGCTCTCAGGCTCTCTTCACTATTTTGTGTTGCTCGACGGACTGCCTCTGTCGTCGTGGCGCTCCCATGTAAAACCTGGCCCATAGTGCTTCCCTCCATTCTAAGGAAAATAATGCACCATCAAATGCCGGGACTAAACACTTTAGCGTCTGAAAGACGCGCGGCGATCTAAAGTGGCTGACGCTGGTAGAAAAGGAATTTATGGTCCGGTCTGGCTGGTCGAGCCGGTTAACGCGAGGGTTGCCCTGCGCCGCCCCGTGCTACCACCCCGGAAACGGATCTTCGAGGGTGGCCCAGTCGCCCGGATCGGCGCTGGCGAGGCATCCGTCCAGTGCGGTCCGCACACCTGCCTCGTCCATGTCCACGCCGATAAAGACGAGTTCCTGCCGACGATCGCCCCAAGCGTTATCCCATCGGCTCTCGAGCTGCTGACGAAATTGCTGATGGCTCGGCCAGTCTTGTCGAGGAACGGCCGCCCACCAAAGCCCCATGGGCTCACAGCGCCTTTGGATGCCGGCAGCCGACATCAGGCCCACATGACGCGGGCGCGTGGCAATCCAGAAATGGCCTTTGGCGCGGATTACCCCCGGCCAGGGCTCGTCCAGGAATGATCGAAACCGCATGGGGTCGAAGGGGCGCCTGGTGCGATAGACAAAGCTCGATACCCCGTATTCCTCCGTTTCCGGAACATGCTCATCCGGGCTGTACAATTCCTTGTGCCACAGGGGATGCGCCGCGGCCTTTGCTTCATCGAAGAGGCCCGTATTGAGGACAGCTGAAAGAGAAATCTTGCCGAAATCCGTCTCCACCTGGCGCGCATCCGGATTGAGCGCAGCAACTATCTTGCGGACATCCGCGCGGATCTCTTCGGTAGCGTCCGAGATCTTGTTGATCACGACAACATCGGCAAACTCGATCTGATCCACCAGCAGGTCGATGAGTGTGCGCCGGTCCTCACCGTCGCGTTGCAGGCCGCGGTCGGCAAGCAGATCGGCACTGCTGTAGTCGGCTAACAGGTTTGCAGCGTCGACCACGGTGACCATTGTGTCGAGCCTAGCAAAGTCTGAGAGCGAAACACCATTCTCATCGCGGAAGGAAAAGGTTGCCGCAATGGGGCGTGGCTCGGCAATACCGGTACCTTCGATCAACAGATAGTCGTATCGCCGCTCTTCGGCCAGTCGCCGCACTTCCGTCAGGAGGTCGTTGCGCAGGGTGCAGCATATGCAGCCATTGCTGAGTTCGATCAATGTCTCCGTCGTATGCGACAGGTTGTAACCGCCCTCTCGAATGAGACTGGCGTCTATGTTCACTTCGCTCATATCGTTGACAATGACGGCGACCCGCAGGCCCTGACGGTTATTCAAGACGTGGCTGAGGAGCGTCGTCTTGCCAGCGCCGAGGAAGCCAGCCAGCACGGTTACCGGGAGCCGCTCGATCCTGTTCATCGGCATTCCTTGAATGCGGGCGGTCGAAGCGCCCTTCGCCGCGACCAGCATTTGTGTCGTATAAGCCTCATTCGAAATCGATCCCTAACCTTATACTTTGCGTCACGCGACGAGCTGCGGCCGGAAGACGACGTCAGCGTAGTAATTGGTTGAATTGAAGGTGTTGGTCGGGAAAAGACCTGTGGTGGCGGAACCTCCATAGGCAAAGACGCCGTTGCCGGTGGCTGGCGCTGTCAGCGGACCGTTGGTGACGGCGGTCGTATAGAAATTGCCGGTCGCCACGTAGGCGCCGGTCGTGTGATAGGACGCGACATAGGTGGTATTGGCGGCGATGGTGAAGGGTGTTGTGAAGTTCGCCGTCTGCCAACCGCTTGCCGTGGTGTTGGTGAAGGTTGCGGTGGCAAGTTTGGTGCCCGTGGAATTCCACAGGTCGACGACGTTCTGGCCATTGTCGTTGGCGCTGCGGTAGAACCTGATGCCGGTAATGTCGCCGGCGACGTTCGACGTGAACTTGACGCCGAGTTCGAGCTGCTGGCCGTCGTTGAGGTTGGTCTGCGCCGGCGTGCTGGAGGCAGAAAACAGGCTGTAGGTCGTTGCCCCTGCTGCGGCAGCAATGTTGAAGGTCTCGTTGGCGGCAAGGCCGCCGAGATCGGTTGCCGTCACCTTGACACCATAGGTTCCTGCTGTCGTCGGCGTGCCGGAGAAGGTCCTCGTCGAGGCGTTGAAGCTCAGCCAGGAAGGCAGTGCCGTGCCGTCGGCTGCCGTTGCCGCGTAAGTCAGCGTTTCGCCGCTGTCGACATCGGTAAAGGTCGTCGTCGGCAGCACGAAGGAGAAGGCGGAGCCGGTGGTGGCATTCTGGGTCGCCGTCTGGACGGCGAGCACCGGCGCATCGTTGGCGCCATGGATGGTGACCGTCAGGTTTGCCGTGGCCGTGGCGCCGGCGCTATCGCGCATCGTGTAGCTGAAGACATCGCTCAGCGTGTTGGTCGACTGCCGCAGTCCCTGGACGGCGGTATTGCTCTCGTTGATCGCATAGCTATAGGCGCCAGATGCATTGAGAACGAGACTGCCATAGGTGCCGTTCAGCGCCGAGCCGAGCGTGCCTGATGTCGCACCAAAGACCACTGCCGTGACCGTCTTGGTATCACCGGCATCCGGATCGGTGTCGTTGGTCAGCACGTTGCCGCTCGCAACCACGCCACCCGAACCATTGGCCACCCCGCCCTTCTCCGTCGCATCCCCCGTATCGGCAACCGCCGTCGGCGTCGTGTTTCCGGGAACCGATACGGCAATGTTGAAGCTCTCGTTGGCGGCAAGGCCGCCGAGATCGGTTGCCGTCACCTTGACACCGTAGGTGCCGCCTGCCGTCGGCGTGCCGGAGAAGGTCCTCGTCGAGGCGTTGAAGCTCAGCCAGGAAGGCAGTGCCGTGCCGTCGGCTGCCGTTGCCGCGTAAGTCAGCGTTTCGCCGCTGTCGACATCGGTAAAGGTCGTCGTCGGCAGCACGAAGGAGAAGGCGGAGCCGGTGGTGGCATTCTGGGTCGCCGTCTGGACGGCGAGCACCGGCGCATCGTTGGCGCCATGGATGGTGACCGTCAGGTTTGCCGTGGCCGTGGCGCCGGCGCTATCGCGCATCGTGTAGCTGAAGACATCGCTCAGCGTGTTGGTCGACTGCCGCAGTCCCTGGACGGCGGTATTGCTCTCGTTGATCGCATAGCTATAGGCGCCAGATGCATTGAGAACGAGACTGCCATAGGTGCCGTTCAGCGCCGAGCCGAGCGTGCCTGATGTCGCACCAAAGACCACTGCCGTGACCGTCTTGGTATCACCGGCATCCGGATCGGTGTCGTTGGTCAGCACGTTGCCGCTCGCAACCACGCCACCCGAACCATTGGCCACCCCGCCCTTCTCCGTCGCATCCCCCGTATCGGCAACCGCCGTCGGCGTCGTGTTGTTCGCATTCGAGGGGCGGAAGACCACATCGGCCCAATAATTGGCAGCACCGAAAGTGGCATTTGGGAAAATGCCGGCGGTGGCAGAGCCCCCATAGCGGTAGACGCCGTTGCCGGTGGCTGGCGCTGTCAGCGGACCGTTGGTGACGGCGGTCGTATAGAAATTGCCGGTCGCCACGTAGGCGCCGGTCGTGTGATAGGACGCGACATAGGTGGTATTGGCGGCGATGGTGAAGGGTGTTGTGAAGTTCGCCGTCTGCCAACCGCTTGCCGTGGTGTTGGTGAAGGTTGCGGTGGCAAGTTTGGTGCCCGTGGAATTCCACAGGTCGACGACGTTCTGGCCATTGTCGTTGGCGCTGCGGTAGAACCTGATGCCGGTAATGTCGCCGGCGACGTTCGACGTGAACTTGACGCCGAGTTCGAGCTGCTGGCCGTCGTTGAGGTTGGTCTGCGCCGGCGTGCTGGAGGCGGAAAACAGGCTGTAGGTCGTTGCCCCTGCTGCGGCAGCAATGTTGAAGGTCTCGTTGGCGGCAAGGCCGCCGAGATCGGTTGCCGTCACCTTGACACCATAGGTTCCTGCTGTCGTCGGCGTGCCGGAGAAGGTCCTCGTCGAGGCGTTGAAGCTCAGCCAGGAAGGCAGTGCCGTGCCGTCGGCTGCCGTTGCCGCGTAAGTCAGCGTTTCGCCGCTGTCGACATCGGTAAAGGTCGTCGTCGGCAGCACGAAGGAGAAGGCGGAGCCGGTGGTGGCATTCTGGGTCGCCGTCTGGACGGCGAGCACCGGCGCATCGTTGGCGCCATGGATGGTGACCGTCAGGTTTGCCGTGGCCGTGGCGCCGGCGCTATCGCGCATCGTGTAGCTGAAGACATCGCTCAGCGTGTTGGTCGACTGCCGCAGTCCCTGGACGGCGGTATTGCTCTCGTTGATCGCATAGCTATAGGCGCCAGATGCATTGAGAACGAGACTGCCATAGGTGCCGTTCAGCGCCGAGCCGAGCGTGCCTGATGTCGCACCAAAGACCACTGCCGTGACCGTCTTGGTATCACCGGCATCCGGATCGGTGTCGTTGGTCAGCACGTTGCCGCTCGCAACCACGCCACCCGAACCATTGGCCACCCCGCCCTTCTCCGTCGCATCCCCCGTATCGGCAACCGCCGTCGGCGTCGTGTTTCCGGGAACCGATACGGCAATGTTGAAGCTCTCGTTGGCGGCAAGGCCGCCGAGATCGGTTGCCGTCACCTTGACACCGTAGGTGCCGCCTGCCGTCGGCGTGCCGGAGAAGGTCCTCGTCGAGGCGTTGAAGCTCAGCCAGGAAGGCAGTGCCGTGCCGTCGGCTGCCGTTGCCGCGTAAGTCAGCGTTTCGCCGCTGTCGACATCGGTAAAGGTCGTCGTCGGCAGCACGAAGGAGAAGGCGGAGCCGGTGGTGGCATTCTGGGTCGCCGTCTGGACGGCGAGCACCGGCGCATCGTTGGCGCCATGGATGGTGACCGTCAGGTTTGCCGTGGCCGTGGCGCCGGCGCTATCGCGCATCGTGTAGCTGAAGACATCGCTCAGCGTGTTGGTCGACTGCCGCAGTCCCTGGACGGCGGTATTGCTCTCGTTGATCGCATAGCTATAGGCGCCAGATGCATTGAGAACGAGACTGCCATAGGTGCCGTTCAGCGCCGAGCCGAGCGTGCCTGATGTCGCACCAAAGACCACTGCCGTGACCGTCTTGGTATCACCGGCATCCGGATCGGTGTCGTTGGTCAGCACGTTGCCGCTCGCAACCACGCCACCCGAACCATTGGCCACCCCGCCCTTCTCCGTCGCATCCCCCGTATCGGCAACCGCCGTCGGCGTCGTGTTGTTCGCATTCGAGGGGTTGAACATCACATCGACCCAATAGTTTGTCTGGTCGAAGCTGCTCGCCGGGAATACGCTTGCGCCATAGTTATAGACGCCGTTGCCGCTTGCCGGCGCCGTCAGCGGGCCACTCGTCACATTGGAGAGGAAGTAGTTGGCGGTCGTCGAATAGTTGCCGACATTCGTATGATAAGATGCGGTATAGGTCTGTCCGGGTGTCAACGTCACCGGGCTCGAGAAAGAAGCGGACTGCCAGCCGCTGGCAGTCTCGTTGGAGAAGGTGAGGGTCGCAAGTCGCGTACCTGTGCTCGACCAAAGTGACCCGGTATGTGTGCCCGTATCCAGGCTGCTCTTGTAAAACCGGATACCGCTCACCGTGCCCGCCGCGGAGGATTGGAATTTGACCCCGAGTTCGACGGCTGCAGTATCGTTGGTGTTGACGACCGCGGGCGTCGCGCCACCAAAGAGTGATGTAAAAGTCGGCCCGGTGACGGTGACAGTGCGCCCCGCCGAGGGTGTCTCGAGGTTGATGTTGTCATCCACTGCCCGCGACCGGATCGTATAGGTGCCGGCGATCGACGGCGTCCAGGTGTAGGTCCAGTTCTCATCGCCCGTGGCCGGATGCCAGCTCGCACCATTGTCGGTCGAAACCTCGACGCTGGCGATGACCCCGCCGCCCGTATCGGCAGCGGTGCCTGAAATCGTCACGGTTGAATTCGCGGCCACCGTAGCGGGTACCGTGATGACGGAGGTCGGCGCAGTATGGTCCGACGAAGCAGTCGCGGCGGTAAGCCCGGATTGCAGCGTGCCTGGCTGAACGCCCATGTCGGCAAGCAGATTGACCATTGCCTGCTGCACGCGAGGATCGGTGGGGGTCGCCTCGTTATCGTGATTGTTGCTCAGACCCCATGTCCAATAAACCGTGCCGGCGCCGAAAACGAGAGCACCGCTGGGCGCGCGATAGAGGGTCAGATTGTGGGTCGCGGTCGCATCGCCGGTCGTATTTCCGTAGTCTAGCAAGTAAGTGCTGACTGGCAGGGTCGTCGACGAGAGTTTTACCAGCCCGGCCGGGTCGAAGCCATTGTCGGGCGCTTCATCCCATTCGTAACCAAGATAATTCTTGGTGAGCGTTGCCGTCTGGCCTGGCTGGAGGTTTGCGACAGTCGTATTCCGCCAGAAGCGCAGGTTGGCATCATCATAGCCGACCGTGATCGCGCCAAGATTGCCGCCGACATCGTCGACCTTGAAGAGCTGGCCGGTCAGCGAGTTCTCAGGGTTGCCGCCGCCGATAGCAGGCGGGCTGAGGCGCGGGTCGCGAAAGGTGCCTGTCCATTCGTTGGAAGGATCAAGGCTCGTACCGGGCGGTCCCCATGTCTCCTTGTAGGAGATCAGGGTGCGATATGGCGTTCCGTCGGCGCTGTATGCATTACCCCAACGGGTACGCCAGTAGACCTCGTTGCCACTCCAGAACATAAGGTTGACGCCCGCATCGCGTGCGGCTTCGACATTGGTCCTCTGCTGTCCCGACCAGTATTCGTCGTGGCCGGCATCGATATAGGTCTTGTGATTGAGCAGTAGACTGCCATAGCGGTCGGCGTCGACGCCCGACATATAGGAGACGTCATAACCGTTCTGTTCCAGCCAGTAGATGCCTGCATATTCGGCGCCGAACAGATAGTCCTGCGGTCCGGCATAGGTGCCGACCCCACCGCGGGTCGCAATTGGCCTGTTGTAACTGACCGCATAAGCGCGACCAGCGCCCTGGCCCGTCGCGGGGCCGTTGCCGCCATAGAAGTTTGCGCCACCCCAGCCGTTGTAAGCTTGCCAAGTCTCGTCTGCGGTCTGGAAGACGACGTCGCTGTGGCTGGCATCGTCGCGCACGATGAACGGGATTTGATTTTCGCCAGCGGTGCCATCCTGACGCACGAGCTTGGCAATATAGACGCCTGAGACGGCATCATCAGGTACGGTCCACGAAGCCGAGACCGCCCAGTTGCCAGCATCAACCGTGCCGGTGGTAGCGTTGCGCAACGGGTTGGGCTGGGTCTGCAATCCGGTATGCTGCATTGTCGCGACCTTGCGCGCGCCCATGCCGCCATAATAGCCGAGCCGATAGATATCGATCCGGTAGTTGGTGGAATTCGTGTTGATTTTGAAGCTCACCGTGTTGCCGTTGTCGACGCTGATGTCGGTCGCAAACCCTTCGATGTTGGTGCTGCCGGCACCGTCGATGCCCCACTCGCTCTCCGGATTGCCCTGCTTCTGGTTTTCCAGCACGATCGCGTTGCTGGCCGCCGCAGCGGCCGCCAGATTTTGCGTGGTCAACGAGCGCTGGGCAGAAGGTTGAGGCGGCGTCGTCACCGCGCCGGAAAGGATGCCGACACCCTTGGTGGTGGTGCCCTTTCCAGTTTCGCCGCCGCCGGGCAACGATCCGTTCAAGATTGTCGAATCTGTCCACGTTGCGGTCCCGCGCCAGCCCGAGAGCGGGGACAAGTCGCGATCGACAAGCGGGTCGCTGATCGAGGCGCCGATGGCCTTCTTGATCGTCGCCACATAATCCGGCCCTTCAGTCAGCCTTGTTCCCGGCAACTGACCATCTTGCTGAAGCAAGGCACCGCCATGGGCCCAATCGAGAATCCGTGTGGGGGACGTATAATAGCCGCACCCGCACACACCAAAGGGCATGCCAACCGCCAGCGCATTTGCTCCAGCATGCTGCCCGGTCGACTGCGCCGACGGCGTCGATTCGAGAATGACGACTTTGCCCGAGGGCGTGCGCTCAGCCGCCACCGCAGCAGAACCTTGCCCCGAAGTTGTCGGTGCAGGGCTTTGCGGCAGATACGGAGCCAAAGGATCATCGCCGATGAGGCTCATTCCAGCGTAGGTGCGATTGAGGGACGATTGAGCCCCGAACGCAATTCCTTTCGCGTTCCGCTGGAAGCTTGCAAAACCGGGCGTGTGGGCGGGCAACACAGACGCGGCAGTATCATCGTTTCGCCGCCCCGCCTGGCGACTTGTTGCCAAAGCTTCGAGCAACGGCGGCGATTCGCGAGTAATATTGGCTCGACCGTCCGGGTCGTCGATCACGCTCACTCTATGTTCAGAATCACGTTCGATGAGCGCCCCGTTCTTGTCTGGATTGTCGACAAGCGTACCATACTTGAACCCGTCCGCGATTTGCACCGATGCCGCGAGTTGAGCACTGTCCTCGTGCATTTCGTCAGGCTTGCGCTGCCTTCCCTTGCCACCGATGGTCAGCCACCCGGGAATCAGCGAATCCAACAGAAGTGAGCGCGAGGTCCACCGACGAGCGTTGCGATACATGGCAGGCACCTCCCGCGAATTATCAAGATCGAATCTATGAGAACCGCTCAATGGGCGGCCCTGAATTGTAGTCGAAAAATGAGTGAGTATATGCTACGCCTTTCGCTCTACAGGCGGCATCCTTTGGGCAATCAGCCGTGCTGCACGCTCACGTGATGAGTGAGACGCGCGAAGATTCGCCGCTTGCTGTGCAAGGCTTGACGACGCATAGGCGGCTGAGATGGCGGCATCTCCCGTAGTCAAGATGTGGCCCGAGAACAGCATTGTGCGGCACCGCTCGCGCTGCGTCGAGCTGTCGAATGACAGGCGACGCCGCCGGTCAATATCGTCATTTGGCAAAATTGGCGAGGCGAGCAAAAAGGCTCTGCCACGGGCGATTGCGGTTCTTCGAGGCAAGCGCGCCCGGCGATGCCTATGTGTCGTGCCTAAGAGCCGAAGATATGTGTTTTTGCTCGATTTAGGGCTTAAACACTCTCCCCACCTCATCAATTGTGATTAGGCAAAGTAACCCGCCTCCACCTTCCTCAAGGCTTCGTCGGACTGCACACTAACAATCTGGTTTGGGGCTTGGCGTCCGGCGTTTGAACAGCGCTTAGGCATTGGACCAGCGTCCGTTGAAGGATGTTTTGAAGGCGAGACATGTATATGAAACTATCGCACCGTGCCCCTCACCTGTTCTTTCGCGCCACGTTTGTGATCAGCGCACTCGTTTTTCTTGCCGGAGCCGTGTCGCCGGCTCTCGCCGATAGCGCCCCATTGGCCCCACATACGAAAATCCGCCTGACGGTCGTCCAATGGATGCCGTCCAAGGGCCAGTTTGAGAGATGGGATGCGATTGGCGGCGAATATACGGTTTCAGATGCAGGTGAAGTCTCCTTACCCTTTATGGGGTCGCAGTCTGTTGGAAGTCTGGATAATACGAGCCTCACCAACGAGATTGCCAAGCGCCTTCAGGCAAAGATGGGTTTGGCCCAGACACCTGCGGTGACCATCGAAGTTCTCGAATACCCACCAATCTATGTCGTGGGAGACGTAACCACGCCTGGACAATACAGTTTCCGCCCCGGAGTGACCGTCCTGCAATCCCTGGCAATGAGCGGCGGGCCGCGGCGCGCCAAAGACCAGCAGCAAACGCATTCGACCCAATTGGTAGGAGAATTGCGCGAAATCAATCACTCGATTCTGCGCAGCACCGCGAGATTGGCGCGGCTCCAGGCGGAGATGGATGGAGCAAAGGAGATTACCTTCGATCAGATGACCGGCGCCGATCAGCAATTTGCTGCCGGGATATACAATGAGGAAAGGATTATCTTTCGGGCTCGCGCCAATGCGTTGGAGAGGCAGGCAAGGGCGTTCACCGAATTACGCGATCTTTTGACCACTGAGATATCGACGTTGGAAGAAAAACTGACGGGCGCAGACGACAATATCAAATCCGTTAATGACCAATTGGTCAGCGTCAAGTCCCTGGTCCAGAAAGGCCTCACGATCTCTTCAAGGCAGATGGATCTAGAACGGTTGCTCACGACTTACCGCTCCGACAAGCTCGACCTTGTCACCGCCGTCATGCGGGGCCGTCAGGCGATCAGTGAGACGACGCGCAACCTTGAGGGACTTTACGACGCACGCCGGAGCGAAGTGGCGACCGAAGCGCAGTCCGAACGGGCAAGTCTCGATCAAATGAAGATGAAGCGCGAGACAACACAGAAACTCCTCATCGAAGACCTTGGGAGCAACGACGGCATCAAAAGCCTCGCCGAGGACCTCCCGCTTACCTATAGCGTGACCCGTCGGAGTGGAGGAAAAATCGATCAGTTTCAAGCCTCGGAAACGACGACGCTGGAGCCGGGCGATGTGGTGAGAGTGGTTCAGCCTCGCGTTTTGGATAGTTCGCTTCAGACCGACTCAGGCCGATCTTTCGAGGCCCAAACGCTCGCAGATGGAGCCGACCAGTGACCCGCAACGTGCACCTATTCTCAGCACAGCTGGAGCGGACGTTTGAGCGCCACCAAGGCGCTAAGGCCGCCTGCCTGGAAGAAATCGCTTTTGATCTGGACCGCCCACAAACCAGCCTGACGGCTAGGGTCGCGCTGAGACTTTGCGTATGATCCCACCCAGCGGTCAGACTTATACCCAAATCCTGAAGTCGACGATGCTGATGGGCGGCTCCTCGCTGGTAAATGTCGCCCTTAGCATCATTCGCAATAAGGCGCTCGCCCTTCTGCTCGGTCCCGAAGGCGTGGGGCTTCTCGGCCTTTACGGGGCAATTCTCGATATCGCACAAGCGATAGCTGGTCTTGGCGTCAGCAGCAGCGCTGTGCGCCGCGTCGCTGAGGCGGCGGGCGCCGGCGACGGAGAGAGGATCGCGCGGTCGGCGACAGCGCTCAGACGCATCTCGCTGGTGCTCGGGTTGCTTGGCGGGCTTTTGCTTGCGGCCCTGGCGTTTCCGGTCTCAAAATTCACCTTCGGCGACTACCAGCACGCCGGTGGCATTGTGCTGCTCTCCCTAGCCGTATTCTTTCGGCTCGTGTCTGCCGGACAAGCTGCCTTGATCCAGGGCTTGCGGGGCATCGCAAATCTTGCCCGCATCAATGTGCTTTCAGGGCTCTTCGGCACGATAGTCAGCATCCCGCTCATCTATCTGTTCGGCGAGCAGGCGATTGTACCCTCTCTCGTGGCGATCGCGGCCGTCTCAGTCCTTCCCACGTGGTGGTACAGCAAACAGATACCCACGCGCCCACCGCCAATGTCGGCGCGCCAGTTCGGCCGGGAAGCGAAATCCCTGTTCAGGCTCGGTGTTGCTTTTATGGCAAGCGGACTCCTGACCTTCGGCGCGGCCTATGCCATTCGCATTATCGTGCTGAATGATGGAGGCGTCGTAGCGGCGGGATTGTATCAGGCGGCCTGGGCGCTTGGCGGTCTCTACGCCGGCTTCATCCTGCAGGCGATGGGAACGGACTTCTATCCGCGCTTGACTGCAATTGCGCACAATAATGCCGAGTGCAACCGACTGGTCAATGAGCAGGCGGAAATCAGCTTGTTGCTGGCCGGCCCTGGTCTGCTCGCCACTCTGACCCTGGCACCGCTCGTGATGAGTTTGTTCTATTCGGCGGAGTTTCACGGGGCCGTGGAGCTTCTGCGCTGGATCTGCCTTGGAATGATGCTCAGGATCGTCGCCTGGCCGATGGGTTTCATCGTCCTGGCGAAGGGTGCCCAGACGATCTTCTTTTGGACGGAGGTCGCAGCAACGCTGGTGCATGTGGGGCTGGCTTGGCTCTTAGTATCGGAATTCGGCACGCCAGGGGCCGGCATGGCATTCTTCGGCCTCTACGTCTGGCATAGTATTCTGATTTACGTGATCGTGCGTCGACTGACTGGCTTTCGCTGGTCGCCAGCCAATCGCAGGCACGCACTTCTGTTCCTGCCTGCATCGGGATTGGTCGTCTCAGTCTTTTTGCTTTTGCCGCTATGGCCGGCGACTGTGATTGGCCTCGCTGCCGTCGCTCTCTGCGGGCTCTATTCGCTGCGCATGCTGATCGACCTGCTTCCGGAGTCCGTGCAAGCAACCATGCGTGGATGGATCACGAAATCAGCATGATGAACAATGCGCGCATCCGGAGATACGCGCATCGTTTCGTTATGCAGATTGTTCCATCAGGCAAATGCGGGTTCAGGCGACAGCAACATCCATGGCACGTTGCACGCTGGAGGCTCCAGCGGTTGCGTCTGCAAGGGCGGCGCGAAGTGCCTCGACGACCCGGTCCATGTCAGACACGGTCATCTGGGCATAAAGCGGCAGGATTATCGTTTGCTGCTGCGCAGATACGCTTCGCATCAGGCTCGTGGCAGCGCGGTGGGAGCTCTCATCAGAATAGGCTTTCTCCAGATGAATGTTCATCACCCCGCGCCTGGTCGAGATCCCCTGATCGAGCAGGGTCTGCATGACGGCGCGCTGGTTGATCGTATCGCACAGTCTCACACAGAAGCTCTGCCAGTTGCTGCGAGCCCAACCTGGTTCGACCGGCAGCGACAATCCGGGAATCGTCGACAGACGTTCGCAATATTGCTCGGCAAGCAGCCTGCGCTGAGCAATCAGCTCCGGCAGGCGCCGCAACTGCTCGCGTCCGACGGCCGCCTGAAGATCGGTCATCCGGTAATTGTAACCCAACTCGTCATAGTCTTCAAAGATGACCTGTTTCGAGCCGTGACGAACGGCATCGGTGACGCTCATGCCATGCTGGCGCCAGAGCCGGAACTTCCGGTCATATTCGGGATTGGCCGTCGTCAACATGCCGCCATCGCCTGTCGTGACGACCTTCCTGGGGTGGAAGGAGAAGCAGGCAATGTCACCATGCGCTTTGCCGATCTTTTCCCAACGGCCGTCCCATTGGATTTCGCTTCCCGTCGCACAGGCTGCATCCTCGATGACCGGTATCCGGTGGCGCTTGCCGATCTCCACGACGGCGCGGAGATCGCAGGGCATGCCGAGTTGATGCACGCAAAGAATTGCCTTGGTGCGGGGCGTGATTGCCCTTTCGATAAGACTGGCGTCGATGTTGTAACCATATTCTTCAATATCGACGAAAACAGGCACCGCGTCGCAGTAGCGAACCGAGTTTGCGGTCGCGATGAAAGAATGGCTGACCGTAACGACTTCGTCACCGGCGGATACGCCGACAGCCTTCAGGGCCAGATGCAACGCGGTCGTGCAATTGGACATGGCGCAAGCATGCGCCGCGCCCACAAAGGCAGCGAATTCACGCTCGAAAGCTGCGACTTCCGGCCCTTGCGTCACCCATCCCGACAGAATGACGCGGCGCGCAGCCTCAGCCTCCTCCTCCCCGAGGACGGGTTTGGCGACCGGAATTGTCAATTGAGATGAGCTCATGCAGCCGCCCCCCCTGCGTTGGTCTGCATTTGCCACCAGGCAACGAGATCACGAAGCCCTTGCTCCATAGAGATCTCCGCCTTGAATCCAAGGAGTCGTTCGGCCTTGCTGATGTCGGCAAGGCGACGGGTCACACCGTTGACCGTGCGGGCCTCTTTGTGCTGCGGTTCGAGTGAGGAGCCCATAATGTCGCTCAGCATCTTCGCCAGTTCCAGCAGGCTTATTTCCTTGCCGCTCGCGACGTTGAACACTTCGTCCGTCACATCGCTTTTGGCGGCCAGAATGTTTGCGCGGGCGATGTCGCGTGCATCGACGAAATCCATCGTCTGGCTACCATCCCCATAGATGAGGGGTGGCATCCCGGCCATCAGGCGTTCCATCCAACGGATCAGAACTTCCGTATAGGCGCCGTAAACGTCCATGCGCGGCCCATAGACGTTGAAATAACGAAGCGCGACATAGCGCAGGCCGTACATCTCAGCAAAGCTACGCATCAGCCCTTCATTGAACGTTTTCGCCGCGCCGTAGATCGTCCGGTTATTGTACGGATGATGCTCTTCGGTCGTTGGAAAATTCTCGGCAAGCCCCAGAACGGAGGCGGAAGAGGCAGCAACTACCTTCGATACGCCCGCCGTGACGGCGGCTTCGAGAACGTTGAACGTGCCCTCCGCAAGGACATCGAAAGCCAATCGTGGCTCTTCGGCGCATTGCGTGATGCGGATCGCGGCCTGATGAAAGACGATGTCGACGCCTTCGAAGACTTTTGCCAGAAGCGCTCTGTCGCGGATATCTCCGTCGATGATCTTAAGCGGCGCGCCTGATATCGCCGAGCTGAGATTGTCCCGGCGCCCGCGCACGAAATTGTCGAGGACGATGATCTCGCGAGGTTTTTCCAAAGCGACAAGATCGGCAATATGCGAGCCAATCAGACCGGCACCGCCGGTAATGAGCACCCGTTTGTCTCTCATGATCTTCCCTCACGCGACATGTTCGTCATCCGATCATTATCCGAACGCCAACGTATGAATTTCGCAGGGACACCTGCGGCGACCGAGAAAGGCTCGACGTCGGAAACGACGACTGCCCCCGCTCCAACGATCGCCCCCTTCCCGATGGTCACGCCGGGAAGAATGGTCGCATTCGTTCCGATATCGGCCTCTGCACAGATTCGTACCGGCTTGATTTCAAGATCCGTGCGAATGATCGGCACATCCAAGGGCAGTGCCGTGTGGGTCGAGCCAAGCACCTTGGCGCCAGGTCCCCACCCGACAGAATCCTCGATCACGAGATCGCGAGCGTCGAAATAGGCCATCGGTCCGATCCAGACATTATCGCCGATCTTGCATCGGCCGTCGAAGCGGCCCTGGATATAGGCCTGCGCCCCGACGAACACCCCATTACCGATGTCGAACGTCTCGGGATGTTTGAAGCCGGCGCCGCCTGCAACCTGCAATCCTGTGCCACAACTCCGCGTGATGGCTTGCCAGATGGCTTTTCGCATCAGAGTATCGATGGCACCGTCACCGATCGCGAAACGACCGTATAGTTCGATCAGGCCAGCGCGCCCGTATGACTGCCTGAGTTCTTCGGCCAGCCCGGCCTGGTAGGCAGGGTCCGCCGGCCTTTCATGACGGCCATGGACCGCTTGCACGATCCGGGCCTCGCCCGCACGATCAGCTGACATAGGTGTTCTCCAGCGCGGCGGCCACCTGGTCGACGTGCCACGCCGGCATCTCGGGATAGATCGGCAGCGAGAGGACCTCCCGTGCGGCAGCTTCCGATATTGGGAAATCGCCAGTCTTGTAACCAAGGTCGGCATGGGCCTTCTGCAGATGAACTGGGATCGGATAGTGCAGCCCGGACTGAATGCCCTCTTCGCTCAGTACGCGCTGAAGCTGGTCGCGATCGCGGCTTCTGATGGCATAGACGTGATAGACGTGGCGCCGGTCGGCGATTTCGACAGGCGTCCTGAGATTCGCCGAACCGCCAAGCAGCAACGAGTAGCGGCGTCCGTGGGCGCGCCGCGCTTCGGTCCAGACTTCGAGATGCCGGAGCTTGATGCTCAGGATCGCACCCTGAATGGCATCCATGCGGTAGTTGAAGCCCTTCAGCAGATGGTGATAACGCTGTTCCTGACCCCAGTCGCGCAACATGCGCATCGTCTTGGCCTGATCGTCGCTGTTCGTGACGACGATACCCCCCTCGCCGCAGGCGCCAAGATTTTTGCCGGGGTAGAAGCTGAAGCAACCGGATGTGCCGATGCTGCCGGCGCGCGCGCCTTTGTATTGCGCTCCGTGCGCCTGGCAGGCGTCCTCGATGACCGGTATCCGGTAGTGGTCAGCAATCGCTTTGATCGCGTCCATATCGGCCATCTGACCGTAGAGATGGACGGGAACAATGGCCTTGGTTCGGGGTGTAATCTTTGCCTCGAGTTTCGCCGGATCCATCGTCAGCGTCACGGGCTCGACATCGACGAATACCGGTCGCGCACCGGCGTAGCAGATCGCCGATACGGTTGCGACGAAGGTAAACGGCACGGTGATGACTTCATCGCCGGGGCCGACGCCTGCCGCGAGCAGCGACAGATGCAGGGCACTCGTCCCGGTATTGACCGCTATCGCATGTTTGACTTTGCAATAATCCGCGAATTCCTGCTCGAGGCGGGCGACTTCCTCGCCGAGTATGTATTGCCCCGAGGCGAGCACACCGAGCACGGCTGCGTCGATTTCGCTCTTGATCGATTGATATTGGGCTTTGAGGTCCAGGAACGGGATCATGCAATGCGCCTCGCCTCTTCGAGCTCGATGATACGACCGCGCTGGGCGAGCGACCGGCTTGCGGCTTCCAGAATGCGAACGACACGGAGCCCGGCTTGGCCATCCGTAATGGGCCGCAAATTTTGCTCAATGCAATCGACGAACTGATCCAGTTCGCGTTTCAACGCCTCGGTCATATCGAGCTTGGGCGCCCACATGTCGCCGCTGCGGTAGCCGACCATCATCTGATGCACCTTCTCGCCATATGCATCGGAATTGGGGCACATGGTGATGCCCTTGTCATAGACCTTGATCTTTTCGCTGGGCTCCAGATCGTCATAGACGATCATCTTGCTGCTGCCGCCGATCAGCGTGCGGCGGACCTTGACCGGGGCCAGCCAATTGACGTGGATATGTGCGATGAGCTTGCTCTCGAAGAAAAGCGTCAGATAGGCGATGTTCTCCGGCTCGCCGAGCACATGGCTCATGCCCGTCGCAGAAACTGCGACCGGCCTTTCCTGCACAACATGGTCCAAGATGGAGAGATCATGCACCGCGAGGTCCCAGATGACGCTGACATCGTGCTGGAAGAGCCCCAGATTGACCCGAACCGAGTCGTAGTAATACATGTCGCCGAGGCCGCTTTCGACTAGTTCGCGCATCTTGCGGACGGCGCCGGTATGCACGAAAGTATGATCCACGGCCAGCACGAGGCGTCTGCGCGCGGCTTCTTCGACCATCCGCGAGGCTTCGTCCGTCGTCGAAGCCATCGGCTTTTCGACGAAGACATGCTTTCCGGCCATCATAGCCTGCATAGCGAGCTTGAAATGGGTGAAGACCGGCGTCGCGATAGCGATGGCATCCACTCTCGGATCGCGCAGGACTTCCTCGAAATCATCGGTGATCGTCACTGCGGGGTAGCGGCTTTTGACAGCCGCCAACCGTTCGACATTGAGATCACAGACTGAAATGAGCTGCGCGCCGGCCGCTTCCGAGATGTTACGAACCAGATTCGGACCCCAATACCCATACCCAACAACGGCGATACCGATCATTGCACTTCTCCCAACGCTTGCATGTTGACTGATCGGTCATGAACGCGACCGATGATCCTGGCCGGAACGCCGACAACAATGGCGCCGTCGGGCACATCCTTGGTTACAACCGAGCCGGCGCCGACCTGTGCGGCTTCTCCGATGATGACGCCAGGCAGAATGGTGGCGTTGCTGCCAATCGACGCGTGGCGCTTGACCAGAGTAGGGATGACCGCCCAGTCGGTTTCGGTCTGCAGGCTGCCATCCGGATTGACGGCGCGCGGGTACATGTCGTTCGTAAACATGACCCCGTGGCCTATGAACACGCCGTCTTCCAGCGTCACGCCCTCACAGAGGAAGGAATGGCTAGAGATCTTACAGTCTTCTCCGACGATGACATTCTTCTGAATCTCGACGAAGGTGCCGATGCGGGTTCCTGCGCCGATCGTGCAGCCGTAGAGATTCACAAGATCTCGATGGTGAATGACACTGCCGTCACCCAGCTTGACGTTTGATGCAATCATCCCTGCAAACTCCTAACTCATAACAGGCCCGATTTTCAGTTAAACAAAGGTCGATTGCGCCCAATGTTACCCAGGACAAATACTTCCCTCCATTCCAAAGAGAATTGTTTTCTTCATCTGAGTAAAGAAACAAA
This sequence comes from Rhizobium sp. SRDI969, assembly GCF_025152725.1. Taxonomy (NCBI): domain Bacteria; kingdom Pseudomonadati; phylum Pseudomonadota; class Alphaproteobacteria; order Hyphomicrobiales; family Rhizobiaceae; genus Rhizobium; species Rhizobium sp. SRDI969. Next base: position 255,776 of record NZ_CP104037.1, read on the forward strand.
TCGTTTAAGCTTATCCGCCGAAAGGCGTACCTACTTACGACGACTTACGCCCTGGTTTATGCCCCTGTCCAACATTGGTGGCGGGGCACCTCTCGCACTCGTCGGCTGGCGTACGCCGGAGACAGCGATTGTTTCCATGCATTTAGGGGTTCATTGCCAAACGGCGGCGCAGCAACAGAGACTATCTCGCAATCGTTCTAGTAAGACCTAGGTCTATACTCAGGCTTATCTTCAATTTCTTATCAATTATAGAAGTCGTGTAGTACTTAACCTATATTAGCTACTGCAACGCCCGTCGAATTGTGGTAATCGATTCCTACTTTAGAGTTTTCTAAACCCCCGTATTGAGAGGGGTTGGTACTCGGGCCGTAGTGGCGTAATGTGTTAAAGGGAGGGTGAAGCTGTGAATTCAGCACTTATACCGAATCTAGACTGCAGGCAGGAAAACATCTCTCTTCCCCTTAAGATAGACAATAACGCGCACACGCCTGTCTTGTCGGCAAGGCAAACGCATTCGCTTCTCATTCTCGACAATCGTGAACTCGATAGGCAATGCCTGGCGCAGTGCATGGCTGCTCAAAAGGCGGATTTGCAGATACTGGCATTTGGATCGATTGATGAGTGGAAGCCGAAGCGCGACGAACATCCGCCGCTTTCGGCAATACTCTTGAACGTCGGCGGCAAAAAGATCGATGAACCGGCCGTTTCAGAGCAAATCCGGAAGCTTTCGTCGGAATTCGCATCAACGCCACTCATCGTATTGGCCGATAGCGACGATTTCGGCCAAATCGTCAGGGCACTTGAGTACGGCGCCAAAGGGTTTATACCCGCCTCAGTCAGCGTCAGTGTGTGTATGGAGCTGATCGCACTGTCAGTGGCAGGAGGAATTTTTGTGCCTGCAAGCGCCCTGTTCGCCATGCGTCACTTGCTGGACTCGAGCAATTCGACCGCACGCCCGCTCGCCGGGATATTCACGGATCGTCAGGTCGAAGTCGTGGAGGCGCTCCGTCGCGGAAAGGCGAATAAAATTATCGCTTATGAGCTCAACCTGCGCGAAAGCACGGTAAAGGTGCATGTTCGCAATATAATGAAAAAGGTCAAGGCGACGAACAGAACGGAAGTCGTGTTCAAGCTTAACGATCTTTTTCTTTCGGGCGGCTCAGCGGTGAACAGCCTTTGCTGATACGCTCCGCCGATCAAATCATGCATCCCATGACGAGCACATTATCGCTCCAAACATCATCGGTGGCGGCGCGGCAAATACGCCACCGATTCCGCAATTTGACGCCAGAATCCTTCGGTGGGAGACCTTCAGTCTCAGCTGGCACGTTCGTCATCCGCGCCTCTCCAGATGAGGCTGTCTGAAACGTGTAATACCCCCACAGCTAATTGCCGCTGCCCTCAGGAGGCCTGGACAGCGCCATTCGGATCCTTCGCAACGGGGCTCTCTGCGAATGGGGGACCAGCCTCCGCGCAAGATGCCAGAGATACTGAAACTCCGGCAGAGGCGGTACATTCGGCCTCAGGCCATTCAGGCGCAGCTTGACTATGAGGCCATCGACGCCTGAATAAAGTCGCAAGCGCCAACCAGCATCAGATTTGAGATATGGAGATGCTACTTTCTTGCCAGTCGCGGTCCCGCCAACAACAGCGTGGCGAAGAACATTTGCAAGATCTGGCTGCTGACACCGCTCAAGAATATCGGAGAACCATGCAAGCCACTCGGAATCGCTCCGATCGGGAATCTGGTGAATGCTTTTTCGATCCCTGCTATACCGTCCCGAGACGACCCCATCGGCTGAGCGACCGAGTTGCGCGATGACGAGGCGCGCGCGCCTGAATTCGTCGTGGGATAGAGATGGATAGAAATCTTGCAGCCTCCGCGCCCGCTCAAACTGGCCTCTGCAGATCAAAGAGAGAAGAAAATACGCCCACTCCACCGGATCCGGTTTGAGTGCCCCATATTCGGTCATGGTCACCTTAACCAAGCCCACCAGAAGGTCATAGGCGCGATCGGCGTCGCCCTCCTGCAACGCACAGATGGCCAGGCGGAATTTCGCTTCGGGCAGGTAGGATACATAGTCAAGGCAGCGGGCGTAACACTGCTTGGCTTCCTTCACCCTGCCCTGCTCGAGAAGCAAGTCGCCCTGCTTCAGCAAAACGCGATCGCTCGCTTCCCCCACGATATGAACGCTCTCTTGCTTGGAGATACGCTTGACCTTTGTAAGATCCCCAAAGGGGCCGGACTGGATGATCTTTTCGCCGAACTGCAGGTCCTTGTTCAGCATAAACCACTGATAAATTTGCGGCCTGTGGCTTAGTGTATGACACGAATGGATCAAACTGTAACCGGCTGACGTAATACGCTCTATTTCGTCGGGATGGGCAAAAAGGTAATCCAGTCGCTCGACCACATTGTGGCCGTCAACAAAGACACAGTTCTCCATGTCGACAAAGCCGGCTGCTTCTACTGCTGCCGTGCGTTCGGTCACGAGACAGGCCTTTGCGCCCGGAATCTCGAAGTGCTTGCGTACGACCTCGCCGCCCATAGTGCCGCATGTGGGGACGACGAGGCTCGCGTTGAGTGCGCGCGCATAAGCCTCGCCAGACAGGAGCTGGGAAGCTAGCTTGCTCTCATAGGCGTGTTGCGGTGAGACCAGGCAGGGGTAACGGTCGCGGATGATCGGAAAGACTGTCTGTCGCCAGGGATAAAGGCCGTAGGCTTGACCTGTGAGCGTGGCCGGGATGACCTTTTGCTGACCATGGTCGTGGTAGACTTCGGGATCGATGAAATTGGGCCAGACGAACAGATTCTCCTTCACGGCTGGCATATATTCCGGAGTCATAGTTGCGATCGCGAAATACGTCTCGATGCCCCACTGTTCCATATCGGAAAGGAAGCCCGAGCGTCGATCGCACCATGGGTCGGCGTTATGAAGGCCAAGCTTTGGAACGGCGATATGAGTATTGGTGTTGGTAATTTTTATCCGATGTGAGCCGTGCGACCGATAACCACTTTCAAACAGCGTCAGATCCGGCTCGTACCTGCCGCATATCTCTGCATAATCGCAGTCGCGGTTAATGACGACGACATCGAATTGTGTTGCGAGGCATTTGACCTGCTGCTGCATATGCAGCAGCAGGTAACCGGCCGCGTTCGCATTGGGCTGATGGTCCCATTGAAAAAAAACCAGCCGCGGTTTTCGATGATCAACGTTGCTATTCATGTCCCTATCGAATGGCTTCAGGAGCAGTGAGCTCGACGTTGGCAGACGCCAGATGCGGATAAGGCTCTTGCGAGGACTTAACGCTAAACCTGTTCTTTACCCCGCCGGAAAGCTTCCACTCGAAATAAGCAATCGTTCTCTCAAGCCCCTCACGAAGGTTCACCTTCGGCTGCCAGCCCAGGTCGTGCTTTGCGCGGCTGATATCGGGCTTGCGCTGCGTCGGATCGTCAATCGGCAGAGGCTTGTAAACGATGCTTGATTTCGATCCCGTCATCTCGACGACCATTTCGGCAAGCTCCCGGACCTGGAATTCTCCTGGATTACCGAGATTGATCGGCCCCGTAACACCAGCCGGCGCCCCCATTAGGCGGATGAAGCCCTCAATCAGATCGTCTACATAGCAGAAGGAGCGCGTTTGCGTGCCATTGCCGAAGATGGTGATCGGCTCGTTTTGAAGCGCCTGAACGATGAAATTGGAGACGACGCGGCCGTCATTGGCCTGCATGCGCGGCCCGTAAGTATTGAAGATACGCGCTACCCGGATTTCCACGCCATATTGACGATGGTAATCGAAGAACAATGTTTCGGCACACCGCTTGCCTTCGTCATAACATGCCCGCGGCCCGATGGGATTGACGCTGCCTCGATATTCCTCGGGCTGAGGGTGGACTGCCGGATCGCCATAAACTTCACTCGTCGACGCCTGGAAGATCTTCGCCCTGGTGCGTTTTGCCAAGCCGAGCATATTAATGGCTCCGTGCACATTGGTCTTCACGGTCTGTACGGGGTCGTGCTGATAGTGGACCGGAGACGCCGGACAGGCGAGGTTGTAGATCTCGTCGACCTCCACATAGAGCGGGAAGGTAATGTCATGGCGGAGCACCTCAAAGCGAGGATCGTCAAGAAGATGCAGCACATTGTCGCGCGAACCGGTGTAGTAATTGTCCACGCAGAGGACGTCATTGCCCTCGCGCAAAAGCCTTTCGCACAGGAATGATCCCAGAAAGCCGGTGCCGCCGGTTACCATAATTCGCTTTTGTCCGTGCATTGGTGTGCTCCGTTGTTGACGGTTGCCTCGCGAAAGCGAGGTGGTCAGTAGGCTCCCCTGCGCTTGAAAACCGCAGGGATTGTGCTGAGAAGAATTTGGCAGTCAAACCACAGCGACCGGTTGTCGATGTAGAACTCGTCGAGTTGCTGCTGCAGCTCGATATCCGCATTGCTTCGTTCGGATATTTGCCAAAGGCCCGTGAGCCCCGGCGTGACGGAACGGCGCTTGTTTCGAAATTCGCCGTCCATAGCCAGGAGGTGATATTCCGGGAACGGACGCGGCCCGACGATGGCCATCTGCCCGGAAATGATGTTTGCCAATTGCGGGAGCTCGTCGATGCTCGAAGAGCGCAGCATATGTCCTATAACCGGAAGGATACGCGGATCGTCCTTGAGCTTGAAGTGGCTCAACCACTCGGCGCGCATAGTAGGATTGTCTCGGAACAGTGCTTCTAGGCGCTGTTCTGCATCTTGGTACATCGTCCTCAATTTCAGAACGTGCACCGGCTTGCCGGATCGCCCTTCCCTAGTATGCCGGAAGAAGACGGGACCTGGATCGATGGCATAGATTGCGGCCGCTGCAAAAGCGATGAATGGCGCGACCACGATCATTGCAGGGATGGCGATTGCGAGGTCGAGGATTCGGCGAACCGGATCCGAGTTGACCCAACTCCCACCGGTGGTGAGGCGAATGCCGATCTCTCCGCCGACATCCGCAGGTCGCAATCCACTTACCTTGAGGTTCGGCGTGTCGGACAGCAAAATGACTTCGGCGAACTTCCGACGCAGCGCCGCCAAGTCGGGTACAAGCGAGCCTGTGTCACCCGCAATCACGGCAATGGATGGCGCGCCATCGGGCAATGCTTCCAAAGTATCAGGGGAAAAGGGCTCCGGCCTGATGCCATACTGCCAGTGGTTCTCGAAATGGGCCACGAGTGCGGGAGTAAGGTTGCACCCCCCCATGACAACCGCACGCTCGCCCCACATTCCAAGTTTCCAGCACAGGCCTCGTGCCAGCCAATGCACAAATGGCTGAACAATCAGCCCGAGAGCGAGGAACCCAATAACGGCAAGCAGCAGTCGTTCCCCCTCGGGCAGGACAATTGCTCCGAATGCCGCCAGAACAGCCACCTTGGCGGCAGCCATGGTGCGCCGCCGTAGATGTTCGTGATCATGTACCCGATATCCAGGATAGAGGCCGGCCGATGCGTAGAGAACAATCGCAGCAAGTGCCGCGATCGTGAAGGTGCGCTCCACTATCGCACCCTGCGAACCACTAGGAAGAAAGGACAGGAGAGCAAAATAGGCAATCAAATAGCTTGCGATGTCGCCGCCGATCAGGAAGGACGAGGTTGCAAACCGAGGAACCCCGCGCCATAGTGCGACGGGCATACTCGGCCCTGCCCGTACAAAGGGATCGGTGGGCTTAGCTGCTATGGGTGGCACGGAACCTGCCGGAATCGCCCGCGCCGCCATGTCATTCGATGTGGCTGCCTTCGACGGACCCGGTCTCATTGCTGGCGACGCAAATAAGGACATGATGGCTTTACACCTTTGCAGCTGCTGCTTTTGGCGCGCTTGATCCAGAAACTCCGTATTCGATCGGAAACTTCCGAAGCCCCAGTCTCTGGAATGCCGTCAGTGAGATGAAGGTCGGCACGACGAGCGCATAACGCCGCCATAGCCGTCGCGGCTCGCATAAAAGACGAAACACCCATTCGAAGCCGCTTCTTTGAATGAACCTTGGAGCCTGCCGCTTGAGCCCGGCGTGGAAGTCGAATGCGGCTCCGACACCGATGAGCATCGATGCTTCCAGACTATCGCGCATGCGCGCCATCCAGAGTTCCTGCTTGGGACTGCTCAGCCCGACCCAGATGATATCGGCGCCCGACCGATTAAGCCGGTCAGCAATATCCGTTTCCTCCTGCGTCGACAGTTTGCGAAAAGGCGGTGCATAGGAGCCGACGATCCGTGCTTGCGGAAATTTTGCCAGAAGGCGAGCCTGCAGTTGTTCGAGCGTTTCGGCCGTTGCGCCATAGAGGAAGTGGCGCAAGCCCCTGGAGCTGCCGGAATCGAAAACGGATAACATGAGATCCGGTCCATAGACCCTGTCGCTTTCGGCATAACCAGCACGCTTCAATGCCCAAACAAGCGGCATGCCGTCGGGAGTTACGAGGAAAGCCCGGTTATGTATCGACCGAAGCTCCGGATCATCTTGGCAGCGGACGATGCCGTGTGCGTCTCGAACGCACACATACTCCTTCCTGCCGTCTTCGATCGCTTTTTGAATAAATCCAGTCGCGCTTTTGAGATTGACTGCCGAAATGCGAACACCAAGGACATTCGTCCATTCTAAGGGACCCTTTGAATGAAGAGCTGAAGTTTGGCTGATGCCTGCTGTTTGCTTTCCCATGACCTACGCTTTCGCGATCGAAACTGTCATTAGAATATCCCGGCAGGCCGATTGCCTCCATACTTGCATCTCCAGCTATTGGACGTAGAAGAGATTTCATATTTACGTCTTATGCCGCGATGACGTACAATATTCGAAGTAAGTCTATGTACCCCACAGCTTACCCTGTTGCTCTTTTTGATGACCGTTGGCCCGAAATGGCGCTTCGACCAGTGCAGAGCCGCAGAAGCTACTCATTCTAGTGCGATCAAAGCTGGTGAGGTTTGAGTGCGAACAAAGCCGGGGAGATCGACATGGCCGATCCAATAGGCGAGATGAAGGCCCCGGCTGGCGAGCGTTCACATATGTCCGACAGAACCAACCACCTGCGGAACGAACGTTCCAGCGGCTATGTGTCATATAGTCATCAGGGCTGAGCAAGTGAAACGCCTGAGCCTGGCAGGATCTGCGAACGGATCTGGCCGCGGCTTCACCTGGACGCTCAAAGGGCCTTCACCTTGACCCGATCGATCATCCGACGGCTCGGCTCCTCGCGCAGGATGCGAGTTGGGCAAGGGTTGGAATTTCGCTTTGAAATCGGCGCGCCACACTCATCTCGTCACTATCCGCGCGTGCGGCAGTTACCAGCAGCGCGTGTACGCCATGATTGAAGGGCGTTATGAGTCGCCATAGCTGCGGACCTTATCGCAGCAGAACACCCTTCGTCGCGGCGCCTTTTGTTACTCGGGCGGCGTGACTACGCTTCCGGTGTCCTCCCCAGACTTCTGAAGATCTGCTAGACTGCCAAATTCTCCCGGACCCATGATCTCCGGATGTACCCTGAAGCTCTTGTCGTTCAAGTTGCCGCTGTAGCGGTTGCGCGCGAATTGCACAAATCCAAGCCCAAGATCGGGAGCGTTGACATACGCTACAACGCCGCTGTCACTGTCAACCGATACAACATTCTCCTCAATACGATTAGGGCGTGCCCATGGCGGACGCCAACCCCTGCCGGTACCGTCATCAACGCGAAAAGCCGCGCCCGATCCGTGTGTGATGACGTTTCCTGCCACCAAGTTGCTCCAACCGCCGTTGATACCGATCGCCGCGACATTGCCCGAGAGCGTATTTCCCTCGATACGCAGCCCGCTCGCCTTCCCATCCGTATAGATCGCCCAGCTGATAGGCGACGGCCATTCACTGGTATTCTCATATCCGGGAGGCCAGAACGTCCCATCGACCCTGTTCATGAGATGACCGGTCCCGGTCACCAGATTGGAGCGGATGGTGCTGTTGAGAGGATCGGCCTGCTCGCCCATCATCTTGATGGCGCCGCCGTCTGCGGTCTGCTGATTGGCGTTATGGATCTCGTTATGCTCGATGACAGCGTTATAGACGGCGTCGTTAGAACCCCATAGCGAACCGCCGGCGATTCCGAACTGCGCCGTGTTTTCGATCAGGTTGTCGGCGATCCTGACATTGTCCGCCGCCTGGAACCATATTCCTGCGGTTTCAATGTAAACCTTTCCGATGTCATGAATATGGTTTGAAAGGATCCTGGAGCCGCTTGACTTGCCGAACGTGCCATAATTTGTGCCGACGTAAATCCCGTTGCCAGCGACGTCGGCAACCACATTGCCGGCAATCAACGAATCCTTGCTTTCCGTCACATGGACCCCGACGCCGACATTTTCGATGCTGTTGCCGAGAATCTTAACGCCATCAGCGTGTTCAATCCGTATGGCGCCAAAGCCTCTGGTTTCCGTATAGAACTTGCCGCTGCCTTCAGGAGCTCCATCTCTAAACTCGACCCCTGATATGACCATCCTATCGGCCCCATCCAATTTGAAGAATGTCGGCAGAATGCCAGCAACGACGACGGAATTGGGTAACGACTGATCGACAGGGATATACTGAAGCTGGCCCGCGACAAGGTCGTACCACCACTCTCCGGGAGTATCGAGCAAGGCCTTGGCTCCGGTTAGGAAATAGCGGCTGCCTTCTGCGGTAAAGAAATAGCCTGTGCCTTTCGTATGGACAGTCCGGCCTGCGCCATCGATGGATACAACTGGGAGCGTGTCATTGCCCCACTGGCTTCCCGGTTGAAACCCCCCGACGATGTCCACGACCAGCCCACTTGTATCAGCCATTGCCGGAAGATCGCTGGCATGGAAACAAAAGCGCGTGTTTCCTTCCCACACGTCGATGGCAGGCTCGCACTTTGCGGCAAACAACCATCCCTTGCGTGAATCGCCATCAGCAGGAGCGTTGGGATATCGTGCCCGAGTTTGGCGTTTCCCATTGACGAAAAGGTCGCCGATTCCTTCATCCGGTGGCAATTTCAGCGGGGCCGTCCAGCGACCGTCGGCCTGCTGCGCCCAGTTACGCACGCGCAGCCCCCCGTGCAAAATCGGCGCTTCATTGCACCTTGCCGTGAGCATCAAGCCTGTATCGCGGGAGTCAAAGACGATTGGCTGAGTAAGGTAGTAATCGCCTTCACCCAGCGCGATTGTGTTGGTGCCGCCCTTCTCACGGGCAGCATCACGGGCTCTTTCAATGCTGGCGAAAGGGCCGTCGCCGCCCTGCTGATTTGCTGTCGGAAGGAGGCCACTCCAGGTGTCTTTGCCATCGGGAGAAACGTAGAATATCGTCCGCGCCCCAGCGCTGCTGCTCAATATGTCGCTTAAAGAAGTCCCATTCAACTTGGCTGAGACAGTCGCGGGAGCTTCCGCACAAGTCGCCTCCCTGACGAGCATCTGCAAGCGCTCAGGCGCATCTATCTCTGTCCCGACTGGAGCCGGATTGCCGGACTGCGGATAGAGCATGACAGGCAAAATGCTCAGGATCAGTCCAAAATGCCGCCTCATGATATCTGCAACCCGTTCGCAAGGCCACGCGAGGGCGCCTGCCGAGGTGGCGAACGGCTGAGCGAAACGACGGGCGCGTACAGCGAAAACATGATGATGGCTGCGGTAAACAGGATGAAGATGGCGTCATTCTGAACGAAAAAAATGCTTTCGGTCAGGTTCATCACCAGAACCATGATCGTAAGGACATTGAGCCAGAGCCAACCGTATTGCGGATCATGACATTGAAGGAACGCGCCCTGACGGATTGCATAAGGAAGCATCATAACGAACGGAACCACTCCCATGATGCCAAAGCTCAACAAGATATCGCGGTACCCATTGTGCGCGTGGGGCGCCGCCCATCCGAGCATTAACCAGATATGAGTCGCTTCTGGGTTCGCGACTGTCCAAAAAGCCTGGTAACCATAGCCTAACATCCAACGGTCGGATATTTCGCGATCAACCAGTTCCCACAATGGCACCCGCCCCGTCAAAGTCGCATCCTTTCCGAGCGCTTCAAGGGCCGGAACCAGGAATTCGTGAAGGGAAATTAGGATACCGAGAGACAGCTGAACGAAAAACAGGACTATGACGACGCGGCCAATGCTGCTGCTTTTTTGCAGCAGGGAATAAAAACCGATCAGGCAATATGCCACTGATGTTGCAATAATCGCAGTCATCGATCCCGAGCTTGCAAGACAGATCACACCCGCCGCCAACAAGATGAACGCTGTTCGCCGCAGGCCGAGCGTCCCGTCGATCAGCACGGCCGTCGCCACCAAGATCATCAACGACGCGTACCAGCCCAGGACGTTCTTGTGAATGAAGACGCCCCGCATTGCACCATCCGGCATACTGGCGAGGCTAGGTGACACGACTGACATTACCACACTGAGGGAGATACAGGCTCCAAGGGTTACAAACAGCAGGAACAGCAGCTGCTTAGGCGTGAAACGTATCGCCAGGACATAGGAAAGAAGCAAGCAAAACAAAAGGCCGGTTGCCCGCCTCAAGGTCGTTGAAGGTCCTATTGACCAAAGTGCAGACAGGAACGGCAGGACAAGGATCAGGGGAACAATCAGATTTCGCCTGAGCGCCACTAAAAATTGCGGAAAATTGCGCACCAGAATCACGATTGTAAATGCATACACAGGAAAGCAAGGAAGACGCAGTATAGACTTGGCAGATTCGCTGAGCGTTCCGTCCGCATCGGCCAGGATCAGTGGCAGAAAGGCGCCTGCCTGAATGAAAAGGGATATGCCGGCGCCCCAGCATTCTATGGCCCGCCAACTGATAGTAGGTCCGCTGGCACTTCCGAGGCTATCCACTCTCATTATCCGTTCCGACTGACTTGAAAAGACAAGCGACTTTGATCGCGGCAGATCAAAAAAACAGGTGTCGGCCTTCGTGCTGCGCTGCTCTCAAGCAATCATCCGGCCACATCCTCAGTCAACCTGTCCTAGCGAAGGGCGGGCTACGCCTAATGCACCTTCGCTCCACCCAAAGACGGTGTTGTGCGTAAGCTTTCAGCCGGTATTTACCCAAAAGGCGGGTCTTCATGTCCGCCGATTGCCCATAAGAGCAGATGTTGCGCATGTCCGTTCACCGCTACCGTGGCGATGAGTGTCTTGTGAAGCGTGGTGGGTAAGCCGCGGTTCCACTGGAATGAGGCAACAATTCTGACAGAGGCTCTCTCTGCAGGCGAAGCCTGGAAGGTTTAGGATTATTATGTTTCTGCGTCACGATCCTAGTTCTCTATGCAAGACGACGGGCGCTCTCCTTGTCGTGGCGATCTCATGGGCTCTGCGTGAGATGCTGTTTGGCCGACAAGGTCTTTTGGATATCGCCGTCACCGAGGCTCCGAACCTCGATGGCTGCGTAGAGGTCGACGTCCTAAGCAACTTTGCGCTGCTGTACAGCGGTGCATCGCCGCAACTCGCCTGAGAGCGCGTCATGGAGCAGCAGCCGGCCCTCAGTGTTCTCGTCAATAATTACAACTACGCTCGCTTCGTCGGGCGGGCCATAGACAGCGTGTTGAGCCAAGACGCGCCCAACGTCGAGATAATCGTCGTCGATGACGGCTCGACTGACCAGTCGCCGTCCGTTCTGGAAGCGTATAACAGCCGAGTGAAGGTGATCTTTCAGGAGAACGCAGGACAGGCCGCTGCGATCAACACCGCTGTGGGTTCAAGCGTGGGCGAGATCCTCTGTTTTCTGGATGCCGACGACTGGTGGGCGCCGAGCAAGCTGTCGGCGACGGCTGCAGCGTTCCGCGCAAACCCCCAAGCATCCCTCGTCTATCACCGACTGCAGCCAACGCTTGTCGATGGCAGGCCGACCTCCAAGCCGATCCCGCGAAGCCTTTGTTCGGGCGCTTTGTCGCCGCTACTCACCAGATCGGCTGGTTGGTGGCCTTTTCCGATGACGTCAGCCATCGCGGTACGACGTAGCGCGTGGAATGCCGCGGGCAGCATTCCCGAACAATTCCGCATATCAGCCGACGCCTGGCTCGTGGGGATCTATCCGTTTCTGGGGGACGTCATTGCGATGCCGGATCCGCTTGGATTCTACCGCATCCACAATAACAACTGGTATCGCGCGACCGAGGATGCGACCACACTAAGGAGGCGGATGAAACACTGGCAGCAAACCGTTGAAGCAACGAACCTGTTTCTTTCAGCCCATAAGCTGCCGGCAAGACTACATCTGACGGATCACTATCCCTATCGCATCGCGTCGGCAAAGCTGCAGGGAGCTGATGCACGCACCCGGTTCAAGCTTGCCCTCGAAGGCCTCTTCTTTGCCGGCGAGCCGAACCTGCTCAGGCGGACGCGCGATAGTTTGCGCTCGGCGCGCGGCCTGTCGCGGCTCGGTCTGGACGTCGGCTTGTCGGAGGCAACGAAATGAAGGCGCTGTTATTGGTTTCCGAACTGGAAGACTATACCATCTCATTTGCCAGCGGCGTTGCCCAACACCTGAACGTTGTGCTTGCCGTGCCACGCCGGCGCTATGCACATCTCGCCTCTTCCATCGATCCGGCTGTCGATCTGCACCTTCTGGACTGGCCGAGACACCGTTCTCTCTCCAATCCCTGGTTTCTGTACCAGCTTACGCGTCTGATCCGGCGGGAACGGCCGAACCTCATTCATCTCCTCAGCAATTCTACACTTTGGCTGAACCTCGCCGTGCCGTTCTGGCGCCCGATCCCGCTTGTGACGACCATTCATGACGTGGAAATCCATCCCGGCGATTCCGACACGCGTACGCTGCCCGGCTGGGCCCCCGAATTGATGGTGAAGCAATCCGGACATCTGGTCGTCCATGGCGAGGGACTGAAGCGGCTGGTCCTAAATCGATATGCAAAATCGGCGGACTGTGTCCATGTCCTGTCGCATCCCTCCATCCTTCGCTATGCGGAGCTCGCCCGGCGACAGAAGATGGCGCCGCGCGGAGCGGATGGAACCATACGCGTCCTGCTCTTCGGACGGATTTTTGCCTATAAGGGCCTGGAACAACTGGTCCGGGCCGAGGCCATGCTCAAGGACGTACTTCCTAACCTGCGCATCACGGTCGCAGGCCGCGGCGACAATCCGCTCATCTTCCAGCCGCTCATGGGGGATGCGGGCCGCTACGATATTCGTAATCGTTTTATCGCCGATGCAGAGGTCGCCCAGCTTTTCCTGGATACCGACATCGTCGTGCTTCCCTATATGGAAGCATCCCAAAGCGGTGTGCTCAACCTTGCCGCCGCATTTGGCAAACCTGTTATCGTTACTGATGTCGGCGAGTTGCGGGGCACCGTTCAGCCCAACGGGTTGGGAATGGTGGTCCCTCCCGGAGATGCCAACGAGCTCGCGGCGGCGATCAGGACATTGGCAGACAACGTCGAGCTTAGAAAACATTTCGGTGCCAATGCGCTCGAATGGGCCAAAGGACCGAATTCGCCTGAACGGGTCGGCGCCCAGGCCGCGGCCGTTTATCGGGAGGTGGTCGGGTCATGCTGACGGAGGCCCTCACGGACAGAAGTCAAATGGCAGCACGGAGCGCGGCCAGCGTCCGCCACTATGTTCCGGGGGGCTGCGAGAACGGCGGCGGCATTGGCAGGCTGGTCGGCTATATAACAGAGACAGCGAAAGAGACCGGCACGAAACACTTCGTCACCGATACCAGAGGGGCTCGATGGTCCAAGGTGACGTCACCCGCACGCCTGCTCGGCGCCATTCTGACGATGGCAAAGGATCGGATTGTCGCGCCAGCCCGCATTCACCATTTCCATATCGCTGGCCGCGGCAGCACCTACCGAAAACTGATCCTGACCGAGGCTGCCCGAATGTTCGGGTGCTGCCACATATTGCACCTGCACGACTACGACTACGCCGGCGACTTTGCGAAACGCTCGCCGCACCAACAACGGCTCATACGTCGGATGTTTCAGAATGCCGATCGCGTTGTGGCGCTCGGCCGGCGTGATTGCATGACGCTGACGACACTTTTGGCTGTAGACGAGCGCCGCACGGTCGTTGCCCATAATTGCGTCCCCGATCCTGGGGCGCACAATATTCGTGTCGGTCAGACACCGTTGATCGTATTCCTTGGCCGGTTGAGCGAACGCAAGGGGGTCACGGAGCTTCTGTTGGCCCTCAGCCACCCGCTCATGAAACAACTCCAATGGCGGGCCGTGCTGGCAGGCGATGGGCCTGTCGAGGATTATCGCCGCCAAGCTGACTCCATGGCGCTTTCAAATCTTGTAGAGATGCCCGGCTGGCTTGACGCCGTTGAGGCGCGAGCTCTGTGTGCGCGTGCAGATATCCTGGTCTTGCCTTCGCACGCCGAAGGTCTGGCCATGGCGGTGCTCGAAGGGCTGTCCCACGGCCTCGCCGTCGTCACCACGCGTGTCGGGGCGCATGACGAAGTCATTACCGATGGTGAAACCGGCATCTTCGTCCCAGTCGGAGACCAGGATGCCTTGGCTGCAGCCTTGGCGAAGCTGGTGTCCGATCCAGAAATCTGCATCCGCCTTTCGGTCCAGGGGCGCGCACACTATCTCAACCATTTCAGTATGACGGCCTATACGCGGTCGCTCGACAAACTTTACGAAACCATTTCCGCGAAACCCCAAGCAATGGTTGACGCCCGATGACGATTTCCACTGTTCCGCCGGACCGCAACCTTCCCATTTCACAGATGCGCTACGATCCTCGCTTTCAGGTGGAGACCAAGGCAGACAACTTTGATTTGGCAGCCGCCTTCCGTCTCCTCCGGCGAAGAATGATCATGATCATCGCGATAACCGCGCTTTTGATGGCGCCCACAGTACTTATTATCTCAGGGTTGAAGCCCGCCTATCAGGCCTGGGCCCGAATAATTGTCCACCAGCCTCTCGCAACATCACTTGGTGCCGACGATAGCCACAGTGATCTACTTGACGCGAAATCGGAGACTGAGCGGCTTCTATCCAGAACCATCGCAGAGCGGGTCGTCCATGAACTGCGGTTCAACCTGCGGCCGGAATTCAATCCAGCGCTGCGCGACATCTCATTCATTGAGAGGATCCGGGCAAAATTGCGCGGCCTGCTCGACACAGAAAAACCCACCTCGCCTGTACGCGACAACATCGACGCCATCATTCCGGAATATTTTAGGGCTCTCGGCGTATGGCACGAAGACAAGAGTGACGTTATCCAGATCAGCTTCACGTCGAATGATCCTGAACTCGCAGCCGCGGTCCCGAACCGGATCATCAGCCTCTACCTCGATGAACGGAAGGACAATCTCGGTGGCCGCCTGGATTCAGCGCAAAAATGGATCCGACAGCGCATTACCGAACAGCAGGCGCGCGCGGATGCTGCTCGCGACGCTGCCCGCAATTATCAAGAATCGATGGACGTCGTCTCGAAAGAAGATGCTCAGGATGAACGGATCAAATCAATCATAGAAGTCACTGGCCGTGAAGGGAAAATCGAAGAAAGTCGCCTCGAAGTCAAGGCCACGATATCCACGTTGGAAGCAACGGATAACGCTTCGGTCGCTGCGGAGAATATCGCCGTCCCCGACAACATTGCCACAAAGCAACGCGATCTTCGCGCACAGGAGCAAGATCTCGGCCGCCTTCTTCAGACATATGATGGCAATGCCGAGGCCGTGGTGGATTTACGTGGGAAGATCAAGGAGTCCCGTGCCGATCTCAACCTTGCGACCAAACAATATCTCCAAACAATGCGCGCCAAGCTCGCCGCACTTGATCACGAAGCTAATTCAATACAATCCATCTTGGCTGAAGCTCATGAAAAACGCACACGCGATGCGGTGGTGCAGACGGAATTGACCCGACTGCAGCATATCGCCGACTTAGAACAAGCGGCACTGGACAAGCTTGAGGATCAGCGCCGTGACCTTGCCGCCAAGGCCATGCTGCCAGGGGCGGAATTGGAAGTTTTATCACCTGCTTCAGTGCCTATCGCGTCACAGGGACGTGGACGGCTTTTCTATCTGATGGGTGCGCTCCTGGCTGCAATCTCGGGAGCCGTAACGGCTGCTTTCGTGATCGAAATGTCGGACCGGACTGTCCGGAGTTTCGACCAAATAGCTGCAATGGCGCGCACGATCCCGGCTGGACTTATCCCGCGTCTGGCGCGGTGGGAAAATTCGAAAACGATGTTCGAACATATGCCGGTCCCCATGTTTGACGAAGCAATCCGTACTGTGGTGCTTTCACTCAAACAGTCCAATGGCGGCAAATTACCGAACAGTATCGTCGTTACCTCGGCCCACAGCGGGGAAGGCAAGTCGCTTGTCGCGAGATCGCTGGCTATCGAACTTGCCGCCGCCGCAATTCCGGTGCTGCTGGTCGATGGCGATCTTCGGCGGGGAAGACTCAATTCGTTTTTCAGGTCGGGTTTAATGCACGGATTGAACGAATTCCTGAATGGTCACGCCGATCTCCGCGACATCGTCTACCGCCATCCAAGCGGTATCGACTTCATTCCGTCTGGAAAATTCAGTCTCCAGCGGCGCACCCGTTCGAACGGCCTGTCAGAAATCATCGAGATGGCGAGCGCGGGCGGCCAGATTGTCATCTTCGACAGCGCGCCGGTGCTCGCCTCGGCGGATACCGTACATTTGACTGCCCTGGCGGAAAGAACACTGGCAGTTGTCAGGTGGGGAAAGACGAGCCGCCGCGCGGTCGAGTTCAGCTTGCAGCAAATGAAAACCTCGCGAAATTCGGAAATTGTTGTGGCGATCAACAATGTAAATCCGGAAAGGCATGCGTTGTATAATTTCAGTGACTCGGAGTTATTTTCGAAATCCTTGATGAAATACTACAAGTTAAAATCGTAGATACACCTAATATAAGCCGCAATAAGTCACGTTTATGAAACTGTACGCACTAAACATGAGAATATACTGCTGCATTAGTATTCGAGTTAGAGGGCAATCATGGATGCGGGAATGACAAAGAACGGAAAAGTCGCGCTGATTACGGGTATAACAGGTCAGGACGGTGCGTATTTGGCCGAATTGCTCCTGGAGAAGGGCTATATTGTTCATGGCCTCAAGCGACGCTCATCATCCTTCAACACCAGTCGCATCGAACATCTATACGAGGATCCCCATGTCGAAAATCCTCGCTTTATTCTGCATTACGGGGACATGACCGATTCAACGAACCTCATCCGCGTCGTTCAGGAAACGCAGCCGGACGAGATCTACAATCTCGCCGCACAGAGCCACGTTCAAGTCTCTTTCGAAACGCCGGAATATACGGCTAACGCCGATGGAACCGGCACCCTTCGGCTCCTTGAAGCAATTCGCCTCCTGGGGCTGACCAGGAAGACCCGCTTCTATCAAGCCTCCACTTCAGAGCTCTACGGCAAAGTTCAGGAAGTCCCGCAGAACGAAACGACGCCGTTCTACCCCCGATCCCCCTATGCGGCGGCCAAGCTCTACGCTTATTGGATTGTGGTCAATTATCGCGAGGCATATGGCATGCACGCCTCGAACGGCATTTTGTTCAATCATGAAAGCCCGATCCGCGGCGAGACATTCGTGACACGTAAAATCACCCGGGCGGCGGCTGCGATCCATCTTGGGCTGCAGGAAAGGCTCTATCTCGGCAATTTGGATGCCAAGCGCGACTGGGGACATGCACGAGAATATGTCCGCGGCATGTGGCTGATGCTGCAACAGGACGAACCGGAGGACTATGTCCTTGCGACCGGCGAAACGCACTCGGTTCGTTCCTTTGTTGACAAGGCCTTTGCCAACGTGGGCATGCCGATTGATTGGCGCGGGAACGGGGTTGAGGAAAAGGGATACGATAAGACATCCGGTCAGTGTGTGGTGGAAATCGATCCAGCTTACTTCCGTCCGACTGAAGTTGATCTCCTGATTGGCGATCCGGCGAAGGCGCACACGAAGCTTGGCTGGAAACATGAGACCAGTCTCGATCAGCTGGTTGCGGAGATGGTTCGCGAGGATCTGAAAGTCATGGAACGAAGTGTTCCGTCGGTCGGTGTAACCAGAGGTTTTGCCCATGCCTGAGGTGATCTACAGCCTTGCCGGAAAAAGGGTCTATGTTGCGGGCCACCGCGGCATGGTGGGCTCTGCGATCGTGCGGCGTCTCGCTTCCGAGGGCTGCGAGATTTTGACGGCCACTCGCGCCGAGGTCGATCTCAGACGGCAGGACCAGGTGGAGGCCTGGATGATTAGGAATCGTCCCGACGCTGTCTTCCTAGCTGCTGCGAGGGTCGGTGGTATTCTCGCGAACGCTACCTATCCAGCCGACTTCCTTTACGACAACTTGATTCTGCAAGCGAACGTCATACACGCGGCCCATAGAGCTCACGTCGAAAAACTGATGTTTCTGGGCTCGTCCTGCATCTATCCGAAATTCGCCGATCAGCCGATCATCGAGGACTCACTTCTGACTGGATCACTTGAGCCCACGAACGAATGGTATGCGATCGCCAAAATTGCCGGATTAAAGCTCTGCCATGCCTACCGCAAACAGCACGGTAGAGATTTCATCTCGGCCATGCCTACCAATCTTTATGGTCCAGGGGATAATTTTGACCTCGGGTCGAGCCATGTCATGCCGGCGCTCATACGCAAGGCGCATGAGGCCAAGATCAATCAGCAGCAAGAGATATGCATCTGGGGGACTGGCACGCCGCGGCGCGAATTCCTGCATGTTGACGATTGCGCCGACGCCTGCCTCCATCTCATGAAGACCTATTCCGCCGAAAATCATGTGAACGTAGGTTCGGGCGAAGACATTACCATCCTTGATTTGGGATACCTCGTCTCCAAGGTCGTAGGTTTCGAAGGCAAGATCACGCGCGACCTCACCAAGCCAGATGGCACGCCACGTAAACTCTTGAGCGTCGACAAGCTTCGCACTCTCGGCTGGGCGCCTAAGATAGGTCTGAAGGAGGGTATCGCGGACGCCTACCGCTCCTTCCTGGATGGGCATTATCTCGAACGCAGCAACAAGGCTTTGTCGGGCGACTTGATCGGTCAAAGCGATATCAATTTTGAAAGAGCCAAAACTTCGGCGCTGCACACGCCCACGCTCTCCGCGGTCGCACATCATCCCTTGCGCACAGCGAATTTGCACGAGGGATAATCGGGTTTTGTCTCGGCGGGCCGCATATGGGGGGGAGCAAATAATGCAACGAGTTGAAATTAAGTTGCAGCACTAATTTTCCGATAACCGTGTGGGTGATGATTATCAGAGCGGCAATGGATTTTTTCACAGTCCAGATCCCGATATCGCTTGTCGCGTTCTTACACGGATAGTCCAATCCATGTCGGATGGCTCCGCGAGATTACCTTCGAGCCGCGGTGGGCACTCTTTCCTGAAGCAGGCATTCAGTTTCTGCTCGCCGATCTTTTGGTGCCCGTGGGTCATCGACGAGCCGGTGAACCCGCTCAATCTGCTGAGCGATCTATCCTCCTGGCGCAGTCCGCCCGGCCTTGATGCCGACTGTCGGCAGGTAAAGCCTCAAGAACGCGGTACACCTAATTGACGGTAAGCGCGAAAAGCAAGATGCGTGTGCTCGAGCCAATCTTGCCGACGGTCGAACGGGTCGACGTCTCCTTGAGACGCCTCAGCCCGCTACACCTTGTCCAAGGCGGGCAAAGCGGCGACATCAGGTACGGTCTTCGGCAGATCATAACTCTCTGAAGCTATGGTAACTGTTTCAGTGACGCGACGCCCTACAAATCATGCGAACCTGGCCAGGTTTTTCGCGCGCGCTTTTGCAGCTTCTTCCTCGCGACTGTGCGGCGGATGTGAAGTCTCAAGCGAATTGAGCAGTTCGCGCGCGCATGCCGCGATGGAAACGATTGCGTGTTCGAACGCTGCCTCATTGCGTTTCGAAGGTTTGGTCGTTCCACTCAGCTTTCTTACGAACTGCAATGCGGCATCATGGATTTCCTGATCGGTCGCCGGCGGATCGAAATTGAATAGCGTCTTTATGTTTCGGCACATGACTCGCTCCTAGTCATCTTCATCTCCTTTCGACCTTAAGACGACCTGCCCACTCACCGGGCAGCGCAGGTGCTGCGGTCCTTTGCAAGATCTTATGGCCATCCATCAGACCGTATCCTAGGCCGCTCCACCTCGGTTGTGAACAAAGATACCGTTACCGCCGTTGTCGGACCGGATGAAGCCAACCTTTGTTGCATTAATCACCTCACGGTACCCGTCGCCGTAGCGGCTACCCTTGATAATCCCGAACACCATCGCTGATTCGGTTGTTCGAGGGCCGGCCGATCGCCTTATGCCGGATCGACGCCGCACCGGCCGTTCTGATCCGCTCAAACGGCCGTCGCGCTTGGCGCTCGCTGAGATCAAGCACATGCGCCGCCGACACCAGCGTCATGCGGCCGGCGATCACCTTCTATCGAGTCTCGATCCCGTTGCAGGTCGCGCTCGCTCATCGCTATCGGTCCCATCCGCAATCGCCACTGTCATCAAACCCGGGACGATCTGAGGATGCGCTCCGGCAAAGGACCCGACCGGACTCCAAGCTGCCCGAATCAGCGCCGCGCGGTCCGCAGTTGCGGTGATTGCTTGTCCGTCTTCAGCTTGTCCCTGAACCAGTCGAGCGTTAGGGCCACACCCTGTTCGTAACTGATCTTGCACAACCACTCGGGCATGACGTAATGCGCATTGGTCAGGTCCGGCCGCCGGTTGGTGGGGTCCTGCGGTGGTGACGGCTCGAAGACGATCGGTACGCCGCCGACAAGCTTAGAGACATATTGCGCGACCTCGAGAACGGTAATCTCGCGATCATTGCCGACGTTCAGAGGGCCCTTGTAGTCGGTTTCGTTGATCCAGAAATAGCGCGAGAAACCGTCGACGATGTCATCGACATAGCCCCAGCTGCGGGACCGCTTGCCGTCGCCGAATACGGTAATCGGGCGACCCGAGAGCGTCTGGGTGACGAAGTTGGAAACGGCGCGTCCATCGTCGGGCCGCGTTCGCGGGCCGTATATATTGAAGGGTCGGACAACCTTGACGTTCAGTCCCAGGGTGCGCTGCATTTCGAACAACAGCGATTCCGTGCAGCGCTTGCTCTCGTCGTAGGACGAGCGTGGCCCGGTACAGTCGACCTGGCCTTTGTAGGATTCCGGCTGCGGCGAGACCAGCGGGTCGCCATAAACCTCTGAAGACGAGGTGAACCCGAAACGACCGCCCTTCTTCAGGAGATCGAGAAGCCGCATTGCCCCGAGAAGATTGGCAGAAATCGTCCGCTTCGGCTCCTTCATGTACCAGGGCGGCGACGCGGAGAGGCAAGATGGTAGATTTCATCGAATTTGTCGGAGGTCTGCAGCGTTTCGACATCCGATTTCACGAAGTGGAAACGCGGGTCCTTGATGTGCTCGATATTCTCGAGAAGTCCGGTCCAGAGGCTATCGACGACGACAAGTTTCTGAATGTCCGTCCTGAGCAGAAGGCGGTCGCACAGATGCGATCCGATGAAACCAGCTCCGCCGGAAACCAATACGGTTTTCATTTGCATTGCCCCTCGTGATATCAAGAAAGGTAATTGTTTATTGGCGGTCCCTGCATGACTGTAATTGCTGCAAAATTCTACGATGTACTCGTACGACAAACTTGCGGCAAGGCGAATAGTCCTGCTATCGATCCTTGGCAATTGCGGCTACAGCATGGCGTTCGATGAGGAAAGCATCTTGGCGGTGGCCACGCTCGAATCCTCCGAGAGCCGGGCAATGGCGTCGCCGCTTGGCTGGATCCACTATACGCTCTTCCTCCTGCCGGTTCTTTTGCATCATTGGCAGCGGCCGTGGGCATGGCTGACGGCCGCAGCTCTGGTGATACCCGTCCCAGTCATACTTGGTTACTTCGGTGCTCCCCGTCTAGCGCAATTAGGGCCCGGTTCGGTCTACGCCTGGGCCCTCTTACTGCTCCTCATCGGCCTGATCGCTGCTGAGCGGAAAAGGCAATCTGCTGCTCATGCTTTCCTGCGGTAGATGCGCCAATTCGTTGTCTCCCGCACCTTCTCGTAATGGCGGGCGATATAGTGAGCAAAAACGTCGCGCATGCCATTTGCCGTCCAGATTTCTATCGGCCATTTGGGATCGAGGATCAGGTCGATGTCTGAAAACATCTCCTCCGCGGGTGGATGATATTCGGGACCGAGAGTCCGTCCCCAGTGATACCAGGCGCTGTCGCCAACGGGCGGTGGGAGCGCCAGGCCGGCCGAGAACGGGTTGACGAAGTCCAGTACGGCGACAGTCTCTTGGCCTGCGCTTAACTGAGACAGCACGTCCGATGCCTCAGCCAGAGTGAGATTATACCGCACAAAATAGTCGTACTGACCAACACTCCACGTCTCGACAAGCCGAATCCTGGAAAACGCCGGCAGCGGCATGGGCTCGCCGCGCCCGGCAAAGGCGTAACGGGCATGAATGGCGACAGCCGCGGCATTGCTTATCGCCGCCGGCACAAGCAGAAAGGCCAGCAGGAGCGGCAAGACGAGGCGAGCCTTCCGGTGCAGTCGGGAAAGCTCGGCCTTCAGAAGAGATTGAGTGATGACAGCTGCGCTCGGCCCCAGCGTCAGGATGCCCGCGCGTTGAAAGTTTTGTTCAATCAGCAGCACACCGGTTAAGACGCAAAAAACGATAAAAAAAAGATGGCGGTAGCTTGGTGCGAGGACAAGAAAGATGCCGGCGGCAATCGCGTAGACAGTGAGGCCAGCGAAATTGTTCAGGAAAACTTACCCCAGAGCGCCGAGGGCCGGCAGCCCGCCGCTATTCTCGCCCGCAAGGCGCAGATCGGCGAGGTAATTGAGGCTGCCGCGCCAGAGAAGTTCGATTGCCAGGACGCTTATCGCGATCATCCCGAACGCCAGCGCCGTCCACCCGATTTGACGTCGGTCGGTTGCCAGGAAGACCAGAAATGCGAGCTCTACAACGCTATAGGTGATCTTCGTGTAGAGCATGAACAATACGAGGAAGCTTGCACAGGCGGCATCCATGGCCCTGCTCTCAGCGCTGGATAAGCGGGGCAGGTACATGACCAAAAGAAGACCGAGCGAAGCCCAGCCCAGCCGATTGTAGAACATCGCAAATGTGAGATCGCCGATCCGTTCTCCAGGATTGGCAGGAGCCGCGACGAGCAAAAGCAGAAAAGCTGCCAACGGCAAACCGAGCGCCTTGTGCATGCGGCTGCCGAGGATCGCCGCGGCAACGGCCGCGAACAGAAGGATGACTATGGCCATTCCCACTGGCATCGCACCACCCATACTTCCCGAAAGGCCATAGCCGACAGCGGGAATATAGAAGGTGAGCGCTCCAAGCGACGTATGGAAATCCACGTTCGGAACTTGTCCCGACCAGATGCGATGCGCACCATCGAGAAAAACAAACAGATCGTTGACGTATTTGGAGGTGATCGTCTGGTTAGGCAGAGCGAGAAGACCTGAAAGCACCAGAGCAAATGGGACGATGGCGGTCCACCAGACGTATTGGCAGCCCGCCCCTGGCGATGCGCATTCCCTCTCCGGCATCGACCTCACCGCCTGCGTCACCGCGCCTCGCTTTCCAACGCGGCCTGGCGTCGCTGATAAATCGTCCACTCCGGCGTTTTCTGCACCATGTCGAAATTCTTAGAAATGAACGGCCCATACAGCTCCTGTAACGGCAGACTATTGATGCCGGTCTTCGGCACCATCACAATCTTCACGTCGGCGAACAGTGCTTCTGGTGGAATATAGGCCTTCTCATTGATATTGCGGTTCCAGTGGAACCAGGCGGTGTCACCTGTCGGAGGGCGTATCCCGAGTCCCGCGGAAAAGGGATTGACGAAATCGAGTACGAAAACCCGCTCGGGCGGAATTGGCAGGGCTTGAAGTAAAGCCCCACCGCTTTCGATACTGTCGAGGTAGCGCCGAATAAAATCTGGCTCCCCACCGGGCGGGTCGATTTCCCGGACGTCCTCAAATTGCGGAGGACCGAGAGGTTTGCCCACATTCTCCGCGGCAAGTGCGGTGTGGAGAGCGATCGCCGCTCCGTGATGGACGATGGGCGGCAACAGAAAGAAGATTAGAAGCAGTGGCAGCGCAGCTGCAAGACGAGCGGACCGCTCCATCTTCGCGCTTTGGTCGACAGATCGGAAGCGCCGTGCTTTTTCCGCCAGGACGGCCGCTCCGCAATAAAGGGTAATAATACCCCAGCTGTGGGCGTTCTGGTTGATAATTGCCAATCCTGCGACCGCGCAAAACCCACAGTAGAGGAGGTCTCGAAGACTGCGGGTCTGCCACAAGGCAATCAATGAAAAGGCAGTGAAGACGACCAGATCCGAGGAATTCTCACGGATATTTTTCAGTACGCTGAAGACGTCATGATCACCACTGACCCGTGCGGCCGCCCGCAGATCCTCTAAGTGCTGAAGCGTGCCGCGCCAGAAGAACTCGATGATGATCATTGCGAGCGCGGTCAGAAGCAGGCTGAGCAGGATCCAGAAACGCTGCTGCCGGTCCAACAACAGGAAGATCAGAAACATTACGCCGCAGAGACCATAGGTCGCCTTCGTATAGAATTGGACAAGCAGAAGAAAGGCCGTCGCCAGACTGTCTGCAACGTCGTTGCGGGCGGCTTTCGATCTCGGCTCCACGTACATCACCAGGATGAGGCCGAGAGCGACCCACCCGATGCGATTATAGAACATCGCGAAAGAAAGAAGCCGGACTGGACTTCCGAGATTGATCGGGACAGCCAGAATCAGGATCAGGAATATGCCCAAAGCGATGGCTAACGGCGAGCTGAGGCGCGAAAGAAGGATACGTATCATTGCAGGCATGAACGCGACGATCAGGAGCGCCATTCCCATCGGTATCGCGGCGCCGAAATTTCCGGACAGGAAGTAGCCCAGGGCAGGGATATAGAAGACCAACGGTCCGAGCGCCGTATGAAAATCACGGTTCGGCACCTGTCCAACAGCGATACGATGCGCTCCATCGATGAATATCAAAACGTCGTTGATGAAGGCTGTGTTGATGGTCCGTCCAGGCAGGGCAAGCATGGCGGCACAGATTGCCGCGACCACCAGGAGCGTAACTTTTGCAGAAAAAAGGCGGCGCCTCATCTAAACCCCGCCCTTTCCCAGGACAGATCTTGATCCGCATCGGCGCGAGGAAAAAGCCGTTTAAAACAATGGAACATGCCGACGAAACGGACAAGGCAATCTCTAGCTCTTATTCCCCAGGTATCGATCACAGCCGCAACCTCTTGAAGATCGGTTCCGGGATGCCTCGGACTAACGTCATGAGCGGATACCAAATCCGCCTGACATAGACGACGTCCCCTCCCTTGCCGCCCTCGGCAACGGCGAAAATCCTGTCAGCGACCTCTGCAGGCTCGGCTGTCAGCAGTGGCGGAAGCTTCATTCCGTCAGTCATTCGCGTTCGGACAAAGCCGGGTTTAACGGTGAGGACGCGTACACCGGCGTTAGATAGTCTGTTTCTGAGGCCGGACAGAAACGCCGTCAGGCCAGCTTTCGCGGCGCCATAGACATAGTTTGATCCTCTCCCGCGATCACCGGCGACCGAACTTATGCCGACGATGGTGCCAGACCCGCGCGCGGCAAAGCGGCTAGCCAGGAGGCCGAGCATCAAAGCCGGTCCTTCGAAGTTTGTCCGCATTACCATGGCGGCGTGTTCGAGGTCCCTTTCGGCGCGGGCCTGCTCGCCGAGTTCGCCGACGACGCAAATGGCCGTGTCAAGCAATGGCGATACGGTGCTCAGAAATTCTTCGAAGCGGCCGGTATCAAGGATATCCAGCTCATGGACTGCGACGGCGGCGCCGGTGCGCGTGACGATGTCATCGGCTTCTCGTTGGACAAGCTCACGCCTGCGTCCGGCCAAATGAACATCCCAGCCCGCCTCAGCATAGACCAGGGCAGTCGCACGGCCAATATCCGACGTCGCGCCAATCAGGAGCAGTGTCTTGCCGATGGCTTTCATATGCCAAGCCTTTTTCCCAGCTGGGAACTAAAGTGACCGTCGGCTCCCGTTGTTCGCCGCACCTCTTTGAACGCCTGTAGTCGGGGGTAACCGGCTTCGAACGTATGACGGGATTGCCTTGCATCTTTGGCGAGATAGAGCCGCCCTCCCGCCGCGACAACCAGCTTATCAATTTCGTCTAACAACTGGAACACGTCGGGCGCGACCGGCAGGTCGAGCGCGAGGGTATACCCTGGCGCCGGAAATGACAGAAGGCCTGCGCCGCCCTTCAGCCTTTTCAGAACGGCCAGGAATGAGGCTTTTCCAGAACGAGCGAAACGATCCAGTATGCTGCTCAAAACCGGGAGCGCGTTTTCGTCAGGCACCACGCATTGATGCTGCAGGAAGCCGCGCTTGCCGTAGAGCCGATTCCATTCGAGAAAACCGTCAAGGGGGAAGAAGTAGCTGTCCCAGTGGACCAACGAGGTTCGGGCTGCTTTGCGGGCACCCGCCCGATAGTAAAGATGGTTGAATGCAGAAACGCTGGCTCGGTTGAGCGTCCAACCAGGCAGGTCGACCGGTACTGAAAAACGAGCCGCCTTGAAGGGAGGCAATAGCGCTGCTTTCGGCATTTGAGCAATGTCACTCGGACTGGCGTGCTCGCCGGCAAAAATCAGCGAGCGGCCGAGCGAAGGGCCCCGCGAGAGGCAATCAATCCAGGCAACGGAATAGGTCGCGTCGTCAGTTTGCTTCAAGGCTTTTAGTGTATCGCCGAGATTTTCTGTAGAGACGGTCTTTTGAACAATCCACCCGGTACTGATGTGCCTCAGCTTAAAAGTAGCTTCAGCGATGATGCCCGTCAGACCCATACCGCCGAGCGTCGCGAAAAAAAGCTCAGAATTCTGGCTTCTGCTGCAGATGAGGATCTCACCACTGGCAATAACCAGCTTGATTTCGCTAACGTGTTCGCCGAACCCACCGTCGCGATGATGGTTCTTCCCGTGCACGTCGGAGGCGATCATTCCCCCGACAGTGACGAACTTCGTTCCTGGGACCACGGGGGGAAAATAGCCTCGGGGGATGAACGACCTGAGAATGTCCGACAGCATGACGCCACCTTCGACCGTCAGGGAGGCGTTCACCTCGTCGAACCTTTTCATCCGGCTCAATGCACCGCAGTTCAAAGTGAGATGCTCACCGATCGCGGCATCGCCATACGAGCGGCCGCTGCCGCGAGCAATCAGACCCGCGCACGATGACACCGTTCCAGGCAAAGCTTCCGGCAGCTTGCAATCAAGCACTTCAATATCGTGGCGCGGATAACGTCCCCATCCCTCCATCAGCCTGTCACGCCCCCTGCAACTTGAAAACGAATTTTCGGTCGAGCGCGAATTTCGAGACGTAGCCAATCGCCAGGCCGATTGCCCCGCCTGCGTACTTCGCAAGATCCGTTCTCCAGACTGCCCAGAAGGCAGTTTCGAACCCCCAGAATATGATCGTCGTCACGACGCTGAACAGGCCGTAGAGGACGATCTTGAGCAATTCGTCACCATGCGAGTCGTATCGGTCAAAGAAGATCCACCTTTTGTCGAGGAAGTACTTGAGCCCGAACCCAGCGGCGGTGCCTGCCAGCATTGACGGCACCAGGCTCTGCGACGGGTATATCTTCACGACGGCCGCCTGCACCGCAAAATTTGTCAAAGTCGAGAGGATCGCGAACGCGATGTAGCGAACTGCGATACGGGTCGACTTCCCTTCACGCGCGTAATGGGAACGCATCTCGCTCACCTCATAACGCGGCGATCACAAAGGCGCCGGCAACGAGCAGGGTTGCGAGACTCACTTTGTCTTTGATCGCAAATACGATCGGATCGTCGTGCATCAGTCCCCGATGGGCCAGCAACAGGATACGCGCAATCCAGCAAGCCAGGATTGGTCCCACCAACCATAAAATCCCTGGCCGGGTGTAGAGATCCTGCACGCCGTCGCTTGCAGCGTAGAGAGCATACAATGTGAGCGCGTTCATCCCGGCCCCCGCCGCCAATGCGCCGATCATGCCCACGTCTCCATTCTTGTAATCGCGGCTCTTGGAGTCGGGTAGATTCGCGGCTCGGCGAGAAATGAGCTCCGTATATCGCTTGACGAGTGCAAGCGAGAGGAACCAGCTCATCATGAAGGCGAGCAGCCAAGGAGAGGGCCAAACTGAAATCGCCGCCGACCCTCCTACCACGCGTGCTGTATAAAGGGCTGCAAGGGTCACAACGTCGAGGATCATTTTTCGCTTCAGAAAGAACGAATAGGCGGTGGTCAACGCAAAGTATCCGGCGAGCACCAAAATGAAGGCGGGTGAAATCGTGAGGGCAACCATAAACGACAACAGAAGGAGAATGGGGATTACCACGAGCGCGTGTGAGAGCGGGATATCGCCGCAACCCAGCGGCCTGCGGCATTTGCTGCGATGTGCGCGATCGTCCTGAAGGTCGACCAGGTCATTCAGCACATAGACGCTCGAAGCGCAAAGCGAGAAGGCGGCAAAAGCTAGAGCGGCATTGGCGAGACTTTGAACATCGAAGAGCTGATTTGTCAGCAGCGGGATAAAGACCAGTGCATTCTTGACGTATTGATGCACCCTCAGCAACCGCGCCCAAGTCCGCCAGGTCGGCTTGTCGTGCGCAAGATGCTCGACATTGTCGCATTGGCGCGATAGTTGCCGAGCAACCCTGGCCGACGTCCGAATCGCGTATGATTTTCCAGCGTGACGCCATACAGGCAGATCTGCGGCGTCGTTGCCAACATAGTCGAAGCCACCATGGCCAAAGGCCGCAACGAGCTTTTCCGCCTTCACCTCGGCGGCGCAGTTAGTCATCTCGTCCGTTGCAAACCAACCGTTGAGTACACCTAAATGGTCGGAAACGCGGGAGACGAGGCGCTCGTGCGTCGCGGATGCGAGATAGACCTGACGTCCCTCTTCCCGCGCCGTCCGGATCAAGTTCAGAACCTCGAGATCAAAGGGCAGGATAGCCGGATCGAAATCCGCCGGTGCGGAAAGACGGTGCTTGAGGCATGCCTTTCCCCGGCACGTTGCCAGGAAAAGGTCAACGATGGAAAAAGGGCGGCGCCTGAGTTCAGAGAACGCGGCCTCAATCAGGAGGTCGGATCGGACCAAGGTGCCATCGAGGTCGATGACCAGCGGTCGCGACGACTCCGAATATTGCGGCGTCGACGAGCCGCCGAGCGATGATATCGTTCGACGAGGTGCAATCCACTCGTTCTCCTGGCCCGTCGGCAGAAAATCTCTTCGAAGCTCAAACTCCTGGCGCAATTCGCTCAAAGGATTTCCCTTTTTACTGCGGGTCGGTGGAAATCGCCGAACAACGGCCACGCCACTTAGTTCCATGACGCCCCAAACGCTGGCGTCCTAACGGTGCTCGACGTTCCTGCACCTCCAGTTTCATACAGGCTGCGGATCTTCCTGCGCGAAAGGAATTATCAATGCTCAACCTCGCACCTGCTCGTTGCCGTGGTATGACCTGGTTGCGCTGAGCGACGTACTCTGCCGGACGGAGTTTCGACGGCAGGAACAAACCGCTGATGTGCCGGTTTGGTGCCCTATACGCAAAGACCGGACGAACGAAGCGATGAACTTGGCACTTGTTCTTGGGACATTGACACTGACCTGCTGGATGGTCGGCGGGGCTATTGCCGTCTTCGGAAATGCCGAGCAATGTCACCCCCACCGTCAGCGGATCAGCGAGTTCGTCACTCTCGGCTTGAACATCCTTGGACTCGTTTGCGCAATCCTTATGGGAGCCGTTCTGGTCGCGTAGAAATGCCGAAACAGTTGAACGCTTGTTAGGTTACTGGAAGCTTCTCTTGGCGCAGCCAGCTTTGCCCACTGTGTCGTTAAGCTTGGTGCCTGTGGGGTCGCCTTCGCCATCTTTGAGACTACGTGCGTTGGCACATCCTACATCTAGGTTGTCAGCTGTAGATCCAGCTGGCGATCGCCACTGCCAGCGCAACAAGAGCCAGCGTGGTGATGAAGATGCGCAAAGGGTTAGAGCGCGTCGTCTGGGGTATGGTCCCTGCACTCCCGGGTTCACGCATGGCGACATCGTAGTTGCTTTGGCGATCGGCCGCTCCCCAGTTCTGAGTATGCAGCGCCGTCTCGATCTCTTCGTGGCTCATCGGCTGACCTGCGGCCTCAGCATCTGTTTCCAGGGGTGCGGCTGCAGGGTCAAATCCCGATCTGATGTCTCCACTGTCTCCTGATTGGATTCGACCGCGTACTTCGGCAGCGGTCTTGCCATCCTTCTTGATCATCGCGGTTCTCCGAGTTCGCTTGAAGTTGGTGCCGCGCCGTCGCCCCCGCTCAACCTCCAGATCGAGATCGAGCCCGCGGTGATGATGAGGCCGACAATGATGACAGCAGCCACATAGGACGAAAGCAGCCATCTGGGTGAACCTTGGTCCATTGTCGATTCTGCGCTTCCTACTGCTTGTAAGCTTTCAAAGCGTCCGCTCGCTGGGCGCCTGTCCGCCAAGACCTGGGTGACAGCACTCCCATGGATGACGGGCGCTGCGTTGGCTTGCGTGCTGTGACATCGCCGTTCCGATCCACTCCGCCAACATCAGGATGCCTGCGAGGCAAATCAGCGGCAGTGGAGCACTCTTGCCGTGCAGATGCCGCTAACATTCAAGCTCGGCAAAGGTTCCACTTGTTTCGGCTCCGGAGGCCAATTCGAGTGTTGCGGCCTCCGCGGATCGGCTCCGAGACTCGGCAACACATATCGAGTCGAGGACGAGGTAGGGGAATTCGAGGACTGAGCAAAGACGCTCGTGGCCATTCCAGCTGCAAGCAACCGTCTAATTACCCTCCAATTCGTCCGGCTGACGACGTCTGCGTTTAGAGACGAGCGACGGGAGAGCAATGGAGCTGCTCTCCCTTGCAGGTCAGGCGGCTTCGGCTGAGAATCGGTCAAACAGCGGCTTAAGGCGGGGATGACGGGCGGTCCGGGGCGGATGGATCTCAACGATTCGCCCAGATTTCGTCTCGCGCCGGAGCCATTCGCTAATCGTCTCAGCGCTGGTGTGATCCATGTAAAACAGATGTTTGCCGATGATATTGACTTTGCGGCCGTCGGGTAGCCCTTCGAAAGTGCTGAGTAGCGCCGGCACGTCTTTGCAGGTGACCGCTCCGCGCAAACGGACGTGAATTTCGTCGTCGATCTCAGCATGCCTGATTACAAGCTTTCGGCGCAGATAAGGGAGAATTTCCAGTATCGACAGCGCAAGGCCGAGCGCCACGCCAACCAGCAAATCCTGAAGGACAACCATTGCCACCGTCACTGCCCAGATTCCGACCGGTACAAAACCATGGTGCTGGAACAAGTGACGCACATGGTGTAGACTGATCAGCCTCCAGCCAGTGACGAGGAGTACGGCGGCAAGCGCCGTCAATGGCACCATTCCCAACACTCCCGGCAAAAGCGCCACCAACGCCAGAATCCAAAGTCCATGTAAAATCGCCGAGGTGCGCGTGCGAGCTCCGGCCTGGATATTGGCCGATGATCGAACAATGACACCCGTGATCGGCAATGCCCCGAGCAATCCACAAAGGCCATTACCGACGCCTTGGGCGAATAGTTCCTTGTTGAAACGGGTACGTTCTCCATCGTGCATTCGGTCGACGGCGGCCGCGGAAAGAAGCGTTTCGGCGCTTGCAATGACGGCAATCATCAACGTCGCTAAAATAATGCCGGGCTGCACTAGCTGGGCGAAATTCCCGGCCGTCGGAAAGGATATGCTGTCAATCAGAGAGGCGGGCACGTCCACGCGGGCGATCGGGAGTTCAAGCGTGATTGTCAAGATTGTAGCGGCAGCAACACCGACAAGAGCTCCCGGGACGAGCGACAGTGATTTCGGGCGGAATTTCTCCCAACACACCATTGCAAGGAGAGCGATAAGGCCGACCAACAGTGCAATGGCCTCGTTGGTGACACTGGTGCCCGTTAACCGGCTGACGCTCTCGTCGATGGCGGTGACATTCTCTATGCCGTCTGCGGCGGGTTTGGCACCCATGAGAACATGGATCTGTCCCAGGATGATCAAAATGCCGATGCCGGCGAGCATGCCATGAACCACCGCCGGAGAAATCGCTCTGAACCACGAGCCAATTCTCAGGAAACCCGCCACGATCTGCAGAAGTCCGACAACGAGGAGCACAGGACCGAGCATGGCAATGCCATGCTGTTCGACGAAGCCGAAGACGATCACGGCAAGACCGGCGGCAGGCCCGGAGACCTGTAGAGGCGACCCCGCGAGCAGGCCGACAACGATGCCACCTACGATACCGGAGATCAGCCCCATGGCCGCGGGCACCCCCGATGCGATCGCAATGCCGAGGCAAAGTGGAATAGCAACAAGGAAAACCACGAGAGACGAAGCGAGGTCGCGTGAAACAGAGCCGGTGTTTGTCATGGCACTACTCCCCTGCAAGCGCTGCGGCAATCCGCGGCATGACATGGGGATGGCCTCGTCCTGTGAAGGCCACCGGCAGCGGCTCCCCCTCCTGTACCTCCGTAAACCTTGCCAGAACCCCGTCATACACCTGGACCTCACCCGTCTCGATGTCGAAGAACCAGCCGTTGAGTGTGATTTCGTTGGTCGCGAGCTTTGCCGCCACTGATGGATGGGTCTTCAGGTGGTCAATCTGCACGACAACATTTTCCATCGCTACCGCACGTACACGCTCAGCGTCGGAAAGGTCGTCGGGATAGGCTTGGCAAACAATCGAATAGGCCGCGTGGCTGTGCCGCAACCAGGCCGAGACGTTTGGCATTGGTTCCAGCATTTGTGGGTGGCACAGCCCTTTCATCGCCCCGCAATCGGAGTGACCGCAGACGACAATGTCACTGACGCCGAGCGCCAGGATGGCGTATTCGATTGCGGACGAGACGCCGCCGTTGAGGGTCGAGAAGGGGGGAACGATATTGCCCGCATTGCGGCAAACGAAGAGATCGCCGGGGCCGGACTGCGTTATCGTTTCCGGCATCACGCGGCTGTCGGCGCAAGATATCATCAGCGCATGGGGCTGCTGGCCTTCGCGCGCGAGTTTGCGGTAGAGCGCCGAGTGGGTCGGGAACACGGCGCCGCGAAAACTGGAGATGCCTTTCAGGAGATCACCCATATCTGGATCCTCTTTCTGGCCGGACTTTGGAATATCTCTCGTCCGGCGGGTTGCAGAAGCGATCTGTTCGCACGTGCACAATAAGGGTTGGTGAGAACCCAATGAAAGAGGCTCTGCCATTTTTGCACCGCAACAATTTTTGAATGAGAAGTGATCCGGTTGCCCGCTAGGGTGACTATAGAAGCGAGGCTTAACTGTCCATCAGCCCACGTTCGTTCGAAGCGTCGAACTTGCGGACATCCCCTTGCATGCGGCCCTGCCACCGACCAACAAACGAGACGGTATCGGCGGCATCGAGATGAGCGCTGAGCGCTGTCTGGTCTGCCCATCGTTCCGATATGAGCAACGTTCCGGCCTGTAGATCGTCCACCGCGGCGTCATAAGCAATGTTGCCGGGACGCTTTCGCGTGGTAATCGCAAGCTGCTTTAGGTCGGCGAGAAATTGCACCACGTCAGCGGGATCGACGTGTATGTGTCCGGCTATAATGAGCATGACGCCTCCTTCTGCTGCCGCCGCCCTCCGACAGCCGACTGATGTGGATTTGACCGGCGGGACTTGCGGTCGTTAAACAACCGAGAGCACAATTTTTCCCTGAATTCTTCCGTGAGACGCGCGCTGATGCGCAGCTGACGCTTCCGCTAACGGATAGACGCTGTCGATCACGACGCGAATGGTGCCGTCGTCGAGCAATCGACCGGCCTCGGCCAGATGCGCGCCGTTCGAGCGAACCTGTGTCGACGACACCGTTATCTCGCGCCTTGCCGCTTCCTCATGACCGGAAAAGCCCAGAGGGTTGACGAGATATAGCGCTCCGCCCCGCTTCAGGACCCTCAAAAAGCGCTCCATGTTAGGGCCGCCGACAGCGTCGATCACGAGATCCACATCCTGTACGGCCGCCTCAACGGACGTCGTGGTGTAGTCGATGAACTGATCAGCGCCCAGCTCGCGCAGAAGCGCCTCGTGCTTGCCGGAGGCGACAGCGATCACGCGCGCCCCTTTCCACTTCGCGACCTGAACCGCCAGGTGCCCGACGCCGCCACCGGCACCGTTGATCACAACGATCTTGCGATCGAGCGGGATTGGCGCATGAGGGAACGACTGGAACGGGTTCGGGGCATCGTGACCGAGTTCGACCAGAAACTGCCAGGCGGTGAGCAGGGACATCGGCGCACCGGCTGCCTGGATGTGTTCGATGCCCGACGGCTTGATTGCCACTTCCGATGCGGACACGCGGACATACTCAGCATAGGCGCCGCTGCCTTTCATGACGTCTTCCGGGAAACGCACCATCGCAAAGACCTCGTCGCCGACTTTGAATCCCGAGACGTCTTCGCCAACTGCCGCGACCACCCCTGACACATCGGTACCAAGGATCAAAGGAAACACAGGATCGGGTTGCCATTCAGGCGGCAGCGCGCGATACCCTTCACGCAGGTAGAGATCCGGTGGATTGAGGCTTGCCGCATGAACACGAACCAGGACCTCACCCCTTGCCGGTGTGGGTCGCGGCGCATTCTGGTAGCGCAAGACTTCCGGGCCACCAAACTCGTGCAGCTGAATTGCTTTCATCGTCTCGGTCATCATAGCCTCACTTTAGGGTTCACTGTTCAATCAGAAGATAACCCCGCCCCGCACTGTTGATAATCGCGGTGTTATTCGCTTTAATAGTGCCATGAAGGAACAAATGGGTTTGGAGAGGCTGGCCGGCCTTATTGCGTTCGCGAAAGCAGGGTCTCTGGGAAGCTACACAGCGGCCGCTCGATCGCTTTCTATCTCTCCCTCGGCGATCAGCAAGAGCGTTCAGCGGCTTGAGCAGCATCTCGGCGTCTCGCTGTTCATGCGGACGACGCGCTCGCTGACCTTGACCGCCGAGGGGCGCGACCTGCATGAGCGCGCCTTGCGCCTGTTGCGCGATGCGGAAGAGATCGAGCAGGTGGCCAAGGCGGCGCGGGCAGAGCCCTCCGGCACACTGCGAATTGCAGCGTCGCTGCCGATCGGCCTGCATGTCATTGCGCCTGCGCTTGCCGCATTCCGGAAGCTGCACCCCAAGGTGATGATCGATTTGCGGCTGAGCGACCAAATGGTCGACCTCACCGAAGAGGGTATCGATCTGGCTGTCCGTATCGGTGAGCTCGGTGACTCGCGCCTTCTGTCACGCCGGCTTTCGCCGCATCGGCTCTGTTGCTACGCGTCGCCCGAGTATCTCGCTACGCGCGGCACCCCGGAGCATCCCGATGACCTTGAGGGGCACGAGACGGTCAATATGCGCTACCAAAGCACGGGCCAACTGTTTCGGTGGCCTTTCCGGATTGGCGAACGGGAGATCGAGATCGTGCCTTCTTCCGGTGTTGTCGTCGATGCAAGCGAAGCTGTTATTGCTGCAATTGCCGCTGGCGCAGGCGTCGGAATGGGCACGAGTTTTACGGCTACGCCGTGGATCAAGCGCGGCGAGTTGATCCCGGTTCTGTCCGAGTTTGCAGTGGACCGCCATAACATTACGGCCGTCTGGCCGGAGAGCCGCCGAACCAACCCGTCCGTTCGCGCCTTCCTGAACATGTTGATCGAACTGGCCTAGCTGCGGGTGCTCGTCTGAAGCCCCTACCCTTCAGGACTGGTCCATCGCCTTTCGACGGCGAGCAGCATTGTACCAACTCACTGGGGCCTTGTGTCCGATATAGGACAATTTCGGGAGGACGGCGTTAGCGATTGCGGGCAATGCCTTTCGTCGCCGCACGCGGCCGTCTTAGCCGTATGCCCGCTGCACGGCGTCAGATGCAGGACATAATCACGGCGACCACCCACGAGCAATGGGGGCGTTGGCATCGCTGCTCCGCTGAATTTGCGATAGCGGAGGCAGATATTATGGCGATCTCGCGTGAGACGCAGTCATCCCCCGGCGCCTACCTTCACATCCGGTCACGCCGGGTAACCAATCGTCAATTACGGTTTTGGAATACACGCGTATATTAGAACTTCGACGATTACGATCGCTGCCCGGAGGGATCGAGGACAATGGATTGGGACGCAACCTCTGCTTTCACACCCGTCGGGCTCTCTGCGCGGCCAGCCAGTTCACAGGATCATCCGAACCCTCGGCGACGCTGCATATATGCTGCTCAAGGACTGGCCTTCCGATGACGGCGAAGAATATGTCACTGCGGTGAAGGCTTGCGTCGATGCGATCAGCGGTCAGATCGCTCCGGAGCAATTTCGGGATGCGTTTCTGCGTGCGGCCGATGAAGCGGGCATCGCAGCGATAACTATCGTCACCAAGACAACAATGAAAACCGACTCGCAACTACATATTAGTGCATAATTTTTGCATGGCACGCACACGCAGGCAGATCGACATCCCGGAATCAGATCATTGTCCGCATGCGAGCTGAATGGAGGTTGCCGCTCGCCCACAGTAACCGGAGGTTCACCATCTAACCAAAGTATCTGTGAAGCAGCATTCCCTCCCTGTTGATTTCAAAGAGATTTCAGGCTGATGTAGGCGCATCCAAATCTATGGCTTGAGAATGCAGCGCTACCAGATACAAGCACTCGAGAACGGGTCGTGGGCGGTCATAGATCACCAGACCGGCAAGCCAATAGTTGACCAGCAATGGTCAAGCGAGAGAACGAGGCTGGAGGCTCAGGCCTTGGCTGATTTTCGCAATGGAATATCTGCCCCTCCACCGCAGCAGATTTCCTCGCGGCTTCAGAAGATACGTCGTGCTTGGGCACTCCTCTCTGCGAAGCGGTAGACGAGATAGCCGCTTCGCGCTTCCTTGTGGGCAAGGTCAAGGGCGATCGAGAAAGCAATCGTCGTAGCCATCAGTGGCACATGGAAGTTGTCGACCAGACCAGTGCGACCGCCAGAATGAAGCGCAGCCGGGAATGCCCGTCGAGGCTTTCGTCAAACCAGAAGAGCGTACGCCGCCGTCCTTTCTCGTCAAGCCGTTTACAGACCAGGTCATGCGCATATTCCGCCCAGAGTAATGTCCGCATTGCGAGATGAATCAGGGCTCCGTTGACCGGAATGAGGAAATGCAGCGCGCAGTGGCGTGAGAGCGAGAAGGCTCGGAGGTTTGCGCCACCCTGTATCCATTTCATACGACTAGAAATCCGGCGGTTCTATGCTTTCAGGCGTGGTCGCCCTTGGATGACCTCGCGTTAGGGTTTACTGCCGTCAATTAACGTTTCCGGCAATTTATGCCGAACGGCAGCTAGACCCCGCGGAGGTTACCTTTGGTGGCTTCAGCGCAGTCGTCGTTGGGTACCTAGCGACTTTGATACATTTCAGTCGCTGCCGACCATTGTCGGCATCCCTCGCCTTGAACGGACTCGAACCGACAACCACGTGGTTCGATGACTTCAAAGTATCGAATAATTGTTCCGATTCCTGGGTGTAATGAATCTGATGCGTACGCTACCAGCCGTCGTAACAACTTCGACGCGCACGGCCTTTTGTCGATTTGACTGACACGCTTGCTGTTCTCGCCTCGTAGTTCCTTCTGCCTCAGCATCGCGCTGTCGACAGGACATTCGCCAAACGCAACCTCCCCGACGGTCGCGCCTCCCAGCTGAAAATCGAATATCGTGTCCTCGACCGAGTCAGACGACGATCGCGCAAAATCTATTGTCCTCGAGCGCGTGGAGGAAAAACAATCGTTCCATGAAGCTGCTTGTGTCCACATACGGATATGTCAACCGCGGGGGGCCGGCGGCCGCCGCCGTCCAACAGCGACCACGTCAAAAAATTCCTATGATGCGCCCCTTGCATGTTGCGATTAATTAGGTAGGTTACCTAACAAATGGATGTGGGATATGATCGCAGGCATCGATATTGGCGGTACAAAAACGCATGTGCGTTTTGAGTTGGATGGTCGCGCGGTATTCGACCGAACCATCCTGACGAACGAATGGCGCGGACGCAACGACGTGTTGCAGGACGTACGCAACCTCGCGTCGCTCATCCTCAACGATGTGTGCCCGACGATAACGGTCATCGGTGCGCACGGATGCGATAGCGATGACGATCGTTTGGCGCTGCAGGTCCGGCTCTCGGCCTTGCTGCCCGGCACACTGCTGGTGTTAAACGACTCAGAACTTCTCCTGC
Organism: Rhizobium sp. SRDI969; assembly: GCF_025152725.1. NCBI lineage: Bacteria > Pseudomonadati > Pseudomonadota > Alphaproteobacteria > Hyphomicrobiales > Rhizobiaceae > Rhizobium > Rhizobium sp. SRDI969. The sequence goes on from NZ_CP104037.1 coordinate 294,054, forward strand.
CGGCATGCGGCAAGGAAACTGGTATCGCGGTGATCAGCGGGACAGGATCAATCGCCGTTTCGCGCGACGTCGACCGTTCTATGATCGCTGCGGGAGGCTGGGGCTGGTTTCTCGGCGACGAAGGCAGCGCAAGCGGCCTGGTGCGCGATGCAGCTCGGGCCGTGCGGCTGGCGCTCGACGGCGGAGAAGCGATCGACATCCTCGGGCTCCGGCTGTTGGAGGGGCTCGGCATCGCCTCTCCGATCGATCTGGGACGGGCTATTGCCGCGATCGGAACGGCTGCCGGAATAGGACAATTGGCTCCTCTCGTTTTTCACTCGGCCGACGACGGGTCTGCCATTGCTCGGAACGTGATTGAGAAAGCCGGGACTTCGCTGTCGTTCCTAACAGAACAACTCATCAAGCGGGGAGCCTTCGGTGCTGATGTCGTCACCGGCGGCGGCGTGATCACTAGACAACCGCGTCTCTTCGACGCTTTCCGTTTGGCCCTCGCCAGACGCGCCCCCGCGGCGACTTTGACTTTGGTGGAGCAGCCACCCGTTCTCGGCGCATTGGAATTGGCTCGTAGCATCGGCGCTGGAAATTATCCGCCGCGTCTGCCGATGCCGCACGTAAATGGCCGACCTTCGCCAAGCAAGGACGGGAGGGCCGCATGACCCAAAAAATCATTCCGGCACGAAATTGGGGACAGCGATTTGCCGCAGCTTTGCTTGTCCTTGGCGTCGCCGGACTTCTCTTCATGGTCGGCACAAGCCGCCACATCGCCTGGTCTGCAATCCCGCAATATCTCTTCGACGAGACGATCATCGACGGCATCCGATTGACCATCTTGTTCACCGTCCTGTCGATGGTGATCAGCATCGTTGCCGGAGCGGTGCTGGCGTCGATGCGCCTTGCTTCGAACCCGGTTCTTTCGGGCTTTGCAAGTCTTTATATCTGGTTTTTTCGCGGCACTCCGCTCCTCGTTCAGATCATTTTCTGGTTCAACATCCAGCTCTTCATTCCAAGCATCGACATCGGGTCCTTCCATCTCGATACCAACGCCATAGTCACCGCCTTTATCGCCGCTCTGCTGGCGTTGAGCCTCAATGAGGCAGCCTACATGGCAGAGATCATTCGTGGCGGCCTGTTGGCCGTCGACAACGGTCAGCACGAAGCAGCAAGGGCGCTTGGTTACACCCCGGTCCAATCGATGCTTCGCATCATCTTCCCGCAGGCGCTCCGTGTCATCATTCCGCCAATTGGCAACCAGACGATCTCGATGCTGAAGACAACCTCCCTGGTGTCGGTCGTTGCCGCACAGGATCTGTTGACCCGCGCCCAGAACATCTATGCCAGGAACTTCCTCATCATCGAGCTGCTGATCGTCGCAAGCATTTGGTATCTCGTGATGACGACCATCGCCTCGGGCGCTCAGTATCTGATCGAGCGGCGCCTCGGAAAATCAACCCAGCAGTCGGCCGGCCTCTTTCGCAACGTCTTGCGTCTGATGCGCGCCGAAGGGAGAAACGGATGAGTTCCTCCGCCCTGTCGTCCACCACGCCGCTGATCGTCGAGGCCGTCGAGGTGCACAAGTCCTTCGGCCCGCTCGACGTACTCAAAGGCATCAATCTTACGGTCAGAAAGGGGGAGGTTGTTTGCCTCCTTGGGCCTTCGGGGAGTGGAAAGTCGACATTCCTGCGCTGCATCAACCATCTCGAACGGATGACGAGCGGACGCATTCTGGTCGATGGCCAACTCATCGGTTATCACCAGCACGACGGGGTGCTGCATGAGATGAGCGGCAAGGAGCTTGCACTGCAACGCCGCGACATCGGCATGGTGTTCCAGCGCTTCAATCTCTTTGCCCATCAGGATGTCCTAACAAACATTTCCCAAGCACCAATCCTCAATCGCGGCAAAACCCGCGACGAGGCGAGAGCCCGCGCTCGCGAACTGCTGAAGATGGTCGATCTCGAGGGCCGCGAGCAATCCTACCCTTACCAGCTGTCCGGAGGCCAGCAGCAGAGGGTCGCAATCGCCCGGGCACTCGCCATGGATCCGAAGCTCATGCTCTTCGACGAGCCCACCTCCGCACTCGACCCGGAGCTCGTCGGCGAGGTCCTCGCCGTCATGCGCAAGCTCGCATCTGGCGGTATGACCATGATCGTCGTCACCCATGAACTCTCCTTTGCGCGCGAGGTTGCCGATCGCGTGATGTTCATGGACCAGGGCGTCGTGGTCGAAGAGGGGCCTGCACGCGAGGTCCTCGACAATCCGAGACAGGAACGAACGCAAGCATTCTTGCGGCGGATGCACTGAGGCAGGCACCGGAGCAAAAGGCCGCACGTCCTCCACGTGCATCAAGAAAAGGGGAATGACATGATAGGGAAGACCAATGTGACGAGCATGCTCGCGCTCGCAGCCATGCTTGCCAGCAGCAGCGCTGCCTTTGCAGCCGGCGTCGATCAAAAACTGTATGATATGTTGCCGGAGAAGATCAAATCGGCAGGCGAGATCAAAAACGGCACCGAGCCGCAGACGCCGCCCTATGACTTTTACGGCGAGGACAACAAAACCATCATCGGTCTGGAGCGTGAGCTTCGCGACGAGATGGGCTCACGGCTCGGCGTCAAGTTCACCGATGTGCCGGCCCAGTTCGCCAGCATCATTCCGGGCATCCAGGCAGGTCGCTTCGACATGGGCATGTCGGCTTTCGGTGATTTCGTCGAACGCGAAAAGATTGTCGATGTCGTCAATTATATGCTCGAAGGCACCAGCATCATCGTTCTGGACGGCAATCCCAAGGGCGTGCACCAGTTGAAGGACGCCTGTGGCCTCAATGCCGGCGCCGTTCAGGGCTCCATCCCGCTGCAGCTTCTCGACAAGCAGAAGGGCCTGTGCCCTGCCGACAAGCCGCTCAACGTCATGCAGTTCCCGTCGAACGACCAGATCAAGATCGCGCTCCAAAGCGGCCGCGTCGATCTTTCCATGGATACGACGGGTGTGGCTGCCTACAGCCTGCAACATCAGCCGGAAGGCAATAAGAAGCTGAAACTCGTCACCGGCGCTCAATACGCCGTCGGCTATCAGGCCATGCTGGTCAGCAAGGAAAGCCCGCAGCTTCGCGATGCGCTTGCCGCAACCATGCAGTCGATGATCGACGATGGAACCTACGCAAAGATCTTCGAGAAGTGGGGCCTCGGCGAGAACAAGCTCGACAAGGTCACCATCAACGATGCGGCTCGCTTTGCCGATTACATGAAGCTCGACTGAGACACGCATAACCAAGGTGACCGGCCAGCTTCCGGTCACCTCTTTCAAACATATGGAATGACAATGACAGACAGAGTGCCCTATCGCGAGGCGATCGCGCTGCAGCCGGATGCCTTGAATACTTGCTTCAAGGCCGTCTCCAAACGCCTGGAAACGCTAGATGTCGAGCCGATCAAGACCGGACCGTCAGTTCTGGTCGGCATCGGCGCAAGCCTTTATGCCGCTGTCGCGGCCGCCGCTCAGATGCGTTCACAAGGCCTGCGGGCTTTCGCCCTGCCGGGCACCGATCTCTACGATCGGTCGATTGACGCAGGCGGCGCTTATATTGCGTTTTCCGCCTCCGGTCGCAGCGAGGAACCCGCGCGCGCGATGGAGCTTCGCCCTTCTGCTCATACCTATGGGATCGCCAAGGCGGACGGCACGCCGATCTCGCGCGTGGTTAAGCATATGATCGCGACGGAAAGTGGCAATGACAGCGGCCCCAACACGACGAGCTATCTTGGCTCATTGCTGAGCGCGGCGCTCCTCGCCGACAAGGCTGGCAATTTCTCAGGTACCCAGTGGAGCGAGATCTCCGCCCGAGCAGCGGCAGTTATCGCTGGAAGCCGTGCCCAGGCCGATAAGGCGGCGAGATTGCTGGCGGGCAAAACGTCGATTGATTGTGTGGGCGCCGGCACTGCACTCGGCACCGCAGGATATGCAGCGCTTCTCATCCGCGAGGCGGCGCGCGTCGCTGCCCAGGATTGGGATACCTTGAACTTCCTGCATGGACCGATGGAACCCAACGACAGAAGCACCGGTGTTTTCCTCTTCGGCAACGGACGTGAGGTGAAGCTCGCACGGGATTTGGCGGACCTTGGCATCCCTTCCGTCCTGATCACGGGACGGAATGATGTCGATGATGCCGATAATCTGGTGGTAATCCACGTCGCACCGTTCTCGGACGGAATTGGGGACGCCATTCTTCAGGCCATCCCTGCGCAGCTTCTGATCGCGACGCTATCGGAGGAGGCGGGGCTGCCCATCTGCGAATTCCGGTACCGTCAGACCGACACCAAGCGCGACGTCTGAGCGCGGTTCAAGGATCAGTGGAAGAGCTGGTCTGGTAAAGGAAGGCCGACTTGCCTTCCTCGCCAAGCAGTCTTGCCATCGCAAAGTCGATGGCAAGACGCACGGCACCGCGCACGGTCGCCTGATTGGCCAATTGGCCATTTACCACGTGAACTGGCCAGCAGAGTTTTTCAACAACGCTTCTTACCCCGGACAGAAGCCTGGGATTCTGACCGACGCCGCCGCCGAGGATGATGAGCTCAGGATCGAGCACGCTGACACAGGCAGCGGCGAGGTTGCCGATGTCTTGAGCATGCTGCTCGACGATCTTAAGGGCGACCGGCGAGTGATCGGCGCGCGCAAATAATTCGCTGGCGCTCTCAGGAGGCTTTCCTTCGCTTGGCGGCCAGATTGCTGCCGCACGTTCCAGCAAAGCGGCAGATCCCATATAGGTTTCAACATGCTGCCAGGTCGGCTGCGCGGTCTCGGACCAGGGAAAGGGAAGATGGCCAATCTCGCCCGCTCCGCCCCTGAAGCCGCGGAACAATTTGCCATCAAGGACGATCCCCATCCCCGTCTTGACCCCAATCTGCATGTACATCGCAAAGGAATAATCCTTTGCCGCGCCTTCGTGATACTCTGCGAGGGCCGCGCAATTGACGTTGTTCTCGAGCAGAAGCGGAGCGCCGTAGACCGAGTCCAGGCGGGCCAGTACGGCAAGCAGGACATCGCGACCGAGCATTCGATCGAGTGATTGAGAGATGATGTTGGGAAGCGCGACGACCACTGCGCGCAATGGCGCCGCAAGCGCGTCGAACTGACCAAGCAGGTCCGCCACGAGCTGCTCAATCATCAGAAAGCGGTTTTCCGCTGATGTATCGGGAAGCGCGCGCTCAAGGGTTGCGTGCGACTCCCCGTCGAGGCCCTCAACGACACCACTGATATGAGTGGTGCCGCAGTCGACCCCAATGACGTATCCCGCTGCCCGCCCCAATCCGTAGGTGACGGATGTTCTCCCGACGGAGCCGCGGTTGACCCCTGCGGGAGCGAGAAGTCCGAGACGCTCGAGTTCGTTCACGGCAGCGGACATGGTTGGTTTGGAAAACGCCAATGCTGCGCTGAGCTGTGGCCTGGTCGCCGGCCCGCCGCCGGCAATAGTTCTAAGGACAGCGCGCGCGCTTTCGGTGAGCGCCGGCGTCTCCGTGGCCTTCGACCATAAGGTGTTCAATACGCCCTCAAACTCATTCGCTCCATTCGTCAGCCTGCTTTACCATTGCGCTTGGAGCTGCAAAAGCCCTAAAGTTTGAAGGCGCTAGCAGCGACTGGGAGGCGCTCCCGGCGACCATAGTCTCGTCTAGCTGCGCGTGTTGTGGTTCACTTCTGAGGCAGCCGTCCGTTCAGGAACGCATCGAAGGCTGTCCGCCGTGATTGAGGTTCATCAACTAACTCGGAGAATACAGTGGCAAGCGGGACAGTTGAGAGATCTGCTCCATCTGGCGGCTCAGTAAATATCCCCACCTTCAAGCAAGGCTCTTATCAACCCATTGCCCTGAACCCAATGTTATTGACGCAGCGCCATCCTTCGCCATTGAGGATCGCACCGCTATTCCAGAAGGTCAGGACGCCCTGAGGATCCTGAAGCCATCGATTTCCTTGACGAGCGGCAAATGCGACCAACGATCATTGTCGGGCATCATGATTAATCGCGACATGTCCCCTGCGATTTCGTCTTTGATGCGATCCATGATCACCAACTGTTTCCAGATGCTGGCAATCCCGTTGTTCAAGGGCGCAAAGACCCCCGTTGTGCCTATGTCCGGTCAGGCTGAGCTTCGAATCATCCTGAACTGGTTGGTCTCGGCCGGATCACGCTGTGGCAGAGCTTTCGCTGCGTAGGCTCACGCTCTGGGATGAGAGAAATGCTCAGCTTGTCTCGTTCAAGGAAGCAGCGCAGCGGTGATCGTCGGCCCTGAGGATTTGCTCGGGGCTCAAAGATTGTCGCCTGAAAAAGATTCACGCAGCAATCTTCAGATCGTTAATCTCGTATGGCTTTGTCCCGATAAGCAAGACCACCTTCGGGAGAGACGTTTTAGGAACGCATCAGATGGCGCGCCGTGAACATGTCGAGATGACCCCCGCCGACATTCTTGTACATGGTGATCTGATCGGCACTTTCACGTCCGGCGTGGCGGCCGGAGCAGAGATCGAATAGATCGGCGACGATATCCTCGCGCGTCACGACGCCAGCGGCCAGCGGCCCGGCAATGTCGCCCGAGCCTTCCTCATTGTTGTGGGTATCGACAAAGATCCTGCCGGCGCGCCGGGCAACGTCGTCGTCGGCTTCGCGCATACTGGGCATATAGGCGCCGATCAGGTCGACATGGGTGCCGCGCTTCAGCAGCGCGCCGCGGACCATCGCCTCGGTCGCCATGGTCACGCAGGAGACGATGTCGGCCTGCGGCAGGGCCTCGTCCAATGAGGTGATCGCCTCGACGGATGCGGAAACGTGGTTCATCCTCGCCGCCAGCGCCCTGGCTTTTTCAGGGTTGCGGTTCCAGATCAGCACTCGCTTGATCGATGGGCGCACGCTGGTATGCGCCTCAATCACATGCGGTGCCAGACCGCCGGCGCCGACCACCAGCAAGGTCTCGGCATCCTTGCGCGCGAGCAGATCGACCCCGAGGGCGGAATCCGCCGCTGTCTTGCGGAACGTCAGCGCCGCGCCGTCGCAGGTGGCGATCGGGGCGCCCGTCGTAGCGTCCAGCAGCGCGACCAGTCCCTGCACGGAGGGCTGTGGTGGCATGAGCGCAGTATTGCCCGGAAAGACGCCGACAAGCTTGACGGCGATCACATCACCGGACGCCCAGGCAATCAGGGAGACGAACATGTTGGCGGCATTGCCACGGTCGCTGAGCACGGTGACATCGAGCTGCGGCATGGTGCCGGAGGCGTGGGCGGTGCGCAGCGCTTCGACAAGGCTTGGATAATCCAGCAGCGTGTTGACCTGTTCGGCATCGTAATGGCGCATGGTGGAAGTCTTTCAGAGGACGCGGGCGAGGAACGAGCGGGTGCGGGCGTGTTGCGGATTTGAGAGGACATCGCCCGGATTGCCAGCCTCGACGACGACACCGCCATCCATGAAGACCAGGTGGTCGGCGACATCGTGGGCGAAATTCATTTCGTGGGTGACGACGACCATGGTCATGCCCTCCTCGGCCAGCTGTCGCATCACCGAAAGAACTTCTCCGACCAGTTCCGGATCGAGCGCCGAGGTCGGTTCGTCAAACAGCATCAGCGCCGGCTGCATGGCCAGCGAACGGGCAATGGCGACGCGCTGCTGCTGGCCGCCTGAAAGCTGCCTGGGGTAGTGATTGGCGTGGTCGCCGAGCCCGACCTTGTGCAGCAGCGCCATGGCCTGTTCGATCGCATCGGCTTTCCGCATGCCCTTGACGACGATCGGCGCCTCGGTGACGTTTTCCAGTGCCGTCTTGTGGGGAAACAGGTGGAAGCCCTGGAAGACCATGCCCATGCGCTGGCGTTGCACGGCCAGTTCGTTGAAGGACATGCGGTAGAGCCGGTCACCCTTCCAGCGCATGCCCACCGGCTCGCCCTCGAGGTAGACGACGCCGGAGGTCGGCACTTCGAGATAGTTCAGACAACGCAGCAATGTGCTCTTGCCGGAGCCGGACGGGCCGACGATGCAGGTCACGTCGCCGGCTTCGACCGTCAGGTCGATCGATTTCAGCACCTGATGAGTGCCGAAGCTCTTGGAGATGCGCTCGGCATTCAGAAGAGGCATGGCTGAAGTCTGGCTCATTGCATCGCCTCGCCGCGGCGCAGGCCCCAGAACTTGCTTTTGAACAGCGAGGCGAGGATCTTGCGATAATCCACCGGCGTCTCCTCTTTGAGGCGATGCTCGATATGGTGCTCGATCAGGGTGAGGATGGTGGACAGCACGAGATACCAGATAGTGGCGACGATCAGCAGCGGAATGGTCTGGTAGGTGCGCGAATAGATCATCTGGGCGGAATAGAGCAGATCGGGCAAAGCCAGCACACTGACCAGCGAGGTGAATTTCAGCATCGAGATCGTATCATTGCCGATCGGCGGAATGATGATCCGCAGCGCCTGCGGCAGCACGATGCGGCGCAGCGTTTGCGCCTGTGTCATGCCGAGCGTGGCTGCGGCTTCGGTCTGGCCTGTGCTGACCGCCTGGATGCCGGCGCGGATCATCTCTGCCGCATAAGCGCTTTCGGTAAAGGCAAGGCCCAGCAGCGCCGCACTCATCGGCGTGATCAGCTGGTTGGTCGATGCCGACCAGAGTTCCGGGCCGAACGGGATGCCGATCGAAACGGTCGGGATCAACAGTCCGAGATTATACCAGAACACCAGTTGTACCAGCGGCGGCACGCCACGGAAGAACCAGATCCATGCCCAGCTCGTGGCCTGGAACACCGGATTGCGCGACAGCCGCATGATGGCCACGACAGTGCCGATGGCTAGGCCGAGGATCATCGACACGAAGGTCAGGAACAGCGTGCGGCCAAGGCCAGCGAGGATTTCGGCGCTCAACAGATATTGCCAGACCACTCCCCATTGGAGATTTTCATTGGTGATCAGCAGCCGGACGAAAAGCAGGACCAGGACCAGAAGCACGGCGCCGCCGATCCACCATGAGGGGTGAAAGAGGTCGGCGGGCTTGGTGGCGTGGATATCGGGTCGATCGGCTGGCGTCTTGGATGGGGAGTCAGCCATATGTCAGTCTTTCGAGAAGAGTGCCCGGCGCACCCTTTGCTCCGGGCCATTGTCACTATCAGGGGTTCGGATCGGCCTTGGTCGCCAGCACAGCCTTGTCGAGCGTGCCGGTGCTGCCGACGCCCCACTTGTCCAAGATTTCCTTGTAGGAGCCGTCCGCCATCATCGCCTGCAGGGCACCCTTCAACGCCGGTCCGAGCGGGTCGCCCTTGCGGACACCGATGCCGTTGTAGACCGCATTGCTGACTAGGCTCGCCATGTCGTACTTGCCGGTCTGCTTGGCAACATAGGCGAGCTTGGCCGAACCTGCAGCAACAATTTCGACCCGGCCGGAGGAAACCGCCAGTTCAGCGGCGTTCTGGGTGGTGAACTGCTGCAGATCGATCGGCTTGAGGCCGGCCTTGTCGCACTGTTCGGCGCTGACCTTGGTCAGGTACTGGAAGTCCCAGGCGCCGGTAAGCAAGGCGACGCTATGGCCGCACAGATCCTTTTCAGCTTCGATCTTGAAGCCCTTGCCCTTGAGGAAGGCGTAACCGGTGCCTTCCTTACGCTGTGGAATGAAGTCGAGCACTTCCAGGCGTTCCGCCGTCACACCGAAAGACGAGAAACCTGCATCGAAACGCTTGCTGGCGAGGCCCGGAATGATGATCTCGAAGCTCGTCGGCTCGAACTTAAAGGGCACGCCGAGGCGCTCGGACATGGCCTTGGCCATATCGACGCTCCAGCCCTTGAGCTCGCCATTCTCGACGAATTCATCCGGCGGCCAATCGTTGAACACGGCGACGTTGACGCCGTCCTTCTGGTAATTCTCCGGCAGCGCATTGTGCAGCGCCTTGTCGACGCCGGCGGCGCCTGCCGTCACCGTCGCCAGTGCCGTCATGACTGCGGTGCCCGCGAGCATCGCCGCCAGGCGGACAGTCCTTCCCAATGTTGTGGTCATTGCCATTTCCTTCCCCGTTCTCGGAACGATTTCATTCCCGGCGCTCGACCTCAGCTTTCACGGTTCTTGACTACCGGATAAATTGTGCGAACGTTCTCACATTATAGGCATTGCTTTTTCCTGTTCGTCAAGTGAGAAATTCCGCATAGAGATCTGGCCGCCTGAAATGCCGGCCTGCATGCAAAGTGAATGAGAAAATGGCCGACAAGCGACCGGACAAAATCACCATTGCCGAGGTGGCAAAGCTCGCCGGCGTCAGCACCGCCACGGCCGGTCGCGTTCTCGGCGGTTACGGCTATTCCCGGCAGGAGATCAAGGACAAGGTCCGCCAAGCCTCCGAACAGTTGGGCTACCGGCCCAATCTGCTGGCGCGCGGGCTGATCACCGGCAAGACCATGACCATCGGCGTCGTCGCGGGCGATATCCAGAGCCCGTTCTATGCCAGCATCCTGCGCGGCGTTGCCGACGTCGCCCGTGCCTCGGGTTTCGGCGTGCTGCTGACCAATAGCGACGAACGGCTGGACCGGGAACTTGAGGCAGTGCAGCTGCTGCGTGAGAAACAGGTCGATGGGCTGATCATCGCCCCCTCGGATATTCTCGGTTCACTGCATCTGCATTCGGCAATCAGAGATGGTTGCCCGGTCGTAACGATCGACCGCGCCGTCATCAACCTTGCGGCGGATTCGGTTACCGTCGACAACCGCGCTGCCTCCCGCGAATGCATCTCCCGGCTCATCGATGCCGGCCATCGACGCATCGGCATGGTCGCCGAGCTGGAGCGCTGGGAACATGGCGATGTCGATGCCTTCATCCGCTCGGTAGAGCGGAATGCCGTCGACCCTACCAACCTGTTTCCGAGCTGGCAGCGCCTGTTTGGCTATATGGAAGCGCATCGATCCGCTGGTCTCTCGGTTGATCGCGTGCTGGTCGGCCGAGTCGGGGTTTACTCGGCCGAGGGTGCGCGCAAGGAAACCCAGAGACTGCTGCATTTGCCCGACCGGCCGACGGCGCTGTTTACCACCGACGGCCTGATGTCGGCTGCGGCGATGGAAGTGATCACCACGCTTGATCTCCGCATTCCCACCGACCTGTCGCTGATCTGCTTCGACGACCTGGACTGGATGAGCTTTTTGAAGCCAGGCATTTCCGCCGTCGTCCAGCCGCTGATCGACATGGGCGAGGCCGCTGCACGGCTGATCCTTGCCCGCATCAACGGCGAAGACGGCGAGCCACAGCGGGTAGCGTTGAAGCCCGCATTTGCCGAACGCGGCTCGATTGCCCCGCCGCGGTCGCTATAGGTCTGGATAGGCTATTCTCAGCGCCTCGACATCGACAGAGATATCGATCGGTGCGCCATGTCCGACCGCGCCATAATAGCCGCAGGTCTCCGCCGCCGCCTTTGCCGCCGCTTCCAGCAGGGCATTGGGCGTCTCGCCCTTGATTAGTCCATAGAGCGTGCGGGCGATGAACGTATCGCCGGCGCCGAGCGTATCGACCACTGTGGTGCGGTAGGCCGGCACTTCAAAGATGTCATCGCCGTGACCGAGAATGGCGCCCTGTGCGCCGCGCGTCACCAGCACCCATTCGGCGCCGGCTGCGAGAACCTGGTGCATCAGCGCAAGAGCGTTGTCGTTGGCGTCATCCTTGGCCGAGACCGACGCTAGGAAGCAGAGCGGAGCGATCTCGGCTATCCGCTGGTCGGTGAATTTGTCGGAGAAATCATAGGAGAGCCTGTTTTCCCCTGCGACCCGGGCAAGCCTCGAATCGAGACCGCTCGATTGGCCGATATGCACCGCATCGTATCCCCCGATGAAGGCATGATCGGCCTCGGCCGGCTCGAACATCGAGATGCCGAGATCGTAGTTGACGAACACCCGGTCGGCGTTGCGGTGCCCGATCACGCAATAGGCTGTGGGACCGTCGAGACGACGCAAATGGGTGATATCCACGCCCTCGTCGGCAAGGGCGGTGGCGATGATATCGCTCGCCCTATCCCTGCCGATCGCGCCGACATAGGCGGACTCACCGCCGAATTTTCGAATGAAAACAGAGACATTGAGACAGCTGCCGCCGGGGAACATGGTATTCTTGGACAGGTAGCAATCCACGACGTTATCGCCCATCGCGGCAATCTTCACCATCGGGAATCTTTCTGATTGACAAGATGTGAGAACGTTCGCACATTGGGGAAAACCTGTCAACGCTCTCTTGAAAAGACCTCGACCATGAAGACTGAACTGAATGTCGATATCGCAACCGCCCTCGCAGCCATGGCTGGCAAGACAATCACTAACGTCTTCCTGGTGGCCTGCGGCGGCTCGCTGTCGATCATGCATCCCGGTAAATATTTCCTCGACCGGTACGCCGATACGCTGAATTCGGATGTTTACAACGGCGACGAATTCGTCACCCGCGACCCCCGCCGTCTCGGCGCCGAATCGCTGGTCATTCTCTGCTCGCAGACCGGCACGACCAAGGAAACGGTGGGCGCCGCCAAGCATGCGCGCGAACGCGGCGCGACCACGATCGGCATGACACTCGATCCGAAATCGCCGCTCGCCGAAGCCGTCGATCACATCGTCGCCTACCAGGCCCCCTATACCACAGGCATCCCGATCGACGCAGCCGACAGCAATTATGGCGTGCTCTACATGATCCTCGCCGGCTTGTTGAAACAGGTCGAAAAAAACGACGTCGTGCCTTCGCTGCTCAAAAGCCTCAACTGCCTGCAGCCAGCAATCGAGAAGGCACATGTGCAGTATGCGTCGATGTTCGACGCGTTTGCAGAACGTTTCAAGGATCGCAGCGTTATCTATACGACAGCCAGCGGCGCCAATTACGGTGCGTCCTATTCGTTCTCGATCTGCGTGCTGATGGAAATGCTGTGGATCAATTCACAGGCGATCCACGCCGACGAATTCTTCCACGGACCGTTTGAAGTGGTCGACCAAAATGCCAGCTTCATCAGCTTCATCGGCATGGACGAAACCCGCCGGCTGGAGGAGCGCACCCGCGACTTCCTGTTCACCTATTGCGACGAGAAGAACGTTTTGGTGCTCGACGCCAAGAATCTCGATCTCGATGGTATCGACGCGGCATTCCAGGGCTATCTCGTGCCGCTGATCTTCTTCGACGCGCTGTGGAAGTTTGCCTACAAGCTGGCCGCTAAACGCGAGACCGTGATGCTCGACGGCCGGCGTTATATGAAGAAGATTACTAATTATTGAGACACAAAAGTGTTCAGTCCCGGCATTCGATGGATTGGATCGATGATTATCGGATATCATTTCGATGCTGAAGGAGCTCGAGTTCGATCCCAGGCGCCTGAACCTCGAGATTACTGAAGGGGTATTGATGTCGAATCCAGATCAAGCACGTCGTGCGATGGACGCACTGAAGGCGGTCGGCATTGGTTTCGCTTTGGATGACTTTGGCTGCGGCTATGCGAGTATAAGACCGATGACCACCGCCTTCGCGGCGTGTTCATTGATCACGAAGACGACGGCGGGTCATCGCGACCTTTCGGATCGAGCACGGGCATACCGTGAAAAAGAGCGGCCAGTGAATGGTCATTAGCCGCAGCGGAAGTTTACAACCGGTTATGCCTTTTAGGATACCAATTCTAGTTGTGACGGGACGAAGCAGCTCCACGTTGTGTTCTGTCATCTAACCGGGTGAATCCTGAATGTGGCAACCAAACGACCGGACTTCACTTATTGCCTATAACGAGTTCCGGCCACATAGCGCGATTGGCAACAAGGTACCGATTTCGCTTATGAACGGCTCATCGGCACCCCCGCCGAGCTGAGCCATAACCACGGAAAATTCCAGCTCCTGCTGGCCCAAAATCGGGGAGCACCTCAAAAACCGCTGGAGCGAACTCAAAACTGGATAAAACTTGGGGCAAGGTCACGCGCATGCGCTGGCGCGGGTAAGAGCGCGCGATACTGTATAATGGGCCGCCTGATGCTATTTCCAGCCGGGACAGGGCACCGAAATCTCGGCTGCACGTCGGACTTCCAAGTGATAGGCGCCTATCCTAAGGAACAGCGTGCCGACATTCAGACGTCCGCTCCTTCAAGCGAAATGCTGGCAAAAATCTCGTCAATGCCCCTGCCCCACACGACCCCGTCCACGGATCGTCAGGATTTCTCACGGAGAAATGGCGGTAGTCATTGGCGCACCGCGACCGGTTTCTTGAAGATGCGCAATTTGCGAGCCCAGCCTATTGGGTCTTTGAGAATCCCACGGCATTTTTCTTAAGAGTTTCGTTGTTGTCCGGCGAAATGAGCAGTCCACGGTGCCCGCATCTGGTCACAATGCGATGTCATATGCAGCGTCCGAAAGGCTGGCTTGTCACTCTATGCTTTCAAAGCTGATCGTGATTGCCATCGTGGCCCCTGCGCTGGTGCTCACCTCTTGCTCGCATCCCGAGCCGCTTCAGACGTCCACAGTTGCTCCGGTCGCTGCGACGGCAGTTCCGATCACTGACCAAACGGTGATTGCGGAAACCGTGGGACGGGCCACGGTCGGTTCTGATCCGCTAGCGTGGGCCAACCCGTCAACTGGCAGCGCCGGGGTGATCGAGCAGGTCCGGCCGGGTACAAACAATCCAAACGGATGCCGCGACTTCGTCACAAGCAGGCAAAGTCTTGAGGGCGTGACTCGGTTCAATGCGTCGCTTGTCCAGCAGATGGGTCTTGGAAGATAAACGGCTCGTCGGGCTTGCACTAGGTATTGCTACCTGCCCACTGAAGCGGCTCTTCCACTTCGCCGGTGAGATCGACCCGACGGTCCGGAAGGGTCTGCCAATCAGTCGTCCACCAATCAGCAAGGGCCCGGGCCTGTATCGCGCTTTTGGCTGCGTACAGCTAACCTGTGGCGACGCGGTCCATAGATTAGAGATCTGATTTAGAGAGGAATTCTCAGCGGCTTCGATCAGACGCCAAATCCACTAACTCAATCTCATTTCGCAAACTTTCAGTTATTGCAGTTAACGGCGAGGGGTACTATGTTGGCGATCCAGGAGATATTGCCATGGCCAGCCAAATCGTTCACTTCGCCGGGCTGTCCGATCGCGATCGTAAGGCAGCTTCACCTCTGCCGAAACTGGGCGCGGGCGACAGGCTGGAACTTCATGTTCGCCATGAAGGCGGGAAGGACCAGACGCTCTCGATACCGCCGTCGGCCGCCGCAGCAGTTCAGGTGCTTTTGGCGCACATGCTACGCGGCGAACGTGTTGCCGTGCTGGCCGAAGACCAAGAACTGAGCCCGACCAAGGTGGCGGCTATTCTCGGCATCTCTCGTCCCCTTGTTGTGCTTCGCATGGATCGGGGCGATCTGCCATTCCGCTACGTGGGCAAACATCGCCGAGCTCTTCTAAAGGATGTACTCGGGCTGAAATCCAGGCTCGACGTGCGTCAAGCGGCGGTCGACGCGCTTGCCGAAGATACCGAGGACTTGATCCAGACCCATGGCCTCTAAACCGCCTGTCGCGGTCTATGATGCCTGCGTCCTTTATCCATTTCATCTTCGGAATGTCCTGATCCAGTGCGCCTTTGATGGCCTTGTCGAGGCGCGGTGGACCGACGATATCCATGGCGAATGGATGCGGAATCTCGCTGCCAACACGCCGGGTTTGTCCACGGAACGCCTGGAACTCACGCGTGACCGCATGAAGGCGGTCCCCCCGGAGGCGGACGTGGTGAACTATCGTCCGTTGATCGAAGATCTTAAACTGCCTGACCGCGACGATCGGCATGTACTCGCCGCTGCCATTGCGGGAAAAGCTTTTGTCATCGTCACCTTGAACCTCAAGGATTTCCCGAGACGAGACCTGCGTCCTTACGGCATAACGAGCAAGTCGCCAGATGATTTCCTGGCTGACCTTAATATCGCGTTTCCCGAGGCGCTTCTTTCGAGTGCCAGACTTGCGCGGCTTAATCTGCGCAAGACAACTCCGACGATTGAGGGGTTCATCAACGTGCTTCAGCAAAATGGGCTGAAGAAATTCGCAACGTTACTCCGCCAGAACGTCAACGGGCTGGACCGATAAGGATGAACCCGATCAACTTGCCGCAGTCGTCGCTTTCAGTGCTTGAAGCAGTTCTCTCGATGCCATAGCAGGAACTGGGAATGCGGCCGATCATGCGAACCGCACCCATAATGTCGTCGTGTCGGTGCGGCGTAACCCTTATTTATGGAACTAGCGGCGCTATACCTAAACATAGGCTACGTATTCTGGCGGCTAGCGATCAAGCCCTCCACCACGGCCGGATCGGCAAGTGTCGAAGTGTCGCCGAGCGCACCGAAATCATCTTCGGCGATCTTGCGCAGGATGCGGCGCATGATCTTGCCGGAGCGGGTCTTCGGCAGGCCGGGCGCAAACTGGATTTTGTCGGGTGCGGCGATCGGGCCGATTTCGCCCCGCACGTGTTTTACCAGTTCCTGGCGAAGCGTATCCGATCCCTCGTGACCGGCCATCAGCGTCACGTAGCAATAAATGCCCTGGCCCTTGATCGGATGCGGATAACCGACGACCGCGGCTTCCGAAACCAGGTTGTGCGAGACGAGCGCGGATTCCACCTCCGCCGTGCCGAGCCGGTGGCCGGAGACGTTCAGCACATCGTCGACGCGGCCGGTGATCCAATAATAACCGTCCGCATCGCGCCGGCAGCCATCGCCGGTGAAATACTTGCCCTTGTAGGTGGCGAAATAGGTCTGGATGAAGCGCTCGTGATCGCCATAGACCGTGCGCATCTGGCCCGGCCAGCTGTCGGTGATGCAGAGATTGCCGTCGGCCGGGCCTTCGAGCACCGTGCCTTCATTGTCGACGATCTCAGGCTTGACGCCGAAGAACGGCGTCGTCGCCGAACCGGGCTTCAGATCGGTGGCGCCGGGCAGCGGCGTGATCATATGGCCGCCGGTTTCCGTCTGCCACCACGTATCGATGACCGGGCAGCGCTTGTCGCCGACGACATTGTAATACCACTCCCAGGCTTCCGGATTGATCGTTTCGCCGACCGTGCCGAGCAGCCGCAGCGAAGAGCGCGAGGAGCGCGTGACGAAGTCGTCGCCGGCACCCATCAGCGAGCGGATCGCCGTCGGCGCCGTATAGAAGATGTTGACCTTGTGCTTGTCGATGACTTCCCAGAAACGGCCCTGATCCGGGAAGTTCGGCACGCCCTCGAACATCAGCGTCGTCGCGCAATTCGCAAGCGGCCCATAGACGATATAGGAGTGGCCGGTGACCCAGCCGACATCGGCCGTACACCAGTAGACGTCGCCGTCGTGATAATCGAAGACATATTCATGCGTCATCGCGGCATAGACGAGGTAACCGCCGGTCGTATGCAGCACGCCCTTCGGCTTGCCGGTCGAGCCTGACGTATAAAGAATGAAGAGCGGGTCCTCCGCCTTCATCTTCACCGGCGGGCATTCCGCCTTCACTGTGGCAATTTCCTGGTGATACCAGAGATCGCGGCCGGACGCCCAACCGGTCTTGCCACCGGTGCGGCGAACGACCAGCACCTTGCTGACATTGACATGCTGGCGGGCGGCGATATGGATCGCCGTATCGGTATTGTCCTTCAGCGGCACCGGCTTGCCGCCACGCAGGCCTTCGTCGCAGGTGATGACGAAGGTGGATTCGCAGTCGACGATGCGCCCGGCCAGCGCCTCGGGCGAGAAACCGCCGAAGACGACCGAATGCACCGCGCCAATACGGGCGCAGGCGAGCATCGCATAGGCGGCTTCGGGGATCATCGGCATATAGATGGTGACGCGATCGCCCTTCTTGACGCCGTGCTTCTTCAACACGTTCGCCATCCGGCAGACATGCTCGTAAAGCTCGTTATAGGTGACCTTCTTGTCGATATAGGGGTTGTCGCCCTCCCAGATGATCGCCACCTGGTCGCCATTCGTTTTCAGATGACGGTCGATGCAGTTGTAGGAGACGTTTGTCTGACCGTCCTCGAACCACTTGATCGACACCTTGCCGGTAAAGGAGGTGTTCTTGACCTTGGTATAGGGCTTGAACCAGTCGATCCGCTTGCCGTGCTTGCCCCAGAACTTGTTCGGGTTCTCGACGCTTTCCTCGTACCATTTCAGGTACTTTTCCCGATCTATGAATGCTCGCTGCCGGACAAGGCGCGGCACGGTGTAGCGCTCGAGGACCACTGTTTTGCTCCCTATGACTGGCTCCCAAAAACGATCCTGCTCGACAAGAATCTGGAACCTGTTTTGTCTGACTGATGTTTCGCCCCATGTCGGTCCGCGGCCCGTTTTGGCACACGGACAGCAGCAGTTTGGACTGCAAATCAACCGTTACATCATTTCCGGTCGTCTGATCGCCGAGCCGTCGCTGAACCGGCTCAACCTGTAGGGTGAGATGTCGGTGATCGGGGTTTCGTTCATCACGATCTCGCTGACCAACCGACCGGCACCCGGTCCTATGGCAAAACCGTGCCCGCTGAACCCCGCAGCAATCACGTAACCCGGCAATTGCTCCACTCGTGAAATAACGGGGACGAGATCTGGCGAAGTATCGATGAGCCCTCCCCACGCGCGTTCGACCCCGATTCCCTTAAGTGCAGGGTATTCGCTTTCAAGGTTCTTCAACGCGAGCTTCACGAGTTCCCCGTCGGGGGCAGGATCCAAAATGCGGTTTTTTTCAAAAGGCGAGATTTCATCGTTCTCCCAGCTACTGAAAGCATCGGGCCCATTCCAGAAGCTGCTGTTCAGACGGTATTTCAGCTTCTTCCCAATCTTGCTGCGGTACATCTGATAGAATTTGAACGCGTATCGCATCCCCCTCGGAGTGAGGTCGAGCGTACCACGTCCGGGTACGGCGATCGTGTAGGCGCCGTCTGTCCGACGTCGCAACACGAAGTTTGAAGTCGAGAGGCACCCCGCTTGAATGATTTCGGGCGCGGGAGTCGTCTTAATTGCGGTGCCGGAGATGTTTGCTACCGGTAGCTCGATCCCGTATCGATGAGAAAACCGGGAGGCCCATGCGCCACCAGCGCAAACGACGGTGCCGGCATTCACAAGTCCTCGCTCTGTCCACACACCGGTTACCCGGCCCTGGGTAATGTCAAGGCCCCGAACGGCGCAGTTTTGATGGAGCGATACGCCGATTTCCTTGGCGGCCTCCGCGATTGCAGGCACAGCAAGACTTGGCTCAGCTCTCCCATCGGTCGGAGACCAAACGCCGCCAACCCACGAGGAGGTGCCACCCGAAGCACGATTGTTGGCCTCGGACGCACTCAGTATTTGGCTGTGGAATCCTTGAACGCGCGCAGTCTTACCCCACGTTTCCCACCGAGCAACATCAGCCTCGTTCTTCGTGCAGTAAAGTATCCCGCTTCGACGAAACCCAAGATCGCGACCGATCTCGGTGCTCAGTTCCTCCCAACGGCGCAGACTATACATGGCAAGCGCAAGTTCATGAAGGTCGCGGTTCTGCTGTCGGACCCATCCCCAATTGCGGCTTGACTGCTCGCCGCCAACGATGCCCTTTTCGAGCAGAGCAACGGACACCCCCTTGCGGGCGAGCTCATAGGCCGTGCAGGTACCGACGATCCCCGCCCCGATGACAACGACGTCGACCTCGGTTGGAAACGAAAAGCTGTCACTTACTTTCTGAACTTCGACTGGCATAGACCTATTCCTCTGGCATCGTGCGCGGCATCTCCGACAGGCACGTTTGACGCCTCAACAATCATCCGTGGCAACACGCAAGGTTTCCAACCCATCAGCGATAGCGATGAGGTGAATTCTGTTGCGCCGTCCTTACGCCTATGTGATCGGCAGAAGCCTATTCGGCATCCTAGTGCCGATGGCTTTGCGTTCGACCCTCGTCATCTCTCCCGAGATGGTGTTCGCTCAGCTGTGATCACCGCGAACATCGAGCGCGTCGCGCAGCCCGTCGCCGATGAAATTGAAGCTGGTTACAGCGATCGTGATGGCGGCTCCGGGAATGATCGCCAGCCACGGTGCGGTCCCCAGATACTGCTGCGCACCATTCAGCATGTTGCCCCAACTGGGAAGAGGCGGCTGAATTCCATAACCGAGGAAGCTGATATAGGCCTCCATCAGGATCGCCCGGGCGATGGTCAGGGTGGCCGCGACGATGATCGGACCTATGGCATTGGGAAGGATTTCTCGGAACATGATGTGCGTTGCGCTCAGTCCCAGCATGCGGCCAGCCAGTACGAATTCGCGCTCGCGCAGGGAGCGCACTTCGGCCTCGACAATGCGGGCAACTTCCATCCAGCTCGTAGCAGCAATAACGACGGTAATCATGATCGGGCTTGGCTTCAGCGCAGCTGCAAGAGCAAGCACGAGGAAGATGGATGGGAAGGAAAGGAAGCCATCCACGGCACGCATCAGCACCGTGCCGACCAGGCCACCCCTATATCCCGCCACCACGCCGACAAGGGTCCCGATCAGCGTCGACAGCAGCATTGCCGAGAAACCGACCAGCAGCGAAATCCGGCCCGCCATGAACAACCGGGCGGCCAGATCCCTTCCTAGCGGGTCGGTGCCGAGATAATGCCGGCCGGTCAGCGGCGGAGCGAAGCGGGCGCGCAGATCGATATAGAGTGAATCGTACGGCAACAAGTGTGGTCCCAAGACGCATGCCAGCGTCAGGAGGGCGATCATCACCATGCCTATGAGGGCCAGATGGTGGTTCATGAAACGGTGCGCAGATCGGCTGTTCCACCAGCGCTCCCGGGGCGAATTTGCGGCAATGGCAGTCATGATGGCTGACTCCTGATGAGCGTTCAAGGCGCTTAACTCAGACGGATCCGGGGATCGATGATGGCGACAACGATGTCGGCGGCGAGGTTGCTCACCACGACAAGGATCGCCGAGAACATGAGCAATCCCATTACCACCGGGTAGTCACTGTAGCCGAGGCTGTCGAGGAACAGGCGGCCCATTCCCGGCCAGGTGAATACCGTCTCCGTGACCAAAGCACCTGTCAGGACGCTGGGAAGCTGCATTCCCGCGAGCGTGATCATCGGCAGAAGCGCGTTTCCGATGACGTGTTTCATCAGGATGCGGCGCTCGCTCAGTCCTTTGGCGCGGGCCGTCTTGATGAATTCCTGATTGATCACGTCGAGAGTAGCCGCTCGCATGTAGCGGCTCCAGATGGCCACATGCACCAGCGCAAGCACGACGCTGGGCAGGATGAGATGGTGGAGATAGTTCAGAACGGATTCGTCGCCGATCGTGTACATGTTGCCGGCTGGAAGCCAGCCAAGTTTGAGCGAGAAGACGTAGATCCCGATCAGGCCGAACCAGAAAGTCGGGATCGAAAGGGCCACCATCGCACCGACGGTCGCCATGTAGTCGAAAACCGAATAGCGCTTTACGGCGCCGCGAACGCCGATCCACGTACCGATAGCGATCGCGATCACCGTGGACGATCCCATCAGCAACAACGTTGCCATGAGGTGTCGTCCAATCACCTCGAGAACTGGCGCCCCGTCGCGGAAGGAGTGGCCCCAGTCTCCTGTCAACAGGCGCCAGGCCCAATCCAGATACTGCACCCACAGAGGACGGTTCAGGCCCAACTGCTCCGCCAGTCGCTTCAAGTCGTCCTGAGTCATGCTCGCATCGAGCCCGAATTGTGCCAGCGGGCCGCCCGGAATCAGATTGAGGACCACGAAGCCGATGACGGAAACGATCAGGAGCAGTACGAGGCTCTGAGCGAACCGGTTAAGTAGGAAGCTACGCATTCAGGCTCTCCCTTTGCTAGCGCCAATAGAGGTCGCCGCCGCGACGCGCGGCGGCGACGGGAGGTTAACTCAGCTCTTCCAGTGCCAGCCGGCAGCATGCCAGGATGCCGTGCGAGTGTTCGTATTCGGTTCCCAGCCTTCAAGGCCTTCCTTGGTGCCAACCACATAGGTGGCGGCAAACAGCGGAAGAAAGGGAAGGTCCTGACGCACGATTTCCTGGATACGGTGGTAGATTTCACGACGTGATTCCGGATCGAAGGTCTGGGCACCCTTCTTGAGCAGCGCGTCCACTTCCGGATTGGAATACTGGCCGACGTTCGATCCCTTTCCACCCTTCGCGGCAATCGCGCTGCTGGCAAGACGGTTGGTGGCGTCGGGATCCGCGGCAATCAGATGCGTAACGCCCGAGATCGCCGTGTCGAACTGTGACTTCAGCCAGAATTCGCCAAACATCACGGCAGCCGGCAAATTAGAAATGGTCATCTGGACGCCAATTTCGGCGAATGTCTGCTGCAGGAACTGCTGCACCTGCTCACGGAGATTGTTGCCGGATGTCGTCGAGTTGTTGAACGCCAGCTTCACTCCATTCTTCTCACGGATCCCATCCGACCCGGGCACCCAGCCGGCGTCGTCGAGGAGCTTGCGTGCGGCGTCGGGATTGTATTCCTGCGCAGGAAGGTTCGGATTGAAATAATACGACTCCTTCGGCATGAAGGTTTCCGTCGTTGTCACCACGCCGAAATAGAGGGCGTCGATGATCGCCTTTCTGTCCATTGCAGCATAGAGTGCCTGACGCACCGCAAGTTCCTTGAACTGCGGCCGCTCAAGATTGAGATAGAACGACTCGACAGAGGCACCAGGCACCAGGCTCACCACCCGACCCGGCAACTTGCTGGCCTCGTCGTAGTGGTCGGACGTGATGTACGCCTGGTCTGTGAGGTCGATATCGCCGCTCTTGAACTGGGTGTAGAGCACCGTCTGGTCAGGAATGTATTTGAATATGACCTGTTCGACATACGGACCGTCCCCAAAATAATCCGGGTTCGCCGCCAGTTCGAGGTGGTCCCCAGCGACACGCTGGCTCCACTTGAAGGCGCCGGTGCCAACGGGTGCCTGATTGAAGGCTGCTGCGTTCGGATCAGGCTCCTTCTCGAGAAGGTGCTTCGGCACGATGAAGGTTTCGGTGAGAAACGACAGGTAGGGAGCGAAAACCTGCTCCATGCGCCAGGTGATTTCAGTTGGCGAGACCACAGTGAGGTCGCGCACCAGCGAATGGCCGCCCGTACGCCAGGCGCGGAATTTCGGATTGGTGATCAGTTCAAGGGTAAACTTCACGTCCTCAGCCGTGAAGGGATTACCGTCATGCCAGTGCACATCGTCACGTAGCCGGACGCGCCAGTTCAGGCCATCCGCCGAGATGCCGCCGTTCTTTTGCGTGGGAACTTCTAGCGCAAGATTGGGCTGGAGAACACCGGCTGGATCGATGCGGAAGAGGGCGTCGAAAAGTGAGAAGTGGACCGCATCGTCCGTTTCGATATGGGCCATCAGCGGATTGAAGACGGTCGGTTCCTGCGAAAGCCCGACCACGACGCGACCCGCAGGCTTCTTGTCGGCGGCCCGGGCAATGTCAGGCTTGCCGATCAGGTTGGGAGCGGCAAAGCATGCAATGCCGCCGGCTGCCATCAGACGCAGTGCGTCGCGCCGAGAAATGTTGCTTTTGGTCGTAGAGTCTTTTGTCATTTTATTCCCTCTCTTTTGCTCATTAGGCAGCGATTGCCAGCGGTGAATTGAACCTTCTCAAGTGCCTCTCCGTCGTTCTCCCGGAATTGCAGCGACAAGTTCACGGGTGTAGTCCGATTGCGGTTTCAGGAAGATCTGAGACGGCGGGCCGCGCTCGACAACCCTGCCCTTCTGCATCACTGCGATTTCGTCACAGATCTGACTGGCGACACGAAGGTCATGGGTGATGAAGATCATTGATACGCCCGTCTCGCGCTGGATTTGGTCAAGCAGCTTGAGGATCTGGGCTTGGATCGACACGTCAAGCGCGGAGACGGCTTCGTCGGCAATCAGTAGCTTAGGCTTGAACATGAGGGCCCTGGCGATGCCGATGCGCTGGCGCTGCCCACCCGAGAATTCGTGCGGGTAGCGGCCGAAGGCGCCGGCATCGAGACCGACGTGGGAAAGCAACGCCCGGGCCTCTTCGCGCGCCTGCGCGTAGGACATACCATGTGCGACAGGCCCGACGGTCAGTATTTGACCAATCGTGGATCGCGGGTTGAGCGAGGCAAAAGGATCCTGAAAGATCATCTGAATCCGAGGGCGCAACGGCCGGAACTCGGATTCCGAAAGCTTGACAATGTCCTTGCCCTCGAACAAGATCTGACCGCTATCGCTGTCCTGAAGCTTGATCAGAAGCCGGCCCAACGACGATTTTCCGGAGCCGCTTTCGCCAACAATGCCGAGGGTGCGGCCCGCAGCCAACGTGAATGAGGCGTCCCTCACCGCAGGCACGACACGCTGGCTGCCGAACAGCGCGCTGCCGCTGCGATAGGTCTTGCACAAGCCATTGACAGTCAGGATTGTCTCGTCGCCCGTCTGCGCCTTGAGCTTTCTATCCTCGCCGGTGAGGCGCGGAACCGCTGCGATCAAGCGTTTGGTGTAGGGGTGGCTGGGTGATTTGAGAACCTGATCGGCGGTGCCCTGCTCGACAATCCGCCCTTTCTCCATAACCACGACGCTGTCGGCAATTTCTGCGACGACGCCGAAGTCGTGGGTGATGAACATGACGCTCATATCCTTGCGGCGCTGAATGTCACGGATGAGCTTCAGGATCTGCGCCTGGGTGGTGACGTCGAGGGCTGTCGTTGGTTCGTCTGCGATCAGAATGGTCGGCTCGAGGGCCAGCGCCATCGCGATCATGACGCGCTGGCGCTGACCACCAGAAAGCCGGAACGGATACTGGTGGTACATCAGATGCGGATCGGGTAGGCCCACCTCGGTCAGCAACTCGAGTGCGCGGTCACGCCGCGAGGCCTTGGTGCCCACGCCATGGGCCGCCATCACTTCAGCAACCTGCTCGCCGACCGTCATCAACGGATTGAGCGCCGAAAGCGGATCCTGAAAGATCATGGACACGACACGGCCACGCAGCTGCCGCAGCCTTTTTGCCGGTGCGCCGACTATGGTGGCTCCATCGAGATTGATCGCGCCCGACGAGACTGGAATGATCTTGGGCAACAGCCCCATGATCGTGTTTGCCGTAACCGACTTGCCGGAACCAGACTCACCGATAATGCAAAGGATCTGACCACGCTTGAGGTCGAACGAGACATTTTCGACGGCATGAGCCCGTTCCATGCCTTTCGGCAGGTCGACTGTGAGGCCGCGCACCGAAAGCGCTGCGTCGCCCGCTGTAACAGCCTCTGTCATAACGGCCATCGGTCTAACTCCTCTGCGCAGCTTCTCGTTTGAAGTTTTTCGCCGATTTATGCATGCTGCCGCATAATCTGTTCGAGCAGGTGCACAGCTCCTGAACTTGGCACCATTCGCTACCAATCGGCCTTGGTTCGATGATCAATATAAGATTGGTATTGCCATTGGTGTCAATATAGATCAAATTGGTTTCGCAAAATAATTGTTGTGGAGGTCACATGAGCGTGGTTTTGAAGGATTTCATTGAGGCGGAAGGTCTGGAACCAGGCGATCGCCTGCCCCCCGAGCGTGACTTGGCGCTGAAACTCGGGCTGCCGCGTACCGCCCTCAGAAGGATGCTCAGTTCATTGGAGAAGGAAGGCCGCCTGATCAGGCACGTCGGCAGAGGCACCTTTATCGCCGGCAGCGGCGTAGGCTCCAGCGCCCTTCGCCGGCCGGCAACCAATGAAGGGGACACATTGCGCACCTATCCGGCGGAAGTTTTCGAGGCGCGGCTGATCATTGAACCCAAGATCGCTGCCTTGGCAGCGTTGCGGGCGACAAGGCAGGAAGTCGAAGAAATGCAGAAATCAATCGCGCGAGGCAGCACGTCGGAATCCCTAGTTGAATTCGAGAAATGGGACGCCGTCTTTCATCGCATCATCGTCCAAGCCGCTCGTAACGGTCTTCTTGCCTCGCTCTATGAAGGCATTCACGCGGTACGGGCGGGAAACCTCTGGGGAAAAATGAAAGAACAGTCGCTGACCTCTGAGCGCATGGCGACCTATATCGTCAGCCATCAGGCGATTCTCGACGCAATCAAAGACCGCGACAGCAGAGAGGCTGAGCGAAACATGTACGACCATATTATCGAAGCCAGAGCAAACATACTGGGCCCCAGCATCTGAACTTGGGCTGAGCGATTGGTATGTTAAGCACGCCGTCGCGTTGTCCGCTGCGGCCGTCCGCGGCTGCGATCTCC
Organism: Rhizobium sp. SRDI969; assembly: GCF_025152725.1. Taxonomy (NCBI): domain Bacteria; kingdom Pseudomonadati; phylum Pseudomonadota; class Alphaproteobacteria; order Hyphomicrobiales; family Rhizobiaceae; genus Rhizobium; species Rhizobium sp. SRDI969. Next base: position 320,197 of record NZ_CP104037.1, read on the forward strand.
ACGATTCGCTCATTAGCCCCACTATCTCTCGTAGCGGAACATCAGCCTCAAGGTTCTGACTAGACTGCGCGCTTCAGGGACCAAACTGCCGCCGAAGCCAGGAGAGGAAGTTTCGTTTCCTAGCATCGCCTTCGAACGGGAGGCGGCTCAAAAGAATGTAGCTGTATCCGTTGCCGGAGTATCCCCGCGGCGCCACCAGTTGCCCGCTTTCTACAGCATCGGCTACCAACGGCTCTGGGCCGATTGCTGCACCTAAGCCAGCGATTGCCGCCTCAATGCTCAGATAAAAATGTTCGAATACCTGGTTCCCGGTTGGATTTGGATCTGCGAGTTGATTATCGGCGATGTATCGCGCCCACGCATCTCGCCGGGTGGCCGAATGAATGCGAGGCAAGGAAAGAATATCATCGCTGCCGGAAGCCAACAGACGTGGCGCGCATACGGGGCCGACACGTTCTTCGACGACCGTTTCCACAAAGAGCTCCGGCGACCAGCTGAAATCGCTTCTCCGTAGCGCTAAATCAATATGATTCCTGTCGAAGCTCACCGGACCACCAGCGGCCAATACATGAACCTCGACATCCGGATGAAGTGCATTGAATTGTGGGAGGCGAGGGATCAGCCACCGCTGCGTGAATGTCGGCTCGCATGAGACCACCAGCGGCGCCGAACCGCCAACTCTTATTTCCTCGCAACAATCGCTGATCTGGCGAAGCACCTCACTCATCGTGACAAGGAGGCGACGCCCCGCGTCGGTGAGGAAAACGGCCCTGTTTCTTCGTTCGAAAAGATCTACGCCAAGGTCTTCCTCAAGCAAGCGGACTTGCTTGCTGATGGCGCTGTGCGTCACAAACAATTCATCGCCGGCGCGTCCGAAATTCAAGTGACGTGCAGCGGATTCAAAGGCTCTCAGTGCGGATAATGCAGGGACTCGCGCGGCCATATCTGTGACTTGAAGTTACGGATTTCTGTCAGAATTCATCGTTTTTTTGGCAGAAGCAATAGCGCTAATAGTATCTCGTCACATTGATCACCGACGGGAGAGAAATTTTGAAGGTAGGAATTCTCGCCGACGATCTGACGAGCGCAACGGATGGCGCCGCACCATTCGTGAGCATGGGGCACAGATGCTTGGTCTTCAACAACTATCAGCGATCGTCTCTGGAAAATGCTGCGGTCATCTCGGTGAACAAGGCAAGCCGCGCAGTATCCATTGAGGACGCTGTCGATCGGGCGACGCTGGCGGCAAAAAGCCTGGCGTCGGCGGAGATCCTTTACAACACTGTCGATTCCACCATTCGAGGCCACGTTGGAGCTGAAGTATCTGCTGCACGTGCGTCATCCGGTCGGGCCGTTGCAATCGTCGCTCCGGCCTTCCCAGCGGGCGGGCGAACGACTGAAGGAGGGCGTCAGCTTCTGCGTGGCGTGCCGTTGGAAAAGACCGAATTTGCGAGGGACCCGCTCCATCCTATAACAGACTCTCATCTTCGGGCGCTGTTCCGGGATATTCCGGACGCGGAAGTGCGTTTTCTTGGGCTTGCGGAAGTTCGTGCATTAAAGTCCGGCGAACTTGTCGCGGATGACAGCAAGTTACTGATAGCCGATGCAGAAACTCAGGACGACCTGGCCGTGCTGGTGAAATCGGCGGCCGATCCTAGGTCCATTCTTTGGTGTGGTTCTCCGGGATTGGCGACTGCCTTGGCGGACTATGTTGGCCCCGCTGACCACATCGCACCGTCGACCACCAAGGCGGCGCTCAATCTCTTCGTCATCGGCAGCGTCAACCCTCTGAGCCGCGAGCAATGCTTAAGGCTGATGAGGACTGGCAACGTGCGGCAGATCGTGGTCGACGCCGAGCAGGCGTCTCACTCCCCCGTTCTCGCCGCCGAAAGCGCCGTTGCGCAATATAGCCAATCTGGGTCTACCGGAGATGTCATTCTAACAACGTCTGAGCGCGGCACCTCGGCCGAGCCTCGGTTCATCGCAATCGCTCTTGGCCAGGCGGTGCGCATGCTCCTGGAGCGTAATCCCGTGACCGGGCTCTTCGTGACCGGCGGCGACACTGCCGAATCCGTGTTGGGCGTACTTGAGATTGGTTCGCTCGAACTTTTGGGCGAGATCGAGCCAGGAATTCCGGTTGGGCGCACGAGCGGATCGCATCCCATTCACATCATCACAAAAGCGGGCGGCTTCGGTTCGTCGAATGTCCTGCTGAAATCAGCGGAATTGCTTCGGGGCCTCTGGCTTGGAGATAAGAAATGAAGAAGCCTATCGGAATAACCATGGGTGATCCTTGCGGGATCGGCCCGGAAATCGTCGCACGCATTTTTGCGGATGGACTGCCTGAGCACGCGGTGGTGATCGGCGATTCCAAGGTGATGAAGCGTGCTGTCCGACTCCTCGGTCTCCCGCTCCAGGTGCAACCCGTCACTTCGGTCGATGAGGCTGTTCCAGACGGCAAGCTCATGGCCGTACTCAACGTTTCGGATCTACCTGACGATTTGCCGATCGGTCAGGTGGACGCGCGCGCTGGCCGCGCCAGCTACGAGTATGTTGTGAGGGCTATCGACGAAGCGCTGGCAGGCAACATCAAGGGCATCGTCACCGCGCCGATCAACAAGGAAGCGATGAAAATGGGGGGGCTCAATTATCCCGGCCATACTGAAATCCTTGCAGAACGGTCGGGGACCGGCAAGTTCGCGATGATGCTGGCAAACGACGAGCTGCGTGTCATCCTGGTCACGATCCACGTCTCGTTGCGCGACGCCATCGACCTTGTGACGAAGGATTCTGTGCTCAGAACGATCGAATTGGCGCACCGGGCAGGCAAGGCTTATGGCATTTCGTCGCCACGCGTTGCCGTCGCCGGCCTCAATCCCCATGCCGGTGAAAACGGCATGTTCGGACGCGAAGATCTCGACGTTATCGCGCCGGCAATCAGCCGGGCTCAGGAACTTGGAATAAACGCGTCTGGTCCATGGCCAGGAGACACGATTTTCATGCGGGCCCGCAGGGGCGAGTTCGATATCGTCGTTGCGCAATATCACGACCAGGGCCTCATTCCGGTCAAGTATCTCGGCATCGACAAAGGCGTCAACGTCACCATCGGCTTGCCCTTCATCCGGACCAGCGTCGATCACGGCACTGCATTCGACATCGCCGGCCAAGGTACAGCCGACCATTCCTCACTACGCTACGCCTTCGATCAGGCGCTGCTTCTCAACGCAATCTAGGAGCGCTTTCGATGCCCCAGACTTCTCTCGACTTCATATTTATGTTGACCAACCAGGACCGCACCGTTGCCGACGCGGCCGAGCGCCTCCAGGATGTGCTTGCCGCCGGCATCAGACATGTGGGGTTCAAGGATATTGGCCTGCCATTCGATAAACTCTTGGGCCTTGCTTCGGCAATCAAGACGGCGGGTGCCACGCTCTACCTCGAAGTGGTCAGCCTCGATGAGGAGAGCGAGCGACGATCCGCGCAGGCCGCGGTCGACCTTGGCGTCGATATCTTGATGGGTGGCACCCGACCACATGTCGTTCTCCCAGTTATTGCTGGGCGAAACATCCGATACTATCCGTTCCCCGGCAAGATCGTCGGTCATCCGAGCAAGCTCGAAGGGACGATCGACACAATTGTGGAAAGTGCCCGGCATTTGACGGCGATCAACGGCGTCAGCGGTCTCGATCTGCTCGCCTATCGCTTCGGCGGCGATGTCGAAGCGCTGATGACGCGGGTGTGCGAGGCCGTGGCCAAGCCTGTGGTTGTTGCCGGATCGATAGACAGCCCTGAAAGGATGGCGGCGGTCGTACGGTCTGGTGCTGCAGGCTTTACCATCGGAACGGCGGCTTTCAATGGCGCTTTTTCCGGCAGTGCCGATCTGCGATTGGAGATCGAGGCGGAGATCAACGTTCTCGAGCGGATTCAAGCTGACGCGGATGGTATTGCACCATCGGTATTAAGGCGCACCTGAATCGCAGCTTCACCGATCATTAATTGCCGTCTTTACGATTTGGCGACAAGGTGAGTTTCGAATTTGGAGACCCGACAAATGGATCTAGCGACGTTCGCCCCCTCCCCTGGCTTGGCAGCCACGACCACGCTTGAGACGTTGGAAACGCCCTGTCTGGTTCTGGATGCGGACCGGATGGACCGCAATATCAAGCGGCTCAGGAACCCGCTCGATGACCTCGGCGTGTCGCTGCGACCGCATCTGAAGACGGCGAAGTCGATTGACGTTGCCCGGCGGTTCATGAGTGCGCCAGAGGGACCGGCGACCGTCTCGACGCTGAAGGAAGCGGAGCAGTTCGCGGCCGCTGGCGTTCGCGACATGATCTATGCCGTCGGCATCGCTCCTTCAAAGCTCGCGCGTGTCGCCGAGCTGCGCGCCAAGGGCGTCGATCTCGTGGTGGTACTGGATACCGTCGAACAGGCGCAGGCGGTTGCCGAGGCGTCCCGAGACGCCGGAATGCGGATCCCAGCCATGATCGAGATCGATTGCGATGGCCACCGCTCGGGTGTAGTGCCTGGCAATCACGCGCAGTTGCTGGAGATTGGGCAGACGCTGGCGGCAGGCGCGGAGCTGCGTGGCGTTTTGACCCATGCCGGCGATAGCTACAAAGGTGGAGGCGACCACGCGCAGCAGCGCTATGCGGAGGCGGAGCGGTTGGCCGTTGTTAAAGCCGCGCAGCTTCTTCGTGGCGCGGGTCTGCCGTGCCCGGTCGTCAGCGTCGGTTCGACGCCGACGGCCCATCATGCGAAGGATCTAACAGGCGTGACCGAAGTCCGCGCCGGGGTGTTCGTGTTCTTCGATCTGGTGATGGCAGGCATCGGAATTTGCCAGGTCGATGACATCGCGCTCAGCGTTCTTGCGACGGTTATCGGACACCAGCGCGAGAAGGGTTGGATCATAACCGATGGCGGATGGATGTCTTTGTCGCGGGACCGCGGCACAAGCAGGCAGGCCATCGACCAGGGATATGGCCTCGTCAGTGACATCGACGGCAATGCCTACCAGGACATCATCGTTGCCGATGCGAACCAGGAGCATGGCATCATCGCGGTGCGGCCCGGCTCGGACGCTCGACTTCCCGATCTGGCGATCGGAGACCGGGTGCGGATCCTGCCGAACCACGCATGCGCAACCGCTGCGCAGCACCCCGTCTATCATGTTGTCCGCAGTGGCTCGCATGCCGTTGAGGCTTGTTGGCCGCGTTTCGGAGGCTGGTGATGTCGAACCTCATAACCGTAAATACCGATCGCGCGCCCAGCCCGGCCGGTCATTATGTCCAGGCAAAACTGGCGGGCCAGCACCTTTATGTATCAGGGCAGCTCCCGATCCGGCCGGATGGGGCGCCGCTTTCCGACGATAGCTTCGAGACGCAGGCGGGGCAGGCCATCGACAACATGCTGGCGGTCCTGGAAGCCTCAGGCGGAACCCCGGACGATCTCATCAGGGTGACTGCCTACATCGTCGGCGTCAGCAACTGGCCGCGCTTCAACCAGGTTTATGCAGCGCGGCTGGGAGAGGCGCGCCCGGCGCGCACCGTGGTTCCGGTGCCCGAACTCCACTACGGCTATCTCGTCGAGATCGACGCGATCGCCGTGCTCGCGCAAGACGCTCCTGCGCGGCAGGCAGAAAACAGCTCCGACTAATCAATTCAGGTCAGCCACGATGTCACCACTCCTCAAATGCATACAGAGCGATCAAGAGCTTCCCGCGAAGGCCGACGTCGTCGTCATCGGTGGCGGCATTATCGGTGCGTCGGCGACATTTTTTCTCGCAGAGCGAGGGCTCTCCGTTGCCCTGGTCGAGAAGGGTTATATCGGCGGTGAGCAGTCCAGCCGAAACTGGGGCTGGTGCCGCCGGCAGAACCGTGATGAGCGCGAACTGCCGCTCTCGGGAATTTCCATGCAGGCGTGGGATCAGTTTGCAACCAAAATCGAGGAAGACGTCGGGTTCCGCCAATGCGGTCTGTTCTATGCGACAGACAACCCACAGCAACTGGCGGAATGGGAACAATGGCTTGATCTTGCACGGCAATTCAACGTCAATACCAAGATGCTAACTGCCCGGGAGGCGCATGACAGAATTCCCGCGCAAGGCCGCCGCTGGCTCGGCGGCGTCCATTCAGTCGATGATGGCAAGGGAGAACCCGCCATTGCGGCGCCGACCATCGCGAATGGTGCCCGTAAATTCGGAGCGACTATCCACCAGGAATGCGCGGCACGGGGTCTCGATATCGTCAATGGTGCAGTTGCTGGCATCATCACCGAAAAAGGGATCATCAGGTCGCAGGCCGTTCTGAACGCCGGCGGTGCGTGGACCTCCTTGTTCTGTCGCCAGTACGGCGTGCAGTTTCCGCAGGCAAGCGTGCGCCAGACTGCAATTCGTACACGACCCACAATCAATCTCGGCGAGGCGATCTATACGCCTGAGTGCTCGCTGACCCGCAGGTTGGACGGCAGTTACACGCTCGCTATCAGCGGTAGAGCGACCTTGGATATTACGCCACAGGGCCTGCGCTACGCGCGCTGGTTCATGCCGATGTTTCTGAAGCGACTGAAAGCGGTCCAGATTGGTGTTGGCAAGTCCATGTTCCATGGACCGGAAGCATTGGCGAGCTGGACCAACGATACGCTTTCGCCTTTCGAGCAAATCCGTGTTCTCGATCCAAGACCGAGCCGCCGGACGATCGCCGCTATCCTGAAGGGCGTCACCGAGCAGTTCCCGGCGCTTGCGGGTATCGAAATCGCTGACAGTTGGGGCGCCTATGTGGATTGCACACCGGACGCGGTGCCCGTTATCTCGGCGTCTGATCATGTGAAAGGCCTTTATTTGGCCGCTGGCGGTTCCGGCCATGGCTTCGGCATTGGCCCGGGCATCGGCCGCCTCGCCGCTGATCTGATTGCTAACGATAGGCCTTGCGTTGATCCCACGCCCTTCCGGCTGTCGCGCTTCTTTGACGGCTCCAGAGTCGAGGTCGGCGGGCTCTGATCATGGCGGACGACGAGGCTAGGACAAGAAGTCCCTAGCCGACGCTGTCCAGCATCTTGTAATACATGCCGACCAGCGGCAGGAACCAGGGGGTTCCGAAGTGCCCCGGGACGGCTGGCCATTGGAGCCCCTTCATCGGATTGCAGTCGGGCCGGCCGAGGATCGCGTCGGCGATCAGCATTCCGAGATGGGTCGAAAGCTGGGCGCCATGGCCGGAGTAACCCATGGCGTACCAGACGCCGTCATGACAGCCGGCGCGCGGGAACCGGTCCTTGGTTATGTCGACGAGCCCGCCCCAGCAATAGTCGATCTCGACACTGGCGAGTTGCGGGAAGATCTCAGCGAGGCTTGCCTTTAGGGTCGCGCCGATCTTGGGGTCCGACCCGTGGTCGGAAGTTGCCGAGAAGCGCGCGCGGCCTCCGAAGATCAGCCGGTTATCGGGCGAGAGCCGAAAATAGTTGCCGATATTCTTCGACGTGACGCAGGTGCGGTTGCCGGGCATCGTCGCCGCGATCTCCGCTTCGGTCAGCGGCCGCGTGGCAATGATGAAGCTGCCTACCGCAATGATCCGGCGCCGAAAATAGCCGAAGGTCGAGGGGGTATAGGCGCCGGTGGCAACAAGCACCGCATCGGCGGTGACGCTGCCGCGGCCGGTTTTCAGATGATGACGGCGGTCCGCCTGCCGATGGCCCGTGACGGCCGCGTTCTCGAAGATCGTCGCGCCGTGACGCTTCGCTGCCTCGGCGAGCCCTATGACGTAGCGACCCATATGCATCATCGCGCTCTTCTTCGATAGCATCGCTCCGTGGAAGGGCGAGCCGATTTCCTGCTTCAGGTCGTCTGCGCTAAGCAACGCCGTGTCCGGATCGACTTCGGCGTGCACGGCTTCGAAGTTGCGGGCGATCGCTTGGAAATGCTGGGGCTTTGAAGCGAGCTTCAGCTTACCGGTGCGGCGGAAGCTGCAATCAATTCTCTCCTCTTCGATTAGAGCCTCGATGGTGTCGATCGAGTCGTCCAGCGCCTTGTAAAGCGCAATCGCGCGCTCCTTGCCAAGCTCCGCCTTTGCCGCCAGATAGCTATGCGCAAGCCCGTTGTTCAAGTGACCGCCATTGCGGCCGGAGGCGCCCCAGCCCACCGTCTCGGCTTCCAGCACGACGACTTTGGCACCCGCCTTTGCGAGTTGCCGGGCGGCGCCAAGACCGGTGAAGCCTCCGCCGACCACCGCGACGTCGTAATGGCCATCGATCGGACCCTCTTCGGCCTCGGCAAAAGCCGGAGCAGTGTCGTGCCAGTAGGATAAAAACTTCATGGTGGCGCGCCTTGTCTCTAGAGATTGGATCGCCCGGAGAAAGGGCGAGGAGTTTATCGGAGCCTATGGTTGAAACAGTTTCGTCAGCGGCAGTTGCGCCCTGCGGATCGGCGATTTCAGCACCACGTAGCTGAAATACTTGTCGATACCGACGTCCAACTCGACCAACCGCTCCATGATCTCCTGATATTCGCCTATGCCGGTAGCCACGAATTTCAAGAGATAGTCGTAGCCGCCCGAGATCACATGGCACTCGATGAGTTGCTCGATCTTTTCGATAGCAGTGAGGAAGCGTGCAAAGTCGGTCTGCCGGTGGTTCTTCAGCGTGACCTCAGTAAACACCAATAGCGCCGGCCCCAACTTGGCGACATTGATCTGCGCCGTGTAGCCTTCGATATAGCCCTCCGACTGCAGCTTCTTGACGCGCATGAGGCAGGGGCTCGGCGATAGGTTGACAACCTCAGCAAGCTCCACATTGGTCATTCGACCATTCTGCTGCAGCACGTGCAGGATCTTGATGTCTGTCCGATCGAGTTTCATGGCCTTAGCTTTCGGTGATAAATGGCACGATCCTGGTCGGCTGCCGAGGCAGCCGATGTTACACCTACGCAACGGCCTTCCTGAGCGCGGACGCCATGGCTTCGAGAAACCGATCCACATGCTCCGCCTGGCAAATAAGTGGGGGCCGAACTTTCAGCGTATCCTCGTTGGCGCCAGTCGTGCTGATAAGAACGCCATCGTCACGCACCAGGTTTACAATCTCCAATGCCATGGCACGCCGGCTGGCCTCTCCCGTTCCATCCAGCCCGATGTCGATGCCGAAGAACAGACCGGCATTTCGAATGCCGCGGATACCGCCGTGCAGCTTAGCAAGATGCTCCAACCCCATTTTCAGGCGTTCACCCATGGCATGCGCATGCTCGGGGATGCGATCTCTGTGCAAAATGGTCAGGACGGCGTCAGCGGCCGCGATCCCGACGGTATTGCCGCCGAAAGTGTTTGAGTACCGGGCAGTTGCTCCAAAGCGATCCATCGGTGCCTTGCGGCCAACAACCGCGCCGATTGGAAATCCATTGCCCATAGGCTTGCCGAGAGTGACGAGGTCAGGCACAACTTCGTGACGCCCAAAACCCCACATGTGTGTGCCCGTCCGTCCAAATCCTGGTTGAACTTCATCGGCAATCACGAGGCCACCTGCTTCCCGCACCGCTTTAACTCCACCGGCGATGAAGCCAGGAGGGTCAACCCAGACGCCGTCGCTGGAGAAAATCGTGTCGATGAGAAGGGCCGCGATGCCAATCCCACGCCGGTTCAAATCAGCGATTGCGGAGCGAACCTGTTCTTCAAAGAATGCCGCAGCTTGCCGCTCGGGTATGCCCGAGGGACCGTGCAACGACACCATGCGCACGGCAGGGCTGAGCTTGATGGCATCGCCCAGATTGGGCGACACCATCGCGGTGGCCGCACTGGTGCCGTGATAGGCATGGGAAGAGACGATCACACCTTCGCTGCCGCTGGCCAGCCTTGCAATCCGGAGCGCCAGGTCGTTCGATTCGCTACCCGTGCAGGTAAAGACAACGCGATTCAGTTCCTGGGGAAAGGTGGCCACGAGCCGTTCGGCATAATCGACCAGCCTCGGTTCAAGATAGCGCGTGTTTGCGCTAATCCGGCTGGCTTGTTCTGCCATGGCAGCGTTGATCTCTGGGTGACAATGCCCGAGAGAGGGCACGTTGTTATAGAAATCGAGATAGGGATGTCCGTCCGGATCGAAGAGCCACATGCCCTCGCCCCGAACGAAATGAACCGGCCGGCGGTATTGGAGCCTGTAGGACGCTCCCAATACGCTGTCGCGCCGGGCGATCAGCTCAGACTCCCGGGGGGAAATTGTGGCTTCCCCGGGTGTGAAGCGGTTGGGCATGAGATCTGTGGACATAGCTTTGATCCTGCTTAGATTTCCATCCGCGAGTAGGTCGCGGCTTACCGTCCTGATACCAAGGCGAGCGACGCGACGTTTAAGTGCGGCCGGGCTAAGCACCTGCGCGACGCACAGCCATATCGGCCTCCCCCACGCTTAACGCCGATAGGATAGAGAGCCCGCGTTCGGCCCTGGCCACGTTTTTCTTGATATATGCCGCCTCGGCCGGAAACAGCTCGGCTCGCCAGTAGTTGATGAGGATGAGGGCGCTTTGGCGCGCCTTCATCAATCCGACCAGCAGTTTCGCCTCAAGCGTGGAAAGCGGAGTCACCGAAGCATAACCGGCGATGAGATTTTCTGAGCCGCCGAGAGCCAAAGATGGGTCAGTTACCAAGTGGCTTGCAGCAACCACGAGATCCTGAATCCGAGGACCCCAGCAGCCATCGCCGAAATCGATGAACGCGATACCCTGACCGGCCAGGAGCGTGTTAAAGGGGCTGGGGTCATTGTGCGTGACCTGCCATGCTACCTCGCGCAGTTGCGGCTTGATGAGCTCGACATAATTGCTCATGGCAAGACGCACTGAAGTCGCGACAGGCTCTGATTGCAGATGCTCCTCCAGTTCCATTAGCCTCGGCCAGCATCCGACATGCCAAAGTACCGGGCGATGCATGGCGGGCAGCTTCAGAGGCTCTAGCGCCAAACTGAGCCTGCCAAGCGCCTGGCCGACCCGGTAGCGGACGTCCGGAGTTGCGTTCACCTGGTGCAGCGGCACCCCTGAAAGTCGGGTCTGCAGGTAGCCGCAAATCTCCTCCTCTTCGAACATCAGCGCACCGGCGCCGGTTCGCACCAGATGAGGTGCTGCGAAACCGGAAGCGTCTTCCAGCCCTGCAAGGGCCGCAACCTGGAAGCGGAAACTGTCTCGTCCTTCCGGCCGCGCTGACGTTTTGAGGATCAACCGATCGCCGCTCAACAAAGTGACCTCGGCGGTACACTCCACTTCCGAGGACAGAACCCTGATCGCTCCCGTCAAACCGTAGTGGCGCAGCAGCAGCTCACCGGACACCTGCGCCTCGGCAGGGCTCGGCTTAGTCGCCAGAATAGCGGCAGCGCCCCTGAAATATGCTTCGGTGAATGGCTCGCCGACCGACTGGTTGCCGTCGAGATGACCCGCGCCGTCGTCTGGAAACGCATCGTTACAAGCACCCACGATTGAGACCCTCGCACTGTTTGGAGCCGGACGGCAATGGTCAAAAACGACCGTCGTTATGGCATCCAGTCCGCTGCGGCCAACCTCCGCGAAGGATGGCGATGTTACTGAAGGCGCTTGAACCACTGTCCCCACCTTCAGCACGATTGTCCTGGCCCCAGCATTGTTACCTCGCCCGTGCCGGGATCCATGATCGCGCCGCCGAACACGGCGGCACCGCAATCCCCTCGGCCCTTTACCTCCGGCAACCGAGGTTCGCAGTCGGACCGGTGGAAGAGAGATTTTCAGATGTATTCGGGCTTCCTTAAAGCCCGACAACGCCCGGCAAGTCCGAGATGCCGGCTATCTCGGTGTAGCCGTAATAGGAATTGGCCGGCTCGTGACCGCGATTGACCCAGACCTTGTTCTTGATCCCAAGGTCGTGCGCGGACATAAGATCGTAACGGAACGAAGAAGAGCAATGCAGTATGTCCTCCGGTCCGCAGCCAAGCATATCGAGCATATATTCGAAGGCCCGGAAGTGCGGCTTATAGGCCTGAGCCTCTTCGGCGGTGTAAACCGCGTGGAAAGGCGCGCCGAGCTTCTCGACGTTAGACATGATCTGGGAGTTCATTGCATTCGACAGGATGACCAACGGAATTTCCTTTGCCACCTTGGCAAGACCGGCCGGAACGTCTGGATGCGGCCCCCAAGTGGGAACGCGTTCGTAAACCATCTGCGCGTCTTCGTTCTTGAACTGGATGCCATTGCGTTTGCAGGTCCTCGCCAATGCGTTATGCACGACCTCCGCATAGGGTTTCCAGTCGGCCATGACTTCATCAAGCCGGTACGCAGAGAAGTCGGCGATGAACTGCAGCATTTTCTGCTCGCTCATGCGCTCGGCGTAGAGATCGCGTGCCGCCTCCGCCATCTGAAAGTTGATCAGCGTGCCGTGGCAATCGAACGTGATGTATTTCGGGCGGAAAATGGTCATGCGCTTCGTCCTTGCTTTGCGGGGAGCTGTTTAAGTTATGACCAATCATAGCCCGGCGCTCGCATCCGAATTGCCCGGAGATTTCGGAACATCAGCACAAAATGCTGGAGAGAAACATCATTTCCCCTTGTGAGTGCCGGGTCACAGTGATCCGCGGTGGCGGGTTAGTTCCAACACACCGCCCAAGCTTCGAAAGCGCCTGCCGGTACTCTCTGCCAAAATCGCCATGCGATATAAAACAATCTGCTTGAGGCCCGGCGGATACGGCCAATAGAAATACAGCGGGCCCAATATGATTAGTGCGGGTCAAGTCGTGATGCGCCGATGCATCCGATGAATTGAAATAGAGAGGTCACGCATGAAAACGCTGCTACTCAAGAAGAATGACGTAGGACGGCTTATCGGCATGACAGAGGTCATTGGCGCGGTCGAAGAGGCTTACAAGGCCTTCAGCAGCGCTCAGGTGGAACAGCCCGACTATATCGGGATTCATCTGCCCTCCCGGCGTGGCGAGATCGACTTCAAGCTTGGCTATTATAAGGTCGCTGAAATCATCTCTATGAAGGCGCATTCCGGAGGGTTCACCAACAACCCGGTAGAACACGGCGTGCCGAACAGCATGGGCACCATTCTCCTGTTTGATGCCAGGAGCTGTGCGTTGATTTGTATCATGGATGGTAGCTTGATCACTGGCCTCAGAACCGGGGCGGCGGGAGCCGTCTCCGTCAAAGCACTGGCGAGAAAGAACGCCAGGACGATCGCGTCGATCGGCACAGGCAATCAGGCAAGAATGCAAATCCGTGCGATCAACGAGATCCTGAAGATCGAAGAGATCCACGCCTGGGACAGCACCTACGAAACAAGTTCCAAATACAAGGCGGACATCGAGCGCGAATTCGGCATTCCCGTCACCGTCGCAAGCTCGAAGAAGGAGGCGGTCGAGCGGGCCGACATCTTGATCACAACGACCCGAGGGAAAGGGTCGCTTGTGGAAGCGGAATGGGTAAAACCCGGTACACACATCGTTGCGATCGGCACGGATCAACGCGGCAAACAGGAGCTGGATCCGGAGCTTTTCCGAAATGCCAAAATAATCGTCGACTCGCTTTCGCAATGCACGGAAAAGGGCGAGACTTGGCACCCGCTGAATAAAAACATCATTACCAAGGACGACATCCACGGCGAAATCGGCGAGGTATTGTTGGGGAGGAAGCCGGGACGAGAGAGTGATGACGAAATCACCATTTTCGACTCCACCGGGATGGCCATACAAGACAATACGACAGCCAACAAAATCTATCAGAACGCAATAGCCAACAACGTCGGCGCTTTCTTTCAGTTTTTTGAGTGATGACCATGCGCAACTACCCCACCATTCAAGACATTCGTGAAGCTCAGGAGCGGCTGAAACCGTACATCAGGCACACGCCGCTATTGCGCGCGGAAAAAATGGAAAGCGCCGCTGGTTGTCAGCTCTATCTCAAGCCGGAAACCCTGCAGATTACGGGTGCATTCAAAATTCGCGGCGCCCTGAACAAGGCTCTCTCGCTATCGCGGGAAGAGATCGCGAACGGTATCATCGCAACGTCGTCGGGCAATCATGCCCAAGGGATTGCCTATGCTGCCAGGTTGCTCGGCGTAAAAGCAATTTTGGTGCTTCCGGTCACCACGCCCAAAATCAAAATTGAAAACACAAAGGCACTTGGGGCAGAGGTTATTCTTTTCGATGGCGACACCGCCGCCAGGTGGAAAAGGGTGTATGAAATCGCTGGAGAAAACAAATACGCAGCTGTTCACGCTTTTGAGGACCCTGTCGTGATGGCCGGTCAGGGCACAATTGGCTGTGAAATTCTGCAGGATCTCGCCGATGTAGATTCAGTCATTGTTCCCATCGGCGGCGGCGGGCTAATCTCGGGAATCGCGACTGCCATCAAAGAATCAAAGCCATCAGTGCGCGTCATTGGGGCGGAACCTGCCCTGACGCCGAAGTATTTTCAGAGCCGCATAAACAAGGAGCGCACATCGCTTCCCTTGAAGAACACTATTGCGGATGGCTTGAGGATAAGCGTTCCGGGTCAAAACCCCTACCCGATTATCGAAAAGTATGTGGACGAAATTATTCTTGTTGAAGACGAGCATATCATTGCCGGGATGCGCGCTCTTGCCAAGGACGCGAAACTCATTGCTGAACCCGCTGCATCCATCGGTGTGGGAGCGCTGTTGGCGGGCGCCATAGATGTCGAGCCCGACGAAAAAGTTTGTGTCGTGTTGTCTGGCGGAAACTGGGATCTATGCGACCTTGCCGAGATATACCATGCGGAGAGGTGATCGCCACTCGCGATCACCTCAGAGTACAGACATGATTATTAATGTTTCGCCCAGAGACAATGGACGTGCAATCAACGGACTTCCGCCCGACCAAGTCAGCCGATAGCCTGGCTGGCCAGGCAGAAAGTCTGAACCGCTGGTGTTTGAGGGTGGCCCGCAGCACCTCGAACCATCGCAACGACTCCACCCTCTTGAGGCAGCCCCCAGCCTTTGAGCGACGACGAAAGGCCCGTCTCTTCAGGAATGTCGATCCGGACGAAATGACCTTCCTTGCCGGAGAGGATGAATGCGAACAAGTCCCTCGCCTGTTCAAAGTTTTCCGCAACGACCGGCCCGACCACTTCGCCCTTTCCGAACAACCGCGTCGACGCGAATGCGACGATACGATCATCGTTCCGAATGACCGCGAACCTTCCCTCCTTCGACAGGACATCGTTTAATGCCTCGCGGGAGGCGCCGAACGCCGCACGATCGAGCGCTTTGATTGCCGGCAGGGCGTCGGGCCCGACCCACTCAACATTTTCAGAAGCATTGATGCGATTGACGATGCCTTGGTGGCGGACGATCTGATGTGTCGCAACAAAGCCCAGCTTTTCGTAAAGCGGCAAGCCGTCATTCGTCGCCGTCAAACGGCATTGGCGATCGCCGGCGAGTTCCAACACGGCGGTGGTCAATTTTCTTCCCAATCCCCGGCCGCGCTGGCTTTCGTCGACAATGATCATGTTGATGGCTGAGCAAGTGTCGCCGAAGGGAGTCATGAGAGCTGTTCCCACGACCCGGTCGCCAACGAGTGCAACGCGCCCCTGGCTCAGCGACCATATCATTTCCCAGTCTTCTCTCCTGTGAGCCCAGCCCGCCGCACGCGAAAGCGCCACCGCATCATCCAGATGGTGAGCCTCGAAAGGCGCAAGAACGACGGATTCCGTTTGCATGAGTTCATCCATTTCGTGGGTCTCTGCGCTCACCTCGAAACAACAGCGGCGGGTTTTGGTGAAAGAGGGGCATAAGATTGATGTCTAGGCCGAACCGCGACAAGCTTGGTTTATAAGCCTTCGAGTTTGGAAGTCGGATGGGCGGATAACCGCCCATCCAGTTTCGGGTGGAAGCATCTGAAGGCCTTGCCTGCCGGATTGCTCCGTTTCCGCCCCGTCGTCGAGAGTCCCGTGATCAGGTTACGGTGACGAAGATTTTTCGCACCGTCTCTATGGTCTTCCAAACGCCGACATAGCCGGGCTTCATCACGAAGCTGTCGCCCGCACGATAAGTGATAGGCTCCTTTCCCTTCTCGGTCAGTTCGATGACACCGTGGACGAGATGGCAAAACTCAAAAGTCTCACCCTTGATGGAGTGCGTTTCGCCGGGCGTGGCCTCGAAGACGCCGGTATTGACTGTGCCGTCCTTGGCGGTGTCCTGCAACCATGTCTTGAAGGCGGGGCTGCCCGCGATGAGGCGATCCGGCTCCGCAGTTTTATGCTTCGGCTCGAACAATGGATTCGGGTCGATGGTTTTTAGTAGCGACATTTATCTCTCCTGGTTCTGGCTTCAGCCACCCGCGTCACCTTTGGACGGCTTGAGCCGGCTTGACTTCCCCACGCCATTACGTGGCATAGCGAAACGCACCTGCGTTGATCGCGCCCCTACCAAGCGGCGGCGATGTATTTCGTTTCGAGATATTCGAGCATGCCGTGGTGGCTGCCTTCGCGTCCGAGGCCGCTCTGTTTCATGCCGCCGAACGGCGCAGCAGCGTCGGAAACGACACCTCGGTTGATTCCCACCATGCCGCTTTCCAGCCTGCCCGCGACTGCGAGCGCGCGCTTGAGGTCCCGGCTAAAGACATAGGATACCAATCCATACTCGGTGTCGTTGGCTAGTTCGACGACCTCGTCTTCAGTATCGAACGCGATGATCGGCGCGACCGGACCGAAGATTTCCTCTCGAAGTATCTCAGCATCGGCAGAGACATTGGCGAGGACGGTCGGTAGATAATAGAAGCCCTCGCCGCTCAATCTGCTGCCACCGGTAACCAGGTTGGCTCCCTTGGCGACAGCGTCTTCTACCAGGCGCTCGACCTTGGCCACCGCGGCTTCGGTGATCAGTGGGCCAAGCTGCTTATCCGCGGCCAGGCCTGGTCCTACTTCGAGTGCGGCCATCTCTTGCGCGAAACGACGCGTGAAGTCAGCCAGAATGCTCTTTTGCACGTAGAAGCGGTTCGCGGCTGTACAAGCCTCACCGCCGTTGCGCATCTTGGCGACCATTGCGCCGGCGACAGCGGTTTCCAGATCGGCATCATCGAAAACGATGAAAGGCGCATTGCCGCCCAGTTCCATTGAACAACTGACGACTTGGTCCGCCGCCTCGCGCAGCAGGATCCTGCCAACGCCTGTCGAGCCGGTGAACGACAGCTTCCGTACCCGCTTGTCATGCAGCATCGCGCTGACCACAGGGCCTGCTTTCTTCGTGGTAACGATGTTGACCACTCCGGCGGGAACACCTGCCTGTCGCATGAGTTCTCCGATCGCCAGCGCCGTAAGAGGGGTCTCGGCTGCGGGTTTCAGGATGCAGGTGCAGCCCGCGGCCAAAGCGGGAGCAATTTTGCGCGTAGCCATTGCTGCCGGAAAGTTCCAAGGCGTTACCAATACGGCAATACCAATCGGCTCATGGCTCACGATGATCTGGTTCGCGCCGGAAGGTGCAGGTCCGAATTCACCGGGAGATCTTACCGCCTCTTCGGCATACCAGCGGAAAAACTCGGCCGCGTAGGCGACTTCCGATCTTGCGTCGGCAAGTGCCTTGCCATTTTCAACTGTGATCAGTCGTGCCAGCCATTCTGCCTGTTCGAGAAGAAGGTGAAAACACTTCATCAGAACATCCGAGCGCCGGCGCGGCGGAGTTGCTTTCCAGGCCGCAGCCGCCTTTTCTGCCGCGTCGACGGCCGCCATTGCGTCCGGGATGTCGGCGTCACAGACGGTGGCGATTGCATCAGCGGTCGAGGGATCGATCACATCAAAGGTCCGGCCGCCTTTTGCGGCGACCCATTGGCCGCCGATGAACAGTTGGCTGGGAGCATCGCATGCTATAGCAGCCGCCTGCGAAGGAGCAACACGGGTTGTTTCAAGTGTTGGAGTTGTTTTCACGTTCACCACCATTCGCTACCAATCAAGATCGTCATGCGATCAATATACAATTGGTTTCGCGATTGGTGTCAATATAGATCAAATTGGTTGCGCAGATTATTTTCGATGCTCCAAGACTGGGGATGCGGTGATAGGACTAGGTTCGTTGACGGAACCGCGAGCGCACCAGCATTTCATGGTCGGTGGCAGCATTAATGCGACAAAGCCACAGCTGTTATAGGTCGGTGACAACACAGACGTCATGCCGACATTGTTTTGCAGTCGGTTGATAATTCCAATGTCAGTAAGGGCCGGGCCGCATACAGAGACGCTAGTAACGCGTTGCATCAATTTTGCGAGCCGACATCCTCAAGCGTATCCAACCGAGAAACTGCGGATGCCGCTCGAAAAAAACGGCCGGGCACGAACAAAGAACGCTCGCCAACACGTTGTGTCGCCGGACTGCATTTCTCAACGCACCCATCAGGGGCGCTCGGCTGGCAAAGATCGCCTGCCATCAACTTTCGAAAAGCGTCCCCGCGCCGTGCGCTTCGGCGCGCGCAAACGCAAGCGTGGCAATGGCCGTGTCTTGAACACCGGTTCCCGTAAGATCGGCAATCGTGATCTCCGAGACACTTTTGCGACCCTTCTTGGTGCCTGTGACAATCTGGCCCAGTTCCGCAAACTCCGCATCGCGCGAGACTAGGCCGGCTTCAATGGCATGGTGGAGTTCACCCAGTCTCCGCGTTTGTTTGAGGCTGTCGGCCACATAAACATCTGCGCGGGCGATGGCCATTGGGTCGATTTCATTCTTATGTTCCGCATCCGAACCCATAGCTGTCAGATGCTGCCCGGGTTCAAGCCAAGAAGCATCAACAATTGGCCGGTTGGCTGGTGTGGTCGTGACGATGATCTGGGACCCGGCGATTGCCTTTTTAGGATCGTCAAACGCGGAAATTGAAAGGTTTCGTTTGCCGGCGAATTGTTCGACGAGTGACTGCGCCTTGCGAGGATCACGCGCCCAAACACGGATCTCTCGAACCGGCCGAACCAACGTGAGGGCTTCAAGTTGCAGCCTCGCCTGAACGCCTGCTCCGAAGACCGTCACGATCGACGCATCCTTCTGCGCCAGATGGTTTGCCGCAACAGCGCCGGCGGCAGCCGTGCGAACATCGGTGAGATAGCCATTATCCAGCAAAAGAGCCTGTACCAGGCCGGTTTTACTTGAAAGCAAAACCATCATCCCATTGGTGCTCGGCAGCCCGATCTTTGGATTGTCGAAGAAGCCGGGACTGATCTTGATGGCAAAGCCGCTTACGCCGCGAATATACGCAGTCTTCACATCGACTTCGCCCCTGCTGTCAGGGACGTCGAGACGCAAAATCGCTGGCATTTTAACTGCATTCTCAGTCGCCAGAGCGCGGAAGGCATTTTCAACACAATTCACCGCATCGATGCCGAGCGGTACGATCGACCTGAGCTCCGACTCAGTCAATATTCTTATTGTCGGCATTAGCTTCCCTCACCAATCGTATTGAGCCCGTTGACGACGTTCCTGTGCAACGCCATGTCGATGTTTCCGCCCGAAA
Organism: Rhizobium sp. SRDI969; assembly: GCF_025152725.1. Lineage (NCBI taxonomy): Bacteria > Pseudomonadati > Pseudomonadota > Alphaproteobacteria > Hyphomicrobiales > Rhizobiaceae > Rhizobium > Rhizobium sp. SRDI969. Next base: position 339,631 of record NZ_CP104037.1, read on the forward strand.
CGACTGCCGCGATCGGGCCTTCAACGTGCGCCAATTTCCCTGAGAGCAGCGCAGCAATACCGACCGCACCCGCACCCTCGACTATCTGGCGCTCATATTCATAAGCGTGGCGGATGCCGGCCGCTATTTCACCCTCGTCGACCAGCACCACGTCATCGAGAAGGATTTTGCACATCTGGAATGTCCAGGCGTTAGCCAATCCGATGCCGCCACCGAGCGAATCGGCGAAGCTTCGATGCTCTTCGACCTGGACCGGGTGGCCCGCGTCGATGCTGGCCTTCATCGCCGCTCCCCGCTCCATGGTAATGCCGATCACCTTGGCCTCCGGCCGCAACGCCTTGACGGCCGCCGCGACACCTGCTGCCAAACCGCCGCCCGATAGGGGAACAAGAACCGCCGCGACTTGAGGCATCGCCTGGACGATTTCAAGACCGAGGGTACCCTGGCCGGCGATGATCCGGGGGTGGTCGAAGGGCGGGATCATGCTGAGGCCTTCCTCCGCGACCAGCCGATCAGCCTCCTCTTGTGCATCATCTTGTGAAGACCCGACGATCCGCACGGATGCCCCTAGCTGGCTGATTTCAGACACCTTGTTTTCAGGCACAAGTCGCGACATGCAAATGGTCGCGCGGGAGCCCATCGCCCGAGCGGCGTAGGACAGCGCACGTCCGTGATTGCCCGTGGAAGCCGCGATAACGCCTCGATCCCGCTCGGATTGGCTAAGCTGCAGAACGGCATTGGTCGCCCCTCGAAGCTTGAAGCTTCCGGTCAGCTGGTGATGCTCCAGCTTCAGGCTGACCTGCGTCCCGACCAGTTCGGACAGCGCCGCCGAACTCACAAAGGGCGTACTGCGGATGTGCTTGGCAATGCGCTCACGCGCTTGCTCGATTGCTTCCAGGCTAATCATGTTTTTTCACTTGAAACACGGCCTCACTATCCGTGATCCGTTGGGCTACGCTCTGCACCTCAACTTTTCTGGCGACGGCGCAGCGTCTTTCTGTCGTGCCGCTCATACATCGAGTAAACAATGGGAATGAACCAGGGTTTGCCGTTAAAGAATGGCACCGCCCTGGGAGCCGCGTCGAAATCGAATGCGGAGCGCGACTGTTCCGCGTCGCCCAGGATCTTGAACGCCGCCTTCTTGCCTAGCCATCTGGCCCATACGACGCCGGAGCCGCAATAGCCGGTCGCATAGACCGTATTCCCCCGCGAGAACATGCGAGGGATCATGTCGCGGTTCATGGCCACATAGCCGAACCAGCTATGCGTAATGCTTATCCCGGCGAGTTCCGGGAAAAGCCTTGCAAGTTCGGTTTGCAGATGCCTGGTCGGAGCCGCCGGATCTCCCTCGGTCGTGCCATCGCGTCCGCCAAACAAGATTCGGGAACCATCGTGCGACGGCCGATAATAGTAGCTGAGCTTACGCAGATCGCCATACATCATGCGTGGCGGCATCAGCAGATCCATCATCTCTTTATCCAGCGCTTCAGTTGCAATGATCCTGCTGCGGACAGGAACAAGGCGTCGACGCAGCCACGGGTCGAAACCGTCGGTGTAGCCGTCGGTGCAGACAAGAAGCTTGCTGGCGAAGACATCGCCACGCTCGGTTTGAACTCGCACGCCACCAGCCTCGTTGACCGAGCCAAGGACTGCGGTATTTTCATGAATGACCGCGTTCGATGAGCTTACCAGGGCGATCATGGCCGCGAGCAGTTTTGCCGGCTGCAGACCACCGACATCCTTACGTACAAGCCCTCCGATATAAAGGTCTGTCCCGATGAACTTCCGGACGTCGGCCCTTTCCACCGGATATGCCTCGACACCGAGGTTCTGTTGCAGGAAGTCTGCCTGACGACGGAGTTCTTCGGCCTCGTCAGTCGTCATAGCGCCGCTGAAGACCCCAGACAGGGAGAAATCGCATTCTATATTTTCCTCTCTCAGGAAGCGCCAAAGATCCTCTCGCGCCGCCTTGCCTTCCCGGAGAATGGCTTGTGCTCTCTCCTGCCCGAACCGCTTGATGAGATCCTTGCGCCCCGGGCGGATACTTCCGCTGGCCATGCCTCCATTTCGGCTGGATGCCGCCTGGCCAAGAGCCTGGCGGTCGAACAGCTGGACATGCTTGCCGGCACGGGCAAGTTCGAGTGCGGCCGACAAACCGGTATACCCGCCGCCAACGATCGCCACATCGCATGTCTTTTCCACGTCTCGAGCTGGTAGGGACGGCAAGCGGCAGTCCTCCCACCAGTAGGGCGTTGACTTGATTGGATGTCGTTGAGCTTGGGTCATGAGCGGGCAGGTTCCGGAAAGATGACTTGAGTTGATGATGACTTAGTCTCGGGAGACCCAGAGCTTGCGCGTCGTTTCGATGACCCGCCAGGTTCCGACGAAACCCGGATGCATGGCGAAAGCGTCGCCGGCCACGATGCGCCGCGGCTCAAAGCCGTCCTCGATCAGTTCGGAAACACCCGAAAGAATGACGCAAAATTCGAAGGTTTCGCCCTTGATCGACCGGTAGGCGCCGGGTGTTGCTTCCCATACGCCGGAGCGAACAACACCATCAGTTGTCTGTGCGATGTCCCAGCTCAGGAACTGCGGGTTGCCCTCGACAAGTCTGTCAGGCGCTGGCTGACCCTTGCGCGGTTCAGGAAGATTGTTCTGATCGACGAAGGTGAGATTGGACATGCTATTTCCTTTCTGAAGGTGATTATCGGACGAGCAACAAGCGTCGTTCGAGAAGTTTCAATGCGGTGAGAGCAACGACGTTCATGGCGAGATAGAGGGCAGCGGTGATGATGAAGATGTCCATGATCGCGAAGGTCTCGCTCATCAATCTCTTGGCATATCCAGTGACTTCCAGGACAGTGATCGTCGATGCGAGGCTCGATTCCTTGACAATAATGGCCGCCTCGCTGCTGTAGGCAGGCAAAGCCTGGCGCAATGCCAACGGAAATTTCACTCGTGTGAAGACATGCCAGGGGGACATGCCGCAGGCTTCGGCCGCCTCGATAAGCCCCTTGGGAAGAGAGAGGAAACCCGTGCGGAAAATTTCACCGGTGTAGGCGCCGGTATTCAGCACGACGGCAAGGATCGCCGCGTGCAATCCATCACCAATCATCCACCACAGCACCGGGTTGTGACGGATGAAGCTTACCTGCGCCAGTCCGTAGTAAATGACGAATATCTGCACCAGCATCGGCGTCCCGCGGAAGATCGCGCAGTAGGTGTCGCAGCTGTTGCGTAACATCCTGTTCTTCGAGCCGCGGCCAAGACCGACAGCGATACCAAACGGGAATCCGAAGCCAATTCCGCAAAGGGCGATCAGCAATGTCGTCTTGGCGCCGACAAGCAGAAAGGGCACGGCATATTTGACAATCTCGAGATCCATGTCATCGCCCTCCGAAGCCGCGGTTCAGCGCACGTTCCGCCCTGGAGAACAGGCTTTGGCTGACCGCTGTCATACCGAAGAACAACGCCGCGGCGATGCAATAAAAGAGGAGGGGAGAGCGCGTGATCCCGGCCGCGATCGCCGCCGTTCTCATCAGTTCCTGCAGCCCGACAACCGAGATCAGCGACGTGTCCTTGATCGTCATCTGCCAGACGTTGTTGATCCCTCCGAGCGCCAGACGCAAAGCCAATGGAAACGTGATGTGGAAGAACGTGACCGTGCCTGGCAAGGCAAGCGACCGCGCGGCTTCAAGCAGACCATGCGGCACCGCCTGAAGTGCACCGCGGATCACCTCGATGGAATAGGCACACGAGATTGCGGCTATGGCGATCACGCCGATGATATACGGGTAGGCATTGTCAACCGAGTCCTGATAGCCGAAAGCGGTCGTGATGGTTTTGACCCAGTCGACGGAGCCGAAAAACAGCAGGTAGATGACGAGCAGCCCCGGCACACCACGAACGACGATGCTATATGCATCGACCAATTGCGAAACCACGGTGACTTTCTGCCAGCGCAAGACAGCCAATGGGGTGGCAATAACGAAACCCAAAGACATTCCGAGAAGGCCGATCACGATCGTGATGGCACTTCCCCGCAGCAGAGCAAGCGCCCAGCCTCGCTCCACCATCAATATCCAGAAATCAGCTAGCATGGACACCATCCCAACGACCTGCCTTGGACCAAGCCAAGACAGGTCTCATCGTCAAAGATCACTTCTTGCAGGGAATGGTGTAGTCGTCCTGGAACCAGTGCATCGAGGCTTCCTTGACTTTGCCATCATTGACCATCTTGCAAAGTGCGGTGTCCACCTTCGCCTTAAGATCGGCGTTGCCCTTGCGCATGCCAACGCCCATGCCATGCCCAAGGACGTCAGGGTCATCCAAGGACATGATCTTCACGTCGATCTTCGTGAAATTGGCGCCGTCGGGCGTTGCAAAGAAGTCCATCCAGGTCGGCGAGTCGCCAAAAGCAACATCGATCCGACCGCTGGCCAGGTCGGCGGTCTGTTGGGTGGTCGCGTCGTATGTCTTCAGATCGACGCCGGGCATCCGCTTCTCGATGAACTTGGCGTAGGTCGTGCCGGTGACGACGCCGACACTTTTGCCTTCAATAGCCTTTTCAATTTCCGCCAAGCTCTTGAGACCGGCGAGTGGAGAATCCTTCGCAACGACGAAATAGAGAGGGGTTGTTGCGTAGGGGATGGAGTAGTCGATCTTTTTCTGGCGCTCGGCGGTAATCCCGAGGCCGGAGATAATGACGTCGAACCGATCGCTGTCCATCGACGGGACAAGCGAACTGAACGTCTGCACAACAAACTCACACTTTAACTTGAGCTCGGCGCAGATGCCATTGGCGATGTCTGCATCAAAACCGGTGACGTTTCCGTTCGGATCAGCCATGCTGAATTTCGGCGCATCGCCCTCCGTGCCGATACGCAGGACCCCGTCCTTAGCCGAAGCGGCCGTGGCCAGCGCGGAGACGAGCAGGCTGGTTGCCAGCGCTGACTTGATGATTTTGCTGATGGTCATGTCTGTTACCCTTTTATCGTTGTTGTTGTGGCCTGATGCCCTCTAGGCGCAGGCCGGCATGACGCCTGACAGGAACCGCTTGACCCCTTCTGTCGCAGGATTGCGAAGCAGTTCTGTCGGCGTGTCGTCCTGCTCAAGGCGGCCCTCTTGCAGGAATATCATCCGGTTCGACACGTCGCGTGCAAACCGCATCTCGTGTGTGACGAGGAGGATCGTGGCACCCTCTTCGGCTAGTGTTCTGATAACCTTCAGTACTTCCCCGACGAGTTCGGGGTCGAGGGCGGAGGTTGGCTCATCGCACAACATCAATTTCGGTCGCATCGCCAGCACTCGTGCGAAAGCGACCCGTTGCTGCTGCCCACCAGATAACTGATGTGGGTAGCGCTCGCGGAAATTGGCCATGCCAACCTTCGACAAAGCGGACAACGCAACCTCTTCGGCCTCCTTTTTGCTCAACATCAGCACATAGACCAGGGCCTCTGTCACGTTGCCGAGCACGGTACGGTGGGGCCAGAGGTTGAAGTTCTGAAACACCATGCCGATCCGCTGGCGAAACGCTCTGATATTGGAAGCGTTGACGATCTCGCTTTCGCCACCTTTTTTGCGATTGACAGAGATCGCCTGACCCATGAACTCGATCTGCCCGGAGGTCGGCGTCTCCAGGAAGTTGATGCAGCGAAGGGCGGTGCTTTTTCCACACCCAGATGATCCGATCAGAGAAATGACCTCACCTTCGCACATGCGGAAGCTGATGCCATCCAACACCTTCGTGGATCCGAATGTCTTGGTGAGTTCGTGGACCTTCAGAACCTCGCTCATGCGTGAAAACTTTCCAGCCAAATGATCATCCACTATCCCGCCACTGCGCCTTGAGCGTCCAATTCCTTCGTCATCAGGCCGCAGCCGCCTTTTGCGGCGACCCATTGGCCGCCGATGAACAGTTGGCTGGGAGATCGCATGCGACGGCAACCGCCTGCGAAGGAGCAACACGGGTTGTTTCAAGCGTTGGAGTTGTTTTCACGTTCACCACCGTTCGCTACCAATCAGGATCGTCGTGCGATCAATATACAATTGGTTTCACGATTGGTGTCAATATAGATCAAATTGGTTGCGCAGATTATTTTCCATACTCCAAGACTGGGGGATGCGGTGATAGGGCTAGGTTCATTGACGGAACCGCGAGCGCAACAGCAATTCATGGTCGATGGCAGCATTAATGCGACAAAGCCACGGTGTTCTCGGTCGGTGACAACAGCCGGACGCAGACGTCATCCCGACATTGGTTTGCAGTCGGTTGATAGTTCCGGTGTCAGTAAGGGGTCGGGCCGCATACAGCGACGCTAGCAACGCGTTGCATCATTCTCCGAGCCGACACCCTCAAGCGTATCCAACCGAGAAACTGCCGATGCCGCTCGAAAAAACGGCCCGGGACGAACAAAGGACGCTCGGCCAAAACGTTCCTGTCGCCGGACTGCATTTGTCAACGCCCCCAATCAGGCGCGTTCGGCTGGCAAAGAGCGCCTGCCATCAACTTTCGAAAAACGTCCCAGCGCCGCGTGTACAATGGTGGTCATGGACGGGGTCAAGGCGGGCTTTTCAGTTCCGATCGACTTTGATCAATTCTCCTGATGTTGTTTGATTCGCACGGAGATCGGGCCCAGATGCGTCACTCTGGCTGAAACACGATAGCCATTTTAACGGATTGCGCCTGAATCAAATCGGCGTTCCTCGGATCATGTTATCCGTTCGAGTTCTCGAGCGGGATGGGACGGCACACGGCAAGACGGCGGCTGAATGAGCGAAATGCACGGCAGATTGGTCTGTTTGTGCCGTTCCGACTGAGCGATCCGCATCTGATGATGTGCGCACAGATCGCTTCACCGGAGGGTACCACATGAAAATCTACAACATTGCTCTGATCGGATTTGGTGGCGTCAACCGCGCGTTGGCCGAACTCATCGCGACGAAGAACACACTATGGGAACGGGATCTCGGTTTCCGCCTGAACATCGTTGCTGTCAGCGACCTTTATCTCGGTTCCGTAATTTCGCCGAACGGACTTGACGCCAAGACACTCGTTGAAGCGAATTTCGCAAAGGGCGGTTTTGGCCGGCTTTCTGGGGGCAGCGCGGAAGCCAACAATGAGATCATCATCAAGACAGCGCCCGTCGACATCGTCGTGGAAGCGACATTTACAAACCCTACGGACGGTGAGCCGGCTGTTTCGCACTGCCGCTGGGCTCTCAATTCCGGCAAGCACGTCGTCACCACCAACAAGGGGCCCGTCGCAATCGCCGCTCAGGAACTAAAGGCACTTGCCAAGGCAAACGGCGTTCATTTCGAATATGAGGGCTCCGTCATGAGCGGAACCCCTGTCATACGTATGGCAGAGAAGACCCTTTCAGGCGCAGAGATAAAAGGGTTCGAAGGAATCCTGAATGGCACATCAAACTTCGTCCTCGGCCGCATGGAGAATGGTCTCGACTTCGCCAGCGCCGTCGCGGAAGCGCAGGCACTCGGCTTTGCCGAAGCCGATCCGACCGCGGACGTCGAAGGTTTCGATGTTCGCCTCAAGGTGGTGATCCTCGCAAACGAGCTGCTGGGAGCAAACCTCAAGCCGGAGGAAGTCTGCTGTGAAGGCATTTCCAAGCTTTCTCCTTCCGACATCGAAGCAGCGGCAAAGGCCAACAGCCGTTGGAAGTTGATCGGATCGGCGCTTCGCAATGCCGACGGGACGATAACCGGCAGCGTGGCTCCCAAGCAGCTGCCGCTCGAGCATCCGCTCGCGGGGGTCAACGGCGCTACAAATGCAGTCTCCCTGAACACCGAACTGCTGGGCTCTGTCACTGTCACAGGTCCAGGCGCCGGCCGGACCGAGACCGCCTATGCGCTGCTGTCCGACATTGTCGCCATCCATAATGCCCGGTCTGGCAGCCTCGCGAAGGAGGCTGCGTGATGGCAAGCTTCGCCCTGAGCAAAAAGACATCTTCAGCCGAGATCATGGTCAGCAATCCATTCGATGGCAGCTTGGTCGGTGTGGTCTCCGAGACGAGTGCGAGCGCGATGAACGTGCTGCTTGAGCGCGCCAATCGAGGCGCGCAGATCGCCCGATTGCTTCCCCGCCACCAGCGCTCCGCAATTCTCGAAAAGGCTGCAGCGACAGTTGAAGCCCGCAATGAGGAATTTGCGCTCCTGATCGTGCGGGAAGCCGGGAAGACAATCATTCAGGCGCACAAGGAGGTGACACGCTGTGTCAACACTTTGAAGCTCTCGGCGGAGGAGGCCAAGCGAAACGCCGGCGAAGTCATTCCATTTGACGCCTATGCCGGATCGGAATCGCGTCAAGGCTGGTATACCCGAGAGCCACTGGGCATCATCGCGGCGATCACGCCCTACAATGATCCGCTTAATCTCGTTGCCCACAAGCTTGGCCCCGCCATCGCCGGCGGCAACGCGATACTTCTGAAGCCCTCCGAGCTTACCCCTCTCTCGGCCATCAAGCTGGCGGACGTGCTGATCGAAAGCGGTCTGCCGGGCGAAGTCATAACGGTTGCTGTCGGCGGTGCGGACTTGGGCAGGGCGCTCGTTTCGGCAAATGACGTTCGAATGATCTCCTTCACAGGCGGTTTTGCGACTGGCGAGGCAATCGCAAAATCCGCCGGCATCAAGAAACTCGCGATGGATCTCGGTGGTAATGCACCAGTTATTGTGATGGAAAACAGCGATGTTGACGCTGCCGTGAAAGATTGCGTTTCAGGCGCCTTCTGGGCGGCTGGCCAGAACTGCATCGGAACGCAGCGTATACTGGTCCAGCGCCCTATCTATGAACGGTTCAAGACCGAGTTTGTTGCTCAGACCATCAAGATGAAAATCGGCGACCCGATGAACGCTGACACGGACATGGGCCCGATGATCTCCGAACACGCGGTGAAACGCGCCGCCACTATGGTGGAGCGCGCAATCGCTGCTGGTGCGACGGTGCTTTGCGGTCACAAGCCGTCAGGCGCACTCTATCCCCCGACCGTCCTGGAAAATGTGCCGGCGACTTGCGATCTGTTGAACGACGAGGTCTTCGCCCCGGTCGTCATCCTGCAGCCGTTCGATGGACTTGATGAGGCCATACGGCTGGCTAACAAGCCGGAATACAGCCTCCATGCCGGGATATTTACCAACGATCTTGCCGATGCCCTCGAGGCCGCCAGGCGGATCGATGCCGGCGGAGTCATGATCAACCAGTCGTCCGACTATCGGTTCGACGCAATGCCGTTTGGGGGGTTCAAATATGGCAGCATGGGACGCGAAGGCGTTCGCTTTGCTTATGAGGACATGACCCAGCCGAAGGTCGTTTGCATCACCTCGCTGCAGCGCTGATCGGCGCCGCCGGCGCCCATCTGAACCCTTCGCCGCTATTTGGAAGTTGAGATGTTCAAAGGATCCATCACCGCGCTTGTCACCCCATTTGCCCGTGGGAAAGTCGATGAGGCTGCACTTCGTAGCCTGATTGAATGGCAGATTGCCGAGGGTACGTCAGGGTTTGTCCCCTGCGGAACAACGGGGGAAAGCCCGACCCTCAGCCATCGCGAACACAATCGGGTCGTGGAAATCGCGATTGAGGCCGCGAATGGTCGCGTTCCGGTGATTGCCGGCGCAGGCTCCAATAGCACCGAGGAAGCAATCGGCTTCGTGCGGCACGCTCAGCAGGTCGGCGCGGATGGTGTTCTGATCGTCGCACCGTACTACAATAAACCCACGCAAGAGGGGATCTATCAGCATTTTAAGGCCATCGACGCGGAAGCTTCAGTTCCAATAATCGTCTACAATATCCCGGGTCGGAGCGTGATCGATATTCAAGTCGAAACGCTCGCCCGCATTTTCACGGATTGCCCGAACGTCAAGGGCGTCAAGGACGCGACGGGCAACCTCTTGCGCCCGTCGCTGGAGCGGATGGCCTGCGGCAACGAGTTCAATCTTCTCACCGGCGAAGACGGCACTGCGCTGGGTTACATGGCCCATGGCGGCCACGGTTGCATTTCGGTGACCGCGAATGTTGCTCCCCGGCTGTGTGCAGACTTCCAGCGGGCATGCCTGAAACTTGACTTCACGGCGGCACTGGCTCTTCAAGATAGACTGATGCCCCTACACCGCGCGCTGTTCCTCGAGACCAGTCCCGCTGGCGTGAAATTCGCATTGGCGCAACTCTCAAAGATCAGCGGCGACCTGCGTCTTCCTCTCGTGGAGGTGAGCCCGCCGGTTAAGGAGGCAATCGCTCATGCGATGCGCTACGCCGGAATTCTGGACCGGGGGAGCGGAGAGAATGGCAATTGAACGCGTAGAGTCCGACTTGATCGGCGCCCTTCCTATCCCCGGTGACGTTCTGTACGGCGTCCATACGCGTCGCGCTGAGCTCAATTTCAACGTTTCGGGCCTTCGCCTGAAAGACTTTCCCGAGCTCATTCAATCTATGGCTATGGTCAAGAAAGCAGCCGCTTGCGCAAACGCTGACCTTGGGCTTCTTCCCGCGGAAAAAGCCTCTGCGATCTCAGAGGCTTGCGATAATCTCATCGAGCTGAAGGGCGTTGATGAAAACTTCCCCATCGATATGATGCAGGGTGGCGCGGGCACGTCTACCAACATGAACTTGAATGAGGTTGTCGCAAACCTGGCGCTCCTGAAGCTTGGGGCGAATGTCGGCGACTACGACAAGGTTCATCCAAATGATGATGTGAACCTTTCCCAATCGACAAACGATGTTTATCCGACCGCTCTGCGTCTGACCATTCTTCGCTCTTGCGAAGGGCTACTAGCGTCCCAGGAAGGGCTGCGTGATGCATTCCGTGCGAAGGCGCGCGAGTATGCGACCGCGCTGAAGGTCGGACGTACTCAGTTGCAGGATGCCGTCCCAATGACAGCCGGGCAGGAATTTGATGCTTTCGCCGAACTGATCGATGAAGATATCAACCAGCTGCAGTCCGCTTCCAGATTGTTGCGAGAGGTTAATCTCGGCGGATCTGCAATCGGAACCTCAATTAACGTTCCGCGCGGCTTTCCCAGCGCGGCCTGCGGCTACCTCATCCAGATTTCCGGCATCCAGCTAATCCCCGCTCGAGATTTCATTGAGGCGACATCCGACACCGGCGGCTTCGTTTCGTTCTCCAGCGTTCTTAAGCGAATTGCCGTGAAACTGACAAAAATCTGCAACGATCTGCGGCTCTTGAGCAGCGGACCGAGGGGCGGCCTGGGTGAAATCCGACTTCCGCCGGTGCAAGCTGGATCATCAATCATGCCCGGTAAAGTCAATGCCGTCATTCCGGAAATGATGAACCAGGTCGGATTCCAGGTTGTTGGAAATGATCTCACTGTCACGCTGGCGGCAAGCGCGGGGCAGTTGCAGCTCAATGCGATGGAGCCAGTGATCATTCTCAACATCCTTCAGTCCATGCGGATGTTGACGCGGGGAATGGAGATTTTCAAGCAGCGCTGCGTCGACGGAATTGAAGTTGATGTCGACCGGTGCAAGGAACTCCTCGACCAGTCTCTCGTCCTCGCGACGCCGTTGGCAATGCTTATAGGGTACAGCAAGGCAGCGCACCTTTCCAAGAAGGCGCTGGCCGAGAAGAGGGGGCTGCGGCAGGTCGTGGAAGAGGAAGGCGTATTAGCGCCCTTTCAAATTGAACAGCTCTTTGAAGGCAGCGCCGAGTTTGCAAATTTCTGATGAGTTTATCGGTCTGATAGGGGTAGGAAAATGGCTGTTTTTACCGAGCTTTCTGACGAAGATCGCAGAATCATTACCGCAGCCTACGGCTTGACGTCGCTTCTTTCAGTGATTGGGATTGCGGACGGCGATTCCGAGACGACCTACCTGTTTCGGACCAGGCAAGGCGAATACATCGTTACGCTTTTCGAGAACGGAGCCCAGCCTTTAGATCTGGAAAGGGCCTTCGAGACCATGGAGGCGCTCTATCGACATGGCGTCCCCTGCCCCAAACCGCTGCGCACCATAGATGGCCAAGCCACGTCTCTGGCCGCAGGTCGACTGGTTGCCGTCGTCAGTTTCGTGCCAGGCGCCTCACCCACGTTGGCGGGCCCGGCAAAATGCCTAAGCCTAGGTCGTGTGATGGCTCAAATTCACACTATTTTGGAACGAAGGGTGAAGTGCGCGTCAAGGGATCTTCCCACTGGAGCAATTCATGGCGCATTGGTCCAGGCGAACGTCTTTTTCCTCGGCGAGGAAGTGAGCGGCGTCATCAACTTCAGACTAAGGCACGAGGATGCGCTCGTGTCGGAGCTTGCTGACGTGCTTGTCGGTTGGGCGGGCGAAACCAACGGCGAGCTAAACAAAGAGCGGGCGCAAGCGCTACTGCAGGGTTATCAGGGAATTCGGTGCCTGACGGATGCGGAAAAGGAGGCGCTGCCAGGTTTCATAATGGCTTCGACATCGAAGCGATTTGCGAGCCGGAAGGAAAGAGCCTTACTACCGGAGATCGCCGTGTTAGCCTATCAGTCGGTAACGCCCGACATTTTAGGCTAGCGACCCGGCTCAAGTCCCATGAAATATCTTCTCGATCGAACTGACGAACAAATACTTGCGGAATTGAGGGCCAATGCCCGAGTCTCGCATGCGGAGTTGTCGGCGAAGGTGAACCTTTCTCGCAATGCCGTGCGAGTGCGGGTCGAACGGCTCGAGCGAGAAGGCTTCATCAAGGGATATACGATCGTCACCGGCGACGGAGGGAACGGCCAACACGTCACAACCGCACTGATTTTCGTCTATCGTCACGATCGCATGAGGGGTAGTGACGTCATTCAAGCATTGCGGAAGATCCCGGAAGTCGTGGCGTGCGACGTAATGACGGGTGATTTCGACCTCCTCGTTAGGGTCGAGTCGACGGAGGCTGACCGCATCCGGCAGATTTGGCAGCTGATTGCGGAGATGCCCAGTGTGCGCGATACACTGACTGCGTTCGCTCTCTCCTCCGTTATCCGAAAATAGTACAGTGTGATCAGTCCGGGCGTGTAGTCGAGCAGTCACCCTGGGGGCCAAGCTTGATTGCTGGGGCAAGCGGGCACCTCCACGACTGGCCGCATTGTCGCGAAGTTACTCAGCGCTACCATGTTTGGATGAGCGGATTTGACCATTCCGAAGGCATTCTGAAGCGGGCTCGAGGCTCGTTAAGCTGACCTGTTCTTGCGGAGCCTATGTCCAGGGCTACATGGTTGTCTCCGAGTTTGCGTCGTCACGCTCTCAACGGCGGAGAAAAGACATTTCCCCGCCGTTTTGTGGCTCACTGTTTGTCCAGGCCCATCCGTCCTGCCCACGCATGCTGCCGCGGCTGGCTACATGACGGTGACGTAGATCTTCCGGACAGTTTCCACGGTCCGCCAGGTGCCGATAAATCCGGGTTTCATCACGAAACTATCGCCTGCTTTGTAGGTAACCGCTTCACCACCGTCGGGGGTGACTTCGACAACACCTTCGATGATGTGGCAGAATTCGAATGTCTCGCCCTTGACGGAGCGCGTGAGGCCAGGAGTCGCTTCCCAGACGCCGGTATGAATCAATTCGTCTCGCGCCACGTCCTGGGCCCAGGTCTTGAACGAAGGATCGCCGGAGATCAGGCGTTCCGGCCCGGGCCTCGACTCACGCGGCGCTTCGGTGCTGTTGGGTACGATGGTCTTGAGGAGGGACATGTTTTCTCCTTGCTCTCCTGGTTGCAGCTCAATAACCGCGGTCGCGATCGACGAGCCCGATCGGGTCGAGGCCGTCACGATAGCGCTTGATGTTGTCGATGACGGCGCGGGCCGCCGTTTCTGGTTGCGTAACGCTTGCGATATGCGGCGTCAGAATAATCTTTGGATGTCGCCAGAAACCATGTTCGGGAGGCAAGGGCTCAGGTTCGGTAACGTCGATGACCGCTCCCGACAGATGCCCCGCATCGAGAGCCGCAACGAGCGCGTCGTGATCGAGTTGGGCGCCGCGTCCCACGTGGATGAGCGCCGCGCCGGCTGGAAGCTTCGCTAACAGCGAGGCGTCGAGCAGTCCTTCCGTGTCTTGCGTCAGCGGCAAGAGACAGATCAGGATGTCGGTACGCGCCAGAAATGGCGTGAGGCCGTCCGGATCGTGATAGCAGTCAACATCCTCCACCTGTCGCTCCGAGCGGCTCCAGGCGGCAAGCGGAAAGCCGAAGGGTTTCAGTCGCTCGATGACGGCCGCGGCGAGCGTGCCGAGGCCTAGGATGCCGATCCGCTGCTGGGTCGCCTGGCGCACCGGAAGCGAAAGCCAGGTGGCCCCGGCCTGCTGTTCAATATATGCCTTCAGCTTTCGGTGCACAGCCAGCACGGCGAGCGTCACATATTCTTGCATCATCCGGACGATGCCGTCCTCGACCATGCGGACGAGCATGACGTTTGGGGGGAGCGTTTGCGGCTTGAATTGGTCGACGCCGGCGCCGATTGAGAAGACGACCTCCAGGTTCTTGAAGCGATGAAGATCGGGCGGCGCCGTCCAGGTCAGGATGTAGCGGATGTCGTCTGGATTGCGTTCCGAGATATCCATGACGAAAGGCAGATCGGGCAGATCGCGCGCGAAAGCATCCGCGAAGACGCGACCTCTTTCTCGATCCGAATTGAACCAGAAAACCATAATTCCCTCTCAGTCTCGCAGGGTTTCGGCAAGCCGCAAGATCATTTCCTCGCAGGCAATAAGTTCGTCGAGGCGGATGAATTCGTCGGCGCAATGGGCCCGGGCAATGTCCCCCGGCCCGCAGATGATCGCGTCGATGCCAGCGGCCTGATAGAGGCCGGCTTCCGTGCCGTAGCTGACGGCGGCCAAGGCCGGCGTGCGGGTCACCCCCTCGACCAGCCGGGCGAGCGGCGCGTCGGCATCAAGCGAGAGTGCGGGGTAGGTGCTGCTGGTCTCCCAGGTGGTGCGGAAGCCGTCTTTCTCCAACGCCTCGGCAGCTGCCTTGATAGGTTCCAGCAGAACCGTTGGCGACACGCCGGGCACGGCGCGGGCTTCCAGCTCAACGATGCAGAGATCCGGGATGATGTTGACGCTGCGTCCGCCTGAGATCGTTCCGATCTGCAGCGTAGAATAAGGCGGCTCAAAGTTATGATCTAAGGCGCAGTTGCGGAGGGCATCAACCGTTTGCAGCGCCACATTCATCACCGCAGTCATGGCATGAATGGCGTTGAGGCCCCTGTCGGGACTCGACGAATGGCCGGTCGTGCCATTGATCTCGACGCGGGCAGCCGCCTTTCCCTTGTGGCCGCGGATCGCCACCATGCTGCTCGGCTCGCCGATAATTGCGCCCAAGGGCGGGGCGCATAGGTTCCCGATCTGCCGTAGCATGTGCGGCACGCCGCGGCATCCGGCTTCCTCATCATAGGAAAAGGCGAAGTGGATCGGACGGCTCAATGGCATCTTTGCCATGGCTGGAAGCCCGGCAAGCGCAGCGGCAAGAAAGCCCTTCATGTCGCACGCCCCCCTGCCGAAGAGCCGATCGCCCTCTGCCCGCAGGCGGAAGGGATCCGACGTCCAGGTGGGTTCGGACGCGGAAACCACATCCATATGCCCGGAAAGAATGTAGCCGGGCTTGTCTTTAGGGCCGATGGTGGCAAAAAGATTTGCTCGATCTCCTTCCGGTCCCGGCAAGACAGTCACGGTGGCGCCATGGCTTTCGAGGTAGCCCTTGACCCATGTCACGATGTCGCCGTTCGGAGTCCCGACGACGGATGGAAAGCCGACAAGCTGCTCGAGTATGTCTTTAGCATTCATCCCAGGTTCTCCTTCGTGTCTTGGGTACAACACGGTATTGGCGACCACTGACCCCATGGCAGGCTCTGAGCAGCGATCGCGCATTCACCATTGGAGGATCCGTCCCCGCGTTCCTGCCCATCCAGTTTCCACATCCAGAAACGCCGGTTTGCAGCACCTCAAACCGCTCGGGCCAGCCAATCACATGGATAAATCAAAATCCGCTGGATACATGAATCCGATATCCGACTTGAATCTGACCTTGTAGCCATATGCTAAAGATGACAATTAATGCTGAGTGAATGATCGCTTCAGGTGCCGCTTAATGCTTACGTCCGACGATCTTGCCTTCTTTACGGTCCTCACGGGCTCGAAATCTCTCGCGGAAAGCGCGAGAAAGCTGAACGTGACGCCTCCTGCGGTGACCCAGCGCCTGCGCGCGCTTGAAGAGAAGGTAGGGGTAAGGCTGATCGACCGGTCCGGACGCCACCTGCGCCTTACCGAAGAGGGCTCGTTGGTCGCTTCTCACAGCGTCATTGTCAGCGATGCCATAGACTCGCTTGCCGAAGCCTTGGCTGATCGCGAGGGTGCGGTTCGCGGGCACCTCAGGGTCGCAGCGCCCCACGGATTTGGAAGGATCTACGTAGCTCCGGTCGTGGAGGCGTTTGCTCGAGAGCATCGTAGTGCCACCGCCACCCTGCAACTGTCCGACCATCCCACGGCCCTGGTCGTTGATAGCTATGAGGTCGTTGTACACATCGGGGCATCAGCGCATCTGGATCAAGTCGTGACGACACTGGCGCCGAACCGTCGTATTCTTTGCGCAAGTCCAGAATACCTGGCTTCGGCTGAACCCATTTCTACGCCGGCCGATCTGGCGCGACATCGCTGCCTCGTCGTTCGCGAGAACGAGGAGGACGTAACGCTCTGGCGGTTCAAGGGATCACGGCAGGAAAGCGCGACAGTGCGGGTAAATCCCGCTATGTCGAGTAACGATGGTGGCGTCATTCGGGATTGGGCGTTGGCGGGTCAGGGCATCATGATGCGCTCTGAATGGGCCGTTGCAGAAGACCTCGCCGAGGGACGGTTGAGGCAGGTACTTCCCCATTGGCTGTTGCCGTCGGCTGATATAGTCGCCATCCTCGGATCGCGGCACGGGCGAAGTGCCCGGACTGCCGCTTTCCTGACGATGCTTCGTCTGTCGCTGAAACCACTGCCCTGGCGAGCCCGACTCGCGCAGACGCCTGGTCAATAGCCAAGGATCGACTTCGTCTCGAGATACTCTTCGAGCCCGTATACCCCATACTCGCGGCCGTTACCTGATCGCTTGTAGCCACCGAAGGCTGCCGCTCCGTCCCAAGCGGGATAGTTGATATGAACTTGGCCGGCACGGATGCGCAGTGCGACACGCCGTGCCCGCTCCGGATCTGAAGACTGGACATGGGCGCCCAATCCATAGACGGTGTCATTAGCAATGGCGATTGCCTCTTCCTCGTTCTTGTAGGGCATAATCGAAAGTACGGGACCGAAGATCTCCTCACGAGCAATCCGCATGTCGGACTTCACCTCGGAAAAGATCGTTGGCTGCGTGAAAAAGCCCCGCTCGATGCCGGCCGGCCGGCCCAGACCGCCACACAGCAGCTTGGCGCCATCGTCGATACCGGCTTGGATCATGGCTTGTATCCGCTCGAACTGGGGAAGATTAGCGATGGGACCCATGTCCGTCGCAGGATCAAGCGGAGCGCCGACTCGGATCGCACGCGCAGTGGCGCTTGCCAATTCCTCCACTTCGCCGAGGCGGTGTGCGGGTACCAGCATACGCGTCGGGGCGCTGCACGACTGGCCGACATTGCGCATTCCGGCGAGCACGCCCTTGGATATGGCCTCGCTGAAGTCGGCATCATCGAGCAAAATGTTCGGCGACTTGCCGCCGAGTTCCTGAACCACTCGCTTCACCGTCGGTGCGGCCGCCTGCGCGACGAGTACTCCCGCGCGGGTAGAACCTGTGATCGAGATCATGTCGACCTCGGGATGACTGGCGAGCGCTGCGCCAACGCTCTCGCCAGTTCCGTTGACCAGATTGAATACGCCGGCCGGAACCCCGGCATCGTGCATCAACTGGGCGAAGAGCAAAGCGCTGTAAGGTGACAGTTCACTGGGCTTGAGGACGACGGTACAGCCTGCCGCGATCGCGGGAGCGACTTTGGCGGTGATCTGGTAAAGTGGCCAGTTCCAGGGGGTGATCAGCGCACAAACCCCGATCGCCTCCTTGGCGGTCGCGGTACGCCCATCAATCGTTACGAAGCGGTACTTCTCAAGAGTTTCCATCTGGACACGGATGTGCTCGGAAGCAAAGGGAACCTGGGAAGCCCGCGCGAAGCTGATCGCCGCTCCCATCTCTATTGCGAGCGCCTCCGCGAACGTCTCCGCTCTTTCTTTCAGGAGAGAATGCATCCTGCCGAGCAGACCGATCCGTTCAGCCACAGTTGTTTGAGAGAAGGCCGGGAACGCGTTGCGCGCAGCGGCAACCGCGAGAGCGACGTGATGAGCACCGCCCGCAGCAATATGCCCGACAACACGTTCCGACGCGGGATTCACAACAGGCAGACGGTTTACGTCCCCGGATTCCTGCCATTTCCCACCAATATAAAACTGGTCCTCGCGTTCGGTCAGCATAAATTCACCTCGCAACGTTGCGGCCATTCTGAGCTGCTTGAGCAAGATGCCTGGAAAGACTGGAAGATGACAATTCACGTCGTGTGAATGGTTGCTTAAGAAGCGCGTTAACAAAGAACACGCATCGTCGGGACCTGACATAGGTGATACGGCCTTACCTCCTGTATGTCCGTCCAGAAGCTCCTGATGGGAGGTGGTCATCGGCGGCACACTCGGCGTTGACGTCAGCCGACCGTGTCTCGATAGTCCTCTCATCAGGAAAGCAACACCCTGGCTTGACGCACAAATCGACCGCAGCCGCTCGGACCTCGACGAGGTCGCCAAATTCTTTGCACCCAGGCGGGGCTTTTCAAGTTGACTGCATTGGCTTCATATAGGCTTGCCGATTGGTGTGCTTTCGGAAATGGGGAAGACAGACATGATTTCAAAGGGCGCAGAGGAAGCATTCTTCCCAACGGTGTCTCCTTCCGCACAACAGGTCTCTCGTCCAGCTGCTTTTGAACAGAAGACCGTAGACTTCAACTCGGAGCTTCACGCTCGACCGTCGATTTATTTCACCGGTCCGGCGATCGTCGAACACTTTGCTTTCATGCCGTCGGATGGCGTGATCAAGGAGTTCCACGATAGTCTCCAAGCTGATGGTGGAATTTCCGTCAGAGTGGAACGGCACACTGAGTTCGTGACTGTCACGCGGGTCCGAAAATTGGCCAGCGAGCCCGAGGGTTGGCCGGAAACTGACCTTTGTGAAGGTGATTTTGCGCGGCTAGCAGGGTTGAGCTCTCCTCTGCTCGTTTGCCACGTGAGTATCCTTGTCCTCGGAAACCCTCCTGACCAACTGGGAACGGTTCTAAAATCGCTCGACTTCGGCGATACCGCCGCGTCATCAATCGGCGGCGGGGCGGCGCAGATTTGCTCCGATTTTCGCGTGAGAGGGGACAATTCAAGCAGGATCATCCTGTTCAACAAGGACCTGAATGCACATCGGCTGGGGCGCATGGTACGGCGGATCTTTGAGATCGAAACCTATAGGTCAATGGCGCTGCTCGGATTGCCGGAGGCGCGTCGTCTTGCCCCGCTTCTGGGCGGATATGACGCGGAACTCGTTCGGCTGACCAATCGCAACCTGAGTACGCCTGCACATCAGCACAAGCAATTGCTTGAGGAGATTACGGTTCTCTCCTCGCATATCATTTCAGCCACCGCGGAGATCAGAAACAGGTTTGGCGCAACCGCTGCCTATGCCAAAATCGTTGAAGAGAGGATCGCCCTTTTACGAGAAACCCATGTCCCCGGCTTTCAACGTTTCGGTACGTTCGTGGAGCGCCGGTTCAAGCCTGCGGTGCGTACCTGCGAAGCAACCGCGTTGAGGCTTGAGCACCTGTCAAGGGCTGCGATGCACCTGCTCGACCTGCTACAAACCCGCATCCAGGTCGAGATTGAGTTCCAGAACTCTACACAGATCCAGGCGATGGCTGATCGGGCCGCGACGCAGGTCAAGATCCAACGCGCGGTCGAAGGCTTTTCGATGATCGCGATTAGCTACTACTTGCTGAGCTTGCTGAAACTTATATATGAGACAGCAGACCACGCAGGCTTCCATTTCGATCCGATGATTATGCTTGTCGCTGTTCCGGTGGTTGTGGGATCTGTTGTGATCACCATACTCCGCGTCAAGCATGCCCTAAAAACAGAGAGCTAGAGGTAGCGCAGCTCGACCCGGGAATGCTTGATCAATCAACGCGAATCTACCGTCTCTCCAGCCAGCGCTTCGGCAGGCGGTAGCGCGGGATCCGCGGACGCCGACCTTGATGCGCGGATCGTTGATCGCCTTGGCGTAGGAATAATGGTTTCTTGCACCTATGCCTTTCGAGCACATATGGGCCTATTCACAGATCAATGGCCGTGCCCCAGCCGAGGCAGACTTCCAGCGATACTTCAAAGTCACCCCACCCTCGGTCCACCAGATGCTAGGGACACTTGAGAAAATCGGATTGATCCAAAAGCAACCAGGTGTCGCGCGCAGCATCCAACTGCTCGTCCCTCCCCCCGCAAGACCTGCTAATTCTGGGCATAGAACAACCCGTCATAATCTCTGAGACGTCACACTAGCCACCCACCTAACAGTACTGATCAAGCGCCCGCGATGGTCTTATTGCTCTTGAGGCGATAGTAACTGCGGAATCCGATTTGAAGCCGGCCACCGTTCCGATCAAAGACCGGCCGGTTACGGGGCAAGGTCAGGCCAATGCCGCCACTTCCCCGATATCGACGTTGGCGCAAATCGCGTCCCACCCTTTGTGGGGCCGAGCGTCAAATGATGTTGGACGCGGTAGCCCTGAAACACCGCGACTTCGCCGCTGTCGAGATGGATAGGACAAGAGATCGCTATCGCCCTTTTCGGATAGAGAAGGCGATTGCGCTGACCGTCTGGGAGATCCAGACATCCAGACGGTCAGTAATACGATTGAACTGGGTCCTCGCCATCTAAAAGACGGGACCGGAATAGATGTCTGTCATTCTGAAAACCCAACAGCGGGCGGTCGTGGGTGGATGAAGGGCCAGGGGCTCGCTTCGGATCCCTCGAAAGTGCCGAATTGCTAATACGGGATCGTCTCACCCAGGTAGTTGCAGAAGGTGAAGGAAGAACCTGGGGATTTTGAACCGATCAGCGCACTCAGCCCTGCCGCGGAGACCTCGACTTCAATATCGGCCTCTTCTCCACCCATATCGGTCTTCACCCACCCTGGATGAGCGACGGTAACTCTTACGTTCGGGTTTCGAACGGACAGGCTGCGCGCGGCCGAGGTCAATGCTGCCTTGCTCGCCCGGTAGAGCCAGTGATCGCCAACCGAGTTTAGCTCGACCGATCCCATGACCGAACCCAAAAACATGAGATGCTTGAGTGAAAAATGATGCATACCGGCCAGCTCTTGCCCCAAGGCGACAGGCGACGCGGTGTTGGTTAAAAATAAATCGACAATCGCCTGCTTGTTGAGCTTCTCGTCGACATCTTTGGGCATTACACCCGCGGATACGACGACACTCTCCACGCCAGCTAAGTGGACGCTCGATACGAGTGATTGGCGCGACTGAGGATCATTGAGCTCGAGCGGAAGCCACAAGGCATCACCGCTACGTTGGGTACCATCGCGGCTAGTCGCTATAACGTTGTAACCCTGCGTTGAGAGTGCGTGAACGAGAGCCAAGCCAATACCTCTGGACGCCCCGACAACCAAAACTGTGGGAGATGTCAGACTATTCATGAATTATTTCCGCGCTACGCTGGCTCTGAAGACATCGTCAGAGGCCAGCGGGTTCAGTTTTCTAACGATAGGCTGCAGCACCTTTTTCGGTGACCCAACCAGCGGCAATATCTTTTGCCAGTGCTTGGCGGTCGCGCTTGCGCGCATCACCGTAGCCCCCGCCACCTGGGGCGACTACGATAACTTGGTCCCCTTCATAAACTACCGCATTGGAGAATTTCGAAGGAGAGACCTTGCCGCTATCTTCCCCAAAATCCTTCCAGGCCTCTGAGCCACTGCGGCGAATATGCAGACTACCGCAACCTCCAGATTGGCCTTTGAATAGCCCCCAAGGCGCAAGCTCCTGTCGATCGGACATGAAGGACAGTTTGAGTTCATCAGCAAGGCACGTCATCTTCTTGCGTAAGGCAAGTCCGCCACGAAACTCACCGGGACCACCCGTGTCCGGGACAAACTCATGTGCATCAATGCGCCAGGGAAAACGAGTTTCAAATACCTCGACCGGATTGAGTCGCGAGTTGCCATTAATGGCGTTGCAAGCACTATTCCCGTCCGCATGGCTACGCCCTCCCCAACCGGGTGTCGACAAATCATAGCAGACGACGTACTCATCCGTCCGGGAGTTTTGACCCCCAAACAGGAAGTTCGAATGCGTGCCGCCATCCGTTGCAAACGCCCGCTCCGGAACAGCGACCGCCAAAGCACCAATAACAGTGTAGCAGATCCGGATATGCGTCTCGGTGTTACCTCCAACTTCAGGTGCCGGGTAGTTGGCATTGACCACGAGGCCAGGAGGAGCGACGACTCGTATAGGTCTGAAGCAGCCGGAATTCTTCGGGATGCTTGGATCTGTTAGGTGTAGGATCGCGTTATAGGACGCCGATAGCGCAACAGACAGCACGCCGTTGATTGGCCCTTTCGCCTGCTTGTCGGATCGACGAAAGTCCACCACGATTTCATCGTCCTGGACAAAGACATCGACCGCGATTTTGTATCGGCGCTTCTCGATCCCGTCGTCTTCCATATAGTCTTCGAAGCTGTAGACACCATTGGGAAACTCACGCAGTTCAGCGCGCATCCGGGCCTCCGAATAGTCCAGAAGGCTGTCAGTCAGCTCGGTAAACCGTTCGAGGCCAAACTCTTCGACAAGGCCCCTCAGACGCTGTTCACCCAGTTCGACGGCGCTGATCATAGCCCGGAAATCGCCGAAGTTCTGGCGCGGAGTGCGGTAGTTCGCGAGCATCAGGCGCCATACATCCTCAACGTCCTTTCCCTTGCGCCGAATTTTGATCGGCGGTACGCGTAAACCCTCGTGGAAAATCTCAGTAGCTTCGCCTGCGAACGCACCGGGAACCATGCCTCCGACTTCCGCAACGTGACCGATCGCGACGGAGTAACCGACAAAAACCTTGTCGACAAATACCGGCTGGATGAAGGTGTGCTCGGGAGTATGCATGCCGCCGCGGTAGGGGTCGTTATGCACGATCACGTCCCCTTCCTCGAGGGTTTCGACCGGAATTTCCTGCGTTATCGTTTGAATAACGAGAGGTAGTCCACCGATCATGGACGGCTGAAAGTCGCCGGTTCCAATCAGGTTACCCTTGGCATCAGCAAGACCGCAAGTGAAGTCGAGGCCTTCGTTGAAAATCGTCGAATACGACGTCATCATCAGCGTAATGCCCATTTCCTTCGCGATCTGCACGAGACGCCCATCCAGGATACTCATTTGAACCATATGCTTGGCAGCGTTCTTTTCCATATTACTTCCCCCCGCTTTCTGCCTGGCGCTTGTGCGACGCGACTTCCGATTCCCGCTTCATGTCCCAATCGACGCACCAGTCGGAGCAATACCGTTTGTTCGCGCCGTCGGTGGTAATACTGATAGGGGAGCGATAAAGCAGAACACCGCAGTTATCGCATTTGATGTATTCTTCGAGATAATAACCATTGTCGGAGAATTTCATCGCGCTTGCCTTTCTGAAACATGGAGATTGCCGTAGTCGTCTACGTGCATTTCTTGATCTGGATGGAGCACAACAACGGAGACGGCTTCTTCAATTACAGCCGGTCCCTGAATAGCGTCGCCCGCGAAAAGCTCTTCCCGTCGGTAGACTGGTGTATCGTGACGACCTTCATCATAACCAACCGAACGCATCGATACAGGCTTTGGGGCACTCGTGCTTTGAGTGAGCTTCGGCACCTGCGGTTTCCCGAGCGTCTCATATGCGGTTACATTGAAGTTGACGATTTCTATGAACTCACCGGGAATGCTAAAACCAAAGCGGTCTTCGTGGGCTTTGTCAAAACTTGCCCAAAGCTCCTTCGCTGTCGCCTCGTCAAACGATGTAAAGCGCAGCGGAAGGGAGAGCTCGTAGTTCTGGCCGTGATACCGCATTTCCACACGACGTTCGATATCGATACTGCCTGTAAAGCCCTGGGCGTGCATCTGCGCGAGGCAATCGTCCTCGAGCTCCTTGAGCAGTTGAGTTGCACGTGCGAAATCCATGCGGTTTGATGTCATTTGAACCGTACGTTGCCGATCCACGCGCGCGTCCGTCGCGGTGAACCCGAACGCGGAGAACTGACCGGGATGGACTGGAACAATCGCCCTGGACATCGACAAATCTTTCAACAAGTCACAGGCATGGACCGGACCCGCTCCGCCGAAGAACATCAGTGAGAACTTATCGGGAGATTCACCCTTCTCGATCAAGACGCTTCGAACGGCGCCGACCATATTGTTGTTGACGATCTTGATCACCGCCAAAGCCGCCTCGTCGACGGTCATGCGTAGTTTCTCGGCAAGCCGGGCGATACCTGCGAGTGCACCGTCCATGTCAAGGTTGACCGTGCCGCCGAGGAAGTTGTCCGGGTTGATACGGCCAAGCACAAGGTTGGCATCGGTGACAGTCGGTTCAGTGCCACCACGGCCGTAGCATATGGGACCAGGACGGGAACGCGCACTCTCTGGTCCTACGCGCAAGAGACCACCTTTGTCGATCCAAGCGATCGAGCCGCCGCCGGCACCAATCGTGCGGACATCGAGCATCGGCACCTGGATCGGAATGCCCCATTCGACTTCGAAATCTGTCGTGATCGAAGCAGCCCCGTTCACAATCAGTGAGCAATCGGTAGATGTACCGCCCATATCAATAGTAACGAAATTCTTCTCGCCAATGAGGCTGCCGATGAACTGGGCGGCAACGACACCACCCGTCGGCCCGGACAGAGTCATCTGCACTGGCGCGTCACAGGCCCCTTTTACGGTCGTCTGCCCCCCGTTTGACTTGGTAACAACAACGCGCGCGGCGCCAACGGCATCCGCGATGCGGCTTTCAAGCTCCCCTAGCTGATCCGTCACGATTGGCTTCACGTACGCATCGGCGATCGTTGTCGATGCACGCTCGTACTCCTTCCATTTGGGAAGGACGTCATAAGAAATCGAGATCGGGAGATGGGGGAAACGCGATGCGAGATAGTCGCGCGCGGCGATTTCATGCTCTGGATTTATGTAGGAAAAAAGAAAGCAAAGGGAGATCGCCTTAATTTCCGGTTTCGCCGCAATCGCATCGGCGACGTTAGCGACGCTGGCCATATCGAGAGGAGTAACGACATTACCGTCACAATCAATCCGCTCAAGCACCTCGAATGCATTCGACCGCTCAATCAGTGGCTCGGGTTTGACCCAGCGCGAATTGAAGTGGAAGCGGCGATTGCCTCGTTGAATGAAGGGCACATCGCGAAAACCCTGGGTCGTTACGAAGGCAACTTTCGCTCCATTTCTTTCAAGAATTGCGTTGGTTGCGATGGTGGTTCCAAGCCGGATCCCGGAGATCTCTTTACCTGCTGGAAACTGCTTGAGGCCATTGAGAATCCCGTCAGACGGGTCACCGGGCGTAGAAAAGTCTTTCCATACCGTTACTTCACGACTTTGCTCGTTATAAGCTACGAAGTCAGTGAAGGTACCACCGACGTCAATTCCAAGAATATATGTCATTGCTCTTCCTACTTTCTAGGTCTTGGCGATGCTCTTTCGAGCCTGCGCGCTGGTGCGTGGATCAGTCCTCATTCGGTGAGTTGATCCCAGCCATGAGATGAAGAAGTTCGCCTTCGCTGGTGTCACTTGCCTTGACGGTGGCCCCGATCTTCCCGCGCCGAAGCACGAGAATTCGGTCGGCCGTGGTCAACACGTCGCTCAGACGGTGACTGATCAAGAGAACCGCAACACCTTGCTCGGGTAAGCGCCGGATAAGATCAAGAACCGGTTGGCCCGCCGACACTGAAAGTGCCGCGGTCGGCTCGTCCATGATCACAAGCTTGGGATCGTAAGCGACGGACCGAGCTATCGCGACCATCTGTCTTTGCCCGCCCGAGAGCGCGGTGACAGGCTCCCTCAAGTTCGGCAACTTGACGTCGAGCATCTTCAGCAGGCTCTCGGCCTTTCGATGCATTTCGTCGTGCGCCAGGCGCCGAAAGCCCAAAGGCGATCGCTGGACGATTTCCCTTCCAAGGAAAATATTGGCACAGATATCAAGATTGTCGCAAAGGGCGAGATCCTGGTAAACCATCTCGACCCCGTGATCGCGCGCCCACGTCGTTGACGAGCTTTGTACCTGGGAACCCCCAATCCGGATTTCGCCGGAGGATGGCGCGACGTCACCCGCAATCATCTTCGTCAATGTTGACTTGCCCGCGCCGTTGTCACCGACAAGTCCAATGATTTCGCCTGGCATGATGTCGAAACTGACCCCACGCGTGGCCTCGACTGCGTCGTAATTTTTGCGCAGGTCTTTTACCGAAACTGCGGGATTGTTTGGTGTCTGGATCATCTCACTTCGCCTTCTTTTGTGCGGCATGGTCGGCGGTGACCGCGACGATGAGCAATGCGCCGGTGATGATCATCTGGTAGAACGTATCGACGCCCGCCAGGCTGAGCCCGTTCGTGATGCTTGCCATCAGAAGGGCCCCCAGAACTGCGCCAACGACGCGACCTTCACCCCCGAACAGGCTCGTGCCTCCGATGATCGCCGCACTGATGGCGCTCATGTTCACGAAGAGGCCGACGCCAGGAGGGCCGGCATCAAGCCTGGAAGTTTGGACGATGGCTGCTAGCGCAGACAGTGCACCCATCAGGCCAAAGAGCGCCAAAATCATGGTGTTCACTTTGATACCGGCGCGCTTTGCCGAAACCGGGTTTCCGCCAATGGCATACACATATCGGCCGAAGCGAGTATTCTTTGCGGAAAATTCCATACAGAAGACGATGATCAGCAGCAGTGCCAATGGATAGGGGATCCCTTGGTTCCACGCAAATACCCAGATGGACATGCCGGCCGCGGAAAGCGTCAAGCAGAGAACCGCTATGCTAACCGGGCGCAAAGTGCGCCTCTGCGGCCCAAGGAAACTTGTGTATGTCCGCAGCCAGATGAATAGATAAAGCGCGCTAAGTGCTAAGATGGCGGTCAGACTGATCCAGCTGGGAAATTCGCCATTACCGATCTCATAAAAAGTGTCGCCGGCGCCTGACCTGGTTTCTGCCCCTGAGACAACGTAGGCCAAGCCCCTCAGCCAAGAGAACCCGGCCAATGTGATAATGAACGACGGAATGCCAAGTTTTACGCGCAAGGAACCCTGAAGAAGGCCAATGGCGATACCTACAAAGATAACCAGCAAGATGGTTGTGATCGCATCTAGTCCGTAAGTCTGCATCAATTGCATGGACAAGACACCACATAGAGCGAGCAATGACCCGACAGACAGATCAATCTCCCGCGCGACAAGAAGCCATGTCAGGCCTGCGGCCATCAAAGCGGTGATCGTAGCCTGGACGGCTAGATTAGAAAGATTACGCGGGCTTATGAAGACACCGGTCCACGCGTGGAAACCAATCCAAATCGCCACGGTGGCAGCGACAAGGACGATAAGCCGCCACTCAGCGCGCTCGGCTTCTCTGGATTGCTTTTGTACTTCGGGTAGAGCCGATGAGGGCGCGACGACCACGCCAGCTTTAGAATTCGTTCCCATATGATCCTGTCTCCGGTCAAAGTACAGGCAAACAGCCGCCATCGCCGCAAGCGAAGGCTATGCAGCAGCACGATTGATTGCGATTTCCAGTCGGAAAGGTCGAAACGGCTTATGCCGCGTTCCCTTTATTTTTTTTGTAACGTTAAAGTAAATGACAATACGTCGGTTTGTCAATATGCGACAGAGGAATTGCCACTAGGTATAGTGATTATGAATCAATGACTTAGATAAATCCTTTGGTTTTTCCAGCAAAACAGGCTTACGGCGAAAGCAAAATACTTTAACGTTACAAGTTTTTCAGTCTCTAGCGATCCCCATGACAAAAAAGCCACCTCGTTTTTCAACGGGTGGCTTTTTCGGGGAGGCAACTTTCGTTAAAGAAGAGACTCTGCGCCCTGGGGCCATTTTTCCTTGGGAACGCCTTCCAAGACGGACTTGGCGTCCACATAGACCGGACTGTACTGCTTCAAGTACTCAACGATATTTTCGCGAGTGATGTCGCGGTCCTCGACCGGCATATAAGGGATAGCTAATCCATTGCCGGCGTCGTAGGTCTGGGTAATCCCTAGATCCTCGCCCTTGGCTAGTTTGACGGCAAGTTCGCCGGCGATCGTGCCCATCTTGTCGAAAAGAGTAAAGCTCGATAGCGCCATGTTACCCAGTAGAATATGTCGGCAACCCTCGACGGTGGCATCCTGGCCGGTCACAAAGACCTTCCCTGCTAGTCCCGCCTTCTGCAGCGCACCAATAACACCTCCCGCCATGCCGTCATTGTTGCAAAGGAAACCTGCGACATTATTGTTGGTTGACGTAAGAGAATCTTCCGCCTGACGGCGCGCAGCATCCGGATCCCACCCATCGTGGAAAAGGTGGCTGACAATCTTCAGCTCACCCTTGTCGATCAGGGGCTGCATGATATCGTAGTAACCCTTGGTGATTTCCTCTGCCACCGTGTTACCAGCCTGGCCGGATGCAATGATCCAGTTGCCCTTCAGCACGCCGGCCGCCAACGCGGCATTAGCAGCTTTCTGACCTACTCCACGGTTGTTTCTGGCTACATACACATCGACATCCTTCGATGGAATCGCGGTGTTATAAGCGATCACAGGTACCCCAGCGCGCTTTGCTTTGCGCGCCATGTTGACGCCCGCTTCAGCCACAACGGCAACAATCGCAAGTGCGTCTACGCCCACGGTTAAAAGGTTTTCAACATCGGATAGCTGCTGTTCGACTTTGAAATCCGCCTGATTGGTGATCGGTTTGAAGCCACCAGCTGACACCGCTTTTTCAAAGCTCGGGCGGTCCAGATTCTTCCACCGCGGAACCGTATATGTCTCCATGGCAAAACCGATGTTTCCGCTTCCCTTGGCGAAAACGACGCCGGCGCTTCCAAATGCCGTTACAGCAGCAATTCCCGCAGTAACTCCCATAAACCCACGCCTAGTTGTCTTAAATTTGTTTTCCATGCTCGTTCCCCTTTCTTGAGTTATATGTAACGTTAAAATTAAGATCGGCAAAGGCAATCTGTCAAGAGCAGCAGTGGATTTCTGCTGAAGATATTTATTAGTTGTGTTATTTCAATACGATAATGACTTATTGCCCATCCAATACGGACGACACGACGGTTGCATCAACGCAAACAGACCATTTAACGTTACAATTGCTTGGAGGGTTGACTCCGGCACGATCTTCTTAATGCCAAGCGTTGCATTGCAGCGCGCCCGGATTTTTGTGTAAAGATAAATGTAGAAAACCATTCAGGATCCAGCAGTGCCCCGTCGCAAAAAACAAGAAGTAACGCTGAAGGATGTAGCGGCCGCGGCCGGTGTTTCCGTGATGAGCGTCTCAAACGTCGTGAACGAGCGCTGGGATCTTGTGAGCGATCGAACGCGTGCAGTGATAGAAAAGGAGATCAAGCGCCTCCAATATCAGCCCCAAATGGCAGGCCGCTCCCTCAGAACCGGAAAAACCAACACATTTGGCTTGGTTGTTCTTCAAGGAGCAGACGGCGTGCGACCCAACCGGCGAGCGCAAGCGATCATCGCTGGTTTTTTAGAATCGACGGCAGGGCACGGATACACCGTAAGCCATATCTTCAGACGGCACAGCACAATTGAGACGGCTATCGGATCCCTATCCCAACGGGTCGATGGAATCGCGATGCTGATCGACGAGAGTATCGAAGTGCGCAAGAAGGATGTGGCGATACTTTCATCCTTTGGCATTCCAATCGTCGAATTGG
Organism: Rhizobium sp. SRDI969; assembly: GCF_025152725.1. Classification (NCBI taxonomy): domain Bacteria; kingdom Pseudomonadati; phylum Pseudomonadota; class Alphaproteobacteria; order Hyphomicrobiales; family Rhizobiaceae; genus Rhizobium; species Rhizobium sp. SRDI969. The sequence goes on from NZ_CP104037.1 coordinate 369,566, forward strand.
AGGGCTTAAGACTAGTGGAATTGGAGGATGCTTGCTCCGTTCATGAACGGGCGGATATGCAGATAAATGCATTGGCAACATCGCTCTCTAAATCATTGCCAGGCAATGTGTACTTTCTAAATGGCAAAGAGCACAACGAGCACGCCGTGCGCCGTTATAGGTTGTTGAAAGCGAACCCGAGTTTACGCCACTTCCATTTTCATAATAAGACGGAGCTCAGATCCCATTCTGATGTTGATTTGGACAAAACGGCAGCGATTTTCGTCTCGAACGAAACAGATTACTGCGACCTTGTCGTGGCGTTCTCGTCAAGCGCACAACGCCGACTGATATCAAAGATAATATGTCTCGATGCAGACGAAAATTCAGCTGGCGCCGATCGCCAGTCAACCATTCCCGGCTTTCACAGTGTGGCATTTCGCGTCGGAAACGTTGGGGGGAACGCCCTAATCGCGCGGCTACCATCGACGACATTCACATATCGCCAAATCGGTGTCGATTGCGGGGTCATCTTGCCCGCCCCTAACAAACGTGACAATCAGACCAGTACTTGATCGAGCGCCATCGACGCTTGAAAGTGAGGACGTTAAGGCATCAATCTAAGACATATTCAATTGGAGAAACCTGGTGGGACTGAATGTAGGCTGCCAATCTCTCGTTTGCTTTCCGGCTAGAGATCGCCAAATGGTCTATAAGCGCGGCCTCAGCGGTCTTGAAATCCAGCGCGGCCGCAGCGTCCATGATCTCGAGATGTTCGTGCATAAAAGCATCGATGGGCATAGCGCCCCGCACTGCTCGCTGAATGTGCTTGCCGGCAACCAATACGCAGCGTGTGCGCTTTAATGCCTCGAGAATTTCGCTGTTGGCGCTAAATTGCATAAGCCCGATGTGGAGATCTTCTTCAAGAGCATCGAGTTCCGCCGGTTCAATCCTCGGGAAATGATTACTCGTCTCAATCAAACGATTTCTCATGACATCAAGAGACGTCGGTAGGATACGAGTAATGGCAGTCTTCAGCGCAGCGGGTTCGAGTAGGATTCGCAACTCGTACAGATTATGAAATCGTTCTTCGTCGAGTGAGTTGATCCACCACCGAGATTTTTCATCTTTTATAACGATACCGGTTTTGGCCGCATAATTGAGAATGTCGCCGGCAACCGTGCGACCAACATTATAGTATCTGGCAAGTGCAAGCTCGTTTATCCGTGCCGGACCGAAAACAGCACGCAGGATAACAGTCTTTTCAAAGTCATAGTAGAAGTTCTGCCACGCAAAAACTTTCGGATTTCCAGTTGGGTCAGCCTCCAAAGATAGCATTTCTGGGGTAACCTTCAGACGCAGTGGTCCACCCGTTATCCCGACAAGAACGCCTCTTCCGTCGAACCTGCGCACCAAACCTTCCGATTCAAGCTTCGCCAGTGCCTGTTTGACCGGTGACCGGCTCGAATCGAAAATCGCCGCTATGGGCCCCTCGAGCAAAACTGTGCCCTCCGGCAGAGTCTTCATTTCGATTGCCTTGCGCAGGGTCTCGCAGATCGCTTCGTAGGCCAGGGTTCGCCGCATTCTCTGCCTTTTTGATCAGGTCACAGCACCTATTTGCCAAGGTACGAACTCGTTGTCACCATAATTGTAACCCTCGCTCAAAGTACGGTCGCCGGATGCGATGGCAATAATCTTCTCAAAGATGCGTGTCCCAGCCGCTTCAATGCTGTCCGATCCGTCGATTATCTTGCCGCAATTGATATCCATGTCCTCGATCATGTGTTCATACATTTCATTATTCGTGGCGACCTTAATACATGGCGCAGGCTTGAAGCCTGAGACGGAGCCACGTCCCGTCGTGAACACGATCATGTTGCAGCCGCCCGCGACTTGCCCGGTCACAGCTACGGGATCGTAGCCAGGCGTATCCATGAACACAAAGCCAGGCGTTGTGACCAGTTCCGCATATTCATAGACCTCCATCAACGGCATGGAGCCGCCCTTTGCGACAGCTCCGAGCGACTTTTCGAGAATCGTCGTCAGCCCCCCCTCTTTGTTGCCGTGGGAAGGATTGTTGTTCAGCTCTGCGTCATTCCTCGTTGTATAATTTCGCCACCACTCGATGCGCGCCATCAACTTTTCTGCGATTGCTGGGGTCGTGGCACGACGGGTAAGGAGGTGTTCGGCACCATAAATCTCGGGCGTCTCACTCAGGACCGCGGTACCGCCATGCCGAACGACTAAATCAGCGGCAAAGCCGAGGGCTGGGTTTGCCGTAATTCCGGAATAAGCGTCGGACCCCCCACACTGCAAAGCTACCTTGAGACCCGAAAGCGGTTGAGGCGTACGCTTTATCGCGTTTATTTCGGGAAGCAGATCTTCAATAATGGATATTGCTTCCTCAATCGTCTTGCGGGTGCCACCAAGTTTTTGAATGGTCATCGTCCGCAAAAGAGGGCCCTCCTCAAGCTCAAAGGCTTTCACGAGATCGCTCACTTGGTTTGTCTCGCAACCAAGGCCAATCATCAGCACAGCAGCGAAATTGGGATTCTTGGCATAGCCGCTCAATACGCGTCTAAGATACTGATACCCTTCCGTGTTCATCGGGATTGCGCAGCCGGTGCCATGAGTGAGCGCCACGACCCCATCGATATTGGAATAGTTGCCAAAACCATTTGTTTTGAAGTGATCCGCTACGGCGCGCGATACAGTCGCCGAACAGTTAACGGAAGTGATGATTCCGATGTAGTTGCGCGTTCCAACGAGCCCATCAGGGCGCAAATATCCCTGGAACATACGTCGCTCATTTTCCGGGAGGAGCGGGGTTGGTCCACCATCGACCGCGAATTCATGTGAGACGGCGCTGTCCAACATTGCCAAGTTCTGCAGATGCACATGTTCGCCAGCCTGAATGTCGCAGCTCGCCGTACCAATGACCTGCCCGTACTTCAGAACGGCATCGCCCTTTTTGATGGGCCGAACAGCGATCTTATGGCCGCTTGGTATGAAGTGTGCCGTTAGAACCTCACCCACATCCTGGCCAGCCTCAATTGCTCGTGTGGCGACCACGACATTGTCAAGTGGATGAAGCCTGATGACCGCGGGCGCGGCGGAATGGTCAGACATTGAAGTCACTCCCGAGATTGCGAATGGCTATTGCGTGCAAAAATCATTCATGATATCGCTCAACAAGTCAAGAGCTGACTTCAGTTAAGCCTGAAACGTTGGGGAAATTTTCTAATGGCAAACAAACAACGGTATTCCGGACTCTACCCCGTGGCGCCAACGCCTTTCACGTCGACCGGCGAAATTGACTTCGACGGGCAGCGCCGAGTCCTCGACTGCATGATCGACCAAGGCGTCGATGGCATTTGCGTTCTTGCCAACTACTCCGAGCAGTTCCTGCTATCGGACGAAGAACGCCGACAGTTGACGGAACTCAGCCTCGTACATGTTGCGGGCCGTGTTCCTGTCATGGTGACCTGTAGCCACTTCAGCACTCAAGTGGCTGTATCGCGAGCACGCCACGCAGCCGAGCACGGCGCGAAGCTGCTCATGTTGATGCCGCCTTATCATGGCGCGGGCATTAAGCTCGATGAAGCTTCAATTTACGAACACTTTGCCCGCGTGGCGGATGCTGCCGGCATACCGATCATGATCCAGGACGCTCCCCTCAGCGGAGTTACCCTCTCTACCGATTTTATGGTGCGAATAGCCCGGCAATTGCCACTCGTTCGTTACTTCAAGATCGAGGTGGCGGGCACAGCAGCGAAGCTGCGCAAATTGATCGAACTCGGCGGCGAGGCAATTGAGGGGCCTTTTGATGGCGAAGAGGCCATTACCTTGATGGCAGACCTTGATGCCGGCGCGACTGGTGTCATGTCGAGCGCAATGCTGCCCGACTTAATTTATCCCGTCATCGAACATCACAAGGCCGGCGACCGGCAGCAAGCCGCAAAAGCCTATGAACAGATTCTGCCGCTCATCAACTACGAGAACCGGCAATGCGGCCTTCGCGCGGCTAAAACCGTGATGATGAAGGGCGGCGTCATCAAATCCGACCATGTTCGTCATCCATTGGAGCCGCTGCACCCAGCCACACGCACGGGACTGCTGGAGCTCGCCAAAAGCGTCAATCCCTTGGCACTTTCCTGGGGTATATGAGGCCGTGAGCGTGTCCATTTCTCAAGAGCCACAGAGAACCGAGATTACTGGAAAAACCCGTGTTCTCGGAATCCTTGCTCACCCGACGGAACATGTGAAAGCCCCACCCGGAATAAACCGCATTGCCAGACAACGTGGCAAAGATGCCGTGATGGTCCCACTCAACGTGGCACCAGATGATCTTAGTGCTGTCGTCAGTGCCTTGCGTTCGGTGCGAAGTTTCGATGGCTCAATAATAACGGTGCCTCATAAACAGGCTATCCTCTCACTCTGCGATGAAATTAGCGCGCAAGCCCGTGCGGTCGGTGCGGCAAACGTCATTAGACGAGAATCTGACGGTCGTCTTGTAGCAGCGCAGCTAGACGGGATTGGTTTTGTTGCCGGTCTGCGTGGTCAGGCCATCACCGTCAGCGACCGCAGTGTCCATTTAACGGGTGCCGGGGGCGCAGCAAGTGCAATCGCTTTCGCATTGGCTGAGGAAAAAGTCGCCGCACTTACGCTAAACAACAGATCACGGGAGAAAGCGCGTGCCCTGCGGGATCAGCTTATTGAAGCCTATCCGTCGCTGGACGTGCGCCTCGGCGGTCGCGATCCTTCAGGTCACGACATCGTCATCAACGGGACAACCCTCGGGATGGAGCCCGGGGACGCACTTCCCGTGGACGTGACCACGCTTCGCCCCGGCATGGTGGTCGCGGAGGTAATCATGGAACCCGAGATCACCCCCCTCTTGGCCGCGGCCGAAGCCGCTGGCTGCAGAACCCATCTCGGCCACCACATGTTGGATCATCAACTGCAACTCATGGCAGACTTTATTGGTCTCTGAAGCACATCATTGAAACTCATTTCTATAGGGAGCGAACACAATGCAAAATCTAGCAATCAATGGCGGGCCGCGGTCAATAGAAGGCACCCTGCCAAGTTTCCGCGATGCTTCCGGGCGAACATTCGGTCAAGAGGAGCTCGACGCACTCAACGAAGTCATAAAATCGGGGAAACTGTCGTTCCTGACGGGAACTAAAACCGCAGAGTTCGAGCGGGCCTTCGCCGAGCGATACGGTGTCAAGCACGCGGTTGCGGTAGCGAATGGAACCGCAGCATTGCATACTGCGGTAACCTACCTTAATCCCGAACCGGGCGACGAGATCATCCTCTCACCTGTCACGGATGTTGGCACGGTTATCCCAATCATTGCTCAACTTGCCATCCCCGTCTTTGCCGATGTCGATCCAATCACTCAAAATATCGACGCTGCGTCGATTGAAATGAACATTACGTCGCGTACCAGGGCAATTATGGTCACCCATGTCTATGGTCATCCGGCCGATATGGATGCGATTATGGCTGTGGCGCGCAAGCACGACCTTTTTGTTATCGAAGACTGTGCGCAGGCGCATCTGGCGTGCTACAAGGGGAAGCTCTGCGGTACGATTGGCGACATTGCCTGCTTTAGTTTTCAGCAATCTAAACACATGACAACCGGCGACGGTGGCATGGTCATCAGCAATGAAGATGGGCGGTTCGGGCGCGGCATTCGACATTGCAGCGACAAGGGATGGCCCCGGGAACGTGGTGGGCGTGATCATCTCTTTCTTGCCACGAATTATCACATGACAGAACTGCAAGCCGCTGTCGGTGTCGAGCAGTTGAAAAAGCTCGATCAGTTTGTTTCCGACCGTATCACTGCGGCAGACCGTCTAACCGACTTACTCTCAGATGTTGCCATTTCACCTGTCCTACCGCTCGCCGATACGGTGGGTGTTTATTTCTTTTACAGCTTTCGTCTCGACCCCTCGAAGTTGAGTGTCCCAATCAACGATGTTATGAAAGCGCTTGTCGCCGAAGGGATCGACGGTTTCATCGGATATCCCGGGCAAACCCCACTCTATAGATATCCCGTCGTTCGCGAACACAAGACGTTTGGCCAATCAGGTTACCCCTTCACGCTTCCGAACGTTCGTCAAATCGACTACTCAAGCAATCTTTGCCCGGACGCAGAGCAAGCATGCCGCGAAACTGTTTGCATGTGGTGGACGGATCGAATGAAGGAGCACCATCTTCAACAAATTGCTTCGGCCATTCGCAAGGTTGTATCCGCGTATCTGAAATCGCCGGTCGTAGGTTGAGGAGATCACAGTGTTTAAAAACCTCATCGGCGGAGAATGGGTCGGCGTTGATGGTGCGGATAATATTAATCCGTCCGACACCAACGAGATTGTAGGGACATATGCACGAGCAACGAGCCCGGACGTCCTGAATGCAATTGCAGCGGCCAAGGCCGCTTTCCCGGCCTGGTCGCGGTCGGGCATCTGGGAGCGCCACGTCATCCTGAAGAAGGCCGGCGACGAGATCATGGCGCGCAAAGACGAGCTCGGTGCGTTGCTTGCCCGCGAAGAGGGCAAGACGCTGCCGGAAGCCACCGGTGAGGTGATTCGCGCGTCGCAGATTTTCGAATTCTTCGCCGGTGAGGCGCTGAGGCTGGCCGGCGAGGTCCTCCCGTCGGTTCGTCCGAATATCGGCATCGAGATCACTCGCGAGGCTCTCGGCGTCATCGGCATCATCACACCGTGGAACTTCCCGATCGCCATTCCCGCCTGGAAGATCGCGCCGGCGCTCTGCTACGGCAACACCGTCGTTTTCAAGCCGGCCGAACTGGTGCCCGCCTGTTCCTGGGCGATTGTCGATATCCTGCACCGCGCCGGCCTGCCGAAGGGCGTGCTGAACCTCGTCATGGGCAAGGGCTCGGTGGTCGGTCAGGCCATGCTCGAAAGCCCCGACGTTCACGGCATCACCTTCACCGGTTCCACCGGCACCGGCAGGCGTGTCGCCGCCGCCTCCATCGAGCATAACCGCAAGTTCCAGCTGGAAATGGGCGGCAAGAACCCGATGGTCGTGCTTGACGATGCCGATCTCAACGTCGCCGTCGAGGCGGCCGCCAATTCCGGCTTCTTCTCGACCGGCCAGCGCTGCACCGCCTCCTCGCGGCTGATCGTCACCGAAGGCATTCACGACAAGTTCGTCGCAGCACTCACCGACAAGCTGAAGACGCTGGTGGTCGACAACGCCCTGAAGGCCGGCACTCATATCGGCCCCGTCGTCGATGAGCGGCAGTTGAAGACCGATACCGACTATATCGAGATCGGCAAGTCGGAAGGCGCCAAACTCGCCTTTGGCGGCGAGGTGATCTCCCGCGACACGCCCGGCTTCTATCTGCAGCCGACGCTGTTCACCGAAGCGACCAACCAGATGCGGATTTCGCGCGAGGAGATCTTCGGGCCTGTGGTCTCGGTGATCCGGGCGAAGGATTACGACGAGGCGCTTGCTATCGCCAACGACACGCCGTTTGGGCTCTCCGCCGGCATCGCCACGACCAGCCTGAAACATGCGACGCACTTCAAGCGCAATTCCGAGGCCGGCATGGTGATGGTCAACCTGCCGACGGCAGGCGTCGATTTCCACGTGCCGTTCGGCGGCCGCAAGGGTTCGTCCTACGGCCCGCGAGAGCAGGGCAAGTACGCCGCCGAGTTCTTTACGACGATCAAGACAAGCTACGCCTTTGCGGGCTGAAGAGAGAGGTCTGACGGTTCATAAGCCAAAGACCTATTGGTCCGCCAGATGACGATGTCAATCGATGCGCTGCGAGCATATCTTGCCGAGTTCGGAACTTTAGCTGCCCGAGGTCCCAGCGGCATTAACTCGGCACGCGAGATCTTGCACGCGATACAGGACGATCTGCCCGTGCGGCCGCCCAAGTTCTGAAAAGCCTGGTAGGTCGCCCGGCTATAGAATAGGGCTGCTGTGGTAGTGTGCGGAAGGTTCTGCAAATTCACTAAGAGGGGCGGTCATGGCAGGCTGGTGATGTTCAACGTCACCTGATTCCCTGGAAGGAACGCCACCATGACCAAGACTGAAGATAAGACTGCTGTTGCCGCCGTCAAAGATATTCTGCTTTCGAATCCCGATGGGCTGCACGAGGTGCTGCGCGCGGTGATGCAGGAGGTCCTTGAAGCCGAGATGGACGAGGCTTTAGGAGCCGCGAAAGGCGAACGAACACCCGAACGGCTCGGCTACCGCTCCGGCCATTACGGCCGCACGCTGATGACGCGGGTGGGTAAATTGGAGCTCAGGGTGCCGCAGGACCGCTCGGGGCACTTCTCCACCGAGCTGTTCGAACGCTACCAGCGCTCGGAGCGGGCGCTGGTCGCCACGCTGGCCGAGATGTATGTGCAGGGGGTGTCGACGCGCAAGGTCAAGGCGATCACCGAAGAACTGTGTGGGCATGCGTTCTCGGCCTCATCGATCTCGGCGATCAACAAGCGGCTCGATGAAAGCCTGAAGGCCTTTGCCTGCCGCCCGCTTCAAGAGCCCTTTCCCTACCTCATCCTCGATGCCCGTTATGAGAAGGTCAGAGAGGCCGGCGTCGTCAGGAGCCAGGCGGTGCTGATCGCCGTCGGCATCGATTGGGATGGCCGGCGGCAAATCCTGTCCGTCGAGATGGCCAGCCGCGAGAGCCGCTCGGCCTGGAAGGACTTCCTGCTGGGATTGAAAGCCCGCGGCCTCAAGGGTGTCGAATTCGTCGTCTCCGACGATCATGCCGGCCTCGTCGCGGCCATCGGCGAGGTCATTCCGGAAGCCGCCTGGCAGCGCTGCTATGTGCACTTCCTGCGCAATGCGCTCGACCATCTGCCGCGCAAGCACGGCGACGATTGCCTGCAGGAACTGCGATGGATCTACGACCGGCGCGACCTCGCAGAGGCGAAGGCCGATCTGTCCGCCTGGCTTGGTAAATGGTCGGGAAATATCCACGGCTGACCGGCTGGGTCGAGGAAGCCATCGAGCAGACGCTGACCTTCTTCCGCCTGCCGCGCACCCACCACAAGCATCTCAAGAGCACCAACATGCTCGAGCGCCTCAACGAGGAGATTCGCCGCAGAACCTACGTCGTGCGGATCTTTCCCAACACCGAAAGCTGCCTGCGCCTGGTCAGGGCGCTGGCCGTCGAAACCCACGAAAACTGGATGGAGGCCAATCGATACATCAACATGGACGATCTCAGAGAGCATAAGAAACTCGCTCTCCGCAACGCCGCATGACCAGTCTCATGACCGCCCATTTTGCTGAACTTGACGCACATAACCGCTGCTGTGCCATTAGCAACGGCAGCCGCCCTCTTGACGCCGTAACGTTCGGCGGAAGGAAAGGCTGCCAACTCCATTACCTGGACCACCTCCTCTCCAGCCAGCGCACGGCCGGAGGCGCTACGGAAGCTCGCCGTCGATCGCCGGTGGTCCACCGTCGATTGCCAGTTTTTGCATGTCGTGCTTCTCAAAAAAATGCGGTGTCGGGCTAGAGGCCCAGGAAATCGGCCATGAGTTGAAGCTGGTGCTCCAGCATAGGATGGCCTAGGTGAATGCTGCAGCCTTTTGCCTGTGCGATGGCGAGCAGTGGTGTTATTTCCGGCTCCATGACCACTTCGGCCACGACCATGCCAGGCATCAATTTCGAGGCATCGAAGGGTAGCGGATCAGACGGGTTCATCCCAAGAGTCGTCGCATTTACGACCAGGTGATGGCCGGACGGATTGGAATTACCCAGCGTGACCGTAACGTTTGGATAGCTTGTACATAGTTTATTGCGCAAGACTTCGATTTTCTCACGCGTTCGATTGTAAAGCGTCAGCCGCAACACGCCGGCCTCCGCCAACGCAAAGGCGATGGCATTGGCCGCTCCGCCGGCACCGGCTAAATACACCGCCTTATCGGAAACCGTAATCCCCGCCTGGGTTACGCCGGCCAGAAAGCCAATGCCATCGAGCTGGTCGCCGACCAATTGTCCATCCGGCTCGCGGCGCAGCACATTGGCTGCTCCGACCGCCCGGGCGCGGGCGCTGACTCTATCGCAAAGCGGCAAGATTGCCTGCTTGTGCGGCACGGTGACGATGGCTCCGTCAAAGCTTTCAAGCACACGAAGGGCGCCAATCACGCAGGCAAGATCGGCGGGTGCAACGTTCATCGGCACCATCACCGCGTCTCGACCGCGATAGCGTGCGATCCGGTTAATGGCTGGAGGCGCCTTCACGTGTTCGGTCGGATGAGCAAGAATTCCGAGTACGCGCGTGCGGCCTGTTATGTCGGAGGCGCCGGGTTGAACAAGGTTCATTTCATTTACCCCAGCGCAGCGCCAGCGGAGCGAGGTCCCCGCTCCGTGATAGGGCGGCATCATCATGACCAGTTTTGCACCGCGTTCTGCGGCGTGGTCTGCGCGCGCACTTGCTATCTGCGTGCTGATATGACTGCAGCTCACCATCATGGGCACGGATTCGGCGCCATGATGGAGGCGGCGCTCGGTCAGCTCGCGACGTGTCGGAAAGCATGAACTGTTCCGAATAGTTGGCAAGGATGCCATCGACACCCTGATCGATAATGCAATCGAGCACGCGGCGCTCACCGTCGAAATCGACGTCGCCGTTGTCCGTAAATGCTGTGGGCGCCACAGGAAATAGTCCGGAATAAGGTCTCGTCATTGTCATGTCGTGAATTGCTCCCTTAAATTCTGCTTATCAAAAAGACACAGCTGTCCCGCCGTCCCAGTCGCCTCGGACAACCAGTCTCCCTCTGTCTCAGTGTCGAATGCGCTAGCCGGCTGTCTCGTCCGGGTCCCGTTTTTCCGAAATGATTTGTTCCTTGATGATTTCGCGCAGCGTCTGGGCGAGGTTCGGCGTCGCGCTCGAGCAGCAAACCATGATCGAACTGCTTGGAACTTCGAGAGACATGTAACCGTGCTTCATCGTGCTATCCAGATAGACGCTGTCGCCTTCGTCAAGATCTGTGGGCTCGTAATACTCGCTGTAAAGCCTGACCTTGCCCTTCAGCACGAGAATGAACTCCTCGCCCACATGCGCCGTCAGCGGTCCCATCTGATCCGGCGTCAACGCCCTGACCTCGATGTGGATCGGAATAATGCGCTTATGAGCCACGTCGGACGAAAGATAGCTGTAGCTGTAATATTGCCTGTCAAGCGCCTGACCTTCAAAATTGCGGCTGATGCTGCGGCGCGCGACGACCAACGGAGGCGTCGGCTCGCTCGGAGACGAGTTCAATAGATCACCAATCTCAACGCCCAACCCGTGGGACAACTTCAGGATCGTGTCGAAGTTCGGCGAAATATGTCCGTTTTCGACCTTCGACAATGTCGACATCGCGATGCCTGTCATCGAACTCACTTCAGAAAGGGTCCAGCCATGGTAGGCACGGCGCTCTCGCAGGAGCTTTCCGAGGTTTTTTGCTTTCTCGTTCATGCCTTGCTGTCGTTCCAATTGGGTCTGCTAGATTCTGGTTGAATAGTCATTTCCGTTCGATACTCCCGCGCAGCGACATCGCACCGGCTGCCGCGAATACCAGTGTAACGCAAAGCACGACAGAGACGAGTGCATTAATTTCGGGGGTGAAACCCGTCCGCATCATCGCCCAAAGCCGCATGGGGAGTGTCGTTTCGCCGCCGACGAGAAAGAATGTTACTAACGTTTCATCAAACGAAAGCGCGAATGCAAGCAGCGAACTCGTCACCAGCGCCGATCTGATTTGTGGAAGCACCACATACAAGAAAGTTTCGAAGCCGTTGGCGCCGAGATCGAGCGATGCCTCGATTTGCGAGTTCTCCAGGCTGTTTAGCCTGATCATCACCATGCGGTAGATCACGGCGAGGATCAGGACAACGTGTCCAGCCGTCACGGTGATCAGGCTACGCTCGATGCCAACCTCTCGGAAAGCAATTAGCAGCGAAATGCCGGTAATGATGGCGGGCAATACGAAGGGAAGGAAAATCACAAACTCGACATAAGCCTGACCGCTTCGCGCCCCGGTCTTCATGTAATAGGCAAGACCGAGCGAGATGACGGTGGCGATTACCACAGCGAAAGCGCCGACGATCAAGGAGTTTGACAAAGCGTCTATGAGCTGGGCATTCGCCGTGAACTTGCCGTACCATTCGAGGCTTGCATGCGACCAGTCGATCTTGCGCCCTTTCATGCCGAAGAACGAGAGCAGGATGATGATGGCTGCCGGCGCGTAGAGCACGACAAAGACGAGGGTGCCGATGAGCCACAGGAAGGCGATTGTGATCCTCTCGGAGCGGGTCATTTGATCCTCCCGGCCTTGGAAATCAGGGAGGCGATTCCAATCAATGTCACGACGGCGATCAGCAGAACGACGGCGAGCGCCGCGCCAAACGGCCAGTTGAATGCCATGCCGAACTGGCTCCAGACCGCCCGTCCGAACGTGAAGCCTTCGCTGCCGCCGACCATCTGCGGTGTAAGGTAGTCTCCAAGGGCGATGACCATGACGAACAGCGCACCGGCGATCGAGCCCGGCAGGCTGAGCGGCAGCACGACGGTGAAAAAGATCTGTCCGGGCCTCGCGCCGAGATCAGCCGCCGCGCTGACCAAGGATTGCGGAATACGTTCAAGCGCCAGGAAAATCGGCAATATGCCAAATGGCAGGTAGATCACCGCCATCGCAATCATCACGGCAGTCTGGTTGAAGATGAAGAGCTTGCTTGGCTGCTCCAGGATACCGGCGGACATCAGGATCGAATTGAGAAAACCGTTGAAACCCAGAATGCTGCGGATAGCATAGATCTTGACGACGTAATTCATGACAAGCGGAAGAGCGCTGAGCAACAGCAGGAAATACCGGAGGGAGCCTTCCATTCGCCAGATCAGGTAAGAGATGATGTAGCCAAAAATCAGAGCAACAAGCGCTACGACGAAGGCAAGCTTCAGGGTTCCGAAGAACACGTAGAGATAACTGCTGCTCGCGAAGAAGGCGGAATAGTTCTGCAGGGTGAGGCTTCCCGTGATCTTGCCATTATCCTGCTCCAGGAAACTGTACGCCAGGAAAGACAGGAGCGGGACCATGATCATGACCGTCGGCAGGCCGTAAACCAGCAGGCGAGCGATGACACCCCACATCGCCGGACGAGAGCCGCCTTCCGCGCGAGGAATGATTCCTAATGTTGTCATCGACGCTACAGCCATCATCTTAACCCTTTGGAAGGAAGCTGACATCTGCCTCCCGCCATTGCAGCAGCACATCGCTACCGGGATCAAGATTGACGCCGGTCAATGCAGTTGGAATGCGCACCCTCAGCCGGCTTTCGCCCGGCAGCGATAGCGAAAGCTGGGTGGTTGCGCCGAGGAAAGTGACGCTGTCCAGTCGGGCTTTGGAGCTCTGACGATCCTGCCGAAGATCGCCGCCGTCGTGCAGGCTGAAGCTTTCGGGCCGAATTGCGATAAGGCAGTCACGGCTCTCGCCTGTGGCGGCGTGCCTTCCGAGCGGGCTTTCGACGATCGACGCATCGCCGGGACTTCTTACCGCCGGCAGCAGGTTGTTCTCTCCGAAGAACTTCGCGACGAATTCCGTTTTCGGACGATAGTAAATATCCTGCGGCGTGCCGACCTGAACCAGTTCTCCATGATCCATGACCGCAATGCGATCGGACATGGAGATGGCCTCTTCCTGATCATGGGTAATGAATACGAATGTCGTTTGAATCCGGCGCTGCAAATCTTTTAAGAATTCCTGCATGGAGCGGCGCAGTCCGGCATCGAGCGCTGCGAGCGGCTCGTCGAGCAGGATGACCTGTGGTTCGCAAACGATAGCGCGCGCCAGGGCAACCCGCTGACGCTGGCCGCCCGACAACTCCGCCGGATATCGGCCGGCCTTGTCGGATAGGTTGACGGTTTCCAATACCGCAGCGACCTTGCGATCGATCTCGGCCCTCGGTGCACGGCGGATGCGCAAGCCATAACCGACATTCTTCGCCACCGTCATGTGCGGGAAGAGCGCATAGTCCTGGAACACGGTGTTGAAGGGACGCTTGAAGATCGGCACCCGGGCAATATCGGTGCCTCGTAGCAGAATGCGTCCGGTGGAGGGAGGCGTGAAGCCCCCGATCATCCTCAGGATCGTCGTTTTTCCTGACCCCGAAGGACCAAGGATGGTGAGGAATTCGCCATCCTTGATATCCAGGTTCACCGGTTTTAGGACATTCACCGCCCGGTAGGACTTTGTCACCTCTACCAGGCGGATGACGTCGGAGCGCCCTCCGCCCATCCTCTCGCTATCGCCAGGTTTCATCGTCATTGTTGAACCGGTGTCGCCTTGATCTCGTTCCAGACTTCGATACGACGCGCGAAATCCTCGGGGGCCCGCAGGAAGACCAGTTTGTCGGAATAGGTAAGCCCGATCTTCTCGTTGGCAACAGCATCGGTGGTGTTGCCGTAGCCCGTCTTCTCGCTGATGTAGGTGCCGACTTCCTTCTCCAGCATGGCGTCGATCCAGGCATGGGCGAGATCGATATCGCGGGCACCCTTGCTGATGGTCCAGCAGTCGATCCATCCGATCGCACCTTCCTTGGGAACTGTCAGGCCGACATTGACGCCCTGTTTCGTCAGCATCGGCGCCTGCGGTTCGCCCATTGACATCATCAAATCGATGCCGCCTTGGGCAAAGATGCTGACGCCATCGTCGAAGCCCGCATAATAGCTGGCGACATTGGCCTTCTGTGCCAGAAGCTTCGCCTTGATTGCAGCGAAATCAGCCTCGCTCAGATTGAAGGGATCCTTGATACCGAGCGTCAGCGCCGCGGTGACAATGGCGTTGTTGGCATCGTCCATTACGATGATCTTACCCTTGTAGCGCGGATCCCAGAGGATCTCCCAACTGTCTGGCGCCGCCTTGAATGTGTCGGCATTGTAAATCAGCGGGATCGAGCCCCAGGCGAACGGCGCAGCATAGGTCTTGCCATCGAAAACAATCGCCGCGACGGATTTGAACGCGGGCATCAGATTGCTGGCGGATGGAAGCTTGGCAAGGTCGAGCGGCTGAATCAGCGCTTCCTGCGTCAGGCGCTTGTAGGAAGACGTCTCTATCGCGACCACGTCGAAGTCCGCACCATCGGAAGCGGTCATCTTCGCGAATATCTCATCGACACTTCCGGTATAGCTGACGCTCACCGTCGATCCTGTCTTGGCTTCGAAAGCCTTGACCCACTGTTCGTCGGCATAGCCTTCCCAGGTCAACAGCCTGAGTTCCTTGCTGGCGGCGCTGGCATTTCTGATAAAGGCCGGTGCGGCGAGCGTGCCTGCGGCCAGGGCGATAAACTCACGTCTTTTCATGGCGAACCCCTTTTATGTTGTGTGTTGACTATCTGCCGCGACCGGTTTTCCCGAACAGGGCGCATTCTCCCACCGGTCCTTACAGTGCATTGTACATCCCTGAAGCCGCGCTTTCGGCCTCGTTCACCGGCGTGGCCGGTTGGGTTACTCTCTACAACTCGACTTTCCGAAGCTTGCAAGAATTTCACCAAAGCGCAAGATAATTTTCCTAAAAGAAATTTATTGACTTAAATGAAACGCCGTGAAAATTAATTGGGAGCCAAAGCGGGCCATTTTTGGGGCAGAACATCATGACAGCAATCCACGAACAGCGGCGGCTTGGCCGGACTTCCCTGAGTGCGACGACCTTGGGTCTCGGCACGACTGCTATCGGCGGGCTGTATACGGCGACGAGCGAGGAATCGGCGGCGGAGACGATGCAGACCGCCTGGGATCTCGGTGTTCGCTTCTTCGACACCGCGCCCCAATATGGGAACGGCATGGCCGAACAGCGTCTTGGTGACTTTCTGCGAAAAAAGCCGCGCGATCGTTACGTTCTGTGCACGAAAGTTGGCCGACTGCTCCGCCTCCCCGAAAACCCGCAAGGCGAAGACGCATATTACAAAGGCACGCCACCGGAGCGGCCGGTGTTTGACTTCAGCTATGACGGTGTCATGCGCTCCGTCGAGGACAGCTTGACGCGTCTCGGTCTCGAGCGGATCGATGTGCTGCATATCCACGATCCCGACATGCATTACGGGGAGGCGCTCGACGGTGCCTATAAGGCACTCGACACATTGAGGCGTGAAAAATCGATCGGCGCGGTCGGCGTCGGCATGAACCAGTCGGAAATGCTGGCCGAATTCGCCCGCAACGGCAATTTCGACTGCTTCCTTCTCGCTGGGCGGTATACTCTGCTTGAACAGGGTGCGCTCAAGGAATTGCTGCCGCTCTGCGTCGAGAAAAACATCTCGATCATAATCGGCGGCGTCTACAACAGCGGCCTGCTTGCCGATCCGCGCGCCGGTGCCAAATTCAACTACGAGGATGCCGACAAGGCGCTGGTCGATCGGGCAATCGAGCTTGAGACCGTCTGCCTTCGCCACGGCGTGCCGCTCAAGGCCGCAGCGATCCAGTTTCCGCTGGCCCACCCTGCCGTCACCAGCATCCTGACCGGCGCGCGCAGCCACGAGGAAATGATCGAGAACGACGCGCTGTTCCGCCAACCGATCCCATCGTCTCTTTGGGAGGAACTGCGCGCCAAGGGCATGATCGCCGAAGGGGCGCCGACGACATGATCATCGACGCGCACCAGCATTTCTGGGATCTGGAGACCGGCAAATATGACTGGATGACCGGCACCGCCATGGCACCCATTCGCCGCAACTTCGGACCCCACGATCTGCAGCCGCTCATGGCCGAGGCCGACGTCGACAAGACCATCGTCGTCCAGTGCCGCCACGACCTCGAAGAAACGCGGGATTTCCTTGCCATCGCTGCGAAATATGATTTCGTGGTGGGTGTAGTCGGCTGGGTCGACCTACAGGCGGACGATGTCGCCCAAGAGATTGCCGCCCTGCGCGCGCTGCCGGGTGGCGAGTATCTCGTCGGTATCCGTCATATCGTTCATGATGAACCGGATGCGAGTTGGCTGCTTCGGCCCGCCGTCCAGCGCGGCATCGGGGCCGTCATCGAGGCCGGGCTCACCTACGACCTGCTCGCCCGAACACGGGAACTAGCCGCAGCAACCGCGCTGGCCAAGACCTTTCCGAAGGGGCGTTTTGTCCTCGACCATCTCGCCAAGCCGCCGATCGCCTCCGGTTCAACCGATGCCTGGCAGGCGGAATTCGAAAAGATCGCCGCACTCGACAACGTCTGGTGCAAGATTTCCGGCATGGTGACCGAAGCCGATTGGGCCAGTTGGCGGCCGGCAGTTTTTGACACCTATACCCAGCTGGCGCTGGAGATGTTCGGGCCAGATCGCATCATCTTCGGCTCCGACTGGCCGGTCTGCAACCTGGCAGCAGCCTACAAAGATGTGAAGGCGATTGCACATCGGCTGGCGGAGATCGATCCCGGCATCGCAGAGCGCTTCTATCACTTCAACGCCGTCGCCGCCTACAGATTGAGCGACCAGAAAACGGGAACACCCTGATGAGCATCGATTTTAATGATGGTATCTGGCTCAACGAACCGCAAGCTTGGAAGGCCGACGAAAGCGGCTTGACCATGACGACGGACGCCAAAACCGACTTCTGGCGCGAGACCTATTACGGTTTCAAACGCGACAGCGGGCATTTCCTCGGCTTTACCGCTGGCGCCAGCTTCACCGCCACGATGCGTATTCGCGGTGAATTTCGCACGCTTTACGATCAGGCCGGTCTGATGGTTCGGATCGACGACACGAAGTGGGTCAAGACCGGTGTGGAGTTCACTGACGGCGAGCTTTTCCTCTCGACCGTCATCACCGATGGAAAGTCAGACTGGTCGGTATCTCAGCCTTTCAGGGAACTTGAGGATTTCTATATCCGTGTCACCGTCAACAATGGCGCCATGCGCATCCAGGCGTCGCGAGACGGAAAATTTTGGCCGCTGCTGCGTTTGGCGCCATTTCCGATTGCGGCAGAATACCAAGTGGGGCCGACCGCCTGCACGCCGGAGCGCAGCGGGCTGTCGGTCAATTTCTCCGAGTTTTCGATCGGGCCGGCAATAACCACCGATCTCCACGATCTGAGCTGAGGTTTCCCGATGTTGATAGGTATCGACCCCATTTTGAACGCCGATATCCTTTTTATCCTGCGAGCCATGGGCCATGGTGACGAGATCGTCATCGCCGATGGCAGCTTTCCCGCCCAGACGGTCGCAAAACGACTCGTCCGCATGGAGGCCGCCGACCTGCAGCGCATGCTGAAAGCCGTGCTCTCGGTGATGCCGGTCGACGAATCCGAGCCCGATCCGGTCATCGGTATGGAAGTCATCGCCGAGCCTGACACCATCGTACCGGCGCATACCCTGATTCAAAAGGAACTCGATATGTTGGAGGGGGAAAAGGTGACCCTAAAGCGCGTTGAACGATTTTCGTTCTACGAACGCACCAAGGAAGCCTTTGCGGTGATCGCCACCGGTGAAACGCTCTTCTACGGCAATGTCATCATCCGCAAGGGCACGGTGAACCTCGGCAATAATTGACCAAGCGATTGACCGGAGCCCCTTAATTTCCTCGAGAATTTGGTAGAACGCATCATCAAAAAACTGAAGGAAAGTTGGGGCTCAGGTCGATCAGGCTGTTATGGCGGGCGCTGGCGTATCTTATCTCGAGTGGCTGATCTTGCCACTCAATTCCATGACGTGTAGGCCGTACTCATGCGTTCCTCGATTTCCGTGCTTCTGCTTGTAGTTATTTCTCTTGGCCTAGTCGTCACTGTGGAAGGCGTGTTTAAAGCCACCAGTAGCACCGAGGTAACAACAGGATTCTGTCCCGAACAGGTAATAATTAACGCATGTATCTATAACACACAGCCTGATGCTGTCGTTGCGAGAGGTACAGCTTCGATCGATACGATCTGCCTCGCGAAGGCAATAGTGGGCGAATCGACGTCACTTAGCGTTCCAACAACTTGCCGTGCCATTGTCTTCGAATCCGCTTCGTTGTACTGGTCCAGTTGGACGCCGCCCCTCCCTGTTCGCCCTCCGAGATCTTTAGGCTAAACGCGCGCCGCGCGGAAGAATACCTAAAAACCCAGCCCATTTGGTCGTAACCCGCGCCAGAAGCAATTGGCGGGCCGGTCTGTGCGCCTGAAAGGCGCTTTATTATCAGGATTATCAATGTGCAACCTCACCCCCCGCAACTCGCTTTTTCTTCCGATGCTCGGAGGTCTCTACTCTCGCCTTGATGCAAGCGCCGAGACGTTACTGCGTATCATCTGCGGCCTCTTACTCGTCACCCATGGCTTTCCCAAGATAATGAACCCGTTCGGTACCATCGGCATGGTCGAAAGCTTAGGCTTTTACCCAGGTGCCCTATGTTCGCCTCTGCTCGCCGCCACCGAGTTCTTCGGCGGCTTGTTCCTAGCGCTGGGTCTTCTCACCCGCCCTGCCGCATTGGCCACTACCACAGTCCTTCTCGTCACCGTCTGGTTTAACTGGGTGGCTCAAAGCGGAGGATACTCCAACTCCGAGACATCGATTCTTTGGGCCGCTATGACTCTGTTTTTTGTAATCCGTGGCGGCAATAAATACTCGGTGGATGCCTGGATCGGCCGCAGTTTCTAGACCAAGGTAACTTTCCACCGCCGTCCTACGTCTTTCCGGCGGCGGTGGAATGAGTATTTAGGCGGATCCTGGCTGAGCAGAAGGTTACTCTGTCGGGTGTGTCATGCGACGATCCTATGGGTGGACCGCTCGAAACCGATGAACATGGCGAATCTATAAATGGACCGATGCTGCATGGTCTAAAGATTCTTGCGACCAAGTTCAGCATCTCCAACGACCCGCTTTCTCGTGAAAAGTTGATAAAGCACGAACAACAGCAACGTTGCTGCAAACACCACGACGCCGATGATTTCGAGGCCGAAAGAGCGGGTCATTAGGCCCGTGAGTGCTGTGATCACAGCGCCGCCGAGGCCGGCGGCTGCGATCTGGAAGCCGATAGCGCTGTTGGCATGTTCGCGCCCGACGCGTTCGGGCGTTAAACTGATCAGCGAGGCGAAGACGGGCGCGAGGAAGAAGCCGATCATCATCAGGCCGAGCACGCCGAGCGCAGGGTGAGGAGCGAGCCATAACAGGAGCGCGCCGAGCGCCGCCATGAGAATGCAGATCCGCAGCGTCTTGAGAAGCGGCACCCGGTTTGCCATGAAGCCGAAGCCGATGCGCCCGATGGTGAGGCTGCCCCAGAATAGCCCAACCACCAGCGCGGCATTCGTTTCCGAAAAGCCACGCCCGAGCGTCAGCAGCGTATAGCTCCATTGCGCCGCCGTCACCTCGATGCCGGAATAGAAAAAGAAAACGAGCATGCCGAACCAGACGACCGGCTTGCACAGTGTTTCGGACACAGGTGCCGCGGCCAGTTCCTCCTCGACGTCATGGCCGATCTCGGGCACCTCCTCCCACCGCGAGCGGGTGAGGAAGAACGTCGCGGCCAGCGCCAGCTGCGCGCTGGCGACGATGGCATAGCTCATCTGCCAGACGAGCCCCGACCCCAGCACGCCGGAAACGAGCAGTGGACCGATGGTGGTGCCGAGGCCGAAGAAGGCATGCAGCCAGTTGAGGATCTGCGGGCTGAAGTGCCGCGCGCCATAGGCGTTCAGGCCCGCATCGACAGCCCCGCCGCCAAGCCCGGCGAGAAAACCGAGCGCGATCATCAGCGGCCAGACCGGCGTCAGTGCGAAACCGATGAGGCCGATGGCGGCGGCGAGCGTCGACAGCGCCAGCACCATGCCGATCGGCACGCGCCGCAGAACCGCGCCGCTCATGAAACTTGCCGCCAGATAACCGGCCGTCGTAGCCGCGACGAGCAGGCCGAGCCTGTCCAGCGGCAGCGAGAAATCCGCGCGGATGGACGGCCAGGATACGCCGAGAAGCCCGTCTGGAAGCCCGAGGCTGATGAAGGCAAGGAAGGCGAGCGTCGTGAGGATAGTTCGTTTCGACATTTTGAGAAACTTGCTGATGTTCAAAGCGCGCGGATGACGCGCGCGGGGTTGCCGAAAGCGAGAACATTGCTGGCAGATCTTTTGCCGTGAGGCTTTCTGCGCCTACCACAGTGTTCTTGCCGATGGTGATGCCTGGACAATTGGTACCTCTGCCACCAAGCCAGACTCCGACCTCCACACGGACCGGCAAAGCTCGTTCCGCCCCAGAGCGGCTCGTTTGAGCATCGAGAGGATGACTTTCGTGTAGATGTGCACGCCCCGGCCAATTTGGGAGTTGTCACGTTGCCCAGTGTTAAACGGCCGCCGCGCTTTTTCATTTAGATCAGGCAATTGCGCCGGTGACGGCCTTCCAATGAGCCATAGCGCGGATGCCATGAACATGAGTTGGCAGCGCGGATCGTTTGCGGCGTGGGGTGACGAAGATATTTCGAAGTGCCGAGAAGATCGGGATGAACCGCTGCAAGCCTCCGATTGATCGGGAAGCTCGCATGGTCCTCTCCAGTTTCCGCAGAGAGGCAAATGGGAATTTTCGCTCGATCGTTAAGGCCCTCATGGGATCATATCCGGCTACGTCCCGCTTGGCGGCGCCATACGAGCGCGGCTTGTTGATAATGATCCTCTTGGGCGGCATGTCTGCTTTCCTCAGCAGCCTGATGAGCAACCGCTTAGCGGCCTTGGTGTCGCGTCGGCTCTACACAATCTCGTCGAGTACATAATCATCTTGATCGACGGCACGCCATAGCAAGTGTTTTCCGCCCGCGGTGGAGATCACGGCCTCATCGAGGTGCCAGACATCCTGGCCCGAAGGTCGCTTGCGGGCGAAACAGCATGCTGTGTCAAATCAGTCCTCAAGCCGAGCGCTCTCGCTCCTTCGGATATCGCGCAAATAGCTCTGTAAGCTCTGCAAAAGGGAAAGAATGACGTTTGCGATATCGGTTGTATAAATTAACGTATTCATGAGAGACTGTCCTCAAGCAAGTTCCTACAACGAGATTGATAGGACAGTCCAACCGAGACAATGGACAGAAATGCCAGGTTGCTGGACTTTCTTTGCCAGAAGTTTGGCGAGTGCGGACCTCCGGAGGCTTCCAGGTTGTGTTGTGCACGCTTAACTTCTCCCGGGGACGCAGTGTCTTCCAGGTATAGATTCTAGCAATTTCTTGACGTTAGGCGTTTGTCGATGGGGAACACCGCGGATATTGCATCAGTTTCTATTATTTTCAGCCCATCGTGCGACGAATTCCAATCCGCCGCGAGTATGCCCACGTAACCATCGTAGGTTCGATCAATCAGAGGTTCGACGATTTGCCGCTGATTGCGTAGACGGCGATGGATGCGCGCAGAGCTGGCTTGAATACCCGCTGCTCTGTCATCATATGGATTATTGCCGTGCCGCCGCGCTTGGGCTCTTCGGCTCGCGCCGTAAACGCCGCAGACATACCAAGTGCTGACAAGGTGGTGAGCCGATGGCGAATACACTGTCTGTGAGTTTCAACATTTCCCTGTTTTTGTGTTGCAAGAAGCCGCCCCAAAGCCAAACGATGTGTTGATTTTTTCAACTGGTTATGTGGTTATGTGTCGTTTCGTACCCGCCGGATCATATGGCTTGGCTGGCGAGTCCCATTCATTGCTGCGAGTTGTTAGTGCGACCTGAACGAAATTGCGTTCGCTCTTGATGCTCGCAAGCATCAGAGGCTGTGCAACTAAACGGAAGGGAAAACGGGGCCGCGCTAATTGTTAACAGCGCTTCGAAGCCACCAGTCTGCTCGACACCCTCTCAAATGGAGCCTCGATGCTGGCGACGGAGACGCAGACGAGATCGTCGATTATCATCAACGGCCCTTGAAGACTGGGGCTCGTTTCTCACTGAATGCGAGCATTCCCTCACGTGAATCTTCGGTCAAGGCAAGTTTGCTGATCGCCTCACGTTCAAACGTCAAGCCGTTCTCAACCGTTGCCGCGATCGCCACGGCCACACATGCCTTTAGCGCTTGTATGGCGGCGGGCGCACGCTGTGCGATTTTGCTGGCAATTTCCAGCGCTCGTCCTACCGCCGCGGAAGGCTCGCATATTTCGGCAATCATTCCGAGTTCCTTCGCGCGATACGCATCGATCGGCTCGCCGGTCATTAACATGAAAGTTGCGACGTTCGGCCCCAGCTTTCGCGGCAGACGTTGAGTGCCACCATCACCTGGAATGCCCCCCAGTAAGATCTCCGGTTGGCCAAATTTTGCGTCGGCTCCGCCGATGATAAAGTCACATAGCATGGCCAATTCACATCCGCCTCCAAACGCCATGCCATTAACGGCGGCAATGAGCGGTTTTTTGAACGACTCGATGACCTTCCAAGCCCGAATACGCTTAGGATTGTTAGCGACATTCACGGGACCAAATGTGACCATTTCCTTGATGTCGGCGCCGGCCGAGAAGTACTGATCTGTACCTGTCAACACAACGCAGCGTACCTCGTTATTGCCTTCCAATTCTACCAGAATACGGCCGAGTTCAATAACCATCGAACTGTGCAGGGCGTTCTTTTTGTCTGGACGGATAATCCGGATCAAGGCCACATGCAGTTCAGGAAACTCCACCCGCAGCTTGTCTGAAAGATTTTCATCCATGATCAATCCTTACTCGGGCTCGAACACCCATTCATCTGGTTGTTGATTTGGTCTTCTTAGCGCCTGTTGTCACGCAGGATACTTTGCGCGCAGATATATCCCCATGTCATATAAGGACCAATTGTCGTGCCGACTTGGCTAGGTGCGCGTGCCCCAATGGGACCTGCCATTACATTGCCGGCGCAATACAGCCCTACAATAACGCTTCCGTCGCTTCGCAGAGCCTGTCCGAGTTCGTTGGTTCGAACTCCACCTTTGGTTCCAAGTAGCGAAGGACGGAACCTGTATGCTACGAAGGGCGCTCGGTTGATCTCTTTCATGAGGCCTAGGCTGGCAGCCAGTTTCTTCTCGTAGAAGCTCGAGGTTCCGCGGGCGAAATCGAGATCCTTGCCTTCTCGAGCAAACCCATTGAACCGCTGGACCGTCGATTTCAGGTTTTCGGCGGGCAGCTTCGTCAATGCCGCGAGTTCATCCAATGACGAAGCTTTTAAAAGCCAACCTGGCTTGTACCTGCGGTACCACCAAATCAGGGGCGTCCGCTTGACCATCGGCCAATGGCTGATCACCCATGCCGGTTGATGGATCAGTTGACCGTCTTCCCCACGATCCATCGTGCGAGCATAGATCCAGTACTCGTACTCACTTGCGAATCGTTTAGCGGAGTGGTCGACGATGATTGCATCGGGCTCCGCATGGATCCTCAGAGGTAGCCCGTGTAGTTCTCCCTCATACTCTATTGGCGGCTGAATGACGATATTGCCCTCGTCCATGTGGGCAAACGCCGCCCCTAACGCCTGCGCCATTTTATGGCCGTCGCCCTCGTTACTGCTGGGGCCGCTTTTAAAGTCCACTTCGCTCGGAAA
The DNA here is from genome assembly GCF_025152725.1 of Rhizobium sp. SRDI969. Classification (NCBI taxonomy): domain Bacteria; kingdom Pseudomonadati; phylum Pseudomonadota; class Alphaproteobacteria; order Hyphomicrobiales; family Rhizobiaceae; genus Rhizobium; species Rhizobium sp. SRDI969. Next base: position 393,999 of record NZ_CP104037.1, read on the forward strand.
ATATTTGCGCAGCATGTCGGGGTCCCATTCGAACCCACCCGATGCAAGAACCACACCGTTACGCGCTTTGAACGTAACTTGAGATCCGCCTCGTTCAACCTTGACACCGTCTACGACGCCCTCTTCGCTTACGGTGAATTCGACAGCACGGCTTTCCAGCTCAATTAGGCATCCTAGGCTTAGACACCCTTTGAGCAAACCAACAATGAGCCCATTACCCTGTGTAACGGAATCCGTCAGCCAACGCCCAATAATTGTAGGCGCAAACTTCAGGGTGCCTCGGATCGGCTGTCGATCGAGCTTCGCTGCAACGGTTTCATGGTAAGTCAGCCTTTGTGGGATCGTCGATCGTCTAATTTTTTTTCTGAACGGCCCCAGGATTCTACGACTGATTGGTTCGACGGAAAGAATTCGACTTGATTTGGCTCCTTCAGCTTCCTGGAATGGATCGGGCACACCGGTGAGCTTGAAGCGGACGGGAGAATGCGTTTCAACAAGCTTCAGCATGGCCGGGCCGTTTTCGACTTGGGTTTTCCAGAGAGCGTCCTCCGTTTCCCGCCACCCGGCGGGAGCGGTTTCACGGATATATTGAAGTGCCTCCGCCGGAGTATCGAAGAAGCCGGCTGCTTGCGCATAGTGGTTTGCCGGAAGCCATGTCATCCCTCCAGACATGGCGCTCGTTCCACCGATCTTCGCAGTCTTCTCGATTATCCTCACGGTTCTACCGTTAGATGCCGCCGTTAAAGCAGCCGTCAATGCCGCAGCGCCGGACCCGACAACAATGAAATCTGTGATATAGCCATCATCGACGACGTATTGCTCGACGTCGGGCACTTTTCCGATGCGGTCCACCCATGCCTCCTATCGCTAAGCCACCTCTAGACCTGAACTTGCTCGGCTAGAAAGGGCTGGATCACTTCGAAATAGCGCTCAGGCCGTGTCACCGGGAAAAAATGGCCCCCGTCCAGCATTTCCAGCCGCGCACCTGGAATTAGCTCGGCGATGTTGCGAGATTGATATGGAGGAGCAAGCATGTCATCCGTGGCTCCCACGACCAAGCTCGGCAAACTCACCTGGCGGAGCTCGTCACGGCGATCGAATGAGTAAACCGCTTTCTGCCGCAACTGCATCACATGGTCCGTGGCTTTTGGCCCACCGTCCAACCGCGCCTTCAGATCATAACTTGGATCGAGGACATTCGCCCCGGGCATAGCCAAGAGGGCGGAGAGATGGCCAAAGGCAGCGGATCCGGCGGTCTCTAGTACCTTCTGGCGTAGATTGCCGATGGTCATCATGTACCAATCAAACGCACAGAACGTTCCGCTGAATACTGCCGATCTCACGCGTGACGGATGGTCGAGGACAATGCATTGAGTGATGACGCCGCCCATGGAATGCCCGATGATACTTGCTTTCGCTACGCCTGCGTCGTCTAGTATGCTGATCGCATCGCTCACGATCTCATCAAGCGTATGCCGCCCGGTAACCTCTCGATTGGCACCCATTCCTCGTTGGTCGAAGCTTAAAACGGTGAACTGTTCTGCTAGGCGTGGCCGCTGCTTGTCCCAAAAGTTTGCGTGACCGCCCAGTCCAGTAATGAGCAGCAATGCGCGCTCGCCGGATCCTTCTTTATTATATGCCAGCATTTTCGTAGCCTTTCTGGAAACGGTTGTGGATCGGCAATTCACGTGGTCATTTGTTGATGACATTACTCTGTTTGAACACTTCGATCTCACCCGTCGAATATCCAAACTCGAGGAGAACTTCTTCGGAATGCTGGCCGAGCAACGGCGGAGGCACGAGTGAAATTTGGTCCACTTCCGAAGATTTGATTGCGTTACCTACCGTTCGGAACTTTCCTTGTTTCGGATGGGAAATTTCGACGAGAATTCCATTCTCTTCCACCTGAGGATGCTTGAGTGTCTCGCCGAGAGGCAGGACGGGACTACAGAGAATATCAACTGCGTCTAGACGACGCTCACACTCTGCTGTCGTAAATTTCGCGAATCCCTCAGCCATCCGCCGCCGATACTCCTCCCGGTTCGCCATCTGCTTTGCCAGCGTCGAAAGCGCAGGGTCCGCTGTGATGTCCGGAATTTCCAAAGCGTTGCAAATATCTGAAATTGGATTGGCCCGAAGGACGGCAATGACGGCAATGTGACCATCGGCAGTGGCAAAAACATCCATTGGATCTTGTTGAAGTGGATTGAAATCTTTGCCGGTAAGAAGCTTTTGCGTAACCTCTTGCTGCTGCATCACAAGAAATACATCGAGAAGATTGATCTCGATTTTTTGGCCACGGCCTGTGCGCTCTCGATGGAAAAGAGCAAGCAGAACGCCTTGTGCCAATATCATTCCCGACGAAAAATCTGATGCTGAAATCGGAAAAAGCTGAGGCTTGCCGCTTGGATCCTTGTTTCCATGGGCGACCCCGGCAATCGCCTGGGCAACAAAATCCATACCGCCCTTTCCAGCCAGTGGCCCTTTCACGCCAAAGCCCGAGCCTTCCACATAGATGAGTTTCTCGTTCTCGGCGCGAAGGTCGTCATACCCAAGCCCAAGCCGTTCAATTACTCCAGGACGGTAGTTATGGACGAAGACGTCCGAATTTTTCGCAATGCGCTTCACGATCGCGAGGCCCTCGGGGCTTTTGACGTCCAAGGCAAGGCTGCGCTTGTTCCGATTCATGCCCAGGAAGTTTGCGCTTTCGTCATTTCGATCGGCACGATACCTGTCGATCGTCCGGCTGATATCGCCGATTCCGGGCCGCTCGATCTTGATCACATCCGCGCCAAAATCGCCAAGAACCTGGGTGCCGCACGGTCCAAACATAATTTGTGACAGATCGCAAATGCGAATTCCTTCTAACGGCAGAGCCATCGGTTTCTCCCAATTGTTTGTCTGAATTGAAAAGCAGGAAATCCATCATGAGATGCCGTTGATGATGAATCCATATCTTTCGACAAGCATTCGCTCCGTCTCAGGATTCCTTGGGATATCGGTGGGACGGGGAACACCGGGCAGTTTCCGAACGCCGGTCGCGCGAAGGGCGCTTTCTACGCTCGGCGGCAAAAATACGCCGCCATACCGGAATGGTTCGTCTGTGTTGTTCTCGAAATGGTGCATGACTTTCGGGGGAAGCACGATGAGGTCGCCTTCGGCGATGTTATGTCGCTCTTCCTCGATGACAACCACTCCGCTCCCCTGAGTAACGATTACAATTTCCTCGGAGACCTGATGCCCGTGGCTTCGAACCTTTGCACCAGCCTCAAGGAGCTGCGAAGCAGCGCAAAAATAATTGAGCGGAATTGTCGGCGGCGCTAGCTTAATGCTGACAAAACCGACGCTCGGGGCTGCCTGCCAATATTCCTCCCCCTCGTCGTCCTGAACGACAATAAAGTCATCCTGTGATGGCTCCGCAGGCCTTTCGTCCAACTTGACGCCGAGTATGGCAGCGATATTTGCTGGAAATTCCTGCGCGGCGCCAGCGGGAAAGAGATCGAAGCGCGCTTCCGGTCCGGGAGGAAACGAGATTATTGACAGTCGAAGATTTTCATCCCCCTGCTGCTCGAACTGGACTTCGACACCACGTCCGCAAAAGACAAACGTTCCTCGCGAGACAGGATGCCTCCGTCCGGCACTCTGTACCGTTCCGCTGCCGCCAAAACATATAATCACTCTCTCATTTAGTTCATGGATGTGTGATCTCACGCGGCCGCGAGCGTGTAGGTCTACCCCGACAATCGAAAAATTCGAGTGGGCGTGGCTCAGTGGCGAGACTTTCACCCGAGCTGTGCACGCGACCCCCGCCGAAAGGTTCGTCGTTATCCCATCGTCCGCCGAAATGACGATTGCTTCGCGCAGATCTTGCTCGCGCTTAAATTCTTTATGCATGGCGTATCAACCTCAACTCTTCGATTAGAACTCTTGGAATGTTGACATCGGTATCGATCGCTCCTCACAGCAAAAAATGCCCTTGAGAGGCTGAGGGATAACGTCGTCCCCGGATCCATGCCCCGAGTGAAAGAAATCACTTTCGCTGTGAGCGGACAATGGTAATATCCAACAATAAACTGGACATTCTACTCATCTCTGCAGTGCGAGCGTGGGGAATTGGGAGGCGGTCTGTGACGCAGAAAACAACCAAGCGACTTGTTAAGAGCCCGACTCGAGCGCCAGCTTACTCGCTTTACGGGGAGAGTCCGGAATTTGGTCAATCGATCTTTTCGAACGCCGAGTCGATTCTCGTTCGAAGTAATAATTTGACGTCAAATATCGATCTTCACGTACATCTGGATTTGTATCAGTTTGTCTACATTTCCGAGGGAAGGTCCACTTTGATATCCCCAAGCGGGAAGTATAATTTTGGCACAAATAGCCTGGTTATGATTCCACCGAACATCGAGCATGGTTTTTATTCTTACATTGAAACAAAAACGTTCGGCCACGTGATAACGATCAGTGACGCATATTTTGATCGTCTTGCACAGAGGGGCGTTCTGGCCAGCGACCTGGTCAAATACATAACAATCATCGAGCAACTCGACAGAGACAGAAACCCAGAGGTTTTCACGGCAATAGAGCGAGTAATATACGAGCACAATTCAGAACATTATCCGTTCATTCTCGCAAGAGAGGCTGCTGTTCTTTCTTTCATCGTCGAATTTCTTAGAATTGTTGCGGAACGAAACGTTCTGCAATTTGGTGTTAAAACCAGTGATATCGGTGATCTGTCGGGAAAAAGTAAAATTGAAATATTGTCTCAGCTTATCGAGAGATATTACAAGACAGAGAAGAATGTACAATTTTACGCCGACAGAATGAACATGTCGATATCAAACCTTAATAAGATCTCTGTAAAGGCTACCGGAAAGACCTTGCACAGCAATATAAAGGCTCGGAACCTGGAGCAAGCTCGATCCTACCTGGCAAATACGAATTTGAGCGTAAAGGAAATTTCATTTTCACTTGGCTACGATGACGCTGCCTACTTCACTCGGTTTTTCACGACTAACACGGGTCTATCGCCAATCGCGTTTCGTCGGCTGTCCGTAAGAGCTACGCGCGATGGTGAGCATGTGCTCCCTCTTGATCCAGCCTAGCGTCGCATGCGGGCGGAAGTTCGTCGTCATTTTGTGTTTGAGAATTTACATATTCGGATAGACCGGCCCCTCGCCGCCCTGCGGCGGCACCCAGTTGATGTTCTGGTTGGGGTCCTTGATGTCGCAGGTCTTGCAGTGCACGCAGTTCTGGGCGTTGATGACGAAGACGTCCTTGCCGTCCTTTTCCACCCATTCATAGACGCCGGCCGGACAGTAACGCGTCGACGGGCCGGCATAGATGTCGTGTTCCGAACTCTTCTGCAGCGCCATGTCCTTGACCTGCAGATGAACCGGCTGGTTTTCCTCGTGATTGGTGTTCGACAGGAACACCGAGGACAGGCGATCGAAGGTCAAGACGCCATCGGGCTTCGGATAGGCGATCGGCTTGTGCTGCGAGGCCGGCTCAAGCGATTGGGCATCGGTCTTGCCGTGCTTCAGCGTGCCGAAGAAGGAGAAACCGAGGAGCTGGTTCGTCCACATGTCGAGCCCGCCGAGCGCTACGCCGAGTGCCGTGCCGAACTTCGACCACAGCGGCTTGACGTTGCGTACACGCTTCAAATCCTTGCCGATGTCGCCCTTGCGCCATTCATTCTCGATCTCGATCACTTCGTCATGGCTGCGGCCTGATACGATCGCCGCGGCGATCTTTTCGGCCGCCAGCATGCCCGACAGCACCGCATTGTGGCTGCCCTTGATGCGCGGCACGTTGACCAGACCGGCCGAACAGCCGATCAGCGCCCCGCCGGGGAAGGAGAGCTTCGGCACCGACTGGTAGCCGCCCTCGGTGATGGCACGCGACCCATAGGACAGCCGCTTGCCGCCCTCGAAGGTGGTGCGGATCGCCGGATGGGTCTTGAAGCGCTGGAATTCCTCGAAGGGATAGAGATAGGGGTTCTTGTAATTGAGGTGGACGACGAAGCCGACGGCCACCAGATTGTCTTCCAGGTGATAGAGGAAGGAGCCGCCGCCGGTCTTCATGCCGAGCGGCCAGCCGAAGGAGTGTTGCACCAGGCCCGGCCTGTGGTTCTCCGGCTTGACCTGCCAGAGCTCCTTGATGCCGATGCCGAATTTTTGCGGCTCACGGTCTTTCTGCAGATCGAACTTGGCAATCAACTGCTTGGCGAGCGAGCCGCGCACCCCCTCACCGATCAGCACGTACTTGCCGAGCAGTTCCATGCCGCGGGTATAGTTCGGGCCGGGCTCGCCGTTCTTCTCGATGCCCATGTCGCCGGTGGCGACACCGATGACGGCGCCCTCGTCGTTGTAGAGCACTTCGGTTGCAGCAAAGCCCGGATAGATCTCGACGCCGAGTTCTTCGGCCTTGGTCGCCAGCCAGCGACAGACGAGCCCAAGCGAGACGATGTAGTTGCCGTGATTGTTCATCAGCGGCGGCATCAGCACATTCGGCAGGCGAACGGAGCCGGCCGGGCCGAGCAGCAGGAAGTGATCGGCGCTTACCTCGGTCTTAAAGGGATGATCGGCCTCGTCGCGCCAGCCGGGCAGCAGCCGATCGATACCGATCGGATCGACGACGGCGCCAGAAAGGATATGCGCGCCGACTTCCGCGCCCTTCTCCAGCACGACGACGGAGAGCTCCGGATTGACCTGCTTCAGCCGGATCGCCGCCGCAAGACCGGCAGGACCGGCGCCGACGATCACAACGTCGAATTCCATGCTCTCGCGCATCGTTTACTCAAAGCTCGGTGGGCAGACGGGTTAGAAGAGTGACGCAGTTGATCACGCTGCGATCACAACGCATCACTCTACAGCTAGATAAATCGGCCCGCGCTCTATCACCGGATCTAGAATTCCGCTCGAAAGCTCGTCGGCCGCATCAAACAATCCGGGAGGATTGCGATGAGGCGTAGGATAATTTAGCTCTGATTTCATCTCATCGGAGTAAATGTACGCGCCGACGATCAGCGTCGACAGAATGTAAAACGCTTCCCCATTCTCTGCCTCAAGTTTTTTGAGCCTGTCCCACATTTCCGTCCCGGGGGTGACGCGCAACTCCTCAAGAACACCGGTCAGGAGGTCGAAATGCTTATCAAGGATTGCGGCAGCATTTGTAACAAGCTGATCGAACTTCGAAACCGCGCTGCCGGATCGAAAATCGTCCTGAGGCGGGATCAGGGCATCGGCTACGGTGCGTAGCGTTTGCAACTCCATGTCCGTGAAAGGCCGCGGCGGAGCTGCGCTGGGCCTCGAGACGGACAAGCGCTTCTCGCCGGATACTCTCAAATTGTTCGTCATCTCTTAAGCGCCTTTCTTCAGGGTTCGGGTAAGCTCTTTCGCATTTCGAAGCGCGAGCGCGGTTATCGTGCTGGTCGGATTTGCGGAACCTCCTGTAACAAAAATGCTGCCGTCGGAAATAATCAGATTGGGTACGTCGTGCGCACGACCGAATTCATCGACTACCGAACTATTGGCATCTTTTCCCATTCTTGCAGTACCCAACAAATGTCCCGGTTCGCCCTGTAAATCAGTGATTTCGATGATTTTCCTTGCTCCACCGGCCTTATGAATTTCCACCATGCGGGCAACAGTGAAATCACGGATTTTCAACGTGTTTTCGCTATAGCGATAACGAATTTTAGGGGCCGCAATCCCGTCTGCGTCCGTCAGATGTGGATCGAGGGTGACGCAGTTGCTCTCTTCCGGCAGATCGTCGATGTTCGCGGCCCACATGAGTGAATTGCGTGCCTCTCTAACGACCTTGTGAAAGTTTTGTCCCCACAGAGCATCAAATTTCAGGAGTCGATGAGGGTCGATACCAGTCATAATGAGTCCAGGGGTCGGGCAAGCGTGAAGTTTGGCACCACGGACAAAGCCTCGGCGTCGATCGGTTTCGAAAAATTGCATCGAGCTTACGGCAGATCCTGCGGGTCCGCGCCAGGACTCAAGATCTTCATCGTAGTAGCCAAAGACAGCACAATTCGGATGAAGCATCAGGTTTTTGCCAACCAAGCCTGACGAATTTGCGAGGCCGTGGGGATGCTTTTCCGAAGCCGATAGAAGAAGAAGCCGCGGCGTCCCAATGCCGTTAGCGCAGAGAACCACAGTTCGTGCTCGGCTATGATATTCAGTGCCTTCCTTAATCCAAGCTGCACCCGTTGCTGCACCCTTTTCATCGACTGTGATTTTCGAAACGCGAGCACCGGTGATTAGTTTTGCGCCTGCCTTGATCGCTGCTGGCCAATAAGCCAGGTCAAATGAAGCCTTTGCTCCTTCTGGACAGCCTTGAGTACATGTAGCCCATCGTGCGCATGCTGCGAGCGAACCGATCTTTTGGCTCGGTATCGCATTCGAGTGGGGCCACCAATGCCACCCAAGGACGTTCATCGTTTGCGCGGCCTTCATGCCATGCTTGCCGAGAGGCATCGGAGGCATTTTTGGGGCATATCCCTCAGGGTAGGCTGGATCACCTTCTAAACCGGACACACCGATGAAGTCATCGATCTCGTCATAAAAGGAGGACAGTTCCGCGTAATTGAGCGGCCAGTCGTCAGCAACTCCATCCAAAGTTCGCACCCGAAAATCGGATGGCGCTAACCGAGACCACAGAGCACTGAAATGTATCGTTGATCCTCCGACCGCGCTGTACATCGAAGGCGCCAGATCAGTCTCCGAGACCTCCAATGGGTAATCCGCAGGATTGCGCCTGTGATTGGGTTCAGCTTGCCAGTGACCTCGTGCTACCAACTCCCACATGTCGAAATTCGCTGCGTAGTCCGATGGAAGTGCGTAGTCGCCTTGTTCTAAGCACAAGACGCGAAGTCCGGCCAGCGCAAGGGTATGGGCAGTGACGGCCCCTGACGGACCCGAACCTATAATCACCGCATCGTAGATATCTTCGTGTCCTGTGTTGCCATCCATGTCCTGTGATCCATTCAATTTGTGTAGAGTCTGGCGGTTTGGCTTGGCTCTCGAATTTCGTTTGGCTCTATGCGTGACGATCAAACAGCGTTTTGAAGTTGGGGGAGGACTTCGAAGAGATCGGCGACCAATCCGTAGTCGGCGACCTGGAAGATCGGCGCCTCTTCGTCCTTGTTGATGGCGACGATCACCTTCGAATCCTTCATGCCGGCCAGATGCTGGATGGCGCCCGAAATGCCGCAGGCGATATAGAGCTGCGGCGCCACCACCTTGCCGGTCTGGCCGACCTGCCAGTCGTTTGGCGCATAGCCGGCATCGACGGCGGCTCTGGATGCACCGACGGCAGCTCCCAGCTTGTCGGCGAGCGGCAGGATGACTTCCCTGAATTTCTCGGCCGAGCCGAGTGCCCGGCCGCCGGAGATGACAATCTTGGCCGAGGTCAATTCCGGACGATCTGACTTTGAGACATGGTCCGACACAAACGAAGACAGCTGAGACGAAAGAGCTGCCGTTGAGATACCCTCAACGGCAGCAAAGGGGCCTTGGGAGGCCGCGGAAAAGGATGCGGTGCGCACGGTGATCACCTTCTTCGCGTCGCTCGCCTGCACCGTCTGGATGGCATTGCCGGCATAGATCGGCCGCTTGAAGGTATCTGACGAGATCACCTCGATGATCTCGGAGACCTGGGCGACATCGAGAAGAGCCGCCACCCGCGGCAGAACATTCTTGCCGACCGAGGTCGCGGCAGACAGGATCGTGTCGTAGCTGCCCGCCAGCGAAACGATCAGGTCGCCGAGCGGTTCGGCAAGGTTGTTGGCGAATTCGTCGCTTTCGGCGAGCAGCACTTTCGAGACGCCGGCAAGCTTGGCAGCGGCATCGGCAGCGGGCTTGGCAGCCTTGCCGGCAACGAGAATATGAATATCGCCGCCGATCTCGGTGGCGGCCGTCACCGCCTTGGCGGTCTGATCGGACAGGCTGGCATTGTCGTGGTCAGCCAGAAGAAGAATGGTCATGATGATGGCTCCTGTTCCCAGCTGATTACAGCACGCCGGCTTCGTTTTTGAGCTTGTCGATCAGTTCGGCGACCGACTTGACCTTGACGCCGGCCTTGCGGCCCGACGGCTCCTCGGTTTTCAAGACCCTGAGGCGCGGCGTGGTGTCGACGCCGAAGTCAGAGGGGCTCTTCTTGTCGAGCGGCTTCTTCTTCGCCTTCATGATGTTCGGCAGCGAGGCATAACGCGGTTCGTTCAAACGCAGGTCTGATGTGACGACCGCCGGCAGTTTGATCTCGATCGTCTGCAGGCCGCCATCGACTTCGCGGGTGACGGTTGCTTTGCCCCCAGAACCAAAGGCTTCGATCTCGATCTTCGAGGCGAAGGTCGCTTGGGCAATTCCCATCAGTGCCGCCAGCATCTGGCCGGTCTGGTTCGAATCGTCGTCGATCGCCTGCTTGCCGACGATGATCAGCCCCGGCTGTTCGGCATCGGCGACAGCCTTCAAGATCTTGGCCACCGTGAGCGGCTCTACAGCATCGTCGGTCTCGACCAGGATCGCCCGGTCGGCGCCCATCGCAAGTGCGGTCCGCAGCGTCTCCTCGGCCTTGGCAGGACCGATCGACACCACCACCACTTCCTCGCACCTGCCGGCTTCCTTCAGCCGCAGCGCCTCTTCCACCGAGATCTCGTCGAACGGGTTCATCGACATCTTCACATTGGCAAGCTCGACACCCGTGCCGTCCGGCTTCACCCGGATCTTCACGTTGTAGTCGACAACCCGTTTGACTGGGACGAGAATTTTCAATCGATTTCCCTCGATTCTTCCTGTGGACAGCGTCTGTTTGGTGGAATTGCCAGCCCATTGCCGATCAACTGAAACGGCTACACATCAATGGCCCGAAAGTGTCGAACAATGGCTTCTTCGACGCTTAATGCCGCCAACCATGACGTTTTTGGATTGTCGGGCAAAGGTTTGTTCTGGAGCTCAATCTTGAAACTGCCAAAAGCTCCTTGTGCCTCCACCCGATGACTATTTGCAGTCGCACTAGGGTCCGCAATCAACACGACTTGAGTAGCCTCAAAACCGATACCTGCGAGCGCTACTGCGGCGGTTACATTGGCATTTTTTGGATAAAGTCGTGCGGCCTGCTCTGCATTGCCTTGAAATATTGCAGTCGCCTGGCTGAGGGACGCAAGGTCCACGATGTCTGCCGCCGGCGTTCCCGTCCAAGCACTGGGCGGTTTCGTTCCGGTATATGCGACAGAGCTTAGTCCTGCACTTCTTGCCGATCTTAGGACGTCGAGCCCCCCAATGGCGCCTGACACTGCGGTTAGGCGACTACGGCCCTCTGTCGCCGCAGCTTCGAGGCTGTCAAGCAGCCTCTTTTCACTCAAACTGCCCACAGAAACGATGATTGTGTCGATACCCTTTCGCAACAATGCGGGAACGTAGTCACGGACCGCGTCGTGGCTTGCACATTCAACGACGAGTGAAGGACGCCAGTCGATCAGGTCCGAAACGTCGTTGAAGAGTTTCACGGCACCCAGTTCGCTCGGCGTCGGCGCGAACTCCTCAGGGACCAACGTCGCTGCAACTCCGAACTGGTCTCCAGCTCGACGAAACGACGCTTGCAAGCTCCGCGCCATCGCTCCAAATCCTATAACCGCAATGCGCTGTTTATCGTTCTGCAAAACAGTTCCCCCGAAGAATCAGCCGATTGTGTGAGCAAGGATTGGACGACGGGTACCCAGCTTCACGTAAGTTTGCTTGGTCTCCATGTATTCATGAAGGGCATCCAAACCGTTCTCCCGGCCGAATCCGCTTTGTTTGACACCGCCCTGTGGCAGCTGCACAGCTGCCTCTAGATAAGTGTTGGCAAAAACAGTCCCGGATCTCAGCCTGCGCGCGGTCAGAAGAATCCTGTCGATGTCCTTGCTCCAAACGCCGTTTGCCAACCCGTATTCCGTAAGATTAGCGAGAAGTATCGCCTCTTCCTGGCTTTTGAATCTAGTGACGCATAGAACTGGTCCGAATATTTCCTCTTGGAATACCCTCATTTCCATTGTGACTTCAGTTAAGATCGTCGGAGCAACGAAATAGCCATCGTCGTATTCCTGACCGCGAAGACGCTGCCCGCCACAAATTAGGACCGCTCCTTCTTTTTCGCCTTCTGCGACATAAGCAAGAACCTTATTCATGTGTTCTTCATGAATAAGCGCGCTCATGTCCGCCTGCTCGTCGGTCGGATTGCCGACATTGACGCGCTTCGCACGTTCGGCGAGTTTCGACACGAACTCATCCGCTATACTGTCCTCAATAATCAAACGCGCTCCGGCCGCGCATACCTCGCCTTGATTAAATACAAAACCAAAGAGGATTCCATCGAGTGCAGCATCGAGGTCTGCATCGGCAAACACGATGTTCGCACCTTTTCCTCCCAGTTCTAACGCCACACGCTTTATGCTCTCGCCGCATTTAGCACCGATCCGCCGACCGACTGCGGTGGATCCCGTGAACGAGATCATCGAAACATCTGGGTGGCCGGTAAGAGCTTCGCCAACGACGGAGCCTTTGCCTGTTACGACGTTGATGACACCCGCAGGAATACCAGCTTTCGCTCCCAGTCTCGCAATCTCAAGGGTAGTACTGGAAGTGAGTTCCGATGGTTTGATAACAACGGTACAGCCTGCGGCGAGGGCGTAGGGGAGTTTCTGGAAAAGGCAGACTAGCGGAAAGTTCCATGGCACGATCAAGCCAACGACCCCGCATGGTTCCTTCGTGACGAGACCCAGTGCATCGGGACCCAGCTGCGTGTGCGCTTCGCCTTTCGCAGTGAGGGCAAGTGAAGCCGCAAAACGGGTCATTTCAACGACCATTGTCAGTTCGTGAGCAGACATCTTCATTGCCTTAGAAGCCTCTTCCGCTTCCAGCCGCACCAGATGTTCTGCATGATCAGCAATCAGGTCGGCAAATTTATTCAGCAATTTTGCCCGCGCGGCGCCCGTGAGGTTTGCCCAGTCCTCGCGATGGAATGCTCTGACTGCTGCCGTCACAGCCTCATCCACATCTTCCGATGTGCCGGCCGAAAAGCGTGCAAGCAGTGATCCATTCACCGGCGAATGCCGATCAATCAAATCATGCGCCGGATCGGACAGGACGCCGTCGATAAAGTGGCCGTAAACACGGGGCGATATGTAGGATTGGGACTGTAACAAATTGGCCTCCATCGGAAATTCTGCCGTTCAGTCGCCATCAATGTCCGGCGGTCTCGGCTACGTGGTTCAGGTGCGTCCTGTAAAGGACGCAAACAGTCTGCTAATTTGCAACCACACGTACGAATTCCGGCGGAGCGTATACTCCAACCGCATCGCCAACATGGTAATGGCACCGATCAGTGACCGCGATGAAACTGGTTTCTCCGGCTGTCAGATATACGTTGGTTGTCTGGCCCAATGGTTCGACAAAATCCACGACCGCACGCGCGGAGCCGGCAGAACCGACCTCTACAAGCTTCAAATGTTCAGGTCGAATGCCGGCGCTGAACTGCCCAGTCGAATCTAGCCTATCGGCAATCAAAGCCCGCTCCTCGTCAGGAATTGAGTCTATGAATTCCTGCACCTCACAGGTCGGGCGAGCAGGCGTCTTCAGACATGCAGGAAAAAGGTTCATGGGCGGCGAGCCCATGAAGTCAGCCACGAAGCGTGTGAGAGGCCTATCGTATATTTCTAGCGGCGACGCGACCTGCACCATGTCGCCTCGTCGCATAACTGCTATTCGATCGGCCATGGACATAGCCTCTATCTGGTCATGGGTAACATAAATCGTCGTGATCCCCAGGTCGGAGACGAGCTTCTTGATCTCTGTCCTCATGACCGCACGAAGCTTGGCGTCGAGGTTCGATAGGGGCTCATCCATTAAGAAGACTTTGGGGTTTCTCACGAGTGCTCGCGCAAGCGACACACGCTGCCGCTGACCACCGGATAGTTGAAAGGGCTTGCGGCCAAGGTAATCGGCGATTCCGAGTTTGCCAGCCGTTTCCTCGACCTTCCTGCGGCGGTCGGTCGGAGACACCTTGCGAATCTTCAACGGAAACGCAATGTTCTCGAAAACCGTCATGTTTGGGTAGAGACCATAGTCTTGAAATGCCATCGCGATGTCGCGATGTCTGGGCTCGGCAAAAGTTACGTCTTTGCCATTTATATGGATGGAGCCCGATGTTGGTAATTCCAGCCCCGCCACCATTCGCAGGGTGGTCGTCTTGCCGCAGCCTGACTCTCCGAGCATCACGAAAAACTCGCCCTCGGCAATGTCAACCGATACTCCGTTGACGACGGTAATTGCGCCAAAACGCTTCTGTACGTTTCTGATCTGAATGCCCACGATAGCCTCCTTTAGCCCTTTACCGCGCCCAACGTCAGGCCGCGAACAAGATAGCGTTGCATAAGTAGAACAAGCACAACGACGGGCAGTGACATCACCACCCCCGCCGCTGAGGCCATGCCCCAGGCAATGGATTTTGCGTTCAGGGTGTTTGCCGCGATGACCGGCAACGTTTTTGCGGCATTTGATGTTAGCATCGACGCCAAGAGAAATTCGTTCCAAGCAAACATAAAAACAATGACCATCGTCGCGGCTAGTCCGGGCATCAGCAGAGGCAACGTCACCCGCCAAAAGGTTTCCAATCTTGAACAGCCATCAATCAGCGCGGCCTCTTCGATTGACTGCGGGATGTCCTGAATAAAGACGCGCATAACCCAAACCACGAACGGGAGACCTGAGAGAGCATACGCGGCTGTTAACAACCAATACGTGTCAAACACGCCTAGCCAACGGGCCAGGATGAACATCGGGACAACGCTGACGATCGGTGGCAACATGCGGATTGACAAGACCTCGAAGGCGATCAGCTGCTTGTTTTTTATATCAAATCGCGCGAGCGCATAGGCTGCAAGCGTACCGCAAGCCATTGCCAGACACGTGGACAAGCCCACAATAACCGCGCTGTTGATGAACATCTTGACGATGCCGAGTTCTTCGACCAGCTTGACGTAGTTTTGCAGGCTCGGAGTAAAGAAGATCCATACCGGCGGATAGGCTGTGATGTTGTGATCGCTCTTCAACGATGCAGTGACCATCCAAAAAATCGGAAAAGCAAAAAACGCTGTGGCGAGAAGCGCGAGGGCGTAAACGAAGACGATCTTGGAACCGCGTTGAACAGAGACATGATTCAGTGACATTGCCAGCTCCTATCGGTCTTCTTTTTCGGAAATGATGCGCGTGAAGCCAGAGAGCCTCGTGAAAATCAGAATAATAACCGACACGATCAAGAGTGTGATCCAGGACAACGCCGATCCATAGCCAAGATCAAAAAAGCGGAAGTTTACCCTCTGCAGATAAACGCTCACGAGATCGGTTGCGAAATCGGGACCTCCACGCGTCATGATGAATGCAGTATCGTATGTCCGGAAAGCATCCACGATGCGCAGGAGGGTCGCGATAACAATAACCGGCTTGAGGAGCGGCAAAGTGATCGAGAAAAAAACCCGTATTGGACCTGCCCCGTCGATTGCGGCAGCCTCAAAGGGACTCTTCGGCAACGACGAGATACCGGCAAAGACGATGAGGAACATAAAGGGCGTCCACTGCCAAATATCCACGAGAACAATCGACAACAGCGCGCTGCCTGCAGAGGAAGTCCACAGTTGCGGCTGCAAGCCGACCACGGTCAGGATGTAGTTGAGCACTCCAAGATCCGGCATCATCATGACGCGCCACACGATCCCGACCGCGATTGGGGTGATCAACATCGGGATCAATATAATTGTTCGTAAAAGGAAAAATCCCGGATAGCGCAAATTAAAGAGCAGCGACAGCAGCACGGCGAGAATGAGTGACGAGAGCACGCTCAGTGTAACAAAAAAACAGGTCAATCCGACAGCATGCCAAAACTGCAGATCGAGGAGTGCGGTAGCGTAGTTTTTCAGGCCCACAAAGCGAGCAATGCCGCCATGAGTGGGGTTGTAGTCCGTCAGCGAGATGTAAAGCGAATACACCATCGGGAAAAACCCGACGACGTTCATGAGAACGAAAGCTGGGGTGAGAAGCAACAGCCCAGTGCGGCGCTCTCCCGCCCTTTGCGCCTTGTCAGCGACACCAACTTTTGCGGTTGAAATCGAATGTGTCATGCTCATTATGATTCCCCGTACATGAGAGGAATGGCTTGAGAGGCCATTCTCCAAATGCGTTCCGTGCGGCGTTAGCGAATGACACCAGCGACACGAACTTCAGCGTCTTTCATTGCTTGTTCAGGTGTCTTCCGACTGAGGACAGCGGCCAAGATTTCTTCGTATAACACGCGCTGAACTTCGACCGAATTCGGTACACGGTACGGGGGCAACGCTATCGTCGTGGTCCCACGTTTTTTAAAATCCTCGTACACATTCAGAGAGGGAATTTTTGCCCGCACTGCCGCATCTTCAAGTTGCGACTTGAACACGAGGTTTGTCTCGCCGTTTTCCAGAAAGAGCTTGTAGCCCTCGCCATTGAGCATCCAATCCAGGAATTTGTAGGCCTCGCTTGGATTCTGCGAATAGCTGCTGACACCCATTGAGATGCCGCCTGTCATTTGCTGCTGGTATTTCTCGCTTGGAACGGCGGCATATCCAAATTCGCCCTTCAACGGGCCGCTTTCCAAGCCGGCGAATACATCCGACCAGCTGATAAACATCGCAGCTTTTCCCTGCGAGAAAAGTGAGACGCCATCAGGGTAGTCCAGACCTTCAGCTCCCTTCGGAGCAAACGGGAGCACTTCCTTGATCCGTTCGATCGCCCTCACACCCTGGCCTTCTGAATTGAAGACCGGCCGGTTCGCGCTGTCCAACACGCCGTCGTCGTCCGGGCCGAGCTTTGTCATGCCCATCAGTCGGGTCGCCCAGTCGCCTGACATGTGTGCGTCCTGGCCACCCAGTAGCAGGATATTGCCAGCGACTTCATCGGTATGGAGCGCCTCGGCACATTTTCGATAATCGTCCCAGTTCGTCGGAACCGAAAGCCCCTTTGCCTCGAACAGGTCCTTTCTGTAAACGAAGATCGGCGTCGAAAGCGTGAGCGGGATTCCGAAATGTTTTCCGTCGAATTGTACGAATTTCAGGGATTCCGGGATAACATTTTCATACTTCAACGGCGGCAGCGATGAATCGTCCGCCCTGATGTCATCGACCGCTTTCACCCATTGGTTGGCAAGAACCTGATGGATGAACAAAGCATCCAAAGCCAAAAGATCGTAGGTCGAGGAACCCTGCGACATCTCAACAAGGAGCTTTTCATAGTGCTCATTTTGCGGAATAGGGTCGGCGATGATTTCCGCCTCGGTATAAACCTTCGGAATCTTACTCGCCAACACTTCACCAAAGAGCAGGTTCATGCTGAGAATGTTAAGGCTTTTACCGCTAGCGGCACGTACGCCGAACGAACTGGAAGTATAGGCGGCGAGCAGTGCAGCAGCAGCTTTCAAGGCTGTTCGACGGCTCATTTCCCGGTGATTTATACCTTTGATCATGCTGGCCTCCATCATTATTCCCCTTAGTTTGTTGACTGCTGTTACTTGCTTTCGCGAGTCAGATGGCGCCGTCTTCCGCAGCTACCACTTGAACTGCAGCACCGCATTAGCGGTTTATTTCAGTCTCCTACGTACTGACTGTGTCAGACGCTTTTGCGCCGGATGGATGTCGAAGCTAACCATGTAACAAACTGCCCGACAATGGTAAAATCCAATGAAACATTGGACAAAATGCTCAAATCGGCGAGTTTGGAACGAGGTCCATCAATGGTCGCTGCCGATGGGGCCGATTCTCGTTGAGGAATGGGACCTAAGACAGGCCAAAACGATCTTGTGCTTGAAACCATGGAAACGCATACCGCGCAGCGCACGATTTAAAGAGCCAGAAAGCAATATCGCGCCGACCCTCCACGACCTCGACTGGCATGTCATCCAATGCTGCCTTGCCGGCTGCGAACTCGCCGAGAAGCCGACCCAAGTTTTGAGCAAGATTAAGACCACGGGTGGAAAATCCGCCGAGAGAAAATACATTGGCTCCAAGCCGCAATAGAATTGGTAGCTTCGATTTGGATACTGCGCAAAACCCCTCCCAGTAAGTCTCCAACGCGATGTCTTGCTCTGACAGTTGCGGGTACAGCAGTTTCAATCGCGCGCGAGAATGGTTCTCACCATAACGCCGGCTGTTGCCAAGAGCGAATACAGCCCCTCCGGTGATTAACCGCCCGTCGTTATCGAGCCTGCCGAAACCGCCAGACTTTCGGCAATCTGAAAAGCACATCTGTGTTTTTAGGATCGATGCCCGAAGCTCTTTACGCAGAGGCGTAGTCGCGACTTGGTAGAGATGAACCGGGATTGCCGAACGCTGTACGTCTTCGAAGGCACCATCGGTATAGCCGCCGGTGGTGACAAGGATAATGCGAGCCTTGATGCGCAGATCGCCGCAAACCAAGACTGGCGAGGTAGCCGTTCCTTCAATTTTCTGAACTGCGGTATTCTCGAAAATACGAACACCGGCCTTTTTCGCCACCCTGGCGAGCCCCAAGGCCAGACCGTAAGGGTTAAGAGATCCACCGGTCGGGTTCGACCACCCACCGACATAGCCAGCCGTGCCAAGGAGGTCGTGTGTGTCAGCAGCGGAGTGCCATTGGACCGGCGCGCCGAAAGCCTTCCATTCTTCAAAGGCTCTCCGGACGTTCAGGAGGGAGTGGCTCGAGTGCGCCGGCTGCATCCATCCACTTTGCATAGGGGAGCATTCAATTTGAAGTTCAGTGGCTTGGCGAAAAACTAGGTCCGAGCCAGCTACCACTAGTTCCGAAAGTAGACGTGCCTTCTTTTTCCCCAGAATCGAGGCGACATGTGAAGGTGTCATCGTTCCGGGAAAATGCGGTATGCTGTTACCGCCGTTTCTTCCGGATGCACCACTACCGACTGTTCGTGCATCGACAAGAACGACGCTTGCACCATGTCGAGCTGCATGGATGGCCGCGTTCAAACCAGAAAACCCAGCTCCGACCACCGCAACGTCGGCGGTTTCGTCTGCCTCTAGTTTGGCGAAGTGAATGACGGGCTCAAGGACGGTTTTGCTCCAAAGAACAGTAGGCCTCGGGGTATCTCGTAGGTGTGCGACGGCCATCATAAAATCCTCTAACCGTTTCATTACAGAACCTATCGCTTTGCACCGCTCGACAAACAGCGGAGACCACTCCATCGAGATCGTAGAGAGCAGCCAGCCATTTGAGCGATGAGTTGGGTCATTTCACAGCCGAAGAAGCCCTTGTTAGATGCGAAGCTTCTGTCTTGACGTCACTGCCCGGGTGACGAGTATCGATTTTGCCGGGCGAGACCGGAGTGATGTTCGTCAGTGGACATATCGACGCGTCGGCAACCCGCGGAGCTGGCGATACTACTCAAGTAAAGTCGCTAGGTGGCCGCGAAATAGTGACCACCTCAATTTGTCGTATGCAGCGTTTCGACAAGTTTTTTTGCATTGCGAAGCGCAAGCGCAGTTATGGTGCTAGTCGGGTTCGCAGCTCCGCCGGTCACGAATATGCTGCCGTCGGAAATAACCAGATTGGGTACATCATGCGCTCGGCCATGCTCGTCAACCACCGAGGTGTTCGGGTCATGCCCCATCCTGGCGGTTCCAAGCAAGTGCCCGGGTTCCCCTTTTAGGTCAGGAATCTCAACGAGCTTCTTTGCCCCTGCCGCCTTGTGGATGTCACAAAGCTTTTCCATGACGTAGCTTCGCATCCTCAAGGTATTTTCGCTGTACCGATACTTGATCTTGGGCGCGGGAATGCCGTCACTGTCGCGAAGATCGGAATCCAGGGTCACCCGATTGCTCTCTTCTGGCAGGTCGTCGATGTTTGCTCCCCAGAAGATTGCGTTCCGCGCAAGCCGGAGGACCCGATGGAAGTTCGCGCCCCAAAGCGCATCGAATGGCAATAGTCTGTGGGGATCGACGCCGTTAAAAAGCAGCCCTGGCGTGGGACAGGCATGCAATTTTGGCCCGCGCACGAAGCCGCGAGCACGATCGGTTTCAAAAAACTGCATTGAGCTGATTACGGATCCTACCGGACCCCGCCAGGATTCTAAATCTTCGTCGTAATAGCCGATAACAGTACAGTTCGGGTGCAACATCAAATTCTTGCCCATCAGACCGGATGAGTTCGCCAGACCGTGGGGATGCCGCTCGTTTGCGGAAAGCAGAAGCAATCTTGGCGTGCCGATGCCATTGGCGCAAACGACGACCTGTTTTGCCCGGGTGTGATACTTCCTCCCCTTGCTGATCCACTCGGCACCAGTTGCCGTTCCGTTCCCATCGACTGTGATCCGGGAAACGCGGGCGCCGGTAATTAACTTAGCACCCGCCTTAATAGCCGAGGGCCAATATGCCATGTCGAACGATGCTTTGGCACCTTCGGGACAACCTTGTATGCAAGTGCCCCAACGTGCGCATGCTGCAAGCGAGCCGATCTTCTGACTCGGGATCGCATTTGCGTGCGGCCACCAGTGCCAGCCCAGTTTGTTCATGGCCTCTGCGGCCTTGACGCCGACCCTGCCGAGAGGCATCGGCGGAAGCTTAGGCGAGAGGCCCTCAGGATAAGCTGGATCGCCTTCAACGCCCGATACACCAATAAAATCGTCGATCTCATCATAGAACGGAGCAAGCTTGTCGTAGCTAATTGGCCAATCGTCAGCTACGCCATCAAGAGTACGCACTCGAAAATCAGATGGTGCAAGGCGGGACCAAAGCGCGCTATAGTGAATGGTGGAACCGCCAACAGCATTGTACATCGATGGCGCTAGGTCGGTCTCAGACACATTTAAGGGATAGTCAGCCGGATTTCCTCGGCGATTGGGCTCAGTCTGCCAATGACCACGGGCAACGAGTTCCCACATGTCGTGGTTCGCCGCGTAGTCCGACGATAGCGCGTAGTCGCCCTGCTCCAGACAGATGACCCTAAAACCTGCGACCGCGAGTGTATGTGCGGTTATAGCACCGGAAGGCCCTGAGCCGACAATTACCGCATCATAGACGTCTTCTTCTGGAGCAGCGTCCATTTTTTCCTGCCTGTATACTGTTCACGGCCGCCCGTGGCTGTGCTTTCCAGCAGCGCCAAGATGGGACGGGCGAATTGCAACTTGGTGTCATTCAGAGCGTGTTTGAGCTTCATGAGAAACAGACGGCAGCACTTGAGACAATGGGAAATTCCATTTATCTCTTGGACATTTCTGCGCGGCAACGCTTTTGCGTCGAATTGTTCTGCGTCACTGCCGATGAGCGCACTCGTAATGGAAGCCTGCGGCCACCTTCAAACTCTGGGTATTAACTTGTCTTGTGCAACGCTGCCTTGCCCCAATAACGTGTCAATGTTCCATGCTTTCGGGGATTCTTGAACTGCCACCCGACCCTCTGCAAAGAATTTTGAGAATCTCTCAATTGGATTCAGCCGCACCCCGTGTGATGCCATTTTGCTCTTGCGAGCGGAAGCCGATGTCGATCACAGCAAAGTCGGCCGTGGCAATTCCCAGGCGGAAATGGCCGACGTTTGACAATTGTTATTCAGAGCCCCGTATTTGGCCCCGTTCGTGTGGGGCTAGACTTTCCTCTGATGTCGCAAACAAGTATCGAGGCGTTACCGAGAGCCCTGGGCCATCTGTCTTTGCATCGAGCCCGCGGCAATTATTCCCAGTCTTGCCACGCCATCAGATGACACTCCGATTTTGTTAAATCAAACCGGCCCAAACAGGGGCGAAAATGGATCGGATGTGGGATCGCGGTTCAAAACGTGTGCCGCGACCTGACCTCGAAACCAAATGACTGCCAGGTCGTTATTCGCTCGTCGATGCCAAAATTGTTTGAGCTCGATGGGCGGTATTTCGAAGGGTGGCTCCAGCACCTCGCTGAAGAAGGGCGACCACGTCATTCCGCTCTACAACCCGGAATGCCGCGAATGCTATTCCTGCCTGTCGCGCAAGACCAATCTCTGCACCTCGGCCCGCGACACGCCGGGGCAGGGCTTGATGCCGGGCGGAACGAGCCGCTTTTCCAGTGGCAAGGACAAGATCTTCCACTACATGAGCTGCTCGACCTTTGCCAATTTCACGGTCCTGCCTGAGATCGCGCTTGCCAAGGTCAATCCCGAGCTCCCTTCGACAAGATCGGCTACATCGGCTGCGGCGTGACGACCGGCATCGGCGCGGTTATCAGTAGGGCCAAGGTGGAAGTCGGCTCGACGGCGATCGTCTTCGGTCTCGGCGGCATCGGCCTCAACGTGCTGCAGGGCCTGCGCCTTGCCGGTGCCGACATGATCATCGGCGTCGATATCAACAACGACCGCAAGGCTTGGGGCGAAAAGTTCGGCATGACGCACTTCGTCAATCCGAAGGAGGTCGGCGCCGACATCGTGCCTTACCTCGTCAACCTGACCAAGCGCCACGGCGACCTGATCGGTGGCGCCGACTACACGTTCGGCTGCACCGGCAACACCAAGGTGATGCGCCAGGCGCTGGAAGCATCGCACCGTGGCTGGGGCAAGTCCCCTATCATCGGCGTTTCCGGCGCCGGCCAGGAAATCTCCACCCGTCCGTTCCAGCTGGTCACCGGCCGCATCTGGATGGGCATCGCCTTTGGCGGCGCGCGGCCGCACGGATGTGCCGATGATCGTCGAATGGTATATGGAACGCAAGATCCAGATCGACCCGATGATCACCCACACCATGCCGCTCGAAGACATCACAAGGGTTTTGACCTGATGATGCATGCCGGCGAAAGTATTCGCAGCGTGGTATTGTACTGAACGAGAAAACGGTGGCCTGGTTGGGTGGATACCTGCGCTTATGACCTCGCGGGTAACTTTGGAACTTGACGCTGGATTCACCGCCGCTTTTCTCCGAGAGGCGCTGCGCGACCGTCCCATCCGCAGGACCTGCCGAGCGCGAGTACCCTGTCTTTCCCTCAGCTAAACGCGGTCAGGCACATGGTCGACGTTACCAAAAGTTCTCGTCGCCATATTCCATAATATCGATAATTACAGAGCACATCGTTTTATCGATAAAACATATTTTATCGATATTATGTTGACGGGTGCCAAAATTTTATGTTGAATGCTTTGACTCACGCGACGAAGGAAATGCCGTGCCTCAGACGTCAACGACTCAGAAGGAGAAGGGTAGGCCGGTTTCACAAACCACCGCCGTGGTTGAAGCAATTAGGAGCGATATCCTCCATGGCGTCTTAGCTCCCGGTTTGAAGCTCAAGATCGAACTTCTTCAAGAGCGCTACAATTCCGGAGCCACTCCTATCCGCGAAGCGCTATCGCTCTTATCGGCGACTGGACTTGTTGAACGCATCGAAAACCGTGGATTCCGAGTGGCTTTGATCAGTATCGAGCACTGTATGGAGGTAATCGGGACGCGATGCTTCGTCGAGGAGCGAGCAATTCGAGAGGCCATCCTTCATGGCAGTGTCGATTGGGAAGAAAAGATTGTCGTTGCCCAGTATCACTTATTACGCGAGTCGGATCGCCAAGACGCTGACGATGAGGCGTTCAGGCAGTGGGAAAAAGCGCATGAGGAATTTCATGTCGCATTGATATCCGCATGTCCATCGAAGTCTCTGCTCCGCTTCTGTGCGCAGCTCTACAACGAAAGCAATCGGTACCGCTATATCGGTCGTCTGGGACGTATGTCGCGCGCCGGAGCCTATGAAGAACATATGAAAATTGCAGATGCTGCGCTGAAACGGGATGGTGAACTTGCCGCCGCACTTCTTGTCGAGCACTACCGGCGCACCGGCGAACTGTTGAAGGCTCATCTCGAGGGGGCTGCCCAAAAACCTGCAGCGCGGCCGCCGGTGAACTCGATCAAGGCATGAGGATTGAAGATGCGAATTTGCCGTTTTAACGACAACCGGGTGGGGCTGGTCGAAGGAAATGAAATTGTCGATATATCAGGTGTCTTGGATCGCCTCGCCCCTGTTAAATGGCCATACCCGCGCGGCGACGCCTTCATTGCTGCCTTACCGGAACTTTTACCCGAAATAAAAACGCTTAGGAATACCGGAAAACGGTTCATGGTGGCAGATGTTAAATTGCTGAGCCCGGTGGCTCAGCCGGGAAAAATCATCGCCGCGCCTGTGAATTACAAACTTCATCTCGAGGAGGCGCGCGCCGATACCGGCATTCATTTCGGATCAAAGGTCAAGACTATTGAGGAATGTGGCTTGTTTCTCAAAGCGACCAGTTCAATGATCGGAGCCGGGGAGACAATGGTCTCTGATCGCAGCGATCGTCGTACCGATCACGAGATCGAGCTGTGTTTTGTGATTGGCGCCAAAGCCCGTCACGTAAAAGAAGACAATGCCCTCGGATACATTGCAGGCTTTATGATCGGCCTTGACATGACGATCCGCGGTCCAGAGGAACGAAGCTTCCGCAAATCTCGCGACACCTTTACGGTCTTTGGGCCATGGCTTGTTACCCCGGACGAGTTTGGGGATCCGTCTGCGGTTGATTTTGAGCTGAAGATAGCCGGCAAGACGCGCCAAAAGGCAAATACGCGCGACCTGATTTTCGATTGTAAGAAGTTGATCGCTTACGCATCGGAAGCCTACACGCTCGAACCGGGCGATGTCTTCATGACAGGGACGCCGGCTGGCGTGGCACCAGTAGAGCCGGGAGACATTCTGAACTGCCGCATCGACGGTATCGGTGAAATGAATGTCGCCGTGCGCGCGGCATAGCACGAAGTTTGCGAATCCTAAAATCTAAATCAACCCAATGGTCACTGCGAGATACGACGTGATCTCCCCGAATGCGCTGGTTGCAAAAAGGGGCCTGCGTCCGAGCGAAAGGAGCCACCATGACTGCCGCCGCTGCAAACAAACTCGAGGATTATTACGAAACCCTCAAGCCGTTGAACCTCGCCCCTTTGTGGGTCAGGCTGAAGGGCCTCGTGCCGAGCGAACCGATGCCGAAGGCCATCCCCTTCCGTTGGGCATGGTCGCCCACGCGTGGCGCTCTTATCACATCTGGGTCGTTGATCTCCGCAAAGGAGGCCGAGCGTCGCGTGCTGGTCCTAGAGAACCCAGGCTTGGCCGGCCAGTCGAGGATTACGGACACCCTCTATGCCGGTCTGCAATTGATCTTGCCTGGCGAGTTGGCACCGGCGCATCGTCACACGCAGTCGGCATTGCGGTTTTGTCTCGAAGGCGAGGGTGCGGTCACGTCTGTTGATGGCGAACGCACGACCATGCATCGAGGAGACTTCATCATAACACCATTTTGGACGTGGCATGATCACAAGCATGAAGGCGATGAGCCGGTGATTTGGCTCGACGGCCTCGACGTTCCGCTCGTAACGGCTTTATGCGCTGGATTTCGCGAAGAGCATACAGACGAAGATCAGGAAATTACTCGGCCGGAAGGCAACGCCCTCGCGCGGTACGGGAACAATCTTTTGCCGCTCGATCATCCGGTCAGCCGGACATCACCTGTGTTCAGCTATCCCTACGGCCGCACCCGCGAATCGCTTGACTCGCTCGCACGCACTGGGCCGGTCGATCCGCACCACGGGATCACGCTCCGCTACATCAATCCAACCAATGGTGATTGGGCGATTCCGACGATTGGTACAATGATGAGATTGATCCCGGCGGGTTTTGAAACGCGCCCGTATCGTGCGACAAACAGCGAGGTCGTTGTGGTCCTGGAAGGGGAACTTGATGTAGCTGTTGGCCAGGACCCCTACGTTCGCCTTTCGCGGAATGACATCATGTCCATCCCCGGTTGGTCGCGCGTCAGATATCGCGCTGTTGACGGTGATGCGATTGCCTTCTGCTTCTCCGACCGGCCAGTCCACGAAAAGCTCGGGCTTTTCCGCGAAGATCGAGGATGAGCTCCATCGTTGCCACCGCGCCTCACCCACGCCGACGCCCAGGTGTTCGTCGAGATCGAACGGATTAAGTCAGGTCCGATCAGAAGAGGACGATCTGCTCTATCCCAAGGTGTCTGCGTGAACTTTAACTGAAACGACCTATCCAGCTGTGCTAGGAAATTGTCGGATCTCCGAAAACCGGATGGGCTTATTGTGAAAGATGGTGCGGACCCACGGAGTTGTCGCGAGTCACGAGCGTAGGAGCTATGATGAAATGCTCGGATTGCGTACGGCCACCGATGCGATCCAGCAGAAGCTGCGTCGCTTTTTGACCAAGAAAGACTCCCGATTGATCCACGCTGGTCAGGGAGTGCTGCGGCAAGGCATGGTAGGGGAGTGTTGTCGTAGCTAATAACGGCAAGGTCTTCAGGAATGCGCAACCCCAAATCACGCGCCACTCCGATTACCTCGAAACCAACATAGTCCGTCCAGCAGAATATTGCCTCTGCACGACCTTTACCAGTCAGCAATCGGAGTGCCGTGTGACGTTGCCCCGTTGAAATAATCCATTTTGAAGTAAGCTCTGGCCCATTGAGAGGACCAGAGGATGAAGCGCAATCGTTTCACCTCCTCGGGGTGGTTGGGATGCGATGGTCGGCTGCTAACGCCTTTAGAACAATAATAGCGACAGCTCAACGCAATTTCGTAAATAATAGAGTTTGCGAAAATATCCTATTGGGCGGAGCTCCACCACTTGATCTGGGCTCGAGTATCAGAGGCCAAGCTGACGTTTTGCCAGCATGAAGCTGCGCGCATCGTTAAGGCAGTCGACCGCAATCAGCCGTTCTTCCCGAAAGTAGGAAACGGTCATGCTGCCTTCGGCTATGCCCTGCGAGACTGTCGCGCGATCATAGCCGCGGTTGAAGCCGGCAATCTGCAATTTGGTCGAATATTGATGCGACCAGAACCAGGGCCGGGGACGATAGGGCAGTTCGGCGCCGAGGATGTTGCGGGCGACATGTTCGGCCTGGTCGATGGCATGCGGCACGGATTCGATGCGGGTCATTTCGCCCTGATAGGAAAATGATGCGCAGTCGCCGGCGGCCCAGATCGAGGGATCGGAGGTCCTGCCAAATTCGTCCACGAGGATACCGCCGTCGGTTGCCAGCCCTACGGCCTCGGCAAGTCCCACATTCGGGCGGACGCCGATACCGACCACGACCGCATCGATCGTGAGCGTGGACTCATCCGCCAATGTGGCCGTGATGGCTGCACCGTCCGGCTTGAGCCCGGTCAGCCCGATGCCTTCGCGAATGTCGACGCCCTGGGAGCTATGCAATCGGCGAAAATACGACGCCGTCGGCTCGGCTGCGACGCGGTTCAGAATACGCGGGGCCATTTCGACAAGCGTCACTTGCGCTCCGACCTGCCGGGAGGCGGCTGCAACCTCAAGACCGATATAGCCGCCGCCGACCACAAGAAGCTGCGCGCCTTCTCTCAGGATTGGACGCAAGCGATCCGCATCGGCCTTGTTGCGGAGGTAGAAGATATTGTCGATACCCTCGGCCATAGAGGCAGGCAGCTTGATCGGGCCGGCACCTGTCGCGAGGATGAGGTGGTCGTAGAGATGCCGGCCATGTGCCGTCACAACGCCCTTTGTAACCCTGTCGATCTCCAACGCAGGCTCGTTCTGACAAATGCCAATGTTCCGCAGGTAGAAGAAATCGCTGTTGCGAAAAGACAGGCGCTCTGCCTCAAGCTTTCCCAGGAGATAGGCCTTGCTGAGCGGCGGGCGCTGATAAGGCATCGCACCCTCGTCGCCAAGCATGGTGATTGCGCCTTGAAAACCTTCCTGGCGCAACTTTGTCGCTGCGGCCAGGCCTGCCTGCCCTGCCCCGACAATGACTATCCTCTTGATCATCACCTTACATCTCGGCTGGAATGCGGATCGCAGCACCGTCCAGGCGCCCGTCCACCTTGATTTGACAGCTCAGACGGCTGCCGGGTGCACGTGGGGCGGCGGTGAAGTCCAGCATGTCGTTTTCGTGCTCGCTGATCGGATCAAGCGTGGATGCCAGTGCATCGTCGACGATGATGTGACAGGTGGCGCAGGCTGCCGAACCGTTGCATTCTGCAATGATGCCGGGCACCGCATTCTGGAGCGCGACTTCCATGAGGCTCAGGCCTTCTCTGGCCGTGCAGGTTTGTTCCTTCCCGGCGGGAAGGATGAACGTGATCTCGGGCATTATATCCTCCTGTTAGAAGTCCCAGACGACCGGGAGCGTGGTCGGGCCGCGGAAAACCCAGCCCTGGATACGCACATCGGTGCGGTCGCGTAGGCGCAGGTTCTTCAGCCGCTCGAACAATCTCGGCACGACGAGGCGGCCGACCATGTGGCGCGCGACCCATGTTCCGGCGCAAAAATGCGGCCCGGCCCCGAAGGCGAGATGCGACTTCTTTTCGCGGAAGACGTTGAAACGGTCCGGATCCTCGAAACGGCTGTCGTCGCGGTTGGCGGCACCAACGCAAAGGCCGATCTGGTCACCGGCCCGCAGTTGCACGCCGGACAAGACGACGTCACGCGTCACGCGGCGCGGATACATGCCGATCGGCGAGATCCAGCGAACGGATTCCTCGAACGCCACCGGCCAGAGATTGGGGTCGGCCTTGACCCTCTCGAGTTGGTCGGGATTTTCCAGCAGACCGAGAACAAGGGTCAGGATGGAATCGCGCGGCTCGTTCAGGCCGCCCCCGACCGCCACCTTGATGTTGGCGTAGATCTGATCGAGCGTATGCGGATCATCCGCATGGATCATCGACGAAAGAACCGACATGTTCGGATTTTCCCGATGATAGGCAAGAGCGAGGTCGATCGCTTCTTCTACACCTCTGGCGGCCTCGGTAGCCTTGCGGGAAATCTCCGGATCGCCGGAATAGTTGCCCGCGCCGTCGATAAGCGACTGCGACCAGAGCGCCATGGTCTGCCAATCGACATCGAGAAAACCTAGGACGTCCGCCAGCGCCCGGCCTGCCATGGGTGCTGCAAGCGCCGTGAACAGGTCGGCCTCTCCATTTGTCTCGAAGCCGGCCATCACGTCGTCAAAAATGGCGTCAAGCTTCGGTGCCCAGCAGGATTTGACTGCTCCGGGGCGCAAAGCCGGTTCGACCGCCTTGCGTTCGCGGGCATGCGCCTCGCCATCCTTGCGCATCATCGTATGGCCCATAACCCTGTTGACCAGCGACTGCGGATTGACCGAGGAGAATGTTTCTGCGTCGCGCTCCATCGCCATGATGTCCTCATAGCGGGTAGCGATTATGATATTGGCGGCCGCGATCCGGACGACTGCTGCCAATTCGCGTGCACGCTTGAAGGTGGGATAGGGGTCGCTCAACAACTCGGCAAACGTCACGTCCGAAATGACCGGTACGGCTGACGAGCTCTCTTCAATGGTGGCTTGCACTCCCATATTGCCCTCCCAAGCAATGAACTTTCATGAACCGTAATACCGCACTTCCATTCTGACAATTGGATGGATACGATTGAGGTCATCGATTATTTCGATAACCTAGGAGGGCAACGTGATCCCCGAAGAGCTGGCGCAGATTGATATCAGATCGCTGCAACTGCTTGTCACCGTGCACGACACGGGGTCCTTCTCCGCCGCAGCGTCGGCTCTCGGCGTTAGCCAGTCAACCGTCAGCTACACGATCGAGCGGCTGCGGAAGGCATTCGGCGACGCCTTGTTCGTGCGCCAGGGCAACCAGATCACAGGAACCGAAAAATGCGGCGAACTCGTTTCGCAGGCGCGTGAGATCGTCAACCGCATGCTGGCGATTGCCGTCCCTTCCGAATTCGATCCCAAGACGGCGGAAGGCTCGGTGACGCTGTCCTGCAATCACCATGAACGTTTTCTTCTGGTGCCGGTCTTCCTGAAAGCCATGCGCCAGGCGGCGCCCAACGTGCTTCTCAACATTCTGGAATCGGCCGTAAACGGAAAACAGCAGCTCAAGGAAAATATCGCCGATATCGTGCTCGGGCCTGTGCGCATCCTGGGCGAAGGCTATTTCCGTCGGCGGTTGTTTGTCGACCACTATTCCTGCGTCATGGACCGGAAGAATCCGTTGGCAAACGGAGAATTGACGCTCGCACGCTACCGGCAGGCCGCTCATGTGGCCATCACGCACAACGGCCAATGGCAGGCGCTCTATTTCGAAGCCCTGAGGGCTCGCGATATTGCGTTGAAACCGCAGTTGACGCTTCCGAGCCACGACAGTCTGGAACTGATGATTGTCGGAACGGATCTGGTTGCAACAATTCCGAACCGGCTCGCCAGCGCCTATCAGGATACGCTCGCCGTCCGCAGCTTCCCGATCCATACGCCGATCGAGATCGACATCTATTGGACGGAGCGCACCCACCGCTCCGGGCTGCATCGCTGGGCCCGGCAGCTTTTGGTCGACGTCGCCCGCGAAGTTGTGTCCGACCGGACCAATGACGCAGAAACGCTTCCTGACCGCGGTTGATCTTCGAGAAGGTTAGCCGTGCTGCATTGGCCGACATCCGGCTTGGCCCAGTGCCCTGCATGGCAAATGTGGGCGTTTACCCGGTCTGGGCGCCCATCAGCACAAAGGCGACCGTTGCGGACTCGCTGCTTGGATTGCGCCAGGCGTGGCGCGCGCCGTGCTGGACGAATGTATCTCCCGCATTCAGATGAACGGTCGCGCCATCATCGAGTTCCAGGGTCACCTTGCCACCGAGGACAATGCCGTAGTCCAAGGTCGGCGTGGTGTGCATGCCGGGATTTTCCATTTCGAACGTTTCCGCAATACCCGGAGCCGCGGCAAGATGTTCCGGGCCCGCAAGGTCAGGCCGGAAGTCTGTCGACATCATCACCGAGTCCGGCGGGAACGTGACGACGAAAAAGGTCGAGCCGCCGGCCGGCTGGAGCAAGGTTCCGTTGCTTGCCATCGGGTCCTTGCCGTCATACGGCAAGGACGGAACACCGGCAGTCGTCCAGATCGGCGCCGAAATAAAGCCAGGCGTGTGCTGGAGAGCCATCTCGCGGGGTGACACCCCATCGCTGATAACAATGGATTTTCCGGCAGAATTTTTTGCGGTTACCACGCGTCTGAAAGTCATGACATCCTCCCACGTCATCGGTCATTTGGATGGGGTTGCCCACCGAAGGCAACCCCGACGAGTTTATTGAAACTCAGGGGCAGATGACGTAGTTCGAGAAGCCGCCGTGACGCTGGGCGATACCAGAAATCGCCGTGTTGACATCTGAAAGCGGATAGCTCTGCGTTTCCAAAATCGACAGATCGACAATGCCGGAAGCAACCATGTCAGCCATCTCCTGGCCTTCAGCTGTGGTAAGCCAGGCCGAGCCGTAAAGGCGTTGATTGCGATCCATCAAGCGGTGAACGTCGATGCTCACGGGGCCAGCGATTGCGCCGATATCGACGGCGATACCGCCACGGCGCAGACTATGAAGGCCCTGCAGGAATGTTTCGTGCAGCCCACCCGGACCGAGGCAGTCAAGAAAGGCGTCAACGCCTTCGCCGTCCGTGTGCGCCATTCCGAAATCAGTGACACTACCGTCATCGATGGAGAAGACCTTGATGCGATTTGGCGCCAGTGCCCTGATCTCTTCCAGAAGCTTCCTGTCGCGCCCGGTACCAAGGATCTTGTTGACGCCCATGGCCAGG
This sequence comes from Rhizobium sp. SRDI969, assembly GCF_025152725.1. Classification (NCBI taxonomy): domain Bacteria; kingdom Pseudomonadati; phylum Pseudomonadota; class Alphaproteobacteria; order Hyphomicrobiales; family Rhizobiaceae; genus Rhizobium; species Rhizobium sp. SRDI969. Next base: position 425,619 of record NZ_CP104037.1, read on the forward strand.
CCGAAGATTGCAGCCCCGATACCAAGTGTTCCGCTCAGGCCGTTGACAAGAATTGTATCCCCCGGTCCGGCATTGACCTTCCGGAGCGCCGAATAGGCGGTGCCGAGATAGCCGAGGCGTGCGGCCTGCTCGTAGGCCATGTTTTCCGGGATCTTCACGATCGCGGAAACGGGGGCGACCATATATTCGCTCAGACCGCCTATCGGATAGTCCGCAAAGGTCTGCATGGCATGTTCGGAGAAGCCGAAATATCCCTGAAACGCATAGTGCCTGCAGGAGATGGAGTCTCCACGACGGCAGTGACGGCATGATCCGCAGCTTCTGCCCGGGTTCACATAGACCCGGTCCCCGGGCTTCAGTCCGTGCACTTGCCGGCCGACGGCCGCAACTTCACCCGCCGGATCGAGGCCGAAGACGGCAGGAAGCGGCGGCAGCGGCATGTGCGGGAACCATGTCGTCCAGTTGGCCAGGATATTGCCGAGATTGGGCACGATGCCGCAGGCCTTAACCCGGACCAGCACATCCATGTCGCCGGGTTTCGGGGTCTCGAGCGTTTCGAGTTTCAACTCGCCGCCGACGCTGTGCATACGCGCAGCGGTCATTGTCTGCGGAATGAACATGAATTCCTCCTCCTATACGAAAACCAACCATGAGATTGGATCTGGCGCTCCTCCGCCGTTGCAATTTCGTAATCCCATATTTTCGAAATTTCAACTGTTTTCGTAAAAAATATCATTTGTCAGACGAAGTGGCTTCGCCGGATTTATCTCCGGCGAGCAATATTAAATAATTATTTCAATGGAATATGGCACAGAAAGAGACGGCGGATAAAGATGCTCCTTTACCCGCCGCATTTCCAATCATTCTCAGCACGCTTAACACCGTCATTCAGCGGCAGCGGTCAAAACTCTTTTCCGGCCCGAAGCAACCGTGTCCGTGGCCGGGAACAGGTGACCGGCATGCTCGATCACATTTTCGCTCGTCTCACGAATATGGCGGTCGATGAGCCGAAGCGCCTCTTCAGCGTTGCGCTCCACAGCTGCATCGCCAATCATCTTGTGTTCCGCGCCTTTTTCGCGCCACTGCGGACGAAATTGTGATGACATTCGGCGATAGCGGTGCGCCCGCTCGAACAATTTTCCGCGGATTTCGAGCAGGACTGGCGACCCGCATGCCGATACCAGCGCGGAATGAAACTCGCTATGGACGGCGCTCCACTCCTCCGACAGATAGTACTCGCGGCCGAGCCTTTGCTGCAGCTTGTCCATACGGTGGAAGGTCGAAAGGATATTGGCTTCCCACCGGTCGTCGCCGTTGCGAATCGCCATGCCAAGTGCCTCGCGTTCAATGAGGACACGGACATTGGTAAGATCGTTAAGGTCGGCGATCGAAACCGGGGCGACCACGAAGCCGCGCTGTCCTTCGGAAATGACGAGATTCTCCGCAGCGAGCCGGGACAAAGCCTCGCGCAAGGTCGAAAAGCTCACGGCATACAGAGTCTTGAGCGTTTCGAAACGCAGCTTCTCGCCAGGCTTCAACACGCAATTGATGATATCCAGCCGCATACGCTGCAGTACGTCACCGGCTCTGGTTTCCCCGCCCGCCTTTTGGTTTTCCAAGATATTTCTCCCGCTGCTCTTCCTCTGCCGCTGCGCAGGAGAGGAAAGTCAATCATCAATTGATACGAAAAATTTCGAAATAAATCAATGTTGTTGAAATTTTCGCAGCCCCTTTGGTTCTCCGGGGGGGTGCAAGCCGCTGGTCATCGATGTTTACGATATTCCATATATTTTCGAAAATACGTGGAGGAACCGATGCGGTACATCAGTTTTGGTTGCCAACGATATGCAAGTTACGGCTGCGTTATCGATGGGTCTGTCACCGATCTTGGCAAGGCGAGCGGTCTTCCGGATCTTGCCAGCTATATTGCGGCCAATTTTGAAAGCCTGGGCACCGAGACAGGTCTCGCGGCTGACCATGCGCTTTGCGACATTCACTATCTTCCCGTCATCCCCAATCCCGGCAAGGTGCTCTGCGTTGCGACCAACTACCGGGAGCCCGGTGACGACACGACAGAACGCCCGGACTATCCCCTGCTCTTTTCCCGGTTCGCCGGATCGCAGACCGGCCATAACGAACCACTTCCCAAGCCGAAGGTTTCGGACAAATTCGATTATGAGGGCGAGCTGGCGGTGATTATTGGCAAGGCCGGTCGCAGGATTGCCGAGGCGGATGCACTTGCCCATGTCGCAGGCTATACCTGCTTCAACGATGGAAGCGTGCGCGACTGGCAGAAACACTCCAGCCAATTTACGCCCGGAAAGAATTTCGCCAGAACCGCAGGCTTCGGGCCATGGATGGTTCCCAGGGACGAATTGCCCGACCCATTCAATCTCGCTCTGGAAACGAGGGTCAACGGTGAGCTCCGGCAACGCAACAACACGAGCCGGATGATTTTCACCATTCCCTGGCTGATCTCCTATGTCAGCCAGTTTGCCGTCTTGGAGCCCGGGGATGTTATCGTCACCGGCACACCGTCCGGCTTTGGCTCCTCTCGCAAACCACCAGTTTTCCTGCAAGTCGGGGACATTGTTGAAATCGAAATCGAAAAAATCGGCACCTTACGGAACATTGTCGCCACCGAACCCGACCATTGAGCATATTTTCGATATTTCATGGTATTTCGAAAAGTGTTGCGAACATCTGATAATTGGCGTATCAGAAACTCAATGGACGCAGGTTCAAGCGGATTTCAAGGGAGGAACTCATGACGCACATTGTGCATGCAGTCGGACACATGAAGGTCAACGTCACCGATCCGAAGGCTGTCATTCGCGATGCGACCGAAATACTTGGTCTTCATATCACCTATCAGGATGCCGGTCAGACCTGGCTGAGCTCCAATGGGCGTGCCGCCGAACTGGTGCTGGTACACGCGAGTGAGAACTCCGCTCATACGATCGGCCTTGAGGCGTTGACGCCGGACCTGGTCGATGAGGCAGCATCCCGCATCGAAGGCGCCGGTTGCCGAATAGTCTCCCGCGATCCGAGCCTCGATTGCATTGCTGCGGGTGTAACCTTCACGACGCCGGAAGGACTGCGCTTTGAGATCCACACCCCGATCCGCCAAAAAACCTATGGCCGGCGCTATCCGACCAAGGGCGTCGGGCCGAACCGGATCGACCACATCAATTTGATCACGCCGGATCCGGCAGCCACCCGCGCCCAACTCGATGCCATCGGCGGCATGAAGCTGTCGGAACGCATGGTCAACGATGCCTTGAGCTGGATGTATGGCGGCAACCGCCAGCACCATGTTCTGGGGCTCGTCAAGGGCGCCGCGCCCGGGCTCCATCACGTCTCGTTCGAATTTCTCGAATTCAACCAGTATCTGCGCCTCGGCGATATTCTTGACCAGTTCGACCGGCAACTGATGTGGGGGCCTGGCCGCCATCGCCCCGGGGACAACACCTATGCCTATTACACCGATGCCAGCGGCATGATGATCGAGTGCTCTGGCGTCATGGCCCATATCGCCGATGACGCCGATTTCACCCCGAACGTCATCACCAATCTCGATCGCCCAGGCAACGTGCGCGAGATGAATGTCTGGGGCACGCCCGCGCCGCTCGAATGGCGCGAATATTTCCATCCCTTCGCCAAGATCGCCTGATCCAGACCGAGGTTAAGACCATGCAAGAAAAACTGACCTTCATGTCCGACGGCCTGAAACTTTCGGCCGTTCTTCATGTTCCGGATCGACGCAAGCCAGGACAGAAGTTGCCGGCCTTCATCGTCTGCCACGGCTTCGTTGGTTCCAAAGACGAAAGCCACGCCCAGATCCAGGCCGAGATGATGGAAGCGTTCGGCTATGTCGCGCTGCGGTTCGATTTCCGCTCCTGCGGCGAAAGCGAGGGCGAACGCGCCCAGGTTCGCTGCTTCGACCAGGTGGCCGACGCCAAGAATGCGCTGACCTTCCTTGCCGAGCACGAGGAGGTCGATCCGAAGCGCATAGGCATCACGGGCCACAGCTTCGGCGCCGCGGTGTCGGTCTATGCCGCCGGGGTCGACGATCGTTTTGCTTGCTGCCTTTCCTCCTGCGGCTGGGGCAATGGAGAGCGCAAGTTCCGCGGCCAGCATCCCACCCAGGAATCCTGGGACAAGTTCATCCGGATCCTTGAGAATGGCCGCAAACACAAGCAGGAAACCGGTGAAAGCCTGTGGATGTCGCGCTTCGACGCCGTGCCGATTCCGGAACATCTGCGCAAGAACCTCTCGCCTAAGGCGATCATGGAAATTCCCGTGGACACAGCCTGGTCCATGTATAACTTCCGCGCAGACGATGTGGTGGCCAATATCGCGCCGCGCCCGCTGCTTCTTTTCCACACGGCAAATGACATCATCACGCCAACCGTCGAATCCATCCGGATGTTCGAGAAGGCGGGCCAGCCAAGCGAACTCATGCTTATCGACACGACCGCGCATTTCCCGCTCGCGCCTAACGACGCGCCGCGCACGAAAATGGTGGTCAAAGGCTGGCTCGACAAATTCTTCCCGTCACCGCTCGGTGGTGCGTCATGAATGCGGCCTCGGCAAGAAAATTGATCCCGCAACATGCACTTGAAGCCTTTTCCGCCTCTCTTCTCGAAGCGGGCGGCTTCAGGCAGGATTACGCGCGCCAGACTGCCGAACTCTTGGTCTGGGCCAATCTGCGCGGCGCCGATTCCCATGGCGTGCTGCGTATCCCGCGTTATATCGAAATGGCCGAACTCGGCCTTGTCAAGGGTGACGCCAAACCAGCGCTCGCACGCGAATTCGGCGCAATTGCCGTCATCGACGGCGATCTTGCACCGGGAGCCGCCGGCCTGTCCCTGGCGGCTGACAAAGCGGTGGCTCTTGCGGGGAAATTCGGAATCGGCCTTTGCTCGATCATGCGCACCAGCCATGCCGGCGCGATCGGCTATTTCGCCGAAAGAGTGGCAAAGGCCGGCATGGTCGGCATCGTCATGTCGGCGTCCAAACCTTTGATGGTCTATCACGGATCCCGCGGCGAAGGCGTTTCGACCAACCCCCTGTCGATTGCCGCGCCAGGCAGTAACCGGGATCGCCCGATCCTTCTCGACATGTCGACGGCTGCCGTGGCGCTCGGCAAGGTTATGGCCGCCAGGGATGCAGGTAAGCCCATCTCCCCGGATTGGGGCGTCGACTCCAATGGCGTTGCGACAACTGACCCGGCACGAGTTAAAGCCGTGCTGCCCATGGCTGGACCCAAGGGATCAGGTTTATCGCTGATGATTGAAGTGCTTGTCAGCGTTCTTGGCGGCAATCCGCTTATCTCCGTTGCCCTGAAGGAAAAGCGGGACGCAGGCTTCAACGGCCTCGTCATCGCAATCGATCCGAAAGCATTCGGATTGGACATCCCGTTCGAAGATGAAATCGAGTGTCTCGCAGGCGCCATCCGGTCCCTGCCGCCAGCAGAAGGCGCGGACCAAGTCCGATTGCCCGGAGAGCGCGGCTTCAACTTGGCGGAAAAACGGATTGCGGACGGAATTCCGATTGCCGCCGGCACCGTGACGCGTCTGGCCACGGAAGCGACAAAGCGCGGCATAGCGGTACCTCGACAGTTCCAATGATCCTTATCCCGAAGCCGGGGTTAGTTGCCCAACGGCGAGTCGGACCTGGAGGCTACGTGTGAACGTTCTCAGCGAACGATCATCGTAGCTCCGCGGCAGCCTAGGTTCGAGAGCCCCTGAAAGCTCAAGAACCCTTAAAGCGGTTACGCGCCGATCCAGGCCCGGAAAGCCTCCAGCGGGGGGTAATTGGCACGCGATTGCGGCCAGACCAGCCAGTAGGACCCCGGCCCCGGCACCGATCTCTCCAAGACCGGCACCAGCCGTCCTTCGGCTATTTCACTATCGGCGAGGTAATCAGGCAGAAGGGCCACACCGAGCCCTGAGATCGCGGCCTGCGTCATCGTCGCAAACTGATCGAAGAGCATGCCCGTCACATTTGCCGGTTCCGCGCCTTGGGCGGCAAACCAGAGTCTCCATGCAGTCGGCCTGGTTTCCAGCTGCAGAAGCGGCAGGCCGAGCATGTCGCCAGCCGAAGCGATCGGATGTTCGCCAAGCAGCGCCGGCGAGATACAGGCCGTCAGGCGCTCCTCGAACAGTTTCATGTGATCGGCATCACGCCAATCGTCCGCCCCGAAATGAATGGCGGCATCGAAAGCCTCGGCCTCGAAATTGAAGCGCTTGAGCCGCGTTGCCAGGTTGATCGTGATGCCGGGATGTTTGACGAGAAATTCGCCCAGCCGCGGCGCCAGCCAACGCGTGCCGAAGGCCGGCAGGATCGCGAGCGACAGGCCGCCGCCGCCCGGGTTGGCGGAAAACTCCATGCTGCTGCGTTGAATGAGATCGAGTGCCCGGCTGACGTCTCGCCCATAAGCATGCGCGGCTTGCGTGGGGATGAGCTTCTGCCTGTGCCGTTCGAACAGCGGACGGCCGAGTTGCTGCTCCAGATTCTGGACGAGACGGCTCACTGTACTCTGCGTCAGGTCGAGTTCGCGCGCCGCCGCCGCTGTCGAACCCGTCCTGAGGACGGCATCGAAAGCCGAGAGGAGGCTTATCGAGGGAAGGAACCGGCGCCGGCGCATCTTGCCTATGCATTTTGTGAATGATGTTACGTCTAAATAGGGTTTTTTCTCACTTTTTACAATCGCTATATGAATGGGAAAGCCACGTCGTCATTCCGAGGGGAAAATTCGTGACCGCCGATAGAACCGCAACCGCCTTTGAAGCTTCATCCCAAACGAGTGCCTTCGCCTGGGACGATCCCTTCCTTCTCGACGACCAGCTGTCCGAGGAAGAGCGCATGATCCGCGAAGCAGCCAGGGCTTTTTCCGAAGCCGAGTTGCTGCCGCGCGTTCAGGATGCTTATCTCCAGGAACACACCGATCCCGCTCTCTTCCGGCTGATGGGCAAGGCTGGGCTTCTTGGCGTGACCTTGCCGGAGAAATATGGTGCTGCCGGCGCCAACTATGTGGCCTATGGCCTGGTCGCCCGGGAAGTCGAGCGCATCGATTCCGGCTACCGCTCGATGATGAGCGTGCAGTCCTCGCTGGTGATCTATCCGATCTATGCCTATGGATCCGAAGAACAGCGGGACAAATACCTGACAGGTCTCGTTTCCGGTGACTTGATCGGCTGCTTCGGCCTGACCGAGCCGGATGCTGGTTCCGATCCGGGCGGCATGAAGACCCGCGCCGAGAAGATCGACGGCGGCTACCGCTTGCGCGGCTCTAAGACGTGGATCTCCAACGCGCCGATCGCCGACGTGTTCGTTATCTGGGCGAAATCGGAAGCGCATGGCGGGGACATCCGCGGCTTCATCCTCGAAAAGGGCATGAAAGGCCTTTCCGCTCCGAAGATCGGCGGCAAGCTGTCGCTGCGCGCTTCGATCACCGGCGAGATCGTGCTTGACGGCGTCGAGATCGGCGAGGATGCGCTGCTGCCGAATGTTTCCGGTCTCAAGGGACCGTTCGGCTGCCTCAACCGCGCGCGTTACGGCATCTCCTGGGGCGTGCTCGGCGCCGCCGAGGATTGTTGGTTCCGCTCGCGGCAATATGGGCTCGACCGGATCCAGTTCGGCAAGCCGCTCGCCGGCACCCAGCTTTTCCAGAAGAAGCTCGCCGACATGCAGACGGAGATCGCGCTCGGGCTGCAGGGCAGCCTGCGCGTCGGCCGGCTGATGGACGCGGGCCAGTTCGCGCCGGAAATGGTTTCGATCGTCAAGCGCAACAATTGCGGCAAGGCGCTTGAGATCGCCAGGGATGCGCGCGACATGCACGGCGGCAACGGCATCCAGATCGAATATCATGTCATGCGCCACACCCAGAACCTCGAAACGGTCAACACCTATGAGGGCACGCACGACGTCCACGCGCTGATCCTCGGCCGCGCCCAGACCGGCATCCAGGCGTTCTTCTGATGGCCGGCGTAAACGGCGCGCCGCTTGCCGGCCTGAAAGTGGTTGAACTCGCCCGCATTCTCGCCGGCCCGTGGATCGGCCAGACGCTTGCCGATCTCGGCGCCGACGTCATCAAGATCGAAAGTCCGCAAGGCGACGATACCCGCAGCTGGGGTCCCCCCTTCATCGAACGGCCGGACGGCAGGGGCAGCACCGAGAAAGTGGCCGCCTATTTTCACGCGGCAAACCGGGGCAAGACGTCACTTACCTGCGATTTCGCCGATCCGGAGGATCTTGCCCGCGTCCGGACCTTGATCGGAGGAGCGGATGTCCTCGTCGAAAACTTCAAGGTCGGTGGATTGAAGAAATTCGGCCTCGACTATGACAGCGTAACCGCGATCAATCCACGCATCGTCTACGCCTCCATCACCGGTTTCGGCCAGACCGGTCCGCGCGCGCAGCAACCGGGCTACGACTTCCTGATCCAGGGCATGTGCGGGATCATGGATCTGACCGGTGAGCCCGGCGGTGAACCGCAGAAGGTGGGCGTCGCCTGGATCGACGTCTTCACCGGACTTTACGGCGTGATTGGCATTCAGGCCGCACTCGCCGAGCGTGAACGTTCCGGCCTCGGCCAACAGGTCGATCTGGCGCTGTTCGATGTCGGCGTCGCAGCGCTCGCCAACCAAGCGATGAATTATCTTGCCGGCGGCAAGGTGCCCCGGCGTATGGGCAATGCGCATCCCAATATCGTGCCATACCAAGTTTTTCCGGCCTCCGATGGCCATGTCATCATCGCCTGCGGCAACGACCGGCAATTCACAGCGCTCTGCGCTCTTCTGGGCCTCGCCCGCATCGCCGACGATCCGGCCTTTGCCACCAATCCTGCACGCGTGGAGAACCGCGAGACGCTCTGCACCTTGATTGCGGAAAAGACCAGCCTCAGGCCAAAGGCGGAATTGATCGCCGACCTCGAGAGGATGGGTATACCAGGCGGACCGATCAACACCGTCGCCGAGGCGATCGACGAGCCGCAGATCAAGGCGCGCGGACTGAAGATCGCGCCGGAAGGCCTGCCGGGTTTGAGAACGCCGATCAACCTGTCGCGCAGCCCGCTAACGCTCGAAAGGGCCTCGCCGGTCTTGGGTGGCGGACACTGGAATTTTTCCTCCGAAAAGGCAGACGCAGAATGGTAATCGAGACCGTTGGAGTGGTCGGCGCCGGCCAGATGGGCAGCGGTATTGCCCATGTGCTTGCGCTCGCGGGATACGACGTCTCGCTGATGGATGTCGACGCGGAACGGCTTGGCGCCGCGATTGCCAAAATCGGCCGGGACATGGACCGGCAAGTGACCCGGGGCGCTTTAACCGAGGAAGAGCGCAGGCTGGCCCTTCCGCGCATCCGGACGACAGTGCGGCTGCCGGAACTCGGGAGGAGCGATCTCGTTATCGAGGCTGCGACCGAGAAGGAGGCGGTCAAGCAGAAGATTTTCGACGATCTGGCAAAGCACCTGCGGCCTGAAACGATCTTAACAACCAACACGTCTTCGCTGTCCATCACGCGGCTCGCCGGAGGGATTAGTCGACCCGAGCAGTTCATGGGCCTTCATTTCATGAACCCGGTTCCGGTCATGCAGCTCATCGAGCTCATCCGCGGAATTGCTACCAGCACGGAAACCTTCGAGGCGGTTCGCGGGGTCGTCGATAGGCTCGGCAAGTCGGCCGTCGTGGCTGCGGATTATCCGGGCTTCATTGTCAATCGGCTACTGATCCCAATGATCAACGAGGCGGTCTACGCCCTCTACGAGAGCGTCGGTTCGGTCGCCGACATCGACAGCAGCATGAAGCTTGGCGCAAACCATCCAATGGGTCCGCTGGAACTTGCCGACTTCATCGGCCTCGACACCTGCCTTGCCATCATGAATGTGCTCCATGACGGGCTCGCCGACACCAAGTACCGACCTTGTCCGCTGCTGGTCAAGTATGTCGAAGCCAGGTGGCTGGGGCGGAAGGTCGGCAAAGGTTTTTACGACTACCGTGGCCCCGAGCCCGTCCCTTCCCGCTGAACCCCGGCCCGCTGAAAAGAGGTGAATGCCCATGAAAATTCTCGTCCCAGTCAAACGGGTTGTCGACTACAACGTGAAGATCCGGGTGAAGCCGGATGGCACGGGTGTCGAGCTAACCAATGTGAAAATGTCGATGAACCCGTTCGACGAGATCTCGGTGGAAGAGGCGCTGCGGCTGAGGGAAGCCGGCAAGTGCGAGCAAGTGGTGGTCGTCTCGATCGGTCCGGCCAAGGCCGAGGAGACGCTGAGGACCGCCCTTGCGATGGGCGCCGACCGGGCGATCCTGGTTGAGACCGACGATCAAATCGAGCCGCTCACTGTCGCCAAGATCTTGAAGGCTGTTGCCGATGCCGAACAGCCGGGGCTGATCATCGTTGGCAAGCAGGCGATCGACGACGATTCGAACCAGACCGGCCAGATGCTGGCAGCACTGATGGGAATCGCCCAAGCGACCTTCGCCTCGAAGATCGAGATCGAAGCCTTTGGTTCTGGGGGCAAAGCAACTGTCACCCGCGAAGTCGATGGCGGCCTGCAGACGATCGAGATCAAGCTGCCGGCGGTTGTGACCACCGATCTGCGCTTGAACGAACCGCGTTATGCCTCGCTGCCGAACATCATGAAGGCGAAGAAGAAGCCGCTCGACAAGAAGACGCCCGGCGACTTCGGTGTCGACACCACGCCGCGCCTCAAGGTCTTGAAGACCGAGGAACCGTCGGGCCGCAAGGCCGGCGTCAAGGTCAAGTCGGTCGCCGAACTGATCGACAAGCTCAAGAACGAAGCCGGCGTGCTGTAATCAGCTGGGAACAGGAGCCATCATCATGACCATTCTTCTTTTGGCTGACCACGACAATGCCAGCCTGTCCGATCAGACCGCCAAGGCGCTGACGGCGGCGACAAAGATTGCCAAGGAACCGGCAAGCGATATCCACATTCTCGTCGCCGGCAAGGCTGCCAAGCCTGCTGCCGATGCCGCCGCCAAGCTTGCCGGCGTCTCCAAGGTGCTGCTGGCCGAAAGCGACGAACTCGCCAACAATCTGGCCGAACCGCTCGGCGACCTGATCGTCTCGCTCTCTGCCAGCTACGACACGATCATCTCGGCCGCGACCTCGGTTGGCAAGAACGTGCTGCCGCGCGTCGCCGCTCTTCTCGATGTCGCCCAAGTCTCCGAAATCATCGAGGTGATCTCGTCCGACACCTTCAAGCGGCCGATATATGCCGGCAATGCCATCCAGACGGTGGAGGCAACGGATGCCAAGAAAGTCATTACCGTACGTACGGTTTCGTTCTCTCCTGCGAAGGAGAGCGGATCGGCCGCTTCTGTTATAAGCGTCCCAGCGGCGGCCGATCCACGTGTGTCGCATTTTATCGCCGATGCCCTGTCGGTCTCAGACCGGCCGGAACTGACCTCGGCGAAGATCATCATCTCCGGCGGCCGGGCACTCGGCTCGGCGGAAAAGTTCAGAGAGGTCATCCTGCCGCTTGCCGACAAGCTGGGTGCTGCCGTCGGTGCATCCAGAGCCGCCGTCGATGCCGGTTATGCGCCGAACGACTGGCAGGTCGGCCAGACCGGCAAGGTGGTGGCGCCGCAGCTCTATATTGCCTGCGGCATTTCGGGCGCCATCCAGCATCTGGCCGGCATGAAGGATTCGAAGGTGATCGTCGCCATCAACAAGGACGAGGAGGCGCCAATCTTCCAGGTCGCCGACTACGGCCTCGTCGCCGATCTCTTCGACGCATTGCCGGAATTGCAAAAGGCACCATAAAGATGGGCTTCCTGCAGGCAGAATTCTCAATAAGCCCGATTAAGCCAACATCGACGGAAGGCTGACATTCTTCGCCCGTACGGCGGGGAAAAAAAGCCCTTTCCCTCGCCTGAATCGAACCGCCGCATTCTCTTTATCGAAGATGCCGGGTGAAATCCTGAACTTAGCTAGGAATGGCAGCCGATAAACGCCAACCGGCCCGGATTGGCAAATGCTGAAGATGGTGCGGTCCCGCTCGGGGCGGCAACGAGCCACCGTCGGGTCAACTTTGCGGAAGCAGCGTAGCCGCCACTGGCGAGCGCCCGCTCCTTTCCTGCGCCTACCTTCACATCCGGTCACGCCGGGTAACCAATCGTCAATTACGGTTTTGGAATACACGCGTATATTAGAACTTCAGGGATTACGATCGCTGCCCGGAGGGATCGAGGACAATGGATTGGGACGCAACCTCTGCATTCACACCCGTCGGGCTGGCTCTGCGCGGCCAGCCAGTTCACAGGATCATCCGAACCCTCGGCGACGCTGCATATATGCTGCTCAAGGACTGGCCTTCCGATGACGGCGAAGAATATGTCACTGCGGTGAAGGCTTGCGTCGATGCGATCAGCGGTCAGATCGCTCCGGAGCAATTTCGGGATGCGTTTCTGCGTGCGGCCGATGAAGCGGGCATCGCAGCGATAACTATCGTCACCAAGACAACAATGAAAACCGACTCGCAACTACATATTAGTGCATAATTTTGCATGGCACGCACACGCAGGCAGATCGACATCCCGGAATCAGGTCATTGTCCGCATGCGAGCTGAATGGAGGTTGCCGCTCGCCCACGGTAACCGGAGGTTCACCATCTAACCAAAGTATCTGTGAAGCAGCATTCCCTCCCTGTTGATTTCAAAGAGATTTCAGGCTGATGTAGGCGCATCCAAATCTATGGCTTGAGAATGCAGCGCTACCAGATACAAGCACTCGAGAACGGGTCGTGGGCGGTCATAGATCACCAGACCGGCAAGCCAATAGTTGACCAGCAATGGTCAAGCGAGAGAACGAGGCTGGAGGCTCAGGCCTTGGCTGATTTTTGCAATGGAATATCTGCCCCTCCACCGCAGCAGATTTCCTCACGGATTCAGAAGATACGTCGTGCTTGGGCACTCCTCTCTGCGAAGCGGTAGACGAGATAGCCGCTTCGCGCTTCCTTGTGGGCAAGGTCAAGGGCGATCGAGAAAGCAATCGTCGTAGCCATCAGTGGCACATGGAAGTTGTCGACCAGATTGTCGGTAATTCAATGTGCCAACAATGCTGATCAGCACCACGGAAAGCCAATAGGCGGCGGGAACATATTTCCTCTGCGCAAACTGCCAGACCAGTGCGACCGCCAGAATGAAGCGCAGCCGGGAATGCCCGTCGAGGTTTTCGTCAAACCAGAAGAGCGTACGCCGCCGTCCTTTCTCGTCAAGCCGTTTACAGACCAGGTCATGCGCATATTCCGCCAAGAGTAATGTCCGCATTGCGAGATGAATCAGGGCTTCCTTGACCGGAATGAGGAAATGCAGCGCGCGGTGGCGTGAGAGCGAGAAGGCTCGGAGGTTTGCGCCACACTGTATCCATTTCATACGGATTGGTGAAGTTACTGTCACACGAGCGGAATATCGGGGTGCTAGCGTCGGCATCGCTGTTCAAAAGGAGTTACCATGCGCAATCTAGCCCTGTCGCTCGCCCTCGTCATCGGCCTTGCTTCTTCCGTTTTAGCAGAAGATGCCAAGCCATTTTCCGATGCCAAGGAAATCGACCTCGTTTCGCTGTTGCCGACACCGCCCGGCAATAATTCGCCGCAGATGCAGGCTGAACTCGCTGAAATACTAACGATCCAGGTTACCCGCACACCTGAGATGGCCGCACGTGCCGTCGCCGATGCGGATGAAGATGTCTGGCGCTTCGCCGATGTGATCGACAATCCCAAGTTCACCAAGGAAAACCTGCCGAAGTTCGCCGCCTTCTTCGACCGCGTCGTCGCCACAGAAGGCGCTGTTGTCGATCCGGCCAAAGATTTCTGGAAGCGTCCGCGGCCTCACCTCTACAGCGACCTGGTCAAGCCGATTGTTCCCCTCTCGAAGTCGGGTGCTTATCCGTCGGGTCACACCACCGTCGGCACGCTGATGGGCATCGTCCTTTCCAACATGGTGCCGGAGAAAAGGACCGAGCTGATGGCACGTGCGTGGGAATATGGTCATAACCGTATTGTCGGCGGCATTCACTATGCTTCGGACGTCGAGGCTGGCCGCATCGCCGGCACCGTCATTGCCGAAACGATCCGCACCCATGACGACTACAAAGCTGAATTTGAAGCCGCCAAGGAGGAACTTCGATCCGTCCTTGGTCTGTCCCACGTCTGAGCCGATTGACCAAACATCCATTTGAACCGCCGGCGAGAAATCCGGCGGTTCTATGCTTTCAGGCATGGTCGCCCTTGGATGACCTCGCGTTAGAGTTTACTGCCTTCAATTAACGTTTCCGGCAATTTATGCCGAACGGCAGCTAGACCCCGCGGAGGTTACCTTTGGTGGCTTCAGCGCAGTCGTCGTTGAGTACCTAACGACTTGATACATTTCAGTCGCTGCCGACCCTTGTCGCCATCCCTCGCCTTGAAAGGACTCGAACCGGCGACACCTTATTCAAATCTGAGATTGTTCACCCGCAACAAGCTTAAAAGGGCAGGCAGCGCCCCGCTCATCGTTCAAACCGATCTAGCATTTTTTTCAACTGCGCGTTTTGCAACGTCAGCTTTTTGGCCAGCTGATCCCTGAGCACCCTGATCTCGTCATCGAGGCTCATCTCGTTTGCAGTGTGGATAACCTGGGGATCGTTCGCAATCGCCACCGCTTCCTTGCTGCGGCTCCTTTGCTCGCGCGGTGCGACCTCGGCAGTTCGCTTGATCCTCGCGGCATCATGTACAGCGGTGACGTCAATACCAGTACCACCGGATGTAGCGGGATCAGCGACCTCCACGATTTCGGCGACTTCGCCGTCGAGCTTGTCGTGGACGTCGTTTTCGGCTTCTTCGGAATGCACAGGCTTGAGAGAAATTGCACCGGGTTGACCGTGACGAGGTTGGTCCTCGCCTGCTGGCCGACCATCGCTATTCAGGCTGTCCTCGGCAGGCGTTTCAGTCGAACCAGAACTAGCCAAAGCGTCCGGCGTAACCTCCGCGGTCGAGCCGTCTTCTCGCTTTTGTTCGCGTCCCGGTGAGACCAGTCGGGCAAGAAATTTCCAGGGAGACGCCATCTATCCGACCTCGCGTTTTATCCCGCAAGCAGGCTGCAAGTTTCAGTTCCGGCAACAGCATTCACCGTTACCAAATTGTATCTCTTGATAAGCATGGAAATGCGGCCGGCGGTTGACCGGCTGCTTATATCAATCGAGCTTGAGCCGTTTGCGCAGATCGGCATTTTCAGCGCGAAGCTTTTCAGCCAGAAGCTTGCGCAGCCGCTGATTTTCCTCTTCCAACTGCAAAAGATCCGCCATCTCGTCGACCGCCGTCATCGGTGCGGCCGGCGCCGCCTGCACGGCCTTTGGAGCACGGCGCACAGGGGCGCGTTTGGCACTCGCCGCAGCTTCGACCACCTTTGTCTTGCGCCCTCTCCTCTTCACACCACCGGCGCCGGCCAGAGCAGCTGCTGGCTCTGCCGTAGCGTCAGCCGACGCGGTTTCGAGTGCCGCGGCTTTCTTGGCGCGGGGTTTGCGCTGTTTCTTCGGCGCAATAGGGGTTTCAACAACGATCGGCGCATCGGCACTGGTTGCCGTATCAGTCTCGTCGGCCATGCTCATCTCCTGTGTATCTGATGCTGTTGTTGACGCCCCGAGAGGCGGTGTCAACAACGCCTCGGCTTGATCTGGTTGCGGTAAAGACATCTCATTGTTGGATTTGCCACTCAGAGAGCTACCCGACAGAAACGGCAATGCCTCTTCCTCCAGGTCACGAGCGACGGACTTTAGATCCATGTTGCCCCAGATCGAGTTCGACCTGGTATCAAGCTTTCGTCTGCCGGTTTTGTACTCGACGGCAAAACTGCGTTGCACTTTTTTCAATATAGGAGGGCCTTTGAGGATCCGCGGGATGGTTTGGTGAAATGCTGGTATACCCGCAATAACGGTTAGCGGACTGCCAGTCTATAGACATGCTCATATCAGATCCACCGCACCATTCCGGGAGCAGAATTTGTGGCCAATCGAATGGGAGCTGAGGCGGTCTATACGCTCAACGCTCTTGAAGGAAACGGCTATCAGCAGTTCGTCCCGAGACGTTTTCACACGTTCCCGACGATCCATTATGCGATCTTTTTGGCCAAGAACATGAACATCCTAGCAACAAGCCGGGCGCTGGCTCGAAAGCGCCGTGCTAGAACCGCTGCCCCCGCTATATCAGTGGCAGTGGCGTAACAGGCATTTATGGAACTGGGTTCGTGTGAACCGGTGAGACAGTCAAACGGATCGAGGGAGGCACTGAGTGATGGTTTCACCTCGCTGCCGGCCGGCGGGCGAAAAGTCAACCTTCCTGATCAGCAGCGCAGCCCCTGCGAGCAGGCAGAAGCAAAGTATGCCCATATGAACCGCAAAGAGGTGGTCATGTGCGAATGCGGCTCCCAGCAGAGCCAGGAAGGCCGCGAACGTGATCGCCACCGTTTCCGTCGTGTAGTTCATGATGTCGTCCCCAGTGCACAGCGACCGCGCCGCGGCCGGCTTTCTTGTACCTGAGGCAGGACTGTCACGGAGCCCAAGCGCGCTCCTTGATCCAAATCAACGAAACAATCGTTTTTCCCCATGCGCCCGGCTGTTACGAACTGTTACACAGCCTCACCAATTCGGACGCTGCGATCATTCCGGCGTTACCGGATCTCTTTCTAATGCCCTCATCGACAAACGAGGGACACGAAGATGCTGATGCAGGGCAACGCCGCATTTCAAAAGACCGAAGCCGCAAGCGGTAGCCGGAGCGTTCAGACGCTCTCGTCGCTGTTCCACATGTCTGCCTGCGAGACCGTGGATGCCGGTAAGGCGATCTGTTGGGAGGGCGACGCCGTCAAGCATCTGTTCCAGGTCGTCGAGGGCGTCGTGCGTCTCCATCGCATCATCGGCGAAGGCCGCCGCGTCATCACAGGCTTCCATTTCCCAGGCGACGTCGTCGGAACCTTTCTGGAGGGCGACTTTCTGTTCACGGCCGAAGCCGTCACCAACTGCAAGATCAGACGGGTGCCGCGCAAGCACTTTCACGACGAAGTCGCCCGGTCGGATGCCCTTCACGCTGCATACATCTCCCTGCTCTGCCGTGAGACGGCTGCCGCTCACGACCAGATGGTGCTGCTGTCGAAGAAGAACGCCGAAGAACGTCTGTGCAGCTTCATCGTAAAGCTCGCAGCCCGACCCGATGCCCGGTCGCAGCCGAATCTGCTGCGCCTGCCGATGAACCGTCAGGACATCGCCGATTATCTTGGCCTGACGATCGAGACGGTCTCGCGCACGATCAGCAAGCTGGCGTCCAGAAACATCGTCGTCCCCGAGGGCAGGCACGACCTCAGAATCGTGAACGCGTTACGGCTGGCGCAGTTGTCCGGAAACGCTGATGATTTTTCCGCGAAAACCTGCCATAGGGTCAATTTCCACTGACACTCCTGAAGAGCCTATACGCCCATGCCTCATCGCCTCATATCGCCGCGCACGGCGTCGTCGCAGGAACTTGACGCTCTGGTGCACGTGCTCGATGGAGCAGACATCATCATCCATGGGCTGGAAGGAACCATCACGCACTGGTCGATCGGATGCGAAAACATG
The DNA here is from genome assembly GCF_025152725.1 of Rhizobium sp. SRDI969. NCBI lineage: Bacteria > Pseudomonadati > Pseudomonadota > Alphaproteobacteria > Hyphomicrobiales > Rhizobiaceae > Rhizobium > Rhizobium sp. SRDI969. The sequence goes on from NZ_CP104037.1 coordinate 443,235, forward strand.
TACGGGTGGAGCCGTGAGGAGGCTGTGGGAGATAACGTCTACGAGCTGTTGGCAACCCGGTTCCCGCAGCCTGCGGAGAGCATCCACGAGCAGTTGAAGTCCCGCGGTTTCTGGCAGGGAGAGATCATCCATCGCCACAAGAACGGCCAGGACATTCACGTCACGAGCCGGTGCGTCCTGGTCAACCTTCCAGACGGCGATCTCGCGGTTATTCAGTCGAACAGCGACGTCAGCGCCCTCCGGAAGGCCGAGCAGGAAGTGAGATCGCGCGAGGCGCACCTTAGGTCGATTCTGGATACGGTGCCCGACGCGATGGTCGTCATCGATCAGAAGGGCATCGTGATATCCTTCAGCAAGGCCGCCGAAAGCTTGTTCGGCATGACTTCCGAGGAAATCTGCGGCCGGAACGTCAGCAACCTGATGCCCAATCCCTATCGCGACGAGCACGACGGCTACATCGGGAGATATCTCGGCACCGGCGAGAAGCGGATCATCGGCTACGGTCGCGTGGTGACCGGCCAGCGTGCGGACGGCTCGCTGTTCCCCATGGAGTTGCACGTCGGAGAGGCCACGGCCGATGGCGCGCGGATTTTTACAGGATTCGTACGAGACCTCACGAGCAGGGTTAAGATCGAGGAAGATCTGCGCCAGGCACAGAAGATGGAAGCGGTAGGGCAGTTGACAGGAGGCCTCGCGCACGACTTCAACAATCTCCTTACCGTCATCAGCGGCAACCTCGAAATGATCGAGGACAAGCTTCCGGCGGGACCTCTTCGCGATATGCTCCGGGAAGCGCAGGATGCTGCAGGAGATGGCGCAAAACTCACGGGCCAGTTGCTTGCCTTCGGCCGACGCCAACCGCTCAGTCCGAAGCAGGTCGATCTCGGTCAGCTCGTCATGGGATTCTCGGACCTGCTTCGCAGGACGCTGGGAGAGGACATCAAGCTTTCGACCGTGGTCTCCGGATCGGGCTTCAACGTGCTGGTGGACAGCTCGCAGCTTCAGAACGCAATTCTCAACATTGCCCTCAACGCCCGCGACGCCATGCCGAAGGGCGGCAGCCTGACCACCGAGGTTTCGCGCGTCCATCTGGATGCCGACTATGCCAGGATGTATCCAGAGGTCCGTAGCGGGCACTTCGCGCTCATATCGATGACCGATACCGGCAGCGGCATGAGCGAAGTGGTCAAGAAGCGGGCGATAGAACCGTTCTTCACCACCAAGGAAGTGGGCTCAGGAACTGGTCTCGGTCTGAGCATGGTGTACGGCTTTGTCAAACAGTCCGGCGGCCATCTTCAAATCTATAGCGAGGTCGGAAGAGGCACGACGATCCGCATTTACCTGCCCGCCCCTGATGTCGTCGGAGCAGACGCCTTCGTGCAACAAGCGGGAAAAACGGAATCACCACTTCCCAAGGGAACCGAACTTGTTCTCGTCGTCGAAGATGACGCGCGGGTGCGTCGCGTTGCGGTAGCTCGGCTCGTCGCCATGGGCTATTCAGTGCTGGAAGCTGAGAACGGTAATCGTGCGCTGGAGGTTCTCGAGGAAAACGAGAACATCGCCCTTCTGTTCACCGACATCGTGATGCCGGGAGGCCTTACTGGAGACGAAGTCGCAGGCGCAGCACGCAAGCTTCGTCCCGACCTTGCGGTACTCTTCACATCCGGATATTCGGAACCTTCTCTCGCGACGCATGAGGTGATCGCCGGAGCGCAGTGGCTGCGAAAGCCGTACAGCGCAAGAGAACTCGCAACGAAGATCCGAGAACTGCTAGACGAGCGATGAGCCGGCCGGGACGTTTGCGTCACCGCGGATCGTGACGATCTCGGGATCCGATTGTGTTGCGACTTGCCTGGCAAGGTTTCGGCGATTCAGTTTGCAACATTTCAGCTAGACCGAGGTCCCCGCGTCTATCGGCGGATCGCCGGGCCGAAACGCCTAACTTCAATCGTCTTGCGATCCTGACCCTTCGGGAGAACACGCCGCTCGGTCGCCGTCGCGAGCGATAGAAGCCTCGCTAGATCCTGCTGGCCTCTCGGCTCATTCCTTGCGCCGCGACGGGCCGTAGCGAAGGGCCAAAGTCTACGAGACACGTGCTTCGCACACTAAATAGACGACCCGCATGCAGCGGGGCACAATTCAGATAGCAGTCAATGATTTCCCAGTTCTATCGCGCCGTCCTGCGCGTCGGTGACGTAGTTCCTGCAGACGGGTGCCGGCGCCTTCCGCGGAGGTTCAAGATCGCGCCGTCCAAAGGACGGATACGAGGTGCTGAAGCCGGATTTGATCTACCAAATTTGACCAGCGTCAAAGAGGGCCGCTTTCGGATGGCATAGAAAGGCTCCCGAGGCCGACCATCGGTCCCGTTTCAAATGGAGATAATCAATGCACTTCAATATTGTCCCGGCCGCGGTGGCTGCGGTTCTCGTTGCGTCTGCCGCGCCGTCGATGGCCGCCGATCATCAGATTCAGTTGCTCAACAAGGGCGCCGACGGCGTCATGGTCTTCGAGCCTGGCTTCGTCAAGATCGCTCCCGGCGACACAGTCACCTTCGTACCAACCGACAAGAGCCACAATGTCGAAACGTACAAGGGTCTCATTCCGGACGGCGCGGCGCAATTCAAGTCGAAGCCGAACGAGGAATTCCAGACCAAGTTCGACGTGCCCGGCGCCTACGTCGTCAAATGCACTCCACATGCCGGCATGGGCATGGTCGCACTGATCCAAGTCGGGGACGCGCCGGCAAATCTCGACGCCATCAAAACGGCAAAGGTGCCGAACCCGGTACGCAAGCGCCTCGACGCCGACCTCACCCAGGTCACCCCGTAACCTAAATCAGCCGCAAGCTGGCGCTTCAAAGCGCTAGCCCGCAGGGAGTCGATCTATGATCAAGCAAGTCACCGCCGCCCTGTTCGCTGCCCTCTGCGCCGCCGGAGCGGCGCACGGACATGCCACGCTTGAACAAGCGCAGGCGGCGCCCGGCAAGGCCTACAAGGCCGTCGTCCGGATCGGTCACGGCTGCGAAGGAAAGCCGACCATCAGAGTTCGCGTGAAGGTTCCAGAAGGACTCATTTCCGCCAAGCCGATGCCAAAGTCGGGCTGGACCGTCGACAAGATCAAGGGCGCCTACGACAAGAGCTACAATCTCTATGGCTCGGCAGTGAAAGAGGGAACGACGGAAATCGTCTGGAGCGGAGGCAATCTCGCTGACGACGAGTATGACGAGTTCGTGTTCCGTGGAACGGTGGCCAAGGAAACGCCGTCCGGGACCCGCATATACGTCCCGATCGTGCAGGAGTGCACCGACGGAGCTTTCGAACGGTGGATCGAAATCCCAACGGTGGGCAAGTCATCCGACGACTATGAAAATCCGGCGCCGTTCTTCGACGTCGTAGAACAACCTCGTTCTTGAGAAGGAACACCGCCCATGTGGCTGATCTTCCGCACATGGGCGGCCGCCAACTGGCGGGCAGCCTTGCTTCTCCTCGCCCTGGCGGCGCTCGGATTCCTCTCGCCAGTGGGCGCGCAAGCTCACGCCGTGCTGAGAAGTTCCTCCCCCGCGAGCAACGCAACTCTGGATCGGCCGCCCAGCCGCGTCGAGCTTCGCTTTAACGAAGCAGTCAGGCTTGTCACCGCGAGCGCTATCGATTCCACCGGCGCCCGGACAGTCGTGCAAGGGGACACTCTCGGCCCCGTTGTCATGTTGAACCTCCCAAGTTCGATCGGTCGTGGCACCGCCATCGTAAGCTATCGAGTGGCATCGGAGGACGGGCATCCGGTGGGCGGCTCCCTCGTCTTCCACGTCGGCACGCAGACCGCCACGACCAGCGACGCTCCGCAAGGATATGTCTCGCCCCTGATGATCGCAATCTGGCTCGTGCATGCCGGCTCGATCGTCCTCCTTGCGGTCGTCGTCGGGGGTGCATTCTTCGCCCATCTGCTCGATGCTGGGGCGCTCCTTCCCTCGCGACAGGACATCACCGCGTCCCTCGCCGTCCTGCTGCTTATCGCGAACGTCTACCTCCAAGGGCTTGACGAGATTGGCGGCGAACTGACGCTCGCTGGCATGCGGCCGTTTCTCGCCGCAGCCCATGGCGGCTCGGCGATCGCCGCATCTCTTGCACTGTTCTCCATCGTGCTCGTTTCGATACCGATCAACGGCCGCAGAACTTCCTTGGCGGCCGTGGCACTCGCGATGATCGCCGCCTCCGTCTCCTTCACGTTCACCGGCCACTGCAACGTGGCGGAGCCTCGCTGGCTCGCCAGGACGTGCATGTTCCTACACGGTGGGGTGATGATCTTCTGGATCGGAAGCCTGATCCCGCTGTGGCGAATTGGCGAAAAGCAAGCGCGCTCGGGTCCGCTGCTCGGTTTCTCGCGGGTGATACCCTTGCCGTTCGTCGGGATGTTGCTGGCGGGCGGTGCGCTCGCATGGATTGAGTTGCCCTCCCGCGATACCGTTTTGCTATCGATCTATGGACGGGTGCTGCTTCTCAAAATCCTACTCGTCTCGTTGCTCTGCTTGCTCGCAGTCTACAACCGGTTCTGGCTCACGCAGCCTGCGCTGGCCGGAAGCCCGACCGCCAGATGGCGCCTGCGACGCAGCATCTCCGCAGAGATAGGCCTGGCCGTGGCCATCGTTGCCTCTGCGTCGCTTTGGCGCTTCGCAGGCCCCGATCAACTTGAGTTCGCGACAGCGGCGCCGATGCTTTCCATTCACCTGCATTCCGAGACGGCAATGGCGCAGTTCGAGCTTCAGCTCCAGCGCGACGGAACCTCCACGGCTCGAGTGAGCGTCATGACGCTCGACTTCGAGCCACTCGAACCGCGTACTGTCATGCTTCGCATGAGAAAGCCGAATGCCGGTGTTGAACCCATAAAATACGATCTGTTGAAATCACCGGACGGCGCCTGGGAGACCAGCGGCCTACCCATAAGCAATCCGACCGGCTGGGAGGCCGATGTGCAGATCCTGATCGATGATTTCACGACGGCTCATCTCCAAGGCGAACTCGCTCCATCAACCGGCGCAGCCGCCGCATCGGTTACGAAAAGGTCCGGTGCCGGTTCCTGACCGCCGCCATGGCCGCGCGCTAGAGAAGTCTCGGCGGAGCCGTAGATTTCACTAGCCATCCATCATTGACAATGATTGCAAGAGCGGTCGCCGCCACCCAATCGCCTGCCAATTCGACTTCGCAGCGACGTCGGGGCACACATGCCCGAGCAACGGTCGACGTCGGACACCACCGGAACGACATTCGCCGCCCTTGGGTACGGGAGAATACGATGCTTATCAAGGAAGGCGAGAGCCGCACTCTAAAGACGGACATTCTGCTCGCATCGTCGCTAGCGTTCGTTGCAGGGGGCGTCAACAGCGCGGGATATCTGGGATTCGGCTACTTTTCGGCCAACATGACCGGCAATGTCTCATTGATCTCTGATCATATCTCAGCGGGAGACATCTACCTCGGGGTCGCGTTCTTAGGTATTGTTGCGATGTTCATGGCGGGAGCGTTCTCTGCGTCATTGTTCATCCAAATTGGCAAACGCTATCGGTTGCGGGCGATATTTGCTCTCACCCTTTTCGTGGAGGCGGCTTTGCTGATGGGCATCGGCCTCTACTCTCTCATCGGAGGTTCAAGTGTCAGCGGTCTCGGAACCGTCGGTGTGATTAGCTTCTCGATGGGCATCCAGAATGCTGCATCCACGCGAATATCCGGCAGCAGGGTACGAACGACTCATGTATCTGGCGTCGCAACAGATATCGGAGTTGGCTTGGCGCAACTGATCGAGCCGTCTGATGCCCATGCGGGCCGGCATACTCGGGATCGCCTTCTGCTACACAGCGCGACCGTGGCGTCATTCCTTGTCGGTGGCATAGCCGGCGTGCTGTGTTATCAAGCTGCCGGCGGTGCAGTTTTCTGCGCGTTTTCAGTCGTTTTGCTGTTCCTTTCTGTCAGGCATCTGATTGGCGTCTCACATAACTGAGAATGCGTGCACCGCATAGACGTCCGGCGATAGCTGCGTGGCCGTCCAGATGGCCCGGCGTGCCCGATCGACGAGCAGTTCGAGCAGTCTCAACGCGGCGCGCCCTGATATTACCCATGCTGGACCGTTTTAAGCCGATCTGGAGGTTTACTTTGTCTTCCAAACTGGACAGATCGGCAGTTTCGCCTAGGACGGAAAAAATCGACGAGCCGAAGAATTTCAAAGGTAGAAAGCAGTCAGTCATCTAGGGCGACCGTGCCGGCCTTGCTCAGATAGGAGGCGAGTTTGGCCCGATCATGCCATTCATGATAGGCGGTCTTACCCAACAGATCCGCCGGCACCTTCCAGCCGGGATCGACGCCCTCCATATTCGGAAGATCATGCGCGATGCCCTTATGGCAATCGACGCAGGTCGCCTTGCCCGGCAGCAGGTATCGGGTGTGAATTTCGGCGGCGCGCTCTGTCTGCTTCGTCAGATCCATGGCTCCCATCGAGTGGCAGTTTCGGCATTCCAGGCTGTCGTTGGCCTTCAGCCGCGCCCATTCGTGCTGGGCGAGTTCCAGCCGTTTGTCGAGGAACTTCTCGCGCGTGTTGATCGTCCCGAATATCTTGCCCCAGACTTCCTTCGATGCCTGCATCTTGCGAGCGATCTTGTCGGTCCATTGGTGTGGCACATGGCAGTCGGGGCATGTGGCGCGAACGCCCGAGCGGTTCGAAAAATGAACCGTGCGGCTCAGCTCCTCGTAGACGTTCGTTCTCATTTCATGGCAGCCGGTGCAGAAGGCCTCGGTATTGGTCGTCTCCAGCGCAGTGTTGAACGCGCCCCAGAACATGACGCCGCCGACGAAGCCGCCAAGCGTCAGGAAACCCAGGCTCAATGTCGCTGCCGGCGAGCTCAGCAAGCGCCAGCACAATAGGATTATCGCCTTTATCCTGCCAATCATTGCTCGCTTCCCGCAGGTTTGAACCCCAGCTCGCTCATGTCTTTGAAGCTGTTAGGCACCAAAGGCTTCGCATCCGCCTGAGGCACGTGGCAGGCCGTGCAGAAGTATCGCCGGGGCGAAACGTCTGCCAGCATCTGCCCTTCGCGGGTCATGTAGTGCGTGACGCTGATCATCGGCGCGCCGGAGCCTTCGGTAAGCTCGCGCCGATGGCAGGAAAGACAGCGATTGGCGTTCACCGTCAGTTGGTAGCCTTCGATCGAATGTGGGATGATGGGCGGCTGGTCCGGATAATTTCGCATCTTGCGGACGTCATCGACCACCCACTTGGGAACCGGCTTCGGATCCTTGCTCTCCATTGGATTCTCGTTGCCCGACAACGACGGCACCATCTGCGCTAGGGTGACCGTGCCGGTGAGCATGAGGACGGCGATGGCCGCGATCGCCCAGACGCGCCTCGAAATCAGACGACCGGAAGAATCTTGACTGCGCATTTTTTGAAATCCGTCTGCTTGGAGATGGGGTCGGTGGCGTCGAGCGTGACCTTGTTGATCAACTGACTGGCGTCAAACCATGGGACAAAGATCACGCCATGCGGCATTCGGTTGCGCCCGCGAATTTCCACGCGGCTGATGATTTCTCCGCGCCGCGACTGTATCCGCACCTCCGCGCCCTGATTGAGGCCCATTTTCCTGGCGTCGTCGCCGTTCATGAAACACCGTGCACCTGGAAACGCCCGATAAAGTTCCGGAACACGCATCGTCATCGAGCCGGAATGCCAATGTTCGAGGACGCGGCCCGTCACGAGCCAGAAGTTGAACTCGTCATCGGGCGACTCGGCCGGCGGCTCATAGGGAACCGCCAGGATGACCGCCCGGCCGTCCTTCTGCCCGTAGAACTTCAGCCCCTCGCCTGGCTTGACGTAAGGATCGTAGCCTTCGCGGTACCGCCACCGCGTCTCCTTGCCGTCGACGACGGGCCAGCGCAGGCCACGCACCTGATGGTACGTGTCGTAGGTTGCTAGATCGTGTCCATGCCCGCGCCCGAAATGGGCATATTCTTCGAAGAGCCCCTTCTGGATGTAGAAGCCGAAGGCCTTGGCCTCCCGGTTCTCGTATTCAGGCGAGACGTCCGACAGCGGGAATTCGTTCACCGTCCCGTTCTGGTAGAGCACCTGATAGAGCGTCTTTCCCTTGTATTCGGGGGTCCTCTCGAGGATGTCGGCGGGCCAGACCTCGTCGGTGGTGAAGCGCTTGGAGAATTCCACCAACTGCCAGAGGTCCGAGCGGGCTTCGCCGGGAGCATCGACCAACTGGTGCCAGACATGCGTGCGCCGTTCGGCATTGCCATAGGCGCCCTCCTTCTCCACCCACATGGCCGCCGGCAATATCAGATCCGCGCTCATGGCAGTGACTGTCGGATAGGCGTCCGAGACGACGATGAAGTTGTCCGGGTTTCGATATCCCTTATAAGTTTCGTTGCTGGTGTTCGGCGCGGCCTGGACGTTGTTGTTGACCTGCACCCAGTAGAAATTCAGCTTTCCGTCGTTGAGCATGCGGTCCTGCTCGACGGCATGATAACCTGGCTTGTCCGGAAGGAGCCCGTCCGGAAGCTTCCATATCTCCTCCGCGTGCTTGCGATGGTCCGGATTGGTGACGACCATGTCGGCCGGCAGGCGGTGGGCGAAGGTGCCGACCTCGCGGGCCGTACCGCAGGCCGACGGCTGCCCCGTCAGCGAGAACGGACTGTTGCCCGGCTCGGAAATCTTGCCCGTGAGCAGATGGAGGTTATAGACCATCTGGTTGGCCCACACGCCCCGAACATGCTGGTTGAAGCCCATCGTCCATAGCGACATGACCTTGACTTTGGGGTCCGCGTATAGTTCCGCAAGCTGTTCGAGGAAGGCGCTGTCGACGCCCGAAAGCTCGACCGCCTTCTCGAGCGTATATTCGGAAACCATCGCCTTGAAGGCTTCGAAGTCGATCGGCTCCATCTTGGCGGCCTCGGCCACGCCCTTGGCCTTCATTTCCAGCGGGTTGTCGGGACGCAGGCCGTAGCCGATGTCGGTCGTGCCCTTCATGAACTTCGTATGCTTGTCGACGAAGTCCTGGTTGACGCTGCCGGTCTGGATGATGTGGTTGGCGATGTAGTTCAGGATCGCGAGGTCCGTCCCCGGCTTGAAGATCAGCGGGATGTCGGCGAGGTCCATGCTGCGATGCGTGAAGGTCGACAAGACCGCGACCTTGACATGCTCGTGCCCGAGCCGCCTGTCGGCGACCCGCGTCCAGAGGATTGGATGCATTTCGGCCATGTTGGAGCCCCAGAGCACGAAGGCGTCCGCGTTCTCGAAATCGTCGTAGCAACCCATCGGCTCGTCCATGCCGAAGGTGCGCATGAAAGCCACCGCTGCCGAAGCCATGCAGTGACGCGCGTTAGGATCGAGGTTGTTGGAACGGAAGCCCGCCCGCATCAGCTTCGTCGCGGCGTAGCCTTCGAAGATGGTCCATTGGCCGGAGCCGAACATCCCGACCGCCGTCGGCCCCTTTTCCTTCAGCACGCGCTTGGCCTGCGCCGCCATGACGTCGAAGGCCTCTTCCCAGGTGACGGGCTCGAACTCACCGTCCTTGGCATAGACGCCGTCCCGCTTGCGCAGAAGCGGGCTCGTCAGCCTGTCCTTGCCGTACATGATCTTGGAGAGGAAGTAGCCCTTGACGCAGTTGAGGCCCCGATTGACCTCCGCCTCCATGTCGCCATGGGTCGCGACGACCTGGTTCTCCTTCACGCCCACCATGACGCCGCAGCCGGTGCCGCAGAAGCGGCAAGGCGCCTTAGACCATTTTATCTCCAGTGCCGCCACCCCTCCAGGCACCGACTGCGCTGAAGCGGGGGCGGCAAGGCCGGCGGTCGCCGCCGCGATCGCCGCCGCCTGCGCCTTCAGGAGATCACGCCGCGTGAGTTCGGTCGTCATCGATCGTCTCCTCGATTTCCAGTGCCTGTTCGAAAACCATATGGGCGGCGAGCACGCCGTCCATCCCCGAAATGCCGATGAGCGTTTCCCCGAGCACGCCCGAATGCGGTCCCTCGATCACGACGACAATCTTGCCCGATCCCGTCGCGTGAACCTCGACCCCTTCGATCGCTGCGAGACGCGCTGCGACGTCTTCGGTCAGTTCCGGCCGGGTGACGACGACGGCGCTCGAGACGTGATGTCGGCGGTTAGACATGACCTGCCTCCCGATGGCGGGGTTTCATCGTGAATGAATCGACCGGACAGACCGCGATGCAAGCGCCGCATCCCGTACATGCCTGCTCATCGAGTTCAGGAACGAAGGGGCCGCCGACCCGCGGCCGAAAACGGATCGCGCCGGCCGGACAACCGTCGCGGCAGGCCTGACAATCGACGTAGTTGTTGGCGAGGCATCCATCGCCAATTGCTGCAAAATGGGCAAAGCCGCCCGCAGGACCAGTCGAAAAAACGCTCTCGGGACATCGCTCCGCACATTCGCCGCAAAACGTGCATTCTCCGTGCCCGAAATCAACGACCGGAATGCCTGAACGGATCGAAATGATCCCCGTCGGACAAGCGTCGACGCAGGCACCGCAGCCCGAACAGTTTTTGATGGATGCTTCGGTCGCTCCCGGAGGGAAGATTGTAGCCGGATCCTCAGATGACCTGCCGGTGAGAAAACCGCGCCGGGTGCGAGCTGGGAGAACCATGATCGATCCTCACTCTGCCGAGCCGGGAGGCGCAGGCTTGACGTCATGAGGTCCCGGCGGTCCATACACGATCTGATACATCCAGACCATGAAACCATAACCGCCGACAACGCCGACAGCGACCACAGGCCAAATCCCGAAAGCGAGTACAGCGAACGTCAACAGTTCGCGCCTGCGCTTCCTCCTGAACTCTCCCACTGAATCCGAGATTTGGGTCACAACATCCTCCCAGAGTTGTTGCCGAAAGCCTGCCATACCCCTTCAGATGTGTCCAGCTTGAACATTCGCTGCATTCTCCATCAGGGGCAGCTCTCCGAAGGCGGCGGCCAACGCGCCACTTTGAGAGCGATTTTCGCTCCCGCCGGACGACTACGAGGCCGTTTCGACCGTCATTGCCGAGTCAATTAATCTCAACCGCATCGAGCCTCGCCCCCATCAAGGGAGACGCGACGCGCGATATATGCCACGGTCGGGCGGTGTAGTTGGAATTGCTGCATTTTTGCGCATTTCGCGAGGTTAATGGCGGTGTGCCTCGCTTAGTGAAAACCTGCAGCGCGTACTCTGCGGCTGCAATTTCGTCCTCACTCGTCAGCTTCATCGAGGAGCACTCTTCCCTAAGCGTACGAAGGACTTTCCGATGCAGCTTGATCTTTCGAGCGAACCACCTCGCGCAGGCAGGCTATTGATACTATTTCCATGACGGCTAGCTTGCCTTCCACTTCTCCTTGCGAAGGGGTCGCGAAGCATTCGCCACCGCGCTTGAAGTCACGATCAATGAGTAGCATCTGCAGATCCTTTCCTCGACCAGTGCGTGTCGCTCCCGGAGATCATTCCGGCGCATCGAATGCGGGTCCGCGCGACTTTTCCGCTCCGCGCGACGGATGACAGCCTATAAAAGAAAGGGGTTCGGACATTGCGGAAGGTCAAAGACCGCCGACAGAACGGCCGGTAGCGTGACTGGGAAACTCGCCGATGTCATGGCTGACGTGTTCGGACTGCAAACGAAACTCGGACAGAGCCCTTCACTCATTGCCCGGTGGATGCGCTCCCCAACGCGGCGATGACCGAAACCGCCCAGCGCATGAGGAGCCGAACATGAACACCGCCGTCCCATCGAGATACTTCTTCAACGTGCGTAGGAGTGTGAGATACGAGCGGGACCCGCTGGATCTCCTGCTTCCGGACATCGACGCCGCCATTACGGCCGCTCTATATGGTGGCCATGTTTCCCTTCGCCAGGGAACCTCGGTCCGGCGACGGGCACGGCTTTGCGAGATTACTGACGCCGCTGGCCAAGTCCTTGCCGTGGTGCCCGCCGAGTGAAGCTTGTCGCGCGTCTTCCAGCGTCGCCGCAGCGACCGCAAGGGTCCGATCTCCCAGGTCTAAAAAGCATTGGGTAGCCTTCGACCGTCAATCGTCCCTTCCCGCGCTACGGCCCGATAGAGCCCCGATTGAAATTCCGTAGAAGACGTGCGGCGGCTCCGAAAGCACCGGGAGCTCGGCCGGCTTTAGCGATCCGATTTCCCACCAGTTGGAATGCCGCTGTAGCAATGACCAAGCGTGCACTCTTTCATCATGCCACAAACCGTTGTCCGGAAACTCTTGAAAACGGCCTTCGATGACGATGCTTGTCCACCCGCCCCCGCTCGGCAGGTGCTCGACATGGAGGCAAACCTTGTCGTTCGCCCTCATCCAATCCAGCTTCCGCCCCGGCATCGAGAAACTGTAAGCAACGTCTCCCGCAAAGGAGAAGTAGATTGCAGCGATATAGGGTTGCCCGTCCCGACAGCACGCTAGATGTCCGAAGCGCGCATGTTCGAGGATTCCGTAGCATTCCCCCTGGCTCAACTCCCGCAACTTGAGCGCCATGAAAGCATCCTCCTCTTTATGGTTGGCCCTGACCAAGAATACTCTTCAGGAAGGAGGCGTCTTTGATCGAGCGCAATACCGGGCGGTCGGGGTCGCTCATGCTGAAGCGATTGATGGCTATCTCCCGCGAAAACTGGCTCAGCAAACGCATGGCTTGAAGATTCGGATTTGAGGGGATGGACTGAGCAGCATCGTGCCCGAAAGCGACCAAGGACCAACGCGTCCACGAGAGAATGGGAGTCCCATCAAACCCTACTCGCCGGCCGGGTACGGCGGCGGCTTGTTTGCGTAGTACATTGCCGGCTGGTCGATCTCTTCCGGCGTCATCGCACGGGCGACGTTCCTCATCTGCTCGTTGATTCGTTCTGCCGGGAGCCGGACACGAACGCGGCTAGCTGCGTCTTTAAATAAAGCTCGGACTGGCCTTCGAGCCAGGGGCTGCCAAGTTTGTTTTCGACGCTGCCGTGGCAGGAGCCGCAGGGGGCGATTCCTCGCGTCGGCGCACCGCTGACGACGATCCTTGGAGTCGGATGGCTCTCAGGAGGATGGAAGCCTGGGAGTCGCGTCAGGCAGGAGTAGTAGGCAGCCAGATCCTGCATGTCCTGCTCGGAGAGCTTGACTGCAAACGGGCTCATGACGGCATTTGACGCGGACGCCGTCCTTGAAATCGCGAAGCTGCTTGTAGATCACGCTCGCATATTGCCCGGCGAGGTTCGGAGAGTCGGCGCGACTGACGCCGGTGGGGCTATGACAGATGGCGCATTGCTGGGCAAGCGTGGCTCCCCGGCCTATCGCCTCCTCGTTCCGTGCCCGTGGGACTGCCGTGGCGATCTTGACCAAGGAAGTCTTGTACTCTGGCCTGACCGCTTCCGGTTGTTCTCCTTTTTGCGGCAATCCGGCCGCCCGGCAGATCGAATCCCAGATGCCAGCTACCTGCTCCCCCGCCTCCAGCCGTGGCAGCAGCACCACGCCCAATCCCGCCGCCACCAGGAAAATCGCTGTGGTGACGCCAACGCTGAGGCGCGGGTTCGATGTTTCGCCGATCGTTTTGCCGGCGTCGGATTGATCTGGCCTCCCGATTGCCGGGACACCTGGCCTCGGATCGCAGGCGCCAACGCGCAGCGGACTAGCCGTGTCGAATCAAGCTCGATTCAGGGAACGCGGCGGCTCTGCGCGACCGTGGCCTGGTCGGCGACGAAAATGGCGGCAAGCTCGTCTCGTGGCAAGCTCTGGCGAGGCTGCAGCGCTGAGCGAGGTGGCCACGTCCCCCGAGCGACCGTGTTGACACGATGCGCAGCCTTCCTGCGAACGATCGGCGGGGCTTCCGGCCATGTAATATGCCGTCGAAATGTCGTTGAGTACCCGGCGCACGCCGCCCACGCTCTCCGCGGTGACCTTCGCTGCTTCCCTTTTCAACGGACACGCCATCCTTCCGCGCAAAGTCACCTCGCCATTGAGAACCGTAACCTTCACGACCTCGTGCGTCAGTCCGAGTTCAAGTTCCAAGCGCCTTCTTACCGCAGTGGAAAGGTCGAAGTCGCCGATAGGAATGACGGTGTTTGCGGGCATGGACTCTTCTCCGTTGCGACGGCGAGAACTTACGATCGATTTGCCCTTGCAGCGTTGATGCAGATCAACTGGCGGCCAGCCCGCAAGCCAAGCTCCGCAGCGGGAGGCAACCAAGGCGCACCTCGACGTTGCGCGCGGCGCCGTATGCTGCGTCATTCAGGAGCAGGTGCCAAGAGGGATCAATTTTGCGCAATTATGTAGCAACTGCCACCGAGTAGTTGATGATAGTCACATCGACCCGGTCAGCCTGTCGCGCATTGAGCAACGATAGGGGGAAGATTGTCTTCAAGAGGGGCGAGGGTCGCGAACCTACCCTCAGATGGGATTCCGTTTCGCCGAAGTGTCGCCACGACATTGTCAAACATCGTCGCCCGACAAGTAGGACGGTGGAAGGCTTCGCAGCACTCTCAGGCAGTCGATTAGCTGCCCGGCAAACGAGTTGGAGCGGTTGGCATCATCATCTCTGGTAGCCGTGGCGCCAACATCCAGATAGCACTCGACGAGCGTCTCGCACAACGGCATGACCCGTTCGGTTGCGGCCGGGGACGATCTCAGCGAAAGCGAAGCGCTTTCGAAGGGCGCATTGCGCAGCGACTCGGCGCGGTCGCTACATTGTTGCGCCAGGGATTGCAGCTCACTCCTTCCTCCACCGGTCGCATCTGCAGGTATCGACTGGATATGCAGCGCCAGCCTCCGTTCAAGTGCAGCGATGTCGACTACGCCGATGGTCAGCATCTTGTCGCGTTCGCTGTGGAATGCCAGTCTCCGCTCGCGTCTCAGTTTCGCGACGTGTCCCAACTCCTCGCGCGCCATCCGCTCGGACGCGCTTTTGATCTCGTCCGACTGCGCATGGGCGGAGACATAGGTCCAGAACACGAAGGCCCTTTCCTCATTCCGCACCGCCATGGAGAATGCTCGATATGCACTAAGCATGTCGGGAGCGACCGTGCCCGCCCCTTCGTCGTCAAAGAGCTCCTCTTGGTTCCCGACGACGACTTGGCGGTTTGGGCGTGGACCCGATTCTTGCCAGTCGACCACCTTGGCCAAGTGGCCTTTCTCCTCGACGACAAGTGATTCGAAAATTTCAGCGAGATCCGAACGCTTCATCTGCCGCATTCTGTCGGCTAGTGCGACGTAGCCGTCGATCGCTTCCTGCTCCATTTGGGCGGCAAGCGACAGCAGATCTTCCAGGGTGCTGAGTTCCCACGGTTCGCGGTTAACAGATGGCATTTCATACCCCTTTGATCGGTCGTTGCAGCGGCAGTTTTCTCGCGTCGCTTGCGCGTATCTTCACAAAAGTTAGCTCGCCCAAGATTGATCCTCGTCAAAGACCCGCTAGCTTTTCGACCTATACCTGTGCCGGCCCTCGTGGGAAACTTATGGAAGTCCAGTAGAATGGTATCACAAACGCTAAGCAGCGCCACGTGGCGCACTTTGGTGCTGTTGCTAACAGCGATCGGCGTCGCGATTGTCCTGCTGGCAACTCCTTCTTCCGCAGGCGATCTCCCGGCCTATCTACAGAAAGTTCAACCCAGCGAACTGTTCGATGGCGCCGAGCGATTCGGTGAACCGGTGGGCGAGCCGCCGATCGCACCGGTCTACCGGGGCACGGAGATGGTCGGCTACGCCTATCTGACCTCGGATTTCACCAGTTCCACCGGCTACTCAGGCAAGCCGATCCATATCGCCGTCGGCATCGACGCCTCGGGCGTGGTGCGTGGCATCAAGCTTATCGATCATCATGAGCCGATTGTCCTGATCGGCATCCCGCAGGCAAAAGTGGTTGCGGCGTTGAACACGATCATCGGGAAAGACCTTGGACGGGTAGCGGCCGGCGAAGAACGGCCTCCGCAGGTCGAAATCGTAAGTGGCGCTACCGTCACCGTGCTGGTCATGGGCGACAGCGTAATCCGCTCCGCAGTCAAGCTCATCCGCAGCAACAGGTTGCACCCAGAAGGCGCCGCAGACGCCAAACCTCTGGCCGATGTGAAAGCTCTGGACCTCGCGAAGACGAATGTCAGCGACTGGCAGACCCTGGTGGGGGACGGTTCGGTCCGCAGCCTCCGGCTCTCAGTCGGAGAGGTTTCGAAAGCCTTTCAGGATGCCGGGCATGAGGACGCCGCATCCCATCCGGAAACATCAAATCCGGAGGACCGCTTCATCGATCTCTACGTCGCGCCGGTCAACGTTCCCTCCATCGGAAAGACCCTTCTTGGGGACGCCGGCTACCAGCGTCTTCAGACCCGCCTGCAGCCGGGGCAGTCCGCAATCCTCGTAGCCGGCGACGGGGCCTACTCCTTCAAAGGATCCGGCTACGTCAGAGGAGGCATATTCGACCGCATCGAGTTGCTGCAGGACGGACAAGGATTGAGGTTTCGGGATCGCTACCACACCCGGATCTCCGCGCTTGCAGCCGCCGACGCCCCGGATCTGAAGGAGATCGCGCTCTTCGTGGTACCACCTGAGTTCGCATTCGACGTCACGGAGCCGTGGGAACTCCAACTGCTGGCGCAGCGAAGCAGCACTGGCGCCCGCGACAAGTCGGTCATCCCGTTCAATGTCGGATATACGCTGCCTTCTCAATATTACAACGTGACCAAAGCCGCCGCTCCGTCGCCACCGGTCGTGGTGCCGGGCGAAGCGGCGAACGAAACGGACGAACCGCCGTTGTGGATGCGCATCTGGAACATCAACCGCGTCAACATCGGCGTCACCGCAGGCGCGCTTCTCGTTTTGACGGCAATTTTCTTTTTCCAGGACTGGCTCGTCAAGCGGCCGGCACTCTTCGCCTGGGTGAGAAACGGCTATCTGGTATTCACCCTGGTCTGGCTAGGCTGGTATGCCAACGCCCAGCTATCCGTCGTCAACGTCCTGACATTCACGAACGCGCTGATCACCAATTTCAGTTGGGAGTTCTTCCTCGCGGCGCCGTTGATCTTCATCCTCTGGGCAGCGGTGGCGGCGGGGCTGCTGTTCTGGGGGCGCGGTCCATTTTGTGGCTGGCTCTGCCCTTTCGGCGCGCTTCAGGAGTTGCTGAGCAATATAGCCAAGCGTCTCAAAGTGCCCCAGGTCAAGCTGCCATGGGGTCTTCATGAGCGCCTTTGGCCAATCAAATATATGATCTTCCTCGGGCTGTTCGGATTGTCATTCTATTCGATTTCCTACGCCGAGATGGCGGCCGAGGTCGAGCCTTTCAAGACCGCCATCATTCTGAAGTTCGTCAGGGACTGGCCTTTCGTCGTCTTCGCGGCCGCGCTGCTTTTTGCAAGCCTCTTTATCGAGCGCTTCTATTGCCGGTACCTGTGCCCGCTTGGAGCCGCCCTCGCCATACCAGGTAGAATTCGCATGTTCGAATGGCTGAAACGCTACCCGGAATGCGGCTCGCCCTGCCAGCGTTGCGCGAAGGAATGTCCTGTCCAGTCTATCCATCCCGAGGGCCAGATCAATGTCAATGAATGCATCTACTGCATGCATTGCCAGGAACTCTACCATGACGATCACCGCTGCCCGCACATGATCCAGGTCCGGCTGAAGCGCGAGAAATTCATGGCGCTTTCGACGCCGGAGTCACGCGGCGAAAAACCACCAAGAACGGTCGTCACCCACAACGGCAAACCGATCGAACGAGCTTAATCGGCAATGCGACGCTCCGTCGCAACCACAACGAAGGAAAAGAAGCATGTCAACGGAAGACAATCAGCGGCGGTTCAACAGACGCCAGCTACTCGGAACGACGGCGATGGCGGCTGCCGCCGGAGCGGCAGCGGCCGGCGGCGCCCTGAATTTTTCAGGCGGGATCGCCTCTCCTGCGATGGCAGCGGAAGGGCGTCGCCAGACCTGGGAGGTCAAGCCCGGAGAACTCGACGAATATTACACGTTCTTCTCCAGCGGCCAAAGCGGGGAAGTCCGCATCGTCGGCGTCCCCTCGATGCGTGAAATGATGCGCATCCCGGTCTTCAATCGCTGCAGTGCGACGGGATGGGGCCAGACCAACGAAAGCCGGAAAGTCCTGACCGAAGGACTTCTTCCGCAGACGGTAGAATTTCTCAAGGACCAGGGCGGGGTCTATCACAACGGCGACCTCCACCACCCGCATCCCTCGCAGACCGACGGCACCTACGACGGGCGCTATCTCTACGCCAACGACAAGGCCAATACGCGCGTCTGCCGTATCCGTCTCGACGTCATGAAGTGCGACAAGATCATCGAGCTTCCCAACCAGCACACGGTCCACGGTTTGCGCGTCCAAAAATACCCCAAAACCGGCTACGTATTCTGTAACGGCGAAGATGGCGTGCCGATCCCAAACGACGGAAAGATCCTGGACGATCCCAAGAGCTATCAGGCCATCTTCACGGCAGTCGATGGAGAGACGATGAAGGTCGCCTGGCAGGTCATGGTCGATGGCAATCTCGACAACGTCGACGCCGACTACCAGGGCAAGTATTGCTATTCGACCTGCTACAACTCGGAGAACGGCGTCAACCTCGAGCAGATGATGGCGAAGGACCAAGACTGGGTCGTCGTCTTCAACCTGAAGCGCATCGAGGACGCGGTCAAAAGTGGTGACTTCAAGGAAATCAATGGCGTCCCCGTTATCGACGGCCGTCACGGCTCACGGTACACGCGATACATCCCGGTCTCGAATGGCCCGCACGGCATGAACACCGCGCCCGACGGAATTCATGCGGTCGCCGCGGGCAAGCTCTCTCCGACCGTTACCGTTTTCGACGTCCGCAAATTCGACGACCTTTTCGACGACAAGATCCAGCCGCGGGACACGGTGGTCGCAGAACCGGAACTTGGTCTCGGACCGTTGCACACGGCCTACGATGGTCGTGGCAACGCCTACACCACCCTCTTCATCGACAGCCAGATCTGCAAATGGAACATCGAAGACGCCAAGCGCGCCTTCGCCGGCGAGAAGGTCAATCCGATCCGTCAGAAGCTCGATGTCCATTATCAGCCGGGGCATAATCACAGCTCCATGGGCCAGACCAAGGAGGCCGATGGCAAGTGGCTGATATCGCTGAACAAGTTTTCGAAGGACCGATACCTGAACGTCGGCCCGCTGAAGCCAGAGAGCGACCAGCTCATCGACATCTCCGGCGATGAAATGATCCTCGTTCACGACAACCCGACCTTCGCCGAGCCGCATGACGCGACGATCGTGCATGCCTCCAAGATCAACCCGGTCAGCCTCTGGAGCCGCGACGACCCGTTCTTTGCGGACGCCGTGGAGCAGGCGAAGAAGGACAACATCGATCTGATGACCGACTCCGAAGTGATCCGGGATGGCAACAAGGTGCGCGTCTACATGACGTCGTCGGCGCCCGCGTATGGTCTGGAATCCTTCACCGTCAAGCAAGGCGACGAGGTCACGGTCTACGTCACCAACATCGACGAGGTCGAGGACCTGACGCATGGATTCGCCATCGTCAACTACGGCATCAACATGGAAGTTGCGCCGCAGGCGACAGCTTCGGTCACCTTCACCGCGAGCAAGCCGGGCGTCTACTGGTACTACTGCTCCTGGTTCTGCCATGCCATGCACATGGAAATGAAGGGTCGAATGCTGGTCGAACCGAAGTCGGCATGATGCGGCAAGCTGCAATCGCTACCATGGCGGCCCTCTGGGCCGCCATCGGTTCGGACGCCTCGGCCGCGGATCGGATCGTCACGCCTTCCGACAGGGTGACCCTGGCGGCGATCGTCGATCAGGCCGCTGCGGGAGACCGGGTCATCCTGCGGGCCGGCAGCTATGACGGGCCGCTGACGATCAAGAAGCCGTTGACCTTGCAAGGTGACCTTGGCGCTTCCATAGTCGGAACGGGCAAGGGAACGGTCGTGACGATAGACGCCGTGGACGTCACGCTGCGCGGCCTCGAAATCCGTGGGTCGGGCACAAATCTTGAAACGATGGACTCCGGCGTCTTCGCAACCGAAGCAGCGAAGGGGGCGGTCATTGAGGACAACTTCGTAGCGCAGAACCTCTACGGCGTTTACATCCATGGCGCGAAGGACTCTATGACGCGCGGAAACCGGATCGTCGGAATCAGGGAGGGGCGGCTCAGTGAAGCGGGAAACGGCGTGACGGTGTGGAATGCACCGGGTGCGAAAGTCGTCGGAAACGACATCAGCTTCGGTCGCGACGGCATCGCCACCAACGCCAGCAAGCGCAACGTCTTCAGCGAGAACCGCTTCCACGACCTCCGTTTCGCCATTCACTACATGTACACCAACGACAGCGAAATCCGCGGCAACGTCTCGGTTGGAAACGTGGTGGGCTACGCCATAATGTTCTCGAGCCGGCTGAAGATCGTCGACAACCTCTCGGACGGCGACCGTGACCACGGAATCCTCCTAAACTCCGCCAACAGCTCATTAGTCCGAGGAAACATCGTGCGTGGGCGGCTGCAGCCGGAGAGCCGGTGGGCGTCGGCCGGATCGCGCGCCTCGACCCATGGGCTGCCTACCGACGACGGCCGACCCCAGGCCAGGGGCGACGTGGCCGGTTTCCACCTCGGCCCGGAAAAGTGCGTCTTCATCTACAACGCGAACAAGAACCAGTTCATCGAAAACGAGTTCAACGGCTGCGCGATCGGCATCCATTTCACCGCCGGGTCAGAAGGAAACGCCATGAGCGGAAACTCCTTCATCAGCAACCGCAACCAGGTCAAATATGTGGGAACCCGCTATCTGGACTGGTCTGCGAAAGGCCGAGGCAACTACTGGAGTGACAATCCTGCCTTCGATCTTGACGGCGACGGCATCGGCGACAGTTCGTACCGACCCAACGATCTCGTGGACAAGGTTTTGTGGACTTCGCCGCAGGCGAAGATCCTCACGACAAGCCCTGCCGTCCAGCTCATCCGCTGGGCCCAGGCCCAGTTCCCCGCCCTGCTTCCTGGCGGCGTGGTCGACAGTCATCCATTGATGGAACCTCCTGTTCGTTCGGGAGCTCGCCAATGAAGAAACCTACGGTCGTCCTATCGGGCGTCGCCAAGCGCTACGGCAAGGTCGAAGCAGTCAAGAATGTCTCCTTCACGCTCAACGAGGGCGAAACGGTGGCGCTCGTCGGTCACAACGGGGCAGGCAAGACCACGCTGATCAAATTGATGCTCGGCCTCATCCGCCCATCGGGCGGCAGCATCAACGTCATGGGAGAGGATCCGGCGGCGGGCGACGTCGCGGTTCGCAAGAAACTCGGATACCTGCCCGAAAGCGTCGCCTTCCACGCCGCCTTGACCGGCCGCGAAACAATCGCCTTTTACGCTCGGCTGAAGCACGTCGGTCCCTCAAATTCGCTGGAGCTTCTGGAACGTGTCGGACTGGGCGCCGAGGCCGCCGACAGACCTGTCCGCACCTATTCGAAGGGAATGCGCCAAAGGCTCGGGCTGGCGCAGGCCCTGCTTGGGGAGCCGCGCCTCCTCCTCCTCGACGAGCCGACGAGCGGCCTCGATCCGGCGTTGCGGCGCAGGTTCTATGATCTCTTGAGCGAACTCCGTTCGAAGGGCACCACGATACTCCTGTCGTCGCACGCCCTGACCGAACTCGAAGACCGGGCCGACCGTTTGCTGATCGTCAACAAGGGCGTGGCCGTCGCCGACGGGACATTGGACGATTTGCGCGGTCTTGCGCGATTGCCGACCCGCATCAGTGTCAAATTCGCCGCTGGGGCGACAGTTCGGAGCTTCACGAGCGGACGTGCCGCCTGGAGAGCAACGGAGGACGGCAGACTGGAAGCTGATGTGGCGATGGAAGACAAGATCGCCCTCCTCAAGGAAGTTACCACCTGTCCCGATGACATCGCGGATCTCCAGGTCACTGAACCTACTTTGGATGACCTCTACGCACACTTCCTCGGCGCCGGAAAGATAACTTCATGAAGAACGTGATCATCATCGCCTCGAAGGAAATTCGCGAGGGCCTTCGAAACAGGTGGATCCTCGCGACAACGCTTCTCCTGGGAGCGCTCGCCTTGACCCTTTCTTTTCTTGGCAGCGCGCCGACCGGAAATGTCGGAACAGATCAGCTCGACGTAGTGATCGTCAGCCTTTCCAGCCTGACCATCTTCCTGGTGCCGCTGATCGCACTCCTTTTGTCCCATGACGCGATCGTAGGCGAAATGGAACGGGGCACCATGCTTCTGCTCCTCAGCTACCCCGTAGGGCGAAACCAAGTGATCCTGGGCAAGTTTCTCGGACACATTGCGATTCTTTCCTTCGCGACGCTGCTTGGCTATGGGGCTGCCGCCGTCGCACTGGCGGCAACGGGAGCGAAGATCGACGCCGCAAGCTGGTCGGCGTTCGCAGCTATGCTGACGTCGTCGATCCTTTTGGGCGGCGTGTTCGTTGCGATCGGCTATCTCGTCAGCGCGCTTGCAGGCGAACGCAGCACCGCGGGAGGCATCGCCATCGGGGTGTGGCTGTTCTTCGTTCTCATCTACGACATGGCGTTGCTTGGCACGTTGGTCGCCGCAGGTGGACATGCTCTTCCAACGGGGCTGCTCGACGCTCTTCTTCTCATCAATCCGACAGACGCCTACCGCTTGCTCAACCTCGGATCTGGAAGCGCAGGAGCTCTTTCCGGCATGGGAGGCGTGGCGGAGCACTCCATGCTTGGCACCACGACCTTGCTGACTGCGCTTGCTCTCTGGACCGCTGGTCCTCTTGCACTTGCCGCCATGACATTCTCCAGGAGGGAACTATGAGGACCGCGTTCTTGACTTTGGTTTTCCTGTGCACGCTGTTGCTTGGCGGATGCGAAGAAAAGAGGGAGGCTGTCCCTCCCGCTCCGTTCGCGCTGACGGCGGAAGCGATCGGCAGGTACTGCGGGATGAACGTCCTCGAGCATGCCGGACCAAAGGGTCAGGTCATCCTCGACGCACAGATTGGAGAGCCTATCTGGTTCTCTTCGGCGCGCGATACATTGGCCTTCACGATGCTACCAGAGGAACCGAAGGACCTCGCGGCGATCTACGTTTCCGACATGAGCAAGGCTCCAAGCTGGGAGAAGCCCGGCGCGGACAACTGGATAGACGCCAGAAAAGCCTTCTACGTCATCGGCAGCTCGCTTCGCGGGGGCATGGGCGCCGAGGAGACGGTGCCGTTTTCGACGAAGGAGGCGGCAACGCGGTTCGCAGGCGAGCACGGCGGCAGCGTCGTTGCGTTCGCCGACGTTCCCCGCGAATACGTGTTGGGAGCCGGTGTGGACATCGGCACGGAAGCCCCGGCCGGTGAAGACAAAAAAGTGGAGGCACATGAACATGGCTAGGACTTTCACTCGTCGTCGCGCCATCGCCATCTTTGCCGCGGCGGCCGGACTGCCCTTGTTGACGCGCGCTGAGGGCGCCGCTCGTCCTCTGACTTGGAGGGGACAGGCTCTTGGTGCGCCGGCGACGATGATCCTGAACCATCAAGATCCAGTCGAGTCTACACGTCTTGTCGCCCTGGTCGTCGCGGAAGTTTCCCGGCTGGAGAAAGTGTTCAGCCTCTACCGCGACGATTCCGCCCTGACCGAATTGAACAAGGTGGGCGCCTTGATCGCCCCTCCCCAGGACCTTGTGTCCTTGCTCCAAAGGAGCCGCGGTTTCTGGGAGGCGACAGGCGGCGCCTTCGATCCCACGGTGCAGCCTCTTTGGAAGCTCTATTACCGACATTTCTCCGCGATCGATCCGGACCCGGCCGGTCCCGCGCAGGCAGAAGTCGCCTCCGTGCTGAAACGGGTCGACTTCGAAGGCGTCAAGTTCAACCGTGACCGGATCGTCATGCGCCCCAACATGGCGCTCACGCTCAATGGAATCGCGCAGGGCTACATCACCGATCGCGTCGTCGACATGCTTCGCAACGCTGGAGTGACGAGCTGCCTCGTCGACATGGGAGAGGATCGGGCGATTGGCTCCCGACCGGATGGAACCCCGTGGCGCATCGGCCTGGCCGAAGGAGAAGACGGTCGCCCCGATCAAATCCTGAACATCGTCAACAAGGCCGTGGCGACATCAAGCGCCGCCGGTTTTCACTTCGACGAGGAGGCTCGTTTCGGCCATATCCTTGATCCGCGAAGCGGCGGCACGCCTCGGCTCTATCAGCGCGTAAGCGTCGTTGCCGGCGACGCCACCACCGCCGACGCCTTTTCGACCTCCTTCAACGTGCTGGACGAGATCGCCATCCGAAGGATCGCGCGGTCCTCCACTGACCTGACCATCCACGTGGTCGACGAGGCCGGAAACCCCTCGCGCATCGAAAGCAAGGCATGAACGAGTGTCGTGAACAGAGGCTGCGGCGTTGATGCGCGCATAGGCCGTCGTCTCTAATCCCACCGGAATGACGAAGGAGAAGCCGATGAAATCGATTGCAACTCTCGCTCTGGCAGCATCCGCCGCAGTCATCGCTGGTTCGGCGGCTGCGGCCGATTTCGAAGTCCACATGCTGAACAAGGGCGCGGACGGCGTCATGGTGTTCGACCCCCTTTTGAGGAAGGTGAAGGATATGATTCCGGACGGCGCCGCGGCCTTCCGGGGTAAGACCAACGAGACCGTCAAGCAGACGTTCTCTATGCCGGGCGCCTGCGTGATCAAGTGTCTGCCCCATTTCCCCATGGGCATGGTGGCCGTCGTCGTCGTGGGTGACGCTCCCGCGAACCTTGATAAGATCGAGTCCGCAAAGCTGCCCAATAAGGCCAGGGAGCGCGTCGACAAGGCGCTGTCGGAGCTCTGACCCATATCCTCATGCGCCAGGTAGTTGGGAGGCCGTCAGCCCATCGTTCTCGTTCGATAAAATCCGGAACTTCAATCTTCACTAATGTTTTCGACATAGGGTGTCTGCAACAGCAGGTGGCGGGTTGATGACATCAGACGATATTGAATGCGAAGTCGGGGCTGGCGGCGCGGCTCTTTCGCGTGTCGCGGTGGCAGCCCCGCCGACCTCGCTGGCGTCACCGGCCATTCCGGGGTTCGACATGGTCGTCGCCGCCAACTTTGCCGACGCGACGAAGCTCGCGCTGATTTCGGTCGATCCGCGCGGCCGTATTCGATTTGTGAACCGGGCGGCCGCCAGTCTTTTCGGCTACGCGCGGGATGAAATGATCGGCCAGCCCGTTGAAATCATCATCCCAGAACGACTGCGCAGCTCGCACGCGCGGGGTTTCGCCCGTGCAATGGCTGGAGAAGAACTGAACCTCGGCGGCAAGGCGGTCGAAGTGTACGCAGTGCGCCGGAATGGCAGCGAGTTTCCGATCGAATTGACACTCTGCGCCTGGCATGACGGCCGCGAAATGGGTGCTGGTGCGGTGATAAGAGACATCACCGAACGGCGCGAGAGGGACAGCCGTCTCCTGCGCCTCGCAAGTCAGGATCAATTGACGGGGCTTCACAATCGAAGCCGTTTTACGGAGATCCTCGAGGGCGAGATGATGGCGGGCGGGCGCTCGACTGTCGTGATGATCGACATCGACGGCTTCAGGGACGTGAACGACGTGCACGGTCATGTGACGGGGGATTCCCTTTTGCAGTCGGTGGCTGTGAGACTGCCGCATAGTCTTCCTGCAAATGCGGAGGTGGCGCGCTTCGGCGGTGACGAATTCGCGGTGCTGCTGCCCGGCGTGGACGACCGGCGTGCGGCCATGGCGTTTGCCCAGGCGATATTGGAGTCTTTTGCAAGACCATTTGAAGTCGACGGACAGGTGCTGGACCTTGGAGCTAGCATCGGGATTGCGATCGCCGCCGTGGACGGCGGTGACGCCGACGAGGTCGTGGCAAGCGCCGATCTCGCGCTTGCCAATGCCAAGTCGGGCGGCAGGTCGGCCCGTATGTACGAGCCGGAAATGAGGAGCGAGGCTAATGAGCGTCGCGCCTTGAGGGATCAACTGCTTCAGGCTCTTCGCGCTCGCCAGCTAGTCCTCCATTTCCAGCCACAAGTCGACATAAGATCCAGAACCATCTTCGGAGTGGAAGCACTGATCCGTTGGCAGCATCCAGAAAAAGGCATGCTGATGCCAGGGACGTTTCTGCCCGCGCTCGCGCAGAGCGCGCTCGCACTTGAGATCGGCTGGTGGACGTTGGACGAAGCCTGCAGGGTCGCCTCGCTTCTTAACGCGTCAAGCAGCCGCTCCATAAGAATGGGCGTCAACCTCTTCCCTGAGCAACTGCAGGCGCCAATTCTTTGCAAAAAGGTCTCGCAGGCTCTGGACAGGCACGGTCTGGCCGCGGAGCTGCTCGAGCTCGAGATAACGGAGACGATTGCCTTGCACGACGACGACAAGTCGCTCGATGCCATGAACATGCTGCGCGACATCGGCGTCGGCATCGCGTTCGATGATTTTGGAACCGGCTACGCGTCGCTCAGTTCGTTGCAACGTTATCCGCTTACGAAGCTTAAGATCGACCGTGGTTTCGTTTCAGAGCTTGCGACAAAGCCGCGAAACGCGGCGATCACCCGCGCCTTGATCGCCATGAGTCTCGAGATGGGGCTCGAAACGATTGCGGAGGGGATCGAGACGCGGGAGCAGGAGGAATTTCTTCTCTCGCTCGGATGTCCCTCCGCACAAGGCTGTCGCTACGGAAAGCCAATGGCTTTCGAAGCTCTTAAAGATTATCTACGCGAGATTTGAAACGCGCCACGGTCCGTTACCAGCCTCCGAAAATTCGACCTTCCCTCGTAGGGCTTGGTGACCAAAGCAGTCACGGGAAAAGCGCCATCGCGTTTGGCTCCTTCGCGGCGTCCGGCTTTCAAACGATGATCTTATCGATGCTTGACCAAAGTCAAAGAGCGACTTGTAGGGATATCTTAGGGTCGTCCGCGAGGCCAGATCCGGCCCGCAAAAAGGAGATATGAAAAATGCGTTCGAAATTCGGTCTGATCGCCGTTGCTGCGGTGCTCGTTGCGTCTGCGGCCCCGTCGATGGCCGCCGATCATCAGATTCAGTTGCTCAACAAGGGCGCCGACGGCGTCATGGTCTTCGAGCCTGGCTTCGTCAAGATCGCTCCCGGCGACACCGTCACCTTCGTGCCGACCGACAAGAGCCACAACGTCGAAACCTACAAGGGTCTCATTCCGGACGGCGCGGCGCAATTCAAGTCGAAGCCGAACGAGGAGTTCCAGACCAAGTTCGACGTGCCCGGCGCCTACGTCGTCAAATGCACTCCACATGCCGGCATGGGCATGGTCGCACTGATCCAGGTCGGCGACGCGCCGACAAATCTCGACGCCATCAAAACGGCAAAGGTGCCGAACCCGGTGCGCAAGCGCCTCGACGCCGATCTCGCCCAGGTCACCCAGTAAATTACAATGCTGGCATGAGCAGGTGGCGGCGAAAGGCCGCCACCGGGGATTCGAGCTTGCCCTCCTCGACGAAGCAACGCGACTGAATGCCAGCCGCGACGTCCGCCGCTCGCCGACGTCGGCTGAGCATGGCACGGATGAGAGCTTCCATTCCCCGCTCATGAATGTCGGAAGGAAGCTTGTCATCTCGACAGATTCGAGTTTGCTCGTCCTCCCTACGCTTACCCAAGGCGAAACCGCTCGCGCTGTTCGGGCGTAATCAGGGCCAAGATGCTTTTTGCGAGCTGCTGATAAGATGACGTGCTTCGGCCCTCAATTGAGGTGCCTTGAACCGCGGCTACGAGCAGTGTCCGCAGGTCCGACACAACGCGGGCGTCCGCATCGCCTGCACCCACGTCGGGAGTGCTCAATCCTTCGAGATTCTCGACCAAGACACCCGCGCCCACCATTTGCCAATGAGAAATGGTCGGGCCGAAAACTGCTGGCTGCAATGGCTGATCAATTCCGAGAGTCCGAGCGTCAAGCTAGGACGCCTTGTTTCCAACTCTGCCAAACTTTCTCGATAGGCGGCTAAGCCGCTTCGGCTTCAGGGTGGACCGCCCGATCGCCAGGAGGATTATTGTCGCCATGGGCCTTGCGGATCATCCGCAGGATTTCGCGTTCAGCCTTGATATGCTTGCGCATCGAGTGGAAGAACGAGCGGAGCAGGTAGCCTACCGCATCCCATGACATGCGGCATCCGCCGTCCTTCAGGGCCGACAGTACCTCTACCACCTCGCGACCGTTGTCCAAGTCGAAAATCCGTTCGCACCTTCTGCCTTCCTCGGCTTCGGCCCTTTCTCCTTCTCCAATGACGAGATGCAGACCTGCCGAAATTACCTGCTCCTCCAGGCGGTGCGTCGCCTGCAATAGCGGAACGAGGCCGATCGTTATCGTATCGCAAATCCGCTCGTCGACGTGACACGGCAGGAAGTCGGCGATCGCCTCAAGGAGGTCGCACCACGACGCGAGTTGCCCGTAGCAGCCCTCGAGGTCGGCGAACTTTTCGGGATGATGGTTATGCATGGTCTACCTTTGCAGAAAGAGGCTCGCGGCGATTCCGACCGTGGCGATTACGGCGGAAATCACACCGGCTCGCTGGAGAACGCCCATGCGATAGAGCGCTATCGCAAATATGACGATCACCGGAGTGGCGATCGACAGGCCTGTCTGTGCGTCGGTCATTGAGGTTCTCCTTTTGCCGCCGAACATATGGCGGCTCGCAGGCCCGGTCTTTGAGATCGATCAAACACGGAGAAGATGCGCGAAAAGGCGTCGCGAATGCAGAGGCATAAGACAGAGACTTCCCCCGGACAGGAACTCGATACACCAGTCGATCCGGCTTTTGCGGCACCTCGCCAGCGTGACCGTCGACCTTTGCACCGATCAAGGCTCCGCAGCGTCCAACGTTTTCAATCTTTGCCTTTCGGCAAAGAAGGATGCCGACATAGGTCCTATTCGGGTTGCATGACATTGACGACGACGCGCCATGAACTGGAAGCCGGATCCCCTGCCAGGGGCGACGATCTTCTCGTGTGGATCTTATCCTGGAGCGAACTGGCGGCCTTCGGAGCTCTTCTTTCCGCCTTCGTAGCAGTCTCCTGGATTCATCCAGAAGAGGTTGCCGCCGGTAGGGCGAAACTTCACCACCTCATCCCGATCGTCAACACCGTCGTGCTCCTCGCGAGCGGCTGGTTCGCCGCTGTCGCCACTTGCCAGGCGACTGTCAAGAGGCAACGGATCGCTCTGCTTGGAGCTTCAGCCGGCGGGATGTTGTTCGTGGCCTTGAAGATACATGAATACAGTCTGGAAGGCGCCACGCTACTCGCGGACGACACCTTCTCGACCTTATACGTGCTGATGACGGGCTTTCACCTCGCGCACGTGCTGTTCGGTTCACTCGTGCTTGCCTTGCTCGTACGATACCCCTCGCCACAAAACGTCCATATGATGACGACTCTCTGGCACGTGATCGACATCGTCTGGTTGGTCATGTTCCCCGTGGTGTACATCTTATGAAATTCGACGCCTCGAAACGAGCGACACGGACGCTCGCGGTCCTCCTCGGCCTTACCGCCGCCACGCTGGCCGCCGTCTTCCTGCTACAAGCCTCTTCCTGGAAAGCAGGTCTCACCGTCGCCGTGGGATTCACCTCGATTTGCAAGGTACGGCTTGTCGTCCTGGATTTTTTGGGGCTTAGGACGTCGGGCTCGGCGCTCATACTGGCACTGCAGGCCTGGGCCGCCGTCGTCCTGATCCTCGCGGCGGCACGACCTATGGCCGCCGCGTTTGCGCTTTTTTGAGCTGCCTTTTTTCCAGCTCTAAACACATCGACAGCCTGCGCTTCGCCTCGTCAACGGCAGGCATCGAGACGTCAATCCTTGTCCGGAGCATTTGCGTCACAGCGCCCTCGGTCTCCGTTGGACAGATCTTTCGTCCGGATCGCAGAATCGATCGACTGCTTGCGAATCCACAAAGACCGCCTGCGCTCCTTCGATCATCCCGTCTCTGCGAGCCAACGGCTCGATTCCGACGTCACGGCGACTTCGCCACTGACCTGAAAGGATGATCGATGGCTGAACGCCTGACAAAAACCGCGGCTCGAAACGTCTTTTATGGCGGATCGGCCTTCTTCTTCGCCATATTCCTGGGGCTGACCGCCCATAGCCACTACTACATCCGAACCGTCTCCACCGATGAAACGACGCTGACTGAGGGCGTGGCCCGCGGCAAGCACGTCTGGGAAAAGAACTCCTGCATCAACTGCCACACGCTCGAGGGTGAAGGCGCCTATTTCGCGCCGGAGCTGTCAAACGTCTGGATTCGCTGGGGCGGCGACAAGGATTCGTCGAGCGCCCGAGAAGCGCTTCACGCCTGGATGGCGGCGCAGCCCTCCGGAATCGAAGGCCGCCGGCAGATGCCACAGTTCAACCTGACCGACCAGGAAGTGGACGATCTCGCCGACTTTCTCGAGTGGGTGAGCAAGATCAAGACCCAGAACTGGCCACCGAACCAGGCCGGCTGAGCGCGAGAGGATCACAAAGATGAAATACAAGACCCAAAGCGTGGCTATGCTCTACTTTTACGGTGCACTTGGCTTATTCATGGCGCAGCTTCTTTTCGGCGTCCTCGCCGGAACGATCTACGTGCTGCCTAACACGCTCTCCGTCGAGCTGCCCTTCAACATCGTCCGTATGATCCATACGAACGCCCTCATCGTCTGGCTGCTGATGGGATTCATGGGCACGACGTACTTTCTCATTCCCGAGGAGTGCGAGACCGAACTGTACAGCCCGAAGCTGGCGATCGCCCAGTTCTGGATCTTCCTGATCGCAGCAGCGGTAGCCGTCGTCGGCTATCTCTTCCACATCCACGAAGGGCGTGAGTTCCTCGAACAGCCGTTCCTGATCAAGGTCGGGATCGTCGTTGTCGCGCTGATGTTCCTGTTCAACATCACGATGACCGCGCTCAAGGGCCGCAAGACCACGATCACTAACATCCTACTGTTCGGCCTGTGGGGCGTCGCGATCTTCTTCCTCTTCGCCTTCTACAACCCGGTGAATCTGGCGCTCGACAAGATGTACTGGTGGTACGTCGTCCACCTTTGGGTCGAAGGCGTCTGGGAGCTCATCATGGCGTCGGTCCTGGCGTTTCTGATGATCAAGCTCAACGGCATCGATCGCGAGGTCGTCGAGAAGTGGCTCTACGTCATCATCGGCCTCGCCCTCTTCTCCGGCATCCTCGGCACCGGTCACCACTACTATTGGATCGGCGCTCCCGGATACTGGCAGTGGATCGGCTCGCTCTTCTCGACGCTCGAAGTGGCTCCTTTCTTCACCATGGTCGTCTTCACCTTCGTCATGACGTGGCGGGCCGGCCGCAAGCATGAAAACAAGGCGGCGCTCCTGTGGTCGATCGGCTGCTCGGTCATGGCCTTCTTCGGCGCGGGCGTCTGGGGCTTCCTGCACACCCTGTCGTCGGTGAACTACTACACCCACGGCACGCAGGTCACCGCGGCCCACGGTCATCTCGCCTTCTTCGGCGCCTACGTCATGCTCAATCTCGCTGCAATGGCCTATGCGATACCGCAGATCCGCGGCCGCGCCCCCTACAACCAGTGGCTTTCGATAACCAGCTTCTGGATCATGTGCGGCGCCATGTCGGTGATGACATTCGCCCTCACCTTCGCCGGCGTTGTCCAGGTGCACCTGCAGCGGGTCCTCGGCGAATCCTACATGGACGTCCAGGACCAACTCGCCCTCTTCTACTGGATCAGGCTCGGTTCCGGCGTCTTCGTCCTCCTCAGCGCGATCATGTTCATCTGGGCGGTCCTCGTTCCAGGCCGCGCCCGCGTTCACAACGTTGCAGCCCAGCTCGCCGAATAGGCGGGCTTCCCCACTGGAGATCTGAAATGACGATAGCTCTGAACCTTCCGCTGAACCCGAAGACGGAAATCCCCCACTATTCGCCCCAAGGCAACGAATGCGCGCTGTTCGAGAGCGCATGGACGCGTCAATTGCCAGTGCTTCTCAAAGGACCGACCGGGTGCGGAAAGACCCGGTTCGTCCACCACATGGCGGCTCGGCTCGGACTTCCCGTATCGACCGTCTCCTGCCACGACGACCTCACTGCAGCCGATCTCACCGGCCGCTACCTTCTCAAGGGTGGCGAGACCGTCTGGGTCGACGGACCGCTGACGAAGGCAGTGCGCAACGGGGGCTTATGCTACCTGGACGAAATCGTCGAAGCCCGCAAGGACGTCGCCGTCATCCTCCATCCCCTCACGGACGACCGCCGCATCCTGCCGCTCGAGCGAACTGGCGAGATACTCGAGGCTCAGCCTGCTTTCATGGTCGTCGTCTCGTACAATCCGGGCTACCAGAACCTGATGAAGGCATTGAAGCCGAGCACTCGCCAGCGGTTCGTCTCGATCGAGTTCGACTTCCTTCCCCGCGACAAGGAGATCGCCATCGTATCGATCGAGAGCGGACTTCCGGAAGGCAAGGTCGCGCCTCTGGTCGACCTTGCCAGGCGACTGCGCGTTTTGAAGGGACAGGATATCGAGGAAGGCGTGTCGACGCGACTTCTCATTTATTGCGCGACGCTTGTCGACGCCGGCATGCCCGTCTCGGAAGCCGTTTTGGCGGCCATCATCGAACCTCTCACGGACGAGCCGGACGTCAAGGCTGCGCTCCTCGAAGTCGCCAAGGCGACATGTGCTTAGGATCGACATCATGCTGGAATTTCTGGAACTTGAAGAGACTGTCGGACGAGCTTGGCATCGCATTATCGGCGAAACGAGTTCGTGGCCGCACCATCCGAACCAGGCTGTGCATCTGACGGAAGTCAAGCCGCAGCTTTCCGTCTGTTTTCGTGCCTTCGGCGGTGCGGCCACCTTTCAGATCCAGAAGTCCCGGCAGAAGACCTCCTCACATCGCCTGCGGCTGCGCCAGGTCGTCGGCCTGGGCGAAGAAAGAAGCGATCATCCGACCTGGGACGACGCGGCCATACATCTCCCAGGCACGATCGACGTCTTCAGCGATCAAGACCTCAACCGAGACCTCTACTTCTGGCTCGCAGGCTATGTCGCGGTGGCCGTCGCTAAGGATCCGCCTTCCGACGTCGCGCTCGCGGACATCGCCCGCGTCGAAGCCGGCCGGCGGAACTCGCGGCGTCTGGTCAAGACATTTCCAGGCATGGCCGACCGGTACGTGCGCCTCGCCCACGCGCTGACTTCCTGCCGAAAGCGCGGCAGGCTCCCGCTGATCGAGTCCCGCATCGAGGCGTTCGCGATGACCGCCCTGTCGTTCCCGCTCGAACACGAACTTCCGCCCGCCGCCCAACCCGCCATCGACGCCGCCCCCGCGGGGTATCTGCCAATGCTTTCCATCCCCCTCTGGCCAGATTTCCGTGGACGGACGGAGATCCAGTCATCCGATCGTGACGATCTTCCCTCTGACGCCGCGCAACGGGACGGTGAGGAAAGGCTCTCGCACGAGGCGAAGCGGCAGAAGGATGGCGACGACCGCAAGCGCGATCCTTTGATTTTGAACAGGTTCGAGAAGATCCTCGCGATGGCGGAGATGGTCAACGTCGACCGACCGACTGACGATCGCGACGACGACGAACCATCCGCCGCCGACGAGCTCGATGACATCACGCTGAGCGAGACGAAGGAACGGCCGAAGTCCAAGTTTCATTTCGATCTCGACCTCTCTCCCGAGGCGGTCGACGCGTCCCGCATCCAAGGCGAACTTGTCTATCCCGAATGGAATTTTCGCAAGAACGAATACCTGGAGGATCATTGCCGCGTCATAGTGGGTATTGCTCCCGACGCCAAGCACGCGACTTTGGCGACAGATCAGTCCATCGTCCGCAAGGTCAAGAAGCAGTTCGAAAACCTGCGCCCGAAGCGCGAAGTTCGACACGCACAGTTGGATGGAAACGATATCGACATGGACGCCGTCGTCCGCTCGCGTATCGATCTTCTCGTCACCGGCGAGCCGAACGACCACATATTCGAGTGCGCCCGGCCGGCCGCGCACGAACTTGCGACCACGATACTCGTCGACGTTTCGCTGTCGACCGATTCCTGGGTCGACAATCGGAGGGTTCTCGACGTGGAAATGCAGGCCCTCGACGTGCTCTCCCGTGGTCTTGACGCCTGTGGAGACAGGTTCTCCGTCCAGACATTCACGTCCTGTCGCAGGGACTGGATTCGCGTCGACACCATCAAGCGGTTCGATGAGAGGTTCTCGCCGGCAGTCGCCTGCCGCATCGCCAGCCTCAAGCCTGGCTACTACACCCGTATGGGCGCCGCGATTCGGCACGTCTCGGACCAGCTTGACAAGCAGGGCTCTCGCAAGCGGCTGCTGATGATCCTGACCGACGGCAAGCCGAACGACATCGACCACTATGAAGGCCGGTTCGCTCTTGAAGACTGCAGGCGCGCCGTCATCGAAGCGAGAGGTCGAGGTCAGGCAGTCTTTGCCGTGACCGTCGATCGGAACGCGCAAGACTATCTTCCCGCCATATTCGGGCGTCAGGGCTACGCGCTTATCTCGAACATCGCGAGGCTGCCGAGCGCGCTCCCTGCGATCTATCGGAATCTGACCGCATGAAGGCGCTATCGCAACGCGGCAGGTGATCCGGATATTCGTCACTAACGGTTGAAACCGAAATTCCGGCTCACTGAAAAGAGTCATCGTCCGGGCGGTGCGGAGAACCGTTCCATGGTCCTTCGGCGGTCGTGGGACGGATGCCGCTTCAGTCACGTAACGAAGGGGTCGGTCGCGTGTCAGGAAAATGTTACTGAAATGAAAGTCGTCAGGATCGTGAAACTCGCGTTTCAACCGTTGGTGACGAATACCCGGTGATCCAGATCAATGCGAGGAACTTTGGAGAACCCTAATGGTTCATTCGCCGACGGCTTCTTCCGTCTTTTTGAGATCGGTTCTCCAATGTCGACCACATGCTGCGGCCGCTTCTTCTTCAACATCCGATCTGAACAGGATCTGATCCGCGATTACAGCGGCTGCGTTCTCCCGGACATCGAGGCCGCTATTTCCGCCGCCCTGGTAGGCGGCTTGCAGATCCGTCCCGACGCGGGCTGCTTGCGACACCCGCAGCAATTCGAAATCACGTCCGAGGACGGGAAACTCGTCGCGATCGTGCCGATTGATTATTGAATATTCGTCGGACACTTCCCTAGTGCGTCGGATACGCTAATCACGCAGCTTTGCTATGCGTCCTGCCGAGCGCACCAAAGTAGGCGTCGAACGCGGCCGCTACTGCGCGAACCATGAAGCGCGAGTCCTTGGCCACCGTGACGCGACCATCGGCTATGGTCGCCACGCCGTCGCCGATAAGGTCCGCGAGGCGTTCGTTTCGCTCCAGGAGAAATCCCTCTTCGTACCCCGCCTCGTGGCTGAGGCGAGCGAGATCGACCTCGAAATCGCACATCAACCGTTCGATGGCCCTGGCGCGCAGCTTGTCCTCATTCGTCAGAAGGTATCCTTTCGCCGTCGGAAGGACGCCGGACGACACCATCTCGGCGTATCGACCGATCGCGACGTGATTCTGATAGTAGCCGGAGGCAAGGCGCCCGATCGACGACGCGCCAAGTCCGATCAGGGTCTCGCAGTCGTCCGTGGTGTAGCCCTGGAAGTTCCTGTGCAGCCTACCTCCCACGGACGCGATGGCCAGTTCGTCCTCCGGAAGCGCGAAATGGTCGAGACCGATGCGGACATATCCGGCTGCAACGAGTTCTTCAGCTATCGCCTCGGCCTGTTCGTTGCGCTCGGCCGCGCCTGCAAGTGCCGCCTCGTCGATGAGCCGCTGATGCTTCTTAAATGCGGGAACGTGAGCATAGCCGAAGACTGCGAACCTTTCCGGACGAAGTTCGATGGCCATCTGCACCGTCTCGACGCAGGAATCGACCGTCTGATAAGGAAGACCGTAGATAAGATCGAAGTTCGTGCTCTTGACGCCGTGGGCCCGCAATCCTGCGACCGCAGCCTTGGTCTCGTTGAACGTCTGTATCCGGTTGATGGCCTTTTGAACGACCGGGTCGAAGCTTTGCACGCCGAGACTTGCTCGATCCACGCCATTCTCGCCAAGCGCGGCGATCATTTCGCTGTCGAGGGTTCTGGGGTCGATCTCGACCGCCACGCTGGCGTCTTGTTCGAACGCGAACCAGGTCTTCAGCGTCTTCATCAACGCCGCGAATTCGTGCGGCTTCATGATCGTCGGTGTTCCGCCACCGAAGTGAAGGTTCTTGACGGGAATGCTATCATCGGCGGCTTTAGCGACGAGTTCGATCTCCCTGCTCATGACGTCGAGGTAGTCGAGGATCGGCGCGTCTTGCTTGGTGATTGTGGTGTGACAGCCGCAATACCAGCACATCGACCGGCAGAAGGGGACGTGCAGGTACAAGGACGCCGGCTCGCCCTTTCCAGCGCTCCGAAGAGCTAGCGCATAATCGTCGGGACCGACCGCGGCTGCGAATGCGGGGGCGGTCGGATAGCTCGTGTAACGTGGAAGGCGAGCTTCGCCGTATTTGGCCACAAGTGCGTTCGACATCTTCTTGTCTCTGGATTTGATCGTGCCCCCTTATGACCGTCGGCAGGGAGACTTTCCTTGTCATAAGTCAATGAACGCGATCGCAGATTGTCTGAAACCTTCCTGGTGTTTGCTCGCTGTCAATGTTCGCTGCGCATCTGTCGCGTATCTTCAGAACCGATCGGGGCGAGCCGCCGCTCCATCATAGACAGAAAGCGGCGATCGAAAGGAATTCGAATCACATGTCTGAGGCGCAAACTCAAACAAGCGAAGTCTCGCACATCGATGTGCGGACCCTGCATCCCGGCGAACGTCATCCGAAGATTTTCGGAACGCTTCACACGCTGACGCCGGGCGGCGTGCTGCACATCACGAGCGATCACGAGCCGCGCCCTCTCCAGTACCAGCTCGAAACCGCGCTGCCCGGCAAGTTCTCCTGGGAATATCTGGAGCAAGGGCCTGAAGTCTGGCGCGTGGAAATCACCAGGCTCGACTCGGGCTGCGACTGCTGCTGCGGAAGCCACTAGGAACGGAGAAGCACGATGATCCCTACGGGGACGAGCCTATCGCGCTGGACGATGTCCTATTTCGCAGCGTCGCTCTTCTTTCTGCTGTTTGCGGAGGTCCTGCTGGCGGCTGGAGGCTGGTCGCCGTCGCTGGACGTCGCCGATCCTCGTTCGCTCATCATCGTGCACTCGACCACCATCGGTTGGCTTGCCCTGCTGATGATAGGTGCACTCCTGCAGTTCGGCCCGGTTCTGACAGGTCTCGAACTTCCGAAAGGCAGCCTTGGGCTGGTCGTCCTCTGTGGAATGGTCGTGGGCCTGGTCCTGCTCCTGTCGGGCTTCGGACTGACGAGCGTCGGTTCGGCGCTGGTGGGTCCGGTCATGTGCGCCGCCGCCGCAACGCTGGCCGTCTCGTTCCTTACGATCGCGGCGGCTCTTTTCTCACTGTTCTGGCGGGGACGGCATGCGCACGAGGCGTCGCGATTCGTCCTTCTCGGCATCGCCAGCCTTGTCGCTACCGTCGCACTAGGGGCATTCTTCGCGGTCGTCGTCTCCGGCGTCGCCGACGCCTTTCCGCTCGTCTCGTATGTCGTCGCCGCCGCGCCGCTACACGCAGGACTCGGACTTGTCGGCTGGATGACTTTCGGCGCGATCGGCGTAAGCTACAAGCTGCTGCCCATGTTTCTGCTGTCAGACGACATGAAGCCGTCGGATACGCTCCGTCACAGTTGCCTCGCCGTCGCCGGCCTGCTCATGGCCGCTGCGGCATCTCTCGCCTTCGACGAGGCCGTCGCCGGCGCATCGGCACTGCTGGCGACGCTGGCGCTCCCGGTGGCCGCTGCCGCGTACCTTGCCGAACTGGCGAGGGCCTACCGGGGCCGCCGGCGCAGGAAGCTGGAACCGAACACATACTGGTCTCTCCCGGCCTTCGTCATGTTCGGCGCATCCGCAGCACTTCTTCCCGCCGCCGTCGCACTCCATGCCGGTCCGACAACGCTCACGGCGCTGGGCTATCTCTTCGTGTTCGGTTGGTTGACCGGTCTGGGCCTGGCGCAGCTTCTCAAGATAGTTCCCTTCCTGACCTGGATCGAAGCGTTCGGTCCGCTTCTCGGGCGCCGGCCCACCCCGAAGCTGGCGGATCTGGTGAACGGCGCCCGCTCGTCCGTCTGGTTCAGCGTCTTCTACTGCGCGGTGATCGTCGCGTCCGGCGCCATTTTCCTCGGACTTGACGACGTCTTCAGGATCGCCGCCTTCGCGCAGACCTTTTCGACGGCCGCGCTCGCGGCCGAGCTGGCCCTGTCGCGAGCTCTGGCCGGCGTCGACGCGGACGCCAAGAAATCTCCCTTCAAACACCCGGCTTTCTTCTTCGCCGGCAACCATAGAGGTGATGCCAATGGTTCAGCTTCGTGAACTAGACGTACGACAGATCCTGCGCGATGGCGGGATGCCCTTTCAACTGATCATGGACACCTTCGCCAGCCTTCAGCCGGGCGAAGGCGTGAGGCTTCATGCGATCTTCGAGCCAAAGCCGCTGATGCGGCAGCTCGCGGATCGCGGTTTCGAACATATCGCGCGACGTCTCGCCGACGACGACTGGGAAATCGATTTCGTTCCCGCTCCGACGCAGGAGAAGGCCGAACAGGAGGCTCTCTGGCCGGAGCCGGTCTGGAACCTCGACCTCACGGATCTCCCGCCGCCGGAGCCGATGGAGCGGATCCTTGCAAGGCTGGAGATGATGGAGGGCGGCGAGGTGATGTTCGCACTTCTGAACCGCGAACCAGTCTTCCTCTTCAACGAGCTGAAGGAACGCGGCCACGAATGGGTCGGGAACTTCGATGAAACCGGCAAGGTCTATCGTATCATGATCCGCGCGACACCATCGGATTCCGCCTGTGCCAGAACATGAACTCACGCCTGAGGACGTGCTTGCTGCCCTGCGGGACATCGAGGACCCGGAGGTTGGCACGAATATCGTGGATCTCGGACTGATCTACGAAGTTCTTGTTGCGACGGACGGCATGGTGAACGTCAAGATGACGACGACGACGCGCTTCTGTCCAGCGTCGGGGTTTCTTGCCGACGCGGTCAAGGTCCGCGTAGAGCATCTCGCCGGCGTGCGGCGGGCGCAGGTCGATCTGGTCTACGAGCCGGCATGGACGCCGGAGATGGCGCAGCGTTTTTCGCTCGATGATTAAAAAGGTTGAACGCGGCATGGACTGCGCAGAACAGATTGACATTGGGGAGCTGACGATCGACGCCGCTTTTCTGGCCCGCCGGTTCGCCATCTCGCCCGACGCCCTTCGACGTCACATGAAGCTGGGCCTCGTCCGCAGCTTGGTGGAGCGGGGCGAGGGTGAGGACGCTGGACGAACCCGGCTGACCGTCCGCATCGGAAACCGCACATGGCGCGGTGATCGCTTCCGACGGCGCTGTGGTGAGCGAGCGCATGGCGCATGCACCCGCCCATCTTGCTGCAGGATCCAGGCGATCCTGACGGCTAGCGCCAACGCATTTACACGGTCGCTATTCAGGGAAGGATGGAGGTTCTGAGCGGATGTCGAAGTCGGACAACACGGGCGGCACAACAATCCGCGTTGCGGCGGCCAGTTCATTCCCGCGACCACCATTCCGGCGGCTCTCCGCTGGTCGAGGATGAAGCCGGCGTTCACCGGAGAGACGCGAACAGCCTCCTTGGCGTATACAATTCCATCGCCACCGCTTCGGATCTGGCACTAAGCACCGCTTAGGCTGCTGGCAGGCTCATGGCCAATCCACGACGTATAGGAGCAACCTTCGACTGCCTGATACTCCGCGGCAGCGGACCGGATGGTCCTGCCTTCTCGCCGCGGAACAGCTCGGAGACTGCTCCTGCCAGACTTCAGGGAAGAACTTGAAGACGCCGACTTCTCCACACGCTCATCGAAATCGTCCGCCAAGCCCAGGCGCGCCCAAAGGCGACCGCGGCTTTGCATCCACTTTTGGATCAGCGGCTGGGCCCCTGGGAAACGCTCTCTTGCATGTTTATGTGCTTCCCGAGCGACGCGCCGCAAACACCGTCGGTGCATGCCGCGCTGGAATTACTTCCCTCGGACGGTCAACGGCTTCCTGCCGGTGCACAGCATCGACGCATGCTCCACGATGAAGAGGGAAAAGGCCGCGATCCAGCCCGCCGCGGCCACGAGCAAGACCGGAGCGCTGTATTCCGGTAGAAGCTCGGCAGCAGGTCGCACGAGCGCAACGGCGCCAAGCACCACGTAGGAAATATTGGTGACAGGTGCGGACGTCAGCTTTCTGCCTGTGTGGCCGCGGCTCGCACGGGTCATAACAGCGAGCATCATCAGCGAGATAGAACCGATCGCGAAGACGTGCAGGACGGCGAGTTCCGGAAGCCCTATGGCCTGTAGCGCGATGGCCGCGAATCCAAGCGGAACGAAGGCGAAGGCTGCGTGGAGCACGAATACAATGGGCTCCGGCCACGTCGTCCATCCACGCCAGCGCACGAGCCTGATGAGGTTGAGCATGGTGGCAGCCAGCCCAAGCAGACCGCTCAGGAAGGATTCTGGCCCGATGGACCAGACACCCAGTGAGGCGGCTCCTATAGTGATGGTCGCCGCGTCGAAGCGGTTGTAGGGCACTGGGAAGTCAGTGCGACCGAACTGGTTGATCCAGTTTCGCGTGAAGCTTGGAAGGATACGACCGCCCACGATCGTCACGAGCAGTACGTAGGCGCCGAGACCAAGGCGGATCGGCAGCTCGGGGCTTTCCCGCTGCACGACCTGAAGCTGGAAGCAGGCATTGGCCACGGACAGGACAAGGAGCCCGGCAACGACCTTCAGATCCTTCCACTTTCTCCCGGCCACGACCTCCCGAGTGCAAATCACGAGCATGGCCGGCAGAAAGAGGCCGTCGACGAGCGCCGCGGCCATGACGCCAACCGAGCCGCTGACAAGCATGGCGATCCGGCCCGCGCACCACAGTGAAAACAAAGCTATGAGCCGACGTCCGGCGATCGGCAGTCTACCCGTCCAGTTTGGAATGGCCGTGAGAAGAAAGCCCGTCAGGATCGCCGGAGCGAATCCGAAGAGCATTTCATGTGCGTGCCAGTAAAGCGTCCCGTATTGGGTGGCGACCGGCAGGTCCATGGTCAGAAAGCTCGTCCATAGCAGCATGCTCAGGATCGCCCATAAGGCGGCAGCTAGGAAGAAGGGACGGAACCCGTAGGAAAAGAGGACGAGGCCGTCGCGCGACATGCCGCGA
Organism: Rhizobium sp. SRDI969; assembly: GCF_025152725.1. NCBI lineage: Bacteria > Pseudomonadati > Pseudomonadota > Alphaproteobacteria > Hyphomicrobiales > Rhizobiaceae > Rhizobium > Rhizobium sp. SRDI969. The sequence goes on from NZ_CP104037.1 coordinate 484,461, forward strand.
GGAGCCCGCGGTTCGGCGTCCATGGTCTTCTGCATGATCATTGTCTCCAGTTGTCACGCAGCAATGCCTGACATCGAAGAGCAGGTCGTTGAGATTACGCAAATAGAGTCTCGGTCACTTTGCGGTGCAGCAAACAGGAAGTTTGCTCCAAATCAAAGAGTCCCGTGCCGGTTCTACTACTCTCCTCCTCGAAACCGGGCGGTGTTCGTCCGCTCTTCGACTAATGGAGATTGGGGCATGACTAATACTCTGCAGATGACAAGACGCACGATGCTGACGGGCGCAGCCGTCGCAGGGGCGCTGACCCCCATTCTGGTTGCAAGCGTTCCCGCCCACGCCGACGAGCACGTAGCGCCCGGCGCCAAGAATAGCGGGAAGAAAGTCGACCTCTCGAAGCTTCCGCGCGAGAAGGTCGAACTTGTGAAGCCTCCGTTCGTCCACGCCCACGATCAGCAGGCGAAGGGCGGACCTAGGATCAAGGAATTCACCCTCACCATTAAGGAACAGAAGATGGTGTTGGACAAGGACGGCACCGAAGTCAACGCGATGACGTTCGACGGATCGGTTCCCGGCCCACTCCTGGTCGTTCACCAGGACGACTACGTCGAGCTGACCCTCGTCAATCCCGATACCAACACGATGCAGCACAACATCGACTTCCACGCCGCCACCGGTGCGTTAGGCGGAGGCGCGCTGACGATCGTCAATCCCGGCGAAAGCACGGTGCTGCGCTTCAAGGCCACGAAGGCCGGCGTCTTCGTCTACCACTGCGCACCTCCCGGCATGGTGCCGTGGCACGTCACTTCGGGCATGAACGGTGCGATCATGGTGCTTCCGCGCGAAGGCCTCACAGACGGCCACGGAAAGCCAGTAGTTTACGACAAGGTCTACTACGTCGGCGAGCAGGACTTCTACATTCCGAAGGACGAGAACGGCAAGTTCAAGAAATACGACAGCCCCGGCGAGGCCTATGAGGACACGATCGCCGTCATGAGGACCCTGACCCCGACGCACATCGTCTTCAACGGTGCCGTCGGTGCTCTGACGGGCGACAACGCTATGACCGCGAAAGTAGGCGAGACGGTGCTGATCGTCCACTCGCAGGCAAACCGCGACACGCGTCCGCACCTGATCGGCGGTCATGGCGAGTACGTATGGGCCACCGGCAAGTTCGCCAACGTGCCGGACGTCGACCAGGAGACCTGGTTCATACCTGGCGGAACCGCCGGCGCTGCCGTCTATACGTTCGTCCAGCCGGGCATCTACGCTTATGTGAACCATAACCTCATCGAAGCCTTCGAGCTGGGTGCGGCGGCACACTTCAAGGTCACCGGCGAATGGGACGACGATCTCATGACTTCGGTCAGAGCTCCGTCGGGCAGTTGACGGTCTGAAGCGAGGGGGCGCGGGGCTGAGAGGACCCGCGCTCCATCCGTTCACAAAGAGGCGCAACCAGCGATATAAGTTATGACCGGGAAAGACGAGGTTTCGGCGATATCCATAGCCATTCCCCTTGCCCTGCTTGCGGTCCTGTCCGGTGCGGTCGCGGTCGCGTCGGGGCTGGTCCCGTTCCACGATGTCGACCTCGCTCTCCCCGCTCTCCCGTCTCCCCAATCTGTCTTCATCGAGAGCCGAACGTTCGCCTATCGCGATTCGGCCGAGTACTTTCGCAACGGTCGGGCGGTCGACGCGCCCCGCAAGGACGTCGACGTCCGGACACGTCTCCAGATTATGAAGTTTCAGACGACCCGTGGCGAGTACAGGCGATGCGTCGACGACGGCGTCTGCGTCCCGGCCGACGAACCGGAAGACGCCGTGGCGCCCGATATGCCGCTGACCGGCGTCAGCTACGAAGACGCCGTGCGATACGCGGCGTGGCTTTCGAAACGGACCGGGCAGGCGTGGACGCTGCCCACGGACTTCGAACTCGCCTACGCCGCCGCCGACCGTTTTCCCGACGACGCCCTTGGCGTCGATGAGGACGAGAAGAATCCGGCCGTGCGCTGGCTTGCCGACTACGAGCGGGAGGCGCGGAGAGCCGCGTCCGTGGACCCGCGCCCACAGCCAAAAGGCACCTTCGGCGTCAGCAGCACCGGGCTTGTCGATTTTGGCGGCAACATCTGGGAGTGGACGTCGACATGCAACAAGCGAATTGATCTTGATCAAGGAATGGTGGACGAAAAACGGTCAGGTTCCGACTGCGGCATCTTCATCGCTTCCGGCAAGCACCGCGCCCCGATGAGCAGTTTCATTCGCAACCCAAAGGGCGGCGGATGTTCGGTGGGGGCGCCGCCGGACAATCTAGGATTTCGGCTCGTCCGCCACATGACGCTGATGGAAAGCGTCTCGGACTTCGCCCGAAGAACCGCGACCGACATTATCGCCCGGTCCACGAAGGCGTACACGGAGACGAGCAGCAATGAAGGTTGACCGCGCAGTTCTGAAGTCGCTGTCATTGTTTGAACGCATGACGGATCCGGACCTGGATTCAATGCTGGAACATGCGGCACCGCGCCGGGTCGCTCAGGGCGACGCTGTATTCGAGCAGGGTGGGCATGCGAAGTCTTTCTTCCTCCTTATTCATGGGAGGCTGAAGGTCACGCAGGTCACTCTTGACGGTCAGCAGATCATCGTCCGCATGGTGCACCCAGGCGACCTTTTCGGCTTCGCAATGGCCCTCCGTCGCACCGACTATCCCGGTACAGCGCGGGCTGCGGCTGAAAGCCTCATCATCGGGTGGCCGACCGAGATGTGGTCATGCTTCGTCGAGCAGAACCCCCGCTTGGCAATGACCGCGATGCAAACGATTGGACAGCGCCTCGAGGAGGCCCACACACGCATACGGGAGATGTCGACGGAGGAAGTCGAGAAGCGGGTCGCACATGCCGTACTTCGCCTCTCGAAACAGGCTGGACGGGCCGTCGAGGAGGGCATACGCATCGACTTCCCGATATCGCGTCAAGACATAGCCGAGATGACGGGCACCACGCTACATACGGTGTCCCGCATACTGAGCGCGTGGGAATCCAAGGGAATTGTCGAGGGCGGGCGTCAGAAACTGACGTTGACGGACCCACCTCGCCTACTGCGACTGGCCGATGGCGAGCGGCAATAGCCGCGCGTGCCTGCGCTGCTTGATCTCGCCGTAGACGACCTCACCAAGATAGCGACGGCGATCGGCATCGCGCGTCGTTCGCGCAAGATAGCGCTTCAAAGCATCTATACCAGCACAGGTTTCTCGCTCCGCGCGACGGAATTCGCGGGAGCGGGATACCTTCCATCGGTCGGCGGCGCATTGCTTCAGGAGGCAATCGACGTGGCCGTCATCTTCGGCGAGGGGGCGTCGGCGCCCAGCTTCTAGTGCAAGTTCGACCGTTCCAGCTTCCAAGCGGTGACGTCGGCGGCAGAGACGCTTAGTCGCGAATGAGGGGATTGTCCGTCGCTCAGGATTTTCGAAGTCGCTATTTCGCAGATCGCGCCGACGCTCTGCTGAAGTCGGGTCTCGTCGGCCCGAGGCGGGTTGGCCATCTCGCAGAGCGCGGCGCGATCGACTACGATCACACGATGGGCGCCTGCATGTTCCATCACTACGACGCCCGCCTCGCCGGATGATTTCAGAAACGCGGTAACGAACCTCGGCAGCATCGCACTCTCCATTTCGTGCAGTTGATGGAGAGCATATTAGATGTCCGCGCAAATCCGTCTTTGAGGGATGTCAAAGAAGGGAATGCTCTCCAAGTCTATAGTCATTGAAAGTCCTGGAGATGAAGATGCGTACGCTGATGATGATGATCGCCTGGGCCTCCGTCGCTGCTGCAATCGTCGGCATTTTCCTGCCTCTGCTTCCGACGACGCCATTTCTGCTGCTGTCAGCGGGTATATTCGCCCGCACTTCGCCAAGGTTCGAGTCCTGGCTTCTGGATCATCGATGGTTCGGCGCTTCGGTAACGGCATGGCGCGAGGGCGGGGCGATCAGATCAAGGGCGAAGGCTGTGGCGGCGCTGACCATCGCGACCAGCTTCCTGCTTCTCATTTGGTTTGATCCCGGCCCCTTGGCGCTAGCAGTCGTCGCTACGATCCTGAGCGCCTGTGTCGCATTCATCATCACCCGTCCGTCGGCGTGACTTTTCTGCAAGACCCTCAGCAAAGAACCATGACGATGCTACGGAAAGACCATTTGTCGTCGAGATTAAAAAGTCCCGGCGACGGCGGCCGCAGTGCGTCTCGACCCCTCCCGTCGTCGCCGCGCCAATTTGCAACCGCCCGCAAGAGCAGCTCTTGATCGTGGAATGGTCTTCTACAGGAACGAAGCCAGCCAGGCCGCGCAGAACAAGGCGGTCGCTATGACCGCCGGTACCGTAGCGAGGATGCGGCGGGCGATTCCTTTGCTATAGACGCCCCCAATCCTGAAAAACAGCGCCGACGACCATACGCCGCAAATAACGACTGCTGCTCCGCGGCTCGCATCGACTCCGGGAAGAACTACGCCATCCGAGCCTAGCTGGCTCGTGGTCAGCGCAAGGAGGCCGCAGAAAAGCGACGCTGGCGAGCGGAATGAAAGCCTGCGCCAGATGATGGACGATCCGACTCGGACGACGAAGGATCGCAGCGGCGGCGGCGAGAGGCAGCACGAACGCGACGGTGGCGGCGAGCGCACCCAGGCACGCGAGCACTAGAAACGAGACCGCGTCTACGAAGTTCATGACGTCGTTGACCGATGGGTAGTTGGTGAGAAACCACCAGGGAATTCGCAGAGAGAGCGGCCAGGACCAGCTCCTGTCGACGCAGAGTTCGACAAGCCATTGCCGGATAGACTGGAACACGCCGCTAGCCGTCCAATGAAGCGCCGTCGGCACCAGACCTAGAAGCACCGGAACGATGAGGATCGTGTCCCAACGGGTCGCCATTCGTCCCGAGCCGAAAACGATATCCGACGACGGCTTGCGCCACGCCAGCCGTATCGCCCCCCGGTGCCCACTGCAGCGGCCGCACATATGACAGGCCGAACTTCCCTGCATCGTCTTGATTGGAACGAGCGGTGCGCAATTCACACCTGAGCCGTCCACTGCGGCCGAACGTTTCCAAAACTCGGGGTACACTCGAAAATGCAGCGGCGCGATTTTCGAAACGACCCCGAAGACCCCGCTCACCGGGCACAGAAGCCTGCACCATACGCGCTTCGCCTTGCCATACCGGGCTCCGACGACCATCGCCGCGAGCGTTGATCCTCCCAGCAGCAGTGCGGCGGGCTTGGGGTACTGGTAGACGCTCGTGAGCTGCCCATAGATCGTGGTCGTAACGAATGCCACGACAGGCCAGCCGGACCATTTCATCCAGCTCGGAATGGCTCGACCGGCACCTCGCTCGCTCGCGAACTCCGACAGCGCACCTTCGGGGCAAAGAAGCCCGCACCAAAATCTGCCGACTAGCGCCGTCCCCAGAATCACGAAGGGCCACCAGACCCCCCAGAACACGAACTGCACGAACCGCGACAGATTGTTCCAGATGTAGTCGCTGCTGCCCGGTAGCGGAAGCAGCAGCGGAATGACGAGGAACGACAGGTAAACCATGATCATGACCCATTGCGCCCGGCGGATAAGGGCCTGATGAGCGAGAAGGACGTCGCCCAAGCCACCGGCGAAACTGCGCGCAACTGTCCGGACTGCGTTCATGCGTGAGCCTTGTCCCCGACCGCCGGTGCGTAGGCCAGTGACGCTGTTATCCAGTAGAATCCCAGTGCGAGCAGCGGGAGTAGCTCGGGCCTCGAGCGATAGCCCGTCAGTGCTGATAAAAACGCCCCGGCCCCCGCCGATTCGTCCAGTATCCAGCCCGTATCCCAAAGCGACGACGTCAGCATCGGCACGATCCCAAGCGAGATCGCTCTGTCCACGGCAGTCATCATCAGTCCGCTTCCGAGGATCAGAAGCAGCACCTGGCTCGTGATTGATACCGCTCTTTTAGAGAATGCCGACGCGCCGGATCTAAAGCACAGGAAGGTCAGGCACGCCGCCGCGAGCCCGAGCGCGCCGGAACCCGCCACGAGCGTCGCGCTCCCGCCCGAGCCCGAGAGCATCCCGTAGAGGAAGACGACGGTCTCGGCGCCTTCTCTCGCCACGGCGACTGCAGAGAGCAGGCCCAATGCGGTCCAGCTCCGAGCTTTTCCAAGGCCGGCGGCTTGCGATCTCATTCCCTTGGACGAGCCGCGCACAGCTCGCTGCATCCAGAACACCATGCGAAGCATCAGGATGGAGGCTGTCGCGGCGAGTGCGAATTGAAGGATGTCTTCGCCGTCGCCATCGAGGAAACCGGCGGCACCGCTCATGAGGAATGCCAGTCCGACAGCGATCATGACTCCGGCCACCGCGCCACCAGCGATGGACCTGATTGCTCGCCGCCGGACGGCCACACCCTCGTTTATCGTCCACGCAAGAAGTATCCCGACGATCACCAGCGCCTCGAAGGATTCCCTCCACACGACGGAAGCGATCCTGAAGGATTGGAGGAGAACGTCCGCTGTCATCGCACAGTCAGTCTGGCTGGTGGCATGTCGAGGTGGAAGTCGTCGAAGAAGGCGTAGTCGCCCTCCCGCAAAGACCTGAAGACGAGAAAGCTTGAAGCTCCCGGAGCAAGCACTTTTTCCTTCCGGAGCGGGATGCTCTCGAACTCGATCGGCGTGGAACCGTCGTTATGAAGTTCCAGCTTGAATCGCTTGTTCGCAGGCACCTCGATGACCGCGGGCGAAATCACGCCGTTGCTGAAATGAACGTCGAAGACCGGGTCCTCGTCCCCAGCGGCCGCAGGAGGCAGCCCGACAAGAGCGGCCGCAAGCGCCAGAGTCAGGACGGTCGAAGGTCTCATCACCCTCATCAGTAGCCGCCCTTCTTTCCAACCCCCGCGAACACGAACTGGTAGTTGAGACTGAATGCCTCCGGCCACTCGGCGACGCCGGTTTCCTTGTCGACGTGCCGACCGAACGACATCATGCCATGCCCTCCCGGATGAATGGTCAGCTCGACCGCGTAGCGACCCGGACCCGAAAGTTTGACGTTGTCTCCGTAGTGCGGGCCGTCGCTGGCCACCATCGCCTCGAGAGCGCCGGCCGCTTCCCCACCGTTGTCGAGGTTCTTGACCTTATATTCGACGTGAAGATTGGGGACCCAATCCCCCTCCGCAAATCCATTCGCGTTGTCGCCCGTGGCGTGGATGTCGGCTTCCAGATGGACGTCGGACTCCGAGGCGGGCTGCATCATTCCGGGAGGATCCATCTCGATTGGCTGCAGGTACACCGCGGCCACTTCCATCCCACCGGCAACCTGAGGTGCGCCAATGGGAAATTCAGCGGCATTGAGGACGAGCGGCATCGCGGCGAGGACGATGGGAGCGAAGCAAAGGGAACGGATGCGGAGCACGATAGGAGCCTTTAAAGATGACAAATGCCATCATCTTTAGTCGGGCAGAAGGCTGCGCTCTTTGCGCTGGCGCAAAGACTGCGACGTCGGGCCTATCCAGCAATGCTCAGCCAGATCTGGCCTGTCTTCAATTGCCAATGCCGACGGTAAGAACTTAAAGCCCCCATCGGCATCTGGTTCGGATTTTGGCTTCGATTCCAACGGCCGGCCAAACATCAAATGCCGCCTAGTGGAACGCGGCGAGGTCGTGGTTGATCACGATCAAATTTAGCGGAAGTCGGATCTGCTATAGAAGTTCACAGGAGGCCGCCATGATTTCGTTCGTTGCTGCATTTGCAGTCTTCCTGCTTCTCCATTCCGTCCCCGCGATCCCAGCGGTGCGGGCTGGCGTCATTTCACAGGTAGGTAAACCAGTCTATCTGATCAGCTACTCGGTTGTATCGACAGCGGCGCTCATCTGGCTGTTTTCAGCCGCGTTAGCTCTCGACTACGTTCCGCTTTGGGATCTACAGCCTTGGCACGCGGCGGTAACCTTCGTCCTTGCACCGCTGGGAGGTTTCCTGGTGCTAGCGGGCGTGTTTAGTGAAAACCCGCTTTCGATCGCAATGAGGTCCTCGGAAAGACGCGGAGCCGTTGTGCAGGTGACGAGACACCCGGTACTCTGGGGCTTCGCCATCTGGGCGTCCGGACATATCGTCGCGAACGGGGACCTCCGGTCGCTCCTGCTGTTCGGAGGATTCGCGCTCTTCGCTCTCGCGGCCATTCCCATGGCTGAGAAACGGGCGCGCCGACGCCTCGGCGGTCGGTGGCAGGCGTTGTCGGAAGGCACCTCGATCGTTCCACTCGCGCGCCGTCCCTCGCGATGGCGCCTCACGTTGGACCTGCCCATGCTTCTCGCCGCCGCGCTTACGGCCGGAATTTCATGCTGGCTCCTGGGAGGCGGTCATGCGACGCTCTTCGGAGCCGACCCGATCGCCGTCTTCGGCTGATCGAAAGGGTACCTCTCCCGTCCACGGCCGCGACTGATGTGGGATATGCAGGCCCAAGAGGTCGATGGCACGGCAGGCCAAGTGGTCAACGGCCTCCTGGAGAGACTGAGGCAGGTGGTAGAAGGCAGGCACCGGCGGCATGACGATGGCCCCCATCTCGGTGACGGAGACCATATTGCGAAGATGCCCGAGGTGCAGCGGCGTTTCTCGGGTCATAAGCACCAGGCGGCGGCGCTCCTTGAGTTGGACGTCGGCGGCGCGCGTGAGGAGGTTCTCCGACAAGCCCGTCGCAATTCCTGCAAGCGTCTTCATGGAACAAGGCGCGACGATCATGCCGGAGACCGGAAAGGAACCGCTTGCGATCGCCGCACCGACGTCCTTGTGGTCGTAGTATCGGTACGCCTTGAGAAGCATCCTGCCGTGAGCCTCGGGGCCGAGCTCGTGCGCCAGCGTGCGCCGTCCGCCGGCTGTTACGACGAGATGCACTCTGACACCCAAGGTGGTCAGTCGTTCCAGAACGACGACGCCAAGCGCCGCACCCGACGCGCCGCTCACTCCTACCACCACGTCGTGACGATCAACGTGCGAGTCCACATCGGATCCTTTCCCAGATTTCGCCCGCGCGTTTTGTCATCTCATCCGGCATGCGAAGTTCCCGTCCCCATTCCCGCTCTGTCTCAACGCCGATCTTGTTGGTGGCATCCAGTCCCATCTTCGTGCCCAGTCCAGCCTTTGGAGACGCAAAGTCGAGGTAGTCGATTGGTGTGTTTTCAAGCACGACGAGATCGCGCGCCGCATCGAAACGCGTGGAAATCGCCCAGACCACGTCCTCCCAGCGACGCACCGACACATCGGCGTCGACGACGATGATGAGCTTCGTGTAGTTGAACTGGGGGAGCATCGACCACAGCCCCATCATTACGCGACGGGCCTGACCGGGGTATCGCTTGTCGATCGCGACGACTGCCGTGCGGTAAGAACAGGCTTCAGGAGGAAGCCAAAGGTCCCTGATTTCGGGAAAATGGCGTTTCGCCATCGGCACGAACAGCTCGGTCATCGCCTCTCCGAGGACCGAAGGCTCGTCCGGCGGCCGGCCGGTATAGGTCGTAAGGTAGACAGGCGATCGTCTGGTGGTGAGCGCGGACAAGTTCACCACGGGAAAAGATTCGACCGAGTTGTAATAGCCCGTATGGTCACCATAGGGTCCTTCCTGGGCAGTCTCGTCCTTCGATACGTAGCCCTCGAGGATGATCTCCGCGTTCGAGGGCACGAACAGGGGCACCGTCCGGCCTTTGGTCACCTGCGTCCGTGTTCCCCGAAGCAGACCCGCGAAGCTCAGTTCACTCATGCCTTCAGGGAGGGGCATCACGCTAGAGAGGATCGTCGCCGGGTCGGCGCCGATCACGACCGCCACCGGCATGTCCAAGCCCTTTCGCTGCCACTCTCTGAAGTGCTTCGCGCCACCACGATGGGCGAGCCAGCGGACGATCAGCGAGTTCCTGGCACGCACCTGCATTCGATAGATTCCGACGTTGACATCGTCTGGGTCGTCCGGACTGCATGTAATGACCAGCGGCCAGGTGACGAGCGGCGCCGGTTCGCCGGGCCAGCACCATTGTATCGGCAAGCGGCCGAGGTCGACGTCGTCACCCTCGAGCACGACTTCCTGCGACGGCGCCTTGCCGCAGTACCGGGGACGCATCGCCGCGGCGGCCTTCAACAGAGACACCTTGCTCCACGCGTCGGCCAGCGACTTCGGCGGCCGTGGGCGCTGCAACTCCGCAAGTTCCTCGGCAAGATGCGAAATTCCGCCTGGTCCAAGACCGAAGCCCAGTTCGATGCGCTCCCTCGTGCCGAATAGGTTCGCGATCACGTTGATCGGACAGGTCCGACCGTCCGCCCTCACGGCACGCGTGAAGCGGAGGGCGGGACCGCCCTCGTGCAGCACCTGTTGATGCAGGGCGGTTATCTCATGAACCAGTGATACCGGTTCGTCCACGGACACGAGCAGACTGCGCCTCTCGAGGTCGTCGAGAAAGCTCTGCAGGTCCGAATGTCTTTTGGTGATGCGATCTAGCATTGAATTGCAATCGACCAACAAACCTCTTCTGTCTTTGTCGAAGATCAAACAGGATCACCTCGGGAAAAACTAGGATGCCTCATTCATTCGAGAGGCTTCAATGCTCGTCCCACCCCGCCTGATGGCGACCGCACACATGGTGCCGTTGCCGATTGCCGCCCGCGTCGCCGACTTGCTTCTCCAGCAGGTTCTAAAAATCCACCCAAAGCTGTTCGACCGTCTGGGAGACCACGACCGCACTCGGTTCGCCTTCATCCCCTCCGACTTTTCATTCGCCTTTTCGATCCGCCCCGCCGAACGAACGCTGAGAACATTCCGAAATGGCAGCCCAATCGCTGCGGATGCCACGATAACGGGTCCTCTGGTTCTCATGCTTGCACTGGCCGAAGGGAGGGTCGACGGCGACGCCGTCTTCTTCGCGAGAAGGCTCCTGGTGTCCGGGGACATGGAGGCGGTGCTCGCCCTGCGAAATGCACTCGACGACAACGAAATCGATCTGGTGAAGACCGCTGCCCGGTTCGCTGGGCCGATGGCCCGATCGGTGACCCGCGCCTTCGAGATAATCAGAACCGAAGCACTCAAGCGACAGGGGCTGTCATGGAACTAATCTGCCCTGCCGGAACCCCGGCATCTTTTCGCGAGGCGGTCGACGCTGGCGCCGATGCCGTCTATTGCGGGTTTCGGGACGAGACGAACGCCCGCAATTTTCCAGGCCTGAACTTCGACCGGGTGGAGCTCCAAGAGGCCGTCGCCTATGCACACGCGCGGCACGTGAAGACGTTCGTCGCGCTTAACACCTTCATGACAGCAGGCAAAGAAGAGCTGTGGTATCGAAGAGCGAGGGACGCGACGGAGTCGGGCGCCGACGCGCTGATCGTCGCTGACTTCGGACTGATGGCCCACGTGGCCGAACAACATCCAACCCAGCGCCTGCACATATCGGTCCAGGCTTCGGCTTCCAATGCCGACGCCCTGTCCTATCTGGTCGATAATTTCGGAGCAGCACGCGTCGTGCTCCCGCGGACCCTGACTATCCAGGACATCGCACGGCTGGCCCGGCGCGTCGCCTGCGAACTGGAGGTCTTCGTGTTCGGCGGCCTTTGCGTAATGGCGGAAGGCCGGTGCTCGCTTTCTTCCTACGCGACAGGCAAGTCCCCGAACATGAACGGCGTATGCTCGCCGGCGAGCCACGTCCGATACCACCAGTCCGGAACGGACATGGTGTCCGATCTGGGCGGTTTCACGATCAATCGTTTTTCAGCAAACGAACCGGCGGGTTATCCAACGCTGTGCAAGGGACGCTTCGAAATCGGCGACAGCAAGGGCTACGCCTTCGAAGATCCGGTTTCGCTCGACGTCATGGATCAGCTCGACGAACTCCGCGCAGCGGGAGTGAAGGCTCTCAAGATAGAGGGCCGCCAGCGTGGCAAGGCTTACATTTCGGAAGTCGTCTCCACCCTCCGCAGAGCGCTCGATGCGGCGCCCCATGAGCGCGCGCCCCTGATGGCGCGCCTCAGGTCGCTGAGCGAAGGACAGCAGACCACGCATGGCGCATATGAAAAGCGGTGGAGATAGCGATGACGCCGCTGAAACTGACCTTGGGACCGCTCCTCTACCTGTGGCCGACCGACCGCTGGCGAGACTTCTATTTCGAGATTGCGGACCAATCTCCCGTCGACGTCGTCGTTCTCGGCGAAACAGTCTGCTCCAAGCGGCTTCATTTCATGGAAGGCGAGTTTGCGGCGGTGGTCGAGCGGCTCGAAGCCGCGGGCAAGCAGGTGCGGCTTTCGACCCTGGCGCTAGTCACCATCGATCGAGAGGTAAAGTACCAGCGAGCCTTTGCGAACGCCGACACGCATCTTGTCGAAGCGAACGACCTCTCGGCTCTCCATTTGTTGAAGGGCCGGACGCATGCCGTAGGGCCCTTCGTGAACGTATACAATGGCGCGACGGCGAGGATTCTTGCGAGAAACGGCGCTACCAGCGTCTGCCTTCCGCCGGAGCTTCCGGCGGCGTCGATTGCCGAGATCGCGGGATCCTGCCCAGACGTCGCCTTCGAACTATTCGCTTTCGGCCGGGTGCCGCTCGCGATTTCGGCACGCTGCGCGCACGCTCGATCAAAGGGAAGGACTAAGGACAACTGTCAGTTCGTCTGCCAGGAGGATCCCGACGGCCTTCCCGTCAACACCCTCTCCGGGCAGTCCTTTCTCGCGCTGAACGGGGTGCAGACGGTCTCCCATTCCTGTCAGGCTCTGTTTGAAGAACCGGCCGAAACCCGATCTCTGGGCGTGGCATCGCTCCGACTCTCACCACAGGCATGCGACATGACCGCCGTGTCGCGGCTGTTCAGAGCTCTGGCGGACGGTGCAATTTCGTCCCTCGAAGCAAGGGCTCGATTGCTGCAAGCCTATCCAGGCGCAGCGCTTTCCAATGGCTTTCACCACGGATTGGCCGGCGCCGAATGGGTCGCTCGGCTCCGAAACTCACAGGGACCGGACCGATGACGAGACGAGACGAGATGCCTGGCGGCTCCGCAGATCGAAGAGCGCTCCTTGCTCTGCGGCAGATCAAGGCATTCGCAAAAAACCAGGATTTCGATTGTGGGTGCGCGGCTGTCGTCGGGGAAGTTCTGGTGCATCTCGTGCCCCGGCAGCGGGCAGCGGTCGCTCAAGAACTATTCATCGCCGCCATCCGTCAGCGGGGCAAGTTGGAGACGCTGCTCGAGCTCCTTAGGGAGCTGGATCAGTTCGGCCCGGCGACCGACATATCGGAGATCGGCGAAGCCGCAATGATCTTCGAAGACATCGGACAGCAAGCGCGTCTCGGATCGCAACTCCTTAGAGCGTTCGTGTTCAACCGCGAAGACGTCCGAGGTTCAGGTTGCGCGCCCGAGCCCTCGGAAACGGCGGGACCTCTGCCATGATCGATCGCAGCCTCCAGAGGCACGTGGACGTGTTGGAATTCCTAGGCACAATCGGCGCGGCCGGCGGAGAGGTGCAAGCCACTCTTGAAGCGTACCTGTACGACACAAGCCCTTTCCAGACATTCGCACATCGTGCCGGTTCAGTCGAAGACGGCGACATTATCAAGAGGATCGGCAACGACAATGGATGAGGCGCCGTGCGCAGCACAGGAAATCAACTTCGACGAAAAAAACATGAGAGGGTCATTTCTTCTTCGGGCGGACGACGTGCAGTGTTTGGTCACGGTCACGCGCCGGGGAATCCTCAATGCGGCCTCGCCCCCTCGCGCCTCCGCCGCCCATTTCGCCGAATGCCTCGAGACGTTCCGCGCCGTTGCGCTGGAGAAGCTCTCGGAGCGCGGACGCCGCGAGACCCTTGAACTGACGGCCGAAGACCTCAGGCGGTGGCGGAGACGTCACACGCCTTCGTTAGCTGGACGGTATTCCGCGAAGCCCCACCGTGCGGCGTCAGTCGTGTTCCTCGACGAATATCGCCAACAACATCGCGCGAGATCGATCTACCACCGCGATTCTTACTGATCGAACGGCAAGGCTGGTGACCCACGGGCAACGCGACGATCAACGCGGATGCTCACTTCTTGGTCGGCGCCGCGATCTTGTCGGCCCGACCTCGATAGTCGTTTCAATCGCACTTCGCGGTTCGGTCGCCGATCACACGCCGTACGCTCAGGGCCGTGGCACTTGTGAAACTGCGAAGCGAAGCAACGAACATCGCGAGAATTGCGGTCAAAACGCTGACCGGGAAACCGAACCTCTGCTTCATGCACGCTGGACAGATTACGGTTCGTCGAACATCAACGCAGTGGCGAGATAGCAGACGCCGATCGTGCTTGCGAACTGATAGATGAACATTCCCTGTGCCACATAGCTGTACGAGGGGGAGACTGGAGCGATGGACTTTCTCCAAACTACGAAACCGGCTGTGGCGCCCAGCAAGAACCCGATCGCAAGACGAGTGACGATGAACGTGACTAGAGGAGGCATGGAAATCTCCCGACATCGGTGTACGAAAACGATCAGTGGGCCTCGCTTGTTCCATCTGGGAAGATCTCGATCAAAGTTTTCGGGCGGGTAATCGTGCAGGGTGCTGTCGCGAACTTGGATATGCGCACCATGAGCCAGATGACATTCATTGCCGGCGTTTTCACGCTACTGGTACTTCCCGGCCCTACCAACGCAGTCTAGCAATGGCGTCGGCGGCCCTAACGCCATTGCGCGCCCTTTTACTAGTATCGACGGTGATCTCATCCATACTTGCTATCGTGATACCGGTCGCCGTATTCGCGGGCCCCCGTTGCGGGCGCGGCGGTGCGGTACCGTCGCGCTTCTGACGTATTTATTGGATTGACGCTCAGTGCCATTTCGCAAAACTGGCGCTCTAGCAAGTTAATTGCCCACCCGACTCGACTGCGATGAGCTTCAACAAGCCGACACGGAAAGAAAGGTGAAATAGTCTAACTGGCGCTCTAACGAACACGCAGGCTCTCCCATCCTTCTCGAGCGCACCGACACACCGGGCGCGGGAGCTGGCTTGGCCGTGATGATCCAATGATAAGCAACAAGGTCCTGGCGGCCACTAGCACAGCGGTCGGTTCAAAAGTTCGGATGGAGCTGAGCCCATCCGCGACAGGGAACCCCCGGTCTTACCTTTCGGGGGACGTTGGCGGTGGAAGAGGTCGGCTGACCGGAAGCAAACGAGAGCCACGAATGCACTCCTTGGTACTCTTTATGACTAGACCGCCTTGGCACCCACCGCGTTTGCGAGCGTCTGACGCAGCGCACGCGCTGGTGACGCTGAGGGCGAGTGATGGCTGACCGCACCGGCGAGCGAAAGGGTAGGCCGCCCGTCAGCCTGCACCTTGAACCGTGAAATCAATTGCGAAAGAGAAACCACTTCTTCCGCCAGTCGGCTGGTGCTTGCGGTGGCTTCCTCGACCATGGCCGCATTCTGCTGCGTGACCTGATCCATCTGATTGATGGCTGTATTGACTTCTGAAAGACCGGTCGTTTGTTCCTTCGCCGCAGTGGCGATCGACTGGACGTGTTCGTTGATCCTGGTTACCTGACCCTGGATCAGGCTCAGTGCCTCGCCGGTGGCGGTCACAAGTCTCACGCCGCTCTGCACTTCGGTTCCGGAGCGCGTAATCAGATCCTTGATGTCCTTGGCGGCGCGAGCAGACCGCTGCGCAAGCTCGCGGACTTCTTGGGCGACGACTGCAAAACCTTTCCCCGCCTCTCCGGCGCGCGCTGCCTCGACGCCGGCGTTAAGCGCGAGCAGGTTCGTTTGAAACGCAATCTCGTCGATCACGTTGATGATCTGGCTGATCTCGCCGGAGGCCTTCTCGATACGTCCCATGGCCGCGACGGCATCGGCGACCACTGCGCTCGATTGATCTGTGCTTCTGCGCGCCTCGGTGACCATGTGACTGGCTTCAGCCGCGCGCTCCGTCGAACTCTTTACCGCCGATGTGATCTCCTCCAGACTTGCGGCGGTTTCCTCCAATGCAGCCGCCTGCTGCTCGGTACGCTTGGACAGATCGCCAGACGCGTGGCTAAGCTCGCCGGTGCCCGAATTGATCGTTTCTATCGCCGCGCGGACTTCTGCCATCACGGTTCTCAAACCGTCCATTGTCGCATTCACGTCGCGTTTGAGTTCTGCGAATGAGCCTTGAAATTCGCCCCGCATCTCGTTGGTGAGATCCCCATGCGCCAATGCCGCGATGACGCGTTGGGTCTCGCCGACGCCACGGTGCACAGAGGCTACAAGCTCATTGACGCTTACCGCGAAACGATCGAGATCGGGATTCTCATAGGCTTTCTGAATTCGCTGGGTAAAGTCTCCAGCAACGGCCGCAGCGACGACCGCCGATATATTCGAGGACAAATCCGCGTTCTTTTCCTGCAGGGCACGCTCCTGGGCATTAAGTTGGCGGATCCGAATGCCGTTCTGCTTGAACACGTCCACAGCGCCAGCCATTTCGCCAATCTCGTCGGTTCGAGTTGCGAACGGCACTGCGGTTTCGAGGTCGCCGTCGGCAAGCTGTTTCATGCTCGATGTCAACTGACCGATGGGGCGGGCGATCGCCTTCGAACCAAAGATTGCCGAGGCGACAAGCGTTGCAACCACGAGGAATCCCATCCCAAGGCTGATTTGCAACGCCAGGCTCGATGCGGACGACATCTGGACCCCGGCTTCCTCAGCTTTGCTTTTGGCCGCATTCACGCACTCATCGAGTAACGACCCGATCTGATCGGCAATGTTCAAAAGCTTGCCCTGTGCAGCTTTTTCCTCAGCAGACGCTTCCGAACCGTTGCTAGCGCTGCCTAATCTGGCGTCTATCGAGTTGGACAGACCTTCGTATTCGGTCATCCACTGGCTCGTCAGCTCGGCAACTTTAGCGATCCGATCTTTGTTAGCCTGGAGCGTGACGTGCGCGCTTGCGCTCGCCAGGTATTTGGTCGCCGATTCATGCCGTTTGCTAACATACTCGCGCGCTTTCGTTGCATCGATGGAAGTCTCCGCCAGACGTAATTCCAACATTCCCATCATCATGCCGCGCAGCGATGCTTTTGCGTCCACCAGATCCCGGGAAATGACCAGCTGCATCCGTCCGAAATCGGCGTTTCTACCGGTCGAGGCGTCGCCAACCCAGACCGCTGCCAGCAAGGCTAAAACCATGAAGATGCCGACCGCTGACATGGCGGTCAGTTTAGCGCTGATGCGGGTGAAAAGTTTGGATGGCATAGTCTCACTCCTGTCGCACGGGGCCGCCGTGGCTCCGGGCCGATGCAATCGATCAACAAGCTGGACAGGCATGTTCCAGCGGCACATGCATGCGGAACTCAGACACGTCGTCCCACACTCTGCGGCGAGGTGGTTGATTAGAATTATTACAAAGTGCTTAAGTTTTCGTTGAGGCTATTCGTGCACCGATCGAGCGACCAGACGTACGCCTCCGCACGGGCGCTGAAAGCGCTTCCGCTTGCGAGGCCTGATATTGCGGTTTTGCGACAAGAAGCCCCACGGGAAAAATGACACTTGGAGAGCGCAGCCCTTACTTGCTATTTTCCAATCCGAAACCGGTCTGTTAAACTCTCTCCGCTTCTCCAGACCTTGCGAGGCAACCATGGCCTACGAGACAGTCAACGTGCGTTATATGGTCGAGAACGTCGAGGTCGCCGTCGAATGGTATGTCGCCCATCTCGGCTTTTCTCTGATCTCGAAGCATGCGCCGGCTTTCGCGGACATCAGGCGCGGTGCACTGCGTCTGCTTCTGAGCGGCCCGAGAAGTTCGGCGGGCCGGCCGATGCCTGACGGCGAACAGCCGATACCCGGCGGCTGGAATCGCATTCACCTAATCGTAAACGATCTGACCACCGAGGTGGCGCGTCTGCGGGCAAGCGGCGTCCGCTTCCGCAATGATGTGGTCACCGGGCCGGGAGGCTCGCAGATCCTGCTCATTGATCCCTCCGGCAACCTCATCGAATTGTTTCAGCCTGCGCGGCAGTAACATTGATGTGTGGCTTCACTCGAACACACTCGACGGCAAGCCGAAGTCATCCGTGTCGTCGCCCAGCGCAATGGAGTTTCATCAAGGAGGCCCCTCCTTGAGCAGCCGGTATCCTCGATGCGCTCCAAATCCGAGATCGCGCAAGCTCACGAGTCCGAACGGCGACAGGAAGGCTTTGGTCGTCACCAGCGTATAGAGCCCGCCCGGCTGCGGGCTGCGCGGATAGGAGGAAACCAAACCGAGAGAGCGGAGGTGCGCGATCACGTCGCGGCGGACCTCCGGCAATCCTTGAGTTTCCCCGCGCGTGATCGGCTGGTGATAGGCGACCATCACCATAATTTCAGGTCGGCCTTCGACAGCACCGGCTTCACAGGCCAGGCGCGCATGGGTTTCGAAGGGTATGTCGACGTCGTGCGCAAGCTGACACGACGTTTCTCGCTCTTCTATGCACCTGTCTACGAAAACATGAAGGCTCACGGCGATGGCGCCCTGGCCTCCGCCGATGTGGTTCATCCGAACGATGCCGGACATCATGCGATCTTCGACGCTTTTACAAATGCGGATCGGTCATAGCGCTTCAGACTCAAGACCAGCGCTGTACTCGCCGGACAGTCCTGCCAAGGCGGCCGCTCGCCGTTTGGTGGGCCCCGCAATGCGGTCATTCTCCGGACGGCGCGCAATCCGCCAGATTGATCAGGCCTCTAAAATGCATTCCTGACCGGAAACACGTCTTCGCCGTAATGGTGAAGCCTCGTGTGGTGCCGTCAGCATAACCACCGTACCCTTAAAGGCTCTTCGTATTGATCATGACGGGCATCGACTGCTTCGACCCCGCAGACTTCACAGCTTTGCTTTTCCAGCTCGCCGGCTTTGACTGCTCGCTGCACGGCGAGGTGAGCATCATATTTGCCTGGATTGACACGACGCCAATTCGCTTGGCGGGTATCGGTTTTCAGCATCGCTGCATCCTGCCTCATGTCAGTTTGTGCTCTCGTCGGAGACGATGCCTGTATCACAACTTCGCGTGCCGGGCTTCCGGGGCGAACATCCCGACAACTGCGAGTCTACTTCGGCTGGTGCGAGATTGTCACCTGCTATCTCGCCGTCAATCAATGGCTCAACGCCGGCGCCGCCATTCACTCGGGCCGGTCCGAACGCCATCCGCTGTGCGATGTCGAATATCATCTGACCGAAGTTATCCTTGGATGGATATTGGACTGAGTTGCGGAAGGCTTAGCCCACCGCATCAACGTGCGACCGTTAACCAATCGCCGATCGTCGTCCCAAAATGCTGCGTCCAGGCCGTCGATAGCTGACGAGCAATTCGGCGAGGCTCCCGGAGAGGGCGATGTTGTGGGCGATCTGCAGAAGGGGCGCATCACGGGTCAGTTCATAGGGCAGGAAGACGAGCACCGCGGCTGAATCGGTCATCCGCCCACGGTAGGGATAACCGAGAGACCTGAAAAATATCTCACCCGGGCCGGTCTCCGTGACACGGCGTTGGCCTCGGTCCAGGCCCGGCCGCTGCGAAGTACGCCGACGTTCCAGTGGTCGATTAAGCTCGACCGCAGCATGGCCTGATTGCGAATATAGCTGCATGCCTGCACGCGCTGCTGGACGATGAGGATATCGCCGAGATGTCAGCCGGTCTGTTCCGCGAGAAAACCGTCGTCCTCAGATTGTCCGTCCGGCAGATGAACATCGACAAGCGGCGCCATATGTGATCGCCAGGACTGGAATTGTTCTTTCGGCGGCAGGTCTCGCGTCGAAAATCGCAAGGGCACCAATGCAAGTGGAACGTCCACCTGATGTTCTTTCTGCGGGGACGGTTCGCGCGGCCAGCGCCGCCGCTCAAGGTGGGCCGGCCATTCCCGTCCAGCAGCGCGGTCATCTCCAGACACCGTAACCATCCAATTCCCTCAGCGCATAAGCCGATCCGGGCTGTTGAAATAGCAAAAAAATCGCTTTCGCGGCTGAAATGGCCGCGCAGCCCATCCGAACAAAACCGAATCGACCGAAGTCTTACGTGCATAATCTACTTATCATATTCATTTACGAGCAGAAATGGACGGACCGATAATTTTCGGGATGCGGCGATAACGACAATCGCGTCCTGTTCCTGTATCTAAATGAGCACGGGTTAGTTCCTAAGGACGGTTCGGAAAGCCCAAATACTCACTTGCCAGTGCAATGCAGTTTCAAAGCACTCTCAACGTGAAAACGACAATAATCACAACAAAATATGCAAGCAGAGGAGGATAGGTCGTGAACTATCGGGGCAATATTCGTGCGCGCTTTGCGCGAGCGTCGGCTTACGACAGGAATTCGGCGGGTTTCCTCTGCTCACCTTCATGCGAGACGCGCCTGAGGCCGGACATCGGCAAATAAGGACGCGAAGGGGTTGCGCGCAGACTAGGGCCGTCTGTGTCGATGCGTATAAGGCCGAGGCTTGCACGCAACCCCTACCATATCCACCCATTGGCGAATTTTGTGACGCTGCCCATTTCTAAGGAGGCTAAGATGACCACCGCATGTGATGAAAAACGTATCGAATTGAAGCCGATTTCGATCTGCAGACGAGAGGTTGAAGTCGCGATGGTGGAAATGCTCGTCAGTTTGCAGAAACGTGGATGGTCGGCTGCGGAATTGGCATTGGAGCTCGCCGATGCCTCCGAAGATCTCGTCATGCTGATCGCGACCAAAAGGCTTCGACCGCATTAAAAGAAGGTCGCGTGAAATTATGCTGTCTCTGACTGAATGGAATGGCAGCACTGTCGGGTGCGGCGGTGTGATTTCCCACGCCATCACCACTCATCACGTCAGTCGCCGCGCCGGAGATGGCTTGACCATATTCCGGGCGCCGCACCGATACGATGCCAAGCCTCGCGTCGGCGGCGGTTCCTCCACATCCGAACTGTTCTGCCTCAGCTTTACGACCATCACTTGTGTTCTAGTTTTCGATGCGCTAAATTACAAGAATTAGTTGCATCCGTTTGTGCCGGCTCGATAGGACGGATGGCTGCAGAAGTGATATCTTCGGATGCCAACATGATCTGGAACCATCGCATTACGCGCATCGTTGTCGGATTGCTGCTGCTGACACTCGTGACTGTCGTCTCATTGCCGACGATCACCGGCTTTACGAGCCTTGATGGCACGGTCAATGCGCGGTTTGCTGTCGTTAACGCGCCGATCGACGGCACGATTGCCGAAGACCCCCCCAAGGTCGGCAGCCCGGTAAAAGCGGGACAATCGCTGGCTGAAATCAGAAATACACGCGTCAGTCACGCAATCCTCGCGTCGCTTGAGGCGGATCGCAATACGGCGCTCGACCGCGTCGCGGCGCTGAAAAAAGAACGGGAGGAGCTCTCCACGCTACGCGAGGAATTGTCTGCCAGATTGGAAATCTACAGGCAGACCACCATTGCCAATCTCGAACGCGAAGTCGCAATCCTGCGGAAAAAAGTCGAAGTGTCGCAAGCGCAGGATCTGGTCGCGCAGGTCGACCTGAGCCGCCGGATGCAGCTCGAGTCAAAAGGCATTCTGACGCAGAAGCTGGTTGAGGCCGCGCGGGCTGCTGGCGCTGCGACCGGCGGCGAGGTCGAAATCAGCAACCTGACTGTCGATCAATTGCAACAAAGGCTCAATGCGGTCCGCCAGGGTATCTTTGTCTTCGGCGACGGACAGAATGACGTGCCTTATTCGCGACAGCGTGAAGACGAGGTGGTCGTTCGCATCAATGACTTGAACTCGCGCATAGCGGAAAACAAGACACGAGCGACCGAAGTTCAAAAGCAGCTGGTCAAAGAGGCAGGCCGCGTCAGCAGCCTTGAATCCGCAACTGCAACAGCGCCTTTCGACGGCGTTGTTTGGAGCAGGAGTATCGTCAACGGTTCCAACGTCATGCTGAACGACGAGCTGATGCGCCTTCTCGACTGCCGAGAGTTGTTTGTCGATATTCTTGTCCCTGAGGTCAACTATGACGAGATCTATCCAGAACTCGTCGCTCAGGTGCGCCTGTTTGGCCGCAGCGATGTTTTCAATGGGACGGTCGTGTCCGTCAGAGGCAGTTCGGCTTCGGTCGAGGCCGATTCCTTTGCCGCCAGTTTGCCGCCGTCGACGCAACGCAACGCCCGCATTCGGGTTCGCCTCGATCCATCCTTCATGAACGATGACTTTGCGAACTCCTGCCAGGTAGGGCGCACAGTGCAGGTGCGGTTTTCCAAACACGGCATCAACGTATCCAACTGGGTCAAAAGCCTGTGGTTCAGTATCTTGTAGCGCTCTCTCCGACCTTTGTCGTTTTGGCCTTCTTCTTCCTGGGGCCGTTCAATTGGTCGCGCCATCACACCTGGACACGGGCGGTGACCTGCGCGGTTGTCGCAGCAGTCGCATTGCGATACATGTTCTGGCGTTTGACGGAGACAGTGCTTCCCTATCCTGACGGCGGTGCGAGTTTCTACTGGGTCTGGATCCTCTTCATCGTCGAGATTTTGGCGTGCGTCGAAGTCATTCTCTTTCTGGTATTGATGAGCCGCTACGTCGACCGCAGCGCAGAAGCGGACAGGCTGGCCCGCGTTTTCTTTGCGCGAGAGCAGCGCGAGCTGCCGACTGTCGATGTTTTCATTCCCACCTATAATGAGCCCCTCGACGTGCTCGAGCGAACCATCATCGGCGCCCGCTCGCTGGATTATCCTGCCGACAAATTGAATGTCTATGTGCTTGACGATCAACGCCGAGATTGGCTGAAGGCCTATTGCGAGGAAAAAAACGTCATCCACGTCACGCGCGGCGACAACAGCCATGCCAAAGCAGGCAACATGAACAACGGGCTGAAGGTCAGCTCGGGCGAGTTTATTGCGATCTTCGACGCCGATTTTGTGCCCTATCGGCATTTCCTTCGCCGGACGCTGCCCTTCTTTTTAGATGACAGCATCGGCATCGTCCAGACACCGCAACATTTCTTCAATGTCGATCCGGTGCAATCAAACCTTGGCCTGGAGAATATCTGGCCGGACGAGCAGCGCTTGTTCTTCGACGAGATCGCGCCCAGCCGAGATGCCTGGGACGTCAGTTTCTGCTGCGGGTCATGCTCGATTGCCCGCCGCGAGGCCGTTGACGCGATAGGCGGGTTTCCAACGGAGTCGATCACGGAAGACCTGCTGACAACTCTTTCGATGCTCAACAAAGGCTACAAGACGCGCTATCTGAACGAGCGGCTATCGATGGGACTGGCCGCCGAAAACCTGACCGGGTATTTTGTGCAGCGTGAACGATGGTGTCAGGGGGGTATTCAAACCCTTTACCTCTATAACGGCCCGCTGCGCGGCCCGGGATTGACGCTCTTTCAACGGATCATGTTCTTGCCGGCATCATGGCTGGTGCAGTATCTAGTCCGCTTCACGATATTGCTCGTCCCCATCGTCTATCTTTGGTTCGGCCTGCTCCCGCTCTATTTCACTGACATAGCCGATTATGTCTCTCATCAGGTGCCGTTGCTGGCGGCGTATTTTCTGCTGATGCTGTGGATCACGCCGACCCGGTACTTGCCTGTGATTTCCAGCGCCGTCGGGACCTTTTCAACATTCCGCATGTTGCCGACCGTGGTCTCCAGCCTGGTGAGGCCATTTGGTAAGCCGTTCAGGGTAACGCCAAAGGGCAGCGGCAATGAGTCGAACCAGTTCGACCGCTACAGCTTCGCCTGGATCGCAATCATGATCACGGTTACCGTCCTTGGACTTCTGGTCAACGTCGTACCGGAAACGTCGCATGTACAAGGCCAGTTTTCACCGGTCGCGGCGTGGTGGTCAGGCATCAATATCGTCGTCCTGCTCATCGCGTCGCTGATCTGCTTTGAGAAACCCCGGCGTCTGTTTCATGCGTTCAAGCTCGATGAACCCGCTGTCGTCGACGACGTCCCCGGCCAAATCGTCAGTCTGGCACTGGACAAGGCGGTCGTTGCAGTCCCCAGCATGGCCCGATTTCAATCCAAATCGGTCATGCTGAAACTCCCCGGCTTCGCCCCGTTCAAAGCGGAGCTCGGACAGGTCACTCAACGACGAAGCAGCGTAAGTCGCAGCGGCGACAAGCAAGTCTATTACCTGCATCTGTATTTCGAACTCAGTGGCGCTGCTCGCGACAGCATGATTGTCAAACTCTACACCGGTCAATATTCGCGGGATATTCGCGACATCGACAAGGTTGCTGTTTCTCTTAACCTGTTGTTGCGGTCATTCGGGCGAACGCGCACGTTGTAGCCCAGTTCAGGCGAGAGTTCGTCGCCTTGAACGGATGTGAACCAACGACCAGCTCTCCAAACAGAATATCAATGAAAATTCCTGCTCTTCACCTTCAACGTATCGATATGAAGATCAGGCACGAACAAGTCGCGCGCGGCGACAACCGGCTTCGGCTGATCCCGCGGATCGGGCCCTCCGCCTCTGGCAAACTCATCGCCTCGGCCGGCCGGAAGCTTGAACTCTTCATCGCGATCGGCAAGGCCGACAAGGTCGCCCGACAGATCGAACAGCTGCTGGGCGACAAGATGCACGACCTCGCCTTCCCGCTGGATCCGGCCATTGATCGCCATCATCGAAGACCCGAGAACGACCCGCCGTCGTTTTTCGAACAGCGTTGGCCAGACAACCAGATTGGCCGGCCCGGTCTCGTCTTCGATGGTGATGAACATGACGCCCTTGGCCGATCCTGGCATTTGCCGAACCAGGACTAGACCTGATGTGTAGACCCACCGCCCGTCCCGCGAATTCATCGCCTCCGCACATGTGATGATGTTGCGCGCCGAAAGATCCTTGCGCAGGAAGGCGATCGGATGCTGCCGCAATGTCAGTCCGGTATGGCTGTAGTCCTCAATGACGTTATGCCCGTCCGTCATCTGCCGAAGTGCCACCTCCGGCTCCTGCTGCTCTGCGATCGCCGCCCTCTCCCGTTCGGCCGCGGCGGCAAACAGCGGCAAGGGTTCATAGCGCAGCGCCTTGATCGCCCAGAGCGCGTCGCGGCGTTCAAGCTTCAGCGACGGCAGAAAGGCATCGGCCTTGGCAAGCTGGACGAGCGCCTCCGATGGCACGGCGGATCGACGCCACATATCGTCAACCGAGACAAAGCCATTGTCCATGCGTGCCGCGACGATGCGCGCGGCGTCAGCGACCGCCAGTCCTTTCACCTGCCGGAAGCCGAGCCGGACAGCGTGGCGGCCAGAATCGCCGATCCGCTCCAGCGTACAGTTCCACCGGGAGCGGTTAATGCAGACAGGCCGAACCTCGACGCCGTGCGCCCTCGCATCGCCAACAATTTGTGCCGGCGTGTAAAAACCCATTGGCTGCGAATTGATGAGCGCCGCACAGAAGGCGTCCGGATAGTGGCATTTAATGTAGCTCGACGCATAGGCGATCAGCGCGAACGAAGCCGCATGGCTCTCCGGAAAACCATAGGAGCCAAAGCCTTCGAGTTGCGAGAAGGTCTTTTCGGCGAATTCCGGCGTGTAGCCGTTCCTCACCATGCCCGATACGAGTTTGTCCTTGAAGCGCGAAACACCGCCGGTGAACTTGAAGGTCGCCATCGACTTGCGCAGCTGGTCGGCCTCGCCACCGGTAAAGCCGGCGCAGACCATCGCCACCCTCATCGCCGACTCCTGAAACAGCGGCACGCCGAGCGTCTTGCCGAGCACCGCCTCAAGCTCGGGCGTCGGATATTCGACGGCCTCCTTGCCTTCACGGCGGCGCAGATAGGGATGCACCATGTCGCCCTGGATCGGGCCTGGCCGGACAATGGCGACCTGCACCACGAGGTCGTAGAAGGTTCGGGGTTTCAGCCGCGGCAGCATCGCCATCTGCGCGCGGCTTTCGATCTGGAACGTGCCGAGCGTATCGGCCTTGCGGATCATCGCATAGGTCGCAGGATCCTCCTGCTCGATGTCAGACAGGTCGAGATCGCGGTTCTTGTGCTCGCGGATCAGATCGAAGGCCTTGGCCATGCAGGTGAGCATCCCGAGGGCCAGGATGTCCACCTTCATGAATTTCAGGGCTTCGACGTCGTCCTTGTCCCATTCGATGATCTGACGGTCCTTCATCGTTGCCGGTTCGATCGGCACGAGATCGTCGAGCCGATCGTGGGTGAGGACGAACCCGCCCGGATGCTGGCCGAGATGCCGTGGCGCCCCCATCAATTGCTGCGCAAGCTTCAAGGTCAGCACAAGACGCCGGTCGTCTGGATTGAGATTGAGCTCGCGGACATTGCGGTCGCAGACCTCCTCCGACCAGGCCCACATGCCGGACGACAGCGCCTTGATCACATCCTCCGGCAGGCCGAGCGCCTTGCCGACATCGCGGATCGCGCCGCGCGCCCGGTAGCGGGTCACGGTGGCGCAGAGCGCTGCCTTTTCTCTGGAATAGGTGCGATAAATCCACTGGATCACCTCTTCCCGCCGCTCGTGCTCGAAATCCACATCGATGTCCGGCGGCTCGTCGCGCTCCTGGCTCACAAAACGCTCGAACAGAAGATCGTTGGTCGAGGGATCGATACTGGTAATGCCGAGAATGTAGCAGACGGCGCTGTTGGCGGCAGAACCCCTGCCCTGGCAAAGAATGCCTTCAGACCGCGCATAGCGCACGATCGAAAAGACCGTCAGAAAATAGGGCGCGTATTTCATGGTGCGGATCAGATCGAGTTCGTGCCGCACGACCTTCAACACATCGGGTGGCAGTCCTTCGGGATAGCGATCGGGCACGCATTGCCAGACATAATGCTCCAGCGATCCTTGAGCATCCTTGCCCGGTACGATTGCCTCCTCCGGATATTGGTAGGTGAGCTCCTCGAGCGAAAAAGTGCACCGACGGACAATCTCCATGGTTCGTGCCAGAGCCTCAGGATATCGCGGAAACAACCGCTCCATTTCTTCCGGCGGCTTCAGGTACCGGTCGGCGTGGCGCTCGCGCTCGAAGCCCACCTCGTCGATGGTCGTGCGGGTGCGGATGCAGGTGACGATGTCCTGCAACTGCCGGCGGCCTGGCTCATGGAAGAGGACATCATTGGTGACGACAGTCTGCACCTTGAACCGCGCGGCGAGATTGGAAATCTCATGCAGCCGCAACTGATCGTTCTGCCGGCGTCGCAGACAAAGCGACACATAGGCCCGATCACCAAACAGCTCGGCCATCTTGCGCAGCTGGATCGCGCAGACGTCATCCGGCAGATCCGGCACAAGAATGCCGATCATGCCGTCGTTGTACGCGATGACATCGTCCCATTGCAGGACGCAGTTGTTCTTGCCGCCGCGGGACTTACCGAGCGTGATAAGGCGGGTCAGCCGGGAATAGGCAG
Source organism: Rhizobium sp. SRDI969 (assembly GCF_025152725.1). Lineage (NCBI taxonomy): Bacteria > Pseudomonadati > Pseudomonadota > Alphaproteobacteria > Hyphomicrobiales > Rhizobiaceae > Rhizobium > Rhizobium sp. SRDI969. The sequence goes on from NZ_CP104037.1 coordinate 511,769, forward strand.
CCCGGTCGGTCGGGTAGACCAGCAGCGACATGCCGTCGGCCAGATCAAGCCGGCAACCGACAACGAGGCGCAAGGCGGTGGCACGCGAGGCCTCCAGCGCCCGGACAATTCCGGCAAGCGAATTGCGGTCGACAACGCCGAGGGCTTCGATGCCAAGAGCCTTGGCGGTCTCGAACAGTTCCTGCGCCGAACTGGCACCGCGCAGGAAGGAAAAATGGGTCGTGACCTGCAGCTCGGCATAACTCATGCGAAGATCCCATGGCAGAACCAGCGGTGGCTTCCGGTTTCCGGATCGATGCCATCACCGGAGCGAAACACCCAGAGACGCTCGCCGGCCTCGTCTTCGATGACGAAATAGTCCCGCACCGCCTCCATCTCGGCGTCGCGCTGCCACCACTCGCCAAAAATCCGTTCCGGACCATCGGCGCGCTTGACCTTCCGGCGCTTGCCGCGCCAGGTGATCGAGACCGGCGGCCGGTCCGGCAGCAAGGCGATGGCCTCGATCAGTTCCGGACGGGCCAGCAGCCGGACCGGCCGGCGCCAATGACTGACCCAGGTGACCTCGACCGGATCGGCAGCAGGACTGATGCGCTGGACGGCGCGCTCGGGCACGTCGGAGGCAACCGGCGCCACCCGATAAACGCGCTGGCCACGGTTGCCGTAGATATCGATCAGTGGCGTGACGTTGGTGACCTCGTCCTCGACCAGCGACGACGACTTCTGGCGCTCCTCCAGCGGCTCGACTATCACCGCAACTAGGGTCAGCTTCTCGATCCCGAAACCGGGCTCGATCTTTTCCGTCCGGTCGCGAAACAGCTTCGTCAACCAGACGACGTCGCGCACCGGCTTCACCGTGCCGGCGCGGATTGCCTGCCGCGTCCCGTCGACCTTTTCGACGATCAGGTCGGCGCGCCGAACACCAAGGCCGCGCCTTTGCAACTCCTCGATCAGTTGCACGACCAGCCGGCCGACATATTTGTTGATGGTTTCGGCAGCACCGATCGGTTCGGCAAAGGCGCGGCTCACCTCGACGAGCTCGGCGGTGCGGATCGGATCGATTGGTTCGGAAGCGCGGCCGAACATCTGGTCGAGCCGCCGGCCGATCTCCGGACCGAAACGAAGGGTCAGCGGCGCACGTGGAGTATTGGCGAGTTCTCCGATTGTCTGGAATCCAAGCGTGCGCAGATCGCTAACGACTTTCCCGGGAAGGCGCAGCAACGATATCGGCAGCTTTTCGACGGCACGGACGGTCTGACCTGAAGGCACGATGACCGTTTCGCGGCTGATGGCGCGGGCGCAGGCGTGGGCCGCACCCCAGGTGTCGGCGATGGCGACACGGGCGGTGAGTTTTTTGGCCAGGAACTGATTGGCGATCTTCGTCACCATTGCGAGCTCGCCGCCCTGCAGGTGATCGGCGCCTTCGGTGTCCATGACGATCCCATCGATCCCATCGACCGCGACGATCGGCGAATAGAGCGTCAGCGCCCAAAGGGTAATGCGTTCGAGTGCTGCGGCATCCTTTACAGGATCCGCATCGACCAGCATCAGGCCGCGGAACAGCGCCTGTGCTTTCGCCGCCGGCATGCCGACATGAACGCCGGCTTTCCTGGCGGCCGCGTCGGCGGCCGACACCCAGCGTTTCGAGCCGCTCCTGGCGATCACGGCGATCGCCTGTTCAGGCGGAATAGAGGGATCGGCGCGACGAATGCGATCCGTCGGCAGATCCGGAAGATAGATCGAGACAACCCTTGTCATCGCACGCCCTCACGAGAAACTCAGCACATTCACCCGCTTTCACGCGCATCAATTCCAGCAACCATTCGGCCCTTCCGACACCCGGCACCGGCAATTCCCCCGACGGCATCACGCTCACCCGCCACCTCGTGGTCGACGCCGTCGGCTGCCCAAAATCATTGGCCTCCGTCTGCCGCCGCCATCGGCGCACGGCGAGCGCCATGGTGCCTGTTCGCTCAGCCGCCAGCTGCAGCCGGCGCGAGCTGACCATCGGCAGTCGAACGAGTTCACCGACGACTGCGCCGAGCCCGCCGAAGGACAGCCCTTCCTCCATATTGGCCAGCACGTCCTCTTCCTTGTCGGATTCGACAAAGATCACCCGGTCGGGATGGAGTCCGACCTCAGCGAGCGCAGGAAAGAACAGATCGGGACGCGTCAGGCACCAGACGATCGGGCCTTTGGTGCGAGCCGCGATGCCCGCCGCACACAGGGCTGCTGCCGCACCATCCACCGTGCCCGACCCACCGCCGGCAAATTCGTGCAAGGCGCCATAGGCCAGGCCACCTCCCGGCAGGACCGCATCGATTTCCGGCACGCCGAAGGACAGACAGCCAGCCTTTCTGGCTGATACGCCTTCCAGCGATGCAATGCGCTCGCGCAGATCGGAAATCACCCGTTCACGGGCAGCAGTCATCGTTCACGGCTCCCTTCAAGGTCGTGTTGGCGGCCGACATCATGTCGAACAAAATGCGGATGTTCTCTTTCTGTTCCGACCCAATAAAAGAGTCAAGCAACCGGAGGGATGGGAATATTATCCTGAACATTAGGAATCTGAAGAATAATCAGGAGAATCAGCCCAATAGCAGCCTGTGGATTTTTTTCCGAGCGTTTGCGAGCGCTAATCCCTTTGTGTGAATTGCGGGGACAAGTCGGCATCGTCAGAGTGTCTTTAAGATTTTTCTGCTGAACTGTCGGCATGCCGAAGCCTCCGAGATCAAAACCTCTCCTTCGCGACACCGAGGCCCCGATCCGTTCCCGGCCGCGAGGCAAGCGCAATCCAGCCCAGCCACAGCTGCTGTTCGATCCCATGCCCGAGCGCGTCGAGCCCGCGCTGGCGCAACTGAAGTCTCATCCCCCAAAAGGAAGCGAGTGGAGCTGGGAGCTGAAATGGGACGGCTATCGCCTCGCGGTCCATATCGAGCCGCAGGGGATCAGGATCCTCACCCGTGGCGGCCATGACTGGACGCATCGGTTTCCGGCAATCGCAGAGGCCGCCCGAGCGCGCGGGCCGGCAACGATGATCATCGATGGCGAAGCAGTCGTGCTCGACGAAGAGGGTCGGCCGGATTTCGGGCTGTTGCAGCAATCGCTGGGCGCATCCGGCAAACAAGCTGGCAACCGTGCCTCCAACGCCGTCCTCTACGCTTTCGATCTTGTTTATCTGGACGGGCACGACTTGCGCGATGTCGAATACCGGTCCCGACGACACCTTCTCGAGGACACGTTAAACGTCGCAAACAATGATGAAGCCGGCGCCATTCGGCTATCGGAAACACTCGATGCTGAACCAACCGTCCTGCTTGAGCATATCTGCCGCCTCGGCCTCGAAGGCATCGTCGGCAAGCACCTCGACCGGCCCTATCGTTCGGGCCGGACCGGGGATTGGGTGAAAGTCAAATGCATCCAGAGCGAGGCTTTCTTCATCGTCGGCTATGAGCGGTCGACGGCATCCCCTGCCGGCTTCGGCTCGTTGGTGCTCGCTGCATATAGTGGTGATGAGCTCGTCCACGTCGGAAGCGTCGGCACGGGGTTCAGGCAAGCCGAGGCCATCAGATTACGGAAGATGCTGGACACGCTGCGCTGGAAGCGAAAGCTGCCGCCCCTGCCCTATTCCGGAAGTGCAAATGTCATCTGGGTCCAGCCTACCCTGATCGCCGAGATCGAGTTTCGCGCCTGGACGTCGGATGGGAAACTCCGTCATCCGTCGTACAAGGGCTTGCGAGAACGCCAGGACAATGCCGACGTCTTCCGGCTCGACTAGCGAAATCAGCGCCATACGCTAGATTGTCCGCCATTCGAGCTCAAGCGGAGTAGATGGCCTGCAATGTGCAATCTTTATCGCATGGAAGACAGGGACTGGGTCGCCAAGTGGGCCCAGGACGCCGAAAGCCTGATCAACCTGATGCCGGCCTACCAGATGAACCCCGATCAGATGGGGCCGATCGTCCGCAACACCGCCAATGGCAAGAAGCAACTGGTCCATGCGCGCTGGGGACTGCCCTCGCCGCGCTTCGCCCTCGAGAAGGCGGCCAAAGCCAAGGCCGAGAAACTTGCGGCCAAGGGCAAGGCTTTCAATCTCGAAGAACTGATCCGCATGGAGGCCGACCGCGGTACGACCAACGTGCGCAAGCTCAGTTTTCCGCACTGGAAGCGATGGTTCGGCGTCGAAAACCGATGTCTCGTCCCGGTCACCAGTTTCGCGGAACCGGATCCGGCCAGCCAGGAGGATGGCGGAAACGTCCCCAATGCCTGGTTCGCCCGCGACGCAACCAAACCGCTGATGTTCTTTGCCGGTCTCCATGTGCCGCAGTGGCAGAGCGTCCGAAAAGTCAGGGACGGGCTGACGACTGACGATCTCTATGGCTTCCTGACCACGGATCCGAACGATATGGTGAAGCCTATTCACGACAAGGCCATGCCTGGGCTTTTGCTGACGAAGGAAGAGACCGACACCTGGATGCGGGCGCCGTGGGACGAGGCCAAGGAGCTGGCCCGTCCATTACCCAATGACGCGCTGATCATTTCGTCGCGCGAACCGTACGGATCCACGATTGTCTCGAAATCCGGCGAACCGGTGGAACAGGGCAGTCTGGTTTGACGCCTGAATTCCGGACTTGTTTCGGAAAACGAAAAAGCCCGCCGCGGGAGGAGGTGCGGCAGGCTTTCCCTAAATATTGAACAACGGCTGGGAGGAGGAGTGCCGTTGTTCCGTCAGGTTCCCTTTGGGAGGAGGATCGGGTCGCCTGAAACACGAAGCTCTGCGGGAGGAGGTGCATTGCTTCGTTAACCTGAAGATATCAGAGACTGCCTCGACGGCCAGCGCTCAGATCGCAGTGCAGCCATGCACTTGCTGCAATGCAATATAGATCCCGTGCTCATTTTTCCGCCATTATGGTCGAGACGCGGCTTTCGCTGTACTGGGCACGAAACCGAGAACGAATTCGACCACCTTCGCGGAGGACATTTCGCACGGCTTCAGTGTCGGCCCAGAACCAGCCAAATGATAGAGGTTGAAGCTGACGATACCGCTTCCGCCAAGCTCCTCGCCATAAAGCCATGTTCGTTTGCCATCCTCCGACCGCTTGACGGTCACGCCCCATGGTCGATTACCAAAATGTCCGTCGACATGGCCGTCCGGCAATTTCGCGAACGCGTCTTCGAACGTCGCCTGGATTGATGGAAGTGTTTTGCCGCCGGCGGTCATGGTGCCAGGCATTCGTCGCAGATCCCGCAGCCATCATCATCCATGCTCGAGGCCGGACGTAACCTTCGACAGCACGGACATGTCGTTGCATCCGACGCACACGTTTCATCGCGGTCCGGCGGAAGAATTTCAATATAGAATTCCGACAGCATATCGGCCGCGCTTCGATCCATGGCGATGCTCCAGTTCGGGATAAACTAGAGATAGTGAGCCTCGATGGTTGCACAAGCCGGCAAGAGATCGCAGTCGCAGACGATCCAATTGCGTCCACGTTGCGCGCTGCTATGTTGAGAGAGAATGGCAGGAATCACGGCGAGACCGGGTGGCAGCGACGGAACACGTCACGCGAAGCCGCCATCGATAAGCGAGACGACGATGGCTGATTTTTCCCACAAGACGGATATCGAGATCGATCAGTGGATCAGGAACTTTGAGAAACGCTGCCAGACCGAAGCCCCATTGTATCTCGAATTGCTCGAAGAACGGGGCCATCGCGCTGGAAGGCGGGCAGGCCTTGATCTTGAGAAGTCACTTGCAGCCCTGAAGCGGGCGGCCATCTCCGGGGCCTGCATAACCTATGGAGATCTGGCCAAAGCGAGTGGTGTCGAGTGGAGCAAGGCGCGACATCAGCTGAACGGAAAGAATGGACACCTCGATCGGCTTCTGGAAATCTGCCACGCGCGCAAACTTCCATTGCTGACGGCCATCTGCGTGAATCAAGGCAGCTTGCAAGAGGGCGAGCTGGAGGAGAATGCGTTGAGAGGCTTTTCCGAAGGTGCGCGGCGTATTGGTAGGTCCTTCAGCGAGGATCTAGATTTCCATCATGCCTGCAGAGAGGAGTGCTGGAACTGGGGCCGAATGCAGCTGGCGGGATAGCGGAGGTTCCATCTCTTCGTCAGGGGCAAGGGACCGATCAAAGAATCTTCAAAACAGGAAACGCTGACGCATGCAATTGTCTCGGCTCGAGCTTTACAAGCGCGTAAGTGGCCAGCCTTTAAGCAAGCTTGCCGCGGAATTGGGCACTACTGGGACCGCCCTAGCTGCGGTGTGCAAGAAGCATCAGGTCCCCTATCCTGGTTCCGGGTACTGGACGCGAAAATCCTTAGGTCTCCCAGTTGAGCTACCCGCATTGCCGGAAGCGCCTGATGAAGTGATCGAGATCACGCGGGCGATCTCGAAGCCCCCGCGACCGAAAACACCCAAGGATCAACCGTCGAAGGACAAGGCCCCAAAAAAGGCCCGCCGGATGGAACATCATCCACTTCTTTTTGGCGTCGAGGGGCATTTGCGTAAGTCGAGGGCGGTAAAGGACGGTGAGTTCCTGCGTCCTTACAAGCGGCTCCTCCCCGACTTGATTTCGTCGGAAGGCGCACTGCCAAGGACACTGCGTATCGCGAACGCCCTTTACCTCGCGCTGGATGAGCGGGGTTATCGCGTTCACATCGCCCCGCAAAGCGATGACATTGGTCGGATTCCCGTGTCCGAGCAGGAAGTTGAGCTTAAGGACCGGAAGTATGGACGCTATTACTCAAGCGGGATCTGGGGGCCTGACCGGCCGACCATCTTTTACATCGACAGCGTGCCTATCGGCCTGGCCATCACGGAAATGACTGAAAGGGTGACGATGCGATACATCAACGGCGATTATTATCGCGAGGACAGCAAGCTCGTCCGGTCAATGAAACCGTGGCAGATGACGCATTCCTGGACGACGGAGCAGGACATGCCCTCCGGCCGCCTGAGGATAATCGCCTACTCTCCAAAGAAGGGTGTCGACTGGTCGGCCAGATGGCAGGATGCGCAGGAGCAGCCCCTTGAAAAGGCCATGTCAACGATCGTCGAGACATTGCTGGCTTCGCACGATGGCATTTTGCAGCTGATGATCGCCGAAGATGCAGCCGAAGCCAGGAGAAAGAAAGAGCGGGCGGAGGAATGGGAGCGCTACGAGCGACGAGAGGACGCTCGAAAGGTCGCGCAGGCTCTCTCAGACAGCCGGCAGCAGCTTGCCGATACCATCGAGAAATGGGCAAAGGCGATGGCAGTAGAACGCTTCTTCGCTGACGCCGAGGAACGTTTGAATAATCTCGACAACCAGCGTCGCCAACGCCTCGAAGAGCGGCTGGAGCTTGCGAGGGCCATGATGGGTAGCATCGATCCCCTGGACTTTATTGAAAATTGGCAGGCACCTGATGAGAGATACCGATCGAAGTATCGGGAAGATTAGATGCGCAGGCAAAGAGACGCGCGCCCACTGCTAGCTACAGGGTTGACCACTCTTTCGCCCGGGCCAAGCCCAGTCTCGAACAAACGACGGAAGGCATCGGAGCTTTCAGCAACGCGCAAAAGCGGAAGGCAGGATAGATTGCCCCCGGCCGGACCGCTCCGCGGATAGTAGAAGCTTGGCCATACAGCGCCGACGACGGACTAGCTTTTCTTGGTTGATGCGGTCTAATCCCCGTTATAGTTTCGCTGCGAAATTCTGGCACGCTAAGATAGGATTGGAATTCCATGGCAACCGGTACTGTCAAATTTTTTAGTGACGACAAGGGCTTCGGCTTCATTACACCCGAGAATGGCGGACCGGACGTCTTCGTCCATGTGTCTGCGCTGCAACGTGGCGGTTCACTGCGTGAGGGCGATAAGGTGAGCTTTGAAGTTGGACAGGATCGCAAAACCGGAAAGTCCAAAGCAGAGAATGTATCGGTCCTGTAGTTCCAGGACGTTGTGACTATTCAGCCTGCTAACCCGTCGTGTGTGAGCATGGCCACAGGAAGAGCCTGACAGATGACCGGCACATCCGACACGTTGGCTCTTCTCATCGACGGCGATAACGCCTCGCCGAAGATCGTCAGCGGGCTCCTTGCGGAGATCGCCACCTATGGCACCGCCAGTGTTAGGCGCATCTATGGCGATTGGACCAAGCCAAATCTCAACGGCTGGAAAGAGTGCCTGCTGGAGCATTCCATCCAACCCGTTCAGCAATTTGCCTACACGACGGGAAAGAATGCCACGGACGGCGCAATGATCATCGACGCGATGGACCTGCTCTATACCGGCCGTTTTTCCGCATTTTGCATCGTTTCCAGCGATAGCGATTTCGCCAGGCTTGCGTCGCGCATTCGCGAACAGGGCGTCACCGTCTACGGCTTCGGCGAACGCAAAACCCCTCGCCCCTTCATTACCGCTTGCGACAAGTTCGTCTATTTCGACGTCCTCAATGGCAACTCCGTCGAACCCGAGGCGCGCCAAAATCCGCAACCGGCTGCCGTCGTGAAGACCAAGGAGACCAAGGCATCGCCAGCCAAGACGCTGGCAAAGCCGAAGCTAGATGCTGCCGCGTTGAAGATGCTCGAGAATGCTGTGACGGCGTCGGCCGATGAAGACGGCCGTGCCAACCTGGCGCGCGTCGGCGCCCATTTGGCGAAACAATCGCCGGACTTTGATGCGCGCAACTACGGTTTTGCCCGCCTCACCGACCTCGTCGAGGCTTCCGGCATCGTGGACGTGGAACGAAGCGGCGACAGCCCGAAGATCGTCACGGTCCGCATGAAGGGGAAGGCGAGACCGAAGCCAAACGGCTAGGCTCAGCCGCCAATGGGACCGCGGCGGCCACTCCAAAGTGTTCCGCTCCAAACCACAGGTGTCGCCTCGGCGAAGGCGCTCGCATGAAAAAGATGCTTGAAGATGCCACGACGGAAACTATCCAGAGAAGAACTCTTCGCTCTCGTATGGGAAAAACCGACCAGCGAGATCGCCAAGGAACTTGGCCTTTCGGACGTGGCGATCGGCAAACTCTGCACCAAGCTGCAGGTCCCAAAGCCACCTCGGGGCTATTGGGCTCGCATGCAGGCCGGTCAGCGACCACGTCGACCAGCCCTGGTTGCTTTCCGCGAGGAACTCGACACCAAGCGACGCGACGAGTTGCGTGCAAAAACAGCAGAATCGCTTTCGAAACTGCAGCGTCAGTTCCTCGAAATGGCGTTGTCGGAAATGAACAACCAGGACGCCGGTATTGCTCCACCGCCAGGGGCCAGGCCGCTTGCCAATCTCGATCGCGATGTGGCAGCGCAGGTCCTGCTGCTCGTTCAAGGCCGGGCACAGGCCTGGGTGGAAGAAGGTCGCATTGCCACGCGCTGGGGACCGTCTGTTCGCAACAGCGTTGCCAAACTCGTTGAACGCCTGCTGCCGATGGCGCGGCAGCAACTCGTGGTATTCGAGACCGAGAGCAAACGAACGTCCTTCATGGCGGACGGGCCGGTGATCTTTGTCCGGCTGACAGCGCCCCTCCAGGAACGGATTGCCGCCCTATCGGCGATGGTCAGGGATCAAGAACTCCAGCATGTGGTGATGCCGTTGACGGCGGCAGATCACGCCTGGTCGGCGCACCATCTCTATTCCCCAGAATCGCACTTGTTCCTGGACAGTTGGCTCTGTGTTTCGGCGCGCGAGATCTGGGTGGAATGGAACCGCAAGTCGTGGCGCGAGGAAGAGCCGCCCGAGCGGCATGCGACCAACAGGATCAGCCTGCGGGAGGTGATGCCTCTCGACTTCTTGTCCGCTTCCAACAAGGTGCTCTCCCCGGTGGTTTCGGGGGTGGCAATTACGCCGTATGCGGATCGGCTTCGCGCCCTGCAAGAGGCGGAACGGATCCACGAGATGATGAGCAACGCCGCTTACGCAATGCAGAAGGAGGTCCCAGGGGAAATCCTTTCGGTCGTGGATCGCCTGTGGTTTGGGGAGGCGCGTCCCTTCCAGGCCGCACGAGACGCGTTCCGCCATGTTGAAACAGAGCTTGAGCGATGGGACACCGAACTCGAAGCGGAACGATCAGCGCTTGCCCGGTCCATCCTTGGAATCGTGCCCGGAGACATCGTCACGTCCGAAAGCCGCGGGAAACTGTTGCGGCTGTCGGTTACGGGCGTAACGCTATATTCGGGCGGCAGCAGCGTCAGCTTCATGGTGTCAGGAATTCGGTTTCGAAAAGATGGAACGTTGGGCAAGCTGCAGGAAACGCTGAACTTGTCTTTCACAGACGAGAAGCGCAGGAGTTAGGTTGGGAAGTTGGCATAGGACTTTTCGAGAAAGCTTGGCCGGCGTAGTGATGGATTGCTTGGGAGGGACAAATTTTGGACGATGAGTGTATCGTTTGCGGATGCGGACCGACGGTAAATTCACATATTCTGCCTCGTGCCCTGCTTCATGATATTCGAAAAGAGGCAAAGCATCTTGTGTCGGGATCAATAGATAAGGACGGCGTAGGCTTTCATCAGAGCGGTTTCGCCGATAGATTTCTATGCCGAACACACGAAGATCTGTTTCATCAGGCTGACGATTACGCGATTGACCTTTGTCGTGCTTTTGCAGCCGGCAAGTATGACGTCCAGTCGGAATATCTACTGATTGCAAATCCAGTTCCTCAACTGCTGACACGCTTCGCAATCGGAGTCGTCTGGCGTTGGGTCTGGTCGAGTTACGGGCGGCGTCTTGGTTTGAAGCTTGGCTCTCATGAACCCAAGGTGCGGAAAGTCATCTTTGAACACCAAGTCGCCTTATATCAGCTGATCGTTACAAGATCTCGGGCCTCCATCAAAGACAGACGTGTAGATCTTGCAACATATCCCTCTTACGGAAAAATGTCTGGCTTGAACGGCTGGCAATTCCAAGTCTTGGGCCTAATGTTCAACGTCTTTATCTCGAATGAGCGCCTTGAACAAAACTTCAACTTGCTCGACGCAACGCAGAAAGAAGCACTTCCCGTACTGGAACTCCCGCTTGAGGATGTCAGACGCACTCACAGCGCTTTGACACAACGGATGAAACGGAGGCAGGTTTATAAACGCGGCTGACACCGCGTTCATGTTTTAGGGCCCATCGACTAGACTTACCCTTAAGTCATTGATGGCCGCGCGGAGCCCTGGTGCAAACGGCTGACGCTCGAAGCCGGAGGGCGGTTTGATACCGGCCATTTAGCGAAAGTACCGCGGGCAATGCCCTCGGCTGCGGCGTTCACGTCGCTATCCTGGCCCACTTCAGGGCGTCGAGCCCGGTGCGACCGTCAAACCCACCATGGGACGAAACAAGAAAGCGGTAAACGGCCTAGGCGCCCGCCAGGATCTCGTGCAGTTCTAGAAGCGGCCGCATAGGTTCACTTCGACCGCCCCTAAAGAGTTCGTTACTTACCTCCTGCAACCTCGCACGCTTGCAACATATGCGCGAATAAGCTCATATTCGTTGAGACTTGCGATAGGAGAGCGTATTGCAGATTACTAAGGTTATTGTGAAGAATTACCGCTCGCTACGCTATCGAACAGTGGTCTTCAATAAGAATTTGAATATAATCGTTGGTGATAACGAAAGCGGAAAATCCACCCTTCTTGAGGCCGTTAATCTCGCACTGACCGGGCTTCTCAATGGAAGGCCGATCTACGGAGAGTTACATCCCTTTCTGTTCAACATGGAGGCGGTGCAGGCATTCCTCGCTGACTACAAGGCGAGCAAACCCTCGCCGCCTCCGGAAATCTTGATCGAGGTGTATTTCGCTAATGAGCCGGAGCTTGCCGACTTGAAGGGTACCAACAACAGCCTCGAAGAGGATGTCCCGGGCGTATCGATGACGATCGCTTTCAACGACGCCTATAGCGAAGAGTTCAATGCGTACATGGAAAAGATCGACGAGGTGCGCTCACTCCCGGTCGAATATTACCGGTCACGTATGGCGGACTTCAAGGATCACGAAATCACCTCGCGATCGATCCCGACAAAAACCACTCTCATCGATGCAAGCGCGATCCGTAACCTTGCCTCGGGCAATAAGTATATCATCGACATGATCAAAGACGTGCTGTCGCCAAAGCAGATGGCACAGCTTGCGCTCTCCTACCGCAAAATGAAGGAGACGTTTCTGTCAGATTCTACGGTTGGCCAAGTAAATACTCATCTTGCTGGGAAGAAGGGTGAGATTTCTGACAAAACGATCTCTGTATCGCTCGACAACTCTTCACGCGGAAACTGGGAAATGGGGATTATGCCCCATCTCAATGAGGTGCCAATCTCTTTGGTGGGTAAAGGCGAGCAGAACAGCGTCAAGATCAAGTTGGCAATGGCAGCCGCGGCCAAAACTCATCTGTTCCTCATCGAAGAACCTGAAAATCATCTGTCTTTCACCAACCTCAATACGCTGATCGCCAGCATCGCGGCTAATGCGTCAGAACGACAGACGATCATCACGACGCACAGCAGCTTCGTCCTGAACAAGCTGGGTATCGAGAACGTCATCCTATTCACACGGACTGCCAATACCCGAATGAACACCCTGAAGCCGAAAACGTATGATTATTTCATGAAGCTGCCTGGGCACGACACGTTGCGCATGATCCTCGCCAATCGGGCTATCCTTGTGGAGGGCCCGTCGGACGAGCTTGTCGTGCAGCGGGCCTTTCACAAGGCCCACGGCACAATGCCTCTTGAAGCTGGGGTCGATGTCATTTCGGTCAACTCCCTTGCGTTCAAGCGTTTTTTGGAAATCGCGGTTCTTTTGGGTATCCGGGTTGCCGTTGTTACGGACAATGACGGAGATGTCGCCGGGCTGAAGGAAAAATACAAAGACTATTTCGGCAAGGACAAGATGCTCATATCCTTCGACGCAGATGAGGCCGCACAGACGATGGAACCCCAGCTGGTGAGGGACAACGGGAAAGACAAGATCGAGAAGATCTTGGGCCGTGTATTCCCGACTGTCGAAGATCTGGAAAAATGGATGAGTAAGAACAAGACCCAAAGTGCGTTGAAGCTATTCGACACCGCGGAGGACTGGGTTGTTCCGGACTACATCGCCAATGCCGTTAAATAACCGCATCATCATCTGTGCTGCCGGCGGTGGTAAGACGACGCTCATTGTGGAGGAGGCGCTTGCGCGTCCTGATCTGCGCATCGGTATGACGACCTATACGAACAACAACCATGACGGCATTGCTTCATCCCTTGTCTTCAAGAAGCAGGCATTGGCGCCACATATCATAACCAGCACCTGGTTTTCATTTCTCCTGAAGGAAGCGGTGCGCCCGTACCAAAAATCCGTCTATAAGGAGAGTCGCGTTGTAGGCATCGACTGGGTGAAGGGGAAATCCACGCAGGGCATTCCTGTATCGAAAACCCGGGCATTCTACTTTTCCAAAGGCAAATACCTCTACTCAGACAAGGTTTCCCAATTTGCCTGTGCCTGCAATGTGGCCAGCAATGGAGCTGTGTTCGCACGACTCAAAGAGCGTTTCGATGTCATCTACATCGACGAGGTGCAAGATCTTGCCGGTTACGATCTCGTGCTTCTTGAGGAGATGATGAAAGCCGGCGTGCAGCTGGTGCTCGTCGGCGATCATCGCCAGTCCACCTACCAGACGAACCACTCCGGGAAATACAAGCAGTTCGCGGGCTACGGCATCATTGCTCTGTTCAAGCAGTGGGAGAAAAAGGGTCTGTGCAGCTTGATATATCAGACCCATTCGCACCGCTGCCATCCTGATGTTGCCGCGTTTTCGGACCAGTTCTTCCCCGATGAGCCAAAGACGAAATCCCTTAACGGGACAGTTACGGAACATGACGGGATATTCGTCATATCCTCGGCAAACCTTCCCAAGTATGTCGAGACGTTTAAGCCGCAATCCCTACGGTACGACAAGTCCACACTGTGTAGCGGTTATCCGGCCATGAATCTTGGCGCCTCGAAAGGCCTCACATTCGATAGAGTGCTCATCCATCCGGGCCCAGGATGTGTCAAATGGCTAAAGACAGGTGCGATCAAACATGTAATTAACTCCCGCGAAAAATGGTATGTGGGCATTACCCGAGCTCGCCAGAGCGTAACATTCGTCTACGACGGAGACGTCAAGGTCGCAGGAATCGCTCCCTTTACTTTCGAATGATATTGACGTGATCGGGCGGCTGCTGCATCGATGACGTAAGCTTAAGTTGTACTTATCGGCTACGAGACTTGTTCGAATGGCTGCTGACTGAATTTTCCGGCGTTTATGGCGCCCTCAAATAAGTTAGGAGCGCACTATGATGCTCGGAAATGATACCGCAGGTGGCCGGCCGGGCCCACAGGTTCAGGGATGGATCAGACAAATCCGCAAGGAGCAGGCCGCGGGTCTCGATCTGGCCACGGCCGCAGAGGAGGTACGACTTTCTTTTGAGGGCCTGACCGGCTCCAATCTGAGCGAGGGTCAGCAGGCGGCCTGGCAGGCCGCAATCGACTACATCCGCGCGGCATCTGCTGAAAGCGTCGGACATTCGTCTATTGCGATCCGGCGACCACGCCGAGGCGACTGGTATCGTGGTTCGGCACCAGACGATGCAAACTGGCCTCCCATGAAGGCCCATCTCCTCGTGCGGCAGAACTGGTCGGAGGCATCGGCCGCATCGCTTGATGCAAGCTCGACGGAAGTCGTCTCGCTGATGGAAGATCCCTCTTTGCTCGAGTTTCGCGGAAGAGGCATGGTCGTCGGTTATGTCCAGAGCGGGAAGACTGCGAACATGCTGGCCGTCACCGCCAAGGCCGTCGACGCGGGATACCGCTTTGTCATCTATCTCGCCGGTATGACCAACGCGCTTCGTCGTCAGACCCAGAGCCGTTTCGAAAGTGATCTTCGAGCGCAGAACCGTTATGGCTGGCATCTTCACACGACATTGGATGATGACGGGGACTTCCGTACACCTCCCAACCAGTGGTTCTCGGTCATGGATCCGGCGCAGGTGGCGGTGGTCAAGAAAAACGTCACCCCTTTGCGGCGTCTCGTCGAAACCATATCGAAGACGCCGCCGGCTCTTCGGGAACGAATGCCGGTACTTGTCATCGATGACGAGTGTGATCAGGCGAGTGTCAACGCGAGCGGCAGCCAATACGACACGACTGCTATCAACGGGCTGATCCGTCACCTCCTGGCGCTTCTGCCGCGTGTCCAGTATGTCGGGTACACAGCCACGCCGTTTGCGAACGTTCTGATCAATCCGCGGACCCCGGAAGGATTACCTGACGATCTCTACCCTGAAGATTTCATTTTGGCCTTGCCACGCCCCGACGGGTACTCCGGAACCGACAGCTTGTTCGGCGAGGAACCGGCGGATGCGCAATCCGAGACACCCGCCCAAACGGGCGCTGACGCGATTCGCGAAATTCCTCTTCCCGAAAGAGATGCAGTCCGCCCCTCATCTTCCAAGGATCGCGAGACGTTCATTGCATCCGTTCCGCCCTCTCTTGATGACGCACTCCGCTATTTCATTATGGCGACGGCGGCACGGGCTGTCCGCGGGGATACCGCGAAGCACAGCTGCATGCTGGTACACACCACGGTCTTCACGCTTGCCCACACGCGGCTCGCCGAGGCAATCGGCATTTGGCTGGACAGGTTTGGCAAAGACTGGATCACACCTGCGAACCGGGAACGCCTACGGCAGCAATGGGAGCGTGAGCAGAGGCGAGTGCCGCCGACTGCGTTCGAACACACGCCCATACCGTTTGAGGAAATTGCCGGGCATATCAGCAGCATTGTCGATGAGTTGCAGATCGTGATCGAAAACAGCGCCAGCGATGTCCGGCTCGATTTCTCGGTCTCTGCGAGAAAATACATCGTCATCGGAGGCTCGGTTCTTGCCAGAGGACTTACAATAGAGGGGCTTTGCGTCAGCTATTTCGTGCGCACTACAAGCCAGTACGACACATTGCTGCAGATGGGTCGGTGGTTCGGATTTCGAAGCGGTTACGAGGATCTGCCGCGAATATGGATGACGGCCGATCTTTCAGAAGCATTCCGAGATCTCTCAATCGTCGAAACCGAAATTCGTGCTGACATCACACAATTTGCCGAGCGCGGTCTGACTCCGGCAGATTTCGCGGTCAGGATCCGCCAGATTCCGGGAATGACTATCACCGCAGCAAAGAAAATGATCAATGCGGAGGCGTGCGACGTAAGCTTCTCGGGCGAACACCTGCAAACTATTCGCTTTCCCTATCTCGACGCCGCAAGGCTGAAGGAAAACTGGCTCGCCGGAGCCGGTCTTCTTGCCGACGCTGGTAAGGTCAGCATTGAGAGGCGCACGCAGGGCCGACTTGTACGTGAGGTACCGCTCGGGCATGTTCGCTCTTTCCTAGAAAAGTACTCGGCATCCCGGCAGGACCAGTTTTCTCAGGAGCTCCTGTCGTATGTTGACGCTGAGTCAAAAGCCTCGGATCATCCCTTCAAATTCTGGAATGTGGGCGTAATCGAGCCACAGGACGGGTCGCCTTCGACGGTCGGTCTTGGCGCGTTCGGCAAGGTGAAAATGGTGACGCGGTCGAGGCTCAATCTTCCCCGGACAGACGGTATGGCGGATATCAAGGCCCTAATGTCACGGAGAGATGCTCTTCTCGACGTCGACGGCGGCCCGGATGGCGGGGATTGGGCGAGCATCAAACGGCACCGACAATCCATTATGGGCGACAAGATCCCGCTGTTGCTGCTTTATGCGATCGACCGGAATTCATCTCCATCCCCGAGCAGCCAGTACCGCACAAAGCTGGATGCTGCGGCAGATGTTCTGGGGCTCGGGATCATCTTTCCCGATCGCGGCGAGCTGAAACGATATATCAGGGTAAGGCTGCAGGATGATGATGCAGCGGATAATGAAATCCCGGAGTTTGCCACCGTGGAATAACCCGCTCCGCAGCCCCTGCCCTTATTCCAAACTATTCAACGGGAATATTGATGCCTCTCAGTCTGTCTACAGAACCCTATCCACGCTCAGGCGGGCTTTCAGGTGAAGGCGCACGCCGCCTGCTTGGTGTCCCAGCC
Organism: Rhizobium sp. SRDI969; assembly: GCF_025152725.1. Lineage (NCBI taxonomy): Bacteria > Pseudomonadati > Pseudomonadota > Alphaproteobacteria > Hyphomicrobiales > Rhizobiaceae > Rhizobium > Rhizobium sp. SRDI969. The sequence goes on from NZ_CP104037.1 coordinate 528,809, forward strand.
CTGACGCCGCTACAGACTGTAATCCGGGAAGCCGGGCAGAATTCATGGGACGCACGGCGCGGTGACAACATCCGTTTCGATGTAAATCTTCGACGCCCCGATGAGGACCAGTGGCGATATCTGCGGGAAGAGATCCTGGCCGAACTCCCACAATCAGATCCGTCGCGGAGAAGGACCGCAGACGCGCTGAACGCAGAAACACCGATGCTCCTCGAAATCGCCGACTTCGGTACGAAAGGCCTCGGCGGTCCGACACGCGCGGATATTGTCGAGGATGGAAAGCCGCAGAATTTCGCCAACTTTGTGAGGAATATCGGAGCAGGCCATCACCACCACCTGGGGGGCGGGACCTATGGTTACGGCAAAACGTCGTTCTATAAACTGGACGCCGCTGCGATAGTCATCATAGACACACTCGCCCTTACCGATAGCGGGACCGAGCGGCGCCTGATTGCGTGCCATCTGGGCGATGAGTTTACCATCAAAGGCAGACGCTACACCGGACGCCATTGGTGGGGCGTATCATCAGGCGACCCGGAATATGTCGAGCCGCTGTTGGACAATGCTGCAGAACAGGCCGCTGCGTCACTTGGTCTGCCTACCCGGTCGCATGACGGAGACACCGGAACGACCATCAGTGTTCTGGTGCCCGAGTTCGGCAGCCAGGCCGAACGCATTCGCGAGATCACGGAAGCATTACTGTGGTTCTTCTGGCCCAAGATGATCGAGCGCGACGACGGGCGGGCGCCAATCAGTTTCACGGTCAGATATGATGGCGAGGACAGAATTGTCCCGCGACCGGAGTCAATTCCTCCACTTGACCTTTTCGTCGAGGCCTGGCGCCAGCTGAAAGCAGGCGGACACGGCGTTCAGGAAATTCGTTGCGGAAGCCCGAAAAAGCTCCTCGGAAAGATGTCAATCGCGCGGGGGTTCCGTGGCGACCGAAGACCGCTTTCGGCAGAACCGGTTATTCCAGCAACCAGTAGACATGTTGCCCTGATGAGACCGGTTGAACTTGTCGTTCGCTATCTCGAGGGGCCACCACTTCCTCACGGATCACATGAATGGGCCGGCGTTTTTATTTGCGACACCGACAAGGAGGTGGAGCGGGCGTTCGCTCAGTCGGAGCCCCCCGCACACGACGACTGGTCTCCTGACAATCTGCCAAAAGGTCACGCGCAGACATTTGTACGCACCGGGCTCCGGCGGATCAAGGACGCGATGACCGGGTTTATATATCCGTCCGGAGCAACCGGTGCAGGAATGGCGGATCAGCCGCCGCTGGCGCGAGCGGCGACCATGCTGGGAACGCTGGTCCCGCAGGAAAGCCCCGAACGTTCAAATCGTGCTTCGCGCGCTCAAACGGGAAGGCGTCGGCGGTGGAGCGTGAGCGAACCGGCTTTTGTCAAGCTTGAGGCCCTTGAAACGGGGGTCGACGCCCTTTTCGAAGTTAATGCCCAGAACCGGTCCAGCGAGCCGCTGGTTATTTCGGCGGCGCCCGGGGCAGTCGTCGATGACGATATTTCAGGCGAAACCGAGCTGCCCGACGGCGGAAAGATAGAGGTTGTATGCTGGGAAACCGCAGAAGGCGTCATCCTTTCAACCGGGCGCATTCAGGTTCTCGATCCGGATAAAAGTCTGGTTGCGAGGGTTCGGGTCAGAATTCCGGAGCTTGCCGCAGTCGGCCTTTTGCTGGAGGTCACAGATTAAGACATGAGTGCTATTGCTTATCCTTATCTCAGGATTGAGGACGCAGAAGTCCTGACTTCACCATGGGCTTACAAGGAGGAAGACCGGAGGACCTTGGGCAACTATCTCCCGGATTGGGATTATGCCAGCGAGATCCGGCTCCACCGCAAAATTACAGTTGATGTACCCCGGATAGCAAAGCGTTTCGGTGTGAGTGAGGCGGAATTGCGACTGAGGCTGGTCATCACGGTCGGCACTGGCGGGGCACGTGAAGATCGGCACCGCCGCGTCTACTGGGCGCATGATATCGCTCGCGACGAAGCTGATCACGAGGTGGAGTTCTCACTCGACGGGCTCGACATCTCCCAGCGCATCAGATTGCGAACGGATCTGCTTTATTCGGCGCCAGGCGCCGGGGGCAGCATTCTGGCTCCGAAGCGAACGGGGCTCTCACTCTGGGACGACGAGATGCTTGTACGGGTTGAGCCGGAAGAGGCACGGTTCCCGGTAGAGGCCGTGAGCTTCAGCCAGCATTTTCCGGACACTCGGAACGCGATGTGGCGTCTCGAGTGGTCGCCGGCTGACCTTACGGAAGATTTTACCGGGTCATTTCGCGTGTTTATCAACGACGATTTTCCGGACTTTGTTTCGAAAATGAGCGCGGGTGAGATCACGACGGTGGGGCTGGTTAAAGCGGCGGTTCGTGTTCAGGTCACTCGTGGCGCACTATCGCACAATGGGCTGGAAGATGCTCTGAAAGAAGAAAGTCAGGTGTCGATAGCATCAGCCGTCCAGCGCTGGCTTACCGCAGCGTTCCCGGGAGAAAGCATTGCGACGATCCGGCAAATTGCCGATCACAATCCGGCACTTTTTGACGCCGCTGTTTCTGGAGTACACGAGGAACGCGTAGCAGATGCCTGACGCCCTTCATTTCCCTCGCCTGCCGCTTCGTGGGGTCCGTATTCTGCTTCAGCAACAGGGCAACCTGGCCACAATGAGCTGGGAAGAACGACGCCTTGAAGTCTCGTCGTTGATTGGTTATCCGGCAACGGGCGGACGGCGCGTAACGGACGAGGAGCTACGGAAGATCCGAGACAGGATAGTCGAGCTGGCGGGCGAATCGGGCTTCCCGGACAAGGGCAGCACTACGGACCGGACAAACTTCGACAAGCGGGTCGCGATCGCGCTGATCGAAGAGGATCTCGTACCTGGCCCGGATGCATTGCGGGATGATGTATGGGGGTTCCTTGCATCAGTGCTGCTTGCTGACGTCGTGAAGTGGCGCTGGGAGACGACGGCAGTGCGTTATCAAGGCGGGGTGCGCAACGCCCTGCAGCGTCTCTGGCTTCGCGGCGTCTCTTTCCGGCGGGACGAGGAGGCGGGCCGATGGGATCTTGTGAACGCCCTTAACGAGGACGCGAACCTCAGTATTCTTGAGCGTCCCGGACTGTCGGCTTCCAGGGTCGTAACGCGTGCCATCGGAGAAATGTGGTTCGAACTGTCGCGTCAGAAACCCCCGCTTCCGATGGAGGACATAACCCGTCGGATAAGCCGGACCTTGAGGATAACAAACCAGATCATTCCACTTCATGCGCTGGATGACGCATCGCTCGAAGCGGAGGTCAGGGCACATTTCATGCGCGCCATAGGGACAGTCTGAAATGTCACTATTTCATGTATTCCCGGCGCGGAGAGGTCCAAGGCAACCTCAGCCTGGGCCAGGATCATGGATCCTTCGTCCCGAATCGAGGACGCGGGTTTGCGGTCGACCTTCAGACTGAGCTATGTCCCTCAGGCAGGAAACGAAGTTCCGGTGGGAGTGGTGAAGATAATCCGGCGTAGCGTTCAGGCCGGACGCACTGTCCTCGAGCCAACATTTGATGCTCTCGGGCCAGAGTATGCGTCCCTGGGCGCGGAGCTCGATTACTATCTCGAACTTCAGCGGGTCGCCGGAAAGGATGCCCGCGCAGTTTTGGAAGCACTGCGCGACATTGCCATTGATCCTATCCGGCGCAGCTCATTTGAGGCAGAAACGGGCTATCGCACTTCATTGCTGCGCTTCTCTCCGGCGAAGGTGGCACTGGAGCAGGCCGCCGGGCTCTTCGATGAAGAAAAATCCGCGGTCGTAAGCGCGCCATCGAGCACACTCATTTTCGAGACCAGCGTCGGCGGAAGCATGTTTCCGGTCGACTTCAACCTTGAGGCAGAGCCAGACCTTCCGGCTCGTATTAGCGTCATTATCGGTCCAAACGGATCAGGCAAGACGCGCCTCCTCTCCAATCTGGCGCTTGCTGCCTTCGATTCGTCCGAAGGAGCTGAACCGGCAAAATGGGGCAGCCTACGCGGTGGCGTCGAGTTCAGCCGCATTCTGGCGTTTTCCTACAGCGCGTTCGACGACTTCGATATTCCTGCCCAGACGCGAGCACAGCGACAGACGTTCACCAGTCAGACAAGCAGCCTCGGTTACAGATATTTCGGGCTCCGGGATCTCCAGAATGCCACCACGACCGGATCGAGGCTCACTGCTCCACTCAAGACAGTCCGACAGATTTCCGACGATTTCAGGCGTGCCGAAACCGAGGCGCGGGAAATGAATGACGAATTGCTCGGGAGCTGCCTCAGGCGCCTGTTTGAAGATCCCTCCTTCGTCGCGGCAGGATACCGCTTGCCGCCCGCCGAAAATGACGAGAATGGCGACCTGAGGCGGATTTTTCGTCAATCAAGCACAGGGCACAAGTTCGTCATGCTGATGACCGTTCAGCTCGCTGCACACTTGCGTCCAGGTTCGCTTGTCTTGATTGACGAGCCGGAATCGCATCTCCACCCACCGTTGCTAGCAACGTTTCTGACCATACTCCGCACGTTCCTTGAAGGCCGAAACGCCCACGCAATCGTCGCGACCCATTCTCCTTTCGTCGTGCAGGAAACACCCGCAAAATATGTCCGGATCATCTCGAGACAGGTGACCGCTACAACAGTAAACACCCCGTCGATCGAAACCTTTGGTGAAGATATCGGCACGATCAGCCGCGAGGTTTTCCGGCTCGACACCCGCGCCGGCGAGTTTGTGGAAACCCTACGTTTGCTGGCCGATCGCTACAGCCTCGACGAGATTGAAGCGCGATTTGCGAACGGCCTGAGTGCCCAGGCCCGTTCACTGATTATGGCAAGGCAGGCCAGACGTAGATGAGAAACTGTGCTGCGCCGCTGCGAAGCAGCCTTGCGGACTATGACAAGTGTGTCGGGTTGTCGCGTAATCCCAAAAAGGGCGGTCTTCAGAATCGAAGAACGGATGTCATAGCGCATTACACCGCCTACCGGGACCAGGGTGCACGGGCGCACTCGGTCCCGCAGTCTGGACATTGGCCCTTGGCGGAAGCCGGTTGGCAACGATCCCTGTACGACGAGACCTATGAGGGCGGCTGGCTAAAGGAGATCCGCACAGAGGTGCTGAAGGCAGCGAACGGAAGATGTGTGCTGTGCAGTGTTTTCCAGCCGCGCACACTGGACCATTTCCTGCCGAAGGAATCATGGCCTTCACTGTCGGTACTGACGCTCAATCTCGTCGCCGCCTGTGCCGATTGCAATCGCAACAAGGGAACGCTCGCAAACGCCTCCCCCGGACAGCAATTTGTGCACCCGTATTTCGATGCCATTCCCGTGAACGAGGTTTTTCTGCATTGCTCACCTGTCAAGGATGGCGTGATGAGCCCCGGCTTCGCCATTGAGCCGTGCGCCGGCATGGACAATGACCTTCTCGAGCGGCTTCGCTGGCAATTTGGCACTCTCGAACTTGACGAGATGTACCGGGACGAGGCGATGCTTTTTTTTGGGGAACGCAAGGACGACTGGCGGGAGTCGGCTGAAATCGACTGGGTGACCCTCGCCCGGCAGATTGAAAGGGAATGCTCCTCAGCGGCAAAGGCGACAGGACGCAACATGTGGAAGCCCGCCTTCCTGCAAGGCCTCCTCGATTGCCCTTCATTTGGTGCGTCACCACTAACATACCTTGGGCTGGGAACATGATTACAGGAGACATCCAGCGGATCTGAACGAAGGCAACTATCAACACTTGGCAGATGGTCCGCGGGTTCTGGTTCATGGGCGTCGAAGGCCGCGGCAGCCCGTATATCAGGCTGCGAACAATGTTGAACAACCGTTGGACTATAACAATACCGGACTGGAGAAGCCCGATAGATCGGCGGCCGATTCGGTAAGGCAAGCGCCCACTTTGGTGGAAAGAATGATCGCGCCGTCTCAGAGTGCAACGAGCAAGGCTGATCCAGGAAGATGAAGAATATCGGAGAAATCAGCATAGCGACGCCCGCAGGGCGGGCTTTCGGGAGTTCTCGTCGCGCACGGACGGGAAACGGGGCAGCCGCAGGAGCCTCAACATAGTGACCCGAAGGGAGGCGGGACCGACTTCCCCCCGTCAGGCGCTCATGTGACGGCGTGACCGTTCAGCCGGATGCGACCTGTCCCTCGAAAGCAGCAGACGTCGAATTTCTGCAGCCGAATTCGTGCGCTGCGCCTTTCATGTAGGTCTTGCAATCGATATATTAAGCCACGGATATACTTGAGCTTCAGGGGACTATGGCGACGCCAGGATGGGAAATTCAGGAAGGTGCACTTTCGCTCATCGACGAGGCCGGGGATACACGTCTTCTGTCTGCCGACGAGATTTACAGCGCTCTCGTCGAAAAGCGGCCCTCGGCCGACTGGATACCGACTAGCGTCGATGGCCTCCGTCCCTCGCGATACCCCCTTGTACCAACCCTGACCATCTCGGAAGGCAGCGATAACAAAGCTCCTTCCTACAGCATCACGTCCACCGGCCGGGGCGTGGAAGTCCCTCTTGATCTCGCTGATCTGGAACGCGGCCACAAGTTGGCTGAAGGTGTGTGGTATCCGATCGAGCCGGCAGCCAGCGCAGAAATCCGGGAGCTGATGCAAAGCACCGGCGTAGCCCTCGGTGAAGCCGCCTCCCTCAAGGCCTTTCTTGCCATTCGCAAGGCTGCCAGCGCCGGAGCGTCAATCGAGGACCGGACAGCTAATCACGCGATTTCACCGCTCGCTTTTACACCAGCCGGTGACGATGTGCCGGCCGGGGTGCAGGCAACCCTTTATCCATACCAGATTTCCGGCTGGCGCTGGCTGAAGTTCCTCTTGGCAGAGGGTGTCGGCGGCCTTCTTGCCGACGAAATGGGCCTCGGCAAAACCTTGCAAATCATCAGCGCGCTTAGCGATTCCGGTGGGACCCCACTGCGGCCGGCTCTGATCATTGGCCCCGGTTCGTTGCTGGAGAACTGGCGACGGGAAATTTCAAAGTTCGCGCCACATCTGAAAGTGCTGAAGCATCATGGAGCCCTTCGAACAGGCCGGCCTTCTGAGCTGAAGGATTACGATGTTGTCGTGACCTCTTATGACAATGCAGTGCGAGACAACAGCCTGCTCAACATGATCCTCTGGAAGGTGATCGTGCTGGACGAGGCTCAGTTCATCCGGAACCCCGACGCCCAGCGAACCAAAGCCGTAAAGCGACTCCAGCGTGAGGCTGGCCTGGCCGTGACCGGAACACCTGTCGAGAACCGGCTGCTAGATCTGTGGTCGATCGTGGATTTTGTCCTGCCTGGTCATCTTGGTGACGCAAAAAAGTTCGGCTCGGAATATGCCGATGATGTTGATGGCGCGGCAAAGCTGGAGCCATTGGTTTCGCCGCTTATGTTGCGCCGGCGCGTTGCCGAGGTAGCGCAGGATCTGCCCGAACGGATCGATATTCCGCAGGTGGTTGAGCTGGATGAAGGCGAGATAGCGGCCTATGACGCCGAGCGCGAGCGCATCTATGCGGAATATGGTGCGGCCGCCACGCTGGTCGCGCTGACATCATTGCGCCGCTTCTGCGCTCACCCGGACCTGATGAGCGGTAATGCTGCCACGGCCGATCCCATGTCCTTCACGAAGTTCCGGCGCATGGATGAGATCGTGGAAGAGATTTTCGCACGTGGCGAGAAGGTGATCATCTTCACGTCATTTACGGCAATGGCCGATATGATCGCCCGGCACATCAAGACCCGTTTCGGAGCGTTTGCCGGCGTCATCGACGGTCGTCTGTCTATTGACGATCGCCAGCCGCTGATTGACCGCTTCAGCGCCGTCCAGGGCGCCGCAGGGCTAGTGCTGAACCCGAAGGCCGGAGGCGCTGGCCTCAATATTACAGCCGCCAACCATGTGATCCACTATAATCCGGAATGGAATCCGGCGCTGGAGGACCAGGCGTCTGCCCGGGCTCACCGGCGCGGCCAGCTATTGCCTGTGACAGTTCACCGGTTACTCGTAGCCGATACGGTCGAGGACGTGGTGGATGAACGACTGACACGCAAGAGAGCAATTTCTGGCACTGCGGTCGTGGGTCTCGAAGGGCGGGAAGATGATTACGGCGATATCGTCGCGGCGCTGATGCGGTCGCCATCGAAGGGGGCTTAACGGGCAGGATATGGCAGAGCAGACAATTGCAAAAGCGCTGAGCGCTAACGACACGGGTGACACCGGGGCACATCAGGCCGGAATCCTGGTTCCGAGGGAGGAACGGCTGCTGTCGTTCTTTCCTCGCCTAGACTCGAGCCAGTATAACCCGAGATGCCACCTGAATTTTGTGGATGATGGCGGCACTTTCTGGGAATTTGCCTTCATCTATTACAACAACAAGTTTTTTGACGGTACACGTAACGAGTACCGGTTGACCAGAATGACCAAATACATTCGCCAAGCAAATCTGGTTCCGGGTGACGAAATCATTCTGGTGAGAGATGACGATGACCGGTATCGCATTACCCATAAACGCAAGCAGCAGGCAGAACGGGCAAAGGGCGTCCTCAAGCTCGGTACGGGCTGGCGCGTAATCGAAATTCAGGGGGGAAGATGAGCAGCATTCAGGAAATCGAACTACCTCCGGACCCGGAGCGGGTTATCGTCGGCCTGCGTGACACGGGGTATGAGTTCGATACAGCCGTGGCCGATATCGTGGACAATTCCATTGCGGCCAACGCCACCCACGTTCAGCTCTGGCTAGCCGCCGATCTGCGCGGCAACATCCGTCTGATGATCGCAGACAACGGCGACGGCATGAACCGGGATGGCCTGATCAACGCCATGCAGTATGGCTCGAAAGCACGCCCCAGCGCCGCCAGCCTCGGCAAATATGGTCTTGGCCTGAAAACCGCCTCAACGGCTTTTTGCAGGAAACTGTCGGTGATTTCCCGGCCGGACGGCAATACCCCGTCGCTGATGGCGACTTGGGATCTGTACCATGTCGCCAAGGTCAACAAATGGTCGCTTCTCCTGAACGAGGAATGCGATCCGGAAGCGCTGGAGACCCTTGATGCCGTGGCTCCCGGTCACGCAGGCACCGTTGTTTTGTGGGAGGATGTCGATCGCCTGATCAAAGATTATCAGGACAAGTCAGGTGCGCCGGCACGGAAGGCTCTCAAGGCAAAGGAAGATGGTCTGCGAGAGCATCTTTCCATGGTCTACCAACGCTTCCTTGATCCGGACGATGATCGTGCGAAAAACGTCACCATGGAGTTGAACGGGAAAGCTGTCGTGGCGTGGGACCCGTTCCAGTCAAAACTCTCCGAACTGGTTGCAAATGAAACCATTGAGACAGAGCTGCCGGATGAGCGAATGGCTTCGTTCACGGCGCGGGCGTACATCCTGCCCAGGCGTGAGGAATTCCCGGACGATGCCGCTGCGTCAGCCGCGAAGCTTTCGAATGACCGGCAGGGCATATACATCTATCGCGAAAACCGCCTGATCCATGATGCCGACTGGCTCGGCCTTTACCAGAAAGAGCCACATCTGACCGGCTTGCGCGTCGAATTTTCGTTCGACCACAAGCTGGATGATGCCTTCCATCTGGATATCAAGAAGTCCCAGATTATTCTCAACGATGATCTGGCCAGCTGGCTGCAAAGCGAGTTCCTGACTGCGCCACGCCGCGAGGCAAACAACCGGTCACGCGAGGGACAGCAGAAACTGTTGTCCAAGAAGGGCGAGGGTGCACACGACACCTCCAACAACAACATTCGCAATCGTGAGGCGGCCGCCGGCGGACCGAAGGTCAACATAGCGGACCCGAATACCGGTGAAGCCATCGTTGAAAACAAACACGGCACGACCCGGCTCAAGCTGACGATAACGTCCGCCAAAAGACCTGGCGAAGTTTTCGTGCAGCCGGTCGAGGGGATCAACAATGGCTTGCTGTTCCAGCCAGTGCTGATCGAGGGGCATAAGGGTATTCAGCTCAACACCAGTCACCCCTACTACCAGAAGGTCTACATTCCGAACCTAAATCGCAGTGTGACCATGCAGGGTCTTGACTCGCTGATGTGGGCGCTGGCCGTTGCGGAACTCTCGACGGTGCAGGATCACACAGCCTCGATGTTCCGCGACATGCGCTTCGAGGTCTCGCGTATCCTTGAGAAGCTTGTCGAAACGCTGCCCGAACCGGACGTGGATAAGGATGTCGCCTGATCCACGCTCGCTTGCGGAGCGGATCTCCGCTGAAACCGGGCTGGAATTTTCCGGCCGGGAGGGTCGGGACAACGACGGTACGCGCTGGCTCGAATTCCAGCCGGCCGGTTATCCTCCCGGCCAGACCTTTACGCTCCGGACTCTGATAGGATGGCGAAGGCTGGATGTGCATTTCCGGCCCGGCAACTTTGCCGGTGATCTCATGAGTGCCATGGGATCGGCAGACGAGACCGGCCGTCGTACCTTCCGGGCGGTACTGGACGTTTGCCGCGATGCGGATGCCGAAATCGTTCTCACCATCAATGGCGCGACATATTCACCGGATGATTCAGCAATCTGGGAAACGCAGTGGCGCAGCTTTGGCCTTGATGTGCGCCGGGGAATGCTGGCGATCAATGAGGGCAACGCTGAAGAGGATATACGTCAGGTCGAACTCTGGACTTCCAGGGTCGCGGCGGCGCTTCTGGCACTGCTGCCAGTGGAGGCTGACGTCCATGGCGCTGAGGCGTCTGTTGAATTGTCGGGCCTTCCGGAGGGAGCAAGGATCCGCATCGAAGTGAATCGCTACGAGAGGGATCGACGCAACCGTGCTGCCGCTCTCGCGATTCATGGCTATTCCTGCAAGGCCTGCAAGCTGGATATGGGGGAGCGCTATGGCTCAGCTGCTGCCGGACTGATAGAGATTCACCATGTCACGCCGGTTTCGCAGCTCGGGGAAGATTACATCATCGATCCGAGAACGGACCTGACGCCTCTTTGTCCCAACTGCCATTCGGTCGCTCATCGCCGGAACCCGCCTTATTCCGTCGATGATCTCCGCGAAATGCTCGCTTCGACGCACGACAACTGACGGTTACTCTGCACGCTGGCGCTCTTTCACCAGTTCCACGAAGTTGCCAAGCGTTATGAGCCACCCACGCTGGCTCTCTCGATATGTCGAATGGAGCGATTGCGGAAGAACCAGCTGAAGCTGCTTCGCCCGCATTTCGTCGGTCTGGTTTTCCGAGATACCCGGCTCCAGCGTCAACAGATGCTTTGTCGTAATCCTTTCGGCCTCGGAGAGTACCTGACGCCAGCGGTCTTTCAGTGTCGATTTGGACCCGAGCATCGTGAGGCGTGCGGCCGGGAATTCTGGGTTCCGGTACTCCTCCTGTCCGGGGAACAGAAAGTCTGGCTTGTTGCGGTTTTCCGTTTCGCCCTCACGATCAAACCGCAGTTTGTGGGCAGAAAAGACAGCCTCCAGGTGATGTTCGAGTGCGAGGCGCGCACGTTTCTTACGGCGATTCTGGACGCTTTTGGAAAAACCCATAAAGCCGTCAACGTCGGTGCCTTCGTCAGAATGGAAGCCATTTTTGATCCGGTCTGCGACTACATGCCGTTCCAGGCGGCGAAACAGCTGCTCTTCCATGTCGATCCATGCCATCAGGGCGGCATCCGGATCATCGGCGGCCGAAACTTGCGGAAGTGAGGTCCGGGCGAGTTCCGACAGGACGCGGGTCGGTGGAAATACCAGCCCGAATTTCTCGATCAGCGTATCGAGACGATCGGCCTCCGGTTCCTCGACCTCGATCCCGAGTTCGTCGAGGATATATCGCGCGGTAAAGTCCAGCTCGGCGGCATTGTCCTTGCTAATTTCCAGTGATTCAAATTGCAAGGCCGGCTGCGCCTCAAGTCCGAACAGCCACAGCAACTGGTTCTGGATAGTGCTGTCTCCTGGGACAATAATCGCCATGAGCGTATTATCCGTGCGCCTCGCGATAAACAGCACGTCGCCTTCGGCGGCGGCCTCGCATACTGCGTTTGTCGGAAAATATAGCCTGTGCTCCCGCCTGGGCGGCTTTCGGGATTGATACCAGGTCAGAAATCCCTCTTCCGACAGCGCTTCCTGCTCACCACCGATCCAGACAAATATTGCCTGGTACTGCACCCGGTCAGGCGTCCCGAGCAAGCTCTTGAGCTGCTTCGAGCTGTTGAATTCGTGCTGGTTGGAACGCAAGACGTTGGCCTCGACGGCACTCAGCCGCTTGAACGCCACGCCGTCAAAATAATCTGAAAGCAGCCCCCGCCGCATGACCTATGCGCTCCCCCTGATCTCGAAAAACGGAATATCGGACTTAAGCCACGCCGCGCACTCGGAAAGGACGGTCTCGATCGGCAACCGGGCCTTACCTTTCAACGCGCATTCCCAGACGATTCCCTGACGCCATCCTGCTTCCTGCAAAGCAGCCGAGGCAAGGGCGTCAACCTCCCGGTTTCTGTGAATCTTGGCCTGCCAGAAATCAGGTCTGCTGGAAGGCCATTTGAACAGATGGCAATCGTGCCCGTGCCAGAAGCATCCGTGAGCAAAGAGAACAGCACGGTATTTCGGAAAGACGATATCGGGCTTTCCGGGCAGGGTGCGATCATGCAGCCGGAACCGGAACCCGGCGGCGTGCAAACCACGTCTCAGCGTCAGCTCTGGCTTCGTGTCTTTACCCCGGATGCCAGCCATCATCCGGCTGCGGACCTCCGGGGTAACAATGTCAGCCATGTATGGCTGCCAGAGGGGGAGCAGGACGTGTCACGGGAAAAGCCGGGCCAGAAAGCACTGGATATTCCCGGCTTGCGGCAAGCGCCGTCTCGATGTGTGGCTTCATCGCCTCGGCAACGAACTCCACAACGGGAACAACAACGGCATTGCCGAACTGACGATAGGCCTGGGTATCGGAAACCTCTATCCGGAAACGCCTGTCACCCCGGTCGAAACCCATCAGCCGAGCGCACTCAAGCGGTGTGAGCCGTCGCGGCCGCTTGCCCGGCTGGTCGATCAGCACTTCGGACCCGTCCTTGTAATACCTGGCAGACAGGGTGCGGGCTACATCATCCGGTCCGAACAGGCTGTATCCGAACCCGTTACCCTTTGCCTGATGCTTCGCCTTGTAGCCCTGCAAATATTCCCACAGTCGCGGGGTAAGAGTGTACTTCGGATCAACCTCGTCATGCGGCTGGAGAATGGTCCCAAGCTTCGGGCCGCTTTTCGCAGGCGGCAGTTTCAGGCCCTTGAAATCGAACTGCGTCGGATCGCGGAAACCCACAATAAAGACCCGTTCCCGCTTCTGCGGCACCCACGGCTCCGAGCTGATGACGCGATACTGGACATGATACTTTAGCTCGTTTTGAAGAACATTCATGATGGTCGCAAACGTGCGGCCCTGATCGTGGCTTTCGAGGTTCTTGACGTTTTCCAGCACGAACGCAGCTGGCTGGTGATGGGCAATAATTTGGGCCGTATCGAAGAACAGCGTTCCCTGCGTGTCGCACAGGAAACCGTGCGGTCGGCCAAGCGAGTTTTTCTTGGAAACCCCTGCCAAGGAGAACGGCTGGCACGGAAAGCCGGCAAGCAGAATGTCATGCTCCGGGATCAAGTCCGGATTCTTCGAAAATTCCCGCACGTCCCCGTTGACGCGATGATTGTCAGGAAAATTCAGCGAATAGGTCTGCTGGCTATGGGGGTCCCATTCGGACGTAAAGACGCAACGTCCGCCGATGCTTTCAAAACCCAGTCGGAGCCCGCCTATCCCGGCGAACAGGTCGATGAAGCGGAAGTCGCCCTTGCCGGCATCGCATTCCCCGAGCCGTCGATCGGCGGCAGCCCGGAGTGTTTTCGAGGCAAGTTTGGGAACGCTGGTCGTACCGTCTTCATACCGGCGTGCCGTACGGGATGAAACGCCCAGAAGCTCGGATGCTTCCTCCATCGTAAGGCCGGCCTGCTCCATCAACCTGCTGAACTCAGTCCGTTTTCTTGCTCGCATGACATTCTCGAATCATTCTCTGGGTCAATTTTTGACAGATTGACATTATTCTTCCTTACAAACAATAAATGTTCTCGTTATGTTCACATCTTTTCTCGCCGCCTGCACAGCTTTTGTCGTTGGGACGCTATGGCGCGCACTACAGTCCAGCTTCTCGTGCAAGCCCAAAGACTTTCATCAACGTTTAGGGAAGTTGAGACGCACGCCACGAGCCATGGTGTTATGGTATCGCTCGAATGCATTCTGTTGGCGGATCGCTTTTTGCTTCAAAAGCTAAGCAGATGGGGTCGTATTTCGCATCGCCAGATAGAAGTTCCAGCGTTCCGTAAGGGCTTGGAAATCCGGTCCGCTGGTGCCATTGGTTAAAAGTGGTGCTCCATCATAGGCCACGTAACCGTTATAAAGGCAGGCTGGATTAAAAGAGATACGGCGTGTGACAGGATCGATTCCGATAAAACCTGTCTTCACGCTCACGAACAGAAGTACTGGGCGTTGCCCAAATCGAACGCATTCTCGAAGGGTAGGTCAGAAGGACAGGATGCGCTGTCCGCATTGCCATGCAACGAACATCAAGCGTCGTTTGACGAAATCACCCCCTTGGCATGCAAGAACGGCCATTTCTTCGAAGAGCCAGTAAACATCACCGGGCCCGACCTGTCGATGATTGGCGACGTCGCTATCGTACCGATAGACCGCCTCTGGATCGTCATCATAGCCGGCGTTTCCACCATACTGGCGGATACCTGAAATTGTCAGCAGTGACCATGCTCGTTTCACGATTCGTCGACCCTAGCAACAGGCACGGAAAATTCTGTGGGATCGGCTTGGACAACAGCGAACTTCATGCTGTCCAGAACGTATTCCACAGTCCCCTCGTCACGATGGTACCGATCCGGCGTGTTCACGATGTAGGTGCGCAGAATCGTATGAAGACCGTTCAGCGTGCGGAAGTCACCCTGCTGCTGCTTCATCAGCATCACGGCATTGATCAGCTGATGCCACGAGGCGAAGACGGTATCATCATCGAGGCGAACGGATCGAAGCGACCATGCATGATGCCGACCGAGAACCAGCTTCCGGACACGGTTAATGCGCATACCCCGAGGGATTCGGAACGTTGATCGGAGAGTCTGTTCGTCAGTCGTATTCAACCACTTGGCTACGGTGTCCAACCAGCGGACCGATTCATCGCGAAAGCGTCCCATACGAGAGGCTTCAACCCTGAAATCGGCGCTCGCAATGTCTTGAAACTTCAGCTGAACAAGCAGCAGATGACCCTGCGCACGATCGATAATGGTCAGATCAATATCGGTGAGTTCTCTACCCTCTCTGCGCAACTTGATATTCCGACGCATTTCCAGGTCAGGGAACGACGACCCGAGAAGGCCCTCCACGGCGGTCTGAAACGATGCCTCTCTAAGCTGCTGGTAGGCGTCGCACTCCCTTGGATAGAGACGCCTCAGGGATTTTAACAAGAACTCCATCTGACGATATCTCCCAGCCAGGCACTTCACGATCCCGCTATGACCAAACTCGATAATGCATGGCAGAGCCGGGAAAGCGCCATCCAACAGATCAGCATTTCGGCGGGTAACGGTGATCGTATCAAAAATCTGTTCCGCCTGCTCAGTGGTTGTAGGAGTGTAGTGCAGAAAGTCGCGCCCGAAGTGATCGAGGCCTTCGCGAATAGACTCGATAAAGCCGGCTCGGTCCGCGGATATCGTCAGAATGTCCTCCATGCGGATTTCCGGATGCTTCTTCACAAGGGCGCAGCAGAAGGCTTCGTGCTTCAGACACAGCGAAATCACGACGGCGGCCGCCAGCGTGTATTTTAAATAGATAATCCCGCCGAATTCGCGAAGCTCATTGAATGAATCGAATCCCTTCGCATTTCTAAGGTCGCTCCACGCGATCTGAAAATAGTGCCGGTCGAGCAAAGGATCGGCGCCATAGCCGATGAAATGCTCGCGGAAGACAAACACTGTCTCATGATGCAGGTTATCGACAACGGTCTGCAGATTGCGGCCCTCAGGCTTCTGCATGTACTCATGTCGTACACGTGCAGTTTCGCGGACAAAGTGACTGCTGATGTCCTCCTCAACGGCACCGTGATTGACGATCCCGGCAGGAAGTATGAACTCAAATCGTCCGGCGGTGGCGCGCGTCGCCTGACAAATACCCGCAAAAGCCATATCCACAACCCGGCGTCCGTGCTGAATGAAGCCGAGATGTGTAACGACCCTCAGAACACGGCGGAACGGCCCACTCTGACGGCGAATGGTGAATGCGGGGAAGCGAAAGTTGCTGTGAATCTCCAGCATCAGCCGGATAAGACGGGCCACGCCGAGCGAGATCAGATAATACTGCTCCTCCTGATCTTCGCTCGGTTCCTGTTGCTGCGCATAATTCCAGACATACCAGTCAAGCTCATTGAGAGCTGTACGAAACGCAATGCCAAGATGATCCGTGGCAACATCACGCCTGACGTGCTCCTCCTCTAGGGCCAGAGCGTCCAGAAATTCCCGGATGATTTCCCGTTCTTCAGATGTCATGCTCCCTCAGCAGCGCCCGCGCGCCGGCCTAGCGAAACCTTGTCGGCAACCGCCTGCCTCAGCCACTCCATATCCCGCGCAAGCACCAATGGTGAGGTAGAGGCACGGGCGAGAAGGTTCGACATAAGCGAGTTCCCCCGGCGCGAAATCGCCCTCGCCGACAACAAGGATTGTCGAGTGCGTCAGAAACAAATCCGATGGTGCTGTCGCCGTAGATTCGTCCGAGCAGCGGCGTTTCAAGTTCATTGGCCATCAACAATTCATCAAGATACGTTGCGTGAGATACACCTCATTTCTGCTCCTATGAATTAATTTCATGTTTTTGAACGCAATTTTTTTGGGGGGATACGTCCGTTGATCCTGTTGATCCGGCCGGGGCAAATCTGGAAAGCTCACCAGACGCACTTCACTTCGTTTCCCGGCTTCCGGGTCCCCGTTTCTATCGAATTAATAAACACGATCACGTTGTTCCCCACGCTCGAAACCTCCCCCTCCCCGTCATCTCCCTCAAGCCCAGCTCCAAAACAATCCGCCGCGCCGCCTGCGGCGTCACCTCTAGCGTCTCCGCCACCATTTTTGCCGACACCAGCGGCTTTGCCATAACCAGCTCGACCAGCTCCGGCAGTTTCGAAGATGTCCGCCGGCCTTCGAGCTTTCGCTTAAACATTGTGCGTGCCAGCACCAGCCGATCATGCTCTTTCATTCCAATCTCCGCGGCCACCAGAAACCCGTGGGCGATGGCGAGTAGCCGCGTCTCCCGATCGCGATGGCGGCGTCGATCGACGGGAATGGTTTTGAGGCCGAGATTAATGGCGGCGAGATGAGCGCCGGTGGTGATGCCGGCCTCTCGCAAGATCGAGGCGCATAACAACCGGCCGAGCCAGTGCGCATGCTGTAGGACAGATAGCTCGTTCCAGGCATCGAGGGCGATGATCGCCTGCAGCGCCGCGGGGAAGTTTTCGGCCTGCCGCAACACACCACGCCATTCCTCGAGCCGCGCGTCTTCGTCCCAATCCAGATCATAGATCAGCGGATCGGCCGGAGCCCGGCCGGGCTTCCTGGCTCGTTCGATCGAGGCGTCAGAGCGCGCAAGGATCGCATCGATTGCAGCATAGTCGACGCCGGGTAGATTTTCGACGTCGTCGGTGTCTTCCCCCTCCCCTTGCGGATCGTTCGCGACCACCGGCCGGATAGCATCGGCGGTCGTCGCCTCGTCTGCGTCGGCCGATGTGATCTCCGAGGTTTTTCGCAGCGTCCGAATCCCATCGGTGGACAGCGCCCAATCTGGCGACTGCGCAGCGATGCGCCGGCGGGTGCGCAAAACGTCACGGGCGATGGTGAGCTCATGGGTGGGGGTGCGGATATCCCTTGTAGCGTCGTGAAGGACAAGGTCCTCGAGATGGACGAGTTCGCCGTCGATCCACAGCGAGGCGCAGGCATCGGTGAATTGGGATCTTTCGAGGAAGCCCGCGCCGACCGGTGATCGGGCAATGCGCTCGTCCAGACGCGTGAGCGCGAGCGCGGCATCAAAAGCCGGTCGCAACAGGGCTGTCATGCTGATTTTCGCGAGATCATAAGGCATTGAAATCATGGTAAATGATTTGCTAAAGGAACTCTATTTAAATATTAAGGTTCCTCACATGGTATGGCTGACGGCTAAGGCGCTAACCATCGATAAGTACTGGTTATCGATGGTAGATTGATTTCGAGGTCCAAATCAGCAAGAATCGGGGCAAATCACGGCCCCAGCGGCCGCCGAAACCCGCTATTTTGGAGCGTCCGTGGCCAAACCCAAAAAATCACTGACCGCCGTCGAGCGCCGCGCCGAAGAACTCGACACCATTGCCGCGGTGCTGCCGATCGAGCGCCGCGACGAACTCGCCGAACTGCTCACCGACCACGACGTCGAAACGCTGCGCCATCTCGTCAACCAGGGCATGGGCGACAATACCCTCAGGGCATTGACGTCGGATCTGACCTATCTCGAAGCCTGGGGACTGGCGGCGACCGGACGCTCGCTGCCCTGGCCGGCGCCCGAGGCGCTGCTGCTAAAGTTCGTCGCCCACCACCTTTGGGATCCAGAACGGCGTGCGGCCGCACCCGATCACGGCATGCCGGCCGAGGTCGACGACAACCTTCGAAGTCAGGGGTTTCTGAAATCCGTCGGCCCGCATGCGCCATCAACGGTGCGGCGGCGGCTGGCCAACTGGTCGACGCTGACCAGATGGCGCGGTTTTGACGGGGCCTTCACCTCCCCTTCTGTGAAATCTGCAATCCGTCTTGCGGTGCGCGCCGTCCCCCGGACGCGGGGTCGCAAGAGCGCCAAGGCGGTCACCGGTGACGTCCTGGCAAGACTGCTGGCGACTTGCGCGACCGACAGTCTGCGCGATCTCCGGGACCGGGCGATCCTGATGGTGGCTTTTGCCTCCGGCGGCCGCCGGCGCAGCGAGATCGCCGGGCTGCGGCGCGAACAGCTGACCGTCGAGCCGCCCATTCCAGTCGAGAATGGCGCCCCCCTCCCCTCTCTCGCCATCCATCTCGGTCGCACCAAGACGAGCAATGGCGAGCAGGACGATATCGTCTATCTGACGGGCCGGCCGGTGGAGGCGCTGAATGCGTGGATGGTGGCAGCCAAGATCGACAGCGGCAGCGTGTTTCGGGCGATCGGGCGATGGGGGACGGTGTCGCGGCGGGGGCTCGATCCGCAGTCGGTCAATGCGATCCTCAAGCAGCGGGCGGAGATGGCTGGGCTGGAACCGGGGGAGTTTTCGGCGCACGGGTTGCGGTCGGGATTTCTCACTGAGGCGGCCATCCGCAACATCCCGCTCCTCGAAGCCATGGAACAGTCGCGTCATCGGTCAGTGCAACAGGCGTCGAACTACTACAACAACGCTACACGTCCAAGCGGACGCGCCGCCCGTATGCTATGACGCTGGCGTCTGTTCTGTGTCCGAAGATAACGAAAGATCTCCCGCTCGAGCTAAAGTGTGCCTATTTGCGTGAGCACCTCGCGCCAAAACTTGCTAACAGAGTAGGTAACCACAGCCCCCACCCTCGCGAAGGAGTTCGATCAGTAGGTCGACGGTTTCAATCCCGAGACGGCGCGTGCTTTGAGTGAGAGCTCCCCTCGCCGCTCTGCTCCGTAGTGAAAAAAGTTCGTTGGCAAACAGGTCGATTCGGCCGAGATCTCAATGTGTTCCGCGGCAAGAGTTACTACGGCCGGATTAAGCGATCACTTGGCTTGCGCTTTTCCAACGCCGGAGAGGAATCGAAGTTTCTCTCGGACAGCTAGATAACTCTTTGTTTTCCATGGATGCGAGGCTCGAAACCATCGATTTCACGGGAAGGACCAGTCGGTGTATTAACTGCTTGTTAACCAAAAAACTCTTGCCCGGCTGACAGAATCGGGGCCTATTGCCATCGGCGGAATTCTTTCGATTGTTCGCTTCAAACCGCCACTGGCAAGAAACGGGTTATGGG
>NZ_CP104038.1:0-427026 GCF_025152725.1 Rhizobium sp. SRDI969
TTGGACAACATTAGCGTATCGACGACAGATGTACGGATCGAGCGGCATGCGAACCAGCTTTCGCGGCAACTGAAGCTCCTCCGCGACAAGCTGTTTCCGCCGCTCTCGCAAAAGACGCTACGAACATTCTCCTCCGGCGAGGCGGCCCAGATGATCGGCGTCTCGGACGGCTATCTTCGCCAGCTTTCACTGGATGGCAAGGGACCGCAGCCGGATCTTGCCCAGAATGGCCGGCGTTCCTACACGCTCGGCCAGATCAACGAATTGCGCCAGTATATGGCCAAGCTCAAGCCGAAGGATGCGCTTTCCTATCAGCCGTGGCGTCGCCCTGGCGAAAAGCTGCAGACGGTTGCCGTCACCAATTTCAAGGGCGGCTCGGCCAAGACAACGACGACGCTCTATCTGGCGCAGTATCTGGCGCTGGCGGGTTACCGGGTGCTTGCGATCGATCTCGATCCGCAGGCTTCGCTCTCCTCCATGCTCGGCGTTCAGCCCGAATTCGATCTTTCCGAGGGCGATACGCTGTATGGCGCAATTCGCTATGATGAGAGCCGCAAGCCGCTGAAGGAGATTGTCCGCAAGACCTATTTCGACGGACTGGATCTGGTGCCGGGCAACCTCGAACTGATGGAGTTCGAGCATGAGACGCCACGGGCACTGAACGACCGGCAGCGACCGGGCGAGCTGTTCTTCCGTCGCGTTGGCGTTGCCATTGCCGAGGTCGAGGCGGATTACGACATCGTGGTGATCGACTGCCCGCCGCAGCTCGGTTACCTCACGCTTGGCGCCGTTTGTGCCGCCACGTCTCTTTTGATCACCATCCATCCGCAAATGGTCGACGTCGCTTCCATGTCGCAGTTCCTGCTGATGACTTCGGATCTGCTTTCCGTCGTGCGCAAGGCCGGCGGCGATCTGCAGCACGATTTCATCAAATATGTCGTCACTCGTCACGAACCTTTCGATGCGCCGCAGTCGCAGATCGTCGCGCTGTTGCGCAGCCTCTTCAGTGACGACGTGTTGACGGCGACCATTCTCAAGTCGACGGCGATCGCCGATGTCGGCCTGACCAAGCAGACGCTCTATGAGATCGAGAAGGGGCAGGTGCGCCGCTCGACCTATGACCGGGCGCTGGAATCGGTCAATGCCGCCAACAGCGAGGTTCTCGCCGGTATTCACAAAGCCTGGGGTCGAGCATGAGCAGACGCGATCGCCTGAAAGGTCTTTTCGACGATACAGCGCAGGAGTTGGCCGCGGCCAACTACGAGGAACCATCTTCGCGCGGATCGGCCGGGCCGGTTCGGACGATGGCGCTGACCCTTGGCCGCATGGAGGAAGAGAGCAGGGCGATGCAGGAGGCTTTGCTCTCCGGTGAACGCATCGTCGAGCTCGATCCTGATCTGATCGATTCCTCCTTCGTCCGCGACCGCCTTGGCGACCAGCCCCTGGATATTGAGGACGAGTTGGTGCAGTCGATCGCCGAGAACGGCCAGGAAGTGCCGATCCTCGTTCGCCGCCATCCCAATAATGAGGACCGCTACCAGATCGCCTACGGCCATCGCCGTCTGCAGGCGGTCAAGCTGCTCCGCCTCAAGGTGCAGGCGATCGTCCGTAAGCTCGACGATACCGATGTCGTCATCGCGCAGGGCATTGAGAATTCGGCGCGCCGGAACCTTTCCTATATCGAGCGCGCGGTCTTTGCCCTCAATCTCGAGCTCAAGGGTTTTGAGCGCCCCGTCATCATGAAAGCGCTGTCGACGGACAAGACGGAGCTATCGAAGCTGATATCCGTTGCAAAAGCTATTCCCGCCGAGATCGTCAGGTCGGTCGGAGCCGCACCCGGCATCGGGCGACGCCGGTGGATGGCGCTTGCCCAGGACTGGAATGGGATGACGGCGGCTCGGCTTGCGAAGCTCATTGCCTCGGGAGGTTTCATGGCGGAGGAGAGCGACCGCCGTTTCGAGCTCTTGGTTGCCGAACTCGCCAAGAAAGAGGCAAAGCCCGACGCCACGGAATATGACTGGAAGCCGAAGAGCGGCGGCAAGATTGCCGGACGAATCAAGAGCGCCGGCAATTCCTTCACGATCGCATTGAAGACCGGCGATGCGCCGGATTTCGGCGCTTACATTTCACGCCGTCTCGATGAGCTTTACGAAGCCTATCGGGCCGGAAAGTTGCAAGCAGGAGAGTAGGCCGCAAAAGAAAAAAGCCTCCGAACGTTGCCGTCGCGGAAGCCTTTCTCATATCTGGACAATCTGAGAATCGCACTTCCTCGAATCACTGTCAAGCGTCTTCGGCATCCTTTTGGGTGGTAGGTTTCTTTTGCCTTGAGAAAAGGTGAGGGACATGGAGCCTCAATATGTATCGACGCCCTTCGGGCGGCGATCGATGACGCTTGGCATGCTGGCAAGCCAGGAAAGCGCCAGCAAGGTCGATCCGGACGCATCGGTCGACAAGTGGAAGATCTTTCGTGCGCTGTGCGAAGCAAAGGACATGGTAGGCGTATCGGACCGTGCACTGGCTGTTCTCAACGCGCTGTTGACCTTCTACCCGAAGAACGAGATTGCCGAGGCCAACGGTTTCGTCGTCTTCCCATCGAATGAGCAGCTGTCGCTGCGCACGCATGGCATGGCCGGCACGACGCTGCGGCGAAACCTGGCGATGCTGGTGGAAGCCGGCCTGATCATCCGGCGGGATAGCCCGAACGGGAAACGTTTTGCCCGCCGCAATGGCGAGGGCGGGCTTGGTGAGGCCTTTGGCTTCAGCCTGGCGCCGCTCCTGGTACGCGCTCGCGAGATCGAGGCGCAGGCGGCTCAGATAATGGCCGCCAAGCTCGAATGGAAGCGCCTGAGAGAGCGCCTGACACTTTGCCGGCGTGACATCACCAAGCTCATCGAGATCGCGCTGGAGGAGGAAATTGCCGGCGAATGGATCGAGATGCAGAAGCATTTCAATCTGCTTTCCGCAAGCCTGCCGCGCCGCCCGTCGGCCGCCGAGATGGAAAGCCTGCTGGCTGATCTCGAAGCTTTTCGGCAATTGATCGTCAAGACGCTGGAATCGAAGTCGAAAGCAGAAAAAACAGACGCCAATGATAACCAAAACGGTCGGCACATACATAATTCAAACCCACACCTAACATCTGAACTTGAACCAAGCTTCGAAACGAAGCAGGGCGCAAAGCCGGAGGAAGAACCGCAGCGGTGGCGGGAGCCGTCGAAATCCTTTCCCCTTGCCATGGTGCTGCAGGCCTGCCCGGAGATCATCGCTTACGGACCGGGCGGCGGCATTGGCAGCTGGCGGGATCTGATGGCCGCGGCCGTCATCGTCCGTTCCACGCTTGGCGTCAGCCCCAGCGCCTATCAGCTGGCCTGCGATTTCATGGGACCGGAAAACGCCGCCACGGTGATCGCCTGCATCCTGGAAAGGGGCGGACATATTAACTCGGCCGGCGGCTACCTGCGTGACCTGACACGGCGGGCGGAGCGTGGCGAATTCTCGCTCGGACCGATGCTGATGGCGCTGATGCGGGCAAATGGTCCGACGGCGAGGAAAACCGGATGAACAGCTATGAAAAAGTTTCGCGCCAGTTACGACGGTTAGAAGCATATGCGGCCGGTCTATCAGCCGTCTTGACGGCTTCCTTTCCCGTAGTTTGTTGAAAACCGCTGTTAACCATGTCATACATGGCGGAAGGAAACATTCGTTTTGCTTCCATTTGTGGAAAACTGTAAAGCTTAACAATGCGCTACGATATTGACGGTGCAATGCTTCAAACCCTGCTTCCCTCCATTGCCGCGGCGGTGGATGCGGTGGCGCGGCTGGACGAACGTGTGTTGCGCTCGCCGGTCGGCGAGGGATTTGCCGAACGCAGCCATTTCTTCGACGCCGCCGGCGCGCTCTGGGTGGCCGGCGAACTGGTGCATGTCGAGGATCTCGTTTTGCATGATGCGCATATGGATAGCCGCGCTCCCACCCACGAACTGACGATCGCCCATTCCGTACTGCGAGCACGTCGGCGCATCTGGACCGGCGAACCCTCCTGGGCACTCGGCGTCTCGGGTCTTGCGACGCTGACTGCAACCGCCGGGGAAGGGGAGGGGAAAGTGCCGGACGCGAAGAGCCCCGCAGTTCCGGTCGAGACCGACGAGGAGGGCGAGCATGAAGACGGGCCGCTCGCTGCGGAGATGGCGGAGATCGATGCGCTTCTTGCCCGCTCGCAGAAGCTGCTCGATATCCACACAGGGAAAACGCCGGCAAGCGAGACGGCCGCCCTTACCCCGGCAAGGCGCAACGAGGATCCTCTTGGCTTGCTCGGTGACGACGAGTGGGACGAGGAACAGCGGCTTGCGGAGTGGCGGAGCGTCCAGCCATTGGCCGATAGCTTGCCGCCGGTTCTCGGCGCCGTCATCCTCTTCGAAGCCTGGGAAAGGATCGAGCCGTTGCGGCGTCAGCACTGGCTCGGCGGACTTCTGGTCGCAAGCCATCTACGCGCCCGCGGCAAGGTCGCCTCGCATCTCTTTTCTTTCTACGGCGGGCTGAAGCTGGTGCGCCATGAGCGTCGTCGGGCGCGCGATCGCGCCACGCGGCTGCAAGCCTTTCTGGAGGCGGTGCATCTGGGTGCTGTGGCCGGCCTCAAGGAAATGGATCGCTTGTCCTTGGCACGCACGCAGATGGAGCTGCGCTTTCGCGGCCGCCGTTCAAACAGCAGCCTGCCGGAACTTGCCGATTTCATCCTGTCGCGGCCGATGGTCTCGGCGACGATGATCGCCCGTCATCTGCGCATCACGCCGCGCGGCGCGCTGAACCTCGTCAATGAGATCGGCGTTCGTGAAATTACCGGTCGGGGCCGCTATCGCGCCTGGGGTATCATCTAATGCATGTCGCCCAATAATGTGCAGCGGTTTTGGGACAACGACATGCATAAAACAAAGACTTAAAGCGCGTCGTATGATTCCGATTTGACGCGATGCGCTTTAAAAGCGAAAACGGCCGGGCATTGCCCCGGCCGTCTCGTTTAGGTGAACACCCGATCCGCCATCCTGTCACAGATTGCAGACCGGGCGCTCTGCGCTTCCTTTGCCCCCAGAAGCGCAGTCCTATTCCCGCTCGCCGGTGAAGTTGAGCAGAAGCTGGAAGATGTTGACGAAGTTCAGGTAGAGCGAGAGCGCACCGAAGACGGCGAGCTTCTGGTTCGATTCCTGATCAAAGTTTTCCGAATACTGTTCCTTGATATTCTGCGTGTCGTAAGCGGTCAGACCGACGAAGACGACGATGCCGATCACCGAGACCGCAAACTGCAGCGCGCTCGAACCCAGGAAGATGTTGACGACCGAGGCGATGATGACGCCGAAGAGGCCCATCATCAGGAACGAGCCCATGCGCGAGAGGTCACGCTTCGTCGCATAGCCGTAGAGGCTGGTGGCGCCGAACATCGTCGCGGTGATGAAGAAGGTCCGCGCGATGCTCATCCCGGTGAAGACCAGGAAAACGGAGGCGAGCGACAGGCCCATCACGGCGCAGAAGGCCCAGAAGGTGATCTGAGCGGTGCTGGCCGACATCGTCTGGATCTTGAACGAGAAGAAAAAGACGAAGGCGAGCGGGGCAAGCATCACCACCCACTTCAGCGGCGAGCCGAAGATCGGGACGTAGAGTGCCGGCGTCGAGCCGACGACAAAGGCGACGAGGCCCGTTATGACGAGGCCGAGAGCCATATAGTTGTAGACGCGCAGCATGTGCTGGCGCAGGCCTTCGTCGAAGAGGGCCTGGGAGCCGGCGACGGCGCCATAGCGGGGATTGATCGGGTTCATGCTGATCTCCTCGGTTTGAATTAATAGAGCGAGCGGGCGAGCCGTTCGGCCGCCTGGTCGAGATTGAGACCGCGATCGTCGGCGATCAGCGCATAAGCGACCTCGCCGATCTGCCAATAGGCGGCTTCTGCTTTTTCCAGCGTGAGATGACTGACCGGCTTGACCTCGAAGGCGCCCGGACGGACGGCAAAAAGCGACAGTCGCTTTCCATCCGATTGTTCGATCGCCATCTCGACGCTGGGGCCGAACTCGGACGGGAAGATCTGCACGTCGGCGACCTTCCAATCCCTGGGCAGTTCGGGCATCACGATCGCGGTGGCGGCGCGAATATCGTCGGCGCTATAGGTGGCCGGCGTCTGCGGAGGCATCGATTGGCGCAGCGTCGCCGTCTGATAGGCGCGGACGGCATCCTCGACATAGGCGGGTGCCGGAACCGATGCCGCCACCTCTGTCGCCGAGAAGGCGCCGAAGGAATTGTGCGCCACCCAGCCGGCGGCGATCAGTATGCCAACGGCGGCAACGCGCTGCATGGAATGGAAGATGCGGCCATAGGAAAGGCCACGTTCCAGCCGGCGGGCGGCATCGCGGGTCTCGGGGCGGCCAAAGGCACTTTCGCCGGCCAGCGCCAGACGCAATTCGCCCCTCACGCTGAGGTCGGCCATGACCTTGGCGGCAATCGCCGGATTCTCGGAAAGATAGGATTCCACCTGGATGCGACGGGCGACATCGAGCTCGCCATCCACATAGGCGTCAAGGTCGGCATCGAGGATCGGATCAACTGCTTTCATTGCTGTTCCCTCCGATTACTCTCAGATGCGAAACCCGCGGCGTCTTCTCCTCGAATTCGCGCAGTTGCGCGCGGGCGCGGGAGATGCGCGACATCAGCGTCCCCACAGGAATGCCGAGCGCCTGGGCGGCTTCCTGGTAGGAAAGGTCTTCGATCGCGACGAGATGCAGCGCCTCGCGCTGTTCCTCCGGCAGGGCGAAGAAGGCGTCGCGCACCTGCTGCAGGCGCACGGCATGTTCCTGGCCGGCCGGCAGCGATTGCTCGGCTTCGACAGCTGCTTCATCGTGGCGGCGCGTCAGCGATCGGTTGCGGCGAAGACGATCGATATGGGCATTGTGCAGGATGGAGAGCAGCCAGGTGCGCAGGTTGCCGCCGCTGCGGAAGCTCTTTCGCTTCTCGAAGGCGCGCACCAACGCATCATGCACCAGATCCTCCGCCTCGTCCGAATTGCGCACCAGCGAGCGAGCGTAGCGCCTCAGCGCTGCAAGCTGTCCGATGACGTCGAAGGGGCGTTCTTTGCGTTCCATGATTGAGTATACGCGAGTGCCGCAGGTTTTATTCCCGACGGAACTAAAAAAGTCAGGGCGGGCGGAAGACCGTCGCTGGATCAAATCCTTCCCCGGCGGAGGGGAGCCGCAAATCCGCGATTGTTTATGACAATTACATGACAGATCATGACGCCGCTGATTTGTAGGGGAACATCAAGAAATGAAGGAAAAGAAGCGGGTCTACGAAGCACTCGTGGACGGCGCCATGGAAGGGCTGACGGATCAGGCGCTTTATGATTTCGTCAAGGCGCGTTGTCCGAAGGCCACCAGCAAGAAGATCGTCCGGGCCTCGCTTCTCGCCCTGATGGACCCTCATCTCAGAGACCGCAATATTCTCGACGTGATCTATGCGCTGGCGATCAAGCATCGGCTGGATGACGGCGTGCTGGACGACGGTGAAGACGAGGAGCCCGACGAGCGGGCTCAACCGTCGCGGGCAGCCAACCAGAACATGCCGCAGCTTTCCTGATGCAGATCATCTGAACGCGACGCCTGCTCTCCCGGAATGGTCAGCCGCCGTCCGAAAGCTCTTCGAGGATCGGACAGTCCGGTCTGTCGTTGCCGTGGCAGGCATGCACGAGATGCTCCAGCGTCCGGCGCAGTTCCGTCAATTCGCGGATCTTGCGGTCGATCTCGGCAAGCTTGGTCTCAGCGATATCCTTGACGTCGGCGCTCGCCCGGTTGTTGTCCTCGTAGAGCGCCAGCAATTGCCGGCACTCCTCGACGGAAAAGCCGAGACCGCGCGAGCGCTGCAGGAAGCGCAGCTTATGGACGTCGGTCGCGGCATAGTCGCGATAGCCGTTTCCGCCCCTTTCGGGGCGGATGAGGCCGATATCCTCGTAGTAGCGGATGGTCTTCGAAGGCAGGCCGGATTGTTCCGATGCTTCGCCGATATTCATCGCCATCTCCTATAGTTTTGCAAAACGCAGTCTCAGCGCATTTGATATCACCGAGACGGACGAGAGGCTCATCGCCGCTGCGGCGATCATCGGCGAAAGCAGCAGCCCGAAGATCGGGTAGAGCACGCCGGCCGCGACCGGCACGCCGAGCGCATTATAGCCGAAGGCAAAGCCGAGATTCTGCCGGATGTTTCGCATCGTCGCCTCCGCCAGCCGTCGCGCCCTGACGATGCCGTTCAGGTCGCCCTTCACCAAGGTGATGCCGGCGCTTTCCATCGCGACGTCGGCGCCGGTACCCATGGCGATGCCGACATCGGCGGCGGCAAGCGCCGGCGCATCGTTGACGCCGTCGCCGGCCATGGCGATGATGGCGCCCTTGGCTCGCAACTCGTCGATCAGCGCCTTCTTGCCTTCCGGAAGCACATCGGCACGGACCTCGTCGATGCCGAGACTTTTTGCCACCGCGCGCGCCGTGCGCTCGTTGTCGCCGGTCGCCATGATGATCTTCAGACCGCTGTCGTGCAGTGCCTTGATGGCGGCTGCCGTTGTCGGCTTGATGCGGTCGGCAACGGCGACGAGACCGGCAAGTGCACCGTCGAACACCACGAACATCACCGTCTTGCCGTCGCCGCGCAGGACTTCGGTCTTCTCGACAAGGACCGCTGGATCGATGCCGAGATCGGTAAGCATCGCCGCATTGCCGAGCGCTACCGTCGTGCCGCCGGCACGACCCTGAACGCCCTTGCCGGTCTTTGCCTCGAAGCCGGTGACCTCCACGAAGGGGACACCGCGCTCCTCGGCGCCGGAAACGATCGCTTCGGCCAGCGGATGTTCGGAGCCGCGCTCCAGGCTTGCCGCCAGCGACAGCAGCCGATTTTCCCCGACCCCGCCGAAAGTGACGATGTCGGTAAGCTTTGGCTTTCCCTCCGTCAGCGTGCCGGTCTTGTCGACGATCAGCGTGTCGACTTTGGAAAAGCGCTCCAGTGCTTCGGCGTCCTTGATCAGCACACCTTCCTGCGCCCCTCGCCCCGTCGCGATCATGATCGACATCGGCGTCGCAAGGCCGAGTGCACAGGGGCAGGCGATGATCAGAACGGCGACAGCGGCAAGCAGTGCATTCGCCATGCGCGGCTCCGGACCGATCGCGGCCCAGACGAGGAAGGCAAGCACGGCGGCGGCGACCACCGCCGGCACGAAGATGGCCGACACCCGGTCGACCGCACCCTGGATCGGCGCTCGCGAGCGTTGCGCCTTGGCGACCATGTCGACGATACGCGACAGCACAGTGTCGGCGCCGACCTTCTCTGCGGTCATGACGAAGGTGCCGTTCTTGTTGATCGTGCCGCCGGTCAGCGGGTCGCCCTTCGACTTCTCCAGCGGCAGGGGCTCGCCTGATATCATCGATTCATCGACCGTCGACTGGCCTTCGAGGACGGAGCCATCCACCGGCACCCGCTCGCCGGGACGAACGCGCAGTCGGTCACCAGGCTGGATATTATCCACCGGCACGTCGTTCTCGCTGCCCTCCGCATCGATGCGCCGTGCCGTCTTCGGCGCAAGGTCGAGCAAGGCGCGAATTGCCGAGCCGGTGCGTTCGCGCGCTTTCAATTCTAGCACCTGGCCGACGAAGACGAGCGCGACGATGACGGCTGCCGCTTCGAAATAGACGGGCACCGCTGCACCGTGGCCATGGAAGCTCATCGGGAAGATGCCGGGTACAAGCGTGGCGACGACGCTGTAGACATAGGCGGTGCCGACGCCGAGACCGATCAGCGTCCACATATTCGGACTGCGGTTGACGATAGACGCCCATGCGCGGCGGAAGAAGGGCAGGGCCGCCCAGAGCACCACCGGCGTTGCCAGCAGCAATTCGATGTAGGTCGCCTGTGACTCGCCGATTGCTTCTCGCAGCGGTAGGCCGAGCATCGGCCCCATGCTGAGTGCCAGCAATGGTATGGCGAGAATGGCGCTGATCCAGAGCCGCCTGACGAAATCGACGAGTTCCGGGTTCGGGCCTTCGTCAGCAGGCGGAATGCCCATCGGCTCCAGCGCCATGCCGCATTTCGGGCAGTCGCCGGGGCGATCGCTGACGACCTCCGGGTGCATCGGGCAGGTATAAAGCCTACCCTTAGGTGCCGGCTTTGCCACCGGGCGGCTGCCGTCGCGATAGGCTGCGGGGTCGGCTTGGAACTTCGCTTGGCAAGCGGCCGAGCAGAAGTAGAATTTTTCGCCCTCGACTTTCAAAAAATGTTTTGCGGTCGAGCGATCGACGGTCATGCCGCAGACGGGGTCCTTCGCGGTCAGATAATCCTCAGGTGCCGCCACAAACTTCGTCCGGCAGCCCTCGGAGCAGAAATGATAAATGCGGCCGTCATGATCGAGCGAGGGCTTGCCGGCCTGCAGATCGACGGTCATGCCGCAGACAGGATCACGGATCATGGCGCTGACAGCCTTCTCCTGTTCATGGCCGCAATGGCAATGATCGTCGTCATCGGCGTGGCTGTGATGGTGATCGTGTTCGTGCTTGATATCCATGACTATCTCCTGTGCCCGGAGGGCCGTTGGATAGGCTTATCCACCTTCCAGCGACTGGAAGGTCAAGCACTATTTTCACGGACTCGATTTTTGCGACGGCTGATCGTCAGATCGGGGTGATCAGCCCGACCGGCTGACTCCCGAGCAGGGCGGCGACTGAAATGCTGCCCCCGGGCTCGATTGTCTTTCCGGTCAGCAGGTCGGCCTTCAGACCGTGAAGCGGGGAGGGCACGGCGATTGCCGTATCCTCCCAGAATTCAGGGCCGGCAAAGAGCACACCCGGATCAAGCCAGCCGAACATCAGCCGGGGCGCCGCGATGATCGCGAAATCATCCTTATGCACCCGGGCAAAAGCAAGCACATGGTCGCGTCGGGCGCCCGTCACCTTCAGCGGCAGATAGTCGCCTCTGGCAAAGAGTTCCGCCTGCCGCTGACGCAGCTGCAGACCGATCCCGACGAGGCGCTGCTTCAGCGCCGCCGCCTGCAGCTTGGCGATCGGTCCGGCTTCATCAAGCCAAGCCGTCAGCCGTTCATGATCGACCGGCCGGCGGTTGTCGGGATCGACGAGACTGAAATCGAAACCCTCCGCACCTTGGTAGATATCGGGAATGCCGGGGGCCGTCAGCTTGAGCAGCGTCTGCGACAGGCTGTTGAGGTAACCCGCCGCGATGAAAGGCTGCAGCACCATTTCGAAATCCTCGAGGAAGACGTCATTGTCAGGCGAGACCAGCGCCGCGGCATAGGTGGTGACCGCTTCCTCGTAGGCGGCATCCTGCTCTGTCCAGCCGCTGTGCAGTTTCGCCTCTCGCACCGCCTTGAGCGCGTAATCGGTGAAACGTTCGCGGAGTTCTTCCGTCTGTCCTCTGTCGAAATCCTCTGGCCAGATGCCGGCCAGCGCCTGATAGAGCATCCATTCGACATTTGGTTCCGGCGCGGCACCCTCCGGCAGATCATTCACCCACGGCCGGTTCATCTCGCGCCAACGCTCGACCGCCTGCGCAAATACATCCGCGCCCTCGCTCAGCGCATAAAGCCTTGCCCGCGCATCCTCGCCGCGTTTGGTGTCGTGGGTGGCGCTTGCCGAAAGCCCATGCGGCTGCAGCCGAGCTCGCTCGGCCATGCGGCGGTGGAATTCCTCCGGGCCGCCAGGCGCCTTGCCTGGTTCGCCGCCCACTTCGTTTGCGGCAAGCAGCCTGTTGTAGCGATAAAGCAGCGTATCCTCCGTCGCCTTCGCCATTACCGGCCCGCTCAATTGCTGCAATCGGATACGGAACTCGTGGGCCGCGTCACCTTCGACCTTGCCTTCGAGAAGCTTCAGCACATGGTCGAGGGTACGCCGATCGTCGAGCCGCGCCATGGCTTGCGAGGCGGTCGCCGCAAGGACCGCTG
This sequence comes from Rhizobium sp. SRDI969, assembly GCF_025152725.1. Taxonomy (NCBI): domain Bacteria; kingdom Pseudomonadati; phylum Pseudomonadota; class Alphaproteobacteria; order Hyphomicrobiales; family Rhizobiaceae; genus Rhizobium; species Rhizobium sp. SRDI969. The sequence continues at coordinate 11,963 of NZ_CP104038.1, forward strand.
AATCCTGCCAGGAAAGCGGGCCGCCGTCGCCATAGGTGCGGTAGACGGGAAAGGCGATCAGCAGTTCGCTGAGCGCAGTGGCGATCTCGCTTCTTTTTAGCTCGGGAAAGATGCCTGCTGCGATCGACACCAGCCTGTCGGTCTCACCGGCGAAATTGCGCTCGACCATCAGTTGCTTGGCATTCCGCCGGCCCGCCTCGAGATCACCCGTCTCGCCGGCGATGCCGCGATAGGCATCGTCCAATATGCGCAGGCCACCGCCGTCGATGAACAGCTCGCTCAAGGCGGCGATGAATTCATATCCCGTGGTGCCGGCGACCGGCCAACTCTCCGGCAGGACCTCACCGGCTCCGAGGATCTTTTCGACAACGATATAGGTGTCCAGTCCCGCCGCCTCGCGCAGCCTGTCGAGATAGGCCTTGGGTTCGGCGAGCCCGTCGATATGGTCGACGCGCAGGCCCTGGACCTTGCCATGGCGCACCAACTCGAGCACCAGCCGGTGCATGTCCTCGAACACAGGAGGGTCTTCAACGCGGGTGCCGACCAGTCCGGTCACCTCGAAAAAACGGCGATAGCTCAGATGTCGCGCCGCCTCCTTCCAATGCGTCAGCCGCCAATGCTGTGCCTCATGCAGGCTTCTCATGAAATCGCGATCGGCCGAGATGTCATCGAGCTTTTGCTGGAGGACTGCCCGATCGCCGGCTTCGAAGAGAATGTCTCGCATTGCACGGTTGAAGCTCTCGCCGGATGTCACGGCCGCAGCTTCCGCCATTCTGGTGGCAACCGGATCGTCGAGCTGGTTTGCGATCGCCCCGTAACTCCCGGGGTTCAGCGGCAACAGCGTCTCGAAATAACCGAAGGCGAAGTTGCCATGCGTTTCGTCGAGCGTGATGCGAAGCTCGCCGTCAGCCAGCGCCCCATCGAAATCCTGGCCGAGCTGTGGCAGCGTCAGCGGCTCGCTCCAGTCGATGTCGAAATAGCTGCAATAGGCGCTTTGCCGGCCGAATGTCAGCACGTCGCGCCACCAGCCGTTTTCCGGCGAGGCCGCCATGTGGTTCGGGACGATGTCGAGGATCAACCCCAGGCCCGCCGAGGCGAGGCTTTCGGTCAGCCTGTCGAATCCTACCCGGCCGCCGAGCGCCGGGTCTATGTCGTTGGCGTCAGTGACGTCATAGCCGTGGGTCGAGCCGCTGACGGCGGTGAAGATCGGCGAGGCATAGAGGTGGCTGATGCCGAGGGTCTTGAGGTAGGGGACGAGGCCGCAGGCGCGATCGAAGCTCATGCCGTTGCGGAATTGTATCCGGTAGGTCGCGGTCGGAAGTGTCATGAGGCCGTCTGACGTTGGAGGGAGACTGTCCCCAACGGTTGCAGCATAGCTTTTGTTCCCTTACCGGCCGGCGTGTCTTTTCAGACGTGCAAAGAACGATGCTTCAGTCGATGAAAACGCCGACGCTTGCGGCGCGGCCGGCCGAGTCGATGACCGTCAGTTTCGAGTAGCCGCCGCCATCAGGCAGCCATTGCTGGATGCGCCGGCGGGAGAGATCGGGCAGCGGCTTGCCGTTGGCAAGCCAGCGGAAGGGGGCTCGGCCGCCCTGGAGCTTCAGCATCAGCGGTGACAGGTTGCCTTGCCTAGCGCCGAGATCGACATGCGCGCCCTCGGGCGGATAGATAATCTCAGGCGCGGCCTCGTGGCCGGAGGTGAGCAGGCCGCTGGCATTGAGGGCAAAACGCCGCTGGCTGATCGGCAGCTCGGACTGGGCGATGCGTACGGCGCCTGCAGGCGGGCGGGGCATCGGCGTCGTCGCGATGCCTGACTTGGCGAACCCTTCAAAGAGGATGGGCGCGGCGGTACCATAACCGGTCAATCCCGGCACGGAGCTGTTATCAGGCCGTCCGACCCAGACGCCGAGCACATAGCGCCCGTCATAGCCGACCGACCAGGCGTCGCGATAGCCATAGCTCGTGCCGGTCTTGTAGGCTATGCCGCGCTGCGGCGCGCCGACGGGGGGGATGACGCCGGAGAGAATATCGGCGACGTTCCAGACCGCGACCGGCTCCAGCAGCGGTTCGCCGTCGAGCTTGCCCGGTGCGCCGGTGACGCCGTCGCCGAGCCTTGCCGGTTGGCCGCGATCGGCGAGCGCCGTATAGAGCTGCACCAGATCCTTCAGGGTGATGCCGACGCCGCCCAGCCCGATCGCAAGCCCCGGCGTCTCATTCGGCGGCAGGACCGGCCGTACCTCGGCGCGGCGGAAGCGTGCCATCAGCCGTGACGGCCCGACGGCATCGAGCAGCTTGACGGCCGGCACATTTAGCGAAAGCTGCAGCGCCTCGCGCACGGTAACGTCGCCCTGATAGCTCATGTCGAAATTGCGCGGCCGGTAGCCGAAGAAATCGGCGGGGCGGTCTTCGATGATCGTCTCCTGGGACACTAGGCCCTGTTCGAAAGCTAGCCCGTAAATAAAGGGCTTCAGCGTCGAGCCTGGCGAGCGGTTCACGCGTGTCATGTCGATCCAGCCGGAGCGGCTGGCATCGAAATAATCGGCCGAGCCGACCTCACCGACGATCGCGCCCGTCTGCGCATCCGCCATCACCATGGCAAGCGAAAGCTTCGGCCCGAGCTTGAATGCCGCTGCCCGCGCAACCGCCTCCAGCCCCTGCTGCACCTGCCTCTTCAGTGTCGTCTGATACTTGAGGACATCAGGCTCCTTGCGCAGTGCTGCTTCGGCGACATGGGCGGCAAGTGCCGGCAATTGCATGCGCTGGGGCGGGACCGCGACGCCTTCGGCCCGTTCCGCCTCGCCGTCACCAACGGCTCTGGCGACCGCCACCCGATCGAGGACACGCTTGCGTGCCTCCTCGGCTGCCTTGAGATTGCGATCCGGCCGGCGTCGTTCCGGCAATTGCGGCAGGGCGACAAGCAGGGCTGCCTCGGCGACCGTGAGGCGGCGTGGTTCCTTGCCGAAATAGGCAAGGCTTGCGGCGCGCACGCCTTCCAGATTGCCGCCATAGGGCGCATGCGTCAGATAGAGGTCGAGGATCTCTTCCTTCGACAGCCGCCGTTCGATCTGCACGGCGCGCGCCAGTTGCAGCAGTTTTGCCGAAAGAGAGCGGCCTTCGCGCGGCTCGATCAGCCGCGCCACCTGCATCGACAGCGTCGAGGCGCCGGAGACGATGCGGCCGTTGCTGACCAGTTGCACGGCAGCGCGCCCGAGCGCCCAGAGGTCGATGCCGCCATGTTCGTAGAAACGCTGATCCTCATAGGCGATCAGCATGTGCAGGAATTGCGGATCGACGTCGGAGACCGCCGTCTTCAGCCGCCAGCGGCCTTCCGACGTTGCAAACGCACGCAGCAATTGCCCGTCGGCATCCAGCACTTCGGCGGAGACGGCATTTGCCCTGTCGAGCGGCGGCGGAAAGGTCTTGTCGGCGGCATCGAGCGCAAAGAGAGCCGCACCGGCAAGAACGATGCCGGCTGCGGACCCGATCGCAAACTTGTGCCACCGCCTCATTGTTGCGCCGTCACGACCTCCATCTTGCCGGTAGCCGTGCGGGCCGAAAGCTCCGGCCGGTACATATCCTCGACGCTTGCCGCCGGATGGTCGTAGGTGCCGGGGGTGACGGCGCGCACGACATAGGCGACGTTGAATTCGCGCTCGTCACCTTCTGCGCGGTTGAAGGCGGCCACGAAGCGATCGTAGCGGAATTCGTTATGGGCGGCGGAGATCTCGCCGATCCAGTCGAAATTCGTCATCTGCGCGCTGTCGACGAGATTCGGATTGTCGATCTCGAAGCCGGCCGGCAGCAGATCCGTGATGACGATGCGCGACGGCCAGGCATTGATTTCGCGCACATGGATGACGACGACGTAGCGCTCGTTCTGCTTCGCCTCGCTGACATTCGCCTCTTCGCCGTCGAGTGTGTAATAGGTGCGGTCGATGATGAAGCCGTCGCCGCCGGCCGGCAACGGCACGGTGGGCGCGGCAACGGTGGTGACGACGGCCGAAACCGCGTCGCCCGTCTGGTTGGTCAGCGTCAGCGGATGGTCGCTCAGCGCATCGCCTGATATCTTCGCCATGTAGGCACCGGTGTGCGGCGCGCCGTTGACATCGACCTTGAGGCCGTCGTCACCGCCCTGGATGGCGCGGGCGGCGAGCAGCATCCAGGCCTCTTCCTGGGTGCTCTTATATTTGCTGCGGCCCCATTCCTTGGTGACGGCCTTGGCAAGCTCCGGGATGACAGGCGGCACCGGCCGGCTTTCGGCTGCGAGCGCCAGGATCGCCGCGCCGTCGCGCAGGATCGTGCCGTAATCGGTACGCGACAGGTTCACCCGCGATACCATCGATTGCTCCGACATCTGCAGCGCGTCGAGGAAGATATTCTTCGAACGCTGCGCATCACCGTAGAGCGCCAGCGCGGCGGCGATATGCGCCTTGGCGAGCGGCGTCGGGAAGTCGTTGATCATCGTATCAGCATAGTAGCGCAGATCGCTGACCGCAGCCTTCTTGTTGCGGGCAAGCACGTAGATGGCATAGGCGATCTGGTCACCCTGGCCCTTGATATCGGTTGTGTAGGACAGCGTGTTCTGCAGGTTTTCGAGCGCCTGGACGAAAGCCCTTTCCGGCACGTCGTATTTCATTTCGCGAGCCCGCGTCAGGAAATCGGTGACGTAGGAATCGAGCCAGACATCGCCCGAATCCGGTCCCCAGAGACCGAAGCTGCCGGCCGAGGCCTGATAGGAGAGCACGCGGTAGATCGCATCCTGGACGCGCTTCTTCACATCGTCGTCGTTTTCCATGCCGGCCTGCTTCGCCACTTCGGCGAGATAGAGCAGCGGCAGCGCCCGGCTGGTGGTCTGCTCGGCGCAGCCGAAGGGATAGCGGTCGAGCGTCATCAGCAGGGCTGGGATATCGAAGGCGGCAGAACGGGTGACGTTGACGCTGATCGAGGCGCCGGGCAGCACGCTGTCGGCGAGCAGGTTCTTGTCGACGGTGAGCTTTGCCCCGGGCTTCAGCGCCAGCACCCTGCGTTCGGTGATCGGCAAGGAGGCCGGGCGCACCGGCACGTCGAGGTTCTGGTCGAGCGAGAGGCCGGAAGCGTCGGAGAGGTTGATCGAGACGCTGCCGGCGCCCGGCTGTTTGCCGATGAGCGAAAGCGTCAGCTCGGATTTCGCGCCGGCCTCGAGACGGATCGTCTGCGAGGCGGACGCTTGCTCGATGCCGACCGCGTCATTGCCGGTCAGCTGCAGTTTGTAATCGCCGGCTGGCGCATCGGTGTTGGCGATGTCGAGGCGCAGATTAGCCTTGTCGCCGGGGGCGAGGAACTTCGGCAGGCTTGCAGTCACCACGACAGGATCGCGGATGATGACATCCTTGACGCCGTGGCCAACGCCTGATTTCGACCAGGCGACCGCCATCACGCGCGCCGTGCCGTTGAATTGCGGAATATCGAAGGAGACATTGGTCTTGCCTTCGGCGTCGAGCTTCACCGGCCCGGAGAAGAAGGCGACGAGCTTCTGCGTCGGCGGGCTTGCCTGCAGCGCGATGGCACCGCCATCGCCACCGGTGCGGAGCTTGCCAGTCGCACCCAGCGAGCCGTCGATCAGGCGGCCATAGAGGTCGCGGATTTCAAGGCCGAGCTGGCGCTGGCCGAAATACCAGTCCTCGGGATTCGGCGGTTCGTAGCGCGTCAGGTTGAGAATGCCGACATCGACGGCGGCAACCGTCACATAGGCCTCCTCATTGGCGCCGGCGCCCGCCACCTGCAGGCCAATATTCAGCGGTCCGCGCGGCAATATCTTTTCGGGCGTGTCGAGCGTTACCTGCAGCGCGCGCTGTTCAGGATCGACTTTCAGCCATTTGATGCCGATCGAGCGCATCGGCATGTGGCTGTCCTGCGCGTCGCCGGGGCGGAAGAGCGTGGCGGTCACATATGCGCCGGCACCCCAATCAGCCGTGACGGGGATGTCGACCTCGCCGCCGGTCTCGCCGATCGTGGCATTCTGCACCGCCACCAGCTTTTCGGTTCCGGCCGTCACCATCAGCTCGCCGCCATAGCGCGAGGTGACTTTGAGCTTGGCGGTTTCGCCGATCTTGTAGCTGTCCTTGTCGAGGGCGATCTCAAGCCCGTCGGGCGTTTCGGTCGAGGTCGAGGTCACGAACCAGCCGGCGTCGAATTCGACGCTGGAAGTCGGGCCGTCGGCATCCGGGCTTTCCACTTCGAGACGATAGCGGCCCCAGCTCACCGGCACGGAGATCTTGCCGCCGTCCATCGTCGCGTCGACGCTGCCGTTGGAGACCTGCTCGGCGGTGTAAACAGGCTCGTATTTCCAAGCCGTTCCCTCGCGATACCACTGATATTCGCGGTTGAGGCTGTAGAATTTCCAGCGCAGGCTCTTCGTCTCCTGCTTCTGTCCATCGGCCTTGACGCTGATCACCGTGAAGTTGGCGATCGCGTTCTCCGGCAGATCGTCGGAAAATTCCGGCTTGATGCCGATCGAAGCGCGCTCGTTCTTCACCGGAATGGTCAAAGAGCGCTCGATGGCGCGGCCGCCCGCCTCCTGCATGCGCATATAGACGGTGGCGTTCAGCAACTGTGTCGTTGCCGGCAGTTCGCTGATGGTGAGATCCGTCGAGGCTTCGCCGTTCTCGTCGAGTTCCGGCAGGCCGTCGATCGGCAGGCGCGAATCTTCGCTCGCCTCTTCGTCGGCGAGGCCGAAGAGGAAGCCCTTGTAGGCCGCACTCTCGCGCGTCGGCTTGACGACGACGTCGCCTTCGAGCGTCAGGCCGGCGGCCGGGGCGCCGTAGAGATATTTGCCCGAAACGGTGATCGTCGCCGGCGTGTCCGGGCCGACTTCCTTGGCCTCGGTCTTGATCTCCATGTCGGTGCGATCGGGGACGAAATCGTCGACGAGGAAGCTCTTGGTGGCGATCGCGCTGCCCTTGGGATCGGTATAGATGTTCATCGTCCAGGTGCCGCGCATGGCGTTTTCCTGGGTCGGGAAATCGACGCTATAGCCGCCGAGATTACTGGCCTGGCTGACGATCCGCCGGTCTTCGACACCATCGGGACGGCTGAAAATGAAGGTGAGCGGCAGGTTGTCGATGGCGTTGCCATCGGTGTCGCGGGCTAGTGCCTGGGCATGCACCGTCTCGCCGGCGCGGTAGATGCCGCGTTCGGTGAAGGTCAGCACGTCGATCGCGCCGGGTGCGGCGCGGCCCGTCACTCCACGGTCGGAAAGGTCGAACCCGGCGCGCGTCATGTCCAGGAAGACGTAGTCCGACGCGCCGTTCCTGGCGGTAATGACCGCGGGCGTCAGCGCCGCCGTGCCGCGGATCAGGCCGGCGGTGAAGGTGGCTCGGCCGTTTTCGTCGGTGGTGGCGGTGCCTAGCACTTCATTGTTCTTGGCCAGCAGCTGCAGTTCGACGCCTGATATCGGCTTTGCCGAAGCGAGCGAGCGGGTGAAGACGTTGAGGCCATCAGTACCGGCATAGGTGGTGACACCGATATCGGAGACCAGGAACCATTGCGTCGCCTGCGAATCCCACTCCTGCGCGGGGCCGTTTGCTGCCGTTGCGGTCATCACGTAAATGCCGGGCTTGCGCGCGGGCAGCGCCTCGTCGACCGGAAAGCTGGTGACGATGTCCTTGTTGAGTTCATTGGCGATGTCGATGGAGCCCTGCCAGACGAGCTCGCCGCTCTGGTCCTGGATGTTCTGGGCGCTGTAGCCGTCGAGCTGGGACAGGAATTGCGAATTGGTCAGCAGCGGCGCGATGGCGCGATCGCCGATGCGATAGAGTTTGAGGTTGGCCGAGGCCATGTTGACCGAGACGATCGGGATGCCGCGGCGCGCCGTCGACGGCAGCACGAAGCTGTCGCCGGTGAAACGCACCATCTGGCTGCGGTCCTTGATATAGACGTCGATGCTGACGGGGGCGTCGAGCGGCTCGTCGACCGACGACGGCAGGCCGGTGCGGAAAGCGATCTTGTAGGTCTGGCCATGCGTCAGCCCCTCGACGCAGATCTGCTTGTCCTTGGTTTCCAGCACCTTCGGCGCTTCGCCGTTCAGCGTCACGAAGGGCGTGTAGTCGGTGGTCTTGACGAGCGCTTCTGAGAAGGTGACGCAGGCACGCGGCGTGGCGCTGTCGGCATCGACCGTGTGTTCGGTGATGCGGAAGCCCTGCGTCGATTTCAGCTGCAGGTAGGCGGTCTGCACGTCTTCGGAGGCAACCAGCGCCAGGCTCGCCTTGTAGGCGTCAAGCGCCGGACGGTAATTGGCGTTTCGGTCCAGGGCGTCGGCGAGGACGGCGAGCGCCTCGGCGCGCTTGGGCTTGGTGCGAGTCAGCTCGTAGCCGTTCAGCGCGTCGAGCACGGCCTGGCCGCTCGTATTGCTCTCGGCGGTACCCAGCGAAGCGGCGGCGCGGGCGGCTTCGAGCCAGAGATCAGCGTCGTCAGGTGTGATCGACAGCGCGCCATGGAAGGACTTCAGCGCGTCGGCCAGGTTGTTGCCGGTAAGGTCGATGCGGGCATTGGCCGTCAGGCTGTCGACACTCTGGCCATGCTGGTCGTCGGCAAGCTCCAGATTGTCCTTGAAGTCGCGGGCCTGCTGAATGAGGTCGTTGGTCAGGAAGGTGGGGCGCGGCGCGGCGCCGATATCCGGCTCCTGCTGGCCGGCCGTTTCGACGATCTTGCCGGCGATGGCGCCAGGAAAGGCGTTCATCGTCTTGAAATCGGATTTCAGGAAGCACCATTTCACCTTGGGATTGTAGGTGAAGGCCTTGCAGCTCTTGTCGCCGATGCAGGAGGTTTTGCACTGATCGAGCGAGACGTTCTGTTCGGTGCGAAGATCGAAGCCGAAGAAATCGGCGTCCTTGATCGTCTGGATGTCTCGCTTGGTGTCCGCAGCGGCGGCGGGAAAGCTGATGGCGATCATGGAAAATGCGATTGTCGCGAATGCGAAGAACGAGCGCACGGACATAGGTTCCCCCCGGAAATGCTGGCTCTGACCGGCGGCACTCTCCTCACTCCTCGCGAGATTGTCAACTCAGGTTGAGCGCTGTTTCATCTTCACACAGGCGCTTTCGTCTGGCTGTCACATCGGCGTGAGTGACCGCCTTGTGATTTGCGGCTTTTGCAAGGATGAGCAAGGATTTGGGTGATCGCAGGAGGTAGTGCCATGTCCCCGTCTTCCCACCGCAGGAGCCTTGCCGCGCTCCTTGCAGCCACCATTTTCTCGCTCGGTACGTGTGCTGCAGGCGCGGCCGAAGATGCCGTCGTCATCCCGCCGCCGTCCGTCGACGAGGCGGCCGGGCCAGGCACAGAGACCGCCATTTTCGCCGGCGGCTGTTTCTGGGGCGTCCAGGGCGTCTTCCAGCACGTGAAGGGCGTTGAGAGCGCCGTCTCCGGTTATGCCGGCGGCGACGCCAAAACGGCGCAGTACGAAACCGTCAGCACCGGCTCGACGGGCCACGCCGAATCCGTCCAGGTGAAGTTCGATCCGAAACAGGTAAGCTACGGCAAGTTGCTGCAGATCTTCTTCTCGGTGGCGCACAACCCGACGCAGCTGAATTTTCAGGGCCCGGACCGGGGAACGCAGTACCGTTCGGCGTTGTTCGTTGCCGATCCAGAGCAGCGTAAGGTTGCCGAGAGCTATATCAGCCAGCTCGACAAGGCGCATGTCTTCTCGCAGCCGATCGTCACCAAGGTCTCTGAAGCCGCAGGTTTCTATCCGGCCGAAGCCTATCATCAGGATTTCCTGACGCTCAATCCGACCTATCCCTATATCGTTTACAACGACCTGCCGAAAATCGAGAACCTGAAGTCACTGTTTCCCGCCGACTACCGCGGCAAACCGGTCCTGGTGATGAAGGTCAAAGGCTGATTAACCCTATCGGTGCTGGCATTATCGAGGCGGCAATGGTGCCGCCCTTTCTGCGCCACCTCTGTGCACTTAAGAATTTATCAACGTTAACAATATCTTAAATGCAAAAAACGGCGTTCCACGGCGGAACATATCGTTAAGTTGCCCGTTACCACCGTGAGTTTCGCGTGGGATAGGCTGTCGGAGCGGATCACTCGTTAGAAGTATAGGTGTAACCAAAGGGACGTATCATGGCCACCAATGTCGTGCGGCGCTGGCAGCGAGATGATCTCATGAAACAGAGAGTATTGATCGTCGAAGATGAATTCCTGATCGCGCTCGATCTCGAGGCGACGGTGGAAGGCATGGGCATGCGAGTTGCGGGCCTTGCGAATGGTCGCGAGCAGGCCCTGCGGCTGGCGCCGCTTGCCGATATCGCCTTCGTCGACGTCAATCTCGCCGATGGCCCGACCGGGCCTGAGATCGGCCGACGGCTGGCGCAGGAGCATGGCATTGCCGTCGTCTTCATGACCGGCAATCCCGAAGTGGTGGCTGACGGCGTCAAGGGCGCCGTCGGCGTGGTCCAGAAGCCGGTGATGCCTTCGGTTGTCGAGCAGCTGGTGAAATATCTTGCCGCGCGCCGTGTCGGCATGTTCGCGGTCGTGCCCGCGCAGATGACGATCTTTGCCTGATCGGCCGGCTTGATCTGCCGGTTTTATCTGAAAGTCCTGGTTAGCCTGATATGGCTGCGAGCTGCGGCGGATGGCCGGTCTTTTCAGCCTCTGCCCGGCCATAGGCCTTGAGAAAGGTACGCACGGCGTTGCGCGCCGCCTTTTCCAGCTCTTCATCGGTGGGCGTGGCGCCGAGAAGGATCATCATCTGCAGGTCGGCATTGCCGAGCGCCACGAATTGCCGGGCGGCAACGTCGAAATCATCGATGACGAGCGCTTGCTTGTGGGCAAGCCGCGCGAAAAGTGCGGAAAGTGCGGTGGTCAGTTTGCCGGGCCCCTGCTGGCGCCAGCCTTCGAAGAGGTGCGGATATCGCTCGCCCTCGGTCTGCACCAACTTGCGCAGAAATTTTCCGTCGTGGTTGCAGATGCAGTTCTTGTTGAGGCGCACGGCGAAGGCCGTCAGCTCGTCTTCCAGATTGTCGGGACGATCAGGAAAGGTCGACAACACGGAAAAGAGCATGGCATTGGCGCGGTTCATGACATCCTCGACGACGGCGACGAACAGCGTTTCCTTCTCGCGATAGTGATTGTAGATCGTCTGGCGCGAGACACAGGCGACGGCGGCGATCTCGTCGATGCTGGCGCCGGCAAAACCCTGGCGGCAGAATACGTCGGCCGCGGCATCGAGGATCGACATGCGCTTGGCGCATTGTCCACGCTGCGTATGCCCTGTCATCCGGACTGCCGGTGTCATGCGATCTTTCATGCGATCGAAGATAAGACGTCTTGACGTATTAGACAATGGCGTCTAATTTTACATCCGTGTCCAAATTTGTTGACACTCCTGGTTCCACGGCTGAGATATGAGCTCCCAACTTCGTCTTCGCGCGAACGATTATCATTGAACGGGCGCATCGGCCCGAAAATCGGAACCGATTTTCGGAAAGTACGATGCGCAGATTTAAAGTGTTAGAGCATCCCTTGTGCCTCCGAGAGGACGCGCGGGCACTCTCAGAGCAATGCGGCGGAGTGACAATCCGGTACCCTGCGCTATTATGAAAGATCACCATTATGACGGCTCCCTTCTTTCGCATTGCCCTCATTCTCGGCCTTCTGTCGGCCATCGGGCCTTTCGCCATCGACATGTATCTGCCAGCGCTGCCGTCGATCGGCCAGGACCTGCATGCCGATAACAACGTCACCCAGCTTACCCTTCTCGCCTTCTTCATCTCCTTTGCGCTCGCTCAGCTCGTCTATGGTCCGCTGTCGGATATGTGGGGCCGCAAGCTGCCGCTCTATCTCGGCATCGGCCTCTTTGCCATCGCCTCGATCGGCTGTGCGCTGGCAACCGACATCGAAACGCTGATCGCCTTCCGTTTCGTTCAGGGTATCGGCGGTGCTGCCGGCATGGTCATTCCGCGCGCCATCGTCCGCGACATGCACACTGGCGTGCAGGCCGCCCGACTGATGTCGCTGCTGATGCTGGTCTTCTCGATCTCGCCGATCCTGGCGCCGCTGACAGGCAGCGCCGTCATCGAGTTCTACGGCTGGCGCGGCGTATTCTGGGCCGTGACGATCGCCGCCTTCATCGGCCTCGTCCTGCTCGCCACCCAGCTTGACGAAACCCGTTCGGCGAACGAACGCAATGGCAGCGGTCTGAAGAGCGCCATGGCGGCTTACCGTCTGCTGCTAACCGACCGCAATTTCCTGACGTTGACTTTCATCGGCGGCCTCGGCATTTCGAGCTTCCTCGTCTATCTCGCCAACTCGCCCTTCGTGCTGATCCAGCATTACGGGCTGACGCCGACACAATACAGTTTCGCCTTCTCGATCAACGCCGTGTCGTTCTTTGCGGTATCGCAGGCCACGGGCTGGCTCGGCGAGCGTTTCGGCCTCGTGCGCGTCATGCGGATTGCGGTCAGCGCCTACGCGCTTGCGATGGTCGTGATGGCGGTGGTGATGGCCTCCGGCTTCAACCAGCTGCCCGTCCTGGCGACCTTTCTGTTCATCGGCTACGGCTTCCTCGGCCTCGTCATCCCGACGAGCGCAGTGCTTGCGCTTGAGGATCACGGCGAGATCGCCGGCACTGCCTCGTCGCTTATGGGCACGCTGCATTTCGTGATCGCCGCCGTCGCCATGGTCATATCGAGCGTCTTTTTCGACGGCACAGCCGTTCCGATGGCCGCCGGCATAGCGCTCTGCGCCTTCTCAGCCTTCGTGCTGACGCAGGTAACGATCGGCCGCCGCGCCGCCGTCGCCGCTGCCGAATGATCTCAAGACAGGCCGCACCCGGAGAAAATGCAACGCCCAATTGATTATCGGCAGGCCGCGCTATCTACGCCATGACGAAGCATGGTCATACCGGAGGATACGCATGGTCGACGAGAAGCGGCTGATCTCGAAAATCACCTGGAAGCTGATGCCATTTCTCGGCATTCTTTATCTCATCGCTTATATCGACCGGCAGAACGTCAGTTTTGCCAAGCTGCAGATGGTCGATGCCCTCGCAATGAGCGAATATGCCTATGGTCTCGGCGCTTCGCTGTTCTTCATCGGCTATTTTCTCTTCGAGGTGCCGAGCAACCTCTTCCTCGACAGGCTCGGCGCCCGTGTCTGGTTCGCGCGCATCCTGGTCTCCTGGGGCATCGTCACCATCGCGCTCGCCTTCACGCAGAACGCGATGATGTTCTATGTCCTGCGCTTTCTGCTCGGCGTCTGCGAAGCCGGCTTCTTTCCCGGTGTCCTCTATCTGCTGACGCTCTGGTTTCCCTCGGCCTATCGCGGCAGGATGGTCGGGCTGTTCATGATCTTCAGCGCCATCGCCAATGCCGTCGGTGCACCGCTCGGCGGCGTGCTGCTCGATCTCGATGGTCTATACGGCTTTGCCGGCTGGGAGTGGGTGTTCCTGGCGACGGGTGTTCCGGCTGTGATCGCCGGCATCGTCACCTTCTTTTATCTTCCCGGCCGGCCTGAAAGTGCAAGCTTCCTGAGCAGCGAGGAGAAGAACTGGCTCGAACGAAGGCTCGCCTCGGAAAATGCCGGCATGGGCGAGAATGCCGGAAACGGATTCAAGGCGCTCATCGACCCGCGCGTCCTGCTGATGTCACTCTGCTATGTCGCCTTTCCGCTTTCGGCCTATGGCCTCAGCTATTGGCTGCCGACCATCGTCAAGGCTTTCGGCGTCAGCAACACGGTGAACGGGTTCCTCAACATCATTCCCTGGGTGCTGGTCGCGATCGCGCTTTATGCCGTTCCCGCCATGGCCGACAAGGCGCAATCCAAGACACCCTATATCGTCATTCCCGCTGTCATTGGCGCCGCCTGCCTGCTGCTCTCGGCGCTGATCCCGAACCACACCTTGCAATTCGCCTTCCTCTGCGTCGCCGCTGCAGGGATCTTCGCACCCCAACCGGTGTTCTGGAGCCTCCCCTCCCGTTTCCTCAAGGGCGCGGGGGCTGCGGCGGGCCTTGCCGCCATCAATTCGGTTGGAAATCTCGGCGGTTTCGTCGCCCAGAACGTCGTGCCCTGGATCAAGGATGAGAGCGGCAGCACGATCGCGCCGATGTTCTTTCTCTCGGCCTGTCTTGCGTTCGGCGCCTTGCTGGTCTTCGTCGTCACGCGTCAGCTGTCACAGAGGGAGCATCCGGCGGCTCCAAGCCGGGTCTGATGCAGACACCCAAAAGTATCTACGCGATGGGCTTCAGGTCGGCAGCGTGAAAGCGTCGCTTTCGCCTGGAACGAGTTCCAGCGGCCAGATCCTGTTGCGGGCCCCCTGCGGATAATGATCGGCATAGGCCGGCATGGTGGCGAGCAGGGTTTCGCCAAGCTGCGCGCCGAGATCGCGCAGCGACATGCGGAAGGAAGTCAGCGTCGGCTGCAAGAAAAGCGTGCGCGGCTCCTCGCGGAAACCGACGATGGCGAGGTCACGGCCGGGCACGATGCCGGCCTCGGCAAGCCGGCGGTAAAGCCCGATCGCCATCAGTTCATGGATCAGGATGATTGCGGTTGGCCGCTGCGCGATCATCAGCAATTCATGGCCGGCCTGATAACCGCCCTGTTCGCTCGACTTGACACGGATGACGAGGGCCGGGTCGTAGGGGATGCTGTGCCGTTGCAGTGCCTGGCGGTAGGCGTCGAGGAAGAGGTAGCCGAGATTGATGTCGGAGGAGGGGACAGCCACGGCGATCCGCCGGTGACCTTTGGCGACCAGCCGGTCGACGCCGCGCGTCGCCACGCCCTCGAAATCGAGATCCACCCAGGTGTAGCTGCCGCCCGACGCGCTGCGGCCGAGCGCCACAAAGGGGATGCGGGCCTTCTCCAGAAGTTCGATGCGCCGGTCGGTGCGTCGTGTCGCAGAGATGATCAACGCGTCGACAAGCCGGCGCGCCACCATGCGCTTCAGATATTCGTGCGGGTCCTCGTCATCAGGGCAGGGCAGCATGACGAGATCGAGCTTGTGGCGGGAAAAGACGCTCTGCAGCCCGTCAGTGACGCCAAGGAAGAAATCGTCGCTGTTTTCGACCGTCTCGCGGCTCACCTCGAGCATCAGCCCGATGACGTTGGTCATGCCCTGGCGAAGGCTGCGGCCCGACTGGTTGGCGACGTAACCGAGCTCCTCGGCGGCGGCGAGCACGCGCCGGCGCGTTTCGTCGTTGACGTCGGGCTTGCCGTTCAGCGCACGGGACACCGTTCCGATCGAAATGTCGAGATGCTCGGCGAGCTGGCGGATTCCCTTCATGTTCGACGATTTTCCTCCCCACCGGATCGCGTTTATCCTTTCTTGCCACAGGATGGCGCCTGCGAAAAGCCGGGGGAGGCATTAGGCTCTGAAGCTCTGGCGGATGACGAGCTCCGGAATGATGCGTTCGTAACCTGGACGAGCGGCTGGCCATTTCGCTGCGCGAGTTCGAAGAAACTCGCCGGCGGCGAGCCGGACAGGATGATGGTCGCCTCGGCACGGTGGCCGGCGAGCAGCTCGTCTTCCGGCTGGCCGGTATTGATAAGGATCGAGATGCTGCCGCGTTTGATGAGCAGGGTCGCGACGATGCCGACCAGGCGGCTCTGATTGGCAAGAACGGCGCGCAAGTCGTTGATGTGGTAGCCGAGTTCTTGCGCCGCCTGCAGCATCCTTTCGCGCGTTGCAGGCGCCACGCTGGCGCCCGGCGTGAAGGTGCGCGAGACGGCGGAGCGCGAAACCCCCGCCAATTGCGCCACCTGCTCGGCGCTGACGAAGCGCATGCGTTCTTTCTTTGGCGTCTTACCGCCGTTCACTGGACCATCATTCATCGGCTTCAGCTAGAGCGGGATTGTTTTAGTCGGAATCGGAACAGGGATTCCCTTTCTGGTGCAAATCAGATTCACCATTCTGGCCGGTGCAGGAGGCCGGTCTGGATGGCGAAACCTTTTTCGGATGATCTTCGGGAACGCGTTGTTGGCGCAGTAACGCGCGAGGGCCTGTCGTGTCGAGCGGCGGCAAAGCGCTTCGGCATTGGCATCAGCACCGCGATCGACTGGGTCCGGCGCTTGCGTGAGACGGGCAGCGCGGCTCCCGGCCAGATGGGCGGGCACAAGCCACGGGCGATCTCAGGTAAACATCGGGTCTGGTTGATCGATCGCTGCCACATGCAGGCGTTCACCTTGCGCGGGTTGGTGGCGGAACTCGGAGAGCGCGGCCTGAAAGTGGATTACAGCGCCGTCCGGACCTTCGTGCATGAGGAAGGGCTGAGTTATAAAAAAAGACGTTGGTCGCCAGCGAGCGCGAGCGGCCCGATGTTGCCGCCCGGCGGGCGCGCTGGCTGAAGCATCGCCATCGCATCGATCCATCTCGCCTTGTCTTTATCGACGAAACCTGGACGAAGACGAATATGACGCCGCTCAGGGGCTGGGCGCCGCGCGGCGAACGGCTGTTGGGCCATGCGCCCTTCGGCCACTGGAATACCATGACTTTTGTCGCAGCCCTCAGGGCCGACCGCGTCAGCGCACCGTGGATCATCGACGGCCCGATCAATGGCGAACGCTTTCGCATCTATGTCGAGAGGGTGCTGGTACCGGAGCTCAAACCCGGCGACATCGTCGTCATGGATAATCTCGGCTCGCACAAGGCCGGCGCTATCCGTGCCGCCATCCGCAAGGCCGGCGCCAGATTGTTCTTCCTGCCGCAGTATTCCCCCGATCTCAATCCGATCGAAAAACTCTTCGCCAAGATCAAGCACGAGCTGCGCAAGGCGCAGGCTCGAACCCGACAGGCCATCGACGACGCGCTGGCAGCCACCCTTCAAACCGTCTCGCCGAAAGAGTGCCAAAACTACTTCAAGGAAGCCGGATATGAACGGACATAAAACAATCCCGCTCTATTGGTCGCCCCTAACAGCCGGATGACAGGCGGCCGAGGGCAGCCAGAAATTATTGCTGCGGAGAATGGCTGTGAACCAATCGCATTGGCCCGAGGCAGAACAATGGTCGTCACAAAGAAAAACCGAGGCTGCCCAGATGCAGCCTCGGTTGAGGGGCAAAAATCAGCGGCGACCGCAAATGGTCCCGGTGCGAACTTGCTACTCGCAGACCCGCACGGTTTCGGTATGATAACCGCCATCGTAGCGATTACGGACGTCGCGGTCCTCATACCAGCATCTTGGCGCGGGTTCGACATAACGAGGGCCATCGACATAGCGAGGACCGCTATTGGCGATTGCGCCTCCGATCAGCCCGCCGACGACGCCTGCGGCAACGCCGCCGGCGATGACTCGGCCGGTATTATTGTGATGATGGTGATCGCTCGCGGCAGCAGGCTGGATAGCCGATCCAACGAGGGCCGTCGCGATCAACAGGCTGCTAATAACTCTCTTCATGACATTCTCCTCAGTGGCATTCGCCCCGGATAAAAGGGAAATGCGGCAGCAACGCGTTTGTTCGTTCAAACTTTGCAAAAGTGTTAATTCAAGTCATTACACACCATCAAGTCGCCGACTGCGTCGCCGTCGTCTCCTCCAGCACGTCTTCGGGAATATCGTCGAAGGACGCATAGTTGAGGTTATAGAGCTTCGAATAGAGCTTGCCATTCTTCATCAGCTGTTGATGGTTCCCGCTTTCGATGATTTCGCCGTTCTGCAGCACGATGATGCGATCCGCCTCGCGGATCGTCGCGAGGCGATGGGCGATGACGAGGCCGGTGCGGTTTTCGAGCAGCTTCACCAGTGCCTTCTGGATCAGCATCTCGGTATAGCTGTCGATATTGGCCGTCGCTTCGTCGAGCACGAGGATCTTCGCATCCGCCACCAGCGCGCGGGCAAAGCTTAAAAGCTGGCGCTGGCCAAGCGAGAGATTGCCGCCGCGCTCGCCGAGAACGCTGTCGTAGCCCTCCGGCAGGCGCATGATGAACTCGTGCGCGCCAACGGCCTTCGCCGCCTCGATCACCTGTTCGCGCGTGGCCTCGCGCATGTGGTAGCGAATGTTCTCAAAGACCGTGCCGGTGAAGAGGAAGGGTTCCTGTAGCACCATGGCGATCTGAGCTCCGAGCGAATCCTGCGTCAGATCACGCACATCATGGCCACCGACCAGCACTTGGCCCTGCTGAACGTCGTAGAAGCGGTGGATCAGCGACATGCAGCTAGATTTGCCGGACCCCGTCGGCCCCACCAGCGCCACCGTCTCGCTGGGATTGACCTTGAAGCTGACGTGCTTCAGCACCGGATTTTTCGGATTGTAGCCGAAGACGACGTCTTTGAATTCCACCGAGCCGTCCATGTCGCGCGACAAGGCTTTGGCGCCAGGCGCGTCCTTGATGTCGACCGGCACGTCGAGCACTTCGGTCAGCCGTTGGCCAGACGCCATGGCGCGCTGCATCACCGAGTATTGCAGGGTCAGCGAACGGATCGGGTCGAAGAAACGCTGGATATAAAACAGGAAGGCGACAAGCACGCCGACATCGAGCGCCTGATTGAGAACACGTGCGCCACCGACGACGATGACGAGTGCCATCGCTACGCCCGTCAGGCTGTCGACGATCGGCACCATCACCTGCGCATAACGCGCCGCCGTCAGATGCGTCTCGAGGTTGGCATGCGCCTTGTCGTCGTAGAGCGTGAAGTTGACGCCCTGCCTGTCCATGCTCTGGACGGCGCGCACGCCGTGGATCGCCTCGGCAAGCGCGCCGTTTGCGACCGAATTGGTCTCGTGCGCGGCCATGAAGGACTTGCGCGCCAGCGGCAACCAGAACAGCCGGACTATGAAGAGCACCGGCAACACCGAGAGCGTCAGCAGCCCCAGTTTGAAGTCGAGATAGAGCATCACGAAGACGATGCCGAAGAGCAGCATGATGTCGCCGACGGAGAGCACCGAGGTCTCGAGGAATTCCTGCATCGAGTTGACGTCGCCCTGCAGGCGCGACATCAACCGTCCCACTTCGGTCTTGTCCATGAAGGAGAGCGAGACGCGCTGCAGATGCGAAAACATCGCCTTGCGGATATCGAAGAGCACGTCTTCCGCCACGCCGCCGACCAGGGTCTCCTGCGCGTAGCTCGCCGCATAGTTGATGAGGATGGCGATCGTGAAGGCGACGATCGACCAGATCAACGCCGAAGCGTTGCCGCCCGGCGACATGCCGTGGTCGATGGCATAGCGGATGATTAGCGGGATGATCAGCTGCATCATCGTGAAGGTCAAAACGGCGACGACCGACCAGAGGACCTGCCGGCGATAGGGGCTGACGAAGACCCAGATGCGCTTGACGATGTTGCCGTCGAAGGCCTTGCCGAACATCTCCTCTTCGACGCGATGTGAACCGACGACTGCCCGTGGCGGGCGGCGTCCGTCCTCGCGAACGTCGGGACGCTCGGTTTCCAGTTCCTCGGCCATGTCATTCCTCCCGCGGCCAACACTTCAGGTTGCCTGCATAGTCAGTTTGTCCGCTCCTCTCCCCGCTGGGGAGAAGAGGGAGTATGCGCTAGGCGCTTAAAGCCTCGTCGCCCGGTCGCACCTGAAGGTCGTAGAGTGCCTTGTAACGCCCGCCGAGCGAAAGCAGCGCCGCATGCGTGCCGCGTTCGACGATCCGGCCGTCTTCGACGAACAGGATCTGGTCGGCATGCATCAGCGAGCTCAGGCGGTGGGCAACGATGATGGTTACGCGATCTGCGGCGTAGCGGCGCATGGCGCTGCGGATGCGCTGTTCGGTGGCCGCATCGATCGCCGCCGTCGAATCGTCGAACACCATCACCGCAGGTCTCAGCATCAGCGCGCGGGCGATCGAAAGTCGCTGCCGCTGGCCGCCGGAAAGCGAAACGCCGCGCTCGCCGACGACGGTGCCGTAACCTGTGGGCAGGCCGAGCACGTAGTTGTGCAGCTGGGCGCTTTCGCTGGCGCGCTCGATGCGGCCTTCCTTCGCCCACGGGTCGCCATAGGCGATGTTGTTCTCGATCGTCGTCGTGAACAGGAAGGAATCCTGCTGCACGACGGCCACCGCCCGGCGCAGCGATTGCAGCGTCGCCTTGCGGATGTCCTGTCCGTCGATCGTGACCTTGCCGCCGCTGACGTCGTAGAAGCGGGGAATGAGATGGGCGATCGTCGACTTGCCGCTGCCCGGAGGCCCGACAATGCCGATCGTCTGGCCGCGGCGGGCTTCAAAGGAGATATCCTGGAGCACGGGGCGCTTTTCGGAACCCGGATAGGCGAAGCTGACATTCTCGAAGCGCAACACGCCGTCGGTGAGGTTGAGCTCCTTCGCATCCGGCGCATCCTTGATCGCGATGTCGAGGTCGAGAAGGGCAAAGAGCCGCGAGCCGCAAGTGGAGGCGCGGGCAAAGGCGTTGACCATCAGGCCGAGCTGGCGCACCGGCATCTGCAGGATGGTCATGAAGGTCAGGAACGAAGCCAGCGTGCCGACGGTGATCTCGCCCGACATCACCTTGCCGCCGCCGATCCACAGCACCAGGCCCATCGCCGCGAAGAAAGAGAAGGTCATGGCGCTAGTATTGGTGACGCGGATGCCGACGCGCTGGTGTGCAAGCGCCAATGCGCTCTTCGACGCGGCCTCGAATTTCGAAATCTCGTGTTCGTGGGCGGCGAAAGCGCGCACGACGCGGATGCCGCCAAGATTCTCCTCCATGATGCGGGTCAGCACCGAAAGCCGCTCCTGCAGGTCGAGCCACGTGGCACGTAGCCTGAGCTGCGTCACCGAGGAGCGCCAGCCGACGAAGGGCACGAAGCTTAGCGCCAGAAGGCCGAGCACGACATCGGTCGACAGCAGCATATAGGCGCCGATGCCGATCAGGATCGACAGCAGGATCATCCGGACGAGCGCCGTGGAAAAATACATGCGCACGCCTTCGAGATCGAGCAGGCCGACGGTGATCAGGTCGCCGGAATGCACGGTATCGTGAAAGCTGAAAGAGAGACGCTGGATTTTCTCGTAGCAGGCCAGCCGCAGTTCGTAGCCGATGTGATGGCCGACGGCTTCGCTGTAATAGTTCTGGACCATGGTGAAGAGGCCGCGCAGCACGCTGGCGCCAAGCAGCAGTAGCGCCGTGGTCAGAAGCGCGTCCTGTGCCACCTGGCCCGCCGCACCGCCGCTCATCGCCATCTGCGTGTGGTCGACGGCCCGGCCGAGAAGGCGCGGGATCATCAGCTGGAAGGTGGAGGCAACAAGCGTGGCGCCGATCGCAAAGCCGGATTGCCAGGGGTGGCGGAAGGCCATCATGGTGATGCGCACCAATGTGAAGAGGCCTCGCCCCCAGCCTGCCGCAGTTGCAAGCGCCATCGAAGCCGAAGGCTTCGTCGCGCGTATTAACGCATCGCTGCTCACGGTATTTTTCCAATAGATGTGTGGTCGGACTCTGGCCCGAAAAGACGGCAAATCCATGAAGGGATTGATAGCGCCTTCACTTTTGCCGATTCCAGTTGGGGGTTCAAGTAAAGAATTCACCAGTTGGTTATTTTTACGTGAGGTCTCCTCGCATCCCCGGCGGGAGCAATCTTCCCAACGGCCAATCCCGGCAGCCTGGGGTGCGAAGGTCGGTCATATTTTCGCAGATTTCCTATAAATTACCCTGTATTTCAATAGCTTAAAAAAACGGCAACAAACCTCTTGCCACCTGCGCCATTTGGCGCTTTCATACACTACTAGTTTGATAGACTATGGACGAGCGTGATTGCTCCCCTAGTTCTCTTGCGGGACCGCTGGTTCGGACCCCGATGCCGCGGCAGATGTTGTGAATGGCCGCATGAACCTCATCAACGCGTGAACCGCTGTTTTATGCGTTGAAACCTCGATCGACCCACGGTGCGGATGAAGCCGCAAAGGAGTTGCGATGACGGTTCAGGGACTTCTTTCCGCGAGGGCCAATGCGACGGCGCAGATATCAGCCGTACCACGCATTGCGATCGTCGGGCGGGGCTTTTCCGGCATGATGACGGCCATCGCGCTGATGAAGACGGTGCGCGCGCCCTTCCACCTGCAGCTGTTCGATCCGAATTCGTCGGTCAGCGGTGGGCAGGCGCTGGCCTCAGTCCGCTCCTCGACGATCCTCAACACCCGCGTGCGGGACCTCTCGGTCTCGGTCGGCGACAATGACGATTTCAACGACTGGCTTTGCAGCAACGCCGCCTTCCGCGCCGCCGTGCCGGCCGCCATCCCCGGATTCCGGCAGATCTTCGTGCCGAAGGAAATCTTCAGCGATTATGTCTACCAGCGCTTTTCGGAAGCACTGGCCGCGCGCAGGGACATTACCGTCCAGGTCTGCAACGATCCGGTCGTGGCGATCCGCAGGAGCCACGGCAACCGCTTCCTGCTCGAAAGCGCCAATCCCGCCAATCCGTTGTTCGATACCGTGATCCTCGCCACCGGCTACGGCCTGGCTGCGCCGAATGCCGGCGGTGAGGATGCTTCGCCGGTCAGAGCCCAGCGCCTCGTCGCGCGGCCGCATGCGGTGTTGCTCGGCAGCGGCATCCGCGTCGTCGACCAGCTGCTGCAGCTGCGCGATTCCGGTTATACCGGCCAGGTGACGATCATTTCAAGGCGCGGCTTCCTGCCCCAGAGCCATACGCCGAATTCCGCCGATCCGGTGTTCCCGGCCGAAACGCTGCCGCAGAGCCTGCCGGAGATCGTGCGCTTCATCCGTGAAGCCTGTCGCGAGGCGGAGGAGGCGGGGCGAAGCTGGCAATCGGTAATGAACGGCCTGAGGAAACATGCCCGCTCGCTCTGGCGCTCGCTGCCGGCCCGCGACAAACATCAGTTCAACCGGCACCTCAGGGCAATCTACGACAGCCATCGCAACCGCCTGCCGGAAGCCATGCACCTGCGTCTGAAACGTGAGCTCGCCGAAGGCCGCACGGTGCTGCGCCGCGGCCGGGCCGGCCGCCGCGGCTTGAGCGGCCTGTTCTTCACGCCGGCCGGTTCCGCCGCCGAGGAGATCATTCATGCCGAGCGCATCATCGATTGCCGCTGTCAGGCGCCGGATCTTTCAGCGCCGCTGATGCAAAGCCTGCTTTCCGCCGGCCTTGCCATGCCGGACGAACTCTCGCTCGGGCTAGCCGTCAATGCGCGCGGCGAGCCCTTCCTCGAGGACGGTTCGACGGTCGCCGGACTCTTTGCCGTCGGCCCGCTCGGCCTCGGCAGCCTGCCCGATATCGATCTGGTGCCCGAGATCGTCTCGCAGGCCTATGCCGTTGCCGAGCGCGTCGGCGAACGGTTCTATCCAAGGGTCAAGGCCGTCTGAAAATCTGGAGCTGTTTCGGAACCATCTGGCTGCCTCGGCGTTAAAGCGCTGGTGACTCAGAGGGGCCGATGGAATTGCTGAATCGACATGACACGTCTCTTGACGAAGGGGGACGCTTTCGCCTTCTGGTCGATGCCATCACCGACTACGCTATCTATATGCTGAGCCCCGAAGGCATCGTCACCAGCTGGAATACCGGCGCCCAGCGCTTCAAAGGTTACCAGCCTTCCGAAATTCTCGGTGAGCATTTTTCCCGTTTCTATCTGGAAGAGGACCGCGCCGCGGGTGCACCAGCGCGCGCGCTTGCCACGGCATCGGAGGACGGCCGGTTCGAGGGGGAAGGCTGGCGCCAGCGCAAGGATGGCAGTCGCTTCTGGGCGCATGTGGTCATCGATCCGATCCGCCGCCCCTCCGGCGAACTTATCGGCTATGCCAAGATCACCCGCGACCTGACCGAACGCATGGCTGCCGAAAAGGCGATCCGCCAGAGCGAGGAACAGTTCCGCCGGCTCGTCCAGGGCGTCTCGGACTATGCGATCTACATGCTCGATCCCGACGGCAATGTCAGCAGCTGGAATTTCGGCGCCGAGCGGATCAAGGGCTATCGGCCGCAAGAAATCATCGGCAGGCATTTCTCAACCTTCTATACCCCCGAGGACCGCGAATCCGGCCTGCCGGAGATCGCGCTCGGCCTCGCGCGTACCGAGGGCCGGTTCGAGAGGGAAGGTTGGCGCGTCCGCAAGGACGGCACCCGTTTCTGGGCCAGCGTCGTCATCGACGCCATCCGGGACGACGAAGGCGATGTGATCGGTTTTGCCAAGATCACCCGCGATATCACCGAGAAGATGGAGACCCAGCGGGCCCTGGAGCAGGCTCGCGAAGAGCTCTTCCAGTCGCAGAAGATGGAGGCGATCGGTCAATTGACCGGCGGTATCGCCCATGATTTCAACAATCTGCTGATGGCTGTCCTCGGCAGTCTCGAAATCCTGAAGAAACGCATGCCGCAGGATCTCTCGCTGACATCGTTGGTCGACAATGCCATGCAGGGCGCCCAGCGGGGTGCGGCGCTGACGCAACGCATGCTGGCCTTTTCCCGCCGGCAGGAACTGCACATGGAGCCGATCGACCTCTCCGGCCTGATCCGCGGCATGATGGATATGCTGAGCCGTTCGCTCGGACCGCTGACCGTGATCGAGACCTCTTTCCCCGTCAGGCTGCCGACGATCCTGACCGATCCGAACCAGCTGGAGATGGCGATCCTGAACCTCGTCGTCAACGCCCGCGACGCCATGCCGTCCGGCGGCCGGATCATGCTTCGCGCGTCCGAGGAGTCGCTGCCATCAGGCAAAGGCCCGCTGTCGCCTGGCCGCTATGTCCGTATCGCAGTGATCGACGAAGGCGAGGGCATGGACGCAAAGACGCTAGAGCAGGCGATCACGCCGTTCTTCACCACCAAGGGTGTCGGCAAAGGCACCGGGCTTGGCCTTTCCATGGTGCAGGGCCTTGTGTCCCAGTCCGGTGGCCGCCTCACGATGAAGAGCAGCCTCGGCGAAGGCACGACCGCCGAATTGTGGTTCCCGGTCGCAATTGTCGAACGGGCGACCGAGGCAACTGCCGACCGGCCGCAGCAGGAGGAAAATGCGCCGCGCCGGCTGCGCATCGTCGCCGTCGACGACGATGGTCTGGTCCTGATGAATACGACGCTGATGCTGGAGGATCTCGGCCATACCGTGTTCGAGGCGATGGCCGGTCCCGAGGCACTTGACATCCTGCGCAAGCAGCAGGTCGACCTGGTAATTTGCGATCATGCCATGCCGCGCATGACGGGGGCGCAGCTCGCCCAGGCGATCCGCAACGAATGGCCCGAGATGCCGATCATCCTGGCAAGCGGTTACGCCGAGATCCCGCAAGGGGCCGACATCGTCGACTTGCCCCGCCTCGGCAAGCCCTTCTCACAGGCGCAGCTCGCCGAGGCGATCAGCCGGGTTGCTTCATAAGGATCGCCGACGAGGATAAGGCCTTGGCCGAACCCGGCTCCCCCTCTCGCCGCGAAGAATGAACACCAGCAATGCCAGCACCATCGCCGCCAGCCCGTACCAGGTGATCGCGTAGACGAGATGGTTGTTGGGGAACTCGATGATCGTGAGGCCGCCGACAGGCAGACCGCCGGGGTTGGCACTGGCATCGGCATCGATGAAATAGGGCGCGGCCGCACTGACGCCGCGCTTTTCAGCGATCGCTGCGATATCGCGCGAATACCAGCGGTCGGTCGCGGCGTCATTGGATTGCAGCAGCGATCCCTTCGGCTCCGTCATCCGCAGCAGACCGGTGATCTCGATAGGGCCTGACAATTCGCCCTCGCGGCGCGAGGCCTGGTCGCGCCGGTCGGTCGGCACGAAGCCGCGATTGACGAGGATTGATGTCCCGTCGGCAAGCGTCAGCGGCGCCATCACCCAATAACCTGGACCGAGCATCGTGGAGGCATAGACCAGCGTCTCCTTGTCGTTCGCCAGCGTCCCCACTGCGGTCACCCGCCGATATTCGTCATCAGTGGCGTTGACCTTGTTCCAGTCGGCGCGTGCCGGGGCCGGCACGGGTGGCGCATGCACACGCTGGTCGACGCGGGCGATGAGGTCGCGTTTCCAGGCTAGGCGCTCAACCTGCCAGGTGCCGAGTGCGGCGAGTGCCGCGGCAAGTAGTATCAGGCAGGCGGCGAAGATCGCGCGTTTGAACTGATAACGCCGTCTTTCCGATTTTTCCGAGTGAGCCTCGCTCATGAGCTGACCCGCTGCGGGCGGCGTTGCCGCCGCCCCTTCGTCATAGTCACGGCATGTTCTTCATCATCTCGGGGCTCATCGGCATCATGTTGGTGTTGAGATGATGCATGACCCAGAGCGAGCCGGAGAGCGCGATGGCGACGATGATCAGGGTGAAGATCAGCGCCATGATCGTCCAGCCGCCCTCGCTCCTGGTATTCATATGCAGGAAGAAGACCATATGGACGACGATCTGGATCGCGCCGAGGCCCATCACCAGCACCGCCGTCACCGCCGGGTTTTCGAAGACGCCTGACATGACCAGCCAGAAGGGAATGGCAGTCAGGATGACGGAGAGCACGAAGCCCGTCATGTAGCTGCGGAACGTGCCATGGCCGGCTTGATGGCCGTGGCTGTGGCCGTGGTGGGCCTCGTGGGCATCCTCATGTGCAGGTGCTTGCGAACTCATCCGACAACTCCCAGCAGATAGACGAAGGAAAAGACGCCGATCCAGACGACGTCGAGGAAGTGCCAGAACATCGAAAGGCACATCAGGCGGCGGCGGTTGGCCTCGATCAGCCCGTGCATCGACACCTGTACCATCAGCGTGATCAGCCAGACGATGCCGAAGGTGACGTGCAGCCCGTGGGTGCCGACCAGGGTGAAGAAGGAGGAGAGGAAGGCGCTGCGCGTCGGCCCGGCGCCTTCGTGGATCAGGTGGATGAACTCGTAGAGTTCGAGCCCGATGAAAGCTGCGCCGAACAAGCCGGTCACGGCAAGCCAGAACAGCGTTTCCGCCTTTGCGTTCCGCTCCATCTGCAGCATCGCGAAGCCGTAGGTGATCGAGGAAAACAGCAGCATCGATGTGTTGAGGGCAACGATCGGCAGATCGAAGAGATCGGCGGGCGAGGGGCCGGCGGCATAGTTGCGGCCAAGGACGCCGTGCGTTGCAAACAGAACCGCGAAGATCAGGCAGTCGCTCATCAGGTAGAGCCAGAAGCCGAGATTGGTGCTGTTTTCCGGATGATGATCTTCCGTCAGGTAGAATTCAGGCTTTTCGGCCGTGTCGATAGTCTGATCGCTCATGGTCATCACACCTGCTCGGCAAGCAATGCGGTGCGCTTGCCTTCCGTTTCGGTCACCTCTTCGGCGGGGATGTAGAAGTCGCGTCTGTAGTTGAAGGTGTGGCCGATCGCCACAGAGAGCATGGCGACGACGGAAACGACCACCAGCCACCACATGTACCAGATCAGGCCGAAGGCGAGGGCGATGCTGATGGCCGAGAGGATCGCGCCGGTGCCGGTGTTCTTCGGCATGTGGATCGGCCGGAAGCCTTCCAGCGGACGCGCATAACCGCGGTTCTTCATGTCGTACCAGCCGTCATGATCGTGCACCACAGGCGTCAAGGCGAAGTTGTATTCCGGTGGCGGCGAGGAGGTCGACCATTCCAGCGTGCGGCCGTCCCAGGGATCGCCGCTGTCGTCGCGCAATTCCTCGCGCTTCATGAAGCTGACCACGATCTGGATCAGGAAGGCGGCAATGCCAAGCGCGATCAGGCCGACGCCGAAGGCGGCGATGATGAACCAGATCTGTATCGACGGGTCCTCGAACTGGCTCATGCGGCGGGTGACGCCCATCAGGCCCAGCACGTAGAGCGGCATGAAGGCGAACCAGAAGCCGATTTGCCAGAACCAGAAGCTCATCTTGCCCCAGAAGGCGTCGAGCTTGAAGCCGAAGGCTTTCGGGAACCAGTAGTTCACGCCGGCGAACATACCGAAGAGAACGCCGCCGATGATGACGTTGTGGAAGTGGGCGATGAGGAACAACGAATTGTGCAGCACGAAGTCGGCCGGCGGCACGGCAAGCATGACGCCGGTCATGCCGCCGATGACGAAGGTCACCATGAAGCCGACCGTCCACAGCATCGGCACCTCAAAGCGGATGCGGCCGCGATACATGGTGAAGAGCCAGTTGAAAATCTTGGCCCCGGTCGGGATCGAGATGATCATCGTGGTGATGCCGAAGAAGGAATTGACGCTGGCGCCCGAGCCCATCGTGAAGAAGTGGTGCAGCCAGACGATGTAGGAAAGAATCATGATCACGCAGGTTGCGTAGACCATCGAGGCGTAGCCGAAGAGGCGTTTGCCGGAGAAGGTGGCGACGACTTCCGAGAAGATGCCGAAGGCCGGCAGCACGAGAATGTAGACCTCCGGATGACCCCAGATCCAGATAAGGTTGATGTACATCATCGGATTGCCGCCGAGGTCGTTGGTAAAGAAGTTCGTGCCGGCGTAGCGGTCGAGCGACAGCAGCGCGAGCGTGGCCGTCAGGATGGGGAAGGAGGCGACGATCAGCACGTTGGTGCAGAGTGCCGTCCAGGTGAAGACCGGCATCTTCATGAAGGTCATGCCCGGAGCACGCATCTTGACGATCGTTGCGATCAGGTTGATGCCCGAAAGCGTCGTTCCCACCCCGGCCACCTGCAGGCCCCAGATATAATAGTCGACGCCGACGCCTGGACTGTAGGCAGCGCCCGACAGCGGCGGGTAGGCGAGCCAGCCGGTCTGGGCGAATTCGCCGATGAACAGCGACAGCATGATGATGATCGCGCCGGCGGTAGTCATCCAGAAAGAGAAGTTGTTCAGGAAGGGGAAGGAGACGTCGCGCGCGCCGATCTGCAGGGGCACCACGAAATTCATCAAGCCGGTGACGAAGGGCATCGCCACGAAGAAGATCATGATGACGCCGTGGGCGGTGAAGATCTGGTCGTAATGGTGCGGCGGCAGATAGCCCTCCGAACCGTTGAAGGCGATCGCCTGCTGGACGCGCATCAGGATCGCGTCGGAGAAACCGCGCAACAGCATGATGACCGCGAGGATCACATACATGATGCCGATCTTCTTGTGATCGACGCTGCAGATCCAGTCCTGCCAGAGCGGACCCCAGAACTTGAAATAGGTGATGGCGCCGAGCACGGCGAGACCGCCGATGATGACGCCAAGGAAGGTCACGACCAGGATCGGCTCGTGATAGGGGATGGCATCGAGGGTCAACCGGCCGAAGACGAACTTCAGGAGGTCAGGATTGGAAAACATGGAACAACCCGTTCATTATGTCTCGCGACGCAAAGCGCCAGGTTAATTGTTGTTGTTGAGCTGCGCCGGCGCCGGATCGGCGCCATTGCTCATGCCTGGCATGGAATGACCCCCATGCTGCATGTCCATTTCAGGCATACCGGGCATGCCAGGCATGTCGTGCTGCATGCCGCCATCGGTGCTCTTGGGCGGCTCAACTTGTGCCGGAACACCCGTTGCCGGCACGGTAGCCCCGTGCTCGACGACACCTCCGCCGGCGTGACCGTCATATCGCAGCTTCTCGCGGTTCTCCGCACTTTCCTTGCCGCCGCCCCCCATCATGTCGATGTGCATCATCTCGTTCATGCACATCTTGCCTGGCGTGGCGCACAGGTTGAGGATGGCGTTGTAAAGGTCGGCATCGGTGCCGGCATAATAACGCACCGGTTCCTTCTCGCTCGGCTTTTCGAGCTTCAGATAGGCGTCGCGGTTGAGCATGGTGCCCTGCTGCTTGACCTGCGCCACCCATTGGTCAAATCCCTCTTGGGTGAGACCGTGGAACTTGAAGCGCATGTGCGAGAAGCCGGCGCCGCTGTAATTGGCGGAGAAGCCCTCGTATTCGCCTTCCCTGTTGATGACGGCGTGCAGCTTTGTCTCCATGCCCGGCATGGCATAGATCTGGCCGGCAAGGGCGGGGATATAGAAGGAGTTCATCACCGAGGAGGCGGTGATCTTGAAATTGATCGGCCTGTCGACTGGGGCAGCGAGTTCGTTGACGGTGGCAATACCGAGCTCGGGATAGAAGAACAACCACTTCCAGTCGAGCGCCACGACCTCGACGTTCAACGGCTTGGTATCGGCCGGAATGGCCCGCTCCGCATCGAGGCGGTCAAGCGGACGGTAGGGATCGAGCTTATGGGTGGAAATCCAGGTCACGGCGCCGAGCGCGATGATGATTGCCAGCGGTGCTGCCCAGATCACGATTTCGAGACGGGTCGAATGGTGCCATTCCGGCGCGTAGGTAGCCGCCGTATTGGAGCGGCGATAGCGCCAGGCGAAGAACAGCGTCAGGAAAATCACCGGTATGATGATCAAAAGCATCAGTACCGTCGAGATGACGATGAGATCGCGCTGTTGCGTGGCGATGTCGCCGGAAGGCGCCATGACCACCATGTTGCATCCTGCCAGGAAAAGCAGCGGCAAGACGGATAGAAGGCGGGAAAACTTCATGAGTTTTAGCACGTCTCTAAGCTCTTGTTGTTTCGTTCGTTCCGCGACTAACGCACTGGACGCGATAGCGACATGAGGTGTTTGGTCGCAGCGCAGCAATCATGCCGCACTGCGGCAAGAATCATGTCGCACGACAGCTTTGAAATCCTGATGAACTCAAGAAGGATTCTTCCGCCAGCGCATGTTTCCAAGCAATATATCCGCCAGAACCGGGCAGGCCAGCATCCCGTCGGAAAATCGCGGTCCGGATCACGCTGTTTTTTCCGTTCACGCCTCATTTTGAGCCGCGATGATGAACTATTTACGTCTTACGGACTTGATAAGCCTGCAGGTTTGATCAAGATCAGGTTGAGGCGCCTTGGCGAAAGCGCTTCAACGAGAGAGGCGTTTCATGGCTACAACATCGCATTACGGACCGTCATCGTCGTCGCTGGAACGCGACGCGCGGCGCATTCACGACGACAAGCCGGTTTCGCCGGGCAGTATCGCCATCGGCGTGGTGATCGGCCGCATGTCGGAATTCTTCGATTTCTTCGTCTACGGTCTCGCCTCGGTCCTGGTCTTTCCGCAGCTGATCTTCCCTTTCGCGCCGGACAGGCTGACGGGAACGCTTTATTCCTTCGCCATCTTCTCGCTGGCCTTCCTGGCCCGCCCGGTCGGCTCCGTCGTCTTCATGACGATCGACCGGCTGTATGGCCGCGGCACCAAGCTGACGATCGCGCTCTTCCTGCTCGGCGGCTCCACGGCCTCGATCGCCTTCCTGCCGGGTTACGACGAGATCGGCGTCTGGTCGATCGCGTTGCTGGCGCTCTTCCGTCTCGGCCAGGGCTTCGCGCTCGGCGGCGCCTGGGACGGCCTTGCCTCGCTGCTCGCGCTCAATGCGCCGGCCAACCACCGTGGCTGGTATGCGATGATCCCGCAGCTCGGCGCGCCGATCGGCTTTGCGCTGGCGAGTACCCTGTTCGGTTATTTCGTCGCCAATCTTTCCAGTGAGGATTTCCTCTCCTGGGGCTGGCGTTATCCCTTCTTCGTCGCCTTCGCGATCAACGTCGTGGCGCTGTTTGCGCGTTTGCGCCTGGTCATGACCAAGGAATTCGGCACGCTGCTGGAACAGCACGAGCTTGAAGCCGCCCCCATCCTCGACGTGCTGCGCGTCCATGGCCGTGACATCCTGATCGGCGCCTTCGTGCCGCTGGCAAGTTTTGCCATGTTCCACCTGGTCACCATTTTCCCGCTCGGCTGGATGAGCCTTTACGGCAACCAGCCGATCGGCGCCTTCATGGTGGTGCAGGTGGTCGGCGCCATGGTCGGCATTGTCACCATCATCGCGTCGGGCTTGATTGCCGACCGTATCGGCCGGCGCGCCCAGCTTGCCATCTGCGCCGTCATCATCGCTATCTTCAGCTTCGTCGGGCCGATCCTGATCGCGTCCGGCAACAGTGGTCATGACGCTTTCGTCATCATCGGCTTCGGCGTCCTCGGCCTTTCCTTCGGCCAGGCGACGGGCTCGATCTCGTCGCGCTTCGGCCGCGGTTATCGCTATACGGGCGCCGCCTTCACCTCGGATCTGGCCTGGTTGATCGGCGCGGGTTTTGCGCCGCTGGTGGCGCTCAGCCTGTCGAGCCGCTTCGGGCTGACTTTCGTCGGCTACTACCTGCTGTCCGGCGCCATCTGCACGCTTGCGGCCCTCGCCTTCAGCAGGGCGCTGGAGCAGCGCGAATAGGTGGACTTGAACGCATGGGGGCCAGCATGGGAAACCATGCAGGCTTTCGTCTTCGGGCAGCGCAATTTCAATTATTGAATGCATTGCAATCTATAATTAAATGCATATTCTTGTCGGCCTGAACGAGGATAGGCCATGACCGCGGAAACTATCGATCATTCGACCCTTTCCCGCCTTGTCGAAGCAGGGGCGGTCGAGGTGGCTCATGTTGTCGGCAAGACCGGTGGCTGGTCCGTCGTCATCCGCTATGGCAAGGTCGAGCGCCCGCTCGCCGCCCAACGCAGCCGGCAGGTGCGCGTGTTCAAGCGCATGGATAGCTTGGTGTCTTATCTCAAGGATGTCGGCATCTCGCAGTTCGATGTCGATGCGGCCGATTACGCTCCGGGGACGGCATCGCGGCCGGATCGGGCCGCAGCTCTGCGTCGCACTCATGAGGCGGCGGAATACGACAAGTGGTTCCGTGAACAGGTCGAGGAAGCGATCCGGGAGGCCGATGATCCGAACGCGGTCTGGATCAGCGCGCAGGACGCCGAAGAGCGAATGGACAAGCTTCGGGCCGAACTGCTCGCGCAGCTGGAATCCGGAGATAAGGCTTCTTGATCGTCAAATGGCTGCAACAGGCTCTCCTGGATCGGGAAGGCCAGATCCGGCACGTCTTCGCTCAAAATCCAAAGGCTGCAATCGCATTGGATGATGTTATCCGACATCAGGCCAAAATGCTCGCCGATCACCCCGAAGCAGGACGCGGCGGCCGTCTTGACGGAACCCGGGAATTGGTCATTCCGCGTACCACATTTCTGCTGATCTATCGCATCGACAGAAAAGCACAGAGGGTGGAAATACTGCGCCTTCTACATGGCGCGCAGCAATGGCCGCCGAAACGCTGAATGCGTTTTACTGCGCCATCTGCGGCTGTTTCGCCGCCCGAGCCGCGGTCAGTTCCGCGGTGGTATGGTTCAGGCGGTCGGCCAGCACCCGCATGATTTCCACGGCCATCTCCGGGAAATCGCTGAGCAGCTTCAGGAAGTGCTCCTTGCTGATGCGCAACACTTCGAGCGGCGAGGTGGCGCGAACCGTTGCCGTGCGCGAGACATCGCAGAGGATGGCGATTTCGCCGACGATGGAATTGGGTTCGACGTCGGCGACCTTGATCTCGCCCGCTGGCGAGGCGACAACGATATCGGCGGTACCCGAGAGGATGACGTAGGCCGCATCACCGACATCGCCCTGATGAAAGAGGTTCTGCCCGGCTTTGTAGGTCATGCGATCGGAGGTAAAGGCCAAAAGCTTGAGCTTTGCTGGCGCGATCCTTGAAAAGATCGGTACCCTTCGCAGCATTTCGACTTCGTCTCTCAACAGCATGAGCGTTTCAATCCCCTGACGCAGGGTCCATAAGACCAGGCATCTTCAAACTCCGAGGCGCTCCCCATCGGGAACACCCACCATCGCCGCCCCTATAGAATATTACGATAACAGTTCCTTGAACATCCCGTTTTTCTCGGAAAGTTCCGGATAGTTTCCGGCTTCCGCCAATCCCCCGCGGTCGAAGAGCAGAATCCGGTCGAACATTTCTGCCAGCCGGGCATTGGAGAGCACCCAGATGATCGCTGGCCGATGGCCTTCCTCGTGCAGGTTCTCGATGATATTGCGGGTGATCTGATCCTGAACGCGTTGGTCGAGCGCCGACAGTGGCCGGTTGAATATGAAATAGTCCGAGCGCTTCAACAGGGCGCGGGCCAGGTTCAGCTTCTGCCGCTGCACCATGGTCAGTCGCTTGCCGCCGGAGCCGACATCGAAT
The DNA here is from genome assembly GCF_025152725.1 of Rhizobium sp. SRDI969. Classification (NCBI taxonomy): domain Bacteria; kingdom Pseudomonadati; phylum Pseudomonadota; class Alphaproteobacteria; order Hyphomicrobiales; family Rhizobiaceae; genus Rhizobium; species Rhizobium sp. SRDI969. The sequence continues at coordinate 45,778 of NZ_CP104038.1, forward strand.
TCGAGGCCGATCGACAGCACGTCGTCATAAAGGTCGAGCGCATCGAAGAGCTCGCCCATGATGCCGCGGATGCGGTCGGAGGCGTCGGCCTGCTGATAGGCGATACGACCGAAGAGCACATTGTCCATCAGGCTAGCCGACGGAGTGAAACGCTCGGCGTCGTAGCGCTCGATCAGCTCAGAGAGATCGGCCGGAATATGTTCGTGGAACTGCTTGCGGGCACTGACGATCTTGTCCATGAGCTCGTTCGTCAGCAAGCCGAAGCGGTGGCGCGGCTCGATATAGGCAAAACTCAGCCGGATGATGGCCGAACGTTCCTCTGGCGTGGCGTCCTCGAAGCGGCGGCTTTGCAGCTTCTGCAGCAGCGCCTGATAGGCCGGGATGTCGTCCGCCGTCATGAAGGTCAGCTGCTGGAAGAAAGGATGGTCCGGCGGCAGGTCGTGGAAGAGTTCCACGGCGTTCTCGGCGATCTCGAGGCCCATGTCGTAGAGATCGGTGCTGAGGCCGGTCTCACGGAAGAGCTGCTGGAAATAGGGATGCGCGGCAAGCCTTCGATTGGTCATCAACGGCCGCTTCATCGTGCCGAAGAGCAGGTTCTCGCCGACCGTCGCCTGGGCGTTATAGGCCTCGAAATCGAAAGGCACGACGATCGTGTCGAGACCCTCGCCGCGCAGCCGGTCGCGCAGCGAGGCGCGCAGCGCCACGACGTGGCCGCCGAGCGCCACATGCACGTCCGTGTTGACGGTCGAGCGCAGCGCCAGATCGAGGATGTCCTGCGAGATCAGGACAGCGTCGAGCACCGGGCGGATCGCTTTCAGCAGATCCTCAGGCCCGCTGGCGCCGGCGGCTTTGTAGTCCACCCAGTCGCTGTTGAGGTCGAGCGTCGGATTGCCGGCCTTCTCCGCTTCGGCGGAATGCCATTTATATTCCAGCGCTTCCCGCTCATCGTAAACGGGATCGGTCATCGGCGCATGTTTCAGGCCGTAGAGCAGATTGCTGGCAAGCGTGCCGTGAAAGAAGAAGGTGTCGGACGAGGCATAGGAGATCCGCCGGCCGGTGATCGATTCCGGCATCTCCAGGAGATCGCGCCCGTCGATGGTGATGCGGCCGGAGTCCGGCCAGACCATGCGTCCGAGCGCTTCGGCGAACGCTTCCGCGCCGCTGCCGTTCGGCCCGACGATCGCCACCGTCTCGTTCGGTTTGATCTCGACGGAGACGTGGTCGACGATACGGGCGCCGCTGTCATCGGAGAGCGTCAGATTGGTGACGACGAACGCGCCCGTCAGCGGGCCGACGGGGGCGGTTGCGAGTTCCTGGATGCGGCTGTCGATCAGCGGCTCGACGTTGAACTGCTCATAGACCTGCTGGTACTTCACCTGCACGTCCTGGCGCATCTGGTCCCAGTCGATCAGTTCCTTCAGCGGGCCGGGCAGGTCCTTATAGGCTGAAATGACGGCGACGAGCTGGCCGATGTCGAGCCTGCCCTGCAGCGCGAGGTAGCCGCCGATCGCGTAAAACAGGAACGGCGTGACCTGGGCCAGGAAATTGTTGATGAACTTCACCAGGAACTTCCACTGATAAAGGTCGTAGCGGATCGAAAAGATCCGGCCGAGCCGCGAGGCGATGTCGGCGCGTTCGAGGTTCGACGTGTCGTTGCCGTGGATCGTGCCGATGCCTTCGACGATTTCGCCGACGCGGCCGGAAAGCTCACGCGCCGTCAGCTGCCGCTGCCGGCCGAGATCCAGCAGGCGCTTGCGCATGCGGGGAATGACGAGCGCCTGCACGCCGACGATGCCCGCCGCGATCATGCCAAGCCAGAAATTCTGCACGATGATGAAGGCGAGCGCCGTGATCGCCTGGCCGCCGAGAAGGGCAGGGGAGACGAAGGCATCACCGGTGAAACCGCCCATCGGCTCCACCTCGTCCTTGATCATGGTGGCGATTTCGGCCGATTTTACCCGCTTGAAATGGATGGGTGGAAACCGCAGCACCCGGTCGATGAGCTCAAAGCGGATACGGCGTAGCATGCGTTCGCCGAGCCGGCCCTTATAGGTGTTGATATAGAACTTGAAGAGCCCGTTCAGCACCACCAGTGCCAGAAACACCATGCTGAGGGCCATCAACATCTGGAATCGGTTGAGCTGCAAGCCTTGAAAGAATTCGACATGTCCGATCAGCGGAATGTCGTAGGCAATATGCATGAAGGTCTGCCTTGCGCCCGGACCTTCGAACCCGTCTCCCTGGATCGGTCCGTTGACGATCTGCTTCGGCAGGTCGAAGGACAGGAAATAGGGCACCATAGAAGCGGCGACGACAGCCAGAATCCACAGCTGCTGCAGCCGCGTGTTCTTCCAGATGTAGCGGGCGAGGCTTTTTTCCATGGCTAACCGTCAGCTTGCTGGGAAATTCCGAGGGCGCGATCCGGGCGCCGGGTCCGGGAGGAATTCTGAGAAGAGGATCATGCAGCCGGACCGCCGATATCGCAATGAAAACAAGGCGAAGCGACCGGCCGCAAAAGTGCCGATTCTCGCCGGAACATTGCTTATACCACAGGAATTTTGGATTGGGCGAGGGATTCGGCAATCATGGAGCGAATGATGAGGGCGGTTTTCTCCGCCCCGTCGAGGTCGAGCAGGACCGATCCCCTTGGCGGTGTGGTGAGCGCCTTTTCGACGGCCTCTTTCAGATGGCCCGAGGTCAGTCCGTTTTCCGGCAGAATATCGGCAAGGCCGAGCGCCTGCAGCCGTTCGGCGCGCACCGTCTGCTCGGTCTCGCCGCCGGCGACGAAGGGGATGAGGATCGCCCGACACTCGGTGCGCAGGAGATCGCCGACCGTGTTGTAGCCTGCTTGCGAGATCGAGACCTTGGCGCCACGCAGCAGCGAGGGAAAATCCTTACGGAAACGCACCAGCGTCACATTCGGGGCCGCGTCTTCAGACAGGGCGGCGAAATCTGCCTCCGGCAGGTTCGGGCCGGCAACCAGCAGCCAGCGAAGATCGGCGGGCAGCAGCGCTGCCGCCTCTTTGGCCGCGCCGATCAGCGCAGCGCCGACCGCGCCGCCGCCCGCCGATGCGATGATGTCGAATGTCTCCGTCGGTACCGGCGCCGACGGGGGTGCGACGAGGCCGGTATAAAGCAGCCTGTCGGCGATCTCGGATGTCAGCGGAAAGGTGTCCTCAAGCTTGACGAAACCGGGATCGCCGTGGACGAGCACGGCATCGAAATGGTCCTTGACCAGCGTGACGGTCTCGGCGTCGCGGCCGGCCTTGCGGTTTTCCTGCAGGATGTCGCGCACTGAGCTCAAGAGTTTCGGCCGGGGTTCGGCCTTGTCGATCGCCTCGAGCAGGGGCAGGAGTTCGAAGCGCATCTGTCGCCGGCCGAAGGGGAAGGCCTCGATGATGACGACATCGGGCCTTGCGGTATGAAAGGCATCGAGCAGCAGCTGGCAGCGGGCATGGAGGAAATCCTCGCCCGCTGGCCGGCCATCGGCATCGGCGAGGCCGGAGAAACCGGCATTGCTGGCGACGACTGCCGGCAAGGCCACGGTCTTCACGCCTTCACTAGGAAAGCCCGGCACCGGCAGGCCGCCGGTCACGACGGTCACGTCAAAACCGTCCTTGACCAGCGCATTGGCGATCCGGCTCGCGCGGGCTATGTGGCCGATGCCGAGCAGATGCTGGACGTAGAAGAAAATACGCGGTGCCGTCATGACGCCTTCTGCCATTCGGCCTCGAACAGGCCTGTGAGCTGTCGGATGCTGGAGTGGTAGTCGAAATGTTCGCGCACCTGGCCTTCGGCGGCGTCGCCGAGGCGCTTGCGCAGTGCCGGGTCGCGGATCGCAGCCTCCAGCGCGCTGGCAAGCCGCGCCGGGTCCTCGGGCGGCACGACGAGACCGTTTTCACCGTTCTTCAGCAGCTCCGGCACGCCGGATACTTCGGTCGAGAGGCAGACGAGCCGCTGGCTCGAGGCTTCGACCAGGACGTTCGGCAGGCCGTCGCGGTCGCCGTTGGCAGCGATGCGGCAGGCAAGCGCGAAGAGGTCGGCGCGGCGGTAATGATCGAGCACGTCTTCCTGCGCCATGGCGCCCTTCCAGATGATGCGGCCGGAGATGCCGAGTTCGCTGGCCATCGCCTTCAGTTTCGCAAGCTCCTCGCCGCCGCCGATATGGTCCATGCGCCAGTGAAGGTCGGCAGGCAGCAGCGCCAGCGCGCGCAGCAACACGTCGTAGCCCTTCTTCTCGACGGCACGGCCGACGCTGAGGATGAAGGCCGGATCGCCGGGGTCGCTGCCGGTGCGGTTCGAACGCTCGCCGGCAAAATGGCCGAAACGGGCGAGATCGAGACCGTGATAACTCAGATGCACAGCATCCTCTCGGTCGGTCAACGCCCGCATGTGTTCGTAGCCCGTCCTGGTGCAGGTGACCGCCCAGCGGGCGCTGCCGAGTTTTTCCTGCAGCTCCCAGTCGGGTGACGTCCAGATGTCCTTGGCGTGCGCCGAACAGGTCCAGGGCGTTTCCGTGAGGATGCTCGCATATTCCGTCACCGAGGCCGGCGTGTGGATGAAATGGGCATGCAGCCATTCGCCCTCATCCGGCCATTCACGCCCAAGCACCAGCGCCTGGCCGAGACGGCGGAAGCGATTGCGAGAGATATCGCGCTTGAGGTCGGCGAGGAAGCGTTTCATCAGCGGCTTGAAGCCGGGCTTGGAGAAACCGGCGATGAGGCCTTTCAACACGCGGATCGGCTCCTCGTGCAGATATTCCGGCAGATAGACGACGCGCGCCCTGATCTCGTCATGCACGGGATGGCGCTTCTTGTCGGTCGGCCGGCGCATCGAAATCAGCGTCAGGTCGAAGCCGGCCTTTTCGAGGCCGAGCAACTCCTGGGCGATGAAGGTTTCCGAAAGGCGGGGATAGCCTTTCAGCACGACGAGGATCTTGCGGCGTGGCGGCAATGCTTTGCCCTATTCCGCGCCGACGAGGGAAAGGTGGCTGCCGCGGCCGTCGATCCACCGGCCGACGGTCTGCGAGATATGGTCCAGCCCTTCAAGACGCATGTTGCCGCCGCTCTTTGACGGCGGCTGGCGGAAGGGCAGACGCTTCAGCGCTTCCGCCATGATTGTGGGGTCGACCGACTGTTCCGGCAGCAGCATGTCGACGAGGCCGAGCTCGCTTGCCCGCTTCGCGCGCAGCAGCTGTTCCTCGCGTGGTTTGACACGCGGCACGATGAGGGCCGGTTTGTCGAAGGAGAGGATCTCGCAATAGGTGTTGTAGCCGCCCATGGCAACGACGCCGGTGGCGCTGTCGATCAGCTCTTCCATGTGATTGTCGAACTCGATCACCTCGATATAGGGAATGGCTTCCCCCTTCTGCACCAGCTTGGCGCGCTCGGCGGCCGGCATATAGGGGCCGAGCACGACGAGCGCCTTCTGCGTCAAGGTCGGGTCCGCCTCGTAGGCGTTCATGACGTCGTGGACGAGATCGGAGCCGTCGCCGCCGCCGCCTGTGGTGACGAGGATGTAATTGTCCTTGCGGGCGTTGATCGAGGTCTTGCCCCTGGAGACGCTGCGCTGCAGGAAGCCGACGAAATCCATCTTCCGGCGCAGGCTTGCCGGCACGTCGAGGCCGATCAGCGGATCGTAAAAGTCAGGTGGGCCGTAGACCCAGACGCTATCGTAATATTGGTCGATCTTCTGCATGATGCTGTTCTTCTTCCACTCGGCCTCGAGCAGATGCGGCGCGTCCATGATCTCGCGAAGCCCCAGCACCAGAACGGTGCCGCGGGCCTTGAGATAGGCGAGCGTATCTTCGACTTCGCCCTTCAGTCCCATCGGTTCCTTGTCGACGATGAAGATATCGGGCTGGAAGGTCTCGGCCGTGTGGCGAATGCTCGATTCGCGCATCTTCAGCGTCTCGTGCAGGTCGATATGGCTGGCGAGCGACGTATATTCGCCGTTGCGCAGCTTGATGACGCTCGGGATCTTCACGAAGTCGACGCGGGCTCGGTAGTCGAAAGCGCCGGCGATCGTGGCACCCGAAATGATCAGAATGTTCAGGCCGCGATAATCCTCGACCAGCGCATGGGCGATGGCGCGACAGCGCCTGAGATGGCCGAGACCGAAGGTGTCGTGGCTGTACATGAGGATGCGCGCATCTTCGAGACGTCTGGACATGGGCATCCCTTCTGGGGTGAGCAACATACTTAGTACCCCCACCGTCCGGAGGGCAAGAGGTGGGGGCGGTGCCGAGATGCGCCGCTGCGTTTCCTGCTATTTGTAGGGATCTGCCGCATCACGCAAGCCGTCTCCCAGAAAGTTGAACGCCAAAATGACAAGAACAACAGGAATGATCGGATAGAGCAGCCACGGGTAGAAGGCGATGACGCTGACGCTTTTTGCCTCGGTCAGCAGAATGCCCCAGCTGGTGATCGGCGGACGAAGGCCGAGGCCGAGGAAGGAGAGCGCGGTCTCTCCAAGGATCATGCCGGGGATTGAAATCGTCGCCGAAGCAATGAGATGCGACATGAAGCCCGGCACCAGATGCCGGCCGATGATGCGCGGCGTGCTGGCGCCCATCAGCTGTGCGGCCTGGACATAATCCTCCTCGCGCAGCGCCAAGAGCTTGGAGCGTACGGCGCGCGCCAGCCCCGTCCAGTCGATGATGCCGAGGATGACGGTGATGCCGAAATAGATGACGATCGGGCTCCACGTCACCGGCATGATGGCGGCCAGCGCCATCCACAGCGGCAGGCTCGGCAGCGATTGCAACACTTCGATCAGGCGCTGGACGATGAGATCGAAAAAGCCGCCGCGATAACCGGCAAGGCCGCCGATCACGATGCCGAGCACGAAGCTGATCGAAATGCCGATCAGACCGATGGTCAGCGATATCCGCGCGCCGTAGAGGATGCGCGACAGCACGTCGCGGCCGAGCCGGTCGGTGCCGAGCAGGAACATCTGGCCGCCGATCGCCGGGCAGACGAGGTGATAGTTCGAGGCGACAGCGCCCCAGAATTTATAGGCGTCGCCGCGGCAGAAGAAACGGATCGGCTGCACGTCATTCGTCTTGTCGGTATAGACGCGGTGCAGCGTGTCGATATCGAGCGTCATGCTGCGGCCGTAGACGAAGGGACCGACGAAGCTGCCCTTGTCGAAAAAGTGGATGGTTTGCGGCGGCGCGTGGATGAAATCGACATTGCGTGTGTGCAGGCCATAGGGTGCGAGGAACTCGACAATCAGGATCATCAGGTAGACGGCGGCGAGAAAGATGCCGGAGATCAAGGCCAGCTTGTGCTGCTTGAACTTCCACCACATCAGCTGCTTCTGCGAGGCGAGATGGATGCGCGATTGCGCCGAAGTCATGCTTTCGGTCGCAAGCGGATCGAAAGGCGCGGTCGAGACGTAATGCGGCAGCGGCGCGCCGGGTGCGGGAAGGGGCGACATTATTTGGTGCTCCTGCCTTGCAGACGGATACGGGGATCGAGGAAGCCGAGCGCGATGTCCGAGATCAGCACGCCGATGACGTTGAGGAAGGCCAGGAACATCAGGAAGGAGCCGGCAAGGTACATGTCCTGGCTCTGTAGCGCCTTGATGAGCATCGGACCCGTCGTCTCCAGCGACAGCACGATCGCGACGATCTCGGCGCCCGAGATGATCGACGGCAGGATCGAGCCGATATCGGCGACGAAGAAGTTGAGCGCCATGCGCAGCGGGTATTTGATGAGCGCCTTCAGCGGCGGCAGGCCCTTGGCGCGCGCGGTGACGACATACTGCTTCTGCATCTCGTCGAGCAGGTTGGCGCGCAGCCTGCGGATCATGCCGGCCGTGCCGGCCGTGCCGACGATGATGACGGGGATCCAGAGATGGGCGAGGATCGACTGCGCCTTCGCCCAACTCATCGGCGCCGAGATATATTGCTGGTCCATCAGATGGCCGATCGAGATGCCGAACCAGATATTGGCGAAATACATCAGGATCAGCGCCAGCATGAAGTTCGGAATGGCGATGCCCATCAGACCGAGGAACGTCAGCCCGTAATCACCCCAGCTGTACTGGTGCGTGGCCGAATAGATGCCGATTGGAAAGGCGATCAGCCAGGTGAGCAGGATCGTCGTGAAGGAGACGAGGATCGTCAGCCATAGACGATCGCCGACCACGTCGGAGACCGGCAGCTGGTATTCGAAGGAGTAGCCGAAATCGCCGTGCAGCATGCCGCCGACCCAGTAGAAATACCGCACGATCTCCGGCTTATCGAAGCCGTATTGCTGGCGCAACTCCTCGATTTCCTGGAGGTTGGCGGTTTCGCCAGAGGCGCGCAGTTCGGCGATCTGGCTCTCGAAGAAGTCGCCCGGCGGCAGCTCGATGATGGTGAAGACCAGTGCCGAAATGACGAAGAGCGTCGGCACCATGGCGGCGATCCGCCAAAGTATATATCTGAACACGCCTCAGGCCTCCTTGTACCAGAATGCATCCGGCATATAGACGCCGAGATAGGAGGTGGGATCGAAGCCGTAGAGCGCTTTCTCCGGCAGGTTCTGCAGCTTGGCGGCGCGAAGGATCGGCTGCAGCGTGCTGTTGATGAGGCCGATCGAGAACACCTGCTGTGTATAGAGCGACAGCATCTTGTGCCAGATCACCTGGCGCTCCTCGAATTTCGCCGTCGAGCCCCATTGGCCAAGCAGGTCGACCAGTTCGGCCGCCTCCGGCAGGTCGGGTGCGACGCCCTCCTGGCCGGCGGAGAGGTAATGCATGCCCCAGAGCGGCCATTGCAGCTGATCGTCGAGTGTCGGCGCAAGGCCTGCGGGCGACATGTCGGCTGTTGGCACGCCATTGTCGAGGCCGTACCAGATCGACATCATGATCGAACCGCTCATGGCCCGGTTGCGGAAGACGTCGCGCTGCGAGGTGCGAGTATAGAGCGCAAGGCCGATATTGGCCCAGTGGTCATGCACCAGCTCCAGCACGTCGGTATCGAGATTGCTCTCGCCGGCGGTCTCGACGGTGATCTCGGCGCGCCGCCCGTCGGGCAGCAGCCGGATGCCGTCGTCGTCGCGTTTGGTCAAGCCGAGCTCGTCGAGCAGGCGGTTGGCCTCGTCGGGATCGAACTTCACGAAGGCGTCGGCATATTCCTGCTTGAAGAGCGGGCTGTCGGGCAGGACCGTATCGGCGCTTGGCGTGCCAAGGCCGTAGAAGGCCACCATGTTGACCTCGTGCCGGTCGATCGCCAGCGACAGCGCCCGGCGCAGGCGCACGTCGCGGAAGAGGCCGCGCCACACCTCGTCGGCGCAGTTGAGGTTCGGCAGCAGCGTGATGCGCGAGCCGCGCGCGAGCTTCCAGAGATTGACCTTCACCGGGAAGCGCTTTTCGGCCTCCTTCAGGAAGGTGTAGTCGTTGAAATCGATGCCGGTCACCTGCAGGTCGGCTTCGCCTGCACCCGCCTTGGCGGCGATGATCGACGAGGAGGAGACGTTGAGGATGAAACGGTCGAGATAGGGAAGCTGCCTGCCGGTCTCGTCGACGCGGTGGAAGAACGGGTTGCGCTCGAAGACGAACTGCTCGGACGGCAGCGGCGTCGTATTGCGCCAGGGATCGAGCGTCGGCAGGTTCGGATTTTCCGGACGATAGGAACGCGCCATCTTGATGTGCAGATCCTGCCATTTCTTGACGCGGTAGGTCTTCATCAGCTCGTCCATCTTCGCCTGGTCCGGCTGGAATTTCTTGTGGAACTGCTTGAGATAATGACCAGGGCCGAAGATGACGAGCGGCTGCGGGCCTGCCAATGTCGGCAGGAACATCGGGTTGGGTTTTTCCCAGGTGTAGCGCACGGTCAGCGCATCGAGCATCTCGAAGCGCGGCAGGCTTCCATGCGGACGAAGTTCCAGCGCGCCGCCGCCGGGTGTCAACTTGTCGTTCAGGATGACGTCTTCCCACCAGTAGCGGAAATCGTCGGCCGTGAACGGCTGGCCGTCGGACCATTTATGGCCTTCGCGCAGCGTGAAGGTGAAGACCGTGTCGTCCTCGGACTGGAAACCGGCCAGGATATCCGGCTGGAACTGCAGGTGCTTGTTGTAGCCGACCAGCCGGGCATAGCCGTAGATCGTCATGAAGCGGATATCGCGCTGGCCGCCGATAATGGTGCGCACCGTGCCGCCGTAGGCACCCGGTTCCAGCCCCAATTCCTTCAGGTTGACGATGCGCGGGCGGGCGGGAATGCGCTCGGCCATCGGCGGCAGGCTGCCTGATGTCAGCCGCTCCTTCAGGAATTCCGGTTCGGCGGCTTGTTGCGCCCTCACCACCGCGGGCGCGATCGCCGCGCCGACGAGGCCGCCCAGGAATATGCGACGCGTCACCATCAACGCAACTCCTTGGCATCGGCGCCCTTGCGGGCGCGCACCAGATGGCCGTCGCCGAGGTCGGCATAGGCGAGTTCGGAAGCGTCGTCGTGCTCGGCGGTGAAGGTCACGCCCCAGTTCTGCTTGTCGGCGGCGCCGTTTTCCCTGAGCGCCTTGAAATCGAGCGGCCGGTCGAGATCGGGGAAGGGGACGGCGGCGAGCAGCGATTTCGTATAGGGATGCACCGGATCGCGCAGGATGATCTCGCGCGGCGCGATCTCGACGATGCGGCCCTTGCACATCACCGCGATACGGTCGGCCATGTAATCGACGACGGCGAGATTGTGCGAAATGAAGAGATAGGTAAGTCCCAGCTCCTTCTGCAGGTCCTTCAACAGGTTGAGGATCTGCGCCTGCACGGAAACGTCGAGAGCCGAGACCGGCTCGTCGAGGATGACGAGCTTCGGCCCGAGCGCGAGTGCGCGCGCAATACCGATGCGCTGGCGCTGGCCGCCCGAAAAACTGTGCGGGTAACGGCTGAGATAACGCTTGTCGAGGCCGATTGCCGCCATCAATCCCTCGACCTTGCGCTTGCGCTCGTTACTGTCGCCGCGGTCATGGATCTCGAGCGGTTCGCTCAGGATGTTGCGCACCGTCATGCGCGGCGAAAGCGAGGAGACCGGATCCTGGAACACCATCTGGATCTTGGTCCGCATGTCCTGCAGTTCGGCGCCTTTGACGGAGAGGACGTCGACGACCTCCTTGCCGTCGTTGAATACCACCGCGCCGCTGTCCGGCGTGATGGCGCGCATCAGGATCTTGCTGAGTGTCGTCTTGCCGCAGCCGGATTCCCCGACCAGGCCAAGACATTCGCCGCGGCGGACGTCGAAGCTGACGTCGTCGACGGCGCGCAGGACGGTGGCTTCGTGCTTGCCGAAGAAACTGCGCTTGCGCGCCTTGTAGGTCTTCGACAGATTGGCAACGGACAGCAGGGTGCCCGGCGCCTCTGCCTGGAGCGGCTTCTTCTTGCCGACGAGGGACTCGAGATTGACCGTTACCTCGCGCAGCGCTTTCAGCCGCTCGCCGGGTTTCATGTCGAAATGCGGAACGGCGGCCATCAGACCTTTGAGATAAGGATGCTGCGGATTGCGGAAGATCGCCTCGACGGGTCCTGCTTCCATGATCTCGCCGTGATAGATGACGACCACCTCGTCGGCCATATTGGCGACGATGCCGAGATCGTGGGTGATGAGCAGCATCGCCATGCCGAGCTTGGCCTGCAACTCGCGGAGCAGTTCCAGGATCTGCGCCTGGATCGTCACGTCGAGCGCCGTCGTCGGCTCGTCGGCGATCAAGAGAGCCGGCTTGCAGATCAGCGCCATGGCGATCATCGCGCGCTGGCGCATGCCGCCGGACAGTTCGAACGGATACATGTCGTAAGTGCGATGCGGGTTGGAAAAGCCGACCAGGCCGAGCATCTCCTCGGTCCTTTCACGGGCTTCCTGCTTGTCGGCCTCGGTATGGATCAGCAGCACTTCACTGATCTGATTGCCGATCGTATGCAGCGGCGAGAGCGAGGTCATCGGCTCCTGGAAGATCGTCGCCATGCGCCGGCCGCGCAGGTCGCGCATTTCCTCGCTGTCGCGCGGAAAGGATAGGATATCGGTCGTGCTGCCGTCGAGCGGATCGGTGAAGAGGATGCGGCCGGAGGCCTTGGCCGGATTGGGCAATATGCCCATCACCGACTGGCTGATCACCGATTTGCCGGAGCCGGATTCACCGACGAGGGCGGTGACCTTGCCCGGAAGGATGCGAAGATTGGCTTCTTTTACGACGCGTAACCGGTCACCGAAAACCGAGAAGGAGACGTCGAGATTTTCAATACGCAACAGATCGGCTGCAGACGCCATACCAATGAAATTCCCCAGTCTTCTATGTTCCCGTTAAGGCACACTATCGTACCGCAAACGGGGTGTCTAGCTGATGACAATCATAGAAAAACCGCCGCCCCCGCCGAAGTTCCCCCGGGCGAGATGCGAAGATTATGGCAGGGGTTCTAAGCTCTTACTGGATGAATTTCTCCATGCTGGTGCGCTTGACCTGTTTCTTGGCGTCGCGATGCAGGAGAATGACCTGCTCGGCTTCCGAAAGTCCGTTCTGTACGGCCTCGCGGAAGCTCTCGTCGACATTGATTGTGGGTGCCGGCGCGCGCGGCTGCAGCACCGTCACCTTCTGGCGGACGCCGCGCAACTTCTCCTCGCCGAGCGTTGTCCATTCGCCGCCGCAATAACCGGCGAAGGCCTGGCTGGCGACGACCTCGCGGCCGTATTTCTTGGTCAGGATCTGCAAACGTTGGACCTCGTTGACGGCTGAGCCGAAGGCGGAGAAGGTCAGGCGGTCCTTGAGGCCGACATTGCCGAACATGACGTTGCCGACATGCAGGCCGATGCCGTAGCCGACCCTGGTCAGGCCCTTCTGCTCGCGGTCCCTGTTGAGCTCGGCGACCCGCGCCTGCGCCTGATGCACGGCCGAAAGCGCCGCCTCGCAGGCAATTTTCGATGGGTCCTTATGGCGCCCGCAAGGATAGACGGCGAGGAAGCCATCGCCGAGGAAGCTCAGGATCTCGCCGCCATTGCGGTTGAAGGGGGCGGCAATCGCGTCGAAGAACTGGTTCAGCGTGTCGATATAAGCCTGCCGGCCTTCCTTTTCGGCATATATGGTGGATTCGCGCATATCGCCCATGACGAGGGCTGCGCGGATCGTCTCTCCGTCGCCGCGGCGGATCTGGCCGTTCAGCACCCGCTTGCCGGCGTCGCCGCCGAGATAGGTGGTCAGCATGTTGTTGGCGAGTTTGCCGAGCACCGCCATCTTGGCAGCGACCGCCAGATGGTTCTGCATCCTGAGCAGCGCATCGATCATGTCGTCGGAAAAGCCGGTATTATGGTCCGTCGACCAGGAACCCATCATGCCCTGCACCGAGCCGTCGCCAAAGGGCTGCACGAAGGCGAGGTAGTCGGTGATGCCGTCCTTGCGCAGGTCCTCGAAGATCGGGAATTCGGCCGGGCCTTCTTGGGTCAGCCGGCGGCGGATGTGCTGCAGGTTGTTGTCGAGCAGGTAATAATAGGGGCTCTGCAGGAAGCGGTCCGGCTTCTGCCCGGCCGGCATGCGAAAACCTTCGATGGTGACGCCGCTGGCGCGCCGCCAGGTGAAGCTCAGCGCATCGTAGAGCGGATGCAGCATCGAAAAGGTCAGGTGCACGCGCGCGATCGGCAGGCCGGCGGCCGCAAGTCTTTCGCAGAAGCCGCGGACGATGTTTTCAAGCTCGTCTCCGGCCAGCGAAGAGTTCGTCAGCCATTCAGCGACCCGGTCCAACAGGATGGAGGAGACGCTGGTTTCGATCGTGCTCATTCTCGGTATGATCCTCATAAGGCACGCCATCCCTAAGAGCCAAAAATTCCCTCGGCCGCCGCATTTTCATGCGCAGGTCACAGGGAAATCAGGATGTACGAGCGGTAATATAGTGTCAACGGATCTGCCGAAAGCCCGGCAGTGGCGCCCCTCAGCTCCCCATATCCGGGGATCGGACGGGTTGTCCTTTCCAGCTGGTTCATTATCAAAAGTCAAAATAGGGATGCTGCAAATGCGAAACAATGGGAGCTGCAATTTTTTGTGCGCTGAAGTTGCAGCAAACGGCGCGGCCTGAGTCATTTCCGCCACACAGGTTAAGGGATTTGGGCATCAATGCCACGCGACATCCCGGCCCAGGAGATCGGCAAGAGGGTTAGGTTGAGGGGCAGCCATCGGCGAGAACCGGCCGGCCGTGCCGCCGGAAAGACGAGGAAGATCCGCGCCCGGGTTTAATTTGCCTGGATCATGCATTAGATCAGCCTTCCCTTCCCGTTTGAAAGATCCCGCCTTGACCACCTCCACCTTCGATACGCTTTTGCAGAAGATCGAAACCCGCGCGGCCCGTGCCGGCATCATCGGGCTTGGTTATGTCGGCCTGCCGCTGGCGATGGCGGTGGCGCGTAGCGGCTTTGCGGTGACCGGCTTCGACATCGATCCAGGCAAGATGGTGGCGCTCGATGCCCGCCGCTCCTATATCGACGCGGTGAGCGATGAGGCGCTGTCTGCCGAGATCGATGCGGGCCGCTTCAAGGCGACGACCGATTTCGCCGGCCTTGCCGAGTGCGACGTCGTCATCATCTGCGTGCCGACGCCGCTCACCAAACATCGCGATCCCAACCTTTCCTTCGTCGAGGCGACGTCGCGCTCGATTGCCGCGCATTTGCGCCCCGGTCAGCTCGTCGTGCTGGAATCGACCACCTATCCCGGCACGACCGATGACGTGGTAAAGGTCATTCTCGAAGGCACCGGACTGAAATCCGGCTCGGACTTCTTCGTCGGCTTCTCCCCGGAGCGTGAGGATCCCGGCAACCAGCACTATCATACCGCCACCATCCCCAAGGTCGTCGCCGGCGACGGGCCTGAGGCGCTGGCGCTGATGAAGGCCTTCTATGGTGCGACGGTATCATCCGTCGTTCCGGTCTCTTCGAATGCGACGGCCGAGGCCGTGAAGCTCACCGAAAACATCTTCCGCTCGGTCAATATTGCCCTCGTCAACGAGCTGAAGACCGTCTATGCGGCGATGGGTATCGACGTCTGGGAAGTCATCGACGCTGCCAAGACCAAGCCCTTCGGCTACATGCCCTTCTATCCCGGCCCCGGTCTTGGCGGCCATTGCATCCCGATCGATCCCTTCTATCTCACCTGGAAATCGCGCGAATATGAGCTGCCGACCCGCTTCATCGAACTCGCCGGCGAGATCAATTCGGCAATGCCGCGTTATATCGTCGGCAAGCTCGCCGAAGCGCTCGACATCCGCGCCGGCAAGGCGCTGAGCCGCAGCCGGGTGCTCGTGCTTGGGCTCGCCTACAAGAAGAACGTCGCCGATATAAGAGAAAGCCCGTCGCTGCGGCTGATCGAGATCATCGAGGAGCGTGGCGGACATGCAGATTATCACGATCCCTTCGTCGCCGAGATCCCGCCGACGCGCGAATACCAGGCGCTGAAGGGCCGCAAATCGGTGACGCTGACTCCTGATACCATTGCCGGCTACGATGCGGTGCTGGTGGCGACCGACCACGACAAGGTGGATTACGCGGGGCTGTCGAAAAGTGCGGCGCTGATTATCGACACGCGCAACGTCTTCAACCGGCTCGGCCTCTCGGGCGATCACGTCGTCAAGGCGTGACGCAAACGTCACCGCATAAGTCTGCTATTTGGCAGCGACTCCCATCGAGATGGCGGGCGAGCTAATGTTCCGTACTGACTTTCCGGCAATCTGTACATATATCCGTACGCTTGGAAGTTGGGAAAGGATGTCGATGGCCCACGTTCGTTTGACGGAGTTCCGGCAAAATATTGCAACCTATTTTGATCAAGTCCTCTCTTCTCGGGCTCCTCTGCTCGTGACCCGTCAAGGTTCGGAAGCAATGGTCTTGGTTGCCGAAGGCGAATACGAGAGTATGCAAGAGATGTTGCACCTGCTCTCGACGCCTGCTAATTCTGCCCGGCTACGCGAAAGTATCGGACAGCTTCGCAAGGGGCAGGTGGTAGAGAGCGATCCCACCCTCTGACATGAAATTGCTATGGACGCCGAATTCCTGGGAAGAGTACGAATACTGGCAGAAAAGCGACCAGAAGATGGTCGAGAAAATCAACGAGCTCCTGAAAGATACGAAAAGGTCACCCTTTAAAGTTCTTGACAAGCCAGAGCCATTGAAGGGCGATCTATCCGGATTTTGGTCAAGGCGCATCCTCGGAGAGCATCGGCTCGTCTACTGCGTGACTGGCAAGGGTTCCGACCAGCAGTTGGAAATCATTCAGTGCCGATTTCATTACGAAAAGTAGGTTCATGCGTGGTGCAGGTGATTGCGACGTCCGAAGGATTGCGGGGTTACAGCGTTAAATCACGCTCGGCGCTGTAGAAAGCGACCTGCCGGTGATCTGGCTCGCGGCCACTGCATAACCGCCGGCGGCGCCATCGATGAAATGGATGTGATCGCGCGCGATCGGCGTCGGCACGAAGCAGGTCATCAACGCTGAGGATTGTCGATGCAGGCCGTAGCGGGCCACACCCTTGGCCTTCGCCTGTTGCAGCAGGGTCTCGATGCGCTTCAGGTGTTCGGCGTCGACATCGATCGTCATTTTCAGCCCGTCGTCGAACTTGCGGAAATCGGAATTGTCCGCGACGTCGCGCTTGTAGCGGCGTGCATCGAAGCGGCCGAGCGGAATGCCGAGCCTGTAGCACGCGACTGTGATGGCGAGCTGCAGGAAGATGAAGAGCTTCTGCCACAACCGCCGGCGCGGTGGCGCGGTGGCTTTGGCCTCGCGATTGATGCCATGGAGCGAGAAGGCAAGGTCCGGACCATCGGCCGGTACCGGATGGCTGTCCCTGTTCTGCTCGGTGGTGATGGCGACAATGCCGCCGACGAGCTCTTGAAATTCCCGGCCTGGCCGGCCTTCGCCGGGCACGGCGATAATCGAGACGATCTCGCCGTTTCTCGCATCGATCGGGCTCCAGCGGCAGGAGAGACCGGTGAGATTCGGGCGAGTTCCAGCGGGCGCGCGGGCGATGCCGTAACGGCCGAGCTTCATCTGTCTTTCGGCCCAGCTGGTGCCGCCGCCCCAGAACATCGCATAGGTCACATAGGGGCTTGCGGAGTAACGCGCGACACGGACGTCGAGGCCCTCGGCGCGGGTGTCGGCGACCGGCACGATGGCGATGCGCAGCATCAGGCCCAAATCCTCTTCGACCCAGATCTGCACGGCGGCAAGGGCGCCGCGTGCCGCCGCCTCCAGCGAACCCGGAAGCGCGATCAGTGCGCCGTCACCGCCGAAGACGAAGGGATAGTCGCCCTTGCCGACCGCATTCAACACCGCTGAAATGACGCTGGCGCCTGCCATGTTGACGTCCTTGTAACGGCCGGCGCCGATCGCCTGCGTCGAGCCGACGATGTCGGCGAGCGCCAGCACCCATCCGTCCGGCAGCGGCCGGTAGTTGGCGGCGTCGGTCACGCCCTCGAATTCGCTGAAGAGCGGCACTTCGGCAAAAAAATCTTCGTCGGTCACGGTTTTCATGTCATCAAGCTTAGCACAGACCCATGTTGCCACTGCAACGCCAATTCCCATTTACGGCAATCGACTTGCCAAGGTTTCATGTGTTAGAGCATTTCCTGCTTTTTCGGACGCACGGAAATGCTCTATCTTTTTGTTTTTACGCAATTCCGGATGCAAAACCGCTCTCGCACTTTTGCTGGAATTCCTCCAGGACCGCTGACGATTTCATGACGGATAGAGATTAGATGAGCCGCCTCGACAGCTTCATTCGCCGGTTGACGGCTCAACGCGACATTTTGAACTCGATCGTCGATCTGGTGGGGGAAATTGAAGGCCCGGTGCTGGAGTTCGGCCTCGGCAACGGCCGCACCTATGATCATCTGCGCGAGATTTTTCCCGGCCGGCGCATCGTCGCCTTCGACTGGGAAGCGCGCTCCTATTCGGCCTCGACACCAGAGGCAGAAGACATGGTGACCGGCAATATCCGCGAATCGGGCCAGGCCTTCGTCGGCATCGGCGCAGCCCTCGCCCATGCCGATATCGGCACCGGCCATGACGAGATCGACGCGGTGACGCTGATCTGGCTGCCGCAGCTGATGGCCGGCGTGCTCGCCCATAACGGCGTCGCCGTCAGCGGGCTGCCGCTGGAGCATCCCGAACTGGTGGCGCTGCCGTTGCCTGATGGCATCAAGGAAGGCCGCTATTTCCTTTACCGGCGGACGTAAAGGATAGCGTCAGCCCTGCTGCATATTTCCTGAAACCGGAATCGATTTAAGGATAAAATTATGCAGCCATTCAAAGTGCTACAGCGCCGCGGCTCTCGAAAAGACGCGCGGCGCTGTAGTGTTTCGGTTCACGCCACCAGACCCTTGGTCAGCTCCAGCGCCTGTCGTTCGAACAGCCGGCGATAGATACCGTTATTGAGCCGGATCAGCGCCTGGTGGTCGCCTTCTTCGACGATCTTTCCCTTGTCGAAGACCAGCAGCCGGTCCAGCGCCCGCACCGTGGACAGCCGGTGGGCGATCACCAGCGTCGTGCGGCCGTTCATCAGACGTTCCATGGCCTGCTGGATCTGCACTTCGCTCTCGCTGTCGAGGCTCGACGTCGCTTCGTCCAGGATTAGCACCGGCGCATCCGCCAGGAAGGCACGGGCAATGGCGACACGCTGCCGCTCGCCGCCCGACAGCTTGACGCCGCGTTCCCCCACCATCGTCTCATAGCCCTTGGGAAGGTCCATGATGAAGTCGTGGGCACTCGCCTGTTTCGCCGCCTGCTCGATCTCGCGCCGCGAGGCGTTAGGCCTGCTATAGGCGATGTTTTCCGCCAGCGTTCGGTGGAACAGGATAGGCTCCTGTTGCACGATGGCGATCTGGCCGCGCAGGCTTGATTGCTTGACCCCTGCAATATCCTGCCCGTCGATGCGGATCGCGCCCGAGTTGACGTCATAGAGGCGCTGGATGAGCTTGACGAAGGTCGTCTTGCCCGAGCCCGAATGCCCCACCAGGCCCACGCGTTCGCCCGGCTTGATGGTGACCGAAAAATCCTCGTAAAGCGGAGTGGGATGAGCGCCGTACTGGAAGGTGATGCGATCGAAGACGATCTCGCCCTCCCTGATCTTGACAGGCTTGGCGTTGGGCTTGTCCTCGATATCGAGCGGCATCTTGTCGAGCAGCACCAGTTCTTCCATGTCGTTGACGGCACGCTGCAGGTTGCGGATGTCCTGGCCGACGTTGCGCAGATAACCTTGCAGAACGAAGAACATGGCCAGCACGAAGGTGATGTCGCCAGGCGTCGCCAGCCCCTGCCGCCACATCACCAGGCCCGTTCCCAGAATGCCGGCCTGCATCGAAACCATCATGAAGCCCTGGATCGTGCCGCTCAATGTGCCGCGCTTCCATGTCCGCCGCGTGCGGCTGTCCCATCTGGCGAGCACTTGGCCCAGTCGCGTCTCTTCGCGGCTTTCAGCGCCGAAGGCCTTGACCACCGAATTGCAGCTGATGGCATCTGCCAGCGCACCACCCAGCTTGGTGTCCCAGGCGTTGGCAAGCCTTGCCGCCGGCGATACGAAGCCCATGGAAAGCGCCACGGTCACCCCGATATAGATCAGCGACCCCGCGGCCACGATCAGGCCCATGATCGGCCAGTAGCTGCCGAGCACGATACTGGCCCCGACCAGCATGACGATGGAAGGCAGCAAGGCGACCAGCAGCAGGTCGTTGAGCGAGTCGAGCGCCCACATGCCGCGGGTGATCTTGCGCACCGTCGAACCGGCAAAGCTGTTGGCGTGCCAGTCGGTCGAGAACCGCTGCACCTTGTGGAAACCGTTGTTCGTCACATCCGCCATGGTGCGGAGCGTCAGCCGGATAATGCCGTTGAAGATGAACCAGCGCAATGCCACGCTGGTCAGGCCCAGTGCCACGACGATGACGAAGGCGCGCAGCGCCCGGTCAGCCGCATTGCTGCCGGCAATGGCATCGACGATCTGGCCGGAAAACACCGGCACCATGACTTCGGCCAGCGTGCTTGCTATCACCAACACGATGATAACGCCCACTAATACAGGCCGATGGCGCCAATGATGGAAAACAAAGCCGAGCACATGGCGATAGGCATCGGCGCGGAAATCGAGCTTCTTGCGAGTCATTTTAATCGCTCGGCGCCGTGTTCGGCAACCGGTCCTCAAAATAGAGAGTTGGAAGGCACAGCCTAAGCGGGAGACGAAATAATCCCGTCAAATCATCGGGCTATGAATTAAGGGAAAACCGCATGTCGGGCGCGCTTGAGGCGGGCCGCGAATGGAAATGACCTAGCGTCGGGACATTCCGCACGGGAAGGTTTCGATGATTGCTGGCATGCAACGCCTCCCTTATGTTTGAACTAAAGCGGTGAGCGTTTTGTACCGAAGCAATTCGCCATTGCCAAGCGGATATTTGCAACCTTACAGGAAGTGATGCGGAAACGACACACCTTGTGCGCTTGCGAGTGACGGTTCGGGCCGGCGTGCTCGCTTCACAAAGACGTCAAGGAAGGTCGTTACTTTCTCTACCGAGAGATGTAATCACCGCTCATGAACCGCAGGAATAGCATATCGCCGGGCGGGCGGTCAGTTTTGCCTCGAAGTCGGCCGCGATTTTGTCCAGCGTAACGCTGTCCAACCGTCGCAGGAGCAGGGCCTGGGCCTCCTTCATCGCGTCGCCGAGAGCGACATTCACCGCCTGTTCCACGAGGCATTGCGGCTGATCGTCGGCCGGGCCGATGGCGAAGAGATGCGGTTCGCCGATGGCGCGGTAGACGTCGAGCAGGGTGATCTCGGACAGCGGACGCACCAGTGTCCAGCCGCCGCCATGGCCTTTCTCGGAGCGGACATAGCCCTGTTGGCGAAGGCCGGCCATGGTGCGGCGGACGACGACCGGATTGGTGTTCAGCATCTTGGCAATCATTTCGGAGGTCGCCGAATGCTGGTGCTTATCCATGTGGATCAGCACGTGCAGCATGCGTGAAAGGCGGCTGTCATTGCGCATGGCTCTCTTTCCTGTCGATCGCGCGGATATTATCGCAAGCGGATCGTAACAAGACAAGTAACATGATGCTTGACGGCGTCATATCATGTAACTTATGTTGAGTCATGAATTCGATATCAACGGAGAGTTCCATGTCCTTCGAAGCCATCGTCATCGGCGGAAACTTCGCCGGCCTGTCGGCCGCTATGCAGCTGGCCAGGGCGCGGCGGCGCGTGCTGCTCGTTGATGCCGGCGCGCCGCGCAATCGGTTTTCTGAAGCGTCGCACGGTTTTCTCGGCCAGGACGGCCAAACGCCGGCGGCGATCATGCGGGAGGGAAAACGGCAGCTTTCGCTTTATCCGACTATCACCATCCGCCAGGGGAAGGTCGTGCGGGCGCACAGCGATGGTGACGCATTCATTGTCGGCACCGAAGACGGCGGCGAAGAACGAGCCGCGCGCGTCCTGCTCGCAACCGGCGTCAGAGACACGCTGCCGGAAATCCCCGGCCTCAAGGAGCGATGGGGCCGCTCGGCGCTGCACTGCCCTTATTGTCACGGCTTTGAGGTCAGCGGCGGCAAGCTCGGCGTTCTCGCAAACCATCCGCATTCGGCCCATTCCGCCATGATGATTCCGGACTGGGGCGCAACGACGTTTTTCACCCAGGCGCTGTTCGAGCCCGATGAAGAGCAGTTGGTAAAGTTGACCGCCCGTGGCGTCCGGATCGAACGCAGCCCTATCGTGGAATTGTTGGGCGACAATTTGAAGCTTGAGGCCGTTCGCCTCGCCGATGGCCGCGTCGTGCCACTCGATGCCGTCTTCGTCGCGCCGAAAACGACGATGGCTAGCGCGGTTGCCGAACAGCTCGGCTGCGCCTTCGACGACGGCCCGTTCGGGCCAATCATTCGGATCGCCGATAACAAGGAAACAACCATCAAGGGTGTCTTCGCCGCCGGCGATGCGGCAAGCGCCATGCACAATGCCACGCTCGCCTCCGCCTCAGGCGTGCTCGCCGGCGTGCACTGCCATCAATCGCTGGTGATGCAGTCGGCGGCATGAGGCAAAACAGCAGGTTAAACGGGCTGAATTCTTCCCCCAGCAGGTCAGGGACCTTTACGGCCACCTCGTGACCAAGGTGAAAATCTCAACGCGTTAATCATTGCTTTTAAAATAATGATCCCAATGCAACCGACTTATTGCAATTTCTACGTTTGAAATGTAGCTGTTTTCATCTGAATGACTAACAAGCAAGACGATGGTGAGACCGTGGATCACCGCGCTTGCAGCAAGCTGAAATGGGGGCATTTCATATGGGGTTTACTGATGCTGTTCGGACCGTTCTGACGCAGAAATACGCAACCTTTTCCGGCAGGGCCTCCCGCTCGGAATATTGGTGGTTTCAGCTGTTCTATGTGCTTGTTGTGGTCATACTTGTAATTGTGGCCGCTTTGACCGGGGCTTTTTCAGATATTCAGGATGGACCTTCGCCACTGCTCTTTATTTTTGGAGCCATCGGTGGATTGTTTGCGCTTGCAATGGCTTTGCCGCAGATATCCCTTCAGGTTCGACGTTTCCATGATCGCGACCTTTCTGGCTGGTGGTATCTCGGGCTGCTCGTGTTGGGCATGGTTCCCTATATCGGTAAGATTACAGGCCTCGCGATATTCATTATTTCCGTACTCAGGGGCACCGATGGTCCCAATAAGTTCGGGCCGGATCCGCTGCGTCCCGAAGCAAGAGCAGAGGTCTTTGCCTAGCAGCATGACCATCCGCACTGTCAGCCTGCTGGTGGCTCTGTTGCTCGCCGCTTCGGCTCAGATTTCGTCTGCGTGGGCGCAGGACAGCGACACTCGGCAGGTTGTGGGCGGTGATCATCAAAAGAGCGCCGTCGGAGCCGAGTATGCCGCGCAGTGCCAGCAGAACGGATTGCGCTGCACGCTCGTCTATGGCGACGTCGCGGCAAAGGCCGAGCCGGCATCGAATACGACAAAATCGTCGCCTCAACGCAAGCCGTTGATGATCCCGCGCGAGCCCGTTGTCAACGGTCCTCTGGCGGTTGCCGTCGTGCTTGTCGGTCTCATCGTGGTCATCGGTTTATGGATACGCTTCGGTAATGGCGGCGTCTTGCTTTCATCTGCGCCACGCGACATTAAACGGCAGGGGGAGGCGCCGGAAAGCTGGCGCACGTCAGCAGCCGAGGCCGAGGAAAAGCCGAGCGACTTTCTGCAGCGCATTGCCGCCATGGCGGATCGCAGGCAGGCGCTTGTCCTGCTGCTCAGACATTGCCTGCTGCACGCGGCAGATGTGACGGGAACACGGCTTTTCCGCTCGGATACGGAACGGGCCGTTTTCGCCCGTCTGCCGGACAATATGCCCGACCGCGATCGGCTTGAAAATTTTCTGACCGCAGTGGAGCTCGTTCATTACGGTGGCCGCACGCTTGCGGAAAGCCATTTCGGCATCCTTCTGACGACCGCGCGCGGCTTGCTGTCATCGGGCAGAGTAGCCAATGCGTAACGCGGGGCCTCTTCTGTTGCTGGGGCTGTTGCTTGCGCTGGCGGCGCTGGCAGTCTTTGCGCTTTCGCGCGGCAGCGATTTCGACCGCTCGCCGCTTGGCAACAAGGGGTTGGAAACGTGGCTGCAAGCCAAGGGTATCCCTGTCGTACGATCCGACCCTCATGTCGCTCGGGCGCGTTCGGAAATCTCGCTGCGCATCATTCCCCTGTCGATACGCCAAGCCATGGTTGTCGCACCTCAGGCAAGCGAGGAAGCGGATGACGCAGGCCCGGAAAGCCCGATCCGGGAGTCAAACCGCTATGCGTTGCCGACGCTGATCATATTGCCGAAATGGCGCGGCAGCGTCTCAACGGATGGTGTTGCCAGCACATCGGGACTGATCGATCTCGCCGATATCGGCGGCGAACTCGACAAGCTCGGTTATTCAGATTTTGGCTTTGCCCGTAGCAGCACCGATTTTGAAGAGGCGCAGCCGCAGCCGAAACCGGGCCAGCCCATCAACATCGCCCTCTATCAGGCGCAAACCTTCGAACGGTCGGGCCTGCCGAGCGGTTGGGAGGAGCTGGCGGGCACACCGTCGGGCGCGCTGCTACTGCGTGGCGAGGACGACCCGAACGTCTATCTGCTGTCGGATCCGGACCTGTTGAACAATCACGGACTGGCTCTGGCCGATAACGCCTCCTTTGCCGTGTCGCTCGTCACGCTGTTGCGCGGCGCGGGCGAGAAGCGGCCGGTCTATCTGGATACGGCCGGCCTGCCTCTGGATAGTAAGAAACCGGCGGATGAAGGCCGGACCTACGAGCGCTCTGCCTCCGATTTCAAGCGGTTTTTCGCTTATCCGCTGTCCGTCATCTGGGGAGTGCTGTTCGTCGTCGCCGCTATTTGTTTCTGGCGCGGCGCCTATCGCTTCGGGCCTGCTTTGCCCGAGGCATCCGCAAACACCGAGATGTCGAAGACGGCCGCGATCGACGCGACGGCGCGTCTGCTGCGCCTGTCAGGCAATGATGGCCGGATGACCGGACAGTTCGTGCTCCATCTGCTTGCGGACAAGGCGCAACTGGTCTTCGGCCCCGGAGCCGGAAACGAGGCAGGCGTAGAGCGGCTGTTTCAACGCCTGGCGCGCCGCGATCAGGCGGCGGCGAAGGCATTGCACTCGTCAGCGCAAGCGCTGATCGATCGTGGGCATCGGATGACGCGGGCGGATCTGCACCGCAATCTCGAAATATTTAGAAAGTCGCTAGAACAGGATGATTTCAGGCCGGGTCGGCCTAAAATCTGAATCCTGTTCTAAATTAAAGAGTTAGAGCATGATGTCGTCCGAAAACCGCTTACACATTTCGGCATCATGCTCGAGGGAGCATTGATCTTGGATCTAGGTGAATTTCGCAATCTTATCGCCGCGGTTCGTGGCGAAATCGGCAAAGCGGTGCAGGGGCAGGATGCGATCATCGACCTCGTCCTGATCTCGATCTTTGCCGGCGGCCACTGCCTCGTCGAAGGTCCGCCCGGCACAGCCAAAACCTTGCTTGCCCGGTCGGTCTCCGCCGCCATGGCGCTGCAATATCGCCGCATCCAGTTCACGCCAGACCTGATGCCCGGCGATGTTCTGGGCGTCAATCTCTTCAATTTCCAGACCAATCAGTTCCACCTGACCAAGGGCCCGGTCTTTACCGACATTCTTCTCGCCGACGAGATCAATCGCGCCCCCCCGAAGACGCAATCGGCCCTGCTGCAGGCGATGAACGAGCGGATGGTCACGCTTGACGGAACCGATTATTCCCTGGGACCGGATTTCTTCGTGCTTGCCACGCAAAACCCGATCGAGCAGCAGGGCACCTATCCCTTGCCCGAAGCACAGCTCGATCGCTTTCTGTTCAAGCTCGTCGTCGAATTTCCCAGCCGCGATACGGAAATTGCCATCCTCTCCAAACATGCGACGCAGGCGCTGAAATCAGACCTGCGCAATGCCGGCATCCGTCCGCTGGTCACGAGTGCCGCACTCGCTACGGGGCGGGCGCTGATCGATGCGATCCATCTGGACACCACGATCCTGACCTACATCGTCGACTTGGTGCGCGCCACGCGCTCCGATCCCGACATTCTCTATGGTGCGTCCACCCGCGCGGCCGACGCGGTAGCATCGGCAGTGCGCGTGCGAGCGGCTTTCGAGGGAAGGGATTACGGCTTGCCGGACGATGTCCAGGCGTTGCTGGTGCCTGCCTTGCGCCATCGCATCGTACTTTCGCCCTCGGCGGAAATTGACGGGCGCACGCCGGACGAGGTGCTGCGCAATATCATGAACCGCGTGGACGCGCCCCGTTAAATGCGGCCATCCTCCACTCTGATCGCGCTCGTTCTGATATCAGCCGCGGTGACGGTCTTCACCAGCGTGTGGTGGCGCGACATGAGCTCCTTCTTGCTCCTCATGTGGCTTGCGCTTGCAGCCCTGACCGTCGCCGATTTGGTCATCTCCAACCTGGCGGGGAGGATGACGATCGATTTCGATCTGCCGCCGCAAGGCTTTGTCGGCCACACCGCCGCGTTTACGGTCGGCATCCGGCCGCAGAAGGGCGCGCTGCCCCGGAAAATCGAAATCCGGCTCGATCTCGCTCCCGAGCTGGTCGTCGACGAAATCAGATGGCTCGACCCTGCATCGGGTGCCGGTGAAGGAGAGGTCAAGGCCTCTCTGGACCTTCATCTGACCCGGCGGGGACGATACGCTGTCCACGAGCTATGGCTGAAGTGGTCATCGCGATTGAAGCTGCTCGAGATCATCGCAAAGATGCCCGTTGGGCAAGAGATCGCTGTCCAGCCCGACATATCGCCGGTGCTGTCTGGAGCGATCAAGACCCAGATCCTGCCGCTGGAGGCCGGCCAGAAGGATTTGCGGTTGCGCGGCGAGGGATCGGAATTCCACCAGCTGCGTGAATTTGTAAGCGGCATGGATCCGCGCAGCATCGATTGGAAGCGCTCGGCGCGCATGCGCAGCCTCGTCGTGCGCGAGATGAGGGCCGAACGAAACCACCAGATCATCCTCTGCGTCGATTCCGGACGGCTGATGGCCGAGCAGCTTGCCGGCTTCACGAAGCTCGATCGCGCCATCAATGCGGCGCTCGCCATGTGCTGGGGCGCAGGCCTTGCCGGCGATCTTGTTGGCTTCTACAGCTTCGACAGCCGTCCGCGTCTGTTCGTGCCGGCCTTGCCCGGACGAGCGGCCTTTCCGCGGCTGCAGACGGTGTGCGCCGGGCTGCGCTACGAAACCCAGGAGACCAACCATACCTTGGGACTGAGCCACCTGTCAGGACGCCTGAAGCGACGGTCGCTGATTGTGATATTCTCCGATTTCGTCGACACCATCACGGCGGAGCTGATGATCGAGAACATGCAGGTGCTCGCCCGGCATCACTTTGTCGTCTATGTCGCCTTGTGCGATCCGATGCTGGCCAAGCTCATCGAACCTGAGGAAACGACGCTCGATGCCGTCGCTCGCTCGGTTGCGGCGCGCCAGATCCTTCAGGAGAGGCGCGCCGTCATGGAAAAGCTGGCGCGTCTCGGGGTGCTTTGCCTCGACAGCACGCCGGAGGCACTAACTTCGGATCTCATTGCGCGCTACATCGAAATCAAATCCCGTGAGATGATATGATGGATATCGGTATCGACGGCAGGATGGATAGGGGCGCGACAGTCAATGTCGGCGCCGTTCAGAACGATACGCTTCGTTCGGCCCGCTTCCGGCTGGAGCGCGAGGCACACTGGCGCCAACTGGACGAACTGGTGACGCGTGCCGAGAAAGGGGGCGCAGCCGCACTCGGCTATGATGAAGTCCGCAATCTCGCCACCGGATACAGGCAGGCGATGAACTCGTTGAGCGTGGCGCGCGATATTTCCCTCGATCGCGCCTTGATCGCCTATCTGGAAAGCCTCTGCGCCCGGGCCTATCTCGTCGTCTACGCTCCTCAGGAAAGCCTTGGCGGCCTAATGAGGCGCTTGCTGTTGCACGGCATTCCCCAGGCGGTGCGGCGCTCGGTCCTGCCTTTGTTCATCGGCTTCCTGGCGCTCATTCTGGGCGCGCTGGCCGGATACAGACTTTGCGCCAACGACCCGAGCTGGTTCTATACCTTGGTGCCGCCGGAGATGGCCGACCAGCGCACGCCCGATGCCTCGACCGATTACCTCCGCTCGACCATCTATGGCAATGAAGGGCATGACAGCGACCAGTTGGCCGCATTTTCCAGCTTTCTCTTTTCCCACAACACCACCATCGTCATCCTGATCTTCACCCTTGGTGTTTTCCTGTCGGTGCCGAGCTTCATCCTGACCTCTTACAATGGTCTGATCCTCGGCGCGTTCTTCGCGATGTTTTATCGCAGAGGGCTAGGCTACGACGTCTTCGCCTGGCTCTCGATCCACGGCGTCACCGAGCTTGCGGCCATCGCCATTGCCTGCGCCGGTGGGGCAAGGCTCGGACTTGCCGTTCTCCTTCCCGGTGCCAGAACGCGAAAGGAAGCCTTGCGCCACCAGGCGCATGATGCCGTCAAGCTCGCCATCCTGGCGGCGCTGATGCTTGTCGCGGCAGCCTTCATCGAAGGCTTCCTGCGTCAGCTGATCCAGGATCCGCTCTGGCGCATCGTCATCGGTTGGGGGATGGGCCTCTTCTGGGTAGGCTGGCTGCTGCTTGGAGGTCGCCAAAGCAAGGTTTCGCGTGAGGCCGTGCGATGAGCCAGACAGTCACGGACGGCAGCCACGTCGAGCAGTTCATACCGCCTGAGGGCGTCCCGATCAGCTTCGCCATTGCCTCGATCGGAACCCGTTTCGGCGCGCAATTCCTCGACATCGTCTTCACCTCGATCATTATATTCATCTGCGCTGTGGCCATCCTCTTCACAGGCGTGCTGCCTATGACGGCGGAGGCGATGCTCATGGTGATGCTCGGTTTTTTGGTGCAGACCCCCTATTACATTCTCTCGGAGCTCATCTGGAACGGACGCACGCTCGGAAAGAGAATCACGGGCATCCGCGTCATCAACATGGACGGACGGCGGCTCACGCCGCACCAGGTGACCGCACGCAACCTGATGAAACAGGTGGAGATTTTCGCCCCCATGGGCCTTTTGGCTTCGGTCGGCACGCAGTCGGTCTGGGAAAACGGTCTGACGAGCCTCTGGCTTCTAGCGGTGGTCGTCGTCCCCTTCACCAACCGACGCCGGCAAAGGCTTGGCGACATCATTGCCGGCACCCTGGTGGTCGACACTCCGCGTTCCGTGCTCTTGTCCGACCTTGCGCTGTCTGCTCCTGCCGCCGTCTCGTCGCAGGCGGAATTCGAATTCCTGCCGGAACATCTCGATATCTACGGCAAATATGAGCTGCAGACGCTGGAGGACGTGCTTCGCGACTCGACGAAGACAGCCAACCATAAAGAGATCGAACAGATCGTGCGAACCATTACCCGGAGGATCCGGTATGAAGACACGGTGAAGCCCGGCCGGGGACTGGTTTTCCTGAATGAGTTCTATCGCGCCCAACGCGAGCATCTCGAGAGCTTGAAGCTTTTCGGCACGCTTCGCGAAAACAAATATCATGAGCATTCGCGATCAGAGGCGAAGAAGCTCGTTTGATGGGGTGAATGCTTTGGGACGAAAGTGGCAAGTCACCGCCACCAATTGATGAACGTCTTTTTTGAAGCATTGAGAAGGCTTGAGCTCGACGACAGGTGATTGGATGCCAGTTTGGCTGTTGTTAGAGCCCTCCTACCGATCGAACTCTGAAGGAATTGTGGTTTTGAGTTGGAGAGAAGTTACTTCGGAAATCCGCCGGGTTGTACTATGCCCATAGATTGTACTTTAGGGATAATGTAATGAAGCTACGTATTTTAGGCGCTTTCGCGCTTGTTCTTGCTGCTACGGGTCACGCTCAGGCCGACGAACGCGCCGCCGCATCAGCAATCTTCTTTCATGATGTGACGAAATCGACATGCGGTTTCAAGATGACGCCAGAGTCGGCGTTAAAAGCTGCAACCACTCTTGGAATGTCGGGTCTTATTAGCGAGCCATTGCTTTCGGCGGTGTTTGCAATTTGTGGAGAAGTAAAAAAGGGAAACAAAAGCAAAACCATTGTAATCCAGGTTCCCGACAACCGCAAAGTGCTGCGGAAAGTCATGATTGAAAGAGCCAAGTGGTGGCAAGCATGATAAGGGCGGCAGCGCTTGGCGGAGATGACAAACCCGCTGTAACCGCCGGATACCGAAGCAAGTGACAAGTGCTGCATCTTCACCGCGTGTCTGGTGAATTTCAATTGACGCAGGGGAAAGAGTCTCTCCGGCATGCATGGCCGAACATTTAAGGCAGAAACAGCACGTTGTACTGTCCGAAATTGCCCGGCAGGTCGCGGACCTTCATTTCCTCTTCGCGGTCCTCGAAGACGACGAGGCAATCCTCGTAGAACCCCGACAGCATCGATATGAAGGCTTTCGTTCCCTCCGGGCCGTAGAAGAGCGGCGTGAATTCCATATAGAGCGGCACGCGGCGGGCAAGCAGCGGCCGCATCGAGCGGCAGGCGACCGGCTCGTAGCCTTCGATATCCATCCAGACGAGGCCGATTGCGGCCGGATCGACCGAAAGACCGGCAAGGATCTCGGAAACCGGCTTCACCGGCACGCTGATCTTCCTGTCTGTCGGGCTTTGACGGATGGCGCTGCTCTTGCCGTGATTGTTGAGGTTGAGGAAAAAGTCGATCTCGCCTTCGCTCTCGCCGGCGGCGCAGTTGACGAGGCGGACTTTCTCCTCCAGCCGATTCTGGCGAATATTGAGGGCAAGCAGCGGGAAATTGCGCGGATCGGGCTCGATGCTGACAACATGGGCGTAGGTGTCGCTGAGGGCGAAATAGACGGTCTGGGTGCCGATATTGCCGCCGATCTCCAGCAGCGTCGCGTCCTTTCGCAAGAGGCCGCGCTCGCGCAGGATGGCGATCAGCCGGTCGACGGCCTCGCGCTCGAAATGGCCCTTTCGGAAGACCTTGCGGCCGATATAGTCGGCGGGCGAGAAGGTCATCAGGTGGTCGCCGGCGTCGATCGTCATCGAGACGACGCGCGGGCCGATATTTTCGATCAGCAAGCGGCGGCCGAAGCGGGTGTCGAAGAAGCGCGAAGCGGCTCTATTGCGCGCCTTGCGCAGCCGGCGGCTCCAGTATTTGGTGGTCAGCCAGGGCTTGCCGGGCATCAGTCTTTTCCTTCGAGCGGTTCTGCTGCTTTCTCTCTCGGAATGACGTAGACTTTCAAGGGCAGGGCCCGGCCGCGCACACTGATTTCACGGCTTTCGATGCCGGAAAGATCAGCACCCGAAAGGGTCGCCACCGGTTCGGAGATGACGATCGCCGCTTCGAACTCTTTTGCAGCGCTTTCCAACCGGCTCGCGACATTGACGGTATCGCCGATCGCCGTCATGCTGCGCACCCGGCCGTATCCCATCGTGCCGACGACGGCGGGACCGGTGTGAATTCCGATGGCGATGCGCAGCGGCAGCGCCAGTTCATCGGCCAACTCGGCAGCGAGTTTCTCGACCTCGGCGACGATCGCGGCTGCTGCGTTGAGCGCCTGGCGGCAGGCTTCCTCCGGCGCGGTATTGAGGCCGAAGAGCGCCATGGCGCCGTCGCCGATGAACTTGTCGAGCCGCCCGCCCGCCTGCTCCACCGCCTTGCCGATGATGGCGAAATAGCGGTTCAGCAGGAAGACGACGTCGAAGGGCAGGCGGGTTTCCGTCAGCGTGGTGAAATGGCGGATATCGACGAAGAGCACGGCGATTTCACGCTCGCGGCCGGGGCTCGTTTCCTGGCTGTTGGCAGGAAGGGCTGCCTCGACCGCCGGGACGAGAAGCGGCGCGACCGCAACGTCGCGGTTCGGACGAAGCTGGCAGGCGAGCCGGACATCCGGGCCGGCATTGATGCGCTTCAGCGTCGTCTGCTCCATCTTGTCGGGGGCCGGCAGGCTTTCGTAATCGCCAAAGATCTGCACGCGGCAAGTGGAGCACTGGCCCTTGCCGCCGCAGACGGCATAATGCGGCAGGCCACCGAGCCGGCTCGCTTCCAGCACCGAGAAGCCGCGCGGCACCCGGATCACCTCGCCGCCCGGATAATTCACGGCGACCTGATCGAGCCGCTCCTTCAGCTTGCGCCGGGCGCGGGCGACGACGACGATGAGCAGCGAGGCCGAGAAGGCGCCGTAGAGCCCGGCGCGGATCACGGCGACCTGACGGTGAACGTCCGGGTTCGAGGCGTAGCGGGTGTTGACCCCCTCCTTGTAGGCGCTGACCGTCATTGACTGCTGGTAGGAAGGGTCGGCGAGCGCCCGGCCCATTTCGACGAAGCCCAGCAGCGCGAGCACCGGCACGAGGATAGCAAGCGCCAGCATTAGCGGAGCGAAGTCCGGATACCAGGAGCGGTAGCGCAGCCAGAAATGGATGCCGATGCAGCCGTGGATCCAGACGGCGACAACGGCGAACACCTGCCGAACGCCGTTTGTCGGGTTCCTGATCCAGAGCATTCCGACGACCGTCTCGTAGTCATCGATGTAGCCGTAGAATTCGTGGGCGATGCGCGTACCGATGACATGATCGAGGAGCAGCAGCGGGATCATCAAGCCGAGCACGATCTGCGCCATTTCCCCCTTCGGCATGACGAGGCTGCGGCGCATGTAGATGGCGCGCAGCACCAGCGCGATATGGATGAGGACCGACGAATAGAAGATGGCGGTCCCCAGAGGATTGCGCCAGATCGCCAGGAAGAGGTGGGCGGCTTTATCGGCGGCAGCGACGGAAATCAGGCCAATCGCATGGTTCGACAAATGGAAGAGGACGAAGATGAAAATGACGAGGCCGGAACCGAGCCTCGCCCTTCTGATCGTACGCTCCGAAAAAATCCCTGTGGCCGAGACCGTCGTCATTCATTCCCGTTCTTGTCGATGTAACCGCAGGCCCATAGAGATTGAGAAAGAGGCGGAATTGCTTCGATCGCGATCACATTCCATATGCTTATGCGCAAGTTTCCGGCAAAGGGACAAGAGCGGAATTTTTCCGACGGGCGCGAAAGTTGTAAACAGTCTGTCTCACGTGAGGTGTCAATGCGGGTGGCTTTCTACGCGCCGATGAAATCGCCGAACCATCCGGTGCCGTCGGGCGACCGGCTGATGGCGCGACTGCTGATCCGGGCACTGGAGCTTGGCGGGCATCAGGTCGACGTCGCCTCCGAATTCCGTACCTATGCCTCGACACCGCAAGCCGCAGCGGCGCTTGAACCCGCCATCGGCGCCGAACTGGAGCGGCTGCGGCTAAGATGGAAATCCGCGCCGCGGCCGGAACTCTGGTTCTGCTACCACCCCTATTACAAATCGCCCGATCCCTTCGGGCCGGCGATATCAGCCGAATTCGCAATTCCCTACGTCACCGCCGAATCCTCCTATGCGGCAAAACGCGATCGAACCGGCTGGGCAGCTTCACAGAAGCTGGTGGGCGAGGCGATCATGCGGGCGGCGGTCAATATCAGCTTCACCGGGCGCGACCAGGCCGGACTTGCCGCCGCCTTTGCGCAGGCGCGCCTTGCCAGGCTTAACCCCTTCATCGACACGGCGTTGTTCGAGACGGTGTCGCCAGCGCCCGATCAGCGCCGGCTGATGACGGTCGCGATGATGCGGGCCGGCGACAAGATGGACAGTTATGTCATGCTTGCAAAAGCGTTGCGGCTGATCGAAGACCGGCTCTGGACGCTGGCCGTCATCGGCGATGGTCCGTTGCGGCAAGAGGTGGAGGCGCTGTTTGCCGGCTTTCCCGGCCGCATCGAATGGCTGGGCGAGCGGAATGTCGTCGAGATCGCCGAATTGCTCGGACATGGCGGCATCTATGTCTGGCCCGGCTGCGGCGAAGCCTACGGTCTCGCCTATCTCGAGGCCCAGGCAGCCGGTCTTCCTGTCGTGGCGCAGGCAACGGCAGGCGTGCCAGCGGTGGTCGAGGCTGGCGTGACCGGCCTGCTGACGCCGGAGGGTGATGTCGCTGCCTATGCAAGGGCGATCGCAACCCTGCTCGGCGACGGTCAAAAGCGTGACGCGATGGGGCAGGCGGCACGATGCTTCGTGCTCGAGGAGCGTTCGCTTGCGAGGGCTGCCCGTGTCTTGGACGGGATTTTGCGCAGAAGCGCAGGAACAGGAGTGAGGTGATGAACTGGGAACCGTTGGGCCGCGAGCTTGAACGCTGGCGTGCCGCCGGCCGCGTGGTGCGGTTCTGGCTCAGGGACGACGACGCCGTCGAGCCGACGCCTGATCTGGAAAAGCTGCTGTCGCTGACCGGCGACAACGGAATTCCGCTGACGCTTGCCGTCATTCCCGCCCTGACGGGTGAGGCATTGGCCGCGCGGCTGGCGGGGGGAGCAGGCGTCGCTGTCGCCGTGCACGGCTGGTCCCACACCAATCACGCCGGACCTGAGCGCAAGAAGCAGGAACTCGGCGGCGAACGGGCGTCCGAGGTGGTGCTCGGCGAGTTGCGTGAGGGATTACAGCGCCTGAAGCGGCTCCATCCGGCTCGCTTCCTGCCGGTGCTGGTGCCGCCGTGGAACCGGATCGATGCCGCCCTGATTCCTGCATTGCCCGAACTCGGCTTTGCCGCGCTTTCGACTTACGGGCGGGCAAGAGAGGGCGGACCAATCCCGCTGCTCAACACCCACGTCGACATTATTGACTGGCACGGCACGCGCGGCGGCCGCAGCGAGGGGGAACTGGTGGCCGAACTGGTCGCTGAACTCCGCGACCGGCTTGCCGGCAGCGACGAGCCGATCGGCGTGCTCACTCACCATCTGGTTCATGATGCGGCCGCCTGGGATTTTCTGTCCGCCTTGTTTGCAGCGACGGGCCGGCATCCCGCCGTCCGCTGGTCATCGGCGTCGGAATTGCTAGAGCCTTAGACATTGCCGATCAGGCGGCGTGAAACTCGCCCGAGAAACTCTCGCATGAGTGCTACGACGTCATCGAGATGCGTCTCGAGCAGCCAGTGGCCGCCGCCGAGCAGATGCAGTTCGGCATCCGGCAGATCGCGCATGTAGGCTCGCGCCGATTTTTCCGGCATGTAGTGATCATTCGGACCCCAGACGATTAAAGTCGGAGGCCGATATTCGCGCAGATATTTGCGGTGTTCCGGGAACCACGCCCGGTTCTCCTTCAGTCCGGCGATCAGGTCGATGGCGATTTCCTTGCGCCGCGGCGTGATCAGCGACCAGTGCAGCTTCCAGAGATCCGGCGGGACCGTGTCGGCCAGAAGCGGCGGCAGATCGTTGAGGAATTCCTCCTTGAAGGTCTCCTCGCTGACTGTCTCCGCCAGCACCTTCTTCATCTCGGATCTCGGAAGCGTCCATGTCGCCTCGATCTCCGCATACTTCGGCCCGAGGGCATCATCATAGGGGATGTCGCCGTTCTGGATGATCAGCGCCAAGATGCGCTGGGGATCCTTGATCGCCAACCGCGCACCGATAGGCGACCCGAAGTCGTGGAGGTAGAGGACAAACCGGTCGACATTCATCGCGCTGACGAAGGCCTCCAGCCAGGCAGCGTATCCGTCGAAGCTGTAGTCGAAATCATCAGGCGTGCCGCTGTAGCCCGCACCCGGGAAATCCGGCGCAATCAGGCGCCAATGGTCGGCAAGGCGTGGCATGAGATTGCGAAATTCATAGGATGAGCAGGGATATCCGTGCGGCAGCAACAAGACCGGAGCATCTTCTCGGCCGGCCTCGCGGTAAAAAGTCTCGACGCCTGCAACCGTAACGAAGTGATGTCGGACGAGCGTGGCCACGTTCACGTTCGGTCCTCCTCATACTGCTCGGCGCCCTCCACCGGTCGCAGCCACGCTTCGCGGCGCTTGATCCAGAGTTCGTAGCGTGGCACCAGTGGCGTCGGCGCCTGCGAGAGGATGCCGAGCTTGATTTCCGCCTCCTGGTCATCGGCGGAAAACAGGCGCGCGCCGCAGCCGGTGCAGAAGCGTCGGCCGTGGAATTCGCCGGTTTCGCCGGAATGTTCAAACTGGCCGGCGGGCCAGACCCCGTAGAAGGTGAAGGCCGAACCGCTTTCTTTTCTGCAGTCGGTACAATGACAGATGCCGACGCGCAGCGGTTCGCCCCGCACAGAAAGCTGCACCTGCCCGCAAAGGCATTGTCCGGAAAGCACGGTCATGGCTGATACCCCGTTTCATCGATCTTGCGCTGCCGGGAAAACGGTCGGATCCGACATCTGTTCCGTCAGCAAGGCGCAAGCTGCCGGGCGCGCCCACTTGCGCGGGTACAGGAGACTTGTCGGTTCTAGACCACCATAGTCTGGTTGTCGCGGGCGGCGAAGGCGCCGGGGAAAGCGTCCTGCGCGTGTGCTTCCATCTGCGCCAGCTGTTCGTCCGTGCGGGAGGGCGCGTGGTGGAACAAGGCGAAGCGCTTCGCGCCGGCCATTTTCGCAAGCTCGGTGCCGTGCTGCCAGGTCGAATGGCCGAAGCCCTTGAAACGCTGCATCTCGTCTTCATTGTAAGTGCAGTCGTAGACGACGAGATCGGCGCCCTGCATCATCTCCAGCGAAACCGGATCGTAGCTGCCTGGAATATGCTCGATGTCATAGACGAGAGCGACCGAACGGCCCTGCCATTCGATGCGGTAGCCGATGGCGCCGCCCGGATGGTTCAGCATGAAGGTCTTGATCTCAATGCCCGCATGGGGCGTCAGCACCTGACCGGCATGGAAATCGCGGAAGTTCATCGTCGCCTGGCAGATGTCGGTCTTAACCGGAAACCAGGGCGGGCTGATGAACTGCTCGACCATTTCCCGCGTGCTCATCTTGCCATGGAGATGGCCGGACCAGATGTTGACGTTGATCGAGGGATAATAGATCGCCTTGAAGAAGGGCAGGCCGATGATGTGGTCGTAGTGGCAGTGGCTGAAGAACAGATCGACGTCGCTGACGCTGTCGGCGAGCAGCGAGAGCCCAGCCTCGCGCAGGCCGGAGCCCGCGTCGAAGATCATCCGATGTTCTCCGCAGCGAATTTCGATGCAGGAAGTGTTACCGCCGTAGCGATCGAACTCGGGGCCCGACACGGGAATACTGCCGCGGACGCCCCAAAATTTTACCTGAAATAAATCTGTCGTCATCGTTCTTCAAACCGGCCTTCCCGCATCGCCATCGTAGTCATTGTTCATCCCGATGCGAAGCAGTAGAATTCCACGGGTTTGCCTGCGGCCCCTTTCATTCTCCTAACCGCTAGCGGAAGAAGAAGTAGATTTTCCTAAGCAATCGGCTTTCGCTTCGGAAAGCAACCCAGTATGGTTGGTTTTCGGTAAACGGGCTGCTGAGGGCGGGACATTTTCCCGTACGTCATGCCTATTAGATGGTTGCGCGCGATTGAAAAAACAATTGCCGCCCTGTTGAGCCGAAAAATCCGGTTTTAAGAGCAGCACGAAAGCCCCGTGAAAGGGCTTCGCCCAACACGCATGGGGCACGGTGTTATGGTCAGGCCCTGCCGGCCGCTTCCACGTTCTCCGGCAGCATCATATGAGAAAATTCTAATTCCTGTTCTGCGAATGTTTTCTTGATTGAGAATGCCAGAAAGAGATATATCCGACGATACAGAAAATATAAGAGACTCGCCATGTTGCAGCCGGCTATCAACGAGACCATTGCCGAGACCAGCTACAGGCGCATTCGGGCCGACATCATTTTTGGCCGGCTGGCTCCAGGACAAAAATTGAAGCTGGAAAGCCTGAAGGAGTCCTACGAGACCAGCATCAGTACACTTCGGGAGGTGCTGAACCGGCTGTCCTCCGAGGGGCTCGTCGTTGCCGAGGGACAAAAGGGTTTCGAAGTGTCTCCGGTATCCGTTTCGGACCTCAAGGAGACAGCGGCGCTGAGGCTTCTGCTGGAAACACATGCGCTGGAACAGTCGTTCGTGCATGGCGACGTAGAGTGGGAGGCTCCCCTGGTATCGGCGCATTACAAATTGGCGCGGATGGAACGGGTGATGGCATCCGGCGACACCAGCAGGGCCGAGGACTGGAAGCGCTACGACTGGGAGTTCCACCAGGCCCTGATATCCGCCTGCGGGTCGAAGCTGCTGATGGAAACGCATTCGGTGATCTTCGACAGATATCTCAGATATCAGATGGTTGCCTTGTCCTATCGAGGCGATGTCGCCGCCAATGAACACCAGCAGCTTTTGGATGCGGCGCTGCGACGTGATGCGGAGACGGCCAAGCGCGTGCTTGTGCTGCATATCCAAGGCGGGGTCGAACATGCGCTGGCAAGAGGGACGCTGAAATAGAAATGATCCGGATGTTGCTCTTCGAGCTTTAGGTCCACCAACACAGGTGACATTTCGGCAAAACCAGGAAAAAGCCATGCTCAAGCAAATCCATGATCCGGCTGAAACAGTAAGCGATGTCGTCTTCCGGCAGATCCGCCAGGATATTATATCTGGGACATTGCCGCCGGGGGCCAAGATCAAGCTGGAGCAGGCAAAGGAGCGCTACTCCATCGGCATTTCATCGCTGCGTGAAATTCTAAGCCGCCTGACGACGGAAAACCTCGTTGTCGCCGAGGGGCAGCGCGGCTTTGAAGTCAGCCCTGCTTCGCGCCGCGAACTTCTGGAGCTCGCCGACCTCCGGATTGTTCTTGAAACGCATGCGATCGGCCTTGCATTCGCTGCGGGAAATCTTGAATGGGAGGGGCGCATCGTCGCTGCCCATCACAGGCTGGCTGCCGCCGAACGCAAGCTGCTTGCGGGTGACGTCTCGCGGACCGTCGACTGGGTTCGATACGACTGGGAGTTCCATCAGGCGATCGTCTCGGCCTGCAATTCAGCGACGCTGATGGCGACATTGTCGTCTGTCTTCGACCGCTTTCTTCGTTACCATATGCTGGCTGAGAGTTTTCGCGGCAAGCCAGTCGTCGATGACCACAGGCTTTTGTTTGAACTTTCCATTCAGCGCGACGTCGCTGGCGCGACCGACGTCGTCAGAACGCACGTTCAAAGCGGCGTGGAGCATGTGCTGAAGAGCGGCCGGATTCGCTAGAGCAATTCCGGGAAAAGTGCGAAGCAGTTTTTCAAAACAAAAGCTTAGAGTGGCTCTGCTCTCGATGAAAAACTGAACCGCTCTAAACCAGGGCCTCAAGAGGCGTCTTTCGGAATTCCTTCCGGACGCATCTGTTTCTTCAGGGCGGCGATCCGGAAAATTGCGTTCGGCGCGCCGTAGCCGCGGTAGCCGCGGCGCTCGACGATCTCGAAAAAGAAACCCTCTCCATAGGTTCCGCTATAGAGCTGGAAATATTCGCCATGCTCGTCCCGATCATAGAGGATGTTCTCCGCCTTCAGCCGCTCGGTCAGGGCAGGATCGAGGCCGAAGCGTGCTTCGACGTCATCGTAGTAGTTCGGCGAAATGTGCAGCGATCTGAAACCACAGGCACGAAGGTTTTCGGCGGTTGCAAAGATGTCGTCGGTCAGGAACGCCAGGTGCTGGATGCCGGCCCCGAATTTCTCGGCCATGAAATGTCCCGCCAAGGTGCGGCGGTTCTCGGCGCCGTTCATGGTGATGCGCAGCGCGCCGGTGTCGTTCTCGACGACTTGGCTGCGGACCACCCCGGCCGGATCGATGATATCGACCATCGGGGTCTTCCGCGTCTCGAAAATGGAGGTGTAGAACAAAAGCCAGGTGAGCATTTCATCGTAGCCGACCGTCTGGGCGACGTGATCAATGCGCAAAAGACCAGCAGACGGCGCGTCGCTGTCGTCCGTGACCGGCTGAAAGTCGATTTCGGAGAAACGACCCAATGCGCTCTTGTCGTCGATGAGATAGATGATCCCGCCTCCCACGCCCCGAATGGCAGGCAGCTCGAGCTCACCGTCTGCGACAGGCTGGGTGAATGGCTCGGCATCCAAGGCGAGCGCGCGCTCATAGGCCTTTGTCGCATCGTCGACGATCAGGGCCATGGCATAGGCAAAAGTACCGTGAACGGCGTAGGCCGCGTTGGCAAATCCTGCCTGATCGACATTGACGAGGATCCGGATCTCGCCCTGCTCGAAGAGGGAGACCTTTTTCGTGCGGTGGACCGCCGTCTTTTTGAACCCGAGAGTGCGCAGCAATGCAACCAGTTCGACTTCGTCTTCCTCGTCCGTGGCAAACTCGACGAAGCCGACGCCCTTGACGGAAGGCCTTTCCGGCATCGCCGCCCCGGTCATGCTGCCGATGCCGAGATGGCGGCGCACCTGATCGCCAAGATAGATCAGCGAGCGGTGGCCATCGGCGGCAATCGCCCGCGACAAACCGCCTCGAAACTGGTCGTTGAAGATCTCCAGGGAGAAATACCCGTCATAACCTGTTGCCGCGACGGCTTCGGTGAACGCCGTGACGGGAAGGTCGCCTTCCCCCGGCATGTTTCGGAAGTGGCGGCTCCAATAGAGCAGGTCCATGTCAATCAGCGGCGCATCGGCAAGCTGGACGATGAAGATCTTCTCCTTAGGAATCGAGCGGATGGAATTGACGTCGATCTTGCGCGACAAAGTGTGGAAGCTGTCGAGGATAAGACCGACATTCGGATGATCGGCGCGACGGACGATCTCCCAGGCGTCGCGGTGGTCGCTGATATGGCGACCCCAGGCAAGCGCCTCGTAGCCCACCCTCAGTCCTCGCCTGGCGGCACGCTCGCCGAGTTCATGAAAGTCCTCTGCCGCCCGGTCGATGCCGCCGATCGCGGCCGGCGAGACGTTCGAGCATACGAGCACCAGGTCCGTTCCCAGCTGCTGCATGACGTCGAATTTCCGTTCCGCGCGGTCAAACGTGCGGCTCCGCAGCGGCTCCGGCATGCCCTCGAAATCACGAAATGGCTGAAACAGGGTAATCTCCAGGCCGTGGTCGCGGACGAGTTTTCCGACATCGGCCGGCCTGCCGTCGAAGGCGAGGAAGTCATTCTCGAAGATCTCGACGCCGTCGAAGCCCGCTCGGGCGATCGCCTCGAGCTTCTCCGGCAGTTCGCCGCTGATCGTTACAGTCGCAATCGAGGTCCTCATGTCAAAGCCCTTCCGATATCCGTGCGGGATTGAACGAGCGCCGAACACAAAGATGCATTCCAGAAAACCGCTCGTTACTATTATGGCAAATGTCGTGAGGAATTCAAATAGCGTGTCTTATTATAAACTCTCATATGATTTTTAAAAACTCTGTTGATTTTAGCGCTCGTCTCTGGCAATCATTCCTCACACAGTCAAAAGGTGAGGTGGCTGTCCGGTCGAATGACCGCCAAAGGAGGAGGAGTTACATGTTCAAGTCTTTCCTAACGCGTGGAAACGCGATGCTCGGAGCCGCGGCCCTGGTGGCTGCCGTCACCCTGGCGCAACCGGCCGCCGCCATCACGCCTGATGAAATCAAGGCTCGCGGCAAGATCATCGTCGGAATTCAGGGTGACAACCCGCCCTGGGGTTTCGTGACCAGCGGCGGCAAACAGGACGGCCTCGACGCCGACATCGCAACGCTGTTTGCCAAGGAACTGGGTGTATCCGTCGAGTTCGTGCCGCTTGAAGTCAACAATCGCATTCCCGCACTGACGGCCGGCCGTGTCGACGTTCTCTTCGCAACGATGGCGATGCTGCCGGATCGCGCAAAGGCCGTGCAGTTCAGCAAGCCCTATGTTGCCAACGCGATCGTTCTGATTGGTCCGAAATCGGCTGAGATCAAGACGAATGCCGACATGGCCAAGTTCACTGTCGGCGTCGCCAAGGGTGCGGCTCAGGACACGCAGGTGACCAAGAACGCGCCGCCGAGCACGACCATCCGGCGCTATGATGGAGACGCCGCGAGTGTCCAAGCGCTGGTGTCCGGCCAGGTCGAGACACTCGGGGGCAATATCTTCTACATGGACCGGGTGGAGAAGGCCCGTCCGGGCGAATTCGAAAACAAGCTTGAATTCCAGAAGCTCTACAACGGTGCTTGCACGCGTCTCGGCGAAAAGGAAATCAATGCGGCGCTCAACACCTTCATCGACAAGATCAAGGCCAACGGCGACCTCAAGGCAGTCTACGACAAGTGGATGAAGGTTCCGGTACCGGAATTCCCGGAAAAGCTGGAAGGCATTCCATTCGCGGCGAACTGAGCGAACGGCAAAGGATGGCTGGCTTTCGCGTCGGTGGCCGCCCGATTGCCCCTCACCCTAACCCTCTCCCCGTAAGGACGGGGAGAGGGGACGTGCTCCACGGGACGCTGGCGAGGGACGGAGAGGTCACGGCTTGATCCCTTCGCCCCGTTTACGGGGAGAAGGTGGCGGCAGCCGGATGAGGGGCAGGCGGCCATCTCCTGGCGCGGGAATATTGAGGTCCAGACGAAGCCCTTACCAATGAAGGCGGGCAGCCATGCCCGTCAACGCAACCGCCATACCCACGGCCCTGAGGTGCGCGACATGACCAGAACCATTTTTGTGCTCAACGGACCGAACCTGAATCTGCTCGGTGAGCGCGAGCCCGCCATCTACGGCTCGGTGACGCTGGCCAATATCAAGGACAAGTGCCTCGCAAAGGCTGGCAGTCTCGGCTTTGCCATCGACTTCCGGCAGACCAATTTCGAGGGCGAACTGGTGGAGAGCGTGCATCAGGCCAGGACAGACGCCTGTGGCATCATCATCAATCCTGCCGGTTATACCTTCACATCGATCGCTCTTCTGGATGCGTTGAAAATGTTCGACCCGCCGAAGATCGAGCTGCACATTTCGAATGTTCATGCGCGCGAGAGCATCTACCACAATTCGCTGATCTCGCGCGTTGCCACCGCCATCATGATCGGCTTTGGAGCCGACGGCTACGAACTGGCTATCCAGGCCATGGCTGGAATGGTCAAGCGGGACTGAACTTTCAGGAAGACGGACCGGAAGGGTCGCCATGAATTATAAGTTGGATTTCACCCCGGTCATAGACGGCCTGCCGAGCCTTCTGCTTGGCTGTCTCGGGACATTCTTGCTTGCCATTTGTGGGATGTTGCTGGCGATCATCATCGGAATTGGCGGCGTTGCGCTGCGCGACTCTGCGCTCAAGCCGGCGCGATGGCTGGTCATCGCCTTCGTCGAACTGATCCGCAACACGCCGTTCCTGGTCCAGATCTTCTTCATCTATTTTGCGCTTCCGCTCACGGGCATCAGGCTGGATCCGACGCCGACGGCGATTATCGCGCTCGGCATCAACGGTGGTGCCTACGCCATCGAGATCATTCGCGGCGGCGTTCAGTCGATCCCTAGGGGACAGATGGAAGCGGGGCTGGCCCTTGGTCTGCACAAGGCTCAGGTTTTCCGGCTGATCATTCTCAAGCCGGCATTGCGGGCGATTTATCCGTCGCTGACAAGCCAGTTCGTCCTCCTGACGCTGACCACCAGCATTGCATCGGCGATTTCGGCCTACGAGCTGACCTCCGTATCGCAGCGCATCGAGTCGGAGAGCTTCCGCAGCTTCGAGGTCTACTTCACGGTCACGGTTTTCTATTTCGTGATCTCCTGGCTGATGATGCGCATCTTCGCGCTGTTTTCGGCGCGCTACTTCAAATATCCGGTCAAGTAGGAGGAATTCCATGGGTCACGACGAATTCGTCTTCCTCCTGATCGGCCTGAAGTGGACCGTGGTCCTGTCCGCCGTCGGCTTCGTCTGCGGCGGCATTGCAGGGCTCGGCGTCGCCCTTGCGCGCGCCTCGGGCATACCGCTGCTGGAACGCGTCACGGCCGCTTATATCGCCGTCTTCCAGGGTACACCGCTGCTCATGCAGCTTTTCGTCGTCTATTACGGGCTGGCGCTGGTGGGGCTGATGCTCGACGCCTGGGTGGCCGTTGCCATCGGCCTGACCCTGCATGCCAGCGCCTATCTCGGCGAGATCTGGCGCGGATCGATCGAAGCGGTGCCGCGCGGCCAGACGGAAGCGGCCAAGGCTCTCAGCCTCAGATACGTCTCGCGTATGAGGGATGTCATCCTGCCGCAGGCGCTGCGCATCTCGCTGCCAGCCACGGTCGGTTTCCTCGTGCAGCTGATCAAAGGCACCTCGCTTGCATCGATCGTCGGCTTCACCGAGCTGACGCGGGCCGGCAACATCATCTCCAACCAGATCTTCCAACCGCTGACGGTCTTCGGCATCGTCGGCGCTCTCTACTTCCTGATGTGCTGCCCACTGACGATCCTTGGCGCGCGCCTCGAACGAAAGTTTGCCGCCTCTGCGCGCTGATCCGCATCGCCCATTCTTCGACGCGGTCCAGCCCGCCAAAGTGGAGTTCTACCGATGACCAGTCCCAGTCCTGCTCAAGGCGCAGAGACCATGATCACCATGGAGCGGGTGGAGAAGTGGTATGGCGCTTTTCAAGCCCTGCACGACATCAACATATCGGTTCGCAGCGGCGAGAGGATCGTCTTGTGCGGGCCTTCCGGCAGTGGGAAGTCGACGCTCATCCGCTGCATCAACCATCTCGAGACCTACGAGAAAGGTGAAATCCGCGTCGGCGGAATTCTTCTCGGCAATCAGGCCAAGACCATCGA
This sequence comes from Rhizobium sp. SRDI969, assembly GCF_025152725.1. Taxonomy (NCBI): domain Bacteria; kingdom Pseudomonadati; phylum Pseudomonadota; class Alphaproteobacteria; order Hyphomicrobiales; family Rhizobiaceae; genus Rhizobium; species Rhizobium sp. SRDI969. Next base: position 89,790 of record NZ_CP104038.1, read on the forward strand.
TGCGATCCGTCGTGAGGTCGGCATGGTCTTCCAGCAGTTCAATCTGTTTCCGCATCTGACGGTGCTGCAGAACTGCATGCTGCCGCCGATGAAGGCTGCCGGCGTCGGCAAGGCGGAGGCCGAGGAACGGGCACGCGGGCTGCTCGAGCGCGTCAAGATCCTGGAGCAGGCCGACAAATATCCGGTGCAGCTTTCGGGTGGCCAGCAGCAGCGCGTGGCCATTGCCCGCGCGCTTTGCATGCGGCCGAAGGTGATGCTGTTCGACGAGCCGACGTCGGCGCTTGATCCGGAGATGGTCAAGGAGGTGCTGGATACGATGATTGCGCTCGCCGACGAGGGCATGACGATGATCTGCGTCACCCACGAAATGGGCTTTGCCCGCCAGGTCGCAGATCGCGTGATTTTCATGGCCAGCGGCGCGATCGTCGAGGAAGCCCCGCCGGCCGAGTTCTTCACAAACCCACAGCATGAGCGAACCAGGAAATTCCTCGGAGAGATCCTGCGGAAGTAATGCGTTTCAAGGTCGATGCCTCTGGCAAATTATGGGAGCAGGCAATGAAGCCGCTGGAGATTGCAGTCATGGGAGCTGGCCTCATCGGCAGGCGCCACGTCGAGCGTGTCATGTCCGAGCCCGGAACCGTTCTCTCGGCGGTGATCGATCCTTCTGCCGCCGGTCGCAACTTTGCCGAGAATGTCGGCGCCCGATGGTACCGGAGCTTCTTAGACATCCGCGTTGAGGACAGGCCTGACGGCGTCATCGTGGCAACGCCGAACCAGCTCCACGTTGAGAACGGAATGGAGATCGTCGCTGCCGGCATCCCTGTCCTGATCGAGAAACCTATCGCCGACGATGTCGATGCTGCCGCAGCACTGGTTGGCGCCGGCGAGAAGGCAGGCATACCGCTCCTAGTCGGCCATCACAGGCGCCACAATCCGATGATCAAGACGGTCAAACAGATCGTCGACGGCGGAAGGCTTGGCCGGATCCTCACGGTGCACGGCACGTTCTGGGTCGCCAAGCCCGACGACTATTTCGACATCCCCTGGCGGCGCGAGGCGGGCGCCGGCCCGGTCTTCGTCAACCTGATCCACGATGTCGATCTCTTCCGATATTTCTTCGGCGAGGTCGAAGCCGTCCATGCGATGGAATCCCACGCCGTGCGGAACCATGCCGTCGAGGATACGGCTGTCGTCACGCTGCGTTTCGCAAGCGGGGTGCTTGCAACCCTCAACGGCAGCGATGCCGTGGCCGCGCCCTGGAGCTGGGAGACGACCACCGGCGAAAACCCCGCTTTTCCCCGTTACGATCAATTCTGCTACCAGATCGGCGGCACCAAGGGTTCGCTCGGAATTCCCGATCTGACGCTTTGGACGAGCCCTTCGAAGCCCGATTGGCTGGAGCCGCTTGCCCAGGAGCGCGTGCCTTACCAAGCCGCCGATCCCCTTTGCGTTCAGCTCAGACACTTTTGCGACGTCATTCGTGGCGGTGCCACGCCTCTGGTGAGTGGCCGGGAGGGCCTTGCTACGCTCAGGGTCGTCGAAGCGATCAAGAGATCGGCACGCTTAGGGCAGATGATCCACCTCTCCAATGGCAGCGCCTCTTCCGATCCCCAGAAAGTCTGACCACATGATCACCGGGACGACCAAACTCATCGCTCACCTCGGCTATCCCACGGAGTCCTTCAAGGCCCCGCTGATCTACAATCCTTACTTTCAGAAGAACGGAATTGATGCCGTCGTCGTGCCGATGGGCTGCAGGCCGGAGGATTATCCGGCATTTCTGAAGCTTCTGTTCCGGTTGTCCAACATCCACGGTGCTCTGATCACGATGCCGCACAAGGTTTCGACAATGGCACTGCTCGACGAAACATCGACCAACGCAAAAGTCGCCGGCTCGTGCAATGCAGTGCGTCTCGGTTCGGACGGCAGGCTGATCGGTGACATGTTCGATGGCGAGGGCTTCGTTCGCGGCGTGTTGCGCAAGGGTAAAAAGGTTGAAGGAGCCCATGCGCTCATTGCGGGCGCCGGCGGCGTCGGCTCGGCGATCGCCGCGTCATTGGCACAGGCGGGTGTGGACCACCTCGCCATCTTCGATGCCAACCAGACGACCGCGACCGCGCTGCTGGACAGGCTGAAGAAATATTATCCGCATCTTGAAGTGACGGTCGGCTCCGCCGATCCTGAAGGTTTCGACATTGTCGTCAATGCGACGCCTCTCGGCATGCGGCGAGGTGACCCGCTGCCGATCGATATCGACCGCATCTCGCCATCGACCTTCGTCGGCGAAGTCGTGTTGACGAAGGAGATAACCCCTTTTCTTGAGGCCGTGCGGGCGCGCGGCTGCGCATTTCAGGTGGGAACGGACATGTTGTTCGAACAGATCCCCGCCTATCTCGAATTCTTCGATTTCCCGACGACGACGGCCGACAATCTGCGGGCAATCGCCAAACTCGGATGATGTCGAAATGTGTGAGCGTTTGCGATTCGGGATTTTAGATCCCCACAATAACAGGCAGATTTTATCTGCCGCTTGAGCTGGCGGCTTTGGCCCTGATGCTTGCGGCTTGGAACGCTATAGCCATTTTTTGAGGCAAATGGAGACGCAAGATCTGCGGTCAAGATCCGCGAAGGATCTCGTTTAGCTCTTTTGCGGCGCGCTTCTTAGGCCTGCTGCAGCTGTCTGATCGCCTCTGGCCTTGTCGGCTGAGGCTGTGAATGCACCTCAGAGGCTACCTTCATGAACGTCTGAAGTGCCGCAGAAAGATATTGGTCGCTCCGCGTCACGAAAACAGTCGGCGCCGTTCGCAGATTGTCGGGAAGCTGGTGTATCATGACCCGTCCGTCGGCCGCCGCTGCCTGAACGACACCGCGAGGCAACATGGCCACGCCGACACCGGCTGCAACACAGCCGATGATCCCGTCCATGGTTCCGAGTTCCATCCAGCGGACATTCGTTACCCCACATGCCGCAAGGAACATGTCCATGCGCCGGCGATAGGAACAGCCCGATCGGAAGGCGAGGACCTTCAGGGCCGGCGATGCAGCCAATGCCTTCAGATCCGCAAGCTCGCGAACCCGCGGCGAGGAGATGACCACGAGCTCCTCCTCGATGATGGACAGGCTCTGCAGTTCGGGATGAGCAATGGGGCCGGAGACGAACGCGCCATCCAGTTTGCGTGCGACGACGTCGCTCACGAGCTGTTCCGTCGGTGCAGCCTCCATCAAGACATCGACTTCCGGATATTCTTCAGCATAACGTATCAGGATGGGCGGAAGGCGAAGCGCTGCAGTGGTCTCCATCGAGCCGATCCTGAGTAAACCGCTCGGCGTACCGTGGTCCGTGACGACGCGCATGGCTTCGTCCAGAAGCTCTCCGACGCGCTCGGCATAGGGTACGAGCTGAAGGCCGGTGGCCGTCAGCGTAACCCCTCGCCTGGAGCGATGAAAAAGCGGCGCGCCGATTTCTTCCTCAAGCGACTTTATACGTGCGGTGACGTTGGATTGGACAGTATGCAGCACACCGGCCGCCCCTCCAATGCTGTTTGCTCTCACCACCGCCTGGAAAAACTTGAGATCGACGCTGTTCATCAGCCATCTCCTTTTCTGATGGAAAACATCTGATCTAATCGTTTGTCATTCGTCAAGCGTCACCATAGCGTCAAAGAAAATTAACCGGGAACATTCCTCCAACTGGGAGAAGTACGATGACGATACGGACGCGTCTGACAGAGTTTTTCAATATTGAGCACCCGATCATCCTGGCACCGATGACGCCGGCAGCGGGTGGCGCGCTTGCGTCCGCCGTCGCCGATGCCGGCGGTTTGGGTCTTTTGGGCGGCGGATATGCTGATCGTTCATGGTACGAGACCGAGTCATCGCTGATCACCAACGAACGCGTTGGCTGCGGGTTCATTACATGGGCGGTTGAGCACGACCTTGATCTGTTTGACCGTGCGCTTGCGGAGCGTCCATCCGCGATGATGCTGTCCTTTTCCGATCCGGCCAGGCTCGCAGCCCGCGTCAAGCAGGCGGGTGTTCCGCTGATTTGTATGATCCACACGCTCGAACATGCCCGGCATGCGATCGACGTCGGCGCCGACGTGCTTATCGTTCAGGGGACCGAGGCCGGTGGCCATGGCCTGGTCGCGCGCTCGACCATGCCCTTCGTTCCCGCGGTCGTGGATCTGGTGGCGAAGATTTCCCCGTCTGTCATCATTGTGGCGGCAGGCGGCATTGCCGACGGAAGAGGCCTGGCCGCTTCGCTGATGCTTGGAGCGGACGGGGTCCTGATGGGAACCAGGTTCTGGGCTACGCGCGAGTCGCTCATCCATCCGGCAGCCAAGGACAAGGTTGTCGCCGCCTCTGGCGACGAGACGATCCGGACGTCCGTTTACGACATCGTCCGTCAGAAAGCCTGGCCCGCTGGCTATACCGGTCGCCTGCTCAAAAACGGCTTCATCGACAAATGGCATGGCCGCGAGGAAGAGCTGCGTATGCTGCATTCCGAAGAATTGTCAAAGGTCGAGACGGCTTGGGCCTCTGGCGACTATGACACGGCCAACGTGACCGTCGGTGAGGCGGTTGGCCTCATCAACGATCTGCCGTCGGCGAAGGACATCGTCCGCCGAACGGTGCGCGAAGCAAGCGAAAGGCTTGGCCTCTACGCATTCGATCAGCGCATCGCCAGCTGATTTACCACGGCCCAAAAGGGCCGATCGCTTCAAAAACAAAAAAGGGGACTGCAGCATGCAACAGCTACAGGAAAGGGACGATTCCGTCCGCAAACCGGGCATCTGGACCGTCGTTCTCGCGTCAAGCGCCGGCACGGTCATAGAATGGTACGACTTCTATCTCTACGGAAGCCTGGCAATCTTTTTCTCGACACTCTTCTACCCAGCCAATGAGCCGACGGCAGCCGTTCTGATCAGCGTCGCGACTTTCGCCACGGGATTTGTCGTGCGGCCATTGGGAGCCCTGCTGTTCGGCAGCATCGGCGATCGCTTCGGACGCAAGAGCACCTTCTTGATGACGCTCATTCTGATGGGCATCGCGACCGCGCTTATCGGCATCTTGCCAACCTTCGAGACTGCCGGGTATTTTGCACCGATCGCCCTTGTCGTCCTCCGGCTGATCCAGGGATTGGCAATCGGCGGCGAATACGGCGGCGCCGCCGTTTACGTTGCGGAACACGCTCCCGAAAACAGACGTGGTTTCTTTACGAGCTTTATCCAGACAACCGCAACCGTCGGCTTTTTCCTGGCGATTGTCGTCGTTCTTACGTGCCGGCTGTCGCTCGGCGAAGAAATCTTCAAGCTATGGGGTTGGAGAATCCCCTTCCTGCTTTCGTCGGTTTTGATCGTCCTGTCGCTTTATTTGCGCCTCAAGCTCAGCGAATCTCCGGTTTTCGAGGAACTCCGCAAGGGCGGAAAGACCGCAAAGAGCCCGATCCGCGAGAGTTTCGCCACCGGTCATGGTGCGCGCTATGCAGCCTTCGCGCTGTTTGGGGCAACCGCGGGCCTCGGATGCGTGTGGTATACAGGGCAGTTCTACGCCCTCTATTTCTTGCAGAGCGTGCTGAAGCTGGACTTCCTGACGGCGAACCTTTGCCTTGCGGCTGCTCTGGTGATCGGAACGCCGCTCATCGTTTTCTTCGGCGCCTTGTCCGACCGGGTCGGCCGCCGCAAGTTGATTGTCACCGGCTTTATTCTCGCAGCCGTGTTCTATGTCCCGATCTATCAGGGCATCGCCGCCGCCGTCGCAGCGCAAAATTTCGTTCTGGTCACGGCCCTCATCGTCGCCCAACTCGTCTTCGTCGGTCTGGTCTACGGGCCGATGGCAGCCTTCCTCGTCGAGCTCTTCCCGGCGAAACTGCGCTACACCTCGCTCTCGCTTCCCTATCACATCGGAACAGGCGTGTTTGGCGGGTTCGTTCCCCTCATCAGTCTGTCGCTCGTTGCCTATACGGGCAACATCTATGCCGGCCTGGCCTATCCCATCGCGATCGCGATTATGAGCGCGGTCGTGAACCTGCTCTGCTTCCCCCGTGCCCTGTCTGCCGATACCCGACCCGCCATAGCCGCCCTCCCGGCGGATGCAAACTAAGTGCAGGCGGGGAACGGCATAGGGCCGTTCTCCGCTCTCCTTTCCCCCGAGGACGACCCATGCCGCTGATAAAAATCAATCTTCTGAAGGGCCGATCGCCAAACGATCATGAGAGGATACTCAACTGCATACATGAGGCAGTCGTCAGGGCTTTCAATGTGCCGACGGCAGATCGTTATCAGATTCTGTATGAGCACGAGCCAACCCATGTCCGTGCAGAGGACACTGGCCTCGGAATTTCTCGCAGTGACAGGCTGATCATTATCGAGGTGATCTCGCGAGCACGGTCCGCCGAAGATAAGCAGGCTTCTACCGTTTTGTTACCACGGGGCTTCTGGATGCGTGTGCGATCGACCCTGCAGATGTCGTAGTCAGCATCGTGGAGAATGGCGACGCGGGTTGGTCCTTCTGCCTTGGTCGAGCTCAATTCATAACCGGCGAACTTCGCTGAATCAGGCATCCGGGCAGTGAAAGGACATCAACGCCCGATGCCAATCCGATACGGCCGCGCCACTTTGACCGGCCGAGCGCAAATTCAAAAAAGAAAGAGAGCAGCTATGAAACAGCTATACCGAACCGTTGCCGCGTCACTGGGAGTGCTGATGACAACCTTTTTAGTTTCCGCGCAAGCCGAGGAGACCATCGTCAAACTTAAAGTCGAAGGCCAGACAATCGTAGCGACGATGGTTACGCCGGATGATGTTGCCAATCCCCCTGTCGTCCTGATGCTTCACGGCTTCACTGGCAGCCGCAACGAATGGAGTTCGGACGCAGTGAAGGAAGGCCTATTCGGGCGTGCTGCGCCGGTGCTCGCAAAGAACGGCATCGCTTCGCTTCGGATCGATTTTCGCGGCAGCGGGGAGAGCGACGGCAAATTCGAAGACATGACGGTCGAAACCGAGATAACGGACGCGCAAGCGGCGCTCGACTTCCTATCGACGAATGACGGCGTCGATGGCAAGCGGATTTCGGTGATGGGAATGAGCCTGGGCGGCGCTGTCACGACCGCCGTCGCCGGCCGGACAAAAACACCTTTAAAATCTGTGGTGCTCTGGAACCCCGGTATCAATCTTCCCGCGGCATTCATTTCGATCTTCGGCGAAAAGCAAATGGCTGAAGCTGTGAAAGCTGGCGATAACGTCTATCCTACCAAGCGCCTCGGCGATGGGAAAGATATCCCGTTGAAAGGCCGCTTCTTCGAGAGCCTATACGCAGTGCAGCCTGCTGGCGAGATCTCGCGCTATAAGGGTCCGCTGTTCCTGGCGGTCGGAACACGTGATAGCATCGTCTTTCCCCAGCCCGTTCTCGCCAAGTCGCTGCTTTCTTATCACGATGGTCCGGAGGAACTGTGGACTGAACCCGTTGATCATGGTTTCGGCGTCGAACAGAGCGCTGAGACAGTGGACAAGCTGATTTCGGCGACGGTCGCCTTCCTGAAGTCCAGCGGCGAATAATCTGCGCCTCGGACAGCGCTTGCTCGGCCGCCAAAACCGCCGGAACTGGCGGCATCTGTACGGAGGCGGCAGCAGCCTGCTAGAGCGAGGCGGTGATGCCGCCATCGACCGTCAGCATATGGCCGTTGACGAAGGAAGAGGCACCCGAGGCGAGGAAGACGGCGGCGCCGACGAGCTCCTTGACCTCGCCCCAGCGGCCCGCCGGCGTGCGGGTTTCCAGCCAGCCAGAAAACTTCGGATCGTCGACAAGCGCCTGGTTGAGCGGCGTGCGGAAATAGCCGGGCGCGATCGCATTGACCTGCAGGCCGTATTTCGCCCAGTCGGTGGCCATGCCGCGCGTGAGGTTCTTCACCGCGCCTTTGGTCGCGGTATAGGGCGCGATACCGGGACGGGCGAGTTCGGCCTGGACGGAGGCGATGTTGATGATCTTGCCGCAGCCGCGCGATATCATCGCCTGGGCGACCGGCTGGCTGACATAGAACAGGCTGGAGACATTGGTCTTGAAGATCTCGTCCCACTTGTCGACCGGGAAGTTCTCCAACGGTGTGCGAAACTGCATGCCGGCATTGTTGACGAGGATGTCGATCGGGCCGATCTCCGCCTCGATATAGGCGATGGCGGTGCGGCTGGCCTCCGCATCGGTGACGTCGAAGGCGGCGCTGACGGCATGGCGATGGCTGCGACGGATATCCTCGGCGGCGGCCTCCGCCTTCTGCGCGTTGCGGCCGTTGATGATGATCGAAGCGCCATGCTCGGCAAGCCCGACCGCCAATGCGCGGCCGATGCCCTGACTGGAGCCGGTGACGAGGGCACGACGGCCCGAGAGATCGAAGAGGGGAAAGGTCACGGGGCTGCTCCTGATTTCATTGCACTGTGCATAGCCGGTTTCCGGCATTACATGCAAAGGTGCGGGATCAGGCCGTTCCAAGCCTCTTGATATTTCCTGCAAGCTCCCCAGCGAGCCGCAGGCTGGCGGCGGTCGCCATCGTCATTTGCGGCAGCAGCAGCCATTCGAGCGTCCAGGCAGCGCCGGAGCGTTCCTGTTCATGGACGAAGGAATGATGGATGCCCGAGAGCGCCGTGGCGTTGAAGCGGGCGAGCGAAACGAGGACTTCGGCGGAAACGGGGTTTTGCTTGTGTGCCATGGCCGACGAGGTGCCGCCGCCTGAAATTTCGATCTCGTCACCGGCCTGGGCAAGCAGTGCGATATCCTGCCCCATCTTGCCGAGACTGCCCGATATCGACGCAAACAGGCCGGCAATATCGGCGATCGGCAGACGCCCGCTCTGCCATTGCGATGCATCGGTGAGGCCGAGTTCCTGGGCGAGCGAAGCGCGGATGGCTGCGGCCTGCGATCCGAGCTTGTCCAGGGTGCCGGCCGCACCACCGAACTGGACGGGAAAACTCTGCTCGGTCAGGCGATCGCGATAGGTCGTCAACGGTGCGCGCCACGCGTTGAGGCGATCAGCAACAGTAATCGGGATCGCCGCCTGCATACGTGTGTGACCCATCAGCCGGTTCCGGCCGAACTGGCGGTCCAGCGCATCGAGCCGTTCGGCAATGGTGGAAAGCCGACCGGCAAACAGGAAGACGACGGTCTTCAGGCGGATCATCAGGCTGGTATCGATGACATCCTGGCTGGTGGCGCCGAGATGCAGGCTTTTTGCCGCTTCCTCGCCGACATCGGCGCGCAGCTGCTTCACGAGATCGGGAACGACGACACCGTCCCTTGCCGTTGCCGATCGAAGACTGGACATATCCGGCGAGAAGGCGGCGCAGGTGTCAGCGATGCGCCTTGCGGCTTCGGCAGGAATGAGGCCGTGAGCGGCTTCAGCCTTGGCGAGCGCGGCCTCGAAGGAGAGCATGGCCCGTATATCCGCCTCGGCGGAGACATAGGGCGCGATTTCATCGTCGCCGAGCAGGCTGGAAAGGAAGGGGTGGTCGAACGGCGATGCGGTCATGATCGTCTCGGTTTGTGGTGGCGGCCCCCTCATCCGGCTGCCGCCACCTTCTCCCCACTGGGGAGAAGGGACTCGAGGCGGCGTCCGCGATTTATGGAGGCTACTTGCAGAGTGGCCGGCAAACAAGCCGCCACCATGCCCTCAGATATCGAGAAACACCGTTTCCTTCGGGCCCTGCAGGTAGATGTCGAAATGACAGGTCGCGCCGTCGCGGGTGGCGATCATCGTTGCGACGCGCTCGCGATGTTCGATGCGGGAAAGCAGCGGGTCGGCGGCATTGGCCTCCGTCTCCTCCGGAAAATACATGCGCGTATGCAGGCCGATATTGATGCCGCGGGCGACGATCCAGAAAGTGATGTGCGGGGCTTGTCTGCGGCCGTCCTTGAAGGGAACGCGGCCGGGCTTGACGGTCTCGAAGCTGTAGACGCCGTCTTCGGCACGGGTCGGGCAGCGGCCCCAGCCGGTGAAATTGGGATCGGCGGCGCCGCGCATTTCCGACGGGCTGTTGTAGAGGCCGGCGCTGTCGGCTTGCCAGATCTCGATGACCGCATCGCGCACCAATGCGCCGGCGCCGTCGAAGATCCGGCCGGTGACGGTGATACGCTCGCCGAGCGTCTTGTCGTTGACCATCCCGATGCCGAGATCGGTGTCGTAGACGCCCGAGATGTCGCAGAAATTCGGCGTCAGGCCGATATGGACATAGGGGCCTGCCGTCTGCGACGGAGTTTCCTTGAGATAGCCGAGCTGCTGCATGGTCAGTTGCCCTCCAATTTGTTTTCGAACATCGTCGAGCGGCGGCCGCGCAGCACAATGTCGAATTTATAGGCGCGTGAATCCATCGGGATGGTGTTGCCCCAGTCGAGCGGCGCGATCAGTTGCTCGATCGCCGCCTTGTCGGGGATCGTTCCGACGATCGGACATTTCCAGATCATCGGATCGCCCTCGAAATACATCTGGGTGATCAGGCGTTGGGCAAAACCATGCCCGAAGATCGAAAAATGGATATGGGCGGGACGCCAATCGTTGATGCCGTTCGGCCAGGGATAGGCGCCGGGACGGATGGTGCGGAAATGGTAGTGGCCGTCCTCGTCGGTGATGGCGCGGCCGCAGCCGCCGAAATTCGGGTCGATCGCCGCCAGATAGGTTTCCTTCTTGTGGCGATAGCGGCCGCCGGCATTGGCCTGCCAGAATTCGACCAAGGCGCCGGCGACCGGCCTGGCGCGCTCGTCGAGCACGCGGCCATGGACGATGATGCGTTCGCCGATGGCGCTTTCGCCGGGCTGCGCGTAGTTCAGGATCAGGTCGTTGTCGAGTTCGCCGATCATCGAATGGCCGAAGACCGGACCCGTGGTTTCGGAAATCGTGCCGTCGAGCGACAGCAGTGCGCGCTGTGGCGCGCGCAGCACGGAGGTCTTGTAGCCGGGGGTCAGCGCCGGCGCATGCCAGGCGCGGTCGCGGGCGAAGAAGCCGCCGGTCTCGGGCTTGCGGTTCGGTCGTTCGGACATGTTCCTCCCTCAGGCCGCCTTTTCGGCGTCCATCTGTTCAAAAGCCTGTTTTGCGATCTTGATCGCGTGATTGGCAGCGGGAACGCCGGCATAGATCGCCACATGCAGCAGCGCCTCGCAGATATCCTCGCGGGTCGCCCCCGTATTGGCGGTGGCGCGCACATGCATGGCAACCTCGTCGTCCTGGCCAAGCGCGGCAAGCAGAGCGATCGTGACGATCGAGCGCTCGCGCTTGGTCAGCGCCGGGCGCGACCAGACATGGCCCCAGGCGGCTTCGGTGATCAACTCCTGGAAAGGGCGGTCGAACTCCGTCGACGCGGTGGCGGCGCGGTCGACATGGGCGTCGCCGAGCACGGCGCGGCGGGTCGCCATGCCCTGCCGATAGCGCTCGGAGGAGGACGCGGTCTCATTCATGGGCTGACTTCTCCAGACGGAATGGATGTGAGGAAGGCGCGGATGATCGCCGTCAGCGCCTCCGGCTGCTCGACGCAGGGAATGTGCGCGCAATCAGGGATGACCTCGTAACGCGCGCCTGATATCAGCTTCGCGGTCGAAAGCACGAGATCGGGCGGCGTCGAGCCATCCTGGTCGCCGACGATGCAGATCGTCGGGACAGTGATCGTCCTTGCGATTTCGGTGAAATCGGCATCGCGGATCGCGGCGCAGGCGGCGAGATAGCCCTCGACGGACTGGCGCGTCAGCATGTTGCAATAGCCGGCATAGGCGGTGCTCTCTGGCCGCCGGAAGGCGGGCGTGAACCAACGTTCCATGATGGCGTCGACGATGCTTGCGATGCCGTTTTTTTCGACGGCGGCGATGCGGGCATTCCAGCTCTGCGCCGTGCCGATCTTGTGGGCGGTGTCGCAGAGGATGAGCGCGCGGATCAAGTCCGGCCGGCGGTGATAGAGCGACTGGGCAATGAGACCGCCGACCGACAGGCCGCAGATGACGGCATCCTTGACCGACAGCAGATCGAGAAGGCCAGCGAGATCCGTCGCATGGTCCTCGATCGATGAGGGAAGTTGGCCGACATCGGAAAGGCCGTGGCCGCGTTTGTCGTAAAGCACGATGGCGAATTCGCCGGCGAGCCGCACCACGACGTCGCGCCAGATGCGGAAATCCGTGCCCAGCGAATTGGTGAAGACGATCACCGGCCTGTCGGCAGGGGCACCGATGACCTGATAATGGATCGTCACGTCGTTTATGCGGGCGAACTGCACGTCACTCTCCTCCTCATCAAATCAGTTCAGCCGGAGGACCGGCATTTGGTTCAACTGACGGACGGCATTCCTGACTCAGGCGTCTGCGCCATGAATGGCTCCTCCCGCCTGCCTCACCCTCCGTCATGCTCGGGCTTGACCCGAGCAGCAGCGGGCATGGATCCTCGGGTCAAGCCCGAGGATGACGGAGAGTGGGGTTAGCCCTCTTGCCAAACTTGCCCCGGCCTATCGAGGCAAACCACATCCGGTGCTTCACTAAGCCTCCCTGGATTATAGAGGATTTCACAAAGAATGATGCGCGCTTCAAAATTTTAGAGTTCTCACCGCCCATCCAACGGGACAGGCAGCGTTCCGGCTGGAAATTGAATGGTTGATCCGGTTAAGTAAAATGATATTTATTGGCGTTTCGATAACCATGGAGTTATGCGAGCGATGATCGACAGCCGGGTCAAGTTCCGCCATCTGCAAACCTTTGTCGAGGTGGCGCGGCAGAAGAGCGTCATGAAGGCCGCCGAATTGCTGCATGTCAGCCAGCCGGCGGTCACCAAGACGATCCGCGAACTGGAACAGGCGCTGGGCGTCGATGTTTTCGAGCGCGACGGCCGCGGCATCAAGATCACCCGCTACGGCGAGGTCTTCCTGCGGCACGCTGGCGCTGCGCTGACGGCGCTGCGACAGGGTCTCGATTCCGTCTCGCAGGAGCAGTTTTCCGATGCGCCGCCGATCCGGATCGGTGCGCTGCCGACGGTTTCATCGCGCATCATGCCGCGGGCGATGGAACTCTTCCTCAAGGAGAAGACCTGGAGCCGGGTGAAGATCGTCACCGGCGAGAACGCGGTGCTCTTGGAACAGCTTCGTGTCGGCGATCTCGATATCGTCGTCGGGCGCTTAGCAGGCGCCGAGAAGATGGCGGGTTTTTCCTTTGAGCATCTTTATTCCGAACAGGTGGTGTTTGCCGTGCGCGCCGGCCATCCGCTGCTCGACGGCAGGCAATCGCTCTTTGCCAGCTTCGGCAACTATACGGTGCTGATGCCGACGCGGGGTTCGATCATCCGGCCGGTAGTTGAAAATTTCCTCATCGTCAACGGCGTCTCCAGCCTGCCGAACCAGATCGAGACGGTGTCGGATTCGTTCGGCCGCGCTTTCCTCAGGGCAAGTGATGCGATCTGGATCATTTCCAACGGCGTGGTGGCCGCCGATGTCGCCGACGGGCGGCTGGCGCTTCTGCCGGTCGATACCGGCGAGACCAGGGGGCCGGTCGGGTTGACGATGCGCGCCGATGCCGTGCAGTCTCTGCCGCAATCGATCCTCATGCAGACGATCCGCGAGGCGGCTGGCGAGGTTTCCTGAGGTAACGGAGGTCGGACCGATGGAGAGTCAGAACAAGGATCTGGGCAGGCGGGCGACGGAAGCGACGGTGAAATTCGTCGTGGTGCTGGCGGTGATGATCTTCGTTGCCGCGGGCTCGCTGACTTATTGGCAGGGCTGGCTGTTCCTTCTCAATTTTTGCGGCTGGATCATCGCGACGACGGCCTATTTCCTGAAGTATGACCGCGCTTTGCTGGAACAGCGGTTGCATGTCGGGCCGGGCGCGGAGCGGCTGCCGGCGCAAAAGCGTATTCAGCTTTTCAACAGTGTCGCGCTGATTGCGCTCTTCATCGGCTCGGCCCTCGATCATCGGTTCGGCTGGTCGGCCGTTCCGGTGCCGATGGTGATATTCGGTAATCTCCTGGTCGCGGCCGGTTTTTACGGCTGCTTCCTCGTCCTGCGTCAGAACAGCTTCGCCTCGGCGACAGTCGAGATCCAGAGGGGCCAACGGGTCATTTCCAGCGGGCTCTACAGCATCGTGCGCCATCCTATGTATGCGGCGGCGCTGGTGCTCTTCTCAGGCATGCCGCTATCGCTCGGCTCCTATTGGGGCCTGCTTGCCATCCCTCCTGCCTTTGGCGGACTTGCTGCGCGGCTGCTGGATGAGGAGAAACATCTGACCAGAGACCTGCCGGGTTACGCCGAATACCGCCGCAAGGTCCGCTACCGGCTGCTGCCGGGACTATGGTGACGGCTAAGCCGGCGGTCGGCAGGACCGGTCTTTAAATTTGCTTGATGTATGCCCAGATTTGGACTATGTCTAATTCAAGACAGGAGGCTCTTATGCAGCATGCACGACGGGAGCAGCGGAAGGGCCAGGGGCCACAGCGGCTGGAAATGGAGCGGTTTGCTCCGGCAAACCGCAGGAGGCTCAGCGCCCCGGCATTGCGAACCTTTCTGGCGATCGCCGATCTCTGGGGACTGACGGAAGAGCAGCGTCTGCTCGTGCTCGGTTATCCCTCTAGGTCGACCTACCACAATTGGGCCAAACAGGCGCGCGAGCACGGTGCCTTCACGCTCGATGTCGATACGCTAACCCGCATCTCGGCCGTGCTCGGCATCCATCAGGCGCTCGGCGTGCTGTTTTCCGATGAACGCGCCGGCGTCGCCTGGCTGCGCACACCGCATCAGGCGCTCGTTTTCAGCGGGCGTCCGCCGCTTGATGTCGCGACGAACGGAACCCAGGACGGGTTGATGACTGTCCGCCGCTTTCTCGATGGCGCGCGAGGCGGTCTCTATATGCAGCCGAATGCGCTCGACGAAGCGTTCACGCCCTACGAAGACGCGGACATCGTCTTCCGGTGAGGGATCGGTTTGCCCAGGCGCCACGTCCATCGTACCGCTTGATCCCTTCGCAGTTTCCGCCCATCGGGCTTTTTGAGACGGTGACGCGGGCGGCCGATCTCGAAGCCGTGATGGAGCTCGTCGGCTGGACCAACGACCGTCTGGTCGCCGACCGCATCCAACGGCTTCCCGAGGACCAATGGGTTTATGGCATTGCCAATGCCAGTATTGTGATGGCGGCATTCCTGCATGTCGCGCCGGGAGGAATGCGCTTCAACGGCCCGGATCTCGGCGCCTGGTATGCCGCCGACGATCTCAGAACCGCCGCCGCGGAGGTTGGCCATCATCTCAGGCGCGAAGCTTACGCGCGCAGCGTGGCGACGATGGCGCGCACCTATCGAAGCTATGCGGCCAATCTGATTGGTGATTACCTCGACATTCGCGGTGAAGAGAGTCTGCGGCCCGATGTTTATGACGCCACCAGCTATGCGGCGTCGCAGGTGCTGGGGGAAGAGGTCCGCTCGAGCGGCGGCGCCGGTATCCTCTATGACAGTGTCCGGCTTAAAGGCGGAGTGGCCATCGTCGCCCACCGGCCGCGCAATATTCAGGGCGTGGTGCAGGCCGACCACTTCGAAATCACCGTTTCGGCCACCGACCGACGCATCGATGTCAGGAAGCTTGCAGCCTGATGGCGGCAGCCGCGGGCCGGCACCGGGACAAGGGTGATGCTCAAACCGGCAGTCGTTCGGCCCATGTCTTCACCGCCGTCGCCATCGTAGCGAGGTGATCGGCACTGGAGAAACCGGAGATCGTCTTGCGCGGCTTGAGGTCGTGGTCGCCATCCTCGAGCCAGAGGATCTCGATCCTGTCGGACAGATCGTAGCCTGGCACCTCGTCCCGCGTGCCGAATTCGTCACGCGTTCCCTGGCAGATCAGGGCGGGCGTCGCCAGCCCTGTGAGATGGCCGGTGCGCAGCTTCTCCGGCTGGCCGGGCGGATGGAAGGGATAGCCGAGGCAGAGCAGGCCGGCGATCTTACCCCGACGATGAAGACCGTCGGCGATCATGCTGGCGACCCGGCCGCCCATCGACTTGCCGCCGATGATTAGAGGACCGCTGGCGCCGAGCTCGGCAATGGCCGCCTCGTATTCGGGATTGAGCGTTTCGGCCCGTGGCGGCGGCTTGCGGCCTTCCGAGGTGCGGCGGGCAGCCATATAGGCGAATTCGAAACGGGCCACACGGAAGCCGACGCCGGCGAGCGCATTTGCGGCTGCTGTCATCGATGCCGAATCCATCGGCGCGCCGGCGCCATGCGCAAGAAGGATGGTGAAGTGCGCATCCTGAGGGCCCTGCAGCAGAAACCTGTCAAGCATCGGTAAATCCTCCATCCCATCGCCGGAACCATGTCGACGGCCATGACTTCTTCCTGAAAAGGAGACTGACAATGTCGACGAATGATCAAAACGTAAAGCCCGAGCAGCGGCGACCCAAGGATGTCGGCGTCGTTCCTGAAAAGCCGGAGCCCGCCGACGCAGAATCGATGGCGCCGCCGGCGTTGCAGCCGGCTGGGGTCAGGGACAAAAGCGAACGACCTGTGGTCAATCCAATCACCGGGGTCGCCTCCTGATCGACTACGGTCGATTATAGTGTAGAACCGCTGAACAGCCTCTTGAAACCCCGGCGGGAAGGGTCCATATACCCGTCCTGCCTGAAAAATGGACGCGCGCGGTATCGACGTCGTCGAATTGTTCGTTGTCCGACAGGATAAGGGCGCTCCCCGCAAGGGTCGAGCGCCCTTTTTGCTTTGCAGCCCTTGCGCATACCGCCGCTTTCGTCTTGTCGTTTGACGGGCGAAGGGATTCCAGCGGCGGAGAAGCGAGGCCCCGTGAAGCGGATTAGTTAGAAAATACCGGCGAAGCAGACACGCCAGCCAAGCGGAGACGGCCGCACCTTTTTAGGCCGGGAAGGGGTTTCGCCACGCATCTAGTTGTTCAAGCCGTTCGTACCACGCCTGTATATGCCTGAACTCGGAAAGTGGAATCTCAGCAGAAGTCGCATAAGGAAGTGCAGCGGCCAATGCAAAATCTGCGATAGTCAGTGTCTTTCCGACAGCGACGATCTTCGTGGCCAAGTGGTCGTCGAGCACGCGAGCATGGAGTCGGAAGCTCGTCTTCGCATCTTCGATCACGGCGACGTCAGGCTCTCCGCCGAACAACGGCTTGATCAAGGTTTCAAACCACAGCGTTGCCCCATGCCGGGTGAAATGACTGGCGTCCCAGCTCAGCCACCGGAGGACGTCGATCTGCCGGTGGTCATGCGGCCAGAAATCCGAGGCAACGCTGTCAGACAACCGGCACATGATGGCATTCGCTTCCCACAAGGTTCCGCCATCATCCTGCAGCACAGGGACTTTCCCGTTCGGGTTAAGAGCCAGGAATTCAGTGGTGCGCTGTTCTCCGCTTGCCAGGTCAATCCTTATGAACTCGACGTCGGCTTTAAGAAAACGGGCAGCGGCGCAGGCCTTCCGAGGATTGAGCGTCTCGCAATAGTAAAGCTTCATCGCCGCCTTATTCATGGTCCGGCCTTTCGGATTCAGCCCCCAGAAAAACGCCAAGTCGCTCGAAGCTTTGCGACCAACCACCTTCATGACCCTCAAGTGACGATGCGCTTTCAAATCCACTTTGCCGAAACGTCATTTCCGTGCCTCCGTCGCTTTCCTTTAGCGCAATCGTGACCACCGTTTCCGGGCTCGTTTCGCCGGTTCCGATTTCCCAGGCATGTGTGAAGACAAGCCTGTGCGGAGGCTCGACCTCAAGGTATTTTCCGCTAACCCAGTGCTCCTCTCCATCTGGCGCTATCAGACAGGCGCGGTGTCTACCACCGGGCCAAACTTCAAGCTGGTCGCCCACCGCCTTGAAACCGTGAGGACCGCTCCATTGCGCTAGCGCTTTCGGGTCGGTCCATGCCCTGAAAACGAGATCGCATGGGGCATTGAACCTTCGTACAAAAACCAGATCGCGAGCATTGTCAGTATCAGTCTTCGGATTTGTCATCTTCGTATCCTTGTACCTTGGACAAATAGCCATCGAGACGATCGAAGCTCTGATCCCAGAAGCGTCTGTAATCGCCAATCCAATCAGAAATTTTCTTCAACGCGTCCGGCTGAAGTTCGCGGGGACGCGAAGTCGCTTCACGGCCGGAGCGGATCAATCCGGCCTGTTCCAGGACCTTGAGATGCTTTGAGATGGCAGGCTGAGACAACTCGAAGGGATCTGCGAGTTCGGCCACGGTCGCCTTGCCGTGAGCAAGCCGCTCAAGGATTGCTCTCCTTGTTGGGTCTGAGAGTGCGGAGAAAATCGCATCGAGGCTGCTATCCATATATCACCATGTAGCTATATAACCGGATAGATATATTGCTTATCGCGACGTGTCAAGGCAATCTTGCGCGACCGTTTCCCTGCAAACAGGTGCCCATGCTAACGCTGGCGATGCTGGGGCGGCTAGAGCGGCCATTAAGAAACGTTCTCCTTTCCATTATGCGGCCTCAGAAACGAGCTTCGGCATGCCAGCGAAGATCACGGAACGGTTCTTGCACGGTTACTAATATGTTTACTGTGGGGAGACCTAATGTCATGAAGTGGCGCACATCCGAAGAGTTTGCCCCTCTGATGCTCGTTGTGAGTGGGTCGGAAAAATACAAGCTTGTCGCAACCCTTTTCCAGGCTGCCGAGATGCTGACCGTTGGCTGGCCGATCGACGACGGAGAAGAATATCTTATAGCGATTAGAGCGTGCCGAAATGCAATTCATGGGGAAATTCCGGCTCAGGACGCGCGAGCAGCGCTTATCCGTGCCGCCGACGAAGCTGGCATTCCGGTGATCACCGTTCACTGAGTTTCGCAGCCGACGGTGAAATGAGTTCACGGGGCGGCGTCCTCTCGGAAGGGCGCAATGCGGATCATGAGCTGGTTCGATGGTCCGCATTTCGGAACGCGCGATCTTGATCGGCTGGACTTTGGCGATCCGGGCGCTGAGCCGGCCAAAGCGCGGGGCAAATATTTTCCGTCGGCTCTGTCGATTTTCGCATCGGCCGATCGTCCTTGTAATGATGTGCTGCGACCCGGTCGTGGCTTCAGCACGTCCTTGGCGCGTCTGAGACGCGCGGCAATAGAAGGAGGATATCATCATGGATAATCAACATCTGGTGCCCGCCGCCGTGCTTGCGGCCAAGAACGGCGTCCGGTTTCCCAATGAGAGCGAGGTGTATCGCAGCGCCCGCGACGCGCTGCTGGCCGAAGAGATCGAATTGCGCCGGCACATCGAGCGCGTGGCAAGACAACGCCGAGCGCTGCCGCCGGGCGGCGAGGTGACGAAAGACTACCGCTTCCAAGGCAGCGATGGGCCGATCTCCTTTGCCGAGTTCTTCGCCGACAAGGATACGCTGATCGTCTACAGCTACATGTTCGGCCCGCAACGCGAGCGCCCGTGCCCGATGTGCACCTCGCTGCTGTCGGCCTGGGACGGCGAAGTGCCTGACATCCAGCAGCGCGCCGCCCTTGCCGTCGTCGCCCGCTCGCCGATCGAAAGGCTGCTCGCCTTCAAGAAGGAGCGCGGCTGGCATCATCTGCCGCTTTATTCCGACATGACGGACGACTACAGCCGCGACTATCACGCAATCGGCAGGGATGGCAGCGATGACGCCGCCTTCAACGTATTCACGCGGCGCGACGGCACCATCCGCCATTTCTGGAGCCAGGAGATGGGCGGTGTGACGGCCGATCCCGGTGAGGATCCGCGCGGCGCGCCCGACCTGATGCCGCTCTGGACCGTGCTCGATGCGACGCCCGAAGGTCGGGCACCGGACTGGTATCCGAAGCTGGCTTATTAAGATCAGCCGCGTCTACGCCGTCAGCCGGTGGAGCGGTTTCTTGAGGCTTCGACCCATTCGATGCTGGTAACCGCGTCATCAGACAGCGGCGGCGGATCGATGTCGTAGACATAGCCGGAGAGCATGTCGGCGGCGCGTTCCGCCGCCTTGATCTTCGCCTCGGTTTCCGCGACCGCCTTGGAGATCGCTTCGATGCGGGCGCGGAACATGTGGGCGAGCACATCGCGGCCGGACTGCTTTTCCAGCCGTTCCAGATGCAGTCCGATGCGCGAGGCGTGGCGCTCCAGTTCGCTCTTGCTGAAACGCGCCTTTCGCAGTTCTTCGGAAAGACTGTCCTGCATGACGGCCACGGGATCGAAACTTCCGGGTGCGCGCTCGTCGAGCACTGCATCGGTGACGAGCTTCTCGATCATCACGAGCGCCTGCAATTCGGCCGCATCGGCGAATTCGACGTCGTAGCCGGTATCGTCGTAGACCTTGCGCCGGACCGGATCGAGAAGCAGCCCATAGGCTTTCTGCAGATGGGCAAAGGCTTCCGAATCGCCACCCGAATCGGGGTGGGCGACCTTCGCCAGGCGCCGATAGGCGGCCTTCAGCTGCGCCTCGTCCGCATCGCGTTCAACGCCGAGAATATCGTATGGATCCGTCACGCCTGCTCCCTTGCTCCCCGGCACGTTGCGGGCAGTCTAGGTCTTCTTCTGCATCAGAAGGGCGAAGTTTAGACCGAAACGAGGAATGACGTCCATGGCCCGAGATGGCGATGGTTTATGCACACGCTTCGCCAAATCCTCGATTGCTTAATGTTTTCAGTATGTTGTTCGAAGATCAGCCTGTGGTGATCAAAGCGAGATAACATCTGGCTTCGCCATCGATTTCCAGCACGGTTGCAGCCGCGTCGTCGATCAGCAGCGCATCGCCGGCCGCAAGCGCGCCGGTCTCGCCGTCGCGGCGGAATGACAATGCGCCGCGATGGCAAAGCAACAGGCATGTCGAGGGCGGCAGCGGCACGGTTTTGCTGCCATCGACGTCGATGCGGATCAGCGTATGGCTAAACCCGTCACGGCGCGTCATCACGTTGAGATCGGTGATTGTTCCGTCCTCGAGCCTGGCGGCGACCGGGATATCCGCCGGGAAGGCCAGCGGATCGCTTGCCGTTGTCAGCAGCACCGAAGATCTGCCTTCCACATCGAGCACCATGCCGTTGCCATTAAGGATCGCCAGCGTCCGGTCGATGCCGGGAAAGATCGAAAACGGGCCGTCTTCTGCGACCGTCGCCATGCTGATGCGCCAGTCGAAGTCGTCGATCGAGGCGTCAGGTGGAAAGACGGCGATCTCCACCGTCTCTCCCTTGCCGTTTTTCCAGGGCATGCGTTTGTGATCGCCGGCGCGCAGGATCTTCACCGGGCTCAGTTCCCGAGAATGCCGGGCAAGCGCAGGCCCTTTTCCTTGGCGCAGTCGATGGCGATCTCGTAGCCGGCATCGGCGTGGCGCATGACGCCGGTCGCCGGATCGTTCCACAGCACGCGCTCGAGGCGTCTTGCGGCATCGTCCGTGCCATCGGCGCAGATGACCATGCCGGAATGCTGCGAGAAGCCCATGCCGACGCCGCCGCCGTGATGCAGCGACACCCAGGTGGCGCCCGATGCCGTGTTGAGCAGGGCATTGAGCAGCGGCCAGTCGGAAACGGCGTCAGAACCGTCCTTCATAGCTTCGGTCTCGCGGTTCGGCGAGGCGACGGAGCCGGAGTCCAGATGGTCGCGGCCGATGACGATCGGGGCGGAGAGTTCGCCTGTTCTCACCATCTCGTTGAAGGCGAGGCCGAGTTTGTGGCGGTCGCCAAGACCTACCCAGCAGATGCGTGCCGGCAGGCCTTGGAAGGCGATGCGCTCCCTGGCCATGTCGAGCCAGTTGTGCAGGTGCTTGTTGTCAGGCAGCAGCTCCTTCACCTTGGCATCCGTCTTGTAGATATCCTCCGGATCGCCGGAAAGAGCCGCCCAACGGAAGGGGCCGATGCCGCGGCAAAACAGCGGGCGGATATAGGCCGGCACGAAGCCCGGGAAGGCAAAGGCGTTTTCGAGGCCTTCGTCCTTGGCGACCTGGCGGATGTTGTTGCCGTAGTCGAGTGTCGGCACGCCGGCGTTCCAGAAGGCGATCATCGCTTCGACATGCTCGCGCATCGAGGCGCGCGCCGCTTTTTCCACCGCCTTCGGATCACTTTCGCGCTTTGCCTTCCACTCACCCATCGTCCAGCCTTTCGGCAGGTAGCCGTTGATCGGGTCGTGGGCCGAGGTCTGGTCGGTGACGATATCGGGGCGGATGCCGCGACGGACCATCTCCGGCAGGATTTCGGCAGCATTGCCGAGGAGGCCGACGGACTTTGCCTCGCCGGCCTTGGTCCAGCGGTCGATCATCTCAAGCGCTTCATCCAGCGTCTCTGCCTTGGCGTCGACATAGCGGGTGCGCAGGCGGAAATCGATCGAATCGGGATTGCATTCAACGGCCAGGCAGCAGGCGCCGGCCATGACGGCGGCGAGCGGCTGGGCGCCGCCCATGCCGCCGAGGCCGCCGGTCAGGATCCATTTGCCCTTGAGATTGCCGCCGTAATGCTGGCGGCCGGCCTCGACGAAGGTCTCGTAGGTGCCCTGCACGATGCCCTGCGTGCCGATATAGATCCACGAGCCGGCCGTCATCTGGCCGTACATGGCAAGGCCCTTCTTATCCAGTTCGTTGAAATGATCCCAGGTCGCCCAGTGCGGCACGAGGTTGGAGTTGGCGATCAGCACCCGCGGCGCATCCTTGTGGGTGCGGAAGACGCCGACCGGCTTGCCGGACTGCACGAGTAGCGTTTCTTCTTCCGTCAGCGTCTTCAGCGTCGCGACAATGCGGTCGAAATCCTCCCAGGTGCGGGCGGCGCGGCCGATGCCGCCATAAACGACGAGTTCGTTCGGATTTTCGGCAACGTCAGGGTCGAGATTGTTCATCAGCATGCGCAGCGGCGCTTCGGTCATCCAGCTCTTGGCATTGAGATCGTTGCCGCGGGGCGCGCGGATTTCGCGGATATTGTGGCGTGGATTGTTCATGGCGGTTCCCCTGTTCTCAGGTTTCGGGCGTCAGCGTTTCAGGTCGGGCGCGATCTGTTCGATGCGCACCAGAATGTTTTTGAGATGGACGCGGAGTCTGTCTGCTTTGGCGGCATTGTAGGCGAAGGGCGCCGCCTCGGTCTGGAGATGGGTCGATTGCGCAAGCTCCATCTGGATCGCGTGCACACCGGTATCGGGCTGACCATAGTGGCGTGTCGTCCAGCCGCCCTTGAAACGACCGTTGAGCACACTGTCGTAACCTTCGGCGGCTTCGACGACGGTGAGCGTCGCCTGCTCGATGGCGCTGTCGCACGTCTTGCCCATGTCGGTGCCGATATTGAAATCCGGCAACTTGCCTTCGAAGAGGAAGGGAATGTGGGAGCGGATCGAGTGGCAGTCGTAGAGAATTGCGACGCCATGGATTGCTCTCACGCGCTCGATCTCGGCGGCAAGTGCCGCATGATAGGGGGCATGAAAGTCCCGCAGCCGCGCCGCGACGTCAGCTTCGTCAGGCGCCTGCCCATCCCTCCAGATCGCCTTGCCGTCGAAATCCGTCTGGGGAATAAGGCCGGTGGTGTTTTGGCCGGGATAGAGGCTGACGCCGGCCGGATCGCGATTGGCGTCGATCACATAGCGGTGGAAGGTGGCGCGCACGGTCGTGACATTGTCGAGCAGCCCGTCATAGAGCCGATGGATGTGCCAGTCGGTGTCGGCCAGCATCCTGCCGTTGTCGTTGAGGCGGTCGGCAATCTCAGACGGCACGTTGGTGCCGGTATGGGGGAAACCGAGGATGACGGGGGAGGTGCCCCGATGGATTTCGTATGGTGCGGTCATGGCAAAAACCCCTCCCCAACCCCTCCCCACAGGGGGGAGGGGCTAGAGCCAGCCGCACGCTCTGCGTTCAAGATTGAATGCAGCCGGGGCCGCAGGTTAAGCCCCTCCCCCTTGTGGGGAGGGGTTGGGGAGGGGACTTTTTCCATCATCATCTCAACCTTCCAAAACCGGCAGAATGCCATCCGAAACGGCGGCGTTCAGCGCGCCCGTCGCCACCAGTTCGGCCGCCGCGGCGAGGTCATTGGCCATATAGCGGTCGCTGTCGAGGCTCGGCACCTTGCTGCGGATTGCGGCGATGGCCTTCGAAAGTTCCGGGCTGGTCGATAGCGGTGCGCGCAGTTCGACGCCTTGGGCGGCGGTCAGCGCCTCGATGCCGATGATGCCGAACAGGTTCTCGGTCATGCCAAGCAGGCGGCGGGCACCATGGCAGGCCATGGAGACATGGTCTTCCTGGTTGGCCGATGTCGGCGTCGAATCGACCGAGGCCGGGTGCGACATCTGCTTGTTTTCCGACATCAGCGCCGCAGACGTCACCTCGGCGATCATCAGGCCGGAGTTCAAGCCCGGCTTCTTGGCGAGGAAGGCCGGCAGGCCGTAGGAAAGGGTCGGATCGACCAGCAGCGCGATGCGGCGCTGCGAAATCGCGCCGATCTCGCAGACGGCAAGTGCGATCTGGTCGGCGGCGAAGGCCACGGGTTCGGCGTGGAAATTGCCGCCGGAGACGACGGAATTGTCCGACAGCACCAGCGGATTGTCGGTGACCGCATTAGCCTCGATTTCAAGCGTGCGGGCAACCGAGCGCAGCAGATCGAGGCAGGCGCCGTCGACCTGCGGCTGGCAGCGAATGCAATAGGGATCCTGCACACGCTCATCGCCCTCGATGTGGCTTTGGCGAATGATGGAGTTTTCGAGCAGGGCGCGAAGCGCGGCAGCCGTGTCGATCTGACCCTTGTGGCCACGCAATGTGTGAATATCCGGATGAAAGGGCGCCGAAGAGCCCATGGCGGCATCGGTGGACATCGCGCCGGTGATGAGCGCTGCCTGTGCCGCACGATGGGCGCGGAAGAGGCCGGCAAGCGCCAGCGCCGTCGAGGTCTGGGTGCCGTTGATCAGCGCCAGGCCCTCCTTGGCGGCGAGCACGACCGGTCTGAGGCCGGCCCTTTCGAGGGCTTGCGCGCCTGAGAGGCGTTCGCCGGCGAAGAAGGCTTCGGCCTCGCCCATCATCACCGCCGCCATATGGGCAAGGGGCGCAAGATCGCCGGAGGCGCCGACCGAGCCCTTTTCCGGGATCAGCGGGATGACGCCCTTATCCAGCATGCCTTCGATCAGCCGCACCAGCTCCAGCCGCACGCCGGAGGCGCCGCGCCCGAGCGAGACCAGTTTCAGCGCCATGATCAGCCGCACGATATTCTTAGGCAGTGGCGCGCCGACGCCGCAGCAATGCGACAGGATGAGATTGCGCTGCAAGGTGGTCACATCGGCGCTGTCGATCTTGATCGAGGCGAGTTTGCCGAAGCCGGTATTGATACCGTAGACCGGCGCATTGCCGGCGGCGATCTCGGCGATACGGGCAGCGGCCTTGGTGATGCCGGCATCGAAGGCGGGATCGAGCCTTGCCGGTGCGCCCGTCCAGTAGATGGTTTCCAAATCTTTGAGCGAGACGGAGCCCGGGTGGAGCGTGATGGTCATCGACCGTTCCTTTCGCCCTTGAAGACGCGTGTGTGAAGCGGATTGAAGCCGATGCGGTAGACGAGCTCGGCGAGGCTTTCGATATTCCATATGGCGAGATCGGCGAATTTGCCGGGTTCGAGCGTTCCCGTCTTGTCGAGCAGACCGAGCGCGCGGGCGCCTTCGCGGGTGGCGCCGGCGATGCATTCCTCGACGGTGAGGCCGAAAAGCGTGGCCGCCATGTTCATGGTGAGCAGCATCGAGGTGAGCGGCGAGGTGCCGGGATTGCAATCGGTGGCAATCGCAATCGGCACACCTGCCCGCCGCAACGCCTCTACCGGCGGCTTCTGCTTTTCATGGATAGCGTAGAAGGCGCCGGGCAGCAGCACGGCGACGGTGCCGGCTGCGGCCATCGCCGCAACGCCATCTTCGTCGAGATATTCGAGATGATCGGCCGATAGCGCGCCGTATGACGCGGCGAGCCTGGCGCCGCCAAGATTGGAGAGCTGCTCGGCATGCAGCTTGACCGGTAGGCCGAGCGCCTTCGCCTTGTCGAAGACGCGGGCGATCTCGGCCGTGGAAAAGGCGATGCCCTCGCAGAAGCCGTCGACCGCATCGGCAAGACCGAGATTGTGCATGTCGTCGAGACCGGGCAGGACGACATCATCGAGATAATCACCGTTGCGACCCTTATATTCCACCGGCGTCGCATGGGCGCCGAGATAGCTGGTGGCGACGCGGACCGGTCTGATATGGCCGAGCAGGCGGGCGCTCTGCAGCATCTTCACTTCGCCGGTTCGGTTCAGCCCATAACCGGACTTGACCTCGATCGTCGTCACACCTTCGGCAAGCAGCGTATCGAGCCGCGGCAGAGCCTCGGCGACGAGCTCTTCGACCGACAGCGCGTTGGTCGCCTTCACCGAGGAGACGATGCCGCCGCCGGCGCGGGCGACCTCCTCATAGGTGGCGCCTGCAAGGCGCATTTCGAACTCGCGGGCGCGGTTCCCGCCGTGGACGATATGGGTGTGGCAGTCGACGAGGCCGGGCGTCACCCAGCGGCCTTCGAGATCGACGATTTCGGAGTGTTCGATGGCCGATGCCGGCAGGTCGCTTTCGGCGCCGGCAAAGGCGATGCGGCCATTTTCGGTCAGCACGGCGCCCTTTTCGACGATGCCGAGTCCTTCTTTACCAGGCGTAAGCGTGGCCAGCCGCGCATTGCGCCAAAGCGCCGGACGGGGGTCGGCGGATGAGGTTTCCTCTGAAAAATTGTTCCCGGGCATCAGCTTTGCGCCTTTCCTTATGCCAATAACATGTATATACATAATCGGCGGGTGACAAGAGAAATTTTGCGCGCTTTTCTGGAAAAGAAAGATCGGCGACGCGGCAAAAGGAGAGGGAAGGCCATGACCACACTTCACGCAGGCACGGCGCTGACGCCGCAAGGCTGGCAGAAAGATGTGCGGCTGATGCTTGAAGCCGGGCGCATCGCGCGGGTCGAAATCGGGACTTCTCCGGGACCGAGCGATGAATGCCACGCTCTCCTCGTTCCCGCCATGGCGAACCTGCACAGCCATGCCTTCCAGCGGGCGATGGCCGGCCTTGCCGAAGTGCGCGGCCCGGCCAATGACAGCTTCTGGAGCTGGCGCACGGTCATGTACAAGTTTGCCCTGGCGATGACGCCGGAGCATGTCGAAGCGGTCGCGGCCAAGCTTTATGCGGAAATGCTGGAGGCCGGGTTTTCCCGCGTCGGCGAGTTCCACTATCTTCACCATGACAGGGACGGCAGCACTTACGCCAATATCGCCGAGCTTGCCGAACGCATCGGCGCGGCAAGCGAAGAGACCGGTATCGGCCTGACGTTGCTGCCGGTCTTCTATGCTCATTCCGGCTTCGGCGGAGCTGCCCCCATCGATGGTCAGCGGCGTTTCATCAATTCGCTCGAAAGCTTCGAAAGGCTGATGGAGGGATGCCGGGCAGTCACTGGCCGGCTCGACGGCGCCGAGCTCGGGCTGGCGCCGCACAGCCTGCGCGCGGCGACACCGGACGAGCTTATAAAGCTCGTGCCGATGGCCGGCGACGGTCCCATCCATATCCATGTCGCCGAGCAGGTGAAGGAGGTCGAGGACTGCGTCGCCTGGTCCGGCGCGCGGCCTGTGGAATGGCTGCTCGATCATGCGCCTGTGGATGAGCGCTGGTGCCTGATCCATGCAACGCACATGACCGAGGACGAAACGCGGCGGATGGCGAAAAGCGGTGCGATCGCTGGCCTCTGCCCGATCACCGAAGCCAATCTCGGCGACGGTGCCTTTGCCGCGCCGCTTTTCCTCGAAGACGGCGGGCTTTACGGCATCGGCTCGGATTCCAACGTGCTGATCTCCGTGCCGGAGGAACTGCGCCAGCTCGAATATTCGCAGCGCCTGGCGCTTCGCGCTCGCAACGTCGTGGCTGCACCCGGTGGTTCGACGGCGCTTTCGCTGTTCACACATGCACTGGCCGGTGGTGGCGCCGCGCTAAAGGCGCCGGCCGGGCTCGCCGTGGGCCATTCCGCCGATATCGTTTCGCTCGATACGACGGCCGTTCCTTATCTCGCAGGCGACCAGATCCTCGACCATTGGGTGTTTGCCGGCGGCGTCGCCGTCGATTGCGTCTGGGCGCATGGCCGCAAGCAAGTGGAGGGTGGACGCCATCTCAGGCGCGATGCCATCGACCGGCGTTTCCTGGCGGTCATGAGCGAATTGCTGAGCGCCTGAGAAAGAGCTTTTCCTGTCCGGCCATTCGAATTAGAGCAATTCCAGCAAAAATGTGTAGTGGTCTTTCGTCTGGATTTTAGTAAAAACAAAGAGATAACGGGAGACCAGTCGGAACGTGGCGATGAACCAAAGCAGGGATCCCACCTTGCATCAGCGCATCCTCAGCGACATCGAGGGCCGTATCGTCTCGGGCGATTGGCCGCCGGGGTACCGCATTCCCTTCGAAGTCGATCTCGCCATGCAGTATGACTGCTCGCGCATGACGGTGAACAAGGTGCTGACCCAGCTCGCAAAGGCCGGCCTGATCGAGCGCCGCAAGAAGTCCGGCAGCTTCGTCACCCAGCCGAAGGCGCAATCGGCTGTTCTCGAAATCCACGACATCAAGGCCGAGGTGCAGTCGCTGAACCTGCCCTATTCCTATGCGGTATCGAAGAAGACGAGCCGTAAGGCCAAGGCGGAAGACAGCCGAAGGCTGGAACTGCCGGTGGCGTCCTCTGTCGTCGAGGTCGTCTGCATCCACAATGCCGGCATGCGGCCCTTTTGCCTGGAGGAGCGGCTGATCAGCCTTGCGACGGTGCCGGAGGCCGCCAATGCCGATTTCCTGACGATGGCGCCGGGGCCATGGTTGCTCAACCAGGTGCCGTGGAGCACGGCCGAACACCGGATCCACGCCGTCTCCGCCAATGCAGAAGTGGCAGCCGTCCTCGACATAGCGCGCAATACCGCCTGCCTCGTCGTCGAACGCCGCACCTGGAGCGGCGCCGGCCCGGTGACGCATGTGCGTTTCACCTATCCGGGCGATCGTCATGCATTGGTGGCGCGTTTCACGCCAGCATCACAATAAGCGCCCATGTTCCATATACAACGTGAGCAGTGTTTTCATTCCTCGAACATCTTGCCGCTGCGCGCTTCCAGCCGGTAGCGGTGGCCAGGATAGACGAGGCGAGCGGTCGAGACCACCTGCTTTGCCGACCAGGTACGCCGGCGGATCGTCAGGCACGGTTCGGTCTTCATGATGGTCAGCAGCTTGCATTCCCAGGCCTGTGGCATCGCCGCTTCGACAACGTGCTCGGAGCCGCTGAGCGGGGCTGCGGCCGTCAGATAAGCGTTCGGCGTCAGCGTCGAAAAATCCTGGTCGAGATATTCAGGGGCGGCCTCCGGATGGACGAAACGGTCCTCGATCTGCACGGGAACACCGTTTTCGCTGTGGACGATCAGCGAGTGGAAAACCGCAGCACCGATCGGCAGTTCGAGCGCGTCGGCAATCTCCGGAGAGGCGGTTTCCTGGGCGAGAACAATGACGGAGGCCTCATGGGTATGACCGCGTTCGGCAATTTCCTCGGCGATGTTGCGGACCTCGAACAGCGCCGAATAGCCCTTGCGCTCGGCAACGAAGGAGCCGACGCCCTGGATGCGGATGAGTTCGCCCTCGTTGGCAAGTTCGCGCAGCGCCCGGTTGGCAGTCATCTTGCTGACGCCGAGCTCGACCACCAGTTCGTTTTCCGAGGGCACGCGATATTTCGGCGGCCACTCGCCGCTGTGGATGCGGTCGAGGATCACCTGCTTGACGCCGGCATAGAGAGGGGTGCTATCATTCTGCGCCAGTTCGCGCTTCATCTCGCCGGGACGCTTCATTGCCTATTCCTTTTGCACAAATGGAATTCGCCACATAATTCGACTTTCCCCTTGCATATCACAAAATATCTCATATGCTACCATATACAACCTCCCAATCGGTCCTTGAAACAGAAATAGGACAGGAAAGGGCAAGCCGGCGAAGATCGGCCGTGGTGCCGCAAGGTCTGTTTCAACTCCAGAGGAGAATTCACAAATGAAATTCAGCGCAATCCTGCTTTGTGGCGTGGCGGCTTTTTCCGCCTTCGCCGCGCCTGCCTTTTCCAAAGACTGGACGAAGGCGACCATCACACTCGAAGGCGCCTATGCGCCCTGGAACCTCACCAATGCCGACGGCACGCTCGGCGGCTTCGAACCGGAACTCGCCAAGGTGCTGTGCGAACGCGCCAAGATCGAATGCACGCTGGTCGCCTCCGATTGGGACGGCATGATCCCGGCGCTCAACGCCGGCAAGTTTGACGTCATCATGGATGCGCTGTCGATCACCGAGGAGCGCAAGCAGGTCATCGACTTCACCATTCCCTATGCCGCCACGCCTGCCGCCTTTGCCACCGCCAAGGACAGCCCGCTGGCAAAGGCCGCCGGCACCGGCACCACGATCAAGATGACGCCCGGCCAGACCGGCGTGAAGGAGATCGACGCGCTGAAGGCGGCCTTCAAGGGAAAGACGATCGGCATTCAGGCGGCGACCGTTTACGCCAAGTTCGTCTATGACAATTTCGGCGATATTGCCGAGATCCGCGAATACAAGACCGGTGCCGACCGCGACCTCGACCTACAGAACGGCCGCATCGACCTCGGCTTCGATGACGCCGTCTATTTCGCCAATGCCTTTGCGTCCGCCAACGGCGCACTCGACTTCACCGGTCCCGAGATCGCCGGTTCGATCTGGGGCGAGGGCGAAGGCCTGGGTGTCCGCAAGGCGGATACGGACCTGCGCGACAAGTTCAGCGAAGCAATCAAGTCCGCACTTGCCGACGGCACCGTCAAGAACCTCTCGATGAAGTGGTTCAAGGTCGACGTCAGCCCGCAATAAGCATTTCGGCCTTTCGGCCGCAAACGCCGGTCTCCGGCTTTATCGCCGGAGACCGCATGCACGAACAGGATGATTTTTGGCCCGGTCGGCCTAAAACTGAATCCTGTTCTAAATAAAAGAGTTAGAGCATGATGTCATCCGAAAACCGCTGGTACTTTTCGGCATCATGCTCTGGTTCAATCCGCAAAACACTGCCACGGACGGGGAACGGACGATATGGCAAGCTTGGAACTTCTCGGCTTCGGCTCGACCGGATGGGGCGCGCTGCTCGTTGCCGCCGCCTTGATGACGCTGGCTGTCACGGCGACGGCACTGGCGATCGGCGCGGTGCTGGGCGCGATCGTCGCGGCCGCGAAACTCTCCGGCAATCTTGTCCTTGTCACGCTCGGCAATGTCTACACGACCGTGTTTCGCGGCGTGCCGGAACTGCTGATCATCTATCTCATCTATTTCGGCGGTTCGTCGGCCGTCACCTCGATCGGCCAGTCGTTGGGTTACGAAGGGTTCCTCGGCTTGCCTTCCTTTGTCGCCGGCGCGCTAGCCGTCGGCATCATCTCCGGCGCCTACCAGGCGGAGGTGTTTCGCGGCTCTTTTCTTGCCATCTCCAAGGGCGAGCTTGAGGCCGCCTCGGCGATCGGCATGCATCGCGGCATGCGCCTTCGCCGCATCATCATGCCGCAGGTGTTTCGCCTCGCCATCCCCGGCCTCGGTAACGTCTGGCAGCTCAGTCTCAAGGATTCGGCGCTGATCTCCGTCACCGGTCTTGCCGAGCTGATGCGCACCAGCCAGGTGGCGGCGGGCTCGACCCGGCAATATTTCCTGTTCTTCATCGCCGGCGGCTGCCTCTATCTCATCCTGACCAGCCTTTCGGACCGCATCTTCAACGGGGCGGAGCGCCGCGCCAATCGCAGCATGCCGGCATCCGCCATGGGCCAGGCGTAAGGAGGCGACAATGGATTTCACCTTCATCGCCTCGACCATGGTCACTCTGCTCAAGGCCGTGCCGACGACGCTCATCCTGTTTTCCCTGTCGATCGTCTCCGGCGGCCTGCTGGCGCTTGTCATCGTCTGGATGCGGACCAGTGGCAACAAAGTGCTTTCGGGCTTTGCCAAAGGCTATATCTTCGTCTTCCGCGGCTCGCCGCTTTTGATCCAGATGTTCCTGGTATTCTACGGCCTCGGCCAGTTCGGCTTCATCCGCTATTCCTTCCTGTGGCCGTTCCTGCGTGAGCCGATGGTCTGCGCCGTACTGTCGCTGGCGCTCTGCACCGCCGGCTACTCGGCGGAGATCTTCCGTGGCGGCATTCGTGCCGTCTCGCCGAAGGAGATCGAAGCGGCGCGCTCGATCGGCATGTCCGGCTTCCTGCTGGTGCGCCGTATCCTGGCGCCGATCGCCTTCCGCCACGCGCTGCCGGCCTATTCCACCGAGATCGTGCTGATGATGAAGTCGACGGCGCTCGCAAGCCTCGTCACCGTCTGGGAGGTCACCGGCGTGGCGCAGCGGCTGATCTCGCAGACCTACCGCACAATGGAAGTCTTTCTCTGTGCGGCGATCATCTATCTCGTCCTCAACTTCATCATCCTGCAGGGCATGGCCTTGCTCGAATATTCGCTCTCCCGACACCGCCGCGCGGCCCCGCAGCCGCTGAAAGCGTAGTAGCTTTTGACCCGATTGGAGCACCCATGCCAGGCGTAACCCGACTATCGGTCCGCAATATCCGCAAGAGCTTCGGTACGCACGAGGTCTTGCGCGGCATTTCCCTCGATGCGGAAGACGGCGATGTGATCTCGCTGCTGGGGGCCTCCGGCTCCGGCAAGTCGACGTTTCTGCGCTGTATCAACATGCTCGAAACCGCCAGCGACGGCGAGATCTGGGTCGACGGCGAGGAGGTCCGCATGGTGCACAAGGGCGGGCGAAGCAAGCCGGCCAGCCAGAAGCAGGTGGACCATATCCGCTCTGAACTCGGCATGGTGTTCCAGTCCTTCAATCTCTGGTCCCACATGACGATCCTGCAGAACGTCATCGAAGGGCCGATCCATGTGCTGAAGCGCCCGCGCGCCGACTGCATCGCCGAGGCCGAAGCCCTGCTCGAAAAGGTCGGCATATCAGATAAGCGCCATGCCTATCCGGCCCATCTCTCCGGCGGCCAGCAGCAGCGTGCCGCAATCGCCCGTGCGCTGGCGATGAAGCCGAAGGTGATGCTCTTCGACGAACCGACCTCGGCGCTCGATCCGGAGCTTGTCGGCGAAGTGCTGCGCGTCATGCGTGCGCTGGCCGAGGAGGGGATGACCATGCTCGTCGTCACCCATGAGATGAGCTTTGCCCGCAACGTCTCGAACCGCGTCGTCTTCATGCGCGAAGGGCTGATCGAAAGCAGCGGCAAGCCCGACGAAATGTTCACCGGCGGCGCCACACCCGCCTTTCGCCAATTCATCGGCCATTTCGGAAGCGGTCAATGACAATCGCCATCGAGTCCGTGTTGACCTGGCGCGATGTCGCCCGCGTCGGGGCAGGGGAAGCGCTGGCGCTGTCGCCGGCCGCCTCGGCCCGCGTCGAGCAGGCAAGCCGCATCGTTGCGCGCATCGTCGAGACAGGCGTGCGCGCCTACGGCGTCAACACCGGCGTCGGGGCACTGGCGGATACGGTGGTCGATCGTGCCTCGCAGAGCCTGTTGTCGCGCAGCATCGTGCTCAGCCATGCCTGCGGCGTCGGGCCATCGCTGGCCGCCCGCGAGGTGCGCGCCATCATCGCCACACAGATTGCCAATTTCGCCCATGGTCATTCCGGCGTGCGGGACGAGATCGTCCAGCATCTTGCGGCCATGCTGGAACATGATTGTATTCCCGACGTGCCCTCCAAGGGCTCTGCCGGTTACCTCGTCCACAATGCCCATATCGCCCTTGTTTTGATCGGCGAAGGCAGCGCTCACCTGGACGGCCGGCGCATGAGCGGTCGCGAGGCGCTCGCCGCGATCGGCCTCGAACCACTGGTGCT
This sequence comes from Rhizobium sp. SRDI969, assembly GCF_025152725.1. Classification (NCBI taxonomy): domain Bacteria; kingdom Pseudomonadati; phylum Pseudomonadota; class Alphaproteobacteria; order Hyphomicrobiales; family Rhizobiaceae; genus Rhizobium; species Rhizobium sp. SRDI969. The sequence goes on from NZ_CP104038.1 coordinate 123,567, forward strand.
TGGCGCCAAGGAAGGCTTGAGCCTTGTCAACGGAACGGCCTGCGCCACCGGCCTGACCGCTGTGGCGCTTTCCCGCGCCGAACGGCTGCTCGACTGGGCCGATGCGATCTCAGCACTGACGCTGGAAGCGGCTGGCTGCCAGATTGCCGCCTTCGACGCGGCGGTGCTGGCGCTGCGCCCATCGGCGGGAATCGAGAAAGTCGGAGCGAGCCTGCGCGCGCGGCTTCAAGGCAGCGGTCTTGTCGCCGCCGCCTTCGGCCGGCGCACGCAGGATGCGCTCAGCCTTCGTGCGGTGCCGCATGCGCATGGGGCCGCCCGCGACGTCTTCGACAATTCCGCCCGCGTCGTCAATCAGGAACTTGCTTCGGTGACGGACAATCCGGCGGTCTCAGGCACGCCGGAACATCCGATCGTCTCCTCCGAGGCCCATGCCGTTGCCCCGGCACTCGGGCAGGCGGCCGATAGCCTGGCGATTGCGCTGGCACAGATCGGCGCGATCAGCGAACGGCGCATGGACCGGCTCGTTAATCCGCTGGTGAGCGGTCTGCCGCCCTTTTTGGCGAGCGATGCCGGCAGCCATTCCGGCTTCATGATTGCCCAATATACCGCAACCGCACTGAGCAACGAGAACCGCCGCCTTGCCGCACCCGCGGCCATGGACGGCGGGCTGACCTCCGGCCTGCAGGAGGATTTCCTCGCGCATCCGACGGCTGCCGCCGGCAAGCTGCTCGCCGTCATTGACAACGCCGAATATATCCTGGCGATCGAGCTGATGGCTGCTGCCCAGGCGCATGATTTCCTGGCAGCGACGGCGCCGCGGGCGGCAGGCACGGACCTGGTCTATAAGGCAGTGCGGGAACATGTTTCCCATTATGGCGACGAGCGCCCGCTCAACAGCGATATCGAAGCCGTGCGCAGCCTGATCCGTGATACCGCGCCGCCGCCGATTGGTTGAACCGAAGACCGCTGTCAGAACGGCTTGCTGGTTTCGGAATTCCGCTTGGGCCTTTCGCCGGCCTCGAGACGTTTGAGGCACTGGAGATAAGTCGGGTAGAGTTGATCGACCCGCGAGAGCGGAAGCGTCCAGTCGCCTTCGTCGCCGGCAAAGGTAAGCTGCACGTCAGGTGTTCCGGCAAAGGAATTCTTGATGATCTTCTTCAGTCCGCCGCTCCCCTTGCTGGCCGGACCCCAGAGGCGAAGCGTGTACTTGTCGAAGTATTCGGCGGCGACCACTTTCGTCACTGTCCGGTTGGTCAGCGTCACCTCGGTCTTGGTATTGGCCAGAATGTCCCACGTGTTCTTTGAAACCAGCCAGAACGTCTCGGTCGCGTTCTGGCGGAATTCCATGGTCTTGCCGATCTCGCTGTCCCACAGCAGGCGGCAATAGGGATGTGGGCCCTCATTCGCAAAGCCGACCGACCATTGTCTCGCCCCGCCCATCCATTCGGTCTCGCCGAAGGCGCAGACCGGCTGCACGATGGCCGCCATCAAAACCATAGCCGCGAGAATTTTCATCGCCAACATCATCTCCAACACAATCGGCTCTAGCGATAGCAAAAGAAGGTTGAGCTTTTGCTACTACAGCCGCCGCGCGCGTCGTCGACTGCGGATTCACTTCGGGAAGAGGAACGTGACCGCGACGCGAAAGCCCAGTCCTTCCGGCCCATTGTCTGGAGCCGCCGCCCAATATCGTATGCCCGCCGTCAGGCTGATTGGCTGCTTGTCGATGGTGATCAGCTTGGCGACGGCGAAGTTGATCGGCACCGACCAGTCGTTCGTTTCCCAGTTATAGGTGGATTCCGTATTCAGCGAGAACGTCCAGGCGTCCTTGGTCGTGTAGGAGAGGAACGGCTGGAGGAACGTCGAACTCACATCCTCCCGGTCGCTTTGACCAGCGAAGGACCAGATGTGGTTCCCGAGAAAGCCGTAAGTCCACGGGCCTTGTTGCTTGAGGACGACCGCTGTCGGACCCGCGCCCCACTTGCCGCTTCCGAGGAGCTCGTCCGTCGCCGTTGGCAGCAGGAACACCGGGCCGACGCCCCAGACGATGCCGCTCTCGGTCGGCTTGGACGGCGAGAAGAAGAAGCTTTGCGTGGTGTCGCCCAGACCGAACTGCGTTCCCGACGGTCCGGCAATGTCGTTCTGCCATGTCACTGGCAGGATGGTGCGCGAGATGACGTTCCAGTCCTCGTTTATCTTGAAGGGAATGACCGGCTGAATGTTCAGCGTCGCCTTGTCGCCGTCGTCTGGACCATAGCCGTGATCGTAGTTGAACTGGAACGGCACGCTGATCAGCGAGGCGATCGGGTTCGACAGCTTCTTCGCCAGGTCTTCACTCGACTGGGCGGCTGCCGTCCCTGTCCAGACACCGAGCGGCGCGACAACCAGTACTACCCAAGAAGCGACTTTCTTCACCAATGCCTCCATGATCCGATTGAATCCAGCCCGCAAGGCAGGCTTCCTCCGAAACGAAACGATATCCCCCCGGTCGATCCTGTTGGATACCGAACTGTGAGCCGCTGTCACGGCGGCTCTCTGCTTCCTGGGGAGGTCGTTTTCCGGCTCCTCGATGGACACCAGGTCTTCAAAAGGCGAGCATACTGGAAGGATAATCGCCAACAGTACGAAGTTCGCCAGTCCGCCCGTTAGAACCGGATGGCGACTCCGATAATCGGCCCCTGCTGGACGACGTCGAAGACGAACCCGTCATTATCGTAATTGACGCCGAGTGCACGATATCCGGCGACCGCTGAGATGGTGTCGTTGAACTTGTAGCCGAGGCCCAACGCCACATCCCAGTCGATATCGGCGCCGCCGGCGCCCAGCAGGCCCCACCCGGTGACATAGATTTCCGGCGTGAAGAAGTAGTTTCCTCGGACGCCAGCGACGGCATCGACCCATGTGGCGCTGTCTTCGACATCCACTCCGTCCAGAATGCCGCCATTGAAGGAGATCTCGGTCTTGGCCGACCAGACCCTCATGCCACCGACCACGTCGAGGTGGCCATTTTGATCTTCGAGCACGGCGTAACCGACGCCAAGTAATCCCGCGAAGGTCTTCGATGTCACATCGACGCTATCGGCAAGGACGCCGGCAGGTGTGTCGGCGTCGGCACCGAGCTTGGTGTAGATCACGTCACCAACGATGCTGAAACGGTCGTATCTTGCTTCACCTGCCGCCATGAAAGCGAAGTCGAGGTTATTGAGGATATCGCCGAAATCCGCGTCGACATGAACTTCCGGCAGCCCAAATTGCCCAATATCGCCGGATATGCCGGCAGCCCAGAAATATGGCGCGAAGGTGAATTCCCAGCCGCTCTGGCTCTCGATTGTTTTTGCTTCCGGCGTGAGCGGCGTAATATCGGCGGCGTTGCCGGCCGACGCCGCGCAAATGCCCGTCACCAATAGAATGGCACGCAAGTATATGGCCTTCATGAGAATCCCCCGATCTCGTTTCGCCTCGGCACTGCTGTCCCGAGTCGGCACTGTGCAGCGAGAAGTAGATTTCGACAAGCTAAAATACCTATTTTTCGTTGATCGCCTGCGTCAACTGCCCGATGAGGCCTGAAATCTGCTGGTCCTCAGGTCTCAGTCGCGCTAGGACCTCCGCGTGTTTCAGCGCCTCGGGCAAGCGTCGAAGCTTGAGACTGTATTGCAATGCCAGGCCTATGATGTCGGCGTCTTTACCCGCTGCCCAACCATCGAGCCTGTCCAATGCCTCCCCCGTCCGGCCAGCCGAATCGAGAGCGACGGCAAAGGTCGTTTTGTACTGGGAGTTCTGCGGATCGAGCCGCACGGCCTCTTCGAGTTCCGTAATAGCATCGGTCAATGCCTGTTTCCGCACCAGAGACAACGCATGGCCGTAGCGCAGATCCGCGCGTTCGGGCGCCATGGCGATCGCTTCGGCATAAGTCTGCTCCGACCTATCCTTCTGGCCGGAAGCGCGGTAGAACTCGGCGAGATTAACGCGCATTCCCTCCAGTGTCGGATCGAGCGAAATCGCCCGCCGGAACGCGGCTTCGGCCTCGGCCGTACGCTGCCGGGCGAACAGGAAGAAGCCGTAATTGCTTTGTGTTTCCGCGACGTCGGCGTTCGCCTCGACGTAGGCGCGCAGGTCCGCGACAGCGGCTTCGAAATTGCCTTGCTGATCGCCAAAGAGGTGGGGAGGAGTGCCGGCGAGTGCGTTGGCGGCAGCAACGCGGACCGCGCGCGTTTGATCGCCGAGCAGATTGCCGACCGCCTCCAGCCTGCGTTCAGGCGGTATGTTGCCCGCCGCTTCCGCAGCGCCGAGCCTGACGAGCGGATCTGCATCGACTGCGGCAGTGCGGATGTCGGTGGTGATATCCATGCCGTCGATGCCACTCATTGCGGCGATGGCGCTGCCCCTGACAATTCCCGCCTGGTCCTGATCGCTGACAAGCGTGCGCAAAGCCTCTATCGCGGCCTCATCGCCGTTCGCAGCTCCGGCGAAGGCATGGGCGATCGACGGGCGTTTGCGCCACTGCGTCCCGTACCATTTGTCCATTGTCTCGGCTGCCCAATCATTCGTTCTGCCGACATGGCAGGTCGTGCACGCATTCGGCGTTCCAAGCGTTGCCGACAGGTCCGGCCGGGGGATGACGAAGGAGTGGTCGCGGCGCGGGTCGACCTTCATGTAGGTGCGTTCCGGCATATGGCAGTTGGCGCATTGCGCTCCGGTCGAACCGGCCTGATGGCGGGTATGGGCGGGAGTGTCGAACAGCCCACTTGGATCCTGCCGGACGAAGCGCTCCGGCTTCCTTTCGGTGTGGCATTGCGTGCACAGCGCATTGCCCTCGGCCTTAAGCCCGGCCTCGTGCGGCCGATGACAGTCGAGACAGGTCACGCCCGCCCTTGCCATCTTGCTTTGCTGAAACGAGCCATACTCGAAGACCTCGTCAAGGATCTGCCCGTCGGGGAAATAGAGATCCTGCCGGAGCAGGGCAGGGGAGAAATAGTCGAGAAAGGGCTTTCCCGGCTGGTAGCCGTTCAGCAGCTTGGTGCGCCTGGCATGGCAGGCAAAGCAGATGCCCGCATCGACTTTCGGCAGACCGATATCCGGTATCGAGGATGAGAGATTGCCCGATTGCGCCGAAGCGACGTGCTTGGCTCCGGGGCCGTGACAGGACTGACAGCCGATGCTGGTGGCGACGTAGCTCGACTTGTATTCGTTCGTCTGCGGTTGAAACTTCGCCTGGGGATCGGTCGAATGACAATCGATGCAGGTGCGGTTCCAGCGATAGAAAGGACCTGTCCAATGATAGGTCGATCCGGGCTTGGTCGGGGTGCCGTCGCCGAGCCAGAACCACTGCCCTTTGGCCGTATCCCAGGCAATATCGAGCGCCTGCAGCCGTCCGCCTCCGATGTCGACGAGGTATTGCTGCAGGGGCTCGTAGGCAAAGGTATATTTGACTTTGAACTCGGCCTGGCCGCCGTCCGCTCCTTCGGTGTTGACGAAGAAGTGGCCATCGCGGCGGGTGAGGGTCGTGACGACGCCGTCATGATCGAACCTGGTATTGTCGAATTTGCCGCGCACCGTTTCGTCGTCGGCCAATGCCATGGCCTTTGCATGGTGGGACTTCGAAAAGGCCGCGGCCTGATCGGCGTGGCAGGATGTGCACGTCCTTTCATCCACGAAGCCCTCATGGATCGATATCTGCGGGTCGGCCCTGGATGTCGAGATGTCGTCAGTCGCAAGGCTGCGCCCGGCAGGCGCGAGCAACAGGAAAAGCAGGACAGCTATTCGTCCCACTGCTGCTGGCCGAACAGATGCTGCCACTCAATCGCTCCCTGTTGACGTTTTAGAAGGTCGGGGTCGCCATTGTTCAAACTTCTGGCGTGAGGCGCATTCCTAATCCTTGAAAACTTGTTTCCAGTCAGCCTTCATATCGACGACGGTCCAGCCGGTGATTGCGGCCGCATCGAGCGCCTTGTCGAGGCGGCCGAATTCGGTATCGCGGTCGTAGGCATATTCACGCTCCGCATCGGTGTGATGAATCAGCACGCCGAGTCTGGCCGGGGCGCCTGCCATGGTCGTCCATTGCAGCATTTGGAAATCTCCGTCGGAATTGCCGAAGGCGGCAATCGGCCGCCGGCCGATCTGCTGGTTGATCCCGACGGGTTTGCCGGCCTTGTCGTCGATGAAGTTGACTTCGGGGAGGCGGTAGAGGGTTGGCATGTCGTCCTGCATCCTGAACTCGGTCTTGATCGACGAGCCGATTACCTGCTCGGGCGGGACGCCGTAGACTTTTTCCGCCCATGGCCGCATGAACTCTATGCCTCCGCCTGAAACGATGAAGGTCTTGAAACCGTTGGCGCGGAGATAGGCGAGAAGCTCGACCATCGGCTGATAGACGAGTTCTGTGTAAGGCCGCTTGAATTTTGGGTCACGGGCCGCCGCCAGCCAATCGGTGACGATCTTCTGGAAATCGCTGCTGGTCATTCCGGCATGCGTGGTCATGATGAGCTCGACGAGGCCCTTTTCGCCCGACGCCGCAAGCGTCTTCATGTCGCCGTCAAGCACAGCCTTGAATGGCTGCGTCTCCTTCCATTCCGGATGCTGCGGAGCAAGCGTCTTCACGCGGTCCAAAGCGAAGGCCAATTGGACGTACATGGGATGCTCCACCCACAGGGTACCGTCATTGTCGAATACGGCAATCCGTTCGGTTTCCGGGACGAAGTCGGGCGATCCCTGGCCAGTGACCTTTTCGACGAAAGAGACGATGGCAACCTTCGAAGCTGTATCGTTCCAGGAGGGCAAAGGATCGCTTTGAGAGAATGCAGAAGTGGCATGAACCAGTGCGACACCGAGCGCAATGATCATCAGGCAGATCAATCGCGGCGCCGAGCGGACAAAAGACATCGGTCATCCTCCGGGGTTGGCAACAGGGAGAAAAAGAATACGGGCGGCGGCCCCTCGCAGAGCCGCCGCTCTTCGGTCAGTTCCCGGTCGGGAGGGTGAGCGTCACACCTTCCTTGGCGAGCTGATCACGCACCCACTGAAAGCGCTCGTAGTTCGAGAGCGTGATCGGACCCGTGTAGCCGACGCTTTGCATCTTTCTCGGAGGATACTTGACGTAGGTCGCCATGATTTTCTGGAGTTCTTCGCCCATGACAACGCCCATCCATGTACGTTCGGTGAAGTTGTTCATGAAAATGTCGTAGCGTTCCTGCGGATCCTGCCAGAGGTCGAACACCTGGGGAACCGTTGCCACGTATTTGTCCGGGCCTTTCCAGCCGAGATTGGAATCGACTGCCAGTCCGCCGGTCTGCGCTCCGTCGTCGCCGCGAAGATTGAACGCAAACTTGTAGTTATTGACCCTGATGGCACCTGGCGACAGCTCATTTTCGGTGAAATAGAACCAGGATTTCCGTTCCGATTTCCCCGTGCCGAGGAGGATCGGCGACATGTCGTAGCTGTCGAAAATGATCGGCTTGTTTTCGCGGTCCTCGGTCGGAAGGGGGACCGCGCCGACGGCAGCGAATGTTGCCATCAGATCGAGACCGCCGACGATGTCGTGGTTCTTGGTGCGGGGTTTGATCTTACCCGGCCAGACGGCGATCGCAGGGACGCGATTGCCGCCCTCGCGCAACGTACCCTTCGTGCCACGAAACGGCGTGTACCCAGCGTCCGGATAGACGTCCTGCCAGGCGCCATTGTCCGTGGTGTAGAAGACCAGTGTGTTCCGGTCCATTCCGGTTTCCCGCAATTTGTCCATGATCCGGCCGATACGGGTGTCCAGTTCCACGATCGAGTCGGCATACTTGCTCTTCGACAGTGACTTGTGCTCGAATTCCGGCGCCGGCATATTTGGCTGGTGCACCTTCATGAAGTTCACGTTGATATAGAAGGGCTCATCCGGCTTCTTTGCGGCTTCGTCGAGAAATTCGACGGCTGCCTTTTCGACATAGCTGTCGAAGTAGGGGATGCCGACGACGCCTTCCTTGCCGTCGATAATCGGGGTGTCGACATATTGACCGTTGACCTTGAAATCTTCAGTGACAGGTCCCCCGGCCTTGCCGGAAAGCGCGCCCTTCGTCACCCTTTGGAACATCTCCCGCAGCTTCGGATCCATATCCGGAAACCAGGTCGGATCAGCGTAGGTGTAGGCGTTGAGATGGTAGAGACCGGCATATTTCATCTCGTCGTAGCCCTGTGCGGTCGGCAGCGCGTAGTCCGCCTCGCCAAGATGCCACTTGCCCGTGAAGTAGGTGTGATATCCGCCGCGCTTCAGCACTGATCCCAATGTCCATTCGGCCGCCGGAAGGCCGCCGCCCTGACCCTGAAACGCCACCGTGGTCATGCCGCTGCGGTTCGGAATGCGCCCGGTCTGCATGGCCGCACGCCCAGGTGTGCAGCTTGGCTGCGCGTAAAAGGAAAAGAAGGTCATGCCTTCGTCGGCGAGCTTGTCGATGTTTGGGGTCGGCATCCCGCGACCTTCACCGCCGCCATAGGGGCCGAGATCGCCGTAGCCGGTATCGTCCGACACGATGAACAGGATGTTGGGCTTTCGTTGGGAGTCCTGCGCTTGCAGGGGCGAGGCCGCACACCAGAGAATGGTGGATGAAGCCAAGGCTCCGATGCAGCGGACAAGGATTCTGCCGTTCATGTCAAATCCCTCCATTGGAGTCCGGTTGATGACGGTGTCGCTCGCGGCAAAGGCCTGCGATCGCCTGCGTCAGCTCAAACGGGCTGCTTTGAAAATGACGATCCTGCCGGAGCTGCCTCCGGTGGGGTTTGCGAAGCCGACGGCATCTCTGCCGCGGCGTGCTGGACCTTAGCCAATACGGTCTTCGCCCGATATTGTACTTTGGGGAATCCTTCTCACAGTAAGCAATCGAAAGTAGTGATGCGCAGATGACGGCGCAGCGAGAAGCTGTTATTGTCGCACGGCTTTGGGGGGAAAGCGGATGGGCTTGGGCGAATGGTCAGGTCGATTGTGCTGCACTGCCTTTTTGTTGGCGGTGGTCGCCCTGAGTGTGCCCAGTCGCCATGTCGCAGCCTCCGACACCTCGATTGCCATCGTCGACCGGGTTCCCCGCGTGCTCGTCCTCTATCCCTATGATGAGAGGATCGCGGCGACGACCGCTGCCGGAGAGGCGCTGCGGAGCCGTTTGCTGGAGGCGACAAACGGCAAGATCGACTTGTTTTCAGAGTTCCTGGATCTTTCGCGGTTTCCGGAAGGCGACCATGTCGCGCGCATGGCACGGTATCTCGGCGAGAAATACGCGTCGCGCCGTCCGGACGTGGTTGTGGCCCTCGGCAAGGAATCGGCGAGCTTCGTAACCGCGAACCGCGGCACGATAGCGCCTGGCGCAAAGATCGTCGCTGCCGGTTTCGGCACAGCCACCGCCGAGAAGATCAGCTTGCCGGATGACGTGATCGGAGCCTTCACGACATTCGACATTCTGAAGACCGCCGAGATGGCCCGCAGCCTGCAGCCCAATGCGCGCCACCTCTACATTGTCGGCGGTTCGTCCGACTTCGACCGCGGCTGGCTGACGACGGCCCGCGCGGCTCTCGAGCAGTTCTCGAAATCCTACGAGACGACCTATCTGGAAGATTTGACGATCGACGAATTCGCCGAGCGGGCATCCCGAGTGCCGCCCGACAGCATCATCCTGGCATTGACGGTGTTTAAGGATCGGGCAGGGCGCAATTTCGTTCCGCGCGACGCGATCGGTCAGATCGCTGCGACCGCCAGCGCGCCTGTCTACGGCCCCTACGAGACTTACATCGATCATGGCGTCGTCGGGGGCAACACCGTCACATTCGAAGCGCTGGGCCGGACCGTCGGCGACCTCGTCATCGATGCGATTGCCGGCAAGCCGGTGTCGGATCTCGAAGCGCCGCAGACCTACATTGCCGATGCCCGGCAACTCCAGCGCTGGGGGCTTGCCGAAAAGGATCTGCCACCGGGCACGATCCAGATGCACAAGGAGAGGAGCCTCTGGGCGGAACATTCGGTCGTGTTGGTAGCGGGGGGTGGCCTCGTGCTGGCGCAGGCCAGCATCATCTCGGTGCTTCTGCTCGAGCGGAGGCGCCGCCGCGACGCCGAGCGCAGCTCGCGTCTGCATTTACTCGAAGCCGTTCATCTCAACCAGTCCGCGACAGCCGGCGCATTGTCCTCGTCGATCGCTCACGAACTGAACCAGCCCCTCTCGGCCATTCGCAACAATGCCGAGGCAGCGTCGGTGCTGCTTCGAAGCGAGAACCCGGATCACGAACTGATCCAGCAGATTCTTCTCGACATCCAGGAGGACGATCAGCGCGCAGGCGACATTATCAGCCGGATGAGAGGATTGCTCAAGAAGAGAGACGAGATCGATTGGCAGGAGTTTGACCTGAACGATGTCACGTCGAGCGCGATCCACATCATTCACGGCGAGGCGGAACGACGCGGAATCAAGCTGACATCGAACCAACTGCCCGGCGGGCTGCCGGTGCGTGCCGACAAAGTTCATGTGCAGCAGGTCATCCTCAACCTGGCGATCAACGCGATGGATTCCATGCTGGACGCCGTCCCGGCCGGGAGAACGCTCACCTTTGCAACGGAACTGGCGAACGAGAAGGCGGAACTGCGGGTCTCCGATACCGGCGACGGTATTCCCAGAGAGAGACTGAATAACATCTTCGAGCCATTCTACACCACCAAGAAAGCAGGCACGGGCCTCGGGCTCTCCATAGCCCGCGCCATTGTCGAGACCTATGGCGGCACCATCCGTGCCGACAACCGCCCGGAAGGCGGCGCGGTCTTTCGTGTGGCCCTGCCGCTTGCCCGCCGACAGGAGCGATCGAGATGAAACCGGTTATCCATATCGTCGATGACGATAAATCCTACCGGACGGCGACCGCAAGGCTGCTTTCCGCACATGGTCTGAGGGTCGAAGTCTATGAATCCGGAGATCAGTTTCTCGCCGGCCTTTCGGCTTGCGAGCCGGGCTGCGTTCTCCTCGACCTGCAGATGCCCGGCCAGTCCGGCCTGCACATACAACGCCGCCTGTGCGAGCTGGCACCGCACTTGCCGGTCGTGTTCCTCACAGGGGAAGGAGACATAAAGGCAAGCGTCGAGGCGATGAAGACGGGTGCCAAGGATTTTCTGGAGAAGGGATCGACCGCGGCGACATTGATGGAGGCGATCGATCGGGCGCTTGTCCAATACGAAAGGCAGCGGGTCGGTCACGACCGTCTTCAAGCTCAGCAGGCCCTGGTGGCGGGCCTCAGCCCGCGCGAAGCCGAAGTGTTCCAACTCGTCATTCGCGGCCGTCTCAACAAGCAGATCGCTTATGCACTCGGCATCTCGGAGCGGACGGTGAAGGTGCATCGCCATCAGGTCATGGAAAAGCTCGGCGTACGCTCGCTGGCCGAGGCGGTGTCGATCGCCGCTAATATCGGTCTCATCGACCAGGATACGGCATCGCCGGTGGGGTGATCGGGCTCCTTCCCCTTAGGACAATATCAATCGGCTTCCAAGCGGCCTAATTTGACCGGCAACCGTTAGTCTCTCATATCTTCGAAAGAGGGGGCATGAGGTGGAGAACCTTCGCCGCACGGTCGCTGTCGTCGACGATGACGCAAGCCTGCGGCGCAGCCTGGGGCGGCTGCTCAACGCCTACGGTTTTCTGGCCATGGAGTTTGCATCCGCCGAGGCCTTTCTCGCTCGCGATCCCAAAACGGCGATAGACTGCCTTGTCCTTGATATCGACCTCGGTGGCATGTCCGGTATCGATCTGCAACGCAGGCTGAAGGCCGAGGGGACAACCCTTCCGGTGATTTTCATCACGGCACTGGAAACCGCCTCCGTGAAGGCAGAGGCGGAAAAGGTGGGATGCGTTGCTTATCTGCAGAAGCAGTTTTCCGGAGCCGCGCTGATTGCGGCCATCAACAAGGCGTTGGGATTGTGACCTGATAGGGCCGAAGACCATGCGCGCTCGAAGAACGACGGTCGGCGTTGCATCGGCAGCAGTCCTTTGCCGGACCGCGACCGATTCAGGGCGATCACCATCTCGCCAATGGCGTTGATGAAGCATAATCGCTGGCCTCGCCAACCGAAAAACTCCTCTCGGGAGCGCCTTGATGGCAGTAAGGCCTTGAATCCTCGTTCTGCATTGCCAATCTGGCGAGGACCGACATTATTATAAGGGAGGTTCTACGGCAGGCATGAGTGAGGTTCAACGACGGGGATTCTTGGCGAGGCTCAATGCATATGAGCCGCTGACACTGATCATGGTGGCATCGATCGCCGGTGGACTGTTCGTGCTCCAGCGGCTGACGAGCGAAGTCCTGGAGGGTGAGACATTCCGCTTCGACAAGGCGATCCTGTTGGCTTTGCGACGGCCGGGCGAACTTGCCGTGCCGATTGGGCCTGGCTGGCTGACGCATGCCGTCGACGATATCACCAGCCTCGGCGGCATCACCGTTCTCTCGCTAATGACCGTTCTCGTTACCGTCTATCTTCTGCTCGACCGGCGCTGGCCGATCGCGATCTTTGTCTTTTCCTCCGTGCTGACCGGCTGGCTCGCGAGCACGCTCCTGAAGATCCTCGTCGCTCGGCAGCGCCCCGATATCGTGCCGCACCTGGTCGAGGTGAGCGATCTCAGTTTTCCCTCCGGACATGCGATGGTCTCGGCAGTGACCTATCTGACGCTGGGCGCGCTGCTGGCGCGAACGCAGCGTTACCAGTCGACACGAATTTTCGTTATGGGCACCGGCGTCTTTCTCGCCGTCATCATCGGTTTGAGTCGGATCTATCTCGGTGTCCATTACCCCACTGACGTCTTGGCAGGATGGTGCGCCGGCGCGCTCTGGGCGCTCGGCTGCTGGCTGATTTCGAAGCGGTTCGTTCCGAGCCGCGTGCCAGATGATGTTGCGGAAGCGGGAAAACAGTAAGAAAAGTAACGCCGGTACGTGATTCCCCGGCATAGCGGACAAGCACCATGACGACTTTGACAACGATCACCTCGACGGTCACGGCCGCGTTTCTCGGCTCCTTCGTCGAGGTCGTTGAAGCCTTCACCATCATCCTCGCCGTCGGCGTCACGCAGAGCTGGCGTCCGGCCTTCATCGGCACCGGTCTTGCGCTTGCCCTTCTCGCCCTTCTCGTGCTGGCGCTCGGTCCGCTGCTCGGCCTTATTCCGATCGAGCTGATGCAGTTCGTGATCGGGACGCTGCTCGTTCTTTTCGGCCTGCGCTGGTTGCGCAAGGCGATCCTGCGGGCTTCGGGCTTCATCGCGCTGCACGACGAGGAGAGGGCGTTCGCGGCCGAGACCGATAGCCTGCGGCGCCAATCCGCCGAGCGCCGTGCCAATTTCCTGGCGGGGACCGCGGCTTTCAAGGCCGTGCTGCTGGAGGGGATCGAAGTGGTGTTCATCGTCATCGCCACCGGCGCCGGGCACGGCATGATCGGCTATGCCAGCCTCGGTGCGGCCGCAGCCTGCCTGCTGGTACTCGTCATCGGCATCTTCGTGCACAAACCGCTCTCTGCGGTTCCGGAAAACAGCCTGAAATTCGTCGTCGGCCTGTTGCTCAGCGCCTTCGGCATATTCTGGGTCGGCGAGGGGGTGGGCGCCGACTGGCCGGGCGCCGACCTTTCGCTTCTGGCGATCCTTGCCGTGCTCGCCGTCTTTTCCTTCGCTGCCGTCCGGATGCTGCGCCAGTATTTCAATACCCGCGCCGAGGTCACCGCGTGATGAATATTCTTACCATCGCGCTCAAGGAACTCTTCGGCATGTTCATCGACGACGGCGCCCTGGCGCTGTTGGCGCTGCTGCTAATCGCCGCCGTCGCCGTTCTGGTGAAATTCGTCCACGTCGATGCGCTGCTTGTTGCCGTTCTTTTTCTGCTCGCCTGCCTGCTGATCCTTGCCGAGAGCCTGGCGCGCGCGGCACGGAAGAAGTTTCAGCGGAAATAGTCTACAGCGCCGCGCGTCTGGGACAGCTATTGCGGCACTTTGAACAGGTGGCGGATACGCGTCACCAGCGAACTCACCGAGCGGCCATGCAACGTCGCGCCCTCGGCCGCGAAGGAATGCTGACCGGTCTCGATCCGGTGTGCGAGGGTGGCGGCAAGCTCTTCCGCGATGGCGGGTCGGTCGTGCAGCAGCGGCGTCAGGCTTGCCTGGGCAATCTCGTAGACAACGACGAAGGTCAGCGCCCGCAGGCTGGCGGCCTCGCCGACGCCAATCAGCAGTCCGCTTTCGCCGAAATAATCGCCCGGCGCCAGCCGGCCGAGTTCGATTTCCTTGTGGCCTTCCTGCCGTGTCGCGATGAGCGCACCGCTGCGCACGATCATCAGCGATGCAACCGTATCGCCCTGTTCGATGAGGATGGCATCCTTCTTGAAGGTCCGCCGCGTCATCGAGGCCGCGAGCGTTTCCTTCTCGTCCTCGGTCAGTGAGGAAAACAACGGGATGGCGTCGAGAAGCTTGAGCGGCGTCGGCCGGTGCGGCCTCATCACCTCTTCCGACTGCAACTGGTCGGGCGGAGGGCCTGCGGCGTCGAGCGGTCGTGCCAAGATGAGGCCGGCGGCCTTGATATGGCGGTAAATGAGATCGAATATCTCGTTCTTTGCCGGTCCCGTCTGGCCGATATCCCTGACGCGGAAGGAGAGTTCCAGCTCCACTGCATCCGATGTCAGCGATTTTATCTGAACGCCGGGTTTCGGCTCGGCCAGGATCGAGTCGCTGCTCAATAGCACGGCGCGCATGACGTCGATGATCGCCGACGGCCCGATCGTCGGCACGACGCGGACCGTCAGCGTCGCGCCGTGACTTCGGTCGGGACTGCTGAGATTGGTCAGCCCGACCTTGGCCAGAAAACTGTTGGGCAAGATGACGAGGTCGTTGGAGCCGTTCAGCAGATGGGTGGAGCGCCAGTTGGTTTCGACGACACGGCCTTCAATGCCGTCATTCAGGACGATCCAGTCGCCGATCGTATAGGGCCGGCCGAGATTGAGCGCGATGCCGGAAAAGACGTCGCTCAGGGTGCTTTGCATCGCCAGGCCGAGGATGACGGCAAGGACGCCTGATGTGGCGATCAGCGTGCCGACGGGAAAGCTGAAGACATAGGCGACCACCGAGAGAATCGCGCCGAGGTAGATCAGGCCGATGACCAGATCCTGAACGAGGCGTCCTTCGCGTGGTTGACGCTCGAAGATCAGGAAGACGCGGACGAAGGCGATCAACGCCCAGGCGGCATTGATCCACCAGACCACCTTGGCAAGGGCGATGAAGACGCGTTCGAAGGTCGAAGCCGGCGCCGGCCCGACTTCGTAGGGTACGATGTCGTGATAGAGCAGCAGGACGGTCAGCGCCGCGAAGAAGAACACCTGGCCGGCGAGCTTCCAGCTTGGGAAGGGCCGAAGGGCTATTCGGGTGATCACCGCGCCGACCACGGCCAGCGTCCCGGCCTGGACGACAGGATCGGCAAGCACTCCGGACCATGTGAGATTATCGAGCATCGTCTACCCACTTGAGCGCTTACAGCGCCGCGCGTCTCTTCAGACGGGCGGCGCTGTAACACATTCAATCCTCGCATCGGCTTTCCCGAAAATCGAGTCCGATCTTCGCGCCGACGCGTTAGCTGCGCGGCTTCAGATTTTCTGGGTCATAGATCGGCTTGTAGCCGACGCCGACGACCTCCACCGGATAGCTCTCGGCAAAATACTCGACATTCAACTTGCGTCCGACCTGGCAATGCGACCAGGGCAGATAGGCGAAGGCAATGTTCTTGCCGACCGTCGGGCCATAGGCGATCGAGGTCGTGTAGGACCGGCGGCCGAGCTCGTCGACCAGAACCTCTCCCGTGGCGAGATCGACAACCGGCAGGTTTCCGACGGGATAACGCTTCACGCCCGACTTGTCGGTATTCTCGGTCATCACAAGCGTGCAGAGCATGGCCGGCTGGTGCTCACGCGACTTGTATTCCAGATGTTTTGCCTTGCCGCGGAAATCGGCTTCCTTGACCTTCGGACGGGCGAGATCGGCTTCGATCAGGTTGTACTGGGTCAGGAGATCGGCGTTCTGCAGGCGCAGGCTCTTTTCCATGCGGCGCGAGTTCGCATAGGTCTCGACGCCGAAAGCCATCACGCCGGTCGCGCGCAGCGCATCCCAGACGGCGAGGCCGTCTTCGTACTTCATGTGCAGTTCCCAACCCTGCTCGCCGACATAAGAGATGCGGAAGGCGGTGACGGGTCTACCTGCGATTTCGATCGGTTTGATCGCCGCAAAGGCGAAGTTTTCCTGATCGAGCCCTGCCGGATCGGCCACAGCCTTCTTCAGCGTGTCGCGCGCGTTCGGACCCCAGATGCCGATCGTCACGAATTTTTCCGAGACGTCGGTGATGATCACGTCAAGGCCGCGATCTTCGGCGACGCGCTTCATGTAGTGCAAGTCGCGCGGGCCGGCATCGGCACCGTTGACGAGACGGCAGCGGTCGGCCATGCGGAAGATAGTGAAGTCAGCGCGCACCATGCCTTCGTCGTCGAGGAAGTGGGTGTAAACGCCCTTGCCGATGTTTGCGTCGCCGCCGATCTTGGCGGCGCAAAGCCATTCCATCAGTTCGACATGGTCAGGTCCCTCGATATCGACCATGTGGAAGTGGCTGAGGTTGACGATGCCGCAGTCCTCGCTCATCGCCAGATGCTCGGCATTCGATACGCGCCAGAAATGGCGGCTATCCCATTCATTCTCGCGAACCGGGACGCGGTCGGCGTATTTCTCCAGAAGGTGCTCGTTGGCGGCGTAGCCATGCGCACGCTCCCAGCCGCCAAGTTCCATGAAGTAGCCGCCAAGCTCCTTTTCGCGCTCGTAGAAGGGCGAGCGTTTGGCGTTGCGGCCGGATGCATAGGGTTCGCGGGTGTGAACAGCCGGGAAATAGATCTTCTGGGCGGCTTCGAAGCAGCGGCCCTCGATGAACTCTTCCGTCAACTGATGCGGATAGAAGCGGGCGTAGTCGATGCTGTTGTGATCGATTTCAGTACGGCCATCGGTCATCCAGTCGGCGATCAGCTTGCCGTAGCCCGGGCCGTCTTTGACCCAGATGGCAACGCAATACCACAGGCCGCGCACCTTCTGGCTCTCGCCGCAGGAGGCGCCGCCGCCGGCGGAAACTTGCAGCAGGCCGTTGAAGGAGTGACCTTCGTTATAGCCGAGTTCGCCGAGGATCGGCGTCAGTTCCATGGCGCGTTCGAGCGGCTCGATGATCTGTTCCATTTCGAGATCACGCTGCGAGGGCGAAAGGCGCGCTTCGTGTTTTTCGAGAAGATCGCGCGGATGGCACATGCGCGGATTGGTGGCTTCGTAGTAGCCCCACTCGATCTGACCGCCCTCCGTCGTCGCCGGGTCGCCGGTATCGCGCATATAGGCCGAGTTGCCCTGGTCGCGCAGCAGCGGGAAGCCGATTTCCTTGCCGGTGCCTTCAAATTCGTTATAGGGACCGAAGAATGTGAGCGGGTGGTCAACCGGCATGACCGGCAGGTCTTCGCCGACCATCTCCGCGATCAGGCGCCCCCAAAGGCCGGCACAGACGATGACGTGGTCGGCCATGATGGTGCCGCGATGGGTGACGACGCCCTTGATGCGGCCGCCTTCGATGATCAGCGACTTCGCCGGCGTGTTGCCGAATACCTTGAGCTTGCCGGCCTTTTCGGCGGCATCGACCAGCTTGCCGGCAACGGTCTGCGAGCGCGGAATGACGAGGCCAGCATCCGGATCGAAAAGGCCGCCCATCACCTGATCTTCCTCGATCAGCGGGAACTTCTCCTTGATCTCGGAGGGGCTGACATACTGGGCGCGCGTGCCGAAAGCGCGTGCCGAGGATAGCTTGCGCTTGATTTCCTCCATCCAGGCATGGTCGCCGGTGCGCGCCAATTCGAGGCCGCCGATGCGGGCGTAATGGCCCATCTTCTCGTAGAAATCGATCGAATATTGCGTGGTCCAGACGGACAGGTAGTCGTGGCTGGTGGTGTAACAGAAGTCCGAGGCATGGGCTGTCGAGCCGATATCCGTCGGTATGCCCGACTTATCGATGCCGACGATATCGTCCCATCCCCGCTCGACGAGATGATGCGCGATGGAGGCGCCGACGATACCGCCGAGCCCGATGATGACGACCTTCGCCTTTTCCGGAAATGCTGCCACGTGCTGTTCCTTCTACTTATCGCACGAATTAAAATACCCTAGCTGCGCTTGACGTACGCTTCGCGCGCGAGATGCAGCAGCCATGCCAGCCTCGTAAGGAGTGTCACATTTGCCGAAGCCGCGGAACCCCCAGACCGCTCCGTATGGCAGCTGCGATGAGGGTATTATGCATAAGGCTCATGATCGTCATTGGTCCTACGCCGCCTAGTACCGGCGTAATTGCGCCAGCCCGCATCGAGGCGGCGAGGCAACCGCCAAGCAGCGCCGGCACTGCTGCGATCCATTCCGCATCGAACGGTCTCGCAATGACTCGCGGCGATCGGATATGGCGAGCCCTTGCAACCGGCCTTTCCGCTCGCGCGCCCCGGGATCACGGCGCTGAAATCGCCGCAAGCCGGTCGATGTCCACCAACACGATGTCTTCAGAAACGGGCTCGCGATTGTGCAAGCGGAACCATTCCGCCGCTTCCCGTACTCGCTCTCCATGCGGCGGCGGATAGACGCCGAGTCCGAGAACCCATTCCCGCACGGTCTCGCGCTCCATCCGCCCGGCCCGGTATCGATCGCAGACGGTTTTCGCTGATGCGACCAGATCATTGATGCTCTTCACGGGATACCCCTCAATGGACGGATGGCTCTTCGTCTTCGAGAAACGATCGAATGCCGTCCCGCGCGATGACGGCCAGGAATTCGTCGAAGGCATCCCGGTCAGTCGCAAATGGCTCGTCCCAGCGGATCAGGTCTTCCGTTTGCGTGACCACTTCCATCGTCCAGTCTTCATTGCTGCCCGATGTGCGGAAGATATCGACGAGCACGGTGATCCCGTCATCGGTGAATTCTCCCGCCAGTTCGGAGTGTTCGAGCTTTTCTTTTTTCGCCATCATTCAGCCACCTGCACCGGGCGGTGCGTCGTTTTTGAGATATTCTTCATATTGAACCGTCTCGGTCTCATTCGTGTCGATCGAGGCATCCGCGCGCTTTGCAAGGCGAACGCCCGCACCCCCACCATTTTCAGGGATGAAAACAACGCCTGCGACTTCCAGCGCGTGCTTCACATCCTGAAGGGTCCGATCATAGGGAGCGCGCTTGCCGGCCTCGAAATTAGCAATCGTCGCTTTGGCGACTTTCGAGGCCGATGAGAGATCGTCCTGAGACCATGCCAAAAGGGCCCGAGCCGCGCGGCATTGAGCGGAGGATAGATACAAACCAATAACCTTGCATCAAAAGTGTGATTCTGCCTCGGGCAGATTATATTAAAAATGCAATCTCGATACAAGCGATGACGAGAGCAGGTGCATGACGGCATAGGACGTTGTGAGCCTTTGAATGGACCTGTCTATTCCATCCTTTCGACCTTTAACATCTGGCGAAAGGGAAGATTGATTGACTGAATATTATTAGAGTCTAATTTAGATTGTCTTTATCACGCACTCGGGAGGTTATAATGCGTGAGCCAGATACGCAAAAACTCGATGCACTTGTCAGTCGTCTTGTTGGCGACGTCGGCGCCGCCGTTTCCGGTGTATTGGTCGTGCTTGGCGATAAGGTCGGAATCTTCAAGGCGATGGCCGACGGAACGCCGATGAGCGTCCAGGATCTTGCCAAGAAGACAGGGATAAGGGAGCGTTATCTCAGGGAGTGGCTAAGCGCCTAGGCGGCCGCGGACTATGTCGCTTACGATGAAAAGACGGATCGTTTCAGCCTGACGCCGGAACAGGCGATGGTATTTGCCGAGGAAAACAGCCCCGCCTTTTTCGTCGGCGCCTTCGAGGTCGTCCAATCCATGTGGATGGACGAGCCGAAGGTCGCCGATGCCTTCCGCACCGGCAAGGGTCTCGGCTGGCATGAGCACAGCACCTGCCTCTTTCGGGGAACCGAGCGGTTCTTTCGACCCGGCTACAACAGCCATCTCGTCAACGAATGGATACCGGCTCTTGCCGGGGTCGAAGAAAAGCTCAAGGCCGGCGCCAGTGTCGCCGATGTCGGCTGCGGCCATGGCGCCTCTACCATCCTGATGGCGCAGGCCTATCCTGCTTCCCGCTTTACCGGCTTCGACTATCACGGCCCCTCGATCGAAAGAGCAAAGGCGGCCGCCGAAGATGCGGGTGTCTCTGACCGTGTGACCTTCCAGCAGGGCTCGGCGGCGGAATTTCCGCGGCGCGGTTATGACATGGTCGCCATGTTCGACTGCCTTCACGACATGGGCGATCCGGTCGGCGCCGGCCGGCATGTCAAGGAAACGCTTGGGCCGAACGGGACATGGCTGATCGTCGAGCCCTTTGCCCATGACCATCTCAAGGACAATCTCAATCCTGTGGGGCGCGTCTATTACGGCGCGTCGACGATGATCTGCACGCCGGCATCGCTCTCTCAGGAGGTGGGGCTTGGGCTTGGCGCGCAAGCGGGAGAAATGAAACTCCGAAAGGTCGCGCTCGACGCCGGATTCACCCATTTCCGTCGCGCAACGGAAACGCCGTTCAACATGGTGTTCGAGGTGCGGGCCTGAGGCCACTGGTTTAGCGGGTGGCCGGCTATCTCAGCTTTCCGATGCTGGCATACATGCCGGTCGTGCGGAATTCGGTGGGGTTGGTGCCGTAGACGCGGCGGAAGACCTTTGAGAAATAGTTGGGGTCTTCGAAGCCGCACATGATGGCGACTTCCTTGACCGGCAGGAAGTCTGCCTTGGTTAAAAGCTTGACGGCACGCTGCAGGCGCTGCTGCAGCACGAATTCGGCTGGCGGCATGCCCTCGCTCTCGGCAAAGCTGCGCGAGAAATGCGCGCGGCTGAGGCCGACGATGCCGGCAAGCTCGCTGACCGGCAGTGGCTTTTCGAGATTGGCGTTGATATGGTCGATCACCGGCTGCATGAGGCTGAGCTCGGCGGCAAAGGCCGGCGAGCCGAAGACGTCGTCGTAGAGCGCCATCGCCGCTTCATAGGCGATCGCCGAGGCGGCACCCGGCGATGTCGCGCCCTTGACCAGGCGCAGGCTGCAATCGGCAAGATGATCGATGGTCGAGGGCTGCAGCTTCAGCACCGGGCCGGCGGTCGACAGCACCATTTGGTGGATGCGCAGCGTTTCCTCGCCGTTCATCGAGATCCAGAAATATTCCCAGCGGTCGCCATTCTCCAGCCAGTAGCGATGATTGTGCGGCACCAGAACGAGCAGCGTGTCGCCGCCCTGAAGGCGATAGTTGCGGTTCTGGTAGCGCAGCTGGCCGCTGCCGCTGATCGTGTGCTGCAGCACCGTGAAGGGGGTCTGGCCGCGCCGGCGGCCGTCCCAGTCATAGCTCTCGTTCTCGCGCACTTCATAACCGGCGCTGGTCGGCATGGCATGCAATCGCTGGCGGCCTCGAGGCAGCGAAACCGTCCTCATCGACTGTCCGTTGGCGATCAAATCCTGCAGCACAAAATTACCCCCGAAAGCATAATCCTTCTCTGGTCGCCCTGTCGATTTCGGGCATAATCCCGCTCGACAAGAGGAAGAGACCACGGCCGACAGAGCGGCCGGGAGGAAAAAGACAGATTTTGCGGCGTTTTCAGCCACATGCGTCAGCATGCGGCCTGATCCTCCATGGCCTTCTTTTCCTTAGCATTCGATTGGGTCGAGGTGAAGATCATGAGTTTCAAAATCGCTATCATCGGTGCGGGCAGCGTCGGGTTCACCAAGAAGCTGTTCACCGACATATTGTGCGTTCCGGAGTTTCGCGACATCGAGTTTGCACTGACCGATATCAGCGAACACAATCTGGAAATGATCAAGGCGATCCTCGATCGCGTCGTCGAGGCGAACGGACTGCCGACGAAGGTGACGGCGACGACCAACCGGCGCCAGGCGCTGGAAGGCGCACGCTACATCATCAGCTGCGTCCGGGTCGGTGGGCTCGAGGCCTATGCCGATGATATCCGCATTCCATTGAAATACGGCATCGATCAGTGCGTCGGCGATACGATCTGCGCCGGCGGCATCCTCTATGGTCAGCGCAACATCCCGGTCATTCTCGACTTCTGCAAGGATATCCGCGAAGTGGCGGAGCCCGGCGCGAAATTCCTGAACTATGCCAACCCGATGGCGATGAACACCTGGGCGGCGATCGAATACGGCAAGGTCGACACCGTCGGCCTGTGCCACGGCGTCCAGCACGGCGCCGAGCAGATCGCCGAGGTGCTCGGCGCGAAGTCGGTGAGCGAGCTCGACTATATCTGCTCCGGCATCAACCACCAGACCTGGTTCATCGACCTTCGCCTCAACGGCCGCAAGATCGGCAAGGACGAGCTGATCGCCGCCTTCGAGGCGCATCCGGTCTATTCGCAGCAGGAGAAGCTGCGCATCGACGTGCTGAAGCGTTTCGGCGTCTATTCCACCGAAAGCAACGGCCATCTCTCGGAGTATCTGCCGTGGTATCGTAAGCGGCCGGATGAAATCACCCGCTGGATCGACATGTCCGACTGGATACACGGCGAGACCGGCGGCTACCTTCGTCATTCGACGGAAACGCGCAACTGGTTCGAGACGGAATATCCGCAATTCCTGGAATCCGCCTCGCAGCCGATCGATCCTGCCAAGCGCTCGAACGAACATGCGAGCCACATCCTCGAGGCGCTGGAGACGAACCGGGTCTATCGCGGCCATTTCAACGTCAAGAACAATGGTGTTATCACCAATCTGCCGTCAGATGCGATCATCGAATCGCCCGGCTTCGTCGATCGCTTCGGGATCAACATGGTCTCCGGCGTCACCCTGCCGGAAGCCTGTGCGGCCACCTGCATTTCCTCGATCAACGTCCAGCGCATGTCGGTGCATGCCGCCATATCGGGCGATATCGACCTTCTGAAACTTGCCGTGCTGCACGATCCGCTGGTCGGCGCCGTCTCGACGCCGGAAGAGGTCTGGCAGATGGTCGACGAGATGGTCGTTGCCCAGGCGCCCTGGCTGCCGCAATATGCCCATGCCGTGCCGGCCGCCAAGGAGCGGCTGTCGAAATCGAAGGTGCAGACCCGCGACTGGGCGGGGGCCGCACGCCGCAACGTTCGCTCGATCGAGGAGCTGCGGGCGGAAAAGGCGGCGCTGAAAAAGGCCGTCTGATTTTCGTGAAGCACGGGTTGCCGGGGGTTTCCGGGAGGGAAATCCGCGGCGTCCGGCCCGGTTTCGTGTGTTCGAGGAGAAAGGAGCCGCGTGATCGCGCTCCGGAACAAGAGGGAGAAACGATGATGAATTTTCGTAACGCAGGCATTCTGGCCGGACTGGCGCTCAGCGTCTCAGCCGCGGCGCTGAATGCATATGCCTCCGAGCCAACCGTTCCACCGAAACCGGCGGACTTTCCGGCCGAAGGCAAGATCAACTATGTCGCGCGCGACTCCATCCTGGAGTTCAAGGCGCTGCCCGAATATCACGAGCCCGACTGGGTCACGAAGAATTTCGTCGCCACCGGCAAGCTGCCGCCGGTCAAGGACCGGCTGCCGAAGGAACCGCTGGTCTTCAAGACCGGCAATATGCCCGACGGCATTGGCGTCTACGGCGATACCATGCGCCACGTCATCGGCGGCCGGCCGGAAGGCTGGAACTACGGCGCCGGCCAGACGCAGGGCTGGGGCGGCATCGATATCGGCCTTTCCGAATGCCTGACGCGCACCGCGCCGCTGTTCCAGGTGCAGGCCTCCGACACCGAGCCGCTGCCGAACCTTGCCAAGAGCTGGGATTGGTCGCAAGACGGCCACAAGCTGACCATGCACCTGATCGAAGGCGCCAAATGGTCCGACGGCGCGCCGTTCAACGCCGACGACATCATGTTCTACTGGGATGATGAAGTCATCGACCCGAACGTCTCGCCGCTCGGCGGCGGCGCCTCGCCGGAAGCCTTCGGCGCCGGGACGACGCTGAAGAAGGTCGACGATTACACCGTCGAATGGACCTTCAAGGAGGCCTTCCCGAAGCAATATCTCTACACCATGTCCTACCCGAATTTCTGCCCGGGTCCGTCGCACATCCTGAAGGCGCAGCATCCGAAATACTCGAAGAACACCTACGACCAGTTCAAGAACGCCTTCCCGCCAGAGTTCATGAACATGCCGGTCATGGGCGCTTGGGTACCGGTGGAATATCGCCCGGACGACATCATCGTCATGCGCCGCAACCCCTATTATTGGAAGGTCGACGAGAAGGGCGATCAACTGCCTTATCTCAATGAGCTGCACTACAAGCTCTCGACCTGGGCCGACCGTGACGTTCAGGCCGTCGCAGGATCCGCCGATTTCTCCAACCTCGAGCAGCCGGAAAACTTCGTCGCGTCGCTGAAGCGCGCCGCCGAAAAAACGGCGCCCGCCCGGCTTGCCTTCGGCCCGCGCCTGATCGGCTATAACTTGCGCATGAACTTCTCCGCCAACGGCTGGGGCAACCCGGACGAGCGCGGTGAGGCGATCCGCGAATTGAACCGCAACGAAGACTTCCGGAAGGCCGTCACCATGGCGCTCGACCGCAAGGCGATCGGCGACTCGCTGGTCAAGGGGCCGTTCACCGCGATCTATCCAGGCGGGCTTTCCTCCGGCACCAGCTTCTACGACCGCAATTCCACCGTCTACTATCCCTTTGATCTTAAGGGCGCCAAGGCGGAACTCGCCAAAGCCGGCCTCAAGGATACGGATGGCAATGGCATCGTGAACTTCCCGGCCGGCACGGCGGGCGGCAAGGATGTCGAAATCGTCATGCTGATCAACAATCAGTACACGACCGACAAGAGCCTTGCCGAAGGTGTCGTCGGCCAGATGGAGAAGCTCGGGCTGAAGATCGTCATCAATGCGCTCGACGGTGCCAAGCGTGACGACGCCCATTATGCCGGCCGCTTCGACTGGCTGATCCAGCGCAACACGACGGAGCTGTCGTCGGTGGTGCAGAACACCGAGCAGCTCGCCCCTGTCGGTCCGCGCACCAGCTGGCACCATCGCGCCGGCAAGGATGACCAGCTTGATCTGATGCCCTTCGAAAAGGAGCTTGTCGATGTCGTCAACAAGTTCAGGACGAGCCAGAACAACGACGAACGCGTCGATCTGATGAAGCAGTATCAGAAGATCTCGACGGAGCACGTCAACACCGTCGGCCTGACGGAGTATCCGGGCGCCCTGATCGTCAACAAGCGGTTCTCCAACGTGCCCCAGGGTACGCCAATCATGATGTTCAACTGGGCTGAAGATTCGGTGATCCGCGAACGCCTGTGGGTGGCTGCGGACAAGCAGGGCAAATACGAGCTGTTCCCTGAACAACTGCCCGGCAAGCCCGGCGAAAAGGGCCCGATCAACTAAGCTCCCTCCCAGCTGAAGTGAGCTCCAGGCCGCGCGTGCTGCGCGCGGCCTGACATGACCAACAAGCCGGCCGCGCTGACAAGGAGCGACTGGCGGCAAGGAGAAGCGAACCGTTCGATGTTACGATTCCTGCTCGTGCGCATAGCCTCAGCGATTCCCATTCTCTTCATCCTGAGCGTGGTGACCTTCGCGATCATCCAGGCCCCGCCCGGCGACTACGCCGATTATATAAGATCCCAGCTGATCAACCAGGGCGGCGCGTCCTATGCCCAGGCCGAAGCGCAGGCGCAGCTCTACCGGGTCGAACACGGCCTCGATAAGCCGATGGTCGTTCAATACGTCAACTGGATCGGCGGGATAGTGACCCGCGGTGATTTCGGCTACAGCATGTTTTACAACAAGCCGGTCGCCGATGTCGTCGGCGAACGCCTGCCGCGGACATTGCTTCTGGCGCTCGTCTGCCATCTCCTTGCCTCGGTGCTCGGCATCGGCTTCGGCATCTGGGCGGCGACGCGACAATATAGCTGGATCGACAGCCTGCTTTCGGGAATTTCTTTCCTCGGCATGACGGTGCCGCGCTTCCTGATGGCGCTGATCATCGTCTATCTCCTGGTTTTCCAGCTTAACGTCTCCGAAATCGGCAGCTTCTTCTCCCCGCAATATGGCGGAGCGCCCTGGTCCTGGGCGAAGTTCGCCGATCTGGTTCACCATGTCTGGCCGGTCGTGGCGATCGCCACCTTCGGCGGGCTCGCCTACAATATGCGCGTCATGCGCGGCAATCTGCTTGATACGCTGAATGCCCAATATGTCGAGACGGCCAAGGCCAAGGGGCTTTCGGGCGCAGCCGTGGTGATGCGCCATGCGGTGCCGAACGCGCTGCACCCGCTGGTGATGTACCAAGGCGTCGTGCTGCCCTACATGCTGACCGGCGAGATCGAAACCGCGATCATTTTCGCATTGCCGACCGTCGGCCCGGCGATCGTCGGCTCGATGGCGGTCGGCGACGTCTATGTCACCGCCACCTTCATGATGGTGTCGGCGACGCTGATCGTCGGCAACATCATCGCCGACATGCTGCTCGCCCTGCTCGATCCCCGTGTCCGCCAATATGGAGGAGCCTGAGATGCTGGCTTTCGACTCCGCGCCGCCTCCGCCGACGACAGAACTTTCCATCAACAAGCCATCGCGTGGGCATGAAAGCTATATCGCCCTTGTCTGGCGCCGGCTGAGACGCTCCTGGACCGGCATGGCAGGGCTCGTGCTCGTCGTGCTGCTGATCGTCATGGCGATCTTCGCCGATTTCTTTGCGCCGATGGACCCGAAGGCGACCGATGTCGGCTTCGCGCCGCCGCAGATGATGAGCTTCCACGACAAGGACGGCAATTTCGTCTTCCAGCCGCGCGTCTATGCGCTCTCCGATTCCGAAGAGCTCGACCCCGTCACCTTCCAGCCGATCGTCGGCATGGATTACGACAATCCGCGGCTGCTCGGCTTCTTCGTCAAGGGCGCGGAATACCGGCTTTTCGGCCTAATCCCGGCCAGCCGGCACTTCTTCGGCTCGACCGACGGCCAGCCGGTGCATTTCCTCGGCACCGACAAGTTCGGCCGCGACGTGCTGTCGCGCGCCATCATCGGCTCGCGTATTTCGCTGACCATTGCCCTGACGGTGGTCTTCATCGTCACCATCATCGGCACGACCGTCGGCATGGTATCGGGCTATTTCGGCGGCACCTTCGATATCTGGTTGCAGCGTTTCGTCGAACTGGTACTCGCCTTCCCGCAGCTGCCGCTCTATCTGGCGCTGACCTCGCTGATCCCGGTGACGGCGCCGACCAATGTCTTCCTGGCCTTCGTCATCGCCGTCATGTCGGCGCTCGGCTGGGCGCAGATGTCGCGCGAGGTGCGCGGCAAGACCTTAGCGCTCGCCCGCATCGACTATGTCAGGGCGGCCATGGCCGTTGGCGCCACCGACACGCGCATCATCATGCAGCACATCTTCCCGAATGTGATGAGCCACGTCATCGTCGCGGTGACGCTGCATATACCGAGCGTCGTGCTCTTGGAATCCTTCCTCGGTTTCCTCGGCTTTGCGGTCAAGCCGCCGCTGATCTCCTGGGGGCTGATGCTGCAGGATACGGCGACCTATTCTGTCATCGGCTCCTATCCCTGGATTCTCTCCCCCGTCGGCTTCGTGCTCGTCACCGTCTTCGCATTCAATGCGCTCGGCGACGGATTGCGCGACGCGGTCGATCCTTATTGAGGTGATTGATATGGCTCTCGCACTGGTCAATTCCTTCGCCCCGCCCGTTCGCCACGACCATGGTGGCCGTTCGGACACACCGATTATCGACGCCCGCAACGTGGCGGTGAATTTCAAGGTCGAGGACGGCATGGTCGAAGCCGTCAAGGACGTCTCGTTTCAGCTCTATCGCGGCGAGACGATCGCGATCGTCGGCGAATCCGGTTCCGGCAAATCGGTAACGGCGCGAACGGTGATGGGACTGTTGTCGAAGCGCGCCGTCGTCTCCGAGAAATCGACGGTTGCCTATGACGGCAGCAACATTTTGAAATTTTCCGAGCGGGCGCGCCGCAAGCTGCGCGGCGACCGCATCTCGATGATCTTCCAGGAGCCGATGAGTTCGCTGAACCCGATCTATACGATCGGCAGCCAGATCGTCGAAGCGATCCGCGTGCATCGCCGGATCAGCAAGAGGGATGCGCAAAAGCGGGCGCTCGAGCTGCTCGAACATGTTCAGATCCCTGATCCCGCTGCGCGGCTGATGCAATATCCGCATCAGCTTTCCGGCGGCCAGCGTCAGCGCGTGATGATCGCCATGGCGCTTGCCAACGATCCCGACGTGCTGATCGCCGACGAGCCGACGACGGCGCTCGACGTCACCGTGCAGGCGCAGATCCTGAATCTCATCCGCAACCTGCAGAAGGAACTGGGGATGGCCGTCATCCTCATCACCCACGACCTGACGGTGGTGCGGCAGTTCTCGGATTATGTCTATGTGATGCAGTACGGCGAAGTGCGCGAGCACAACACCACCGAAGCGCTGTTTGCCAATCCGCAGGATGCCTATACCAAGCATCTGCTTGCCTCCGAGCCGCGCGGCCAGGCCAATCCGCTGCCGGAAGGATCGGATATCATCCTCGATGCCAAGGGCGTGCGGGTATCCTTCATGATGCGTCACGGTACTTTCCTGAAGCCGGCGATGCGTGAGCTTGTCGCCGTCGACAGCCTCGACCTGACGCTGCGGCGCCATGAGACGCTCGGGCTGGTGGGCGAATCCGGCTCCGGCAAGACGACGTTCGGCCAGGCGATCCTGCGGCTGAACACGCCTGACAGCGGCGAGATCCGTTTCGACAACCAGCCGATCCATGGCCTGTCCAGGGCCGAGATGCGGCCCTTGCGCGCCCGCATGCAGGTGGTGTTCCAGGATCCTTTCTCATCGCTCAACCCGCGCATGACGATCGGCCAGATCATCGAGGAGGGGCTCGTCGTCAACAGGCTGGGCGCGACCAAGGGCGAACGCCAGGACCGGGTGCGCGAGGCGCTGATTGCCGCCGGCATGCCGGGCAATATCCTGTCGCGTTTCCCGCATGAATTTTCCGGCGGCCAGCGCCAGCGCATCGCCATTGCCCGCGCCATCGCGCTGGAGCCGGAGTTCATCCTGCTCGACGAGCCGACATCGGCGCTCGATCTTTCCGTACAGGCGCAGATCATCGAACTCCTGCGCAAGCTGCAGGACGAGCGCGGCCTGAGCTACCTTTTCATCTCCCACGATCTCAAGGTCGTCAGGGCGCTCTGCCATCGCGTCATCGTCATGCAGCATGGCAAGATCGTCGAAGAGGGTCCTGTCAACGAGGTTCTCACCCATCCCAAGACCGCCTACACCGAACGGCTCGTCAAGGCCGCTTTCGAGGTAGCATGATTACCGAATGCCGGAGGCTATAATGGCAAGAAATCCCAAAATCACCTTTATCGGAGCAGGCTCCACCGTCTTCATGAAGAACATCGTCGGCGACGTGCTGCAGCGCCCGGCGCTGTCGGGTGCGACGATCGCCTTGATGGATCTCAACCCGCAGCGGCTGGAGGAAAGCGCCGTCGTCGTCAACAAGCTGATCTCGACGCTTGGCGTGAAGGCGAAGGCGGAAACCTATTCCGACCAGCGCAAGGCGCTTTCGGGCGCCGATTTCGTCGTCGTCGCCTTCCAGATCGGCGGCTATGAGCCCTGCACGGTCACCGATTTCGAAGTCCCGAAGAAATACGGGCTGCGCCAGACGATCGCCGATTCGCTCGGCGTCGGCGGCATCATGCGCGGGCTTCGCACCGTGCCGCATCTCTGGAAGGTCTGCGAGGACATGCTCGCCGTCTGCCCCGAGGCGATCATGCTGCAATATGTCAACCCGATGGCGATCAACACCTGGGCGATATCGGAGAAATATCCGACCATTCGCCAGGTCGGACTCTGCCACTCGGTGCAGGGCACGGCGATGGAACTGGCGCATGACCTCGACATTCCCTACGAGGAAATCCGCTACCGTGCGGCCGGCATCAACCACATGGCCTTCTATCTCAAATTCGAGCATCGCCAGCCGGACGGTTCCTACCGCAATCTCTATCCCGACCTGCTTCGCGCCTATCGCGAGGGTAGGGCGCCGAAGCCCGGCTGGAACCCGCGCTGCCCGAACAAGGTGCGCTACGAGATGCTGACGCGGCTCGGCTATTTCGTCACCGAAAGCTCGGAGCATTTCGCCGAATACACGCCCTATTTCATCAAGGAGGGCCGCGAGGACCTGATCGAGAAATTCGGCATTCCGCTCGACGAATATCCGAAGCGCTGCATCGAACAGATCGAGCGCTGGAAAGGCCAGGCCGAGGCCTATCGTTCGGCCGACAAGATCGAGGTGCAGCCGTCGAAGGAATATGCCTCCTCGATCATCAATTCGGTCTGGACGGGCGAGCCTTCGGTGATCTACGGCAATGTCCGCAACAATGGCTGCATCACCTCGCTGCCCAATAATTGCGCCGCCGAAGTGCCCTGCCTCGTCGATGCCTCCGGCATCCAGCCGACCTTCATCGGCGACCTGCCGCCGCAACTGACGGCGCTGATCCGCACCAATATCAACGTACAGGAGCTGACGGTGCAGGCGCTGATGACGGAAAATCGCGAGCACATCTATCACGCCGCGATGATGGATCCGCATACGGCAGCCGAACTCGACCTCGACCAGATCTGGTCGCTGGTCGACGATCTGCTCGCCACCCACGGCGACTGGCTGCCCGAATGGGCACGCACGACCCGCAAAGTACAGGCCGCCTGACCCCTCTCCCGGGCAAGGCGTCAAGGAGCCCCGCGGTGGCAACAACCGCGGGGCTCTTTGCGTGAGGATGGGCGGGACGGCCGGGATCAGCAATTGTCTACCTTGGACCGCCTGCCATACGCTCCTTCAAGCTCTCGACCTCTTCGGCCAGCTCGTCGAGATCGCTTTGCGATGCCGCTTGCGATGTCGCCACTATCTTGGGAACATAGATCTTCCCGCCGGCATCGCGTTCATCGGGAATGTTGTATTTGAATATTCGCTGTGCTGATTTGGCATCCGTCGCCCGGACGAAGACCATAGCTTCGTTGTTGCTATCTAGCGCAACCGACATGTCGAAAGTTCCGGGGCTCACAGCTAAGTTCTCGAGCTTTTGACCCTTTTTGTCCACGTAGGGACTAAGCCCATCGTCCACTGTGAAAGCGGTGAAGGCTTCCGTCACGTCTATTGTCACGTCACATGGCATGATTGTTCTCCCCCGTTGGAAGTTTAATCGTTGCTGAGGCGACCATTGCGGTGGGCCATTCTGAGTGTGATAGCGTAGGAGCTCGGAGACCTCTTGCCGGGCAACTGGGCATCCAGAATAAGCGTCCTGGCGTCGCCGAAAGCCGTCGAGATCTCGAGGATTTGCGAGGATGCCGTCAGCCGCCACATTTTGTACCCCAACGTGGGGTCAAAGCCGCAGCCGGCAGCCGGCTCGGCATGCGGACCTGTGACAACGAAAATGCGGTTGGAATCCAGCCTGTAGCAGTGACCCTCAAACGCATAGCCGTAAGCAAGGACTGTCGATCCGGTGATGCCGACTCCGCTTGCGAGTTTTATCTGCAGTTCCGCCTTTCCCGCCATCCCGACATCCAGGTGGGTAATGCCGTGGGCGTCGTTCAAGTCTATGCCGTAGAGTATGATCTGGCCCGCCACATAGGGGAGTCCAGGAAGTGAAGGTGCTGGAACGCTGTCGTCTATCATCGATGCCTCCCGTCGTTTGGTTAAAGAATGCCGCGCCACCTCATGCAATCTTCCAGCTGGTCGATATAAGTCCGCCCGCGCCCCCGCCAGGCGGCCTCGAGCAAGGCCGAAGCCGCAGCCTCGAAGGTCAGGCTATCGGGGTCGAGATACGTCCAGGAGCGCGTCACAGCTTCGCCCACCACGTCCCGTGCCTCCTGCAGAGCGGCTTTCGTGGCGAAATGCGTGACGTCATAGGATGTCGCCGATGCCCGAAATCCTTCTTCTATCAGCGCCGGCGCCATCTGCTGGCGAAGATCGCTGAACTTCCTGGGATTGATCTTCGACAGTCCGCGCTCGAACAGCAGCGACTGGTAGACCTCGATGAGGCAGTCGAACAGGCCCGCCGCAAAGGGCTTCGACTGGTCGTGTACTTCCCGGCTGACATCGCCGACACGAAGCGAGTTGTTGAGCGATCTGAGCTGCTTTTCGTCGCTGAGTTCGGCAAATTTGTCGAGTTCGTTGTGCAGGAGCAGGTTGCCTTTTGTGCGCCGAAGCAGCCGGTCGAGGGCGGTATCGAAGTGCAGCAATCCCAACAGCGATATGAAATCGGCGATCGCTTCGTGATAGGAAAAGAAGTCGCTGCCGGATCCGTCGTCTTCGAGGATCCCAAGTTCGCTCAGCAGAATGAGATGCCCCATTTCATGGGCAACCGCGTCGAAATTCAGCGCGAAACAGGATGTCGGGCTTTCCGGCTCGCTCTCGCCGAGTTCCAGAAAGCCGAAGCCGGATTGCGCATTCTGCCAATGGGGAATGCGGGGAACGATTTCCAGCCGTTCCAGCGTCGGCTCGAAGAACCAGGCAACCGGGCGTCCGGCATAGCTCTCGCAGATATCGAGAACCCGGCGAGCGCAGGCATAGCTGTGGGTCGAAAGAAATGCCGGCGAACCAGGCCCTATGTGATCGAAGTGCCCGTCGGGGCCGGGCTCTGCGGGCGGTCGCAAAAGGCCGGGATATGGAGGGATATAAGGCGCGGCATAGGGCGATTTCGGTTCGATGGGATTTGCCACATAGATCCGGCTGTCGGACGGCCCTGCCAGGATGGGTCCCGCTGAAGGTCCGATCCACACCACTTCCGGCTTTTCGTAACCGGGAATGAAGGATGGCTGTGGAAAGACAAGGAAACGCGTTCCGAGCGGGCGCTCCAAAGCCGACCCGTCGCCTGCTCCCTGCGAATGTGTGATGGCATCCAAAGCTGCCCCCACCGCTCGTTGCCCAACGCCGAGCGATCTTCTACTATACCAGTCTTACTGGCATTTCGACAATAGCATGTCGAGCATTCCGCAGTACTCCATGTCATTGGCGAATGATTCCGTAAGTTCAAACTCGAAAGAAAGAAGCTCGTTTAGACCATTGATCTTGTGATCGGCCAGATGTCTCAGGAGATTTACAGCG
This sequence comes from Rhizobium sp. SRDI969, assembly GCF_025152725.1. Classification (NCBI taxonomy): domain Bacteria; kingdom Pseudomonadati; phylum Pseudomonadota; class Alphaproteobacteria; order Hyphomicrobiales; family Rhizobiaceae; genus Rhizobium; species Rhizobium sp. SRDI969. Next base: position 156,740 of record NZ_CP104038.1, read on the forward strand.
TCGGCTCGCTTCTGGTTTATGGCTCCGGCTTTCAACCACGCCTTTAGAGCTGCGATCCGGTCTACAGCGCTGAGATTGTTTTCTGCCTCTGCGAAAAGCCTGGCGAACGATCTCTCGCTGAAGTGCAGCGAGCGTGCCAGGAACTCAAGCTGATGCCTCAGCCGTCTTTCGATGACCCCGACGCGTTCCGCTTTTTTCAGGCTCAGCCTGATGTCGATGAGAGCATCACCAAATGCGCGCGAGCCCAGCTCGACGGGAGCCATCGGCACCGTGACGTCGGCATCGTCGGCGAGCGGCTGCCGTCGGTACCACCGGTAGATCAGCCCATGCCCGAGCATTCCCTGGGGAGCGAGCTCCGCTGCTCTGAGCGCGCCTATGCTGGCCGCACCGTATATGCGGAGCCCTCGGGCCATCGCCCAGAGAATTTCCTGGTGGCGAACGGCGGGGCGCTGCGCGAAGACGCCGTCGATCAGCACGATCGCCGACGGAGCGTAGTCCGCCACGGCGCGCACGACATCACCGCAGCCGACGGGAGGCAGATAGATCGCCTCCAGATATTTCCGCGCTTCCGTCGCGGAGAGGGTGGGGCCGAGAAAGACCACGACATCGTCACGCAAGATCCGCCTCCGGATTTGTTTCCAGCGGAGGAGCAACCACCCGGACGACGTGAAGAGGGATGCGATCATCGGAATGAAGAACCACAAGGATCGCCGCCTTTGCGCCGGCCAGCTTCAACGCCTCGGCGATCGGCAGGATGGAGCGACCGCCGGCAACAGGACCTTCATCGGGGCGGTAGGAGCCGCCGCCCTTTACGAGTTGCGCGCGCCAAGCGGCGAGCTCCGAAGCATCGGCATATGCGTAGACTTCGCTGCTGATATCGTCGCGCGCAGCCGAAATCACCCCCAGCCGCGATTGACACGCTTCGAGCAATGCGCTCGTCAGCGCGCGATCATGGCTGAAGTCGCAGCCGAAGCCTTCGGCCGGCAAGGGCGCAAAGGGGGCTCGGCCGGCATCTTCCATCACGTGGCACCAGTAGATCGGCAGCGCGTGCGGCGCCGGGATTTGCCAGATGCCGACGACAAACCCAGCCTTGGCCAGCCGTCGCATAATTTCCCCGGCGCTGCCTGAGCGGACCGACCGGGAGTCGATCTGGAAGCGGTCGAAGAAATGCGGCGTTTTCATCGCCGTGCATCGCGCCTGCCGCTCCAGAATTTCCAGGCAGGCATGCAAGGCCGCGCTTTGCAGGTTGGTGCCGGCTGCCAGACCCGTTGTGTCTCTGGGCATCCAATGCGGATGAGGCGAGGGGACGGTGTAGGCGGAGTCGACAAGGGCAAGCGGGACAGGGGTTCTCCGGCCTGCAAGCAGATCCAGCCCGTCGATCCAGGAAAGCCTCTCCGCCTCTCGCCCGACGCCGAGGTACGACCAGATTTTCTGCTCGTTCATCTCGCGGAAAGCCGCTCCGAAGACGCGCTCTGGGGCAATCCGCTCCGAGGCCCATCCCTCCAGGGATTCCATCAGGCCCGATATCGCCGCAAGCGGGAGGGTCAAACCCTTTCCTTGGCTGACGGCGACGGAAAGGGAGCGCGGCCTGATAACTTGGACGACGGGGATGCCGATCCGGTCGAGTTCTGTTACCGAGCCCAGCCTGGTGATCCCGTATTCGTGCTTGCGCGCCAGGATGCGCTGCACCGTCTGCCAGGGATCAGGGGGCGAGAGGGTAGGGGCATCAAAGATGTTGTCTAGCACCCCGTGGTCCATCGCCTCCTCCTGGCCCTACGACTTTGGCAGTCCGTCTAAGGCGCGCTTTGCTCTTTCGGCCAGCCAGGCGGCTTTTTGTCCTTCGGCAATCTGCACCGCCCTCATCAGGTCTCTCCTTACCAAGGATGGAGGGTCGTTCAGATCTCGTCTCAGTCTTGCGCTGAGGCGGTAGAGTTCGGCCAGCCAGAACCGTTGACCGCTGTTGCGGCCGACATTGATTGCATTGTGAATGGCCGCCAAGGCTTCACTAGGCTTGCCGAGCCGCTGCAGCACCTGCGCATGCATGTCGCTGTGCATGGAAAAATTATCGTCGGTGCCCAATTGCTGCTGGAGCAGCAGACCGTGTTGGAATCGCTCTTCACCCCGTTCGGCAAACGACGTCATCAGCTCCGCCCAGCCGCAATACATGTTGGCGCGCGCCTGGCTGGCGGCGAGGCCGTGTCGCTCGGCAAGCGCCAGCATTTGTTCGCCGAGGTCATGGACATCGTCATATCTGCTTTGGCAGCGGCGAAGGACGATGGCGTAATAAAGCGCGTGAACCATGCTCCCGGCATGATCGGTCGAGGCCGCCCAGTCCAGGCACTGTCTGATCGCATGTTCACTGGCATCGGCATCGTTGAGAAGCAGGTAGGACAGGGCGCTCTCGCCCAGGCCGCAGACCTTGGCATCATGTCCGCCGAAGAAGGCGCGATTTCTGACCGCTCTTTCTGGCTCGTAGAGATCAAGGCCTCTGGCGACGCAATCGAGGCAGAATTCGTGCTCGCCGGCATGGAAGCTCGTCGCCCATCCGCAGTGATAGGATTGCAGCCGCGTCTCCTGATCTTCGACCGCTTGCATGTCGCCGACGAGGATGCGCGCGCGAGACTGCTGCGTCAGAATATTGGGCGCCGTGAACCACCATCCCCAATAGACCGGGAAATGTTTCGACCGGACAGCCGAGGCCTGTTTCCTCAAAAGCTGCATTGCGCGGGAATAGGCCCGGCGCGCGCTTTCCGAGCCCTCTCCCTCCAGTGCGGTCGCAACGACCCCCTGAAGTTCGAGCAGGCCTAATGCGAGTTCGATGCGATCGGGATGGCGCCGCGAAAGGCTGTCGACCTCCTGCGTGCCGAGCTCGAGCGACACGTTCGCCTCGTGCATGGCGGAGCGCAGAACGCTCGCCTCGGCCGCCGCCAGGGCAAACCTGGCCGCGGCGGCGTGCAAGCCTGCTTCAGCGCATTGCCAGGCCGCGATGGCAGCCGGCAGACTGGGTTTTGCTTCTCCGATCAGGAGTTCGGCGATCCGCTTGTGTATCCGTCGTTTGTCGCTTTTGAGAAGGCTGCTGTAGGCGGCTTCCTGAGTGAGTACGTGCCGGAACTGAAAAGAGCCGGGCGTGGCGGAAGAGGGCTCGATGATGCCTTGGGAAACCAGCCGCTCGACCGCGACCTCCACCGTCTGCCGGCTGACCCCTTCGAGAAGGTAGGCGAGCAGCGAGATGTTGAATTCGCGGCCGATGACGCTCGCAAATTGCGCCGCCCGTCGTGCGGATCCGGTCGCCGCGAGTCTGGCGGAAAGCAGATCATTCAGCGAGCTGACGCCACCTTCCAGAAGCAGCCCTTTCCATTCGGATGCGGCCTTGCCCAAGGGTTGCCTTCCCAGGAAGAAGTTGGCCAGTTCTTCCGCGTAGAGCGGCATGCCATCGCATTGATCCAGAATGAAATCGGACAGGCCCGGCGGGGGACGCTCACGCCAGACCGAGGCGACGAGATCGCGAACCGCCGCAGATGCCAATCCGGATAATTCTATCTCGGTCGCCAGTGCCAGGGATCGTCTGATCCTCGATGTCTGAACGACGAGGATCGGCAACCTGCCTGCGAGCAACCCAAGCCGATCGATCAGTTCCAACGTCATGCCGTCAGCCCAGTGCACATCCTCGAAGACGAGGAGCGTCGGAATGCCAGTCGCTTTGCACGTCAGGATGTCGGCAGCGGCTTCGATGACCTTCCGTCTGAATGCCCGCCCCGACAGATCCGACACGCGAATATTGCGCGAGGTCGCCGGCGATCGGTCTGACGTAAATGAGAGAATGGTGTCGACGATGCCTGCGTCGACGTCTCGGCCGGATGCTTCAAGAGCCTGCATGAAAGCGCCCCTGTCGCCATCCTTCAGAACCGAAGGTTCGGCCACAAGCCTCTCAAGAAACGACATAAAAGGGTGCAGAGGCTGGCTCTCGAGGCGCCTGCCGCACTGAAAGATCAGGGTCTCGTGCGAAGTTTGCGATAGACTGCGGGCGAATTCGCCCATCAGTCTGGATTTGCCGATGCCTGCCTCTCCGACCACGGTGATCGAACTGCCTTTGCCGTCGAGAGCTGAATTCCAGGCGCTCGAAAGAGCGGCAAGCTCTCTTTCCCTGCCTCTTATCGGCCGGTCCGATTCATTGGATGGCGACAGCGCGGCCGTTGATCGATCGAGTTCCTGCGGGCGCCAGAGCGCAAACGGCTCTTCGAAGCCTTTGAGTTTGGCCTTCCGCACCAGGCTATAGTTGAACTTGTGTCGCGTGAGCTGAACGGTCGAATCTGCGACCAGGACCGAATTCGGTTCGGCCTCTGCTTGCAAGCGAGCCGCCAGGACCGGTGCTGTGCCGACGATCTCGTCTCCTTGCGTGGAGAATACGACAAGACCTGTGGCAACCCCGATCCGCAGCCTGAAAGCGGTGCGCGCCTTGCCCTTGGTGCTCGTTGCAATGCCCAACAATTCCAACGAAGCCTGTACCGCACTTTCAGCCGCATCTTCGGATTGATCGGGATATCCGAAGAAACAGCATCCCCCATCACCGAGCCGCTGATGAAGAAAGCCTCCATGCTTTTTTATGATCGTCTCGGCGCTCTGATGTAAAGCCGACACGGAGCGAAAGAATTTCTCCGGCTCGCTCCGCAACAAGAGCTCCGTCGAGCCGACGATGTCATAGAAAAGGGCAGTGACCTGTCGCCGCTCACCTGTAAACCGAATTCGCGCGTCGAGGTTTTTCATGCCGGGTCGCCCAACACCACAGAAGCCTTTCTCAGGACATCCGATTTATAGCTTGCATGCAAGCTTTTCGTGCGGCGATGCTAATTTATGAATCGGTTGTTGGACTGCGGCTTGATAATCATGCGCTCTTCAAACCCGCGACGCATGCCCGGCCGCTCGCTTCTGGCTCACCATGCTGTTTGGCGTATGCTCTTCATCAAGGAGGGCCGCGAGGACCTGATCGAGAAATTCAGTATTCCGCTCGACGAATATCCGAAGCGCTGCATCGAGCAGATCGAGCGTTGGAGGGGGCACCAATATCAACGTCCAGGAGCTGACGGGGCGCTGACGACCGAGAATCGCGAGCACATCTATCACGCCGCGATGATGGACCCGCATACGGCCGCCGAACTCGACCTCGACCAGATCTGGTCGCTGGTCGACGATCTGCTCGCCACCCACGGCGACTGGCTGCCCGAATGGGCGCGCACGGCCCGCAAGGTACAGGCCGCCTGATCCCCTCTCCCGGGTAAGGCGTCAAGGAGCCCCGCGGTCGCAACAACCGCGGGGCTCTTTGCGTGAGGATGAAGCCGATCTACTCAATCAACAAATGGTCCTTGAAAGCGATACCGTTCGATCTCACTTGATATGCTGACTTCAATTTTGAACTGACAGCTCCTTGCCAAAGAAGCTGCCGCCGGTGCTCAGCAAAGACGCCTAGTGACGTCAGGGAAACCAGCTCTGATTCCGTCTGCGCGTGCTTTTGACGTGACCCGCATCTCCAATCGAATGAGGTGACTTTTGACGCAATTCTTCGAAACTACTCAAGGAATAATGGTAATGGGAGCGCTGATTGCTGCCGCTGGCTTAACAGCTGGCGCCTGCATCCCCACGGTAATTCAGCTCGCAAAAAAGCAGATCAATCGACGCCCCAGAAGCGAGGCGAGAAATCTGGCAATGATGACGGTGTTGGCGCTCGACGACTTCGCCGGAGCGAGCTATGCGGCAGTCCGGGACATCCCAGAATTCAATCCGATGGATGAAGGCGAATTCGTGTTTCACGTTCCGGATCCTGTCCTTTCGCTTCCGAAGGACGCCGATTGGAAGCTTTTCGCTACCGAGTTGTCAGACGAAATCTTGTGGCTGTCGAACCGGGTCAAGAACCTCAACTATGCGTTGGATAGCCTCGATCTCTCTAGGCCCGGGTACGATGGCTTCTTTGAAAAGCGCCAGGAAGGTTATGCGGGTCTTGCAGCCGAGGCCATGGACCTGATTGAGCGCATGCTCGAACAGTTCGGTCTGACGCTGCCTACCAAGCCTGACTACTATCGCCAGCGTGAGGGGCTCGTATCGGCGATCCAAAGCGTGGGAGAACGAAGCTCCGGCCGTCGAACGACTGGGACTGTCACGCGATCGAACGGATCGAATGTCCTGTACCTATTTCCAAAGACAGGCGATGAAGCCGACTGATTTAAAGGAACCGCGCTCACGAACAACTTGACCTTAAGAATGACGAGTGGTGCTAAGAAGGTTGGCAGTGCGAGATCCGAGAGAACAAATCGACGTGGTGTCCACGCGGCCGACACAGTTTCTTTGACCAAAGACGTGTGATGCCGTTTCGATCAGTCGGAGTTGGTCCCGCACGTGGTTGGCTTTGTCGATCGGATCTACTCGATAGCTCATGGCCGTCTCCCGAAGATCAGTTTAGTTCGGAGCGGTCGCTCAGCATTCAGGAAATTGATGCGAAGCTGCTTTCGTACTGGCAGTCTGACCTCACGATCAATCAGTTGCCCCAGCCAATTTGGAACCGATCAAATCGAACCTCGCTCAACGGCTGGTTGGAGGGGCCCAGCCTTACCGAACGAAGAACGAGACGGAGCTCGGGGGAATAGTATTGTTCAAAAATAATCGGAGGCAATCCCGTCAGTTCGAGACGGCTGTTGACGGCCCAAACTTTGTAGGAACAAGACGCGATCGTTTCTTCTCCCCAGCCGTCGAACCTAATAATAGTCGCGCCCGAAACGGATTTTTTGCCATTGATGAAAAGCGTAGTCTCGGATTGCCAGTTCTTCTTCTGTGGTAGATCGTCTAACGTAATCGCATTCGCGTATTTCAGCTCATGCGTCCCGCTGGCACTAACTCTCTTTTCGACGAGCAAGGGGTGCAAATATACAGCCGACACCGGCTGCAGTGAACGGTTACGCTCCATCAGCCGTTGTTCGGTGAGGCCCGGACCGTCCGGCTTGTAGAACGCGGAAAAGAAAGGCACTTCTCTGGTAAGCAGCACGCCCTGCCTGGTTTCTTTAGCGCTCAAGCAATTGCCAGAGGCGGGCGCCGCCAATGTTAGTCCGACCAATAGGGACAAACCTCTGAGCAAGATCGACATTCCAGATATCCCCCATCGAGACTGTCACCTGCGATCCTTGGGTGGTAAACGCGGTGAGGTCTCGTCGGAGCCGTGACCGAGTCACGTAACGGGCGGAACGAGTGGCGCAGGATCTTGCCGCCGGCATCCATGAACACCACGCGTTGCGCGACCTCGCGGGCAAAGCCCATTTCGTGGGTCACCATCATCATCGTCACGCCTTCCTGCGCGACAGCGACCATGACATCGGATCGAGTGCCGAGGTTGGTCGTCGTAAACAGCCAGGCTGTGTTTCTAAAGCGGTCGAAACACCTCTATCGGCTAGTAACCGCCGATATTGCCGCGAACTGGGCCAATCCCCAGCGGCTGTGCATAGGTCGTGTTGTCCGATCCACTGGTTGCGCATCCTGAGAGTGTCATGAAGACGATTGCTGCTGCGGCAAAAATGTTTTTCAGAGGCACGGCGTTCTCCGTTCATGGCAGGCTGCCCAGGCCTCAAGGGCCACGCCGAGGACTTTCCGTTAAATCACCTACAATGGCAAGCGCGTGGTTAGCTTGCGGTAAGTAGCGATACGGCCTCTTCAAGCGTCTGCCTGACTGGATAGTCGCTCGGCGAGGCATCTTTCACGGCACGCTGACATAGAATGTGGGTGCTGTTGGTGGACGCCCTGACCCAAGTCCCTTGGGGGCGTGGTCGGCCGGCAGAAACCCTGGACCCGCCAGTTGACCTGCGGGAGCCAACTGCTCCAGAAATCTGCCCCCTCAAAATGTCAGCGATAGTCTATGCCGCAGGAGCGACGACCCGACCGATCCGGCGTGGGGCGTCGCGCGTGCCACCCGCGACGGGGATCGATGCATCTCCGACCAGCACGTCAGATGGTGGCCTTTCGCCTCAATCAACCAAAGAACGCACGAAGTTGAGCGAAAAACCCGCTTGGTTTGCAGCCTGCCATCTTTCGCAAACGGCGAGCGACGACTGCCGCGCTGACGCGTTCACCGAAATGGCAGAAGCACACAAGATCATGCAATTGCTCATCGCCGAGTTCGAAGAACCGTTTGGCCTCTCCATAACTGTCGTTTTCCATTCCTGCCGCCCGCAGCATGGGATCAGCGAATGCAACAGAGATCGGCGTGCCGTCAGCCCTGAGAGCAAGCCGATCGGCCATCGGCTGATACTCGGTTTCGTGAAGTGTCTTGAGAAACGGTCTGGGGCTGCCTTCGAGACTTTCGGCCCAGCGTTCAAGCCGTTCGCGCCAAGTCATTTCAAGGCGCTTGCAGGTCGGGCTGACAGTTGCGATGCTTTTCAACTGGTCTAATGCGTACTGTTCCATTTCGGCCTCCTATCTCCGGAAAAATAGATGGTCCGCCTCCCGAAGACAGCGTCGCTCAGGTCGCAGCCGATGTCCAATCACGATTGAAAACGGCACCTGCGTTGAAGTGGAACGGAAGCCGGAATCGACGACACGCCGTTCGCGCGGCTGCCTTAAGGCGCCGCTGAGTTGGCGGCCTCGGGTCATTTTCAACTGGATTTGTCACCCGCCGCGTATCGCAACAACGCACCATCGCGCGCGTTCTCAGATCCCTGACCCGTAGAGCTCCTGGTCATCGTCGCCTTCCCAGGGGGAGGGCATCGAGGTGCGGTTGAGGTTGGCCGATGGCATCGGCATCCAACACTTCAATTCCGGCTCGGCATATTCGATGATGTGCCCGGGCGAGGAATCAGAAGCGCGCCAGCCTTCTGCACCGAACTGATCGCCATGCGACCAGTAGGCGAGGTCAACTTCTGCCGGCCCCTGTTCGGACGGGCGAATCGTGACGAGGATCCGGCTACCGTCTCTCGGTGCGCTTACCATGTCGCGCCAGCGGTCTGTGTCGTCCATCGTTTTCCTCCTGCCTCGCTACAGGTTGCGAGTGTCGCCTCGCCATCGGAAACGGTCAATTGAAACTTTGCAGAACCGATCCTCGTCGATTGACTACCAATCCGGTGGCAGACGCCCGCACTCGCCGCATCTTCCATGCGGCGCTTACATCGCCGGCTGAAATCTGTGGCAAGGACCGGCATTCACCGGAATGGCCTCAGTAGACGATAGTCATTTCGAATGAACGCCCGATATTTTTCGTCCCACTTGAGAAAAATAAGCAAATATTGAACTCTTAGTTGTATCTCAAAATGTACATTCATAAGCTGCGCAGTGCCGGCTCGAACAAACTCGGATGTTAGAATGAACAACGTTTCTACTGCCTGGAACGGTCGTCAGAGAGAAACTTGAGAAAATCACATGAACCAGATTGAGATCGAATATCGCGCCCGTCATGGTCAGGGGTGATATCCGCGGAAGAGCTTTCGGCGCAACTGTAAAGTCTTTGGAAGGTGAAGCCCGGATCGATCGTATTTCGGTGCGCCCGAAAAAAGATCGCGCCGGGTGACAGACATTGCCGCATCTTTCCCGCAGTGCGTGCTAAAGGCGGCCACAAAACAATAGAGAAACACGGACGAAAAATACTCATACCCGGAATACAGGGTTTGGCTATCGGCCTGCCTCTGTCATTCCTTTGTCCTTTATACGGCAAAATTCGATCAACTGCCCCGAGGGCATTGGTCGTGCCAGAGCGTAACCTTGCAGTATATGGCAACCGAGGTCTTTCAGGATTTTCGCATGCTCCATGGTCTCCACGCCCTCTGCAACGATGTCGATGTTCTGCGATCGGCCGATTTCGATAATGGAGGAGACCAGGCGGCGCTGCGATGGAGACGCGATGATCGGCTTGATAATTTCGCGATCGATCTTCAGCCGTCGCGGCTCAAATCGAAGCAGGCTGACGATACTGGCATGTTCGGTGCCGAAGTCATCGATCTCGATTTCGATGCCAAGCTTTTTGACGGCGGGAATGATCTCGTTGAGAACAGGTTGAAGAGCATTAAAGGAGATTGTCTCGAGCAGCTCGAAACACAAGCGACCCTTCGCTATGGGAAGCTCGGACAGTTCGGCAAGCAGATTTGCCTGCGCCAGTCGACGCGCTGAAATGTTGACCGAAACACGGGGAATTTGCATTCCCAAGCTGTCCCATCTTGTCAGCTCAAACAGGGCCTTTTGCAGGATCAGCCTATCCATGTCGCCGGTGCGCCCCAGCCTTTCCGCGACCTCAAGAAATTTGTCCGGGGCGAGCAGACCTTTTTGCGGGTGATCCCAACGGGCAAGTGTCTCGACGCCGACAATATCCAATGTGTCTGCATCGAACTGCGGTTGGAAGAATGCAACGAGCTCATCGCGATCGAGCGCATGGTTGAATTCGTCCGCCAATTCTTTCGCATGGATCGCGGCGCTGCGAAGCTCTTCCGTAAAAACCGCCGCGCGGCCGCGGCCCGCCTTCTTCGCCTCGTACAGAGCCAAATCGGCATTAAGAAGCAATTGGCCGAGGTCCCGCCCGAGGGCACCTTCACTCTCCCAGGCGACCCCGACACTTGCCCCGACAACACAGGCCGCACCGTCAATGAACAGGGGTTGGTCGAGCGTATCGACAATTTGCCGGGCCAACGCGTTTGCCTTCGGCTCCGGATCGGTACTCCAGCTGGCGAAGATGAATTCATCTCCACCGATGCGAGCCGCTACGTCGTTGGGACCAGCCAAATCGGCAAGGCGCGAAGCCGTTGCTTGCAAGACCGCGTCACCGCCGGCATGCCCTTTGGTGTCGTTGATCTCTTTAAATCGATCCAGGTCGATATGAATGAATATCAGACAATCTTGTGGACTGGGTCTCGGCGGTTGCGAGATCATCCGGTCGACAAATCGTCGGTTGGGAAGCCCTGTCAATGCGTCATGCAATGACAGGTACTCCAGCCGCTGTCGTGCGCGAACGAGCTTTTTCTTGTGAAGGCGAAGCTTTTCGATCGTTCTTTGGCGCGATTTTGTCAGAAAGCCGATCCAGACAATCGGCGCAACGACACATAATGCCAACAGGCTCGCGTAGAATTCAAAAATGCCGATCCCATTATTTTGGCCCCAACCCTGCTTTGGCAGTGCGGCGAGAGCCCATCGGCCATAGGTTATATCGACGGATGCCTGGACCGGTTTCCTGGAAAACGTTGCCAGGCTGCCGAAGAAAACCTGTTTGGGCGCATTCGGCTCCGGTACGGTGCTGATAGCAATCTCGAGCTCGGTCGAAGCAAGGCCACTTTCCTGGTAAAGCTTGGGTATGTCGACTATCCCGGAAAGCAGGCCCCAAAAAATCTGGCTTTTTCCGTCATTGATGTAGATAGGGTACCTGACCACAAAACCGGTTCCACCTTGGATAAGCTCCACCGGGCCTGTCAGAACAATATTGTGCGTGTTGCGCGCCAGCATCGCGGCAGCCCGTTGCTTCTCATTGGTTCGGTAGTCGAGCCCGATGGCCTTTTCGTTTCCTTTCTCCGGATAAACCCACCTGACCACCATGCCGGGCGCGGCGGCGAAGCTTCGCAATTGTGAATCGGGCTTCAGGATCTCAGCGGCAAGTTTGGAAAATCCGTTCTGGTCCATCGCCGGATTGACTGCGATGCCAGCCGCCAGCCCCTGCAACAGCTTCACATTGCTGTTGAGGTTTGTCTGAAGCCGTGAGGATATGGTGGCAAGCTCGCCGGCAACGATCGAGCGTTCATCGGCCAGCGATCGCTCCAGCCGCCAGTTCGTTGCCATCCAGACGACGATTGCCGCAATAATGGCCGCAAATATTGCCGGAGCGAATGCGCTGATATGGCTTATGACAGAGCGAGCGAGATTTCTTCGAAGTTTCATCAGGTTGCCGGCGTGGATGAGAAGCCCTCATCCTTGCACGGTTTCTTTAAGGCAACGCTAAACCTGCCGGCGTCCTATAAAGGAAAATTGCCTGTTCGTCCTGGATCCGGGTAACAGACGTAGCATTCCCGCATCTTGCCCGCAGCGCTTATGTCGCCGCGCTGAAGTCCGCCGCCAGCACCGCATCCTTCAACGCCCGCGAATAGGGATGCTGCGGGTTGTCCAAGACACTGCGCGCCTGTCCTCGCTCGACGATTTCGCCTTTGCGCATGATGATAATGTTGTCGCTGATGTAATAGGCGGTGGCGAGGTCGTGGGTGATGTAGACGATGGAAAGCCCAAGCTCAGCTTTCAGCCGGCCGAAGAGGTTGACGATGGCCATGCGCAGCGATGCATCGACCATTGAGACCGGTTCATCGGCCACCAGCAGGCGGGGTTGCGGGATCAGCGCGCGGGCGATGGCGACGCGCTGCAGCTGGCCACCGGACAATTCGTGGGGAAACCGGCCTTTCACTCTTCAAGGGTCAGGCCGACATGCACCAAGGCTACGTCGGCCATCATCTCTTCCGGTACGACCCTCCGCGATCTCTGCTATGATCACTGAAAATCCGCTCACGAAAGAACCGATCCGTTGGTTGCTGATGAAGTCGTCATCCGATGTGAGGCAGATCACTCCACCTTATCCTCAAGAGAGGTTTAGCCGTTTTAGGAAGCTTCGAGCGATCGACCATCCGGGATGAGACTTCAAAGTCGGCATTGATCTTCACGACGAGCAGCTTGCTGAAATTGCCTGACACCTTTACGGAAACCTCGTCATTGGACTTGAATGGCGTGATGGTTTTGATCTCAATGTGATCGTTGCCAAGCCTACCATCGGCGCCCTGCGCGTAATTCTTGTTCAGCCTTATTCCGTAGGTGATGGCGCCGAAGAGTTCCCCAATGTCGCCGTATGCATTGAGATGGCGACCAGTCGCAAGATGGTAGTCTTGTGCCAGCGACAAGAGCTCCTGAAAATACGGTATCAAAGATGTGACCGCATTCGGATATTTGGCGCGCCACTCATGATATCGGAGCTGTTCTTCCACATCGGACCAGGAAACCCATTCGCCGTCGTCATAAAAGGCTCGATCCCAGATATCAGCATCCATTTCAAACCTCTTGGAGTTCCGATCTTCGTAACGCCGCGCCTGCGATCTTTCGATCAACCCATGCAGAAAGGCCGGTCCAAAGTTCTTGGTCGAGGCCGACATGACAAGCGATCGCAGTGATCTGCTGGTAGGAAATGGGTGTAATGGCAGCGTGGCCACCGAGACTCGCGTCTAGCAGGCCTCGCTTCGCTTTCCGTGCCGTCGGAAAACTAGGATGATCGGCAAAGGCTGCGAGGGCGGCCGCTTGAAGCTTGTGGTGCTTGCCAAACGCTGCTGCCAGCACGGCGTTGCGCATCCACTGATAGGAGTCCGCCTTAAAAGGGCAGGGCGTGTGGTCGACAGCCGGATCGAGCGCGAAGACCCTTGGGATATACTCCCAGTAACGAATGCCCTTGCCTGTAAGAGCACAGCGCGCGCGCAAGCCGTTAACCGGATTGATTTGGTCGGCATAGCTTCCGTTGCATTGGCGCTCGCCCGAGCTCAACATGGCCGTTTGGCTACATTGTCCTCCGGGTTCGGTGAATTTGCACTCGATGACGAGCGCAGCCAGTGAGCCAACAGCAAGTGCATCGACTTGCGTAGGCCTCGGTTCTCCCAGCAGCCGATCGGTGTCCGTCCACTCGAGTGTTATCGCCCACGGGCCGCCCGGTGCCACGCCAACTCTTGCGGCGATGGCATCGAAGATGCGGTCGCGATCCGTGCTCATCTTGACCGTGCCGAACACATCGATTGCGATGGCTTGCGATGAATGTGCCTTATGCGCCTGAATCCGGTTGGTTCGGTCACGATGCCAGGGGAATGCTTCCCAGTGCTCGATGGCTCCGTGGCTGGCCGGAAACAGATTTTCGCGAACTGCCTGGAAATCGGATGTCATCGCAGTTGCGTCTCCATACCATCAAGACGAGGCGGTGGTTTCTTCTGATGGAAGTGGCTCGGCGGCATAGGCATGAGTGACGGGAGCGCGTTAGCTGGCAATTGGTTTGTCCACCAGCGTTTCGACTATTCGCCTGAGTTCCGACGGGGTCGTATGGCCGGCCACCACCTCGTGGTAGCCTATACCGGCGCGTCGCAGCGCCTCCTTCTTTACCGCATCGCGTGCGGCCGCGGTGCCTTGATGGTGTGCTCCGCCCTGATATTCGATTGCGTGCCGCGGTTGGCAATTGCTGTCTACGAGCAGTAAGTCGACCCGCTTGGAGTTGATGCACCTGTAGGCGTCCGCATCGGTGCTTCGGAGGATTTCGCCCAACGACACCTGCGCCATTACCTGCCAGGAAGAATTGCAGCCGATCACGATGCTGTCCAGCTCCCGAAATACCCGGGCTTCGCTTTTGTTCAGCAATGGTTGAACGGTGAAAGACGAGCGCATCACGATACGCAGTTGATCCGTGGCGTCCAATGGTCGCAATGGTTCCGCAGCTGGCGTCTGAAGCGGAGGTCCCGGGACGATGCGCTCGGTGCTGCGCTTTTCCTCCCAGCGCGACCTGTTTCTCTCCCGCCACGCCTGCTTTCTCGTCGTGCCTAAGATCTGCTCAATGGCCATACCGATGATGAGACCGACAAACAGGACGGCAATCAGCAGTTCTGGCTCATCGAAATCTGCAATCGTTAAAGCGCCCGAAGCGCCTAGTGCGGCAGCCCCGATAATAAGTCCAGGTGCTGCAAACAGCACCGACCTTTGGCGATAGTGCATGCCCCTCTCCAGATTTCCCGCTCAGATAGTAGAACGCGTGGAGCATGTGCGAAAGCCACTCAAAAGAATTAGGTCCCTCAGGACAGACGCATCATTTGCCTTATCCTCCCCACTCACACCGCCGCACTAAAATCCGCCGCCAGCACCGCGTCCTTGAGCGCCCGCGAATAGGGATGCTGCGGATCATCCAACACCGCCCGCGCCCGTCCTCGCTCGACGATTTCGCCTTTGCGCATGATGATGATGTTGTCGCTGATGTAATAGGCGGTGGCGAGGTCGTGGGTGATGTAGACGATCGAAAGCCCGAGCTCAGCTTTCAGCCGGCCGAAGAGGTTGACGATGGCCATGCGCAACGATGCGTCGACCATTGAGACCGGTTCATCGGCCACCAGCAGGCGGGGTTGCGGGATCAGCGCGCGGGCGATGGCGACGCGCTGCAGCTGGCCACCGGACAATTCGTGGGGAAACCGGCCTTTCACTTCTTCAAGAGTCAGGCCGACATGGACGAGTGCTGCATCCGCCATCTTCTCCGCCTGCTGGCGGTCCGGCCGGTTTCCCGAGAAGGAAAAATTGCGGGCGGTCTCGAAGAGATAACGATCGACACGTTTCAGCGGATTGAAGGCTTCGAAGGGGTTCTGCAGAACCGGCTGCACCTCTTTCATGAAAGCCTTGCGTTCGGATCGGCTATGGATGGCGACGGTCTTGCCGCTGAATTGAAGCTCGCCTTCCGTTGGTTCGGTCTGGCCGAGGATCATCGCCGCGATCGTCGATTTTCCCGATCCGGATTCGCCGACGATCGAGAGGATCTCCGGCTCCGCTCCGAGTTCAAAGCTGACGTCCTTGACCGCCGTGATCAGCCGCCGGCCGAGCATGCCGCCCTGTCGGTAGACTTTGGTGACATGCGAGAGGCTAAGAAGGGCGCTCAAACCTGATCTCCCGTAACGGCAAAACACGCCACCCGCCGCCCCGGCTCGACGGTGACGAGCGGCGGAACCTTCTGCGAGCAGATGTCCATGCGCTTCGGACAGCGCGGGTGAAACCGGCAGCCTTCCGGCGGCATGGCGAGGTTCGGCGGACGTCCCTCTAGCGAAGGGCGGGCCGTCGCATCGCCGATGCGCGGCAGGCTGCCGACGAGATGCTGCGTATAGGGGTGGAGCGGTTTGCTGAAGAGCTTGGGGGTCGGCGCTTCCTCGACAAGACGCCCGGCATAGACGATGCCGATGCGGTCGGAGACGGTCGCATGCACCCCCATGTCATGGGTGACGAACAGGAAGGACGAGCCCATCTCGCGCTGGATTTCGCGGATCATCGACAGCACGTCGCGCTGAACGATGACGTCAAGCGCGGTCGTCGGTTCGTCGGCGATGATGAATTCCGGCGTCAGGATCGTCGCCAGCGCAATGGTCATGCGCTGCCGCATGCCGCCGGAGAGTTCGTGGGGATAGGCGTCGAGCAGCTGCGGATCGAGCTTCAGCCGCTGCAGGTGGGTGGCGACCTTCTCGAAAAAAATCGCCCTGCTGACGTTCATGTGGCGAAAGGCGAAATCGGTGAAGGAATGCCGGATCCGGCGCACCGGATTGAGCACATTCATCGAGCCCTGCATGATATAGGAAAGGTGGCGCCAGCGCAGCGCCATGCGCTCTTCCGGGCTCATCGCATAGATGTCCTGGGTGCCGCCGGCGAAATGGAATGTTACTTTTCCCGACACCACCCGTAGCGGCGGCCGGATCGCGCCGGCGATGGTCTTGATCAGGGTCGTCTTGCCGCTGCTCGATTCGCCGGCGACGCCATAGACCTCGCCGCGGGCGATGGTCAGGCTGATATCGTCGACGGCGCGCACCTCGCGATCGACGCCAAAGAGAAAGGCACGGTAATAGGCTTTCAGATTCTGGATTTCGACCAAAGGGTCCATACTAACTTCCCATCCGGTTCAGCCGGCTGCGCGGATCATTGTATTCGTTCATCGACATGGACAGCAGGAACAGCGCCAGGAAGAGGACGACGATGACGGCGACGGGTGCGGCCACCCACCACCATATGCCCGATATCAGTGCCGAATGCGCATTGGCCCAATAGATCATCATGCCCATGGTCGGCGTCTCGATATCGGTGAAGCCGAGCACCGACAGGGTGATCTCCATGCCGATCGACCAGATCATGTTGTTCATCGTGGTGGCGAAGACGATCGGCAGAACATAGGGCAGGTGCTCCTCGACGAGGATCTTGCGCATGCTCATGCCGGAATAGACGCTCTGGGTGGTGAAGGATCTCGTCTTTAGGCTGATTGCGACCGAACGGATGAGGCGTGCATCGTAGGACCAGCCGAGCGAGGCCATGATGAGGATCAGCGCCGTCCAAGTCATGCTGTCCTTCAGCACGAAGTAGAAAAGGATCAGCAGCGGAAATTGCGGGATGACCATGACGCTGTCGTTGATGGCCATCAGCACCCGGTCGACCGCGCCGCCGGCATAGCCGGCGACGAGGCCGACGACCAACGAGATGATGCGTGAAATGAAGGCGACGCCGATGCCGAAAAACAAGGTGTTGCGAAGCGCGGTCGTCAGTTGCCAGAAAACGTCCTGGCCGCGTGAGGTCGTGCCGAGCCAGTATTCGCCGTCGGGCGGCATGTCCGGCGGCAGCAGATAGATGTCGGTCGCGCCGTAGGGCGAGAAATAGGACAAGATGACGAAGCCGACGATAACGGCAAAGAGCAGCAGGCCGCAGAGGAATTCCATATTCTGGCGCGCGAGGTCGCGGACGATCGTAAACATGCTCTATTCCACCTTGATGCGCGGATCGATCAGCGGGCTCAGAATGTCGATGATGAACACGGCGGCGGCGACGCCGACGATCGACAATGCGCTGAGGCCGAGCACCAGGCTGTAATCGCCGGCATGCACCGCTTCGATCAGCAGGTTGCCGATGCCCGGATAGCCGAAGACGATTTCGGTGATGACCGTGCCGTTGAAGATCGCGCCGAGCGACATGGCAAGTCCGGTGAACTGCGGCACCATGGCATTGCGGGCGATATAGGAGCGCAGGATCTTTCGCTTCGGAACGCCGCCAAGCTCGGCGAAGACGACGTAATCCTCGGTGATGATGTTGGAAACGAGCGCGCGCATCCCGATCAGCCAGCTGCCGGCTCCAACCATGATCAGCGACAAGGCCGGCAGGATCGAGTGTTTCAGGATATCGAAGACCAGGGCAAAGGAGAGGTCCAGATTGGCGTTCATCTCGTAGCCACCGTTGATCGGCAGCACCGGCCAGAGATAACCGAAGACAATCAGCAGCACGAAGGCCAGAATATAATAGGGAATGGGAAGCAGGGCGATGAAGACGAGGCTGACGGCCTTCAGTACCATGTCCTTGCGGTAATAGCCGGCGAGCGCGCCGATGGCATTGCCGAGCACGAAGGTGATGAGGGTCGACACGGTCATCAGCCCGATGGTCCAGGGCAGGGATCGCAGGATGATGGTGGAAACGGGTGTGGGAAAAGCCGACAGCGAGGGACCGAGATCACCGGTCGCAAGCCGAAGCCAGAAATGCAGGTATTGCTGCCAGATCGAGCCCTCCATGCCGTAAAGCTCGCGAAGCGACTGGCGCATCAGCTCGATCGCGTTGGGATCGGACTGACCCATCTGCGTTATCGCGCCTATGCTTTCTTCGACCGGATCGATCGGGGTCAGGTGGGTGACGAAGAATGTGATGGTCACGCCAAGAAATACGACAAGCAGAAACTGACCGAACCGCTTCAGCACAAAGATCAGATAGGACGTCATAGGGCAGTGGTTCCTCTCTGGTTCCCTTCATCGAGTGGAAAGGATCGACGGACATGCCACATGCCCGCCGATTAGGGGGCCGGCGCGCAACACTCGCGCCGGCGTTGGGAGGATTATTTCGGTTGTGCCGGCTTCAGCTTGACCATCATCAGCCTGGAGTTGGCCCAATTCGGCACCGGATCGGTATAGGGATCGGATATCGTCGGATAACCGGTCCAATAGGTCGTATCCATCGAGGTGAAGACGTTATACGACATCAGCGGGATCGTCGGCATTTCGCGGGCAACCAGCTTCAGATAATCCTTGCCGAGCTCGACGCCCTTGGGATCGTCGGCGCTGATGCCGCGGATGCTTTCGATGATCTTGTCGAGCTCCGGATTGCTCCAGCGCTGCCAGTTGCGCGGCGGCTGATTGTCACCCTTCTTGGCCACGAACTGCGAATGCCAGCTGTCGAGGAAGAACGACAGATCGGGATCGCCGCCCCAGGTTTCGACGCTCCAGGCGATCGCCACCTGGAAATCGCCGGGCTGTAGCGCCGTCTGCCAAAGTTTCGCGGCCGGCACGGCTTTGGCGTCGATGCCGAATGCCGCCCATTGCTGTGCGATCAGCGTCCCGGCGCGAGTGAAGACCGAGCGTGTGTCGCCTTCCACCGTCATCCGAATCTTGAAGGGCTGTCCATCAGGGGTCAGCCATTTGCCGCCGGATTTCTTGAAGCCTGCCTTCTCCAGCAGTTCGCCGGCCGCTTTCGGGTTCGGTTTCCACCAGCCATAGCCGAAGGCACCGCTGATTGCCTCAGGATCGGTCGGGATCTGGTCCTTGAACTTCGGCTGTTTGCGCAGGATATCGGCGATCTGTTGCCCGACTGTCGGATCATAGGGCTTGATCTTGCTCTTGCCGGTATCGACCTCGAAATTCTTCAGCCAATCCTGCATCGGCGCCTGATAGTCCTTCATCGTCGCCGCCGTCGGCGGCACGCCGAGCGCCGACAGCGTCGCAGCGCCGCGGTAGCTCGCCATGTCAACCGCCTTGACGTCGATCAGCAGGGCAAGCGCCCAGCGTACATCGGCGTTGTCGAAGGGCGGATTCTGGGTGTTGAAGATCACGGCCGGAAGCGTCGGGTCCGGATGGGCGAAGGGGAAGCCCGGGAACCAGGTTTCGATCGACTTGGATTTCTCCTTGAGGGTGAACATGCCCTCCGGCGTGTTGTCGTGGATGATATCGAGATTGTGCTCGAGCTGGGCGATCGTCCGCTTATCCGGCGGGCCGGGATCGGTATAGGTCACGTATTTCGGGGCCGGCTCGCCGAAGCGGGCAAGCGATGTCCGCTGCCAGTCGTCACGCTTCTCCCAGGTATACCACTTGCCCTGGGGGTCGAATGCCTTCAGCTTATAGGCGCCGAGCGAAACGGGATTGGCGAAATCATAGCGAAGCGGATCTTCGACTTTCTCGAAGACATGCTTGGGCATGATCCAGGCGCCGTTCCAGCGAACGGTGAAAATGGCGTGGAAGCGCGAATTGGGCTTCTTCAGCTTGAACACCACAGTCGAAGGGTCGGTCGCCTCGACGCTTGCCACCTGCACCGAGAAGGCAGCACTCCAGACCATGCCGGGATGATCCATCTGCGTCTTGACGGTATAGACCACGTCGTCTGCCGTGAACTCCACGCCGTCGCTCCAGAAGAGCCCCTTGCGCAGTTTCACGGTCATCTCGGTGAAGTCGGCATTATATTGCGGCTTGTCGGCAGCCAGCGAATTATCCCAGGTCGCGCCGCCAAGTCCTTGTTCGGGGTCGATATACCAGAGCGTATCCATGGTCAGTTGCTGCAGGCCGGTCGATACGCCGCCGCCGCCATTGACCCAGATGTTGAACCAGCCGGGATTTTTGATCGTCCCTTCCGGGTTTTCGACGATGAGCGTCTCCTTGCGCGGCAAGGAGGTGTAGTCATCGGCCTTGGCCGTCGCTGTCAGGCCGAGTGCGGCCAGTGCGACGCCAAATGCGAGCCTCTTCCACTGTTGCATGAACTCCTCCCTAGAAAGCGACGATACGGCGGCCGTAAAGGCACGCATGGGCACGTCGCGGTTGTCGGTTCGCAGAAGCCTCAGGACTTGAACAGTCAGGTCCAGGACCTCGGTGAACCATCTCTCCGGCTCCCTGCCTCCTCGCAGTGAGCCGAAATCTCAGCCGGGGCGGCCCAATGGGCTACCCGGCGGTGACTGTCACACCGACAGCCGAATGACGTTGTAGGAGAACGGTTTCAGCGCCGCGCGCAGCCGTCCATCCTCGATCTTTCCACTCTCGACATTGACGGGGGCGACCGTCTTCGGCCGCGCAGCCGTGTTGACGGCCTCGAGGTCCCCGTGGGTCATCTCCACCTGCTCGACCACCCGCGCATTTCCGAAACCTTCCAGCCGCACATCGAGATCGAGCGACGTGCTCGGATGGCGGTTGACGGCAAAGAAGGTCAGGGTCTTGCCGTCCTCTGAATGCACGGCCGATACGTCGAGATAGGGGACGTCGTTCTCCTCGTCGCTGTCATAGGTCGGGCCATCTAGGACCAGCTGCAGCGCCGTTCCACGGCCATACCTGGAGGCGTAATAGAAGGGGTAATAGATAGTCTGGCGCCACGCCGCGCCGCCGTCTTCGGTCATGATCGGGGCGATGACGTTGACGAGCTGTGCGATGCAGGCGATGCGCACCCGGTCGGAGCGACGGATGAAGGTGTTCAAGATGCCGCCGACCTGCAGCACGTCTTCGAAATTGTAGATGTCTTCCAAGAGATGCGGCGCATCCGGCCATTCATCGCGCGCCAGGATCTCCTTGTCCTGCTGGTTGGAATGATACCAGACATTCCATTCATCGAAGGAAATGCCGATCGTCTTCTTCGAGCGTTTTTTCTCCTTGATGTAGTCGATCACGCCGCCGATCGTGGTGATGTAGCGGTCGAGCTTCGTCGCGCGGGCAAGATAGTTGAGGGTATTTTTCTCGCGGTTGGCAAAATACATATGCAGCGAAATATGATCGGCGCTGTCATAGCACTGCTCGAGAACCTGCGCCTCCCACTCGGGATAGGTCTTCATGTCGGAATTGGACGAGCCGCAGACCACGAGTTCAAGCGACTTGTCAAAGCCGCGCATGGCCTTCGCCGTCTCGTCCGCCAGCCGGCCATATTCATAGGCCGATTTGTGGCCGACCTGCCAGGGACCATCCATCTCGTTGCCGAGGCACCACAGTTTCACATCGTGCGGATTGGACCAGCCGTGCTTGCGACGCAGATCCGACCAGTAGGTGCCGCCGGGATGATTGCAATATTCGAGGAAATTGCGGGCGGCATCCAGGCCGCGTGATCCAAGATTGACGGCAAGCATCGGCTTGGTATTCGCCTTCTTGCACCAGTCGACGAATTCATTCACGCCGATCTGGTTGGCTTCACGGGTGCGCCAGGCAAGGTCGAGGCGCACCGGGCGCTCCGAACGGGGGCCGACGCCGTCTTCCCAATTATAGGCCGAGACGAAGTTGCCGCCGGGATAACGGCAATATGGCGTGTCGAGCTCACGGACCAGATCGAGGACATCCTGGCGGAATCCGTCCTCATCGGCCGTGGGGTGTCCGGGCTCATAAATGCCGCCGTAGATCGCCCTGCCGAGGTGCTCGAGAAATGAGCTGTAGAGCCTGGAGTCAATGGTCGCGATGCGGAAATCGCGGTGGACAACGATGTTCGTCTTCAACGGATCCTCCCGTTTATATATCAGATTTTTTGTTTTCTTGCCCCTAACTTGATATCAGGAATGTTGTTCTGTCAACCGAGTTGCGTTTTTAATCATACTAATGTGGATTTCCGAGAAAATTGTTTTATTCCAGCCTGTTGTTGTAATTGATCGCTCATCAAAACCGGAAAAAAGCGCGATATTTAAATCAAGATTTCCGATTTTTAATTTTCAGACATGCAGCCGCATGATGATATCGCGTCCGTGGTTTCCGAAGCCGCGGCCGAAAATGTTGACGCCGCCGGTATGGCCGGCATTCTCCGCGATGCCGACCCGGAGCCGGATGGAAGAGTGCTGGGCAAGCGCGAGATCGCTGAGCGTGACATTCGATGCGGCGATACCGTCGATGAAGGTTCCGCGCGTCGAGATCCGCCAAGTCTTCATCATACCATATTGCGACCCCTCGAGCTTCCACCATGCCGGCGTGAAGGCGCCCCGCTTGTCGCCGTAGTCGCCGGGCGACGTCCAGGTGCCGATCGCCATGCCATTGACCCAGAGCGTTATATCAGAGGGCCAGTCCGGGTTGGTGCCGGGCACCTCAGACGACAGCTCCATCGAAAACTCGATGGCGCGGATATCCTTGTTCAACACCTTGGCGTTGTTGGGGAATTTATATTCCACATATCCCCTGCCGAACCAGACGAGTCCGGCCTGCATGCGCTGCGGATCGAGGAAATAGTCGGGAACATCGAGAGGGCCGATGACGCTCTCGGTGGAGCAAAGACCACATGGCGCATGGACGTCACAGCTGGTGTAGAGCCCGACCGGCATCTCGACTTCGATGATATTGTTGGCCCTTTGCGCGGCACTTTCCTCAAAGCTGATCAAAATTTCGCTGTAGATCGCAGAGCAGATCTTCTGGTTTCCCTTGCGCGCCTTCGTCAGCTGGGAATCGACAAGCCGGGCGTCTTCCAAAATCTGGATCCCGGTGGCGACAGTCGATTGAGGAAGAGAAAGAGCACGCGCGATGTCGTTGATATTCATCGGCCCCCTGGCGCAGAGCAGCCTGAGCATCTCAAGCCGCGCCGGCGCCGAAAGCGCGCGTATCGCATCATTATTCTCGCCGGCGGCAATCGTCAAAAACGAGCGTTCCATCATTCCCCCACTATTTCCGATGGAATGATGTATATCGTAAATTATGATACAGCAAGTGGGAATGCTTCGACGAGTGGCTACGGTAGCGGCACGGGTCAATGCCCGGTCGCCTCGGCCTGCAGATCGGCATCGGTCAGGGTTCTGAGGAAAGCGACGATGTCGTCGATCTCGGGATCGGTGAGGGCAGGCGCGTCGCCCGGCTTCCTGCCGAAGGGCGGATCCTGGTTGAGATTGTCCCAATAGGCCTGCGGCAGGTCGTCATAGCGGCGAACCGTGCCGTCGGAATTTTTCGGATACCAGCGGCCGGGTTCGCTGTCGCGCGTCGCATAGAAGGAGACGACGTCTCGCAACGAGTGGAAATAGCCGTTGTGGAAGAAGCTCTGCTTCAGCGCGACATTGCGCAGCGTCGGGGTGCGGAACAGGCCGCAATATTCGCTGCGTCCGGCAAAATCGGTGCGCTGAGGGCCGCAAAGACCGAGATCGTGATAGTTCGGATCACTGTTGGCGGGGATCGCCATGTTGCGCGGTACGGCAAGCCCGAGGAAGCCGAAATCGGAAAATTGCGGCGGCTCGCCGTCATTGGCGGGTTCGCTCAAGTGACAGCTCGAACAGTTGCCCTTGGCCGGATCCTCGAACAGTTGGCGCCCATGCAGTTCCTGCGCCGTCAGCGTCGCCTTGCCGGCGAGGAAGGCATCGTAGCGGCTGGAATAGGGATAGAAATCCGGGCCGCTCTGTTCGAAGGTGGCGAGCGCCTCGGCCGCGGCATCGAAGGCATCCTTAGGATGGTCGAACACGGCCTCGCCGAATGCCGCCTTGATGTCGTCAGCATAGGCTGCCGTCTGCAGCTTCGCCACCACCTCGGCCACATCCCTGTCGCCCATCTCGAAGGGTGAGAGCAGCGGGATCTTTGCCTGATCGGCGCCGTGATCGACCCGGCCGTCCCAGGTCAAACCGCCCGTCGGGCCGTTGTCGACGCTCTCGTCGCCTTCGTCCTCTGAATCGTAATAATGCTCGGTGAAAGCAGGCACCGATTGCAGATAGCGCAGGGTCGGAACGGCGCGCAGCCCCGGCTGGTCCCGATGCTCGCCGCCCATTTCAACCGGCATGGCCGATGCCGGGCCGAAGGCGTGAGCCGGATCATGGCAGGACGCGCAGGCTTGAAGCTCCGAGGCCGACAGCGAGGTATCTGAGAATATCTTGCGGCCGAGCGCTGTGAGCGTTTCGGCCCGGGCGAAGGCTTCCGTGCGCGACATCGGCCCCGGATGCACGCCGGCGGCAGCTGCCGCGCTGCTTTGCCGCAGGGGAAGAAGGGCAAGACCAAGCGCCACGGCACCCATGCTGACGGCCAGGCCGGACCGCACAAGCCAGATGATCTTCGTCGTCATCATAAGGATTCCAATAAGTTCGGGCCGGTTTCCGCTATGATCGAACCCCGCTGCAACAAATTGATGACGGCCATCCTCGTGCGGCATCACGGCAAGTCCTGATGTCACAAAGTTGATAGACGGCGGGAATAGCCTCAGCGCGCCCCCGAGCGTTCTCCGCTCCCTCTAGCCAACGCCCCCTAGCCATGAGGTACTTCCCGTGAAAAGACTGAAACTCCTCCATTCCATCCGTCTCGCCGGATCGGCCATGGTGCCGTTTGCCATGGCGACGGCAGCCCATGCGGCGCCCGCCGGCTACGACAAGATCGACAATGTCGTCGTCATCTATGCCGAAAACCGCAGCTTCGATAATCTCTACGGCAGCTTTCCCGGCGCCGAC
The DNA here is from genome assembly GCF_025152725.1 of Rhizobium sp. SRDI969. Classification (NCBI taxonomy): domain Bacteria; kingdom Pseudomonadati; phylum Pseudomonadota; class Alphaproteobacteria; order Hyphomicrobiales; family Rhizobiaceae; genus Rhizobium; species Rhizobium sp. SRDI969. The sequence goes on from NZ_CP104038.1 coordinate 181,860, forward strand.
GGGCTCTCGAACGCGACAGCCGATCGCGCCCGCCAGCTCGACCGCGACGGCCAGCCGCTGCCCGAACTGCCGCCGGCCTGGGGCGGCCTGACTGCCAAGGGTGTCTCGCCTGCTGTCACTGAGGCGCAGTCGGCCCATCTTGCCAACGCCTCCTTCGCGATCGACGATCCGAAGGGCTTCGCGCAGGCGCCTTCGGTCATCACCCGCGACCTCTGGCATCGCTTCTATCAGGAGCAGATGCAGATCGACGGCGGCAAGAACGACAAGTTCGTCGCCTGGGCCGATTCCGGCAATCTGGTCATGGGTCACTACGACGGCTCCATCCTGCCGATGTGGCAGGTCGCCAAGAAATACGTCATTGCCGACAATTTCTTCCAGACCGCCTTCGGCGGTTCGTTCCTCAACCACTTCGCGTTGGTCTGCGCCTGCGCGCCCTATTATCCGGATGCCGACAAGAGCCCGGCCAAGCCGACCATCGCCAAGGTGGATGCGGATGGGACATCGCTGACGGTCGCGGAGAATGCCCCGAAGTCGGCGCTGGAGGGCGCACCGAAATTCGTCTCCGACGGCACGCTGACGCCCGACTTCTACGCCGTCAACACCATGCAGCCACCCTACCAGCCGAGCGCCAATCCGCCGGCCAAGGACGGCGATCCGGCCTTTGCCGATCCGGCGGCCGCAACGACGCTGCCGCCGCAGCATGAAATCACCATCGGCGACCTCATGTCGCTGAAGGGTGTCAGCTGGAGCTGGTATAGCGGCGCCTGGCAGGCAGCCCTGGACGGCAAGAACGCCACGCCGGTGCCGAACTTCCAGTTTCATCACCAGCCGTTCAACTATTTCGCCAATTTTGCGCCCGGTACGCCGGCGCGCGCCGAACACCTGAAAGACGGCGGCCTTGGCGGCGAAGCCTTCTTGAAGGATATCGACGATGGCAAGCTGCCGGCAGTTTCCTTCTACAAGCCGCAGGGCAACCTCAACGAACATGGCGGTTACGCCGATGTTTCGAGCGGCGACCAGCATCTTGCCGATATCGTTTCCCATCTCGAGAACAGCCCGCAATGGGCCCATATGCTCGTTATCGTCACCTATGACGAGAATGGCGGCTTCTGGGATCACGTCGCACCGCCGAAGGCTGACCGCTGGGGTCCGGGCAACCGTATTCCCGCCTTCATCATCTCGCCCTTCGCCAAGGGCGGCATGGTCGATCATACCCAGTACGACACGACCTCGATCATCCGCTTCATCACCGCGCGCTACGATCTGCCGGTTTTGCCCGGCATCCTCGCCCGCGACAAGGCGCTTGGCAATAACGACCGGCCGCCGATGGGCGACCTGACTGCCGCGCTCGACCTGACGCATTGACCGATCATGAGCGGCCCCGGCGCTGACCGGGGTCGCTCTGCAACGAAGTCTATCGTCATCGACGCAGCAGCGGCCGCAACGCGGCCTGTGTTTCCTTCAGCAGCGGCAGATAGCGTTCCTTCATCTCGGCGGCGGGGACGAGGGCGGCCGGCGCGCCGATGTTGATTGCTGCGACCGTTTCACCGCGGTCGTTGTCGATGGGCACGGCAATGGAGCAGAGGCCGATCTCCAGCTCCTGATCGATGATGGCGTAACCCTCGGCGCGGACCCGACGGAATTCGGCGATGAGCTCGTCCGGATCGGTCTTCGTATTCGCCGTGTTTTGCTTCAGCTCGCTGCGGGCGAGGATGGCACGTGCCTCGCTTTCGGCCAGGGCAGCAAGCAGCACGCGGCCCATCGAGGCGCAGTAGGCGGGCAGGCGGCTGCCGGGGGTCAAGTTGATCGACATGACGCGGCGCTGCGAGGCGCGGGCGATATAGACGATGTCGGTGCCGTCGAGCACCGAGGCCGAGGCGCTCTGGCCGGCTTTCTGCGAGAGTTGATCGAGATGCGGCTGCAGCAGCGCCGGCAGCGGCGTCGCTGCGAGATAGGCATGGCCAAGGCGCAGGATCTTCGGCGTCAGCGTGAAGAACTTGCCGTCGTAATCGGCATAGCCGAGCTCGGCGAGCGTCAGCAGCGAGCGGCGCACGGTGGCGCGGTCAAGCTCCGTCAGCTTGGCGGCCTCGGCGATGGAAAGCCGCTGCCGCGTTTCACCGAAAGCTTCGATGACTTTGAGGCCGCGGGCAAAGCCGCTGACAAAATCCGTTTCGCGCATGTAAGGCTCCTGTGTTGGGGCTGCCTGTCTACACATTCCATGACGCTTCGCCCTTCGCTTGCGCTTCGGGCATTGGTCGCTGCAATCGATTCACTGGATCGATTGCTCGGGCTGCGCCCGACCGCTCCTTATTGTGCGATATATGAACAAATATCAAATATCGCACAAATTCGTTGCCGGCTGGCTTGCCGCGCTTTATGTCTACGCCAGCGGACGGGATGGAGAGTTCCCGACCGCATCAGCCAAGGAGAGATCCCGCATGGACAAGACAGTCGGGAGCACGGCGGAAGCTGTCTCTGAGATCGGTGATGGCGCGACCGTCATGATCGGTGGTTTTGGTGGCTCAGGCGCACCGATCGAGCTCATTCATGCGTTGATCGACAAGGGCTCCAAAGGCCTCACCGTGATCAACAACAATGCCGGCAACGGGCGCATCGGTATCGCTGCGATGATCGATGCCGGCATGGTCAGAAAGATGATCTGTTCTTTCCCGCGTTCGTCGGATCCCCGCGCCTTTACCGATAAATATCTGGCCGGCGAAATCGAGCTCGAGCTGGTGCCGCAGGGAACGCTTGCCGAGCGCATCCGCGCCGGCGGGGCCGGCATCCCGGCTTTCTACACGCCGACGGCCTACGGCACCGAACTGGCCAACGGCAAGGTCATCGCCGAATTCGACGGCCGCCATTACGTGCAGGAGCGCTGGCTGAAGGCCGACTTCGCAATCGTCAAGGCTGCGATCGGCGACATCCAGGGCAATCTCACCTACAACAAGGCCGGCCGCAACTTCAATCCGCTGATGTGCATGGCGGCGGCGAAGACCATCGTCCAGGTCTCATCCATCGTGCCGGCCGGCGGCATCGATCCCGAGCAGGTGGTGACACCAGGCATCTTCGTCGACCGCGTCGTTGCCGTTCCCCATCCCCAGCAGGAAGAAGAGCTCATTCGAGCCGGAGTGGCCTACGTATGACGATCGATATCAGCCGCATCAACACCCGCGAAGACATCAAGCTTTCCAATGCGCAGATCGCCTGGCGCGCCGCGCAGGACATCGCCGACGGCGCCTATGTGAACCTCGGCATCGGCTTTCCGGAAATGGTCGCCCGTTATCAGCCGCCTGGCCGTCAGGCGATTTTCCACACCGAAAACGGCATCCTGAACTTTGGCGAGCCGCCGGCGGCAGGCGAAGAAGACTGGGATCTGATCAATGCCGGCAAGAAGGCGGTGACGCTGAAGCCGGGTGCTGCCTTCTTCCATCACGCCGACAGCTTCGCCATGGTGCGCGGCGGTCATCTCGACGTCGCGATCCTCGGCGCCTATCAGGTTGCCCAAAGCGGCGACCTTGCGAACTGGCGGGTGGGCAGCAAGGGCGTGCCGGCCGTCGGCGGTGCCATGGACCTGGTGCACGGCGCCAAGCAGGTCTGCGTCATCACCGAACACGTCACCAAGACAGGCGAGCCGAAGCTGGTGGAGAAATGCACCTTCCCGCTGACCGGCGTCGCCTGCATCACCAGGATCTATACCAGCCATGCCGTCATCGACATCGTCAAGGGACGCTTCGTCCTGCGCGAGAAGCTGGCCGCGATGTCGCAAGAGGAATTGCAGGCGATGACCGGCGCGCCGCTGCATGTCGACGGGCCGGTTGCGGACCTCGTCGTCCCCCAACTCTGAGGAAAAGCCATGACCGAAGCCTTTATCTGCGACTATGTCAGAACGCCGATCGGCCGCTTCGCCGGCTCGCTATCCCAGGTGCGGGCCGACGATCTCGGCGCAATCCCGCTGAAGGCGCTGATGCAACGAAATGCCGCCGTCGATTGGGAAGCCGTTGACGATGTGATCTTCGGCTGCGCCAACCAGGCGGGCGAGGACAACCGCAATGTCGCGCGCATGTCGGCCCTGCTGGCCGGCCTGCCGATCACGGTTCCCGGCACGACGATCAACCGGCTCTGCGGCTCCGGCATGGATGCGGTGATCACGGCGGCGCGCGCCATCCGCTCCGGCGAGGCCGAGCTGATGGTCGCCGGCGGCGTCGAGAGCATGTCACGCGCGCCCTTCGTCATGCCGAAGGCCGAGACGGCCTTTTCGCGCGCGGCCGAAATCCATGACACGACGATCGGCTGGCGCTTCGTCAACCCGTTGATGAAGAAGCAGTACGGCGTCGATTCCATGCCGGAGACCGGCGAGAACGTCGCCGAAGACTATCATGTCAGCCGCCAAGACCAGGATGCGTTTGCGGTGCGAAGCCAGGCGAAGGCGGCCGCTGCCCAGGCAAACGGACGGCTGGCGAAGGAGATCACCCCGGTGACGATCCCGCAGCGCAAAGGTGATGCTGTTGTCGTCGACAAGGACGAGAATCCGCGCGCGACGACGATCGAAACGCTGGCGAAACTCGCGACACCTTTCAAAAAGGAAGGCGGTACGGTGACGGCCGGCAATGCCTCCGGCGTCAATGACGGGGCGGCGGCACTGATCGTCGCGTCGGAAGCGGCGGCGCGAAAATACGGCCTGACGCCGATCGCCCGCATCCTCGGCGGCGCGGCTGCCGCCGTTCCGCCAAGGGTGATGGGTGTCGGGCCGATCCCGGCCTCGCGCAAGCTGATGGCACGGCTCGGCATGACCGCTGAGCAGTTCGACGTGATCGAACTCAACGAGGCCTTTGCCAGCCAGGGGCTGGCGGTGCTGCGCGCGCTGGGCATTGCCGATGATGACGCACGCGTGAACCGCAATGGCGGCGCGATCGCACTCGGCCATCCGCTTGGCATGTCGGGCGCACGAATCACCGGCACGGCGGCCCTCGAGCTTCTGGAGACCGGCGGAAAATACTCGCTATCGACCATGTGCATCGGCGTCGGGCAGGGGATCGCGATAGCACTTGAAAGGGTTTGAGGCCGGGACGCTTCCAGCTTTTGCCGGAGGCTGCCGACCGTTGCGCGGTGTGTCCGGTTTGGTTAGAGATCGGGCATGCTGATCCGACCCGCAGACAAGAAGGATCGAAGCGCGATCTGGAGGATCATCGGTCCGACGATCCGCGCCGGCGAAACCTATGCGCTCGATCGCGATCTCAGCGAAGCCGATGCGGTGGCCTACTGGATGGGACCGGACCGCGAGACCTTCGTCGCCGAAGAAAATGGCGTGATCCTCGGCACATATTACATCAAGGCCAATCAGGCAGGTGGCGGCCGGCATGTCTGCAATTGCGGCTACATGACCGATGCTGCCGCAAGCGGCCGCGGCGTCGCACGGCTGATGCATGAGCATTCCCTGGGCCATGCCCGCTTGCTTGGCTTTCGGGCGATGCAGTTCAATTTCGTCGTCAGCAGCAATGAACGCGCGGTTGGGCTGTGGCAATCTCTCGGCTTCGATATCGTCGGCCGGCTTCCTGGTGTCTTCCTTCATCCCAAGCAGGGCTATGTCGACGCATTGTGTGATGTTTCGCACGCTTTAGCGGCCAGATCGCTCGGCGAAAAAAGATGTGAATGCGCTGTCGAAATCGCGGCGGTTCAAACGTCTTGAGATCGCAGGCGCGAAATGCGGTAGGCTTGCCGCATGCCTCGCGATCACTCTGTCCGGCATGGAGGTTATGAAGCCATGAGTGTTTCTTATCGTTGGGTCATCGTCGCCGTCGGCGCTCTGATGTCATGCGTGGCAATCGGCGCGATGTTCTCGCTGGCGATTTTTCAGGAGCCGATCGCATCCGCGACCGGCTGGTCGCATGTCGGGATCGCCAGCGCGATGACGCTGAATTTCATCGTCATGGGCTTCGGCGGTTTCTTCTGGGGGGCGGCAAGCGACCGCTTCGGCCCGCGCGCGGTCGTGCTGATAGGCTCCGTGCTGCTCGGCCTGGCGCTGGTGCTGGCGAGCCGCGCCGAGACACTGCTGCAGTTCCAACTGACTTACGGCATCCTTGTCGGATTGGCCGCCAGCACGTTCTTCGCGCCGATGATCGCGGCGACGACCGCCTGGTTCGACGAAAATCGCGGACTTGCGGTGTCGCTCGTCTCCGCCGGCATGGGCGTCGCGCCGATGACCATCTCACCCTTCGCGCGCTGGCTGATCTCGGCCTATGAATGGCGCCCGGCCATGCTGATCATCGGCATTGCTGCCTGGATGCTGCTCGTGCCGGCCGCGCTTCTCGTCAGGCGCCGACCTGCCGAGACCACCGACACCGGAACCGCGTTCGCGGCCGACGGCGCCCGGCCGCAACTGTCGAAAGTATTTCGATCGCCGCAATTCATCGTGCTTGGCCTGACCTTCTTTGCCTGCTGCGCGGCGCATTCCGGGCCGATCTTCCACATGGTGAACTATGCGACGATCTGCGGCGTAGCACCTATGGCGGCCGTCAGCATCTACAGCGTTGAGGGTCTGGCGGGACTGGGCGGCCGGCTGCTCTATGGCAGCCTTGCCGACAGGATCGGGGTGAAGCCTGTGCTGGTCGCCGGCCTGCTGGTGCAGGCGGCAGCGCTGGCGACCTATCTCTTGGTCAGCCAGCTCGGCGAATTCTACGCGCTCGCCATCGTCTTCGGCAGCGCCTATGGCGGCGTAATGCCGCTCTATGCCGTGCTGGCGCGGGAATATTTCGGGCCGCGGATCATCGGCACCGTCTTCGGTGCGGCAACGATGCTCTCCAGTCTCGGCATGGCGTTTGGCCCTCTGATCGGCGGCTGGGTATTCGACACATTCGCCAATTATTCCTGGTTGTTCATCGGCTCCGCAATGGTCGGGCTGGGAGCTGCGGCGATAGCGCTCGCATTCCCGCCTCTTACCCGCCGGGAGCCGCAGCCGGTCTTTGGCGTAACTTCTTGATGAGATGGCGCTTGGCGCGGTCAGCCTTTCATTCTGCCGCTTACCCCTCCCCAACCTCTCCCCACAAGGGGGAGGGGCTAACGTGCAGCACCGCCTCACGCAGCCATCAATCGTATCAGTCTGCCGAACGGTAGCAGCGGGCAAGAGCTACCTTTTGGTCACCGTCGGTCATCGCAGCTTAGCCCCTCCCCCTTGTCTAGGGCATATACATATCTCGCAAAGCCCATCCATCGGCGACGGCTCGAAAGTATTTGAGGCCGTTGAAGAAGGTGATTGGGCCCGGCGGCTTGGCCGAGGCGTAGCCGTTCCAGCCGCCGAGCTTGGCGATGATCCAGGCGGCCCAAGCCAGCGAGGCCTTAGAGTGGGGATTGGACTGCAGCTTGGTTGTGCCCTTGAAACGGCTTTCGAGGGCGGCGAGGGTATCGATCTCGGCTGCCGTGAAGGTCAGGCTTGCCGGCTGGTGATCGCCGCCGCTGCGGGCTTGGACGAGCTGGAGGACGATTGCTGCGGCCTTGGCGGCGATGGCGACGAGCTTTTCCAGCCGTGCCGCCAGATGCAACTGGCTGTCCTCGATCTTGAAGCCTTGGTTCTTCATCACCCGAAAGAACTGCTCGATCATCCAGCGCTGCTTGTACCAGGCGACGATCTGCCAGGCATCGGCCGGGCTGCTGAGCCAATGGGTGGTCAGGAGCAGCCAGTGCAAGGGCTCGACACCGTCGGGGGCGGCCGGTTCAACGATCTCGACCCAGCTCAGCCTGACGCCATCGGGCAGGCCGGCCTCGCGCAGGTTTTGCGGCCGCCGGATCGTCGCTTCGCCGAAGCGCAGGCACACCGTCGCCTGCCGCGCCGGACGGTCGGCGCGCTCGCGCAGATCAATCGTCTGAGTATCGCAAAACGCCACCGTTTCGACCGCGCGGCGCAGTTTGGAACCGTCGATGAGCGCATGGTCATGCATGACGCGCGACAAAAGATCGAAGCGCCGATCGGGCAGGCGCGCCCACATGATGAAGAAGTCACCCTCCCGGTCGGCGATCGCCGTGACCCGGGCCGCACGCGAAAGCACCAGTTTGGCCGCCTCTGCCGTCTCCACCCAGCGCCGCGATTCCTTTTCGTTCAACGGCCGCTCGGCATGCGGCGTAAGCTCTTCGCTACCCCGCGTCCAGACCCGGCCGCCCACCAGGCCAAGGCAGCTGCCGGGTGTCGGCATCGAGCGCCAGCATCGGATGCAGCAAAAGGCCAAAGCAATTGCCTTTTTTGATCTTGCCCAATTCCCGCCGGCTGTCCGGCGTCGTCGCAAACTTGATCTCGCTGGTGTCCTGCAGCGCCAGCACGTGGCGACCCTCAACCGCAGACCGGGTCTCCTGGCTCCAGCCGGCAATGATCTCTTCCACGCTCACCGCACTGTTGTTGAGAAAACGCCCGAACCGGATCTCCTGCGAATGGTTGCCCTCGGCCAACTGGCGAAGGCAAACCGTCTCGCGCAGCACAATGCGACGGAGCAGCACCGCCCCCTTTATCGAGACGACGATCTCCAAACCGGCCCAACGAAAAATCATGCCCTACATCCATCGGCGACGCTCCCAAATCAAAACGTCGCCAAAACAATCATACGGCCCGCAGTAAAGGAATCCGACCCCCGCAAACCGAGTCAATCCGTCGCACCGACTTATGTATATGCCCTAGCACAGGTGGGGAGGGGTTGGGGAGGGGACTTTTCGATCCCTTGCATTCGCCCACAATGAAATCTCCCGCTTTCGTGGATTGCCCAACGTCGATTTCCACTGATAGACTTCCCCTATTCGTTTCATCACCTATGTCCTTGGTTTTTCGGGAGGCAATCGTCGCCATGGTCGAACTTGCGCAGTCGCTCGCATCCATCAAGCTGCCGGACCTGTCCGGCAAGGCCGTGCTGATCACCGGTGCCTCGACCGGCATCGGCGCGGCACTCGCCCGCGCCTTCGCGGCCCAAGGGGCCAAGGTCGGCGTCCATTATAATGCCAGCCGCGAACCGGCGGAGAAGCTTGCCGACGAGATCCGGGCTACCGGCGGCACGGTGCATCTGGTCCAGGGCGACGTGTCGAGGGAAGGCGAGACCGAGCGTGTCGTCGAGGAGACGGCGAAGACCTTCGGTCATCTCGACGGGCTCATCAACAATGCCGGCGGCATGCTGGGGCGCAAGCCGACCGCAGAATATACCGATGCGCATTATGCCGCGGTCATGGATCTCAACGCACGCTCTGTACTGGCGGCAACGCGTGCGGCCCATCCCTGGCTGAAGAAGCAGGGCGGCTTCATCATCAACACCACTTCGATCGCTGCGCGCAATGGCGGCGGCAATGGTGCGATCCTTTATGCGGCGTCCAAAGGCTTCGTCTCGACGATCACCCGCGGTCATGCCAAGGAATTCGTCGCCGACAGGATCCGCGTCAACGCGGTGGCGCCGGGTGTTATCGCCACGCCCTTCCACGAGCGTTATACCAATGACGAGCAGATGGAGCTGCAGCGCAAGTCGATCCCGATGGGTTTCGTCGGCACGTCGGAAGATTGCGTCGGCGCCTATCTCTTCCTCGCCTCGCCGACGCTGTCGGGCTACATCACCGGCCAGATCATCGAGGTCAATGGCGGCCAGCTGATGCCGTAGACGCTTCGATCGGCGAGCAAGATCCTTCGCTTTCCCTTTTAAAAGGGAACTTTCGAACCGCCGTGACGTTTCCTGCTTGGTCTTTTCAGCAAGCGGGGCACCATGAGCTTTTCATTTTCGGAACTCGACTTCCTCAAGCCGGAGCTGGGGGCGGAGTATACGGGTTCTGGCACCCATTTCGCGGTATTCTCCGCGCATGCGGAACAGATGGAGCTCTGTCTCTTCTCGCCTGATGGAAAGAATGAGATCGCCCGGCTGCCGTTGCCGAAACGCGAAGGCGATATCTGGTCGGGCTATATTGCCGGCATCGGCCCCGGCACCGTCTACGGTTATCGCGCTCATGGTCCCTACGAGCCTGCCGCCGGCCATCGCTTCAATCCGAACAAGCTGCTGCTCGATCCCTATGCCAAACAGGTGACGGGCGAGTTGACGTGGGACGATGCGCTGTTCGGCTACCAGATCGGCGAGGATGACCTTTCCTTCGACGAGCGCGACAGCGCGCCCTTCACGGTTAAGGGCGTGGTGCAGGATCCGGACTTCGACTGGGCGGGTGAAGAGGCGATCCGCCGCCCTTGGCCCGACACGATCATCTATGAGGCGCATGTGCGCGGCCTGACGATGACGCATCCGAAAGTGCCTGACCGGCTGCGCGGCACATTTCTCGGCATGTGCAGCGATCCGATCATCGACCATCTCGTCAAGCTCGGCATCTCAGCGATCGAGCTTCTGCCGATCCAATATTTCCTCGACGACCGTTATCTCCTGGAAAAGAACTTACGCAATTACTGGGGCTACCAGACGCTCGGCTTCTTTGCGCCGCAATCCCGCTACATGTCCGGCGACAAGATCACCGAGATCAAGACCATGGTGAAAAGGTTCCATGCCGCCGGCATCGAAGTCATCATGGACGTGGTCTATAACCACACCGCCGAAGGCAGCGAAAAAGGCCCGACACTGTCCTTCCGCGGGCTCGACAATGCGAGCTATTACATTCTCTCCCCCGATGATCCGCGCCATACCTTCGATACGACGGGTACCGGCAATACGCTGAACGTCGCCAACCCCATGGTGATGCGCATGGTGCTCGACAGCCTGCGTTACTGGGTGGGCGTCATGCATATCGACGGCTTCCGCTTCGATCTTGCCAGTACGCTCGGCCGGCAGGATCTGGAGTTCGACCGCCAGGGCGGCTTCTTCGGCGCCATCCGGCAGGATCCGATGCTATCGGGGGTCAAGCTGATCGCCGAACCCTGGGATATCGGTGAGGGCGGATATCAGGTCGGCGGCTTCCCGCATCCCTTCCGCGAATGGAACGACAAATTCCGCGACGACGTTCGCCGTTTCTGGAAGGGCGATGGCGGCATGGTGTCGGAGGTGGCGGCGCGTGTCACCGGCTCGGCGCCGCAGTTCAACCATTCGGACCGGGGAGCGACCTCCTCGATCAATCTTCTGTCGGCCCATGACGGCTTCACGCTGATGGACACGGTCTCCTTCAACGACAAGCACAACGAGGCGAACGGCGAGGATAACCGGGACGGCCATTCGGATAATCATTCCGACAATATGGGTGCCGAGGGTGCGACGGATAATGCCGATATCAACGCCGCGCGGTCACGGCGGCGGCGCAACATGATGGCGACGCTGATGCTCTCCCAGGGCGTGCCGATGATCCTTGCCGGCGACGAACTCGGCAACAGTCAGGGCGGCAACAACAACGCCTATTGCCAGGACAACGAAATCGGCTGGACGGATTGGACAGGGCTCGACGACCCCTTCCTCGATTTCTGCCGGCAGGCAGTCGCCTTCCGCAAGGCCCACCCCGTCCTGCGGCAGGAGCGGTTCCTGACCGGAGAGACAGCCGAGGACGGGCGCATCGAGATCGCCTGGTACAAGCCCGACGGCAGTTTCATGGATGACGGCGCCTGGAATGACGACGGATTGCAGGTCATTGGCGTCTATCTCTCGAGGAGCGTGCATGCTCCGGATACCGAGAGGATGGACGACCTCTTCCTCGTCTTCAATGCAGGCGGCGATTGCGAGGTCCATCTGCCTGTCGTGAACGGGCTGAAACAGTGGTCGAGGGTTCTCGACACGGGATCAGAGACGGAGGCTTTCGAGGTGCACGATGAGGACAATCCGGTGATGGTCTATGCCCAGAGCGTCGCAGTCTTCGCACCGAAGGGACAAACCGAACCGCCGCAAGGCGCGACAAAGGCCGAGCGTCGTCGCTGGTTCCAGTTCGGCCGCTGGAGCAAGTAGGTCTCAGAAAGCATGAATGCCGAAGCCATCACCGAACTTGGTCTCGTTTATGTCAGCGACACCGAACCTGGCATCCGAAGACGAAGGAAGGGCAAGGGCTTCAGCTACGTCATGCCCGACGGCACGACGCTCACTGATGAATCGCAGCGGGCGCGCATCAGGGCACTTGGATTGCCGCCGGCCTACGAGAATGTCTGGATCTGTCTCTACGAAAACGGTCATCTGCAGGCGACGGGCTTCGATGCGCGCGGCCGCAAGCAATACCGCTATCACAAGGACTGGCAATCCTTTCGAAGTGCGGGAAAATTCCATCAGTTGATCGAGTTCGGCCGGGCGCTGCCTCGGATCCGCCGGACCGTGCTGCGCCATCTCGACACCGGTGCGGAGGATGTCAATGGCGTACTTGCGGCTTTGACGACGCTGCTCGACGAGGCGCACTTACGCGTCGGCAACCAGGCCTATGTCAGGGAGAACGGCACCTATGGCGCAACGACGCTGCTGAAGCGCCACTTGAAGATCGTCGCCGGTCAGATAGAGCTGAAATTTCGCGCCAAGGGTGGCAAGCGCGTCCAGCGCAGCCTCAAGCATCCCAGGCTCCAGAAGATCCTGGAGGAGATAGCCGACCTGCCCGGCCGCCAGCTCTTCGTCTGGAAGGACGAAAGCGGGACGCTGAAGCCGATCGATTCCGGCCGGCTGAACGCCTATCTGGCCGAGATATCGGGGGTTCCGATTTCGGCGAAAACCTTCCGCACCTGGGCGGGCTCGCTGGCGGCCTTCGGTGTGGCGCGCGAGACAATTGCCGGCGGCGGCCGGCCGACGGTAAAGCAAATGTCGGAGGCCGCGGCCGAGACGCTGCACAACACACCGGCGATTTCGCGCTCGAGCTATATCCATCCCGCGATCATCGCGCTCGCCGGCAACGATCATCCGCTGACGGAGAGCGGCAACGAACCGCTGCGGGGCTTGCGGGCCGAGGAAAACAGGCTACTTGATTTCCTCACAAGCGAGATCGAAGAATGAGCCCCAGACATCCGCCGGCATCGGACGTATCTTTGACACATCCCGACCGGCTCTACTGGCCGGACGAGGGCGTGACCAAGCAGCAGCTCGCGGATTATTACGCGGCGGTCTGGCCGTTCATGGCGCCTTATGTCGTCAATCGGCCGTTGGCGCTGCTGCGTTTGCCGGACGGGATAAAAAGCCACCAACGGTTTTTCCAGAAACATGCCTGGAAGGGCATGAACCCGCATATCGAAGAGATTGCCGATCCGCAGGATGCGGACGGCGAAAAGCTGCTGCGCATCGTCGATTTCAACGGTCTCGTGGCGCTGGTGCAGTCGGCCGTGCTCGAAATCCATCCCTGGGGTGCGACGACCGACGATTGGGAACGACCCGATATGATCACCATGGACCTCGATCCCGGCGAGGACGTTGCCTGGGGCGCGGCGATAACGGCAGCGCTTGAGTTGAAGTCGCGGCTGGAAGCACGTGGGCTGGCCGCCTTCGTCAAGACGTCGGGCGGCAAGGGGCTGCATGTGGTGACGCCGCTTGCGCCGAAGGCCGGCTGGGCGGAGGTGAAGGATTTCGCCCATTCATTGGCCGAAAGCATGTCGGCCGACGCGCCGGACAAATATCTGGCAACCGCGACAAAGGCAAAACGCGGTGGACATATCTACATCGATTATCTCCGCAACGGCCGCGGCAACACGGCGGTCGCGGCCTATTCCACGCGGGCACGACTGGGTGCACCGGTTTCGATGCCGCTGGATTGGTCAGAATTGAACGAGGTGAGCGGTCCCGCCGCTTTCACGCTCGGCAACGTGCCGCGGCGATTGGAGACCCGGCCGAAGGACCCATGGGGAAACTTCTTCGATGCGGCCGTGCCACTGGAATGAACGGCTCTTAACTCAGCCCGCACTGTCGAGCTCAGGATAGTGCCTGAAAATCCCTTCCTCGTTGAAGGCGAGGCGGCGGGGGGAGGCGAGATAGCGGACGATGTTTGGACGCTTAGCCGCCGCATCATGCAGAGCTAGCAGAGCGGGATATTCCGCCTTGCAGTTTGTCATGGCTCTCGGGAAGGCGTAGCTCAGGCCCTCGATCACCTGGAAGAGCGAGAGGTCGACATAGGTGAGCGCTTCGCCGACCAGATGGTTGGGGCCTTTCGGATTTTGCCGCAGCACACGCTCGAAATAGCCGAGGAATTTCGGAATGCGTTCGCGGATGAAGGCAGCTGAGCGGGCTTTTGCCTCTGGCTTCTGGTCCTCGTAATAAAGCGACATGTCGATCGGATGGTGCGTATCGTGCACTTCGGCGACAAAATCGGTGACGGTCAGCTGCAGGCCATTGACGACATGGCGAAGGCCTTCATCCTCGGGCGCAAGGCCGAGCTTCGGACCGAGATAAAGCAGGATGTTGGCGACATGCGGGATAATGAGGTCACCGTCCTTCAGGAAGGGCGGGGCGAAAGGAATGTGCGGTTCGCTTTCGCTCTCCATGATGTCGAACATGGCGCCGGTGCCACGCCCGGGCTGGCGGGTGATGTCGATATAGTCGGCGCCGGCCTCTTCCAGCGCCAATCGCACGAATTCGCCGCGGCCTTGAATGCCGTCCCAATAATAAAGCTCATATGCCATGGCTGCTCAATCCTTCGGTTGGCGACCGAAGTCTTTTCGCAGTTCGTCCTTGGCTTTTTCAAGGGTACCGCGCCGCTTTTTCGTCAGCTGGTTGCCGGCGCGGTTGATGTAGAAGGTCAGCATCGACATGGCGGCACGAAAGGGACTCGACTTGCGGCGGTCGCTCTCTTCGGCTGAGTGCTTGACGGAGCGGGCAATCTTCTTCGGATCGTCCGATTTGAACACGCCTTCTTTTAGGTCCAACGCATCGCTGTGTTCGGTGACGTCCTGCGACCATTTCTTCCTCGATTTGGCCATGGGTCAAACTCCCTGTGCGGCTGGCGGAAAGCCTCCGCTTGCCGCATCCTCTTCAATGGTGGCTGTGGTGTTCGTTGCGCTTGCGCGTTGCAGCGGCCTTCTTCGCGGAAGCGGAACGTTCCTCCTTCGAGCGTGCGGCGGAGGCCGCGCCGCCGATGCGGCCGCCCTTTTCAGAAGATTCATGCGTATCCTTCTTGCCGCGGCCGGAACCGGATTTGTTGCCGCCTCCGCTTTCCTTGTTGACGGTCGCCCAGGCACGCCGTTCGGCTTCCTTCTCGGAGACGCCGCGATCCTCGTAGCCCTCCTCGATATGCTCGGCCTTGCGTTTCTGCTTGTCGGTATAGTCGGATTTGTCACCTCTCGGCATTTTTGCCTCCTCTGGCTTTCAAAGGGAGTGAACCGATACGGAGGCCAAAAGTTCCGGTCATACGATCATGGTCCGCAGGCCCAGGATTCGGAACAAAAGCCGATTTTATCAGGTATCCGATGGGAAAAGTCTGCATGAGCTGCACATAGGAAGGAGCCGAGAACATGGAAAAACACATCGTCAAAGCCGATGGAACGGCGCGATCGACGTGAACGGTCAGGCATGCCGGTCACCTATACCCCGATCCTGCCGACACGATCTCGATCGAACTGATGGCGCGTGACGACAGCTGCATCAGTGAGGTGGATCTGATGCGCAAATATCCCGAGTTCCACGGCGCCGACGCATAAAGCAGAAGTTACAGCATTTCCACGACTGGCAGAGAACAGAAATGCCTTAGCCGACAGGTCGCTGCTGGACGGCGTTCCTGACCGCCTGGTCGAGCGCCGAGCTGCTGAAAGGTTTTGACAGCAGTACCGAGCCGGGGAAACGGTTTGCATCCGGCAGGCTGCTGTTGCCGGTGGCAAAGACCAGGCCGACCGACGGAAAGGCCTCCCGCGCCTTGGCGGCAAAGGCCGGACCCGACATGCCGGGCAAGCCGACATCGGCGACGATGATGTCGATGATGGTGTGTCGGAGGATTTCCACGCCCCGCTCACCGCTATCAGCCTCGATGACGTCATAGCCGAGATCCTGCAGAATCTCGGCAGTATCCATGCGGATGAAGGCGTCATCTTCCACGAGCAGCAGCTTCAGCTTTTCACCGGCGATATCGGGCTGGGCAACCGGTGCTGCGGCATTGCTCGCCCCTTGGCGGCGTTGGCTCCGGTTGGCAAGCACGTGGCTGATCTTGCGGGCGAGTTCCTCGCGTGTATAGGGCTTGGAGAGCAGTTCGAGGCCGGGATCGAGCCTGCCGCCATGGACGATCGAATTTTCGGTATAGCCCGATGTGTAGAGCACGGCGATATCGGGCAGGCGCTCTCGCGCCATGCGCGCAAGCTCCGGGCTCCTCAACGGGCCGGGCATGATGACATCGGTAAAGAGCAGATCGATATGGGCGCCGCTTTCGATAACGGTGAGCGCGCTTTGCGCATCCTTGGACTTCAGCACGTAATAGCCGAGATCCGTCAGCATCTCAACGACAGTCGTGCGCACACCCTCGTCATCCTCGGCGACAAGGATGGTTTCCGTGCCCCCGGTTGCCGGCACGTTGTCGACTTTGGTGATGCCATCCTCGCTCTGGAACGAGCGGGGCAGGTAGAGCTTGACGGTCGTGCCTTCGCCGATCTCACTGTAGATCTTCACATGACCGCCGGACTGCTTGACGAAGCCATAGACCATCGACAGGCCAAGCCCGGTACCCTTGCCTTCCGGCTTGGTCGAGAAAAAGGGCTCGAATGCCTGTTCTATTACCTCCTGTATCATGCCGGAGCCGGTATCGGTGACCGCCAGCACGACATATTGGCCGGCGGTGACTTCAGGATGGGCGCGGCTGTAGGAATCGTCGAGGAAGGCGTTGCCGACCTCGATTGTCAACTTGCCGGCGCCATCCATCGCGTCCCGGGAGTTGATCGCAAGATTGAGCAGGGCGTTCTCGATCTGGGTCGGATCGGCAAAGCTGTTCCAGAGGCCACCGGAGACCATGGTCTCGACTTCGATCTCTTCGCCAAGCGCGCGGCGCAGCATGTCGTCCATGCCGGTGACGAGGCGGCCGATATTGACGACCTTCGGTTCCAGCGGTTGGCGGCGGCCGAAGGCGAGCAACTGGCTTGCCAGTCGCGAGCCGCGTCCGACGGCGGCAAGCGCGTTGGAAATGCGTTCCTTGCCCCGGCCGTTATCAGCCACGTCCTTGCCGAGAAGCTGCAGGTTACCGGAGATCACTTGCAGCAGATTGTTGAAATCATGGGCGACGCCGCCGGTAAGCTTGCCGATCGATTCCATCTTCTGCGATTGCTGGAGTGCTGCTTCGGCTTGCTGGCGCTCGGCAATCTCTGCCGCGACGCGGACCTCGAGCATTTCATTGAGTTTCCGCAGCTGATCTTCCATATCGCGGCGCTGGTCGATTTCGACTTTGGCGGCACGGAAGAGCCGGATATTGTCGATCGCGACGGCCGATTGGCCGGCGAGGCTGACGAGGCTCGCCTCGGCTGCTTGGGAAAAACGGCCGGGCTGGCCGTGGCCAAAGAACAAACCGCCGATGACACTGCCGTCGCGTGATTTCACCGGCACGGCAAGATAGCTCCTGACCGGCAGATGCCCCTTCGGCATGCCTGCATGCGGCGCATTCTGCCCGTAGCGCGGGTCGAGCAGGATGTCGTCGGAGCGCACGATGCCTTCGCCGTTGAAAGTCGGCGCGAAGACCTTGGTATTGCGTGGCATCGGGAATTTCTCGAAGTTCTTCCGATCGACGCCTGAGAGCGCGTAGAGCATGTAGCTGCCGCGCTCACCGTCATCGACATTGTAGAAGAAGGCGCCGAATTCCGCGCCGGTCAGCGTCACGCCGGCATCGACGACAATCTGGGTGAGGCGTTCGACATTGGGCTCAGCGGTGATCGCGGCGCCCGCCTGGTTGACGACTGCAAGCGCGTCCGATTTTGCACGCAGCTCTTCCAGCGCAATCTGTTCGCCGCGCTTGGCCGACACCTGGTCTGTGACATCAAGGGCCGCACAGAGGATGCCGGCGACCATGCCGTCATCGTCGCGCAGCGGGGTGTAGGAGAAGGTGAACCAGGTGTCCTCGGTGCGGCCGTCGCGGCGCATCGGGATGAGCAGTTCCTTGAAGAGCTGCGAACCGCCTTCCAGAGTGCTGGCGATGATTGGCGAGAACTGTTCCCAGATGTCTGCCCAGACCTCGCGGAAGGGTCTTCCGAGGGCATCGGGATGTCGCTCCGGGAAAACAGGCACATAGGCGTCATTGTAGAGAAAAGCGAGATCCGGACCCCAGGCGACGAATTTGGGCTGGCGGGAATTCAACACCATTTCGGCGATATGCTTGAGAGACGCAGGCCAGCTTTCGACCGGACCGAGACCGACGGCATGGAAAGCCGGATGCCGTAACAATTCGCCGATTTCGCCGCCGCCTGTCGGCCAGCCGTTCGCGACGCTTCCCATTCAAAATCGCTTTCTTGTCGTCAGCCACGCCGGGTGATTGGCCACCTCGGGATCAGCCCTTCCAAACCGTCAACATAGAGGCTTCCGATAGGAGGGAAAGGGCCCGGTCGAAATATCCTTAACCGCCGGGCGTTCAACACTTTTAGCAGTCTGCGGACGGCGCCTGCGGGCTGTTATTTTCGATAGAGTTTTTGCGATGCGGCGAAGGCGCGGCCGATGTCGAAGGAGGGCCGCTGCACCGGCGCGCGCGGATCGCGGAAAACCAGCCCGACGAGATTGTCGACGACAAGGATGAACCCAAGCGCGAGACCGAGATAGAGCAGCGCGGCGATGATGAGGAGCGACATCTCCATCCCTCACACGATCGTGGTCGAAGCGCAGCCGCTGGCTGCGAAGAGCGGGATGGAAAGGATTTCGATACGGCCGTCGTTCATGGCAACCTCCCCGGTTTCGCCATTAACAGCCATTGGATGTTCTTGTTCCCGGTTGTCGGGCGGGGGAACAGCTTTATTTTGAAGCCTCAAAGCTTGCAGCGTCATCCGGCCTCTGTTCACCCCCGCATGGAAGCCCACCTCTCAAATTCCATAAAGCACAACTAATTCAGGCATATGACAAAGAGGGATCAAAGGGCGTCGCGACGACGCCCTTTTAATCGACATGCTCGGTATTTCAGTGTTCAGGACGCCGTCTTGCGGCTCGCAGTCCGTTTCGCTGCCGGTGTCACGACGCCGTTCGTCTTGCTGCCCGTCACGCTGCGTTTCGCCTTGGACTTGACTTCCTTGCGGTTGGAAGACGCGGCAGAGCCATCGAGCGTGTCGCGCTCGTGTCGTGCCTGTTCCCAATGAATGGAATCTCGCCCTATCGGATATCCCTCTTCTTCCCAGAGAGTGTATGCACGTTTTTTGATCCACTCTTCCCGAGTTTCTGCCATCGCTGATCTCCAGTCACATGATGCCGTCGTTCGAACGCGATACTGCTGAGATGGTTCCAGAGGTGGGGAACTGTTTCAAGCGAAATCGCGCCGCAACCCGAAATAATTCGCATCGCAGCATATTAGGGTTGAGAATCGGCACTCAAGCGGGCCGAAACGCTGCCGCCTTGTGCAGATCTGACACGAACTCCCGGCGCTGCCGCTGTTGCTCTTCTTCGTCGCGAATGCGCAAGAGATAGGAGGGGTGGATGGTGACCAGAACAGGCGGACGATTTGTCGGATGCAGGATATGGCCGCGCTCTGGCGTCAGCTTTGCTTTCGGGCCGAGCAGCGCATAAAGAGCGGTTGCGCCGAGCGTCACGACGAGTTTCGGCTGCAGGATATTGATCTCTGCGCCGAGCCACCAGGCGCACCGCCTGATCTCGCCGGCATTCGGTTTCGAATGCAGCCGCCGTTTGCCGCGTGGCGTGAACTTGAAATGCTTGACCGCATTGGTGACATAACAGCGTTGACGATCGAGACCGGCCTCTTCGAGGCAGCGATCGAGCAGCCGGCCGGCGGGGCCGACAAAGGGCCTGCCGGTCAGATCCTCCTGATCGCCCGGCTGCTCGCCGACCAGGACGATCTCGGCTTTCCCCAGACCTTCGCCGAAGACGATCTGCGTGGCATTTTTGTAGAGATCACAGCGGGTGCAGTCTTCGGCCTGATGCCGGAGTTCGGCAATGCTGTCAGCATCCGCGACTTCGAGCGCCAAGGCGGGACCGACGTTTGCGGCTATGTTCATGATGGCGATCCTCATTTCCTTGGGGTCAATCGATCTGTGCCGGGATTGTTCCCGTTCGGGAATGAGCCGCGCGCTTTGCAATCTGCAGGCCCATTCCGGAACCTTTCACGATCGGTCCCCGGGCTGGCACAATGGTCACGGTGAAAAATTTCGCCTCATGGGAGAGCGGCAGTGTGATTGAACGTCGCGGTTTCGCGGCTATATTCGCCAGCGATGTTCTATCTCCTATCAACCTACTGGCCGCATATCCTCTTTGTCGTTTCGATCGCCATGGGGGCCGCGGCGGCGATCCATGCCGCCATGACCAAGGAGGAGGTGCGTGCCGCGATCGGCTGGGTCGGCGTCATCATTCTGTCTCCGATCATCGGCGCGGTGCTTTACGCGATTGCCGGCATCAACCGCATCCGCCGCAAATCGTTGAGCGTCCGCCGCGACGCGCTGCTGCTTGCGGCCGAATTCGACGAACTGGAGACATTCGATGCCGAGGCCGAGACGGTGATCAGCCAGTTCGGCCGCCGTTTTGCCGCGCTGCAGACGCTGGGCGACCGGGTGACTCGCAATCCGTTGACGACAGGCAATACGATCGACGTGCTGGAGACCGGCGACGAGGCCTATGCCGCGATGAAATCAGCCATCGACGAGGCGACGCGCAGCATCCTGCTCGAAACCTATATTTTCGACCGAGATGCGGTTGGCCTTCGCATCGCCGATGCGCTGATTGCCGCGGTCAGGCGTGGTGTGGAGGTCCGGGTCCTGATCGACGCGGTCGGGGCGCGTTATTCGGTGCCGAGCATTCTCGGCCATCTCAGGGAGAGCGGCGTCACTGTTGCCGTCTTCAACGGCAACGTCATCATGGGCTTGCGGCTGCCTTATGCCAATCTGCGCACCCACCGCAAGATCCTGATCGTCGACGGGAAAATTGCGCTGACAGGCGGGATGAACATCAGGGCGGGCTTCAGCGAGGAGGCGACAGGCGAAAACTTTGCCCACGACACGCATTTTAGCGTCACGGGCCCTGTCGTGGCCGACCTCTTCGACCTCGCCGCCGAAGACTGGCGCTTCTCGACGCAGGAGTTGTTGAACGACGAGCCGTGGCGCATCGAACCGCCAGAGCGCAGCGCCGGTGATCCCATACTGATGCGTGTCGTCGCCTCCGGCCCGGACCGCAGCGTCGAGACCAACCATAAGATGCTGATGGGCGCTTTTTCCGTGGCGCGCCAATCGATCCGCATCATGTCGCCCTATTTCCTGCCGGACCGCGAACTCATCAGCGCGCTGGTGACGGCGGCGCGGCGCGGCGTCGAAGTCGATATCGTCGTGCCTGCGGTCAACAACCTCGTCCTGGTCGACCGGGCGATGACGGCGCAATTCGACCAGATCCTCAAGAATTATTGCCGCATCTGGCGCTCCACCGGCAACTTCAGCCATTCGAAGCTGCTGACGATCGACGGCACCTGGGCCTATGTCGGCTCTTCCAATCTCGACCCGCGTTCGCTGCGGCTGAATTTCGAGGTCGATCTCGAAGTACTGAACGAGGGCTTCGCCGCCGAGATCGACGAGCACATCGAGGAAACCTTGAAAACGGCAGCGCCGGTGACGCTTAAGGGCCTGCAGGCGCGACCCTTCGCGGTGCGGCTGATCGAAAAGGTGCTATGGCTGGGGTCGCCCTATCTCTGACGGATTTTTTGTGATCGGACGTGGTAAGTTCGGCTTGCCTGCCTATACTGCTGAGACAAGCATTTTCGATCAACGGGACGAGTGCGCCTGCCGATGCACGCCAGAAAAGACAGCCTTCCCGCCAGCATTCTCGCCTCGATCAGGAGCAGGAAAAAGCGGCTCGACCCAGCCTATACCGAGGCAAGGCCGCGCAGTTCGGGAACGCTGATCGCCTCCTACAACGTACACAAGTGCATCGGCACCGACCGCCGCTTCGATCCGGAGCGCACCAGCCGGGTGATCCATGAAATCGGCGCCGACGTGATCGCGCTGCAGGAGGCCGATACGCGCTTTGGCGAACGCACGGGCATTCTCGATCTCGGCCGGCTGGAACGGGAGACGGGACTGATCCCGGTGCCGATTGCCGGCATGGCGAAGGCGCATGGCTGGCACGGTAATGTCGTGCTCTTCAAGAAGGGGCTGGTGCATGACGTGCATCAGGTCAAGCTGCCGGGGCTGGAGCCGCGCGGGGCGCTGGTTGCCGAAATCGAACTCGAGCAGGGCGGGGTGCTGCGCATCATCGCCGCGCATTTCGGATTGCTGCGCCATAGCAGAGCCCAGCAGGCCCGCACGTTGGTCGAACTGATCAACGACAGGCACGAGATGCCGACCATCCTGCTCGGCGACCTCAACGAATGGCGGCTCGGCGACCGGTCTTCGCTCAACACCTTCCAATCCGCCTTCGGCGAGCTGCCGGCCGCCGTACCGAGTTTCCCTGCCGGCCTGCCGCTTCTGGCCCTCGACCGGATCATCGCCAACCGCAAGGGGATTATTTCGGAGGTGGAAGCGCATGATACGCCACTGGCGCGCATCGCCTCCGACCACCTGCCGATCAAGGCACTTGTCGATCTGGAGCCGGTGCCGGTCTGATGTCATGGCGACAGTGGGTGCTGTCGCCATTCTCACTTCGCCCGGCGCTTTCACTCAGGCATGGCTGAAACGTCACCAGTCGGATGACGTTCAATATGATCTCGAATATCCGCCTGCGCATTGAAATCTCTCCTTCGCGATCATATGCCGCCTCTTGCCTGGCGCCTTTAAACGAGCTTATCGTCGCCCTCGAATGACTTGAGGTTATGGATGAAGCGTGGACGCCTGCCATTGACGGCTTTGCGGAGTTTCGAGGTCGCCGGCCGCCTCGAAAGCTTCACGCTGGCGGCGCAGGAGCTGTTCATCTCGCAGGCAGCGGTCAGCCGGCAGATCCGCGAGCTTGAGACGTCGCTGGGCGAAGCGCTCTTCGAGCGCCGCCATCGCAGGGTCCATCTCACCGCTTCCGGGGCCAGGCTGCTGGCGATCCTGACGTTATCCTTCGACCGGATCGATGAATGCTTGGAGGAGATTCGTGGCCGGTCGACGGCTGCCGCGATCACGATCAGCGCGGAACCTTCCTTCGCGGCATGCTGGCTCGTTCCCCGCCTGCCGGAGTTTCGCGAGCGGCATCCCGAGATCGAGGTGACGATCGACTCCGATCCTCACCTCGTCGAATTCCGCAGTGGCCAGGCCGACATCGCCATCCGCCATAGCGCGGTCGCCACCGCCTGGCCGAGAACCGAGAGCAGGCATCTCGCCGATGTCAGAATGACAGCGGTCGCAGCGCCTGCCTTTCTCAAGATGGGGCCGGCGATCAAACGGCCGGAGGACATTCTGCGCCACACGCTGCTGCATGAGGAAAACCGGGACGTGTGGTCGCGCTGGTTCGAAGCTGCTGGCATCGCCATGCCGGAGACGGCGCGGGGGCCGATCTATGCCGATGGTGGCCTGGTGATGCAGGCTGTCCTGCGCGGGCAGGGCGTAGCGCTGATGGACGAGATCTTCGCCGAGGAGGAGATCAAAGCAGGCCGGCTGCTTCGCCTCTTCGATCTTGCCATTCCTCACGGCGGCTACTGGCTCGTTGCGCGCAGTTTCGAACGGCTCAGCCCATTTGCCTCGCTCTTCGTGCGCTGGATCGGGTCCCGGATTGGGGGGGTCTGAACTGGGGGCGAGGGCGATCTATTGTCTGTGCCGCACGACCTCGGTCGGCACCGTGATGAAGGCCCCCAAACCCTGCGGCACGTGACTGTGACCGGGACACTCGAGACACAGGCCCGGAATGGCGGAACACCAGTCCAGCCGGGTGACGAGCCCGCCACTTTCGAGAAAGGGCCGGACCGTGCGATCCGAGGCATAGGCGATGCCGAGCCCTTTGCCACTCCGCGTGCTTCAAAACGAACACGATCTACGCTTCCAAAACCTCGGGGCTTCATGGAGTGGAAAATTCCAGTTCAAAATGGCCTAAGGTAAGGTGGGCACGTCACCTTCTTTTCGAAAAGGCCTCTGGCCTTCTTGAACGCTTCTCTCGCACCATCCTTGATCGCGTCCGCGTCGTCCTCGTTGGCGTTGTCGTTATACGCGTCATGGACGCAGGCGAGCATACGCGACAGAAGATCAAAGGTCGGCATGCCGTGCCATCCCGATCTCCGCACCGAGCCCGATGATCCGAAGTTTGTTGGCCCTTTGGGAAAGCCTGAGTGCTTTGTCCTTGAAGGTTTCGGGTGCCACCGCCAGTAGCCCAGAGGCGATGATGGCCATGTTCCGGTGACTGGCTCGAGGAATACTCAACTCGGGTCAATCGGCTGCGCATAATCGGTCCAGCTTTGCTGGCCGAATGGCCTTCGGCAGATTGCTAGACACGCGCATTAATACCGCCTTTTGGCGAGTGCCAAAGTCAAGCACACTAACTGCGGGTTTGACGTTTAATTAAACAGAAATCCCTAAAATTCATACAATACTTACCAAGAGCCAAGTTTGTGACCTGGCCTGACATCGTTCCAAGGAGTGAATACATGCGCAGGCCTACCGTCCGAACCTCCCTGATCGTCATCAATCTGACGTTTGCGTCCATTTTTCTCGGCTTCGCAATGTTCTCGCTGAGTAGCGTGCGAGCGGTAAATGAGGACACTACTGCCATTGCCAGGAATTGGCTGCCAAGCGTTTCCGTCGTCAGGAACATTCAACTCCAACTTCAGAAGATGAAGTTCGCATATGCCAATCACATCATGTCCCTCAGTGACGAAGCGATCGCGGCGGCTGAAAAGCAGGTTACCGCACAGAGGGAAGAACTGGCAAAAGCGATCGAAGCCTATAACGCGTTGATATCATCGCCTCACGAGAAAGAATTACTGGGACAGATCGCAAAAGGCGCAACCGACTACGCGAATGCAGCCGAGCCGATGCTCGAGAAATCTCGTAAGAACGACAACGATGCGGCGAAGGTCATTTTCTACAATGATATGGAGCCCATTATCCAAGAAGCCGACAAGGACGCTGGCGAGCTGCTTTACATCAACGTGAAGGGTTCGGATGCCTCATACGAGAGCAGCGAGCTAACCTATAGTGCGATCCTCTGGAGCACCTGGGGCCTTATTGCCTTAGTCTTGGCGATTGTCGCTGGCGCGATTGTCTACGTTGCCGCGCAGATCGCCCGTCCAATCAATGCGATTACGGGTTCGATGACCGGGCTTGCTGCAGGCAACACGGCGGCAATCATTCCTTATGCCAGCCGAACCGACGAAATCGGCTCGATGGCTGGGGCGGTCGAAGTTTTCAGGCAGACGGCATTGGCCAAGATCAAAGCCGATCAGGAAATTGAGGTAAGTCGCGCCCTTTCAGAAGGTGAACGCCAGAGACGTGAGGAGATTGACCGTGCGCGAGCGGCGGCGATGGCTCAGGCGACGAACGGATTGGCCGGAAACTTGAAGAAGCTGGCTGACGGCGATCTCACAATCCAGATCAGCGAGCCATTCGATGCTGATTTTGAGGCGCTAAGGAGCGACTTCAACAGTGCAGTGGCCCAGCTCTGTCGCACGCTGACCAAAGTGGCCGGCTCGACAGTGGGTATCGACAGCGGATCGAACGAGATCGCCAACAGTGCGAACGACCTCGCAAGACGCACCGAGCAGCAGGCGGCGGCTTTGGAACAAACGGCGGCCGCGCTGGACGAAATCACAGCAAACGTCGCCTCATCTTCCAAACGCGCCGAGGAAGCCCGGAAGGTTGCCGCTGAGGCCAACGCCAGCGCAATGACGTCCGGCCAGATTGTCACACAAGCAGTCGAAGCAATGAGCCGCATCGAGCAATCTTCCAACGAGATATCGACCATTATCGGTGTCATTGACGAAATCGCCTTTCAGACGAATCTCCTCGCGTTGAACGCAGGTGTTGAAGCTGCACGCGCGGGCGAAGCTGGCAAGGGCTTCGCGGTCGTTGCCCAGGAGGTACGCGAGCTGGCGCAGCGCTCGGCAAAGGCGGCAAAGGAAATCAAATCGCTCATTCAAACATCGAGTGGGGAGGTGGCAACAGGTGTCGAGCTGGTCTCGAAAACCGGCAGTGCCTTGAAGCAGATCGGTGAGCTCGTGGTAGCAATGAATCAACACGTCGAAGCGATCGCAGTATCGTCGCGCGAGCAGTCGACAGGTCTCGCTGAGATAAACACGGCAGTTAACAGCCTCGATCAGACGACCCAACAGAATGCTGCGATGGTCGAGGAGGCGAGTGCCGCCTCCACGTCGCTGGCGAACGAGACCGTTACGCTACGCGAGCTGATTGGACAATTCAAAGTGGGTGACGGAACGGGACACCAAGCCTATGCTTTCCGCAAGACTGCATAATTCACCTGTTATCGATCGGACTAAAAGTTCACGCGATGATTACGTCGCCGTGAACGCACCGTTGCGTCCGCCAAATCTCGGATTCGGACGCCGATTCTCGGTCAGCGGGCGTACAAATTGGCAATTGACAGGATGGTAGCGCTCTCCGCGTGATGTCCAGCTAAGCCGCTTTTTGGCCCGGCGCCCAACCCGCACATTGGCACGAATGCACTATGACACCCGCAACCTCCCAATAAGAACGGAGAACGGGCTTGCCACCATGCATGTTGGCTGAACCAACGCGAGTTCGTTCCCAACAAACACCCTTGACGCCTTCCCCTCTTTGAGAAATGCTAAGATGTCAGACCAATTTCAAGGCCTGACTGCCTGATAAGAAAATGGGGAACCATGAAGGCAAATCGTAGCGACAGGCCGGTCATCCGGCCGCTTCCGGTCATGGACCGCGCGCGTCAGGTGACCGATGCGCTGGCGGATTATGTCGAGGAAGCCAGGTTGAAGGCGGGCGATCGGCTGCCGGCCGAGCGCGAGTTGATGGCAGCCCTTGCCGTCGGCCGCTCGACCATTCGCGAAGCGATCCGCCACTTCCAGGCGCTCGGCGTCATCGAGACGCGCAAGGGCAGCGGCACTTATCTGCTGAAGCCGGTTTCCAGGGCGACGATCCACATGCCGCTGTCGTTTGATGCGGTGCATCTGCGCGACGCGCTGCTGCAGACGCTGGAGGTTCGCCGCGGCATCGAATGCGAGGCAGGCATGGTCGCGGCGCGGCGGCGCACGAACACGGATCTCGGCGTCATCGAGGAAAAGCTCAATGCGATGGAGCGGGTGCACTTGGAGAAAGGCACTTCCGGACCGGAGGACCTCGCCTTCCATCTCGCCGTCTACGACGCCACCCACAATCAGCTGTTTCGCCAGCTTCTCGAGCAGATGCGCGAGACCTTCGAGCGCTTCTGGGAACATCCGTTCGACCGGCAGGATTTCGCCCGCCGATCCTTTCCCTTTCACCGCACCCTTTTCAACGCGATCGCTGCCGGGGATCCCGAGGCGGCGCGCGCCGAAACACTGAAAATTCTCGATATCGTCGAGGAAGACATCAAGGAAATGTCCAAATGAGCAACGGCGCAGAACCGTTCGATCTTGCTTCCCTCATCACCGCGCACGACGAGAGCAACGTCGCTGACGCCGTCGTGCCGCCGATTTTCCAGACCTCGCTTTTCACCTTTTCCGATTACGAGGACATGATCGCCTCCTATCGCGGCGAGAAGGTGCGGCCGATCTATACGCGCGGCCTGAACCCGACGGTACGCGCCTTCGAGGAAATGCTCGCCAAGCTCGAAGGTGCCGAGGATGCGCTGGGTTTTGCCAGCGGCATGGCGGCAATCTCGTCCTCGGTGCTGAGCTTTGTCGAGCCGGGCGATCGCATCGTCGCCGTCAATCATGTCTATCCCGACGCCTTCCGCCTGTTCGGCACCATCCTGAAACGGATGAAGATCGAGGTGACCTATGTCGACGGGCGCGACGAGGAAGCGGTCGCCAGGGCGCTGCCCGGCGCCAAGCTTCTGTACCTGGAAAGCCCGACGAGCTGGGTGATGGAGGCCCATGACGTCGGTGCGCTCGCAGCCCTCGCCAAGCGGCACGGTGTTGTCTCGATGATCGACAACAGCTGGGCAAGCCCGTTCTTCCAGCGGCCGCTGACGCTCGGCGTCGATCTCGTCATCCATTCGGCCTCGAAATATCTCGGCGGCCACAGCGATGTGGTGGCGGGCGTCATCGCCGGCTCGAAGGCGATGATCGCACGCATCAAGGCGGAGGCCTATCCCTATCTCGGCGGCAAGCTTTCGCCGTTCGACGCCTGGCTGCTGATCCGCGGCCTGCGCACGCTGCCGCTGCGCATGAAAGCCCACGAGACATCGGCGCTTGAAATCGCCAGGCGCCTGCAGAAGCTCGACGTGGTGGAGACGGTCTGCCATCCGGGGCTCGCCAACCGCCTGCCCGCCGGCCTCATCGGCACCTCGGGCCTGTTTTCCTTCATCTTCCGCGAAGACGTCGATATCCGCACCTTCGCCGATCACCTCAAGCTCTTCAAACTGGGCGTAAGCTGGGGTGGACATGAAAGCCTGATCGTACCGGGCGAGGTGGTGCTTCAGCAGAAGGCACAGCCGAATTCCGCACATGCCTTCGGCATCCATGCGCGATCCGTACGTCTCCATGTCGGCCTCGAAGGAACCGAGGCTCTGTGGAGAGACATCGAGGAGGCGCTCGCCGCCGCCTCACAATCCTGAAACCCGAGAGAAACCTAATAAGGGGGAACTGAGCCATGAAAAAACTAATAGTCTCGACGCTCTTTGCTTCGATGATGGCGGGTACGGCCTTTGCCGATACGACGCTCAAGCTTGTCGAAGTCATCACCAGCCCGGAGCGCACCGAAACGCTGAAATCGATCGTCGGCAAATTCGAAGCCGCCAATCCCGGCACCAAGGTCGACATCATCTCGCTGCCCTGGAACGAAGCCTTCCAGAAGTTCGCGACCATGGTGTCGGCCGGCGACGTGCCCGATGTGATGGAAATGCCCGATACCTGGCTGTCGCTCTATGCCAATAACGGTATGCTCGAGAGCCTGGAGCCCTACCTCGAAAAGTGGGAACATACCAAGGAGCTGACGCCGCGCGCGCTCGAACTCGGCCGCGACATCAAGAACACAGCCTATATGCTGCCCTACGGCTTCTATCTGAGGGCGATGTTCTACAACAAGAAACTGCTTGCCGAAGCCGGCGTCGCCGCGCCGCCGAAGACGATGGAGGAATTCACCGCCGCTTCGGAGAAAGTTTCCAAACTGTCCGGCAAATACGGCTACTGCATGCGCGGCGGACCAGGCGGCCTCAACGGCTGGATGATCTTTGCCGCCTCGATGGCCGGCTCGAACAAGTACTTCAACGACGACGGCACCTCGACGATGAACAGCCCCGGCTGGGCCAAGGGCATCGAATGGATGGTCGATCTCTACAAGAAGGGCTATGCGCCGAAGGATAGCGTCAACTGGGGCTTCAACGAAGTCGTCGCCGGCTTCTACTCCGGCACCTGCGCTTTCCTCGACCAGGATCCGGATGCGCTGATCGCCATCGCCGAACGCATGAATAAGGATGATTTCGGCGTGATGCCGTTGCCGAAGGGTCCTGACGGAAAGTCCTTCCCGACGATCGGCTATGGCGGTTGGTCGATGTTCACGACCAGCGGCAACAAGGATCTCTCCTGGAAGCTGATCGCCACCCTCGAAGGGCCGGAAGGCAATATCGAGTGGAACAAGCGCATCGGCGCCCTCCCGGCCTATACGGCGGCCGAGAAGGATCCCTTCTATGCCGGTGACCAGTTCAAGGGCTGGTTCGAGGAACTGGCGGACCCGAACACGGTACCAACCGTGATGCCGACGTACCTCGAGGAATTCGCCTTCTTCAAGGATTCGCTGGCGATCAAGACCTCGCAGCAGGCATTGCTCGGCGATATCTCGGCAAAGGATCTGGCCGACCAGTGGGCTGACTACCTCACCAAGGCGCAGCAGAAGTTCCTTGCCAAGAAATAGCGGATAGCGGGCTTTGAGCCAAAAGCCCCCTCATCCGACCCTACGGGCCACCTTCTCCCCGAGGGAGGAGGGAACGGAAACGTTGCGGCATATTCCCTTCTCCCCAGCGGGGAGAAGGTGCCGGCAGGCGGATGAGGGGGCTCCGGTCTCTCCATTCAAAAGCACCACAAATTCCCAACCGGGTAAGACAATGGAAATTGCAGACCGATGACCATTTCCGCCGATACGCTCGACATGCGTCGCGACCGCAGGCCATGGCTGCGTCGGGTTGCCGATGCTTCGGAGCCCTATCTCTACAGCGCGCCGTCGCTGATCCTGATCATTGCGGTGATGCTGGTGCCGCTGACGGTCGGCATTTCCTATGCGTTCCGCGATATCCAGCTGCTCAATCCGTTTTCCGGCGGCTTCATCGGGCTCGATCATTTCCGCGAGCTTGCCGGCGATGCCGCCTTCTATGGCGCGCTGCGGAATACGCTCTGGTGGACCGGCGCTTCCGTCGTCCTGCAGTTCGTCTTCGGGCTGATCCTGGCGCTGCTGCTCGACAAGCCCTTTAAGGGCAGGGCGATCGCCCAGGCGCTGGTGTTCCTGCCCTGGGCCGTGCCGTCCTTTCTCGCCGGCCTCAACTGGGCCTGGCTGTTCAATCCCGTCATCGGGCCGATCCCGCACTGGCTCTTCGCCCTCGGGCTGATGCATGAGCCGGGCAACATCCTCTCCGATCCCAATTATGCGATGTGGGGGCCGATCGTCGCCAATGTCTGGTGGGGCATTCCGTTCTTCGCCATCACCCTGCTTGCGGCGCTGCAGGCGATCCCGCGCGATCTCTATGAGGCGGCATCGATCGACGGCGCCGGCTGGTTCCAGCGCTTCCGCTCGATCACCCTGCCGTTTCTGGCGCCGACGATCGCCATCACGGTGCTGCTGCGCACCGTATGGATTTCCAATTTCGCCGATCTCATCGTCGTCATGACCAGTGGCGGGCCGGCCGACCGGACGCAGATCGTCGCCAGCTACATCTTCACGACGGCCTTCAGGCGGCTCGATTTCGGCTATGCCTCGGCGATCGCGCTGGTGCTGCTCGTGCTGCTGCTTGCCTATTCGATGCTGATCATCCTGCTCCGGCAGACGCTGCTGAACAAGGATTGAGATCATGAGACGATCCGTCATTCCCACCATCGCACACCGTCTGGCGATCCTCTGCTACATCGCCTTCGCACTTTTTCCGCTGTTCTGGCTGCTCAAGGTCTCGGTGACGCCGAATGACCTGCTCTATAGCGAGGGCGTGCGCATGTGGCCATCGCGCATGACATGGGATCACTATGCCTTCGTGCTGCGCCACAGCGCCTTTCCGACCTTCTTCAAGAACAGCCTGATCGTCTCGGCCTCGACGGCGGTCACCGTGACCATCTGCGCCTCGCTCTCGGGATATGCGCTGTCGCGCTTCAATTTCCGGGCAAAATACTGGATCGTCGCCCTGATGCTGCTGACCCAGATGTTCCCGCTGGTCATGCTGGTGGCGCCGATCTTCAAGATCCTGTCGCCGCTGCACCTGACCAACAGCCTGACCGGGCTCGTCGTCGTCTACACCGCCTTCAACGTGCCTTTCGCCACCTTCCTGATGCAGTCCTTCTTCGACGGCATCCCGAGGGATCTCGAAGAGGCGGCGAAGATCGACGGGGCGACGCAGTTCACGGCGTTTCGCCAGATCATCCTGCCGCTGACGCTGCCGGGGATCGCCGCCACCCTCGGTTTCGTCTTCACCGCCGCCTGGAGCGAACTGCTCTTCGCGCTGATGCTGATCAACGGCAATGATGCGGCGACCTTCCCGGTCGGCCTTCTCACCTTCGTTTCGAAATTCTCGGTGGATTTCGGGCAGATGATGGCGGCGGGCGTCATGGCGCTCATTCCGGCCGGCCTCTTCTTCCTGCTTATCCAGCGCTATCTCGTCCAGGGGCTGACGGCCGGCGCGGTCAAGGGTTAAACAAAATGGCATCGATCGATATCCGGAATATTCACAAAGCCTATGGCCATGTGCGGGTGCTGCACGGCGTCGACCTCGAAATCCGGGACGGCGAGTTCGTCGTGCTCGTCGGCCCGTCCGGCTGTGGCAAGTCCACGCTGCTGCGGATGATCGCCGGGCTGGAGGAGGTCACATCAGGCGAGATCAGCATCGCCGGCAATAGGGTCAACGAGCTGCATCCCAAGGATCGCGACATCGCCATGGTGTTCCAGTCCTACGCGCTTTACCCGCATATGAACGTCGCCGGCAATATGAGCTACAGCCTCAGGCTCCGGAAGGTGGCGAAGGAGAAGATTGCAGGCGCGGTGGCCGCAGCCGCTGCCAAGCTCGGCCTCGACCCTTTGCTCGAACGAAGGCCGAAGGCGCTTTCCGGCGGCCAGCGCCAGCGCGTCGCCATGGGCCGCGCCATCGTGCGCCAGCCGAAGGCCTTTCTGTTCGACGAACCGCTGTCGAACCTCGATGCGCGCCTGCGCGAACAGATGCGCGCCGAAATCAAGAAACTGCATGGCGACCTGAAGGCGACCTCAATCTACGTGACCCACGACCAGATCGAGGCAATGACGCTGGCGGACCGGATCGTCGCCATGCATGGCGGGGTGGTCCAGCAGGTCGGCAGTCCCCTGGAACTCTACGACCGCCCCGCCAATCTCTTTGTCGCCGGCTTCATCGGCTCGCCGGGGATGAATTTCCTCGAGGCCACCTATGATGCCGGCGGCGTGAAGTTGAAGGACGGCACGATCGTGCCGCTTGCAAAGCCGCTGCCGCTTGTCGACGGCGCAAAGGTGACGCTCGGCATCCGGCCGGAGCATGTGCTGGTGAGCGACGGCGGGGCAGGGCTCGCCACCGATGTGGAACTCGTCGAGCCCACAGGCTTCGGCATCATCCTGCACCTTGCCCTGCATGGTCTGCCGTTCAAGATCTTCACGCTGAACCGCGAAGCGCTGAAGGCAGGTCCGAAAATCAATGTGGCCTTCCCGGCCCAGTATCTGCATGTGTTCGACGCCGAGGGAAAACGCGTCGACTGAGAGGGTTGAGGTGGGTTGCTTGCTGCCGCGGTGGTGGCTGAGAGACGTATTGGATGGTGGAACCCTCACGCGCTGCGAGCGGAAAAATCTTTTGCCGCATCGCCCATGAGGGCTATATCGTCCGTGTGATCTTGCTGGACTGGATGCTATGACCGACACTGTTCTCGACCGCTTTCTCCGTTATGTCGTTATCGACACGCAATCCGATCCTGCCTCGTCGATGCAGCCGACCACGGGAAAGCAGAAGGATCTCGGACGGGTTCTGGTCGATGAACTGCTGAAGATCGGTCTCGCCGACGCGCATCTCGATGAACACGGCTATGTCTACGCGACCATTCCGGCCAACAGCGACAAGACGGTGCCGGTCATCTGTTTCTGCTCGCATATGGATACCGCACCCGATTTCAGCGGCACCGATGTCAAGCCGCAGATCGTCAGGAACTATGCCGGCGGTGATATCAAGCTTGCCAATGATACGAGCCGGGTGATCCGCGCCAGCGATCATCCCGAACTGAAGAACCAGATCGGCAACGATATCGTCACGACCGACGGCACGACATTGCTCGGTGCCGACGACAAGGCCGGACTGGCCGAAATCACGACCGCGGCTGAGATGCTCGTCGGCAGTCCCGATATCAGGCACGGGACGATCAAGATCCTATTCACGCCCGACGAGGAAGTCGGGCGCGGCGTCAACAAAGTCGACCTGAAGAAACTCGGTGCCGACTTCGCCTATACGATGGACGGCGAGACGGCCGGCCATATCGAGGATGAGACCTTCTCGGCCGATGGCGTCGAGATTAGTATATCAGGTGTTGCAATCCATCCCGGCTTTGCCAAGGACCGCATGGAAAACGCCATCAAGATCGCAGGCGCCATCATCGACCGGCTGCCGAGGCATCTTGCCCCCGAGACCACCGAAGGAAAGCAGGGCTTCATCCATCCGACAGGCGTGACCGGCTCGATGGAGAAGGCGTCGCTGAGCCTCATCATCCGTGACTTCACCGACAAGGGGCTGACGGAAAAGGAAACGATGCTCGAAGCCATCGTTGAGGAGGTGTTGGCTGGCTATCCCGGCTCGACCTATCGTTTTGAGGTGAAGGAGCAATATCGCAACATGAAGGTGGTGCTCGATCGTCACCCGGAGATCGTCGAGAACGCCATCGAGGCGGTGCGCCGGGCCGGCATGACGCCGGTGCGCGGCAGCATCCGCGGCGGCACGGATGGCTCTCGCCTTTCCTTCATGGGACTGCCGTGCCCGAACATCTTCGCCGGCGGCCATGCTTTCCACTCGCCGCTAGAATGGGTGAGCCGTCAGGACATGGAAAAGGCCGTCAAAACGATCGTGGAATTGGCGAGGGTCTGGGAAGAGCGCGCCTAAAGCATGTCGCGCAAAAGTGTGCAGCGGTTTTGAGATCGCGACATGCGGAAATCAAAGACCTGAAGTGCGGTCAGCGGATCTGAAAGATTGCGACGCGCTTTAGGCGCGCTTCCATCTAACTCATACCGGAAGGACGGTTTAACCACCGTTCGTCGGAAGGCTTTCACGCAGCATCACGCTGTCATAGGCGGGCCGGGGAATAGGGATCGCGATGGGCATTCCCGGCTCCGGCTCGACCGATGTTACCGGTGATGTTTCCGGCGAAGTCACCGGCGCCGTTATCCGCATCTGCCCCGTGCTCGCCGTCGCCATGGGGTCCGGAGCCGGCAGAGGAACGGGAACTGCCGAGGGTATCAATGCCTCGAATTGCGGCGGCAGCATGCTTTCGCCGGGCACATAGTTCATCGCCACCTCGTAGGAGGGCAGCGGCGGCGGCGTTTCAAGCATGCCGTTGGAATCGCGCTTCTCGTAGAAGGCGTTACCGCCGGCAACCGTCACATAGTGCATGTTGTCGTAAGGGAATTTCAGGCCATCGGTGTGGAAGAACATCGCATCCTTCACCGCAGGATGGCGTGCGCCCTTGATAAGAATCGCATCGGCCGCGCTCGCAAGCTCAGTTTCCGCCTGCGGTTTGACTTCGCGCGTCATCACGCCGGGCGCGAACTGCCTTTTCTGGGCCACGACGCCGCAGATCGATGTGGAATAGGCGCCAGAGGTGAGCCTGTTCATGACGACGGTCCCGACAGCCATGTAGCCGTCCTCGTCCGAATGCTGCGATTCGAAATACATCGCGCGTTGCAGGCACTCGCGGTCTTTGGCCGTATAATTGAACGTGACTTTCGCCGCTTGGCCCTGCTTCGTCTTGGTGTTCGCCGCCGTTGCCGCCGGTTTCGATGTCGTCGTGCAGCTTGCCGCTGCCAGTCCTACAAACAAAATCCCGATCAGGGATTTTCCAAAGGAAATCTCCGCCCTCAACGCCAGGTGCCTCCTACGGAATTAGTTCAGCCCTTCATGATTAAGCGAAAACGTTTTACTCGTCATATGACTGAAATACAAACAACCTTAGATAACAAAAACCTTAAGGGCCTCTCGCCAAATACGATTCCGGCGATGAGCCATTCCATGATTCCCGAGATCGGAATCGATCCAAGGATAAAATTATGCAGCAATTCAAAGTGTTACAGCGTCTTTTGCAGCTCCCGAAAAGACGCGCGGCGCTGCCCCAATCTCCATCAACTGCGGAACAGTTTCCAGCGGGTTGGCTTGAAAGCTACCCGGTTGCGGTCAAGCCTGTCGGCCTCGCTCGGCGGCAATTCGATCTCGATATGCGGGCGGTCGTTGCCGATATCCAATTCGATATGGCGGGTGCCTGCCACGCGGCGGCTGGAGACCGGCTGGCCGGCTATGCAGTTTTCGGCTGATTCGCAGAGCCTGACGTCATGCGGGCGGAAATAGAGTTGCGCGGGTCCCTCGGGCTCACCATCGGCATTAAGACCGAGCGAACGGCCTTCGAAGAGGATGTCACCGCCTGATATCTCGACCTGCAGGCAGTTCGATTGGCCGATGAAGCCGAAGACGAAGGGCGAGTTCGGATAATCGTAGACCTGATCGGGCGTGCCGACCTGCTCGATCGCCCCCTGGCTCATAACGACGACACGGTCGGCGAGTTCTAGGGCCTCGTCTTGGTCGTGCGTGACGAAAACGGTGGTGTGGCCGGTGCGGTCGTGGATCTCGCGCAGCCATTTGCGCAGGTCCTTGCGAACCTGGGCGTCGAGCGCCCCGAAGGGTTCGTCGAGCAGCAGCACGTTCGGCTCGACGGCCATAGCGCGGGCGAGGGCCACGCGCTGGCGCTGACCGCCGGAAAGCTGGGCGGGATAGCGTTTTTCAAGACCGGAAAGCTGGACAAGGTCGAGCAGTTCCAGCGCCCGCCGGCGGATGTCGGCCTTCGCAGGCCGCCGCGCACCCTTTCTGACTCTCAGGCCGAAGGTGACGTTATCGAGCACCGTCATGTAGCGGAAGAGGGCATAATGCTGGAAGACGAAGCCGATATTGCGCTGCTGCACTGATTTCTTCGAGGCATCCTCGTCGCCGAAGAAGATCAGCCCCTCCGTCGGGCTTTCCAGCCCGGCGATCAGGCGCAGCAATGTCGTCTTGCCGGAACCCGAAGGGCCGAGCAGTGCGATCAGCTCGCCGGAGCGGATGTCGAGCGAGACATCGTGCAGCGCCGGAAAACGATCGAATTCCTTGCGAATGTTTTGAACGCGTACTTCCATTCCAATTCCTTCAGTGCCGCCGGCTGGCGGCGATTTCGGCGCTATAGCGCATTTCCAGCAGCGTCTTCAAAACAAGAGTCAGGAGCGCGAGCAAGGCCAAAAGCGTGGCGACGGCAAAAGCGCCGGTGAAATTATACTCGTTATAGAGGATTTCCACCTGCAGCGGCATGGTATTGGTCTGGCCGCGGATGTGGCCTGATACCACTGAGACGGCGCCGAATTCACCCATGGCGCGGGCGTTGCAGAGAAGCACGCCGTAGAGCAGGCCCCATTTGATATTCGGCAAGGTCACGTGCCAGAAGGTCTGCCAGCCGCTGGCGCCGAGCGAAAGGGCCGCCTCCTCGTCGGCCGTTCCCTGTTCCTGCATCAGCGGAATCAGTTCGCGGGCGACGAAGGGGAAGGTTACGAACATGGTGGCGAGGATCAGCCCCGGCACCGCAAACAGGATCTTGATGTCGTGAGCGCTGAACCACTGGCCGAGCCAGGTATTGGCGCCGAACAGCAGAACGAAGACCAGGCCCGATATCACGGGTGAGACCGAGAAGGGCAGGTCGATCAGCGTCGTCAGGAAGGCTTTGCCTTTGAACTCGAATTTGGCGATTGCCCAGGCGGCGGTGACCCCGAAGGCGAGGTTGAGCGGCACGCTGATCCCCGCGACGATCAATGTGAGGCGGATTGCCGAAAATGTCTCCGCATCGCCGAGCGCCTCGAGGAAGGGGCCGGTGCCCTTGCGGAAGGCCTCTACGAAAACGGCCGCGAGGGGCAGCAGCAGGATCAGCAGCAGGAAGACGAGTGAAAGGACAATCAGGCTGTAGCGTGCGATCCGATGTTCAGTCGTCACCGAACGCAGCTTTGCCGGTCGAACGGTCGCATCAAGCGCCATAGCCATACCTCCGCCTGCTCCAGCTCTGGATGAGGTTGATGACCAGCAGCAGGGCGAACGAGAGGACCAGCATGATCGCCGCTATGCCGGTGGCTGCCGCGTAATTATACTCTTCGAGTTTGATGATGATCAGCAGCGGCGCAATCTCCGATTTGAACGGCAGGTTGCCGGCGATGAAGATGACCGAGCCGTATTCGCCGACGCCGCGGGCAAAGGCGAGCGCGAAGCCGGTGAGCACGGCCGGCGCCAGCCCCGGCAGCAGCACGCGGAAAATCGTCTGGAAGCGGTTGGCGCCGAGCGTTGCCGCAGCCTCCTCCACTTCCTTGTCGATCTCCTCCATGACGGGCTGCACGGTGCGCACCACGAAGGGCAGGCCGACGAAGATCAGCGCCACGACGATGCCGGCTGGCGTAAAGGCGATCTTGATGCCGAGCGGCGTCAGGAACTGACCGATCCAGCCGTTCGGCGCATAGAGTGTCGCCAGTGCGATGCCGGCAACGGCGGTCGGCAGCGCGAAGGGCAGGTCGACCATGGCATCGATGATGCGTTTGCCGGGGAAGCGGTAACGCACCAGCACCCAGGCGAGGATGATGCCGAAGACGGCGTTGACGATCGCGGCGATGAAGGCGCTGCCGAAGCTGATACGCAGTGCGTTCAACGTGCGGGGATCGACCGCGATCGACCAGAATTTCTCCCAGCCGAGCGCGCTCGACCGGACGGCAAGGCCCGAAAGCGGGATGAGGATCAGAAGGGTGAGCCAGGTCAAGGTAAGGCCGAGCGCCATTCCGAAACCCGGAATGACGCTCGGCCGTTTGAACCGCCACCGCGTGGGGCTATGTGCTTTCATGAAGTCTATTATTGGGCCGGCTTGTAGATTTGGTCAAATACGCCGCCGTCGCCAAAGAATTTCGGCTGTGCGCTCTTCCAGCCGCCGAAGTCGTCGATGGTCGCCAGCGTCAGCTTCGGGAAGCGGGCGATGTCAGCCGGATCGGCGGCTTCCGGCTTGAACGGCCGGTAGTAATGCTTGGCAGCGATCTTCTGGCCTTCGTCCGAATAGAGGTAGTTGAGATAGGCTTCGGCGACCTTGCGTGTTCCCTTCTTGTCGACATTGCCGTCGACGATGGCGACCGGCGGGTCGGCGCGGATGGAGAAGGTCGGTGTCACGATCTCGAACTGGTCGGGACCGAGTTCCTCGAGCGAAAGATAGGCTTCGTTTTCCCAGGCAAGCAGCACATCGCCGAGGCCGCGCTGGACGAAGGTGGTCGTGGCGCCGCGGGCGCCGGTGTCGAGAACCGGAACGTGCTGCAGCAGTTTCGCAACGTAATCCTGCGCCTTGGCTTCGTCGCCGCCGTTGGCCTGCTTGGCCCATGCCCAGGCGGCAAGGAAGTTCCAGCGCGCGCCGCCCGATGTCTTTGGGTTCGGGGTGATGACCTGCACGTCGTCCTTGACCAGATCGCCCCAATCCTTGATGCCCTTCGGGTTGCCCTTGCGGACGAGGAAGACGATCGTCGACGTATAAGGCGTCGAATTGTTGGGGAACTTGGTCTTCCAGTCGGCCGGGATCTTGCCGGTCGCCTTGGCGATGGCGTCGATATCGCCTTCGAGGGCAAGTGTCACGACATCGGCGTCGAGGCCGTCGATGACGGAGCGGGCCTGGGCGCCGGAGCCGCCATGCGATGCCTGGATCGTCACGGTTTCACCGCTGTCCTTTTGCCACTTGGCGGCAAAGGCGGCATTGAAATCCTTGTACAATTCGCGAGTCGGATCGTAGGAAACGTTAAGAAGCGTCTGATCCGCGAATGCCGGAGCGATGCCCCCGATTGCGAAGCTGCCTGCCATGACCGCCGCCGCGAGGAGCCGGGTGAACCGTTGTGTCTGCATGGGAACCCTCCTGTTTTGTGTCTTAACTCTATCAATTCAGTCGTATAATGAAACGAAGTTTCTTCCCGTTCCAGTCGGACTGTTAGAACGTCATTCCATTTAAGAGGCGGTTTTGAAATGGACGTGCCGAAGTTGGCCGCGGCCAATCGATCGTCGCCCGCCGTCGTGTCGCGGGAGCGTGTTTTTTTGGCCACAGTTCCTCCACGAAAGCGACATGATGGTGCTGATTTTTGCCAAGATTTTGCCGCGATGGCACTTGCGGATTCCTATATGGCCTCCGTTGCGGTCGTATTCGCCGACCGCAACGCGGGGGCAACCCTTGAAGTGCGCCTCGCATTCCAAACCTGTTAAGGGCCATTCAAAATGAATATCAGGACGATCCTTTTTGCCTCCGTTGCCGCCCTTGCCGCGGCCTCCGGAGCCCGTGCAGCCGACGCCATCGTGGCGGCGGAACCCGAGCCCGTGGAATATGTTCGCGTTTGCGACGCCTACGGTACCGGCTATTTTTATATTCCGGGGACGGAAACATGCCTTTCGATCGGCGGTTACATCCGTACTGAAGTGCGTTTCGGTGACCATATTTCCGGCGACTCCGACGTAGACTTCTGGACTCGCGGTCAGGTCACCTTCCAGGCCAAGAACGACACCGAGTACGGCACGCTCACCGGCGTCATCACGCTGCGTTACAATGTCGACAATGCCACCGACCAGGAAGCATTGCTCGATGAAGGCTATATCGACATTGCCGGTTTCCGCGTCGGTAAGCTGTACAGCTGGTGGGATGACGACATGAGCGGGGAGACCGATACGCTCGCCAGCAACGAGACGACCCACAACTCGATCCGTTATCAGTACGAGGCCGGCGCTTTCGCGGCCGGCATCTCGGTCGACGAACTGGAAGACGACTACGCCACCAAGCCGGGCGACGGCCCGAACAACTTTGGTGTCGCAGGCCAGGTCTCCTACAAGGCCGGCGCCATCAGCGCTTACCTGCTTGCCGGTTATGACACCGACACCAGCGAAGTCGCTGTCCGCGGCATCGTCTATGCCGATATCGGCCCGGGCACGCTCGGCATCGCCGGCGTATGGGCAAGCGGCGCCAACTACTACTACGAAGAGTCCGAATGGACGATCGCAGCTGAGTATGCCTTGAAGATCAACGACAAGTGGAAGGTCACTCCCGGCTTCCAGTACTTCGAAAACATCGCTCTCGAGGCTGACGGCAACGGCTTCACCGGCGGCAGCGCCTATACCACAGGTGTCACCATCGACTACCAGATCGTCGAAGACCTGCGTACGAAGCTCAGCGTGCAATATCACGATGAGGACGAAGGCGACGACGAAGTGTTCGGCTTCCTGCGCTTCCAGCGCGATTTCTAAGATAGTCTGATTGCAGATGAGCGGGCGCGACCTTCGGGCCGCGCCTTTTTATGATGCCGACAAGTGTGAGCGATCTTCGGACGACATCATGCTCTCGCTATTGAATTTGGACGTCACACCCGTGAATCGGCGATGAAATCGGAATAGAATTCGTCGACCGTTCTTGCCTTGCGCATGGCGGCAAGCACGCCGTCCGATTGCAGCCGCCTGGCGATGGCAGACAGCACGTTCAGATATTCGCCGCGATTGTTTTCTCCGAAGAGCAGCACGAAGGCGATGTCGGTCGGGATATCGTCGATCGCTTCGAAATTCAGTGGTTGGGCGAAGCGGATGAGAAGGCCGCGCGGGCTGGTCATGCCGTCGATCGCCGCATGTGGAATGGCGATACCGTTGCCGATGCCGGTGGAACCGAGCTT
This sequence comes from Rhizobium sp. SRDI969, assembly GCF_025152725.1. Lineage (NCBI taxonomy): Bacteria > Pseudomonadati > Pseudomonadota > Alphaproteobacteria > Hyphomicrobiales > Rhizobiaceae > Rhizobium > Rhizobium sp. SRDI969. The sequence goes on from NZ_CP104038.1 coordinate 223,054, forward strand.
CTCACGCGCTTCGAGCGCCTTCAGGATGGTCTGGCCATCGACGGAGAATGCCTTGGCCGCCTTGTCCGCGATGGTCTGCAGCGCGCGCCATTTGGTCGGCGCCGACACGCCGATGAAGGTGTGTTCCGGCCGGATGATGTTCAGAAGGTTCATGTCATTCTCAATACTGTTCGGCTCAATACTGCTCGGGCAGCGGGAGGGAGGGGATGTCAATCCGGTTCCCTGAGCCGGTAGCCGACGCCGGTCTCGGTGGTGATATAGTGCGGCTGGTCCGGAAGCTGCTCGACCTTTTGCCGCAGCTGCCGGATATAGACGCGCAGATACTGCACATCCGCCGCCGGCCCCCATACCTGCTTTAAAAGAAACTGGTGTGTCAGCACCTTACCGGCGTGCTGGGCGAGCACGCGCAGGATGTCGTATTCCTTCGGCGACAGCTTTATTTCCTGGCCGTCGACCTTGACGATGCGCTTGACGAGATCGATCGACAGCCCGCCGGTCTGGAAGATTGCCTTTTCGCCCTGCTGCTGCAGGCGGTGGCGCAGCGCCACGCGGATGCGGGCGCCGAGCTCGTTGATGCCGAAGGGCTTGGTGACGTAATCGTCGGCGCCGCTTTCCAGCGCCTTGACGATACCGGCCTCGTCAGTGCGGCTGGAGAGAATGACGACCGGCATGGAAAGCCCTTCGTCGCGCCACGCCTGCAGCAAGTCGTGGCCTGATGTATCGGGCAGGCCGAGGTCGAGCACGATGAGGTCGGGCATGTCGGCGGCGACCGACTGACGGGCGGCGCTGGCGTTCGGCGCCTCCTGCACCTCGTAGCCTTGCGCGGTCAGGCCGACGCGGAGCAGCTTGCGGATCGGAGGCTCGTCGTCGACGACGAGGATTTTGACGGCTGAACCGGTCATTTGAGTTCATCCAGTTTTGGAATGTCGGTGGGTTTCGGCAGGCGGATGGTGAAGACAGCGCCCGGACGGCCCGTGCGGTTGCCGGCGGTGATCGTGCCCCCCATCGCTTCGATGAAGCCGCGACAGATGGAAAGGCCAAGCCCGGTGCCGGCGCGCACCTGATCGCCCTTGCGCACGCGGTAGAAGGTGTCGAAGACGCGGGTAAGATCCGCCGGCGGAATGCCTGGGCCTTCGTCCGAAATCTGCACGACGACGTTGTCGGCATCGGCCCAGCCGCCGATATGGATCACCGATCCCTCGGGCGCGTATTTCGCGGCATTGTCGAGCAGGTTGAAGATCACCTGCTCGAACAGGACAGGATCGACGCGCACCATCGGCAGCTCGGCAGGAATGCTCATCTCGGTCTTATGGCCGTCGAGGATCTTTGCCGCGCGGCGCAGCGCGCTGCCGACGATATCGCCGGCATAATGCAGCGCATGGTTCGGCTCCATCGCGCCGGATTCGATCTTGGTCATGTCGAGCAGGTTGGCGATGAAGCGGTTGAGGCGTTCGGATTCGTCGACGACGGTCGACAGCAGGTCGCTGCGGTCCTCCTCCGGCATCGAGGCGAAATAGTCGCGCAGCGTGCCGGCGGCGCCGAGGATGGCGGCCAGCGGTGTCTTCAGGTCGTGCGAGATCGACGTCAGCAGGGCCGAGCGCAGCCGGTCCGCTTCGGCCGCAAGCCGTGCCCGGTCGACATCGGCAACAAGCTGGATGCGTTCGATGGCAAGGGCCGCCTGATCGGCCAGCGCATCCAGCAGCCGCTGTTGCTCCGGCGTCAGCAGCGGCCCGTCGCGGCGGTCGCTGTCGAGGCCGATGACGCCGACGGCGGTGCGCCCGGTTCGGAGCGGCACATAGAGGCGCTTGGCGCCGGGCAGGGTGTCGGCGCCGCGGCCGGCGGCATGATTGTGCTCCCAGGCCCAGCGGGCCGCGGCGATATCGGCATCGTCGAGCGTGTCATCGGGGGGATAACCGGCCTTGACGGCGATACCGCCCTCTTCCGGCAGCAGCAGCACGACGCGGACCTTCAGCATCGAGGCGAGCTGGAAGGCCGTCGCCCAGAGCACGTCGTCGAGCGTGCCGGTGCCGGCGAGTTTTTTAGAGAAGAGATAGAGGTCCTCGGTCGTGCGCGCCCGCTGGCGGGCGGCGGCCGCCTGGCGCTGCACGGTCGCGGTCAGGTTGCTGGCGATGATGGCGACGCCCAGGAAGAAGAAGAGCGCAAGTACGCTTTCCGGATCGCTTATCGTCAACGTGTAGCGCGGCGGCAGGAAGAAGAAATTGAAGGAAAGCGCGCTGAGGATGCAGCTGTAAAGGGCCGGCCGCAGGCCGTGGAGGACGGCGGAGGTCAGCACCGCCATCAGGAAGACGAGGGCGAGGTTGCGCACGTCGAGCACCTGGTCGAGCACGATGCTGACGCCGAGCGCGATGGCGACATAGCTGGTCGCCAGCAGGTAAGCTCTGAAATCCAGTGGCGGCGGGGTGGCGGCCGCCCTGACGCCGCGCGCGGTGGTGCCGTCCTTCTCATTGCCTGAAATGACATGGACGCTGATCTCGCCGGTCTTGCGGATCAGCTCGTCGGTGATCGAGCGGCTCCACCAGTCGCGCCATGTCGGCTTCTTCGGGGCGCCGATGACGATATGGGTGACGTTATTGGCGGTGGCGTGGCGGACGAGCTCTTCGGCTACCTCGCGGCCGGGAATGGTGATCGCTTCGCCGCCGAGCTGCTCGGCAAGGCGCAGCGTGGCGGCGACGATATCGCGCTCGGCTTCCGTCAGATTGATCGAGCGGTTGGTCTCGATATAGACGGCCGCCCAGGGTGCGCGCAGCCGCGAGGCCATGCGGGCGGCATAACGCACCAGCGAGGCGGAGCGCGGATGGTGGTCGACCGAGACGAGAACGCGTTCGCCCGCCGCCCAGGGGCCCGATATGGCATGGGCCTGCATATGCGTGAGCAGCTGGTCGTCGACGCGCTGGGCAGTCTTGCGGAGCGCAAGCTCTCGCAGTGCCGTCAGGTTGCCGGGGGTGAAATAATTGCTCAGCGCACGTTCGGCGGTGCGCGGCATGTAGACCTTGCCGTCATGCAGACGCTTGATCAGATCATCCGGCGTCAGGTCGATGATCTCGACGTCGTCGGCAAGGTCGATAATCGAGTCCGGCACCGTCTCGCGCACGCGGATGCGGGTGATCTGCGAGACGACGTCGTTCAGGCTTTCGACATGCTGGATATTCAGCGTCGTATAAACGTCGATGCCGCGATCGAGCAATTCCTTGACATCGAGATAGCGCTTCGGATGGCGGCTGCCCTCGGCATTGGTGTGGGCGAGTTCGTCGACCAGCACAAGATCCGGCCGGCGGGCGAGGATGCCGTCGAGGTCCATTTCCTCGAGCGGCCGGCCCTTGTAGCTGATTTCAACGCGGGGGATGATCTCGAAGCCGGCGACGAGCGCCTCGGTCTCCTTCCGGCCATGAGTTTCGACAACGCCGATGACGACATCGAGACCGTCGGCCATCTTGGCGCGGCCGGAGACGAGCATCTCGTAGGTCTTGCCGACACCGGGGGCGGCACCGAGGAAGATCTTCAGACGGCCGCGCGACTCCGCCCGGGCTTTTTCAAGAAGCGCATCGGGCGAGGGCCTGCCGGCCTGGTCGCGATTGTCGTCTGGCATGCGTGTGGTCTTTCTGCAGATGGCTGCCGAGGAGGGGCGCTATGTCTTCCTATCCTTCGTCCCTGCGACGCGCGCAGCGATGGGAAGAAAAAGGGCGCCCAGCCTGCCAGGGTTACCGAGTCATAGAAGCATCAAGGCTCTGGTTCAACGCCAGAACATTGACTGTGGGTTCGCCGAGAATGCCGATTTCGCGGGCATAAACCACACCGTCGACCAGCGCCTTGACCTTGGCCTCATCAACACCACGTGCCTTGGCGACGCGCGCCACTTGAAAGTAGGCAGCCTCCGGCGAGATATCGGGATCAAGGCCACTGCCCGAAGCGGTGACGAGGTCGGCGGGCACCTCCGCGTTCGGGTTCGTCGCCTTGGCGGTCTCGTAGTCGCCCTTGACGCGGTCGATCAGCTTCTGGCTGGTCGGGCCGAGATTCGAACCGCTGGAGGCAGCCGCATTGTAGCCGTCGCCGGCGGCCGAAGGGCGGCCGTGGAAATACTTGTCGCTGGTGAAGGCCTGGCCGATCAGCGTCGAGCCGATCACCTGGCCGTTCTTCTCGATCAGGCTGCCGTTCGCCTGGGTCGGGAAGAGGGCCTGGGCAGCACCCGTCATGGCGAGGGGATAGAGAAGACCGGTGATGGCGGTGGTGGCGACGATCATGACGATTGCCGGACGAAGTTCTTTGAACATTGTCTTACTCCTTGGAGTGTTCAGGCGAGTCCGAGGGCTGCGACGGCCATGTCGATCGCCTTGATGCCGATGAAGGGGACGATGATGCCGCCGGCACCGTAGATCAGCAGGTTGCGCGACAGTAGCGCGCCGGCGCCGATCGGACGGTAGCGGACACCTTTCAGCGACAGCGGGATCAGCGCGATGATGATCAGGGCATTGAAGATGATCGCCGAGAGGATGGCGCTTTGCGGCGTCGACAATCCCATGACGTTGAGCACGCCGAGCTGCGGGTAGAAGGTCAGGAACATCGCCGGGATGATGGCGAAATACTTGGCAATGTCGTTGGCGATCGAAAACGTCGTCAGCGCGCCGCGCGTCATCAGGAGCTGCTTGCCGATCTCGACGATCTCGATGAGCTTCGTCGGATCGCTATCGAGATCGACCATGTTGCCGGCCTCGCGGGCGGCGACCGTGCCGGTGTTCATGGCGACGCCGACATCGGCCTGGGCGAGCGCCGGCGCATCGTTGGTGCCGTCGCCGCACATGGCGACGAGCTTGCCCTTCGACTGTTCCTCGCGCATCAGCGCCAGCTTCATTTCCGGCGTTGCCTGGGCGAGGAAGTCGTCGACGCCGGCCTCGGCGGCAATGGCGGCTGCCGTCAGCGGGTTATCGCCTGTGATCATCACGGTGCGAATGCCCATGCGGCGCAGCTCGGTGAAGCGCTCGCGGATACCGCCCTTGACGATATCCTTCAGCTGGATGACGCCGAGCAGCCTGCCGTCGCGGGCAACTGCCAGCGGTGTGCCGCCTGATTTGGCGACTTCGTCGGCGATCGACTGCAGTTCGCGCACGACCTCGCTGCCGTTTTTCGAGGATGAATCGCCGTTGACATAGGCCAGCACGGCATCGACCGCACCTTTGCGGATCGAGGCTCCTTCGAGATCGACGCCGCTCATGCGGGTCTGGGCGGTGAAGGGCACGAAGGTTGCTTTCAGGCTTGCCATGTCGCGGCCGCGGATCGCGTATTTCTCCTTGGCGAGCACGACGATCGAACGACCTTCCGGCGTTTCGTCGGCAAGCGAGGCGAGCTGGGCGGCATCGGCGAGATCCTGTTCGGAAACGCCGCGGACCGGACGGAAGGTCGTTGCCTGGCGATTGCCGAGCGTGATCGTGCCCGTCTTGTCGAGCAGCAGCGTGTCGACGTCGCCGGCAGCTTCGACCGCGCGGCCGGACATGGCGAGCACGTTGAAGCGGACGAGGCGGTCCATGCCGGCGATGCCGATTGCCGAGAGCAGTGCGCCGATCGTCGTCGGGATCAGGGTGACGAAGAGGGCGACGAGCACGATGATCGGGATCGAGCCGCCGGCATAGATGGCAAAGCTCGGGATCGTCGCGGTGGCAAGCACGAAGATCAGCGTCATGCCGGCAAGCAGGATGTTGAGTGCGATCTCATTCGGCGTCTTCTGGCGTTCGGCGCCTTCGACGAGCGCAATCATCCGGTCGATGAAGGTCGAGCCGGCAGCGGCGGTGATGCGGACACGGATCCAGTCGGAGAGTACCTGCGTGCCGCCGGTGACGGCCGAGCGGTCGCCGCCGGATTCGCGGATGACAGGGGCGGATTCGCCTGTTATCGCCGCTTCGTTGACGGAGGCTACACCTTCGATCACTTCGCCATCCGACGGGATGATGTCGCCGGCCTCGACGAGCACGATATCGCCGACCTTAAGGCTGGTGCCCGGCACCATGCGGTAGCCGCTGCCGTTGTTGGCGGTGAGTAGCTTCGCCTGGGTTTCGGTGCGCGCTTTGCGCAGCGAATCCGCCTGCGCTTTGCCGCGGCCTTCGGCGACGGCTTCGGCGAAGTTGGCGAAGAGGACGGTGAACCAGAGCCAAAGATTGATCTGAAACGAGAAGCCGAGATTACCGTTGCCTGCTACGAAATCGCGCAGGAAGAGCACGGTGGTCAGCACGGAGACCGTGGCCACGACGAACATGACCGGGTTTCTGGCAAGCGCGCGCGGGTTCAGCTTCTTGAAAGCGGCGCCCACGGCCGGAATGAGGATGCGAGAATCCATGATGCTCGCGGATTTTGCCTGGCTCATAAGAGACTCCAGCTTTGAAACGAGGATGGCGAACCGGCGGCCGGTCAGCCCTGTAGGATTTTGAAGATGGCGGCGATGACGAGGAGCCTGCCATCATCACCAGGATGACGTCGGGGGCGCGGGTCGTCGGGCCATTCCCTCGTCCCGGCGCACCGGGACGAGGGTGGGAGCGTTGCGAAGCCTGTGACGGAGGATCATGGCATCACCTCAGAAGGTCTGGCCGGCGATCATGACCAAGTGCTCGACGATAGGGCCGAGCGCCAAGGCCGGAAAGAAGGTCAGGCCGCCGACGATCAGGATCGTGCCGACCAGCAGGCCGACGAAGAGCGGTCCATCCGTCGGGAAGGTGCCTGCCGAAGCCGGAACCGTCTTTTTGGCGATCAGCGAGCCGGCGATGGCAAGCGCCGGGATGATGACCAGGAAGCGGCCGGCGAGCATGCCGATGCCGAGCGTCACGTTGTACCAGGGCGTGTTGCCGGTCAGGCCGCCGAAAGCCGAACCGTTGTTGGCCGCAGCCGAGGTATAGGCATAGAGGATTTCGGAGAAGCCGTGCGGACCGGCGGTGCCGATCGAGGCGACGGCGGAGGGCAGCACGGTGGCGATTGCGGTAAAGACCAGCATGGCGAGCGGCAGGCAGAGAATGGCGAGAACGGCCATCTTCATTTCCTTCGCCTCGATCTTCTTGCCGAGATATTCCGGCGTCCGGCCGACCATCAGGCCGGCGACGAAGACGGCGACGATGATGAAGAGAAGGATGCCGTAGAAACCCGCGCCGACACCGCCGACAATGATTTCGCCGAGCTGCATGTTGATCAAAGGGATCAGGCCACCAAGCGCGGTGAAGCTGCCGTGCATGGCATTGACCGCGCCACAGGAAGCGGCCGTCGTAATGACCGCAAAGAGCGAAGACAAGGCAACGCCGAAGCGGACTTCCTTGCCTTCCATATTGCCGCCGCCGAGACCGAAAACGTGCATCAGCGGGTTGCCGGCAGCTTCCGCCCAATATGTGACACCGACACCTGCGAGGAACAGCACGCCCATCGTGGCAAGGATCGCCCAGCCCTGGCGCTGGTTGCCGACCATGCGGCCGAAGACGTTGGTCAAAGCCGCGCCGATCGCGAAGATTGAGACCATCTGGATGAGATTGGAGATCGCGTTGGGATTTTCGAACGGATGGGCCGAATTGGCGTTGAAGAAGCCGCCGCCGTTGGTGCCGAGCATCTTGATCGCAAGCTGCGAGGCGACCGGGCCGACGGCAATCGTCTGCTGCGCACCTTCGAGCGTGGTCGCATTGACATAAGCGCCAAGCGTCTGCGGCACGCCGAGATAGACGTAGACGATGGTCAGCACGATGCAGATCGGCAGCAGGATATAGAACGTGCCGCGGATCATATCGACCCAGAAATTGCCGATCGCCTTGCCCGACGCCCGTGCGAAGGCACGGATGAAGGCGACCGCGATCGCCATGCCGGTCGCGGCCGACAGGAAGTTCTGCACCGTGAAGCCGGCCATCTGGGTCAGATACGACATGGTGCTTTCGCCGCCATAATTCTGCCAATTGGTATTTGTGGGAAAGCTGACGGCGGTGTTGAACGAAAGCTCCGGCGGGACGGCGGCCATGCCGGCCGGATTATAGGGCAGGACGTCCTGCAGGCGCAGGAGCGCGTAGAGGACGAGGACGCCGAGGAGGTTGAACATCAGCATCGCGAAGGCATAGGAGGTCCAGTGCTGCTCTTCGCGCTCGCTGGTGCCGGCAATACGGTAAAGCCCCTGTTCGATCGGGACGAGGACCGGGGAGAGGAATGTGCGCTCTCCGTTATAGACACGCGTCATATAACCGCCGAGCGGTTTGACGAGCACGAGGACGATCCCGCAGTAAAGCAGGATCTGAAGCCATCCGTTGAGGGTCATGGAGGTAAACTTTCAATACCCGGCTGCTTCTCGGTCGCGCATGCGCGACCCCAGAAGCGCCAGTTCTCTTCAGAAGCGTTCTGGGCGAAGGAGAGCGTAGGTGAGGTAAACGGTGAGAAACACGGTTACGGCACCGCTCAAGACATAATCGAGGGTCATCGTCGTTTCTCCTGTCAAAGCCTGTCGCAGGCTCGGGTGTAGGCAAAGCACAGCGCAAAGAATATGATCGCCGTGCCGAGTAGAATGATATCCATTATGATCGTGACTCCTGTCGTTCTTCTTGGAGTCAGACAAGACAAAGGGCGCTGGGAGGCCGCCTTTCATGCTTTCTGGCGTGGAGACGATCTTTCGATCTCTCGGACGTCAATATGGAGCCGAAGAGCATAAAGGTTCGAGACGGACGACAGGCCATCAATATAAAAATCTTATAAATGCGCTTGCGAGGCCGCTCACCATCGGACCAGGTTGGCGCAGTTTTCGGACGGGCCGCTGCCGGCACTGAGCCTCGGCAAGTACGAGTGAGCATTTTTTCATTTGTTGAGCAAAAGCCTTCGCAATCTGGTTGAATTGGGAAGGCTTCGGGCTTTATAGTCGGCTGCAACGCTGCCCGATGGAGTCATGGGCAAGCCATTAGGGAAGGAAACCGACGATGACCAAAGTCCGCGCGCTTGTCCTCGAGCGCCAGCATGAGCTTGCGCTCCGCGATATCGATCTGCCGCTCGAAACCGGCCCCGGCGAGGTGAAGATCAGGATCCACACGGTCGGCGTCTGTGGTTCGGACGTGCATTATTACACCCACGGCAAGATCGGCCCCTTCATCGTCAACGCGCCGATGGTGCTCGGCCATGAGGCGGCGGGCACGGTGGTCGAGGTCGGTACCGGCGTCACGCATCTGAAAGTGGGCGACCGCGTCTGCATGGAGCCCGGCATTCCCGATCCGAATTCGAAGGCAAGCCGGCTCGGCATGTACAATATCGACCCGGCTGTCACCTTCTGGGCGACCCCGCCGATCCATGGCGTGCTGACGCCAGAGGTCGTGCATCCCGCCAACTACACCTTCAAGCTGCCCGACAGTGTCAGCTTTGCCGAAGGCGCCATGGTCGAGCCCTTCGCCGTCGGCATGCAGGCGGCTGCCAAGGCGAAGATTACGCCTGGTGATACTGCCGTCGTTCTCGGCGCCGGGCCGATCGGCACGATGGTGGCGATCGCGGCGCTTGCCGGCGGCTGCGCCCGCGCGATCGTGGCTGATCTTGCCCAGCCGAAGCTCGATATCGCCGCACAATACCAGGGCGTCATCCCGGTCAATATCCGCGAGAAGAACCTGGCCGAAGAAGTTGCCCGGCTGACCGACGGCTGGGGCGCCGATGTCGTCTTCGAATGCTCCGGTTCGCCAAAGGCCTGGGAGACGATCATGGCGCTGCCGCGCCCGGGCGGCGTCATCGTCGTCGTCGGCCTGCCGGTCAACCCGATCGGCTTCGACGTCTCGACGGCATCCACCAAGGAAATCCGCATCGAGACGGTGTTCCGCTACGCGCACCAGTATGAGCGCTCGATCGCGCTGCTCGGCTCGGGTCGCGTGGATCTGAAGCCGCTGATATCAGAGACGTTCAAGTTCGAGGATTCCATCAAGGCGTTTGACCGCGCCGTCGAGGCGCGGCCGAGCGACGTGAAGCTGCAGATTGTGATGGAATAGGACGCCATACCTCTATGAGTGCTTGGCGTTCAGTTTCATCTTGCGAAAGGCAAGAGCCGCGGCTGCGACGACAGCCGCGGCTCCGACTGCGATCAGGAGATGGCGGTGAAGCGGAAGGCGGCCCAATGTCTGTTCAAGGCCGTGCCCAAACAAATAGCCCAGCGCCGTGAAGAGCTGCCCCCACACCAGCGCGGCCACGGCATTCAGGATCATGAATTTCCCGGTCGCTATTCGCGTCGTGCCGATGACGATCGGGCTGATCGTCCGCAATCCCACCAGGAAACGAAACGCAAGGATGAAGCCTGTGGGATATCTTTCCAGGAGCCGGGTTGCACGCGCCAGCGCCGGTGTCTCCATCAGCCGGCGGACGAGACCCCATCGAGCCGCATAACGGCCGGCGAAGAACCAGAACTGATCGCCGGCGAACGATCCTGCCGTTGCCGCAAGCGACGCCGACCAATAGGTCAGCAGCCCGCGGTGGGAAATCACGCCGCCAAGGAAGGCGGCTGTTTCGCCTTCGAAGGCTGAACCCAGAAATATCGCCAACAGGCCGTAGTGCTCGATCAGCAGTTCGATAGACACGCAGCTGTCCTCGGCCCGGGGTTTCTACAGCTAAACTGGCTTCAAATCCCCAAGCAGCGTCGGGATCAGCTCCGACACCGTCGGATGGATCGGCACCGACCATTGCAAGGCCGGATAGGTCGTTCCCGCATTCATCGCGTCTATGATGCCGTGGATCACCTCGTCGCCTTCGATGCCGAGGATCGCCGCACCGAGGATTTTTTTGGTCTCGGCGTCGGCGATCACCTTCATGAAGCCTTTGGTCTCGCCGCGCTCGTTGGCGCGGCCGACGCGGCTCATCGGCCGGGTCGAGATCATGATCTTGCGTCCCGAGGCACGCGCCTGCTTCTCCGTCATGCCGACGCGGCCAAGCGGCGGGTCGATATAAAGGGCATAGGCCAGGATGCGGCTCGAGACCTTGCGATCGTCGCCGTCGAGCAGGTTGGCGGCGGCGATCTCGAAATCATTGTAGGAAGTGTGGGTGAAGGCGCCGCGGCCGTTGCAGTCGCCGAGCGCTAAGATGCCGTCGACATTGGTGGCAAGCCTGTCGTCGACTGTGATATAGCCGTGCTTGTCGGTGATGACGCCGGCGGTATCGAGGCCGAGATCGTCGGTATTCGGCTTGCGGCCCGTGGCGATCAGCACATGGCTCGCATCGATTCTCGCTGAATCGGTGGCGACCGTTATTCCGTCGCTGCTCTTGGCGAAGGCGATGTCGCTGGCGCCGGTATGAATGTCGATGCCCTCCGAGCGCAGGACATCAGCGATCGCGTCGGATATATCCTCGTCCTCGCGCGATGCGAGCTTCGGGCCATGCTCGATGACGCTGACTTCGGCGCCGAAGCGGCGATACATCTGTGCGAATTCCAACCCGATATAACTGCCGCCGATGACGGCCAGATGCCGCGGCAGCGTGTCGAGATGGATGATCGAGGTGCTGGTGAGATAGTCGATATCGTTGATCCCGGGCAGGTCGGGGATGACGGGCCGCGCGCCGACATTGAGGAAGATGCGCGGTGCGGTCAGCGTCTCGCCGTTGACGCTGACGGTCTTCGGGCCCTCGAAACGGGCGTGGCCGTAAATCACGGTCATACCGTCCATGCCGGCGAACCAGCTGATCAAGCCGTTGCGGGCGTTCATGGTCACGGTTTCGGCACGGGCTTTGACCACCTTCATGTCGATGGCGATCTCGCCCTGGAGATTCACGCCGTAAACGGCGCCGTTTCTCGCGACATGGGCGGCGCGGGCGCTGGCGACCAGCGTCTTCGTCGGCATGCAGCCGGCATTGACGCAGGTGCCGCCGAGGAATTTGCGCTCGATCAGCGCCACCTTCATGCCCTTTTCGACCATCCGGGCAGCGAGGAAGGGGCCGGACTGACCGGCGCCGATAACGATGGCGTCGAAGCTCTTCATGACACGGCCACGATCAGCAGCGCGCCGATGACGGCGACGGCATCCTCGATGAGAGCAGCCGGCAGATCCTTGCCGAAGGACGCTGCGAGCCTGCCGCGGACGGCAGCACCGCCATATGTGCCGATGACGGCGCCGATCACCCCGACAATCAGCCCGCCGAAGAGCAGGCTGTTGGCGGCGCCGATCGTGGCACCTGCCAGCCCGCCCATGACAATGCGAGCGCCGAATTGCACCGGCACCTTGCGCGAAGGCGTAGATGGCAGCTGGTCGGTAATCAGTTCGACGACGGCGAGAAGCGTGAAGATCCACGGCGTCCATTGGTAAGCCATGAACGCAAGCGGCGTCTGCGAGACATCAAACCAGCCAAGCGCCGCGCCCCAGGCGACGGCGGCGGGCGCGGTCATGGCGCGAAGCCCGGCAATGACACCAATCAGCAATGCAACAAGCAGAAACATGCATGGTCCCCCCTTTTTGCCGGCTCTTGCCGCCTTCAGCGAAGGTTGCACATTGTCAGGCGCGTGGCAATTCGCCCTTTCGCGCCAAGAGGCTAGTTCGCAAAGGCGGCAATGCCGGTGATCGCCCGGCCGATGATCAGCGCGTGGATGTCGTGCGTGCCCTCATAGGTGTTGACCACTTCGAGGTTGACGAGGTGACGGGCGATGCCGAATTCGTCGGAGATGCCGTTGCCGCCGAGCATGTCGCGGGCCGCCCGCGCAATCTCCAGCGCCTTGCCGCAGCTGTTGCGCTTGAGGATCGAGGTCAGTTCCACCGGCGGATGGCCTTCCTCCTTCATGCGGCCAAGCCGCAGACAACCCTGAAGGCCGAGCGCGATTTCCGCCGCCATGTCGGCGAGCTTCTTCTGGATCAGCTGGTTGGCGGCAAGCGGCCGTCCGAACTGCTTGCGCTCGAGCGTATATTGCCGGGCTCTCGCATAACAATCCTCGGCAGCACCGAGTGCGCCCCAGGCGATGCCGAAGCGGGCCGAGTTGAGGCAGGTGAACGGCCCTTTGAGGCCTGTCACATCAGGCAGAAGGTTTTCCTCAGGCACGAAGACCCCGTCCATCACCACTTCACCGGTGATCGAGGCGCGTAAGCCCACCTTGCCGTGGATGGCGGGAGCCGAAAGCCCTTTCCAGCCCTTTTCGAGGATGAAGCCGCGGATGAGGCCATCCTCGGTCTTTGCCCAGACGACGAAGACATCGGCGATCGGTGCGTTGGAGATCCAGGTCTTCGAGCCGGTCAGGCTGTAGCCGCCGTCGACCTTTTTGGCACGTGTAGCCATCGAGCCGGGGTCGGAGCCGTGATCCGGTTCGGTCAGCCCGAAGCAGCCGATCCATTCGCCGGTGGCGAGTTTCGGCAGGTATTTCAGCTTCTGTGCCTGCGACCCGAAGGTTTCGATCGGCACCATTACGAGTGATGACTGGACGCTCATCATCGAACGATAACCACTATCGACCTTTTCGACCTCGCGGGCGATCAGGCCGTAGGCGGTGTAACCGAGGCCGGCGCCGCCATAATCCGGCGAGACCGTCGGGCCGAGCAGGCCGAGTTCGCCCATTTCGCGGAAGATCTCAGGATCGGTCTTTTCGTTACGGAAGGCGTCGAGAACGCGGGGCGCAAGCTTTTCCTGCGCATAGGCGTGGGCAGTATCCTGCACCATGCGCTCTTCGCTGGTCAGTTGCTCCACCAGGCGGAACGGATCGGCCCAGTCGAAAACTTCGCGCGTATGCTGCATGGCGGCGTCTCCTCATGGTTCAGGCTTGCCTCGCTCAAGTTGGCCATAGACCCGCCAGCCGACCGCGTCAACAGAAGGTCGTCGCGCCGAAAAGACGGGCCACGCCATCTTTTCAAAAGCGTCGGCATGATCCACTTTGCCCGCGATCGATTCTGGAACGAGGAGGCGGAAATGTCGTCAAGCGATCTGTTCGTATCGGCCGAAGGCGCCGAATGGGTCAATCCCGAGCCCGGCGTCGTCCGGCGCATCATGACCTACCTGCCCGAGATGATGATGGTGGAAGTGGCCTTCGAAAGCGGTGCCGTGGGTGCCGCCCATTCGCATCCGCACATCCAGGCGAGCTATGTCGCCGAAGGCAGTTTCGAAGTGACGATCGATGGCCGGACCGAGGTGCTCAAGCAGGGCGGCAGCTTCATCGTGCCCCCCAATCTGGTCCATGGCGTCAAGGCGCTGGAAAAGGGCCGACTGATCGATGCATTCACCCCGCACCGGGCCGAATTCCTGAAAGAGCTGGCATCATGCCACTCATGATCTAAACATCCGCTCTTGCCCGGCGCGCGGGGCCGGCGGCGGTGACATAGGGCGGGACGAAGCGCGCATCCTCGCCGCGCACCGCCTCACGGAGGAAATCGATGACGGCGCGCACGCGGGGCGCCTGTTTCAGGTCGCGATGGCAGGTGATCCAGTAATGGCGCTTGAGGTCGATCTCGTCTGGCAGCACGCGCACGAGTTCGGGATAACGGCTGGCGAAGAAATAGGGCAGGATGCAGAGGCCGAGGCCGTTTCTCGTGGCAGTCAGCTGCGCGAAGATGCTGGAGCTCTGGAACTGCGGCTTGATGCGCGGGTGCACATCGCCCAGATAATCCAGGCCCGGCGCGAAGATCATTTCCTCGATATAGCTGACGAAGGGATGGCTGAGCAGGTCTTCGCGGGAGTTGATGTCAGGCGCCTTGGCCAGATAATCGCACGAGCCGTATACCTGCAGGTGGTAATCCGTCAGCTTCTCGGCGAAATACGCCCCGCCCTTCGGTTCGTCGAGCACGACGGAAAGATCGGCCTCCTTGCGCGACAGCGACATGATCTGCTGGATCGTCACCAGTTCCAGCGCCAGGTGCGGATGCTGGGCGGCAAACTGCGGCAGCACGGTTGCGAAGAAGAAATTGGCAAAACCCTCCGGCGCGCTGAGCCGCACAAGGCCGCGCTGCGCCATCGAGCCGTCGGCGAGGTCGGCGCGCAGCCGTTCGGTCTCCTGCTCCATCCTCTCGGCCGTCTCGACGAAGCGCGTGCCCATGGCGGTTAGCACGTAGCCGCGGGGATTGCGCTCGAACAGCTTGACCTTGAGGGTGAACTCCAGCCGGTCGATGCGGCGCGAGACGGTGGCATGGCTGGAGCGCAGTTGCCTGGCGGCGGTCGACAGCTGTCCGGTGCGGGCGACGGCTAGAAAAAACTGCAGATCGTCCCAAGTAAACTGCGGTGGATTGTTCATCGCGATCCTCATCTGTTCAAAAACGAACAGATACTGTTTGGAATTAGTTGTAAACCACCCGTTGCTTCAACGGGGAATTTCCGTGATCGTAAGGGCAGGGTCCGCCGCTCTGAGGAGTGCGGCTGGCCAAATCTGAACAGATCCGCAATCTGGCCAATCTCTGGGAGGAGAGAATATGCGTAAGAATTTCATTGTATCAGTTGCATTTCTGCTCGCGAGCAGCACTGCGGTACTCGCGCAGAGCGCGACCGACGGCAAGGTCAAGATCGGCATCCTGAACGATCAGTCGGGTGTCTATGCCGATTTCGGCGGCAAGTCTTCTGTCGAAGCCGCCAAGATGGCGGTCGAAGATTTCGGCGGCAAGGTGCTTGATGTGCCGGTCGAGATCGTCGATGCCGACCACCAGAACAAGCCGGATATAGCCTCCAACATCGCCCGCCAGTGGTACGACACCGAGCAGGTGGATGCGATCATGGAACTGACGACCTCGTCGGTGGCGCTCGCCGTGCAGGCGATCGCCAAGGAGAAGAAGAAGATCGACATCGTCACAGGTGCGGCCACTACGGATCTCACCGGCAAGGCCTGCTCGCCTTATGGATTCCATTGGGCCTACGACACCCATGCGCTAGCTGTCGGCACCGGCGGCGCGCTCGTCAAGCAGGGCGGCGACAGCTGGTTCTTCCTGACTGCCGACTATGCCTTCGGCTATTCGCTGGAGCAGCAGACCAGTGATTACGTCAAGGCGAGTGGCGGCAAGGTCGTCGGCGCCGTCCGCCACCCACTGTCGACCCAGGACTTTTCGTCCTTCCTGCTGCAGGCGCAATCGTCCGGCGCCAAGGTGATCGGCCTTGCCAATGCCGGCCTCGACACCTCGAACGCCATCAAGCAGGCGGCCGAATTCGGCATCACCCAAGGCGGCCAGCATCTGGCGGCACTACTCTTCACATTGGCCGAAGTCCACGGTCTCGGCCTCGATGCGGCGCAGGGGCTAACGCTGACGGAAGGTTATTACTGGAACCGCGACGACGAAAGCCGCGCCTTCGCCAAGAAATTCTTCGCCCGCACCGGCAAGATGCCGAACATGATCCACACCGGTACCTATTCAGCAGTGACGCAATATCTGAAGGCGGTGCAGAAGGCCGGCACCGACGAGACGGAAGCCGTCGCCAAGCAGCTGCATGAACTGCCGGTCGACGACGTCTTCGGCCGCGGCGGCACGGTCGGCGCCAATGGCCGCATGATCCACGACATGTACCTGCTGCAGGTCAAGAAGCCTGCCGAAAGCAAGGAGCCGTGGGATTACTTCAACGTTCTCGCCACCATTCCCGGCAAGGAAGCCTATATCGATCCCGCCAAGAGCGGCTGCGATCTGGTGAAGTAAGCACGATGGCGGTCTCCGCAATTGAAACTCAGGAAAAGCCGCGGGTGGTATTGTCCGCCCGCGGCTTGCGCCGCGATTTCGGTGGCTTCACGGCCGTCAAGAACGTCGATCTCGACGTGCATGACGCGAGCGTGCATGCACTGATCGGCCCGAACGGCGCCGGCAAGACGACGGTCTTCAACCTGCTGACCAAGTTCCTGCAGCCGACCTCCGGCACCATCACGCTGATGGGCACCGACATCACCAAGACGCCGCCCGACAGAGTGGCGCGCATGGGGCTCGTTCGCTCCTTCCAGATCTCGGCGGTCTTTCCGCACCTGACCGTTCTCGACAATGTCCGCGTGGCGCTGCAGCGGCCGAACAATCTTTCCACGCAGTTCTGGCAGCCGCTGTCCGCGCTCGGCCGGCTGAACGAGCGCGCCGACGAACTGCTGGCGAGCGTCGGGCTGTCCAAGGAGCGCGATCACATCGCCGCCGATCTTTCCTATGGCCGCAAGCGCGTTCTGGAGATCGCCACCACGCTGGCATTGGATCCGAAAGTGCTGCTGCTCGACGAGCCGATGGCCGGCATGGGGCAGGAGGATGTCGGCGTCGTCTCGTCGATCATACGCGACGTCGCCCGCGACCGGGCGGTGCTGATGGTCGAACACAATCTCTCCGTCGTCGCCAATATCTGCCAGCATGTCACCGTGCTCCAGCGCGGCGAGATCCTCGCCGAGGGCGACTATGCCACCGTCAGCCAGGACGAGCGCGTGCGCGTGGCCTATATGGGCACGGAGGAGCATTGATGGCCGCTCTCCTCGAAGTCCAGGGGCTCAATGCCTGGTACGGCGAAAGCCACGTCCTGCACGGCGTCGACATGCGTGTGGCCGAAGGCGAGACGATCACCATTCTCGGCCGCAACGGCGTCGGCAAAACGACGACGCTGCGCACCATCACCGGCATCGTGGGGGCCCGCAGGGGCAAGATCAGCTTTGCCGGCAGCGATATGATGCAGGTGCCGCTGCACAAGACGGCGCATCGGGGCATCGGCTTCGTGCCGGAGGAACGCGGCATCTTCTCGACGCTGACCGTTTCGGAAAACCTGCTGCTGCCGCCTGTCGTGGCAGCGGGCGGCATGACGCTCGACGAGATCTATGAGCTCTTCCCCAATCTCCACGAGCGCCGCGGCAGCCCGGGCACCAAACTATCCGGCGGCGAGCAGCAGATGCTGGCGATCGCCCGGATCCTGCGTACCGGCGTCAGGCTGCTCATTCTCGACGAACCGACGGAGGGGCTTGCCCCCGTGATCGTCCAGCGCATCGGCGAGGTGCTGAAGACGCTGAAGGAGCGCGGCATGACGATCCTGCTGGTCGAGCAGAATTTCCGCTTCGCCAGCCGTATTGCCGATCGCTTCTATCTGATGGATCATGGGCAGATGGTGTCGGAATTCCCGGTCGGTGAACTGCCGCAGCGCATGGATACGCTGCACAAGGTTCTGGGAGTGTGACCAGATGACGATGATCTTCGGCATTCCCCTGCAGGCGCTGCTCGGCCAGCTGCTGATCGGCCTGATCAACGGCTCGTTCTACGCGCTGCTCAGCCTCGGCCTCGCCATCATCTTCGGCCTGCTTAGGGTGATCAACTTCGCCCATGGCGCGCAATATATGCTCGGCGCCTTCGTCGCCTACCTGCTGCTGACCTATGCCGGCATCGGCTACTGGCCGTCACTGATCCTGGCGCCCGTTATCGTTGGCCTTGCCGGCGCTATCATCGAGCGGCTGTTCCTGCGGCGGCTCTATGATCTCGATCCGCTCTACGGCCTGCTCTTCACCTTCGGACTGGCGCTCGCGGTCGAGGGCACCTTCCGTTATCTCTACGGCTCTTCCGGCCAGCCCTATGCGACACCGGCGGCCCTTGCCGGCGGGGCCAATCTCGGCTTCATGTTCCTGCCGATCTATCGCGGCTGGGTGGTCGTCGTCTCGCTCGTCGTCTGCCTTGGCACATGGCTGCTGATCGAAAAGACCAAGCTCGGCGCCTATCTCAGGGCCGCCACCGAAAATGCCGTTTTGGTGCAGGTCTTCGGCGTCAACGTGCCGGTGCTGTTGACGCTCACCTATGCGCTCGGCGCCGGTCTCGCCGCCTTTGCCGGCGTGCTGGCGGCGCCGATCTACCAGGTCTCGCCGCTGATGGGCTCGAATATGATCATCGTCGTTTTCGCCGTCGTCGTCGTCGGCGGCATGGGATCGATCATGGGCGCGATCATCACCGGTTATGTGCTCGGCATCGCCGAGGGCCTCACCAAGGTCTTCTATCCCGAGGCGTCGAACATCGTGATCTTCGTCATCATGGCGATCGTGCTTCTCATCAGGCCCGCGGGCCTCTTCGGACGGGATGCTTGACATGGCCGACATCACCGACACCATCCGAACGGAAAAAAACAGAACCGCCCTTTCGGTGCAGGCGGGTTTCCTGCTGGCCGGGCTGCTGCTCCTGCTACTGGCGCCGTTTTTCTTCTATCCGATCTTCCTGATGAAGCTGCTCTGCTTCGCGCTCTTTGCCTGCGCCTTCAACCTGCTGCTCGGCTATACCGGCCTGCTTTCCTTCGGCCACGCCACATTCTTCGGCGGTGCTGCCTATTTCACCGCCTATACGGTGAAGGCATGGGGCTTGCCGCCGGAACTCGGCATCCTGATCGGCGTGGCGGGGGCGGCGTTTCTGGGGCTCGTCATGGGTTTCTTCGCCATCCGCCGGCAGGGCATCTATTTCGCGATGATCACGCTGGCGCTGTCGCAGATGTTCTTCTTCTTCTGCCTGCAGGCGAAGTTCACCGAGGGCGAGGACGGCATCCAGTCCGTGCCACGCGGTCATCTCTTCGGCTTCATCGATCTGAACAGCTCGACCAACATGTATTATTTCGTGCTGGCCGTGTTCATCATCGGCGTGCTGATCATCTGGCGCTTCATCAATTCACCCTTCGGCATGATCCTGAAATCGATCCGTGAGAACGAGCAACGGGCGATCTCGCTTGGCTATTCCGTGGCGCGCTACAAGCTCGGCGCCTTCGTCATGTCGGCAGCGCTTGCCGGGCTCGCGGGCGCGGTGAAATCGATCGTTTTCCAGTTTGCAACGCTGACCGACGTCGCCTGGCAGATGTCGGGCGAGGTGATCCTGATGACGCTGCTCGGCGGCATCGGCACGCTGATCGGCCCGCTCTTCGGCGCCGGGCTGGTGGTGGCGCTGGAAAACTACCTCGCCACGTCGGAATTCCCGGTGACGATCATCACCGGCATCGTCTTCATGGTCTGCGTGCTGATCTTCCGCCGTGGGATCATCGGTGAATTCTACGCCTCTCGGCTGGGGCGGAAACTGGGCTTCGTCTATCGCCGCTGAACGGGCGGACCTCTCTCTTTCCGGGAAGAATTACTTTTCCCCAGAAAAGAGACGGGCGGCGACGCTGCGACTCTTCCTCTCCCCGGGCTGCGGGGAGGGGGAAGCGGCAAGCATCTGGAGTCTCGTCGGGGCATGGATCGTTACGACTATATCATCATCGGGGCAGGCAGCGCCGGCTGCGTGCTCGCCAACCGGCTGTCGGCCGATGGCCGGAGCCGGGTACTGCTGCTCGAAGCCGGCGGCAGCGACAATTATCACTGGATCCATATTCCAGTCGGTTATCTCTATTGCATCAACAATCCGCGCACCGACTGGTGCTTCACCACGGCGCCGGAAGCGGGGCTGAACGGCCGGGCGCTGAGCTATCCGCGCGGCAAGGTGCTCGGCGGCTGTTCGTCGATCAACGGCATGATCTACATGCGCGGTCAGGCGCGCGACTACGACCTCTGGCGGCAGATGGGATGCAGCGGCTGGGGCTGGGACGATGTTCTGCCCTTCTTCCGCAAGTCCGAAGATTTTTATCGCGGCGAAGACGAGATGCATGGTGCCGGCGGCGAATGGCGCATCGAGAAGGCGCGCGTGCGCTGGGCCGTGCTCGATGCCTTCCAGCAGGCTGCCAAGGAAGCCGGCATTCCGGAGACCGCGGATTTCAACCGCGGCAGCAATGAGGGCTCCGGCTATTTCGACGTCAATCAGCGTTCCGGCATTCGCTGGAACACGTCGAAGGCCTTCCTGCGCCCGGCGATGAAACGCTCCAACCTGACCGTGCTCACCAAGGCGCAGGTCCGGCGGCTGCTGGTGGAGGAAGGCGCCGTTGCCGGCGTCGAATTCCAGCATCGGGGCTTGGCGAAACGCGCCTATGCCGCGAAAGAAACCGTCCTTTCGGCCGGTTCGATCGGCTCTCCGCATATCCTGGAACTGTCGGGCATCGGCCGGGGCGAGGTTCTCAGCCAAGCGGGCGTCGATGTCGTCACCGAGGTCAAGGGCATTGGCGAGAACCTGCAGGACCATCTGCAACTGCGTCTGGCCTACAAAGTCACGGGCGTTCCGACGCTGAACGAGAAGGCGACGAAGCTGATTGGCAAGGCGGCGATCGGGCTCGAATATCTCGTCCGTCGCTCCGGACCGATGGCGATGGCGCCGAGCCAACTCGGCATTTTCACCCGATCGGGCCCGGACCGGGAAACGCCCGACCTGCAATATCATGTGCAGCCGGTCTCGCTGGAAAAGTTCGGCGATCCCATCCATCCTTTTCCGGCGATCACCGCGAGCGTCTGCAACCTCAGGCCGGAAAGCCGCGGTTCTGTCCACCTGTCGAGCCCGGATTTCGCCGCCCAGCCGACGATCAGCCCTAGATACCTCTCGACGCAGCGCGATCGTGACATAGCTGTCCGTTCAATACGGTTGACGCGCAAGATCGTCGCGCAGCCTTCGTTTGCCCGTTTCAGGCCGGAGGAATTCAAGCCGGGGCCAGCCTATCAGACGGAGGCCGATCTGGAGCGGGCGGCAGGCGAGATCGGCACGACGATCTTCCATCCCGTCGGCACCTGCCGCATGGGTGCCGACAGGGACAGCGTCGTCGATCCCAGGCTGAGACTCCGGGCGCTCGGCAAGCTCAGGATCGCCGACGCCTCGGTGATGCCGTCGATCACTTCGGGCAACACAAATTCGCCGACCATCATGATCGCCGAAAAGGCGGCAGCGATGATCCTCGAAGACAATTGATAGGAGAAGACCATGGCAAAGATCGCATTCATCGGCCTCGGCAACATGGGCGGGCCGATGGCCGCCAATCTGGTCAAATCAGGTCATGAGGTTTTCGGCTTCGACCTCGCGGCTTCGGTGCTGAAGGCGGCCGAGGAGAGTGGCGTCAAGCCGGCAAGCCATGCCAGCCAGGCGGTCAAGGACGCCGACATTGTCATATCAATGCTGCCGCAGGGCAGGCACGTGCTGACGGCCTGGACCGATATCCTGCAGTCCGCGGCGCAAGGCACGCTGGTCATCGATTGCTCGACCATCGATGTCGAAAGCAGCCGCAAGGCGCATGAAATGGCCAAGGCCGCCAGCTGCCTGTCGCTCGACGCTCCCGTCTCCGGCGGCACGGGCGGGGCGACCGCGGGCACGCTGACCTTCATGGCCGGCGGCACGGAAGACGCCTTCGCCAGGGCAAAACCAATCCTCGAGGCCATGGGAAAGAAGATCGTCCATTGCGGCGAGGCCGGCGCCGGCCAGGCGGCGAAGATCTGCAACAACATGATCCTCGGTATCTCGATGGTGGGCGTCTGCGAAGCCTTCGTGCTCGCCGAGAAACTTGGGCTCTCGCATCAGGCATTGTTTGACGTTGCCTCGACCTCGTCAGGCCAGTGTTGGTCGATCAATACCTATTGTCCGGTGCCCGGACCGGTGCCGAACTCGCCTGCGAACAATGGCTACAAACCGGGTTTTGCCGCGGCACTGATGCTGAAGGATCTCAGGCTCTCGCAGGAGGCGGCCCTGGCGAGCGGCGCCTCCACCCCGCTCGGCGCGGAAGCAGCACAGCTTTATGCGCTTTTCGAAAAGCAGGGCAATGGCGGAAGGGATTTTTCCGCTATCATCGAGATGTTCCGCGACAAGGCGTAGGGCACCGCGGCGTCAAATCAGACCTTCGACACCGAGAAGCTGAGGCTGCTATTGCCGAGCAGGATGTCGATCTCGCCGGGTTCGGTCAGTTCGATCGCGCCGCTCAACGTGCCTGTGGTGATGAGCGCACCCGTCTTCAGCGATGTCTCAGGGCGCAAGCCGTCATTCGCGTAATCGACGAGCCAGGTGAGAACGTCGCCCTTCGGATGCTGTGCTGGACCATCATAGATCGTGCGGCCGGCATGGGTGACCTTGAGCGGCGTGCCGGCGACGGTGTCGACGACGCTTTTTTCGACCTCCGGGCCGAGCACATAGCCGCTATTGCCGAGCCGGTCGGCGAGGAACAGCAGAAACGATACGCTGCCGCTTTCCTTGACAGCGCTGATCAACAGTTCGGCGCCGAGATAGACAGCGGAGATCGCCTCGACCACCTCGGCGCGGCTGTAGGGAACGCCTGTGCGGATCGGCAGGTCCCTGCCAAGACGGACGGCGATCTCGGTTTCGAATTTCAGGCCCGGATACCAGGGAATGTCAGCGCCTGAGACGGCTTCGGCATAGGGATGCAGCGGGCCGGTGACCGCCTGGCCCTGCGGCGAGACCGTCACCTTCCAGGCATTGCTCGAAATACCGTTCGCGGCGGCAAGCAAGTCCTGCGCCTCCATCGCCTGATGGAGATCGGCTGGCAGCGCGAAAGTGTCCGTTGCCTCCTGACGACCGGCCTGTCGCAGGCTGTGAAGCCCGGCTGCAAGCGCGCGCGGATCGAATGTCTCTGTCATGCTATCTCCTCGACCTGATTTTCGAGGTGCACACTAATCACAAGACAGGGATGAACAAGGTCTGTTCTTGGAAAAGCTCCTATTCCATCGCCGCGTGCCAGCGGGTGCGATAGGCGGTCAGTCCGGGGATATCGGTCGGCGGAATATGCGTCTCGGCGCTCGACACCGGCCGGATGCCGGTCAGAAGGGCGGCACCCTGGCTGGTGCCGGTCGAACCTGGAAGCGCCATGACCTCGCGGCCGGTCAGGACCGCCAGCAGTTGGAGATAGGTCTCATTCAGCGCAAACGGCCCTTCGACGATAGCCGGGCCTTTGGCGCCGATCAGTCCGAGGCAGGCATCGGTCATCAAAGCGAGATAGAGGCAGGCAGCGGCAAAGCGCTCCTCGCGGCTTGCTTCTTCGGCACCGATCCAGCGGCTTGCCTTTCCTGGGAAAGGCCCGGAACCGAGGGCGATATTTGGCAGCAGCATCATGCCCTTGGCGATGACTGGACCGATTGCTGCCTGAGCGGCTTCTGCGTCGACAGGGCCGATCTCGGCCGAAAGGATCTCGAATTCCCGCCCACCCATGAAACGGGAAGAGGGGACGGCCCGGCCATAGGCATCGACATTGGCGAGGGTATCGCGTTTCGGATCGAGATGATCGAGATCGCCGCCGACGCCGAAATTGATGACCCATGTGCCTGTGGAGACGACGGCAAAGGGTGCCTCCCGATGAACCAGATGCGGCAGCAGCGAGGCATTGGAATCGTGAATGCCGCAATAGACCGGCACGGGCGCGGCAAGGCCGAGCTCAGCGGCGATGTCGGGCAGGACCGGGCCGAGCGCATCGAAGGCGGAGCGGATCGGCGCCATGAGGCCGCGGATGGCGAGCCTGTCGACGAGTGAGGAATAGCGGCCGGCCCTCGGGTTCCAGAGGTCGGTGTGGCAGCCGAGCGAAGTCAGCTCATTGGCGGCAACACCGGTCAGCCGCGCCGTCCAGTATTGCGCATAGGTGAGGATGGTCGCCACCTCGGCGAATTCCTCGGGAAAGGCGCTCTTCTGGTAGTGCAGCTGCGCGCCGACATTGAGACCCATCGCGAGGCGCGGCGAGAAGGTTTCA
The DNA here is from genome assembly GCF_025152725.1 of Rhizobium sp. SRDI969. NCBI lineage: Bacteria > Pseudomonadati > Pseudomonadota > Alphaproteobacteria > Hyphomicrobiales > Rhizobiaceae > Rhizobium > Rhizobium sp. SRDI969. Next base: position 247,471 of record NZ_CP104038.1, read on the forward strand.
TCGAAGGAGGGGCGCAGCCGCGTATAGGCATCGCGGATGTCCTGCGGATATTCGTGTTCATAGTCGATCACCGGCATGGCAAGCGTGCCGTCCCGGGCAAGCAGTGCTGCAGAGGCGCCATGGGTGGTGATCGAAATGGCGTCGAAGCCGGGCGCGCGCGCAAGGTTCTTCAGCGCATCGAGCGCAAAGGACCAGAGAGCCTCTACGTCGTAATGCGGATAGAGGCCGGTTTTGATCGTGATATTCGGCCGTTTCAACACGGCGATCTCAGCGCCCGTCTCGCTGTCGAGCACGACGACCTTGGCATTGGTCTTACCGATGTCGAGGACGGCGATGCGGCGATAGGAGGTGGCGTTCATGGCATATGGAAGACGGTGACCAGGTCGCTCTGGACCGGTGAATTATCGGGATTGGTCGCCATGATATCGGCCATATAAGCCCACCATTTTTTCACGACGGGATGCTCCGGCAGGCTCGCCATCGTGTGATCAGTGGACCGCGTCAACACGCCGAACAGCGTGTTGGTCTCGCGGTCGAGATGGATGGAATAGTCGCTGGCGCCTGACTTGCGCAGGAGATCGACCAGTTCCGGCCAGATCTCGTCATGCCGCCTGCGGTATTCGGCTTCCATGCCGGGGTTGAGCTGCATCTTGAAGGCGTGTTTTTCTGATGTCATCGGGAGCTCATGAGCTTGATACGGCGGGCGATGATCGGGATGGCGATGGTGATGATCAGAAGCAGGCCGATGAAGATCGACATGACGATGCCGGGCACGTTCAACAGGCCGAGGCCGAAGGTGACGAGACCCATGACGAAGGCGGCGATGACGACGCCGACGATGGTGCCGGAGCCGCCGAGGATCGAGATGCCGCCGAGCACGACCATGGTGACGACCTCGAGTTCCCAGCCCTGGGCGATCGACGGCCGGGTCGAGCCGAGGCGTGAGGTCAGGCAGACGGCGGCGATGCCGCTCATGACGCCGGTCAGCAGGAAGAGGATGAATTTGACGCGTTCGACCGGAATGCCGGAAAAGCGGGCGGCGAAGTCGTTGTTGCCGATCGCATAGACCTGCCGGCCAAAATTCGTCGCATGCAGCAGGATGGCGAAGAGGATCGCCAGCACAATGAAGAGCACGAATTCGAAGGAGAATACCCAGACGACATAGCCCTGGCCGAAATAGGCGAAATCCGCCGGGTATTTGCCATAGGCCTGGTCGCCAAGCACGATATAGGAAATGCCGCGGAAAAGGCTCATCGTACCGATGGTGACGACGATCGACGGCAGTTTCAGCACCGAGACCAGCACGCCGTTGAAGATGCCGCAGGCAAGGCCGGTGCCGATGCCGATCGCGACCAGCCCCGGTGTGCCGATGCCGACCTGCGCTGCCGCGCCCATCGCCGTCGAGGCGAGCGCGATGATCGCGGCGACCGAGAGGTCGATTTCGCCTGATATGACGAGCAGCGCCATGGCGAAGGCAATCATTGCCTTTTCGGTGAAGTTGAAGGTAGCGTCCGAGAGGTTCCAGGCATCGAGGAAATAGGGCGAGGCGAGCGAATTGAAGATGAAGATCAGCACGGCGACGGCAAAGAGCAGCACTTCCCAGCTCGCGAGGATGCGGCGGAAGGGCGTGCCGAGGCGGTCGGGAATGACCCGCTTTTCGTGTGTGGACACGGCGCTCATGCTGCGGCCTCCGTTCTGATCTCGGCCGCGGCGCGGTCGCGCAGGATGATTCGGCCGCGGTTGCGCTCACGCCTGGCGTTGAAGGCGACTGCGAGAATGATGACGGTTCCGGAGATCGCCATTTGCGTGAAGGGTGAAATTCCGATCACCGGCAGCGCATTCTTGATGACGCCGAGGAAGAGCGCGCCGAGCACGGTGCCGGCGACCGAGCCGACGCCGCCGGCAATCGAAATGCCGCCGATGACACAGGCCGCGACGCTGTCGAGCTCGAAGCCGTTGGCGATATCGACATAGGCGACGGCATAACGCGACACCCAGAGATAGCTCGAGAGGCCGGCCAGCGCGCCCGACAGAACAAACGCCAAAAATTTCGTCCAGCCGGTATCGATGCCGGCATAGACGGCCGCGGTCGGATTGCCGCCGGTCGCATAGGCCGAGCGGCCGAACTGGGTGTATCTGAGCAGGACATACATCAGAAGCACGATGACGATGCCCACCCAGCCGAGAACCGGCAGGCCGAGGATCGGCGTGCGCGGCACCGACAGAAAGATCGGCGTCATCTGGTGGGCGTTGACCCATGCCCCGCCCGAAAGCACGAAGGCCATGCCGCGATAGATGGTAAGCGTGCCGAGTGTGACGACGATCGGCGGGATTTCGAGCGCCCAGACGAGAAAGCCGTTGATGGCGCCGAGGCAGGCGCCGATGACGATCGCGGCAAGGATGAGCACGATGAGCGGCAGGTCGGGATAGGCGGCATTCATCATCGCGATCGCCATGCCGGTGAAGGCGAGATTGGCGGCAACCGACAGGTCGATCGATTTCGTCAGGATGACCGTCATCTGCGCGAGCGCCAGGATGATCAGGATGGAGGTATCGTTGAAAATGCCGGCGAGATTCTCCGGCGTTGCGAAATCGGCGGCGCGCGTCGAAAAGATCGCGATCATCACCACGATGATGAGGAACAGCAGGGTTTCGCGTTTTCTGATCAGTCTTGCCATGCTTTTACCTTATGCATTGCCGGTGGCGGCGCGCACCAGCGCTTCCGGCGATAGCTCGGCGCGGTCGAATATCCCGGCGGCGAGACCCTCCTTCATCACCAGGACGCGGTCCGACATGCCGATGATTTCGGGCAGTTCGGACGAGACCATGATGATCGACAGGCCCTCGGCGGCGAGTTCGCTGATGAAGCCGTGCACGGCTGCCTTCGAGCCAATGTCGATGCCCTTTGTGGGTTCATCGAGGATGATGACCTTCGGCGCCGTCGCCAGCCATTTGCCGATGACGACCTTCTGCTGGTTGCCGCCCGACAGCGTGCCGACCGGGACGGAAAGGGCGGCTGCGCGCAGATCCAGGCGCTCGGCATATTTGCGGGCGAGGGCGAATTCTTCTGCCACCCTGAGGAAGCCCCGGCGCGAGGTGCGGCTAAGCGAAGGCAGCGTCATGTTCTGGAAGATCGGCATCGGCAGCGCTAAGCCGTGGCGGCCGCGCTCCTCCGGCACATAGACGATGCCGGCGCGGATCGCGTCCTGCGGCGAATGGATGGTGATTTCGCGGCCTTCGAGCATCATGGTGCCGGAGAGCGGCCTGGTGATGCCGAAGAGCGATTGGGACAGTTCCGAACGGCCGGCACCGATCAGGCCGTATATGCCGAGAATCTCGCCCTGGCGCAGGGTGAAGGAGATGTCGCGGAATTCGGTGCGATGGGTGTAGTTGCGGATCTCCAGAACTGGGCCGCCGATGGCGACGTCGACCTTGGGAAAAGCGTTCTCGACGTCGCGGCCGACCATCATGCGGACGATCTCGTCCTGCGGCGTTTCCTTGAGCCGGCCCTGGCCGACGGCGCGGCCGTCGCGGAAGACGACGAAATCATCGGCGATCTCGTAGACTTCGTCGAACTTGTGGCTGATGAAGAGGATCGCCTTGCCCTTTTCCTTCAGGCCCCGGACGATGCGGAAGAGATCGTCGATCTCCTTGCGGGAAAGCGCTGCCGTCGGCTCGTCCATGATGACGATGCGGGCCTCGATCGACAGAGCGCGCGCAATCGCCACCAGGTGGCGCTGCGCGATCGAAAGGTCCTTCAGGCGGATCGTCGGGTCGATATTGCTTTCGAGCGCGGTCAGCAGCGCTTTGGCGCGGCTGTTCATCGCCTGCCAGTCGATGGTGCGCAGACGCGTGCGCGGCGCATGGCCGAGGAAAATGTTTTCGGCAACCGTCAGTTCGTCAAACAGCACGGTTTCCTGATGGATGGCGGTGACGCCGGCGTCGATTGCGGCCTGGGCGCTGGCAAAGGTCACCGGCTGGCCGTCGACCAGGATCTCGCCTTCGTTCGGCCTGTAGATGCCGGTGAGGATCTTGACCAGCGTCGATTTGCCGGCGCCGTTTTCGCCGATCAGCGCGGTCACCGTGCCGGGATGCAGCGCGATGCTGACATTGTCGAGCGCCTTCACGCCCGGAAAGATCTGGGAGATGCAACGCATTTCCAGAATGGCGGGCGCATCACCGGTTTTGCTGTCCGTGGCGGTTTGTTGAAAGGCGGCGTTCATCAAGCTTCTACCAGTGTCGAATGAGAATTCCCGGCGGCCATCGAAGCCGCCGGGCTTTTATGCGATGGCTCTAGATCAGAAGACCTTGGAGAACTGGTCGATATTCGAAGCATTATAGACGAAGGGATCGGCCATGGCGGCTTCACCATTGGCGCCGACCTTGATCTTGCCCATGCGGCCGGCTTCGATCTCGCTGCCCGGCTTGCCGTCGGTCTCGCCCTTGACGAGGCGATAGGCGATCTGCGTTGCGGAGTAACCGAGATCGATCGGGTTCCAGATGGCGAATTCCTTCGTCGCGCCCGACTTGATCGCGCCGGCCATTTCGGATGGCAGGCCGAGACCGGTGACGTAGACCTTGCCGATAAGGCCCTTGTCTTCGACGACCTTGGACGCGGCGAGAACGCCGACCGTCGTCGGAGCGACGATGACCTTGATGTTCGGGTTCGCCTTCAACAGGCCTTCGGCTTCACGATAGGACTTGTCCGAAAGGTCGTCGCCATAGACGGTGGTGACGAGGTTGAGGCCCGGGAAATCCTTGAGCTGCTTCTTCATCTGGTCGATCCAGATGTTCTGGTTGGTCGAGGTGGTCGTGGCTGACAGGATGGCGAAGTCACCCTTGCCGCCGTCGAGATGGTCCTTGACCAGCGTCAGGCACATCTTGCCTATCAACTCGTTGGACGACGGGTTGAGCTGCAGGATACGGCCTTCAGGTGCGACGCCGGAATCCCAGGAGATGACCTTGATGCCGCGCTGTGTAGCCTTCTTCAGCGCCGGAACGAGCGCGTCGGGATCGTTGGCCGAGACCGCGATGGCGCTGACGCCCTGGGCGATCAGCGAGTTGATGACTTCGATCTGGCCTTCGGCCGTCGTCGTCGTCGGACCGGTATAGATGACCTCGACGCCGCCGAGTTCCTTGGCGGCTTCCTGCGCACCCTTGTTGGCGGCATCGAAGAAGCCGTTGCCGAGCGACTTGACGACGAGACCGATCTTGATGTCGGCAGCACTTGCCGTTCCGGCCATCATGCCGACGGCAAATGCCACGCCTATTGCGAGTTTCTTTGCGAGTTTCATGCTTTCATCCTCCCACTTGATTGACACTCTTCACACCTCCCCGGCGCCTTATGCGACCGACGAGGAATCCTCCTTGATTGCCTGGGCGACCGGGCTCGCGACAATGAGCCTGATGCCGGCATTCTCGATCATCCTGGCGGCTTCCTCTGGAATGCCGTCATCGGTGATGATGGTAGACACACGCTCGAGCGGGCACAGAATGAGGCTCGACCGGCGATGGAATTTGCTGGAATCGGCCATGACGACCAGTTCGTCGGCCTGATGCATCAGCTTCTGCTCGCTCTGGATGATCAGCGCGTCGGCTTCCATGATGCCGAGCGGGCCGATGCCCTGCGCGCCGATGAAGAAGCGGCGGGCGTAGAAATTGCGGATCGCGTCATTGTCGAAGGGGGAGAGGATCAGGCTCTGCTCGCGATAGATCGCGCCGCCCGGCACCGTCACCGTGTTCTTCGAGTGCTTGACCAGATGTTCGGCGATCGCGAAAGAATTGGTCATCACCTGCAGGCGGTGCGCCGCCATGAAATGCACCATCTGGAAGGTGGTCGTGCCACCGTTGATGATGATCGCGTCGCCCGGATCGCAAAGCTCGACCGCCTGGCGTGCGATTGCGCGCTTCTTATCGATATTGACCGATTCCGAAACGCGGAAGGGGCGCCCGGCGAGATTTCCGAGCTGCGGCGGATGCACCGCTTCGGCGCCGCCGCGCACACGCCGGATCTTGCCCTGGACATGAAGAGCCGCGATGTCGCGCCGAATCGTCGCCTCGGAAGCCTCGGTCAGTTCGGAAATATCCTGAACCGTCACGACGGACTTTTCCTGAACGGCGCTCAGTATGATGCGATGGCGTTCGCGTTCGTGCATGGGGCTCCTCCTTGAACCGTTTATTTCGCACATATGACAATGTGTCAATCAAAAACGATCATAAATTTTCATATTGCGCTGCACAATAATCGAATTTGATCGTTTTCGATTGACAACCTCCATTTTAATGCGCGATACCGTGAGCGAAAAGCGGCGCGAACTTTGCGTCTCGATGAAGATTTCATATGGGAGGATGACATGGCGGCGAACGTCCGGCTTCTGGAAAACCGGTGGGATGAGGCTTACGCGGCAGGCCTCGATGAGCCTGGCAAACTGCTCTATCGCTCCAACCTGCTCGGCGCCGACAAGCGCATCACCAATTATGGCGGCGGCAACACCTCGGCGAAGGTGATGGAAACCGATCCGCTGACCGGCGGCAAGGTCAAGGTGCTCTGGGTCAAGGGCTCGGGCGGCGACGTCGGCACGATCAAGCTCGACGGTTTCGCGACGCTCTACCAAGACAAGCTGGAATCGCTAAAGGGCATCTACAAGGGTGTCGAGGACGAGGACCGCATGGTCGGCTTCCTGCCGCACTGCACCTTCAACCTGAATGCCCGCGCTGCCTCAATCGACACGCCGCTGCACGGTTTCGTGCCTTTCACCCATGTCGACCACATGCATCCCGATGCGATCATCGCGATCGCTGCATCGAGGAATTCCAAGGAATTGACGCAGCAGATCTTCGGCGACGAGATCGGCTGGCTGCCCTGGCGCCGTCCGGGCTTCCAGCTCGGCCTCGATCTCGGCGCTTTCGTTGCCGCAAATCCGAATGCCAAGGGCGTGGTGCTCGAAAGCCATGGCCTCTTTACCTGGGCGAACGATGCGAAAGCCTGCTACGAGCTAACGCTCGATATCATCAACAAGGCGATCGTCTGGTTCGCTGAAAAGACCGAAGGCAAGACGATTTTCGGCGGCGCGGTCACGCAGAGCTTGGCTGTAGCCGAACGCCGCGCCATCGCCGCCCGGCTGATGCCGGAGATCCGCGGCCGCATCGGCAAGCAGGAGCGCAAGCTTGGTCATTTCGACGATCAGGACGCCGTGCTCGAATTCGTCAATTCCAGCGATCTGCGCCCGCTCGGCGCGCTCGGCACCAGCTGCCCTGACCATTTCCTGCGCACCAAGATCCGCCCGCTGATCGTCGATTTCGACCCGGCCAAGCCGGATGTCGACGCGATCGTCGCCGGTCTCGACAAGGCGCTGGAGGACTACCGCGCCGACTACGCCCGCTACTACAACGACTGCAAGCATGACAATTCGCCCGCCATGCGCGACGCCAATCCCGTCATCTTCCTGGTACCCGGCGTCGGTATGCTGTCTTTTGCCCGCGACAAGGCGACGGCCCGCATTGCCAGCGAATTCTACGTCAACGCCATCAACGTCATGCGTGGCGCCTCGACGGTCTCCGAATATCAGGGACTGCCCGAGCAGGAAGCTTTCGACATCGAATATTGGCTGCTCGAAGAAGCCAAGCTGCAGCGCATGCCGAAGCCGAAGGGCCTTGCCGGCCGCGTCGCCTTCGTCACCGGCGGCGCCGGTGGCATCGGCCGCGCGACGGCCGCGCGCCTCGTCGGCGAAGGCGCCTGCGTGGTGCTTGCCGATATCGACCAGGCAGCGCTCGAAGGCACCGAAGCCGATTTCGTCAAGAAGTTCGGCGCTGACGCCGTGCGTAGCGTCCGGCTCGACGTCACCAAGGAAGATGCGGTGATCGCCTCCTTCGCGGAAGCCTGCGTCGAATTCGGCGGCATCGATATCCTCGTCTCGAATGCCGGCATTGCCTCCTCCGCACCGATCGAAGCGACCGAACTGTCGACGTGGAACCGCAATATCGATATTCTCGCGACCGGCTATTTCCTCGTCTCGCGCGAAGCCTTCCGGCTCTTCCGCCGCCAGGCGCTCGGCGGCAACGTCGTCTTCGTCGCTTCGAAAAACGGTCTTGCCGCCTCGCCGAATGCATCTGCCTATTGCACGGCAAAGGCTGCCGAAATCCATCTTGCCCGCTGCCTGGCGCTGGAAGGTGCGGATGCCGGCATCCGTGTCAACACCGTCAACCCGGATGCCGTCCTGCGCGGTTCGAAGATCTGGAGCGGCGAATGGCGCGAGCAGCGCGCCGCCTCGTCCAAGATCGAGGTGGACGATCTCGAGGAGCATTACCGCAAGCGTTCGATGCTGAAACTCAACGTGTTTCCGGAAGATATCGCCGAGGCGATCTATTTCCTCGCATCGGACCTCTCGGCAAAATCGACCGGCAACATCATCAACGTCGATGCCGGCAACGTGCAGAGTTTTACGCGGTGATTTTTGATGGGGCGGGTGCGTCTGCCCCTCATCCTAACCCTCTCCCCGTCATGACGGGGAGAGGGGATTTGCCCAACGAAATGTTGGAGTGAGACGGAGACGGTGCGGCATATCCCCTTCTCCCCGTCTGAACGGAGAGAAGGTGCCGGCAGGCGGATGAGGGGCTGTCCCACGACAAAGTCCCAATGTTTAAATTGCATAATCGGGAGGAAGACATGGCCGAATTCAGGATCGCGCAGGATCTGGTTGCGACGGATAACGACAAGCGGGTAGCGGCGCTGAAAGCCGACTATGAAGCGCTGGGCGCGACGCTTGCCCGTCGCGGCGTCGATATCGAGGCGGTCACCCGCAAGGTTGCGGAATTCTTCGTTGCCGTTCCCTCCTGGGGTGTCGGCACCGGCGGCACGCGTTTTGCCCGTTTCCCCGGCACCGGCGAGCCGCGCGGCATCTTCGACAAGCTCGACGATTGCGCCGTCATCAACCAGCTGACGCAGGCGACGCCGAACGTCTCGCTGCATATCCCCTGGGACAAGGCGGATGCTAGCGAATTGAAGGCCAAGGGCGACGCGCTCGGCCTCGGCTTCGACGCGATAAATTCCAACACCTTTTCCGATGCGCCCGGCCAGGCCCATTCCTACAAATACGGCTCGCTGAGCCACACCGACGCGGCGACACGGGCGCAGGCGGTCGAGCACAATCTCGAATGTATCGAGATCGGCAAGGCGCTCGGCTCCAAGGCGCTGACGGTCTGGATCGGCGACGGCTCGAACTTCCCCGGCCAGAGCCATTTCACCAAGGCTTTCGAGCGTTACCTCGCCTCGATGGCTGACATTTACAAGGCGTTGCCCGATGATTGGAAGCTGTTCTCCGAGCACAAGATGTACGAGCCGGCCTTCTATTCCACCATCGTCCAGGATTGGGGCACCAACTACCTGATCGCCCAGACGCTCGGTCCCAAGGCCTATTGCCTCGTCGATCTCGGCCACCATGCGCCGAACACTAATATCGAGATGATAGTCGCCCGGCTGATCCAGTTCGGCAAGCTCGGCGGTTTCCACTTCAACGATTCGAAATATGGCGATGACGATCTCGACGCCGGCTCAATCGATCCCTACCGGCTGTTCCTCGTCTTCAACGAGCTGGTCGACGCCGAGCAGCGCGGCGTCAACGACTTCAACCCGGCCCATATGATCGACCAGTCGCACAATGTCACCGACCCGATCGAAAGCCTGATCAACAGCGCCAACGAAATCCGCCGCGCCTATGCGCAGGCGCTGCTCGTCGATCGCAAGGCGCTCTCCGGTTACCAGGACGACAACGACGCGCTGATGGCGTCGGAAACTCTGAAGCGCGCCTATCGCGCCGATGTCGAACCGATTCTGGCCGAAGCCCGCCGCAGGGCCGGCGGCGCGATCGACCCGATCGCCGTCTACCGCGCCAGCGGCTATCGCAGACAAGTGGCGGCCGAACGTCCGGCATCCGCTGCCGGCGGCGGCGGCATCATTTGAACGGCTGATTGTCTCGCATGGCCTGAAGCCATGCTGATTAGGGATGTGGGTTGCCGGCAGCGCAGGGGTGACGCGCTGCCGGCAACCTCGCCGTTTACGGCTTCCAGGCCCCGGCGATCTGGCGGGTGGCGATGTTCAGCCGGTTCCAGACATTGATGTTGGCGATGGCGATGACGAGTGCCGCAAGGCTCCTGCCGTTATAATGTCGGGTCGCCTCGTCCCAGATATCATCCGGCACCGGGTCGGCGCGGTCGCTGATGCGGGTCACCGCCTCGGTCAGCGCAAGGGCTGCCCGCTCGGCATCGCTGAAATAGGGCGAGTCGCGCCAGGCGCCGATGGCAAAGAGCCTTTCGTCGGTTTCGCCGAGCTTCTTTGCGATACGGGGATGACCGTCGACACAGACGCTGCAGCCGTTGATCTGGCTGGCGCGCAGGTTGACGAGTTCGAGCAGCTTCGGTGAAAGGCCGGTTTCGGCCGGCACCTTGCTGAGAGCATTGAGCGCCTGCATGGCTGCGGGAAGGACGAGGGCGGGATTTCCCATTCGCTCCTGCATGACCATTTTTTCCTGCATGGTATGTCTCCTTGATGCGTTTATGGTTCGACGATCCGGCGGCTGTCACATCGGCCGGGTTTCATTCGTCATGGCCTTGACGGAACGCAGCGGAGGAATGTGACAAATGGACGAGAAAAAATGGCTGGCCGATGAGTTCGAGGCGAACAGAGCGCATCTGAGGGCCGCAGCCTATCGCATGCTCGGCTCGCGCAGCGAGGCGGAGGACGCCGTTCAGGAGGCCTGGCTGCGGCTCAGCCGCACGGACACGACAGGGGTCGGCAATCTCGGCGGCTGGCTGACGACGGTGGTGGCGCGCATCTGTCTCGACATGCTGCGCACCCGCAAGACCCGGCGCGAGGAGCCGCTGGAGGCGCCTGTTCATGGCGGGATCGCCGATCCCGCGAACGATCCCGAGCGCGAAGCCGCCTTTGCCGATTCGGTCGGTCTGGCGCTGGTCGTCGTGCTGCAGACGCTGGCGCCCGCCGAACGTGTCGCCTTCGTGCTGCACGACATGTTCGATCTGCCCTTCGACGAGATCGCGCCGATCATCGGCCGCTCGTCCGGCGCCACCCGCCAGCTCGCAAGCCGCGCCCGTCGCCGGGTGCAGGGGGTGGACGAAACGCCTGATGTCGATTTCGGCCGCAAACGGACGATCGCCGAAGCCTTCCTCACGGCGTCGCGCAACGGCGATCTGGAGGGATTGATCGCAGTGCTTGCCCCTGACGTCGTCTTCCGGCCGGATGCGACGGCGGCCCGCTTCGGCACCATTGGCGAAACGCGCGGAGCGGCTCACGTGGCCGAAGCCTTCAAGGGGCGGGCGCAGGCGGCAGAAATCGCCATGGTCGACGGCGAGCTCGGATTCGTCGTGGAGATCAAGGGCCAGCTCCGCGTCGTGGTGGCGCTGACGATCGCCGAGGGCAGGATCGCCGCAATCGACGCCATCGCCGATCCGGATCACTTGGAACGGCTTGACTATTCGATTCTTCGGGATTGAAAATAAAGGCGAATTTACCGGATCTTCGAAAAAGGCGCGCTTCGCAAGGAGCGCACCGCTTACGTTTCGTCTACGCGACGACCGCGTCATTTTCCTTGACAGCTTCCTCTTCGGCTTTATTCTATTATAAAGCCTTATGTATCATAGTTACGGAATTTCCGATACGGCGCCCTGAGAGGCCATCTCTAGCTTCCATTGCTCTTCCATAATGACCCGGATGGCCGAGGCGTGATCCCGGTCCGAGACTTCGAAAGGAATGCATATCATGCCCGGCGACCAGGCGAAGAAGCCGCTTCTCCTCACCAATGTCAAACCGATGGCTTTTGGTGCGGGCACACAAGAGGGGGCAATCGACATTCTCGTCAATGCCGACGGCAGGATCGCCGAGACCGGTCCGTCGCTTTCTGTCTCGCAGGATGTTGTGCGCATCGACGGCAAGGGCGCCTTCATTTCGCCCGGCTGGGTCGACCTGCACGTGCATATCTGGCACGGCGGCACCGATATTTCTATACGTCCGTCCGAATGCGGCGTCGAGCGCGGCGTCACCACGCTGGTCGATGCCGGTTCGGCCGGTGAGGCGAATTTCCATGGCTTCCGCGAATATATCATCGAGCCCTCGCGCGAGCGCATCAAGGCCTTCCTCAATCTCGGCTCGATCGGCCTCGTCGCGTGCAACCGCGTCGCGGAATTGCGGGATATCCGTGATATCGATCTCGACCGCATTCTCGAAGTCTATGCGGCAAACAGCGAGCACATTGTCGGCATCAAGGTGCGCGCCAGCCATGTCATCACCGGGTCCTGGGGCGTCACCCCGGTCAAGCTCGGCAAGAAGATCGCCAAGATCTTGAAAGTGCCGATGATGGTGCATGTCGGCGAGCCGCCGGCGCTTTATGACGAGGTGCTTGAGATCCTCCGACCCGGCGACGTCGTCACCCATTGCTTCAACGGCAAGGCCGGGTCGAGCATCATGGAAGACGAGGACCTCTTCAACCTCGCCGAGCGCTGTGCCTCCGAGGGCATCCGTCTCGACATCGGCCATGGCGGCGCCTCCTTCTCCTTCAAGGTCGCCGAGGCGGCGATCGCACGCGGGCTTCTGCCGTTCTCGATTTCGACCGACCTGCACGGCCACTCGATGAATTTCCCGGTCTGGGACCTGGCGACCACGATGTCGAAGCTGCTCAGCGTCGGCATGCCTTTCGTCAAGGTGGTGGAAGCCGTCACCCATGCGCCGGCATCCGTCATCAAGCTGTCGATGGAGAACGGGCTTTCGGTCGGCTCGCAAGCGGAGTTCACCATTTTCGACCTGGTCGATTCCGATCTTGAGGCGACGGATTCCAACGGCGACGTGTCGGTCCTCAACAAGCTGTTCGAGCCGCGCTATGCGGTGATGGGCGCGGATGCCTTTACCGCCAGCCGCTATGTGCCGCGGGCGCGCAAGCTGGTGCGGCACAGCCACGGCTATTCCTATAGGTAGGATCCACCGAAGGGCGCAATGCTCAGCGGTTGCGCCAGCCCATCAGCTTTTCGATCCGTTCCGCTGAACTGCGGACATGGGCGGTATAGTGGTTTTCGTCGGAAAAGGCCTTCTGTTCCGGCAGCACGATGGAAATGGTGGCGACGCACTGGCCGTCGCGATCGCAGATCGGCGAGGCGATGCAGGCAACCGCATAATCGGATTCCCCCGCCTGGATCGACAGGCGAGACTCGAAGGCCTTGCCGGCGGCTTCCGACAACGTGCCCGGATCGATCTCGGCGCGGCCGGTCGGTGAAGAGCGGGCGCAGCGCTTGAACAGTTCGATGCGCTCCTCCTCCGCCAGGTGGCCGACGAGCAGGCGGCCGGAGGCCGTCCAGTTCAGCGGCACCCTTGTGCCGACGCGGGACGCCACCTGAAAATGGCTCGGGCCGTCGGCCATGGCCAGCACCAGCATATAGTCGCCGTCGCGGCCGCAGACCTGCACGGTTTCGCCGGCCTGGCGGCAGAGATCGTGCATTTCGTGGGTGGCGATGCTCATGAAATCCAGCGACCTGGCATACGCAAGGCCGTAATGGTAGAGCCGCGCGCCGAGCCAGATCGAGCCGTCCGCCTGACGTGTCAGCATGTTCTTCTCGACGAGATCGTCAACGATGACGTAAACGGTCGATAGCGGCGCCTTCACCGCCTTGGCGATGGCATAGACGCCGGCAGGCGATCCGGTCTCGTAAAGATGGTCGATCACTTGAAGCGCCCGGTCGATACCGCTGACACGCGCGCGGCGCGCGCCCTTGCCAGCAGCCTCGTCGGCAACGCCCTCATCTTCGGAGTAAACCGGGGGGGATGTCTTTCCGTCCAATTCCACGCACCTCATGAAAAACGCCGTTATGTTACATTACTATGGCATAGCGGTGGCTATGGCAAATCGCAACATCTTGTAGGTTGATCGTGTGGGCAGATGCGACAGCTCGGCGTGGAACAACAAGCCGCAGTCCGAGTTTGACCCCCTCAACCCAGGAGGTCATGATGCCAAATTATCCCACACCACCTTTTCCCTCTCAGAAACAGCCGATGCCGGGTTTCACGGCACAGATGGACCCCGTTCCCGATCATGGCGAAAAAAGTTATCGCGGTTCCGAGCGGCTGAAGGGCAAGCGTGCGATTATCACCGGCGGCGATAGCGGCATCGGCCGGGCCGTGGCGATCGCTTATGCCCGTGAAGGGGCCGATCTGGTGATCTCCTACCTCGACGAGGACGAGGATGCCGACGAGACCAAGCGGCTCGTCGAGCAGGCTGGGCGCAAGGCCATTCTCGTCAGCGGCGACATCCAGGATCCCGCCCACTGCAGGCAGATCGTCGAGACGGCGGTCAAGGAGCTCGGCGGCATTGACATTCTCGTCAACAACGCCGCGCATCAGGCAAGCTTCAAGAGCATCGACGAAATCAGCGACGAGGAATGGGAATTGACTTTCAAGGTCAATATTCATTCGATGTTCTACCTGACCAAGGCAGCCGTCGCCCATATGAAGCCCGGCAGCGCCATCATCAATACGGCTTCGATCAATTCGGACAATCCGAACCCGACGCTGCTTGCCTATGCGACGACCAAGGGTGCGATCCAGAATTTCACCGCCGGCCTTGCTCAGCTTCTGGCCGAGAAAGGCATTCGCGCCAATGCGGTGGCGCCCGGGCCAATCTGGACGCCGCTCATCCCTTCGACACTGCCTGAAGAAAGCGTCAGCAATTTCGGCAAGCAAGTGCCGATGAAACGGCCGGGACAGCCGGCCGAGCTTGCGACAGCCTATGTGATGCTGGCCGATCCCTTGTCGAGCTATATCTCCGGCACGACGATCGCGGTCACCGGCGGCAAGCCGATCCTCTAAAGCGCGTCGCGATCCTTGCGCTGCGCGACATGCTTTAAAGCGGCAAGGGCCGCCGTCTGGTTGTGACGGCAGCCCTTGACGGGGGCAGGGAGAGATCCCCAAGCTGTTCAGGCGGCTTCTTCAGCCGAAGCAGGGCATTGCCGGCAGATTGGCGCGGCTTGCAAGCGCTCCGATCATATTGCCCACCGAAGTCGAGCGCGGTTCGCGTTTGCGGGCGGCCGTCTCCAGGAGTTGCTTGAAGTCTTCAAGCTTTACGCCGTCGGCGCGCAACACCATGGCGATCAGGGGGTCGTGAAGGGCTTCGGATATCGTCAGGTCGTCTCTGGTCTTTCTCATGGTTGTCCTCCTTTCGTGGGCGGTCGCCCGTGTTCCACTTTCCGCTGCCATGCCCTCGGCATTGACTTTCGCGTTTTGTGGTGTTACCGGTAAGTAACAATGCATTTGTTACCGATCGGTCACATTGATGTCAAGGACTACGTCCGCAAAAAAATCAGAAACTTCGAATGAAATCTCCGCAGCCGTTCCAGAAGATCGCATCCCGCCGCGGGAGCGTATCGTCTCGACCGCCTCGGAGCTTTTCCGCGAGCGCGGCATCCGCGGTATCGGCGTCGATGCCATTGCCGACGCGGCTCTGACCAACAAGATGACGCTCTACCGGCATTTCGGCTCGAAGGACGAACTCGTCTGTGAGACGCTGCGCCGGGCCTCCGAAAAGGCGGGTACCATCTGGCGCGATCTGGAAGCGGCCTATCCCGGCAATCCGCGCGCCCAGCTGGACGCCTGGGTGGAGTTGCGGGCGCAATGTCTGAACGGCGAGCCCGCCGGTTGCGATCTTGCCAATGCTGCCATCGAGCTGAAGGGCGAGGGCCATCCCGCCCATGAAATGATCGAGCGGCACAAGGCCGAACAGCGTGATCGCCTGGCCGCGCTCTGTTCGGCGGCCGGCGCGCGCGAACCCCAGCTTCTTGCCGATACGTTGACGCTGCTGCTCGAAGGCGCGCGTGTCAGCCGCCAGGCTATGGGTGCTGCCGGCTGCTGCGGCCATTTCGCCAAGGCCTGCCATGCGGCAATCGCTTCTTTCGCCTGACCACCGCAAGTGTGGGAGGGGAACCTTACTGCTTCCATGCCGTTTTCACACTAACCCGAGAGCGATGTGGAGGCAGGGAGATGAACTACGTCTATCTCAAACGCCTGTATGCCAAACGCGCCGAGCTCGAAGCCAAGCTGGAGCTCCATGATGCGCGCTATTGTTTCGGCGAGGAAGAAGTCGATGATGGCACCGACAGCGATCTGCGTCAGCGGTTGAGCGAGATTTCCGAGGAAATCGCTACGCTGGAGAGCAGGCCGGGCCGCTAACTGTTTCATTTTGGAACGTGTTCAGATTCCAGGCCGGCCTGGCCTAAAATCATCCTGTGCTGGCGCTAAGGATTTCCATCGTCCGAGCGTCGAATTTTCCCTGATAGAAATGCTCGATCACCCGGTGGAAGGGCGAACCATGGTCGCTGATCGCGGCAAACAAGGTCATCGACGAGCGCAGCTTGAGGTCGTCGGGTGAGCCCAGGATTTCGTGCGCCGATCGGCCGTTCACGGACAGGATCGCCTCGACGCAGCGCAGCAGCCGGCTTGAGAGAATGGGATCGGCGAGATAGGCGGCGGCTTCCTCGGCCGAGCGGATCGCATATTTTTCGGCCATCGCCGACGTGCCGAGACCGGCGATCTGCGGGAAGATGAACCACATCCAGTGGGACGTCTTGCGTCCGGCTTTCAGCTCTAAAAGCGCCTGTTCGTAGACGCCGTTTTGGGCATCGATGAACCGATCGAGATTATAGTCAATTTCACCGGCCATGGTCCTTTTCCCTTTTCCTGCTGTCGATGCAGCCTGGGCCAAGGTCTCCATGCCCGGCGAGCTAGCTTTCCTGTTAGCAGACCCTCTCAGCGTAGGGGCTGCTGTCGCGGCAATGGCCGTAGGCCGGATGCGGCGGCATGTTATCGCCGCCCGTGACGGCAATGGCCGATGTCGTCATCGGGTCCGTATTGCCGGAAGAATAGGCGGCAAAACCCGCAAAGCTCAAGAGAACCAGCGCTCCGACCACGACAATGCGCTCGAAGGCCGAAAGTTTCTGGGCGCTGACATGGTCTACATAATCACGCTCGCCTAAACCGGCTGTTTCGTCTTCTTTTACATGAAGGGTCACCATATCCTGGCGACGGGTCAAAGTTTCACAATCTGTCATTTTTAATTACTCCTGCAACACATGCGGAGCCGGTCTCTTAAGAGCAGACTCTTACCCTCGCGCCGAACCGCTTCCGCATGCGTGCAGCATGTGTGTCTTCGATCGTGGTAATTGAAGGGGCGATATTCAAACTCAGTGTTCAAAAAATCGTACCAATAAATGCAAAATATCGTGAACCTCTGGTTCACCGGAATGATCCGGGGTAGTCCAGAGAGGAACATCTTTTTTCTGGATAGTCCCATGAGCAAATCCTTCGGCGCGATGTCGGTCGCGCAGCTTTCCGTCCTCATTCAAGCTGGCGCGGCCGATCCGGTCGAGGTGGCGGAGGCGGTCTTCGATTCCATCGCGCATTATGCCGACAAGGCCGTCTTCACCACACTGCTCGAAAGCCGGGCGATGGCGGAGGCACGCGCTTCGTCGCGACGTCTGCGGGAGGGGCGCTCGCTTGGATTGCTGGACGGCATTCCGATCGCCTGGAAGGATCTTTTCGACATGGAAGGCTTGCCGACGACGGCCGGTTCCGTCGTACTGGCAAAGGATATGCCGGCCAAGCGCGATGCGGCTGTCGTCGCTTTGCTCAGGCAGGCGGGCATGGTCGCCGTCGGACGCACCAATATGAGCGAATTCGCCTTTTCCGGCCTCGGCATCAATCCGCATTACGGCACGCCGGTAAATCCGCGCGGCACTGATCTCCCGCGCATTCCGGGCGGCTCGTCCTCGGGCGCTGGTGTCGTCGTCGCTGCCGGATTGGTTCCGGTCGCCATTGGCACCGATACTGGCGGCTCGGTGCGTATTCCCGCCGCCTTGAACGGCATCGTCGGCTACAAGGCGACGCGTGGCCGCCACGCGATGGCAGGCGTCTATCCGTTGGCAAAGAGCCTGGATTCGCTAGGACCGCTCTGCCGCAACGTCACGGACGCGGTCTGGATCGATGCGGCGATGCGTGGCCTGACCGCGCCTGATGTCGTTGCGCATCCCCTGCAAGGGCTGGAACTCATCGTGCCTGAAAATGTCGTCTTCGACGGAGCGGAACCCGGCGTCGTCGCCGCGTTCGAGGCGGCTTTGGAACGTCTTCAAAAGGCCGGCGCCAAGGTTGCCCGCACCGTCATCCCCGCCTTCGACGAAATCTTCGAGCTGATGACGAGATATGGTCCGCTGGTCACGGCGGAGGCTTTCGCACTTCATCAGGAACGCTTGGCCGGACCGGACGCGGACAGGATGGATCACCGTGTCGTCTTGCGTACCCGTCTCGGAAGCAAGACGACGCTGCCCGATTACCTCAGAATCCTCGAGGCGCGCAGCCGCCTGATCGCCGATGTCGAGCTCCTGGTCGGCGACCGGCTGCTCGCCTTTCCCACTGTCGCCCATGTCGCGCCGCCGATCGGGCCGCTGGTGCAGGATGACGAGCTGTTCTTCGCGACGAACAACAAGATGTTGCGCAACACCGCGCTCGGCAATTTCCTCGACTGGTGCGGCGTTTCCATTCCGTGCGGCACCGGCGAGGCTGGCATGCCTGTTGGACTGCTGCTTTCCGCCACGGCCCATCGCGATGAGGCGCTCCTGGGGATCGCCCTTGCCGCCGAGCCGGTCATCCGCGACGACTTTGCCTGAATTGGCAATTGAACCGCCGGGAATTAGTTGCCATTGATGGCGTGAGGAGATCCCGGAGGAAAGCAAGTGCAGGTTTTGCAAAACGGACGTTTCGCGGTTTCGACATGGTCGCTGCATCGGCTGCTTGGCGCCGTTCACGCCTATAGTCCCGATCCCGACAAAAGCGCTGCGCCGAAAGAGCCCTATGGCCCAGGCGGCGCGGTGCTGATCGACGTGCCGGCGGCGCTTACGGCACGTGGCGTCAACCGGCTGGAGGTCTGTTCCTTCCATCTGCCGAGCCTCGACGCCGCCTATATAAGCGAATTGCGCGAGGCGATGGCGGCCTCGAACGTGTTGTTCCAGACGCTGCTGGTCGAGGACGGCGATCCGAGCCATCCCGAGACCGCCGAACGCGACGTCAGATGGATGGCGGAGTGGATCGACATCGCTGCAGCCCTCGGGGCGCAGAGGATGCGCGTCATAGCCGGCAAGCAGAAGCCGACGGAAGAAAACCTCGCCCGCGCCGCCCGCCATCTGAACTGGCTGGCCGAAAAGGCGGAAGGCAGCGGCGTGCGTGTCGTCGTCGAGAACTGGTTCGACCTGCTGCCGTCCCCCGTCGAGATGAACTGGCTGCTGGACCGGCTGGATGGCAGGGTCGGCCTCAACGGTGACCTCGGCAACTGGGCGGCGCCGGCGAAATATCAGGGCCTTGCCGATATCATGGGCCGGGCGGAAATCTGCCATGCCAAGGCCGATTACGGCGTTAGCGGCCTCGAAGCCGAGGACTACCGCACGTGCCTGGAGATGTGCGAGAGGGCCGGTTATGCCGGTCCCTTCACGCTGATCTACGACTCGTCCTTCTTCCCGGATGAATGGGACGGCATCCTGCTGCAAAAGACGTTCATCGAGGATTTCCTGCGCGAGTCGCCGGCGCGCAGGACGGCTTAAATCAGAAGCACTTCTCGCTCATCCCTAGAGCATGATGCCGAAAAAGTATGAGCGGTTTTCGGACGACATCATGCTCTAACGACATAATGTAGAACAGGATTCAGATTTTAGGCCGACCCGGCCTAAAATCATCCTGTTCTAGCGCGGGAACCTTTGGTTTTCCTCCAGCACGTTCAGATCCATGTGATTGCGCATGTAGCGTTCCGAGGCTTTCTGCAACGGCTGATAGTCCCATGGATAATAGGCCCCATTGCGCAGCGCCGCGTAAACCACCCAGCGGCGCGCCTGGCTTTCGCGCACGGCTGCGTCGAAATCGGCAAGGTTCCAGCGCCGGCCGGCCTGTTCGACAAGCCTTGCCAAAATCTCGGCATGCGCCGGATCGGCCGCCAGATTGTCGAGCTCCTGCGGATCGGCCTCGAGATTAAACAGCATCGGCGGGTCCTTCTCGCAAAGCGAGAGTTTGTATCGTCCGTCCCGGATACAGACGAGCGGCGCCTCGGAACCCTCTGCGGCATATTCCATCGGGACCGGGCCGCGGCTGCCGGTGCCTTGGGCAAGCGCTGCGAGATTCTCGCCCTCGGTCCATGGCTTCAGCGAGGCGATATCGATCCCGGCAAGTCCTGCCAGCGTCGGCGTCACGTCGAGCGTGGAGACGGGCTGGTCGATCCGTCTGGCCTTCCAGCCGGGTGCTGCAATCATCAGCGGAACGCGGGCCGATCCTTCGAAGAAGTTCATCTTGAACCAGAGGCCGCGATCGCCGAGCATGTCGCCATGGTCGGAGGCGAAGAGGACGATGGTGTTTTCAGCCATGCGGCTCCGTTCCAGGACGCCAAGAATGTCGCCGATCTTCTCGTCGACATAGGAGATATTGGCGAAATAGCCGCGCCTTGCCCGCCTGATCTGCTCATCGCTGATGTCGAAAGCATCGTGATCGCAGGCTATCATCAGGCGCTGAGAGTGCGGGTCCTGGCGCTCGAAGGCAATCGGCGCTACCGCCGGGTCAAGTGCCGGGCAATCCTCATAGAGGTCCCAGAATTTGCGGCGCGCGACATAGGGGTCGTGCGGATGGGTGAAGCTGACGGTCAGGCACCAGGGGCGCTCGTCGTGTCCGCGCGAGAGATCGAACAGCTTGCGGGCGGCGTGGTAGGCGACCTCGTCGTCATACTCCATCTGGTTGGTGATCTCGGCAATGCCGGCGCCGGTGACCGAACCCAGATTGTGATACCACCAGTCTATGCGTTCGCCGGGCTTGCTATAATCCGGCGTCCAGCCGAAGTCGGCCGGGTAGATGTCCGTCGTCAGACGCTCCTCGAAACCATGCAACTGGTCGGGGCCGACGAAATGCATCTTGCCGGAAAGTGCGGTCTGGTACCCGGCCGCGCGCAGGTGATGCGCATAGGTCGGCATGTCAGAGGCAAATTCCGCCGCATTGTCATAGACGCGGGTTCGGCTTGGCAATTGTCCGGACATGAAGGAGGCCCGCGCCGGTGCGCAGAGCGGGCTTGCGGTATAGGCGTTGGTGAAACGCACGGAACGCTCCGCCAATGATTTCAGATGCGGCGCATGCAGAAAATCGGCCGGGCCATCGGGAAAGAAAGTGCCATTCAACTGATCGACCATCAGGATGAGAATATTCGGACGCGCCATGTGAAATTGTCTCCTGTGGTCTCAAAGGCCGGGAAGGTCCCGCTGAGGCGCACGTCGCCCCTTGCTATTTGCAGATCTTATCAAAGCCAGTATTGTCATGCCTGTAAAGCTGGCTTTTTTCGATAGTTGCCAAAAGGAATTTTTATGCGAGATCGCCCGCCTGAGCTGGGATCGATGCGCATCTTTACGGAGGTCGCAAGGCTCGGCAGCTTTTCGGCCGCAGCGGCAGGTCTCGGCCTTACGCAGCCGGCCGTCAGCTATCAGATTCGGCGGCTGGAAGAGCAGTTCGGCGTTGCCCTGCTGCGCCGCCAACACCGCGGCGTCGAGTTGACCGCGGAGGGGGAGCGGCTTTTCCAGGTCGCGGCCAAGGCGGTCGGTGACATCGATGCCCTGGCGCGCAGTTTCCGCACTGAGGCTCAAAGGCCGGTCGTCAGACTGAGAACCGACTATGCTTTTTCAGCGCTTTGGCTGATCCCGCGCATGCACGGCTTTCGCCTGCTTCACCCCGAAACGGATATACAGATCGTCGCCACCCAGAGGCTTGAGCCCGGCCTTCGTGACGACGCCGATGTGGTTGTGGTTTTCGGGACGCGGGCGGAATTCGGCGCCATCGGATCGCTTCTGCTGCAGGAAAAGGTCGTGCCCGTCTGCACGCGAGGCTTTCTCGATCGCAACGGCCCGTTCGACGATCCGCAGCAGCTTGCCAAAGCGATCCTGATCCATCTCGACTCGCCAATGCCATCGCCCTGGTTCGACTGGCGAAGCTATTTTGCCGAATTCTCCGTCATTCGCGATCTCCATGCCGGCCGCGGCGATGTCAGTTTCAACACCTATTCGCTGGTCGTCCAGGCCGCTCTCAGCGAGCAGGGCGTGGCGATCGGCTGGATGGGCCTGGTCGATACGCTTCTCTCCACACATATGCTGGTGGAAGCCGGGCGGCCGCTCGAGGCACCCGACCGCGGATACTGGCTGATACCGCCGCGATCGGCAAATATTCACAGCGAGAGGCTCAGCACCTGGCTGGTGGATGAAGTCGGCAGGACATGACATTCGGACCGAGGCCGGCGCGTCATTGCATCGCGAATATGCTAGCGCTCAGGAGAGAAGCCTTGTCATGACTGGCGTCGATCGACATTGTGGCATCGATTCATAAGGAAGGGCCGAAACATGTCGCGAACCGTCGGATACATCGTTGGACTGCTCATGATCCTCCTGGGACTGATCTGGATCGCCCAGGGAAGCGGCTATTTTCCCTATCCCGCGTCCAGTTTCATGATCAACCAAAGCATCTGGGTTCTCTGGGGAAGCATCATGGTCGTCGCCGGGCTCGCTGTGACAATTATTATTTCACGGCTGCGCCGGAGAGGATGAGCCGGCAACCCGTGCACGGCTTTGAGGGAATTCGGCATCGACGAGTTCCTCGAGGTGAAATATCTGGCCGCTGGCGGCCTGTCGAATTGAGGAGAATGGCATGAGCGCAGCTGATATCGACGGATTTGCGGACAGGATCAGGCAGCACCGGGGCGGCATGATCTCCGCCTGGATCGGTATTCCCGACGCTACGCTCGCCAATCACCTGGCGCAGGAGGCCTTCGACACCATCGTGCTGGATATGCAGCACGGCATGTGGGACATGCCCTCGGCAGCGAACGCCGTTGCCCAGGTGCGCCTTGCCGGCAAGCCGGCGCTGGCGCGCATTCCGGTCGGTGATTTCGCGTCCGCCTCGCGCCTGCTCGATGCCGGCGCCTCTGGCATCATCGCGCCAATGATCAATTCGGCCGAAGACGCGCAAGCCTTCGTCAAGACCACCAAATACCCGCCTCTCGGCGAACGCAGCTGGGGACCGTCGCTGGCGCTCAACCATACAGGCCTGTCGGCCGATGATTATCTGAAGAACGCCAATGCGCTCACCGTCGCCGTCGCCATGATCGAGACCCGGGCAGCCCTCGAGGCGATTGACGGCATCCTCGGCGTTGCCGGCATCGATGGCATTTTCATCGGCCCTTCCGACCTTTCGATCGCGCTGTCGAACGGCGATCAGGTGGCGCCGAACGCCGCCGAGATCGACAGCGCCATGCAGCATGCGGTTTCGCGCTGCCGTGCCCATGGCAAATTCGCCTGCGCCTTCGCCGGTGACGGCGAGCGGGCTGGCGAACTGCTGAAGTTCGGCTTCGATCTGGTCATTGCCGGCGCCGAGACCGCGCAGTTGCGCTCCGGCGCCCGCCGCGCCATCAATGCCGCCCGCAGGATCGCTTCTGCTTGAGCGTCATTTCACCGATTTGACGGCCAGCCAGATGACGTGGCGGGCGCCGCCGCGTTTGCCGTTGGCGCGCGTGTTGACCGCATCGACGGAAAAACCGCTATCCTTGAGACGCCGCGTGAAATCCGGGTCCGGACCGGACGACCAAACGGCGAGCACGCCGCCTGGGCGCAACGCGTCGCCGGCGGCGCGAAGGCCGGCAAAATCGTAGAGCCGGTCGTTGGATTTGCGGGTCAGGCCATCAGGACCGTTATCGACATCGAGCAGAATGGCGTCATAGGCGGCCTTGCCGGTGCGGATCGCGTCGCCGACATCGCCCTGATGGATGCCGACCCGCGGATCGTCGAGACAGCCCTTGAAGACCTCGGCCATCGGCCCGCGTGCCCAGGCGACGACGGCCGGCACCAGTTCGGCGACGGTGACGCCGGCATCTTCGGGAAGGACGGCGAGGGCGGCGCGCAGGGTGAAGCCCATGCCGAGGCCGCCGATCAGGATCCGCGGCTTCGGGTGCGCCTTGATCCGATCCCAGGAAAGGGTCGCCAGTGCCTCCTCCGAGCCGCTGAGACGGCTGTTCATCAGCTCGTTGGCGCCGAGCATGATCGAGAACTCGCTGCCGCGCCGCTTCAGCCGCAATTCGCCGTATTCACCGGGAATGGTCGCGGAATCGAGCTGGATCCATGGCAGCATGACGGCTTCGCCTCTTATGAAAGGGACTGTCCCCTAGCATAGGGCAGGCGACGAGGCCAGCAAGCCGCTTCAGATCATCCGCACCGACGGGTCCGCCCAGCTCTTGTAAAGCTCGCCCAATGGCCGGCCGTTTCGGTCGGCATGTTTGGTTGAGCGAGTGCCTATTCGCCGCCTTTCCAGAGTGCATGAAAATGCTGGACAGGTCCATGGCCGGAGCCGACGGTGAGGTAGCCGGCAGCCGCGACCGCGCCGGCGAGGTAATCCTTGGCGATGGCGACGGCCTCCCGCGCCGAAGCGCCCTTGGCAAGCTCGGCCGCCAGCGCGCTGGACAGCGTGCAGCCGGTGCCGTGGGTGTTCTTGGTCGGCACGCGCCTGGCTTCGAACCAGTGCAGACCGGCGGCGGTAGCAAGCACGTCAGGGCTCTCGTCGCTGTCGAGATGGCCGCCCTTGACCAGCACCGCGACCGGGCCAAGCGCCAGCAGGCGCTCGGCCTGCGCCGCCATGTCAGCGCGGTTTGTCGCGACCGGCTGGTGCAGCAGGGCGGCGGCTTCCGGCAGGTTCGGAGTCAGAAGCGTGGCAAGCGGCAGCAGCCGGCGGGTCAGGACGTCGACCGCTTCGGGCGCCAGTAGGGCGGCTCCACCCTTGGCGATCATGACAGGGTCGATGACGATCGGAATGTCGCGGTGGTCGGTCAGCGCACCGGCAACGGCGTCGGCGATGCCGGCATTGGCGATCATGCCGATCTTGACGGCATCGACGCGCACATCGGCAAAGACGGCATTGATCTGATCGGCGACGAATTGCGGCGGCACCAGATGCACGCCGCTCACCCCTTGCGTGTTCTGCGCCGTCAGCGCGGTCAGCACCGCCATGCCGTAGACGCCGCGGGCGGAAAAGGCCTTGAGGTCGGCCTGGATGCCGGCGCCGCCGGAGGGATCGGAGCCGGCGATCGAGAGAACGTTGCGGATCATGCGCGGGCCTTTCGAATTTCTGCGGCGATGCGGCGGGTGGCCGCTTCGGGGTCGGGCGAACCGCAGATGGCGGAGACGACGGCAAGCCCCCGGGCGCCGGCGGCGAACACCTGGCCGACATGATCTACCTTGAGCCCGCCGATCGCGACGGATGGCACCGGCGAGGCCTTGACCAGCCTTGCAAGGCCGTCAAAGCCGATCGGCTGCTTGTGATCGGCCTTGGTCGGTGTCGCAAACACCGGCCCGACGCCGGTATAGTCGACCAAGCCAGGATCGACGGCGTTCGCAAGCGCCTCGCTCTCGACCGACAGGCCAAGGATCATCTCGGCACCGACCATGGCCCGCGCTCTGCGCGCATCCATATCCTCCTGGCCGATGTGCAGGCCATCGGCGCCGATGGCGATGGCCGCCTCGACGTCATCGTTGACGATGAGAAGCGCGCCCGTCCCATCCAGCGCCTGTTTCAAGGCGCGGCCGGTCTCGATCATCCTGATGGTGCCGGCATTTTTGTCACGCAACTGCACCATGGTGGCGCCGCCGGCAACGGCAAGGCGCGCTGTTTCGACCATGCCGATCCCGGCGCAGAGATCGGGGTCGAGGACGAGATAGAGCGAAAGGTCGAAAGCCTTCATGCGGCTGATATCCTTGCCCGGGCATCCAGCGTTTCGGCGTCGAGCGCGGCCAGCGCATCGAGGAAGCGCCAGGAGAAGGAGCCGGGGCCGGCCGCCCCAAGGGCGGCCTCCTCGCCGGCGATGGCGAAGGTTGCAAGGGCTGCGACCGTCGCGCCGAAGATATCCTGAGGTGCCGTCGCGGCAAAGGCGCCGACGAGGCAGGTGAGCGAGCAGCCGAGTGCCGTGACCTGCGGCATCAGGACCGATCCGCCTTCGATGCGCACGGCCCGCTCGCCGTCGGTGACGAAATCCACGGCGCCGGTTACGGCGATGACCGCCCGCTGCCGCTCGGCAAGCCATCGCGCCGAACCTTCCGCTTGCTCGACCGGGTCGCGGCTGTCGACCCCCTGGCCGCGGCTTTCTCCGCCGGCAAGCGCGATGATCTCGGACGCGTTGCCGCGGATGATGGTTGGGCGCAGCGCCAGCAGTTCGGCGACCGCATTGCGGCGGAAGGCGGTGGCATAATGGGCGACCGGATCGAGCACCCAGGGTTTGCCGGCTGATGTCGCCGCCTTCGCAGCCGCCTGCATGCCGTCGATCCATTGCGTCGACAGCGTGCCGATATTGATTGTCACAGCGCTGGCGATCGCGGCGAATTCGCCGGCTTCTTCCGCGGCATGCACCATGGCGGGCGAGGCGCCTGATGCAAGCAGGACATTCGCGGCGATGTTCATGGCGACGTAATTGGTGATGCACTGAACGAGCGGCGGCTTCTCGCGCATCGCCTTCAGCATCGCTCCTGGTGTGGTCCTGGTCTGCATATGGCCCCTTTCAGGCGGGGGCGGGCACGGGGCGGTTCATGCGGACGGTGCCGCGGCCCCGAGCGACTCCCTCCGCCGGCATTATCCGGTTCAGGTTCGAAGGGTGCTTCTCAGCCCGTCTGTCGACGAACGCCCCTGTCTCTCATCACGCCCTTTTTCGCAGAGAACGGGGCGGATGTCATCTCGAAAATGACAGTCCTGCGGCTGCGCCGCGCGATGACGATGAACGATTTTAAGAGATGCGCACCCCGCGGATAATCTCTGCCGGGGTGCCTCTTGGACTCCACTATCTGGATTCGTATATTGCCGTCGAGAATACGACATCGAAATCCGCTAGCTCAAGTCATGAAGATCGGTGGTAATCGCCGGCCCAATCGAAAACTCCGAAAACCGCACCCTCAGCCCGCTGCGCTCCGGCGTGCAGGCGGTCGGGCCGACTTCGTAGCGCTCGGCAGCCGGGAGGGGCGCTAACCGCAGTAGCGGCCAGCGGCGTCCGTCGCGTGAAGCCTGGATGCGCATCGCGCCGTTGGCGACCGTCACGCGGATGCGGAAATCTTCCAATTCGCGGAAGGGCTGAGCGACGGACCAGTCGGATTTGCCGTCGGTGACGACGGTGCTGAGGAAGGCTTCGCCGTCGGTGAACTCGACGCCTGTTTTCATCCAGCGTTTCTCGTCGATGCGCACCATCAGGCCGGCCTGGTCGTAGAGGGTGCGGAATTCGCCCTGGACGCGGATCTGCGCGGTGAAGCCGTCGGTGGTGGGAAAGGCGAGGAAATGGCCGCTGTCGCGGGTGAAGCCGTAATGGGTTTCTCGCCAGAAATCGGTTTTCTCATCGGTGGTCAAGGTAAGGCCGGCTTCGTTCGCCTGCCAGTGTGCGGGCTCGTTCAGCCATTTGCCGTCATTGAAGTCGATGCTCATCCTGTTCTCCCGTTCCGTTGAAGCCTCACCGCAGGGCGATCGCCTCACCTTGGCATAATGCGCGGCCGTGGTGCAGGCCGGCGCAGCCGAAGATTGTGTGTTTTTCCGGCGTCCGGCTATCCGCCCTAGCATAATCCGTCGCTCGTGCTTGACAGGATCGATCCATCTCCTATTCTGTTACAAAAAGATGAATTACATAATTGTGGAACTAAACGGGAGCTCTCACATGAAAAGACTGGTCGCATTCCTTCTCGGCACTGCACTCGTCGCCCTGCCTTCGACACTCCTTGCCCAGGAAAAGGGTGGCGTCATCAACGTCGCGACGATTGGCGAACCGCCGACGCTCGATCCGATGTCGTCGACGGCCGATCTGGTCGGCATCGTCACGCAGCACATTTTCGAAACGCTCTACACCTTCGACAAGAGCTGGAACGTCACGCCGCTTCTGGCCGAAAGCCTGCCTGAGATCAGCGCCGACGGCAAAACCTATACGATCAAGCTCAGAACCGGCATCAAGTTCCACGACAATACCGATATGACCTCGGAAGATGTCGTCGCCTCGCTTGGCCGCTGGATGAAGATCGCTTCGCGCGGCAAGCAGGTGGCTGGCTTCATCGAATCCGTCACCGCCGTCGATCCGGCGACCGTCAAGATTGCGCTGAAGCAGCCCTATGCGCCGCTGACCTCGCTGCTTGCCTTCAACAATTCGGCCGCGATCATCATCCCGTCGGAAAAGCAGGACGAGCCGATGAAGGACTTCATCGGCACCGGTCCCTACATGCTGAAGGAGCGCAAGGCCGACCAGTATATCCAGCTCGTCCGTTTCGATGCCTATAAGTCACGCGAAGGCGACAGCAATGGTTATGGCGGCGCCCGTCATCAATATCTCGATGAGATCCGCTTCGTGCCGGTGCCGGATCCGAACACCCGCGTCGAAGCCGCTGTTTCCGGCCAGTATGATTATGTCGACTCGATCCCCGTCG
The DNA here is from genome assembly GCF_025152725.1 of Rhizobium sp. SRDI969. Classification (NCBI taxonomy): domain Bacteria; kingdom Pseudomonadati; phylum Pseudomonadota; class Alphaproteobacteria; order Hyphomicrobiales; family Rhizobiaceae; genus Rhizobium; species Rhizobium sp. SRDI969. The sequence goes on from NZ_CP104038.1 coordinate 276,001, forward strand.
AATCCTACGACAAGCTGAAGGCTTCGACCGCCTCGCAGCCGATCATCCTCAAGCCCTTCGGTTATCCGGTCTTCGTCTTCAACACGAAGGAAGGTATTGCCGGGAATGTCGAGGTCCGCAAGGCGATCCGCCAGGCGCTCAGCATGGAAGACATGCTGGCCGCCGCCTTCGGCAGCAAGGATTTCTATGCGCTCGACGGCGCGATCTATCCGAAGACCTTTGCCTGGTCGACCGATGCCGGCGTCGAAGGCGCTTATAATGTCGCCGATCCGGAAGGGGCGGCGGCCGCCGCCAAGAAGGCCGGCTATAATGGCGAGCCGATCCGCATCCTGACCAGCCGCCAGTACGAATTCCATTACAAGATGGCGCAGGTCGCCGCCGAATATCTGAAGCTTGCCGGCTTCACCGTCGATATGCAGGTTGTGGATTGGGCGACGCTGACGCAGCGGCGCACCGATCCGAAGCTCTGGGATATCTACATCACCCATAGCCCCTTCCTGCCGGAGCCGGCGCTGATCGGCTCGCTCTCGACCAGTTCGCCGGGCTGGTGGGATACGCCGGCCCGCAAGGCCGCCGTCGATGCCTTTACATCGGAAGTCGATCCGAAGAAGCGCGTGGCGCTCTGGGCCGATGTCCAGAAGGTGATCTATGCCGATGCACCCTTCATGAAGATCGGCGACTTCAACGCGGTTTCGGCGGAATCGACCAAGCTCGAAGGCGTCGATCCGGCTCCGTGGCCGTATTTCTGGAATGCTTCGATCAAGAAGTAAACATCGCCAGCGATACCGGCCCGTCGTGGCCGGTATCAGTCTTCTTTTTTGCAGCATCTGCAAGGGTTTGCCAGACGTTCATGATACGCTACATCCTCCAGCGCCTGTTCGGCATGATCGTCGTGATGTTTCTCGTCGTCACGATCGTCTTCGTCATCGTGCGTGTGACACCGGGAGATCCGGCCGCCGTCATGCTCGGGCCGGATGCGACGCCGCAGGATATTGCCGACCTCAGGTCCCGGCTCGGCCTCGATCAGTCGCTCGGCCTGCAATATGTCTATTATATCGGCCAGATGCTGAGAGGTGATCTCGGCCAGTCGATCTTCCTCAACATGCCCGTCACCTCGGCCTTGCTCGACCGCGCCGAGCCGACCTTCTTCCTGACTTTGTTTTCGCTCGCAATCGCCAGCATCATCGCCCTGCCGATCGGCATCTATGCCGCCTATCGGCGCGGTTCCTTCATCGATCAGGCGGCAACGACGCTCGCGATGTTTGCCGCCAGCATTCCAAGCTTCTGGCTCGGCCTGATCCTGATGCAGTTCTTCGCCGTCAGGCTGAACCTCTTCCCGGTCTCGGGTTATGGCGGTCCCGGCTCGACCTTCTTCGAGCGCATGTATCACCTGACGCTGCCTGCCTTTGCGCTCGGCATTGTCTCTTCGGCGCTGATCCTGCGCTTCACCCGCGCGTCGATGCTCGATGTGCTTGGCGACGATTATATCCGCACGGCCCGCGCCAAGGGGCTGATCGAGCGCCGGGTCATTCTCAAGCACGCTCTGAAGAATGCGCTGATCCCGATTCTGACGGTGATCGGTCTGACGGCAGCGGTGCTGATTTCGGGCGCCGTCGTCACCGAGACCGTCTTCGGCCTGCCGGGTGTCGGCAATCTCGTCGTCTCGGCGGTCCTGCGCCGCGACTATCCCGTCATCCAGGGGGCGCTGCTCGTCATCGCCGCCCTCTATGTGCTGATCAATTTTGCGATCGACATGCTCTATCTGCTGATCGATCCAAGGGTGCGCTACTGATGGCCGATATCGCAATCAAACCCGCGGAAGGCGAGGGCAGCAAATTCGCCAGGCGGCTGCTGAAGCGCAAGACGGTCGCCTTGGGCCTGCTGATCCTGACGATCTTCGTGCTTCTGGCGATCTTGGCGGCTCTTGTCGCGCCCTATTCGCCGTCGAAGCTTTCCATCGTCAACCGGCTGAAACCGCCGAGCGGCACCTTTGTCTTCGGCACCGACGAGTTCGGCCGCGACGTCTTCTCGCGCACGATCTTCGCCGGCCGCCTGTCGCTGCTCGTCGGTGTTGCGGTCGTGACCTTGTCGGCCGTGATCGGCGTAACGCTCGGTCTGCTTGCCGGCTTCTTCCAGAAGCTCGATACGCCGATCGCCCGGCTGATCGATGCGATGATGGCATTCCCCGATATTCTGCTGGCGATCGCGCTCGTCGCCGCCCTCGGCCCGTCGTTGACGACGGTGATCATCGCGCTGTCGATCGTCTATGCGCCGCGCCTTGCCCGGATCGTGCGCGCTTCGACGCTGGTCATTCGCGAGCTGCCCTATGTCGAGGCGGCGAGGGCGCTTGGCATTTCGACCTTCCATATCATGACCCGGCATGTGCTGCGCAATCTGCTGTCGCCGATCCTGGTGCAGGCGACGTTCCTTTTCGCCAGCGCCATGCTTGCCGAAGCCGGCCTGTCTTTCCTCGGCCTCGGCGTCAGCCCCGAAATCCCGACCTGGGGAACGATGATCGCCGCCGGCCGCCAGTATATCGGCCAGGCCGACTGGATGACGCTGTTTCCGGGCGTCGCCATCATCCTCTCCGTGCTGTCGCTGCAGATGGTCGGCGACGGCCTCAGGGACATGCTCGATCCGAGACTTCGCAAGGATCTTTAATCCGCCGACCAAGCGTCGGCCCAATCGAAATTCGCTAAATCGAAAATTGCATGACAGGAGTTTGCGTGAATCAGTTTCCCACCGCCGCCGGCAAGGTCGAGAACTCGCCTTACGAACGGCTTGCTGCCCTCGGCATAACGCTTCCGCCGCCGCCGCCGCCGATCGCCAATTTCGTCACGCACGTGATCGAAGGCAATATGCTCTACCTCTCCGGCCAGGGCCCGCGCGAGGCCGACGGCTTCCTGCATGCCGGCAAGGTCGGCGGTGGCATCAGTGTCGAGGGGGCCTATGGCCATGCGCGGCTGACCGGCATCAACCTGCTTGCCGTCATGCAGGATGCGCTCGGCGATCTCTCCCGGGTCAAGCGGGTGGTCAAGCTGCTCGGCATGGTCAATGCCGTGCCTGATTTCGAGGATCATCCGAGCGTCATCAACGGCTGCTCGGATCTGCTGATCGCAGTCTTCGGGCCGGCCGGCGAACATGCCCGCTCGGCCGTCGGCTTCGGCTCGCTGCCCGGCAACATCACCGTCGAGATCGAGGCGATCGTCGCCTTGCACGGCTGATGGAAGCTCGACACATTTGATCGACCGCCCCATGTTTCGTTTTTCGACCCAGAATCCTGGAGATCTCCATGTTCACTGATATCCGCCCGTCGCTTGGCCTTCGCCCTGTCATCAATGTATCGGGCACCATGACCAGCCTCGGCGCCTCGATCGTCGTTCCCGAAGCGATCAGCGCGATGGCATCGATCCTTCCGCACTTCGTCGAGATCAACGACCTGCAGCGCAAGGCAAGCGCCGTCATCGCAAGGCTGACCGGCGGCGAGGCGGGCTTCGTCACTGCCTCCTGCTCGGCCGGTATTTCGCTCGCCGTCGCCGGCGCGATCACCGGCAATAACCTGCTGGCGATCGAGAAGCTGCCGGATGTCGTGCCGGAGAAGAACGAAGTGCTGGTGCAGATGGGCCATGTGGTCAGCTACGGCGCCCCGGTCGACCAGGCGATCCGGCTTGCCGGCGGCAAGGTCGTGCTTGTCGGGCAGGCGACCTCGACGCATCGCTTCCACATGGAAAACGCCATCACCGACAAGACCGCCGCTGCCGTCTATGTCGTCTCCCACCATGTTGTCGATTACGGCCTGCTGAACCTCAAGGAATTCGTCGAGATTGCCCATGCCAAGGGCGTGCCCGTCATCGTCGATGCCGCCTCGGAATATGATCTCAGGATTTTCCTGGAGCAGGGGGCCGACATCGCCCTTTACTCCGGCCACAAATTCCTCGGCGGCCCGACCTCGGGCATCGTTGCCGGCAGAAAGGAGCTGGTGCGCCACGCCTTCCTGCAGAACATGGGCATCGGCCGCGGCATGAAGGTCGGCAAGGAGAGCATCTTCGGAGTCATGGCAGCACTTGAAGCATGGGAAAACCGCGACCATGCCGGCATCCGGGAACGCGAGACCGGCTATCTCAACCTGTGGAAGCGCACGCTCGACGGTCGCCCGGGCGTCACCGCGCTGATCGAGCCCGACCCGACCAACAATCCGCTCGATCGGCTGCGCCTGATCGTCGATCCTGAGCAAGCCCATATCACCGCCTGGGATTTGGCCGATGCGCTCGCCAAGGGCAGCCCGCCGATCATCGCGCGCGATCACGAGGTGGAGCACCGCTATTTCTACCTCGACCCGTGCAATCTGCACCCGGGCGAAGAGACGATTGTCGCGCAGCGCCTGGCGCAGGAACTCGATAAGGCGCGCGCCTCCAACGAGATCATCGCAACGCCGATCGAGAACCGTAGCAGGCACCGCTTCGACGGTGCGCTGCGCTGGCCGGATTGAACCACCGCTTACCCGCAAGAGGAACCACCATGGCCAGCGCCCAAACGCAACCGATCCAGACGACCACCGACGTTCTTTCCGTCGAAGGGCTGACGACATCCTTCCTGGTGGACGGCGTCTGGAAACCGGTGGTGCGCGACGTCTCCTTCACCGTCGCTCCGGCGGAAACGGTGGCGATCGTCGGCGAATCGGGCTCGGGCAAGAGCGTCACCTCGCTCTCGATCATGCGGCTGCTGCAGGCGGATACGAGCCGCGTCGAGGGCCGCGTCATGCTCGGTGGACGCGACCTTCTGGCATTGCCGGAAAATGCCATGCGGCAGGTTCGCGGCAACGAGGTGGCGATGATCTTCCAGGAGCCGATGACATCGCTCAATCCGCTCTTCACCATCGGCGACCAGATATCCGAAGCGCTGCTCTGCCATTCCGATATGAGCAGGGCCGATGCCAAAGCCGAGACGATAAGGCTGCTGGAAAAGGTCCGCATTCCCTCGGCCGCCTCGCGCTTCGGCGAATATCCGCATCGTTTCTCCGGCGGCATGCGCCAGCGGGTGATGATCGCCATGGCGCTTGCCAGCCGGCCGAAACTGTTGATCGCCGACGAGCCGACAACGGCGCTGGATGTGACGATCCAGGGCCAGATCCTCGATCTCATCAAGATGCTGCAGGACGAGGAGGGAACCTCCGTTCTGTTCATCACCCATGACATGGGCGTCGTTGCCGAGATCGCCGACCGGACGGTGGTGATGTATCGCGGCGAACAGGTGGAAAGCGGCGTTACCGCCGATATCTTCCACCGCGGCAAACATCCGTATACGAGAGCGCTACTGTCAGCCGTGCCGGTGCTCGGCTCGATGCAGGGCAGGCAAAGGCCGCTGCGCTTTCCCGTGGTCAATACCTCAACGGGTGAATCGGACATTCCCGCCGAGGTCACCGATACGGTGGCATTGACGCCAGTCCTGCAGGTGAAGAACCTCACCAAGCGCTTCGATATTCATTCCGGCCTGTTCGGCCGGCTGACCAGCCGGGTGCATGCCGTCGAAAACGTCTCATTCGATCTTCACGCTGGCGAGACGCTGTCGCTCGTCGGCGAATCCGGTTGCGGCAAATCGACGACCGGCCGCGCCATCATGCGCCTCATCGAGCCGCAGGCCGGTTCCGTTCTCGTCGAGGGCAGGGAGGTGCTCGGCCTCGACCGGAAGGACCTGCGCGAGATGCGCAAATCCGTGCAGATGATCTTCCAGGATCCCTTTGCCAGCCTCAATCCGCGCATGACGGTCGGCGCAGCTATCGCCGAACCCTATCTCGAGCACAGGATGGGCAACGCGAAACAGGCAAAGGATGTCGTCGCCGATCTGCTGGTGAAGGTCGGTCTGTCCTCGGATATGGCCGCCCGTTATCCGCATGAGTTTTCCGGCGGCCAGCGCCAACGCATCTGCATCGCCCGCGCGCTCGCCTTGCAGCCGAAGGTCATTGTCGCCGACGAAAGCGTCTCGGCGCTCGACGTCTCGATCAAGGCGCAGGTCATCAACCTGATGCTCGACCTGCAGCAGAGCCTCAACCTCGCCTTCCTGTTCATCTCGCACGACATGGCGGTGGTCGAGCGCGTCAGCCATCGCGTAGCGGTGATGTATCTCGGCGAGATCGTCGAGATCGGCCCGCGATCCGCGGTCTTCGAAAATCCGCAGCATCCCTATACGAAAAAACTCATCGCGGCAGTGCCGGTGCCGGATCCCAACCGTCGCCACGAAAAGCGGATGGTGGCGAATGACGAGATCAAGAGCCCAATGCGCCCGGTCGACTATCAGCCTGCAAGCACGTCTTATCGCGAAGTCGGGCCGGGCCACCTGGTCATGGCGGATCGCTAAGACTTGCCATCGCGTTTCGGATCTGACGGGCGCTATTCCATCGCCAGGATCATGTTGCGCACGACGGGGTAGATTTCCCCCTCCCAGCGGCGGCCGCTGAAGACGCCGTAATGTCCGACATTGGCCTGAAGATGATGGCGCTTCAGATGTGGGCGTAGCGCCCGACAGAGATCGTGCGCGGCCGAGGTCTGGCCGAGTGCGCAGATATCGTCGCGCCCGCCCTCGACGGTCAAAAGCGCCGTGTTGCGGATCTGGCCGGGATCGACCTTGCGGCCATGATGGGTCAGGTCGCCGGTCGCGATTTCCGCCTTCTGGAAGACGCGTTCGATGGTTTCGATGTAGAATTCTTCGGTGAGGTCGAGCACGGCGAAATATTCGTCGTAGAAATTCTTGATCTTGCTGGCCTCGGCCGTCTCGCCCTTCGCCAGATGGTCGTAGAGCTTGCGATGGGCGTCCTGGTGGCGCTGCATGTTCATCGACATGAAGGCGACAAGCTGGAGGAAACCGGGATAGACGCGCCGTCCCGCACCCCGATAACGCCAGGGGACGTCCGTGATCAGCGAGTTTTCGAACCAGGCGAGCGATTGCGATACGGCAAGCTCGTTGACCTTCGTCGGGCTCTCGCGCGGATCGATCGGACCGGCCATCAGCGTCATGGTCCGCGGGGTGGCCGGATGCCGCTCTTCCGACATCACGGCGACGGCGGCCAGCGCCTGCACGCAGGGTTGGCAGACGGCAAGGATATGAGCGCCCGGACCGATCTCCTCCAGGAAATGCATGATATAATCGACATAGTCGTCCATGCCGAAGCGTCCGGCCGACAGCGGCACGTCACGGGCGTTGGCCCAGTCGGTGATATAGACGTCGTGGTCGCGCAGCAGGGTCTGCACGGTGCCGCGCAGCAGCGTCGAAAAATGGCCGGACAGCGGTGCGACGACCAGCACCCGCGGCCGCTTTGCATCGGTGTCCGTTGCAAAGCGCAGCAGCGTGCCGAAGGGCATGTCGAGCACGGTCTCGACAGTGACGGGCCTCACGCGATTGCCGATCATGACCGACGTAATAGCGAAATCCGGACGTTGGTGAGTGATCTCGAAGCGTGAGATCATCTCCAGCGCGGCGGCGAAGTGCCGTCCCATTTCGCTGCCGGATCCCCAGAGCGCTGTCGCGGAGAAGATCTGCAGGCGGCGCGCCAGATCGCGGAGCGGCGCGATGAGATCATCCTGGAACTGATAGGCCTGGTAGAGCATGGCCGAAATCTCCCGCACTGCCGCATCGATGCGGCAGTGCAAAAAATGCTAGTGGAATATCTCCTGCCATGCGAGAAGATTATCGAGGAAGAAGCAACATTGTCCGACAAGGATACGAGCCCGATGTCGCAGGCGGCACTGACGATTTCCTCGAAAAACTACTCATCATGGTCTCTGCGCGGCTGGCTGCTGTGCCGGATGGCCGGGCTGGACTTCGCCGAAGTCCTTGTGGAACTGGATGACGAGGCGCGCCAGGAACTGCTTCTGCTTTCACCGTCGGTTCTGGTGCCGAGGCTGACCCATGACGATGTGACGGTCTGGGACACGTTGGCGATCGCCGAATATCTCCATGAGGTCGCGCCCACTGCCGGGCTCTGGCCCACCGAGCGCGCGGCGCGCGCCCGCTGCCGGTCGGTTTCGGGCGAGATGCATTCGGGTTTCCACAATCTGCGCTCGGCATTGCCGATGAACCTCAAGGCGCGGCATGCGAGCTTCAAGATATTTTCGGGCGCGCGGCCCGATGTCGAGCGTGTCAAGGCGATCTGGACCGAATGCCTCGAGGCAAGCGGCGGCCCGTGGCTGTTCGGGATCACGCCGACCGTGGCCGATGCGATGTTTGCGCCGGTCTGCACCCGATTCCGCACCTACGCGGTGGAACTCGAACCGCAGCTCGAAGCCTATGTCGAGACGGTGCTGTCCTGGCCGCTGATGGGTGAATGGACGGAGGGAGCGATGGTCGAGCCGGATGAGATCGTCGAGTTGGAAGTCGAGTTCTGACCGGAACGCGGCGGTGCGGCTCCGCATCGACTTTCACGCGACGAATTAAGAGTTGCCTGCAAGGTGAGCGGCGCATAAATCAGATGCAGTGCTACATGCCGCGAAATCTGGACCAATGAACAGAGATTATTATTCCAAACTCGGCGGACTGCCGCCGCAAACCGAGCTGCTTTCCAGCAAAGCCGTTTTCACCACAGCCTACGCGGTCATCCCGCGCAGCGTCATGACCGATATCGTCACCAGCGTCCTTCCTCACTGGACGGGAACGCGGGCTTGGGTTCTCTCCCGGCCGCTCTCCGGTTTCTCCGAGACCTTCTCGCAATATGTGATGGAGGTCCAGCCCGGCGGCGGAAGCGACCGGCCGGAGCCCAACAAACGGGCCGAAGCGGTCCTGTTCGTCGTCGAAGGCGAGATGACGGTGGAGCTCGACGGCAACAGTCATGCGCTGCGCGCCGGTTCGTTCGCCTATCTTCCGGCGGGCTCGGTCTGGCGCCTGAAAAATAGCGGCTCGACGGCGGCAAAATTCCACTGGATTCGAAAGGCCTTTCAGGAGGTCGAGGGGCTGGAGCCGCCGCCGGCTATCTTCACGCATGAGGACCAGCACCCCATCTCGGCAATGCCCGATACCGATGGACGCTGGGGGACGACCCGGTTCATCGATCCAGCCGATGTCCGCTACGACATGCACGTGAATATCGTGACTCTGGAGCCGGGCGCCGTGATCCCCTTCATGGAAACCCATGTCATGGAGCATGGTCTCTATGTGCTGGAGGGCAAGGCGGTCTATCGGCTGAACCAGGATTGGGTCGAGGTCGAGGCCGGCGACTTCATGTGGCTGCGCTCCTTCTGCCCGCAGGCATGTTACGCCGGTGGCCCCGGCCGTTTCCGCTACCTGCTCTACAAGGACGTCAACCGTCACATGACGCTCTGGTAGGATCTGGAGCGGTTCAGCTTTTCATGGAAATGCAGAACCGCTCTAACCTTTTGTTTTATCGCAATTCCGGACGGAAAACCGCTTTGCACTCTTCCTGGAATTGCTTGGGCGAAGGAACGATGAAGCTCGAAAGCGAACGTCTGATTTTGAGACCCTGGCGACAGCAGGATCGCAAACCCTTCGCTGCGATCAATGCCGAGCCCGACGTCGTCAGATATCTCAATCCTCTGACCGACGAACAGTCGAATGCGATGCTCGACCGCATCGACCGGCACTTCGAGGACCATGGCTGGGGGTTTTGGGCGCTGGAGGAGAAGGAAAGCGGCGCGTTGATCGGTATGTGCGGCCTCGCCAAGGTTTCGCCGGCTTTGCCGTTTGCGCCTGCAGTCGAAATCGGTTGGCGGCTTTCAGCGTCGCGGCACGGCGCCGGATATGCGCGCGAGGCCGCGGAACGCTCTCTCGATTTTGCATTCAACGATCTGAAGCTTGACCGCATCGTCAGCTTCACGGTGCCCGCAAACAGCAATTCCTGGGGTTTGATGAGACGACTGGGGATGAACCGGATCGGTGAGTTCGACCATCCCAATTTCGCCGAAGGGCATCCGTTGCGCCATCACGTGCTCTATGAACTGCGGTCATCAAACGGTATTTGACCTCCCACGCATCGGCACCAACCGTGAGGGCGCGTTTATAGTTGAGCAACTTATGATTGTAAAAGTGGCGTAATCAACATTATGGAACAAAAAGGTGCTTTACAACCACCGAGAACCGCCTCTCTAATAAACCCCGCCAATCATTCATGATGGCACGTTGTCTGCAATGATGCCACGCGTTGCCGGAGGCGCCCAGACATTCACCGAATTCAGGTGAATCTGCCCCGCGCACCGGTTTCTCGGAGCTTTCTCGGTCAGGTCGTTCGTCCAAGCGTCGAAAGTGCATCCTGCAGTCTGAGTGCCGCCAATGCTTCGGTTGCCTCATCCGAAGACCATCCCGCTTCCAACGCCGCAGACAGGACCAGCGATTCCGTTTGAAGCTCGAGCTTCTCATAAAGCGGCTCGATGGCTTCGCGCGCTGTTACAACGTGCTGGTCTGGTGGGGTGATGGGTGTGGCGGCAACCGTAGGCATGAAATGCTCCTCCTATTGAACGCTAAGGTTCGAAACCCGTTAGGGGCATCCTTGTTCCATTCATATCGCCTTTTCGGTCTTCGAGCGGCCAAGCGAATGACGCCACATATATGGCGAAATTTCCTCCATCGCAGGAACGCGCGAATGATAATTGCCGGCGGGATCTTCTTGTGGTCGCCGACAGTCCCCTGTCTGGTGATAGATGCGTTCGGGTCGAGCAGAAACGCGACCAACGTGCTTGCACTCTGCGCCTCTACTTCGAGCTTGTCATCCAATAAATGCAGCCCCTGCTCGCCTCCAAGCCATCACCGCGCCGTGCGTGGTGAGCAAGAATCACCGTCGGCGCGTTCGTCCAGGCATTACAAATCAATCACGATATCGCCCTCAGGTTTTGCGCAGCAAATCAGCACATTGCCATCCGCCGGCGCATCGACAGGGTCCGGCCGGTAGCCGACGTTTCCTTCCACAAGTCCGGTCTCGCAAGTGTGACAGACGCCGGTTCGGCACGACCATCGCACCGGCACGTCGCAGGCCTCGGCCAGTTCGAGCAAGCTCTGGAATGTCGGCTCCCAGCGCACATTGAGACCGGTGCGGGCAAACGACACCAGCGGCCCCGAGCCTGGAAGCCCTGCCGGCAAATGTGGTGGCCGGCGGGGCGAGGCAGCTATGCCGGGTGTGATCGACGGACCGGCGCCGAACATCTCGGTGTGGATGCGATCCGGCGCGATGCCCAAGCCTGCAAGGCCGACGGTGAGATCGCCCATGAAGCTCGATGGTCCGCAGACATAGACGTCACAATTGCGCGGTAGGTTGAGCGATTTGAGCGCCTCCGCATCCAGATGGCCGCGAGCGTCGAAATCGATATCGGGCCGATCCTTGGGGTCGGGAGAGCTGTAGCAAATGTGGCTGTGATGGTGAGCGAGCGCCTTAAGCAGCCCGCGCGCCTCCTCGGCAAAGGGATGCTCGCGGCCATTGCGGGTTCCATACAACCACCAGACTTCCCGGGGCGATGCTTCGGCCGCCAAAACATGAAGCATCGCCAGCACCGGCGTCACTCCGATCCCGGCACTCAACAGAACAACCGGTGTATCGCCCGGCCGCAATATGAAACTGCCGCGCGCCGCACTTGCCTGCACGATGTCGCCGACCTGTAGCTCGTCGTCGATGTAGCCGCTGGCTGCGCCATGGACCTCCCGCTTGACGCTGACGCGATAATGCGTGGCGCTGGGCTCGCCCGACAGCGAATAGCTGCGCATCAGCGCAGGCGCCGAATCCAGTCCGAGCCGCAGCACCACGAACTGCCCGGGGAGTGCGGCGGCAACAGGCTGGCCATCTGCCGGTTCGAGCACGAGGGAGACCACACTGCCGCTTTCGCGCACTTTGCGCGACACGCGCAGCGGGCGGAACCCGCGCCATGCCGGAGGTGGGCCGGGCGCGGCCAGCCCGGCATTTCCTGTCGTCGCGCCCTCCTTCCGCTCCTGCTTGAGCAGGGCCTCGAAAGAATGACGCCAGCCTGGGCTCAGCGCTGGGACGCGCAGCGCTCGCTCCAACTGATCGCGCGGGTGACCCGGCATATAAAGCAGCGCGTTGATCTCGAAAACGCTCATACCCTCCGGTCCGGACGCAACCTTGGTGATCTCGTCGCCGGCCTGCACTTCGCCTTCCTCCAGCACACGGAAGTAGAAGCCAGGCCGACCATGTTTGACCACCAGCGCGGCCATCTCCGGCTCGTCCATGCGTATGCCGAGCCGGTAGCAGGTGACGCGCGGTTGCGTCACCTCGAACAGGGCGCCGCCGATCCGGTAACGGTCTCCAATGCATACCTCTGCATCCGGCAAGCCATCGACGGTGAAGTTCTCGCCAAACTGGCCGTAAATGAAGTCGTCTCGGCGCAATTGCTCCTGCCAGTACCGATAGGAATCGATCTGATAGACAAAGACCGCGCGGCGTTCGCCGCCGTGGCCAGCCAGATCGCCTTGTCCATCGCCGTCCACGTTCAGGCGCCGCACCATGCGCGGGCCGTCGACCGGCGTCTTCCAAATGGCGGTGTAAACAATCTTGCCTTGCCAGGTGACGTTGCGCGGCAGGCCCACATTGACCGAAAGCAAGCGTACCATGACATTTCTCCCGAATGACGATCACCGCAATTTCGAGATCGACGCAGGGTGGCTACAGCGTCAATCTGAGTTCCAGATAGTGTTCGGTCAAAGTCGTCAAGGTGAAGGCTCTGTTAAGGCCGCTCGGATTTGGCAACAGTCAGACACCTGCGCCGGCAAATTCCTTCGGCTGTCGACCCCATTCAACATTGGCTCGAAGACTGATAGCCGCGTATGCCGCCTTTCCAAGAAAAGCCAGATTGGCTGGCGCGAACTTTCGTATCTTGTTTTCCAGGATGGGCGCGGCGCTGAGGCAATCCTGCCTCTTAAGCTCGCTTGCGCTTTTTGTCGGACGTGAAACCGCGGATGTCAGACCACAGCCATATTGCAACAACGCGCGCTCTTCATCCGCCCGCAGCAGGCGCGGTGTAAATCCGGCCAGATGCAGGACGCGCCAAAAACGGTTGCTCGGGTTCGAGAAATTATGGCCGTCGCGAACCGCGGACAGAGCAGGATTCAATCCGCAGAATACCACGGAAAGGCCAGGAGTGAGGATTTCCGACAATCCGGCTCTTGGCATCGTGGGGTCTCTTGGGCCGTTGAGGTTTGCGGACGTGGCATCATCTTGCATTATGGGATATCGCTCGAATTAAGCCTGTCAAATATACCAACCGTGCGTCGATCGAAACGAGCTTCCTGAACACCGTCAAGAAGAGGCCGGTCTAACAGACACGCAGTGCTAATCATGTTGCTGGAAATGTCGATGAATGGTCTTACCGCATAATTCCTGAAATCGGAATCGATTTCAGGAATTATGCGGCCATTCAAAGTGCACCGCGTCTTTTGCGGCTCTCAAAAGACGCGCGATGCGGTAGTGACAATCTGAAAATATCCGCTGCAATCGATTCTTTGACGGGATCTTCATGACCATCGAAGCCGCACGAAATCCGCATCCGATCTATTTTGCCGGAGCTTTTGCCACGGGCGGGCTCCTGACTTTTATGGTGCACCTCAACGGCGAGTTGGCCCGTTATGGGAATCCCCTGTTCTCATCTTGGACCGCCCACGGCACGGGCATCATCGCAGCCGTCATTCTTCTTTTGCTGATCCACCGGCGCCGCAGACCTAAGCCGGAACAAACCTTGCGCGCGCCTTTATGGGCCTATTTCGGTGGGATATCCGGCGCGGCAACGGTCATGCTGACCTCGACCGCGGTCAACTCACCGCTCGGGCTCTCAGGCACCTTGGCTTTGGGTTTGGCAGGCCAGGTCGCCTTCAGCGTCGCAGCCGACAGTTGGGGATTGTTTGGTCTGCCAAGGCGCCGTCCAGATAGACGAGACATCGTAGCACTCGGCTTGGTCGTCATGGGGGCTGCGCTGATTATCCTGCTTGGGCGAGGTGCGGCATGACGGTGTTCATTCTCCTGGCTTGCCTGGGCGGTGTGCTCGTCGGTCTCAGTCGTCAGCTCAATGGGCGGTTGAGCATATCCACCACACCGCTGATCGCATCCTTCTGGAACCATGCCGTGGGCTTTGCCGTCCTCACCTGCCTTGGTCTCTTTGTCGGGGGCCTGCTTCCTGCAGGCGCTGCCGATGCGCCTTGGTATGCCTATCTGGGTGGTCCCATCGGCGTCATCTTCGTGGCGGCGGGCAGTTGGGTCATTGCTCGAATAGGCGCGGTCAATTCGGCTCTGCTGATCATCGGTGGCCAGATGGTGACAGGGGTGGCGTTTGATTATATCAGCGCCGTTCCAGCATCATTTTGGGCGAACGCGGCCGGAATTGTTCTCATCGTCGGCGGAATGATGGTCAGTCGGGGACGACGCAAAACCGGCCGCTCGCAATAGCCGGACAGGACATTTGCCCGTCGGCGGTGATCACCCCCGGCCCCCGTTAACTGCAATCTCAGGCGAGGTATTTCGTAAACCAGTCGACCGTTCGCTGCCAGGCGAGCTTGGCTGCTGCTTCGTCGTAGCGGGGCGTGGAATCATTGTGGAAGCCGTGATTGACGTTAGGGTAGATGTAGGCCTCGAATGTCTTTCCCGCTGACTTCAGCGCAGCTTCATAGGCCGGCCAGCCTTCGTTGATGTCCTTGTCCAGCCCGGCATAATGGAGAAGCAGCGGCGCCTTGATCTTCGGCACGTCTTCGGAGCGCGGCTGCCTGCCGTAAAAGGGCACGGCCGCGGCAAGTTCCGGATAGGCCACTGCCGCCGCGTTGGCCACGCCGCCGCCATAGCAGAAGCCGGTGATGCCGACTTTGCCGGTGGTGAGTTCGCTATGCATCAGGAATTCCACGGCTGCGAAGAAATCGTTCATCAGCTTTTCCGGGTCGACCTTTTGCTGGAGTTCCCGCCCCTTTTCATCGTTGCCGGGGTAGCCTCCGACCGACGTCAGTCCATCCGGCGCAAGTGCAATGAAACCTGCCTTTGCCACGCGCCGCGCCACATCCTCGATGTAGGGGTTCAGACCTCTATTCTCGTGAACGACCACCACGGCCGCGACTTTGCCGGCCGCTTTTGCGGGGCGGACGAGATAGCCGCGGACATCGCCATTTCCCTTTGGAGAGGGATAGGTGATGTATTCGGCTAATATATCGGGATCGGTGAACTCGACCTGTGTCGCCAGCGCATAATCAGGGCTCAGCGAAGAAAGAATGGTGGCTGCCGTCACGCCGCCGACAGCGAATTTGCCGGCTCGGTCGAGAAACTCGCGCTTGGTAATTTTCCCGTGCGCGTAATAATCGTAGAGTTCGAGAAGTTCCTGGGGGAAATCCTTGGCTGTCATGCGGGTCATGATGGCTCCTCCTTGCCTTCGGGTCTCGCACTATCCTACACACGTAAACTCGCGGCTCTTTTCAACATTTCGCGAGTTCTGCGTGAGCTTGCCGGGGCGATCATTGGCTGCGCCAACAGTCGCTGAATTCGCTGCCCCGGCGTCAAGAGATGCGCCTTCTTCCCTTTTGCAATCGGCGTCCGGCCGGTCGCAGCCAGCAATCGACCGCCGGCTACCGATCTATGAAAATTAATTTCATACTGGCGCTTCGAGGCCCGTTTTCTATTGACGCCTCCCGATTTTTGTCCCAACTTAAAGAAAATAAATTACTAAATGGGAACTTGATCGGCATGAAAGTGGGAATCATCGGGCTAGGATTCCGGCTCGGCTATCTCGGCTATGTTTTCAAGGCAATCGATAGCAGCTTCGACATTGTCGGCTATGTGGATCCGGAACCCGCCGGACTTCCTGGATTGACGGAAAAGGGCATTTCAGTCGGCAAGGCCTATGGTTCGCCGGAAGAATTGCTCGCCTCCGAAAAGCTCGATCTGCTGATGATCGGCTCCCCCAATCACATGCATCTCGACCATATCAGGCTCGGACTTCAAGCCGGTCTCAAGGTCTTCTGCGAAAAGCCGATCGTCACGACGATCGCTGAAAGCATCGAACTTGCCCATCTCATGGCGAAATTCGGCCACGAGCGACTGATGGTCGGTCTCGTCTTGCGTTATTCTCCGCTCTACAAGGATCTGCGCGCCATCCAGGCCGAGGGCAAGCTTGGTCAGATCGTATCGATCGAGGCCTCCGAACATATCGAGCCTTATCACGGTGCCTTCTTCATGCGCGACTGGCGCCGCTATGAACGCTATTCCGGCAGCTTCATGCTGGAAAAATGCTGCCACGACCTCGACCTCTATAATGGCGTCGTCGGTGCGCGGCCGGAGCGGGTCGCAAGTTTCGGCGGCCGCAAGAGCTTCATTCCTGCGAACGATCCAGCACGCGAAGGCATCAACGACCTCGAGCTTTTCCATCGCAAGCCAAGCGGCTGGATGGGCTCGGACAAGGTGTTCGACAGCGACGCCGATATTATCGATTATCAGGTGGCGATCGTCGAATATGCCAATGGCGTCGGCATGAACTTCCACACCAATCTGAATGTGCCCGACCAATTCCGCCGCTTCGCCATCATGGGCTCGCGCGGCATGGCCGAAGGCGATTTCGTTCGCGGTTATCTCGATGTGCACGAACAACTGACCGGCAGCAAGATTGTCGAAAACAAATATGCCGCCACCGAGCTCTCCCAGCATTACGGCGCCGACGAACAGATGGCGAGCGACCTGCTTGAAAGCGTGCGCACCGGGCTCGAACTTCCCGTGTCCACGCTGAATGCGCTCGAAGCCGGCATCCTCGCCTTGGCGATGGACGAAGCGAGGATGAAGAAGGCGGTCGTCGATCTCAGACCCATCTGGGACCGCTTCGACGAAGCCCTTCACGCAAGAGCGGCTTGAGGGGGGCGGCAGGATGAGTGTTCAAAGAAGCACCTTCATCTTCGCTTGCATCCTTCTTCTTCCGGCTGTGCTCTATGTTCTGGCGATCGTCGCCTATCCGCTGGTCGATACCTTCATTCTCTCCTTCACCGACGCGTCCCTCAGGAAGACCACAAATTGGGTCGGCTGGGTCAATTACGAGAAGATCTTCAACGAGCGGTTTGCGGAAGTCATCATCCGCACCTTCATCTGGACTTTCTTCTCGGTCGCCCTGAAAATGGTGATCGGCACCTTCGGGGCGACGATGCTGAACGCCGCGGTCCCCGGCCGCTCATTGTTTCGGCTGCTGACCATGCCGCCATGGATCGTGCCGATGGCGATCGGCATCTTCATGTGGGGCTGGATGTATAACGGCCAGTTCGGGATGATCTCCGGCATGTTGCAGCGCTTCGGTCTGGTCGACGGCCCGGTCGCCTTCCTCGCTTATGGAAGCACCGCCTTCTGGGCCACGATCGTCACCGACGTGTGGATCGGCGTGCCGCTGGTGACGATCTACTTCCTGGCGGCGATCCAATCCATTCCGAAGGATCTCTACGAGGCCGCCTGGACCGACGGCGCCGGCCGCTGGTACCGCTTCCGCCGCATCACGCTGCCGCTGATGGTTCCGGCGATCATCACCATGTCGATGCTGTCGCTGATCGCCACCTTCAACTCGTTCGACATCATCTGGATCCTGACGCAGGGCGGACCGAGCGGCGAGACGACGACGATGATCATCGATACCTACCAGACCGCGATCGGCTCGAAGAAATACGGTGAAGGTGCAGCGCGCGCCGTTTTGATCTGCATCTTCCTGTCGCTCTTCTGCTTCGCCTATTTCCGCGTCACCCGCCGTCTCAACCCGGAGAAGCGCGCATGAGCAATGCAGCCATGATCGACCGTTACCGCTGGTGGGAAATCATCCTGATCTATTGCGGCATCGCGCTGTTTCTTTTTTTCGTGCTGTCGCCCTTCGTCGAAGGTTTCCTGGTGTCGCTGAAGCCGCTCAGCCAACTCTTCTCCTCGCCCTACCGCTTCTGGCCGGAGAACGGCTCGTTCGAAGCCTATCGGACGATGTGGATCAGCGTGCCGGGCTTCGGGCGTTATATCTTCAACTCGTTCTTCATCTCGGTCATCGTCACGCTGATCGTGCTCGGTCTGGTCATTCCGGCGGCCTATGCCTTCGCGAAGTTCGAATTCAAGGGCATGGGCATCCTGCTCGGCGCCTTCCTGACGGTGAACATGTTCTCCGGCGCGGTGCTGTTGATCCCGCTCTTCCGGCTGATGCGCAGCATCGGCGTGCTCAATACCTATCTCGCCATGATCGTGCCTGGCGTCGCCTTCCTGATCCCTTCGGCGATCTGGCTGCTGCGCACCTACATGATCCGTATTCCGCAGGAGCTCAACGAAGCGGCCTACATGGATGGCGCCAGCCACTTCTACACGCTGCGCCGGGTCATCCTGCCGATTGCGATGCCGGGGATTATCGTCGTCGCCATCACCACCTTCATCGGCGCCTACGCCCAGCAATTCATCTTCGCGCTGACGTTCAACTCGAAGACCGAATACATGCCCTTGCCGGTGGGGCTCTTTGCTTACTTCGGCAAGCAGGAGGTCATCTGGAACGAGCTGATGGCGGCTTCCTTCGTCGGCATCGCGCCGGCGATGGTCGTCATCTTCTTCCTTCAGCGCTACCTTGTCGGCGGACTGACCGCCGGTGCGGTGAAACAATAAGACCAAAAAACGAGTGAACAGCTAACACAAGAATGGGAGTCACGACGTGAGCATATCAATCAAGACAGGCCTTATGGCGCTCGCCCTGCTCGGTTCGACGGCACTGACCACGGTCACTGTCCAGGCGGCCGACAAGGAAATCAGCTGGATCTATTGCGGCGACACGATCGACCCGGTCCACACGAAATATATCAAGCAGTGGGAAGAAAAGAACACAGGCTGGAAGATCACTCCTGAGGTCGTCGGATGGGCACAGTGCCAGGACAAGGCAACGACGCTCGCCGCCGCCGGCACGCCGGTGGCGATGGCCTATGTCGGCTCGCGCACGCTGAAGGAATTCGCCCAGAACGATCTTATCGTCCCGGTGCCGATGACCGACGATGAAAAGAAGACCTATTACCCCCACATCGTCGACACGGTGACCTTCGAGGGCAACCAGTGGGGCGTTCCGATCGCCTTCTCCACCAAGGCGCTTTATTGGAACAAGGATCTCTTCAAGAAGGCCGGCCTCGACCCCGAGACGCCGCCGAAGACCTGGGCCGAAGAAATCCAGATGGCAAAGACCATCAAGGAAAAGACCGGCATTCCGGGCTTCGGTCTCTCCGCCAAGACCTTCGACAACACGATGCACCAGTTCATGCATTGGGTTTACACCAATAATGGTGCGGTGACCGATGCTGAAGGCAAGGTCACGCTGGATAGCCCCGAAATCCTCGCTGCGCTGAAGGCCTACAAGGACATCGTCCCCTACGCTGAAGAAGGCCCGACGGCCTATGAGCAGAACGAAGTCCGCGCCATCTTCCTCGATGGCAAGGTCGCCATGATCCAGGCCGGTTCGGGTGCCGCCGACCGTCTGAAGAAGACGCAGATCAGCTGGGGTATTACGACGCTGCCGCTCGGTCCGAACGCCAAGGGTCCGGGCACGCTGCTGATCACCGACAGCCTGGCGATCTTCAAGGGTTCGGGCGTCGAGGACAAGGCGACGGAATTCGCCAAGTTCATCACCTCTCCGGATGTCCAGTCGGAATACGAGTTGCAGGGCGGCGCCGGCCTCACCCCGTTGCGCCCCTCGGCAAAGGTCGACGAGTTCGTCGCCAAGGATCCCTACTGGAAGCCCTTGATCGACGGCATCAGCTATGGTGGTCCCGAGCCGCTCTTCACCGACTATAAGGGCTTCCAGAACTCGATGATCGAAATGATCCAGTCGGTGGTGACTGGCAAGGCCGAACCGGAAGCCGCACTGAAGAAGGCTGCCGGCGAAATCGAGGCCTTCAAGTAAACTCTCCCGAGGCTCCTGGGGTCGCGGCATAAGCTGCGACCCCTCCCCTATATCGAATGTGCGAAGACCGCCGGCGGAGACAGATTTTTGGGACAGCTCCTTCTCAACAAAGTTCAGAAATTCTACGGCGACTACGAAGTTCTGAAGGGCGTGCAGCTCGAAGTGAGGAACGGCGAATTCGTCGTCTTCGTCGGCCCGTCGGGCTGCGGCAAATCCACCCTGCTGCGGATGATCGCCGGTCTCGACGCGACGACCGCCGGCGACATCGTCATTAATGGCGTCAGGGTCAACGACCTACCGCCGGTCAAGCGCGGCATCGCTATGGTTTTCCAGTCCTACGCGCTCTATCCGCATATGACAGTCTTCGAGAACATTGCCTTCCCGCTTCGCGTCGAAAAGATGGAAGAGGAAAAGCTCAAGGCCAAGGTCGAAAACGCGGCGCGCATCCTGCATCTCGAACAGCGGCTGCAGCAGAAACCCGGCATGTTATCCGGCGGCCAGCGCCAGCGCGTCGCGATCGGCCGCGCCATCGTGCGCGAGCCGAAGATATTCCTGTTCGACGAGCCGCTTTCCAACCTCGACGCGGCGTTGCGCGCCGACATGCGCATCGAGCTTGCCAAGCTGCACAGGCAGTTGAAGGCGACGATGATCTATGTGACGCACGACCAGGTCGAGGCCATGACCATGGCCGACCGTATCGTCGTGCTCGACGCCGGCGATATCTCTCAGACCGGGGCGCCGCTGGAGCTTTATCATAAGCCCGCGAACCAGTTCGTCGCCGGCTTCATCGGCAATCCGAAAATGAATTTTCTGCCTGTGACCTGTAAAAGCGTCAGCGCCAATGGCGTCGAGGTGGATTATCAGGGCCAGACAGCCCTCCTGCCCGTGACGCCGCGCGACGGCATGGCCGGCAAGGCTTTGACGCTCGGCATCCGGCCGGAGCATATCCAGCTTAACGGCGGCGATATCGTCTTTACCGTGACCCCGACGGTCATCGAGCGCCTCGGGGCAAATACGGTCGCTTACGCCTCGCTCAACGGAGAGGCCGAGAATTTCTGCGCGATGCTGCCGGGTAGCGTCGGCATCCGCGCGGACGCGCCAGTCGCGACCGGCATCAACGCCGCAGATTGCCATTTGTTCGACGAGGCCGGCGCTGCCTTCGAGCGGCGCGTGGAACTGACCGAAATCGATATGAACATGATCAATCCCACGGCGGTCTGAAGCGACTGGCTTCGTGTCGGCGGCCGCCACAGGACCCTCTGCCAATCGGACGGCAGTTCTCGCGGAGTTCGGTCCGCTTTTCTACTGGTGCGCGGAGGCTAAACAAGCCTTTTGACCGCGGGTGTTGCGAAGCTGCGGCCAGTCGTCACGCCTCTGCACCAAATCCGTGGCGGGCAACGGTCACCAGAAACATCAGCATCGAGGCCAAGTCAGCATCGCGTCGGCACTCGCCAGAGCGGGCGAACCTCCGGCCATGACCATGGCAATACCTGGGACCATGAGAGCGACACCGAGGATGGCAAGTCCGGCGTGAACGCGGGGAAGTTTCCCCCAGCACTGTGGTGGGGGTCAGCCGGTAGTACAGGCCAAACAACGCCAGCGTCGTCCATCCCACCAGGTTGAGATGCGCATGGGCCGGCGCCGGCAAGTGATCCTCGCTGATTGCCGTCTGGATCCCCCAAACCATGCCAGAGGTGCCACACACGACCGCCGCGAGAAAAACATAAAGGCGATGTCACGCTTATCAGCCTCTCTGCGCCAGCCCGGGGCCGGTAAACTGCGAACCATAGCGTGCCGCACATTCGGCAACCGCGGCGATGTCACGCGGTATTTGAAAACCCGCTGCGGCGACTTCTTCGAAAAAAGCTTCAAAGCCACCCGGCGTCAGCACGGCGATGCAAACAGCGCCGTCAGGACCGGTGCGGAAGCTATGACGCTTGCCACGTGGGATATGCGCAGTCTCCATCGGACCGCGCCGAAACACGGTGCCCTCAAGTTCGAAATCAATGACGCCTTGCAGCACAAGGAAAGTTTCGTCCTCGGCCTCATGGATGTGCGAAGGCGGGCCTTCGAGCGGGCCGGCAACGCCGTGGACGATGGACATGGCGCCTTGCGTTTCGGCGGAGGACAACAGGATGCGATAGGTGGTGCCGTTCCAGCTATGAGACTGCTGTGGCTGGGTATATATGTTCATGATACAGGGACCTTCGTGGTTGGTTGATCGGAATGCCATTGAAATAGCGCACCGCCGGGCTTGTGATAAATTGGACGATTATATCGACTGAATTGATCCTATGAATTTATCCGCGTTCGACCTCAACCTATTGAAAGTGCTGGATGCCTTGTTGCGCGAACGGTCTACCGTGCGCGCCGGGGAGCGAGTTGGCCTATCGCAGCCGGCGGTGTCGGCGGCGCTTGGGCGGTTGCGCGCTGCCTTCGGCGATCCACTGCTGATGCGCGATGGCCAGCAAATGCGCCCGACCGAATTTGCACTTGCTTTGGTGTTACCGCTGACGCAACTGCTTGAGGATTCAAGCCGCCTCTTGAACCCGGCAAGCTTCGATCCAATCAGTGCGGTGCAGACTTTCCGCATTGCAGCGTCGGATTTTTTCACCGAGATGATGCTTCCCGGCCTAATGGCTAACCTGGAACAGCGGGCACCGGGTATTTCGCTGCGCTATACCGACTCGCTCAATCTTCAGACTATGGACGACCTACGAGAAGCCAGGCTGGATCTGATCTTGTTGCCTGCGGGCAATTTTTCGCCCTGGGTCGATTGGCGACCGATCTTTCACGCCAGTTACGTTGTTGTTGCGCGGCAGGATCATCCGGTTCTGCGCCAGCATGGTGTTACGCCGGCGGCGGCGATGCCCGTCGAACTATATTGCAGGCTGCGCCACGCCGCCTTCCGCGTCATCGAGATGGCGCCCGATCGAGAAACTGCCGCACTTGCTGCATTGGGCCTGCAACGTGAGGTCGTCCTCTCGGTGCCGACCTTTGCGGCCGTCTTGCGGTCTGTGGCCGCGACAGACCTTGTCGGAATTGTACCGCGCCGGATGGCCGTGAAAGTTGCCATCGCAGAGGGGCTTGCCGTTCATCCGCTGCCCTTTGCTTTGCCGCCGACACTGTTGGCAATGATTTGGCACCGGCGCAATTCCGCATCCCATGCACATGCTTGGCTGCGCGCTCAGGTCTCCGAAATACTCACGCCACTCGATGATCTTGAACAGTCCAGCGTCGGTAGTTTGGTGTTGGGAAGCGCTGGCAATCTCGATTGATTGCGGGCTAGGTTTGCGTCCCGTTTCGGGCGCTATCGAACGGCTGCTCTCGATACTTAAAAGCCGAAAACCGACCGCCAGTTTCCGCCCCAAATCGGTCATCCGTCGGTGCTGAGCTCATATCGGTTATTGGCGCAACGAAATCATCCGCCACGCGCATGTCTTGCGATATCAGCGATTGCATTCTTGCTGATACCGAGACCGCGAGCAATCAGCCAATAACTGGGGCCTTCGGTGATCAGGGCCATCTCTCCCTCACCCGGCACGCTCCCTACCAGACGAGGCCGCGGGCCGCGACATCCTCGACGCGGGTGACGATGCCGCCCCGATGGAAGACCATTGTGTCGAACAGGTTGGACACAACGCAGGTGTGGTTCGGGATGATGAAGAGCTTTTCGCCGATTTGCGGCCGGGGGCCGGTGCAATCAGACAGGTCGATCACGCCATGTTCTTCCGAGAGGCTGCTGATCCGCGCTTCGGGATAGCCGACGACCAGGCCGTAATCGCTGAAACCCTGAAGATCCGATGTCAGCGCCTTCGAGCCGGCATCGATGACGGCGCGGTCGGCGTTTGGCCGTGACACGACGGTTGCCAGCACATACATCGCGCAATCGTCCTCGGTGCAATGGCCCATGCGCACCATCTGGCGATCGTTGTAGATATAGGTGCCGGCGCGGTGTTCCGTGGCGGAGGGGACGAGATGCGCCTCGAAGAGGCTTGGCGTTCCGCCATTGCTGACGATCGGGCAGCTTATGCCTTCCGATGTCAGCTGTGCGAGCGCCTCTGTGATGAAAGCTTCGACGGCGGCGGCCGAATGCGGCTTCGGATAGGTGACGATGCCGCCGAAGGTGAGGCCGTCGGCAGCGGCGATGCGTTTGGCGAGCGAGGCGGCCTCCTCAGGCGTCTGCACGCCGCAGCGGCCGCCGCCGGTGTCGCATTCCACGAGCACGTTCAGCGGCTTATGGCCGGAGAAATGTGCCGCGAGCCCGTCGACCGTCACTTCGCTGTCGGCGACGACCTTGAGGGCCGAAATTCTCTCGTTCAATTTGCCCAGCCGCTCGAGCTTCTGCTGTCCGAGGATATTGAAGGTGATGAGGATGTCCTCGAAGCCGGCTTCGGCAAAGACTTCGGCTTCCGTCACCTTCTGGCAATTGATGCCCTTGGCGCCGGCGGCAATCTGCGCGACGGCCAAGGCCGGGATCTTGTGCGTCTTGATATGCGGGCGAAAATTCAGCCCATGCTGATCCATATAGGATTGAACGCGGTTGATGTTTGCAGCCAGCCTGTCTTCGTCAATCACGGGACGCGGCGTCGAGAGATCGGCGATCCTGTCGCCTGCCTTGGCGATGACGGCAAACCGGTTGTCATGCATCTAGGCGGCTCCGCGTTCACTACGGTGTGGATCGGCGACGATCGGCCATATGGTCTTCGGTGCCCGCCGGTACGGCGTCGTCGCCGGATTATTGGGATAGGGCGTTCCGGCCGAGCAGTAAAGGATCTCGGCCGCGATCTTCGAGAAGGACGCGAAGAAGTGGTTGGTGGATTTGATCACCAGGATCTTCTGCCGGGCGGGATCGATGCCCATCGCCGAAAACAGGCTGGGATCGAAGCTTTGAGCGCGCGTCGAATTGAGGATGATGTCGATGCCGTCAAGCACGATATGGGCGGCATCGCCGAAAGGCGCGAGGCTCTCGCCGAACTGCATCTCGGCATTCTTGACCAGCTTGACGATTTTCACGGTGCCATCGACGGGATTGCCGGTGCCAGGCGCCGACTTGGCGCCGAAGCGCAACGGAATTTCTGCCCCCTCGCCCGCCGCAAAACAAATCTGGACGGCCACCGGATCCCAGATGGTGCCGATCGCAGCACTGGTGACGCCGCGGGCGATCAGCTCCGCGAGAATGACGGTCGCGTCCCCTGCCGTGCCGCCGCCCGGATTATCCCAGACATCGGCGATGACTACCGGCCATGCGGTTGCGGCAAGCGCGCGCGTGACGGCTTCCTTCTCGTCGATCTGCGGAACCATGAAGGTACCGCGCTTGGAAAACAGCTCGAGGCCGAGTTCGCGCGCCAAAGCCGCGCCCTTTTCGGGCTTATTATCAGTCACGACAAGCAGCTTCGTCCCCATTTCGGGAACGTCGCCCACCATGAAACCGTGGATCACCGAGATCGACAAGACGTCCGGATCATCCTTTTCTATCCGCATGATCTTGTCGACGAAGGAACGCATCGGTTCGCGCGATGTCGGGAAGACGTCGATCATCTTGCAGTCGAACACCGAGATATCAGGCTCGATGCGGCCTTCGAGCGTCTCGACCGCAATGCGCCAGAGATCCTCGGCGCGGTCGACGAAGTCCGTATGCGGAAACTCCTTGAAATAGACAGCGAAATCGAGCGCAGCGACGCGTTTTGCGGTGAGATGGCTGTGCGGATCGAGCTCAGCGCAAATGAGAACGTTAGGCCCGACGATCTCGCGCATGCGCTGGAGAAGATCGCCTTCGGTATCCTCGTATCCGGCAGCCACCATGGCGCCATGCAGGCCCATGACGACGGCGTCGACAGGCATTGCCGCGCTCAGTTGCCCGAGGATTTCGTCACGCAATTCCTCGTAGGTCGCCCGATTGACGAGGCCTGCTGGGTCGGCCCAGGTTGCCGTTCCCTCAATCAGTTCCCAACCCTTTTCCCGGGTGACGCGCCTTCCGACGGTGATCGGCGCGGTGCAGAGCGTCGGTGTTTCGGGATGCTGGCCGGGCGGGGCATAAAGCGAGGCTTCGAATGCGCGGCGATCCACGCAGATCGGGGAAAAGGTGTTGGTTTCCGTCGCCAGTGCTGCCGTGAAAATGCGCAAGAAAGTGGCCTTCGTGTTGTCGGCCCCGCGTCAACCCATCGGGTTCGGCAGGTAGCCGGTAAAACCTGAGATCTTCCAGCGTCCCTGGTGAAGCCTGCAATAATAGAGCGTCTGCCATTGCAGGACATCCCGGGTGCCGTCAGGCCTGGAAATGCTGCCGTCGAATTTCTTGCGAACCAGCGCCATGTCGCCTTCGATTTCGATATCCTCAAGCGTCGTCGTGGTGAAGATCGCCGTGCGCGCGTCCTCCGCGAAACTCTGCTCGGCGAAATCCTTTGCCTGCCTCAGCCATTCCTGGCGATAGGCCGACAGTGTCGGAAATGCCAGGCGCCACCTGTCGGGGCTGACCTGCTTCTGGGCATCGATGCCGATGAAGCCCTCTTCGACAAAGTCATGCTCGACCATCGACCAGTCGGCGGCCAGAAACGCATCGATATCGCGCGGAACGAGCATTTCCCAGATGGCATGCCGGGCGCTGTCTGACGTGAAAGGATTCTGGAAAGGATCGCGCATATCAGCCCCGGATTGAAATTCTTTTCATAAACGGCGTTTTTCACTGGTCAAATTCTGCTTTCTATGGTCACTTGTCAACTTATCAAGAAAATAATTTGCAAGGACTTCAGCATGCCGATCAAGCGCTATGGCACTGTTCAAACGGGCGCCGGCGGCAAGGCGCTGCCTTTCGCACGTGCGGTCGAGGCCGACGGATGGCTGTATGTTTCCGGCCAGGTTGCGATGGAGGATGGCGAAATCATCGACGGCAACATCATTGCCCAGACCCACAAGACGATCGCCAATGTCCTTGCGATTCTCGATGAGGCCGGATACGGCGTCGAGGATGTGGTGCGCGTCGGCGTCTGGCTCGACGATTCGCGCGACTTCTGGACCTTCAACAAAATCTATCAGGAGTATTTCGGCGAACATCCGCCGGCACGCGCCTGTGTGCAATCGTCGATGATGGTCGATTGCAAGGTTGAGATCGATTGCGTGGCCTATAAGAAGAAGGACGCATAGCGAGCCATCGGGGGGACGGGTTTGGATATCTTTTCGACGTTGCAGGAAGATAGGGGCCGGCTCTCTCCCTCCGAGAGCCGCATCGCGGAAATCATCGTCAACGACTTCGAGTTTGCCGTGAATGCCTCGATCATCGAGCTCGCTGAACGGGCCGAGGTATCGCCGCCGACCGTCACCCGTTTTTGCCGGCGGCTCGGTTGCGAGAGCTTTTCCGACTTCAAGGTGCAACTCGCCCGCACTGCCCATATCGGCGTGCGTTATCTGAAACCAGAGTCGAAAAGCACCGATCCGGCCGATGTCGCCCAGGATATCATCACCAAGGCCCAGAACGCGCTCTTCCTGTTGCATCGGTCGCTCGATCTTGCCGCGATCGAAGCTGCCGTTTCGCATATCGCCAAGGCCGATATGATCTATGCGTTCGGGTCAGGCGGCAATTCGTCGATGATCGCCGACGAGCTCCAGAACCGCCTCTTCCGTCTCGGGCTTCGCATCACGGCAAGTTCCGACCACAGCATGCAGCTGATGATGGCGGCCGCGGCAAGGCCGGGCGACGTGTTGATCGGTTCGTCCTTCTCCGGGCGCAATACGGAGCTGGTGCGGGCTTTCGAGCTTGCCCGCCACGCGAAGGTGAAGACGATCGCTTTGACACAGACGGCAAGCCCGGTCGCCAAGGCTGCCGAAATCGTCGTGCCGATCGATCTACCCGAAGGCAGCAATATCTATCGCCCGACCTCGACGCGCATCGCCTACATCGCCACGGTCGATATCCTGTCGAGCCTGGTCGCCTATGCCGTTCAGCCGAAGGCGACGACCACGCTTCGGCGCATCAAGCAGCAGCTGGTCATTCACCGCGACGGCGATGACCGGCAATTGCTTGGAGATTGAGGTTCATGAATGGGAGCGACGGAAAATGACGCAGTCGATAGCCATCGTTACCGGCGCTGCAGGTGATATCGGCGCGGCGATCGCCGCACGGCTCGCCGATGACCACGACGTCGTGTTGCTCGCCGATATCGATGCGAAGGCCGCGGCTGCGGTGGCGTCGAAGCTCGGACCGGGCAACCGCTTCGTCGCCGTCCAATGCGATGTGACCAGCGAGACGAGCATTGCGGCATTGGCAAGACGCGCCGCCGACGTCGGCGTCGTTCGAACCCTGGTCAACAATGCGGGTGCTGCCCGCGCCACCAGCCTGCACGAGACGACGCCCGAGATCTGGCGGGCGGACAATGCGCTTAATCTCGAGGCGGCATTCTTATGTTTCCGCGCGTTCGAGCCGATGCTGACGGTTTCGAAGGGGTCCGTCGTCAACATCGCCTCGGTCAACGGCATGCATGTCTTCGGGCATCCGGCCTATAGCGCCGCCAAGGCCGGCCTTCTGCATTTCACCCGGCTGGTCGCCGTGGAATACGGCAAGTTCGGCATCCGCTCCAACGCGGTTGCACCCGGCACGGTGAAGACGCAGGCCTGGGAAGCGCGCGCGGCAGTCAACCCCAACGTTTTCGAGGAAGCACGCCGCTGGTATCCGCTGCAGCGGGTCGTCGATCCGAAAGATGTTGCCAATGCCGTGGCCTTCCTTGCCGGTCCCCAGGCCGCTTCCATCACCGGCGTCTGCCTGCCTGTCGACTGCGGCCTCACGGCAGGCCAGGCCGAGCTCGCGCGGACCTTCTCCCAATCGGAGCACTACTGACCTTCAGATGCCCGCATGAGCCGCCTTTTCCCCGACGTCTTCCGCAATCCGGCGATCCGCGCCAGCATGATCGCCATTTTCACCTTTGGCATGGCGGGGGCGATGACTGCACCCTATCGTTCGGTCGTGGGTATCCGCGAATTGGGCTTGAGCGATGGCCTCTATTCCTTCCTGAGTTTCCTCTCCGCAGCGGTGAACGTCGTCATCAGCATCCTGCTCGGCAATCTCGCCGACCGGTTGGGCGAGTACCGGTCGACGATGATCGGCGCCTGCCTGTTCGGCATCGTCGGCTACGGCATGGTCTACGCCTTTCCCAGCGCCGCCATCTTCGTCATCGCCGGATTGCTGCCCCTGCCGATCTACGGAGCGCTGAACTCACTGCTGTTTGCCAATGCGCGCGCGGCGATGCAGGGCATGAGCCGAAGCGACATGGTAACGGCCAACTCCGGCGTGCGCGCC
This sequence comes from Rhizobium sp. SRDI969, assembly GCF_025152725.1. Lineage (NCBI taxonomy): Bacteria > Pseudomonadati > Pseudomonadota > Alphaproteobacteria > Hyphomicrobiales > Rhizobiaceae > Rhizobium > Rhizobium sp. SRDI969. The sequence goes on from NZ_CP104038.1 coordinate 305,131, forward strand.
ATGATCTCATTGTCCTGGGTGCTGATCCCCGGCATCACCGGCCTGCTGCTGTCCGGCGCATCGAGCATGCTGCCGGCCTACCTCTTTGCCGGCCTCTCATGTCTGCTCTGCCAAGGCATCATCATCTTCGCCCTGCCGAAGCGGGCGGCGACGGAGATGGCAGCGGTTCATCACCTCACCTATCTCGGCGCGCTTCGCCAAGTGGTTTCGCCGCGCATCTCGGCGCATATTTGCGGGGTGGCGCTGATCACCAGCACGCTGCATCTCAACGACGCCCTTCTGCCATTGATCGCCACCGGCGCTGCGCATGGCAGGCTCAGCGACGTCGGCATTCTGGTCGGCATCGTCGCATTGCTGGAGGTCGTCTTCATCATCGTCTGGTCGCGGATCGCGCGCAAGACCGGCCAGATGGCGGCGCTTGCCGCCGGCACCATTATCTATGCCGTGTTCCTCAGCCTGCTCGGCTTTGCCTCCGAGCCTTGGCACCTCTATACGCTCGCCCTGCTTGCAGGCATCGGAGCGGCCGCGATCATCAGCTTTCCGATCACCTATCTGCAGGATCTCATTGCCGACCGACCGGGGCTCGGCAGCGCGCTGATCTCCGTCAATATCTTTGCCAGCGCCGGGATCGGCGCGCTGATCTTTGCCGTCGGCACCTATGTGACAGGCTATTCGGGAACCGCGATCCTCAGCGCCGTCACCGGATTGTCGGGCATAACGCTGCTCGGGCTCCTGCAAAAACGCAGCGCCCATTGAGCAAATAAGACGTTGCGAAGAATGGAGCTTTCATCGGTGTTCGTCTTGTGACAAGGGTGACGCTGCATTTCCTTTGAAGGCGACATGAAGGCGATCTCCGGCACGAATCTCGAGCAGGCCAAGTCTCACAACAGGCGTGTGGTGATCGAGGCTGTCCGCACGCACGGTCCCTTGTCGCGCGCGGCGATCGCCCGGATGACGGCGCTGACTGCCCAGACCGTGTCGAATATCGTCGAGGAACTGGAGAGGTCGCACCTTCTCGTTCCGTCCGAGGCGCAGAAGCTGGCGCGCGGCCAGCCGATTATCCCCTACTCCATCAATCCACGCGGCGCCTATTCGATCGGCCTCGAACTTGGCCGGCAGCGCGCCAGCGGAGTCCTGACGGATCTCTCCGGCGCCGTCTGCGCCCGCATCGAGCGCCATGTCGAACATCCCGATCCGCAACAGGCCCTGCCGGCTCTCCAGTCCATCGTCGAGGATCTTCAGCAGGCCTTCACCTTCGACCGGAACAGGCTGCTCGGCGTCGGGATGGCCCTGCCCGGCCGCTATGCCGATGGCGGCACCACGTCGCTCAGTCCGCTGAACCTGCCCGGCTGGCAGGGTTTTCCCGTCGGGCATGAGCTGGAACAGCGGGTAAAGGTGCCGGTGCTCGTCGAAAACGATGCGACGGCAGCGGCGATCGGCGAGCGTCTTCATGGCGTCGCCCGCGGTTTCTCCAGCTTCATCTATCTGTTCCTCGCCGGCGGCGGCGGCATCGGCGCCGGGATGTTCCTCGACGGCCACCTCTACAAGGGCAGCCGCAACAATGCCGGCGAGATCGGCCACATCATCGTCGAGCCGCATGGCAAGCTCTGCAACTGCGGCAAGCGCGGCTGTCTGGATCGCTACGTCTCGCCGTCGGTCGCCTATGAACTCATGGGCATTGCCAATGCCGAGGAGCTGCCGCTCGACGATCTTGATGCGCTGATCGCCAAGGGCGGCGAAGGTCTCGATACCTGGCTGGATCAGGCCGTCCAGCCGCTGCGACAGACCGTCGATTTTCTGGAACTGGCCTTCGATCCGCAGACCATCGTGCTCGGCGGCAGCATATCGACATCGCTGATGCTTCGGCTTGCGGAACGGCTGGAGCCGCTGCACGTTCCGATCGACCCCAGCCAGCCGCGCACCATCCCCCGGGTGATGATCGGCATGACCGGCAAAGATACCGCGATCCTCGGCGCCGCCGCCCTGCCGATCTTTTCGGAAACCAATCCGCGCTTCGACGTACTGCAAAAGCCGCTTGGCTAGCGCATACTCATCCGCCTGCCGGCAGCCTCGCATCTGACTGCGGCGGGCGACGGGCCAGAGGTCGCGCAAAGATGACCACGTTGCCGAGAAGCGTCAGCGCCAGGCCGATCAGGCCCAGACCACTCCAGTGGTAGCCCTCGAAGACCGTCGACAATGACAGGGCGACGATCGGGAACAGGACGGTGGCATAGGCCGCGCGTGAGGAGCCGATGCGCGACACCAGCATGAGATAGGTGGTGAAGCCGATCACCGATCCGATGGCGGCGAGATAGAGCAGCGCGGCAAGATAGGTGATGTTGGGAGGCGCCACGATCGGCGTTCGCGTCACGGCAATCAGGAAGAGGAGGATGATCGTGCCATAGGTCATGCCCCAGGCATTGGCGGTCAGCGGCGAGATTCCAACCGCGCTGTTTCGACGCGATGCCATATTGCCCAGCGAGAAGAACAGCGTGCCAAGCGCTGCGAGCCCGATCCCTTTCAACGTGCCGATATCGAAATCGACGACAACGTCCTGTCCAAAAAGGAGAAGGAGCCCGGTTGCTCCGAGCGCCGCTGCGACAAGCGTGCGGCCTGTAATGCGGTCGCCGAAGAACAGGCGCGCATTGACCGCATTGTAGATCGTTGCGAGCGAGAAGATCACGGAGATCAGACCGGACGGGATAGAGGCGGCGGCGTTGTAGAAACAGATGAAATTGAGGCTAAACAGGCAGAGCGCTTGCGCAAGGATGAAAGGTTGATCGCGCAAGGCAGGGAGCTTGAGCCGCCGCATGACAGCCAGGATGGTGACGAGGATCACTGCTGCGACCGCAAATCTGTAGAAGACCGAGACCAGGACCGGCACGGGACCGACCTGCATCGCAATGGCGATCCAGGTCGTTCCCCATATCAGGACGGTGGCGATGAAGAGAGCGGCATTTGCCATGGCGTGATCCTCGTTTTCCCGACCGATAGGCGAACCGTGAACAGGTCTCTTGCAGATTCTTGCTATGAAATAGATTTGCCGGGACTTCCTGCTCGCCATGCGGGCCACCCACCGGTATTGTTCGCAAGGCGTGGCCAGGTGCGGGGAAGAATTGGTGAAGGATAGCCGCCTTTCGGTTTTCAGATTTTTGTCGGCATCTCCCTCTGCGCGGATGTCGCAATCCATCGATTTGGGGTTCGGGCGATCTGCGGCCCTCTGGAGCAATGGCAGCGACAGGATGAGCTATGAGCGCCCGGACGGACATACGTTCAGCCTTTATCTCAACGGTGGCGCCGGAACCCGCCGCCTGGATGGCAGCCCCACCGCTCAAGGCCGGCCCGGCGCCTTGTGTGTCATGCCGCAGGGGCACTCGTCCGAATGGGAAATCACCGATCCGTTCGAATTCGTCCATCTCTACGTTCCCGACGACCAGATGCGCCGGATGTTTGCCGAGACGTTCGACCGCGATTCCAGGCTTATGGCTGTTGCCGAAGCGACTTTCGCCGACGCACCCGTCTTGGCGCATAGGCTTCGGCAACTGACCGAAGCGATGTTGGCGGGTGATCATCTGCTGGCTGAAGAAGCCATGACGCAGACGATCGACGATTTCTTCGTGGATCCGCGTTATGGAGGAATGCGTCCCTGTGCGATCAGCGGGGGGCTCGCTCCTCACGTGCGGCGCCGGATCCTGGAGTATATCGAGGCCAATCTCGGTGAGACAATCCGCTTGCAGGATCTGGCGGCGATCGGGCAGCTCAGCGCCTTTCATTTTCAGCGGATGTTCCGGGCAAGCTACGGTGTGTCCCCACATGGCTGGGTGGCTCACCGGCGTATCGAGCGCGCCAAATCGATGTTATCAGGCAGTGACCCCATCGCGCAGATCGCTTCGGCCTGCGGCTTCAGCAGCCAGAGCCATATGACACGGGCATTTAAATTGGGCACAGGCGTCACACCCTCCGCCTACCGGCAACGGCAGTGAAGCGCCTTCGCTCGGCACGTGTTTGTTCGCTTTGGGCGGGCGGGACGGCAGCCTTGATCTCTTGGCCGATAACGCCGGCGCTGGCTTAACCGGGAAGTTTGTTGAATTTCCGGAGGCTCTTGTCGACGAAGGACTCGGGCAGGAAGCGGCGGATGAAACGGATCTGCCCTGCTGCTTTCCCGGCTGTGTAACGTCTCTTGGGCGAGGCCGCATTGGCAGCCCGGATGACGGTTGCGGCGACCACCTCGGGCGCATCGCCCGTCGAGATGATCTCGCGCATCAGCTTCTCCGCGTCGGCGCGCACCGCATCATAGACGGCAAGCGGCCGGTCCGGCCGCGTGATGTTCTCCTCGAAGGAGGTGCGGGTGATGCCCGGTTCCACGAGCACGACACGGATGCCCTGCGTGCGGACCTCATGATCGAGGGATTCCGAATAGCCTTCGATCGCGTGCTTGGTCGCCGCGTAAAGCGCGTTGAAGGGCGCCGGGATCAGCCCGAGGATCGAGCTCAGGTTGATGATCCGGCCGCTGCGCTGCCGCCGCATCACCGGCAGCACGGCATTGGTCATACGCATCGTGCCGAAGACGTTGACGTCGAATATGGCTTTGGCCTGTGCCGTGGTCGATTCCTCGGCGCCGCCGAGCAGGCCGATCCCGGCATTGTTGACGAGAAGATCGATCCGCCCCGTGCGTTTCAGAACCTCGTCGACGACGCTCTGCACCGATTGATCGTCGATGACGTCGCAGACCAGCATGGTGATGCCGTCGGCGGTGTCGGCCATCGGCTTTCGGCTCGTGCCGAACACCCGGTAACCATCCCGCCGCAGCGCCTTGGCCGTTACCAGCCCGATGCCGGAGGAAGCCCCGGTGACCAGGGCAATGCCGCGTTCTTTCTTGCTCATTGACGTCTGCCTTCGTTTTTGTCGTGGAACATCCATGCGCATTCTGTTACTATCAAAAAGATAGCAAGTCACTACTAAAAAGATATCGACATGAAGAATCTTTCCGAACAGCCCTGCCTGATCGCCCGCAGCCTGGCGCTCGTCGGCGACGCGTGGAGCATGCTGATCATGCGCGACGCCCATGCGGGGCTGACCCGCTTCGATGAATTTCGCAAAAGCCTCGGCATCGTCCCGACAATGCTGACGGGGCGCCTGTCATCGCTGACCGAGGAAGGATTGCTGGAAAAACGCCGCTATTCCGAGCGTCCGCCGCGCGACGAATATGTGCTGACGGAAGCCGGCCGCGACTTTCTGCCGGTGCTGTTTGCAATCGGCGCCTGGGGCCGCAAGCACCGCGGCGGCGGTGCCGTTACCCGCTTCTTCGACGCCGAGACCGGAACCGAGATCGACCCCGTCACCATCGACCGCGCGACCGGCGCGCCGATTGGAACACGTCCTATTCGTATCGCCGCACCCGGATGCGAGCTGCCCGCGGCAGATGAAGCGGCACCTGACAACGCCCCTTGAAAGCAGTCAGTATCCTTGCCACCACCGCCACCGGCGATGGCAAGGGATATTCAAATCAAAACCTGCGGTCCCAACCCGAGCGTTACGACTGCTGCCGCCCGTAAAGCAGCGGCATCAGTCCTGCGAGCGCCCTGAAACGCTCCCACGACTTGGACGAAGGCTTCGTCCAGCCCGTTTCGGCCAGTGCGGAAAGGCGCGGAAAGACGAGGCGGTCGAAAACGGCCCGATCGGTCATCGGCTCGGACCAGATGCAGGCCTGGATGCCGAGGAGTTTCTGTTTCTGAGCTGCCGTCCAGCCGCCGATGGGATCGAAATTGTAGAGCTTCTCCGCGTCCGAAGTCCCCGCCCAGCTGGCGCCGGGCTCGTCCCAGTCGGGCCTAAGCGCCATGTCGAGATAGTAGACTTGTCCGGGGCAGACAACCATGTCGTAGCCGCGCTCGGCAAGTTCGGCTGAGACTTCGACATTGCGCCAGCTGCAGAGATAGCTCTTCGATTTGTCGATGACATCGCCGTGGGCCGCCTCTTCCCAGCCGCCGGTGATGCAGCCCTTGCTGGCAAGGAAGCGCTGGACGCGGTTCAGGAACTCCGCTTGCAGGATGGCGGCGCCCGAGCCGTGGATGTCGTCGGCGCCATGGGTATTGGTGACGACGTTCAGCCGCTTGGCATGCGCATCGGCAACCTCGGTCCCCGCCACTCTACGCAGGCGCTCGAGCGCTTCCGGCGAACCGGACCATGCGCCGAGCGGCACTTCGTCGGCGCCGAGATGGATGGTCTTGAACGGAAAGAGCTCGATGAGTTCTAAGAGGATCGTCTCGACGATCTCATAGGTCTTCTCGCGGGCCGGATTGATGCAATTGTCGGGGAAGCCCTGAACCGAATAATAGCTGCCGACTTCGGACGGATCGCGCAGCTCCGGGATCGCCTGCAGCATGGCGTAGCAATGGCCGGGCATATCGATCTCCGGCACGATCTCCACGCCGAGGCTCTTGGCATGCGCGACGATCTCGCGGATCGAAGCCTTGGTGTAATAGCCGCCTGTGCGGGCCGGGCTCGAACCGAGCAGCGGCGGAACGGCCAAACCGTGGCCGCGCCAGGCACCGACCGCGGTCAAATCAGGATAGGCGTCGATCTCGACGCGCCAGGCTTCGTCGTCGGAAAGGTGCCAGTGGAAGCGGTTGAGCTTGTTCCAGGCAAGCACCGCCACCAGCTTCTTGACCTCGGCGGCACCATAGAACTGGCGGGCGACGTCGAGATGCAGGCCGCGCCAACCCATCGACGGCTCATCGACGATCTCGCCTGCGGCCGGAAACTGGAAGACCTCGGGATGCAGCCTTGCACCGCGCCAGATCTGGCCGAGCGTGACGAGGCCGTAGAGGAAGCCGGTCTGGCTGCTGGCTTCGATCACGATCGTCTCACCCTCGAAGCTCAGTCGATAGGCCTCCGACCCGAGCCCGGCGGCATCCTTCAGGGCAACCGGAACCGCGCCTTCCGCCTCGCTCCGCACGATGCCTTCGACGGCGAAGAGATGCTCGACCAGCGTTGCGAAACTTCTTGATGCCGCCTCTCCTTCCACGCTCTGCGCCTGCGGCGCAAAACCGGCCGGCAGCGGCCGTCGGGAAGTGACGGACACATGGTTCGGCCAGGGGATGATCGACACTTGAACAGGCGCATTGACGGGAACCGGATAGATCTCGGCGCCACGCTTCAATGGCGCGTTGCTGACCGAAGATCGCGTCGGCTCTATGGTGAGCACGATCGTGCTGCCGTCGGAAAGCGCGAGATAGCCGCTGGTTGCGCCGTCCGTCCAGTGACGAAACTGCCAACTCAACGCATAGACCGCGATCGTCCACGTCTCGCCCGCGCCGAGAACGAAATTGGCAGGTGGCTGGAACTCGGTGAAATTCGACAGCCGCTGCGAAACTGTGGCGCCGTCGACGCGCCCGGCCGGATCGACACGACCCGGGCCACTGACGCACAGCGAGAAATTCGAAAGCGACTCGGTGCCGAGGTTCTTGAGGCGCAGGACGTAGGAAAACTCCTTGCCGTCCGCAGGCGGATTCCAAAGCGTTTCAAGCCGCAGGGCTTTTGGTCGCGGTATGGACATGGTCACTCTTTCCTTTGAAGATCGGATCACGAGTATCCCGGCGTAAAACCGGGTGCGCAATTTTGGATGAGCATGGTGCAAGCGGCCGTTTGGTAAAAGGCCGCCCGCGATCCCATTTTTTGAAGTCAATCAAATTGATTTAAGATTGATAGTCAGTTTCCCGCCGGCAGGTCAATTGCCGATTGGAAATTTCTGTAGCGCCCTCCGGATCGGCTCTCGGCAGACATTAGCTAGGCACGCTCTTCCGGACCAAGTCCTTTGATCACGATCGAGCCTGGCCTTCCCGGTCAGGCTCGATCGCGTTCAACTCACTCCTGCAAATTTGTGCCGGCGGGTCCCTATCGCTTCCATCCTCATCCGAACTATGGTGTCGCAATCGGCGAAATCGCGGTTCACTTCCGAGCCATGCTGTCCGTCGTCTCGATCGCAACCACGATCGGCCTTAGTCTTCGCAGCCGAGGCGGAGAACGCAGCGCGCGGGATATCGCATGTCGGAACGACTTGAATCTGCCCGCCCTGATGAAACGCCCGCCATCGTCTGGCTCGGCTTCATGGCGATGTGCGTCGGCATGTTCATGGCGATCCTCGACGTCCAGGTGGTGGCGACATCGCTGCCGACCATCCAGTCGGCGCTCGATATCGATCCGGATCAGATGAGCTGGATACAGACGGCCTATCTCATCGCCGAAGTGGTGGCGATTCCGCTCACCGGCCTCTCGACGCGACTTCTGACGATGCGATGGCTGTTCGTTACCGCCATCAGCCTGTTCGTCGCAGCCTCCGCCGGCTGTGCGGCGAGCGGCAGCTTCGGCGAGTTGGTGGCCTGGCGGGTGCTGCAAGGTTTTTCCGGCGGGACCCTGATCCCATCGGTGTTTTCAGCCGTGTTCATCCTGTTCCCGAACGAGCGGCAGGCGCTCGCGACGACGATCGCCGGCGTGCTGGCGGTGCTGGCCCCGACCGTCGGACCGATCGTCGGCGGGTGGTTGACGCAGACCTATTCCTGGCACTGGCTGTTTCTGATCAACGTCATCCCGGGCATCGTCTCGGCAATCGTCGCTGCGCGGTTCCTGCCGCGGCAGGCGTCCGATCCGTCCGAACTCAAGCATCTTGACGGGCTGTCGCTTCTGCTGATGGCAACTGCGCTGACGAGCCTGGAACTCAGCCTGAAAGAGGCGCCGACGAGCGGCTGGATCTCGGCCTATGTGCTCAGCCTGCTAACGGTTTGCCTTGCATCGGGAGGCGTCTTCGTCTGGCGAACGCTTCGCCGCCGCCGGCCCGTCGTCGATCTCGGCAATTTCGGCGACCGGAACTTTCTCGTCGGCTCGGTTCTGAGCTTTGTCCTTGGCATCGGCCTCTTCGGCTCGGTCTATCTCATGCCGGTCTTTCTCGCTTTCATCAGGGGACACGACGCCCTCGAAATCGGCATGACGATGCTGGTCACCGGCATCGCGCAGCTGGTCACCGCGCCGATCGCGGTCGCGCTGGAAAAGCGCTTGGATGCTCGCCTGCTGTCGGCCGTCGGTTTCGCGCTCTTTGCGATCGGTGTCGGAATGAGCGCCTTTCAGGATCCTCGTACGGATTATGAAGCGATGTTCTGGCCGCAGGTCGTGCGCGGCGTCGCCATCATGTTCTGCCTGTTGCCGCCGACGCGGCTGGCGCTCGGCACACTTCCGCCAGAGCGCATTCCCGATGCGAGCGGGCTTTTCAACCTGATGCGCAATCTCGGCGGGGCGATCGGCATCGCCCTCATCGATACCATCATCTACACGCGCTCGGAACCGCTTGGACAAACCCTCTGGACCCGCCTTCAAGCCGGCGACATCGAGGCTGCGACATTCGTCGGTGCCCCTCTTCAGACCATATCGGGGCATAGTGGCGGCTTCGATGCGGATGCCACGGCGATGCTCGATCCGCTGGTCCAGACCGCGGCCAGCGTCCAGGCGATCAACGAAGCCTGGATGATCGTCGCCGCCCTAACCGGCTGCGCCCTGCTCTCAGTGCCCTTCGCCAGGCGGCCGGCGTCAACGTGAAAGCCACGGTGACAAGTTGCCGATCTTCCGGTCGCCGGTAAGATTTCTCTCAATCATTTTGCGTCATCCTCCAGTTCCCCTCTGAAGCCAATCGACGAGATCTTAATGGCCCCGGTCCTCAAGCGCAGTTTTCAAATGCCACGACGCGAAGAGCTTGGCCTCTTCACCATCAGCAACGGGTCCGGCCTGTCGATAGCGGCCCTGCCGAACGGCATGCTGTTTGCCATCGAATATGCCGACGACAAGGGATCGGTGCAGATCAACCAGATCCAGGGCTCGCCGCTCACCGGCGGCGTCAGTCGCCTTTATCTGCGCATCGGCGGTGCGGCACCTGATGTCGTCGAGATCGTCGGGCCTCGTGCCGATGGCAGCTTCGGGCACGATGCGACGAGCTTCTCCTGGAGCGGCAAGAGAGGCGATATCGGCTACAATGTCCGCCTCGAGCTTCATCCTTCCGAAACGGCTTGGTTCTGGCGTGTCTCCATCCGGCATCGAAAGCATGGAACGCTGCCGGCCGATCTGGTGCTGGTCCAGGACGTCGGTCTCGGCGATCGCGGCTTCCTGATGAACAGCGAAGCCTATGCCTCGCAATATGTCGACCACCATATCGCCGATCACGGGACATTCGGCCCTGTCGTGATGCACCGTCAAAATCTGAAGCAGTCGGGCGCCCGCAACCCCTGGCTCGTGCAGGGCTGTCTCGACGGGGCGGCGGCCTATGCCACGGACGCGATCCAGCTGGTGCAGGCGAGCGACCGCCTCGACGACCTGCTGGTCGGCCCCTTCGGCACCAGCCTGCCGAGCAAACGGCGCCAGCAGGAGACGGCATGTCCCGCCATCCAGTCGAGACCGATCTCCGTCCTGGCAAGCGGCGCGACCGCGACTTTCTTTGCCGTCTTCGCAGCCGATCATCCCGAAGCGTCGAGCGATGCCGACCTTTCGCGGCTCGACGGGCTGGCAACGATAAAAGGTGCGGCAGCCGACATAGCAGAGGCGGCGCCGGTCCGCAGCCTGCTCCAGGATGCCGCCCTGCTGAAGGCCGAGGCGCTGGAAAAGAAGGCGATTGGCAAGCTCTATCCGGAGCGGAGCCTGGAAGAGCGCGTCGACGGAAAGCTTCTTTCGTATTTCGTGCCGGACGGCGTTTTGAACCGCCACGTGGTCCTGCGCGACAAGGAGCTCCTGGTGGCGCGCCGCCACGGCGCGATCGTCAGAAGCGGCGGGAACATGCTGCTCGACGATGCGACGCTTGCCGCGACCTGCTGGATGCAGGGCGTTTTCGCGGCCCAGCTGACGATCGGCAATACGTCTTTTCACAAGCTCTTTTCCGTCTCCCGTGACCCCTACAATCTGACGCGCGCCAGCGGGCTGCGCATCATGGCGGATGTCGGCGCCGGCTGGCAGCTTCTGGCGGTGCCGTCGGCTTTCGAAATGGGGCTCAGCGATTGCCGCTGGATCTATCATTGCGCGGGACGCACGATCATCGTGTCGGCGGTCGCCTCCGGTGAGGATGCAGCGATGCAGTGGACCGTCTCCGTCGAGGGCAAGCCGTGCCGCTTTCTGGTGTTCGGTCACGTCGTCCTCGGCGAGCGCGAATATGACGCGGGCGGGCAGATCGAATTCCATCCGTCGGGCAAACGCATGCTTTTCCGGCCGGACCCGGCCTGGCTCTGGGGCGAGCGCTATCCCGATGCCGGCTATTGGCTGGTGAGTTCGACGCCCGATGCCATCGATGAGATCGGCGGCGACGAACTGCTCTACAGTGATGGGATAACACGCAACGGCCCCTTCGTCGCGCTTAGATCCCGCCCGACGCAGGTGCTCTCTTTCGCTGTCGTCGGCTCGATGACCGATGCGGCGGAGGCCGAGCGACTGGCGCAGCGTTATGAGGCCGGCGTCACCGATGAAGCCATGCTTGCCCCGGCATCGAAATTCTGGCGGAACGCCGTGCGCGGTCTGACGATCGGCAGCACCTCGCCCGACCTTGCCGCGCAGACGACCTTGCTGCCGTGGCTGGCGCATGACGCGATCGTGCATCTGAGCGTGCCGCACGGCCTCGAGCAATATACCGGCGCTGCCTGGGGCACACGCGACGCCTGCCAGGGGCCCATCGAATTCCTGCTCGCCTATGAGCATGATCGCGAAGCCAAGGAGGTGCTGAAGACCGTCTTCAGCGAACAATACCTGGAGAAAGGCGATTGGCCGCAATGGTTCATGCTGGAGCCCTACGTCAACATCCGGGCGGGCGATAGTCACGGCGATATCGTCGTCTGGCCGCTGAAGGCGCTCTGCGACTATATCGAAGCGACCGGCGATCTCGCCATCCTCGACGAGAAGGTCTCCTGGCGCGACGAAAAGACGATGGCCAGGGCGCCGGGGCTCGACACCATCGCGATCCATGTCGAGAAGCTGCTCGAGACCGTTCGCGAAGCTTTCATCCCGGGAACGCATCTGATCCGCTACGGCGAGGGAGACTGGAACGATTCTCTGCAGCCGGCCGATCCGCATCTGCGCGACTGGATGGTCAGCAGTTGGACCGTTGCCCTGCTCTACGAGCAGATCGTCCGTTATTCCACGATCCTGCGTCGCCTCGGTCATGGCAACAAGGCCAAGCGCTTGAGGAAGATCGCAACGGCGATGCGCCGGGATTTCAACCGCCATCTCGTGCGTGGCGGCGTCGTTGCCGGCTACGGTATCTTCGATCCCGGCCATGACGGCGTCGAATTGCTGCTGCACCCGAGCGACCAGCGCACCGGCCTGCATTTTTCGCTGATCTCGATGACGCAGGCGATGCTTGGCGGGCTGTTCACGCCGGCGCAGAGACGCGATCATATGAAGCTGATTAGAGAGCATCTGCTCTTCCCCGACGGCGTGCGGCTGATGGAGAAGCCCGCGACCTATGCCGGCGGGCCTGAGACGCTGTTTCGCCGCGCCGAATCCTCCTCCTTCTTCGGCCGCGAGATCGGGCTGATGTATGTGCACGCGCATCTACGTTATTGCGAGACGTTGGCGCAAGCCGAGGCGGAAGAGCTCTGGAAGGCGATCGCCGTCGTCAATCCGATTTCAGTCACATCAGCGCTGCCGCATGCATCGCTGCGCCAGCGCAATACCTATTTCAGCAGCAGCGATGCGGCTTTTCATGACCGTTATCAGGCGGCGGCCGAATGGGAGCACGTCAAGGCGGGAGAGATCGCCGTCGACGGCGGATGGCGCATCTATTCAAGCGGCCCGGGGCTCTATACCAGAAGCTTCGTCGAAAATATCCTGGGCTTCAAAAGGCGCTTCGGCCGGCGCAAACACAAACCGCTTCTGCCCGCAATCCATGCCTCGGCCGATCTGCACACCGACCACGCCGCCTGGCGGCGGCTGATGAAGCCGAAACCCAAGGCGTAACAGTTCAGGACGAGGCGCTGTCTATGCAGTAGCGTCGCGCAGCTCCTCGAAGCGCGCGGCGCTCTTCGACAGGTGGCTTCGGATGGCGCGGCGCGCGGCGGGCTCGTCACGGTCGCGGATCGCCGCGAAGATGGCATGGTGTTCCCTGCGCATGCGCGCCGCATGGCGCTTGCGCTCGGCTGATGTCATCTTGTCCAAGCGCGCCCATTGCCGCGGCACCATGATGTTGCCGAACGTATCGAAGAGGCGGCCGTAATAGGAGTTGTGCGTCGCGACCAGAATGGATCTGTGGAAGGCGTAATCCTCTTGCGCACCGTATCCGCCCTCCTCGAGCGCCTTGTCGAGGGCATCGAGACGGTCCTGCATGCGGTCGATGTCCTCCTGCGTGCGCCGCAGCGCCGCAAGGCCGGCGGCTTCGTATTCGATCCCCATGCGCAGCTCCAGCACGCGCAGAACCTCGTCGATCGACTGCAGGTCGTTTGGAATGATGGAGAAGGATCTGGGCGTCGGATCGTTCGAGACGAAAGCTCCAAGGCCTTGCCGCGTGGTGATCAAACCCTTTGCCCGCAGCGCGGCGAGCGCTTCGCGAACGATCGTCCGGCTGACGCCGGTCGTTGCCATGATCGCCTGTTCGGTCGGCAGACGCTGGCCGGGCTTCAGGTCGCCGGACTCGATTTGCGCCGTCAACATATCGGCAAGGTTGCTGCGCAGGTTCGGCGCCTGCTGAATGGTATTGAAGACTGCGTTGTCCTTATTTTCCATCCTGTTTCGATCCTGGTGTCGAGGCGGCTGCGCCAAGAGCGATTATCGCGCCAGCCAACCGCCATCGACGGGCAGCACCGTTCCATGCACGTAGTCGGATGCCGATGATGCCAGGAATACGGCCGCGCCGCCGAGTTCATCAGGTGTTCCCCAGCGACCGGCCGGGATGCGGCCAAGGATGGCGGCATTGCGGTCGGCATCCTCGCGCAGCGCCGTGGTGTTGTTGGTGACGAAATAACCGGGGGCGATGGCATTGACGTTGACGCCCTTGCCGGCCCATTCGCAAGCAAGCAGCTTCGTCAGTCCCGCGAGGCCGCTTTTCGAGGCGGTATAGGAGGGAATGCGGATGCCGCCCTGGAAGGAGAGCAGCGAGGCGATGTTGATGATCTTGCCCCTGCCCTTGTCGACCATGTGGCGGCCGGCCGCCTGCGACAGGAAGAAAGCCGTCTTCAGGTTGACGTCGATCACCGCGTCCCAGTCTTCCTCGGTGAAGTCGAGCGCATCGGCGCGGCGGATGATGCCGGCATTGTTGACGAGGATGTCGAGGCCGCCGAAGGTCTGGATGGTCTCGGTGACAATCCGCTTGACCGGTTCGATGCTGGCAAGATCGGCCTTGATGACATGGAAGCGGCTTCCCGCTTCCTTCACCAGCGCCTCGGTTTCGTCCATCGAGGAGCGTCCGACGGCGACGATCGACGCACCAGCCTCTGCCAGTGCGGCCGCGATGGCTTGGCCGATACCGGTATTGGCGCCGGTGACGACGGCAACCCGGCCGGAAAGGTCGAAGGGATTTGCCACGACGCTCACCTCAGATCCGCAATGGCGATATGGTCCATGTCGGTGAAGCTCTTATTGTCGCCGGCCATCGCCCAGATGAAGCTGTAATTCTTGGTGCCGGCGCCCGAATGGATCGACCAGGGCGGCGAGATGACCGCCTGTTCGTTGGCGACAAGCATATGCCGGGTCTGTTGCGGCTCGCCCATGAAGTGGAACACACGCTGCTCCGCTTCCAGATCGAAATAGAGATAGGCTTCCATGCGGCGGTCATGCGTATGGGCAGGCATAGTGTTCCAAACGCTGCCCGGTTCGATCATGGTGAAGCCCAGCGTGAGTTGGCAAGACTGGCAGACGTCCGGATGGATGAACTGGTAGATCGACCGCTTGTTGGCCGTTGCGGCTTCGCCCGGCGTCAGGTGACGGGCCTTTTCGCGGGTGAGCAACACGGTCGGGTGCGCTTGATGCGCCGGCGTCGAGACCAGATAGAATTTTGCCGGATTGGCAGCATCCGCGCTCTCGAACCTGATGTCCTTGGCGCCCTTGCCGACATAGAGGCAATCATATTTGGCAAGATCGTAATTCGTGCCGTCGACGATGATGCGGCCGGCACCGCCGATGTTCAGGGCGCCGAGTTCACGCTCAGCAAGGAAGGTTTCCTGTCCGATCGCTGTCGGAGCCGTCAGCGTTAGCCCGGGGCCGAGCGGCGTCGCGCCGCCGATGACCATCCGGTCGTAATGCGAATAGGTGAGCCGGATCTCGCCACTCGCGAAGACGGTTTCCACCAGAAAATGACGCCGCAGCGTCTCCGTGTCGAAATTGCGCACGGCCTCGGGATGGGAGGCGTGCCTCACGTCGATCTGCATGTCAATTTTCCTTCCGCTTCATTGTCGCCAGGGGTCGTCTCTATCTCGGGAGCCAGTCTTGTCCGGCCGGTCCCGCCGCGGCGGTATCCAGTTGGTTACATAGTTGTACGACAAGTTTGGTGTCAACAGGTTTGTCGGTGGGCGCTCGAGGAGACGCAAGGTCCGCAAGAGCACGAAAGAAAATCTGGGAATAGACAGGAGAATTTCTGGAAATGATGACGCCATCATCCAAGCAATGGATCGCAAGCGGTCGTTCTTGGCGCGATCCGGCAGTGCTATTGGCCAAAACGAAAAAAGCCTGCCGCGGGAGGAGGTGCGGCAGGCTTTCGTAAAAAACCGAACGACAGCTGGGAGGAGGAGTGCTGTCATTCCACAGACGACCCTGGGAGGAGGACGGGGCGCCTGTACATCGAAGGGACGCGGGAGGAGGTGCATCGCTTCGATAGAAATAATCATACTTATTTCTTGCTCAGTTGATAGGCATTTCTTTGCAGGGCAGCTATGCGTTATGCGAAAAGCGGGAGGCTCGATTCACCTGGCTCCATCTGCCGGAAGCACAAAAAGCAAAGCGCCCGCTCGGGAGGAAGCAGGCGCTGGCATGGTCTTGAAGATGCTTGGTCTAAGCTGCCGTTAGCGGGCGATGGCTGCGCGGGCGACGTTGCGGATGTCGCCGCGGCCGATGCCGAGGTCGTCCAGTTCGCGTGCGGACATACGACCCAGTTCAGCGACCGTCTGACGATACTTGCGCCAGTTATTGAAAGAGCGTGCTACGTTCATGATGATCCCCTTTCGTGGGCTTTCGAAGCTTAGCTGCCAGTCCTTGGCGCTTCGTTCGCTTCGATGAGGTGTATATAATATGAGACCGCCGATTATTGCAGCGCCAATGCATCAGTGCACCTATGCGGCGCTTGCATGGGTCGCGATGTTTTGGATCCGAACCGCTTCGCGGTCAGAGTTTGAAACGATCGAAGGCCGTCAGCCGCACCATCGGCGGCTCCGCCTCGGCCCACCGGTAAATATCCGAGCGCAGATAGGAAAGCTCGTCGCCGAGATCCTCTTCGCCGACTTCGATCCACCAGGACTTCAGGCGACCGTCGCTTCCGTCCGACCAGCGATAACCCCTCGCCTTCAGATGATCCTTCATCTCGAACGGGCTGTGTTCGGCAAAGATACGGATGCGCGAGCGCTGGCTGGCACGGTAGAGTTCGGTGAACGGGCTTTCACCGTCGCGCTGCTCTCGATCGAGGATTTCCAGCAGCGCGTGGCAGTCGTCCACGGCGCGATGGCCTTCGTGGAAATACCCGGCCTGGCCGACGAGATAGCCGAGCTTCGTACCCTCGAAGCCGCGGGCGCTCCAGTCGATCTCCGAAACCGAGCATGCCCAGGCCTTGCCGGTGAAAATCGTCGAGAAGGCCTCGCAGAACGGCCGGTCGAAACCGGCATTGTGGGCAATGATCAGATCCGCCGGCTCGATCAGCGTACGCAGCGATTGGATATCGATAAGCTGTCCTTCGACCATCGCATCGGTAATACCAGTCAGCCGGGTGATCTCGGGCGGGATCGGCCGGGACGGCTGTTGCAGGCCGCCGTAAATGCCGACGATATCGCCGATCGCGCCGTCATCGTCGAAGGTAAAGGCGACAGCGCCGATTTCGATGATCTCGTCGCTGCGGTGGTTGAGACCGGTGGTCTCCGTGTCGAGAATGACGCCGAGTTGCGAAAACCCCGGCCGTCTGACTGACGCAACCGGCCGGGCAGCCAGCTTTCTCAAGATGCGATAGTTGCCGCTCTCTTCGAGCGCCCGCGCCATGTCTTCATCGGAATGGACGACCGGCTGCGACGGCCGCCGATGCGATGGACCGCGGGCCTTGGGCGTCGCGGGCGATGCTTTGGCAAACATGTCGAGTTGCGAATCTCTGTGCACGCTCATCGAATCTATATGTCACGGAGACGCGATTGAATCCATCACTCGCGCCGGGCGCTGTGGACTATCCTCGCCTGCGGCCCTATCCGTCGGGAAGCTCAGCCGGCAGACCGCCCCGCGACTGTGGTTGTCGATGGTCACCTCGCCGCCGTGCATGCGCAGGATGTCGCGAACGAGATTGAGGCCGAGGCCGGCGCCGCGTCCGTCGTGATGGCGCTTGAAGAACGGCTCGAATATGCGATCTCGCATATCGGCGGAGATGCCCGGTCCCTCGTCCCTGACCTCGATCCAGTTGCAGCCTGATGTCAGCGAGATGGTGCCTTTCCTGCCGCCGTGGTTGATTGCGTTCTGCAGGATGTTCATCAGGGCGCGCTGCAGCGCCAGAGGATCGCCCTCGATCTCGCCGGCGCCGTCGACATCGAACTGCACCGTATAACCGGCGGCAAAGGCCAGCGGCGCCATCTCGATGATGACCTTCCTCGCCAGCTGGCCGAGATCGACCTTGGTGAACTGGACCTTGCCCTGTTTCAGCCGCTGAAGGTCGAGCATCTGCTCGGTGAGAACGGCAAGCCTCGCCGCATCTTCCAAGAGGTCGGTCTTGATCGAACTGTGCGGCAGGGATCCAATTCTCGTATTCAGAATGGCGATCGGCGTGCGCAACTCATGGGCGGCATCGGTCAGAAACCGTTCCTGCCGCTCATAACCCTCGTCGAGACGGCCGAGCGCGCGGTTGACGGCGTGCACCAGCGGCGCGATCTCTTCGGGAATATCGTTTTCCGACAGCCGGCCGCCACGCTGGTCGATATCGATCGTATCGGCCTGAAGCGCGGCCTGGTCGATCCCGACCAGCGATCGTCGCACGACGAGCGGCGTTGCGATCAGCGCGCCCAGTGCCATCACCGCGACGATGGGGATAACAATTTTCACAAGGATCAATGAGACGCGGAACAGGATGAAGGCGAGTGAGTTCGGGCCGTCGGTGCCCGTCAGAAACTGCACCCGTCCCCAATCCGTCGCAATCCACTTCATCCGGGCAGCCGGACGGTCGTGATCGCCGAGATCCGAGCCGAACTTTGCCTGGCCGACATGATCGAGCGTATTGCCGATGGTGGCATATTCTTCCGGAATCCGGCCCTCGGTCAAAACATGTCCCTGCATGTCGCGAATGGTGTACCAGAGATCGGGCGCATCTTTCCGCAGCTGTCGCAGATCCTCGGTCTCCCTCAGGCTCAACTCTCCGGTGGGCTGGCGGAAGACGGCCTGGCGCAGGATCTCGATCGTGCCCTCCGTCGATCTGAATTCGGATATCTTGCCAACCGAAATCAGCACGATCATCACCAGGATGAGCACGACCGATTGCACGGCAAGAAGCCGCCAGAACAGGCGCTTGCGCAGCGAATAGGAGCATCGTTTGCTCATGATGCTTCACGCAGGAGATAACCCACGCCCCGGATAACGTTGATGACCACGCCCGCCTGCGACGCTTGCAGCTTGCGACGCAGCCGCGATATATGGGAATCGAGCGCATTCGACTGGATCTCGTCGTCGAAGCCGAAAACTGCTTCCATCAAGGCCGGTCGCGGCACCATACGACCGGCACGGCGCATGAGGCATTCGAGCACCAGCGCCTCCCGGCGCGGCATTTCCAGACGCAGGCCGGAGACGATGATGTCGCAATAGGTCGGATCGAACGAAAGACGGCCGATCGAGATCAGCGCCGGGCGCAAGGTTTCGGAGCGGCGCATGACGGCACGCAACCGCGCCAGAAGTTCGTCGAAGACAAAGGGTTTGGCGAGGTAATCGTCTGCGCCGGTCTCAAGGCCGGTGATCCTGTCTGGAACCTCTCCCTTGGCGGTGATGACGATGATCGGCAGCGTCAGCCCTCTTTTACGGATCTTCGGAATGAGTTCGAGGCCATCGCCGTCGGGCAGTTGCCGATCCAGAAGCACGGCGTCGTAAGCGCCGTCGCCGATCACTAGCTCGGCGTCGCATAGGGTCGAGACGTGGTCCATCACCATGTCGTGCCTGGTCAGGGCACCCCGGAGCGCCACGGCCATTTGAGGTTCATCCTCGATCAGTAATATGCGCATCTCCATTCCTATCGACGGTCGGTCCGTAGGCGGACCATATCACCTAAGCATGTCCGCGGTGCCAGTCGTTCGTCGAATGCAAGATCGCCCCCTCATGGCCGAGGATAATTTCATCGTCACGCACGGCGCTGCTCGGTCGGCGATCGAAACGTGGCATGGGACCTTCACGGTGGCTGATTGATCCCGCCCATGAACCGGCTCAACATTGCAACAGTCTGTCATGTCGCAGTCACGGTGACGCAGACACAGATTTTTATGCCTGAGACGCGACCTTCCGCTGCGTTGCTCTCAGCCCCCTCCTGTCGATCCAGCTTTTGATTTCGGCGGCAATCGCCTCGGGCTGGTCCTCGGGGGCAATGTGGCGCGCCGGCCCGCACCCTCTGATCTCCAGGCTGGCGACGTTGTCGCGGCACCACGAAATCATCTCGCTGCCGATCAACAGCGTTTCGGAGGGACCGTCGAAGGTCAGCAACAGCTTGGGGACCTCAGGACTGGCGGAAAGCCAGCGGTCATAGGCCTCGATCCTGGCGACCACGTCGGCCGGCTCGCCGTTGATCGGCATGGCGCGCGGCCATTCCAGCAGCGGGCGTCGGCTGTTACGGTCGGGATAGGGTGCGCGGTAGACATCCCAGTCGAAATCGCCGAGCCCTTTCAGCGTGGTCGCGCGCAAGGCCTGTTCGATGAAGAAATTTTCGTCGAGGACCTTGGCCTCGCCGGTTCCCGCACTCCGCAACAGTTCATAACGCGCCTTTCCTCCACCCGGCAGATCCTCCCAGTCCATCGGCCGCAGGATGGTTTCCATGAAGGCGATGCCACGCACCCGCTCGGCGTGGCGCGAGGCCCAGTCGAATGCCAGGGCGCCGCCCCAGTCGTGGCCGACGAGCACGACGTCGTCGAGGTCAAGCGCATCGAACCAGGCGTCGAGATAGGCGATGTGATCGCCATAGCGGTAGCCGATATCGGGTTTGCCGGAGCGTCCCATGCCGATGAGATCGGGCGCCAGGCAGCGGCCAGGCCCTATGCCGGGCACGATGTTCCGCCAGAGATGCGATGAGGTGGGATTGCCGTGAAGGAAGACGATCGGGTCGCCCTCCCCCAGTTCCTCGTAGGAGATGAACGAGGTGAGAATATCGATGGTCGGCATATGGAGCTCCACGCTTTCGTGCTATATAGGCAGGTGACTGTCCATTTATCATATAGACAGGTAACGTCCATTTATCATATAGACAGGTAGCTGTCTATATCGCTGCGCGGGGTTTCATGCCGTCTTCTTCCCTTGGCCTGTTGTTGCGTCTGGTCCATCAGCATTGGACGCAGGCCGTCGAAGCGGCACTCGATAAGGCCGGCTACGGCGATATCCGCCCGCCGCACGCCAACGTCTTCACCTTCGCGCGGCCGGAGGGCATCCAGGTCAGCGAGCTGACCAGGCTCGCCCGTGTTCGCAAGCAGACGATGACGCAGGCCGTGGAAGAACTCGAGCGCTTGGGTTATGTCGAGCGTCGGCCCGATCCGAATGACCGGCGTGGCCGGCTGGTGTTTCTGACGGAAAAAGGCCAGGGGGTCAGGCCGATAGCGATGGCGGCGGGCCGGCGCGTCGATGAAAGCTGGGCGGCCCTGACCAGCCAGCAGCAGATGGACGATTTGCGAACAGCACTCCGGCGGCTGCTGGAACAGCTGCAATAGCGAAGCGGGGCTGGCATGAGAGCGACCCATTCCACTAACCGTCGCGCGACCGAAGGAGAATGTATGCCTGGTGACAACAGCAAAGGTGCCGACGAGGATGTCGTCGTCATCGGCGCCGGTGCCGCCGGCATTGCCGCCGCCCGCCGCCTGCAGGCAATCCGCCCGGATCTTTCCATCCTCCTGCTTGAAGCCGGCGATCGTCTCGGCGGTCGCGCCTGGACGGTCGCACTGCCTGAAGCCGCCGATATCGGGCTCGATCTCGGCTGCGGCTGGCTGCATGGCGCAAGGACCAATGCCTGGACTGCGATCGCCGGCGAGGTCGGACTGACGGTCGACCGCACGCCCGCGCCCTGGAACGATGGCGGACGGCGGCTTCTGCGGGATGACGCGGCGGCGCGCGCCGCAAGGCAGGCGATGGGCGCCTATTTCGAGCGTCTCGAGAGCCATGAGGGGAATGACGCAGCCATGGCCGATATGCTCGAGCCCGGCAATCCCTGGAACCGCCAGATCCGGGCGGTCGGCACCTATATCACCGGCGCCGAACTGGAGCGGTCGTCGGTCGTCGATTACAACAGATACGATCCCGGCCCTGGCCCTGACTGGCGGGTGCGCGAGGGCTATGGAACGCTGGTCTCGCTTTACGGCAAGCCGGTTCGGGCAAGGCTCAGCACCGAGGTCATGCGCATCGACCATCGTCATGCCGGCCGTATTGCCATCGAGACGAACCAGGGTGTGCTCAGTGCCCGTGCGGTTCTGGTGACGGTTTCGACGAACGTGCTTGCCGCCGGCAAAATCGCCTTCGACCCGCCTTTGCCTGACAAGATCGAGGCAGCGGCCCGTTTGCCGCTCGGGCTCGCCGACAAGCTGTTCTTGAAGCTCGCAAATCAGGAGGTGCTGCCGGCGGACACGCATATGTTGGGCTCTACCCGTCGTGGTGCGACCGGCACCTATCAGCTCCGGCCGTTCGGCGCTCCCGTCGTCGAGGCTTATTTTGCCGGCGACCTCGCACATGATCTGGAGGGGCAAGGTAGAGAGGCTGCCTTCTCCTTCGCTGGAGAAGAACTGGCGGCACATTTCGGCGCGGACATCCGCAAGGAGCTGTCGGTCGCCGCGATGTCGGCCTGGGCAGCAGCGCCCCATATCGGCGG
This sequence comes from Rhizobium sp. SRDI969, assembly GCF_025152725.1. NCBI lineage: Bacteria > Pseudomonadati > Pseudomonadota > Alphaproteobacteria > Hyphomicrobiales > Rhizobiaceae > Rhizobium > Rhizobium sp. SRDI969. Next base: position 327,353 of record NZ_CP104038.1, read on the forward strand.
CTCCTATTCCTACGCCGAACCCGGCGCCTCCGATCAACGCGGCCGTCTCGCTGCGCCGCATGACGGGCGGATCTTCTTTGCCGGCGAAGCCTGTTCGACATCGCGTTATTCGACGGCGCACGGCGCCTACGAGACCGGCGTTGCTGCAGCCGAGCTGATCGCAGCGTCTTTTTCGCAAAGTCCGTAACCTTCGCCGGCCGCGATGGCAGGCAGGAATATTTTTTTCTCACTTGGTCGCGCGAACGGGATTGGTTATGCTCCCCCTCGCCCCTGTGCTCCCAGCCCAGGGCGCTATACGTCATCCGGCGGCGAGCGGCCGCCTCAAGCACAATATTGTCATTGTCATTGATTGCAGGAGCCCCGGCTTCTACCCCGACCGTTTGCGTGTCGGCTACGGGTATCCGCATGAGGAGGAAGAAATGGATTATCGCAAGCTCGGTCCCAGCGGGACCGTCGTCACCGCCTATTGCCTCGGCACCATGACCTTTGGCGCAGAGGCCGATGAGGCCGCCTCACACAAGCTGCTCGACGATTATTTCGCCTGGGGCGGCAATTTCATCGACACCGCGGATGTCTATAGTGCCGGCAAGTCGGAAGAGATCATCGGACGCTGGCTGAAGGCGCGTCCGACTGAGGCCCGCCAGGCGATCGTTGCCACCAAGGGGCGGTTCCCGATGGGCAACGGCCCCAACGATATCGGCCTGTCGCGCCGGCATCTTAGCCAGGCGCTCGACGATTCGCTCCGCCGCCTCGGTCTCGAGCAGATCGACCTCTACCAGATGCATGCCTGGGACGCGCTGACGCCGATCGAGGAGACGCTGCGTTTTCTCGACGATGCGGTTTCCTCCGGCAAGATCGGCTATTACGGCTTCTCCAACTATGTCGGCTGGCATATTGCCAAGGCCTCGGAGATCGCCAAGGCGCGCGGTTATACCCGTCCGGTGACGCTGCAGCCGCAATATAACCTGCTGGTGCGCGATATCGAGCTTGAGATTGTCGCGGCCTGCCAGGATGCCGGCATGGGCCTGCTGCCGTGGTCGCCGCTCGGCGGCGGCTGGCTGACCGGCAAGTACAAGCGCGATGAGATGCCGACCGGCGCCACCCGCCTCGGCGAAAACCCCAATCGCGGCGGCGAATCCTATGCGCCGCGCAATGCGCTGGAACGAACCTGGGCGATCATCGCCGTCGTCGAGGAGATCGCCAAGGCGCATGGCGTCAGCATGGCGCAGGTGGCGCTCGGCTGGACGGCGGCACGGCCGGCGGTCACATCCGTCATCCTCGGCGCCCGCACGACGGAACAGCTCGCCGACAACCTCGGCGCGATGAAACTGAAGCTCTCCGACGACGACATGGCGCGGCTCAACGAGGTGAGTGCGCCCCAGCCTTTCGACTATCCCTATGGCAAGGGTGGCATCAACCAGCGCCATCGCAAGATCGAGGGCGGCCGCTGAGCCCTCCTTCTGTCTCCGAACAAACCCTGTCCGCTTCTCGCCGAAGCGGACAGATCTCCGTTGATGGCGGCGAGACGATCGCTCGATCCCCGCTTCCACGCAAAAAGCCGCCATGTTTCCATGGCGGCTTGGCGGCCTATCTGCTTGGGAGGCGATTTTAGGCCGGAAGCTGGAAGATCACGTTGGCGATCAGAACGATCGCCAGGCCGCCGGCGAGTGCGAGATAGGGCAGGATGCCGGCTTTCTTGATGCCGAGATCCTGGCCGACGAGTCCGAGATCCTCCATCGCGCCTGCGGGGAATTTGCCGCCGTCGCGCACATAGTGGCGATAGGCGAAGACCGGCAGGATCAGGGCGGCGAAGATGAAGCCGACCCAGAGGGCATTGGAATAACCCCAGACCTTGGCACCCGCACCGAGGAAGAGCGCGTTGACGAAGGCCAGCACGGTGTTGAGGCCGATCAGCCAGGTCGGCGCCTTCCAGGGGCGTTCGATATGACCGGAATCCATCCGGTGGATCCAGCCGGAATTGAGGTTCAGGAAGTTGAAGATAATGTAGCCGACATTCGAGACGGCGAGCACGAAGAAGTAGCCGCCGGCATCCGAGGCGATCGCCAGCAGGAAGAGATTGAAGGCGAAATCGGTCCACATCGCCCGGGTCGGCGCGCCGTGCTCGTTGACGTGGTCGAGATATTTCGGCAGCCAGCCATCTTTCGAGCCCTGGTAGAGCGTGCGCGAGGAACCGGCCATCGCCGTCATGATGGCGAGGAAGAGTGCCATGATCATCAGTACGACAAGCAATTGGGTAACCACGCGGCCGGCGCCGATCAGGCCGCCGAGCGCTTCGGCAACACCGGTGCCATCGACGATGCCGGGGGCCAGCATGCCTGCGTGGCCAAGAACGCCCTGGAAGGCGAAGGGCACGAGGAAGAAGAACAGGCAGCAGGCAAGGCCGGAATAGAAGATCGCCTTGAAGGTGTCGGTCTTCGGGTTCTTGAGTTCGCGGGTGTAGCAGACGGCCGTCTCGAAGCCGTAGGTCGACCAGGCGGCGATATAGAGGCCGCCGAGGAAGAGTGTCCAGCCGCCGTTGCTCCAGGTGCCGTCGACAGCGGCATAGGCGGCTGTCGGCGGCACGAGACCGGTGACGTTGGTGGCAAGGATATGGCCGCTGACGATCGGATAGAGGCCGATGATGAGCAGCGGCACCAGCACAATGATGGCCAGCCACTTCTGCACGCTTGCCGTTTCGGAAATGCCGCGATGCTGGATCGCGAAGATGACCAGCATCAGGATGCCGCCGATGAAGAAGGTGGCGTTGATATTGGCGGTGGCAAGGAAGGGAATGTTGAAGCTCAAGAGCGACCAGCTGCGGATCGCCGGCGTCAGGGCGGCGACACCGTCGGTGCCGAGCAATGCCTTGACGGCGTCATCCGGCGTCGTGCCGGCATGGGCTGCAATATATTCGGCGACGCGGGGGCTGTCGGCCGTGATGGAAGCGGCATGCGCTGAGATCCAGTCGAGGACCATTTGTGAATCCGCCGCGGGAATCGGATAGAATGCGTTGAGGATGTAACCGGCGGCGATGGCGCAGCCGAGCGACAGCACCGGCGACCAGGCAAACCAGTTGCACCAGACGGACAGCGGCGCGATGAATTTCGAATAACGCAACCAGGCGGTGGCGCCATAGACCGAGGCGCCGCCGGATTTGTTGGCGAACATGCCGGCGATCTCGGCATAGGTGAAGGATTGCAGGAAACCCATCACCATCGAGATGATCCAGACGACGAAGGCGAGCTTGCCCGTCGTGCCCGCAATCCCGCCGATGGAGAAAAGAACAAGCGGCGGCACGCCCGCAGCCACCCAGAATGCGCCCTTCCAGTCGAGCGCGCGTACAAGCTTACCTTCGGTGCCGGATGCAATCCCGGCCTCCACAATATCTGTCATCAGTGAAATTCCCCATTCTATTTGTTCCGGACGTATCTTTGTACGTCTCCCTGAACGTGTCTCCCTGACAGTCTCAAGCCCGCCCGGATAATTTTGACGATCCGTGTTCCCGACGGATTTCCCGAGTCTCAACTCTTTATGCATAGTGAAGATATTTTCTTTTTAGTCAACATCGCTTTACTTTCCACAGCCATTTTGTAAACCTGTGTCCGCATGCCGGAGGGCATGCCCGATCCCCATGAGGGCAGAATGCGAGAACTTCATCCTGCTATGACAGGCCTGCGGCCGGCCGCTCCGAGCCTCGTGCATTATCCCGGCATTCCCACCCTGCCGGAGGGAACTGAGCGCTACAGGGCAAAGGGCGGCGGATCGGTCGTTATGCGCGTCGAGCCGGGCGACCGGGTCAGCGTCATCGACAGCGAGGGCGGGCAGGTCTGCGAGATCTCCTTCCTCGACGAGAAAGGCCGCTTCCTGGCGGCCGGTCTCGGGACCGCATTCAGCAATTCAGCCGATGGTTTGAAGGCCATTCTTCAAGCGGAGGATGAGAGTGCTGCCCGCACGCGTGCTGCGCTTCAGCGTCGCGGCGCCGATCTGGCAGTTGCCGGCGGGCTCTGCATCTTCGGGGCGGGATCGACCCCGGGCAGCCAGGCGGATTTCACGATTTCCATGAAGGGCCTGTTGATCGTCGCAGCACCGGCCAGCGCCATGTCGCCGGAGGCGCAGGATACGGCGACGCCGATCGAGATCAGGATCAAGCGCAGCCTGCTGATCCGCGATTATGCCTCCGCTTTGCCGGAACCGGCCGCCGATCCGATCGAGGATATCCGCATCCGGGCGGCGAGCGCGGCAGCCTATTTCGTGCGGGCCGGCGAATTCATCCAGATCATCGACGTCTATGGACGCCAGTGCACCGATTTCCAGGCTTTTGCCGCCCGCAAGGTCGACAAGGGTCTCGACCTCGCGCTTGATTCCACCGTCACCCGCACGCTGCTCGGCCGCAGCTATCCAATGCCGGGTCTCCCCTCCAAGGCCTTCGACCGCGTCTTCGAGCCGCTGGTCGAAATCGTCCAGGATACCGTCGGACGTCACGACGCTTTCGCGACCGCCTGCAATTCGCGCTATTACGACGACATGGGTTATCCCGGCCACGTCAATTGCACGGATAATTTCAACGCGGCGCTGGCACCTTACGGCATTGCCAGCCGCAAGGGGTGGGAAGCGCTGAACTATTTCTACAACACCAATATCGACCACAACAACCAGCTCTATCTCGACGAGCCCTGGTCGCGCCCGGGCGATTACGTGCTGATGCGGGCGCTGACCGACCTCGTCTGCGTCTCCTCGTCCTGCCCTGACGATATCGACGCGGCGAACGGCTGGGATCCGACGGATATCCACGTCCGCACCTTTTCCGGAAAAGAGAAATTCTCACGAGCGGTAGCCTATCGCATGACCCCAGATGCCGACGCCGAACTGACACGCGAAACCGCCTTCCATCCTCGCCTCTCCGCGTTGACGCGGGACTACACCGAATATCGCGGCTTCTGGCTGCCGAACCGCTTTTCCAGCGAAGGGCCGGTCGAGGAATACTGGGCCTGCCGCGAGCGCGCCGCCGTCATCGATCTCTCACCCTTGCGGAAATTCGAGGTGACGGGGCCGGATGCCGAGGAGTTGCTGCAATATTGCCTGACGCGCGATGTGCGCAAGCTGTCGACCGGCCAGGTCGTCTATTCCGCCATGTGCTACGAAAACGGCGGCATGATCGATGACGGCACGCTGTTCCGGCTCGGCGACAAGAACTTCCGCTGGATCGGCGGCGATGATTTCAGCGGCATATGGCTGCGCCAGCAGGCGGAGAAGAAGGGCTTCAAGGCTTGGGTCCGCTCTTCGACCGACCAGATGCACAATATCGCCCTGCAAGGTCCGAAGAGCCGCGATATCCTCAAGGAAATCGTCTGGACGGCGCCGCGCCAGCCTGACATCGGCGAGCTCGAATGGTTTCGCTTCACTGTCGGCCGCATCGGCGGCTTCGAGGGTACCCCGATCGTCGTCTCGCGTACTGGTTACACCGGCGAACTCGGCTACGAGATTTTCTGTCATCCGAAGGATGCGCTGACGGTGTTCGACGCCGTCTGGAAGGCGGGCCAGCCGCACGGATTGAAGCCGATGGGGCTGGAGGCGCTCGACATGGTCCGCATCGAGGCGGGTCTGATCTTTGCCCATCACGAATTCACCGACCAGACGGACCCGTTCGAGGCGGGGATCGGCTTCACGGTGCCGCTGAAATCCAAGCAGGACGAATTCATCGGTCGCGAGGCGCTGATCCGGCGCAAGGAGCATCCGCGCCATCTGCTCGTCGGGCTCGACATCAAGGCCAACGAGGCCGTCGGCCATGGCGATTGCATCCATATCGGCCGGGCCCAAGTGGGTGTTATCACCAGCGCCACGCACTCGCCGATCCTCGGCAAGACGATCGCGCTCGCCCGCATCGACGTGATGCATGCGAGCCCCGGCACCGAGGTCGAGATCGGCAAGCTCGACGGCCACCAGAAGCGCCTGCCGGCGACGGTCGTGCCGCTTTCGCATTATGACCCGCAGAAGACGCGGCCGCGCTCGTAATGCCTGCTTTTGAGGTCGAGGCCGGCGATCGGCGTCCCGGCATGCAAGGCGGCCGAGATGCAACCTGATGATGAGTGAACGGCCCTGAAAAACTAAAAGTTGACAAATTCGGGTTGAGTGACTATATCTCGGTAGTCGATATTGCTTGTTTGACTTTTGTTATCGCACGCTGGCAACGTGCCCTGGACGAACTTCCCTCTTCAAAATCGAGATCATCATCCGTCGTGCTTCCGCACGTGCGGTCGTTCAATTGCTATGAAAGGGTTTGTTATGACCACTGGCACAGTTAAATGGTTCAATTCCACCAAGGGCTTCGGCTTCATTCAGCCTGACGACGGCGGCGCTGACGCCTTCGTTCACATTTCTGCCGTCGAACGCGCTGGCATGCGCGAAATCGTCGAAGGCCAGAAGATCGGCTACGAGCTTGAGCGCGATAACAAGTCGGGCAAAATGTCCGCTTGCAATCTCCAAGCTGCTTAAACTGAAATCTGCTTTCCTTTGACCGCGGATGTACCGGCACTGTCGAAAGTATGATACTATCAAGGTCAGGCACGTTGCCTGGCCTTTTTTGCTGAGTCGGCCAGCGGGCTGCTGCACAATTTCTTAAACGCGGAATCCGTTTAACGAATCATGCAGAATTCAAAGCGTTACAGCGTCCTTTGCGCGTCTGAAAGACGTGCGGCGCTGTGATAAAATCCAGGATTGATATGACAGAGTCACATAGCAAATCACGCAAGCAGGCGGAGATTGCCTTCGGAAACGTGCAATCGCAGTTCCTGGCGCGAAGCCGCGCGGTCGAAGAGATCGATTCGACCGTACGTGCCCGCGAGGAAAAAACCTTGCGGTTACGCGAAGCGCGTGAGGCCAAGGAATTGCAGGATCGCTTGACAGGGGTTACTGCTCCTGTCGCGAAGCGAAAAAAGAAAATCTGACCCTATGGCATAATTCCTTAAATCGGATTCGATTTCAGGATAAAGCCATGTGCAGTTCAAGGTATTACAGCGCCTTTGCGCGTCTGATGGCGTGCGGCGCCATGGAACAAGATGAGTTTACGCCGGATCGGCCTAAACTCTGAATCTTGTCCTAAATTAAAGAGTTAGAACATGATTTCGTCCGAAAACCGCGCAGATTTTTCGGCATCATGCTCTAGGGTCGAAGTCAAACAGTCAGGAAACAGATTTGAAAAACGCCAAAAACAACGAGCTTTCCGATCGCCGCAGCGCCGCTGCCGAAGCCAAGGCGGCTCTCCTCAACGCGTATCGTAACGCCAAGGATTCAGCCGAACCCACAAGGCTGGCAAAGCAGGCGGAGCGTCAAGCCATTGCCGCGGCCAGGGAAGAACGTCGCGCTCAGCGAGAACGGGTCAAGCTCGAAGAGCAGGAGCGGGCTCAGGCCGCGGAAGCCGAACGTCAGGCTGCCGCCGAAGCCGCAGCACGCGCCGATGCCGATGCCCGCGAAGCGGCTGACAAAGACCGGATCGCTCGCGTGATTGCCGACGAAGCCGCCCGAAAGGCCGAGCGCGACCGGCGCTACGCCAATCGCAAAGCCAGACAGTCCTGATCGTCAGCGCCGCCTGTCGTCAGGACAGGCAGCGCTGTCTTTCAGGCAGCCTGCACGGCTGCATTCAGCGGAATTTCGACGTCGATTTCGAGCGTCGAAACGTACTCGTTGCGATCGATCGTCACCTGCACCTTGTCGTGATCGAGCTGCACGTGCTTTGCGATCACCGCAAGGATTTCCTCGCGCAGCAGGGAGACCAGGTCCGACCCCGCCGAGGAACGTTCATGGGCGAGAAGGACCTGCAACCGTTCGCGGGCGGCCGGTGCGGTTCTCTGCTTGTTGAAAAGACGGAAAATATTCATGCCGCCCTCCGTCCGAAGATCTTGCCGAAAATATTGCGCTTTTCCTCTGGGATGGCGATCGGCACGACTTCACCAGCGAGCCGGCGAGCGGCGTCGAAATAGGCCATCGCAGCCGCGCTGCGGCTGTCTGCCAGCGTGACTGGCGCACCGATATTGGATGCACGCAGAACATCCATGCTTTCGGGTATGATGCCGAGCAGCGGGATGGACAGGATTTCCAGCACGTCGTCGACCTTGAGCATGTCGCCGCGTTCGGCGCGGTTGGCGTCGTAGCGGGTGAGCAGCAGGTGCTTTTCCATCCGTTCGCCGCGTTCGGCCTTGGCTGTCTTGGCATCCAGCAGGCCGATGATGCGATCCGAATCGCGCACCGACGAGACCTCGGGATTGGTGACGACCACGGCAACATCGGCGTGGCGCATGGCAAGCGTCGCACCGCGCTCGATCCCGGCGGGGCTATCGCAGATGATCCAGTCGAAATAGCGCTTCAGGTCGTTGATGACGCGCTCGACGCCCTCGGCCGTCAGATTGTCCTTGTCTCGCGTCTGCGAGGCCGGCAGCAGGAACAGCGTCTCCAGCCGCTTGTCGCGGATCAGCGCCTGGGTAAGCTTGGCGTCGCCCTGGATGACATTGATCAGGTCGTAGACGACCCTGCGCTCGGCGCCCATCACCAGGTCGAGATTGCGTAAGCCGACGTCGAAATCGACGACGACGACTTTTTCATTGCGTTGCGCCAGCGCCGCTCCCAATGCGGCAGTCGAGGTCGTCTTGCCAACCCCACCCTTGCCTGACGTGACGACGATCACTTTCCCCATCATTGTCTCTCCTTTGCCGTGGCCCCAGTAATTCGAAGTGTTGAAGCGTCCTTTGCGGCTCTCGATGAGACGCGCGGCGCTCCCGTCAGATCAGTTTCTCTGCCATGATCGCGTCGTCTTCGAGCCAGAGCTGAACAGCCTGTCCGCGAAGATTGGGCGCCATGTCTTCCGCCATCTTGTAGATACCGTCGATTGCAACCAGCTCGGCCTCGAGCTTGCGGCAAAAGATCCGCGCCGATGCGTTTCCGATGGACCCCGCCATGGCTCGGCCACGCAAGGCGCCGTAGATATGGACGGACCCGCCGGCGATGACCTCGGCACCCGAGGCGACCGAACCGATGACGGTGACGTCGCCTTCCGGAAAGATCACCGATTGCCCGGAGCGCACCGGCTCCCTGATGACGATCGATTGCATGGCTGGGCGGGTCTCTGCCACTGCCGGTTTGCCGGGCTGATCGGCAGGCTCCTTTGCCTGAACCTCGATATCGGAAACCGAACGACCGCCTTTGAGTGCCGGCGGCATGCCGGACCCGAGGATCGAAGGCCGTGCGCCCTCGATGCCCATGATGCTGACATTGCGCTTGGCAAGTTCGGCAATCAGGTTCTTCAGCTGCGGTCGGTCGATTTGCAGGTCCGTCAGGTCGAGCACGACAGGCCGTCCGAGGAAGAAGCCGGCCGAACGCGCGGCCAGATCGTCCAGGCGGATCAACCAATCATCGATCGGAAGATCCGGAGACAGCATGACCGCGAGGAAAGAGCGGCCCTTGATGCGGATGGAGCGAGCGTCTGTTAGCACTTTGGTCATCTATGTGAAGAAATCGTTGACCATGTCTACCGCTGCTATGGTTAACAATAAGTTAACGCGGCCTCAACATTCCCCACAATCACAGCCGATTCGTCAAGCGCCGGACTGCCGTAAGCCATTGGAAAAGCGATGCAATCTCCGGAAGAACGGAACGGTTAATAATGCGGCTTTGAACTTGGGCCGCAAATCGGGTTAACGCTCAGCCTTCCGCCTTGCGTTGTGCGTTGGAAATGGCGCGCGCGGCCTCTTCTGAAGAGTTGGCGAGCGTGCGCATCTCGGCGGCCAGCACGGCAAATCCCGATCCAGCCGTGCCGGCGCGGGCGGCCTCGATGCCGGCATTGACGGCCAGCAGCTTCAGGTAACGCAGCGATTGCAGGATTTCATTGGTCTTCGAGGCGGTGATGCGCATGTCGGCAGTCTGGTCATCGATTCGCTGGTAGAGTGATTCGATGTTGATGATGCTGCCTTCGAGATAGAGAAGCTCACCCTTCTCGTCCCAGATGCCGCCGCCGGTCTCGGTGACCCAGATGAGATGACCCATGGCATGGCGGATGCGGTATTCCATCGTCCAGTCCGTGCGCTTCTCCAGCGCCCGTCCGACGATCTCGTCCATCAGAGGCACGTCTTCCTCGTACATGATCGAGGTAAAGGTCCGGGTGCGGTTGCCGATGATTTCGTCGACGGGATAACCGAAGATGCGCTCGATGCCATTGGTCATCTCAAGCATCGTGTAGTTTTCGTCCGCACGGCAGCGATAGAGAAAACCGCTCATGCGCCCGAGAATGCTCGTTTGAAAATCCATGAAGGCCACATTCGAAGAGAAGAGTTGCAGATGGATTTATGTCGTCTCATTTAAAAGGCGCACGTCACAATGCCGGAAGAGAGCGCGAACACCCTCCTCCGGCAATGCAGGCCCGCCTCATCAGTTGCGTAGATATTCCTCCATGGAATCGTCGAGCGCCTCGACCCAGGGCGTGTGGTGCGTCGGCGACAGGTTGCCGGTCATCAGCGATCGGTAGGCATGGTCGCGGAAGCCCATGATGTTATGGGCCTTGTGATGTTCCCACTCCATGAAAGTCTGGTTGGTCCCCTCGATGTCGAAGGAGGGATAATCGGTTTCGGCGAGCAGTTCCTTCACATAGTCGCCCTGATACCAGATCATCTGCTCGGCATCTTCGAGCGTCTCCTCGCGGGCGCGCCACATGTCGAAATTGGCCTTCAGCTCCTCTTCCGGCGGCAGGGCGATGCGGCCCATCATCACGTCACGCGCCCACCAGGCCTGCACGTCGAACATGTTGAAGGTGTAGAACTGATCCTGCATGCCGATATAGAAAAGCTGCTGGTTCTTGTCGAAGATCACGCCCTTGTAGAGGCTGTCGGCCCAGAGGCGGTTGGCCGTCTTCAGTCGGAGATCGTCGGGCAGGAAGGGGAAATGGTGCTGGTAGCCGGTGCAGAGGATCACCGCATCGACCTCTTTGGTCGAGCCGTCGAGGAAATGCGCCGTGCGGTTTTCGAGCTTCACCAGCAGCGGCCGCTCCTCGAAATTCTCCGGCCATTTGAAGCCCATCGGCTTCGAACGGTAGCTCGTGGTCACCGATTTCGCGCCGTATTTCCAGCATTGTGAGCCGATGTCCTCGGCCGAATAGCTGCGGCCGACGAGCAGGATGTCTTTGCCCTTGAACTCCAACGCGTCGCGGAAGTCGTGGGCGTGCAGCACGCGGCCGTTGAACGTCCTCACGCCCTCGAAATAGGGCACGTTCGGCGTCGAGAAGTGACCCGATGCCACGACGACATAGTCGAACTCCTCCTCATACATCCGGTCCTCGACGCGGTTATGCGCCGTCACCGTGAATTTCTTCGTCTGATCGTCGAAGCGGACCATGCGAACCGGCGTGCTGAAGCGCACCCAGTGGCGAACATTCGCCTTCTCGACGCGGCCCTTGATATAATCCCAGAGCACGGCGCGCGGCGGATAGGAAGCGATCGGCTTGCCGAAATGCTCCTCGAAGGAATAATCGGCAAATTCGAGGCATTCCTTCGGTCCGTTCGACCAGAGGTAACGATACATGCTGCCGTGGACCGGCTCGCCATATTCGTCGAGCCCGGTGCGCCAGGTATAGTTCCAGAGCCCGCCCCAGTCCGACTGCTTTTCGAAGCAGACGATCTCCGGGATCTCGGCGCCCTTCTGCGCGGCCGATTGAAAGGCGCGCAGCTGCGCCAACCCGGAAGGCCCGGCACCGATGACGGCTACTCTTGTCATGAAGCATTCCCCTCTTGATTATATCGCATTGTCCTGCGTGTCAGTCCGGATAGATGCCGGGGCTGGTCGGCGCCCCGTCGTCATATTTGGAAAGCCACTCGATCGTCGTCTCGCGGAAGCGGGTGAGGCCCTTGTAGTCGATGAGCTCGGGTGGCAGCGTCTTCAGCACACGCGGGAAGCGGCGCGCCCATTTCGGCACGGTGACGAGCTCTTCCATGTTCATCAGGTAGCAGCGGATGACGAAAAGGATGGCGTTCGAGCGCGGCAGGCGCCACAGGCTCTGCACTTCGACGCGCAGATGCACCTTCTCGCCGACATTTTCCGGCGTCACCGTGGTGCGGTCAGGACCCCATTTGTGATAATTCTCCGGGCTGGTGTCGAGCCGCGGATTGATCGTCATCGTCCAGTTGAAGCGCCGTGTCGGCTTGCCCTGCTGCAGGTTCAACAGGAATTTCAGCGCCCGGTCGAAGACGCCGATCTGGTGGGCGAGCGGCACCGGCCCGTGCCATTCCATGAAATTCATGCCGATATCGAAATCGAGCGACCAGTCGGCCTGCGTCGTCACCATGCCGGCGTCCATCCAGAGATTGCCGTCGCGTTGGTCGACGATGCAGAAATCGCCCTGGGCCTGGCGGGTGATATATTCGAAGGGCTCATAGGGCAGCGTCGAGGCATCGCCAAAGGTGAAGCTGTCGTCGATGCCGAGCGGGCGGTTGATCCAGCGCCACTGGTCGCCGTTGCGGATCAGCGTGAAATGATCGGGATAACCCGCCGCCTGCTCTTCCATCAAAAGTTCGAGCGTATCCCATTGCGCGCTCATCATGTGCGGCAGGGCCTGATAGCGTAGCGGATCTTCCTTCAGGACCAGCGCCCGGTCGTGCATCTCGGCGACGTAATGCTCGTCGACATCGATCAGGCTTTCGTAGACGGTTCCCGCCCGGCCGTGCACATGCGGCTCCATATTGACGGAATACATGTATTCGTCGCGGTCGAAGGGAAACGGGAAACGCCGAATGTTCTCGGGGCTGTTCCGATAGCTGAAATCGTTCCGGAAGGTTTCCTGCTTGAAGACGATTGCCATGTCCGGTCTCCTTGTTCCGCTTCCGATGCCGCTAGAGATCAAGATGCAGCGTGTTTCCCTCGAAGCGGGAAACGCAGATCATCACCTTGCGGCCGGATGCTTTTTCTTCGTTCGTCAGATATACGTCATGGTGCAGCAGTTTGCCGTCGCAGGTGACGACCCCGGTCTCGCATTGACCGCAGGCGCCGCCGCGACAGAGGAAGGGCGCGTCGACACCCGCCGCCTCGATTGCTTCCAGCATGCTCTCGTGATGGCCGACCTTCACGGTCTTGCCGGACCGCAGCAGATCGATCGCGAAGGGCTTGCCGGGCAGCGACGACAGGAACCGTTCCGAGTGCAGGTTCTGTTCCGGCCAGCCGGCGTCCAGTCCCGCCTTCAGCACGCCGTCGATCATCCCGGATGGGCCGCAGACATAAAGATGCGTGCCGAGCGGCTGGGTGCCGAGCAGGCTCGTCAGGGGCATGGCGTCGCCTTCGGCATCGCAATAGATCTTGATGCGATGTCCGCCATAGCGCTCGGTGAGTTCCCGCCAATAGGCGCCGCGGTCGCGCGTACGGATGGCATAATGCAGCTCGAAATTGGCGCCTTCGCGGGAAAACTGCTCCATCATCGCGATGAAGGGGGTAATGCCGATGCCGCCGGCGATCAGAAGGTGCTTGCGCCCGCGCCAGTCCGGCTGGAAGAGGTTGACGGGATAACTGACCTTGAGCTCGTCGCCTTCGCTGAGCTTCTCATGCATGAAGGTGGAGCCGCCGCGCGAATCCTCGACGTGCAGCACGCTGATTTCATAGGCTGCGCAATCATGCGGCGGCGACATCAGCGAATAGGCATTGCGGCGCATATGGCCGCCATCGTTCATCAAAACGATGACGTGGGCGCCGCCGGAGAAATAAGGCATTGGCTTGCAGTCAAGGCGCTCGAAACGGAAGCGCTTGACGCGCTCGGCGATCGGCGTGATCCGCGTCACGCGGACAGGAATTTCAGTACCACCGCTCAAAGGAACAACTCCTCCGGGTCAGGCGCGCTGCCCGGTTCTTCCGCATCGATATTGACGCCCTGGAAGGCGGCGAGCCGGCGCGAATAATGGTCGCGCACCAGAAGCGGCAGCCCGCAATGGCTACAAGTGAAAGGGCTGGTGGTGACGTCGTCGGTGATGCCCTTGCAATGGACGCATTGCACACGCCGGGCGAGCGAACCGCGATGCTCGGTGATGACGGAGGCATGGTCCATGCCGTAATCGAGCGCCACCAGCATTGCCTGGCCGATGAAGCCTTCCGTGCCCGACAGATAAAGCCGCGTGCCCATATGGGCGGTGGCGAGCGACCCCTTCAATCGGAAGAGCAGCGTGGCGATCGTCGGCGCCGTGAAGAACATGTCGGCGCCGAGGCGGGCCAGCGCCTCGTCCAGGCCGGTGCCTTGCGAGCCGCGGGCGACATAGAGGATCTCGCTGCGGGAAAGCGCCGTTTCGTCAAGCGCCGGCTGCTGATCGAGCAGAGCCTTGGCGCCCTCCCCTTCGAGCGCGAAAATGTGCCGCCGGGCGCGCGGCTGGATGGTCAGGCCCGTGTAGACTGGTCGGCTCTTGATGCCTGCAACGAGCATTTCCGTGCTCCCTAACCTACGGCAATCCTCTTTTTCTTCTCCGGATCGTCGAAGGGAAGTGTATGGGCGGTGGCGCTTGCCTGCACTGTCTTGCCGCGGACTTCGAGTTTCGTCCCATGCACCGCCTTGTCAACGTCCAGGCGGGCAATCGCCATGGATTTCTTCGTCAGCGACGAATAGCTCGGGCAGGTAATGACGCCGACCTTTTTGCCGTCGGCAAAGACGTCGTCGCCGAGATCGGCCGGTCCGTCGGCATTGATCAGCATGCCGAAGATCTTGAAGCGTTCCTTGCCTTTGAGGCGGTCATGTTCCTCGGCGCCACGGAAACCCGTCTTGCCGGGGCTGACGGTAAAGTCGAGGCCGAGTTCCCAGAGACTGTCGCCGGGCGGCTGATCGGCGAAGGGATACATTTGCGAATTGTCGTAGGGGTAGAAGAGCAGGTAGCTTTCGACCCGCAGCATGTCGAGAACCGAGAAGCAGCAGGGGATGATGCCCATCTCCTTGCCTTCCTCGACGATCCGGTCCCAGACCATGACGGCGTCCTGGCCGCGCACGAAGATCTCGTAGCCGCGTTCGCCGGTATAGCCGGTGCGCGAGATCATCACCGGCGCGCCGAACAGTGTCGTCTGCATGTGGTGGAAATATTTGAGATCGCGGATGCCGGGCACATATTTGGCGAGATAATCGACCGCAATCGGCCCCTGCAGCGACAGGTCATGCAGGTCGTCATCGAAGAGCACGGCGCAATTGCGGCCGGCCGCCTGCTTGACGAGTTCCTCGTGGCCGGAGCCGGAGCCATGCACCAGCATCCAGGAATTCGGGCCGGTGCGATAGACGATGCAGTCGTCGGTGAAGTGGCCGCGCTCGTTCAGCATGGTCGCATAGACCGAGCGGCCGGGGTAGATCTTCGTCAGGTCGCGGCTGGTAATATAGTCGAGCACGGCGATGGCGTGCGGCCCGACCAGGTGCACCTTCTTCAGGCCCGAGACATCCATGATGCCGGCCTTGGTGCGGACGGCGACATGTTCTTCCGACATGTCCTTGTCGTAGGTCCAGGCGGTGCCCATGCCGCTCCAGTCCTCGAGCTTCGATCCCAGAGCACGATGCCGATCCGCCAAGACGGAGAAACGCCATGATAAAGCCATTGTCCGTTCCCTTTTATTTCCTCTATGGAATATTTATTTCCTGACTATATAAGTCTTTCGCGCCGTGGCAAGCCCGTCCGGCATGCATTTCCCAAAACTTTGACGGTATCTGTCCTGCGGCGCGATGGGTGCGATGACGCCAATCATCTCTCAGCCCATCCGCTCCGACGCGTAACTTCCGGGGCTTGCCGGGAAAACCACGGTGCGGTTGCCGTTGATGAAGGTGCGGTGGTGGATATGGGCGTGGATGGCACGGGCCAGCACCTGGCTTTCGACATCGCGGCCGATCGAGACGTAATCGTCGGGCGACTGCGCATGGGTGATGCGCGCCGTGTCCTGCTCGATGATCGGGCCTTCGTCGAGATCGGCGGTGACGTAATGCGCCGTCGCCCCGATCAGCTTCACGCCACGTTGATAGGCCTGCTTATAAGGATTGGCGCCCTTGAAGCTCGGCAGGAAAGAATGGTGGATGTTGATGATCCGGCCAGACATCTTCTGGCACATTTCGTCCGACAGGATCTGCATGTAGCGCGCCAGCACGATCAGCTCCGTGCCGGTCTGCTCGGCCACATCAAGGATATGGGCCTCGGCCTGTACCTTGTTGGCCTTGGTGACCGGAATATGATGGAAGGGGATGTCGTGGTTGACCACGACCTTCTGGTAATCGAAATGGTTGGAGACGACGCCGACGATATCGATCGGCAGGGCGCCGATCTTCCAGCGGTAGAGCAGGTCGTTCAGGCAATGGCCGAAGCGCGACACCATCAGCAGCACCTTCATGCGCTTTTCGCTGTCATGAAAATCGTAATCCATTTCGAAGGGAGCGGCGACGGCGGCAAAACCGATGTCGATATCGGTGCCCGAAAGCCCCTCTTCCGAAATGAAGCTGACGCGCATGAAGAACTTGCCGGTATCGAGATCGTCGAACTGCGAGCTGTCGATGATGTTGCAACCCTTGTCGGCCAGATAGCTCGAAATCGCCGCCACGATGCCGCGCGTCGATTTGCAGGATACGGTGAGTACGAAACTCTTCATGCTGTCGCTTCCTTCGCTATCCCAAGCGCAGAGGGCTAGATGACGCCGGAGCCTGTCCGCTCCGGCGTGATGAGCGTGTCTTCAGAAGGTCCACTCAGATGTCGAGCGTACTGTCGCGTTCCCACTGGGTGAAATGCGAGCAGTAAGCGTTCCACTCCTGATGCTTGAGCTTGAGATAGGCGGCGGAAAACTCGGCCCCGATCGCCTGCTTCAAGCCCTCGTCGGCATCATAAGCGCGCAGCGCGTCGAGCAGATTGAGTGGCAGGCGCGGCGCATCCTTCACCAGGTACCCCTCGGCATACATGTCGATATCGTAGTGGCGGCCGGGATCGGCTTGGCTGCGGATGCCGTCAAGGCCGGCAGCGATGATGATCGCCTGCAGCAGGTACGGATTGACCGCACCATCAGGCAGGCGCAGCTCGAAGCGGCCCGGTCCCGGCACGCGCACCATGTGGGTGCGGTTGTTGCCGGTCCAGGTGACCGTGTTCGGCGCCCAGGTGGCGCCCGATGTGGTGCGCGGCGCGTTGATGCGCTTGTAGGAATTGACCGTCGGATTGGTGATCGCGGCCAGCGCGGAGGCGTGTTTCATGATGCCGCCGAGGAAGGTTTTACCCTGAGCGGAGAGCCCAAAGGCCATTTCCTTGTCCGCGAAGGCGTTGACCTTGCCATCGATGTCCCAGACCGAGATGTGGGCATGGCAGCCGTTTCCGGTCAGGCCTTTGAAGGGCTTCGGCATGAAGGTGGCGCGAAGGCCGTGTTTTTCGGCGACCGACTTGACCATGAACTTGAAGAAGGAGTGCTTGTCCGCCGTCTGAAGCGCGTCGTCATATTCCCAGTTCATCTCGAACTGGCCGTTCGCGTCCTCGTGGTCGTTCTGATAGGGCTTCCAGCCGAGCTCGAGCATGTAGTCGCAAATCTCGGCGATGACGTCATACCGACGCATCACGGCCTGCTGATCGTAGCAGGGTTTCTCGGCTGTATCGAACTGGTCCGAAATCACCGAGCCGTCCGAGGAGATGAGAAAGAATTCGGGCTCCACGCCGGTTTTTACCCGGAGCCCTTCTTTCGCAGCTTCAGCGACCAGTCTTTTCAGCACCACACGTGGTGCCTGTTCGACAGGCTGGTCGTCCATGACGCAGTCGGCGGCAACCCATGCGACGTCCTTCTTCCAGGGTAGCTGGATGACGGAGGAAGCATCGGGAAGCGCGAACAGGTCGGGATGGGCAGGCGTCAAATCCAGCCAGGTTGCGAAGCCCGCGAAGCCGGCGCCATCCTTCTGCATATCGGCGATGGCTTCGGCGGGGACCAGCTTGGCGCGTTGGCCGCCGAACAGGTCAGTATAGCTGATCATGAAATATTTGATGCCTTTGTCTCTGGCAAAAGCAGCAAGGTCCAGTGTCATTTCGTTCCCCTTTGGATTTCTTGGAGACACTTTGCTTATGGATGCGAGACGGCCGGGACATTTGCCCGGCCGGTAGAAATCAGTAGCCTCCCTTGCCGGGATACCAGTTTGTGCCGGCGAGCGGGATCTGCGCCATGGCGGCGGCCTCCATCGTCAGGGCGCAAAGATCTTCCGGTTCTAGGTTGTGCAGGTGGTTCTTGCCGCAGGCGCGCGCGATGGTCTGGGCTTCCAGCGTCATGACCTTCAGATAGTTGGCGAGACGGCGGCCGGCGGCGACCGGATCAAGCCGCTTCATCAGTTCCGGGTCCTGCGTCGTGATGCCAGCCGGGTCCTTGCCTTCGTGCCAGTCGTCGTAGGCCCCGGCCGTCGTGCCGAGCTTTTGATACTCTTCTTCCCAATGCGGATCGTTGTCGCCGATCGCAACGAGTGCCGCCGTGCCGATGGCAACGGCATCGGCGCCCAGCGCCAGTGCCTTGGCCACGTCGGCGCCGGAACGGATGCCGCCCGAGATGATCAGTTGCACCTTGCGATGCATGCCGAGATCCTGCAGCGCCTGGACAGCGGGGCGGATGCAGGCGAGCGTCGGCATGCCGACATTCTCGATGAAGACATCCTGCGTTGCCGCGGTTCCGCCCTGCATGCCATCGAGCACCACCACGTCGGCGCCGGCCTTCACGGCAAGCGCTGTATCGTAATAAGGGCGCGCGCCGCCGACCTTCACATAGATCGGCTTTTCCCAGTCGGTGATCTCGCGCAGTTCCAGGATCTTGATTTCGAGATCGTCGGGGCCCGTCCAATCCGGATGGCGGCAGGCCGAGCGCTGGTCGATGCCCTTCGGCAGGTTGCGCATGTTGGCGACGCGATCGGAGATCTTCTGGCCGAGCAGCATGCCGCCGCCGCCGGGTTTTGCGCCTTGACCGACAACCACCTCGATCGCATCGGCGCGACGCAGGTCTTTGGGATTCATGCCGTATCGCGACGGCAGATACTGGTAGACCAGCGTCTGCGAATGGCCGCGCTCTTCATCGGTCATCCCGCCGTCGCCTGTCGTGGTGGAGGTTCCGGCAATCGTCGCGCCGCGTCCGAGCGCTTCCTTGGCATTGCCGGAGAGCGCGCCGAAGCTCATGCCGGCAATGGTGATCGGCGTCTTCAGGTGAATGGGCTTTTTGGCAAAGCGCGCGCCGAGGACGACCGACGTGTCGCACTTCTCGCGGTATCCTTCGAGCGGATAGCGCGAGATCGATGCGCCGAGAAACAGCAGGTCGTCGAAATGCGGCACCTTCCGTTTGGTGCCGGCGCCACGAATGTCGTAAATGCCGGTCGCAGCGGCGCGGCGGATTTCCGCCAGCGTGTAATCGTCGAAGGTCGCTGACTTGCGCGGCGGGGTATAGGGGTTGTGATAGCTCATGATGGTCCCTCGCCTTAATACGCGTCGGCGTTGTCGATTTTGAAGTTGTACAGCTTGCGGGCGGAGCCGTAGCGCTTGAATTCCTCGGGCCTCACTTCGGTCACGCCCGCCTTTTCGAGAAGTTCGGCGAGCTTCGTCAGATGCTCGGGACGCAGCTCCTTTTCGATGCAATCGGCACCCAGGCTCTTGACCGAACCGCGCACGAAGAGCTTTGCCTCGTAGAGCGAATCCCCAAGCGCATCGCCGGCATCGCCGAGTACCACGAGGTGGCCGGACTGGCCCATGAAGGCGGACATGTGGCCGATATTGCCATGAACGACGATGTCGATGCCTTTCATCGAGATGCCGCAGCGCGATGCCGCATTGCCCTTGATGACAAGCAGGCCGCCGCGGCCGGTTGCGCCGGCATACTGGCTGGCATCGCCCTCGATGACGACGGTTCCAGACATCATGTTTTCCGCAACGCCCGGACCTGCCGAACCGTGAACGGTGACGGTCCCGCCATCATTCATCCCGGCGCAGTAATAGCCGACGGACCCCTTCACATCGACCGTCACGGGCGCATCGATGCCGACGGCAACCGAATGGCTGCCGCGCGGATTGACGACTTCGAAGGAAAGATCGTTCGAACCGTTCTGGATGTTGTGCAGGGCGCTGTTGAGTTCACGCAACGGCGTAGTGGCAAGATCAATGACAGGCATGTTTCGATAACCCTTGGAGAATAGGCATGAGGCGCTGGTCAAGCGACCTTCTGGTGATCCCAGAAATAAACCGTTGCAGGCTCCGGCTCCCAGACCCGGGCGTTCTCGATGCCGGGTAGGTTGACCAGCGCCCGGTATTCCGAACCGAAGGCGACATACTGGTCCGTTTCGGCCATGACGGCGGGCTTGCAGGCAATCGCATCGCGCACGACGCCGAAGCCGGATTTCGTGCCGACGACGAAGGTGAAGAAGCCGTCGAGGTCATCCACCGCGCCTTCCAGCGCCTGGCCGAGATTCTTGCCCTTGGCCATCTCGGCCGTCAGATAGGCGGCGGCGACCTCGGTGTCGTTTTCCGTTTCGAAGGTCATGCCTTCGCGCTTCAGTTCGCGGCGGAGATTGTTGTGGTTGGACAGCGAGCCATTATGCACCAGGCATTGGTCGGAGCCGGTGGAGAAAGGATGGGCGCCGAGCGTCGTGACGGCTGATTCCGTCGCCATGCGGGTATGGCCGATGCCGTGGGTGCCGGCCATTGAATTGACCGCGAAGCGCGAGACGACATCCTTCGGCAGACCCGTTTCCTTATAGATCTCGATGGCGTCGCCGCTGCTCATGATGCGAACGTTCGGACGCAATTCCGAAACGGCTGCCTTGCCCGTTTCGAGCAGGTCCCTCGCAAGCGTGATGACGGCATGCGTGCTCTTCACCTGGACGGCGACCGATGCGCCAACCGCCTGGCCGAGCTCGGCCTCGAGGCCGGCGAAATCCTTCTTCGGATTGGACGACTGGATGGTGATCTTGCCGCTGTTGCCGCTGGCGTCGCCATAGATCGCAATACCGGCGCTGTCCGGCCCCCGATCCGTCATCGTCACCAGCATGGAGGACAGCAATGCCCCGAGCTCCGGTTCGAGACTTTTATCCTTGAGGAAGAGACCCACAATTCCGCACATGACCAGACCTCCGTTCGTGTTGAAAAAAGGACTAGCAGGTCTATTTTGAGTTTTCAACTGGGAAGAAAGATTTTTTCCTTTTAGGCAAGTCAGCTTTTCGAGCTCTGCTGTGGATAGCTGATGATCGAGAGGTATTTGCTCGGTAGTTTCACCAGTTGCTCCGGCCCATGCGGCGCATCGGCGTCGAAGAACAGGCTATCGCCGGGCTGCATCTGAAAAAGCTGGTCGCCGTGGCGGTAAACGACTTCGCCCTCAAGCATATAGAGAAATTCCATCCCCTCGTGCTGGAAGGTCGGGAAGATGTCGGAGTCAGTCGTCAGGGTGATGAGGTAAGGCTCGACGATGACGCCGCTGGTATTGTTGTCGATATGGCCGAGCAGATTATATTGGTGGCCGGCGCGCGTGCCGCGCCGTTCGAGCTCGATGCCCTGGCCTGCCTTGACGAAGACGGCGTTGCGCGGTTCCTCGAAACGGCGGAAGAAGGCCGTCAGCGGCACGCCGAGCGCCCGCGACAGCGATTGCAGCGTCGTCAGCGACGGCGAGATGTTGCCGTTCTCGATCTTCGAGAGCATGCCGAGCGAAATGCCGGTCGCTGCCGCCAGATCGGTCACGGTAATGCCGAGTTTCTTGCGGTAGGCGCGCACCTCATGGCCGATCGCCATTTCGAGGTTGTTTTCCTTCGGCTCGCGAACGGCGTGCGGGTCCTGGGAAAAGGGAGCGCGTCCGCCAAGCGCCTGTTCCGGTTGCTCTGCCGCTTCACGCTTGGATTTCATAGGTTTTCCCCTGCCGCCTTCTCTTTTGTTCAAGGCAACCCTATCGCCATAGTGAAAATTCCTCAACCGTGAAGAAAACCTATTCCCGCCGCGCCGCGCGCGGAGCGATGCCGTAGAGGGCACGGAACATCCGGGAAAAATGGCTCAGGCTGGAAAAGCCGGTGGCCACCGCGATTTCCGAGACGGAAAGCGGGCTCTGCTTCAGCAGCCGATGGGCATGCTGCAGCCTGATCCTGCGGTACTGCTTGAGGAAGGTACTGCCGAGGTGAGCCGAAAAGAGCCGGTCGAGATGGCGGGTGGTGACGCCGGCAATGCGCGCCATGGCGGCGCGCTCGAGCGGCATCTCGATCGTCTCCTCCATCCGTTCGAGAACGCTGAGCAGGCCGGGATGATAGACGCCATAGCGCTGCGCCAGCGAGGCGCGCTGCGGGGCTGCAGGCTCGTTGACCTCGGTATGAAGATACCAGTCGCTGACGCGGCGGGCGAAATCCGGCCCCATGCGCTCGGCGATCAGCACATGCATCATGTCGAGCGGTGCGATGCCGCCGCCACAGGTAATCCGGTTGCCGTCGATCAGGAAGCGCGCCTGGCGCGGCGTGAGATCCGGGAAGGCTTCGAGAAGGGCGGCCGCATGCTCCCAATGGATGGTGAAGTCGCGACCGCCAAGCAGTCCGGCGGCCGCCATCAGATAGGGACCGCCCGAGATGCCGCCGATCCTCACACCTTCGCGCGACAGCTGCCTCAAGCAGGACAGCACGCCGGGATAGCGCCAGTCGCGGGGCAAACCGCCGGCGCAGACGAAGGCCGTGCCGAGCCCCGAGCCCCTGACAGGGAGAGGTTCGGCGGGGACGCTGACGCCCGAGGAGGAGAGTGCCGCTGCGCCATCCGGTGAGAAGATCTGCAGCCGATAGATCTCACGTCCGGCCAGAAGATTTGCCGCCCTGAGCGGCTCCGTCGCCGAGGCATAGGACATCAGCGCAAATCCCGGGATGAGGATAAAGCCGATCGTCTGCACATTTCTGCTATCAAGCGAGGACATGTCTCTTTCTTAGCCAATCATGTCCCTTTAGTGCAAGTCCGCCCTCCCCTTTCTGGCATCATGCAGCTGTTCTTTCCGGGGTGACCCATGCGCTATTCCGCTCTTTCGATTTTCCTCAACGGCCTTCGCGGCAACAAAAGCTGGTTGCCTGCCTGGCGCGACCCGGCGCCGAAGCCGCATTACGACGTCATCATCGTCGGTGGCGGCGGCCATGGTCTTGCCACCGCCTATTATCTTGCCAAGGAATTCGGCGTCACCAATGTCGCCGTCCTCGAAAAGGGCTATCTCGGCTCCGGCAATATCGGCAGGAACACGACGATCATCCGCTCGAACTACCTGTTGCCGGGCAATAATCCCTTCTACGAGCTGTCGATGAAGCTCTGGGAAGGGCTGGAGCAGGACTTCAACTTCAACGCCATGGTCTCGCAGCGCGGCGTGCTCAACCTCTTCCATTCCGACGCCCAGCGCGACGCTTATACGCGCCGCGGCAACGCCATGCGGCTGCACGGCGTCGACGCCGAGCTTCTCGACCGGCAGGCGGTGCGCAAGAAATTGCCCTTCCTCGACTTCGACAATGCCCGTTTCCCCATCATGGGCGGCCTGTTCCAGCCGCGCGGCGGCACGGTGCGCCATGATGCGGTCGCCTGGGGTTATGCGCGCGGCGCAGACAGCCGCGGTGTCGACATCATTACCCAGTGCGAGGTGACCGGCATCCGCAGCGAAAACGGTCAGGTGACCGGCGTCGAGACCAGCAAGGGGTTCATCGGCTGCGGCAAGCTGGCGCTGGCGGCCGCCGGCAATTCCACCGTCGTCGCCGATATGGCCGGCCTGCGGCTGCCGATCGAAAGCCATGTGCTGCAGGCCTTCGTTTCCGAAGGACTGAAGCCGTTTATCGACACGGTCGTCACCTTTGGCGCCGGGCATTTCTACGCGTCCCAGTCTGACAAGGGCGGCCTGGTCTTCGGCGGCGATATTGACGGCTACAATTCCTATGCCCAGCGCGGCAATCTCGCTTCGGTCGAGCACGTCGCGGAAGCCGGGCTGGCGCTGATCCCGTCGCTGTCGCGCGTGCGTTATCTGCGCTCCTGGGGCGGCGTCATGGATATGAGCATGGACGGCTCGCCGATCATCGACCGCACCCATATCGACAATCTCTATCTCAACGCCGGCTGGTGTTACGGCGGCTTCAAGGCCACGCCGGCCTCCGGCTTCTGCTACGCCCATCTGATCGCCCGCAATACGCCGCATCAGACCGCCCGCGCCTTCCGGCTCGACCGCTTCGCGCGCGGCTATCCGATCGACGAAAAGGGCGTCGGCGCCCAGCCCAACCTGCACTGAGGACATTTGACGATGGCAAGCCTGATTTCCTGTCCCCATTGCGGCGCCCGACCGAAGGAGGAATTTTCGATCCGCGGCGATGCGGGCCTTATCAGGCCGGCGCCGGATGCCGGTGCGGATGCCTGGTTCGATTATGTCTATCTGCGCGACAATCCGCGCGGCCGGCACAGTGAATACTGGCACCATTCCTCCGGATGCCGGCGCTGGCTGATCGTCGAACGTGATACCGTCACCCATGCGGTCCACGGCGTCAGGGACGCCGCCCTTTCCAAGCTCGGCGGAGAACCGGCATGACGAGCTTCCGTCTTTCCTCCGGCGGCCGCATCGACCGCACGACTTCGCTCGGTTTCACCTTTGACGGCAGGCCGCTCGAAGGCCATCCGGGCGACACACTCGCCTCGGCGCTGCTTGCCAACGGCGTCCAGCTCGTCGGCCGCAGCTTCAAATATCATCGCCCGCGCGGCATCCTGACGGCGGGGGCTGCCGAACCGAACGCGCTGGTGACGACAGGCAACGGCGGGCGCA
Organism: Rhizobium sp. SRDI969; assembly: GCF_025152725.1. Lineage (NCBI taxonomy): Bacteria > Pseudomonadati > Pseudomonadota > Alphaproteobacteria > Hyphomicrobiales > Rhizobiaceae > Rhizobium > Rhizobium sp. SRDI969. Next base: position 352,097 of record NZ_CP104038.1, read on the forward strand.
CCGAGCCGAATACACGCGCGACGATGATCGAGCTTTACCAGGGGCTGACGGCAAGGAGCCAGAATCGCTGGCCTTCGCTCGGCTTCGATGTCGGCGCGGTCAACGGGCTGCTGGCGCCCTTCCTCAGCGCCGGTTTCTACTACAAGACCTTCATGTGGCCGGCGGCCCTCTGGGAAAAGCTCTACGAGCCGGTGATCCGCAAGGCGGCAGGCCTCGGCAGAGCATCCTATGAGGCTGATCCCGATTCCTACGAGAAATGCTGGGCGCATTGCGATCTGCTGGTGATCGGCGCCGGCCCGACCGGTCTTGCCGCAGCGTTGACCGCCGGCCGTGCCGGGGCGCGCGTCATCCTCGCCGACGAGGGATCCGACCTGGGCGGCAGTCTGCTTTCCGACAGCGGCACCATCGACGGCCAGCCGGCGGGCGCGCTTCTCGGTGAGTTGCTTGCCGAACTGGAGGGACTTCCGAATGTGCGGCGTCTGCCGCGCATGACGGTGTTCGGCTGGTACGACGACAATGTCTTCGGCGCCGTCGAACGGGTGCAGAAGCATGTGGCGATGCCCGATCCGGAACGCCCGGTCGAACGATTGTGGCGCATCGTCGCCCGCCAGGCGATCCTTGCGACCGGCGCCGAGGAGCGTCCGCTCGTCTTCGGCGGCAACGATATTCCCGGTGTGATGATGGCAGGCGCGATGCGCAGCTATCTCACTCGACAAGCGGTCGCGCCCGGCAGAAGCACTGTCATCTTCACCACCAACGATGCCGGATATCGCACCGCCGCCGATCTCGAGGCCGCCGGCCTCACGGTCGCGGCGATCGTCGACAGCCGCGGGGATGGAGGTGGGAGTTGGCAGGGCCGCGCCGAAGTGCTGGAGGGCGCCAGGGTCATCGATGCATTTGGCGGCGAGCGCCTGCGCGGCGTCACCATCAAGACCGCAGACGGCACCCGCCGGATCGAAGCGGATGCGCTTGCCATGTCGGGCGGCTGGAGCCCGATCATTCATCTTGCCTGCCATCGCGGTGCAAAACCGCAATGGTCGCACGAGGCCTCGACGTTTCTGGCGCCTGTCCAGCAGGAAGGCCTTGCCGTTGCCGGCTCGGCCGCCGGCATGGCGCAAACCGCGACCTGCCTCGGCGATGGCGCGGAAAAGGCAGCTGCCGCGTTGAAGGCGATCGGTTTCGCAGCGGCAGAGCCGGCCTTTGCCGCCGCTTCCGAGACGGCCGCACAGGCAAAGCCGCTCTGGTCGGTGAAGGGTTCGAAGGGCAAGGCTTTCGTCGATTATCAGAACGACGTGCATCTCAAGGATCTGGGCCTCGCCGTCCGCGAAGGCTACGGCCATGTCGAGCTCGCCAAACGTTACACCACATCAGGCATGGCGACCGACCAGGGCAAGCTTTCCAACATCAACGCCATCGGCATCCTTGCCGAGGCGCGCCGCGTGTCGCCCGCCGAAGTGGGAACGACGACCTTCCGGCCCTTCTATACACCGGTTTCCTTCGGCGCCTTGACCGGGGCATCGCGCGGCAAACATTTCCAGCCGGCCCGCAAATCGCCGTTGCATGGCTGGGCCGAGAAGAACGGCGCGGTCTTCGTCGAAACCGGCCTTTGGTATCGCTCCTCCTGGTTCCCGCGCGCCGGCGAGACGACATGGCGCGAAAGCGTCGACCGCGAGGTGCTGAACATCAGGAAGAACGCCGGCCTCTGCGACGTCTCGACCCTCGGCAAGATCGAAATCTTTGGCAAGGATGCCGCGATCTTCCTCGATCGCATCTATTGCAACGGCTTCGCCAAGCTTGCTGTGGGCAAGGCGCGTTACGGCATCATGCTGCGTGAGGATGGCTTCATCTATGATGACGGCACTACCAGCCGGTTCAGTGACAACCATTTCTTCATGACGACGACGACGGCGCTTGCAGCCGGCGTGCTGACCCATCTGGAATTCTGCGCCCAGACGCTGTGGCCGGAGCTCGACGTCTGCTTCGCCTCCTCGACCGATCAATGGGCGCAAATGGCCGTTGCCGGGCCGAAGTCGCGCCCCATTCTTCAGGAGATCGTCGACGAGGACCTGTCGGATGCGGCTTTCCCCTTCATGAGTGCCCGCAAGGTCACCCTCTTCGGCGGCCGCCTCGAAGGCCGGCTCTTCCGGATCTCCTTCTCCGGCGAACTCGCCTACGAGCTGGCAGTACCGGCCGGTTACGGCGAAGGCGTTGCCGATGCGATCATGGTATCAGGGGAGAAGCACGGCATCTGCGCCTATGGCGCCGAAGCGCTCGGCGTCATGCGCATCGAGAAGGGTCATGTCACCCATGCAGAGATCAACGGTACGGTGACGCCTGGCGATCTCGGTTTCGGCCGCATGGTCTCATCAACCAAGCCGGACTTCATCGGAAAGGCAATGCTGGCGCGCCAAGGGCTGCAGGATCCCGAGCGGCCGCGCCTCGTCGGCGTCAAGCCGCTTAATCCGGCAAGCGGCTTCCGCACCGGCTCGCATATTCTTGCCGACGGCGTTGCGGCGACGCTCGAAAACGACCAGGGCTACGTCACCTCAAGTGCCTTTTCGCCGACACTCGGCCATACGATCGGCCTGGCGCTCGTCCGGCGTGGGCCGGAACGCATCGGTGAAAGGGTGACGGTCTGGAACGGCCTGCGCAACGAATTCACCGATGCGGTGCTCTGCCATCCCGTCTTCATCGATCCCGAAAACGAGAAGCTCCATGCGTGATCTTCCGCAACACAAACCGGTTCTGGCCGGCATGGTTTATAACGGCATCTCAGGGGCGGGCCTTCGGCTTGAAGCCTTGCCGGAGGGCCATCTCCTGCATGTGCTCGGCGCAATCGAACCATCAGCGCTCACCGCGGAATTGGTGAAAGCGGGCTTTGCGAAAAGTTCGATCCGCCAGGCGGGTTTCCGGCAATGGTTCGTCGCCGGTGACGAGCCGCTCGTGCCCGCCAGCCTCCATGCTCTCGCGGCAGCGCTTGCGGGAAGGTCCTTCGTCATGGACCAGAGCCACGGCCGCGTGCGTATCGGCGTTTCCGGCCGTTCTTCGCGCGCACTTCTGTCACGAGGCACAGCCGTCGATCTCGATCCTTCCGTCTTTCCGGAAGGCCATTCTGTGCTGACGATGGTCGGTCATCTCTCCGTGCAGATCGTCCGCACCGGCGATGACAGCTTCGAACTCACGGTCCTGCGCAGTTTTGCCGAAAGCCTCTGGGACGATCTCGCGCATATGGCGGCGAGCGCGGAAAAGGACGGCGTCTAACAGAGGAGGGTCTGGGATCGTTATTAAGCTGTATGCAGCGCGGCGGCTCCGACCCATTCGGGGCGCTCCGCACCTTGCAGCTCTTCCAGCGCATCGGCGGCGAAGCTCGGCACGACACCCGTCCACAGCAGTGCGCCGTCGGGATTGGAATGACCGTCGCCCTCGAGCTTGTAGATGCTTTCGACGATATACTGGCCGTCATTGTTCAGGCCCTTGATCTCGGAAATCTCGATCACGCGGCGCCGGCCGGTGCGCTTGAAGCGGGCGATCTGCACGACGACATCGACCGCCGAGGCGATCTGGGCGCGCAGGGGCCGAAGCGGCATGTCGATATCAGACATCAGCGCCAGCGTTTCCAGCCGGTGTAGGGAGTCATAGGGGGTGTTCGCGTGCACCGTCGAAAGGCTGCCGCTGTGGCCTGATGTCATCGCCTGGATCATATCGAGCGCCTCGCCGCCGCGGCACTCGCCGACGATGATCCGGTCGGGCCGCATGCGCAGCGACGAGCGGAACAGGTCGCGGATGCTGGCGCCGCCGCGACCGAAACGGTCGGGCTTGGTCACTTCGAGATAGACCACGTGTTCCTTGCGGATCTGCAGTTCGGACGTGTCCTCGATGACGATGACGCGCTCGTGGTCGGCAAAGGCTTCCGACAGCGCGTTCAGCATCGTCGTCTTGCCGGTGCCGGTGCCGCCGGAGATGATGACGTTCTTCTGCAGCCCGACGGCCGCCTGCAGCAGCGACAGCGATTCCTCCGTCAGGCTGCCCTGGGTGACGAGGTCGCGGATGCTGCGATGTTCTTTCAGGAAGCGGCGAATGGAGATGCAGAGCCCGGTGCGGGCGGCCGGCGGCTGGATCATCTGCACGCGCGAACCATCCGGCAGGCGCGCCTCGATGCTCGGCTCCTCGGGGGTCAGTCGCTTGCCTGAGAATTGCGCGATGCTGCGCGCGGCCGATTCCAGATCTTCGCGACTGGCAAAACGCGTATCGGCGCGTTCGAGCTTGCCTCGCCTTTCGACGAAGATGTCGGATGTCCCGTTGATCAGGATTTCGGACACGCTCGGATCGTCGAGGAGAAAACGGATCGGCCCGAGCAGCTTGTCCAGCGCCCGGGTCAGGACCTGGAAGGTTGCCTGTTCGGCAGCGTCGTCGGAAACGGCCTTCATCAGAGCGGCATCCCGACCAGGACCGTGCTCATGCCGAACAGTGTCGCCATCATCTGGACCGCGGTCGGAAAGAACATCATCAGTGGAATGAGGACCAATCCAAGTATTAAGATGCTGCTCATCGTTTCCATCGTTCTCTCTCCGGATCGACTGGCGGGCGACATCCGCCATTTTCCGAAAGCTTAATCCAGATCGCCAAACAACGCCATGGCCGGGCCCCGCGGAGGCAGTCATTATGATCGCCATATGCTGTTTCTTCTATCGCTTTGAAAGAATTGACCAATTATGGAGCAGTAGACGAGGCCTCGCCAGGTTGGCAAAAACTTCGGCCACGCAGCTAAAATCTTAGCCCGTTCAAGCGGTTAGTTGAAAAAATATGACGTCAACTGCGATTGTGCCGGCGATGCCTCCAAGACAATTGGAACCCTTCGTTTCGTTTGCTTGACGGAGGGCTGGCCTTGGGCGCACTCTTGGGTCTTAATGGTGTTGTTCAACAAACGTTGGCAGCCGGGGAAGATAAGCTGAAGCAGAAAATATCGTTGGATCGAGCAACATGCTCGTTCGGATCGATGGCGTATGCTTGGTTCATCTTCATCAGGGCTTCGAACCGAAACAAACCTGGGAATGAGGAGTAATCACATGTTTGGTAAACTCAAGACTCTCGCAATTGCACTTCACAAGGACGAGCGTGGCGACATGGCCCAGATCGTCCTGGCCGTCGCCCTGATCGTCATTCCGCTGATGCTGCTTCTGCTCGCATTCGGTAAGCAGATCGGCGAATGGTTCAATGAAAAGAACACGGCGCTCTCGGATGCCGAGAGAATTCCTGAGCCGGGTCAATAAGCGGGTCGGGATCATGGATACGACCTATGATCTGACCCTGATGCCTGCGGCGGCGGCTCTTGCCGTCGCCTGCACCATGACCGCGGCGGTGCTCGACCATCGCCACGGTCATATCCCGAACGCCGTCACCTATCCCTGCCTGCTTGCCGGGTTCATGTTGGCGGCAGTCAGCGGCGGTCTCGCAGGAACAGGGCTTGCCTTCGCAGGCCTCCTTGCAGCCGGCCTGATCTTTCTCATCGCCTTCGCAGCCGGAAGCTGCGGCGGCGGCGACGTCAAGCTGATGGCGGCGCTCGGCGCCATTCTCGGCCTCTGGCCCGCCATCGACGTCACCCTTGCATCGCTCATGGTCGGCGGCGTGATTGCCGTTTTCTCCATGGCGCGGCGTGTTCAGTGGAGCGTGCTGGCGCGAACGGTCGGACTGTTTGCGCTTCTCCTGCCCGCCGGTTTCCGCGACGCCGCTTCCGTGCTGAAGCCGCGCGAGACACATCATACCGTGCGCTTCGGCGTTGCCGCTGCTCTCGGACTTCTCTGGTGCCTTTCCATGCCTGATTTCACCCCTCTTTCACTCGTGAGGTAACGGCAATGCGCGCGGAACTCGAACGCCCCATCTTCGACGGCGCCTTCTGGAGTTCGATCCTGCACTCACGGACCTTCTGGATCCCAGAGGATCACGGCGCGCTCTTCGGTACCTTTGCGATCGCCATGATGCTGCTTGCCTCGATGCTGCTGCTGCCGCGGCTTTCCGCCCGCCGGCGCCGGATATCGGAGCTGCACGGCGATACCTCCGGCAGCACGACGATGATGGATTTCGTTCTTGTGACACCGGTCTTCGTCTTCTTCATGTTCGTGGTCTTCCAGTTCACGATCCTGGCCAAGAACCACCTCTTCACCCACTATGCCGCCTATGCGGCGGCGCGCAGCGCCCGCGTCTATTTCTGCCCGCCCCTGCCGATCACCATCCGGAGCATCATCGACGTCAAGACCTGCGATAACGATGCCGCCGCCGGCAAGGCCGATCTTGCCGCCCGCCTGGCGCTGATCCCGGCCGCACCCTACGACCAGCTGAAATGCGTCGGCGCCTGCCAGCCGCCGGAAGAGGCGCTGAAAAGCCTTGCCGATGCCTCGGGCCTTTCGAAGAACTGGCGGGCGATGCGCAACCAGGCCCGCTACATGTTCGATCCGCAGAACGTCACGGTGACCGTCGACCGCGCGCCGATGGCGCTCTATGCCGCCATCAACCGCTCGCCGCATGTGCCGGTCACCGCCAAGGTGGAAGCGCGCTTCCTGCTGCTCGAATATGCCGGCTGGGTTTTTGCCCGCGGTCAGAGGAAGGACGGCCGCTACTATACGATCTCGACGGCGGAGGTGAACCTGCTATGACACCGGCCCTCATCAAGCGCCTGCACCGCGACGAACGCGGCTTCCTGTCGCCGATCATCCTCTATATGACGATCGCGCTTGCCCTGATGATCGTCTGGATCCTGAATACGGGACAGATGATCTACGACAAGCAGCGCACCCAGGACACGGCCGATGCCGCCGCTCTCGTCCATGCCGACTGGGAGGCGCGCTATCTCAACATCATGGCGATGAACAATGTTGCCTCGTCGCAGGCAACCGTTGTCATGGCGACGTCGGTCGCCTTTCAGCTGACGACGGCGGAACTTGCCCTGCGCTCGGGTGTCATTCTGGCGAAACTCGCCGAATATTCGTTCACGGAAGGCTTCGGGCCGGCGTCCCTGCTGCCTCCGCTTCCGCCAATGCCATATTGCCCCGGCTGGCAAAAAGTCCCGATCGTCGGTGGCATCATCTATGGGGCTTGCCTGGCGTTCCAGGGGTTCCGGGCGTTGGAAGCGGCCAAAGCGATCGGATATACGGTGGCGGCGCAAGTCAAATACAATCCTTTGGGCCTCATCGAGAAGTCCAGCGACATCATCGATGCGATGAACGATCTGAACGACTACCTCGTCGAAAGCTTTCCGCAGCGCGTCAGCAACGAAGCCCTGCATCTGGTGCGCTTGAACAAGTCGGATCACGTCGTCTTTCATCCGCCGTGTGAGTCCTGCAACGACGCCGGAGAGGGCGCCGGCGGTAACCTGCCGGTCGATCGTGACGGCATCAATCCCGCCTCGGCCTATGCTGAAATGTGCCTTGCGATGGCCAACGGCACCCAGGGACAGGACCCGTTTCTGATGCGCGGCGAGTTTGCCAATCGTGGGTTCCCCAACGGCAAGGGCCCGCTAACGGCAGGCGGAGTTGATGGCAGCCATATCCGAGACTGGGTCAACCACGAAAGCGGCGTCGACGATGCACTGGTGGAGTTCTACATCTTCTACGAAGCCTTCGGCCCGGCCTATCTCAGCAAGGTTCCGTTCAAGGCGATCGTCGAGCAATATGCCGGCGATCTGAGCTGGCTGGAGGAAGCAGCGCTCGATGTCAGCTTCTGGCTGGCGGACAAGGTCTTCGGCGTTGGCTTCGGCATCACCAACCCCTTCCAGCTACCGATCGACGTGCCGCCGCGCTATTCCGATGCCCAGACGAAGGACGAGAACGATTTCACCCGCAAGTTCGACATGATCTGGAACCAGGTCTGCGGCCCAGCCGGTGGCGCGATTTCCGTGGCGGGTGCTCCCCTGCCCGTCATCTCCTTCCCGAAGCCTTACTGGCTGAAAGGACGCATCCCCTTCAACTTCACGCCTTTTGGAGGCGAGCAGCTCGACGACTACCAGACGCTGGCGATCGTTTCCCGCGCCCCGCGCGCCAGGCTGCAGATCCGCATCTTCAAGGACAAGACACCGTCCGCCTACGCACTCGCGCAGAGCTGGGTCCACAATTACACGGCCTTCGATCTCTACACTCAGGACTGGCTGGCATCGCTTGCGCCCGCCACGCTTGCCGACGATATCGGTGAGGTTTCCAACACCATCAAGCAGAGCCCGGCGGCTGACAGCTTTACCGGGTTGACCCGCGTCTTCGACCGAGGAGGAGCCAATGCCTGGGCTGCCGTCAACACACACTGAGCCTATGGGCGGTCCTGCTGTCCGCGGGCTGCTGATGCGGCTGCACCGCGACAGGCGCGGTCTGGCCTCGATCGAATTCGTGCTCGCCGCGCCTGTTATCTTGCTGATCGTGATTTTCGTCATCCACGCGAACAAGATTTCCACCAAGAAGGTCGGAACCATGCTTGCGATGCGCAACGCCGCCTTCGCCGAAGCAAATGGGTTGGACTGCACGTCGGATTTCTCGAATGTCGTCCCGATCCCGGCTCTGCCGGCAGTGCCCGGGGGCGACGCCATCAACTGCTCGCGCACACCATCACATGAAGGCGATGGCGACCCGCAGCGCACCTTTGTCTGGGACGATGTCCAAAATACCTTGAAGAGCGACGGCCGCGACTTCGGAGACATGGTCGGCGACCTCGCCAATGAGAAGCCGCAGCTCGTCACCGCGACAGCCGACCGCGTCTACAAGTTCAGGGATTCCGACGATCTCGATACGATCAGGAGCCTCCGCTGGAAGGATGCGTTCACGGTGGATGATTCGACGCTGTTTGCCTCGCACAACAATGACACCACGAGCCACGGCTACGATCCGACGCTGCGCCGCGAAATTCGCGATGTCGCCGACGATTCCGGCGATCTGTTCGACGGCGTCTTTCCGGGAGCGAAATAAGATGAGACAGGGCCCCCGCGTCTCCCATCATCCCCTCGGCCATCTCACCGGTTTGGCGCTCGTCATCGGGCTTGCCGCCGCCATGGCCACGCCGGGCCGCGCCGAGATCTACAAGGATTTGAGGGTGACGCTGAATTCGATGCTGGCCGGCATCGTCGGCGCGCCGGAACGCGCGCCGCGCGATCTCGTCATCAACGGCCAGCCGCTTGAATTCACGCCCTATCAGAGCGATCGCAGCATTTCCGATATGACCGACGAATGGCTGCGGGTACTGGCCGTCAATACAAGGCCCGCCATGCCGAAAGGCAATGACAGGCAAGAACTGACTGACGTCATCGCCGCCAACATGCTGATCGTCCCGAAGATGAGCCGCATCCGCGATGATCTTGCCGTGGTGGTACGGTTCTTCGACGGCGACGGCGAGGCGGCCCTCGACTATCTCAGACGCCAGGATCCGGCCAATCCCTCGGCAAGGGCGCCGATCCCCGGCGTCTCGATCATGATCCGCCGTCCCGCCGACGCGCCGAGGACCGAGGTGCTGATGAGCCGCTTCGAGGATGTCGCGGCGACGCTGCCGGCCTTCGCGGCTGCGGCCGATGTCAGCAAGCTGCCGATGTCGCTGCGTCCGCCGGCCGGTGCCGAGGTGCTGAGCGATATCGGCGATCGCGACAAGGGCCACACGTCACGCACGGTCGTGTCTAAAGGCACGCTGTCGGCCACGCGCTGGTCGGATCAGCGCGCCGATCTTCTTGCCCGCGACGGCTTCACCATCGAGACCCCGCCGGTGCAGCACGGCCGGGTCACAGCACTTTATGGCCGGCGCGGCAGCGTCGAGGCCAATGTCTTGTACACCCGCAGTAAAACCGACGGCCGGACCGTCGAAGTCATCCAAATCAGGCAACCCTTCGTCGAAGGAACAACACCATGAACTGGAAGCTCATCGCGGCCGTGATCGTCGGTCTCATTACCGGCGTTCTGCTCTACTTCTGGACCGAGAGCGTCAAGAACGAGCAGGTGGCCTATGCCTTCATGCGGCTCCAGCCCGACAGGAAAGTGACGCGAGGTCAGGCGATCACGCCCGACATGCTCGCCGAACCGGTGATGCTGCCGGAAAGCTTCGGGGCGCTCGCCAAGCTCGCGGTTCCCGCGGCCAGCGCCTATCAGGAATGGTTGAAGGACAGGACGGCGGCCGCCGACATTCCGGCCGGCTCGGTGCTGCTCTTCCAGTATTTCGACGATAACGACGGCGGACGCTTGACGACGATGATCGCACCCGGCAAGCGGGCACTGACCCTTCCCGTCAACGCCGCCTCGGCTGTCGGCCATTTCGTCGAGCCGGGCAGCTATGTCGATATCCTCGGCACGGTCGACGAACCGGTCGAACCTGTGGCGCCGGCCGCAGCAGCCCAGCCGGGAGCTCCTGGCCAGCCCGCTCCCGTGCCAGGTCAGCCTGCCGTTCCGGGCCAGGCGCCGGCCGTAGCCGGACAGCCGCAGGCTCCAGCCCAGCCGCAGTCACCGGTCGAGCAGATGCTGAAGAACTATCTCACCCAGTATCCGGGCGCCGACGAGAACGATGTCAACGCTTACCGCAAACAGGCGCAGGACTATAAACTCGGCATCAGCTCGCGCACCCGCGTCGTCACCCGCACCTTCCTGCAGAATGTCAAAGTGCTGGCCGTTGGCGCGGCGACGACGGCGGAGGGTGCAGTCACCAAGGCCAACAGCACTTACAACAATGTGACGGTCGAAGTGACGCCGTCGGAAGCAGAAATGCTGATCTTTGCGATGGGCCAGTCGAACGGCAGCCTCAATCTCGTTCTGCGCAATCCGGCCGACAATACCGTCGAGGACCTGCCGAGCATCAACTGGACGCGGATGTGACCGTCGCGGGGGAATGAGCCATGCTGTTGAAGATTTCCTATGAGGACGGCAGCGGCCGGGAGGTGATCCCGCTCTCGGCGAACGAGACCTATTTCGTCGGCGAAAGCAGCACGCTGACGTTGCCCGCCGGCGCGGGCGTCGTGCGGCTGCGCGGCAGCCACGTCTCTTCGCCCCAATTCGTGCTGCGGAAATCGGGCCAGGGCTGGTCGGTGCAGCATCACGGCCGCAACCCGACGCGCGTCGACGATCAGCCGCTTCGAGCCGGCACGCCGGTTGCGGTTTCGGCCGGCATGTCGATCTGGGTGCCGAACGTCACGATCGAGCTCGTCGAGCCGGCCGCCGCGCCCGTAGCGGTCACGCAGTTTCCCGATCAGGAACGCGTGCTCGCCTTGCAGATGGAAATTCACGAGCGCCTGCTGAAGGACACGCAGTATGACCGGCTGGTGAAATCCTCCGATTTCGGCCGCGAGGAGACGCGCACCCGTATCCGCGAGCGTCTCGACATGTTCATCAAGGAGGCGCTCGACAGCGCGCCACAGGATCTCGTCATCCTCGTCATCAAGAACGCCGTCTATCGGTGGCTGGCAAAACGCATCGCCCGCACGGGCCGGCGTGACGCCTCGTCGAATGCCGCAAGCCTCTCGCGTGAGGAGCAGGACAATCGCCGCCTCTTCGACGTCGGCAAGGCGCTGATTTCGGCCCTGCAGCTTAAGCTGAACTTCGAATCCACCCGCTCCGACTTCGCCCAGCTCGATAGCCGTTTCAGCGCCGCATTCCAGTCCAGGCAGGCTCTTTTCAACGCCGGCGACCGCTACGAGATCGCCCATATGCACCTGCGCTCCAATATCGAGGAGCTGATGTATCGCTGGGGGACGATCTCCGAACTGATGGATCTCGATGTCATCTCGGAAATCATGGTGACGCGCTACGACGAGATCTACGTCGAAAAATTCGGCCTGCTGGAACGCTACCCCTTCGCCTTCGCCAACGAGCGGCAGTTGATGAAGGTGATCGAGCGCATCGCCGTCGATTCCAACCGCTCGATCAACGAAAGCGAGGCGATGGCCGACTTCCGCATGCCGGATGGCTCGCGCGTCAACGCCGTCATTCCGCCGCTGGCGGTCAAGGGCGCTTGCCTGACCATCCGCAAGTTCGGCGGCAAGTCGCGGCTCGATATCAGCAAGCTGGTGACCGCCGGTGCGCTCAGCGAGCCGATGCGCGCCTTCCTCGAGGCAGCCGTCCGCTCGCGCAAGAACATCGTCGTCTCAGGCGGAACCGGCTCCGGCAAGACGACGCTCTTGAACAGCCTGTCGCAGTTCATCCCGGTCGGCGAGCGCGTCGTTGCCGTCGAGGACACGTCGGAACTGCAGCTCGACGGCATCCATGTCGTCTATCTGCAATCGCGGCCGAAGACGGCGGAGTCCGAGACCAGCGTCACCATCCGCGACCTCGTGCGAAACGCATTGCGCATGCGTCCCGACCGCATCATCGTCGGCGAGTGCCGTGGTGCGGAGGCGATCGACATGCTGCAGGCGATGAACACCGGCCATGCCGGCTCGATGACGACGGCGCATGCCAACACACCACAGGACATGATGACCCGCCTGGAAGTGATGGTGCTGCAGGGGCAGAGCTCGCTGCCTGTCATGGCGATCCGCCAGCAGATCGTTGCCGCCGTCGAGCTCGTCGTGCAGCTGAATCGGCTGGCGAACGGCCGGCGCGCCGTCACCGAGATATCGGAGGTGATCGGCATCGATCCGGATACCGGCCTCATCATCGTCGAGCCGATCTTCAATCTCGTCGGCCGCGCCGGCGGCCAGGCCGTGCATGCCTTCACCGGCTACCTGCCGAGCTTCGTCGCCGAGCTCGTCGAGTTCAACGACGACGGCGAGATCGAAAAACTGGACATGTTCGTCTAGAGCGGTTCCAGAACCGCTCTAGGCTTTTGTTTTTACGCAATTCAGAACGGAAACCGCTTCGCACTTTTCGTGGAATTGCTCTGAGGGGGAAGCCATGGATATCAGCATTCTGCAGATTTTTACGGTCGCCCTCGGCGCGGTCACAGTGGGACTGCTCGTCTGGGGCGCGCCGGTGCGCTGGCCGGCGCCGCTGCTGCGTGCCACCGAGCGTGACATTGCGCTCGCCAGCGAGGCGGCGCAGGTCTTCGGGCGCGATGCCGTTCCGCCCTATACGATGATCCTCGCCTACGGCATCACGGCGATCGTCGTCTTCGCGGTGGTCTCGCTGATCTTCGGGCCGATCTTCGGCTTCGTCATCGCCATCCCGGTCGCGATCTTCCTCCCCAAGGGCGTGATCCGTTATTTTCTGCAGCGCCGCTGGCTGCAGATCGAATCGCAGCTTCCCTACGCCGTCGACCAGATCGTCTCGGCGGTGCGCACCGGCAAGCCGCTCGCCATCGCCGTCAATGCGGTGGCCGATACCGGCCAGATGCCGGCCTCGCGCGAGTTCGAGCGCATTGCCCGCGAACAGAAGCTCGGCATCGGCCTGGTCGAGGCGCTCGACCGCCACGGCCGCAACGTGCCGAGCCTGCATTTCAAGATGGTCGATGCGGCCCTCGGCCTCTTTGCCCGCCAGGGCGGCGACATCTCCGAACCGCTGACCGAAATGTCGAAATCCTTCAAGGAAATCTGGAAGCTCGATCAGAAGATCACGACCTCGTCGTCGCAGGCGCGCATGAATTTCCGCGTCGTCAACGGCGGTGCGCTGTTCATGATCCTGATGATCTTCTTCGGCCAGCCCGAGTTGATCGACAAGGTGTTCGGCAACGCCATCGGCATCGTCATCGCGATCGTCGGCGCCATTCTCTATGCCACCGGTTTCTTCTGGATGCGCTCGATGATGAAGGTGTCGGTATGATATCTCAGATACCCCTCGCCCCGATTGCCGTCGTCTTTGCCGGGATCACCGCTGCGCTGTTCGTCTGGTGGATCGGCGATCTGCTCGGCAGCATTCACGTGGTGCGCCGGTCCGCCGGCGGCGATGGCCCGCCACCCAATATCGTCGACAGCATCGGCATGCGCACCCCGGTCGAATTCGTGCTGACGCATTTCGAGCAGCTCCTGGCCGATTACGGCGCGCAACTCGAGCAGAAGCTGATCTATGCCGGTCGGCCGTTCGGCGGCGTCACGGGGCGGGAATATATCGCGCTTCTCGTGGTCTTAAGTCTGTTCGGTTTTGTCGCGCTCGGCCTGCTGTTCGGCATTGCCAGCGGCAGCGTGATCGGCGGGCTAGTCGCCGGGCTGATCCTCGGCCTCATCCCCGCCATCTATTTCTGGGTCGTCGCCGACGACAAGGCGCAGGACCGCAAGGAACGCATCTCGCGCGAATTTCCCTATTTCCTCGATCTCGTCGTCATGACGCAGCAGGCGCAGGCGACCTTGCCGGAAAGCCTGAGGCTTTATGCCGAGGCTGCACCAGGCACCGTCATGAGCGAGGAGATCGAACAGACGCTGAAGGACGTGGCGCTCGGCACTGGCATGATCGAGGCGTTGCAGCGGCTGGAGCGCCGCATGACCGCCGAGGAGGTCATCCGCGTCATCCGCGCCGTGATCCAGGGCGAAGTCGAGGGCAGCAACCGCGTCGAGCTGCTGCGCGAACATGCGCGCGACCTGCGCTTCCGCCGTTGGGAAAAAGCCGACAGGGCCAGTGAAAAGCTGAAAGCCAAGATCGTCATGCCGGCGATGATGATCGTCGTGTCGATCCTGCTTCTGGTGCTGGCGCCTGCAATTGTCGAGATGATGTCGAGTGGGATGTTCTGATCATGGCCTTTTTTTCCTTCTTTCGCGGAAACAAACCAAGCCTTCTGCAGACCGGTCCCGGCGGCCAGAGCCGCAGCCATGTGCTCGACCGGCCGGAAATGTCGATCGGCCGGGCGGCTAATGCCGATATCGTCGTCGACGATCCGTTCCTTGCGCCGATCCATGCGCGGATCGAGCGGCAGAGCGACGGCGGCTTCATCATTCGCCGCATGGGGCTGAACCCGATCATGCTGCGCGGCGAAGCGCTGTTGCAGACGGCCTCGCTGAAAACAGGCGACAGCTTCCGGCTCGGCAAGGACGTCGAATTCCAATTCGTCGTCAAGGCCGCCGCCAAGGAAGCGCCGAAGAAGCAGCCCTCCAAGGCAAGTGACGACAAGCCGAAGAAGTCGCTCCTCAAACAGCCGGCCTTCCTGGCCGGAATGGGGGTCGTCTATCTCGCCATCGTCGGCATCATCGGCTACGTGATCCTGTCCGGCGGCAGCAGCGCGGAAACTGGCCCGACGGCCGAGCGCATCAATGCCGAAGCGGCCCGCATTCCGACATGCATCAAGAATGCCCGCCGCATGCGTGAGGTTTCCGAGCAAAGTTTCAACGGGGCCGTCGGCGGCCGCGTCGGTAGGGACGGCGAGGCAACCTATGCCGCCCTTTCGCTGGCAGCCGAACCGTCTGACGACGCCGCGCTGGCAAAGGCCGCCCAGCCGATCGTCGAGGCTTACAAACGCACCGCCCTTGCAGCCCTTGCCTCGGAAAACCGCGGCAACAACACGCTGGCGCAGAGCCTCTACCAGCAGACCTACGATCTCGTCCCCGACATCAACTGCTCGGCCGCGCGCTTCGCGCTGCAGCGCCGCGCCGCGGTGAAGCCGCCGGCGCGGCGGTGACGGTGCTACCTGCGCGCTACGCTCGCCGCAACCGTCAACAGCGACATGCAGAACAAGATTGATAAGCTGCTTTCGTGGATTATTCGGTATTCGCCAACGGTCGTCAGATCCTGCCGCGCTTCAAAAGCGTCGAAATCGACCGGCTTGCATTGCCCTCGGTCCACATCTCGCGCAGCTTTTCGATATTGCCACTGCGCTGCTGCCATTTGGCGGACTAATCGCGCATCGCTTCGCGGATAACGTGGCTAGCTTCCCGAGTGATTGGATCAAAGCACATGTTTAAAAAGCAGTACCAAACCATAAAGCCCCATGGCGGCTGCCAGAACGGACTGAGCAGTCTTCGTCCAGATCGTGTCGAGCCGTTGTATGGCGGGGATGGAGAAAACAAGTCCAACCAGGGTGAACCAGGAGAAGGCCATCAGGAAAATGATGCAGGTGGCGGCTTCACCCATACCGGCCCTGAAATCCGGCTGGGCGAGATAAAGTCCCACGAAGAAGGGAACGGACAGGGGATTACTGAGCGCTGTTGCCAAGCCCAAGCTGTAGAGCCTGAGACTCAGGCTATCCGACCCGAGCTGTTGAGGAGGCGCTCCCGCAAGGGGACGGCGCGCAAGCCGGACGGCTGAATAAAGGAGGATTGAGGACAGAACAATCGAAGCCCACAGATCCAGGTCATCCAGCATATAAAGGCTCGTTGCTCCGATCGCAGCGAGATAAGAAGCAATCGCGGCACCAGAGGCAATCCCGGCGGCAACGCTGAGCAGGCGACCCCAAGACGGCCTTACGGCCACGCGAAGCACGATAAGCAAGTTTGGCCCTGGCGCGACCAGAACCAATGCATAAGATAGAGCAAGCGAGGTGAGAAGCGGCATGGCTGTCTCACATAAGCATGTCGTGATGGGCTGCCACCGCCAGGACGGGCTCGGCCGTATCCAGGATGCCGATGGTGAAGGACTTGACGGTCGATGCGCCGAGGCTGTCCGTCGCCTGGGCAGTGATCGTTAGGGCGTGATCGGCAATGGTCTCGTAGTCGATCGCCGCCGTCGTCTGCAACTTGTTGCCGACAAGCTTGAAATGGTCGGCATCATCAACCAGCGACCACTTGATCGAATTGCCTTCGGTGTCCGTCGCCGAGAGCAGCCCGACCGACGAGCCGACCTTGATGTTCTCATTGGCGCTGGCGCGGGAGAATTTGAGGTCGTGCGGGGCGATGTTGACCGCAGGCTCGGCGACATCCTTGACCGAGATCGCAAAGGTCTTGTCGACCGACACCGTGCCGTCGGAGACCTCGACGGTGACCGAGAAAGAGCTCTTTGCCTCGAAGTCGAAGCCCTTGGCGGTGACCAGTCTGTCGCCTTTCAGCGAGAACTGCCCGTCGTCGCTGTCGATCAGTTTGAATTTCAGCGTGTCGCCGTCGCCGTCGAAAGCGGAAAGCAGGCCGAGCGTCGTCCATTGCGGCGTGTCCTCGGCGACGACCATCTTGGAGAGCTGGATGTTGGTCGGCGCGGTGTTGACCGGAGGCGGCTCGCCGGTTCCCAGATCGATCGTACGATCGGCGAATTGCGCGAATTCAATATCGAGACCGTATGTGTCCTTGCCTTCCGCAACGCCGGTAATGGTGTGAAGATCCGAGTTCCATTGGTAATCGGCGTATTTGCCGGCGAAGACGATCGTGTCGCTGCCGTCGCCACCCGAAAAAATGTCGTCACCGCCGCCGCCCGACATCCGGTCGTCGCCTTTGCCGCCACTCAGGATATTGGCGAGCCTGTCGCCGATAAGGGTGTCGTTGTAGTCCGAGCCGGTGAGGTTCTCGATCGAGAAATACTTGTCTCCCGCCGCATCCCCCGTGTTGACCGAGGAGTCGGCGAGACTGGCCGTCACCGCCTGCGTCGCATCCGAATAGGAGGCGGTGTCATTGCCGGAAGCGACAGCACCATAGCTTGGCACATCCACCGAGACGTGCAGTTGGTAATCATAGGCCCTGTTGTAGTAATTATCGACCACCAGGTAATAGTCGCCGGTATTCTGGACCGTAAACGTCAGGTGAGAATCTTTTACATTCGTCGATCCCGGATCGAGCGGCCCCGTCATATCGTCATTGTAGGCGAGGTCGAGCCCGCGCGAGGCGTAGAGGCGGATGTTCGTGTCCGTGGTCACGCTCGACGAAGTGCTGTCGATGTCGAAGGCAACGGTGGTGCCGGCAAGGAGCCGGAGATGGTAGTAGTCAAAGCCATTCTCACCGGTTGAGGCGTCGACCGTCACATGCGGCAGCGAGGTGGCGTTGGCGATGTTGGCGTTGGCGCCCAGGCTGAAGCGATCCGTCAGATCGAGCGCCTTGTCAGCGGAGGAAAGATCGAGCGTGGCGGGTTTGACAACCTCGCCGCTGCCCATGCCGATCGGCGAAACCGGGCCATCCGCCGAGACATGGAGCTGGTGCGCCATTTTGCCGTTGCCGGAATGCGTGATGTAATAATCGCCTGTCGTGGCGACGGTAAAGGTGATGAAGGAGTCGGTCCCGCTGGCCGAGCCAGGATCGAGCTGTCCACCCATCGCCTTGTTGAAGGCGACCAGCGCGTGCGCCGAGTCGTAGAGGCCGACTTGGCTGTAGGTCCCGTAAGGCAGGCCATCGACATCGAGCGTCACCGTCGTCCCGGCGTTGAGATGCACGCGATAATAGCCTTCGCTGTAGGCTTCTTCGTCGGGCAGGTTGATCGTGACATGCGGGACCGTGGTCGAATCCTGGACATTGGCATCGGCAAAGACGCTGAAGCTGTTGGAGATATCGAGCGCCGTGGCGAAGGAGGAGATCGCGTTGCCGAGAGGCTTCGTCACCGAGCCGCTGCCGAGGCCGACGCCCGCAGGCTGGTCGTCGCCGTACAGCACGTCCGCGCCCGCGCCGCCGCGAAGGATGTCGTTGCCGGCCCCGCCCAGCAGTCCGTCATTGCCGGCTCCGCCGTTCAGCGTGTCGTTGCCCTCCTTGCCCGAGAGCGCATCGTTGCCGCCGCCGCCGCTCAATGTGTTGGCAGCGATGTTGCCCAGTATAGTATCCGCTCCGGATCCGCCCTTGGCATTCTCGATCAACGAGCGTGGATCGCTATTGTAGAGCAGCGCGTTGGCGATATTACCCTCGGGCGGGGTGATGATGTTGCTCGCCGAAAGATTGCGAACGGCCAGCTGGCTTTCGGAGAAAGTCGACATCGCACCCGGGGCGAGGTCGATCTTGAGGTCGCTGCTGTAGTTCGACAAATCGTAGGTATCGACGCCGCCGCCATCCCAGACCGTGCCGTAGATCGTGTTTGTCGCCGGCGCGCCCTGGCCGACACCGTTGTGGAATTGCTCGCCGGTGGTCGGGTCCCATGAATAGGTCGTGTCGCCGCCGTTGGTGGCGAAGTTGGGGCCGTAGAGATATTGAAGAGCCGCGATATCCGCCGGCATGAAGCTCTGCTGCGACTGGTCTCCCGCGTAATAGCCGAACGAATGGTCGGCTCCGAAGAAGATGGAATCGTCGGCGCTGTGCCCGCCCTGATCCAGGCCGAGGGTCTGCGCCACGCCCCTCATGATGTCCAGAAAGCCGAAATTGCCCTTTACCGGCTGGCCGAAGAAGAAATTATCCTGGCTGAACCAGGCGTCTCCCGCCTCGGGCGTGTGGCCGGGGGCATTGAACATCGTCGAATCGAAATTCTCGATGGGTGGAGCGTCGCTGTCGTAGACAGTCTTCAACTGGCTGAACCGCAAAATGGCGTGGTCGGTCGCCGTTTCGGTAACTTCGGTAAAGTTGAGGCTCGTGTAGGAGGAGACCATGGCAAGGGCGGAGCGCGTCGCATCCTGCTGGGCGGCGGTGAAGGCGACATGCTGCGCCCACCAGGGCCCAAGTCCGACGCCTGGATATTCGAAGCCGCCAGCGGGATAGTAGGAATAGGAAGAACCTTGAGCGGGAAAGCTGTAGGTCAACGTCGCAGATGTCCAGCGGGTCCCCGAAAGAAGCGGGTCGATATTTGGATTTCCCGAGGGTTTTACGTCTGCGCTATCACCCGTTTCGGCGGATATAAGTGCGGCTTCAGTTATATTCGGCATAACAATTCCTTCTAAATCAACATCTTAGAATTTGACGGTGCATCGAATTCCAGCACTTAAGCCAAAACAGCGAGATTGTTTGCCGCCGACACGACGGTGACCTTCGATCGATCCGGCGTGAAGCTGGCGTTCCCAGCACCTGCCGCATCCAAGCGAACGGTGACTGCTCCGCTCACGAGATTCTTCAGGAAGATGTCGGAGTGGCCATTCCCGTCTCCGGCCACGAGATTGGAGGCGGAGGAGGTGAAGGCCGCCTAGGTTCCATCGGGAGAAATGCTGCCGGTTCCGGCCACTCCCAATTGCCATTGCCGGCTTCGCCGTCAGCGTTCGAAAAGAGAATGATCGGTGTCGTCATGTCGTGCCTTCAACGTTGCTTCAGGGGCAAGTTCCGGCGCGACTGTATGGTGGGCTCTAAACAACGTCGTCCACCATAAGGATGAAAAATAAGTTGAGCCCATTTTTGGACTGCACTATGTTTGCCGCGTCGCAGCAAATCCGAAGAGCATCCAGAATGGCAGAAAATATACCGCCGGATGTCTTCTCATCCGTGCTTGGGCAGATTTACGAATGCGCGCTCTTTCCGGAACGCTGGCCCGCGACGATCGAGACCATCCGGCGCCTGTTGCCTGGACTATCGGGCCTGGACTTCGAACAGCTCTCTCTACCGGCGCCGGCAGCCGACGGCGCCGGTAACGGGAACAGGGGCGGCGGCGCTGGCCAGATCGCCGCCGTTTCTGATCTCGACGCCATCCTCATCGGGCATATCGAGCGGGCGGTCTCGATCGGTCGGGCCGCCCGCGACCGGGCCGTCGCCTCCGACCTGCACGAGGCCAATGTCGACAGCTGGGGGAGCGGGGTCCTGCTCGTCGACGAAGCGCTTTACCTCATTCGCGCCAACCGGGCCGGCGAAAGCATGATCGAGCGCGGCAATCCCGTGCGCTTGCGGGGCCGATCCCTGGAACTCCGGCCTGCCTCGGCGCAGAAGACGCTTCAGCAGGCGGTGGCGAAGGCGACCGGCGGGACGGACGGATCAGGCACGGTTGCCTCCGGCGCGCCGATCAATTTCATCGCCGATGGCGGCGGCGCGCCTGTTGTGATCCAAGTGATGGCGATGCGCGAGGATCTGAGGCCGGAGCTTCCCGTCCTTCGGTCGGCGGTCGCCATCGTTCTCATCTCGCCTATGGCGACACGCTCGCCGCCGCAGCAGGCGCTGAGCGCGCTTTACGGGCTGACGCCGGCCGAGGCACGCGTGCTGCAGCTTCTGGGGGAGGGATCAATGCTCTCGGAGATTGCCGATACCCTGCAATTGAAACGCTCGACGGTGAAGACGCATATGTTGCGGATTTTCGCCAAGACTTCCACGAACAGGCAGGCGGACCTCGTGGGTCTCGCCCATTCCCTGTCCTTAACCGTGTAATCCTTCCCCATGAACATTCATCCACCGCTTCAACTGACATCGAAACTCGTCGCCATGATCTACGACTGCGTTCTCGAACCGGTCAAATGGGAGACCTTCGTCAGCGAACTGCTGTACGAGCTCAACTTTTCCTATGGCCTGCTCAGCATCAGCGCCTTTCCCGAGGGCAACGCCGTCTTCGGCGTCAGCGTCGGGATCGAAGGGCCGTGGATGGAAAAGCTACCGGGCTACTGGGCCGATATTATGGAGATCTGGGGCGGCGATGTGCGGATCCAGCAATATCCGCTGGAAGAGCCCATCCTACAGTCGCAGATCACCGACGTCGGCCAGTTGAAGACCAATCCCTATTACAGCGGCTGGTTCGCGCCGCAGGGCTATATCGACGCGGTGGCGATCGGGCTAGAGCGCAACCAGCATATGGTCTCCAGCTTGGCCCTCGGACGCCACGCCACGGCCGGCCCGGTGAGCGAGGACGAGCTGGGCCAGTTGCGCCTTCTCGCCCCGCATCTGCGCCGCGCCATCTCGATCGCCCAACAGCTGGAGGTGCAGTCGATCGCGGCATCGGCATATGCCTCGGTGGTCGACAGCCTGCCTGTCGGCGTGCTTCTGGTGGACGAACTGATGGCCATCATCCATGCCAATCCAACTGCCGAAAGCCTGCTGTCGCAGCCGGGACCGTTCCGGTCTGCCGGCAGCCGGCTGGTGGTGAGGAGCGAGGGGGCTGCAGCGTTAGAACAGGCCGTCGCCAGGGCCGCATCCGATGAGGCCGCGCTTGGCCGGAGCGGCGGCGCCGGCATTCCCGTGCGCCATGCCGACAGCATCGCCTATGTCGTGCATGTCCTGCCGCTGCGCCAGCGCCAGAGCCGCGGCGCACTCTGCCTGCCGGCATCGGCCGCTCTCTTCCTTGTGCCGGCCGGAAGCCAGTCCTTGCTGCCGAGCGACCCCGTGACCCAGCTTTACGGCCTGAGCCCGGCCGAAACCCGTATCTTCGAGCTGATCGTCCGCGGCGAGACGCCGAAGGCGATCGCCAAACAGCTCGGCTTGTCCGCCAGCACCATCAAGACGCATGTCCGCAACATTTTCGCCAAGACCGGAACGCGCCGCCAGGCCGATTTCGCCCGTATGGCCGCCTCGCTTCGCGTGCTGCTTTGAGGGGCGATTGGAAATGCCTCGCCTGCATGAAAGCCTCGGCCACGCCGCGCCGTAATGCACTCAGATATGGAGAAGCTGTCTTCTCGCACGGTGGAAGGTACGGACCGACGAGGTCATCAGCCGGACATTCTCGAGCGAATAGCTTCCCGCCGGGACGGTCTCGAAGGCAAGGGTCTGGGTCCGGGCAGCCGCTGCGCGCCGACAGCGCCTCGCTACCCGAACCGGTCCACCAGGAAATCGATCACCGTCCGCAACATCGCCGTCGGCCGCCGGTTCGGCGCATAGATGAGGGACATCGGTACAGGCTTGTAGGACCATTCCGGCAGTACCTGCTCGAGCCGTCCTTCGGCGATATCGGCGGCGAGCAGCAGTTCTGGCTGAAGTGCAATTCCCGCGCCGCTGAGTGCTGCCATGCGCAGCGCCGCCCCTTGGTTGGTCGAGAATTTTCCGGAAATCAACACATCGCGCATTTCGCCCTCCGGTCCGACCAGGTGCCAGCGATCTTGCATGCGCCAATAGGAGTGGCCGAGGCAGAGATGGTTCGTCAGATCCTCCGGCGAGGCCGGTCGGCCATGGCGGGCAAGATAGTCCGGCGAGGCAGCGAGAATCCGCCGGTAGGGCGTGAGCGGGCGGGCGACGAGGCTGCTGTCGGAAAGCGGACCGATGTGAATACCGAGTTCGAATCCCTCGCCGACGAGGTCATGGACATTGTTGTCGAGCGTTAGCTCGATGCTGACGTCGGGATAGGCGTTCTGGTAATCAATCAGCGCGGGCACCAAGACCTGCGTGCCGAAGCTGACGGGTGCCACCAACCGAAGCCGGCCGCGCGGCGCCGATTGCAGCTCGCTCGCCGAAGCCTCGGCCAGCGCCACTTCGGAAAGCACGCGCTTGCAGCGCTCGTAATAGAGCTGGCCAACCTCCGTGAGCTGATGGCGTCGCGTGGTGCGATGGATCAGCTTCGCCCCGAGCCGGGTCTCAATCGTCTTGATGTGCTTGGCAACCATGGCAGGCGAGACTTGCGCGATCTCCGCGGCCGCCGCGAAACTGCCATTGTCGATGACCCTGACGAACATCGCCATGCCGGCCAGCTTGTCCACGATTACCTACCTGTCGGTTTCGAATGACGATACCGGGAGCTTATTTATCAACCAGTGAATTTACAACATGGTCGTCATGCCCGCGCCAAGACGACGGACATCACGAACCTGACCAAGGAGAAACTATGCCCATTCTTCACCTACAGATGCATCCCGGCCGCACCGACGATCAGAAGCGCGCCTTTGCGCGTGAAGCGACCAAGGCGGCCGTCGAAACCCTGGCGTGCCCGCCGGAATCGCTGGAAATCCTGATAACGGAGATCGCCAAGGATTCCTGGGCGGTCGGCGGCAAGCTGAAATCTGAGGCCTGAGAGAAGACCCGCAGCGTCGAAGGCTCAAGCTGCGCGACGCCGTCGCCATGGTACTGAACAGGGAGCCGGTACGCGGCTCCCGTGCTGAATGTGGAGCGTGAGGAGATGGCGGCTTTGCGCTCGATGGAGGCCGTAGAAGTCGATCTTGAAGTTGCCTGGAAGCAGACATCTCCTGTGACCGCGCTGTATGCCTCCGAACATAGCTCAGCAACGCGGTCGAAGATTGTGGGTTGTTAAATATTTGCAGCTCTGCGCATGCCCTCGCTTTCGTGGCTCTAGAGCGTTTCAGGTTTTGACGGAAGCGTATCCGGCATTGTCGAAGTAGTTGCTGCATTCGCTGGGCTCGATGGTTGTGACGAGGTGTCCGATGTGGCGCCAGGTGTCATCGATGGTTCGCTTCTGAGCCAGGCGCATCCAGTGCTTGATTTTGGCGAAAGCCTGTTCGATCGGATTGAGGTCGGGGGAGTATGGCGGCAAGTACCAGAGCCGAGCACCAGCGTTGCGGATCATCTGACGGATGGCGACCGACTTGTGGGAGCCGAGATTATCCATCACGACGATGTCGCCGGGTTTGAGCACCGGTACGAGTTGCTGCTCGACATAGGCGCGAAAGCACTCACCGTTGATCGGTCCATCGAAGACACAGGGTGCGGTAAGCCGATCGCAGCGCAACGCGCCGAGGAAAGTCAGGGTGCGCCAATGTCCGTGCGGCGCGAAGCTGCGCAGGCGTTTGCCCTTCGGCCCCCACCCTCGAAGCGGCGCCATGTTGGTCTTGATCCAGGTTTCATCGATGAAGACCAGCCGTCTTGGATCGAGGCCAGCCTGCCAGGATCGCCAGCGCTGTCGCCGTCGCGCGACGTCAGCGCGCGCCTGCTCAAGGGCGAACAGTGTTTTTTTTGAACCGCAATCCCTCACGCCGCAGGAACTGCCATACCGTATCGTGGGATACCTTCACCCCTCGCGCGGCCAGCTCTTCCTTCAACCTGTGCAGTGACACATGCGGCGTCTGGTTGATCCGCTCCACGATAAACGCCCGATGCGGCTCCAGAACCCGCTTGCGGTGGCCGCCCATCTTCCCAGGCGCGACAGATCCGCTCGAACGATAACGCTGCGACCACTTTACCGCTGAAGACACGGCAATACCGAACCGCGCCGCAACCGACCGGCAGCTCTCACCGGCTTCGATTGCAGCAACAACACGCTCACGAAGATCATTGGAAAGAGGTCGCGTCATTCGATGCTGGCCTCCACTCCAGCCAGCATCTTGAATCACAAAACACACAAAAACGGAATCCCTTCCGATTCAACTAAATCCGGATACGCTCTAGACTTCGTGCAGGCAATCCTGAGTCAGCGAAGCGTTACCTGCCACCGAGACTCTGTTTGCCATCCGCCTCGTTTTGTAACGGCCTTCTCGCAGCCGGATTCTGGCCGCGTGTTTGGAACTAATGACGGGCGAGACTGTTTCAGCAGTGTCTTTGGCATGACGCTTACGTTCCCTCCTGGCTGGGTAAGCCTCGATTTTTGAGGAGACTCGCATCATGAAGATTTCATCCGGATTTCGTTCAGTCGCGGCAGCGGTTATCGCTGCAGCAGCAATCAGCTTTGCCGGCTCCGCGCATGCCGACAGCGGCACGATCAGCTTCTCAGTCTACAAGGCTGCCTTCTTTGTGGGTGGTTCTGGAGGCGAGGGCACGCTGACCTTCCATGGTCGCCACTATCCCATCTCTGTCGGCGGCATTTCGGGCGGCCTCGCTTTCGGGGCTTCTAAGACCTATTTCCATGGTGCCGTTCGCCACATTCGCCGCGCCCGGGATGTGACGGGGGTCTACGGTGCGGCGGGCGGTGGCGGCGCGGTCGGCAAAGGGGCACAGGTAATTGTCATGACCAATGACAAGGGCGCCCAACTCGAACTCTCAGGCAAGCAGGTAGGCCTGCAAGTCAACGCCGATCTCAGCGGCATTGCCATCACAGTGAAGTAAGGGTCGTCGCTCCTTTCGTCATCGCGTCAGTCGGCCCAGCTTTAAGCGCGACCATCTAGGAAGCGTCGTTCCACTGTCGGCCTCAAATCGGTCGTTCCTTGACACCGAGCCCAACGACCGCTCCTGGCGCAAACGCAACGTCGATAGGCGGGTAGCCCCTGGGAACAAGGCCTATGTTGGCATCATTGGGGGAAGGTCCGGCCGTCGCTCTCCCATTCCCTGCCGGACGAGCGATAGAGTAGCGATGCCGGCCTCATCGGCCGCACGCAGAAGCGCTTCCCGGAATTGTTCCGGGGCAATCTTCCCGCTCAACGCGTCGACGCAGGCTTTGACGGCTGCCACATATTCCTCGCCGTCATCGCAAGGCCAGTCGTTGATCAGGAGACGCGCCGCGTCGCCCAACGTCCATACGATCTTGCGAGATGCCGGGCCTCGCAAGGCAAACCCAACCGGCGTAAATGCTGATGATGTGTTCCAGCACATTGTCCTCGACCCCTCAAGGCACGGATACTGCAGTCCCCAGTTCAATATACGCGCGTATTTTGAAATTTGGAATTGAAATTTGTCAAATGATGCGGCTTGAACGCGAGCTGCCGAATGAAGCAGAAACGACGCGCAAACTTCCCTATTCGGTCCCATTTTTCGCCGCGCTCACCGCAATTCTGCAGTAACCCGGAAGATGCCGCCGGCCGACGCGTCGGAGCAGACTACGAAGGTCGAGCCCTCCTGCGCCATGAAGGCGACATTGCCGCCGGCTTCGCAGGGAGTGGCGCTCCACTGCAGGATGATATCGCCATTGTCGGGCAGTTTTTCCGGCGTGATCTTCGCCGCACTTGCCATCCATTCCGTCGCCGATGGCAGGTGGACGGGGGCGTTCAGCTGCTTCGACAGCCAGGCGGTATAATTCTGCGCCACGGTAAGCGGCACGTCGTCGGCCGGCTGCTGCGGATTGTCGGCATAGGCCTTTGCTGCGGCGGGGTCGGAATTGGCGATGTAATATTCCGCCATCTCGGCACGGGTGACCGCCTTCGTCTGCATGCAGAAGGACTTGTCGATCTTCACGGCGCCATTGGCAACGCCAAGCATGCCGCCGAGCTCCTTCATCGAGGAGGTCATCAGCCGGACGTTCTCCAGTGAATAGCTTCCGGCCGGGACGGTCTCGAAGGCAAGCGTCTGCGAAACGGGACAGAAGCCGCGTGCCGACAGCGCCTCGAGATCGGCAAGGATCGGCCGGTAGGCAACGATCGCCAGCTTATAGGCTTCCGCGGCGTAGCGGCCGTCGGCCTCGCCGATCTTCGGGGCGAGGGCCGCAAGCGTTGGATCGGCAGCACCGGTGCGGGTGGCGATCGAGGCGTTGAGATCGGCGACTTTCTGCTTCAGCGCCGTCGCCTCGTCCTTTGCCGCCATAACATCGGCGATGACGGCGTCGAAAAGCTTGGCGGCGTCGCCATAGCCTGTGGTCGCGGCCGGCATCTGCCATTGCTCGGCCTTGGCCTTGGCCTCGGTCATCAGCCCGCTCGCCTTTTTAACGTCGGGACTATCGCCGGCGCCGATGCGATCGACCGTTTCGCGCTTTGCCGCGGCGTCCTTTTCGGCCGCCGCCAGCGCGGTGAGCGCCTTGGCGAGATCGTCGAATGTTGTTTTCGATGCGTCGTACGCGTCGACCGCAGCATGCATCTGCTTGGCAGTGGCCGCGTCAGCGGCAGTCTTCATCTTGGTGTCGGCCTCGGCAAAACCTGGGGCCTTGTCGCCGCCGGCAGCCGAAGCATCAGCTTTCGCCTTCTCTGCATTCTCCTTCGAGATGCCGATCAGCGCGTTGCCGAGATTGATGGCGGCCGTCTGGAAGCCCGGAAGCGCCTTTTCATAGTCTTCGTCCTTGAGCAGCGCATCGGCCGATGTCAGCGCCGCAGCACCCGTGTCATAGGCGAGCTTTGCCTGGTCACCGGAAGGGCGCTCCGGCGCCTTGGCGGCGATCGCCTTCTGCTTGCGGCTTTCGGCCTCCTTCTTCCATGTGCCGACGTCGGCGACAAGTTTCGGGTCCGGGCGGAGCAGCTTCGGGATGGTGACGACACCGACGCCGATGCAGATCAGGAGCAGCGCGCCGATCATCGACAGTTTGGCAAGCGTCCATTTTTTCGGTTTCGGCGCCTCCTGCTGCTGTTGCATGCCGCCGCGCGGATCCCACGACATCGGCTGGATGCCGGTCGTGACGCGAGCGAATTCGCCCAGCGCATCGGCGCCCATGCGCGGTCGCTGGGCCGGGTCGCGGCTCAGCATCCTTTCGACAAGGCTTGCAAGCCCCTCGGGAAAACCCGGAACCAGCACGTCCAGGCGGGGAAAGACGTTGGAAGGGTCGAGATGGATGTTCTTCCAGCTCTGCTCGCGCTGGTGTTCGTCCTCCCAGACCATGACGCTGTCGAAGACGCTGGCATAGGTCTGCCGCGGCAGGAAAAGCTTATAGGCGATCATGCCCATGGCGTAGATGTCGAGCGCGGATGAGGCGGAGAAGCTGCCGCTCGCATAGATTTCCGGCGCGCCGAATTCCGGCACATAGGGCGGGATGATGTGCTCGCCGATCTTCGAGATCAGGTGCAGGTTGCCGATCCGGACCGACAGGCCGGAATAATCCTCCGACACATAGATGCATTGGTCCGTCAGGGCATTGTGGGCGTAACCGGCGCCGTGCAATGTCGCCAGGCCTTCGAGGATGTGGCGGCCGATCTCGACGGCGCGCTCGTAAGCCACCATCTCCGTTTCGTCGAGATATTGGTGCAGCGTTTTCGACGGCCGCTTCTCGACAATGTAGAAATTGTCGTCTTCCGGCGACGGCGGGATGAGGTCCTCGATTTCGACGAAGCGCCGTGCCGTCAGAGATTTGGCCTCGTTGATCGAGGTCCAGACCCGCTCGAAACGAGCCTTGTCCAGTTTCAGCGCCACGTCGGGCGTGACGATGAAGACCGCATGGTCCATCCGCTTGTCCTGAGCGGGATAGACGATGAACTCGTTTTCATAGATCGGCTCGCCGATCGTGTAGCGGGCGATCAGATCACTTCTCATGCACGTGTCCCCCTGCATTCATTACATTCATGAAACCGAATTCTATTCGCCCGCCAGTAATGGATCACCGATCAGGCCTGCGGCCAGCAGCAGGCCGCTTCTCGTATCGCGAAGCGCGAAGGCAAAACGGGCATCGGCGACCACGCGAACAAGCTTCGGATCGATGCTGCGTTCCGTGACCACAGCGGTGGCTGCCGCCGCCTCCGTGCCGTTTTCGTCAACCTTGATCATCGTCTTCTGCAGGACGCGCGACAAGCGGATGTTTTCCTTAGTGAAACCGGGGAAACCCGCATCCCTAGCCTTCTCGGGCGCCACTCCCATCGCATCGAGTACCGGCATCAAATCACGCCCGTCGTTCAGGGAAAAGCGGGGCAGGAAGATTTCACCCTTCGCCGCTTCGAATTTTTCCCCTTGCAGCCAGGAAGCGAGCGCCTTCAGGTCCGACCCGGCCACACCCTTGCCGGAGCGCGCCGCCACCACGACCATGCTGTAGCCCTCGCCGGCATAGGCGAGATCGACTGCGGTGAATTTCTCGTCGGAGCGGAATTTTTGGCCATCGCCGGCAAGATGCATCATCGGCACCGAAATCGTCAAACCATCCGGCCGCTGAAAGGGGCTTGCCGGGCTCTCCTTCTCGAAGGAGGTCTTCCAGCGCGCCTTGAAGGAGAGCGCGCCGAGACTGACGAAGCCGCCGCCGGGCGGTGCGTCCAGGATTGAAGGAATGGCGCCCCTCGTGGCGTCCTTGACCCAGCCGTTGATGTGCTCGACCGATTTCGGTCCGTCGAGATCCTCGATCGAGGGCTTGATGTGGTGGCCGGCGAGCATGGAGAGCGCAGCGGGGACGAGCACCAGCTTGTCGTCGAAGACGATCGCGACCACCATCGCCAAAGGCGCATCCGCCGCTGCCGGCTTTTCCGCGGACATCGCCTCGAACGCCGTTTCCGGTCCCTTCACCGCACCGCCGAAGCCGAGGCCCTTGGCGATCGAGGCCTTGGCCGCATCGGAGGCGCCGAGGCTTGCAAGGCCGAGTGCTGCGGCAAGGCTTGCCGGCGATACCATGATATTGGCAGCACCCTCTTTTGCCAGGCTGCGGTCGATGAGTTCGACGGCAAGCCCGGCTTGCGCGGCAAGCATCGCCTTGCTGTCGCCGGAGTTGCCGGCATGGGCGGCCGGGGCAAGCGCCATCAGGGAAGCGGCAAGACCCGCCAGCAGAGTGGATTTCGGCATGGTTCGCTCCTGTTCAGCGGACGCGATAGAATTTGGAATCGAACGACCATTTGCCTTGGGCGCCGGTTTCGTCGTCGCCGACGATCCTGAGGCTTCGGGCGAGATCGTAGACATAGTTGAAGGCGGCGCGCTGGCCGACGAGCGGCGTCGGCACATCGGGCAGGTCGAGCACTTCGATCGGCTTGTCGCTGAGGATGGCAACGACCATGCCGACGCCGGCCGGCCCCTCCACCACATATTCGAAGCCGGTATAGGGATTGCGCGCATCGGGCACGACGACCGGCCGGGCCGGATCGAGCCGGTTGTCGCCGCTTTTGGCAGATGGTTTCAGGCCCATCGAGCGCTTGTTCGGGTAAAGCTGCGTCAGCTTGCCGGAGGCGTCGATATCGACCAGGATCAGGTAACCGGACGTTTTGGTGGAGACGCGCATCGCCACCTTGTCGCCGATGCTGACAGCGGTGCCGGGCAGCACGTCGACGGCGACGCCGGCCTCGTTGTCGCTCTTCAGCGTATTCTCGACGGCGGCGACCGGCGTCTTCGCCTCCTCACCGGTGATGACGTCGCGGCCGAGCGCATCCGGCTGACCATAAAATTGCGGCACCGGCGTGAAGCGGCAATCCTCCGCATGCGTCCGGCAATATTCGTCCGATTTGCGCCGAACATAGTCGAGAAGGGCGGCATTGCTGACATTCGGCTTGTCGGCAGCGCGTGCCACGCCATCCTGCACGCCTTCGATAAAGCGGCGGGTGAAGACGCCGACCGGCGGCTTGGCCTCACGGTCGACAAGCGCCCACTGTCCGGCGTTGACGGCCGACCAGACCATCGCGTTTTCGCCGCCGAAGGAGAATTTCGCTTCCTTGCCAGACTTGTTCGGCGGTTCGAGCGCTGCCAGCGCCGGGCCGAGGCAACGCACGGTGCCGGAGGGTGCGGCCACCGCGCTGCGGCTGCCGGGCCCGACATGGCAGGCATCGATCAGCAGCGTCACACGGCGGTCCTTGAGGCTGTTCAGACGTGCGGCGATCTCGGTTTCGCGGATTTGGTTGGTAACCGTTACCTTGCCAGCGTCGCGCACCAGCTTGGCATCGACGGCCACCAGCGTCGGGCTCGTCGTTTCCTCGGCGCCCATTTCCTCCGAGCCCTGGCCGCTGAAATAGAGGAAGACACGGCTTCCGGGTGTCGACTGGCGCACCAGCCAGTCGTCGATCTCGGCCAGGATCGCTTCGCGGGTCGCCTTGCGGTTGGTCAGCGTGTGGATCTGCTCCGGGCGATAGGCGAGCGTCTTGGCGAGGAAGACCTGCATCGCCTTCACATCGGTCGCGGAGCCGGTCAGTTTGGCCTCGCGCATCTCGTACTCGTCGATGCCGATCAGCAGTGCGCGATCGCCGGGCGAGCTTTCGATCACCGGCATCTGGGCGACCGGCGGCTGCACGGCGGGTTCGTCGGTGACGGGCTTGTCAGCCGGCAAGGTATCGCTGGCGGGCGTTTCGGTGGTCGCGGCTGGCGCGGTATCGCCAGCCGGGGAAGTGGTGATGGCGAGATTGGCTTCTTCCTGTCCGGACTGCCTCTGCTGCGTCCCGCCACTGGTCGTGGTGGACGCGACCTGATCGCCGGCAGCGGGCCCTTCAACGTCAGGCACGTCGCCGTCGGTCTTTGCGGCGATCCAGTCGCGGAAGGCGGCAACACGGGTATAGACGCCGTAATGCTCTGCCTCGGCGCAGCCAGCGCCCCAGCTGACGATGCCGAGCTGGATCCAGCGCTTGTCGGGACGCTGGGCGACGAGCGGTCCGCCACTGTCGCCCTGGCAGGCATCCTTGCCGCCTTCGGCATAACCGGCGCAGACATTGCGCTCGTCGATCGGGTTCATCCGCATCGAGCTGTCGCGATAGGCGGCGCGGCAGTCCTCGCGCGGGACGATCGGCAGTTCGACTTCCTGCAGCTCGGTCGGCAGATATTTGTCGTCCCAGCCGTGATCGGCCTTGGTATAGCCCCAGCCGGTGACGACGGCCGGGTGGCCGGCGGCCTCTACCTCGTCATCCGAGGCCGAGGCAAGGATCGCCGGCTTCGATTTGGCGGGCTCGCTCAGCTTGATCAGGGCGATGTCATTGGCGAAGACCTTGCGGTCGAAATCCTCATGGATGATCACGTCCTCCACAGCAAGCCCCGGCTTGTCCGGCCCGTCGACCGCGATCACCTTGTCGATCTTCGACTTGCCCTCGACGATCAGCAGGTCGCGGGCGAAGAGATCCTGCTTGCCGGAGCGGCCGCTGGTGACGCAATGGGCGGCCGTCAATATCCAGCGCGGTGCGATCAGCGAACCGCCGCAATGGCCGCCGAAGCGGCCGCGCTGTTCGGGATCGGGCGCCAGGATCTTCACCTGCCAGGGCCATTCGCCCTTCTTGGCCGCCTGGCCGCCGATGACACGTCCGCCATCCTCGCCGGCAAAATCGGTGTCCTGCTGCGCCAGCACGGGAGTAGCCAGAAGCAGCATGACCGACGCAATATTGAGGACCCTGCTGATCGACGTGCTCATAGCTTGGCTCCGGCGGAGGTATAGAGGACCGTAAATCCGACGCGCGCGCCCTCAGGCAGGAATTCGCCGAGGCGCTTGGCGATATTGCCGGCGGTGCGGCGCCTATCATTCTGCTTCAGGAATTCCACAAGTTCGGGCATCGGGGTTTCAGAGGTGACGGCGACGAGCAGGTCCGTGCCGAAAGGTGCGACGACGGAAAGATCGAGATCGAAGGTCTGAGACATCGCAGCATCGACCTCCTTGTCGTTAGGATAGAGGAACTGCACGGTTCCATCGCCGGTGACGTCGAAGAGCACGAGCTTGCGGCCTGATAAATCCGAAACTGTGACGCCGACGCGCTCGCCTTCACGATGGACGGCGTCGGAAGGCGTCACCCGCACGGTCTGCGGGTTTGTCTCGGACAGCCGCTTGAGGGTATCGAGCGCGGCCATCCGGTCGACGACGAACGGCATGTCGCCGGCGCCGATGGCGGAGGCGACGACATCGCCGCCGGCGATCGCCTCACGTTTTTCGGGATCGAATACGAGTTCGGCATCAGCATCCTCCGTCAGCTTGAACGGCGTCACGGCTGATACAATCCCCTGCAGCACCGGCTCCGAGCCGAGGGCGGCAACGCTGATCGGCGCGGGCTCGGCAGGCAACGGAGCGTTTGATTTCTCCGCCGCCGCCTGCGCCCCCGCTCCTTGGTAATTATAGACGACGGCGCGATCGAGATCGGTTCCGGGCGGGCTTTCGGTAAAGATGTTCTGCCGCTGATCGGTGAACTGGTAGACCGCCTGGCGCACATATTCAAACAGCTCGCGGCGGCTGACGGCGCCGTCGCCGTTGCGGTCGGCCGCCCCTTCGAAAGCACGGGCGGTGGCATAGCTCAGCGCGCCGCGTTTCTGCGGAATGCCTGGAATTGATATCTCGGGCGACTTGGTGTTCTCGTCGACGGCGGCAAGAAAGGTCAGCCGTTTGAAATCGAAGCCGGTGGACAGCGCATCCGCCGTCGTCGAGATCGGCGCGAGGTCGTCCTCCTCGATCGTATAGGATGGCGCTTGACGCCATGTGATCTCGGCGCTGCGCGGATCGACGTCGCGGGTCATGCCGCCGGCATGGCAGGTATCGGCGATAAAGACGACATCGGCGCCCTTGGTCTCCAGATTGCGGATCAACGCCTTGAATTCGTCGCCGAAGATGCGCTCGCGTGATCCGGGAAGACGGGTGTCGAAGCCAGCGAGCACATAGACCTCGTCGCGGCCGCTCGGTTTCGAGCCCTTGACCCGCTCCGGCTCACTCGACCCGTGACCGGCAATGCCGAGCACGACGAGGTCGCCAGGCCCTGCCCGTTCCGTGACGGCCTCGATCGCGTGGAAGATGCCCTCGCGGTCGGCCGCACCATTCTTCAGCAGCGTCATATCTTCGACGCCGACTGAGCGCAGCGAAAGGGAAAGGTCTTCGGCATCGGCGACAGCGCCATGCAGCGGCGGAACGTTGCGGTAGAGGTCGATGCCGATCAGCACGGCCCTGACCGCGCCGCGCTCCGGCGCTTCGATCACCCTTGCCAGGCTGTCGGTGGCCGCCATGGTGAGGAGGGCAAGTGCTGCGGCCATGGAAACGGATGCGGACATGGCCAAACTCCCCTCGCCCCAGCTATTCGCGGCGCCATTCGACGCGGCGGTTCAGCGCATCGACGTCGTCTTCGGTGAGGTTTGCGGTTGCGGTCACGTCCACCGGCTCGGAGGCTCCGCGGCCCTCGGCGTCGATCGTCGCGTCGATGCCGTTGCTCTTCAGGAAGTCGGCGACGGCCTGGGCGCGGCGTTCGGAAAGCTTCTGGTTGTAGTCGTCACCGCCGCGCCGGTCGGTATGGCCGATAAGGATGACGCGTCCGGGTTTCTGCTCCTTCAGCGCCTCCAGCAATTCCTCAGCGGCTTCGGTGCCGATCGAGGTGAAGCTCGACTTGTTGAAATCGAAGGTGATCGGAACCGGAATGGAGACCGGTACGATGCCGCGCACATTCTCGGAATAGATGCCGCCGAGCACGCCGCTGCGGTGATCCTTCTCGGCCGGCACGAAGCTGCCTTCAGGATGGTCGCTGGTCGGGTTGGCGGCAAGGATGCGGGCCTGGGCGGCGCGCTGGATGAGATCGGAGATCGTCTCGGCCGGCGGCGCCTTCGGCGTGCGGGTCTCGTTCTTGATGATCTCGATCGCCTGCTGGTAGTCGGCGGCGGCATCGGCAAAGCGGCGGGCGGAGAAATAGATCTCGCCGAGCGTGGCGGAGGCCTGCCAGAGCACCTGCGGACTGTCGGCGGCGACAAGCAGCGGCTCGTAATCGGCGACCGGCTGGTTGGCCGCCATCATCTCCTGGGCAGCGGAAAGCCTGAGCGCTGCGACGCGGCGCTGGGCATTCACCTGGAACTGCCCGCAGTCGGCACTGACGGCGATCGTGTCGGCTTCAGCGGCGGCAGCCGTGATATCCTTGGCGGCAACGGCCGTGTTCAGCTTGTCGAGAAGGGCGGTGCAAACGGGCGTATCGGCGTTTGCCATCTCGACCTCCTCGCCGGCTTGGCCAGGTTCGGCCGAACGGCCAAGGTTTAGCTGCGGCATCTTGATACTGAAACCGCCGGGCAGCTTGAATTGCGGCATCTTGATCTGCGGCATCGGCAGTTTGGGCATCTTCGTCTGGGACGTCTGGGTTGGCTGCTTATACTGCGTGGTCGGCTGTTTATATTGGGTCGGGTTGGTGGATGAGGTGGTGTCGGCCGGACCGATCAGTTGCAGTTCGTCGGCGGCAAGCTCCTGGCCGGGCGCCAGATTGGTGACGATCTTGTATTTCTTCGGCGGCTGTTGTGTTGCCTGCTCGACAGGCTTCGGCGTGACCTTTTTCGGCTTTTCTACCACCGTTTCCGGCTTCTCCACCGGCTTTGGCTTCGGCGTGACTGCAGGCTTGGTCGATTCGACCGGCTGTTTTGCCGCCTGCTCGACCGGTGCCGGTTTTGCCGTGGGAGCGGCTGCGACGGGCGGGGCGGCGGGCAAGCTGTCGACTGTCGTCAGCGTCAGCGTCTTGCTGCTGATCTTGGTGCCGAGGCTGCGGGCCTCTTCGAGACTACGGGAGACGGCTTCCATGCCGCCGTCGATCGAGCGGAACATGCCGGCGCCGCTGCCGCCGAGATCGGCGAAGATCGTCAGCGGCTTGGAGGAATAGAAGACCTTGATCTGCTCCTGGCCGACCGGGCCGGAAACCTGCAGCCGGGCGCCGCTTGCTGGATCCGGCACCTGCACGCGCTTGCCGGCGCCGACAAGGGCATCGGTCTGGTACTTGTTCGGGAAAAGCTTCACCACAGAACCGTTCGGCGAGACATTCAGCACCGTGACGTAGGCGTTCTCGGTCGATTGGATGAAGAGACCGACAACTTCGCCGACGGCGTATTTGGCTTCAGCGCGATCGAAGGTGATGCTCACAGGCCCGCTTTGCGCGGGCGCTTCTGTCAATGTGCGTTCGTTCTGCGCCTCGACGGCGGGAACCACCGAAAAGAACGAAAGAAAGGTGGCTGCTGCTAGGATGGCTTTGCGGTTCGGCATTGGAAAACCTCCTCTTCGAACAATCTCACACTGTGTTGAAGATGAGAATAGCACCGACCGGCGAAATTGGGATGGCCTTGCCTGTCTTGCTTGAGGGAGGGTTCCAAATTATTTGGAACGGGAAGAATCCGCCAATGCAAAGACGTGAGCAAGACTCACGCCCGGCAATATCCGGCGCCTTTTATAGTCGGTTCGACAGCAAGGTGACGGTTAGTTCTTGGGTTTCTGCCCGGCTGATTTCAAAATCGAGATCAGGTCGCTCATTCCCTCGGGCGAGGAATTGTAGAGCCAGAGAATATCCGGATTGTCGACCGTGAATTCCTTGCCGGGGCCTGAACCCATGTCGCGGCCGGGCGAGGTCGCGTCGGGCAGCTTGTCCTCGCCGGGTGCCAGCCCCTTGGCGGTTTCGTGTTCGGCGATGATCGCCGTCGCCGCAGCAAAGGCCTTTTCGTCATGTTGGCGTAGCGCCGCAAGCGCGGGGTTTCGCGCCGCAAGCGCGTCCTCAGTCGGGCCGGAATAGGCAAGCCGGGGTATCTGCAGCGCCAGCAGAAGGCCGATCGACAAGGTTATGAGCCAGGATTTCGTCATCGTCGTCAAATCCGTTATGCGCCGCAATAGGGCAAGCAGGACGACAATAGGCAGAGGCCGGAAGGATGGCAACGGCGCTCAGTGCCAATCGATTGGGAGGGTTGAAATCGACTGGCCAAGGCGGTTTCGCTCCTTGTTTTATGCATGTCGTTGCCCGCCGCTGCACACTTCCGGGCGACATGCATTAGAGGATCTTCAATTGCTGCAGGCTAAGGCGCAGGTCGCGCAGCATCTCGCCGAAGATCTCCTCGATCATTCCCGTCGACCAGACGACCATGGTGCCGTAGGGCGAGCGCTTGCGCTGCATGAAGCCCGCCGTCTCGAAATCGATCAGCGTCTTGCGGCAGGTCTCGCTCGACATCACGGCGACCAGGAAACGGGCGAGATTGGACTGGTCGATCGCGCCGGCTTTCTCCGCCCAGTTCTGGATCAGCCGCGGCTTGGTGTCCGCGGTGAACATCGAGGCGAGCGCCCGATCCTGCGAGAGCCCCAGGCGCTGCAGCTTGGCCGGATCGCGGGTAAGCGAAACCACGTAATCATTGTGCAGATCGGCGAAGCGTTCGATATCCTCGGCGGTGCTGATGCCGAAGACCTTCATCGAATAGAGGAACTCGGCCATCAGATAGGTCGGCTCCGAGCGCAACTGCGCCAGGTGCTTGTCATCCTTGCTGGCCGAGGCCGCGCAGACGCGATCGGAGAAGTTGATCCTCGCAGCGCGAACCTGCTCCAGCAAGCTTATGTCGAGCGCCAGTTCGTCACCGTTCCATTCCAGCATAAGCATTCCCTGCCGACAAATCTTCGAGACGATGTTCTTGTACTATCGCCGGTGCAGATCTCCAAATCGTTTGGAAAGCAATAGCTTGCTGACGAGGCGCAACTATCCTACCATTTTAAAGACTTGACGGTCACAGAGCCAGATGCCGAAAAGTGTGAGCGGTTTTCGGACGACATCATGCTCTTGCTTTAATTGAGAACAGGATTCAGATTTTAGGCCGGATCGGCCTAAAATCATCCTGTTCTGGGGGTCGAGGCAATGCGTAGTTTGGGGTCGCATATTTTGTTTGCCGCGGCACTTGCGGTCGCCTCGCCGGTTTTCGCCAAAGATACGACGATCATCGAGCTTCGCGGCGGCGACGGCGCACGTTCGGTCGGCATCATCTCTTCCAACGAGGAAGTCGAGGCATCCGGGCCGGCGGCGATCACCGTCGGTGACGACGGCACCATTTACATCCTCGACCAGAACAATGGCCGCGTGCTCGCCATCGATGCCGAACGCTCGCAAGCCGAACCCGAAATCCTGCCGCTGCCGGAAAATGCTGCGCCCGAGGATCTCGCCGTCGTCCACAACGAACTCTACCTCTGGTCGGACGGCGTCGTGCCGCTCGAGCGCTCCACCGATGCCGACGGCCGGTCGCAGACGCTGCGCGCCGTCGACGGCGGCGATGCCGACGACTACACCCGCTCGGTCTTCGCCTCGATGGGCTCGATATCGCCCGGTCCACTGAACAGCATCATCGACGAGATCGGCCGCAGCACCAGCCGGCCCGAGGCCCGCCCGCCGGTCATTCAGTATGTGCCGAGCCGCGGGCTCGGCGATATCGTTGCCGAGGTCTCGGCTGCTGCAAACGACAAGGCGGAAATCCTGCTGCGACGCAGCAGCTCGGAGGAGAACTTTCTCTCGCTGCAGCTCGCCTCGGAAGGCCGCATCGGCACCGTCGAACTTCTCGACATCGACACGACAGGCAGGCCCTATGCGCTGGTCGAGCTCGTACCCGCCGACCGGCCCGAGCGCACCGGCATGCTGGTGGTGCGCTTCACGCCGAATGGGGTGATGGACCGGGTCTACGACCTGCCGATCGACCCGGGGACGGTATTCTCCCGGCGCTTCGTGGCGATCGGCCCACGCGGCGACGTGCTCTATTTGAGATCGCAGGAAAGCCGGGCGCAGGTGCTGCGGCTCGACGGCCGGGAGCCCGGCCGCAAGCTTGCCGCCGCCCTGCCCGCAAAACAATTGGAAGCCGGTAAGCCCGGCAAGACGCCGAAGGTGGCGATCGTGCCGAAATCGCGCAGCGACGTCATCGAGCGGGCCATCGGCTTCGAGACGCTGAACTGGATGGTGACGCCGACTGCCTACGGCGGGGATCCGGGGCCTGGCTGCGTCAACATGAACCGGCTGCGCCGTCCGATCTACCTGATCGGCAAGCGCGGGCAGACGGTCAAGGGTGTTCCCTATTGCTGGGGCTGCAAGACGCCGCTCGAGAATTTCATCGGCGGCGTCGAAAAGGGCCAGACCGCCGGCAATGTCTGCACCAAGAGCGCGCCGCAATCCAACATCCTCGGCGTCGACTGCTCCGGCTTCGTCAGCGACGCCTGGGGCCTGAAGATGCATGTCTCGACGCGCGCCATCCCCGCGATCACCAAGCGCCTCTCCGACCCCTGGTCGATGCGGCCGGGCGACGCGCTGAACAAGCCGGGCTCACATGTGCTGTTGTTCATGCGCTTCACCGACGACCGCAAGGTGGAAGTGATGGAGGCCTCGCCGAATGCCTGCAAGGGCCGCGTCTGCCGCAATACTTATTCGCTCGGCAGCCTGTTGATGCGCGGCTACCAGCCGGTGCGCTTCAAGGGGCTCGACGGTTGAACGGTGGGAGATCGCCGGCTGCCCCTCATCCGCCTGCCGGCACCTTCTCCCCGTAAACGGGGCGAAGGGGACACGCCGCAACCTCTCCGTCCCCACAGGCCTCTCGTATGGCACGTCCCCTCTCCCCTTGTGCTAGGGCATATACATAAGTCGGTGCGACGGATTGACTCGGTTTGTGGGGGTCGGATTCCTTTACTGCGGGCCGTATGATTGTTTTGGCGACGTTTTGATTTGGGAGCGTCGCCGATGGATGTAGGGCATGATTTTTCGTTGGGCCGGTTTGGAGATCGTCGTCTCGATAAAGGGGGGCGGTGCTGCTCCGTCGCATTGTGCTGCGCGAGACGGTTTGCCTTCGCCAGTTGGCCGAGGGCAACCATTCGCAGGAGATCCGGTTCGGGCGTTTTCTCAACAACAGTGCGGTGAGCGTGGAAGAGATCATTGCCGGCTGGAGCCAGGAGACCCGGTCTGCGGTTGAGGGTCGCCACGTGCTGGCGCTGCAGGACACCAGCGAGATCAAGTTTGCGACGACGCCGACAGCCGGCGGGAATTGGGCAAGATCAAAAAAGGCAATTGCTTTGGCCTTTTGCTGCATCCGATGCTGGCGCTCGATGCCGACACCGGCAGCTGCCTTGGCCTGGTGGGCGGCCGGGTCTGGACGCGGGGTAGCGAAGAGCTTACGCCGCATGCCGAGCGGCCGTTGAACGAAAAGGAATCGCGGCGCTGGGTGGAGACGGCAGAGGCGGCCAAACTGGTGCTTTCGCGTGCGGCCCGGGTCACGGCGATCGCCGACCGGGAGGGTGACTTCTTCATCATGTGGGCGCGCCTGCCCGATCGGCGCTTCGATCTTTTGTCGTCGCGCGTCATGCATGACCATGCGCTCATCGACGGTTCCAAACTGCGCCGCGCGGTCGAAACGGTGGCGTTTTGCGATACTCAGACGATTGATCTGCGCGAGCGCGCCGACCGTCCGGCGCGGCAGGCGACGGTGTGCCTGCGCTTCGGCGAAGCGACGATCCGGCGGCCGCAAAACCTGCGCGAGGCCGGCCTGCCCGATGGCGTCAGGCTGAGCTGGGTCGAGATCGTTGAACCGGCCGCCCCCGACGGTGTCGAGCCCTTGC
The DNA here is from genome assembly GCF_025152725.1 of Rhizobium sp. SRDI969. NCBI lineage: Bacteria > Pseudomonadati > Pseudomonadota > Alphaproteobacteria > Hyphomicrobiales > Rhizobiaceae > Rhizobium > Rhizobium sp. SRDI969. Next base: position 392,338 of record NZ_CP104038.1, read on the forward strand.
ACTGGCTGCTCCTGACCACCCATTGGCTCAGCAGCCCGGCCGATGCCTGGCAGATCGTCGCCTGGTACAAGCAGCGCTGGATGATCGAGCAGTTCTTTCGGGTGATGAAGAACCAAGGCTTCAAGATCGAGGACAGCCAGTTGCATCTGGCGGCACGGCTGGAAAAGCTCGTCGCCATCGCCGCCAAGGCCGCAGCAATCGTCCTCCAGCTCGTCCAAGCCCGCAGCGGCGGCGATCACCAGCCGGCAAGCCTGACCTTCACGGCAGCCGAGATCGATACCCTCGCCGCCCTCGAAAGCCGTTTCAAGGGCACAACCAAGCTGCAGTCCAATCCCCACTCTAAGGCCTCGCTGGCTTGGGCCGCCTGGATCATCGCCAAGCTCGGCGGCTGGAACGGCTACGCCTCGGCCAAGCCGCCGGGCCCAATCACCTTCTTCAACTGCCTCAAATACTTTCGAGCCGTCGCCGATGGATGGGCTTTGCGAGATATGTATATGCCCTAGCCGTTTTACGGGGAGAGGGCTAGGGTGAGGGGCAGCCATTGGAGCCAACCGGGCAGGCGTGGCTCACGGCCCGGATGACGGAGATTGGGGATGCGTTTCCGTCAAGCTCGCCTGGCCTGCGTCCTCCACGCGTCTTTTCAGACGCGCGGCGCGGTCGGCGCCAACCGCCGCTTCGCCATTGCCAAAAGCCCATGTGCCGCGACGCTCTCGGCATAGTCCCGATAGGCGGGATCCCGGCTCAGCATGCGTTCTTCGGCGCGGGCGCGCATGACGTAGATAAGACTGACGATCGCCAGCATCCCTGCCCGGGCAAGCCCTTCCGCAAGGCCGCTGGCGATGAAGCTGGGAGCCGCAAACAGCCACCAGGCAATGTTCTTCGAGACATAGGCCGGATGTTTGATGAAGCGGTAGGGGCCTGACGTGAGGATGCCGCGATGGGTGAGGTTGGAAAATCGCGGCCCGAAGGCAACGGTTGCCCAGACATAGATCACGGTGCAGAACAGCGTCGCGACGCTCCAGAGGATGAAGACGGCCGATCCTTCCCGGATCACCGTCTCCCAGCCCGGCCCCTCGCCATAAGGCACGAAGGCGTGCGAGATCGCCGGGAAGAACGGTTCGTAACAGATGAGGCAGACGAGCCAGCCGAGTGCCGTCGTCTCGGTTGCCCTGACATGCCATCCGAAAAGCTTGAAGGTGGCGATATAGCCGCCGGCGGCAAGCACGGTGTCGAGAAGAAAGGCAAGCCGCAACAGGCCCTCGAACCAGGCGGCCGAGAGCGGAGGAAATGCCCAGGCCGGTTTGTTGGCAAGATCGGAAAGTGCGGCCATGCCGCCTGAAAACATCAGCACGAGAAAGAAGCATTTGATTGCAAGCAGGCGCAATGCGAACAGCACGTCCTCCTCGCGAAAATCCTGCATCAGCACCACGCGCCCGACCTGATGGAGATAATCGTCGGGCTCTTCTGCGACCAGATCGGTGACCGCGACGTAGAGAATGGTGGCAATCGCAAGTGCCATGGAAATGACGATGGTCGTGTGGCCGGACTCGATGAACCATCGGACCGCTGACGACTGCGTGAAAAACGGAAAGACCGAACAGACAATGACGACCACGCCAAAAAGCCCGGCGAGGCCGACAAGTTTTGTCCCGACGCGCCGCCAGAAGATGGCTGGAGCCTCGTTCCGCCTCTCTCGCGATGCCCAGGCACGACGAGCGGCCGGTGTGCCCTCGACGACGGTCCATGTCAGGAGAAGGCAGAACAACGCAAGGGCCATCGCTATACCGGACTCAAGCCGGAGATACGTGGAGAGTGCGATGCCCATTGCTGCTCCGATGAACGTCGCAGCTTGGATCATGAAAGAGCCTGCCTTTACCAGGAAGTACCGCCCGACGAGCCGCCAGAGCCACCGCCCATGCCGCCGCCAGAGTTGGAATTCCCACCGGAACTGTTCTCAGAGCGGGCGAAAGCCGGTTGATTGCTCTTTGCCGCCACTTTTTTGACGGCGGGCGTGGTTTTCCTGGCAGACGTGGCCGGCTCTTCAGTCGCGAACAGTGTCCTGGCGCCTGGGTCGAAGATGCAGCTCTGCAAGATTGCGCCCGAACCTGCGATGAATGTCGAGCACAATAGGACACGGATGATGAGCTTGCTGTTCATGTAGGGCGCCCCCAGACCGCCGTTCTAGAAGAGATCGTACCTCGGATTTCGCTTTACCCAGGTCGCTTTGGCGAGCTTGACGAGCCTGTCATCGAGCGACTTGGATTTTGAGATTGCCTTTTGCTCCTGAGCGGTCAGCTCGGAAGCAAAGGCGGCCTCCGCCTTCTTCTTCGCAGCGCTAGGCATCGTCTTGAGTTCCGCCAGCGCCTGGTTCTTCGGATCGCCGCTGCCCGGCATGTTGATGGCGGTCGCCAGCGCGAAATAACGCGCCGCGATTGCAAGGCTGTCAGCGTCCGCACCTTCTTCCTTCGCCAGTACCGCGCGGTCGAGCGCCCCCCAATAGTCGCCGCGTTCCGCGCCCATCTCGAGCCACTTCACCGCTTCCGCCTTGTCAGCGGTAACGCCAATACCGTCCCGGTACATGCGTCCGAGATTTGTCGGGGCATGAGGCTGTCCGCCCTCCGCCGCCCGGGTGAAAAGGTCGAGGGCTTTCGGGAGATCCTCCGCAGCGCCTTTTCCGAAACGGTAGACGAGCGCAAGATTGTTCAGCGAATAGATGTCGTTGCGCTGGACGCCGGCCTCGTAGAAGCGGATGCCGCGCTCCGGATCGGCCGGAACGTTGACGCCGTTGAGGAAGATATAACCGAGCTCATTCATTGCATAAGTATGGCCGAGATCGGCAGCCTGCAACATCAGCCGCAACCCCAGCTGCTGATCCGCCTTGGTGCCGCGTCCGTAGTAGAGCGCCTTGCCGTAGCTGTGCAGGGCAAAGGGATCGCCCTTGGCCGCACCACCCTTGGCGATCTCGCTTGCCTTCGCCGCGTCGCGCGGCACGGAGGCGCCGAACTCGTAAAGCCTTGAGAGTTCCTGGATCGCCCGGACATGCCCGGCATCCATCGCCTTCTTGATCGTCGTGAAAGCCGTTTTCGCGTCACGGTTGGCAAGCTGGGCGCGGCCGAGCTGATAGACGAAACGCGCCACCTCAGGATAGGCCTTCACCGCGTCCGTGCAGGCCGGCAGCGCTATGTCCGGTTCGATCTCGTTCGGCAGCTTGCCTGCTGTCACGCCCTGAAGGTCGAGGGGTGCTGCGGCCGCTGTGTCGCAGGCATCGAGTACCGGCTTGAAGGTGACCGTCGCCGGCGGCAGGTCGTCATTGGCAGCCTGCAGCGTCAGGGCGAAAGGCTGGTTTTCGGTGCCGATCTGCGGTTCGTAAGAGAGCAATGGAATATCCGAGGATTCCAACACGTGACCGAGCCCGATCACCCGGTCTCCGGCCCGCAGCGTGCCCTTGTCGGGCAGGGCCGCCACGTTGAAGGTCAAGTCGGCTGCCGATGCCGGTACTTCAGGCAGGCCGGCCTTTACGGAGCCGACCCCGATCGTCGTGCTCACGTCACGCGGCAGCGTCTTCAGATAGGCGTCGGCATCGGCCAGCCGCACCTGCTTTTCCTGCTCGAGTTGGGCGAGCTTTGCGCCGGCATCCGCCGAGACGGTGATCGCGACGACGCCTTGCGTCGCCTGGCCATAGGGGTCGCTGACGGTATAGCCGATGAGGCCGACGGTTCCGGCGGCAACACCTGATGAATCATAGCTCAGTGCCGTCAGTGCCGCGGCAGGCATCTTCGCGCCCTGCTCGACAGGCTTGCCGTCGAAGCTGAGCTTGCCGGTCTTGGGAAGCTGGTTGAGGGTGACGAGCAGCGCCGAGCCGGTCTCGTCATGCGGCGGGGCGATCGGCAATTTGGTCGTGGCCGCACCCTCCGGCACGCTCACCTGCTGCATCGATTCGACGCTCGGCGGCGGCGGCGCCGGAATGAAATAGAAACTGTCCATCAGTGAGGAATTTTCCCAGGGGACCTGCTTGCCATTGGTCATGGCGATCACATCACGGCGCACGTCGGTCAGGACCTGGCGGATTTCCTTGTTGGGTTCGCTTGCCCGCTTGATGAAGGATTCGGAATAGGGGCTCAGCGCCCCGGTGCCATCGAGCGCCACCTGGCCGGGTTCTGTGGAAAAGGCGATCAGGCTGCCGAGATCGCTGTCGATCCGCGCAAGTCCGCGTGTGGCGCCGACCGGTTCCAGTTTTTCCGCCATCCAGAATTTCTGGGCGTTGAAGGGATTGTTGCGGCAAGCGTCGAGGAAGATCAGCTGCACCCGCGAATTCTGCTTGAGATGGTTCAGAATGAGGTCGAGCGGCATCGTCTGCGTCTCGACGTCATAGGGCGTCTCCAGTGTCGCATCGACCGGCACAAGGAAATTCTGACCGCCCACCTGGATGCCGTGGCCCGAATAATAGATCAGGCCGGCCTCGGCGTTGCTGGTCGATCGCAGGAAGCGCCGCACCGTATCCTCGAGCCCGATGCGGTCGACATTGACGCCGATCGTCACATCGAAACCGGCCGCACGCAATGTGCTGGCGACCTCTTCGACGTCATTGGCAGGATTGGGAAGCGAGGGCAGCGTCTTATAGACCGAGTTGCCGATGACCAGGGCGACGCGGCGTCCGCTCTCTTCTTTGATGGCGGCAAATGCCGTGCCGATCGACAGCAGCATTGCTGCGATGATCAGCAGATAAGCGCACAGTCTCTTGATGTGGTGAAACTTGGGCATGGTCGATCGCAAACATTCTATTGTCTAAGTTCAATAAAATTTGCTGGCCTGCTGGTGCTGGGCCCCCTCCGCATTCACAGTTCAAAACTATTCCTCGGCGCCCTAAAAAGCAAGCTGCGCCGCCTCCAAGAGAATTGGAGCAGTTCTTGCAGATTGGAAGCCTGTCTCTGGCGGGAAAGACTATGGAAATCAGAGAACAAACATGCGGATGAGGGCAGATACGTCAATTCTGATGACGTTTTCTTGGAGCCTCTTGTCTGTCAGCTTGGTGCATTCCGGCGACAGTAGTCTGCACAGACCTTTGTTTCCGAATATCTTTATCGCAAAACAGCTGCACATTTTAGCGAGGCATGCTTTAGCAAAGAGGGTGCTGAAACACTTTCAATCCTCGCATCGTGCTCCCGTCATGAGGGAGTTTCCATCCTCGGCTAGCCCGATGTATCATGGTGGTGTTGAATTCGTGGGCCCGAATACATGGGCGAGGACCGGAGGGGACCGTTGCAGAGAAGGCTCGCAGCTATTCTAATCGCGGATGTCGTCGGCTATTCTCGCTTGGTCGAGGCGGACGAGAACGGAACGCTTGCGGCTCTCCGCAACTTGATGACGTCGTCGTTACGTCCGGTTATCGCTGCTCATGCTGGACGTGTCGTCAAATTGATGGGCGATGGTCTGGTCGCGGAGTTCACCTCGGTAGTCGAGGCTGTTTCTTGTGCGATCGCAATGCAGAACTCCGTGGCGAGCCAACAGCACCTCGTCGATCCGAAGAGCAAGATCGTCTTTCGCGTAGGAATCAATCTCGGCGACGTTGTGGTAGACGGTGACGACATCTTAGGGGACGGAGTTAATGTGGCGGCGCGATTGGAGCAGCTGTGTCCGCCGGGTGACGTTCTGATCTCAGGCGCAGCGTATGAACATCTTGCGGGGAAAATCGACGCCACGATCGAATACGCGGGAGAGCAGCGCCTCAAGAACATCACGCGCCCGATCAAGGCGTACCATCTTCCGCTGAGCGGGTCGAAGTTTGCCGTTTCCAACCTCTCAAGATCGACCGGACCAACTATCGCAGTCCTTCCATTTGAAAACATGGGCGGTGACCCTGAGCAGACGTATTTCAGCGATGGAATCACCGAAGACATCATCATCGAGCTAGCCAGGTTCACCGAACTCATGGTGATCGCAAGAACCTCGTCGTTCGCTTTGGGCGGCCGCACGGGTGACCTGCGCGAGATCGGACACATTCTCGGCGCGGATTACGTGGTCGAGGGAAGCATCAGACGAGCGGGCCATCGGATCCGGATTGCGGTTCAGCTTGTCGAGACAAAAGGCGGCACTCATCGCTGGGCAGAGCGTTACGACGCGTCCATAGAGAATATCTTCTCCACCCAGGAAGAGATAGCGCGCAGCATCGTCGCCATGGTCGCCCAACGCGTCATAGACGATAACGAGCTCACCTCTAGAAGACGCCGTCCGGAAGACATGCGAGCCTACGATCTGTTCCTACAGGGCAACCGCCTCTCCGACGACTTCCGGCCGGGAGCACAGGAGCGCGCCGAGGCACTGTTTGAAAGCGCGGCTAAGGCGGATCCAACCTTCGCACGCGCACATACAGGTCTCGCCTATATCTACCTTAACCGCGCCTCGGAAGGAGGCCTTGGTATCCCAAGGGAACGCGATGATAACCGGATCAAGGCGCTTCGCTCGGCCGAAACGGCATTCGCCTTGGACCCGAGCGATCCTCGGGTACAGTGCACTCTGGGTTACATTTGTTTGACGTGGCGAGACTTCAAAAGGGCGGAGCATCATCTCGACCTCGCAAAATCGATGAATCCCAATGATGCCACTATTCTGATCCTCTGGGCTGGGATGCAAGGCGCGTTGGGGCGGCCGGTCAAAGGCTTGGCCGGCGCCGAGGTCGCCTACCGGCTGAACCCGCTCCATCCCAGTTGGTACAACTATTACAAATCCCGTCTTCTGTTCCTTGCGGAAAGATACGGTGAGGCCGCCACTCTTCTGGAACAGCGGACTTTTGACACGCCCGAAAGAGAGCCGCGAGACATGGCATGGCGCGCAGCGTCCTACGGTCACCTCGGTCGGATCGATGACGCTGAGAAATGCGGAAAAATATTCCTTGATGCAATTAGGACAAGGTGGTGCGGAGCGTCGACGGCAGGTCCCGCCGACTATGTTAACTGGCTTGTTGATGTCTCATATCTCAATAACGAGCATGATGTGCTGCGGCTCCGCGAGGGTTTGAGGCTCGCTGGTCTGCCGGGATGAATAGGCTGGCGGTATCGGCGGCAGTTCACGTCCGATCAATGGCTGCGCCTCGCTCGGGACGATCTTCGAGGGCGCTGAATGTCGGTGCCTAGCCTCGAAACGTATAGATGCTGATCGAGGCCGGTTTCATCTCGATGGAGAAGCCCGGCAGGGTGGGCGGCATGTAGGCGGCGTTTTCGATCAGGCAGGGGTCGAGGAAGTGTTCGTGCAGATGATCGACATATTCGATGACGCGGCCTTCCTTGGTCCCCGACACCGCGACGTAATCGATCATCGACAGATGCTGCACATATTCACAGAGGCCGACACCGCCGGCATGCGGCCAGACCGGCAGGCCGAACTTGGCGGCAATCAGCAGCACGGAGAGGACCTCGTTCAGCCCGCCCATGCGGCAGGAATCGATCTGCACGATGTCGATTGCGCCCTCGGCGATGAACTGCTTGAACATGATGCGGTTCTGGCACATTTCGCCGGTCGCGACCTTCACCGGGGCGATCGCCTCGCGGATCTTGCGGTGGCCGGCGACATCATCGGGGCTTGTGGGTTCCTCGATGAAGAAGGGCTTGGCGAAAGAGAGCGCCTTCACCCAGTCGATCGCCTGGCCGACGTCCCATACCTGGTTGGCGTCGATCATCAGGTAACGATCGGGACCGATCACCTCGCGGGCGATCCTCAGACGGCGGATATCGTCTTCGAGATCGCGGCCGACCTTCATCTTGATATGATTGAAGCCGGCGTCGATTGCCTCCTGGCAGAGGCGGCGCAGCTTTTCGTCGCCGTAGCCGAGCCAGCCGGCCGAGGTCGTGTAGCAGGCGTAGCCCTCCTTTTCGAGGATGGCGATGCGTTCCGCCTTGCCCGCCTCGGCGCGCTTCAGGATCTCGACCGCCTCGTCGCGCGTCAGCACGTCGGTGAGATAGCGGTAATCGACGATATCGGCGATCTCTTCCGGCGACATCTCGGCGACGAGCCGCCAGACGGGCTTGCCGGCCTGCTTGGCGAGCAGATCCCAGACGGCATTGACGACCGCGCCGGTCGCCAGGTGAATGGCGCCCTTTTCCGGGCCGATCCAGCGCAATTGGCTATCGCTCGTCAGATGCCGCCAGAAGGTGCCGGGATGGGCGAGAACCTCGGCAAGGTCTGCGCCGACGATGAGGTGGCGCATGGCCTCGATCGCCATGCAGCAAATGTCGTTGCCGCGGCCGATGGTGAAGGTCAGGCCGTGGCCGGCAAGATCAGGCGCATCCGTATCGAGAATGACGTAAGCCGCCGAATAATCCGGATCGGGATTCATCGCATCGGATCCATCCAGGCTTTGCGATGTGGGAAAGCGGAGATCGAAGACACGAAGGTCGGTGATGCGGGTCATGATTGTTCCTCCCGATGATATGGGCCGATTATATGCCGATTAGAGCCGATTGCAGTGGGCGGCCGCATCAGCTGAAATCAGATCGTCCAGCCGCCGTCGATGGCGATCGCCTGGCCCGACGTGTAGGTCGCGCCGGCGAGATAGACGGCGAGATCGGCGATCTCCTCCGGCGAGCCGAGCCGGCCCATCGGCTGGCGGGCGATGAAGGCGGCGCGCGCCGCATCGTAATCGCCCTGCGCCCGCATGCGGTCCTGCAGCGACGGGCTTTCCACCGTGCCTGGGCAGATGGCGTTGCAGCGGATGCCTTGGCCGACATAATCGGCGGCGACGGCTTTGGTGAGTCCGATCACCGCCGCCTTGGTGACGCCGTAGGCGAAGCGGTTCGGCACGCCCTTGATACTGGAGGCGACGGAGGCCATGTTGATGATCGCTCCGTCCTTGCGTTCGATCATGCCCGGCAGCACCGCCCGGATGGTGCGGATCATCGCCTTGACGTTGAGGTCGAAGGCGAATTCGAGATCGGAATCCTTCATCTCGAGGATCGAGCCGGCATGGACGAAGCCGGCGCAGTTGAACAGTACGTCAACGGCTCCGATCTCGGCGACGAGGGCCTTGACCGCATCCTCTTCGAGTACGTTCAGCTTATGGGTGGAAACCCCGGTTTCGGCGGCAAGCGTCGCCAGCGCCTCGGTGTTGATATCGGTTGCGTGAACCTTGGCACCGATCGCGGCAAAGGCCGCCGCCGTCGCCCGGCCGATGCCCTGACCGGAGGCAGTGATGAGAACGGTCTTGCCGGAAAGTCTATTTGTCATGTCACGGGCCTTTTCTGGAATTGTCCACGCTCGACGATGGAGTGCGGCTGATGTCTTGGCGAAGCTCGGTCGTGATGGAGCATTCCGGCCTGCTTCCGCAGGTGCACGGCTCTCTGCGTTAAATGGAGGAGTTGGCGCCGTTGCACAGGCAGATCAGCGGGAGATTCAGCCGATTGGCTGCTTTTTCGGCGATCTCCGCCGGCGGCAGGGCCGATGACCATTCCCATGCGCTGCACGGTTTTCCTCCCTGTCCCGGCTTGCTTATGATCCTGCCGCTCGGGCGCCTTCGATACCTCAGCCGCTCGTTTCGATCGACCTTTTCAGTGATGAGTTGTCTGTTTATAGACAAACAGACGATTGGCCAAGGGTCAAGTGCGAAGTTTTCCTTTTCCGGCTGCGGTTCTGCGTATATGCAGAAATATATTCACAGGAGGAAGGAATGGTGACCGACGAGTCCGACCGCTACCGCGCTCCTGCCCTCGACAAGGGCCTCGATATCCTGGAATTGCTCGCCGGCGTCGACAGCGGCCTCACCCAGGCCGAAATCGCCAAACGGCTCGACCGCAGCCCCAACGAATTCTACCGCATGCTCGACCGGCTGGTGCGCCGCGGTTACGTCACCCGGCTGGACGGCGACCGCTACTCGCTGACGCTGAAGCTCTTCGGACTTGCCCAACTGCACGCGCCGGTGCGCCGCCTCGCCTCCTACGCCACGCCGCTGATGCGCGATCTCGCCCAGCACACGCGCCAGGCCAACCATCTTGCCGTCTTCGATCGGGGTGCTGCCGTCGTCATCGCCCAGCAGGAGGCGCCGGATTATTGGGGATTTTCGATCCGCGTCGGTGCCCATATCAGCCTCTTCGACACCGGTTCGGGGCATGTGCTGCTTGCCTTCCGCAGCGAGGAAGAGCGGGAGATGATGATTTCGGAACATGTGCGCAGCCGCGCGGAGATTGAACTCGGGCCTGAATTCTACGACCGTCTCGACCAGATCCGCGAGCGCGGTTACGAGATGATGGCGAGCGCCCAGACATCAGGCGTCTACAATCTTTCCGCTCCCGTTCTTGGACCGGACCGCCGCTGCATCGCCGCCCTTACCTGCCCCTTTATCGCGCTCGTCAATGCGCCGTCGGCACCCGATATCACCCAGGCGATCACGCTGGTGCAGAAGGCCGCCGCCCAGTTGTCGCTGCTTGCCGGCGCCGATGTCGCCAATTCTGGTTGATGGGAAGGAGGATCTCGGCCGGGGATTGGCGAAACCAGCCCCTCATCCGCCTGCCGGCACCTTCTCCCCGTAAACGGGGCGAAGGGAAATGCCGCACCGGCTTCCCCCAACCTCGACGTTGCGTTTGGCACGTCCCCTCTCCCTGTTTTTTACCGGGAGAGGGTTAGGGTGAGGGGCAGCTATTGCCGCCAACTGGACAGTGGTGCCTGATGGTCGGGAATTTCTATTTGAACAATCCATTCACCAGAGATAGCCTTGCGAGAAAGCCACTCTTGGAGGAAAAAGCGTGTTCATCGACACCCATCTGCACATCATCGACCGGTCGGTCCTGCCCTATCCCTGGCTCTCCGGCGCGCCTGATCTCGATCATGATTTCCTCTACGAAAGCTATGCGACTGAAGCCCGGCGCTGCGGCATCACCACGGCGCTGCACATGGAGGTCGACGTCGATCCCGCCGCCATGCAGGCCGAGACCGACCACGTCGCCGGCATCTCTAAGAAGGAAGGCAGTCTGATTGCCGGCGCCATCGTCTCCTGCCGACCGGAAGAGGAAGGCTTTGCCGCCTATCTCGAGCGGCAAAAGGCCGATCCCTTCGTCAAGGGGTTCCGCCGCGTGCTGCATGTCGTGCCTGATGATGTCTCCGAAGGCGCCCTGTTCCGTGAAAACATCAGGCGCATCAGCGGCAGCGGCCTGACCTTCGACCTTTGCACGTTGCCGCATCAGGCGGGCCGTGTGACCGCCCTCGTCGACCTTGCGCCCGACGTGCAGTTCGTGCTCGACCATTGCGGCGTACCGGATATCCGCTCGGACGCCTTCCAGCCATGGAAGGCGGGCATATCAGAGATTGCCCGGCGGCCGAACGTCGTCTGCAAGGTCTCCGGCGTCGTCGCCTATGCCGATGCGAAGACATGGACGGCAGAAACGCTGCGGCCCTATATCGAACATGTGATCGCCAGCTTCGGCTGGGACCGCGTCGTCTGGGGCAGCGATTGGCCGGTCTGCACGCTCGGTGGCGGCCTCTCTACCTGGGTCGCGGCGACCCATGCGATGCTTTCCGGCGTGAGCGAGGCGGAGCGTTCCAAGTTGCTTTTCGCCAACGCACAACGCCTCTGGTCGCTCTGACGTCACAAAATGAAGCAACCGATCTCGTCGACGTGCCATTTCGGCATGTTTTTTGTACCATTCACGGACAAAAAAGGTGCGATATTCTGCCTTAACGCTATCTACATGCAAGCAATTGCTAGCCTTATTTATCTCGGCTAAAAGTTGTTGACACGGATATGGCGAATACCCCCTTGTCCGCTGCCTTCAGAAGGGAAAATGAGATGAAAGAAGCACCGCATTCCGTCGATGTTCACGTCGGAAAGACGATCCGTATCCAGCGTCTGTTGAGGAAAGTTTCTCAGACGGAACTGGGCGATCGCGTCGGCGTAACGTTCCAGCAGATCCAGAAATACGAAAAGGGTTCCAACCGCGTTTCCGCCAGCATGCTGGTCGAAATCGCCGGCGCGCTGAAGGTCGACGTCAGGACATTTTTCGACGACATGTCGACCCCTGATACGGCCAACGACAACCCCGCTCCGAGCGAGGAATTCGTTATTTCGCGCGAAGGCGTGCTTCTCAATGCGGCGTTCTTTTCGATCAAGAACGAAGCGCTTCGCAAGAAGATCCTGAAGCTCGTCCAGGCGATTGCCCACACAGAACAGTTGGACGCTGAAGCGGCTGAATAGGGTCCTTCACGCGATCCCAACGGACCGCATGAGGCATGAGGATCAATAACAATCGATCGCGCTCAATGGCGATCGATCAGGATTAGATTCTCGCTGGCATCCTTCATTGCGATTTTGGCTTTGCTGCCGAGCAGTTTCTCGAGATTGACGTCAAGCTCCCTGTCGGGATCTATGCCGTCCCAATCGATGACGACTTGCAGCAGCGCCATGTTCGTCAGGTGCATCAGATTGCGCAACCGAAGCTTTTCAGCCTCCTCCTTGGCTGCCGACAGCAGCCGGAAGATCCTTGCGTATTCGCTGCCGGTACCCTCGTTGTGTTGATCAAACATCGTTCCCGCCTCTTTGGTCGTAGAACCCTACGATTCCATCAGTGCTGCATCTTTCCGCCGCGACCGTTATTCAAGCGTTACAGGAACCGCATTGCGCGTGACTTCGGCGTGCAAGAGCTCCCAATGTGAGGTCGCGGCAAAGCGCCAGTCGCGGTTGACGGGGAGGAATTTATCCCGGCGCAGCCAGTCCAATACCAGTCGCGCGTCGTTGCGCTTGCGCTCGACGCGGCTGCCGCGGATGGCGGCGAGGATATGGTCGCGGCGCGGTTTGCGGAAATGGCACTCGTCGGCCACCTTCGCATAGGTGCGCTCGGAGAAATGCAGAAACCGGCCGGCCAGTAGCAGCTTCTTGCGCTCGCCAGGCGTAATCTCGCCACTGGCGTAAAGCGCATCGATCGTCGGCTCGAAATCGACCCAGGGAACGGAAAGCGGCAGCCAGCCGAGCTCCTGCGGTGCATGCACCAGTGCGACGGCCTCATCGTCGAGCAGCCGTCCGGACTCGTAATCTTCGAAGATCGAGCCGAGCCCGATCATACCGAAGGGGGCACATTCGGCTGCCCTGAGCGCTCCCATGCTGGCCCCGCCGGCAACGGCGACATCATGTTCGAGTGCGTACAATATTTCCTTGTGCCAGACCGAAGGCAGATCGCCGAAATAGCCGTCGACGAGGCCGATCGCGGTGGCGCCGTCCCGAACGGCCTTCAGGATGTCGCCGGCGGCGGCCGGCGGCCGGAAATCGATGCAAGGAGACATGGCTCTTGCCGCGGCAAGATCGCTGCCAAGACTCGGGCCGACGAACAGCACCTTCATGATTCGGCTCCTCTTATGGTGTTGACCGCGCGCATGCCGAGTTGGATGTATTGGCCCGAGATGTCGACCTCCAGTCCCGGCACGATCACTCTGACGACCGAGATCGGCAGGGCTCGATGCGGAAACGGCACGACGACGATCTGCTCGATGCCGGTTGCCGTCAGCCGGTCGGCGATATGGCCGATGGATTCCTGGATCGTCGCCGGGCGGCGATGGCGGGTCTGCAACGAGCGCATACGGCCGTCGCCCTCGCAGAGTTCGACCACCTGCTGCATCGCTGCACTCCTGTCGAGCCGCTGATAGATGCGCGGCGAGAAATCGTCGCGGCTGCCGGCAATCGCGGTCAGCCGGCTCTGCGCCGCTTCGGTGATGGCACGCAACGCAGCGCGCAAGGGGTCGGGATGGCAGCCGCAGCCACCGCAGACATGCGACCACCGCGCATCGACACGGTCGGAAAGATTGCCTGGCATGATGACGGCCAGAAAGGCGGGAACGCCGATATCCGTCGTCATGTCGAGCAGCAGCAGTTTCATGCCGGCGCGCGTGATCCGGTCGGTCATGACGTCGATGACCGCATCGCCGAAGGAGGCGGGGTCGATGCGGCTCTCCCTTAGCCGCTCAGGCGATTTCAGCTGGGTCAAGGCCCAGGCGTCGCGCTCCACCAGCTCACAAAGCCCATGCAGGACCGCCTCGGACGGCGTGTTGCCGGAGGCGAGCCCATCGCTCGACTGCTCGAAGCCCGCCGGCCTCTCGCCGCGATGGTCGAGTCCGACGAGCCACCAGGGCACGAAGACGCTGCTGCCTGAAAGGATGTCGAGCCCCGTGCACCAGGGAATAGGCTTGCTGCCGATCTCGTCGGGCGCGCAGCGTGCGACATTGTCGAGATCGATCATCGCCGCATGCTCCGCCCGCATGCTGTCGACCGTCGCCTGCGTCAGGTCGGCGGGGGCAATTTCGGCGATCCGCGTCTCGACTGCTTCCATCGCTGCCGAGGTCATGGCGGCATCACTGTCGATACCCTTGCCCTGAAACACCGAGAGCGTATGGCTGTTCGGCCTCGTTGCGAAGGCGACGGGGATGTTCAGGACGTCGAGTGCCGTCAGCAGGCCAACGCGCGTGATGCCGAATTCGCGCAGATGCGGCCTGATGGCCGCGAGGGTCTGAGCCGGCGTCACCGCGCGGTCATGATAATCGCTGACACCGGCCGATGATCGTTTAAGGTCACCGGCAAGCGTTTCAAGGTCGGTGAAAGCGGACATACCGATCTGTTCCTTAGCGGAACCTCAGCGCATGCGTCAGGCTCTCGAGCGCATTGGCGGAAACGTTGAGTTCGTCCTGCTTCAGGGCCGCTCTGGCGGCAGCAGAAAAGCGCAGCGACTGTGTCTGAGCTGCAGTGGTTTCAGCATTCGTCTTCATGTTCCATCTCCGATTGGTTGGGCAGCGCCTTGCTGCCGTTAACCATCGGAAAGAAACATTGCCTCCGTCATTTAAGCGTTACAGGCTTCGTTAAAAGGCCGTGCAATCAGGGAAGACCAGCAAGTTGCAGGCCCTGTATCAGCGGTTCCGTATAGGCGGGATCGCGATCGGGGACGAAATGGCGGATGTCCTCGCTGCGAAAATCGGGGAAGTTTTCCAGCACCATCCTGGCGTAATTCCTGGCCTTGCCCGTATCGCCTGCCATGGCATGCGAGGCGGCGAGCAGACGGGCCGTTGCCTGCTTGGTCTTCACCGGTTCCAGCGCCTCGATCGCCATTTCATATTCTTCGCGCATGAAGTGGATGCCGCCGAGGTTCCAGTAATAATAGTCCGGCGGCAGCGGATTGAGTTTAAAGGCGGCGCGGCTGAGCTCCAGTGCTCGATCGAAATCGCCATCATGGGAAAGCGCGTCGGCGAAATCGGCGAGGATGTCGGCATCGTTGGGATTGAGATCCTGAGCCTGCTGGAAATATTCCAGGCTTTCGTCGAAGCGGCGGCGATAAAGCGCCACGAAGCCGAGCTCGCGATAGGCCCGGCCGCTGTTTGGGTCGGACTGCTGCGCCTGCCGGGCAGCACCGTTCGCCTCGTCGAGCAGTTCCTTGTCCCGCATGCCGCGGATCAGCCATTCCATGCCGAGCGCGCGCGACATGCCGGCATGGGCGGCGGAGAAATGTTCGTAGCGATTGAGCGAGGATTTGAACCATTTGCGCGCCTGGCGCAGATGCTGCAGATCGGTCTGGGCAATCAGCCGTTTGCCTTCCAGGTAGAGACGGTAGGCGGACGGCGGCGCCTCGCCGATCGGCATCGCCAACTCGTGGCGCTCGATCGTGTCGGCGAGCGAGGAGACGATGCGCCGCGTCAGATGCGCGAAGGATTCGCTGATCTTCTGCATGACCAGCGGCAGTTCGATGGCCCAGATTACCTCTGATGTCGTCGTCCGCGTCAGCCGACAGGTCGCAAAGACATCCTCGTCGCGGCCCTGGATGGTGACGTAGACCGCATAGTCGAAGCTGAGGTCGAGCGGACCGGGCACGGCACGCGACGGATCGATCGAACGGCTGAGGATCTCCAGGCTGGTATGCGCCGCGATCACCTTGAAGCCGCGCTGCTGGCTAAGGCCGATGGTGACGTCTTCGAGAAGCGCCCTGCCGACGCGCTCCATCAGCGGATCGGTGAAGATACTTTCCGGCGGCAGAATGATGATGCGCGGCTGGCCGACCGGATTGACGGAAAGATTAAGCGCCGACTGTGGATGTCCCGACGTCGCCTGTGCCGCCGGCGCCAGGTTAAGTTCGCGGGCAAGAGCGGTGGTGCTTTCTTCCGGCTCGGTTTCGAAGTCGTCCTTCAACTGGCTCTTGCACTTCAGATAGGCCTGACGGGCCGCTGCCGGATCGTTCATCCTGACATAGGTGCGCATCAAGGCGCGATAGGCCGTCTCGCTGGCAGGATCGAGTTCCAGCAGGCGCCTGGCAAGCGTGATCTGCTCTTCGTCCGATCTGTCTTCGGCGGTTTCGACCAACCGGGTCAGATGGGCGGAGCGCAGTTCGTCGACGCGCTGGCGCTCAAAGGTCAGCCAGTCCTCGGCGCCCTGCGTCGGCGATTTGACGCCTTCGAGCAATTCGCCGTTCAGCAGGCCGCCCTCTTCGAGTGCGAGCGGCCCTTTCTGTTTGAGGATATGAACGTCGACCTCCCAGCCATCGGCAAGGCCGATATGGGTTCGGGTCGCGGCAAGCAGCTGTGGAAGGCCGACGGGAACGCTCTGCTCGATTCGTGCCAGCAGCTGGCGCAGGCTACCGGCGCGTTTTTCCGGCAGCTCCGATTGCCAGAGCTGCCGCCTGACGGTTTCGCGATCGAGTTCGAAATTGGGTTCGGCGGCGAGCATGGCGAGGAGAAAATAAGACTTCTCCGGCAAGGGGAGTTCCTTCCCCGCCGTCAGCAATCGCGGTCTTCCGAGCAGGCACAGCCTGTTCGTCAGCATCTGCCGGATGTCCGTCGCATCTCGATTCTCACCCCTGAAAGCCAAGGCGCACAAGCACACCGGCCAGTCCAAACCATGTTAGAGCCATAAGAGGCCGGCGCATAGCGGTTTTGCTTTAAAAAGAAGAAGTTTCATCGAATATTTGCATATTCTCGCGCCACACGGAGAGGAGATGCTTTGCCAACACTTGCTTGGGGCGCGGTTTTCGTTCGGCGGAAGGCTATTTACGCCGTGAATAGGCCTGAGGGATCACAGAACCTGTGCAGTCCGTTTCGGGCTATTCTCCGTTGCGGCCGCGGCCTCGACGAAATCGAGCCCGATATCCAGCACCGGCGCACTGTGTGTCAGCCAGCCGACCGAAATGAGGTCGACACCGGAAGCCGCGATTGCGGCGGCCGTTGTCGGCGTGACGCGGCCGGACGCTTCGGTGATGGCTCGGCCGGCGACGATCGCGACGGCTTCGCGCAGCTGATCCGGTGTCATATTGTCGAGCAGAACGGCGTCGACGCCGGTCTCCATCGCTTCGCGCAGCTGATCGAGCGTGTCCACCTCGACCTCGATCTTCACCATATGGCCGACGCTGGCCCGCGCCCGGCGGATCGCTTCAGCGACGCCGCCGGCGATGGCGACGTGATTATCCTTGATCAGCACCGCGTCATAAAGCGCGAAACGGTGGTTCATGCCGCCGCCGGCCCGCACGGCATATTTTTCCAGTGCCCGCAGCCCCGGTGTCGTCTTGCGCGTACAGGCGACGGAGGCTCTCGTGCCGCGGATGGCGGCGGCAATCTCAGCCGTCACGGTCGCAATGCCGGAGAGATGGCCGAGGAAATTCAGCGCGGTGCGCTCGCCGCTCAGCAGCCCACGCGAGGGACCTTCGATGGTGGCGATCACGTCGCCGGGCTTGACCGCATCGCCATCCTGAAGATGACGGCGCATGGCGATCTCCGGGTCGACGAGAGCGAAAGCGAGTTCGGCGGCATCGAGACCGGCGATCACGCCCGGCTGACGGGCCGCCATCACCACCGTCGAGCGATGATCCCTAGGGATCACCGATGCCGAGGTAATATCGCCGACAAGACCAAGATCTTCGAGAAGGGCCGCCCGCACCAGCGGCTCGACGATCAGGCGCGGAAGGGGAACGAGGTTCATCTCAGGCACTCCTTGCAAAAGTATAGAGCGGGGCAAGGGCATAGGGTGGCGTCGCGCGGGCGATCTCGAGAACATCGGAAAGGCACATACGGCGCCGGTTGGCATTGGCGAGCTTCAGCGGAAAGTCGGTGCGGGCATGGGCGCCGCGCGATTCCATTCGCAGGCTGGCAAAGACGGCGATCAGCAGCGCGACGATGGCCGGATCGGCGGCAGGGCCATTGCCTTCTGCAAGCGGCAGCAGGGCTGCGATCGCGCCATGAATGGCGCCGGCGTTGCGCAGCACGCCGAGATGACGCGAGACGATCGGCCGGACGAGCGATGCGTCGGCAGCCACCGGCAGTCTCTCGGCGAAGAGGGGGCCGGTGGCACCTGCGGGCATGCCTGAAATGTCGCGTGCCGCCCGCATGCCCATGACGGCCGCCTCCAGCAGCGAATTGCTGGCGAGCCGGTTTGCGCCGTGCAGGCCGGTCGAGGCCGCCTCTCCCGCAACCCAGAGGCCGGAAACCGAGCTGCGGCCATTTGCATCCGTGGCCACGCCGCCCATGTGATAGTGAACGGCCGGGCGCACAGGAATGGGCTCTTTGGCCGGATCGATGCCGCCCTCGCCACAAAGGGCGGAAATGACAGGAAAGCGGGCGGTAAAGCGGCTGCCGAGAGCATCCCGGGCATCGAGAAAGACTCGTCCGCCGCGGGCGATTTCGGCGCTGATCGCCCGCGCCACCACGTCGCGCGGCGCAAGCTCGGCACCGGATATGCGGGCCATGAACCGTTCGCCGCGTTCGTTGACAAGCAAGGCCCCCTCGCCGCGCACCGCTTCGCTGATCAGCGCCAGCGGCCGGCGGCGTGAATCGAGCGCGGTCGGATGGAACTGGACGAATTCCATATCGGCGATCGCAGCACCGGCCCTTGCCGCGAGCGCGATCCCCTGGCCGAAATTGCCCATCGGATTGGTGGTCGCATCGTAAAGCCCGCCGATGCCGCCGGTGGCAAGCACAACCTTCGATGTCGGCAGCATGACGGCGCCATTCGCGGTCGCGCAGAGCAGGCCGGCGACCTTTTCGCCGTCCATCAGAATCCGCCGCGCCTCGAAACCTTCGAGCACTGTTATAGCTGGCGTTTTCATCGCCGCCTCGATCAGCGCGGCTATGATCGCAGCACCCGAACCGTCGCCTTCGGCATGGACGATACGGCGGCGATTATGGGCCGCCTCCAGCCCGAGCGAAAATTCACCGGCGGCATTCCGGTCGAAACGCACGCCAGCTTGCTCCAGCGCGGCGATCACCGCCGGGGCCTCGGTGATGATACCGGCGGCGATCGTGGGATCGCAGAGCCCGTCGCCGGCCGCAAGCGTATCGGCAAGATGCAGCGCCGCGCTGTCGTCGTCGCCCATGCTGGCGGCGATGCCGCCCTGCGCCCAGGCGCTCGACGTCTCCGCGCCAAGGGCCGAGCGAGTGACGATGACCGAGGGTTCAGGCGTCAGTGTCAGCGCGGTCACCAACCCCGCAAGCCCGCTGCCGACGATCACCGTGCGTCCTGATGGCTGCTCAAGAATCGCGGTCATATCGCCAGCATCCTCTCGACGGCGCGGCGCGCGGCCACCGCAATTGCCGGATCGACGGTGACCTCGTGGCGCTTTTCCTCGAGTGCGGCGCGGATATTGGCGAGCGTGATCCGCTTCATATGCGGGCAGAGATTGCAGGGGCGAATGAACTCGACATCGGGATGGTGCACGGCGACATTGTCGCTCATCGAGCATTCGGTGAGCAGCACGACGCGCGCCGGCTTCTGCCTGCCGACATAATCCGACATGACAGCGGTGGAGCCGGCGAAATCGGCTTCGGCCACCACCTCGGGCGGGCATTCGGGATGGGCGAGCACGGTTACGCCTGGATGGTTTTCGCGCAGCTGGCGCACGTCCTCGGCGGTGAAGAGTTCATGCACCTCGCAATGGCCATGCCAGGCGATGATCTCGACGTCAGTCTCGCGGGCGACGTTGCGGGCCAGATATTCATCCGGGATCATCAACACCTTCGGCACACCGAGCGATTCTACTACCTGTTTGGCATTGCCCGAGGTGCAGCAGATGTCGGAGGCAGCCTTCACTGCGGCCGAGGTATTGACATAGGTGACGATGGGCACGCCTGGATGGGCCTGGCGCAGCAGCGCGATATCCTCGGGCGTGATCGAATCCGCCAGCGAACAGCCGGCGCCGAGATCCGGGATCAACACGGTTTTCCCGGGGTTCAGCAGCTTGGCGGTCTCGGCCATGAAATGCACGCCGGCAAGCACGATGACATCGGCATCGACCTCGATCGCCTTGCGGGCGAGCGCCAGGCTGTCGCCGACAATATCGGCCACGCCGTGGAAGATCTCCGGTGTCTGATAGTTGTGCGCGAGAATGACGGCGTTGCGGCGGCGCTTGAGCTCGAGGATCGCGTCGACGTCATTTTCGAAGGTCATCCATTCGGCTTTGGGAATGACACGGCTGACGCGCTCGTAGAGCGAGGATGCGGAAACAGGATAATTCATGACCGGCTCCTAAGTATGCTCTCTTTGAGCATATCATAGGCAAACAGATATTCTCACTGTGAGTATATGTCAATTGCGGGAGAGCGGTAATTTCGTTCCGGCCAGCGCCCGTTCTTCGAGAACGGTGTGGCGAAAGCGGAAAAGCTTGGCCGGCCTGCCGCCGGTTTCGCTTTCGGTGCCGCCGGTTTCCTCGACCAGTTCCTGCTGTTCGATGAGGCGGCGGAAGTTCTGCTTGTGCAGCGTCAGCCCCGCGAGCGCCTCGATGGTACGCTGCAGCCTCAGCAGCGTAAAACTCTCCGGCATGAGCTCGAAGACGACAGGGCGGTATTTGATCTTGGCGCGCAGCCGGGCGATGCCGGTCGCGAGAATACGGCGGTGATCGGCAAACATTGCCCGGCCGAGATTGGCCTCCGCCCCGCATCCGGCTTCCGAGACGAGCCTCGCCTCGTAAAGCAGTTCGTAACGCTGCAGGGCCAGATCCTCGTTCCAGCCGCCGCCGTCGAGGCCGAAGGTGAAATCCGCCCGGCGGTGGCGATGGTCACGCCGGGCCGGATCGGCATCGGCCCAGCTCCGCAGGCGCGCCATGATCTCGTCAAGCACGGCTGGCCGGCCCTGCCGGTGGTCTTCCCAGGGGAAATATTCGTACCAGCCGTGCCATCCCGGCCGGCCGGCGTCCGACTGCTCGTTGACGAGGCCGAGATAGCTGATCGAGATCGTCCGCCCGCCTGGGATATCGTTGTTCCGGTCGCGATCGGCGAAGGTATAGAGCTGTTCCAGATAACCGACGGGATGTTCCGTCTGCTCCTGCACCCATTCGCGCAGGCCCGATTGCAGGGTGCGATGCCCCATTTCGAAAGGGCCCGACGGCAGCGCGTTGCCGGAGCGGATGGTCATGACGCGCGGCTCGTCCCTCGTCACCGCGACGAGCACCGCAATCAATTCCGCATGCGCAAAGCCGATCGTCACAGGGGGACCGAATACTCCGTTCCGAATGAATCGAACGGATAATTCCTGACACAGGCCGGGACAGAAGCCAATGGTGGCTTCCCCCTTCTCCCCAGCGGGGAGAAGGTGCCGGTAGCTGATGAGGGGGCTAAACGGCACGGCGTTGATTGCCCTTCGCTGACGCTCAGTGCCCCGCTCCTATCGTCGCTCGCCCCCTCATCTGCCCTGGCGGGCATCTTCTCCCCGCTGGGGAGAAGGGGGAGCGTCGAGCAAGCCGCCCTCAGCTATTGCCCGTCTCGCTTTTCAGCCGCTGCAGGAAGATTTCCAGTTCCGCGTCGTCGATACCGACGAGATGACGCTTTTCCGGATAGGCGCCGGTCCTGATGTCCTCGGCAAATTCCGTGAAGGCGGCGATACGTTCGCGCTGCAGCCGATCGTGTTCGGCGGCAAAGTCGCGATAGATCTTGGCGTGGCGCGGAGTGTGGCCGCGATTGGCGCCGAGCACGTCGTCGGCGAAAAGATATTGGGCGTCGCAGCCGCTGCCTGCGCCCATGGAGATCATCAGCATCGAGGTGTTGCTGCTGATGGCGGCAGCGATATCCCCCGGGACGACTTCGATTTCGGCGGCGAAGGCGCCGGCCTCTTCCAGGGCCTTGGTTTGCCGCCAGATTTCGGCCGCACTCGCCGCCGTCTTGCCGACGGCACGGAAGCCGCCGGTCCAGGTCGCCTTCGAAGGGATCAATCCGAGATGGCCGCAGACCGGAATTCCTTCATCGCGCATGCGCCGGATCGTCTGCAGGCTTGCGGCACAATAGACCGCATCACCTCCTGCCTTCAGCGCCGCGAAGGCCGCACGCAGATAGTCCTCGGCCGAGACATGATCACCATATTCGAGCCCCGGAATGGCAAAGAGCGTGGGGGCGATTTCGCGAAAGACTGGCCCGAGCAGCGAGGGCGGTACCGAGACGATGTCGATCCCCGCTTTTTCGGCGGCGTCCGCCTCCTCCAGCGAGGTGACGCGCAGCATGGTGAGCTGGCGCTTGCCTTTTTCCGCAAGCAGATCGGCGACGGTTGCGCGTCTATGTTTCTTCATCATCAATTCCTTTGAAAATATCGGAGAGCTCAGGCTGCCAGCAGGGATTTCAGCTTGATGTCGCTGGCTGCGAGTGCTGCCGGGTTTGGATGGGCACCCGCTGCGATCAGCATTTCGGCGAGCCTGATGTCGCGTCCCACGGCATTGCCCGGTCCGATGCCGCTTGCGGCAATCAAGCGTCCGTCGGCGTCGAGATGGAAAAGAATGAAGGCGCCTGCGCCGAGATCGCGGCGCTGATGCATGGCTGCCCCTTCGGCAAGGCCTGATATCTGCAGCGTCATGTCGTATTGATCCGACCAGAACCACGGCACTGATGAAACGGCTTCGTTCCGGCCGAGCATGTTGGCCGCGGCCAATGTGCCCTGCTCCTGGGCATTGCGCCAGGATTCCAGCCGCACCCGCCGGCCGCCATAGATCGGCAGCGGAAAGGAGCAGCAGTCGCCGGCCGCAAAGACATCAGCTGCGGAGGTCTGGAGATAAGTGTCGACGGCAATGCCATTGTCGATTGCGAGGCCCGCTCTTTCGGCGATCTCGATATTCGGCCGTGCGCCGATGCCGACGAGCACGAGATCGGCCTCGATCACCTCGCCGGTCGACAATCGGATCAGGGCTTTGCCGTTTTCCTCAGTCAGCGCCTCGATGGAGACGCCGCAGCGGATATCCACGCCCTCGGCACGATGGCGTTCGGTGAGCAGATGAGCGATCTCCTCCGGCACGCCACGCTTCAGCACGCGTTCCAGCCCCTCGATGACGGTGATCTCGGCGCCAAGCAGCCGCGCCGTTGCCGCAAGTTCCAATCCGATGAACCCGCCACCGATGATGGCGATATGCCTGCCCGGCTTCATTGCATCGCGCAGCGCCGCAGCATCGTGATGCGTCCTCAGCGAGCGAATATGCCGGCTGCCCTCCGGCGCCCCGGGGAGCGAGCGCGCGGCGGCACCCGTCGCAAGCAGAAGCTTGTCGTAGGAGAGCGCCGTCCCCCCCGAAAGCGTGACGGTCCTGGAAACCGGATCGAAATCCCTGGCCTCCACGCCGGTGAGCAGCCGGATGCCGTTTTCGATATATTTTTCCGCCGCGACGATGAATTTCGGATCGCTCGCATCGGCGGAGCCGGCCTTCGAAAGCGGCGGCCGCTCGTAAGGATGAAGGGGCTCGGCACCAACCAGCGTTATCTCGCCGGCAAAGCCCTTTTCCCGCAAGGCGAAGGCGGCGCGCGCACCGCATTCGCCCGCGCCCAGGATGACAAAATGAGCCATGCCGGCCTCCCTCAGAGCGAGATGAAGACGGCGCCGTCTTCGATCTTGACCGGATAGGTCTTGAGATTGACGCAGACCGGCGCACCCTTGGCTTCGCCCGTCTTGTAGTTGAAGCGGCCGTTATGTTTTGGACATTCGATGATCTCATCCATGACAAGTCCGTCGGCGAGATGGATATGTTCATGCGTGCAGAGCCCGTCGGTGGCGAAGAATTCGTCGTCCGGGCTGCGATAGACCGCGAAGGTGCGCCCGTCGTGATCGAAGCGGATGACATCCTCTTCGTCGATCTCGTCCTTGTCGCAGACCTGGATCCAATTTCCGCTCATCTTGTCCTCCCTTGATTGTCTTTATTGCGCGGCCGGGGCCAGCTCGTTGTGGAATTCCTCGCGATAGGGCCGCGCGGTGGCCGGCAGGTCGCGCTTCAGGAAATAATCCTCGTTGCGCAGCTGGCGCAGGAAGGCCGGGATCATCTCGCGATAGCCGGACCAGATCGATGGGTTCGGCGCCGGCAGGTCGTGCTTGATCATCGCGTGCAGCTTCGGCAGCGCGTGGTAAGGCACCATCGGGAACATGTGATGTTCGACGTGGTAGTTCATGTTCCAGTAGATGAAGCGGCTGATGGGGTTCATATAGACCGTGCGGCTGTTCAGCCGATGGTCGGTCACATTGTCGGCAAGGCCGCCATGCTGCAGCAGTCCGGTCAACACATGGTGCCAGGCGCCGTAGAGGCGCGGCAGGCCGATCAGCACCAGCGGCAGGATCGAGCCCATGGCGATTGCGGTAGCGATCGTGGCGAGATAGATCGCCAGCCAGATGCGGGCAATGCGGATGGCCTTTGGCTGCTCCATCTCCGGGATGAAGGTCTTTTCCGCCGCGCTGACGCCGCCGAAGGCATTGCGCAGCATGTCGACGACCGCATGCCAGGCATCGAGGATGCCGAAGAAATTAAGCACCACCCGGATGAGATCCGGCGGCCGCATCACCGCGATCTCGGGATCGCGGCCGACGATCACCGTATCGGTATGATGGCGCGCATGGCTCCAGCGCCAGGTCACCGGGTTGCGCATGATCATGAAGCAGGCGATCTGATAGACGACATCGTTCATCCAGCGCGTCTTGAAGGCGGTGCCGTGACCGCATTCGTGCCAGCGGCTGTCGGTGGCCGAGCCGTAAAGCACGCCATAGGCGAGGAAGAAGGGCACGGCCACCCACGAGCCCCAGAAATAGATGCCGAGCCCGGCAAAGATTGCCATGGCGCCGAGCCAGATGATCGTGTCGCGGATCGCCGGCGCATCGGAGCGCTGCATCAGCGCCTTCATCTCCTTGCGCGGAATGTCGGTGTGATACCATTCGGCTGCCGCCAGTCCCGTCTCGACGGCGGTGCGGCCGCTTTCGCCGAGAAGGTCGTAGTCACGTTTCTTCGTCTGGGTCGCCATTATCCGCCTCCCGTTGCCCTTGCCCTTGCCCAGGAGAATAGGTTGACTTTGGAAAGCGCTCAATGCAGGCTTGATATAATCTATCAAAAGCCATCAAGAATGGCTTGCATTCATGATTGAATCCATCAGGAACGCCGATGCGCCGTCCCACCATATCCGATCTCGCCCGCGCCTCCGGCGTTAGTGTCGCCACCGTCGACCGCGTTCTCAACGCTCGCCACCGTGTGCGCGAGGAAACGGCGCGACGGGTCTATGATGCAGCACAGTCGATCGGCTATCACGCTGTCGGCCTGATCAAACAGCGCGTCTTCGAGGATCTGCCGCAATACAGGCTCGCCTTCCTGCTGCAGAAGCCGATGCAACCCTTCTATCAGAGCTTCGTGCGTGAGATCGAAACCGCAGCGCGCGCGGTCACGAGCGCGCGCATCCAGCCGCAGATCGACTTTCCCTCGGCCTCGACACCGGCAGCGATCGTCGAGAAGCTGAAGGCGCTCGCTGCCCGCAACCAGGCCGTTGCTCTCGTCGCCCCCGATTACCCTGCGGTCACGACCGCCATCGAAGACCTGAAGGAAAAAGGGATCCCGGTGTTCTCGCTGCTCTCCGATTTCGCCTCGGGCGTGCGCGATGCCTATGTCGGCGTCAACAACCGCAAGGTCGGGCGCACCGCCGCCTGGACGATTGCGCGCACGGCACGCGGGCCTGGCAAGATCGCCTGTTTCGTCGGCAGCCACCGATTCCACGGACATGAGCTGCGGGAAATCGGCTTCCGCTCCTATTTTCGCGAGAATGCGCCTGAGTTCGATGTCGTCGACACGCTGATCAATCTGGACACGCCCGAGATCACCCACGAGGCGACGTTGACGCTCCTGCAGAAACATCCCGATCTCGTCGGCCTTTATGTCTGCGGCGGCGGCATGGAGGGAGCAATTTCGGCATTCCGCGAAGAAGGTGTCGGCGGCAAGATCGTCTTGGTGGTCAACGAGCTGACGCCCGACAGCAAAGCCGGCCTTGCCGACGATATCGTCGCTATGGCGATCGGCACCCCCCTGCCCGCTCTCTGTAAGGAGTTGATGGTCTTGATGACGGCCGCCATCGAAAACGGTGAAACAGCTGTTCCCGGGCAGCTCTTCCTGCCTTTCGATATCCATATTTCGGAGAACATCTAAGCAATGATGGAATTCCATCATTTCGTTCGAAATTCTCTCAGCAATGAAAGCGGGCGCCGGCGATGGCGGATGGATTGCGACGCGAATTCCGATAGAGATTCGCGGACCCATTCACGAGGACCGCTCCGCCCTGACGCGGAGATGAGGAGGAAATAGCAGTCATGACTTCGATCCGTTTTGCGCTCAACCATATGGCCGCACCGTCGCTTGCCATCGACGATTTTTTCGCACTGGCCAGATCGCTCGGCATCGATGCCGTCGAGATCCGCAACGACCTTTCCGGCAATGCCATCCTCGACGGCACCAAGCCCGAGGTGATCAGGCAAGCGGCCGCCCACCATGGCTTGACGATCATTTCGATCAATGCCCTGCAGCGCTTCAATGAATGGAACGCGACAAGAGCCGCCGAAGCGCAGGAACTGATCGATTATGCCGGCGCGTCCGGCGCCAAGGCGCTCGTCCTCGTTCCGAAGAACGACGGCACCGGCTGCGCCGATGGCGAACGGCAGGCCAACCTGCGTCAGTCTCTGGCCGCGCTGAAGCCGATGCTCAAGGAAGCCGGCATTATCGGTCTCGTCGAGCCGCTCGGCTTCGAGATCTGCTCACTGCGCTCGAAGACCGAGGCGGCCGAGGCAATCAGGGAGCTCGGTGCGGAATCGAGCTTCAGGCTTGTCCACGACACCTTCCACCACCACCTTGCCGGCGAAGCGGCGACCTTCCCTGAGCTGGCCGGCCTCGTTCACATTTCCGGGGTCAGCGATCCCTCCGTTTCCGTTGCCGATATGCGCGATTCCCATCGCGTTCTCGTGGACGGCGACGACCGGCTCGATAATGCCGGGCAGATCAGGGCGCTGCTGCAGGCGGGCTATAAGGGTCCGTTCTCCTTTGAACCCTTTGCCGCGGAAGTTCATGCGGTCAAGGACCCGGCCGGTGCGCTTCGTACCAGCATGGATTACCTCAGCGCGCGGGTTTGAGACCTGAGCGAAATGTCGCCTGACATCGCCATCGACGTCGGGACTGGGCGGGGGACGATTGTCAAGATTGGCTGCGCTGACGCAGCCAATCGCCTGACGTTATTCCCTGCCTCTGAACCGGCGCTGATAGGCCGGATCATAGAGCGAGCTTTCGCGGAAATCTTCCACTGCCAGTGATGGGCCGACGAAGATGATCGCCGTGCGTTCGATCGGTTCGGCGGCAACCTTTGCCTCGATATCGGCAAGCGTGCCGCGCAGGACGCGCTCGTCCGGCCAGGAGGCCTTGACGACGATCGCGACAGAGCAGTCGACGCCGTAAAGCGGCGTCAACTCTTCGACCACTTGCTTCAGCGCGTGGATAGCCAGATGAATCGCCAGCGTGGCGCCAGTCGCGCCGAACTTCGCCAGTGTCTCGTCGTTCGGCATCGGCGACGCGCGGCCGGAAACGCGGGTCAGCACCAGGCTTTGGGCCACTGCGGGGATCGTCAGTTCGCGGCCGAGCGCCGAGGCTGCGGCGGCAAAGGCCGGGACGCCAGGCGTCATCGTATAGTCGATGCCATGCTTTTGCAGCCGGCGCACCTGCTCGGCGACCGCACTCCAGACCGAGAGATCGCCGGAATGCAGCCGGGCGACATCCTGGCCGGCCGCGGCAGCGCGAAGATATTCCGCCTCGATCTCATCGAGCGACATCGGCGCCGTATCGACGATGCGTGCGTCCGGCGGGCAATATTGCAGCAGTTCGGGCGAGACGATCGAGCCGGCATAAAGGCAGACCGGGCATCGGGCGATGAGATCGCGGCCACGCACCGTGATCAGATCTGCAGCACCTGGTCCCGCGCCGATGAAATGCACCGTCATCTCGTTATCCTTTCGTCCAGCGCCACTGCGTCACCGGCATCGCCGGCCGCCAGCCGCTCATGCCGCCGACAGGCTGGGCGCGCGATATTTCGATCCGTGTGAGGAAGCCGCTGCGTTTTGCATGTTCGGCGAGCAGCACCGCTTCCATTTCCAGCGTCACGGCGTTGACAACGAGCCGCCCTCCCGGCTTCAGCGCGGCAATCGCGGTATCGACAACACCCGGTTCGCTGCCGCCGCCGCCGAGGAAGATCACATCCGGCTCCGGCAGGTCTTTCAGCGCGAGGGGTGCCGCACCTTCGACGACAGCAAGATGAGGCACGCCGAAGGCGGCTGCGTTGCGGGCGACACGTGCGGCCCGCTCCGGCGATTGTTCGACGGCGATTGCCTTGAGGCTGGGATCGGCAAGCATCCATTCGATGCCGATCGATCCCGATCCCGCGCCGATATCCCAGAGCAGTTCGCCGTCACGCGGCGCGAGTGCGGAAAGCGTCATCGCCCGGATTTCACGTTTGGTGATCTGCCCATCATGCTCGAACAACTCGTCCTCGAGCCCGGCGGTAAAGGGCAGAATGCGTGCCCCCTCCCCTGCTGCGATATCAAGTGCGCAGACATTCAGGGGATCGATGTCCAGGAGGTCGAAATCCGCCGCCGCCACACTTCTTTGCCGTTCCCGAGCGCCGCCAAGCGCCTCGAGCACTGTAAGTCGCGACTGACCGAAGCCAGCGGCAGTCAGCAGCGCAGCCAGATCGCCAGGCCCCTTTTCGTCCGAAGTCAGCGCGAGGATGCGCCGTCCGCGGTGCAGCTGCGGCCGGATCAGATCGATCGGCCGTCCATGCAGCGAGATCGTTGCGACCTCCTGCAGCGGCCAGCCAAGGCGGGATGCGGCAAGGCTGAAAGCCGAGGGCGCCGGGATGGTGCGCATCTCTTCCGCCGCCACATGGCGGGAGAGCGTTGCGCCGACGCCATAGAGAAAGGGATCGCCGGAGGCGAGCACGACAACAGGCGTGCCGCGCCTTTTAACGACGGCTTCGACCGAGCGCTCGAACGGGCTCTGCCAGGATAGTCTTTCGCCTGTGATCAGCGGCGCAGCAAGTGCGTGGTGCCGCGCGCCGCCGAAGACGGCAAGTGCTGTCGCAATCAGCCTCTTCGCCTCCTCACCCAGCCCTTCTGGACCATCTTCGCCGATGCCGATAATAGTCAGCCAGCGCTGGCCGGACGCAGGAGAGACATCAGACATGGGAAGACCCCGCATCTTGATCCTCGGCGGCACCAGCGAGGCGCGGCTGCTGGCCGAGGCGCTGGCGGCGCGTGATGATTGCGATGTTTTGTTGTCGCTTGCCGGCCGAACCGAAAAACCGGCCACGCAGCCTGTTCCGGTTCGCATCGGCGGTTTCGGCGGCGCTGCCGCACTTGCCGATTTCCTGAAGGCCGGCGGATATGGTCTGTTGATCGACGCCACGCACCCCTTCGCCGAGCGCATTTCGGCCAATGCCGCGTTTGCGGCCGAGACCACCGGCATTGCTGCCATCGCTCTGCGTCGTCCCGAATGGCACCGCCGGCCGGGCGATCGCTGGCAGGAGGTGCAGAGCATTCCGGCTGCCATCGAAGCGCTCGGGCCCTCCCCACCCCGCCATGTCTTCCTGGCGACGGGCCGGCAGGGTGCCCATCATGCGCAAGCCGCACCGCAGCATCACTACCTCGTTCGCAGCGTCGATCCCGTCGAACCGCCGCTTGCGCTTGATAATGTCGACTATGTCCTCGAGCGTGGTCCGTTCACGCTGGAAGGCGAATGCGATCTGCTGAGGCAGCACGACATCGACGTCATCGTCGCCAAGAACAGCGGCGGTGCCGCCACCTATGCGAAGATCGAGGCAGCCCGCCTGCTCGGTATCGAGGTGATGATGGTCGCGCGCGCACCGGCCCGGATCGTCAAGGCGGTCGACACTGTCGAGGCGGCGCTGGCGGCGATCGATCACCTGTTCCCTCCCGCCATGAAACGCGGCGTATAGACGAGGTCCAGTCTGCCTAGTCGCGTGACGATGCGTGTCTCGGCCGAGCCGATGATGATGCAGGTCGCCATATCGGCAATCGACGCATCTGCGTGCGACAGCTGCTGGACGGCGATGCGTTCGTCGGGCCGCCCGGCTGCCCGCCCGAAAATAACCGGCGTTGCGGCAGGCAGATGGTCACGCAACAGCTTGAAGGCTTCGCCAAGCTGCCAGGGCCGCGCCCGGCTGATCGGATTATAGAGCGCGATGACAAAGCCCGCCTTTGCTGCCAATACAAGACGGTTTTCTATTATATTCCAAGGCTTTAGATTGTCGGACAGCGATATGGCGCAGAAGTCGTGGCCAAGCGGAGCGCCTGCTCTTGCCGCCACGGCCAGCATAGCCGTGATGCCGGGCAGGATGGTGAGATCGACCGCGCGCCACGCGGCCGGCCCGTTCTCGATCGCTTCGCAGACCGCGGCCGCCATGGCGAAGACGCCGGGGTCGCCGCCGGAGACGACGCAGACCTTGGCGCCATCCGCTGCCATGGCGAGTGCTGCCCCCGCCCTGTCGAGCTCCTCGCGATTGTCCGAGACATGCCGCAGCTGAT
The DNA here is from genome assembly GCF_025152725.1 of Rhizobium sp. SRDI969. Taxonomy (NCBI): domain Bacteria; kingdom Pseudomonadati; phylum Pseudomonadota; class Alphaproteobacteria; order Hyphomicrobiales; family Rhizobiaceae; genus Rhizobium; species Rhizobium sp. SRDI969. The sequence continues at coordinate 423,107 of NZ_CP104038.1, forward strand.
CGTGGCGGAGCTGCAGCCTGTCGAGATAAGGCCCGTAGCCGAAGAAATCCGTCGCCGCATCGACAGCGGCCAAAGCTTCCGGCGTCATCTGCTCGGGGTTGCCGGGACCGGTGCCGATCACGAAAAGCCTGCCGGTCATCGGCTGCCCTCCCAGCCCGGCACCAGCACGAGCGAAAAATACGGCGCATTGCCATCGGTCCTGTCGGCAAGCTTTTCCATCGCCGCATTCGCCATGGTGCCGCGCTCGACATAGACGGCTTCTGCAAGCCGGCCGGCCGCTGCCAGCGCCCGGCGGATCTTCGGCAGATTGCGGCCGACCTTCATGATGACGGCGGCTTGCGTATCGGCAAGGCGGCGCGTCAGCTCGGTCTCGGCCATCGTACCGGGCAGTACGGTAAGCACGTCGTCGCCCTGGACGATCGGCATGCCCGCCAGCGACCAGCAGCCCGACATGGCGCTGATGCCCGGGATCACTTCCGTCGGGTAGCGTGTGGAAAGCCTGACATGCAGGTGCATATAGGAGCCGTAGAAGAGCGGATCGCCTTCGCTGAGAACGGCGACAGTCAGCCCGGCATCGAGATGCCCGGCAACCGCTTTGGCAGACAGATCGTAGAATTGGGTGATCAGCCTCTGATAGCGTTCGTCGTTCTTGTCGATCTCGGTCGTCACCGGATAATAGAGCGGCAGCAGCGTCACCCCGGATTTCAGCAGCGGCTCGACGATCGCCTTGCCGTTGCCGCCCCTGCCCTGCTTGGCGAAATAGGCGATCACATCAGCGCCTTCGATGGCGCGCACGGCTTTGAGGGTGAGGAGCTCCGGATCGCCGGGACCCGTGCCGACGCCGATAAGACGGCCGATTGTCGTCATAGGCCCGGCCTCGCCAATGCATTGATGGCGGCTGCCGTCATGGCGCTGCCGCCGAGCCGGCCGCGGACGATGGCAAAGGGTACGCCGTAGGAATTTTCCGCCAGCGCATCCTTCGATTCCGCCGCGCCGACGAAGCCCACGGGCATGCCGAGGATCGCTGCGGGTTTCGGGGCGCCGTCGCGCAGGAGTTCGAGCAGATGGAAGAGGGCGGTCGGTGCATTGCCGATCGCGACAACGCTGCCGCCGAGCCGGTCGAGCCAAAGATGGATGGCGGCCGCCGAGCGCGTATTGCCGGTCTCGCGCGCAAGCTCCGGTGTCGCGGGATCGCGCAGCGTGCAGATCACCTCGTTGAGCGCCGGCAGCCGCGCCCGGGTGACGCCCTGGGACACCATTTCCGCGTCGCAGAAAATCGGCGCCCCACCCTTCAGCGCGTCGCGCGCCGCGCTGACGAAATCGGCGGAGAACAGGAAATGCTCCGCCGCCTCGACCAGCCCGCAGGCATGGATCATGCGCACGGCGATTTCGGCTTGATCGTCGGTGAAGCGCGAAAGATCGGCCTCGGCACGGATAATGGCAAAGGAACGCTCGTAGATCGCATCGCCGCTGCGGATATAATCGTAGTCTGGCATTCCTATTCCTGTCGCAGCGCCTTCGAAACGCCGGTTGCGCCAAGCCGTGTAAGGCAGGCGGCGGTCGATTCGCCAGCGTCTTTGTTGTCTTCGATGGACCGGGCGAGCCTCTCTATAGCGAAATCGATCCGACCGCCAGCGATCCGTTCGACCGGCAGATCCGCCGCAAGCCCATTGAGGATGAGGCCATAACCTTCCGCCGAGCCCGTCAGGGTCAGCGCCGGCCGGGCATGAGCGCAGCCCTTGGCGCAGCCGGATAGATGCAGCGTCAGCGAACCGTCGAAAAGGGCAGGTGCTACGGCAATGAGCCGGCGCGCCAGAGTTCGGGTCTCGTAGAAAGCGGAGCCGCAGGCGCCGGCGCCGGCACAGGCGGCGATATGTTCGGTTTTCTCGCCGGGCTGGGTGCTGAAGCCATGTCCGGCGGCGGCCACCTGCATAGCCGGCACTGTATCGGCGGAAAGCCCGATGAAGAAAAAACCGCGACCAGGCGCAAGTCGGATGGCTGTTGCGCCCCGGGCCTTTGCCAGATCGAGCAAAGCGACCAGATCGGACGCTCTCATCTGCCCGAATTCCGGCCTGACGCCGAGTATGGTTTTGCCGTCCTCAAGCCGGTGCGAGCCGGCAAGCGGCATCCCTGCCGCGCGCGACGGAATGACCTGAATGCCATCCATCGCGGGAAAACGCGCCCGCAGAAGCGCCGGATCGATATACCTTGCCCGCCTGCCCTGCCCGAGGGCCGCCAACAGGCTCAGAATTTCGCCAACGGCTGATATCGCCGCCTTCGCAGGACCGCTCGCGACCGGCATTGCCGTTTCAGCGTCGCCATTGATCGCGACAAGCCAGTCTGCGCCGAATTGCGCGACGATACGAATATCGGCGGAAAGTGCTGACAAGCCGAAGGATCCGCCGCCATCGACGACAAGCGAGAGCTTCGGCGCGAGCCGCGGCGAGGTGAGCAGATCGTGGAGCGTGCTGCGTAAGGCCATTTCCATTGCGGCCGCATCGCTTATTTCCTCCGGGTCGATGCCGTGCAGTGGCGATGTCTCGATCGCTGGTCCGACCGGAACCATGATCCCGGCGGCATCGATATCGTCAGCGAGCTGTCCGACGGTCTCGGCGCGCAGCCCGCGGATCTGCAGATTGCCGCGCGCGGTGATTTCGAGAATGCCGTTTCCATGGGCTGCGGCGGAGCGGGCAAGGCTTGCGAACTGCGACAGCGTCAACGCGCCGCCGGCCGGCCGCAGCCGCACCAGCAAACCATCGCCGGTCTGCATGGGCGCGGCAAGGGCGGGGCAGGCGCCGCGTCTACGCATCTTTGCCGCCGGGCGCCCGTGCAGATCCGCCTCGCCCGTCCTGTCGCTCGCCTTTGCGGCCTTAATGCTCATTCTCGATCCTCTGGCCACTTCTTACATGATCGTAGCCGGGCCGGCAAAGCATGCTGGAAGGCTTCGGACTGGCTATTCCTCGAAATCCCGTCCCTTGCGCAAGAGATAGATGTCCATGATCCATCCGTGCCGTTGCCTGGCCTCGGCCCTGAGCGTCAGAATATCGCTGGCGATGTCGCCAAGTCGCCCTGCTCTGACGATCTCATCCTTGGTGCCGAGATAGGCCCCCCAGAAGATCTCGGCATCGGGATCGTCGATCTTGGCAAAAGCCTGTTCGCCGTCGAGCATGACGATGGTGCTGTCGGCCAGAATCCCGTCCTGCGCCAGCCTGCGCCCTGTGGTGATCTCGATCGGTTTGCCGACGAGGTTGACCGGGATTCTGTGGCTGGCCGCCAGCGCCTGAATGCTGGTGATGCCGGGAATGACGCTGTAATCGAAATCCAGGCTGCTTTCCCGCCGCACGCGTTCGATGATGCGGATCGTGCTGTCGTAGAGACTGGGATCGCCCCAGACGAGAAAGGCGCCGCTGCCCTCATCCGGGAGACCGGAGACCAACTCTCCATAGATGCGGGCGATCTCGCCGTGCCAGGTATCGACGCTCTGCACATAGGTCTTGTCTGCCGCCTGCCTTTGCGGCACCGCGAATTCTGAAATCCTGCCACCTGGCCGCGTGATATAGCGTTCGCAGATATCCCGCCGGATCTCGGCGAGCTCTTCCTTGCCGGCGCCCTTTACCGGCAGGAAGACCACGTCGGCTACGTTCATCGCGTTGATCGCCTGTATGGTGAGGTGCTCCGGGTTGCCCGTGCCGATGCCGATGATATGGATATGCTTCACGCGGATACTCCCCGTTGAGTCCTGGCGGTCTTGCCGAAAAAGCCTCGTCGTCGCAAGGGCTGAACGGGAGTTGGCCGCGGCCAACCGGCCCCGTGGGTGGCGTCCGAGCCCTGTTGTTGCTGCAAACCCCGAATCGTGTCACTTTCGATACGCTTTTTGACGCTATGTTGACAGAAAAGCGCATCGAAAAGGATTGGGTGTT
>NZ_CP104039.1:0-326486 GCF_025152725.1 Rhizobium sp. SRDI969
ATGCCGACCAAGGCCGCGATTGTTGAGAAAGCCAAGAGAGCGAGTCGAGTTTCGATCGACGAGACGATCGCGCAGGACTCGACGATGCTCAGCAGTCAATTGCAGGTGTTGTTCGAGCGGTTGTTTTCGCCCGATGCCCGCAAATCGCTGCGGCGGTTCAGCAGCACAGAGACTGCCAAGCTGCTCGGCGTTACCGACAGCTATGTTCGCCACCTCGCCGCCCAAGTGGAAAACATCAATCCGGAAAAGACGGCGGCCGGTCGACGGGTGTTCTCGCTTGAGGAAATCCATGCAATGCGCCACCATCTCGGGCGCACCAAACCTTCCTATCTGCCCATGCGCAGGCCGGGGGACCATCTCCAGGTGATCGCCGTCACCAATTTCAAGGGCGGTTCCGGCAAGACGACGACATCAATTCACCTCGCGCAGTTCCTGGCTCTTCGCGGCTACCGCGTGCTCGCCGTCGACCTCGATCCGCAGGCGTCGATGTCGGCGATGCTCGGGTACCAGCCCGAATTCGATGTCGGCGAAAACGAGACGCTTTACGGTGCCATCAAATATGACGAAACGCGCCGCGACGTAGCCGACATCGTCCGCCAGACCTATTTTCCGGGGCTCGATCTCATCCCCGGCAATCTCGAACTGCACGAGTTCGAGCACGATACTCCAAAGGCGCTCGCCGACACCAATCGCGACGACAAGGACATGTTCTTCATGCGGGTCGGCAATGCGCTGCATTCGCTGGAGCAGAGCTATGACGTCGTCATCATCGATTGCCCGCCGACCCTCGGCTTCCTGACGCTGTCTGCTCTCTGCGCTGCCACCTCCGTCCTCATCACCGTCCATCCGCAGATGCTCGACGTCGCGTCGATGAACCAGTTCCTGACGATGACTTCCGACCTTCTGGCCGTGGTGAAGCAGGCAGGCGGCAATCTCGATTATGATTGGATGCGCTATCTGATCACCCGCTATGAGTCCAATGATGGACCGCAGGCGCAGATCGTCGCCTTCCTGCGCAGTCTGTTCGGCGAGCGCGTGCTGACCTCGATGATGGTCAAGTCCACAGCGGTCTCGGACGCGGGCCTGTCCAAGCAGACAATCTACGAGGCGGGACGCGAGACGATGCATCGCCAAACCTATGACCGCGGGGTGGAATCCGTCGACAGCGTCAATGCCGAGGTCGAGCAACTCATTCGCAGCGCATGGAGCAGGACATGAGCCCAAAAGGACGCGACATCCTGAAGAGCATGGTCGGTGCGGTCGAGCCGACACGGCCGGAGGTGCCGAGCGTTCAACAGCCGCATCGGCCATCGGGAGCAGTCAAGGCGATGAACCTGTCGCTCGGACGGCTGGGAGAGGAAGCAGCGGCCGCCAAGGCGCTGCGCGAATCGCTGGCCTCCGGCGACAAGGTGCTGGAGATCGATCCGGCTGCCGTCGAAATGTCCTTCATCCGCGACCGTATCCCGGTCGACAAGGATGCCGAGTTCGAGCGATTGAAGCAGTCCATCCAGGAAAGCGGACAGCAGGTTCCGATCCTGGTGCGGCCGGACCCGGGAAGGGCCGGGCGCTACCAGGCCGCCTATGGCCACAGGCGCCTGCGGGCCGCCGCAGAGATCGGGCTTCCTGTTAAGGCCGTCGTGCGAAAGCTCACAGATGAAGAGCTGATCCTTGCACAGGGTCAGGAAAATGGCCCCCGTGTCGACTTAAGTTTTATCGAACGGGCATTGTTTGCTCGTCGCATGGATGAACATGGCTTCAGCCGCGACATGATTGCCAAGGCGCTGGCGACGGACAAGCCGGAAACGTCAAGGCTCCTGCAGGTGGCACAGACGATCGACCCCGAGATCATTCTCGCCATCGGCCCGACCCCCAAGGTCGGTCGTCCACGCTGGTTGGCGTTTGCCGAGAAATTCAGAGAGACGGGCGGACAGAAGAAGGCGCGGGCTGCAATCAGTGCCGCCGGTTTTGACGCGTTGGAGACCAACAGCCGCTTCGATGTCATCTGGAAGGCACTGGAGGAGAAGAGCGCACCGCAGCGGGCCGAGCAGACGCTCCGGACCCAAGGCGGCGCGCCGCTTGCTTTGGTAGCCCGTTCCGGCAAAACCTTTCGCATCACCGCCAGATCGGCGGCGTTTTCGGAATTCCTGGCTCAGCGGTTGGTAGGCCTCGCCGCCGAGTTCGAAGAGGAAAATGAGGGAAAATGAGGCAGTTAGACCGGTTGTCAGCTGACAATCCGAATAGGAGATAACGCGCAAAAGAAAAAAGCCCCCGAACGTCACCGTCACGGAAGCTTTCCTCGTAGTCTTGAACACCTCCGAGAATCGCACTTCCGAGAATCGCTGTCAAGAGTATTTGGCGCCGTTTTGGTGAGTGGATTTCTTTTGCCTCGTTGAGGTGGAAGATATGGAAACCGGGAATGTGACGACGCCTTTCGGGCGGCGGTCGATGACGCTTGGCATGCTTGCAAATCAAGTCATGGCCGGGGAGATCAAGCCGGATCAGTCGGTCGATAAGTGGAAATTGTTTCGCGCGCTATGCGAAGCAAAGCCGCTGCTCGGCATCGGCGATCGAGCGCTTGCCGTGCTCAACGCTCTTTTGAGCTTTTATCCGAAGAATGAGCTGGCCCAGGGAAACGGTTTGATCGTCTTCCCGTCGAATATCCAGCTTTCGCTCAGAACGCATGGCATGGCCGAACAGACTGTGCGGCGTCATCTCGCCGCGCTCGTCGAGGCAGGTCTTCTGCTGCGCAAGGATAGTCCCAATGGCAAGCGTTATGTCCGCAGAGACAGGACAGGGGAGGTCAACGAGGCTTTCGGTTTCTCGCTTGCGCCGCTGCTTGCCCGTGCCGAGGAGATCGAACGGCTTGCGGCCGAGGTGATGGCTGAGCGGCTGCATGTCCAGCGTCTGCGTGAACGCATCACTCTTTGCCGCCGTGACATTGCAAAACTGATCGAAGCGGCAGTTGAAGAAGACATCCCTGGGGATTGGCAAAGCCTATACCGCGAATTCCGGGACCTGATCGAAGGCCTGCCGCGATCGCCGACAACAGCGCAGCTTGAACTGATGCTGGGTGAATTGACGGGCCTGCGCACAGACGTTCTTAACCAGCTGGAAATTCGAGTTAAATCAACAAAACAACGCGGCAATGCCGATTATATCGAGCGTCACATACAGAATTCAAATCCCGACTCCATCTCTGAACTTGAACCACGCTTCGAAACGAAGCAGGGCGCGACAGCTGAGCAAGACAACGACCGAGGGGCCGTGACGCCAAAGAAGGGTGGGGGTGGGGGTAAGACTGCCCATCCGCACGGTCAGAAGAAGGAGGAAGAGCAAAGTCGACGGGCGGGCGTCCGCAATGATGGTGGCGGACTGAAATCCTTCCCACTCGGCCTGGTTCTGCAGGCCTGCCCGGAAATCCTTACCTATGGGCCGGCTGGCGTAATCCGCAACTGGCGTGATCTGATGGCCGCGGCCGTCATCGTTCGATCGATGCTGGGCGTCAGTCCGTCGGCCTACGAAGAGGCGGCCAATGTGATGGGTCCGGAAAACGCCGCGACCGTGATGGCATGCATCCTGGAGCGCGGCGGCCACATCAATTCGGCCGGTGGCTATCTTCGTGGCCTGACGCGGCGAACCGAAAAGGGCGAATTCGCGATCGGGCCGATGCTGATGGCGCTTCTGCGGGCAAATGTGCCGGCCGGGCGGAAAGTTGGATAGGTCTTCGGCTCCGTGCGGCGGGCGCCCGTAGCTCGCGGCTTTGAGCGGCCGGGTAGCGATGTCGATCTTAATCTTAAAACGCCATCGGAATGGCAGGCGCTCGCAGGCGACCGGATGATCGGAGCGATCATGAAAGAGGAGAGGAGGGGCCTTGATCCTAAAACGCTACTCGTCTGACGTTTGAAGATACGGAATCCGCACCCCGCATCGATCGCCTACCGTACCATTCATGCGTTCGCACCCCATCGCTAAATGACGACTCGATCTTGCGAAGCTCGCTCCCGCTCATGGTAGCCGTCCAAGGGGCGGGCGTCTTCGTAGTGATCGGGTTAGGAGGCCTCCTGGAAATGTTGGCGGAACCGGGCCGACGTTGAGGTAAGTTGTGACGAGACGACGGAGAATCTCGCTCTACCGCGCCCGGCGAGAAACACGTGCCAAGCCGCGTCTTTGGCAACCTGACGTTGTGAAGGCGTGATCGATGCCATCCTTTTGTGCAGTCGTCAAAGACGGGGCCAGGTCTGCGACTCACAGACGACCTTAAGGACGCAGCCCTTCATCTTCAGCGCGTCGCCGGAGACCGTCAGGGAGCCGTCGTAAGTCTTTTTCGCATCTGGATCGGTGATCTTGCCCTCGTAGCTTCCGTCCTTGCCATTGAAGTTCCCGATCTGCTCGCCGGCATGCTTGCCGGATTTCAACGTGATGCAGTAGCCACTGCCACAGGGAGCGATCGCGGCGGTATCGCCAAGTTCGGTCTTCCAGTTCCCGACGATCGGGTCTTGTGCATAGGCGATGGCTGCGGAGGCTGCGAGTGCGGCGGCAGCGAAAATTATGCGGTTCATGATGTGCTCCTCGGTTGAATTGGCCCGGAGTCTACGGCTTTGCGCCATGCGAGGCTCGTAGCTTCTGGTATGCTCTGTCCGATTGGGACCTGCACTTTTGCGGAACTACTGATCGTAAGAAAAGAACGCCCAAAGCCAATCCGGAGAGGCATTGCCGGTTCGTCTCGAATACCACGACGTTCCTTTACGATGAGGGACGTTCACTTCGGGGAAGAGGAACGTCAGCGCCACGCGGCAGCCGAGCCCTTGAGGTCCGTCCGTTCACGGGGGCATCCGCCCGATACCGGATCCCGGCCACGCGGCTGATTGGCTGCTGCAGATTGAAAGTCATTATTGCCGTCCGCAGTTCGGCGTCGGTCGTCCTTCCTCGCAGTGTTTGACTGCTGGCTGCGCCCCATTCGTGCCCGCCAGGTTGTTGACGTGGCTCGCATAGTTGTCTCGCGTATCCTGATCGAGCGCGGCAACGGGCGCGGCTAGAACCAGACCAGCGACGTTGCCCGCGGCGGTCGCCGCTCCGGTGGTCGCAACCAAGATCTGATCGCCAAGTCCGACGTGACTGTCGGTCAGCGTCTGCCCCTCCGAAATGCGCTGGCCAATGAGCTGCACGATTTGTGGCGATTCCGCGAACTTGCCGTGGTTCATGCTGTCGCCCGATTTGATCTTGGTAAGGTCGATCACCATGATCTTATTGTCCTCGAGCTCCTTCTTATACGGGGCCTGCTCCGGGTCGATGGCGCCGAGCCGGGAGACGTCGCCCCAGACCCGGCGCGAAAACGCCAGCGCCTTGTCGTCACGGGAGACAAACAGCGTGAACTGTGGGTGCTGCTTTCCCATATCGGCAATCTGCTGCCGGAACACGTCCACGTCGACGTCGGGAGCCGCCAGCATGACGTTCTTGAATTTCTCCGGCAGCCGGCCGTTGCGGATAGCCATCTGGCGCAAGGATTCCAGAGCCAGCCAATTGCCCATCGAATGCGCGAGGATCGAGACTTCCTTCACCTCGGGATCCTTTGCCAGATACTGGAAAAGCGTCTCGAGGGCGTTGCGGGTGTAGTTGGTGCTTTCGCGGTCATAGCCGTAGGCGAGCAGGCTGCCGCGCGACGGCCATGTCACCAGGACGGGCGCGCTATGGACGCCGGAGTCGTGAACGATCTGTGCGAAGCGGTAGACCGCATCCTCGAACCGGTTGTTGAAACCGTGAATGAACACGAGAACGCTGCCGTCAGGAGTTTTCCTGACGGTCGCGCTCAGCCACTTCTTGGCTTCGTCGACGTTAAGATCGTCGGCCTTCACGGTGGCGAAGTCCGTCGCCGGATTGGACGGCAATCTCTTCGGCCAGGCGACCTGTCCTTCCTTGCGAACCTTGCTGGGCGGAATCGAGATCGTCATGTCGGCGAAGGCCGGGGCCAGCGCACGTTCTCCGTTGAACATCTCGCCCGGAACGGTCGACCGGGTGCGGGTCGTCGCGATCAGCATGTCGACCTTCGGCGACTGCGGTGACGTGTCGGCCACGGGTGTCAGCACGTCCTTTGGATGGCCGCCGCATCCGGGTAGTGCCATGATCATTGAACATACAAGAAACCAACGAAGCCAGCTCGTTTGAGCCGATACCGGCGCTACGCCACTTTGACTGCTCACAGATCACCCTCATCAAAAAAATGTCTACAGACAGCCCCTCGATCGCCTCGTCCTAACAGTAGTAGACGCCGACCGCGCAGCGCCTGACGGTGCGCCGTGCCACTCCGGCGACGCTGACCGGCGTCAGCGGTCGGCCGATCCGGGCTTCGGCCGGGGTTACGATGCCGTCTGGCACGGGAATTGAAAATTTCTCAGCGACCTCAAGCCCGGAAATGCCAACGACCGCGGCAATGAGGAGCACTCTCACGCGTCTGAACAGGGTCATTGCTTCGCTCCTTTTGCGAGGTGATCGGGAAGTTCGTCAGTGTCCTTGAGCTTCGACAGATCGATCTTCTTGGCGTCCGTCGTATTTTTGAACGTGTAGTCCGCTGCCAGGACGTCGGCGCCCGTCTTCCAGTCGCTGATCTGGATGCTGTACTGCGGCCCCTGGTCGACCTGGTTCGCGGTGATCACGTAGCGGCAGGGATAGGGATGGTCGCCCTGAGCGATCCAGATCTGCCAGTCCACCTCCTTGGTGCGAAAGGCCAGATGATCGCATTCGACGCCGCCGATGACCCCACTGCCGAGATCCTTCACGTCGGTCACGCCGTCCATCAACGTGCCGTAGACGTCGGGCATTAGGAGGTCTGCACCGGGAACGGGGCGATGCAGTTTGTCCCGCATTTCGTCCACGAGGTGATCGATCGTGCCGGGCACCTCGGCTTGCGCATAGAGATTGGCGTCCTTGCCGAACATGGTCGCCGTCTTGCCATCGAATGTCATCTCGACATTGGCAAACCCGCCATGCCGGGTGACGCGGAGCTTGTCGGGTCGGCCCATCTCCATCTTGCCGGAGCTTGCAAGCAGGATCTTCTGATGGTCGGCGGTTACGACCTCGAGATTGGTGTCGTAGTCGAATGAGATCGTCTTCTGGGAGGCGAGATAGTCCGACATCGCCTTCACCAGCTTCTTGGCATCGGTTTCATCGGCACGGGTTGCCGACAAGGATCCGGACACAAACATGGCGAGCGCCCCCGCCGCGAGTACGGTCGCGAACTGCTGAGATCTTCCTGATGGTCTGGTCATCGATGCATGCCCTCCCGAGCGGATCGTTGCAATCCGGCGAACTCTACAGTCGGGCGACGGCAAACGCCCGTAACATCTGGTAGCATCTGTGCCGAAACGGCTCGGTGCGCTGCCCTCCCGCGGCGCTATCGTGGGACTAGCACAGCCGATCCTTGAGGCCGCCACAGCATCGACGCCTCCACCTCGTCGGACGCGGGAAGGCCAGCCTTTCTTATATCCGCGATCAGTCTTGCCCTGTCAGCGGGTCGGAAGTTTCTTGCCTTGAGTTCGGCCACCACGTTGGGAATGAAATCCGGCCGCATCGCCTCGAAACTGGAAGCCTCGCGGCGCGCGTCGTCCATCATCCCCGCATTCACGTAAATGACCGCGGCGACGGCATGGAAGAGCGGAAACTTCTGCAGATTCGCCTGCTTGATCTCGATGACCGCAGTCTCGTCGTCATGCAGCATATAGGCGGCGAGTGCGCGGGTGCCATGGTAATAGCCGCCGCCGCCTGGGTTGAGGGCAAGAGCGCGGTCGAGCAGTTCGGCACCCCGTTGCCATTCCCCACTCATCGCGACACGCGTACCAAACTCTCCAAGCAGTTCGGTATCGTTTGGATTGGTTGCCAATGCCTGTTCGCCGACGTGGAGGGCTTCGGAAACCTCCTGATGGAAGAACAACGCCGTCATCAGCGCCTGATGGGCGCGCGTGTTGTCCGGATCCAGTTGCACGGCGCGACGAGCCGCCTGCAGGCTGCGATCAATCGGAGCCGACCCGTTGGTGCTCGGATTGAACCGGAACCGGTCCTCGTCGAGATAGATGATGGAAAGCATCGCCCATGCGGTGGCAAAGGATGGATAGCGGGCGACGGCTCTTTCGAGGCACTGCCGCACGTCCAAGTGCCGTGTGGCACTCAATTCCGCACGGTATCCATAGAAGCTCAGCGTGCAGGCGTAGGCGCCAAGATCGTCAGGGGGCGGATTGGAGACGTCAGCCTGAGCCATGATGCCGTAGGGCTGGGCCACTGCGCTCGCCACCTTGTTTGCGACATCAGACTGAATGCCGAACAGATCGCCACTCTTGATGTCGTCGTCGTAGGTCTGCGACCACAGGATTTCGTCATTTTCGGTATCAAGCAGGCGCGCCGTCACGCGAATGCGGTCACCCGAAACACGAACGCCGCCCGCAAGGAGGAAGCGAGCGCCCAGCTCGCCACGCACCTGGGACGCCTCGACGCCGGATGGCAAGGACTTCGATGTCTCACGACCAAAAACCCTGATCTCCTTGAAGCGAGGAAGGGCGGTCAGAAGCTCCTCGGTCAGCCCCGCCGTATAAAGGGCAGCCTGCGGCCCGTCTCCGAGATTGGCGAACGGGGCGACGACGAGCGTCGGGCCTTCCTCGATGGATCCCTGCGATGTAGAGTCCAACCTTATGGGTAGCAAGTAGGCAGAAACGGCCAGCGCCACCATGACTACGCCGAGCATGATGCCAGCTCCAAGACCGAATGGCATCAATTTCTGAAATCGTTGACGCAGTGTCGCAAGCCGGTCGTCAGAAGACGCCGGGACCTCTTCATTCCAGACGAAAGATGGCGCGTAACCGCCTTTGGGGATGTCGATCCTGATCGGATCATTTTGTCCGGCGACCAAATAGTAGCGCTCCAGCGTGCGACGCAGCCGACCAGCCTCTATACGGACTACGGGATCGTCCTGCTTGAACCCTTCGCGCCGCTTGAATACTTCGATGGCAATCGAGTAGCCCTTGATGCGCTCGGCGCGGCCCGCAAGCGCCTCTTCCGTGACATAGGTGAGGAAGGCGGCGCTTCGGCCCACCTTCGGAAACTCATGACTGCAAAGGATACGTTCGAGTTGCGCGCGAATCTCGTCCTGGTTCGGTGGAGCACGAGACAAACACGGCGCTGCATCGCGCGCCGGTGGCGATTGATTCTGCATGGCCTTCTCCTCACCCGCTCTTGAGGCCGCGTATGCACGAAGTGGCTTTATTTTCCCAACGGACTGTAACCTACACTAGAAATTGAATGGCGTCCACAGAGGTAAGACCGTTGGGTTGTAGTCACTCCACGTCGGAACCGAACTATCCAGATTGTGTAGTACTGCCCCGATCACCGCACCATGTGTCCGCGCCGCCCGGCGCCGTACTGGTATGTTACAGTTACATACTTGCGCTTTTACAGTGCCCGGCGACGATCGCGGCCGCAGGCAACTCTGGTTGGATGGGGCGGAAGTGCTGCCGAAGGGGATTCGACAACTCATCGAACAATAGGAGTACGACAAATGTTGACGAAGCGAGATCTACTTCGCTCCGCCGCGGCGATCGCCGCCGGCGCCGCGATTGCAAGGCCAAGCCGGCTGATGGCGCAAAGCTATCCCGGCATCATCGAGGCCAAGAACATCGCTGAGGAAGGCTTCATCTACGGTCTGCCGCTGGTGATGAATTATGCAGTCATGAACGAGTTCGCCGTCGATCCGAAGTCCAGCCAGTTCAAGGCGCCGTTCAATAAGATCGACAACCTCAACCACGTGGCAACCTACGAAGATACGGCGGTCATCACGCCGAACAGCGACACGCCGTACTCCATTCTGTGGCTGGATCTGCGCGCCGAGCCGATGGTGATCTCCGTGTCGGCGGTGGAGAAGGAGCGTTATTATTCGGTGCAGTTGATTGACGGCAACACCTATAACTTTGGCTATATCGGCAGCCGCGCCACGGGCAACGTTCCGGGTTCCTATCTGGTTGTCGGACCCGACTGGAAAGGCGAGAAACCGGCCGGCATCAGCCAAGTCTTTTCCTCGACCACCCCATTCGTGTTCGCCAATTTTCGGACTCAGCTTATCAACGTCGAAGATATGCCGAACGTGGAAAAGGTGCAGGCTGGCTACAAGGCGCAGCCGCTTTCCGCTTTCCTGAAGCAACCCGCCCCGGCGACCGCGCCGAAGATCGATTTCCTGCCGGCCACCACTGCCGGAATCAAGGACAACTTCTTCCAATATCTCGACGCGGCACTGCAATACGTCCCCGAGACGCCAAGGGATAAGGAAATCCGCGCGAAACTGGCGAAGATTGGCATCGGTCCAAGCAAGACCTTCGAGTTGAAGGATCTATCGCTCGAACATAAGGCCGAAATGCTGATAGGCATGAAGCAAGGCGACGATAAAATCAACAAATGGCTCGCCAGCGGAAACAAACCCATCAACGGCTGGAACGTCAGCTCGCTTCTTGGCGACGAAGCCTTCTACAACGGCGATTGGTTGCTGCGAGCCGGAGCTGCAAAGGCAGGCCTCTATGGCAACGATGCAGCAGAGGCCATGTATCCTTTCACCAGAACGGATGCGACCGGGGAGCCGCTCGACGGCAGCAAGCACAACTACACTCTCACCTTTCCGGCCGGGCAGCTCCCGCCGGTGAACTCCTTCTGGTCGGTGACGATGTATGACGGCAAAAGCCAGCTCCTGATCAAGAACCCGATCAATCGCTACCTCATCAACTCTCCGATGTTGCCGGGCATGAAGAAGAACGAGGACGGCTCGCTCACCCTCTATATCCAGAAAGACAGCCCCGGAGCGGACAAGGAAGCCAACTGGCTTCCGGCCCCGGACGGCACGATCTATCTGGTGATGCGCCTGTACTGGCCGAAGACCGAAGCGCCTTCGATACTGCCGGCCGGCGAAGGGACGTGGCAGCCGCCCGGTATCAATGTGGCGTAATATTAGTACAGACCATGAATTATCTCGACCGGCCTGGTGTCGGATGTCGATAGGGAAAAACAATGATACGCATGACGCGACTGATTTGCGCCACCGCCGCGATGGTGTTGATGGGCCTGGGCACCGCTTCCGCCGATACGGCCGCACGGTCCTACAAGATGACGACGCCTATCGCACCGGGCGTCGCCGTGCCGGACAAGATCGAGTCGTCGATCGGGACGCTGAAGCTCCATTACGGCTACCCATCGGAAGATACGGTCGACAAAATCTACGACAACCTGGACCGTTCGCGTGCGTTGCAGGCTTATCTGCTGGCAATCCCGATCGTCAATCAGGCCGGCATGCGCGACTCGCTGCGCAAGTTCGGACCAGACAACCAGACCAACGTGATCTGGGAAAGTCTGATGGATTCGAAGACCGTCGCGCTGACTGGCAACGACAACACGATCTACAACTTCATGTGGGTCGACACGAGCAAGGGACCGGTGGTGGCCGAGATTCCGCCCAAGGTACTCGGGACGGTCGACGACTTCTGGTACAAGTGGGTGGGCGACATCGGCATCACCGGGGCCGACAAGGGCGAGGGCGGCAAGTACCTCCTGTTGCCGCCTGGATTCAAGGGCGACATACCAGCCGGGTACCACGTTTTGCGGCCGAGCACCTTTGGCAGCTACTTCGTCTTTCGCGCTTTCCTTGTAGACGGCTCCACCCAACCCGCGGTCGATTCGGTCAAGAAGAACCTGCGGATCTATCCCCTGGCCGATGCCGCCAACCCGCCGCCGATGAAATTCGTCAATGCCTCTGGAATTCCTTCGAACTTTGTCTCACCGGGTGACTACTCGTTCTGGACCCTGTTGAACCAGGTCATCCAGGAAGAGCCGGCGGGCGGTTCCGATCCCACCACCTTGGGCCTGTTCGCCTCGATCGGCATCGAAAAGGGCAAACCCTTCTCACCCGACGAGCGGATGAAGAAGATCCTCGCCGACGCCGCCAACATCGGGGCCGTGACGGCACGGACGATCGCCTTCAAGATTCGCCCGAAGGATGCGTATTTTTATCCGGATAGTGCGTGGCGCCTGCCGTTTTTGGGCGGCTACAAGTTCGAGACAGCGCCCGGTGTCAGCAACTTGGACGATGCCGTCTTCTTTTACTACTTTGCCATTGCGGTGACTCCGGCGATGGAGGAAAAAATGGTGGGCCAGGGCTCGCAGTATCCCTGGTCGGTGCAGGATGCGAGGGGCAATCCCTTCGATGGCGGCAAGAACTATAAGCTACGCCTGCCTCCCAACATCCCGGTCAAGGATTTCTGGTCGGTCATCGTCTACGACAACCAGACCCGCTCGATGGTCCAAACCGACCAGCAAGCCCCGAGCGTCAGCAGCCAGAGCAAAGGCGTCAATGTCAATGCGGATGGCTCGACGGATGTCTACTTCGGACCCAAAGCGCCGGCGGGGATGGAGAACAACTGGGTGGAGACGATTCCGGGCAAGGGCTGGTTCATGCTCCTTCGCCTCTACGGGCCGTTGGAGCCGTGGTTCAACAAGACCTGGAAGCCGGGCGAGATCGAACTGGTGCAATAGGGGAAACAGTCGAATCGAGCGGATGGTTCTCCATCCGCTCGATCTTCAGAAAATAGGCATAATCCAGATTCGGATCCATAACGGTCAGTCGAGCATCACGGCCGACCCGGCCTTGAATGGTCGCCCTGCGCGTTTGGACTGCTGCATGGACTGGGCTTCGCGGGTGCGCTTTCGGCGCTGGCACTTCCGGCTGGAGACATTCCACTCGCCCTGCTGTTCTTCAATGTCGGCGTCGAGGTCGGCCAGTTGATGTTCATTACCGTGGCAATCGGCCTGATCGCAGTTGTGAGGTTGGCGAGATATCCGGCTTGGCTTGGTCGTCATGCCTTCACGACGGCGACCTACGCGATCGGAGCGGTGGCGGCCTTCTGGTTCGTGGAGCGCGCAGCGGCGTTCTAGCAGGTGTGTCGGCCGCGGGGCCGTTGGTTACGGTAACATACGCTCCGATACGAGAGATTTGTATCATCATGTCCTGAGATCGCCTGCAGTCAGACGATCCACGTGAATGGATGAAACCGGATGGCAAACGGTGTTGGTTTCGTAAAGAGCTGCTTCAAGGACCGCGCTGATGCGATCGAGGAGTTCGCTTTGCGCAGCGAGGGGTTTCGCGACCTTTGCGACGACTTCGAGATCGCGAACAACGAGGAGGTGAGATGGCAACAGTCAACCGCTCCAGAGCGCGACGAGCGCCTCGCCGAATATAGGGAGCTAATCGACAGCATGCGGACCGAGATCGAGCAGTCCCTCGATAGAGCCGCAGTCGTCCCATTCAAACCGCGACGACGATAACCGCCACCAAGCATTCGATGTACTTCAGATCAATCGCTTCAGGAGGAACAATGATGATGAACAGACTTGGTATCTTCGCAGGCGCGGCGCTCGCCGGCTTCCTCGCGCTCACCGCGGGCGGGCGCGCCGACACTATGAGTTACGCCGATGCGGTCACGACTCTTGCCAAGGAGTGTGGGCCGGACATCAAGAAGCTCTGCAACGGCGAGAACCTCGGGAACGGCCGCATACAGGCCTGCCTCGAGAAGAATTCGTCGAAGGTCTCCCCGACCTGCACGGCGACCCTTGGCAGCGTTATGTCGTCGATCGCCCAGCGCCAGGAGGCGCAGGCGTCGGCGTTCAAGGTCTGCCAGCATGACATCTCCCAATACTGCAACAGCGTGAAGGGCGACGGGAACATCCTCTCCTGCCTGGTCGAGACGAAGCGCGTGGACAACAAGGCTTGCAACCAGGCAATCACCGACGCTGGATGGCGGTGAACCATGACCGGAAAAAGGGAGAACAAGATGATGGTTCACGGCCATCGCATTTCGCTGGCACTCGGCCTGTTAATGGCTCCGTGCATCGCCTCGGCCCAGCAGATCGACAACACGCAGATCATGACCACTCTCGGACAGGTCAAGGCGGCGGCTCCCGCCGTCGACGTCGCTCTGCTTGTGGAGGAAGCCAGTGCCAATGTCGGGAAGGGCGTCGCCACCCTGCCCAACTGGAACAAGTTGTCACAGCTATCGCAGTTGATCGTCGAGATCGACTTCGAAAACAACTCGACTGCCATCGAGCCAAAATCCTACCGCACTGTTGGGCTCATCGCCGACGCCCTGCACCATCCGGACCTGTTCCGGTACAAGTTCCTGATCGTCGGACACTCGAGCGCGACGGGGACCGCCAAGCACAATCTCGAACTCAGTCAGAAACGCGCCGACGCGATCAACGAAGCGCTGTCGACCACCTTTGCGGTTTCGCCAGATCGCCTTTTTTCAGTCGGAGCCGGCGAGGAATGGCCGATCGATCCGGGTCACCCGGAGTCGGCAGACAATCGACGGGTTCAACTAATCAATCTGGGACTGTTGAAATAACGCCACTCAGTGGAAAAAAGGGAGGAAGCAGATGCTTAGAATCTCCGACATGTGCCTAATCGCAATCGCAGCAGGTCTTCTATCGTCAACGCCGGTTCTCGCGCAGGACGCCATCTCGGCGCCCGCTCAGAAGACCATCGGCGCGCCTAAGTCAAAAATGGTGCCGTCGCTCGCCGTCCTCAACTCCGGGGGGGCGAGGCTCGAGAACGGCAAACTGACGATGAGCGGCATCTCGGCCGTGTCTATCGTGTTTGCCGACCGCCCGGTGCGCTCTGCCGGTCATGTGCTGACCTCCGAGTTCATCAAGCAGTGGGGCGAGGGGGCAGATAGCTTCGCCAAGGATCCTCCGAACGCGACGATATCGGTCCTGAGCGGCAAGGGCGACACAGTCGCTGATGCGGTCGTCGTCTTGAAGACACCGAAGCTCGAGGGAACAAATCTCACCTTCGAGGTGGCTGTGCTCGAAGGTGATCTCGCCGGAGCCGACGGCCCCGCATCGCTGTTCATCGACTGGTTTGCGGCACGTGGTCCTTACGGAGGGGTCGCCGTCGGAGGCGCTGGTTTTCGCGCCCCCGTCTGGCGTGGCGGATGGTATGCCCATCCGGGCGCCTATTACGGAGCGGGCGTCGTTGCGGGGGCCGCAATCGGTGCCGCAGTCGCAGAGGATCGTCGCTATTATCCGCCTCCGGCTTGCGGATATTACCCGTATCCACCCTGCTACTAGCACCAGGGTATCGCAACATGGCAGTGCTGGTTTCGGCGCGTTGGAAGGCTGACGGTCCTTCCAGCGGGCGTTGCAAGACCGAGGACGTCGCAGTTGGACCATCTATCGAATCCTGATCCAGTTCTGGAAATACTCGTCGGCACTGTGTTTCTCGTTGCGGTCATCTTCGTGCACGGCGCTGGTATCCGGAGCATCAGCCTTCAATTCAGCAAGTCATGGGCAGGCGTCACGAGGGCCACGCCGCACTGGCGTCTGAACTTGATGCTGGCCGCGACGATCGCCGCGCTGGCGATTCTGCATTTCGCAGAAACGCTGATCTGGGCGATGCCTCTCTATGTCAGGGCCATCATCCCCTCGATGCGTGACAGCTACTACTACGTGCTTGAGAGCTATACGACGCTGGGCGAGGGAACCGTCACCCTCCCGGATCGCTGGCGTCTGCTCGGCCCGATCATTGGCATGTCGGGCCTCTTCACCTTCGGTTGGACGGGTAGCGTCCTGGTCAGCATCATGACCGACTTCGGCAAGTTCGACCGCCTGCGGGCGAGGCAGGAGCGTGTGATAGAGGCAAAAGCGGAGTATCAGGATGCTCGCCCACTCGCTCACGACGTCGCGAGATTTCCAGAAGGCGGGTAAATCTGCCGGGCCGCGTCTTCCCAGACCTGTATACGGGCAAGATTATGGCAGCGCTTGACCGGCACAAGCCGTAGATCCGAAGCGCTCAACAACGACATGCCGGACATCAGCGGATAAGCCTTCGCTCCAGAAAACTCTGCATGTCGCGCCGTCCGTCTACCACGCAGTAGACGACGACATCCGTGCCCAGGATGCGATAGATCATGCGCCACGGCTTATGGTGCAGTTCCCGATATTCGGAAATTCCGATACCGGCCAACTCCTTCGGAATATTTCCGCGGGCGGGGAATTCTTCAAGCTCGGCGCAGGCACTCTCGATTTCCGTCAGGATGCGCTCTGCCGTCTCAGAGCCGTCGCGGCTAGCGATGAAGCGATAGAGATCCTCGATGTCGCGTTCCGCGTCCTCAGCGAAAAGAACACGATATGGCATCAGGATCGGCTGTCCGCCAGACGTTGGCGGATGCGGGCGAAGGATTCCGCAGCGGGGCGCAGTTTGCCCTCCTCGACCTTCCGGTTGGTGAGCGCCAGCACCTTCAGGAGCGCCAGCGTCTCCTGTGTTTCTTCGTATTGGCCGACATCCTGAAGGATGGCTTTCGCCTCGCCGTGAAGCGTAATGACGACCGGCTGCGGGTTATCCTTCAGTGTCCGGATGATCTCGGGCGCATGCGCCTTGAGATAGCTGATCGGCTTGACCTGTTCTGACAGCTTCATGCAGTTACTCCCTATCGACCAGAATATAGACCATCAAGTGGTCGATTGAAAGAAGCCTTTCAATGCCGGCGGCACACATTCCCGGCATCCGATTTTCCATCTTCGGTGCGGCCGCTTTTTTTACTCAACGCGTTCGAAAGAGAATGCCATTTCTTATAACGAAGTGTGTCTACTGATTTTATAGACTAAGCTTTGCAACCAGGGATCGGATCGTGGTGCCATGACCTACCTCCTCAGTCTTCTCGACAAAAGCCCGATCGAACAGGGTCTAACGGCCGCAGATGCGCTGCGGGCGACGGTAAAGATTGCCGCCCGGGCCGAGGAACTCGGTTATCACCGTTTCTGGGTCGCCGAGCATCATGCCATGTCCAATCTGGCGAGCTCGGCGCCGGAAGCGCTGATCGCCTATCTCCTTGCCAGGACATCGAGGATCCGCATCGGCTCCGGCGGTGTCATGCTGCAGCACTACAGCGCCTATAAGGTTGCCGAGACCTTTAATCTTCTGGCATCGCTTGCGCCCGGCCGCGTCGATCTCGGTGTCGGCAAGGCGCCGGGCGGCTTTCCGCTCTCGACGCGCGCCCTGCAGCTTGGCGTCGATCCGGCTAGGAAGCCCGATTTCGCAAGCCAACTTTCCGATCTCAACACATATCTCGCTGCCGACCCGAATTACGAGGGGGCGCAGGCAACGCCTTTCCCGCCGGCTGCTCCCGAACGTTTCCTCCTCGGCGCCAGCGTCGAAAGCGCCGAGCTCGCTGCCGAGAAGGGTTGGGAACTCGTTTTCGCCGGTCACCTGAACGGCGATCCTGACAATTTGCGCAGAGCCTTCGAGGCGTATGAGCGGGCATCCGGCGGCAAGCGCCCGATCCTGGCGCTCGCAGCCTTCGCCGCCGAAAGCGAGGACTATGCCCGCGAGCGCGTCGGCAAGCTGCGCATCGTCAAGGTGTTCCTGCCGAACGGCCAGACCGTTAATGTCGGCAGCGAGGAGCAGGCGGCCGAATTTGCCCGCCAGGCCGGCGTCACCGATTACCGCATCGAGGAAAAGGTGCCGAGCGTGCTGCATGGCACGGCGGAGCAGATCCGCAAGAAGCTGGACGAACTTCACCGCCGCTACGGGGTCAAGGAGTTCGTGCTCGACACGCCGGCGCTTTCGGCCGCCGAGCGCCTGGCCTCCATCGAGCTGCTCGCCAAAGAGCGGCTTTCCCTCGTCGCCTGACCGTTTCCAAAAAGGATTGATCCCATGGCTCAAAGACACGTCACGTTCGGCATCATGCTGCAGGGTCCCGGCGGTCACATGAATGCCTGGAAGCATCCAAGCGGACCGGCCGATGCCAGCGTCAATTTCGAGTTCTTCGTCAAGACGGCGCGCAAGGCGGAGGCGGCCGGCATCGCTTTCGCCTTCGTTGCCGACGGGCTCTACATCAACGAACAGTCCATTCCGCATTTCCTCAACCGCTTCGAGCCCATCGCCATTCTCTCGGCGCTCGCCGCCTCGACCTCGAAAATCGGTCTCGTCGGCACGGTTTCGACCTCCTACAGCGATCCCTTCACCATCGCCCGCCAGTTCGCCTCGATCGATCTCATCAGCGGCGGCAGGGCAGGGTGGAACGCGGTGACCTCGCCGCTCGAGGGCTCGGGGCGCAATTACAGCCGCGAACATCCCGAGCACGAACTGCGCTACGAGATCGCCGAGGATTATATCGATGCGATCAAGGGCCTGTGGGATTCCTGGGACGACGACGCCTTCGTCCGCAACCGCGAGACCGGCGTCTTTGTCGACAAGACGAAGATGCATCGCCTCAACCACAAGGGCCGCTTCTTCCGCGTCGAGGGGCCGCTCAATATCGGCCGTTCCAGTCAGGGCCAGCCGGTCGTGTTCCAGGCTGGCGCCTCGGATTCCGGCATCCGGCTCGCCGGCAAACATGCCGATGCCGTCTTCACCAATGGCGGGCCGTTCGAGGAGGCGCAGGCCTTCTACCGCCAGCTCAAGGACAGCGTAATTGCCCATGGCCGCAGTGCCGCGGAAGTCGGTATCTATCCCGGTATCGGACCGATCGTCGGTGCGACGCAGGAAGAGGCGGAAGCCAAGTATCAGGCGATCCGCAACCTCGTCACGACAGAGGAGGCACTGCTCTATCTCGGCCGCTTCTTCGATCATCATGATTTCAGAGTCTATCCGCTCGACGAGCCATTCCCGGAACTCGGCGATATCGGCAGGAACAATTTCCGCGCCACCACCGACCGCATCAAGAAGACGGCGCGGGAGAAAGGCCTGACGCTCCGCCAGGTCGCGCTCGATTCAGCAACGCCGCGCACGGCATTCATCGGCACGGCCGAGCATATCGCCGACGAGATCATCCGCTGGGTGGACCATGGCGCCGCCGACGGCTTCATCCTCGGTTTCCCTGTCATCGCCGAGGGCTTCGACGACTTCTCCAGATACGTTCTGCCGATCCTCACGGAACGCGGCTATTTCGATCCGGTCCTGAAGGGCGAGACGCTGCGCGACCATCTCGGCCTGCCCTTCCGCGAAAGCCGCTATGCGGCGGGCGCGGACCAGGTCGAGCGCGGAAAGGCTGTCGGCGCTTGAGGCGCTGACGAACCGCAATGAACATCATCGCTCAGAACTCGCACAGCAACGATCCGGTCGAGAAAGGTATCGCCGCCTATCTCGACGAGATCATCGCGCTTCGCCACGACCTGCACCAATATCCGGAGCTCGCGTTTCAGGAGCTCAGAACCAGCAAGCTTGTGGCATCCCACCTTTCCTCCTGGGGCTATGAGGTGGCGACGGGCATTGCCGGAACCGGCATCGTCGCCACCCTCAAGCGCGGCGATGGTAAAAAGCGGATCGGCATCCGCGCCGACATTGACGCGCTGCCAATCGAGGAGGCGACCGGTCTGGCTTATACCAGCAGCAATCCTGGTGTCATGCATGCCTGCGGCCATGACGGGCATACGTCGATCCTGCTCGCCGCCGCCCGTTATCTCGCCGAAAGTGGCAATTTCAGCGGCACGCTGCGGCTGATCTTCCAGCCCGCCGAGGAAATCGGCGCCGGCGCCCGAAAGATGATCTCGGAGGGCCTGTTCGAACGTTTTCCTGTCAATGCGGTCTTCGGGCTGCACAATTGGCCGGGTGTGCCGACGGGCCAATTCGGCTTCGTCGCCGGCCCGGCCATGGCTTCGGTCGACAAGGCGATCATCAAGATCATCGGCAAGGGCGGCCATGGCGCTGAACCGCACCGGACAGTCGATCCGGTGCTCGCTTCGGCCTCCTTCATCACCGCGCTGCAGAGCGTCGTTTCGCGCAATGTCGATCCGCAGGAGATGGCGGTCGTCACCGTCGGCTCGATCCATGCCGGCTCCGCCTCGAACGTCATCCCGGAAAGCGTCGAGATGCAGCTGACCATGCGGGCCTATAACGAGACGGTCCGCCAGCTGTTGCGAGAGCGCATTCCGGCACTGGCCCGCGCCCAGGCCGAAAGCTTCGGCGCTGAGGCGGATGTGAATTACCGCCTCGGCTTTCCGGCGCTGATCAACCATGCGGCGGAGACGGCCTTTGCCCGCGACGTCGCCGACGACGCACTCGGCCCCGCGGCGATCGAGAAGGATTTCCGGCCGAGGACAGCGAGCGAGGATTTTGCCTTCATGCTGCAGGCAAATCCCGGCAGCTATCTCTTCGTCGGGAATGGCGACAGCGCTCCTCTCCACAGCGCCCACTATAATTTCAACGACGCGATCATCGCGCCCGCCGCCCGTTACTGGGTGCGGCTCGCCGAAACCTTCCTCACTGATGACAACGGGTGATGAACGATATGAGCGATACGGTTCTCTATACCAGCCCTCTCGACCCACGCGCCAAACCGCTGATCGATGAATTGATCCACGAATATGACAGCCGCTACGGCAACTATTTCAATGCCGAAGGGGCTGCGGCCGAGCTGAACCGCTATCCTCCCGAAGCTTTTGCGCCGCCTGACGGCAATTTTCTCCTGTTGATCCGTGATGGCGAAACCATCGGCGGCGGCGCCTTCAAGAATTATGACGAACGCACGGCGGAGTTCAAACGCATCTGGACGCGCTCCGATCTGCGCCGTCAGGGCCTTGCCCGCAAGGTGCTGGTGGAACTGGAGGCCCAGGCCGCCCGCCAAGGCTATTCCAGCATCTACCTGACGACCGGCTTTCGCCAGCCCGAAGCCGTCGGCCTCTATCTGAACTACGGCTACACCGCTCTCTTCGACACCTCCGCCGATCCCGAGATCTACAAGAGCCTGCCCTTCGAGAAGGACATCAGCCATCTCGCTGACCCTGCGCACGAAGATGCCGAACCGCGCCTGCGCGTGGCCGGTGAAAATTTCTGAAAATGGCAAAGACCGACAATCATAAAAGGGAAGCACAATGGCACTGACAACGGATTTCGTGGGCATCGACCCCGGCAGCAGGACGGCAGGATCGAAGGATTATTCCCGTTATCACATCGTGCCGGCGCGTCATCCGGGCCGCCTGGCAGGCACGATCTTTGCTGCCGTCGTCATCATCGCCGTGCTCTATTCCATCTTCACCAATCCGCGCTGGGGTTGGGGCGTCTTTGCTGAATGGTTCTTTGCCGAACCAGTGCTCGTCGGTCTCGGCAGGACGCTGCTTTTGACCGTGCTTGCTGCCATATCCGGCTCCATCCTCGGAACGGCTCTGGCGCTTGCCCGCGTTTCCAAGTCGCCGCTGCTCTCCGGTCTCTCCTGGGGCTATATCTGGCTGCTGCGCTCGATCCCGGTCATCGTGCTGCTGCTGATCCTGAACAATCTCGGCTACCTCTATGAGACGATCAAGATCGGCATTCCCTTCACCGATACCGTCTTCCTCGACTATCCGACAGTGCAGCTGCTGACTCCCTTTGCCGCCGCCTTCCTTGGCCTGACGCTCAACCAGTCGGCCTTCTTCGCCGAGATCGTGCGCGGCGGTATTCTCTCGGTGGATCACGGACAGCTGGAGGCCGCCGCCGCACTCGGTCTGCCGCGCCGCCGCCAGGCCTTCCGCATCGTGTTGCCGCAGGCCATGCGCTCGATCCTGCCGACCGGCTTCAACGAACTCATCGGTCTGGCGAAGAGCACCTCCATGGTCTACGTGCTGGCGTTGCCGGAACTCTTCTATACGGTTCAGGTGATCTACCGCCGCAATCTCGAAGTCATTCCGCTGCTGATGGTCGCGACCGTCTGGTACCTGATCATCATGACGGTGCTGTCGATCGCTCAGCGCTATATCGAACGCTATTTTTCCAAAGGCGCCGTGCGCAATCCGACGCCATTGCCATTCCAGGTATTTTTCGAGCGTTTCCGCCGGCCGCTGCCTGTCCTCGAGACGGCGACCGACACGGTGCGCAAGATCGGTTTCCAGGATGCGGCGACGCTGCGGGCCGCAGGCGGCGCGGTGCGCATCCACGGCATTTCCAAAAGCTTCGGCTCGCTGAAAGTGCTCGATGATGTCGAGCTCAGCCTTCCCGCCGGCAGTGTGACCGCCATCCTCGGTCCGTCCGGCTCGGGCAAGTCGACGCTTCTGCGCGCCATCAACCATCTGGAGCGTGTCGATGAAGGCTTTATTTCGGTCGACGGCGATTTCGTCGGTTACAGCAGGAAGGGCGACACGCTCTACGAGCTCAAGGAGAAGGATATCCTCAAACGCCGCGCCGATATCGGCATGGTCTTCCAGAGCTTCAATCTCTTCCCGCATCTGACCGTGCTCGAAAACCTCATCGAGGCACCGATCCAGGTTCGCGGCGCCGGCCGCGAGGACGCCGTGCAGCTGGCGCAGGAGCTGCTGGCACGCATCGGCCTCAGCGACAAGATCAACGCCTATCCGCGCCAGCTTTCCGGCGGCCAGCAGCAGCGTGTGGCGATCGCCCGCGCACTGGCGCTCCGCCCGAAGGTGCTGCTCTTCGACGAGCCGACATCGGCACTCGATCCGGAGCTCGTCGGCGAAGTGCTCGACGTCATCAAGGAACTTGCCCGCACCGGCACGACGCTCGTCATCGTCACCCATGAGGTCGGTTTTGCCCGCGAAGTCGCCGACAGCGTCGTCTTCATGGAGAGCGGCCGCATTCTGGAGGCTGGCCCGCCGGCCCACATCTTCACACAAGCGGAACATCCCCGCACGCGGGAATTCCTCGCCAAGGTTCTCTAGCGCCTGATAGCGCTGGCGAAATGCCGGGCCGCGACGGGCTGCTCCGGCCGAATAACAATAACCACAACCTAAAGATGAAATGGAGAAGGGGCATGACATTTACAGATAGGGCAAGGCTTCTGATAGCGGGAGCCGTCACCATGGCCGCGATCGGTTTCGGTTCAGCGCAGGCGCAGCAGAAGTTCGATCTCAGCCCCGAGCAGCCGAACCGGCTGCGGGTGGAAAAGAACGAAAAGCGCATTGCCGAAGTCAAGGACTTCAAGTTCGTCGAAAACGGTGTCTTCACTGTCGGCATCAGCTCGAGCGGCAATCTGCCGCTGCATGATTATGCCTCCGATTCCAAGACGGTTATCGGTTACGACGTCGATCTGGCGCAGGCCATTGCCGACAGCCTGGGCCTGAAGCTCGAATTGGTTTCTGTTGCCTGGGCCGATTGGCCGCTGGGGCTGACCTCCGGAAAGTTCGACGCGGTGATCTCCAACGTGACGGTCACGGAAGAGCGCAAGGAGAAATTCGATTTCTCGACCTACCGCAAGGACGAACTTGGCTTCTACGTCAAGGCCGACAGCTCGATCACCTCGATCAAGCAGCCGAAGGATATTGCCGGCCTGAAGGTCATCACCGATGCCGGCACCAACCAGGAGAAGATCCTGCTGGAATGGGATCGCGAGAACGTCGCCGCCGGCCTGAAGCCAATCGAGGTGCAATATTATGACGACGACGCGGTCAAGGATCTCGCCGTTCAGTCCGGCAGAGCAGACACCGTCTTCAGCGTGAACGCGACGCAAGCCTATTCGGCGGGGATCAACGGCAAGACCAAGCTCGTCGGCACCGTCAGCGGTGGTTGGCCGATCACGGCGGAAATTGCCGTCACCACACGCAAGGGCAGCGGCCTGGCAGCGCCCTTGACCGATGTCGTCAACGATCTGATCGCCAGCGGCGCCTACCGGAAGATCCTCGATACGTGGAACCTCGGTCCCGAAGCGATCGACAAAGCCCAGATCAACCCGCCCGGCCTGCCGAAGAGCGGCTCCTGATCGATCCCTATTGGGCCGGCGGCAATGCTGCCGGCCATTCCTCCCTGACAATTTGGAGATTGAAGACGATGATTGCCTTTCCGGCATTCCGGACCCTGCTGATCGCCGCCATAGCGTCAGCCCTTTCCTACGGCGCAGCTCATGCAGCCGAGGATTTCGACCTCAGCCCAGAGCAGCCGGGTCGGCTTCACGCCGCCAAGAACGATGCGGCGATTGCCGCAATCCCCAAGGATTTCAAGTTCGTCACACCAGGCAAGTTCACCATCGCCGTCAGTCCCGGCGGCCCGCCGCTTGCCACCTATGCCACCGACGCCAAGACCGTGGTCGGGGCAGATCCCGACTATGCCTATGCCATCGCCGACAGCCTCGGCCTGACGCTGGAGATCGTGCCGGTCGCCTGGATCGACTGGCCGCTCGGCCTCGCCTCGGGCAAGTATGATGCCGTCATCTCCAATGTCGGTGTCACCGAGCAGCGCAAGGAAAAATTCGATTTTTCCACCTACCGCCAGGGCCTGCATGGTTTCTTCGTGAAATCCGACAGCCCTGTGACCTCGATCAAGGAGCCCAAGGATGCGGCGGGCCTCAGGATCATTGTCGGGGCCGGCACCAACCAGGAGCGCATCCTGGTGAAGTGGAGCGAGGAAGATGTTGCCGCGGGCCTGAAACCGATCGAGCTGCAATATTACGACGACGAGGCGGCAAGCCTTCTCGCGCTGCGTTCCGACCGGGCCGATGTCATCGTCCAACCGCATGCACAGCTCGTCTTCATCGCCGCGCGCGACAAGAACATCAAGCGCGTCGGCACGCTGAGCGCCGGCTGGCCGGATCGCTCGGACGTCGCGATCACCACCCGCAAGGGAAGCGGGCTGGCCGATGCGCTGACTGTCGCCACCAACGGGCTGATCAAGGACGGCACCTACGCAAGAATCCTCGACCACTGGCATCTTGCCGAGGAAGCCTTGCCGGCATCGGAGACCAACCCGCCCGGCCTGCCGAAATACTGATCATCGGATGGCACGAGTGGAAGGGACGACATGAGCGGCCGCAACATATCCATCAGCCATATCGGCTTCCTCACCCCCGGCAACTATCCCGACGACAATCCGTTGTCAGGATTGGAGCAAACGCTTGAGCAACTGCAATATGGCGAAGATCTGGGCTTCGCCAGCGCCTGGGTCCGCCAGCGGCACCTGGAGCCCGGAATCTCTTCCGCGAGCGCCTTCCTGGCGGCGGCGACGCAGCGAACCAGCCGGATCGAGCTTGGAACCGCGGTCATCCCGATCGGTTACGAGAGCCCTTACCGGCTAGCCGAAGATCTCGCCACCGTCGATGTTCTGTCGCGCGGACGGCTGAATATCGGCGTCAGCGCCGGCCGGCCGCTGCACGCCGAGCTGATTGCCCCGCTCGTCTTCGACGGCGACTGGACGGGGTACGATTTTTCGCATGATCGTGTGTTGCGCTTTGCCAGCAATCTGCGTGGCACTTATCTTGGCGACGAGCAGACCTTGATCAAAACGCCCTTCGGCCCGCAGCGGCCGCGGCTGCAACCTTATGCGAAGGGCCTGATCGACCGGATCTGGTATGGCGGCGGGTCGCAGCGCTCGGCCGAATGGGCCGGCCGCAATGGCTTCAACCTGTTGACCGGCAATGTGATAACGGGTGAGGGGACCGATGATTTCTTCACCGCGCAATCGCAGCTGATCGAAACCTATCGCGCGGCGGGCACGCAGCGCCGGGTCGCGCTGGGCCGCGTCATCGTGCCTTTCGATAGCGCCGATGCGGCAACGCGGCGCCGGTATCGAGACTATGCCGATGGCCGTGAGGAGCGGACGCTTTCGCCGCAGGGCGAGCGGTGCGCGCTGTTCGCCCGTGATGTCGTCGGCACATCGGACGAGATATTGACGCAGCTGTTTGCCGATCCGATCCTGCCCGAGGTCAGCGAGTTGAGGCTGGAGCTCCCCTACGAATTCGAGCACGAGGAGTATCGACAGATTCTCCACGACTTCGTGACGCTGATCGCACCGGAGCTCGGATGGAAAGCGCCATCCGACATTCGGGCCGCTTCCTGAAAAATGCCGTCGCCCATTCGACGCCAGAACAATCACCTCACAGGGAACATTCATCAGTGACCAAATCGGTAGAATATTTCTTTTCGATCGGCTCGCCCTGGTCGTATATCGGCTTCGATGCCTTCGCCGAACTTGCGGCGAAGAACGACGTCGTCATCACGCCCTACCTGACGACGGTGGTCGAGGAAAATGGTGGTATCTTTTCGCGCAACCGCCCGGAGATCCGGCGCGCCTACTGGACGCGAGACCTCAAGCGCTGGGCGCGCTTGCGCGGCAAGGAACTGCGGCTCGAACATCGCCCGGATCTGAGCGATCCGACGCCGGCGTCCCTCTTCGTGATTGCGGCTTACCTCGACGGACAGGATTGGATCGGCGTTGCCCGCGCCCTGCAGCACGCCTTCTGGAGCGAGGCGAAGGATATCGGCAAGCCCGATGTGCGCGAAGCAATCGTGACATCAGCAGGTTTCGATGGCGCAGCACTCCTCAGACGACAAGCCGATGACGATGTCCAGAACAAATGGTCGGCGGACCGCGTGCATGCGCGCGACAGCGGCGTCTTCGGCTTTCCCACATATGTCTTTGACGGCGAGATCTATTGGGGGCAGGACAATTTGCCCTTCCTCGAACGTCATCTTCACGGCGACAAGCCTTAGGCTTGGATCAAGCAATGTGACCGCAATGAATTGCAGCGTCCCGAGGTCTGAGATGTCGATGGCGGTCAGCTTGCAGCTTATGCGTGCCGAAGCGGCGGCGAACATTTTTTTCAACCAGGCGAACAAGGAGAGATGCACGTTCCTTTAATCTATCAATTTTGTAGACAATAGTTGGGGCAACGCAAAGAGAGGAAAAACCATGTCAGGTTTCAAACTCGTCGGCATCGCTGGCAGCTTCAACCGTCCATCGAAGACATTGGCACTTGTGCGGCACGTCGCCGAACGTGCGAGCATTCGCTACGGATTTACCAGCAAGAGCTATGATCTCAATGATGTCGGTCCGTCGCTGGGCAGCGCTTTGTGGCGAAAGGATCTCGACGCGCAGGCCAGGCATGTCATCGACGAGATCGTGCAGGCCGATGCCCTGATCATCGGCTCGCCGACCTACAAAGGCTCTTATCCCGGCCATTTCAAGCACCTCATCGACCTGATCGACCCCCACGAACTTCGGGGCAAGCCGATCATCATCACGGCGACCGGCGGCGGTGACCGGCATGCGTTGATGGTCGAGCATCAGCTTCGGCCGCTGTTCGGTTTTTTCATGGCCCATACCTTACCGACCGCCGTTTATGCGTCCGATCGCGATTTCACAGACTATGCGGTCTCATCCGATCCGCTTTTGGCCCGCATCACCGACGTGATCGGCGAATTGGCGGCTTTCTTTCCGGGCGCAAATCCGGCTCTGGCGGCAGCCGAGTAGGGATCGTCGCGATGGCTTGATCTCAGGAAGCGACGATCACCGATGCGGAAAGGCCGGGGCCAAGCGATCAATTGTGGAGCGTCTTCGAATTCGCCCGACGATATCGTCTCGCCAAACGCGAAGAGAACCGCCTGCTGATGCTCTACGGACCGACGGCATCGCTTCACGTTCTACTCGCCAGTGCACAACGTCATTCGCTGATTTCCTAACCGAAGAATACCGGTTCCCGACAGGAGGTTCGCATGAAGCTTGATTTCCACTTCTGGCCAAAACTCACGATTGGCCGGCTGCTAGAGCCGAAGACGCCGGCTGCGCGCGAGCCTCTAAACGGATTGTTCGCGCGGGATGAAGAGCGCGACCGGTCCGCCCGCGAATACGAACTCCACTATTGGGGCGCGATGCCCGGCCTTTGGTATTGAGGAGAATTGTGTGATGGCGATTGTCGTTGAGACCGACCTGCGTCGGCACGGTGCGAGAAGAGCGGAAGGCAGCGTCATGCCGCATTTCAGGCATGCGGCCGGAATCTGCACGATCGTCAGCTCCTTTACATTCCTGTTCGCCCTGGTGATCGGGTGGATCTGATGAGTGATGTCCGATGTTTGCCCCGATCGGGAAAAAGACCGACGCGCAGCTTCAGAGAGGATGCCGTCAGATGATCGATGTACTTATTCTTCCCGGGCTTTTCGGCTCGGGAGAAGGGCATTGGCAACAGCACTGGCTGCAGGATCAGCCTGGCAGTCGTTGCGTCGCTCAGGACGACTGGGATCATCCGAACCTTGACAACTGGCTGCTGCGATTGGAAGGCGCGCTTGAAGAGGCCGGCGAGGCCTATCTGGTTGCCCATAGTCTCGGATGCCTGCTTGCCGCCCGCTTGGCCGGGCGAAGTGCAGCGCGGCGCGTCAAGGGAGCATTGCTCGTTGCTCCATGCGATCTGCCGGCCACGGAAAACCTGCATCCCGGGCATATCTCGTTTGGCGCCATGCCGACGGCGCCTTTGCCTTTTCCGAGCATCGTCGTCGGCAGCATGAACGATGCCTACATGACGGTCGATCGGCTGACCCTGTTCGGCCGCTTGTGGAACGCCGAGACCAGGAATATCGGCCTTGCCGGGCACATCAATGTCGCCAGCGGCTTTGGCCGCTGGCGCAACGGCTACCGATTGTTGGAGGGCTTGAAGACGCAAACGCGCGGTCGAAGGCATGTCGTTTCCATGCCGCCGGCTTTTGCTATGTGAGTGGAATCGCAATGTCCGACATTGTCGCCGACCTGCTGCGCCTTAGCGAAGATCCGAATGCCGACCCGAGGACCAGGCGCCGCCAAACCATGGAGCGGCTGGTGCAGACGCTGCTCGCCATGGCAGCTACCGAAATGGGATCGGAAGATCCGCAGCATCGCCATTCCATCATTCATTTGACGACGATCATCCGCGAGATGACGGGAAGGATCGCCGAGGCAGATGATGCGACGTTTTCGGCAATCGTCAGGGAGGCCGCGATGCTGATACGCAGCCTGCAGCGGCGCCAGGCCGATGCGGCCAGATTTACGGTGCACTGACGCATGGCGGAGATTCGGGAGCACAATCAGTCGGCGGTCCACGGAAGCAAACTTTTGATGACCGGATCAACAATGGCTCTGACGGACGAACTCGTATCGCTGAGCCTTCGCCCCGCGATCGATGTCGGCCCCGAGCCACATCGAAAACCGCTGACCGAAGCCGAGGTGGAGATGCTCGCCAACCGGCTTCTCCATGAGTCTACCGGCGCGCCGCTTTGGATCTTCGCCTATGGATCATTGATATGGAAGCCGGACTTCGACGCCGTCGAATCGCAGCATGGCGCAACAAGAGGCTGGCATCGCTCCTTCTGCCTGCAGATGACCCGCTGGCGGGGAACCCAGGCCCAGCCGGGTCTGATGATGGCACTTGACCGCGGTGGACGTTGCAACGGCATCGTCTTCAGGCTTGCCGATGATGATCGCCTTGGTCAGATTCGGCGGTTGATCCGCCGTGAAGTCGGCACGATCGAAGACGCTGCGACGGTTCGTTGGATCCCTGTCGCGACCGCACACGGGCTCGTGCGCGCGCTGGTCTTTTGGGCTGGCCCGAAGGGCGAGCGCGTTTCCCGAAAATTGCCGCTGGAGACGGTGGCGCAGGTGCTTGCGAGAGCCTGCGGCCACATGGGTTCCTGCGCCGAATATCTGTATCTGACGGTGAAACATCTGGAAGAACGTGGCATCCGGGACCGCAATTTATGGCGGCTTCAGAAGCTGGTCGCAGCCGAGCTCGTCGCCATACACGGGCTGAACGCGGCGGCGGGAAACCATTGAATATCGCTCCCTGCCGCCCTCCGGTCAGAGCTTGCCCTTCCAGGGCACGAGGTACGCCTCCAGAAACCGGATGGCGGCCGAGAAGGTGAACGCGCAGATCGCGATGATGCCGATACCGACGAAGACGACGTCGGTCGCCAGGAACTGTGAAGCCGACATGATCATGAAACCAATCCCGCGCGTGGAGGCGATCAATTCAGCCGCAACCAGCGTACCCCAGCCGACACCGAGCGCAATTCGAATGCCGGTGAGAATCTCGGGCAGGGCCGACGGGAGGACGATGTCCAGGAAGAGCTGCAGCCGGCTCGCGCCCAGCGAACGCGCGGCATTGACGCGCTCGATCGGCAGCGCACGGACGCCGGCCTGGGCCGAGAGGCAGATCGGTGCGAACATCGCAAGCACCAGCAGCGTGATCTTCGACGTCTCGCCGATGCCGAGCCAGATGATCATCAGCGGCAGGTAGGAGAGCGGCGGAAGCGGCCAGTAAAACTCGATCGGCGCATCGAGCACCCCTTTTGCCCAGCGATTCAGGCCCATGAGCAATCCGAGAGGGATGCCGGCGGAGACGGCGATGAGGGCGGCGACCACGATGCGGAACAGGCTTGCAAAAACATGCTCGGACAGCGACGCTCCTGCGTAACCGTCGCGATAGATGGCGCCGATCTGTGTCAGCACCTCGTCAGGACGCGGCAGAAACAGGTGTGGAACGACACCGAGCGCGGAGACGACCCACCACAGCAGCAGTATGGCCAGCGCTGTCGCAATGCTGATGGCCACCGTCGATTTCTCGCCGGCTCCAAAGCCCGCCATTTTCACCAGCTTGACCTGATGGTCCTCTCTATCCGCCGCAATCGGCGGGGCCTGCACTATATCGCTCATGCGGCGCTCCTGAGGTCTTCGGTGCTGTGGAGAATGGCGCGGATCTCCTCGCGCAGCTCGGCAAATTGCGGTGACGCCTTGATCGATCGGGCGTCGCCGGTTTCTGCGAAGCGGCGAACGAAATCCAGATCGAAGCGTGCAACGACGCGCCCCGGTCGAGGTGACATGACCAGGACCTGCGTGCCCAGGAACAAGGCCTCTTCAATAGAGTGCGTGATGAAGAAGACCTTCTTTGCCGTCTTATCCCAGATGGAAACCAGCAGTTCCTGCATCTGCTCGCGCGTCAAGCTGTCGAGCGCGCCGAACGGCTCGTCCATCAGCAGGATGTCGGGATTTGTCGCCAGAGCGCGTGCGATGCCGACACGCTGGCGCATGCCGCCCGACAGCTCGTAGGGAAAAGCGCCGGCGAATTCGTCGAGACCGACAAGCCGGAGCAGCTCCAGGGCGCGTGCTTCGCGCTCCTTGCGCTTGACCCCGGCGAATTTCAAACCGAGGGCGACATTGTCGACCACCGATTTCCAGGGTAGCAGCGAGTCTTTCTGAAAAACGACGCCGCGGTCCGCGCCGGGTTGTTCGACCGCGCGGCCATCGAGCGTGATCCGGCCGTCCGAAAGCGGAAGGAAACCGGCAATCGCGTTGAGGAGGGTTGATTTGCCGCATCCCGACGCGCCGAGCGCGACGACGAAGCTCCGTTCGGGAATATCGAAGGAAACGCGATCGAGCGCGTGAACGGTCCGCCCGTCGCGGGCTGCGAAGTAAACGCTGGCGTGATCGACTTTAAGCATATTGCCGCTCGCACGTTAGACACCGGCGCGGCAAGCCGCGCCGGTGTCGGGGAGGATCAGTTGCTGACGCCGGTGAGGGCATCTGCGGTGACGAAGGCGCCGTAATTCGCCAGCACGTCGGAAACCTTGCCCTGCTCCTTCAGAAACGATGCCGTGTCCTTGAGGATCTTGCCGGCACCCGCCTTTTCGCCGCCGCCGAGCCATGCATCCGATGCCTGGACCTCAGGTGTCAGAAGCGTGAGGTTCTCCAGGGCCGAGGCCTGCTGATCGGCCGTTCCGCCGAGAAGCTTGGCAAGCGACTTGGCGTTGTCGCTGTCGGGACCCCAGGCGGATTTGTCCGATGCGAAGGATGCGTAGTATTTGTTGATGACCGAAGCGAAACCCTTCAGAAAGTCCGGGTTGTCGGCGGCAAACGTCGAGGTCGCGACCCAGGCGGAGAATGTTGGCGCACCCTTGTCTGCCACCTCCTTGGAGGTCACCAGAACCTTTCCGTTCTTCTTCAGTTCGGTCAGCGCCGGATCCCAGACGAAGCCGCCGTCGATGTCGCCGCGATTATAGCTGGCGACAATCTCAGGCTGAGGGATTGCGAAGACCTGAACGTCTTTTTCGGTCAGGCCCAGCGATTTGATCAGCGCCAGGAGTTGATAGTGGTCCGTGGATACTGGCGCGGCCGCGAGCTTCTTGCCCTTCAGATCATTCAGGCTTTCGATGCCGGAACCGTTGCGGACGACGAGGGCCTCGTCGATGCCCGAGATCGAGGCGAGGTAAAAGGCCTTGACCTCGAGCCCGCGTGACACAGCAGCCGCAAACGGGCTGGAGCCGACATAGCCGACCTGGACGTCGCCGGATGCAATGGCCGCAAAGATTTCGGCGCCCGAATTGAACCTGCGGAAGTCGATCTTGTATCCCGTCTCCTTGGCGAATTCGCCATTGGCGATCGCTACGGAAGACGGCAAGGCGTCGGTTTGATAGGCGACAACGACCTTCTTGTCCGCCGCTTCGGCGACAACAGCCGTTGCAAGAGTGCCGACGCCGACGGCGATTGCTGCAACCAAATTCCTGAAATTCATCTTGAGCCCCTTTGTTCAGGGCCGCATGGCCCTTGATCTCACCCTCAAAAGCCTAATGGTTGGGGAGGGGCTAGCGGGAGAAATAACAAACTATATTTATAGACTATAAGGATAATTGTTTTCGTGATTCTGCCGCTCGTGCGATCAGCAGGGACCGGTGAGCGACACGGGGCTTGAATGACGAAATGTCTCGATGACGTTCTGAGCTTCAGGGAGAATGCATTTGACATATGATGTTATCGTGGTCGGATCCGGTTTCTCAGCGATAGCGGTTACCTGCAATCTCATCGAGCAGCTTCCCGTTTCGGCGACGGTCGCCGTCGTCGGCGACGATCCCGGCTTCGGCCGCGGGACGGCGTACCGGACGGAGCTCTATCTCCATCGCCTCAATGTTCCCGCCGGCCGCATGAGCCTCTTGCCGCATCAACCCGATGACTTTGTCGACTGGCTGAAAGGTCATGGACGCCAGCTGCAGGCCGGCGATTTTGCCTCGCGCAGCGATTACGGTCTTTATGTCCGCGATACGCTTGCGCGGCTGCTTCGAGAACGGAACGGCCGTTGCCGGGTCGATTTCATCAAGGCCAAGGCGGCGGGATGCGTGGAACGGTACAGCAGTACGCTGACCTTCCATCTCGGCAACGGCGACGAGATTGCCGGCAAGAACGTGGTGCTCTGCCTCGGCGTCGGGAACGCGACCCTTCCGGTCGCTCCGGATGGCGTCCCGGCATCGCTGCGATCGCGGATCATCGAGAACCCGTGGCGGCTTTCCTGGCTGAGGCGCGTCGCACCATCCGATGCGGTGTGTATCCTCGGATCCGGTCTGACGATGATCGATCAGGTCCTCGCGCTTCGCGCCCATGGCCACAGCGGCAAGATCGATGTGCTTTCGCGGCGCGGGCTTGCACCGCTCGGACACGCGCGGAAGCCGCCGGCGCCTCTGCCGATCGACGTTCACATGCTTCCGGACACGATCAGCGGCATATTGAAGACCCTGCGGGCAAAGAGCAGGACGGTTGCCGACTGGCGAGCCGTGATGGACGGTCTGAGGCCTGCAACGCAGGCTCTCTGGCAACGGCTTTCGAGCAGGGAGCGGGCACGCTTCCTCAGGCATGCGCTTCCCTGGTGGAATATTCATCGTCACCGGGTCGCGCCGGACGTATACGACAGGTTTGAGAAACTGGTCTTGGACGGAACCGTTCGTTTCCACGCGGGCTTCCTGAAATCGCTCGGGGCCGAGGAGGGCCTGCTCGTTGCCAGCTACAGGGTCAGGGCGGCGCGCGAGATCGCCGAGATCAGGGCGGACTGGCTCGTCAATTGCACCGGAATGGAGCGGGCCGGGATCAGTCATTCACCGCTTTTGAAGGAAATGAGCCGCTTTGAGTTGATCGTCCCCGATCCTCTTGGCCTCGGGATCCAGGTGGATGCCGCTTCCGAGGTCATAGCCCCGTCCCGGATCTCGCCGGCCCGACTGTTTGCGGTCGGCGCCCTGACGGCGGGGCAATTCTGGGAGATCACCGCCGTTCCGGATATCCGGGTGCAGGCCAAGGCCGTGGTCGAGGAGATCGTTTCAAGAGGCTAGCTCCTGACGTGCATGCAGCAGAGCGTCCTTTGCGTGCCTGTACGGCAGGTGGCACGGCGCTTGTTGAATTGCCGGCCGCCGACAGCTACAGTATCTGGTACGCCATAATACGATTCTTGCATTCGGCCGCGGCGGCGGAAGTTGAGCGTGCAAAGTCCAACACTGAGGTAGACAATGAGCGGTGCTCTGAAGGACGCAATTCGAGTCGAGCGTCCTGCAAAGACCTTGCGGGAACTGGCACTCGACAAGGTCCGCGAAGCCATCGTCAACGGATATTTCCGTCCCGGAGATCGCCT
Organism: Rhizobium sp. SRDI969; assembly: GCF_025152725.1. Lineage (NCBI taxonomy): Bacteria > Pseudomonadati > Pseudomonadota > Alphaproteobacteria > Hyphomicrobiales > Rhizobiaceae > Rhizobium > Rhizobium sp. SRDI969. Next base: position 34,110 of record NZ_CP104039.1, read on the forward strand.
TGTCGAGCGTGACCTCTGCGCCCAGCTCGGCGTCAGCCGAACGGTCGTGCGCGAGGTTCTGAGGCATCTGGAATCGGAAGGGCTTGTCGCCAATCTGCCGAACAAGGGGCCGATCGTCGCGCAGCTCGATATCGACGAAGCCAAACAGATCTATGAGATCCGTGGCGCGCTGGAAGGCATGGCGGCGCGGCTGTGCGCGGAGCGCCGCAGCCCGGAGATCGTCGCCGCGCTGGAGGAATCGCTGGCCGGGATCCGCAAGAGTTATCGCGACAACGACATGGCGGCTGTGCTGACGAACACCTCTTCCTTCTATCAGACGCTGTTCACCATGGTTGACAGGAACGTTGCCTGGGGTGTCGTCAATCTCCTCACCGTGCGCATAAACCACCTGCGCTCGATGACGATCAAGACGGAGAGACGTGGCATCGAAGGCCCGCTGCAGATGTCGAAGATCGTCGACGCCATCCGCCGCGGCGACGGCGAGGGCGCTTACCGGGCCGCGATGGATCACGTCGCCGCCGCAAGCGCGATCGCAGAAGCGGTGCTCTCCGCCAAGAAGCCTGCAGAATAAGCACGAGCGAGCCCTGCGGCTTCCCCGTAGGCCCCGGCAATGCACTCACCTCGGCTGTCGATATCACTCCATTCGCGATGATGTTCCGCGCTATTCAAATACTCCGCGCTTGACACCCCACTTTCTCCAATGTGATGGTATGCCATATTAAATAATATGTAAGGCGGTACCATGAACTGGGATGACCGTGACGTCTGGACTCAGCCTGCCTCCGCGGGGCGCCTCGTCGTTTGTCAGCTGACAACGCGTTGATAGGAAGAAAGCGTCGGCTGAGAGGCGAGAGCGCACATCCAAACCAAATCTCCGCCTTGGCCTGAGCTGAGTTCTCGCAGCAACCAGCTTGACACTCATATATTATGGTATACCATAATACGAAACTGAGAAATGAGGTGCTCGATGGCCATTCAAATTCGCAAGACGGGACTGCAGATCGAAACGACGCTGATCGAAGGCGGCAAGGCCGCGGCGGTGCCGCTGAAGCTGTTTACCGCCTTCGCGGTCGTGAAGAATCCCTGGGCCGGTCGCGGCTTCGTCGACGACCTCAAGCCCGAAATTCACGCAAGCGCTCCGGCCCTCGGCGAGTTGCTGACCAAGATGATCATCGATGCGGTTGGGTCCGGCGAGGCTGTCGAGGGATATGGAAAGTCCGCCGTCGTCGGCCTGGACGGCGAGATCGAACACGGGTCCGCGCTCATCCACACGCTACGTTTCGGCAATTTTTATCGCCAGGCCGTCGGCGCCAAGTCCTATCTCGCCTTCTGCAACACACGCGGTCCTGCCAATGCACCGATCATGATCCCGTTGATGGACAAGAACGATGAAGGCCGCCGTTCGCACTATCTGACCATCCAGACGTCGATCCCCGACGCGCCTGCTGCCGACGAGATCGTCGTGGCTCTCGGTGCTTCGATAGGCGGGCGCCCGCATCACCGCATCGGAGACCGCTACCAGGATCTGAAAGACCTGGGGCAGGATGTTGCCAATCCTGCGGGCGTTTAAGGGAGCTCTCTGAGATGCTGACAGCCGGATCGACCACACGCACCGCTGCAGCAACCAACGCCGCCGGTGCCTTGCCCCGAAAGACGACGGCAAGCGGAACTGCCTATCACGAGGTCGGCAGCGGTGAGCCGCTGGTTCTCATTCATGGCGTCGGCATGCGGCTCGAGGCCTGGGCTCCGCAGATCGCATTTCTGTCTGCAGGCCATCGCATTATCGCTGTCGACATGCCCGGACATGGCGAGAGCGCAAAGCTCCCAACGGGCAGTCGGCTCGAGGAGTTCGTCGACTGGTTCGCACGCTTTCTCGACGAGATGGCAATCGACAGGGCAAATGTTGCCGGGCACTCGATGGGCGCACTGGTTTCAGGAGGGGCAGCCGCAACATTTGGCGAGCGGATCAGCCGCGTCGCCTACCTCAACGGCGTCTACAGGCGTGACCCTGAAGCAAAGGCCGCCGTCCTTTCGCGCGCCGCGGCCATTCCGGTATCGGGCGTCGACAAGGAAGGTCCTCTGGCCCGCTGGTTCGGCGAAGATGCGGACAGCGTCACCGCGCGTGAATTGACGCGAAAATGGCTAAACCTCGTCGATCCCCAGGGATATGCCGTCGCTTACGCCGCCTTCGCGGGAGGAGACGCCACCTATGCTGACGGCTGGAAAGACGTGGCTGGCCCGGCCCTTTTTCTGACGGGATCCGATGATCCGAACTCGACGCCCTTGATGGCGACACAAATGGCCGAGCTTGCGCCGCGGGGCTACGCCCGCATCGTCGAAGGCCATCGTCATATGGTGAACCTGACCGCACCTGATATCGTCAATTCGCTGCTCGCTGAGTGGCTATCGTTCGGGGAGGATGAACGATGACAATCCAGACTGTCGACCCAAGAGCACTGCGAGATGCATTCGGGGCTTTTCCGACCGGGGTGACCGTCGTCACCGCCTGCGACGGGGAAGGACATCCGATCGGCTTCACAGCGAACTCCTTCACCTCGGTCTCGCTCAATCCACCGCTTCTCCTCGTCTGTCTCGCCAAGACGTCGCGCAATTTCGCCACCATGACCGGCGCACAGCATTTTGCGATCAACGTGCTTTCGGAAATGCAGAAAGACGTGTCGAACACCTTTGCACGCCCGGTCGAGGACAGGTTTGCGGCGGTCGAATGGGCGAAGGGATCGGCAGGCTGCCCGATATTCTCGAACGTTGCGGCTTGGTTTGAATGCGCCATGGAAGAGGTTATCGAGGCTGGCGACCACGTCATCTTGATGGGCCGCATCGAAGCTTTCGACAATAGCGGCCGCAACGGTCTCGGCTATGCGCGTGGCGGTTATTTCACGCCGACGCTCGCAAGCAAGGCGGTGTCGGCGGCAAGCGAAGGCAATATGGAACTTGCAGCCGTTGTCGAACGCCGCGGGGAAGTTCTGCTGCTCGGCGAGGATGTGCTCTCCCTGCCGAGCGTCGACGCCCATGACGGCAGCCCGACCGAGGCACTGCAAAAATACCTGGAAACGCTCACCGGCTTGAAAGTCAGCATCGGTTTTCTCTATTCGGTTTATGAGGGCAAGAGCGACGGCAAGCAGCACATCGTCTATCACGCCGTTGCCGGAGAGGGCGAGCCTGCCGGCGGCAGGTTCCTGAAGCCTGACGCATTGGTTGCGGCAAAGTTCAAGACCAGCTCGACTGCCGATATCGTCAACCGTTTTGCGATGGAAAGCTCGATCGGCAATTTCGGCGTCTATTTCGGCGACGAGACCGGCGGCACCGTTCACCCAATTCCAGCCAAGGACGCAAAAGCATGAAGTTCTCCCTCTTCGTCCATATGGAACGGCTCGACGCCAGCCAAAGCCATAAGAGCCTCTACGAGGAATTCGTCGCGCTCTGCGAGATCGCCGACAAGGGCGGCATGCACGCGATCTGGACGGGCGAGCACCATGGCATGGATTTCACCATTGCGCCCAATCCGTTCGTGACCATTGCTGATCTCGCGCGCCGCACATCGCGGGTGCGGCTCGGAACGGGGACGGTGATTGCCCCCTTCTGGCATCCGATCAAGCTTGCCGGCGAGGCGGCCATGGCCGACATCATCTGCGATGGAAGGCTCGATATCGGTATCGCGCGGGGGGCCTATTCCTTCGAATATGAGCGCCTGCTGCCCGGGCTCGATGCCTGGGGTGCCGGCCAGCGCATGCGCGAGCTCATCCCGGCCGTCAAGGGCGTATGGGCCGGCGACTACGCGCATGATGGGGAATTCTTCAAGTTTCCGTCGACCACCTCGGCGCCGAAGCCGCTGCAGCAGCCGAACCCGCCCATATGGGTGGCGGCGCGCGATCCGAACTCGCACGAATTTGCCGTCGCCAACGGCTGCAACGTTCAGGTCACGCCACTCTGGCAGGGCGACGACGAGGTTCGATCGTTGATGGAGCGCTTCAACGACGCCTGCGCGAAGAATTCCGAGATCGAGCGGCCCAAGATCATGTTGCTGCGCCATACCTATGTCGGCTCGTCAGAGGACGATGTCGCCCAGGCCGCCCATGAGCTCAGCGTCTACTACAATTACTTCTTCGCCTGGTTCAAGAATGAGAAGCCGATTGCCCAGGGTCTGATCGAGCGCATTCCGGACGAGCAGATCAGAGCAAACGCCATGCTGTCGGACCAGGTCATGCGCACCAACAATGTCGTTGGCGACGCTGAGACTGTCATCACCCGGCTCAAGGCGTATGAAGCACTCGGCTATGACGAATATTCCTTCTGGATCGACACCGGCATGAGCTTCGAGCGCAAGAAGGCGTCGCTCGAGCGCTTCATCACCGAGGTCATGCCAGCATTTCAGGAGTAAGACCATGCGGCGCTTCCAGCACTATATCGACGGCGAATTCTCAGATGGCGAGGCTAGCTATCCGAGCATCGATCCCGCCTCCGGCACGGCCTGGGCTGAGATGCCCGAAGCGCGCGAGGGGGATGTCGATCGGGCTGTCAACGCGGCCGACAAGGCACTTTACGACGGCGCCTGGCCGAAAATGACGGCCACCCAACGCGGCAAGCTGCTCTACAAGCTGGCCGATTTGGTTGCCGCCAACGCGCAGGTGCTGGCTGAACTGGAGACGCGCGACACCGGCAAGATCATCCGCGAGACATCTGCGCAGATCGCTTATGTCGCCGAATACTATCGCTACTATGCCGGCATCGCCGACAAGATCGAAGGCGCCTACCTGCCGATCGACAAGCCTGACATGGATGTCTGGCTTCGCCGTGAGCCGATCGGCGTCGTTGCGATGGTCGTGCCGTGGAACAGCCAGCTCTTCCTGTCCGCGGTGAAGATCGGCCCGGCGCTGGCGGCCGGTTGCACGATGGTGGTCAAGGCTTCGGAAGACGGGCCGGCGCCGCTTCTCGAATTTGCACGGCTCGTGCACGAGGCAGGCTTTCCTGCCGGCGTCGTCAACATCATCACCGGTTTCGGCGCCTCCTGCGGCGCCGCCCTCGGCCGGCACCCGAAGGTCGCGCATGTGGCCTTCACCGGCGGCCCTGAAACCGCCCGGCACGTCGTTCGCAACTCGGCCGAAAACCTCGCCTCCACCTCGCTTGAACTTGGCGGCAAGTCGCCATTCATCGTCTTTGCCGATGCAGACCTCGAGAGCGCGGCCAACGCCCAGGTCGCGGGCATCTTCGCCGCGACAGGGCAGAGCTGCGTTGCCGGGTCACGGCTGATCGTCGAACGCAGCATCAAGGACAAATTCGTCGCCCTGCTTCGGGATAAGGCGGAAGCGATCCGGATCGGTGCTCCGCTCGATATGGCGACCGAAGTCGGCCCGCTTGCCACCAAGCGCCAGCAGGACAGTATCGGTGCCCTCGTCGCCAAGTCGATTGAAAGCGGCGCCCGACTCGTCACGGGAGGACGCAAGATCGACGGCGAAGGCTATTATTTCCCGCCGACGATTCTCGACTGCGACGATGTCGCCTCGCCCTCGCTGATCGAGGAGTTCTTCGGGCCGGTCCTGTCCGTCGTGTCGTTCGAGACGGAGGCCGAGGCGCTGCGGCTTGCCAACGATACCCGTTATGGCCTGGCTTCCGGCGTTTTCACCCATAACCTGACCCGGGCGCACCGGCTGATGAAGGGGCTCCGTGCTGGGATCGTCTGGGTCAATACCTACCGCGTGGTCTCTCCGATTGCGCCATTCGGCGGTTTCGGCCTGTCGGGCCATGGTAGGGAAGGCGGTATGGCCGCGGCGCTCGATTATACCCGTACCAAGACGATCTGGCTCAGGACATCGGACGATCCGATCCCCGATCCCTTCGTGATGAGGTAGCGCCGATGTTTTACGAAATCCGCACCTATCGGCTGAAGAACGGCACCATCCCGCAATATCTCAAGGCCGTCGAGGAAGAGGGGATCGAGATCCAGAAGAGCCATCTCGGCACGCTCGTCGGTTACTTCTTTTCGGAGATCGGGACGATCAACGAGATCGTCCACATCTGGGCCTTTGCGAGCCTGGACGACCGGGAGGCGAGGCGCCAGAGGCTTCTTGCCGATCCCCGGTGGCAAGCCTTCCTGCCCAAGATCCGCGATCTGATTGAGGTGGCGGAAAACAAGATTATGAAGCCAGCTAACTTTTCTCCCAGGAGCGAGGCGCACTGACGGCATAAGGCATACCCGTAGGACAAACCAGAACAAGGATAAGGGAACATGAAAACAACATTTGCTTTCGCGGCAGTTGCCGCATTCGTGGCTGTGTCCGCACCGGCGCACGCCGACAACATGGTCTTTTCGAGCTGGGGAGGAACGACCCAGGACGCGCAGAAAGCCGCATGGGCCAGCTCGTTCACGGAGAAGACCGGTATCACCGTCGTACAGGACGGGCCGACGGATTACGGCAAGCTCAAGGCGATGGTCGAGGCTGGCCAGGTTACCTGGGACGTTGTCGACGTCGAAGGCGACTATGCCGCTCAGGCCGGCAAGAACGGCCAGCTGGAAAAACTCGATTTCTCCGTCATCGACAAATCCAAGCTCGATCCGCGCTTCGTGACCGACTATTCGGTCGGCAGCTTCTATTATTCCTTCGTGATCGGCTGCAATGCCGATGCCGTCAGCGCCTGCCCGAAGACCTGGGCGGATCTGTTCGACACGACGAAGTTTCCGGGAAAGCGCACATTCTACAAATGGTCGGCTCCCGGCGTGATCGAAGCGGCGCTGCTTGCCGACGGCGTGGCCGCCGACAAGCTCTACCCGCTTGATCTAGACCGCGCCTTCAAGAAGCTCGACACGATCAAATCGGATATCGTCTGGTGGTCGGGTGGCGCACAGTCGCAGCAGCTTCTGGCATCCGCCGAGGCTCCCTTCGGCAGTGTCTGGAATGGTCGCATGACCGCGCTTGCGGCGAGCGGTATCAAGACCGAGACCTCGTGGGAACAGAACATCACCGCTGCGGATTCGCTCGTCGTGCCGAAGGGTTCGCCGAACGCGGAAGCCGCGATGAAGTTCATTGCAATGGCGACCGCGGCCGAACCGCAGGCCGCCCTTGCAAAGGCCACCGGATATGCACCAATCAACGTTGACTCGGCCAAGCTGATGGATCCGGAGACGGCCAAGACCCTGCCGGATCGGCAGACGGCCAGCCAGGTGAATGCCGACATGAACTACTGGGCTGATAATCGCGATGCCATCGGCGAGAAGTGGTACGCCTGGCAGGCGAAATAGCCTGAAACTTAAGACGGATGGGCACGGCGAATGTTCGCCGTGCCTCCCGCAGCGTCGGTGCCCATTTGTTGGACCTCGGCGCCTGCGGAAATTGACGGGTGGGAAGGACTGTCATGGCGACATATAGCGATGCCTCCGGCGCAATTGCGCCCCTGCCAAAGGTGCGCAGGGCAACAGGTTTTGGCGGGGTCCTTCCGGCTCTCGCCTTCGTGACGATCTTTTTCATCGCGCCGGTGGCGGTGCTCTTGTTGCGAAGCGTTCTGGAACCCGTGCCGGGCTTTGGAAACTATGCGCAGCTGATCGGGTCCGCGACCTATCTCAAGATCTTCGCCAATACCTTCATCGTCTCGGGTCTCGTCACGGTGATTTCGCTGCTGATCGGATTTCCCGTTGCCTGGGCGCTGGCAATCATGCCCGGGCGCCTGACCTCGGTGATCTTTGCGATCCTGCTCCTGTCAATGTGGACCAACCTGCTTGCCCGCACCTATGCCTGGATGGTGCTTTTGCAGCGGACGGGGCTGATCAACAAGATGCTGATCGGAATGGGGCTGATCGACAAGCCCTTAGCACTCGTCAATAATCTGACCGGGGTCACGATCGGCATGACCTATATCATGCTACCCTTCATCATCCTGCCGCTCTACGGCGTGATCAGGAAGATCGACCCGTCGACCCTGCAGGCGGCAGCACTTTGCGGCGCCAATCGGTGGCAGTGCCTGACCCGTGTCCTGCTGCCTTTGGCCATGCCCGGCATGGCAGCCGGTGCCCTCATGGTTTTCGTCATGTCGCTTGGTTATTTCGTCACGCCATCGCTTCTCGGCGGCACTGCGAACATGATGCTCGCAGAGCTGATCGCGCAATTCGTGCAGTCGCTGGTCAACTGGGGAATGGGAGGTGCCGCGGCGCTGGTGCTCCTCGTGGTGACCCTGCTGCTTTATGCCGTGCAGCTGCGCTTCGTCGGCAACCAGAACCCGGGAGGGCGTTGACATGTTGCTCAATTTCGACCGGCTCGGCTGGTGGAAATATATCCTGCTGGCGATCACGCTTCTGACTGCGGCCTTTCTGCTGCTGCCGATCGTCTTTATCGCGGCGCTCTCCTTCGGCTCCTCGCAGTGGCTGATCTTTCCGCCGCCCGGCTGGACGTTTCAGTGGTACAGCCAGCTCTTTGCCGATCCGCGCTGGCTGGAATCGGCCTGGACGAGCTTCAAGATTGCGGTCATCGTGACGATCCTGTCGGTGCTCCTCGGGCTCGTGACTTCCTTCGGGCTGGTGCGCGGTTCGTTCCTGTTCCGCGATGCGCTGAAAGCGCTGTTTCTGACGCCGATGATCCTTCCCGTCGTGGTTCTTGCGGTCGCCCTTTATGCCTTCTTTCTGAGGATCGGCCTCGGCGGCACGTTGGCAGGCTTCGTCATTTCGCACCTCGTTCTCGCGCTGCCCTTCTCGATCCTCTCGATCTCAAGTGCGCTGGAGGGCTTCGACAAGTCGATCGAGGACGCGGCGGTTCTGTGCGGTGCCTCGCCTCTGGAAGCAAAGATCAGGGTCACCCTGCCGGCGATCAGCCATGGGCTGTTTTCGGCGGCAGTCTTTTCGTTCCTGACATCCTGGGATGAGGTGGTGGTGGCGATCTTCATGTCCAGCCCGACCCTGCAGACGCTGCCGGTAAAGGTATGGGCGACGCTGCGGCAGGACCTGACGCCGGTTGTCGCCGCGGCGTCGACCCTTCTCATCCTTTTGACGATCATCTTGATGGCGCTGGTTGCCGTCGTACGTAAGGTACTGAAACAATGAGAGAACCATTCCTTCAGATCTGCGGAATACGCAAGGAATACGGCCCGGTCGTCGCCGTCCACGACGTCAATCTCGACGTTCGGCGCGGCGAGTTTCTGACCTTTCTCGGACCGTCCGGATCCGGGAAAAGCACGACGCTTTATATCCTGGCTGGTTTTGAAACGCCGACGAAGGGCGACATCACGCTGGAGGGCAACACCCTGCTCGCGACGCCATCGCACAAGCGCAACATCGGCATGGTGTTCCAGCGCTACACCCTGTTTCCGCATCTCACGGTTGGTGAAAACATCGCATTCCCGCTGAAGGTCAGGCGCAAGTCCAAGGCCGAGGTCGACAGCAAGGTGAAGGAGATGCTGCGCCTCGTCCGGCTCGAAGGCTTCGAGGATCGCAAGCCTGCGCAAATGTCCGGCGGTCAGCAGCAGCGCGTCGCCCTTGCCAGAGCCCTTGCCTATGATCCACCGGTGCTTCTGATGGACGAGCCGCTGTCGGCGCTCGACAAGAAGTTGCGCGAGGAAATCCAGCATGAGATACGCCGGATCCATCAGCAGACCGAAGTGACGATCCTCTATGTCACGCACGACCAGGAGGAGGCGCTGCGGCTCTCCGACCGGATCGCCGTCTTTTCCAAGGGCGTCATCGACCAGATCGGCACGGGGCCGGAACTCTACGCCAATCCGCGGACCCGCTTCGTTGCCGAATTTATCGGTGACAGCGACTTCATTTCATGCGACCTGCTGTCATCCTCCGATGGGCAGGCCAGCATTTCGCTTGGCGGCGGGAGCGTCTTCAATCATATTCCGGTGCATGGAAAAGGAACCTCCGGGACGAGGGCAGCCCTGATGCTGAGGCCTGAGCGCATTCGATTGTCGCGCGCCCAGGCGGCGGGAGCGGGTCTTGCCGCAACGGTCAGCGACATTACCTTCCTCGGCAACAATATTCACGTCTCGACCGAGACGGCGACGGGTGAGGCGCTGGCGGTTCGCCTGCCGTTCGGTCATGAGGCTATCGCGGGGCTCAGCCGTGGCGATATAGTCCATCTGAATTTCGATCCCGGTGCCGCTCACGTATTCTGTTGAAAGTTGTCATATGAAGCTCGATGATCCCTCGCTGTTCCGCCAGGCATGCCCCATCGCCGATCGCTGGATCAAAGCGGAAGGCCGCAAGGCGGCGACGGTCCGCAATCCGGCCACCGGCGAGCCGCTGGGGGTGGTCCCTGACCTCGGTGCGGCGGAAACGGAGGACGCCATCCGCGCTGCCGTGATTGCCCAGAGGCTTTGGGCGAAGAAGACCGCCGGGGAGCGTGCCGCCGTTCTGAAGGCTTGGCACCGCCTGATGATCGAAAACCGCGACGACTTAGCGATGATCCTGACGTTGGAGCAGGGAAAGCCGCTGGCCGAGGCCAAGGGGGAGATCACCTATGGTGCGAGCTTCATCGAATGGTTCGCGGAAGAGGCGAGGCGCATCAACGGCGAGACCATCCCCGGGCATCAGGCCGACAAGCGGATCCTCGTCTTGCGCCAACCGGCAGGCGTGGTGGCGGCGATCACGCCCTGGAACTTTCCGAACGCGATGATCACCCGCAAGATCGGCCCTGCGCTGGCCGCCGGCTGTGCCGTCGTTCTCAAGCCGGCGCTGCAGACGCCATTCTCTGCCATCGCCATCGCCATTCTCGCAGAGCGCGCCGGCCTGCCGCCGGGGCTTCTCAACATCGTCACGGGCGACGCAGCGGCAATTGGCGGGGCGCTGACGGGAAGCCGTGACGTTCGGGTCCTGACATTCACCGGCTCTACCCGGACGGGCGAGCTGCTTTACCGGCAATGCGCGCCGACGATCAAAAAGCTCGGTCTTGAACTTGGCGGCAATGCACCCTTCATCGTGTTCGACGACGCCGATCTCGACGCTGCCGTCGAAGGCGCCATCATCGCCAAGTTCCGCAACAACGGCCAGACCTGCGTCTGCGCCAATCGGCTTTATGTCCAGGACGGCGTCTATGAGGCATTTGCCGCCAAGCTCGCCGCGGCGGTTTCGGCCTTGAAGGTCGGCAACGGTCTCGACCGCGACGTCGTGCTTGGCCCGCTGATCGACGACAATGCCGTCGCCAAGGTCGAAAGCCATATCCGCGATGCCGTTTCAAAGGGCGCCGGGATCGTCTTAGGCGGCAAGCGCCACGCGCTTGGCGGCCATTTCTTCGAGCCGACGATCCTGCGCGATGTCGCTGTCGGCATGCAGGTCGCCCGCGAGGAAACCTTCGGGCCGCTTGCACCGCTGTTTCGTTTCCGCGACGAAGAGGACGTCATCGAACAGGCAAACGACACCGAGTTCGGGCTTGCTTCGTATTTTTACGCTCGCGATCTGTCGCAGGTATTTCGCGTGGCCGAAGCGCTCGAATACGGGATGGTCGGCGTCAATACCGGTCTTGTCTCCACGGCCGAGGCTCCGTTCGGCGGCGTGAAAATGTCGGGTCTCGGCCGCGAAGGGTCGAGGCACGGATTGGATGAATACACCGAACTCAAATATGTATGCCTGGGCGGCATTGCCTGAACTGGTCGATGTTTGCAGTTTGCCGCAAAGAAAGACGAGAACGCATCGGCAAACGGTTTTCCGATGCGTTCCGTTAATCCTCAAAGCTCGGGGGTGAAATTTACACACTAAAGTGCGGAGTTCGCTTCCGTTTCGGCGAGGCGATGGGCGATGCGGTCGGCATTGGCCATGATCGTCATCGTGACGTATTTCGAAGACAGATCCGGAAGGATCGAACCGTCGACGATGTGGAGACCGGAATGGAGATTCAATTCGCCGTCTGAAGAGGTGCCGAACGGGCCGGACGCGCCCATAGGCAAGGTGCCGGCAAAATGGGCGTCGATGCCGGGCTCTGCCAGCGACGCGCCCGGAAGCTGAATGAGACCCAGCCGTTTCCATTCCCGGCGGAGCGTTTTTTTCAAGGCCTCGGCGCGGATGTCGAAACCTTCCGCGAAGCCGCCGCGGACGGTCAGACCCTTGCCTGCCGTTTCGTCCCGACGGATGTAGCTGAAGCTTTGATTGCCGGGATAATAGATCGTCGCGACGAGGAGACTGCTGCCGATAAGTTCGAACGCCGCGCGCCCGGCTTTTCGACCGAGCGGCATCCTGTTGATGAAGCTCTGCGCCGGCAGAGTACCAACTTCATAGATCGCTCCCGTCACGTAATCGGATGCGCCGTCGCCGTAGCGCAGAGATAATCCGAGCTGCGCAAGGCTGTGGGTCGCCGTCGGCGAACGCAACAGCCTTGCGGGAGAGAGCAGGGGAATGGCCAGCGTGGGACTGTTCAGAAGACGCAGTCCCTGCTCGTCAATCGGCAGGAGGTCCGACAGCAGGGCGGCCGTTCCAAGGACTCCTGCGGCCAGAATGATCCTCGGTGCGGAAAATGACGATCCGTCTGCCGTTCTGACCGTCCAGCCCGAGCTGCGTGTCAACGAGACGGCCCGCATGTTATCGAGCAAACGAAAATGTGGAGACTTTCGCAAAAGAAGCAGATCCTGCCTGCTGTTATAGATCGCGCCGGTCGGGCAGCCATAGAGACAGTCACCGCGCAGATCGCATGCTGCGCGCCCGGACCTCGCCTCCGAAAGTATGGCATTGACGGCGGGAAAAAGCCGGAACGATCCATCAGCCGGCTTTGCGGCCTGATGCCGATGGAGGACATGGGCCGCTGTCGCTCCAAGCGGCAGGACGGGCTCACTGTCAGCGTCTGTCGTAGAATCCGCATTCGTGCTGATGCCGATGCGCTTGGCGATATGCTCGTAGGATCTCTGCAAGGAGGCGATGTCTATCGGCCAAGCCGCGATGTCCTCGGCATCGAGATAGCTGATTTGCGCTCCCCAAATGTTGGAGAGACCGCCGCGGGCAAGGCTGCCGATTGGGATGAAACCGTTGCCGGTTATGCCGGATTGGTGTCGAAAAGGTTCGAGAATTCCTCGTGCAGCAGGGGTCTGCAATTTCGGCGAACTTCCGTCGTCCGTTCGCAGCGATTCCAGATTGCTTCCGAGGACGCGGACGCTGCGACTTTCCTCCTGCGATCCGGCATCATCCCCGCCATCCAGCATCAGAACGCGGCGTCCGGCCGCGATTAGGGGAAATGCCGCGGAGACGCCGGCAGGTCCACTGCCGATGATGATGAAGTCGGCGTCCAGCCCATTCATCGATATCTCCCCGCTAAAAGCGCGCGGAGCGGAAAGAGCAGGACATCTCTGGAAATCGCCAGCATCGCTCCAAAAAATCCGGCCTTTTTGCCCGGGGCCCTTTCCGGTTCGCTCGCAAGGTCGGCCAAATAAAGGGCCTGCGCGAGGCGATGCCGTGTTCGATTGGCCGGCGGTTCAAAGAGGGCCAGCAAACCAGGATGCCTGATCATTGCCGGGGAGAGGCCGAGCGGCGATAATCCCTCACGCCGCAGCCCTTCGCAGAGTCGCTGCAGCGGTATTTCGGTGGGCGCGATGTCTAGATATCGCAGCAGGGCCTCTGCCTCCCGTCGCGATTGCTCCTCGTGTGTCTGGCCGAATTCTCCGGCAAGCGTAATCGCCGGGTCGGACAGGTTCAACTTCAGGAGCCTGAGGCTCTCGCTGCTCTCCATCGGTGCGGCGCCTGCAAGCCCGAGGACGCGTTCCGGATCGACCGTGGGAATCAAGGGGAGAATCTTCGTCATGCGGCAGGCGAGGAGTGCGGCGGTCAGGGGAACCGGTATGAAATGGAGGTTGCCCTTACCCTGGGTACGGCGGAGAATTCTGAGCCAGGCGGCAAAGCTTATTGGGTTTTCTTGCGCAAGTACAAATGTCTGCAGCGGCAGGTTCTCTCCGATCGCCAGCGCCAAAAGGCCTGCGGCGACTTCGTCGAGATGAATGGGCTGAACTTTTCGGCTGAGCCCTATCATCGGCAGGATTGGACTGAGCGCCGCCAATTTCGCCATCAGGCCGTACATCGCTGTGCGCGGGCCGCCATAAACGAGCCCTATTCGCGCAATTCTGGCGATCGGCGCTGCCTTGCTGGCAGCCAAATGCTCTTCGATCCTGAACTTGGTCCGGCCGTAGACATTGAGCGCTTCTCTTCTGGACGAGGTGGACGAGGCAAAAACGAAGCGCGGCACTCCGGCTGCCTTTGCCGCTTCCGCCAGCTTCAAGGTGCCGGATATATTGACGTTTTCTTCTTCGGCCGCCTCCGGCGAAGTAGCCCAGGAATGCGCGAGATGGACGAGCCCAACCGCTTCCACCAGATCGGATGCGGCAGGTTCATCGCCAATGCGCCATTTCGCGCCAGGCCGACGGCCGAGTTCAACCACGTCGAAGCCGCGCTCACGCGCCATCGCGACAAGTCTTGCACCGATATAGCCGGTCGATCCGGTGATGATGAGACGTGGTGCCATTCACACTCTCTACTGTGCAAAAGCGATGCGCGCGCCGCTCCAGTCAAAACGAAACTCGATTTCCTTGAGCTGCGACAGCGCTTGCCGCACCTTTTCCTGACGATCTCTAGGGCAATAGAGAACGAGGAAGCCCCCTCCGCCTGCACCCGCAAGCTTGCCACCGATCGCGCCGGCAGCACGTGCTGCCTCGTAAAACTCGTCGATCGCGCTGTTGGTAATCTTCGATGTCAGCGATCTTTTCATCATCCATCCGCGATGCAGGGCTTCGCCGAACGCACCGAGATCTCCAGCCATCAGGATGTCACGCATTTCGTAACTCAACTGGACCATGCGCTCGACGGTCCGGAATTTTTCCTCGTCGGTCTCCATGGCTTGCACCTGCGTCGACAGCACCGAGCGCGTATCGCGCTGGCTTCCTGTGAAAAACAACAGGATGTTGCTCTCGAGTTCCGCCATCTTTTCGGAGCTGAGAACGACGGGCTGGACGTTCACGCTGCCGTTGGAATTGAATTCGATGAAGTTCAATCCGCCATGTGCGGCCGCATACTGGTCCTGTTTGCCTATCGGCTCCTTCAGGATGTCGATTTCGAGCTTGCAGGCTTCTTCCGCCAGCTGATCCTTGGAGGCAAAGCGTGACCTGTGGGCGTAGAGCGCATTGATCAGCGCCACGGAAAAGGAACTGGATGATCCCAACCCGGTTCCCGAAGGAATGTCGGCGACCGAAGCAACTTCGACGCCAGGCTCGAGCTGATGCATCCGCAGGGCCTCGCGCAGCAGCGGATGCGCGATCTCCTCAAGCGTGTCGACGAGCTCTGTGCGTGTGTATTTTAGATGATACTTCTTTTCGTTGAAATAGCTATGCACGATAACGAAGCTGTACTTGGCGATCGCGCAGGACAATACCGCGCCCGCCTGACGGCGGTAGTAGGAGGCTATATCAGAGCCGCCTCCGGCGAAGCTGACCCGAAAAGGTGCGGATGAAACGATCAAAGGATTGTCTCCTCAAGATTGATGACGATATCGGCCGATGCGCGCTGCAGATCGATCTTCGGCCACTCGTCTTGAATTCGCGATGCCCAGAGCCCGTCGGTCGCTGCTGCCGTGAGGCCTTTCCAGGCGTAAAAATTGTGAAAGCGGCTGAGCAGTGCCTGTTGTGACACCTCGACAAACACAGCCATATCGACATCTTCGCGGATCGACCTGTGTCCGGCAAAGATGCCGTCCAGCAGAATGACCTCGGCATCACGCGCATCATAGGTGGTCGTATCCTTGCGCTGACCACGGCTTGCCGCGTCATAGCCGGGCGCCTCGACCTGTCCGGATCGGCGCAGCATGCTGACGATCTCTGGATAGAGTTCGACCCTGTTGCGTTCTTCCGCAGTCATATCAGGACGGCGATATTCGAGCGGCAGTATCCAGCGATCGAGTTCCAGCCTCAGCACCCGGCGTCCTGATTCCGAGAGCATACGCTCGACCGCATGCGCAAACGTGCTTTTCCCGGAGCGGGAACGGCCGCAGATGCCGACGAGCAGCGGACCTGCTTTACTTGCAAGACGTTGATGAATGGCACCGGACAGCCCTTGCCCGATATCTTGATAGCCGCATTGAAAGCGAACGGCGTCATAGACCGTGTCGAAGACAAGATCGGCACGCGGAATATCTGCTTCCGCGGCAGGATAGCTCTTTTCGTCCCGCAGGCCATAACCCGTTCGGACCCCATAGGCCCAGATGCCTGCCTTGCGGGCCGCACCTATGTCGCGCAGGCTGTCTCCGATGACGACGGATTTCGATTTTTCGACCGGCAATTCCGCCATTGCCTGGCGGATCATCAGATCGCCCGGTTTGCGGCATGCACAATTGATCTTGAGTTCCGGGATCTCATTGGGAAATCCTTTGTCCGGATGGTGCGGACAAAAATAGATACGATCCAGGACGCCGCCATCTTCGGCAAGCTCGGCCTCCAGGCGACCAAGAACATGATCCAGGCCGGATTCATCGAGCAGGCCTTTGGCGACCTGCGGCCTGTTGGTTATGGCCACTGTGAGGAAGCCGGCCTCGCGGGCGCGCCGCACCGCTTGGCCGGCTCGGCCGATCAGCTTCACCTGGTCGGGATGTATAACGCCATGGCCGCCGACATCTTCGTTGAGCACGCCATCGCAATCGAAGAATACCGCGGGTCTTGTCACTGACAGATGGACCGCATGAACCCGGTCCTGCCGGAGGTCCTCCTCCGCGGCAGCATGGCGGTTCGGCGAGCCGGTATCCTTGATGTATTCCGGCGTGTCGTAAATCGCGATCGGAATGGAACGCTCGAGGAGATCGGGAATAACGTCGTGAATCATGTCGGCCGTATGGCCCGGCACCAGCGCCTCAAAAAATTGGTCTGAGGCTACGTACAAACCGGCCGGCACCAGATTGCGCCAATCCGCGTCCCGGGGCGTTTTGCGGGGCAACAGGCGCTGGAGATAACCGCTCTTCTGGACAACGAGATCGGATGTGCGGGGATGATCGTTGGGATGAGCGATGATGGTCAGAGCGGCTGGAAATTGATGACGATGACGCGCCAGTGCCGCCAGATCGATGTCAAAAAGCATGTCGCCGTAGACGATCAGTACGTCGTCGGCTGTCGAATCCAAAGTCGTCAAGCAGCCTGCCGTGCCGAGCGGAGACGTCTCGACCAAGACTTCGATCGTAATGCCGAGCCTTTCAGCTTCCGGACCAAGAGCAGGCTCCAGCTGGCTGCCAAGGTGACCACCAAGCACGCGCACATGTTGAACACCTTCGCGGGCCAGCACACGAATCTGCCTGAGAATGATCGGGACACCGCCGAGCGGCAAAAGGGCCTTCGGAATTACATCGCCTGTCAGGCTGCGCGCGCGTGTTCCAAGGCCTCCGGCAATAATGACGGCCTGGCGAATAGCGTCTTCAGAACCCATTCGCCAGGATCCGCTCGACGGCAAGTTCAACGGCCGCGGTTGATTTTCGGCGTGGGGACCAGCCCAGCGCGACGAGCCGGCTTATGTCGTAGCTGAAACGCGGCACATCGCCCAGCCAGCCGCGGTCCTCGCTGCCGTATTCGATGGCGGCTCCGGCCGCCACCTTCGAGACCACGATCTCGGCGATATCGCGGACGGACGTCTCGCCGATGCCGCTGGCATGAAATACTTCATAGGCGCCGGGTGCCCTGTCCCATGCGAGGAGAATCGCATCCACCAGGTCGCCGACATAGAGATAAGGCTTTTTCTGCATTCCGTTGCCGAGCACCTGGAGTCTCGTCGGATCAGCCTTCAACCTGTTGATGAAGTCGTAGATCGCTCCATGCGTCGAGCGCTCCCCGACGACATTCGGAAAACGCAGCACGAGTGTCTTGATGCCGAATGACAGCGCATAGACGGACAGATAGGCTTCGGCGGCAAGCTTGCTGGCGCCATAGAATGAAATCGGCCGCAAAGGGCCGTGATTTTCGCCGATGTTCCCTTCAGCTTCGCCGAACACGGCGGAAGTGCTGGCGAAGAAGAGCCTGTCGATCTTATGCTTGCGCATGACGGCAAGCAGCGTCGTCGTCGTCAGCTGATTGAGTTGCAAGTCCAGTTCCGCATTGGCATTGCCTGCGGCGATATCGGAATTGGCGGCAAGATGAAAAACAGCGTCGGGGCGGTCCGCCGCAATGAGCTGATCCATGCCTTCCCGATCGAGCATATCCAGCTCCTGAAAGCGAAAATCCGATCGATCCATCAGGTGATCTATGTTCCGCATACGGCCAAGATGAAGATTGTCGATCGCGGTGACCCGATAGCCCTTTTCCAAAAGGCGATCGCAGAGATGGCTGCCGATAAATCCGGCCCCTCCTGTTACCAAGGCATGCATGTCGGCGGCTCCATATGATCTGTTAAGGCTCATTAGAGCGCTTTGATCTTTCCCGAATGAGGACGCGAAAGGACGAATACACCACCGGCCAAGCCGACCACAAGCTGCAGCAGGCCGAAAATCACCGATAGCGTTGCCGCGTCCGTCGTGCCTATGCCGAACACGGCAAGTGAAATGATCATGCCGCCTTCCCGGAGGCCCCATCCTCCAACGGAAATGGGAACCATCGCGATCAAGAGCACCGGCGGGAAAGCGGCTGCGGCCTGACCCCAATCGAGCGGGAGACCAAGGCCGAGAACGAGGATCTCAAGCGAGACGACGCTCAACCCGTGAATGGCGAGGGTCAATAGAAAGACGCCGACCATTCTTTGGTGGGTGACCAAAACCCGCAACGCGTCGGTCAACGCGTGCAGCTTTGCCGGAAAGAAATGGACGAATAAGTGGCGGCGCCAGCTGAACACCAGGGCTGATGCGACAGTTCCCGCAACGCCAAGCGCGGTGAGCTCTGTCAGATAGGGGATGGGAAAGTCGTGCCCGTAAACAGTGCGCAGGATGATCAGTCCGATCAGCGCAACGACCGCCAGTCCGAAAAGAGTAAGGATGCGGTCCATCACGACGCCCAGCGTGGCGTCTCCGATCGTCAGGCCATATTTGACGGCGCCAAATATGCGAGCGGCATCGCCTGGAATGGGACTTGGAAGAGCTTGATTGTAAAACAGGCTTTGCATGAAGAGTTTCAAGGCGCCTGACATCTTCAGCCTTTGCCCTATCATGTCCGATAGAAGGCACCATCGCCACGCCGAAAGCAGGGCCTGCAAGAGCAGAAGAAAGATGCTGAGCGAAATGGTCGCCGCCGACAGGGTCCGGACCGCAGCCCACCCTTCCGAAAAATCTACCTTGCGCGCGATCCATATCACGAGGCCAAGCGCAACAGTCAGTTTCAGAACCGGTATGCCGATGCGAAGCAACGCTGGGGGGGACGCAGTGGTCACGGTGTCCGATCCGCCTCAAAACGGTAGAGCTTCCAGCCGAACCGATCTGTCAATATCAGCGAGGAATGGGGCATCATGTGCGCTACGACGCTGTTGGCCATCACCACTTTATCTTCTCCAAGGCGTTCGGCGAGGAACGCGCTACCAGCGTCAGGGGTGACGATGAAGTAGCCTATATGATTGTACTTTATGAAAGCGTCGATATCCGAACCCGGTGCAGGCAGCACGTGGCGCGGCAATTGCCAACCGCCATCGCGGCCATCGTTGTAAGCCGTGGACAATAATGTGTTGGAGTTATGGAAAGGTTGGAAAACGGTTCGCAGGTCGTGATCTGCGATATAGCGGTACATGAAATAAGCTTCGCGGTGGCTCTCCATATATTCGTCGACGCTTATCATTCCGAGCACTACGTCGAGTTCTTTCGCCTTGACGGGATCTATGTCGCCGCCGCCCACTCGATACCAGTGCGAAATCCAGAGGCCCCCGGCCAGCAAGCTGACGACAACCGGGCTGGCGACCATGCATGCTGGCGAAGAGACGATTTTCGCAAGTGGGGCTATCTGCGGCAGGACTCGCCGGTCGAGCCATTTATCCAGCCGTTCGCGAACCAGGGAGGCGCCGATAAACCCGGTCGAAAAGAAAAGCAGATAGGCTGGCGTCGCCCACCGTATGTGATTGAACATGACGGTGTACCAAATCACAAACATGGCAGCGACAATCGCGGCCAGAAATGCAATGCGCCGGAAAGCCACTGCCAGACCGGCGAGTATCAAGGCAAGAGCGACGAAAGTGTTCGGCTTGCGAGCGAGGAACCAGTCGTAAAAAACATAAAGGAAGTCGTGCCAACCCTGCAGAGTTGTGAGGTTCGTCACGAAATGTCGGTTGGCGGGATCGAAAGCCCGGCCCAATTCAAGCGTGTAATCCGCCATCCAAGCATCGGTGAGGCCCGGATGGCCGAACAGGAAGGGATAGATCGGATTGCCGAGAACGATCAGGTTTTTCGCATACCAGTAGCCCGCGACAGCGAGAAATGCGCAAAGGCATGACAGAAAGAGCCGCAGTGATACCCTTCCCTTGAGTAGCGTCGGCATCAATGCCAGCCCTATAAGGCCAACCATTTGCAGTTCCGTATATTTTCCTCCGACCGCTCCCCCCAAGACGAGCGCACAATGAAAAAGCTCCGCCGGCCGCCGAGTTTCGAAATAGCGCCACAGAAAAAGCACGGCTGCGACTGAGAAACATGACCGGGCCAGATCGGTCATCGGTTCGCCGACACTCCCCCTGAAGAAGGGGATGCTGAGGATCAGAGCTGCCACCAGGAAAAACCCGCATGCCCGCCAACGACTGGCGCAGCTTGAAAGCAGGAACAGAAATCCGAAGAAAATTGCGATATTGATGGTCGCCGCGCCGGTCCAGTGACCGCTGACCATCATGACGAGCGCAAACAGCAGATTGAAGAAGAGCGGAATATTGCCGTAGAAGGGATGGTCGATCTGCGGAGACACAAAGCCGGCGTGCTCGATGATGCTGTTTGCGAGCGGGATGTGAAAAACCCACACATCGTCGACGCCTGATGGAAATAGCGCTTGGACGCTCCACACATAGAAATAGGCAATGCATACGAGTGCAGCGAGGACCGGAAACGGATTGCCGATCCTGGTTTCGGCCGCGATTTTACGAAAAAACGAATGCAGGTCGTTAAGAACGGCGACAAGATCGCGCCGCCGCCAGATCATCGAGACAGCCACGATAGGAAGAACGATTTCCCATCGCAGCCCATGAAATGCGCCAAGGATGGTAGCCGCGCCGCCTGATATCGCCAAGGCCGGCAAAATGCCGCTGAGCAAAAAGTCGATGCCGTCTCGAAAGGGCCGATCGCAACCTCGATTGAGCCAAACGACGATCCCCCGATCGATCACCAGGCCCCATAAGATTATGAAAAAAACCGTGCACCAGCCTACGATCATCAGCGCTCCCGTGGCTCCTATTCCGCGAGAGGCGGCGCAGGCTTCTTGATTGGCAGCATGACCCCAAGCGCTCGGATCATGAGCCCTGAAATAAAGATCTGAAACGCTGTGGTGATAAGCCAGAGCCCGAAGACGGCCCAGTTCGTTTCGACGCCAATCTCAGGCAGCAAGTATCCATTCCCGACATAGGAATCGAAGAGCGGAAACGCCAACAAAACGCCTGCAAGGACGGCCACGACCGTTCCCCAAATCGTTGCGTTATAAGGCAGGAGCCGCTCGAAACGAGGCTGCACGCGTCCCGAATAATCGAAGATAACCCGTCCGATCGCGGCCGAAACCAGCATTGATTGACCGAGGACGGCCAGGGCCATGGCAAACAGCATGGCATTGGACGAGAACCGCACACCGGCAATGGACATAGGTCCAGCGAGCAGCGGCAGCATGATGATCAAGCCGAGGGCCAGAAGCAGGAAGCCCGGCCAGATGAGAAAGAAATCGAACCCGTAGACGAACATCGCCTGGAGATTACGCCAGCCTGCGCGCCACGGCTCCATCCAACCCCGCCGCTTCATGTGGCTGAGCCGCCCATCCGGATCTTTCAGGAAGTGGATCGGCACTTCGGTGGTCGGAAGCTCCATATGCACGGACTTCAGCACCATTTCCGACGCATATTCCCATCCTTGCGACCGAAGATCCATGCGCAGCAACGCATCGACACTGATGCCTCGCATGCCGCAATGGATGTCGGAAAAGCGGCTGGCGAACATCCGATTGAGAATCCACGTCGTCAGTGGCGTTCCGAAATAGCGATGCAGGGGCGGCATCGCATTGTCTTCGATCGAGCCCTTGAACCGCGAGCCCATCACGAAGTCGGAGCCCTTCCGGAAGGCCTCGATAAACGGCGCAATCTGGCGAAAATCATAGGTGCAGTCCGCATCGCCCATGATGATGAACTTGCCACGGACGAATGGAATGGCATCGATGTAAGCCCTGCCCAAACCGCGCTTCGGTGTCCGCAAAACGCGGGCGCCCCTGTCGCGCGCGATTTGGGGTGTGCGATCGGTCGAACTGTCGACGATGAGGATCTCCACCGCCGCACCGCTTGCCGCAATACCCTCGCGGCACCAGTCGACGAAGGTTCCGATCGTCAATTCCTCATTAAGAGACGGGACGAGGATGGTCACTTCAGGTTCGGTGACATCATCGTCGGGGGTAAGGAGCGTCAATTCCGGATCGTGAATGCTGGGAAAAGTCATGCGCGCAAAACGGCTCGTTAGGAAAGAGTAGGCGGGACAAGTCCGCAGGAAAAATCCAGTACGGCATGGCAAATCGCAAGATGTGCGATCTCCACATAGCCATATTGATCGGAAGCCACATAAAAGTTCAGGTCACCCAGATCACGCAGCGGATTGCCCGGCGCGAATCCGCTCAAAGTCACGACGGCGCAGCCTTTATCCCGGGCCGTATGGACGGCCTTGGTAATGCTTTCGGATCTCCCCGAACTGCTGATTGCCACCAGCAGGTCACCTTCGTTCGCGTGCATGGCGATCTGCGTCGAGAAGACGTTCTCATATCCAAGGTCGTTCGAGAGGCATGTCAGCGTCGCGCCGTCGTTCAGCGCCATGGCGCGCAGCCCGCCATTTTTCGAATAGTCGGTCGCCATGTGGCTGGCGATTGCCGCGCTGCCGCCGTTGCCAATGAACATGATCTTCCGTCCGGCATCGTGCGTGGCGCGCGCCAGTTGCATGGACTCCGTCACCGCTGCTGCATAATCCAGGCTCTCTCCCGCTGACCGCGTAGCGGTTGTATTCACAAGAACATGGCGGAGAAATGTGAAGTAGCGATCCAGGTCGCCGGCTGTTACGCCAAGCCCAGAAGATCTGTTCTCATTTTGTAACATGCTCGTTCCGTCCCTACGCCTTGGGAATTGGGCGTCCTTAAAGACAAAATGAGACAAAGGCAAGTTGCTCGCCCCCTCTTTCAGGGTTGTCGGCGAGTGTCGCGGCTTTGCAACTAAAGGTCTTCCGTACGCCGATACTGAGCTGCTGCAAGTTTTTCAACGCTGAGACGACGGGCGGCGTTCGCTTCAGAACCGATGTTCCGCTCCCTCGACCGGATTTGCCCAGACCGTCATGCCAGGCGCAAACGGCGTCTCGCCTTCGGCGCGCACGACCATCTCGCCGAGCTCGGGGATGTCGAGGTAAAGGATCGCGTCGGCGCCAAGCCGCTCCACATGCCGGATCCTGCCCTGCCATTGCCCGGCACCTTCCGAAAGCCTGATATGTTCCGGGCGAATGCCGTAGGTCGCGCAGTTCATTCGCCGCGCGGTCTCTCCTCCATAGAGGTTCATCTTTGGGCTGCCGATGAAGCCGGCGACGAAGGGTGTCGCCGGATTGCGGTAGAGTTCCATCGGACTGCCGATCTGTTCGACCGCGCCGCCCTTCAGGACAACGATCTTGTCCGCCATCGTCATCGCTTCGACCTGGTCGTGGGTGACATAGATCATCGTCGATTTCAGGCGGGCGTGCAGATCTGATATCTCAAGGCGCATCTGGGCGCGGAGCGAAGCGTCGAGATTGGAGAGCGGCTCGTCGAACAGGAAGACCTTGGGATCGCGGATGATCGCGCGGCCGATGGCGACGCGCTGCCTCTGGCCGCCGGAGAGCGCTTTCGGCTTTCTCTCCAGCAACTGCGTGAGCTGCAGCGTTTCAGCCGTCGCCGCGACCTTGGCGGCGATCTCCGCCTTTGGGCGGCGGGCGAGCGAAAGGCCGAAGCCGATATTCTCGGCAACGGTCATATGCGGGTAGAGCGCGTAGCTCTGGAACACCATGGCAATGCCGCGCTCGGAGGGTTCGGCATAGGTCACGTCCTTGCCGCCGATGGTCAGCGCGCCTGACGTTGTTTCCTCCAAGCCGGCGATGATCCGCAGCAGCGTCGACTTTCCACAGCCAGACGGACCGACGAAAACGACGAACTCGCCCGAGGCAACCTCCAGATCGATCCCCTTGATGACTTCAAGTGCGCCAAAACTCTTGCGAACCTGTTTGAGAGTGAGCTCAGCCATTCGGTTACCCTTTTACTGCGCCTGATGTCATGCCGGCGACGATCTGCCGGTTGAAGAAGATGAAGACGACCAGCGGCGGGATCGTCACCAGGAGGATATTCATGAAGAGGAGATTGTACTGGCTCGTATACATGCTCTGGAAATTATAGAGCGTCAGCTGCACTGTCACGTTCTCCTTGCCGGGAAGGTAGTAGAGCGGGTTGGTAAAATCGTTGAAGATCGCGATCGACTGCACGACGATGTTGGTGACGGTCACCGGCTTCAGCAGCGGCAGGATCACTCTGAAGAAAATCTGCCGGGGCTTGGCGCCATCGATCAGCGCCGCCTCGTCGAGGTCGCGGGGTATGGTCGAAATGAACGACCGGTAGAGCAATGTCGAGAACGAGAGATTATAGGCGACCTGGATCAGGATCATCCCGGTCATGGTCTTGAAGAGACCGATCTCCTGCAAGAGGCCGATGGTGGGGACGACGGCTGGGGGCATCATCAGACCCATGAACAGGGCAATGGAGGCCACCCTGTTCCAGACGGTCTTGCGGCGCTGCATCACATATCCGACCATTGCCGACAGCAGGATCAGGATCGTGACGGAGACCACGGTGATCAGCGTGGAGTTGAAATAGGCGAGCGCGAGCTGGTAGTCGCGCGCCTTGAACACGGCGATCAGATTATCCCAGAACAGCCACTGCTCGGGCAGTTCGAAATCAAGGCGAGAGGCTTCGGATTTCGATTTGACCGCCTGGAGAGCGACGAAAACGAAAGGCATGACGAAGATGACGGCCGCCACCGCAAGGGCTATCGCGCCGGTCACGTAAGGGCGGACGCTTCTCATTCCTCGACCTCGCGCCGGTTGAACCACAGGGTGAATGGCAGGATGATTATGGCGATCAGCGCGAACAGGATGACGTTTCCGGCCGTCGACAGACCGTAGAAACCCGCCTGGTACTGCTTATAGATGACCGAGGCGATCACGTCGGAGGAGAAACCAGGCCCGCCGCGGGTCATGGCCCATATCAGGTCGAAGGATCGAAGCCCGCCGATCAGCGACAATGTCACCACGATGACAGTGGCGGGACGCACGAGCGGGAGGGTGATCCGGAAAAATTGCTGGAGACGCGTGGCCCCGTCAATCCTTGCGGCCTCATAATAATCGGGGCTGATCGCGGCAAGCCCGGCGATGAAGATCAAGGTGGCGAGGCCGACACCCTTCCAGACATCGACCAAAGCCACCGAAAAAAGCGCCAGCGCCGGATTGGTGAGCCACCCAGGTCCTGGAATGCCGAGCGTTTCCAACGTGACATTGATGATGCCCCTGGTCGGATGCATCATCACCGTGAAGGTGATGCCGATGCCGATCGTCGAGACCAGGACGGGAAAGAAGACCAGCGTGCGCAGGAAGCCGCGGGCGAAGATATTGCTGGTCAGCAGCACGGCGAGCAGCAACCCGCAGACCGTCTTCAGGCCGGAGGTCGTCACGGCGTAGATCAGTGTGTTGACGAGCCCTTTGACCAGAAACGGTTCGGAAAAGAACTGCTGAAAATTTTCGAGCCCGATGAATTCGGCGGTCGAAAGATCCCAGCGCGTCAAGCTGAACCAGAGAGAGGATACGGTGGGAACGAGAAAGAGCACGCCGTAGATGATGGCGGCGGGAATGAAAAACCACAGCGGGTAGGGCGATTTGCGCGAACGGCGGCGTGTCTCGGTCATATCAATCTCTTCGATCGGGTGGAAACCTCGCTCCATCAGGAGCGAGGATAACTTGCCCGAAAGACCGCTACCAGTTGGGCAGGCCAAGCTGCTTGGCCTGCTTGCGCACATCGTCGTCATAGAGTTTCGCCGCGTCGGCCGGCTGGCGAATACCGGAGCCGACTTCGACGGTGATCTGCTCGAGAGCCGGTCCCTTGATTGGCGAAACGAATTCCAGCGCCGGGGTCGTCTTGTCCTTGGCCTCGAAATAGGGGAGCATGTCCTTTATCGCAGGCGGCACGCTAGCTGGCAGGTCGCAGCCGTCGATCAGAGAAGGCCCCTGAACGGCATTGGTTTCCACCATGATCTTGCAGGCCTCGACGCTTCCGGCGAAATCGACGAATTTCCGCGCTTCCTCGGCGTGCTGGCTGGTCAAGGGAATGTAGAGGGCGGGCGGCATCCAGACCGTCAAACCGTTGGTTGCGGCGTCGTCGCTCGGCTGGGCGAAAAAGCCGACATCGTTGAGGTTTTCGGGATAATTCTGTTTGAGCGCGCCGACCGCGAAGCTCAGCATCGGATAATGCGCCGCCTCGCCGGTTGCCACCATTCTCAGGCCATCGTCGTAGCTTGCCGCGCCGAAATCGTCGTTCATCAGACCGGCGTCGTGAACGTCCTTCAGCCGTTCGAAGCCCTTCAGGGCCGCAGGCGTCTCGGCGTATTTTGCCTTGTTGGCGGTATAGTCTGCGGCGAAGTTCGGCACGGCAGCGTGCAGGTTGTAATAGTCAGCCAGAACGAACAACTGCGAGGTCCAGGTATCGCGATAGGTCTGCGCCACGGCGACCTTTCCTGACGCTTTGACCTTCGCGTTGTTCGCCATGAAGTCCGCCCATGTCTTCGGGACGGAGAGGCCAAGCTCCTGGTAGATTTTCCTGTTGTAGAGGATCCCGCCCGCCATCGCCGTGCCGAAGGGAACGCCGTAGAGCTTGCCATCGGCACGGACGACCGATTTGAAACCGTCGTCGACCTTCGCCTGCGACGAGAGATCGCTCAGATCGACAAGCGTCTGTGTCGGCTTCAGCGCCTGTAGCAGCGAGCCGGAATTGTAGAGGAACACATCGGACATCTCCCCCGTCGCCAGGCGCGTCTTGATGATGTTGTCGCCCTCGCCACCGCCGGCCCGCGGCTCGATTTCAATCGTCACGTCGGGTGCCTTTGCCTGATAGGCGGCAACCAGTGCCTCGGCCGCCGCGACGGTGTCGGGGTTGTTGTCGATCAGGAATGACAGCGTGGTTTCTGCATGCGACGGGCCAGCCGCGGCCAGTGCCAAAAGCGCGGAGGCGCCCGCAAGAATGAGTTTTATCCGATGTGTCATGACGTTCCTCCTCTGAACGATGCGACGTGTATGCTCCTCAAGAATTGGGTAGGGAAAAGACCAGCTGGTGTGTCCCGGGGGGAAGAATGGCTTCCGCGACGACAGGTTCTCCATTGAGCGACGGGTTTTGATGCCGTTTTCCAGGTCGGAACCGGCCGATGCAGCCTTTCGGAAGCGTCAGCACATAGGTGATCTTGTTGCCGTCGCATTGCCAGCCGGCCTCTATGCGCCCCTGGCTGCTATCGTGATGGGCCGAAACCGGCGAAAGGGACGGAATCGGCGCCGGATCGACGATCACCTCGGTAAATCCGGGCGCGCTCGGGCTCGGCGAAATTCCGGCGACGCTTTCGAACAGCCACTGACAGACCGCGCCATAGGCATAGTGGTTGTAGCTGTTCATGTCGGGTTCGTAGATGGTGCCGTCAGGCGCCATGGAATCCCAGCGCTCCCAGATCGTCGTCGCTCCCTTCGAGACCTGGTAGAGCCAGCCCGGCACATCCTCCTGCAGGAAGACCTTTTCGGCCAGATCGTCCATGCCGAGCTTCGTCAGCGCCGGCAGCAGGGCGGGCGTGCCGATGAAGCCGGTGCCGATCTTGTAGTCTGCATCGATGATCACCTGCCGGAAATGCTGCTGTGCGGCTTGCGTGTGCTCCGCCGGTATCAGGTCGTGGAGGAAGGCCAAGGCATAGGACGTCTGGTCATTATGCGCGAGCCGTCCCGCCGGCGTGATGAACTCGTTGGTGAATGCCCGCCGGATCTCGCTTGCGCGCTGTTTCATCTTCTCTTCAAGCGCATGCTCGCCGAGAATGGCTGCGATCCTTGCCAGAAGGTCGGTCGAGATGAAGTGGTAGAGCGTTGCCGCGCAATCGTCGGCGATCGTCGGACGAGGCTTTCGATTGTCGCCGACCGGTTGCAGCCAGTCGCCGAAAGTGAAACCTCGGGCCCCCCAATGCGAGGGCGGACGCACGAGCGGACCGTCCGAGATCGACCAGACGAAATCGACCCAGCGCACCATGGAATCCAGGCACTCCGACAGGACGGCCCGGTCGCCGTAATGCGTGTAGAGTACCCAAGGAATCACGACGATCGCGTCGCCCCAGCCAGTCGAACCGGCATAGCCCGGGAAATTGGCCGGATGCAGACGCGTCGGATCCGGCGAAAAATGTGAGACGGCGCCATCCTCGCGTTGATCGGCCATCACATCCCGCAGATACTTCCTCAGGAAGAATTGGCTGTCGCTCAGCCAGCATGCGGTTGCGGCAAAGACCTGGGCGTCGCCCGTCCAGCCCAAGCGCTCGTCGCGTTGCGGGCAATCGGTCGGTACTTCGACGAAATTGGCGCGCTGCGACCAGATGGTATTCTCGACGAGGCGATTGACCAGTGTATTGCCCGAGGTGAAACCGCCGGCGGGCTCGGGCACCGACGAGATCGGGATGGACGCGATTGCAAGGATCTTCGCATCGCCCTTGATCGTTACCCTGGCATAGCGGAAGCCGTGGAAGGTGAAATGCGGTGCGTAGGTTTCATCGCCGTCTCCCCGCAGCGTGTAGACAGTGTGCGCGGTGGCCGTGCGATAGTTGCGATTGTCGAAATGACGATCGGGGCCGAGTACCTCCGAATGCTCCACCCGAATTTCGGCGCCGGCGGTGCCGCGGACTGTATATCTGACATAGCCGCCGGAATTCTGGCCGAAATCGTAGACCGTCCTGCCCTCATCGTCGGTCCAGCTGTCGACCGGGGCGAGTGGCCGCAACTCGCGCACGGCAGCCGTTTCATGCGCGACGAGCAGTTCCCTGTCGAATGGCAATCGTTCGGTGCCGTGGCTCTCCAAGTAGTTTTCGTGGCGGGCATCGTAGATTTCGCCGAAGTAGATCCCCGACTTCAGGATCGGCAGAATACCGCTTCGCCATGTGGTGTCGGTGGAAAGAACGGTGCCATCCGATCCGATCAGATCGGCAATGGCGCCGATCCTGTCGCCCCAGCAATTTGGGATTGCCTGGGCGCCCCACATCAAAGGCGACCGGTACCATCCGTCGGCAAGCCAGATCTCGATCCGGTTGAGGCCCGGCTTGAACAGGTTCGAGACGTCATATCGCTGATAGGCAAGGCGATCGTCGTAGTTCGTCCAGCCCGGGGTCAACAGGTCGTTGCCGACACGAACGCCGTTGATGAAGCAGCGGTAGAGGCCAAGTGCGGAGATAAAGAGCTCGACGGGAAGCTTGGCGCCGTCATGTTCGAAAGTCTTGGAGACGAAGCTTGCGGCCGTTCCCTGACCGCCATCCGATAGTGGCGCGATCATTTCCCCCGACCAGGCACGCGAAACGAGGTTGCCGCCGATGGCTGCCGGCTGAAAGTTCATCAAGTCCTCCCGAATGTAGAACGTTCTCCATATAACGTTCTACATTTTCTTCGGAAGCGCAATAGAATTTTCGTTGCCAGTCTGCCATGGTGGTTCTGCGGACGATGTTGACGACCCGCAGCAAGCCAGAGATTTCATGCCAATCGAAGACAAACAAAAGCCGCAACGAAACGATCGCGTGACGATCCGGACCGTGGCAACTCACGCAGGCGTATCGGTCGCAGCGGTTTCCAAGGTGATGCGAAATGCCTATGGCGTCAGCGATGCGCTGCGCGCAAGGGTGATTGATGCCATCGAGGCACTCGCCTATCGCCCCTCGCGGGCGGCACGCGGGCTGCGTGGCCGGAGTTTCACCATCGGAGTGCTCCTGATCGATATCCGCAATCCCTTCCTTCCGGAGGTGATTGCCGGCGTGAACGAGGTGCTTGGACCTTCGCATTACCAGGCGATGATCGGCGTCAGCGATGCGCGCGTGCAGTTGGAGACGTCGTTGATCGAGTCGATGATCGACTACAAGATGGACGGCCTTATCCTTGTTGCGCCGCGTTTGCCCTCGGAGATTCTGGCGAAGTTCGCAGTCCAGATACCGATCGTCGCGGTCGGCTACCACGATGCCAGCGCCACGGCCTTCGATACCGTCAATGCCGACGATCAGCGCGGCGCGGAGATCGCCGTGGAAGCGCTTTTAGCCTGCGGCTATCGCGACATCGAAATGCTCAGCCTTGGCGAGCGCCAGGGGCACGCGGTCTCTGTCGTCCGCCAGCGTGAGATCGGGTTCCGCCGTGCGATGCAGCGTGGCGGGCTCGGCTCCTCGCCAGCGATCGGCAAAATTCCGATTGCTTCGCCAAAACGGGAAGAGGCGATGCGAAGGTTCCTATCGAGGAAGGATAGACCGCGCGCCGTGTTCTGCTGGAGCGATCTCGACGCGATCACCCTTCTGAGCTTGGCTATGGAGATGGGGGTGCGCGTGCCCGAAGACCTCGCCGTCATCGGATACGACAATTCGTCGACCGCAGCACTTGGCCTCGTCAATCTCGCAAGCATCGACCAGTCGGGCAGGGAGCTCGGCCAGATCGCTACCCGGGCCCTCATTTCCAGAATAGAAGGCCGTACCGCTTCCGAGCATATTTTCCAGATACCGTCGCTGGTCAGCCGCAACAGCCTGACCCGTCCTGGCAATTCCACGGACAGATAATAGCGACGGCGGCCGGCTTGCCTGTCTTGCTTGCCGTCGTTTTCAGTCGGATTGAAGGGGGCTGCCGCAAGACTGCCGCACGACCAGGCGACACGGCAATCTGGTGATGCCGGCAGGGACCGGTTCACCCTTGGAGAGGCTGAGAATTGCCAGGCCGGCGCGATGGCCCAGTTCCTTCAACTCCATGTCGATGGTGGTCAGCGGCGGGCGCGTTTGCCGTGCGACGACCTCCCAATTGTCGAACCCGACCACGGCGACATCCGTGGGAATCTCCACATTGAGGTCGCGCAGCGCGTCGATGACGCCGCGGGCGATCTCGTCACTGCCGCAGAAGATGGCGTCGGGCTTTGCGCCGGGCCGGGCAAACACCGTCTGGACGGCTTCGTGACCCCATTCCTCCGACCACTCGCCGAACATCGGTTCGGCACCGCCGCCACAGGCGTCGAGATAGGATTGGGCGCGGATGCGAGCGGCTAGGTAATCCCGCGGGCCGGTGATGTGCAGGATCCGCGACCGGCCCAGTTCCTTGAGATGGTCGACGGCGAGGCGCGCCCCCTGTTCGTCGTCCGGAAAGAAGGTGACGCTGTCGGCCGGTCCCTCGGCAAAGACGTAGACGACGGGTATCGGCAAGCGGGACAACTGGACCGGCGGCTCGAGGTCAAGGCGCGTCGCGGTGAATATGATGCCGTCGACCTGCCTGTCGAGAAGCGCCTCCAGGTGCAGCTGGGCGAGCCTCGGATCATTGTTCGTGGCGCAGAGGAAGACGGACACGCCGTGATCGACGAGCACTTCCGACACCCCGGCCGCCATCGGCAGCGTCAGTCTGCCATAGGTGTCGTTGGTCAGCATGCCGATCGCATGGCTTCGCTTGCTCAGCAACCCACGGGCGAGTGCATTGGGCCGAAACCCGATCTCCTCTGCCACGCGCCGGACCCGTTCGCGCGTCTCCGCATTCGTCCGGCCGGTGCCGTTCAGCGCGTTCGACGCCGTCGAAATGCTGACGCCCGCAGCCTTCGCCACGTCGTAGATCGTCCGTCTCCGATCACCGGTATTCTTCAGACCACGCCTCGTCTTCAATTCATGCTAAAAGCTTTTAGCAGAAAAAATCGTGCTGTTAAAAGGTTTTATCAATCGCATGCCAGATTTATGCACACAGACTGTCGACACCAAAAAAATTCTGATTTAACGTCCGTTTCGTCCGAAGGCCTGAGGCCTGAACGAGAAAAGGGGAACAAGCATGCTTCGACTGAAAACAACGATCACTGCTCTTGCGCTGCTGGCAAGCTCTTCTCTCGCCAGCGCCGAAGAAATCACCCTATGGGTGCGCACGTCCTCCGGCGCCGTCCTTCAGGGACTGGCCGACAAATACAACGCATCGCACTCCGACAAGGTCAACGTCACCCAGATAACAGCCGAGCAGATGGTGCCGAAGCTGGGTGCGGCAATTGCCGGCAGCGCGGCTCCCGACGGCGCCGTGCTCGACCTGATCTATCTCCCGACCTTTGCCGCGGCGGATGGTCTCGAGGATATCTCCGACTTCGTGAAGGGCTTGCCTTATTCCTCCGCCATGAGCCCGTCCCACATCCGTCTTGCCACCTATGACGGCAAGATCTACGGCGTGCCGGCACTGCCGGATGCCTCGATCATCGCCTACAATACCGATCTCTTCACCAAGGCCGGCCTCGACCCCAACAAGGCGCCGGCATCGATGGAAGAGATTGCCACGGACGCCAAGAAGATCGCCGCGCTCGGCAACGAGACCTACGGCTTCTATTTCGTGGCGAATTCGGGAAGCTGGCTGATCTACGACTTCCTGCCGCATCTTTGGGCCGCCAATGCCGATGTGCTGAGCGATGATGGCCGTAGCGCCACCGTCGATACGCCGGCGCTGCGCGAGACCATCGCCGCCTATCGCGATATGTGGAGGGCTGGTGCGATCCATCCGACCTCGCGGTCGGGCAATGGCAACAATGCCGTCGAGGCCTTCGCCTCGGGCAAGGTCGGCATCCTGATGACCGGCTCCTACATCGTCAATCTGCTGACCAGCAAATATCCCGACGTGAAGTTCGCCGTTGCGCCGATCCCGGGGCCGGAGGGTGGTGCATCGAGCTTTGCCGGCGGCGACACGCTGTCCCTGATAAAGGGCATCAGCGGCGAGAAGAAGAAGGTCGCGCTCGACTTCGTCAATTTCTACATGCAGCCCGAGCAGCAGGTCTATATCACCCAGGAATCGGGCATGCCGTCGCGCACCGACCTCGCCGCGGAAGCCTATGCGAAATTCGACCCGCGCAATCTCGTTGCCTACGATATCCTCGCCAAGGCGCGCACGCCCTACACTTTTTCGTCCGATGAACTCTTCGTCAGCCGCACCGGTCCCTTCCTCAATCTGATCCAGGGCACGATCTTCGGCGACGACGTCGACGGAACGATCGCTAAAACGCAGGCCGACTTCACCCGCATCCTCGAACGCACCAATCCGAACTGAGCCCGATGGGCTTCGGCAGGGTATCTGTGGATGTCCTGCCGTTTCCTTCACATCTCGACGTTCAAACGGAAGGAGGAGTTGCGGTGATATCCTCGACACTTCGCAACCGGAGGCGCGCAGTCGCAGCCGGAGAGCCCGAGCCGAAGGGTTGGCTCGGCCTTGCCTTCATCCTGCCGGGCTTGCTGTTCATCGTCGTGCTCTTCCTCGTGCCGCTTGTCATGACGGTCTGGATGAGCTTCTACAATTGGCCGCTTCTCGGCCGGACGAAGTTCATAGGCCTTTCCAACTATGCCGAACTGATCAGCGACACCCAGCTCTGGCATTCCCTAGGTTTCACGCTGCTCTACACGGTGCTCGTCACGGCTGCGATCTTCCTGGTGGCCTTTCCCCTGGCGCTGCTCGTCGACCGGCCGCTGCGGATCGCCGGCTTTTTCCGCACGATCTATTTCATGCCTGTTGTCATCGGCTTCGGGGCGGCCTCGACATTGTGGATGTGGCTGCTCAATCCCGATAGCGGCGTCTTTGCGCAGTTGTTGCGCAGCGCGGGCATCATCGACAGCGCGCCGAGGCCGCTCGAAAGTTTCTGGCCAGCACTCGGCGTCGTCATCCTGATGGTCGTCTGGAAAACAGCGGGCTTCACGATGATCATTCTCCTGACCGGCCTTCAGAGCATATCGAACGACGTCATCGAAGCCGCCAGGATCGACGGCGCCAGCGTCTGGGGCCGGTTTCGCCGGATCACGCTGCCTTTGATGAGGAACTCGGTGGTGCTGGCGCTCGTCCTCAACGTCACTTCATCGATGCTGGCCTTCGATCAGTTCTTCATCATCACTCAGGGCGGCCCTGAGAACAGCACGATCTCCGCGGTCTTCTCGATCTATCTCGCCTCGTTTTCATCCTATCGTCTCGGTTATGGCTCGGCGATCTCCTTTGCCCTGCTCGTCGTCCTGGTGGCGATCAGCGCGATCCAGTTCGTCCTGCTGCGCCAGCGGCCGGAGGAGGGTTGATGGAACGGCTCAACCACAATCTCGCAGCGAAGCCGGCGAGCGAGCGGCTCGGTTATCTCGCTTTCGTTCTGACGGCATGCGTCTTTGCCATCTTCTTCGTGATGCCGATCGTCTGGTCCTTTGCCAATTCCTTCAAGCCCGCGGCCGCAGCACTTGCCGATCCGGCAGCGCTTTTCTCGAAGGCATTCTCGCTCGAGAACTACCGCCGCCTCGAGCATGTCGGCGCCGGCTGGTACGTCTATGCCGCCAATTCGGTGCTGATCGCGGCCGGAACGGTGATCCTGACAGTGCTCGTCGCGGTGCCGGCGGGATACGGCTTTTCGAAATTCCGCTTTCCCGGCCAGTCGCTGCTCTTCGTGCTGATCATGGCAACGATGATGATCCCGTTCCAGTCGATCCTGACGCCGCTTTTCCTGATCCTGAAAGTCTTCCGGCTGCAGAACAGCCTTCTCGGGCTGGTGCTGATCTACGTGACCTTCCAGCTTCCTTTTTCCGTCTTCATGATGCGCAACGCCTTCGATGCAGTGCCGAAGGCGCTGATCGAAGCGGCGCGGATAGACGCCGCGTCGCAGGCGACGATCCTGCGCCGGATCATGCTGCCGATCGCGCTTCCCGGTGTCGCCACCGTTGCGATGTTCGCCTTCCTGAATTCCTGGAACGAATTCCTCGCTGCCCTCATCTTTCTGTCCGATCAGAACAAGTTCACGCTGCCGATCATGCTGGTGAATGTTTCGTCGGGCATCTATGGCATCATCGACTGGGGCGCGCTTCAGGCCGGCATAGCCGTGACCATGGTCCCCTGCATCCTGCTTTTCCTTCTCTTGCAACGATATTACGTGCGCGGCCTGACGGCCGGCGCCGTGAAGTAACAGCGCTCGTCCCGCTCAGGAGTCCTCATGACCAGCTCACCTCGCTTTCAACCGGCACGCGCTGCGGGACGGCAGCGATACAGGCCTGCCGACCATTCCGGTGTCGTATTTGATGGCGGTTTCTGGCAGAGCTGGACGGAGACGGTTCGCAACGTCACCATCCCGACACAGCACAAGCGGCTGGAAGAGGAGGGCTTCCTCGAGGTGCTCGATTTTGACAAGCCGGCCGGGCCGCTGGTGCGCCCGATCCAGCCGAGCGGACTGTCGATGCAGCATTTCTTCGATTCCGATTTCGGCAAATGGATCGAGGCCGCAAGTTACACGCTGAAGGCTCACCCGAATGCTGCGCTTGAGGCGAAGATCGATGCTATCGTCGAAAAGCTCGAAAAAGGGCAGATGGCCGATGGCTACGTCAACAGCTGGTTCATTCGCCGCGAGCCGGACAGGCGCTGGACCAATCTGCGCGACCTGCACGAGATGTATTCG
This sequence comes from Rhizobium sp. SRDI969, assembly GCF_025152725.1. Lineage (NCBI taxonomy): Bacteria > Pseudomonadati > Pseudomonadota > Alphaproteobacteria > Hyphomicrobiales > Rhizobiaceae > Rhizobium > Rhizobium sp. SRDI969. The sequence goes on from NZ_CP104039.1 coordinate 69,894, forward strand.
ATGGGCCACTTGCTGGAAGGGGCCGTCGCCTACTACGAGGCGACGGGAAAGCGCCGTTTCCTCGACGTGATGATCCGCGCAGTCGACCATATCATGGAAACCTTCGGTGCCGAGCCCGGAAAGCTCAGGGGTTACGATGCCCATGAGGAAATCGAGTTGGCGCTGGTCAAACTCTACCGTGTGACGCGCGATCCGCGGCATCTGAAGCTTGCGACCTATTTCGTCGACGAACGCGGCCGGATGCCCTCGTATTACGACGAGGAGGCTCGCAGGCGCGGCGAGAACCCGGACGATTACGTCTACAAGACATATGCCTATAGCCAGGCCCATATGCCGGTGCGCGACCAGCACCAGGTCGTCGGACACGCGGTTCGCGCCATGTACCTCTTTTCTGCGATGGCGGATCTCTCCCGTGAGAACGACGATCCGACATTGAAGGAGGCCTGCGACCGGCTCTTCGACAACCTGGTCGGCCGCCAGCTCTACGTGACCGGCGGCCTTGGCCCCTCGGCATCCAATGAAGGGTTCACCCGGGAATTCGACCTGCCGAACGAGACGGCCTATGCCGAGACATGCGCAGCCGTCGCGCTCGGCTTCTGGAGCCATCGCATGGCGCAGATCGATCTCGACGGCAAGTTCACGGACAGGCTGGAAACGGTGCTCTACAACGGCGCGCTTTCCGGCATCTCACGCGACGGTGAACATTATTTCTATGAGAACGTCCTTGAAACCCACGGGCAGCACCGTCGGTGGAAATGGCATTACTGCCCCTGCTGCCCGACCAACATTGCCCGTTTCATCACGTCGCTCGGCCAATATTTCTATTCGACTGATGATCATGAGCTCGCCGTCCATCTCTACGGCACCAATTGCGCAGATCTCATAGTCGGCGACAGCTTCGTGCGCCTGATCCAGGAGACGCAATATCCCTGGGATGGCGACATCAGCCTGCGGTTCGCCGTCGAGCGGCCAAGCCGGTTTCAGCTTCGTCTTCGCATCCCCGGATGGTGCAGGCAGGCGCAGATCTCGGTCAACGGCGTTGCCGTCGATCTCGATCAATGCGTGACGAAGGGTTATGCCGCAATATCAAGGGAATGGCAGAATGGTGACGAGGTCCGCATCGGCTTCTCGATGCCGGTCGAGCGCATCTACGCGCATCCTGCCGTCTCCGAAGACGGCGGACGCGTCGCGCTGCGGCGCGGGCCTGTCGTCTATTGCATCGAGGAGACGGACCTCGGCGGCGAGCCGCAGCGGCTCCGCCTGCCGGCATCTGAGGAAATTTCTGCCCGTTACGATGCCGCGCTTCTCGGCGGAGCGACCGTCCTCGAAGGCACCGCGCTCGAAGCCGATATAGCCGATTGGCAGAATGCACTCTATCGCACCGCGCCCTCCGCGCTGAAGGAGCGGCCCTTCACGGCGATCCCCTATCACCTCTGGGCCAATCGCGAGCCCGGAGCGATGGCGATCTGGTTGCAGGAGGTCTAGGAGAAAACCATGGCGCGGCTGGAACTCAAGAGCATCGTTAAATCCTATGGCATCTACGAGGCCGTCCGCGGCATCAGCCTTGACATCGAAGACAATGAATTCGTCGTTTTCGTAGGCCCGTCGGGATGCGGAAAATCGACGACATTGCGCATGATTGCGGGTCTCGAACACATCACCGGCGGCGAGATCGTCATCGGCGACCAGGTCGTCAACCGGCTCGGCCCGGGCAAACGTGACATCGCCATGGTCTTTCAGAACTACGCGCTCTATCCGCACATGACGGTGCGGGAGAATATTTCGTTCTGCCTGGAGCAGCAGAAGCTCGCCAAGAGCGAGATCGACGCGCGTATCATCAGGGCGGCGGAAACCCTGCATATCAGCGAGTTGCTCGGCCGGCGCCCGGGCCAGCTTTCGGGCGGCCAGCGTCAGCGCGTCGCGATGGGCCGCGCGATCGTGCGGAACCCGAAAGTCTTTCTCTTCGACGAGCCGTTGTCCAACCTCGATGCCAAGCTTCGCGTGCAGATGCGCACGGAGATCAAGCGGCTGCACCAGCTGTTGCCGACGACGACCGTCTACGTCACCCACGACCAGGTCGAGGCGATGACCATGGCGGATCGTGTCGTGGTGATGAATGGCGGCATCATCGAGCAGGCGGGGCCGCCGCAGGCGCTCTATCATCGTCCCGTCAGCCAGTTCGTCGCCGGCTTCATCGGCTCGCCGTCGATGAATTTCCTGTCCGCGACGCTGCTATCAGGAGAGAAGGGTCTCGTCGTCAAACTGACTGACGGCAGCGAGCTTGCCGTGCCGGGAGCGCGCGCCGGCGATTATGCCAGCCATGCCGGCAAACCAGTGGTGTTCGGGATCCGGCCGGAATCGATCACCGACCGCCAGGCCCGTCCTGGTTATGCCGACATCGAAGCCAAGATTGATCTTGTGGAGCCTCTCGGGCCGGAGACTATGGTCTATTTCGCGATCGGCGAGGCAAGTCTTTGCGCCTGCATCGATCCCGAGAGCGGGCCGAGGCCGATGTCGACGATGCCGCTTTCGTTCAACATGAACCAGATGCATCTGTTCGATCCGGCGACCGGCCGGTCGCTGGCGCTTGCCTGAACAGCAAACACGGAAAAGGCCGGCAACCGCGGGGTTGCCGGCTCGTTGATCAGGCAGCCTGACGGATCTTCGAAGGACGCGTGGCAGCGGCCTTCTCTACCATGGCGGTGACTTCGGCGCGGCGGGCGCCCGAAAGCGGCAGGCGCGGCAGGCGGACGCGCTCGGAGCCGCGGCCCATGATCTGCTCGGCAAGCTTGATCGACTGCACGAGATCGTGTTCGGCATCGAGGTGCAGAAGCGGCATGAACCAGCGATAGATCTTGCGGGCCTCTTCCCAGTCGCCGCGTTCGGTGGCGGCAACGAGCTGCACGGATTCCTCCGGGAAGGCGCTGGTCAAGCCCGAGACCCAGCCCTTGGCGCCGAGCATCAGGCCTTCGAGCGCGACGTCGTCGAGACCGGCAAAGATATCGAAACGATCGCCGAATTCATTGATGAGATCGGTGAAGCGGCGCGGATCCGGCGCACTTTCCTTGACCGCCTTGATGTTCGGCACGTCGGCAAGCACCTTCAGCACATCGGCGCCGATATTGACGCGGTAGGCCGGCGGATTGTTGTACAGCATGATCGGCAGCGAGGTCGCTTCGGCGACGGTGCGGAAATGCGCGATCAGCTCTTCGGGCTTCGGCACATAAACCATGGCCGGCAGCAGCATCAGGCCGTCGGCGCCGAGCTTTTCGGCGTCGCGGACGTAGGCGACGGCGCGGCGCGTGTCGAATTCGGACACGCCCGTCACCACGGGAACGCGGCCATTGACGACCTCGACGGCAGCTTTCAGGATCGTGCGCTTCTCCTCGGGGTCCAGCGAATTGTTCTCGCCACATGTGCCCATGACGATCAGCCCGTTGACGCCATCCTTTACAAGCGCGTCCTGGACGCGCTGGGTCGAGGGCAAATCAACGGAAAGATCATCGTTGAACTGTGTCGTTACGGCGGGAAATACGCCCTTCCATCCTGTGGTCATTGATCGAGCCTCGTTGAAACTAGTTGCCTTATATACAAACTGTCGACAAGATTCAATGATGTGAGCTTACAAATTTGAAGCCCCGAAGACCGACATTGCGAGAATCGGCCAAAACGAAATACAAGGCTCTAACGAAAGAGGGCGGACAAATGCGGAACGACGCGGAAAATGTGCGGGTGCGCGGCTCTGGCACGCAGAGCGTCTATGTGACGCTCAGGCAGGAAATCCTGTCGATGGCGCTGGAACCCGGCAGTCCGCTCGACGAGGTGCGGCTGTCGGAACGTTTCCGGATGTCGCGGACTCCCATTCGCGAGGCGCTGTTGCGGCTCGCTGCCGACGGGCTCGTCACGACGCTGCCGAACAGGAACACGATCGTTGCGACGATCGATTTCGCAAGCCTGCCCACCTATTTCGAAGCGCTGACGCTGATGTACCGGGTGACGACGCGCGGCGCGGCGCAACGGCGAAACGGCGAAATCATGAAGACCGTCCGCCGGCATCAGAAGGACTTCGCCGAAGCCGTTGCCGCGCGCGATGCCTATGCGATGATCGAGGCGAACCGCGAATTTCACGTCGCGATCGCCGAACTTGCCGGCAATTCCTATTACACGGCCTTCTTCGCCAGGCTGCTCGACGAGGGCCGCCGTATCCTGCGCCTTTACTACTCGACATTCGACGACCGTCTGCCGCGCCAGTATGTCGACGAACACGAGGAGATCATCGCCGCGATCGAGGCCGGTGACGTCGAGCGGGCCGACCGGCTGGCGATCGCCCACGCCGGGCAGATCGTCCGCCAGATCCAGGAATATATCGCCCGCGACCTCGACCGGCCGGTGGCGATCAGCATGTCCTGACGCGACGAGAGCAATGAACCGTTGGAGCCTCAGGAGGCGAGGGGGCCGCCTTGCTCCCTGACCAAGGTCATCATCCGGCGCAGGACAGCCGCCGACTGGCAAACACCGTCATGCTCGAATTCGTTGGTCACCACGTTGGCGACGTGGCGGGCTGTTTCGAGCGAAAGCCCGGCACGTATCAGCATGCCCGGTCAGGTGTATTCGGCCGCCATCGTCATCTCCTCATTTTTCATGTCGACATATTGCCTACAGCGGCATTAGTGTCGGTTCAAGATCCCGCTGCAAGGCGAGGGTTTCATCGATCTGGAAGCGCAGGAAAAGCAGGAAAACAACATGTCGTGGCAGCACCCCGTACCCCGCATCACTGAGGACGAACGGCAGAACCGCCTCGCCAGGCTTCGCACAATGGTCGAAGCCGAAGGATTGGCTGCGGTGCTTCTTGGGCCGACCGAAAGCCTGCATTACTTCACGGGGCTGGTCTGGCATCCGAGCGAGAGGTTCCTCGGCGCGCTCGTCACGCCCGCGACCATATCCTACATCGTTCCAGGGTTCGAGCGCAGCCGTGTCGAAACGCTGCCGCATCTGCCGGGGGAAATCCTGGTCTGGGAAGAGGAGGAGAGCAGCGCCGCTCTCATCGCCCGCCTTGTTGCCCAGGGCGGCAGACTTGCCCTCGACGATGGTTTGCCGCTTTTCTTCTATCATGCATTGGCAGCGGAGATGGGCGCGGCGAGGCTTGCCGATGGCGGGCGGCTGATCCGCGACCTGCGTTGCATCAAATCGGCCGCGGAGATTGCCCTCATTCAGTATGCGATGGACCTGACGCTTGACGTACACAGGCAAGCGCATGGCCTCTTGAAGCCGGGCATCAAATCATCCGAGGTGGTCGATTTCGTCGACCGGCAGCATCGCCAGGCCGGCGCCGATGCCGGCTCGACATTCTGCATCGTTTCCTTCGGCGCGGCGACCTCGCTTCCGCATGGCGCCGACGGCGATCAGGTCCTTGGTCGTGACGACGTCATTCTCATCGATACCGGCTGCCGGATCGACGGTTATCATTCCGATATCACCAGGACCTATATGCTGGAGGGCGGCGAAAGTGCGTTCGAACGGGCCTGGTGGATCGAGCGCGAGGCGCAACAGGCCGTCTTCGACGCAGCCCGGATCGGTGCCGCCTGCTCGAGCCTCGACGATGCGGCCCGTAAGGTGCTTGCCAAACACTCCCTTGGCCCCGACTATCGCCTGCCAGGTTTGCCGCATCGCGCCGGTCATGGCCTCGGGCTCGAGATCCATGAGGAACCCTATATCGTTCGAGGCAACGACGCGCCGCTTGCCGCCGGCATGTGTTTTTCCAACGAACCGATGATCGTCTTCCCCGGGAAATTCGGGATTCGGCTGGAAGACCATATGTACATGACCGCCGAGGGACCATGCTGGCTGACCAATCCGGCGGCGGGACCGACCGAGCAATTCTCCTGAGCGGGGCACCATCTCCTGCCCGCTCTCGTCCGGCAGATCCAGGAATATATTGCCCGCGATCTCGACCGACCGCTGGCGGAGGCTACCCGAGCCTGAACGTTGGCGATATGGCGGGGGCCGTTTCGCGGCATCGGACATATCGACCGGATCGCGGGTAGCCTGCAATTCGATCTATCAAGTAATTCGTCACAAACGTTACTTGCTTTCTGACGTGCTACAAGGTTGACTGTGGTTAATCTACAGTCTCGAGGATAGGACGATGGACCTGCTCAGAAAGGATGAGGATGACTCGGCCCAACTTCGGAAACTGACACTGAATGGCAGATATAGAAATATGGCGGCGATGCTTTCGATAGCAGTGGTTGTCTTTTCTGTATTCTTGGTATCGCTTGGCACTTTAATTGAATTTTTTAAACCCGAGTTTTTTCCAAACGTCATTCTCGATGACGTCCCTTTGCACTACATCGCCTGGTTCATGATTACCTTCGGGATAACTATCGCTATCATCAACGTAATTCTGGCGGCAAGACGGGAGATCGATCAAGAGAGAGCAGAAAAGATGCTCCCATCGGATATGGTCGAGATCAAAAGGCAGGCTTTGCGTGACCTGCGGACGCATCGAAACTGGTATGCGCGATCCTCCAGGGTGAATCAGTATCTCTGGAATTTTCTCACATTGGGGATCATCGTTCTGAGCGGCCTCTCTTCATTATTTTCGGCTTATAGCACGGTTATCCCCCAATGGCTCCCAATGGCGACCTCCGCGCTCGTGGCGCTTTTCGGCACGATAATCGTTCAATTCCGCATCCGGGACGTCTGGCAATTGAGAGAGCAGGGAAGGATCGAAGCAGAGATGCTCGTCGCCGAGGCTCATCTCATTGACATAACGGATGAGCTAGCGACGCTCAAACAGGCAGTCGCTCTTAGAAAGCGCGCTCATGCGCTGGAGATGAAGCAACTCAACCAGTTCTTTGTAGGGACCACCGGAGCCAATCCCTGAGCCCTCTGAATGCCAGCCGCGCTCCCTGGCTTGAGCTTGACTCGATGACAGGGACCACGATCTGAGCTCGGCGCACCGGCAGGACGAATGTCAGTTGATCTTCGCCGACGGAGAACTGGGTGCTCGCTCACAAGGTATTCGCAGCGTATGACCATCGGCACCACGAACACGACAGGCGGCGAGGCCAGCCTTTTCTGGCTGCTCGACTTCTTCGCCCAATACCGTCGCTCCAAGGAGAGTGCGATTGCCTCGCTGGGGGGCCGCCTATGCAACGGCTGACAATGCAAAGCTCACCTTCCTGAAAGACCTGGTCGAAAGCTATATCGACGCCCCGAGCCAACGGCGAAGTCAGACTAATTGGCCGAAGACAGTCAAGCGAGCGGCTCGCTGGCTATCGGCCTGCTGTCTCCAGGATGCGGAGGGCAAGCTTGAGATGCGGCAGGTCCAGCATGCGTCCGTCGAGCTGGATGACGCCCGCGTCGGGCCTGGCGGCGAAGGCGGCGGCGACTTTCTCCGCCCAGGCGATCTCGGACGGATCCGGCGTGAAGGCGTGATTGATCGTTTCGACCTGGCTCGGATGGATGGCCATCATGCCGGAAAAGCCGTCGCGCCGGGCGCGGCCGACATAGGCCCTGAGACCGCCCACATCGTGGAAATCTGGATAGACGGTGTCGACTGCCGCAACGGCGGCGGCATGGGCTGCGAACAGCGTGAGCGAGCGGGCAAGCTCGTAAGGCGGCGTGTAACGGCCATCCGTCCTGCGCGCGGTCGTAGCCCCTATCGCGGCAGATAGATCCTCAGCACCCCAGGTCAAGCCGCAGAGGCTGCTCGCGACATCCCGGTAGCTGCCGATCTCGAAGATCGCGGATGGCGTTTCGGTTGCGATCGGCAGGATGGGAATTGCAGATGCAAGAGAGCCTGCGAGCTTCAGCACCGAAGCGGCACCCTCGGCCTTTGGCAGCACGATCGCGAAAGGATGAAGGCCGCTCAAAGCGGTAAGGTCGTCTTCGAATTCTGGCGAGGCGAGGGGATTGATGCGGATCAGGAGAGGGGTCTCGCCGGCATGATGCAGGACGAACTCGTGCACGCTCTCGCGCGCTTTCGCCTTGTTTGAGGGCGCAACCGAATCTTCCAGGTCGAGAATGACGGCATCGGCGCCTGAGGCGAGCGCTTTTTCGAAACGCTCCGGCCGGTCGCCGGGCGCAAAGAGCAGCGAGCGCAGCCTCATGACGACTTCACCTTCAGCATCGCCATGCGCAGGCATTGGCAGACGGTCTCGCCGCGCTGGTTCAGGGTGATATGCCGGAAGGTGACGATGCCGGCATTGGGGCGGGAGTTCGAGCGACGCAGCTCCATCACCTCAGTTTCCACCCGCAGCGTATCGCCGATGAAGACCGGTTTCGGCATCGTCACCTTGTCATAGCCGAGGTTGGCGACGAGCGTGCCGAGCGTGGTGTCGCCGACCGAAAGGCCAACGGTGAGGGCAAAGGTGAAGGTGCCGTTGACGACGATCCGGCCAAATTCGGTGCCTGTGGCATAATCGGCATCGAGATGCAGCGGCTGCGGATTGTGGGAAAGCGTCGTGAACAGCAGATTGTCGGTCTCGGTGACCGTGCGGCGGATGTCGTGGGCGATGCGGTCGCCGACCGTCCACTCGTCGAAATAACGGCCGGCCATCAATCCTGCTCCTTCACAATGCTGACGACCAGCTGGTTTTCCGAGACCCTGATCCCCGAGGAAACCTGCAGCTTTTCGACGATGCCGTCGAAGGGCGCACGTAGAGAATGTTCCATTTTCATCGCTTCGACTGTCAGCAGGCGGTCCCCCTTGGCGACACGATCGCCGTCGGCCACATCCACCGAAATGACGAGGCCGGGCATGGGTGACAGAATCGCGCCATCGCCGGCACCCTGACTTGCCTCGACTTCACTTGCCACAGGCAGGCTGATCGGCCAGGCATTGCCGGCGTCGAAAAGCGCCATCGTTTCACCGATCGTGACGGCATTTGCCTCAAGCTCCCGACGTGATTGCCCCCAAAGGAGGTGCTCGCCGATACGGATGCGCACCCTCTTGTCATCCGCGCCGGCGATGCGGAACCCGGCAAGCGCGGACCAGGGATCACCATCCGTATTTCTTGAAAGCTCAGTGGCCGCGGTGTCGATCGCGATTTCGCTCGGCTCCGTCGCCACCAGGCTATCGCCATGGCGGTCGAGAAAGCCGGTATCGATCCGAGCTGCGCGAAAATCCGGATCGACGGCGATGCGGGCAAGCAAGCCGGCATTGGATTTGACCGGCCAGACCTCGATACCTGCGCAGGCGGCTGCGAGCTTCGAAAGTGCGGCCTCGCGGTTCGGCCCATGGGCAATGACCTTGGCAATCATCGGATCGTAGAAGGCGGTGATCTCATCCCCTTGCTCGACGCCGCTATCGACGCGGATTGTTTCTGGCAGGCTGAGATGTTCGAGCCAGCCGGTCGAGGGCAGATAGCCGGCGGCAGGATTTTCGGCATAGAGGCGGGCTTCGAAGGCCCAGCCGTTCATGGCGATTTCGTCCTGGCTTTTCGGCAGCGGCTCGCCGCTAGCGACCTTCAACTGCCAGAGCACCAGATCCTCGCCACTAATTGCCTCGGTGACCGGGTGCTCGACCTGCAGGCGAGTGTTCATCTCCATGAACCAGATGCGATCTTCGCGAAGGCCTTCCGAGGCATCGGCAATGAATTCGATGGTGCCGGCGCCGACATAATTCACTGCTCTTGCGGCTTTCACCGCCGCATCGCAGATCACTGCCCGGGTTGCGGCATCGAGGCCGGGGGCAGGGGCTTCCTCGATGACCTTCTGGTGGCGGCGCTGCAGCGAACAATCGCGTTCGAAAAGATGAACGCAATTGCCGAGCGTATCGGCGAAAACCTGAACCTCGATATGACGCGGATTGGCGATATAGCGTTCGATCAACACGCGGTCGTCGCCGAAGGCGGCGGCCGCCTCACGGCGGCAGGAGGCGAGACGTTCGGCGAAATCCTGCGGGCGTTCGACGCGACGCATGCCCTTGCCGCCGCCACCGGCGACGGCCTTGATGAGCACGGGATAACCGATGGTATCCGCCTCGGCCGCCAGCGTTTCTTTGCTCTGGTCCGCGCCAATATAGCCGGGGGTCACGGGCACGCCGGCTGCCTGCATCAATTCCTTGGCCGCATCCTTGAGCCCCATCGCCCGGATGGCGGCGGGCGGTGCGCCGACCCAGAGGATACCGGCCTTTTCCACCGCTTCGGCAAATCCGGCATTTTCCGAAAGGAAACCGTAGCCGGGATGGATCGCCGCAGCGCCGGTTTTCCGGGCGGCCTCGAGGATGCGTTCCTGCGAGAGATAGCTTTCGCGGGCCGGCGAGGGGCCGATGGCGATCGCCTCGTCGGCCTCCCTTACGAAAGGCAGGCCGGCATCGGCTTCGGAATAGACGGCGATGGTGCGGATGCCGAGCATCTTGGCCGAGCGGATGATGCGGCGGGCGATTTCGCCCCTGTTGGCAATGAGAAGACTTTCCATCATTGGCGCCTCACATCCTGAACAGGCCGAAGCGCGGGCCTTTCGGGATCGGCGCATTCAGGCAGGCGGAAAAGGCAAGGCCCAGCACATCGCGCGTCTGGCGCGGATCGATGATGCCGTCGTCCCAGAGGCGAGCCGTGGCATAATAGGGATTGCCCTCCGCCTCGTAGCCGGCGCGGATCGGCGCCTTGAAGGCTTCCTCCTCTTCAACAGGCCAATTCTCACCGCGCGCCTCCATGGAGTCTCGACGGATCGTGGCGAGCACTGAGGCCGCCTGTTCGCCGCCCATCACGCTGATGCGGCTGTTCGGCCAGGTGAAGAGGAAGCGCGGGCGATAGGCGCGGCCGCACATGCCGTAATTGCCGGCGCCGAAGCTGCCGCCGATGATGACCGTGACCTTCGGCACGCTCGCGGTCGCAACCGCCGTCACCAGCTTTGCCCCATCCTTGGCGATGCCGCCGGCCTCATAGCGGCCGCCGACCATGAAGCCGGAGATATTCTGCAGAAACAGCAAAGGTATGCGGCGCTGGCAAGCTAGCTCGATGAAATGCGCGCCCTTCAGTGCGCTTTCGGAAAACAGCACGCCGTTATTGGCGATGACGGCGACGGGCATGCCCCAGACGCGGGCGAAGCCGCAGATCAGCGTGGCGCCGTAGAGCGGCTTGAACTCATGCAGTTCCGAGCCATCGACGATCCGGCCAATGACCTCGCGCACATCATAGGGCGAGCGAACATTCTCCGGGATCAGGCCGCAGAGATCCTCGGGATCGAGTTTCGGCGGTCGTGGCTGCTTGAGGTCGATATCAATGGCCTTCACGCTGTTGAGAGTGCTTGCGATATCACGGACGAGCAGCAGCGCATGTTCGTCGTTTTCGGCGACATGATCGACGACGCCAGAGCGGCGGCCATGGGTTTCGGCGCCGCCGAGCTCTTCGGCCGAAATGATCTCGCCGGTCGCGGCCTTCACCAAAGGCGGGCCGGCGAGGAAGATCGTGCCCTGATTGCGCACGATGACCGTTTCGTCGGACATGGCGGGCACGTAGGCACCGCCGGCGGTGCAGCTTCCCATCACGCAGGCGATCTGTGGGATTCCCTCGGCCGACATCTGCGCTTGGTTGTAGAAGATCGCGCCGAAATGATCGCGGTCGGGAAAGACCTCGGCCTGATGCGGAAGATTGGCGCCGCCGCTGTCGACGAGGTAGATGCAAGGCAGGCGGTTCTGCAGCGCGATCTCCTGCGCCCGCAGATGTTTCTTCACCGTCATCGGGAAATAGGCGCCGCCCTTCACCGTGGCGTCATTAGCGACGATCATTACTTCGCGGCCGGAAACGCGGCCGATGCCGATAATGATGCCGGCGCCTGGCGCCTCGTCATCATACATGCCATTGGCGGCCAGCGTGCCGATCTCCAGGAACGGGCTGCCGGCATCGAGCAAAAGCTGGATGCGGTCGCGCGGCAGCAGCTTGCCCTTGCTCGTATGGCGCTCGCGCGCCGTTTGCGATCCGCCCTCGCGCGCCTTTGCTGAGCGCTCATAGAGCTCGTCGATGAGGGCCTTGTTCTTGCCGGCATTGGCCTTGAAGCTCTCGCTGTCGCGGTCGATCGCAGTCGAAATCACCGTCATGACGCAATGAGCTCCCGGCCGATCAGGTAGCGGCGGATCTCATTGGTGCCGGCGCCGATATCGTAAAGCTTGGCGTCGCGCAAAAAGCGCTCGACCGGCCATTCCTTGGTATAGCCGGCGCCGCCGAGCGCCTGGATCGCCTCCAGCGAGACCTTCACGGCATTTTCGCTGGCAAAAAGGATCGCGGCGGCGGCATCGGTGCGTGTAGTGCGGCCGGCATCGCAGGCGCGGGCGACGGCATAGACATAGGCGCGCGCCGAATTCAGCGCGACATACATGTCGGCGATCTTGGCCTGCATCAGCTGGAAATCGCCGATCGGCTTGCCGAACTGCTTGCGATCGCGCACATAGGGCAGCACGACATCGAGGCAGGCCTGCATGATGCCGAGCGGCCCGCCGGCAAGCACGGCGCGCTCGTAATCAAGACCGGACATCAGGATCTTCACGCCTTCTCCCTCCCGGCCCATCAGCGCCTCCGCCGGCACCGCGCAATCCTCAAAGACCAGTTCGGCCGTATCGCTGCCGCGCATGCCGAGCTTGGAGAGTTTTTTCGAGACGCTGAAACCGGGCAGGCCCTTTTCGATGATCAAGGCGGAAATGCCTTTCGGGCCGGCTGCTGGATCGGTCTTGGCATAGACAACAAGCACATCGGCATGCGGCGCATTGGTGATCCAGAACTTGGTGCCGTTCAGGATATAGTGGTCGCCCTTTTTCTCGGCGCGCAATCGCATGGAAACGACATCGGAACCGGCGCCGGCTTCCGACATGGCGAGGGAGCCGACATGTTCGCCAGAGATCAGCTTCGGTAGATAGCGGCGCTTCTGCTCCGGCGAAGCCCAGCGGCGGATCTGGTTGACGCAGAGATTGGAATGGGCGCCGTAACTGAGCCCCACGGAGGCCGAGGCGCGCGAAACCTCTTCCATGGCGACGACATGATCGAGATAACCAAGACCGGCGCCGCCGAATTCTTCCTCGACGGTGATCCCATGCAGGCCGAGTGCACCCATCTCGGGCCAGAGCTGGCGCGGAAACGTGTTGCTTTCGTCGATCTCCGCAGCCAGCGGAGCAATATGATCGGCGGCAAACCGCGCCGTCGTGTCACGGATCGCGTCCGCGGTTTCGCCGAGCGAAAAATCAAACATGGCACTCCTCCCGCTGAAATATGTAGCGCGGGTTGCGGCGGGTTCAAAGTGCTCTTGAATGCGATGGCTCATACAATTGCGAGAGGGCTTCCTCCCGCCGAAAGCCCTCCGGGCTCTTGCCCGCCCATTTCCGGAAGGCCCGGAAGAAGGCGCTCGGCTCGGAATAGCCGAGCTGCACGGCAATCTCACCGATGGTCTTGGGTGTGTTCAGCAGCAGTTCGACGGCGAGGTCGCGGCGGATGTCGTCCTTGATGGCGGCATAGCTTTGTCCCTCGTCGCGCAGGCGGTGGCGGAGCGTGGAGGGCGGTATGCGCATATCGGCGGCAAGCTTGGCGAAGCTCGACCACGCAGCCGGTGTGGCCTGGCTCAGGCGGCGGCGGACGGCGGCGGCGATGCCGGCATCATAGCGGTAGCGCACCAGAATATTGGCGGGTGCGCCGCGCAAGAATTGCTTCAAGGCCTGTTCACTGCGTGAGATCGGCAGGTCGAGCAAGGCGCTGTCGAAGCCGAGCCGGCTGATGGCTTGAGAGAAACGCACCGGGGCGCCGAAGAAGAGCCGGTAGTCGGCCCCTTGTTTGGGCTCGGCGCAGCGGAAATCGACGAGGCGGATCGGAATGCGCCGGCCGACCAGCCAGCAGATGATGCCGTGCAGGATGATCCAGTAGGTGCGGTAGGCGAAGGCTGAACGTGGGCCGCCGGCGTCGCTGAGTTCGATCTCGGCCAGCCCTTCGCGGATGACGAGCCGCCCCCGGGGATCGTCGAGCACAACATCGAGGAAGCGTAGCGCCCGGCGGAGCGCATGACCCAGTGTCGGCGCATGCAGAACAGAGTGGCAGAGCAGCGTGAAGCTGCCGCTGCGCATCGGCCGTGCGCCCATGCCGAAGAATTCATCGTCCAGCTTGGCGGCGATCGCCAGCCAGAGCGCGCCATAGGTCTCTGCCGAAACCGGCTGATCGACCGGGGACGCCAGGCCGACCCGGGCAAGGACCGGCGCCGTCGGCTTGCCGAGCCGCCGCAGGCTGTCGAGTGCCTCTTCCACGAAGGCTGGCGCGATCATGCGTCGCTCGATCTCGGCCATTCTATCCTCGCTATGGCAAAACTGGCCGAAATAATGAAGCAGTTCTGTCATCGCTTGCAATAGGTGGAGCGAATAGAATCGTATCCGTCGGTTGCGCCTGGAGGGGGCGCAGTCGGCAGGGAGGAAGACATTCATGCTGATCCGTGGAGCAAGTTTCATCGTGACCGGCGGCGGCTCCGGCTTGGGTGCGGCAACAGTGCGCGCGCTTGTGGAGGCTGGCGGGCGTGTGACGATTGCCGATCTCAATATGCAAGCGGGCGAAGAAATCGCCCGGGAATTCGGAAGCGATGCCTGCTTCGTCAAGGCCGATGTGACCGATGGCGAGGAGGGGGCCGCGGTGGTTGCCGCTGCCGTCGAAGCCTTCGGCAGCCTGCGCGGATTGGTCAATTGCGCGGGCGTGGCGCCGGCCGAAAAGGTGATCGGCCGCGACGGACCGCACCGGCTGGAGAGTTTTGCGCGCACGGTCGGCATCAATCTCATCGGCACGTTCAACATGATCCGGCTGGCCGCCGCAGCGATCCAGACGACCGAGCCGGATGCGGAAGGCGAACGCGGCGTCATCATCAATACGGCCTCGGTTGCCGCCTTCGATGGTCAGATCGGTCAGGCAGCCTATGCCGCCTCCAAGGGCGGGGTGGCGGCGATGACCTTGCCGATCGCCCGCGAGCTTGCCCGTCACGGCATTCGGGTCGTGTCGATCGCGCCGGGCATTTTCGAGACACCGATGATGGCTGACATGCCAGCCGAGGTTCAGGCAGCACTCGGCAAGAGCGTGCCCTTTCCACCACGGCTCGGCCGGCCTGCGGAATTTGCCGGGCTGGTGCGCCATATCTTGGAAAACAACATGCTGAACGGCGAGGTCATCCGCCTCGACGGCGCATTACGGATGGGCGCGCGCTGAGCGCGTTGCCCAGAGGAGGAAAAATGGTTCTGCAAGACCCCATCGTTATCGTCGGCGCGGCGCGCACCCCGATCGGCAGCTTTCAGGGAGAGCTGAAGGATGCGACTGCGCCGGAACTCGGAGCAACCGCGATCCGAGCGGCGCTGCAGCGTAGTGGCGTTGCGGCCGAAGCGATCGAGGAGGTCGTCTTCGGCTGCGTGCTGCCGGCCGGCCAGGGACAGGCGCCGGCGCGTCAGGCGGCGATCCATGCCGGCCTGCCTTTCGCGACCGCGGCCAGCACCGTCAACAAGATGTGCGGCTCGGGCATGAAGGCGGTGATGATAGCGCATGACCTGATCGCCGCCGGCAGCTCCTCCCTGGCTGTCGCGGGCGGCATGGAAAGCATGACCAATGCGCCCTATCTCCTTGGCAAGGCCCGTGGCGGCTACAGGCTCGGCCATGGGCGTGTCGTGGATCACATGTTCCTCGACGGGCTGGAGGATGCTTATGACAAGGGACGCTTGATGGGCAGCTTCGCGGAGGATTGCGCCGAGGCCTATCAGTTCACACGCGAGGCGCAGGATAGTTACGCCATCGCCTCGCTGACGCGGGCGCAGAAGGCGATTGCCGAAGGCTGTTTCGACAGCGAAATCGCGCCGGTCACGATAAAATCCGGTAAAGCCGAGCAGGTGGCGAGCCGCGACGAACAGCCCGGAAAGGCGAAGCTCGACAAGATCCCAACGCTGAAGCCCGCCTTCCGCGAGGGCGGCACGGTGACCGCCGCCAATTCCAGCTCGATTTCCGATGGCGCGGCAGCGCTGGTGCTGATGCGCCGCTCCGAGGCGGAGCATCGCGGCCTGAAGCCGCTTGCCACCATCCTCGGCCATGCTACCCATTCGCAGGCACCTAATCTTTTCGCCACCGCGCCGATCGGCGCGCTGCAGAAGCTGTCCGATCGCACCGGCTTGCCGCTGTCGGAGGTCGATCTGTTCGAAATCAACGAGGCTTTCGCCGTCGTCGCCATGGCGGCGATGCGCGATCTCCACCTCCCGCATGAAAAAGTGAACGTGCATGGCGGCGCCTGCGCGCTCGGCCATCCGATCGGCGCATCGGGAGCCCGGATTCTGGTGACGCTGCTTGCGGCGCTGGAGCGATACGACTTGAAGCGCGGCATGGCCGCGCTCTGCATCGGCGGCGGCGAGGCGACGGCTGTCGCCATCGAGCGGCACGAGCGGGGAGGGCGGAACAGATGATCCTTTCCGACCTTCAGCAGCAGATCTCAGATCTCGCCCGCGACTTTGCCCGCGACCGGCTGGCCCCGGGGGCCGCCAAACGCGACCGGGAGCATCTCTTCCCACGCGAGGAATTGAAGGAAATGGGCGAGCTCGGGCTGCTCGGCATGCTGGTGCCGGAGGCCTATGGCGGGTCGGATACGGGCGTGATTGCCTATGCCGCGGCACTCGAGGAGATTGCCGCCGGCGACGGGCCGTGTTCGACGATCATGAGCGTGCATAGTTCGGTCGGCTGCGTGCCGATCCTGAAATTCGGTACCGAGGAGCAGCGGCAGCGCTTCCTGCCGAAACTGGCCAGTGGCGAATGGATTGGCGGCTTTGCGCTGACCGAGCCGCAGGCCGGTTCCGATGCCTCCAACCTGAAGACCCGGGCGCGGCGTAACAGTGATCACTACGTGCTCGACGGCTCCAAGCAATTCATCACCTCGGGAAAGAACGGTAATATCATCATCGTCTTTGCCGTCACCGATCCCGATGTCGGCAAGAAGGGCATCACCGCCTTTATCGTGCCGACGGATACGCCGGGCTACGAGGTGATCCGGGTCGAGGAAAAGCTCGGGTTGCATTCCACCGACACCTGCCAGATCGCCTTCAACAGCATGCGCATCCCGGCCGAGCTGAGGCTCGGTGCGGAAGGCGAGGGCTATCGCATCGCGCTCGCCAATCTCGAGGGCGGGCGGATCGGCATTGCGGCGCAGGCCGTCGGCATGGCGCGGGCGGCCTTCGAGGCGGCGCTCGACTACGCCCGAGAGCGCATCGCCTTCGGCAAGCCGATCGTCGAGCATCAGGCCGTTGCCTTCCGCCTTGCCGATATGGCGGTGCGGATCGAGGCGGCGCGGCAGCTCGTCTTTCACGCAGCGTCTCTTCGGGAGGCGGGGCTGCCCTGCCTGTCGGAAGCATCGATGGCGAAGCTCTTCGCCTCTGAGATGGCCGAGCGCGTCTGCTCCGATGCGATCCAGATCCATGGCGGTTATGGCTACATGGCCGATTATCCGGTCGAGCGCATCTACCGCGATGTGCGCATCTGCCAGATCTATGAAGGAACGAGCGACGTGCAGCGCATGGTGATCGCCCGCAATCTCTAAGCACCACATCCGGCCCTGTTCCGGAGGAGAGGGGCAAGGCCGGCAAAGGGAGGAAAGAAAAAACATGGTGGATTCCGCTCGTTTGAGCCTGCATGTCCCCGAACCCGCCGTTCGCCCGGGCGGTCAGCCCGATTTTTCCAACGTCAAGATTGCCAAGGCCGGATCGGTGCCGCGGCCGGAGGTCGATGTCGCATCCGAAGATATTCGTGACCTCGCCTATTCCATCATCCGCGTTTTGAACCGCGAGGGCGAGGCGGTCGGCCCCTGGGCCGGGTCGCTCTCCGATCAGGCGTTGCTGACCGGACTTCGCAACATGATGAAGCTGCGTGCCTTCGACGCCCGCATGCTGATGGCGCAGCGGCAGGGCAAGACCTCCTTCTATATGCAGCATCTCGGCGAAGAAGCCGTCAGTTGCGCTTTCCGCAAGGCGCTCGAGACGGGCGATATGAATTTCCCGACCTATCGTCAGGCGGGCCTCTTGATCGCCGACGACTACCCGATGGTCGAGATGATGAACCAGATCTATTCGAACGAGAGTGATCCGCTGCACGGCCGGCAGCTGCCGATCATGTATTCTTCAAAGGAACACGGCTTCTTCACCATCTCGGGCAATCTCGCCACCCAATATGTGCAGGCCGTCGGATGGGCAATGGCCTCGGCGATCAAGAACGACAGCCGCATCGCCGCTGCCTGGATCGGCGATGGGTCGACGGCGGAGTCGGACTTCCATTCGGCGCTTGTCTTCGCCTCGACCTACAAGGCGCCTGTGATCCTCAACATCGTCAACAATCAGTGGGCGATCTCCACCTTTCAGGGAATTGCCCGCGGCGGCTCCGGCACCTTTGCCGCCCGCGGCCTCGGCTTCGGCATTCCGGCGCTGCGGGTCGACGGGAACGATTATCTCGCCGTCCATGCCGTCGCCCGCTGGGCGGCCGAACGCGCCCGGCGCAATCTCGGCCCGACGCTGATCGAACATGTCACCTATCGCGTCGGCGCGCATTCGACCTCCGACGATCCGAGCGCCTATCGGCCCAAGACGGAATCGGAGGCCTGGCCGCTCGGCGATCCCTTGCTGCGGCTGAAGAAACATCTGATCGTCAAGGGCGCCTGGTCGGAGGAGCGGCATGTGCAGGCTGAAGCCGAAATCATGGATGAGGTGATCGAAGCCCAGCGCCAGGCCGAGGCGCATGGGACGCTGCATGCCGGCGGCAGGCCTTCGGTGCGCGACATTTTCGAGGGCGTCTATGCCGAAATGCCGGCGCATATTCGTCGCCAGCGGCAGAAGGCAGGGTACTGACATGGCCAGGATGACGATGATCGAGGCCGTGCGCAGCGCCATGGATGTCTCGATGGCGAAGGACGACAATGTCGTTGTCTTCGGCGAGGATGTCGGCTATTTCGGTGGCGTTTTCCGCTGCACCCAGGGCCTGCAGGCAAAATATGGCAGCACGCGTTGCTTCGATACGCCAATTAGCGAGTCCGGCATCGTCGGCACGGCAATCGGCATGGCGGCTTATGGGCTGAAGCCCTGTGTCGAAATCCAGTTTGCCGATTACATGTATCCCGCCTATGACCAGTTGACGCAGGAGGCGGCGCGCATCCGCTACCGTTCCAACGGCGATTTCACCTGCCCGATCGTCGTGCGTATGCCCACGGGTGGCGGCATCTTCGGCGGCCAGACCCACAGCCAGAGCCCGGAAGCGCTTTTTACCCATGTCTGCGGGCTGAAAGTGATTGTGCCGTCCAATCCCTATGACGCCAAAGGCTTGCTGATCGCGGCGATCGAGGATCCTGATCCGGTCATGTTCCTGGAGCCGAAGCGCCTCTATAACGGCCCCTTCGACGGCCATCACGAGCGGCCGGTGACGCCCTGGTCTAAACACGACCTCGGAGAGGTGCCCGATGGCTATTACACCATCCCGATCGGCAAGGCCGAAGTGCGGCGCGCGGGATCGGCGGTGACGGTCGTTGCCTATGGCACGATGGTACATGTGGCGCTTGCTGCGGCCGAAGATGCGGGCATCGATGCCGAGGTGATCGATTTGAGAAGCCTGCTGCCGCTCGATCTCGATACGATCGTCAAATCGGTCTCGAAGACGGGACGCTGCGTGGTCGTGCATGAGGCAACCCTGACATCCGGCTTCGGCGCCGAGGTGGTGGCGCTGGTGCAGGAACATTGCTTCTATCATCTCGAGGCGCCGGTGGTGCGCGTTGCCGGCTGGGACACGCCCTATCCGCATGCGCAGGAGTGGGACTATTTCCCCGGTCCCGGCCGTGTCGGGCGGGCGCTTGCCGAAGTCATGGAGGCCTGAGCCGTGGGCGAATTCATTATCAAGATGCCCGATGTCGGGGAAGGGGTCGCCGAGGCCGAGCTCGTGGAGTGGCATGTGAAGACGGGAGATCCCGTCCGCGAGGACATGGTGATCGCCGCTGTCATGACCGATAAGGCCACGGTGGAAATTCCGTCTCCCGTCAATGGCACCGTCATCTGGCTTGCCGGCGAGGTCGGAGACCGTATCGCGGTGAAGGCTCCGCTGGTGCGGATTGAGACGGCGGGAGATGTCGGCGAGGTGCAGCCCGTAGGGATTTCGCAGACGCCGATTGCCGAAACGCCCAAGGCCGAGATGGCAAAACCTGCTCCGGCAGCGCCAACTCCTGCGCTGGCGCCGGCGGAAAAGCCGCTTGCCGCTCCCTCGGTGCGGCTCTTCGCCAGGGAAAGCGGTGTCGATCTCAGGCAAGTGCAGGCGACAGGACCGGCCGGGCGCATCCTGCGCGAGGATATCGAGCAATTCCTAAGCCAAGGGACCGCGCCTGCAACGGCAAAGAACGGCTTTGCCAGGAAGACGGCGACCGAAGAGATCAAGCTGACCGGCCTGCGCCGCCGCATCGCCGAGAAGATGGTGCTCTCCACTTCGCGTATTCCCCACATCACCTATGTGGAGGAAGTCGATATGTCCGCGCTCGAAGAGTTGCGCGCCACCATGAACGGCGATCGCAGGCCTGACCACCCGAAGCTGACGGTTCTGCCCTTCCTGATGCGGGCGCTGGTAAAGGCCATTTCCGAGCAGCCTGACGTCAATGCCACTTTCGACGACGATGCCGGCATCATAACGCGCTATAGTGCCGTGCATATCGGCATCGCCACGCAGACGCGTGCCGGTCTGACCGTGCCGGTGGCGCGGCATGCCGAAGCCCGTGGCATCTGGGATTGCGCCGCCGAAATGAACCGGCTGGCGGAAGCGGCGCGCTCGGGTACTGCAACACGCGACGAGCTTTCCGGCTCCACCATCACCATCAGTTCGCTGGGCGCGCTCGGCGGCATCGTCTCGACACCCATCATCAATCATCCTGAGGTGGCGATCATCGGCGTCAACAAGATCGCCACACGACCGGTCTGGGACGGCACGCAGTTCGTGCCGCGCAAGATGATGAACCTCTCCTCCAGCTTCGATCATCGCATCATCGACGGCTGGGATGCCGCAAACTTCGTGCAGCGCATCCGCACGCTCCTCGAAACGCCGGCGCTCATTTTTATCGAAGGCTGAGGTCCATGAAAGAGATCGTCTGCAAGCTCCTCGTCATCGGCGCCGGTCCGGGCGGTTATGTCTGCGCCATCCGCGCCGGACAGCTCGGCATCGATACCGTCATCGTCGAGGCCGGCAAGCCGGGTGGCACCTGCCTGACGGTCGGCTGCATTCCCTCCAAGGCGCTGATCCATGCGGCCGAGGAATTCGAAGCGACGCAAAAGATGCTTGCCGGCAAGAACCCGATGGGCATCCGCGTCGAAGGCGCCTCGATCGATCTCATAAGGACGATTGCCTGGAAGGACGGGATCGTCGGCCGGTTGACGAGCGGTGTTTCCGGGCTGCTGCAGAAGGCGCGGGTCAAGATCGTCCATGGCCGAGCCCATTTCCGCGACGGCAAGACGGTGGAGGTGGAGACGGAAACCGGCCAGCAGATCATCCGCGCCGAGACGGTGGTGATCGCCACCGGTTCGGATCCGGTGGAGTTTGCAAACTTGCCTTTCGGCGGCCGTGTCATTTCCTCGACAGAGGCGCTGTCGCTGACGGAGCTGCCGAAAAAACTCGTCGTTGTCGGCGGCGGTTATATCGGGCTGGAACTCGGGACCGCCTTTGCCAAGATGGGGTCTGATGTGACGGTCGTCGAGGCGACGGCACAGGTGCTGCCGCAATACGATGCCGATCTGGTGCGGCCCGTCATGCGCAAGCTGACCGAAGCCGGTATCCGGGTATTGACGGGTGCCAAGGCGATCGGCCTTGCCGACAATGGCCAGGCTCTGATCGTCGAAACGGCTGATGGCCGGCAGCAGACCCTGCCGGCCGACCGCATCCTCGTCACTGTCGGCCGTCGTCCAAGAACCGCAGGATCCGGCCTCGAAGAACTCGATCTCGATCGTGTCGGCCCTTATCTGAGGATCGACGACCGTTGCCGCACCTCGATGCGCGGCATCTATGCGATCGGCGATGTGACCGGCGAGCCGATGCTTGCCCATCGGGCCATGGCCCAAGGCGAGATGGTGGCGGAAATCATCGCGGGCAAGAAGCGGGCCTGGGACAAGCGATGCATTCCCGCCATCTGCTTCACCGACCCGGAGATCGTCAGCGCCGGCCTGTCGCCGGCAGAGGCGAAGGCGCAGGGTTATGAAATTCGCACCGGCCAGTTTCCGTTCAGCGCCAACGGACGGGCGATGACGATGCTGTCCGAAGAAGGTTTCGTGCGCGTCGTGGCCCGCGCCGATACCAATCTCGTGCTCGGCCTGCAGGCGGTGGGAGCCGGGGTCTCCGAGCTTTCGGCGGCTTTTGCGCTGGCGATCGAGATGGGGGCACGTCTCGAAGATATCGCCGGCACCATCCACGCGCACCCGACCCGCAGCGAAGCGGTCATGGAGGCGGCGCTGAAAGCTTTGGGAAGCGCGCTGCATATCTGAGTTGAAGCCCAGTATGAAAGAGGTGACAATCTTCTAAGAAGTTGAGCGGGGAAATCGTCGCACCATGATCGTCGAACTTCTTGGCGATCTTCGTTCCCCGCAAGCGACAGACCGGCTGGTTTCGTTCAGTTCTCTTTCGGTCAGGCTCTGAAGGGGCATATGACAGAGGGACGATTTCATCATGGGCGTGCAACGATCCGCAGACCGGCTTCGAAACGACGTGATAAAAACTTAACGCTGCTCGCTAATTTACACCACTGGCGCCAAACCACAATCAACGGATGGATATTGAAAGCTAAACCCGCTCACATTGCCCCTCCTCAATTCCAATGCCGTCTCGTCGAGGATAACATTGCGCGCAACATGGCCATCGCGGCTCATTGTGCCACCAGAGATCTTCCGCTTCGTGACAAACGTTTGTAGGTCATTCTCCGATGCGTTGGTGTGAAGCGGGATGCCGGGATGCTCCAGGACCTTCAGCAACTCGTTCTTCCTTCGATACAGCCGCTCAAGCAGCTTGTCGAGTGCCTCATAACCGGTGCGCAGGGTGAAGATCCGTTTGAACCGTCGTCGAAACGCAGGAGGTAGCCTGTATCAAATGGAAGTCAACGGCAAGGCAGGGGCGGACATGATCGGCTTTCGCATGAAGATGATCGCCGCCGGCTACGAGGATGAGCGAAACGGCTTCGTTTCCGTCGCGATGATGTTCATGAACGGAAAATGATGAACCTGATGGAGCGTCCCTTATAGAACCTTCCAAGCATTACTGCGTGTTCAGAGGTGTGTGACGAGGGTTCACGATCCGTTCGACTTTAGCGCACAATTTTGCACTGCTCTTTGCTGCCTTCCGTTTTGCCCTCTTCACGCCCGCCGGCTCTGCCAAAATTCAATGACGACGACATACTCCGTCCCATCCCGCCCTACAGATCCTCATGCTCCCCATGAAAGGCAAATGAGTGGTCAGAGCGAGTGGGTCACTAGGAGAGGCACTTGCGGCCCATTGCCATCGCCTTGTAAGTCCCCTTCAGATCGACGACGAAGGTCCCCTTGGTTTCCGGAAACACGATCATTTCATATTGCTTCGCCACGTCGCGCTTGAAATTCGGGTCGTCTGTCAGGATGTAGCCGCCGGAATATCCCCCCTTGAGTTCGCCGCTCGTGCTAGTGGCCACACCACTATAAAGATGGCCGGCGATGGAGACAAAGATTTGCGATTGGTTCCCGTTCTGAAGGCCGATATCCGCTTTCGTAAACACGCCAAGATATCCGACCTCCTGATTTGCGGTAACGCCCATTTGCACCGAATTTGGGCCATCTGAGCGCACGATCAAGCAATCTCCGCGGGTTCGATTTGCATAGACCGTCCAGCCCTCGACGTCGTCTCCGTATCGGACAAGCACATCGCTAGCCTTGGGAAGGGGACTTTGGTCTTGTGCGTAGGCTGCCATGGCAGACGAAAGTGCTACAGACGTTGCCGCGATGAGTCTCATGAAATTTGGCATTGATACTCTCCTCTGGTGTGCTGGGTTGAATTGTTTTGTGGATTTTTCGTGCCACCGACGCGTTATGCGGAGGCTGACCGCATGGGAGTGCGCCATGGTTACCGAGTCGTTCCAATCATGTTGGCCGGTTCGACTTTGAGAGTTTGGATCATTCCCGCCACATCGTCCGCCATCGTCTGTAGTGTGACCCCGTTGTTTGAACCGGTACTCTTGCCCGAACGCCGAAAGTTGATGCCGACCATCCACCTCAGGGGGTCGGGGCAAAACGCTAATTCGGGGCCGCGATGATACCGGGCGGCTGCCGCGTCCCTTGGCCGGAGCGAAGTAGATCTCGCTTCGTCAACATTTGCCGTATTCTTGTATTATTCGATGAGTTATCGAAATCCCCCTCGGCAGCACTTCCCGCCCTATCCAACCAGGAGACACGGGAGTTGCCTTCAACCGCGATCCTGACCGGGCATTGTAAAAGCGCAAGTATGTAACGGTAACATACGAGTATCGCGCCGGGCGTTTCGGACATGATGCCGTTCGGTCTTGGAGCTGGCATCATGCTCGGCGTGGTCATGGTGGCGCTGGCCGTTTCTGCCTCGGACCCTAATCCATTCCGGAGGAAATTACCCGTGGCAGGTCACGTAACCCCCACCGGCTGCGGCAATGCCGCAGCCATCAGGCTTGGATTATTCCTTCGGCGGCCCGCTCCGCCGCTCCAGCGCCGTCTTGCGGATGGTCTCCGCGATCTCCGGACTACTGTTCGACAACATCTGGAAATCCACGGCGTAGAGCGACAGCAGCGATACCTCGGTTGCTGCGCTGACTGTCGCTGAGCGAGGTTCGCCACTGATCAGCGCCATCTCGCCAAAGAAGTTTCCGGCACCGAGTTCCACTGGATGATCGGGTATAGCCACGGTGACCTGCCCCTCGACAATGAAGAACATCTGATCGCCAACATCGCCCTTGCGGCAGATCACGGCACCTCCGGGGACAATGCGCGGTCGCAACGCCCGAACGATGTCGATCAGTGCAGCGGAACCAAGCTTCTGAAACAAGGGTACCGCAGCGACCAGTTGCCAGTTGCGAACGAAGTCTTGGCGGCGAACCTCTTCGTAAAAGCCGGTGGCGAGGATGCCGGCCCAAAGTGCAAAAATACCGATCCCGCTCATCATCACCAATCCGGCCAGAACTCGACCTGCAAAGCTCTGCGGGATCTCGTCACCGTAGCCGGTCGTCGACAGCGTTACGACCGCCCACCACATCGCCTGCGGAATGCTGCCGAACCTATCGGGCTGGACGTCTCGCTCGATGAGATAACCGGCCAACGCCGCGCCAAAAAGAACGATGCCGAACACCGATGTCACGCCAAGCAGATTGCGCGATTCATTCGCGACCACCTTTGCCAGCAGCCTGAAGAAGGTCGAGTCGCGCAACGGCTTGAGAAGCCAAATGGCGCAATAGAGGTTTCGATCGCGGGACCCAACGAACAAGAATGCAGCAGCCGGAACCAGAACCGCGAGCAAATCGATCACGAGGGCCGGGATCCCGCCCGACAAGCGGTGTCGCCGTGAAAGCAATGTGCCGCTCAATTGGAGGACATAGGCAAGCCAAATTGCCGCAAGTAGCAGCTCAAAGACAAGCCTTTCCTGTCCAGTAAGGCCCTGCGTCGTGAGTGCGGCGACGACCAAGAGACCGATTGTAGCGAACAGCGCGTTGAGCGGCGTTGAAATCTTTGAGAAAGGCACTGCCGACATTACATACTCCCAACTGCCCGGCATTCGTCGACAATAGATACCTTCGGGCGGCCATACGCAACGGAACGGGGGGGGACTGATGCAATGTGTCTGGCGCCTTGCAGCGGTTCAGGGCATCCTATGATGGTTGAATATCGTGTTTATGGCAGTTGGAGGAATGCCGATGCGCTGCTTTACCGTGCTTGGACCTTCGCAGACCGGAAAATCAACAGTGGTGGAAAAGCTCGGCTCCCTGGAGGGAGCGCCGAGAAAATCCAGGTCCCCTTATGGATTGAATCTCACAGAATTCACCTTTGGAAACGAGGCGTGGTGTGCGCTGGATGCGCCAGGACCCAACGAAGCGTTGGTGCATGCACAGCACGCGCTTCTTGCCAGTGACGCCTGCATACTGTGCGTTTCATCGGCACCCGAGGAGGCTGTGCTCGCCGCGCCCTATCTGCGGATCGTCGAAGCCTCGGGGACGCCGTGCATCCTCTTCGTCAACCGGATGGACGAACCGAGAGGGCGGCTGAGGGATGTGATCGCCGCGCTTCAAGACTACACCAACCAGACCCTTCTGCTTCGCCAGATCCCGATCCGCGAGGGGGATAGGGTCATTGGCAGTTGCGATCTGATTTCGGAACGGGCGTGGCGCTACCGGGAAGGCCAGATTTCGGCGCTGATCGCAATCCCCGAAAGCACCGCCGAGCGCGAGCACGAAGCGCGCAGCGAGCTCCTGGAACACTTGTCCGAATTCGATGACTGGCTTCTCGAGGAACTGATCGAGGACCGCGAGCCGCCCAGCGACGCGCTCTATGCCATTTCATCGCGGGTTCTCAGGGAAAACAGAATTATTCCGATCCTGATCGGTGCCGCAAGTCACGGCAACGGCATGATGAGGCTGATGAAGGCGCTGCGCCACGAGGCGCCGCAGGTAGGGGTTCTTCGACAGCGCCTGGCTCGTGCGGGCAATGTCGATGAAAACAAGCTGACCGCTGTGGGCTTCCATGCCTATCATCGTCAGAATATCGGCAAGACGGTGCTGGTGCGTGCGTTTGGTGACGGACTGCGGCAAGGCGCATTACTGGGCGGCTCCAGCCTCGGCGCCGTGCAGGATCCCGCAAACGGACGGTCCAGCTCGGCGATCGTGCCTGCACCGGGGGATGTCTTCGCAACAGTCAAGTCCGACCACTTGCCCGTCCCGTCGCTGTTGACATCACACGCGCCGGTCGCCTCGCCCGAATGGACCGAGCCACCTACGCCGATGCTTGAAAGGATCCTGGTCCCAGGCAGCGAACGCGATGAAAACAAGCTCTCCGAAACGCTGGCGAAACTTTCCGAGACGGATCGCGGTCTTGTCGTTTTGCAGGAGGAAGGCACGGGCGCCCAGCTCATCCGCGCCCAGGGCCCGGTACATCTGCGCGATCTCTGCCGAACCCTGTCCGACGTCTTCCACATCGAGGTCACCGATCGAATGCCCAGCCCAATCTACCGGGAGACAATCGCGAAGCCGTCCGAGGTTCACTACCGGCATCGCAAACAGACCGGCGGTGCCGGGCAATTCGCGGATGTCAAGCTGAGCATTCGCCCCAACGAGCGCGGCCGCGGCTTCACCTTCAGCGAAACCGTCAAGGGTGGCGTCGTTCCGCGCAACTACATCCCCGCCGTCGAAGCAGGCGCGCGCGAAGCGATGGAGAAAGGCCCGCTCGGCTTCCAGGTCATCGATGTCGGCGTAACGCTGTTCGATGGTCAATACCATGCCGTCGACAGTTCGGAACACGCCTTCAGGACTGCGTCGAAAATGGGAGTGCGACAGGCGCTTTCCGAAGGGTCGGCCGTTTTAATGCAACCGGTCTTCCGCAGCGAAATTCACATTCCGTCGATCTATTCCGGCAGCCTCGTCCAGATCGTCTCCGCTCTCAAGGGTCAGGTTCTCGGCTTCGACCGGGATGAAACCGCTAAGGGATGGGACATCTTCCGCGCACTTATTCCGGGCGGCGCACTCGACGATCTGGCGCGGGCGCTGCGCTCGGCGACGCAGGGCATTGGTTACTTTTCCAAGGCCTTCGATCACTTCGAGGAGCTATATGGCAAGGAAGCGGACGCCATCGTGAGGGCACACGAGGAACCAAGCGTCGCACACTGAAACGTTCTCGCCACTTCATGCTCGTTCACAGAGCCGGGCTCACGCCCGCCCTTACGTTTGAGCGCGTCTCGCGGACGCATAACCCCATAACTCATGCTCGGGAAGAGATCCCGATCGCCAATCCGTCGCCACGTGGATCATGTGCGCCGGTCGCCATGCCGTCCTCGTCGATAACGATCACACCTGCCTGACCTGCAAGCGGGCTCTGCGCCTCGATCGGTGACAGTGCGTGGCCTCGTGCGGCCAGTTCGGCAAACACCGCTTCGCCGGCATCGCTTTCCAGCTTCAGGCTGTCACGGCTGTCGGAAAAGGTCCTGCCGAGAAGAAAGCGCGGACCCGCCAGCGCGGCTGCCGGTTCCTCATCGAAGTCGATCAGCCGGGTCAGCAGCATTGCCAGCGTCTGCGGCTGGCCGTCGGCGCCTTGTGTGCCGTAGAGCAGGGCGGGCTTGCCGTTGCGCAGGCCGAGGCCGGGATTCAGAGTATAGAAAGGCCGTTTGCCGGGTGCGATGCCATTGACATGCTTAGGATCGGACGAAAAGGCGGCCCCGCGGTTCTGCCAGAGAATACCCGTATCGCCGACCACGATGCCGCTGCCCCAGTCGAAATAGGTGCTTTGCAAGACGCTGGCGCTGCCGCCCTCTGCGTCGGTTGCGGCAAAGAACACGGTGTCGCCGCTGTGAAAGGGCGCCGGCCATTCGAGCGCGCGTGCCGGATCAATGGAGGCTGCCGCCTGCGCAAGATGCTGCGCGCTCAGCCATTCCTCCACCAGCTGCGGCACGACATCGGGATCGGCAATGCCGCTGCGGTCGAGGAAGGCGCGTTTGACGGCTTCGACGCAGAAATGGAGATGATCGGCGCTGCCGGCCGTATGCGCGGCAAGATCGAAATGGGCGAGAATGCCCATGATCGCCAGTGTCGACAGACCCTGTGTCGGCGGCGGCGGCGCAAGCAGCTCGAAATCGCGATACGAGAGACTGACGGGTGCCATTTCGCGCGTTCGGGTTGCCTTAAGATCGTCGCTGGTCAGCGGAGAGCCCGCGGTCTGCAGGCCCGCCGCAATCCTCGTGCCGAGTTCGCCCTCGTAGAATGAACGCGGGCCGTCACGGGCAATCAGCGAAAGCGACAGCGCCAAATTCTCCTGCCGGAACAGGCTGCCAGTTTCGGGCGCCGCGCCATCCGGCATGAAAAGTGCGCAAAAATTCGGCCAGCCGGCTGCCTCCGCCTGCCGGAAGCCAAGCCAGAAACTCTGCGAGCGCGTAACAGGAAATCCCGCTTCGGCATGACGGATCGCATCGGCAAGCAACATGGGGAAATCGATCTTTCCGCCCCAGTGCCGCGCGGAATAGTCATGCGCGTGCCGCCACGCATCGACGGCGCAGGCCGAGGTCAGCGCCGAAAGCGGTCCGCGCAGCGGAATGCTGCCGTCGAAATCCGGCAGTTCCCGCGCCGCCTGGCCGATGCCGAGAAAACATGTTTTCCGCCCGCTGCGATCGGCAACGATCCAGACGGAATCGCCGCCAAGCCCGCAGAAATGCGGGTAGACGACGGCAATGGTGCTGCCGATGGCGATCGCAGCTTCCAGCGCATTGCCGCCGGCTTGCAGGATCGCCGCACCCGCCTCGCTCGCCAGCGCATGCGGGCTTGTTATCATGCCGCCACGCCCGACTGCCTGTCTCGTGGAATCCCGTTCTGCCGGTGTCGTCACGCTCAAATCTCGCTGGGTCTATGGCCTGTAAAGCCCACGATAGGTCCGATAACCCCGATCATAAACCGCTGCATTGTCGGGATCGGGGAGGATCCTTTCACCCTGGCCGACAAAGGCCGTCACACCGGACCAATCCTCGGTCAACCCCGCACCGATCGCCGCGACCCAGGCGACACCGAGGCAGGAGCCGGGATGGCCGGTCAGACCCTGCAGTGGCTGCTGCAGCACGTCGGAAACGATCTGCATCCAGATCCGGCTCTGCGACCCCCCGTCGGAAACGATGAAACGCGTTGTCGGATGGCCGATGTCGTTCAGCACGTCGATATGATGGCGCAGCGCATAGGCGTAGGCTTCCAGCATCGCCCGCCAGAGATGGCCTATATGATGCGACAGCGTCAACCCCTCAATCAGGCCGCGCGCACCGGCATCATGGATCGGCGTCTTCTCGCCGAGGAAGTAAGGCAGGATCGTCAGCCCGTCCGCGCCGGGCGCGCATGCCGCCGCCAGCCGATCGAGATAGCGGTACACGGATATTCCCTCCGCCTTGGCCGCGATTTGCTCGCGCCCGGCGAAGGTGCTGATGAACCAGTTGAGCCCCGAGCCGCCGGTCGACATGCAGCCGTTCGGCATGTAAAGCCCCGGAACCAGGTGATAATCGAGGAACATGCGCGGGTCGGGCCGCACGACGTCCGTCGCCGTCAGGATATCGACCGCGCCCCCGAATTTCAGCAACACGTCGCCCGCCTTGTTGATCCCCGCGCCGAAGGCCGAGGCGATCATGTCGGCCGCCCCGCCGATAACAGGCGTTCCGGGTGCGAGCCCCGTGGCCTTCGCCGCCTCGTCGGTCAGATGGCCAAGCACCTCATGCGAAGCGGCCTTCCTGGGAATGGCGTCCCGCCGGACTCTGGCAAGCCCGATCAGTTCGTCGTCGAGCTTGCCGGTGTTTATATCGACGAAACCCGCTTCCAGCGCCCAATTCTGTTCGATCGCCTTTTCGCCGGTCAGTTTCCAGTTGATGAAATCATAGGACCCCATGACGGTGGCAATGCGCTCGAAAACAATAGGCTCATGCCGGGCGATCCAGCGCAGCTTCGCCGTCACCAGTTGCTGGTTGATGCCGTTTCCCGCCTTGGCGAGAAAATCCGCTTCATTCCATTCGGCCCTAAGTTCCTCGACCTGCTCACCGCAGCGCCCGTCGCTCTGCTGGATGCTCGGCCTCAGCACGTAGCCGGCGTCATCAAGCAGCACGACCGCCGGCAGCATGCCGGTCACGCCGACAGCCGAGGTTTTCCCGGCCTCGATCCCGGTCGTTGCAAGAAGTTCCCTAGTGATCTCGCAGACATTCGACCACCATTCCGCCGGGTCTTCCTCGGCCCAGCCATGCTGCGGCGAATGAAGCGTTGACGGTCGTGAGGTGAGGCCGAGCACGCGGTTCGGCAGCTCGATCAAGATGCCGATGGTGGAGGTGGTGCCGATATCGAGGCCGAGCGTGATGGACATGGCGGGTCCCTTCACCTAGCGCAGCGCATCGACGATCTCCATGAAGCGCTTGACCCGGTCGCCGTCGACCGGGTTCCAGGTATTGCCGTCCACCTTGAAATGCGTGCCGATGATGACGCCGCTGGCAACGCTCAATATGTCGCGCACATTGTCCTTGTTGACGCCGGTATTGGCAAAGACAGGGACATCCTTGACCGTCTCGCAAACGCGCCTGAGGTCCGATTGATCGACGGCCTGTCCGGTCAGTGGTCCCGACACCAGGATGGCATCGGCAAGCGATGAGAACACGGCACTCTTCGCCCTGAGTTCAATCGGTCGCTGGTCCAGCGAATGGGCAAATTCCGCGTTGATGTTGAAGAGCATCTTCATGTCGTCGCGGCCGAGGCTGTGTCGCAGCCGTGCCGCCTTGGCGCAATCCGGCTGCCAGATGCCCATGTCTGATGCAAAGACGCCGGTGAAGATCTCGCGAACGAAGCTCGCGCCCGTCACCGCACCGATCGCAACGCTTGCCGAGGGATCCCAGAGATAGTTGACGCCGAACGGCACGGTCAGTTGCGGTTTCACCCGCTCGACGATCGCGGTCATCGCCGCCAGCCCTTCCGGCGGCGCCTGGAAGACGTAAGGCCGGTCATTCTCGTTGCCGAACATGATGGCGTCGACACCACCCGCCTGCAGCTTGTCGATGTCGGAAAGCACGTCGTCGACGAGCTTGTTCACACCGCCGGCGGCGTCATAGGCGGGCGAGCCGGGCAGGGCTCCGATATGCGCCATGGCGATGACCGCCTTCTTCTTGACGCCGAAAAAATCGAAGACCATGTGAGAACTCCTGAAGCGGAATCGAGTGGACGGGCACCCGCTGGGGACGGATGCGGGAAAGGCAAATCAAAGCAGCGGCTGCTCCTCGGGCGCGATGCGCACCTCGACGCCAGCGGCGGCGAGCGCATCGGCAAGATCGGCCGGCGGCATGGCATCGGTGATCAGCATGTCGAATTGCTGCAGCGGCGCGATGTGCACCAGCGACATACGCTTGAACTTGGTGGAATCGCAAAGCACCACCGTCTGCGTCGCGCGGTGCAGATAAACCCGTTTCATGTCGGTGTCTTCGAAGGAATAGTCGTAGATTCCCTGCGCCGTAATCCCGGACACGCCGACGAAGGCGATATCGAACCAGAGTTCCTCGAATTGCGAAACGGCGGACTGGCTGCTGATCGCCATTTCCTCGCCGCGCATGCGCCCGCCGGGTAGATAGACTTCGCCGAAGCCAGTGCCGAGCTGCATGGCATTGCGTACGCTGTTGGTGAAGATCTTCGTATGCGGCTGGTTGAGCAGCAGGCCGGACAGCAGATAGGTGGTGGTGCCAACGTCGAGCGCCAGGGTTCGCGCGCCGGCAGCAACGCCTGCCGCCGCCATCGCGATCGTCCGCTTCGCGGCGGCATTGCGCGTCAGCCGGGATTCGAAGGTCGGCTCCTCGCGATCGACCGTTTCGCTGGCGATTGGCTCGAAGGCCTTGCCGCTGCGCACCGCGCCGCCATGGGTGCGCACTAGCCTGCCGTCCTTTTCGAGTTCGATCAGGTCGCGGCGGACGGTCATTTCGGAAACGGCAAGCTGGGAGGCGACATCGCTGACCGAGACCGCGCCTTTGCGGGCCAGTGTCTCCAGGATGCGCGCATGCCGCACCTGGGCCAGAACCTTCGGTTTTTCCGCTGCGGCGACCATCTGCTGTTCCGCGTCCATGATATCGTTCTCATCCTCCCGCCGTCGCAACTCGTGGCTACGATTGTCTGATTGTTGCTCCCTATGTATCGAATGACTCGAACAAATTCAAACATAAATTTTGCTTGTTGTGTATGATTTTGTTGTTATATGATCGGTGATGTTTCCAGTCGATGAGGGCGAGCATGCAATCTCCGAGCTTTCCAGAACTATCCGGCAAGCGTGCGATCGTCACCGGCGGAGCGACTGGGATAGGGCGCGCGATCGCGACCGCGCTCTCCCGCCAGTCGATCCAGGTGGCGATCTGCGACATCAACCTGGCGGCCGCCGAACAGACGGCGGCCGAGATCGGCAACGGCGCCACTGCCTATGCGATCGACGTTCGCAAGCGTGCCTCCGTCGAGGCGACCTTTTCCGAGGTGATCGAGAGGACAGGCGGTTACGAGATCCTCTGCGCCAATGCTGGTGTCTCCACGATGCAGCATGCGCTGGAACTGACCGACGAGGAGTGGGACTATAATTTCGACGTCAACATTCGCGGCATCTTCCTGACCAACCAGATTGCTGCTCGCCGTTTCACGAGCACCGGGACCGGCGTCATCGTCAACACTGCCTCGCTTGCCGCAAAGATCGGCGCCCCGTTGCTGGCTCATTATTCCGCCAGCAAGTTTGCCGTGCTCGGCTGGACGCAGGCGCTCGCCCGCGAGCTCGCGGCTTCAGGCATTCGCGTCAACGCCGTCTGCCCCGGTTTCGTCAAGACCGGCATGCAGGAACGCGAGATCGCCTGGGAAGCGAGCCTGCGCGGCGTCACGCCCGAACGCGTCGTTGCGGATTATATCGCCCAGACGCCGCTCGGCCGGCTAGAAACGGCTGACGACGTGGCCGATGTCGTCGTTTTCCTCTGCTCGAATTCGGCGCGCTTCATGACCGGGCAGGGCGTCAACGTCACCGGCGGCGTCTACACGACCTGACCCATCCAGGTTCCACGGCAGGTCCCCCGTTCGGCAAGGAAAGAGCATGGCTGAAATCGTCTTCGACCAGATCAGCAAGAGCTACGGCGATGGCTATGCGGCGATCCGCAACCTGAACATGACCATCCGCGACGGCGAATTCCTGGTGCTTGTCGGTCCCTCCGGCTGCGGCAAATCGACGGCGCTGCGTATGATCGCCGGCCTCGAGGAGATCACCGACGGCCGCCTGACGATCAACGGCGCCGTCGTCAACGATCTTGCCCCGCGCGATCGCGATATCGCCATGGTCTTCCAGTCCTACGCGCTTTACCCGCATCTGACGGTGGCCGAGAATATCGGCTTCGGCCTTCGCGTCCGCGGCCTCGACAAGGCCGACATCGCCAGCAAGGTGCAGGAGACGGCAAAGCTCCTGGAGCTCGAGGACTATCTCGCCCGCAAGCCCGCCCAACTCTCCGGCGGCCAGCGCCAGCGCGTCGCCATGGGCCGGGCGCTCGCCCGCAGCCCTCAGGCCTTCCTGATGGACGAGCCGCTTTCCAATCTCGATGCTCGCCTGCGCGGCCAGATGCGCGCCGAAATCGCCCGCATGCAGAAGATGTCGGGCATCACCACGGTCTATGTCACCCACGACCAGGTCGAAGCCATGACCATGGGCGATCGCGTCGCCGTCATGAAAAGCGGCGTCCTGCAGCAACTCGGCACGCCGCGCAGCCTCTATGATCAGCCGGCCAATCTGTTCGTCGCGAGCTTCATGGGCTCGCCGGCGATGAACCTGCTAGCGACTGATCTCTTCGCGACGGAGAACGGCCCCGAGGCTCGCTTCGGCCAGGTATCCATCGTTTTTTCGGGCGAGGTGCTCGCCGAGCGGCCGCGCATCGCCTCCGCCGCCGGGCGTGCCGTTGTGCTCGGCATCCGACCGGAAGCATTCCAACCGGTCGACGCGGGCGGTCTCACTGGAACCGTTGCCTTCGTCGAGGATCTCGGCGCCAACCTGCTCGTTCATGTCGATGTTGAGGCCGCCGACCGGCTGAAGTCGCTTTCGGCCGAAGAGGACGACGTGACGCTATCTGCCCCGCGCCTGCGCCTCATCATTGACGGCACCCGCCGCGTCAAGATCGGCGAGCGCCTGTCGCTTGCCGCCGACCCCGCCCGCGTTCACGTCTTCGATGCCGCCACCGAAGCAGCGATCCGCGCTTGAGCGCATCGTCTCTTTACAGCGCCGCGCGTCTTTTCAGACGCGCAAAGGACGCTGTAACACTTTGAATCTACGCATCGTGCTTTCCGAAAATCGATTCCGATTTTCGGGCCGATGCGCTAGTGAATGCCTTTTGTCAGGCCCTGCACGAAATAACGGTTGAGGAAGAGCACGATCAACACGATCGGGATCGTCGAAAAATGCGCCAGCGCGCCGAGCGTGCCCCAGGTGATGTCCTTCGTGCCATAGGCTGAAAGCAGCGCCACCGAGATCGGCTTGGAATCGAGCCGAGTGAGAAACATCGGATAGAGGAAGTCGTTCCAAGAAAACATCAGGCAGAACAGCGTGGAGGCGACGACGCCTGAGCGCACCGCCGGCAGCGCCACGCGCCAGAAGGAGCCGAACAGAGTGCAGCCATCTGTCAGCGCCGCCTCTTCCAGCTCTTTCGGCAGGCTGCGGAAATAGGAAAACATCATCCAGGTGACGAAGGCCGAGTTCAGCATCGCGTTGATGAGCACGACGGCGACCCAACTGCCGAGCAGCCCGATATCGCGCATCATCAAATAGAAGGGGATCAGCGCCGCCACCGCCGGCACCATGCGGATTGCCATGAAGAAATAGGCGACCGCAATGGCATAGCGGCTGGTCGAGCGTGCCAGCGCATAGCCTGCCGGCACGCCGAGAAGCAGCGACAAGATCACCGAACCGCCGGCGATCAGCAGGCTTGACGATACGAGGCTCCAGACGTCGAACAGGCGGAAGACCGTCGCGAACTGCTCGAGGGTCGGTGTAAAAGTCAGTCTTGGCGGGATCGAGAAGATGTCGCGCGACGGCTTGTAGGCGGTCGATGCCAGCCACAGGAAGGGCAGCAGGAAAAAGGCGAGCATGACAAGGATGAAGGCGCGCTCGCCGATGCGGCTCAAGGTGCGTGTGCTCATCGCCCGTTCGCCTTTCTGTCCGCCTTGCGGATCAACAGGATGAAGCCTGCCGCGATTACGGCGATGCAGATCAGTGTCAGGTTGGAGATCGCCGAGGCGCGGCCGATATTGAAGAATTCCAGACCCTGTTTCACCGCATGCAGCATCAGCGTGTTGGTCGCGTTGCCCGGCCCGCCGCCCGTCGTCACGTAAACGCTGTCGAAGATGCGGAAGGCATCGATGGTGCGCAGCGTCAGCGCCAGCAGGATCGAAGGCAGCATCAGCGGAATGACGATGATTCTCAGTCGCTGCAGCGCCGTTGCCCCATCCACTTCCGATGCCTCGAGAATATCGCCCGGCAGCGCTTTCAGGCCAGCAAGCAGGATCAGCGCCACCAACGGCGTCCATTCCCATATGTCGACGAAGATAAGGGTCGCCAGCGCCGAACTCGGATTGGCAAAAAGCCCACGCGGATCGGAAAGCCCGAACTCGGCGAGATAATAGCCGACAAGCCCGTAATCGGAGAGCAGCAGCGCCCGGAAGATCAGTCCGACCACCAGCGGCGTGATCGTCACCGGTATCAGGATCAGCGCCAGGCAGATCCGATTGAAGCGGTCATCGCGCCAGAGCGCCAGCGCAATGGCAAAGCCGAGCAGCAGTTCGACAGTCACGGCACCGACCGTGAAGATGACGGTATTGACGAAGGCCCCGCGTGTCACCGGGTCGGAGAGGAGGTCGATATAGTTGCCGAGGCCGACGAAATGCGTCCGCGCCGGCTTGAGCAGATTATATTCGTAGAGGCTGAACCAGATGCCCTGCGCCAGCGGCCAGACGCCGATGACGAGCACGTAGATGAAGGCCGGCAGCGTCATCAGGATGAAGAACAGCCGCCTGCGCTCCAGATAGGAAACGCTCAAGGCCGGGGAGGGCTTCAGCGCGGAAGTGAGGGATAGGGTCACGTCATGTCCATCAGGTTCCTGGTTCGATGCGCGCTACCGGGATCGAGCCCGGGCTCACCCGATCATGAAGCCTGAGGCGCATCGGATCAATGGTCTCGAACGGCAGGGCCGCGACATAGGCCGCGGCCCCGGGGAGGAAACCGTATTGTCCTCAGAAGAGCTTTGCAGCGGCTTCCTGAGCGGCGTCGAGCGCCTTCTTGGGATCGGCATTGCCGACGAGCACGTCGTTGACGGCGGTGCCGAGCAGGTCCTGAATCTCTGGATATTGCGGGATGCGCGGACGATATTCGCCGTCACCATGCTCGAAGGTTTCGGCGATGACAGGCAGGAAGGGGAACTTCTTCAGCAGATCGGGATCGGTCATCTCGCTCTTGCGCAGGAAGCTGCCGGCGCCCATCATGTTGAATTCCTTGTGCACCGGCGGACTGACTAGCCACTTAATGAAGGCCCAGGCGGCTTCCTTCTGCGTGTCCTTGATGCCGGCGTTGATCGCCATGCCCCAGCCGCCGATCCCATAGACCTTCGGCAGACCGGCGCCGCGGGGCGCCGTCGTGATCGCCACCTTGTCGACGATCTTGGAAATCGACGGATCATAATAGCCGGGCGCACCGACCGACCATGTCTGCATGGTCGCAGCAATGCCCTGGCGGAAGCTTTCCTCGCGTCCGCCCCAGTCATAATTAACGGCGCCGGGAGGTGCCGCTTTCATGAAGAGGTCCTTATAGACGGTCAGGCTCTTGATATTGGCTTCGGAATTCAGCGCTGGCTTGCCGTCGGAGCCGAGGATCGAACCGCCCATCTCGGTATTGTACTGCATCCAGTCCTGCGCGACCGCCGGGCCCTTCTGGCCGTTGGCGACGAAGCCGTAGATCTTCTTGCTGGGGTCGGTCAGCTTGTAGGCGGCCTCGACCATTTCCTCCATCGTCGTCGGCGCCTTCAGGCCGGCGGCATCGAAGAGATCCTTGCGATAGGCAAGCACGTTGGCATAACCGGCAAAGGGAAAGGCGACCTGCTTGTCTCCCCAGTGGCCAAGCGCGTTGAGAAGCGTCGGATAGATGTCGTCGAGCTTCAGTTCGGCGGCGTCGCGCTTCATCCACTCGGTGAGATCGACGGTGTATTTGTTTTCTGCATATTGGCCCGCCCAGACGATATCCATCGTCACCAGGTCGTAGCCGCCGGTGCCGCCGACGAAATCGGTCGTGGTCTTGGTCAACAGCGAGCCGTAATCGAGAATGTCGACCTTGACGTTGGCCCCCGTCTCTTCGGTGAATTTGGGGGCGATGGCAGCCAGAACGGCGGCGAACTGGTCGTTCTGCGAGGCAAGCGTGAGCGTGATGCCCTCATATTTCTTGTCGGCGCCGATAGCGGAGCCCACAAATGCGACCGAGACGAGGCCCGCGATCGCCAATTTCCGTGTGAGACTGTTGAGCGATTTCATTTTTGCTCCCCTTTTTTGATTGGCTTGAGGCACTATACATCAAACAAAATCGCACTCAAGCGCACTTGACAAAAAAGCACAAACATTAAAAATCACAAATTAGAACATATTCGCGCATAAATGTCCATATTTTGTGCGCGTTGCATAAAAAATAGCAGGGAGTTGATCATTCCCTGCGCGTCTATACTGTCCTGTCCAACGCGGCGAGCTGCACCTTCATGAAGACCACGCCCGATGAGCGCCTGAGAGAGCTGGAATGCCGCGCCCATGATGAAATGGCGCGCATTGAGGCGCTCTGTGCCGGCTGGCCGACGCTGGGCGATGAAGACCGGGACGAGCTGCATTCCGTTGTGATCTGCGGCGCTGGCCTCTCCGGCCTGTCGATCGCCTTCGCCCTGAAGCGGCGCGGTATCAGGTCTGTTCATGTGATCGATCAGAGCGAGGAGGGCCGCGAAGGCCCCTGGATCACCTGCGCCCGCATGCAGACCCTGCGTTCGCCGAAATATCTCTCAGGCCCGGATCTCGGCATCCCGAGCCTGACGCTGCGTTCCTGGTACGAGGCGCTGAATGGCGCCGACGCCTGGGACGCGCTCGACAAGATCGGCCGCCAGGACTGGATGGCCTATCTCATCTGGTTTCGAAGGACCGTCGGCATCGACGTCGAAAACGACACGACGCTTTCCTCGATCGATCAGGCGGAAGGCGGACTCGCTCTCACGCTGTCAAATGCTGACGGCACCAGCCGCACGGTCAGCTGCCGCCGGCTGGTGATGGCAACCGGCATCGACGGCTGCGGCGGCCCGCGCATACCCGCAATGGTCAAGGCGCTGCCGAAATCCGCCTGGACGCATAGCAATGAGCCGATACCGATCGATTTTCTCAAGGGCAGGGATGTCGCAATCCTTGGCGGCGGCACGTCGAGCTTTGACTGGGCGGTGGCGGCGCTGGAAACCGGCGCCCGAGAGGTGACGATGTTTGCGCGGAGCACCGATCTGCCGCGCACCGAGGTTCTTGCCTGGACAAATTTCCCCGGCTTTCTCGGCCATTTCGCCGACCTGCCGGATCTGGAGCGCTGGCGGTTCGCCCACCTCTACTTCAATTTCAAGGTGCCGCCGACCCAGGAGCAATATGAGCGAGCCCGTAGCCACCCTGGTTTCACCATGCAACTCGGTTGTGGTGTCCGTGAACTGTCGATGGACGGCGGCAAGGTCAAGCTGACGACCGCAAACGGCATTTATCATGCCGATCATCTCCTGCTCGGCACCGGTTACGAGATTAATTTCGCGCTCCGGCCCGAGCTTGCCGGCCTCGCCGACACCGCAGCGTTTTGGAAGGATTGTTTCCAACCGCCGCAGGGGGAGGAGAACGCCCTGCTTGGCGGCCATCCCTATCTCGGTCCTGGTTTCGAACTCACGCCCAGGCATGCCGAAGCCGGCTGGGTCTCGCGCATCCATATGTTCAATACCGGCGCGCTGGCGAGCCTCGGCCCGATCAGCAACGGCGTCACCGGTCTCAAATTCGGTGTGCCGCGCGTCGTCAGCGCCTTGGTGAAAGCGCTGTTCATCGAGGACTCCAACCGGTATCTTGAAGCGTTGGCCGCCTATGACGAACCGCATTTCGATCCCGGCATAGACGAGGACGTTACGACATCAAGGGAGGTTCTGGCATGAGACAGGCTGCCGCCGTTAAATTTTCGGGATTGGAGACCATCCTTTTGCGGGCCCGCGAGGATAGCGTCGAATTTCCCTATCTGCTGGCCAACCACGTTCCGATGGTGCTGATCGCGCTCGATCGCCTCGGCGCCTCGCCCGAACGGCTGGAACAATGGTACGAACAATATCGCGAGAGCCATGCACTTCCGCCCGTGCCGCCGCCGATTGCCCCGATTATCAGGGCGCAATGGGCCGAGGCGCTCGGCGATCGTACGCGCGAGGCGGATTACCGCCCCTTCTTCATCGCCGAAACCCGCCGGCTCGGCATCGATGCCGTCATCCGCACCTATTTGCCCGCCATGGTGAACGGCCTTGCCGGCAGCGCCACGCATCCGCTGATGCGCCTTGCCTACGGTGTGCTCAAGAAGGACGACCAGGAGGTTGGCACTGCGCTCGGCTATTGGGCGGCCTGCTATCTGCCGCTGCCATCCGCGACCGGTGCCGCGCCCGATACGGATGATCCGGGGAGCGTGCTTGCCGATGTCGGCAATATCGAAGGCATCCGCGATTATGAGCCGGAAACCGATCTGCTCTGGCATAATATCCGCGCCGTCGCCGCACTTCCGGGCTTCCGCCCCGTTATCGACCGTCTGGCTTTCAGCGCCGATACACCGCGCCGTATGGCCGCGACCTCGCTTGCCCTCTTTGCCGGAACCATGGATTTCACCGCACTCCATTCCGTCACCGGCATGCACTGGCTGCGCCTCGTCTCTCCGCACCTCGAAAATCCCGAGCCTTTCTACCGCGCCTTCTGGCAGGTGATCGCCTCACTGGTGCCGAAGATCGGTTTTCCAGCGCTCCCCACCGCCGAAGCGCTGGAAGAAATGCGCAGACGACAGGCGCCTGCCTGGGCGGAGATCAAACGCGCCGCGGTATCCTCGGACGACGAACACGATGTCAGCCTGGTCTTTTCTGCCCTGCAGGAGGAAGAGGTGTGGAAGGATCCGCTCTATCGCGTCGTTGCGGCGCGCCGGGTCGGGCTGATTGCATAACGGATGATGGAAGAATTGATGACGCCGAGCCTCGTAGTCGAAAACGCCAGGACAGAAGCCGGCGAGATCGTCTCGCTTATTCTGAACAATGACCGGATCGC
Source organism: Rhizobium sp. SRDI969 (assembly GCF_025152725.1). Lineage (NCBI taxonomy): Bacteria > Pseudomonadati > Pseudomonadota > Alphaproteobacteria > Hyphomicrobiales > Rhizobiaceae > Rhizobium > Rhizobium sp. SRDI969. The sequence continues at coordinate 110,937 of NZ_CP104039.1, forward strand.
CGCGATCGGCCCGAACGCGGCCGCCGGCATCGACCCCGCAGTGCCGCGTTTCGATGCTGCCGGCGGCCTGCTCTGCCTTCCCTTCGTCGACGCCCATATTCATCTGGACAAGACGCTGATTGGCTTGCCATTCATCCCGCATATTCCGGGCGATACGGTCGCCAAACGGATCGAAGCGGAGAAAACGCTGCGGCGCATGGTGGCGCTGCCGGTCGAAGCCCGCGGCGGCGCGCTGCTGGAGAAGCTCGCAGCCTACGGCACACTTTCCGTTCGCAGCCATGTCGACATCGATACCGAAATCGGCTTGAAAGGCCTCGAGGCCGTGCTCTCGCTGAAGCAGAGCCATGGTCATCTCGTCGATATCCAGACCGTTGCCTTCCCGCAATCCGGCGTGCTGCGCGATCCCGGCACGGCCGGGCTGCTCGATGCGGCGATCGCCGCCGGCGCCGATCTCGTCGGTGGCCTCGATCCCGCCGGGATCGACAACGATGTGACCGGCCATCTCGATGCGATCTTTTCCGTCGCCGGCAAATACGGTGTCGGGCTCGATATCCATCTGCATGACGGCGGTGCACTCGGCGCCTTCGAACTTCGCCAGATCGCCGATCGCACGGCAGCACTCGGCCTCGAAGGCAAGGTGGTCGTCAGCCACGCTTTCTGCCTCGGCGAGTTGGACGATGCCGAATTCGGCCGCACTGCCGCCGCACTCGCCAGATCGGGCGTGGCGATCATGACCAGCGCGCCAGGAGCCGTGCCAATGCCACCGGTCAAGCGGCTTGCCGCCGCCGGCGTCCGGCTGTTCTGCGCCAACGACAATATCCGCGACGCCTGGTCGCCGTTCGGCAATGGCGACATACTGGAGCGTGTCGGCATCCTCTGCGATCGCCAGGATTTCCGTTCGGATGAGGATCTGGCGGCGGCCTTCCGCCTGGCGACGCAGGCGCCGGCCGAAATCCTCGGCCGTCCCGTCGGCCCGCTCCAGGCCGGCTCACCTGCTGATTTTGTTATTTTGCCCGCAGCGTCGCTGGCAGAAGCTGTCGCTGCCCGTCCCCTCGATCGCATCGTCTTTCGCGGCGGCACTATTATCGCCCGCGGGGGCCGGCTCGTCGTCTGATTTTTCCATCAATGTATGGCGCATGGGAGCACCGCAGATGAAGGGCCGACTTTGGATCCGATCGCCGCTCGCCATCATGGCAGAAGGCGCCGAAGGAGGTATCGTCATCGAGAATGGCCGCATCGTCGAGCTGGTCGCAGCTGGACGGCAGCCTTCGACCCCCGTCGATGCACACTTCGACGCCGGCCGGCATGTCGTCATCCCCGGTCTCGTCAACACCCATCACCATATGTTCCAGACGCTGACGCGCGCCCATCCGGCTGCGATCAACAAGTCGCTTTGGCCATGGATCCGTGCGCTCTATCCAATCTGGGCGAGGCACATGACGCCCGAAGCCTTCCGTCTTGCCGTCCGTCTTGCGCTGACCGAGCTCCTCCTCTCCGGCTGCACCACCACCTCCGATCACCACTATCTCTATGCCGCCGGTCTCGAAGACGCGATGGATGTCGAAGCCGAGGAGGCGGCTCGCCTCGGCATGCGCATCACGCTGACGCGGGGCAGTCTCAATATCAAGGACCAGCAAGGCGTGATTTCGCCCGCCAATGTCGTGCAGGATGACGATGTGATCCTTGCCGACAGCGAGCGTGTGCTCCGGCGTTATCACGACCGCTCCGAAGGGGCGATGACGCAGGTGGCGCTCGCGCCCTGCGCGCCCTTCGACGTCACGCTGGAACTGATGCGCGAATCGGCGGCACTGGCGGAACGCTACGATTGCCGTCTTCATACCCATCTGGTCGAGACCAGGGCGGAAGCAGAATTCTGCCGCAGCAAATTCGCCTGCACGCCAGTGGAATATCTCGACCGCTGCAACTGGCTGAGTGCCCGCACTTGGCTCGCCCACGGCATTCATTTCGACGATGCCGAGATCGTCGAACTCGGCCGGCACGGCGTCGGCATCTGCCATTGTCCGACATCCAACATGGTGCTTGCATCAGGCATGTGCCGCACCTGCGAGCTGGAAGCCGCAGGAGTGCCAGTCGGCCTTGGCGTCGACGGCTCGGCTTCCAACGACAATTCCAACCTGATGGAAAGCGTGCGCCATGCCCTGATGCTGAACCGTCTGACCTATGGCGCCGAAGCCGTTACCCATCTCGACGCGCTGCGTTGGGGAAGCGCTGGCTCGGCAAGGCTGCTCGGTCGCGACGACATCGGGATCATCGCGCCGGGCCGCCAGGCGGATCTAGCCTTCTACAAGCTCGACGAATTGCGTTTCTCCGGTGCTGGCGATCCGCTGGCAGCCCTTGTGCTCTGCGGCGCGACCACGGCTGATCGCGTCATGATCGCAGGCGAATGGCGCGTCACCGACGGCATGCCGGAGGGTGTCGATATCGAGGCGCTGATTGCCGATCATAACCGCGTCGCCCGCAATTTTCTTCTGTCGGTCTGAGGAGGCCCCATGGCGATCGATTTCGTCGTCCGCAATGTCCGTATGGCCGGCTTGACCGAACCGACCGACATCGCATTCGAGGCAGGCCGCGTCGCGGCAATCGCACCTCGCTTCGTCTGCGACGCGCCGCACCATGATGCCGGAGGGAAATTCGCCTGCGCCGGCCTGATCGAGACCCACATTCACCTCGACAAGGCCGGCATTTTCAGCCGCTGCAATCTCTGCACCGGGACGCTCGCGGAGGCCGTCAGCGAGACCTCGAGGGCCAAGGCGGCCTTCACCGAGGAAGATGTCTATGCCCGCGCTGCCGCGGTCATCGAAAAGGCGATCGTCAACGGCACCACTCGCCTGCGCACCTTCGTCGAGATCGACCCGCGCGCCGGCTTCCGCTCGTTTGAGGCGATCAGAAAATTGAAGGCCGACTATACCAGCCTCATCGACATCGAAATCTGCGCATTCGCGCAGGAAGGTCTGACGAACGATCCCGGTACGGAGGGCATGCTCGAACAGGCGCTGAAGGTGGGGGCCGATCTGGTGGGGGGCTGCCCCTACACCGATCCGGAACCGACCGAACACATCCGCCGCATCTTCGACCTCGCCGTGCGCCACGACGTCGCCGTCGATTTCCATCTCGATTTCGACCTCGATCCCGCAGGCTCGAATCTCCCTGTCGTCATAGCCGAGACACTCGCTCGCCACTACCAGGGGCGCGTTTCGGTCGGCCACGTCACCAAGCTCTCTGCTTTGCCGCCGGAAGAGTTGGAGCCGATCGGCCGCCGTCTCGCCGAGGCTGGCATCGCATTGACCGTCCTGCCGGCCACCGATCTCTTCCTGACCGGTCGGAGTTCGACCCATCTCGTGCCGCGCGGCGTGACACCCGCTCACCGGCTAGCAACGCTCGGCGTCGTCGCGACCATCTCCACCAACAATGTCCTGAATCCGTTCACGCCGTTCGGCGACGTCAACCTGATGCGCATGGCCAATCTTTACGCCAACATCGCCCAGATCGGCACTCCCGGTGGCCTCGACGGCGTCTTCGCCATGATCACGACACAGGCTGCCACCCTCCTGGGAAGAAAGGCTTACGGCATTGCGATAGGCAGCGCGGCAGATATCGTCCTCTTCGACGCCCCCTCGGCTGCCGATGCCGTCGCGACAATCGCGCCGGCGAGCGCCGGGTGGAAAAATGGTCGCCGGAGCTTCCTTCGCCCGCGGCCGCAGCTTTTCCTGGACCCAGGCTAGGCACCGCATACGCTTTGCTGGAGTTCTCGCGATGAGCCAGTCGAAGGTAAAGCAATCATGGGTTGTGTATGTGGCGGCAAGGTTGGAATGTCCGTTTGTGTGCAAAGTAGAAGTGTCACTTCGGACGCGTCTTCAGCTATTTAGAAATGCGACACTCGGCATGTCCACTTGCGCTGAGGCAAGCCCCCGACCGGACCGGCTGGACCGGGTTGCAAGGGAAGGGAGGGGGCGGGTGAGATGCTCCCCTGCGGCTTTAGCTTGGACAGTTGGAGCAGCCGGTCATTCCGCCGCATCGAGGTCAGAGAGCGCTTGTCGCCGGCGGGCAATGACGGCGGGATCGTTCATGAAATCCTTCCGCCGTCCCGGACCGCGAGCACGTCGCACATAGCCGTTCTTCTCGCTGTTGGTCTTTACATCAGGCTGCGACTGCTGCTCCTGGCGCTCCTTGATATAGGCCAAGGCGCTTTCCGAACGGACAAAGCGCAACTGCATCAACCTGCCCGTCGCATCGTCGACGAACACCAGCAGCGAACACGGGTCACTGCGGTCCTCAAACCAGCGGTGCTCGGAGCCATCGATCTGTATCAGCTCGCCATAGGCCTCGCGCCGCAAGCGTGGCTGATGGAACGTCCGCCGCTGCTTGCGCGACAGCCAAAGGCCGGCCCCTGTCATCCAGCCGCGCAACGTCTCGCGCGACACATGCAGTCCATCGCGCTCGGCAAGCTTCTCAGCCGCCAATGTCGGCCCGAAGTCTGCATAGCGTTCGCGAACCAGCGTCACCGCGTAATCTCGAACACCGTCACTAATCCGGTTGTTCGACGGCCGACCGATCGCCTTGTGCCGGATCGACGCCGCACCACCAGTGCGGATCCGCTCCAACAGCCGTCGCACCTGGCGCTCGCTCAGATCAAGCACATGCGCCGCCGACACCATCGTCATATGGCCGGCGATCACTTTCGATAGGATCTCGATCCGCTGCAGGTCGCGCTCGCTCATCGCTATCAGTCCCATCCGCAATCTCCACCGTCATCAAACCCGGGGAGAATGACATTCCAACTTTGCAGAAACAGGACACTTCAACTTTGCGGCTACAATCACGGGTTGTGTAAAATGGCATAAGCTGAATTATGGAACTTCTCTATTCGGCGTGTTGAAGTCAAGCGCTGTCGAGCTTCCATTTACATCGCATCTGATGTCGTTCACGGGGCCTTGCTTCTCTTCGGGATCGGGTCTTGGCCCTCCCCGATTCGAAGCTGAGACACACCAAATCCCACAGCTCCATCCGAGGTGCGCTAAATTGAATCAGTTGCCCAATCTTCATGCGCGTGGCGAATTCGTATTACAAAAATTGTTTCATCATTTTCGATCCGATAAACGATTAGATGCGCTTTGAAGGGATGAATTCTAACGGGCGGATCGATCACATCCCGTTCGCGCGCGATGCGTGGATTGGCAGCTATCAGATCAAATAATGCGAAAAGTTCATCGTGGTATCGCTTTGCTTGGCCTGCCCCGAACAGACGCACACCTTGCTCGGCGATCGCAATGATGTCCTCTTCCGCTTCGGCAGAAAGCCTAAAACTCATGACTTGCTGGTACGAGCCATCGCCTCAGCAAAGAGTTCATCCTTTGATCGAACGCCGACACCGCTTTGGAGCCCGGCCTCGACGAAGCTTTGCATGGCGGCGATCTTGTCGTTTCGCGTTTGGTCGCGTCGGATCAGGTCGCGCACGTAGTCGCTAGCATTCGAATATCGCCCGGTCTTGGCCTGGGCCTCCACCCAATCCTTCATCGGGCCCGGAAGAGATACGTTCATCGTGGCCATTGATAACCTCCATTTGGAGGCAATTATAACCGATTTTGGCAAAGTTTGTCAACGGCTCCAACGCCTTGATGGGATGCGGACGTGACGACTGCATCACTACTTTTGCGGCCTTGCCGGAGGTGAAGGGCCCTCCCAGGCCCTTCGGATCAGTTTGAAGATCGGCCGTTCAGCCCCACTTCATTTCTCCCTTGGCGACTTTGGAGCCTATGTCGAGCGCAACGCCCATACCAAGACCCGGGAAGCGGGCTTCCATGGCGGCCTTCAGCGCGGCGGAATCGGCGGCCTTGGCGAGTTCTTCCTCGAAAGCCAGCAGATAGCTCTTCGTGTGTTCGACGGCGGACAGATCGGTTGCCGCTTCCGGCATCATGTGACCGGGAACGACAATCGTCGGCTCGCGGGCGCTGATCTTGTCGAGGGTGGCCACCCAAGCGGCACGCTGCTCCGATGCCTGGGTGTCGGCCGTCCATACGTGGACGCCGGAGAAAATCATGACGCCCCCGAAAACGGCGTTCAGCGACGGCACGAACAGGTACCGGCGATTGCCTAACCCCGCCTCGGCCGCGACAATCTCGACGGTCTCACCATCGACTGTGAGGCTTGGAGCGTCGAAGGCTTCGGGCATGACGATGTCTGCAAGGGTCTGCGGGCCGTTCTCCTTGAGCTGCGGTCCCCAAACGGCAAGCTTTTTCTCGACGTTGCCCTTGATCGCTGCAATCGTATCGGAGGCGGCCAGCACTTTTGTGCCGGGAAAGGCTTCGAGGACCGGCTTGAGGCTGAAGTAATAGTCGGGATCGGACTGGCTGACATAAATCGCGGTCAGTGTCTTGCCCGTGGCCTTGATGGCTTCCGCCAGCGCATGGCCGTCGGGATAGCTGAAGCCGCCGTCGATCAGCAACGCTTCGCTGGGGCCGGTCAGCAGCACCGGAGCGCGAAAGAAGCCATTCTGGCCGGCGGGGAAGTGCTTCCAGGCCAGCTTTGATCCAGCTGCGTTGCCGAGACCGGCAGGTGCGAAAACGGCCACCGCGCCGGCTGCGAGGGTGGTTTTCATGATTTCTCTCCTTGAATACATGGTTGTCTCCGATGATCGCCAGTTTCGATTTTCTGCTGCCGTGAGTGTTCCCCCCGGCAGGCTTTGTCGGTAGTTCATGGAACGGTCTGCTGACAATGAACGATCACGCCGCCTGAAGCTCGGCAGCAAGTTGGTCAAAGCCGCCGAACAAGGCATCGCTGCGCAGCACGCGGCGCTTGTCGCCGTCGCTGACTAATAGCGCCGGGACACCATCCATCCGGAATGCATCCATCAGTTGGCGGGACTTCCCGATCCTGTTGCGGTAGGCGTCGAGCAGAACCTCGTCCGGAGCCCGGACACGAGCGGCCGCATCGGAAAACCCAGCCTGATCGAGAACGTCGGCCACGACAACGATCTCCGAAGTATTGCGGCCGTCAACATAACGGGCGATTTGAAGTGCCGTCAGAGCTTCGCGCTCTCTGTCGAGTTGCGTAAGCCCGACCGCAATGAGCCCGAGCGTCGCAGGGGCGGAGTCGAACATAGTGTCCGCGCCCCCGAGAACCTGATCGCGATAGAGCTGGCTGAAGACCTGTCCCGTGAGCCGGTTGATCCGCTGGTCATTATGCCAGGCATAGGCTGCGAAACGTTCATCCAGCGGGCGCGCGCCTTCGCCCGCGAAGAGTCCGCTCGGCGCAAGCTCGACGGTGAGATTGTCGAGCCTGGCCATTTTGTCGAGCGCTGGTGCCGCACCATAACACCAGCCACAAAGCGGATCGTAGAGATAGGTAAGATGCATTTCGGACCATCCTTGAAGCGATGGGCAACAGATAGCGCACTTCTATTGAGTGATAAATATTGTTAAATGTGACAGAATGTATGTCAAAAACTTACAATCAAGGGGAAGAAGGTCATGGAGGCTGTCAACCTCAATCGGCTTGCCTATTTCGCAGCCGTCGTCGATACCGGCTCGTTCACGAAAGCTGCCGAGCGCCTCGCGATCACCAAGACGGTCGTCAGCCAGCAGGTTGCCCGGCTGGAAGCTGAGTTGAAAACCAGCTTGCTCCTCAGAACAACGCGACGCGTCGAGCCGACTGAGGCCGGCAAGCTTCTCTACGCGCGCTGCGTCATGATCTTCCGCGAAGCCGAGGACGCGGTCGGTGAAATCACCCGCGCAAATGCCGAGCCGACCGGCATGCTACGCATTGCTGCGCCCAACGATTATGGTGCGAGCACGATCGCTCCGATTGCTGGGGCGTTTATCCAGAAGTACCCCGCTTGCAGGGTGGAGCTTCTGCTCGCCGATACGAAGATGGATTTGCTCGCCAATCAGATCGATCTGTCGATCCGCGTTGGTTGGCTCGATGACTCCAGTCATCAAGCGAGACGGACCGGTTCGTTCCGGCAGTTTCTTGTTGCGTCCCCCAGCTTCTCCTCCACGCTCAATTTGAATAGCCCAGAGGATGCGGCGGGCCAGCCGTTTATCGCCAACCTGGCCCTCAAGGAGCCGGTGGTCTGGAGGTTTATCCAGGGCGATTTCGATCGGCGGACTGTGCGGATGCAGCAGAGCCTCATGAGCAATTCGACGCCTGCGGTTCTCGCGGCCACGCTTGCTGGAGCAGGCATGTCCGTGCTTCCGGATTTTCTGGCTGGAGAGCATATAGACGCCGGCCGATTGACAAGATTGTTGCCGGACTGGAGCCTGCCGACCGGAGGAATCTATGTCGTCTATCCGGCAGCTCGGTTCCGCACTCCCAAAGTCACGGCCTTTGTCGCAATGCTTACGGACGGTCGCTCGCCCGATTAGGCTGCGCCATCACGGAGCCTGAGTTGCTCCGAAGCAGCCTTACGGTGCCGGGGAATTGGTACCGCAGGGCTTTGCAAAGGAAACTCCGACGCCATATTCTCGCCTTGACGGCGACCGCTTCCCAAAGTTCATTCAAGCGCTATGGTGTAGGAAAACAAGGGCGAGCATGGGACAAGATACAAGCTACCTTCTAGAACGGATGACGATTGTCGGTGATCTGGAGGTTGCCTCCTTCGTTCCCTGGATCCGCCGTCATGCCGCCAAGCTTGGCCTCTCGCACACCGTATCTCATACGAGTTCCATGCGGATCGAACTTGAGGTTGCTGGGCCGGAGGAGTTGATCGACATGCTGGAGATGGGATGCTCTCTCGGGCCTATCGACGCGTGGGTCGAGAGGATAGATCGAACGGCGATCAGCGGCGAAAGGAACTAGTCCGGACTCTGGCGCATTTCATTGGTGCATATTATTTACTCAATATTGCCAATGCGAAATAATTATGCAAACCTGATAAGGTTGCGGCGGAATAGCCTCGGCGCCGATGCGGGATTCGATCGGCAAGCATTTGGTTGTTTGGGAATTCTAGTCATGCCTTCCGATACGACGGGCTTTTGGACGCCAGTCGCCCTTTCCCGGGATTTGCCGGCCGGAACCGTGATGCCGGCTTGGACGGCAGCCGGATCGATTGCCCTGTGGCGCAGCGCTTCGGGGCGCATATCGGCATCGGCAGATCGCTGTCCGCACCGCGGCATGCGCTTGTCTCACGGCTTCGTGCGCGGCGAGGCGCTTTCCTGCATCTATCACGGCTGGAGCTATGGCCAGGCCGGAAACTGTCTCCGCATCCCGGCCCATCCGGGGCTGATGCCGCCGGAAACCATCCGCGTCGCCACGCATGATGTCGAGGAAGCGGGCAACGTGATCTGGGTGGCCGTGGGTACGCCCACATCGAAGCCGCCGAGGCTCGAGGGCCTCATTCCCCTGCGCTCTCTGACGGCCTTCGCCGGCATCGCCGCGATCGAGGCGGCGGCCGGCAGCAAGGCGAGCCCTGATGGTCTTGTCGAGATCGACGCAGCCACCGGAGCCGTCTGTCTGCTATTATCCGCCCAAGAAGACGGACAGACGCTGATCCATGTGCTGCTGAAGGGTGAAGCCGGCCCTGCCGCGGGTATCGGCGCTTCCCGGGCCGCCGAAAGCCTGCGGCGCCGGGCTGAGGATCTTCAAAAAAAGGAGATCGCGCAATGACCATGCAGGCGATGATCGACGAATGGTATCCGGTCGGGCTTTTCAGCCAGCTCGACAGCGCCGGCCGCACGACGGCGCTGATGGGCGAGCCGATCGAAGTGGCGCGCGATGCCGATGGCAATGCGAAGGTGACGGGCGTAGATGGCCGTGTTCTGCCGGTGCGCGTCCGTTACGGCCATGTCTGGTCCTCCCTCGGCGAGCCGAAGAAGGAACTTTTTCCCATTCCCGAGGCTGACCAGCCCGGTCGCCGCTTCGTCGATGTCGGCGTGGTGCGGGTGCGCTGCTCGCCGCTGCGTGCCGTCGAGAACTTCCTCGACATCGCCCATTTCCCCTTCGTCCATACCGATATTCTCGGCGCAGAGCCGCATACCGAGGTCCAGAACTACAAGGTCGAGATCCGCGAGGAAGAAGACGAGGTCTGGGCAACGCAGGTGAAGTTCTACCAGCCGCAGGCCTCGAAGTCGGCAAGCGGCGGGATCACCACGGAATACATGTACCGCGTGCCGGCGCCCACTTGCTCGGTGCTTTACAAGACCTGCCCGCCGCGCCCGAGCGAATGGGATGTCATCACGCTCTTCGTGCAGCCGCTGGCCGAGGACCTGTGCGACGTCTGGCCATGGATGGCGCTTTTCGACGACGAGACCGCGATGACCGATCTTATCCACTTTCAGCAGACGATCTTCCTGCAGGACCGTTCGATCCTCGAAAACCAGATTCCGCGGCTGCTGCCGCTCGACCCCGGCATGGAAATCCCGACGCGGGCCGATCTGACATCGATCGCCTACCGGCGCTGGCTGAAGCGTCACAACTATACCTACGGCGCACAGCTGGTGGCGCAATGAAGCTCTACGACTACATTCTCTCGCCCAGTTGCTACAAGGTGCGCCTGATGGCGGCGCTGACCGGCGTGAAGCTTGACCTGCGGCCGGTGGATTTCCATCCCGGCGCCGAGCATCGCGGCCCCGAACTGCTTGCGCTCAACCCGGCAGGCTCCATTCCGATCCTGGAGGATAGCGACCTGATCCTGACGGAATCGTCCGCGATCCTTGTCTATCTCGCCGCCAAGGCAGCACCCGAATGGCTCGGCAGCGGCAAGGCCGAGGAAGCGGCGCGGGTACAGCAATGGCTGTCCTTCTCCGGCCGGCTGACAGCAAGTCTCGGGGCAGCGCGGCTCCATGAGATGCTGCTGCGTCCCGGCGATATCGGCGCGCTGCAGGCCCAGGGCATCGCCGCCCTTCGCGAGCTTGAAGCCGGGCTTGTGGAGCAGGGTCTTCGCGGCATGCGCTTCCTCGCCGCCGACCGGCCGACAATTGCCGACATCGCCTGCTTTCCCTATGTGGCGCTGGCGCCCGATGGGGGCGTCACGCTGGATGCTTATCCTGCGATCCGGCTCTGGTCCCGGGCGCTGCGCGCCCTCGACAAATTTATCGAGATGCCAGGTATTCACCGGCTGCACGAGTTGAAGCCCGAACCTCATATCGAACCGGGCGAGGCGTGAGATGGCTGGATATCTGCTGAAGAACTGCGCGGCCGTGATTGTCGACGAAGACAAGGGACCGGCCGTCCATCGCAATGTCGATCTCCTGACCAGCGGTCCGGCGATCGTGGCGATCGGCGAAAATCTGGGGGCGGACGCACTGCCTGCCGGCACGACCGTGCAGGATGCTGGCGGCTGGTTTGTCTATCCGGGCCTCGTCAACACCCATCATCACTTCTTTCAGTGCTTCGTGCGCAACCGCGCCGATCTCGACTGGACGAAGCTCTCGGTGATCGAGTGGCTGGACCGCATCTACCCGATCTTTTCGCAGCTCAACGAGGCGTGCTTTTATCACTCCTCCGTCACGGCGATGGCCGAGATGATCAAGCATGGCTGCACCACGGCCTTCGACCACCAGTACAATTTCCCCCGGCACGCCGGGAAGCGGCTGATCGACCGTCAGTTCGAAGCAGCCGAGCTGCTCGGGATGCGTTTCCATGCCGGCCGCGGCGGCAACACCCTGCCGAAATCCGAAGGTTCGACCATCCCGGACGAGATGCTGGAAACGACCGACGAGTTCATCGCCGACTGCGCCCGGCTGATCGAGACCTATCATGATACGAGCCCCTTCAGCATGCGCCAGGTCGTGGTCGCGCCCTGCCAGCCGGTGAACGGCTACCGCGAGACCTTCGTGGAATCGGTGGCATTGGCGCGCGATCGCGGCGTCATGATGCATACCCATGTCGGCGAAGGCGAAAGCCCGGTCATTCAGGCTCGGCACGGCATGCGCACGGTCGACTATCTGGAAGAACTTGGATTTGCCGGACCCGATGCTTTTTATGCCCATTGCTGGGAACTCACCCACGACGAACTCAGGACAATGGCCGCCAGCGGCACCGGTGTCGCGCATTGCCCGGAACCCGTCTATCTGGTCGGCGCTGAGGTCACCGACATTCCCGCCATGGCCGCCTTCGGCCTGCGCATCGGCCTCGGCTGCGACGGCGCTGCCTCCAACGACAATTCCAACCTGATGCACTGCCTGCATTCCGCCTACATGCTGCAGTGCCTCGTCGCCTCCGGCCGCGCCCATCCCGTGCCGCCGCCGGTCGATTTTCTCGGCTACGGCACGTCAGGGGGTGCCAGCCTGCTCGGCCGGCGCGATATCGGCCGACTGGCGCCCGGTATGGCCGCAGACCTGTTTGCGATCGACACCCGGCGCATGGACTACGTCGGCACTCGGCACGATCCGCTGAGCCTGATTGCCCGTGTCGGCATCGGTATGGCGACGGACATGACCATGATCAATGGCCGCATCGTCTGGCAGAAGGGCGAATTTCCCGGTCTCGACGAGGCCAAGCTGGCTGCCGATGCCGAGGCCGCACTATCCACCGTGGAATTCTAAAAAACCAAAAGAGGGAACTGAGAACATGACCAAATTGACCCGCAGAAACCTGATGACGGCCGCTGCCGCCACCGGCCTTGCCGGCGTGCTCGGCAGCCGCCTTGCTTTGGCCGCCGACGAGCCGCTCGGCATCACGCTCGTCGTCCCGTCGCCGATCGGCGACGTCGGCTGGGGACATGCACTTGCCGCCGGTCTCGAGCCGATCAAGGCGGCTTACGGCGACAAGGTCAAGATCACCGTGCTTGAGAATATCGCCGAAGGTCCGGATGCCGACCGCATCATGAACAAGACCGTCGCCGACGGAAACAAGTTCCTGGTCGCCGGCTCTTTCGGTTATCAGAACGGCGCCTTGCAGATCGCCCGCCGCGATCCGAGCGTCACGGTCCTGCACGCCTCCGGCTTCCAACTTGCTCCGAACTTCTCGCCGTTCGCCGCCAAATATTTCCAGGGCACCTATCTGCTCGGCATGGCTGCCGCGGCACTTTCCAAGACCGGCAAGCTGGGTTCCGTATCCGCCTTCGCCATTCCCGAACTGATCACCTCCATCAACGCCTTCACCCTCGGCGCCCAGGCCGTCAAGCCCGATATCGAGGTCTCGGTGGTCTGGGTGAACTCCTGGTTCGACCCGGCCAAAGAGCAGGAGGCCGCCAAAGCCCTGATCGCGCAGAAGTGCGACGTGATCTTCTCCAACGCCCAGGACACGCCGTCTGTCATCTCGGCCTGCGAGGAAGCCGGCGTCTACGCCTTCAACCTCAATTCCTCGATGAAGAAATATGCGCCGAAGACTTATCTCGGATGCATCTCGACGGACTGGTCGCCGTTCTTCAAGGCATCGGTCGACGCCCATCTCGCCGGCACGTTCAAGGGCGCCAATGCTTTCCTCGGCGTCGCCGACAAGGTCGTCGAAGTGGTCGACTGGAGCCCGGATGTTCCGGCTGACGTGATGACCAAGATCAAGGAGATCGAGGCAAAGATCGCCGACGGTAGCTTCTCGCCTTTCACCGGGCCGATCACCAAGGCCGACGGCAGCGAAGGTGTCGCATCGGGTGCGGCCATGGCCGACGCCGAAATCATTGCCATGAACTGGCACGTCAAGGGCGTGTCCACGCCGCTGCCGAAATAAGTGATGACGACCCCGCTTCTGTCGCTGCGCGGCATTTCGAAGAGCTACGGCCAGATCCATGCCAATCAGGCAATCGATCTGGACGTGGCGCCGCAATCGATCCATGCGATCCTCGGCGAAAACGGGGCGGGAAAATCGACGCTGATGAAGCTGATCTACGGCGTCGAGCAACCGGACGACGGAGACGTCGTCTGGGAAGGAGAACCCTTGCACCTCGCCTCCCCTGCCGAGGCGAGGCGCCACGGCATCGGCATGGTCTTCCAGCACTTTTCGCTGTTCGAGACCTTGACCGTCCTGGAGAATATTCGGCTGGTCGTGCCGGGTCGCAAGGCTGAGCTCAAGGACCGCATTCGCACGCTTGGACGGGAGTTCGGCCTTGAGGTCGACCCGCTCGCCCATGTGCACGCGCTGTCCGTCGGCGAGCGGCAACGGGTGGAGATCATCCGAAGCCTGATGACCAATCCGAAGCTTTTGATCCTCGACGAGCCGACCTCCGTCCTGCCGCCGCAACTGGTGGAGAAGCTCTTTGACACGCTGCGTCGGCTGCGCGACGGCGGCGTTTCCATCCTGTTGATCTCCCACAAGCTCGAGGAAATCCGGGCGATCTGCGATCGGGCGACGATCCTGCGCGGCGGACGGGTGACTGGGGATGTCGACCCGCGTGACCATGATGCCCATGACCTTGCCCGCATGATGATCGGCCGCGATATGCCCGCTCCCATCTCGGCGCTGCCGCTATCCGGCGGTGAAAAGCGGCTGGAGATCATCGGTTTGGACTATCAGCCAGACGATCCCTTTGCCGTGCCGCTCTCCGGCGTCAGCCTTGAAGTGCGTGCCGGCGAAATCCTCGGGATCGCCGGTATTTCGGGCAACGGCCAAAACGAACTTGCCGCGTTGATTTCAGGCGAAACGGTGCTGGGGCGCGACCAACGCGACCGGATCTACATGATGGGGATCGATGTCGGCAGGCTCGATGCCGCCGCGCGGCGGGCGCTCGGATTTGCCTTCGTTCCGGAAGACCGGCTAGGACGCGGCGCCGTCCCCGAAATGTCGCTCGCCCTCAACAGCCTGCTGACGGCCCATCCGCTCAAACTTTTGCGGCACGGTCTCGTCGACAGGGCGCGGGCCTTGGCGTTCACCAAGGATTGCATCCGTCAGTACGATGTCCGCACTTCAGGCCCGGATGCGGAAGCCGGCACTCTATCCGGCGGCAATCTGCAGAAGTTCATCGTTGGCCGCGAAATCATGCTGTCTCCGAAATTGCTTTTCGTGGCGCAGCCGACCTGGGGCGTCGATATCGGCGCCGCATCCGCCATCCGCAGCCGTCTGGTCGCATTGCGCAATCAGGGAATGGCGATCCTCGTCATTTCCGAAGAGCTGGAAGAATTGTTCGAGCTCTGTGATTCCATTCAGGTGCTGCATCACGGCCGGCTCAGCCCGCCGCTCGCGACACGGGACACCAAGCCCGAGGAGATCGGCCGATACATGATCGGGGCAAAAGCCTCGCCCGAGAAAGTCTAGCAATGAGCGCTTGGTCCCTTGCTTTCGTTCCCACCCTGATCCGCCGGGAGCGCGCCTCGCTTGCCGCGACCTTGCTCGCGCCGGTCATGGCACTCGTCATAGCGATCGCGCTCAACCTCGGCCTATACATCTTGATGGGTCGCGACCCTGTCGCGGTCGTTTATGCCATGCTTTTCGAGCCCTTCCTTTCCTGGGCCTCGTTTTCGGAGGTGCTTTTAAAGGCCGGACCGCTCCTTCTGATTGCACAGGGGCTGGCGATCGGCTTTCGCGCCAAGGTCTTCAACATCGGCGCCGAGGGCCAGTTCATACTCGGCGCGATCTTCGCCTCTGCCATTCCGGTCTGGTTTCCGCAGGCGACGGGCCAGTGGATCTGGCCGACAATGCTGCTGCTCGGCGCCATCGGCGGCGCACTTTGGGCTTCTCTCACCGCTTTCTGGCGCGTGCGCCTTAACGCCAACGAGATCCTCGTTTCGTTGATGCTGAGCCTCGTTGCGGCGCAGCTGCTGAACTATCTGTTGCTCGGCCCCTGGAAGGATCCGAACGGCTTCAACTTCCCCCAGTCGGTGATGTTTCAGTACGATGCGATGGTGCCGACCCTGATTGCCGGTACCCGCGTCAATGTCTCGTTCCTCATCACGCTGGCTTTGTCGGTTGCGGCCTGGGTCTTCATGCAGAGGAGCTTCATCGGTTATAAGCTGCAGGTCGGCGGTCTGGCGCCGCGGGCTGCCGGCTATGCCGGCTTCAGGGAAGGTTGGGCGATCTGGCTTTCGCTGCTGATCGGCGGCTTTGCAGCCGGCCTTGCAGGGGCTGCCGAAGTCGCCGGTCCGCTCGGCCAGCTGCAGCGTTCGGTCGCGAGCGGCTATGGCTATGCGGCCATTATCGTCGCCTATCTCGGAGGCCTGCATCCGATCGGCATCGTGATCTCGGGGCTGGTGATGGCGGTCATCTATATCGGCGGCGACAATGCCATGGTCTCGGCCAACTTGCCGATCGCCGCCGTCCGTGTCTTCCAGGGCAGCCTGCTGCTCGCCTATCTGATCGCCGTCGCCTTCGTGCGCTATCGCCTCGAATGGCGCCGCGCCGCCCACCGGAGCCCGTCATGAACGCCATCGAGTTCATTCTTGCCGGCATGCTTGCGGCTGCGACACCGTTTCTTCTCGCAGCCCTCGGCGAGCTGGTGGCCGAGCGCGCCGGCGTCCTCAACCTCGGAGTCGAGGGACTGATGGCCTTCGGTGCCGTGCTCGCCTTCATCATCGTCTACCAGGGCGGCGGACATCTCCTGGGCTTCGTCGCAGCCGGGCTCGGCAGCGCTGTCCTTTCGCTGCTCTTCGCCTTCGTCACGCTGGGATTCCGGGCAAACCAGGTGGCGGCGGGCCTTGCCATCGGCATTCTCGGCCAGGGCCTTTCCGCGCTCTTCGGCAAGACCTATGAAAGCCTCACGGTCAGGGGAATTCCGAAGCTCGCCCTTCCGGGGCTTTCGGAATTGCCGGTTATCGGTGGCCTTTTCCTCCAGGACATCGTCGTCTGGATTTCACTCGCCGCGACCCTCGCTCTGTGGGCGATATTTTCATACACCAAGCTTGGCCTCATTGTCCGCGCCGTCGGCGAGAACCCGAAGGCTGCCCACGCCATCGGCTATTCGGTAATCTCAGTCCGCGTCCTCACCATCGCCTTCGGCGGCGCGATGGCCGGCTTCGCCGGTGCCTATGCGTCGGTTGTCTATACACCACTCTGGGCCGACGGGATGATTGCCGGGCGTGGCTGGATCGCCATCGCCCTCGTCGTCTTCGGGACGTGGCTCACCGGCCGTATCTTCCTCGGCGCCTGCCTCTTCGGCGCGGTGTCGCTGATGGGGCTTGCAGCCCAGGCAACCGGACTTGACGTTCCCTCGCAGCTGCTCTCGAGCCTGCCGTATCTCGTCACGATCATCGTGCTCGGCATCATCTCCGCCGACCGTCGTCTGCTGAAACTGAACGGCGTGGCATCGCTTGGCGAACCATTCGAGCGATAAAGACGCGCGGCGCTGCAACGCCGGCGAAGAAGCTGTGGTCAGCCGCGATCGCGTTTCTTGCGGCCGTGCGCCTCAAATTGGACGAGCAGCGACTTGAGTTCGATCTCGCGAACGCGTCTTGCTGCTTCATCGGGGCTGACCCATTCGAGAATACGCTGACCCCGCTCCTTGAAATCGCCGCTGATGTCCGTGACTTCAATCTGAAACATGTCGACGATACAGGGCGCCACATCGCCATTGTCGAGTTCTTTCAGATAAGTATAGCGGCCGACCGGCTTCTTCTTCACCACCCCGCTCACGCCTGCCTCCTCCCAGGCCTCGATTGCTGCTGCTTCGAAAGGCTTTTTCCCTTTCATCGGCCAACCTTTCGGGATGACCCAGCGTGCGCTCTCGCGAGACGTGATCACCAGGATTTCGATGTCGGATCCGGCACTGCTGTGACGGAAGCAAAGTGAGCCGTATTGTTGACGGAATGCACCGGCGAATAGCATTTCAGGAACAGCAGCGAGCTGCCGCAGCAGTGGCTGGGACTTGTCCGGTCGAGGCTTCCTGCCTTTTTTGCTGGGGGTCATGTCGATTGAGTTACCGAATTTGCTTGTTGCTTCAATTGCCTGAGCGTGTTTATGACACATTTATGACAATCGGCCGAACGAGGAAGGTTCGCAGGCATGATGAGCATTTTTCGCAAGCTGATGCCACGGGAAGACAGATTCTTTGAAATGTTTTCCAAACACTCGAAGACCGTGGTTGCTGCGGCG
The DNA here is from genome assembly GCF_025152725.1 of Rhizobium sp. SRDI969. NCBI lineage: Bacteria > Pseudomonadati > Pseudomonadota > Alphaproteobacteria > Hyphomicrobiales > Rhizobiaceae > Rhizobium > Rhizobium sp. SRDI969. Next base: position 128,850 of record NZ_CP104039.1, read on the forward strand.
CATGCCCTCGATCAACTCCTGAAGGGCAATGACGTTCAAAAAAACTGTGAACGAATCGTCGCGTTGGAAAACGAGGCCGACGACGTCACGCGTGACGTTCTTCTTGCCGTTCGACGAAGCTTCATCACACCCTTCGACCGGGGCGACATCAAGGACCTCATTCAGTCGATGGATGATGCGATCGACATGATGCACAAGACAGTCAAGACGATCCGCTTGTTCGAGCAAACGAGCTTCGATCCGCTTATGCAGGAGATGGGCGGTGAAATCGTCAAGGCGGCAAACCTTGTTGCGGAAGCGATACCCCTCCTCGACCGATTGGGAGCCAATGCGCAGCGTCTGGCGACCATCGCGGAGGAGGTCACCCGAGTGGAGGAACGTTCCGATGAACTCCATGACCAGGGTCTGAAGGATCTGTTTGTGCGTGATGGCGCCGGCGGCAACGCGATGGCCTACATGATCGGAAGCCAAATCTACGGAGAGCTGGAGAAAGTCGTCGACCGCTTCGAGGATGTCGCCAACGAAATCAGCGGCATTCTCATCGAGAACGTCTGATGGATGCTTCCCTTGCTTTCCCACTGCTCGTCGGCCTGGTCGTCGTCGCCCTGTTCTTCGATTTTCTCAATGGTCTGCATGACGCGGCCAATTCGATCGCCACGATCGTCTCGACCCGCGTCCTGCGGCCACAATATGCGGTCGTCTGGGCGGCGTTCTTCAATTTCATCGCATTCCTGTTCTTCGGCCTACATGTGGCCGAAACACTGGGGACCGGCATCATCGATCCTGCGATCGTTTCGCCCCAAGTGATCTTCGCCGCGCTCATGGGCGCGATCATCTGGAATATTCTGACCTGGATTTTCGGTATTCCATCGAGCTCGTCGCATGCGCTTGTCGGTGGGCTGGTGGGGGCCGGTCTGGCAAAGGTCGGCTTCAGCTCGATCGTCTGGAACGGACTTCTAAAGACCGTCGGTGCTATTTTCCTGTCGCCAGCCATCGGCTTCCTGCTTGCCTTGGTGCTGGTGCTCGCCGTCTCCTGGCTATTCGTCCGGCAAACGCCGTTTGCCGTGGATCGGACATTTCGCGTCATGCAGTTCGTATCCGCTTCGCTTTATTCGCTTGGCCATGGCGGCAACGATGCGCAGAAGACGATGGGCATCATCGCGGTGCTCTTGTTCAGCCAGGGATATCTCGGCCCGACATTCTACGTGCCGTTCTGGGTGGTCATTTCCTGCCAATCGGCAATGGCTCTCGGTACGCTCTTCGGCGGATGGCGGATCGTTCATACCATGGGGTCGAAGATCACCCGGCTCAATCCCATGCAAGGTTTCTGCGCAGAGACCGGCGGAGCGTTGACGCTCTTCGGAGCGACCTGGCTCGGTATTCCGGTTTCGACAACGCATACCATCACCGGAGCAATCGTTGGAGTGGGCGCGGCTCGTCGTGTCTCAGCCGTGCGCTGGGGATTGGCCGGCAACATCGTGATAGCCTGGATCGTCACGATGCCGGCGGCTGCAGCAATATCCGCAGCGTTCTACGGCCTCGTCTCTTTGCTGCAATGAATCAGATGACGGCGAGGCAATCGCCACGCATTGACCTTCCCGTCTTGAGCTTTCCGGCTGGCATTACCGACAGAATAAGGCGCGTAGAATCCACTCTGCGGTCTGCGTGGTCGCTACTGCCATATTGCGTGCACTGCACAAATAGAACGCTCTCATGGCCGCGATTACTTTGCAGTCGCACAAAACAGAAGCAGAAAATAACAAAGCCTAAGAAATAGGCATTCGTCAATTCTTCGCATTTCTCCTTTTGCTTCATGCCGTTACCATTTCCTCTGGAATTGGCACACTGTTTGCAAGTCCTAAGACGCATCGGTCAATGGCGACCGGCGCGGATAGGCGCGGCATAAGCGCCTACAATAGACACCGACGTCGCAAGGTTTTTGCTCCGGGATTCTCCCATCCCCTGGACGCAATTTCCGGCGGCGTTTTTTTGTGTCCAAATTCAGCCAGCAGAGGGAACCTGCGCATGACAAAGAATTTGCAGACTGGGATTTTTACAACCGGCATGACCCGCCGCAGCATGCTCAAGACGACCGCAGCGGCCGCCCTCATCGGCGCTGTCAAGACGGCCTTTCCGTCCGGCGCCTTCGCAGCCGGAGCAGGCCCTGAAGTGACAGGTGTCAAGCTCGGCTTTATCGCGCTCACGGATTCCGCGCCGCTGATCATCGCCAAGGAAAAGGGCTTTTTCGACAAGCATGGCCTTCCGGAAACGGATGTGGCCAAACAGGCCTCCTGGGGTGCGACCCGCGACAATCTCGTGCTGGGCGGCGCAGCAAACGGCATCGACGGTGCGCATATCCTGTCGCCGCTCCCCTATCTCATGCATACCGGCAAGGTGACGCAGAACAATAAACCGGTGCCGATGGCGATCCTCGCCCGGCTCAACCTCGACAGCCAGGGTATTTCCGTCGCCAAAGAATATGCCGACACCGGCGTGCAGCTCGATTCCTCCAAGCTGAAGGCCGCATTCGAGAAAAAGAAGGCGGAGGGCAAGGAGATCAAGGCCGCCATGACCTTCCCTGGCGGCACCCATGACCTCTGGATCCGTTACTGGCTCGCCGCCGGCGGTATCGATCCGAATAAGGACGTTTCGACCATCGTCGTGCCGCCGCCGCAGATGGTTGCCAACATGAAGGTCGGCAACATGGACGTCTTCTGTGTGGGCGAACCGTGGAACGAGCAGCTCGTCAACCAGGGCATCGGCTTTACCGCAGCCACCACCGGCGAGCTCTGGAAGGATCATCCTGAAAAGGCGCTCGGACTGCGCGCCGACTGGATCGAAAAGAATCCCAATGCTGCCAGGGCCCTGCTGATGGCCGTCATGGAGGCCCAGCAATGGTGCGAAAGCATGGACAACAAGGCGGAGATGGCCGACATTCTCGGCAAGCGCCAATGGTTCAACGTTCCGACGAAGGACGTACTCGGCCGACTCAAGGGCGACATCAATTATGGCAACGGCCGCGATGTCAAAGCCACCGACCTCTATATGAAGTTCTGGAAAGACGGCGCCTCCTATCCGTTCAAGAGCCACGATACCTGGTTCATGACAGAAAACATCCGCTGGGGAAATCTGCCGGCGAGCACCGACATCAAGGCGCTGGTCAACCAAGTGAACCGCGAAGATATCTGGCGCGAGGCCGCCAAGGATCTCGGCGTCGCGGCGGCCGATATTCCCGCATCGTCTTCCCGCGGCAAGGAGACGTTCTTCGACGGCAAGGTCTTCGATCCGGAAAATCCCTCCACCTATCTCGACAGCCTTTCGATCAAGGCGGTCTCCTGACCCGCTCCGGCGCGCTCCGGCGCGCCGGCCTTTCATGCACGTGAGGAGCACGTTGATGTCCGCCCTGGCCAATAAAGAAAACCCCTCCACGGCCGCCTCTGCCAAGCTGGCGGCAAAGGTTCTGCCGTTTTCCGGCAAGCATGGATCGCGGATCGATTTTCGTCGAGCGGCACTGACCGCCCTTCGCAATGTCGTTCCGCCAATCGTCGTGCTGGCACTCATCCTGCTCGTCTGGCAGGTGCTCTGTTCGTCGGCGGACGCGTCTTTGCCCTCGCCGCACCGGGTCTGGCAGGATAGCTATGACCTGATCGCCTATCCGTTTTTCAACTACGGCTCCCAGGATCTCGGGCTCGGCTGGCGTGTGCTCATTTCGCTGCAGCGCGTTCTCTATGGCTTTGGGCTTGCAGCAGTCACTGGTGTCATCATCGGTGCGATCATCGGCCAGTCGGTCTGGGCGATGCGTGGCCTCGATCCGATCTTCCAGGTGCTGCGCACGGTTCCGCCGCTCGCCTGGCTGCCGCTGTCGCTCGCAGCCTTCCAGGATTCCAACCCCTCGGCGATCTTCGTGATCTTCATCACGTCGATCTGGCCGGTGATCATCAACACCGCCGTCGGCGTCCGCAATATCCCGCAGGATTACCGCAATGTCGCCGAGGTGCTGCGCCTCAACCAGTTCGAGTTTTTCTGGAAGATCATGCTGCCTTCGGCAGCGCCTTACATCTTCACCGGCCTCAGGATCGGCGTCGGCCTCTCCTGGCTCGCCATCGTCGCGGCCGAAATGCTGACCGGTGGCGTCGGCATCGGCTTTTTCATCTGGGACGCATGGAACTCGTCGCGCCTTCCGGACATCATCGTCGCGCTCGCCTATATCGGCATCGTCGGCTTCGCCCTCGACAAGCTGGTGGCAGCACTCGGCAAACTGATCACCCGCGGCGCCATGGCCAACTGAGGAACGCACCTATGAACGCCTATCTGAAGCTTGATCATATCGACAAACATTTCGATCGGGGCGGCGTGCGCGCCGAGGTCCTGAAGGACATCAACCTGACGATTTCCGCGGGCGAATTCGTCTCGATCATCGGCCATTCGGGCTGCGGCAAGTCCACCCTGCTCAACCTCATCGCCGGCCTGACCCCGGTTTCGGCGGGCGCCGTGCTGCTTGAAAACCGTGAGGTCAACGGACCCGGTCCGGAACGCGCCGTCGTTTTCCAGAACCATTCGCTGCTGCCCTGGCTGACGGTCTACGAGAACGTCAATCTCGCCGTCTCCAAACTCTTCAACCGAACGAAGACCAAGGCCGAGCGGCATGAGTGGGTGATGGCCAACCTCGACCTCGTGCAGATGGCGCATGCGAGGGATAAGCGGCCTTCGGAAATTTCAGGCGGCATGAAACAGCGCGTCGGCATCGCCCGCGCGCTTGCAATGGAGCCGAAGATCCTGCTGCTCGACGAACCCTTCGGCGCGCTCGATGCCCTGACCCGCGCCCATCTGCAGGACGCGGTGATGGAAATCCACGCCCGGCTTGGCAACACGATGGTGATGATCACCCATGATGTCGATGAGGCGGTGCTGCTGTCCGATCGCATCGTGATGATGACCAACGGCCCAGCGGCCCGCATCGGCGAAGTGCTCGATGTGACCATGCCCCGTCCCCGCCATCGCATCGAACTCGCCTCCGACCGGACATATCTCAAATGCCGTGAAGCCGTGCTGAAGTTCCTCTACGAACGCCACCGTTTCATCGAAGCGGCAGAGTAGAGACCGTGACATAACCTCGGCGTTTGTCGGCCGCGGTTTTCGCGCCCTCTTTACTCCCCGGGCGTTGCAAATACCGCGCTGGCATCGCTGACAATTTCCACATGGGAATATGCCGCCTGCCCCGCGGCGGCAGCGTCCGCGCGCATGATCGCGGTGACAATCCGGCCGTGCTCCTCATAGGATTTTGCCAGACGCCCGGGCAGGCGGAACTGCGCCCGCCGAAAGGGCGCGAGCCGCGCCCGTGTCTGCGTCACCATCTCGAAGACATGGTCATTATGCGCGCCACGATAAAGCCGGGTGTGGAATTCGGTGTTGTGAGCCGAATATTCTTCTTCGGCACCGGCATGCACGAGCCTCATCGATCCGCGATGCTCCAGCTCCAGAGCGCGCCGCTCGTCGACCGTCATACGCTCGGCCGAGAGCCTGGCGCAGATTGCTTCGAGTTCCGCCATCGCTTCGAACATCGAATGCAGATAGGCTTCGGTGACGTTGGTCACGACGGCACTGCGGTTTGGCTCTCGCGCGACCAATCCCATGGCGCCCAGCTCACGCAGAGCCTCGCGCACCGGGGTGCGCGAAACGTCGAAACGAACCGCGAGCGATACCTCGTCCAACTTCGCGCCCGGCAGCATTTCACCTGTGACGATCATGTCGGCAATCGCCCGCACCATCTGTTCGACGGTGGTTCCGGTACGGATCACTTCTCTGCGCCTGGGCTGCTTCACGATACGAATCTGCTCACATCAACACTCTGCATACAGATGACGTTCGAGACTGGATAAGTCAAATCGGGCGGCGAAGATATTGTTAAGTGTTCACTTTCTGATGCAGGAGATACCTCGGGTAACTCGACGTTGTGCCAACTACGCAGTCACAATGAACAAGAAATACCTATTGATTACTTTTTACGCAAGAATTCGATCAATCTGTATGCACTTTGCAACATGCAAATCTTGCGGTAACGGATAAACTATAAAAAACAACAGATTAGTTTCTGGCACATGCATTGCATGCACTTTTCTGTACCCGTTCACAACCGGCCCAGCGCCGCAAGGAGCATTTCCGATGACCAAACTCCTTTCCATGAACCGCCGCAATTTTCTCCAGGCTTCTGCTGCCGGTGCGCTTGCCGGCGCCATGCCGGGCCTGATCGCCTCCTCCGCCGCTGCCCAAACCGCGCTGACCGTCGGCTTCATCTATGTCGGCCCGAAGGACGACTATGGCTACAACCAGGCGCATGCCGAAGGTGCGGCCGTCATCAAGGCGATGCCTGGTGTAACGCTGGTCGAAGAAGAGAACGTGCCGGAGACCGTCGACGTCCAGAAGACGATGGAATCCATGATCAACCTGGATGGCGCGACCCTGCTCTTTCCGACCTCCTTCGGCTACTTCGACCCGCACATGCTGGCCGTGGCCGGCAAACATCCCGACATCCAGTTCCGCCACTGCGGCGGCCTCTGGCAGGAAGGCAAGAACCCGGCCAACACGGGCTCCTATTTCGGCTATATCTTCCAGGGCCAGTATCTGAACGGCGTTGCCGCCGGCCATGCGACGAAGAGCAAGAAGATCGGCTTCGTCGCCGCCAAGCCGATCCCGCAGGTTCTGCAGAATATCAACGCCTTCCTGCTTGGCGCGCGCACAGTCGATCCTGGTATCACCTGCCAGGTGATCTTCACCGGCGAATGGTCGCTCGCCGTCAAGGAGGCCGAAGCCACCAATGCGCTGGTCGACCAGGGCGCCGACGTCATCACCTGCCACGTCGACAGCCCCAAAGTGGTCGTCGAGACGGCTGCCGGCCGCGGCGCCTTCGTCTGCGGCTATCACGCCAACCAGAGCCCGCTTGCGCCCGAAAAATACCTCACCGGCGCCGAATGGGCCTGGGGCAACGTCTACGGCGACTTCGTCAAGAAGGCGCAGGCCGGCGAAAAGCTCGGCAACTTCGTGCGTGGCGGCCTGAAGGATGGCTTCGTGAAGATGAGCGCGCTCGGCCCCGGTGTGTCCGCTGAGGGCCGCAAGGCCTTCGAAGCCACGCAGGCCGATATGATGAAGGGCGGCTTCTCGGTCTTCAAGGGACCGTTGAAGGACAACAAGGGCGACACCGTCGTGGCTGACGGCAAGAGCTACGCCGAAGACGCGATCGAGCTCGAAAGCATGAATTATCTGGTCGAGGGCGTTGTCGGGTCCACCGCGTAAACCGCGAAGGGAGAAGCGCCATGACCATCGAGGCCAATGATCCCGCAATAGTCATCGCGGAAAAACCCGCTTCCCTGCGCCCCGTCCTCGAATGGATCGCGCGGCGGGCCGAGCCTGTTGTCATCGGCCTCACGGCCATTTTGATCGGTCTTGCGCTCTTCTCCCTCTTCATCCTGGCGGTCGGCAAGTCGCCGGCCACTCTCTTCCAACTGATGTACACCGGCGGCTTCGGCAGCTGGTTTTCGGTGCAGAACAGCTTAAGTCGTGCCGCACCCCTTCTCCTGACGGCACTCTGCGTCGCCCTGCCCGCCCGTCTCGGCCTCGTCATCATCGGCGGGGAAGGAGCGGTCGTGCTGGGCGGCGTTGCTGCCGCGGCCATGGCTCTGCCGCTCGCCGGCACTGCGCCTGTCTTCCTCACCCTCATTCTGATGGCGATAGCCGCCATGGTGGTCGGCGGCATCTGGATTGGCCTTGCCGGTTTTCTGCGCCACTATCGCGGCGTCAACGAAACCATCTCGTCGCTGCTGCTCTCCTATATCGCCATTGCCCTGATGAACCAGTTCGTCGAAGGGCTGCTGCGCGATCCGGCAAGTCTCAACAAGCCGTCGACCAGGCCACTGCCGGCGGAATACATGCTCGGCAATATTCCCGGCATGGACGTGCATTGGGGCCTGGTCATCGGCATCCTCGCCTGTGTGGTCTCCTGGATCGTGATCGAGGCCACGAGCTACGGTTTTGCCGCCCGCATCGCTGGCGGCAACGTGCGCGCCGCCCAGATCCAGGGACTGCCGGTCGGCAAGCTGATCGCCGGATTTACCGCGCTTGCCGGCAGCTTTGCCGGCCTGGCGGGCATGATCGAAGTGGCGGCGGTGCAGGGAAGTGCCAATGCCTCGCTTGCCGCCGGCTACGGTTATACCGGCATCCTGGTCGCCTTCCTCGCCAGGCACAATCCGCTGGCGATCATTCCGGTGGCGATCCTGCTCGGCGGCATCGACGCCTCGGGCGGCCTGATCCAGCGGCGCATGGGCCTGCCGGATGCGACAGTTCTGGTGCTGCAGGGCACGCTCTTCATCGTCATTCTGTTCTGCGAGACCTTCTACGGCCGCTTCAAGATCTTCAATCCCGACCTCTGGAAAAGGAGCCTCTGATGGAAGAGACAGGCATCGGCATCTGGGGCGTGCCGCTGGCAATCTTCGCGGGCGCCATCCGCGTTTCCACCCCCTTCATCTTCGTCAGCCTCGGCGAGACGATCACCGAACGTTCCGGTCGCATCAATCTCGGCCTGGAAGGCACGCTCGTCTTCGGCGCCATGACGGCCTATGCGGTGGCTGTCATGACCGGCTCGCCGACCCTCGGCGTGTTGGCCGCAATGGTGGCAGGCGCGATCTTCGGTCTTATCCACGGCTGGATCTGCAAGTTCCCGAAGGTCAACGACATCGCCATCGGCATCGCCATGATGCAGTTCGGTCTCGGCATGGCGTTCTTCCTCGGCAAATCCTTCATCCAGCCGGTGGCGCCGAAACTGCCCTCGATCGCGCTCGGCGGCTGGTCGAGCACGCCGCAGATCCAGGCGGCGCTCAATATCAATGTGCTGTTCTTCATCGGCGCAGCCCTTGCCCTCTTCCTGTTCTGGGCCTTCAAGAATACGAGGATCGGCCTGATTCTGCGCGTTGTCGGCGACAGCACCGACGCGGCCCGGGCCATGGGCATTCACCCGGACCGGGTTCGCCTGCTGGCGACGGCCGCCGGCGGCTCGCTGGCCGCAATCGGCGGCGCCTATCTCTCGCTCTACTATCCGGGCTCATGGAACGAAGGCATTTCGTCGGGCCAGGGCCTGATGGCCGTCGCCCTCGTCATCTTCGCCCGCTGGAATCCGATCGGCTGCTTCCTCGCTGCCCTGCTTTTCGGCGGTGCCGGCGCGCTCGGCCCGGCGTTGCAATCGGTCGGCGTCACACAAGGCTACTACCTTTTTTATGCCGCACCTTACGTGCTCACCCTCGTCATCCTGATCGCCACGTCCTCGCCCACCCGCTCGCTCGCCGGTGCGCCGGGCGCGCTGTCGCTCACGAAATAAAGGAGCTTGCCGATGAACGGACTCGGCGGTCTCAACAAATCCGAACACGGCGTCGGCATCGGCCTCGTTCAGCTCCAGCTGCCGGTGACCGTCACCAAAGCGGACTTGGCAAAACAGACGCAGGTGATCGTCGATCTGGTGGCCAAGGCGCGGCGTAATCAGCCGGGCATGGACCTTGTCGTCTTTCCCGAATACGCGCTGCACGGCCTTTCCATGGACATCAATCCGGAGATCATGTGCACGCTCGACGGGCCGGAGGTCGCAGCCTTCAAACAGGCCTGCAGGGATAATAGGATCTGGGGCTGCTTCTCGATCATGGAGCTCAACCCCGGCGGCATGCCCTACAATTCCGGCATCGTCATCGACGACCAGGGCGAGCTGAAGCTCTATTATCGGAAGATGCATCCCTGGATCCCCGTCGAGCCCTGGGAGCCCGGCGATCTTGGTATCCCTGTCATCGAGGGCCCGCGGGGCGCCAAGCTCGCGCTGATCATCTGTCATGACGGCATGTTCCCGGAGATGGCGCGCGAATGCGCCTATAAGGGTGCCGAAATCATGATCCGCACCGCCGGCTACACGGCGCCGATCCGCGACGCCTGGCGCTTTACCAACCAGGCCAACGCCTTCTGCAACCTGACGGTTACCGCCAATGTCTGCATGTGCGGCTCGGACGGCACGTTCGATTCGATGGGCGAAGGCATGATCTGCAATTTCGACGGCACGATCATCGCTCACGGCACCTCCGGCCGCGTCAACGAGATCATCACCGCCGAGGTGCGTCCTGACCTGGTGCGCGAGGCCAGACTCGGCTGGGGCGTGGAGAACAATATCTACCAGTTCGGCCATCGCGGCTATGTCGCCGTTGCCGGCGGCGCAAAGGATGCGCCCTACACCTACATGCACGACCTCGTCGCCGGCAAATACCGCCTGCCATGGGAAGACGAGGTAAAGGTCAAGGACGGCACGTCCTGCGGATTTGACAAGCCGATGCGCCGCTACGGCGAACACCTCAAACCTGCCGCGGAATAGGAGAGAGAATGATGGACGCGATGGTCAAAACCAAAGGGCATTTTATCGACGCCGATCCGTATCCGTGGCCCTATAACGGCGCTCTGAGGCCTGATAACACCGCCCTCATCATCATCGACATGCAGACCGATTTCTGCGGCAAGGGCGGTTATGTCGACCATATGGGCTACGACCTGTCACTGGTGCAGGCGCCGATCGAACCGATCAAGCGCGTGCTGGCCGCCATGCGGGCCAAGGGTTACCACATCATTCACACCCGCGAGGGCCACCGCCCCGATCTCGCCGATCTGCCTGCCAACAAACGCTGGCGCTCGCAGCGGATCGGCGCCGGCATCGGCGATCCCGGCCCCTGCGGCCGCATCCTGACGCGCGGCGAACCCGGCTGGGACATCATCCCCGAGCTCTATCCGATCGAAGGCGAGACGATCATCGACAAGCCCGGCAAGGGTTCGTTCTGCGCCACCGACCTCGAACTCATCCTCAACCAGAAGCGCATCGAGAACATTATCCTCACAGGCATCACCACCGATGTCTGCGTCTCGACGACGATGCGCGAGGCGAACGACCGCGGCTACGAATGCCTGCTGCTGGAGGACTGCTGTGGTGCGACCGACTACGGAAACCACCTCGCCGCCATCAAGATGGTGAAGATGCAGGGCGGCGTCTTCGGCTCCGTCTCCAATTCCGCGGCTCTAGTCGAGGCGCTACCCTGATGCCGTCATTGCGTGCCCATGTCTTTCGCGTGCCAGCCGACGGCCCCGATGACGTTGCCGGCGTCGAGGCGCTCTTTGCCAGCGGCCTTCAGGCGAACAACATCGTCGCCGTTCTCGGCAAGACGGAAGGCAACGGCTGCGTCAATGATTTTACCCGCGGTTATGCCACCCGCAGCTTCGAGGCATTGTTCAGTAGATATGGCGTCGACGGCGTCTCGATCATCATGTCCGGCGGCACCGAGGGTGCGCTCTCGCCGCATTGGACGGTTTTTGCGCGTGAAACCGTAGAAACCCCGGGCGAACGGGCGCTGGCCATTGGTGTGTCGCGTACCCCCGCGCTGCCCCCCGAACATCTCGGGCGCCGGGAACAGATCCTGCTCGTTGCCGAAGGCGTGAAGTCCGCGATGAGGGATGCCGGCATCGATGATCCCGCCGATGCCCATTTCGTGCAGATTAAGTGTCCGCTGCTCACCTCGCGCCGGATTGCCGAGGCCGAGGCAGCAGGCAGGACGGTCGCAACCCACGACACGCTGAAATCTATGGGCCTCTCGCGCGGCGCTTCGGCTCTCGGCGTCGCCGTGGCACTCGGCGAGATAGATGCGACATCGATCAACGATGCCGACATCTGCACGCGCTTCGATCTCTTTTCCCGCTGCGCCTCAACCTCGTCCGGGGTCGAACTCACCGATCACGAAATCATCGTCCTCGGCATGAGCGCAAAATGGTCCGGTCCGCTGTCGATCGACCACGCGGTCATGCGGGATGCGATCGACGCGCATTCCGTCAGGAAAGCCCGCGAACGCCTGCCGGAAAACAGCCGGCTGGCAGCGGTTCTCGCCAAGGCCGAGCCGGACCCGTCCGGCAGGATCGGCGGCAGGCGCCACACGATGCTCGATGACTCGGATATTGCAGGCACCCGCCATGCCCGTGCCTTCGTCGGCGGCGTTCTCGCCGGCATCTTCGGCATTACCGATCTCTATGTGTCCGGCGGCGCCGAACACCAGGGTCCGTCCGGCGGCGGTCCCGTCGCCATCATCGTCGAAAAGGAGCAATGAAGTGAGCACAGTCCGCGACACGCCCCTTCCGCAAGCCGGCAAGGCCGTCGGCATCGACACGCTCGATATGACCATGCGCTTCGGCAGCTTCACCGCGCTCGACAACGTCTCGATCGCCGTTCCGGCCGGCTCTTTTCACGCGCTTCTCGGTGAAAACGGCGCCGGCAAGTCGACACTCGTCAAATGCATCATGGGCTTCTATCACGCAACGTCAGGCTCGCTGTCGGTCGACGGCCGCGAGGTGGCGGTCGCCTCACCAAAGGATGCCGCGGCCTATGGGCTCGGCATGGTCTACCAGCATTTCACATTGGTTCCCTCTCTGACCGGTGCGGAAAACCTGGTCATCAGCCGTACCGAAGTACCCGCGGTGATCAACTGGGCCAGGGAACGCAAGGATCTGGCGGGGTTCATGGAACGCATGCCGTTCAAGATCCCGCTCGACAGGCCGGTGAGCGAGCTTGCCGCCGGCGAAAAACAGAAGCTCGAAATCGTCAAGCAGCTCTATCTCGGCCGCTCCTTCCTCGTGCTCGACGAGCCGACCTCGGTGCTGACGCCGGCCGAAGCCGATGAGATGCTCGGCATCGTCCGCGGGATGACCGAGCGCGGCGAACTCACAGTGCTGATGATCTCCCACAAGTTCCACGAGGTGACGAAGTTCGCCGATGCCGTCTCGATCCTGCGGCGCGGCAAGCTGGTCGGCACCGGCAAGGTCGGCGAGCTCTCCACCGCCGAGATGGCGGCGATGATGATCGGCGACGTCAAGCTCGCCGAGCTCGACAGCCGTCTGCCGGTGGCGGAAGCGGCCAAATCCGTGCTCACTGTAAGCCAGGTGAAAGCTCCGGATCGCTCCGGCTTGAAGACGATCGAGATCGACGCGCTTACGGTCCGCTCCGGCGAGATCGTCGGCGTCGCCGGCATATCGGGTAACGGCCAGAAGGAACTGGCGGAAATTCTGGCCGGCCAGCGCCCGACCGATAGCGGCCAGGTCATGGTCAATGGCGAGACTTACGGCGCCACCCGTGACGAGACCCGCAAGAACAGGGTGCGTTTCATTCCCGAAGAGCCGTTGCAGAATGCCTGTGCGCCGAAGATGACCGTGAGCGAGAACCTTGCGTTCCGCACCTTCGACTTGAAGCCGGACGGCACGGACGCGGTCTGGCTGAACAAGGGCAGCATGAAGAAGCGTGCCTCGGCGCTGATCTCCGACTTCAAGGTCAAAACGGCTTCTTCCTCCTCGCCGATCGCAGCGCTTTCGGGCGGCAACGTGCAGCGAGCAGTGCTCGCCCGCGAACTGACCGGCGATGTCGATCTGCTGATCGTCTCGAACCCCTGTTTCGGCCTCGATTTCTCCGCCGTTGCCGAAATCCGCGCCCGCATCATGAAGGCCCGCAATTTGGGTGCCGCCGTGCTGCTGCTCTCGGAAGACCTCGACGAACTGCTCGAGATGTCCGACCGCATCATGGTCATTTCGGAAGGCAAGCTGGTTTACGAGACACCGGCGCTCTCGGCCGATATCGGCGTGATCGGTGCCCACATGGCGGGGCATCACTGATGGCTGAGATCAAAGCCGAACCTTTCGCCTTTCCGGTGAAGCACGCCGAGCTCGCCCTCATCGTCATCGACATGCAGCGCGATTTCGCCGAGCCCGGCGGCTTCGGTGCAAGCCTCGGCAATGATGTCAGTCGCATCACCAGGATCGTGCCCGATGTCAAACGCCTCATCCAGGGCTTCCGCAATGCCGGCCTGCCTGTGATCCATACGATGGAGTGCCACCGGCCTGATCTCTCCGACCTGCCGCCGGCCAAACGCGACCGCGGCAATCCGTCGCTCAGGATCGGCGACGAAGGCCCGATGGGCCGCATCCTGATCTCGGGCGAACCCGGCACAGCAATTCTTCCCGAACTCGCTCCTGTGAGGGGCGAAACCGTCATCGAAAAACCCGGCAAGGGCGCCTTCTACGCGACCGACCTCGGCACCGTGTTGCAGCGAAAGGGTATCAAACAGCTCGTCTTTGCCGGTGTCACTACCGAAGTCTGCGTGCAGACGACGATGCGCGAAGCAAACGACCGCGGCTATGAATGCCTGCTCGCCGAGGAGGCGACGGAAAGCTATTTCCCCGAATTCAAAGCCGCCGCCATCGCCATGATCCGCGCCCAGGGCGCGATCGTCGGGTGGACCGCCCATGTCGACGACATTCTTGAAAGCATCGCCCATGCCTGAAACGACCCGTGAACGCCTGACGTCAGGCGGCTGGAAGGAGTTGGAATTCGGCCCTTTCCGCGATGCTGTCACCATTCACTGGATCCGCCCCTTCGAGGGCGATCAGCCGGGCGTGGCGCTGTTGAAATATGAGCCCGGCGCCTCCGTTCCCCGCCATCGCCACGAGGGGCTCGAGACCATCCTCGTGCTCGATGGCGTTCAATCCGACGAGACTGGCGATTACATCAGCGGCAGTTATATCGTCAATGCGCCGGGCAGCGAACACTCGGTCTGGAGCGAGACCGGCTGTATCGTGCTCATCCAGTGGGACCGGCCCGTGAAAATATTCGAAGACGAAATTTCCTGAACCCGACGCTGGCCTTGAAGGTCTGCCCGACGATCCGAAAGGATATTCACAGCAGCATCGAGGCGCCGCGGTCGATATAGGTATCCAGGAATTGTTCGAGGCGGGGGTTTCTCGGTCTTTTGAAGACCTCCTGCGGCGGGCCGGTAAACAGCACCTTGCCGTGATCGAGAAAGACGATCTGCTGGCCGACCGTTGCTGCAAATCCGATCTCGTGGGAGACGACGACCATCGTCATGCCCTCGGCGGCGAGATCGCGCATGACGTTGAGCACCTCGCCGGTCAGCTCGGGATCGAGTGACGAGGTCGGCTCGTCAAACAGCATGATCTTCGGGTTGAGGGCAAGCGCCCGGGCGATGGCGACGCGCTGTTGCTGCCCTCCCGAGAGCTGCGACGGATAATGTCCTGCCCTGCCCTCAAGGCCGACCTTGACGAGTTGGGCCATTGCCCGCTCCCCGGCATCCTTGCGGCTCATCTTGTGAACGGTCTTCAACGCCTCGCTGACATTGCCGAGCGCGGTCATATGCGGCCAGAGATTGAACTGCTGAAAAACCATGCCGATTTGCGATCGGATCCGCCGGTTTGCCGCCGCCGGCACCCGCTCCCGGACGCCCTTTGCGTTTTCCGCGAAGCCAAGTACCTCGCCGTTGACGGTGATCGTCCCTTTGGTCGATTCCTCGAGAAAGGCCATGCAGCGCAACAGCGTACTCTTGCCGGATCCGGATGGGCCGATGACGCAGGAAACCTGTCCCTGCACGATATCGAGGTCGATGCCGTGCAGCACGGTGGAGCCGCCGAAGGACTTGACGAGATTTTTGACTGCGATCGCAGGAACGCTCATATGTTGAAAAACCTGAATCTTGAGAGTTTCGTTTCGGCGAGGTGACCGAGCCAGCCGGTGATTTCCACAAGCGCCCAATAAAATAGGGCAAGCACGAAGAGCGCTTCGACGAAAGCATATTGCTGGGAACCGATCGCACTCAGCGTCGCCGTCAACTCCGGCACGGTGATGATCGATAGCACGGCCGTCTCCTTCATCAGGATGATCGTCATGTTGACCGAAGGCGGCAACACCAGCATCGTCATCTCCGGCAGCAATATGCGTCGGACGATCTGCCCTTGTGTCAGGCCAACGCATATCCCGGCCTCGATATGTCCCTTCGGGACGGCGGCAAAGCCCGAGCGGAATATCTCGCTGAAATAAGCCGCCCCGTAGATGGAAAGGCCGATGACGCCGGCCGGGATCGGATCGAGCGACAATCCGACGAAGGGGCCGCCGTAGTAGACGAGGAATATCTGAATCAGGAACGGGGTGCCGCGCAGCACCGCAATGACCATGCCGAATGCCTTGTCCGGGACAACGCCGCCAAAACGCCTGGCAACGGCGACAAGGAAGCCGAGCGCGGCAGCGGCCGGCGTGGTGACGATCCAGATGACGATGGTGAGCCATGCGCCGCTGAGGATGTCCGGCAAGTTGCTGACAATCACATTGATGTCGAAGGTCATCGCGGCACTCCCGGCAGGGAGCGTTCGATCAGGCCGCCAGCAAGGGCAACGATCCAATTGATGACGAAATAGATCAGGCCGGCGGAAGCGAAAATCTCAAGCGGCAGGAAAGTGCTGCCGGCAAGATCTTGTGCCATGCGCGTCAACTCGATGACCCCGACGACCGAGACCAGCGAAGACGCCTTCAGGATAAGGATCGCTTCGTTGACGAGTGCTGGAAAGGTCAGCCGCAGGGCGATCGGCGCCTTGATGCGGCGGAAGATCTGGACGGGTATCATGCCGACCATTTCGCCAGACTCGACAAGGCCCGTGGGAACGCTGGCAAAACCGCCGCGCAGATTTTCAGCCTGGTAGGCTGCAGTACACAGCGACAGACCAACGATCGCCGCAACGATGCTCGGCACGTTGATGTCGATCGCCGGCAGCAGGTTATAGATCAGCAACAGCTGCACCAGCAGCGGCACGCCACGAAAAAAACTGATGAAAATCTTCGCCGGCAGCACCAAAAGCCGTTGCTGCGACAGCAGCATGGCGGAAATAACGATGGCGATCGCAAAGCCGATCAGGATAGAAACCACGCTGATCGTCACCGTGTAGATCGAGGCTTGCAGAAGCAGTTCGAAAAGCTTGATGGACATGGGCGATGTTTGCCTGGGCGCTGCGGCCGTGAACTCTGATGCCACGGCAGATTGCGCCCCGATCACTGGCGGGGCGCGTTCGTTTCACCGGCGGCTAATCAGAATGCCGGGTCCTTGACGGCGTCCGGCGTATCGAAAGATGCACCAAACCACTTCTTCTGGAGCTCTGCCATACGCCCGTCTGCCTTGATCTTGAGCATCGCCGCATCGATCGCATCCATCAGGGGAGCATGGTCGGCATCCTTGAGGCCGATGAAGCCGAAATAGGACTTCTTGCCGAACGGCGGCAGAACAACTTCGAACGTGCCTTTTCGCTGGCTGGCGACGAAGGCGATATTCGGCAGCGAGTTGGCGACGCCGGCAATGCGGCCGGCGGCGAGATCGGCGTAGGATTCGGTAAAGGCCGGATATTCGCGCACGTCGACCTTGGTCGGCAGCGTGCCGGAGAATTCCTTCAGCTGGTCGAGCTGGGCGGTTGCCTTGCCGACACCGATCGTCTTGCCGGCAATATCCTCCGGCTTGCTGATCGTCGTGTCGCCGGCCTTCTTGAGGATGGCGATCGTCGCTTCGGCGATCGGCGGCGTGAAACGATAGCGCTCCATGCGCTTCTTGGTGATCGTTGCAGGACCTGCCACGACATCGAACTTACCGGCCTCAAGCGCCGGGAAAACACCGTCCCACGGAAGCGCCACCCACTCGATCTTGACGCCAAGTTCCTTGCCGATCTCGGCAAAGAGGTCGACGTTCAAACCGGTATGTTCACCGGCATCGATATAGTCGAACGGTGCGAAGGCCGTTTCGGTGCCAACCTTGAGGGTGCCTGCCGCCTTGACGGCGGCCAGCGTGTCGGCTGCATGAGCGGAAACGGCTGCTCCGAACAGGAACGCAGCGCCGACCAGACCCTTCAGCAGTGAATGTGCCTTCATCATCATCTCTCCAGTTTTTATTCCCCCGGCGGAGGAGTTTTGGTTCCCGACTTCGATTTCCTCTGCGCGGACTTCTGTGCTCCGCTTTTGACTATACAAATAGATATAGGCTGGCCTAGAGTGTCAATGTAAAAGACGAGGAACGCAAAATTTGTGCCGGATGGCGTCGATCTCGCTGGCATGACCGTTGCGGATTCATGGTCGCTGACGCCGGATGAGGTACGGGCTTGGTGTCGATTTCTCAGCGCATTTTCACCGATGTCGAGACGAAGATCATCAGCGGCGATTGGCGGCCCGGTGACCGTATTCCCGTCGAGCACGAACTCGCGGCGGAATATCGGTGCTCGCGGATGACGGTCAGCAAGGCGCTGTCGGCGCTCGCCGAGCGCGGCATGATCATCAGACGGCGCAAGATCGGTTCGTTTGTCGCCTCGCCCCAGATCGACCGCACGGTAATGGATATCCAGGATATCAGCACCGAAGCGGAACTGGCCGGGCACGAACACCGCTTCGAAATCCTCGCCCGCAAGATCGAGCGCCTTGGGGAGGCGGAGGCCCAGCAGCTGTCGGAGCCTGCCGATGCGGAAGTCCTCAGGCTTCAATGCCTGCATATTGTCGACGGCAGACCGAATGCCATCGAGCGGCGGATCATCATGCTCGATGCCGTTCCACGGGCGAGAGAGGAGAGTTTTGCTTCAATTCCGCCCGGCAAATGGCTGCTTGACGAGGTTCCGTGGTCCAAGGCCAAACATGTCATTCGCGCCGTCTCGGCCGACACCACGACGGCGCGGATCCTGCAGACGGAGCGCGGCGAGGCCTGCCTCAGCCTCATTCGCCAGACCTGGCAGAACGGACGTACGGTGACCTATGTCGAGTTTACCCATCCGGGCGACCGGTTCCAGTTTGCGGGCACGTTTCATCCGGCAGCAAATTGAGTTCGACGCCAATCACGGGAGGTTCTGCAAGTGTCCGATGAGCGCCTTAAGGCGATCCCGCTGAAAAGTTTGCAGGCGTTCGAGGCGGTGGGGCGCTGCGGCGGCGTGACGGCCGCAGCCCTGGAACTCAGGGTGTCGCCCGGCGCCATCAGCCAGCAAGTTCGCAAAATCGAGTGCTTTCTTGGCGTTCCGCTTATGGAGCGCAGCGGGCGAACTGTCGAGCTGACCGCCTGGGGCCGGCTCTACCACCAGGAGATATCGAAGGGGTTCGAGCAATTTGCGCGCGCCGGGCAATTGTTGGAAAAGGCGCGCAACGAGACGGCGCTGGTGCTCAGTGCGCTTTCCTCCGTCGTCAACAAATGGATCGGCAGGCGGATCTTCGACTGGCAGGCGCTTCATCCCGAAGTTCCGGTGAGGATTATCGGACGCGACAAGGAGCCTCGGATCGGCTTCGATGATGTCGATTTCCGCGTGAGCTACGGGTCCGACGTGCTGCAACACGAACATTATACCGAGCTGTTCCGCGATTGGGTGGTGCCCGCCTGTTCGCCGGCGCTGATGCCGGACCGTGCGTATGCGGCTCGTGATCTCTTCGAGCAGCCCCTCCTCCATGTCGAGTGGGAACGGCACTTCACCCCCTACCCCAGCTGGGCGGAGTTTGCCGCCAAGGCCGGTATCTCCCTTGATGCGTCGACGCCCGGCCTCTCCTTCACCCTGTCGAGCAGTGCGATTGACGCCGCCGTCAACAAGCGCGGCATCGTTCTCGCGCAGATGTCGATGATATCAGACGAGCTTGAGGCGCAAACGCTGGTCATTCCCGTCGACATGCGCATTGCACTGCGCGAAAGCTATTTTCTCGCTTGGGACCGGGCGGCCTTGCAGAAGCCCCACGGGCGCGAATTCCGCGATTGGCTCATTGCTATTTCCCGCCAGCAGGCCGTTGCGTCGGCGCCCAGGCCAATCGTTTAGAAAAACTAAAACGGAACTCAGCTACGCGATATTGATGAAAATTTGCGCCCGGCGATAATTTGCGCAGTCGCCCTCCACCGCTGGCGGCGTGGCCGACATAGCAGGAGAGCTCGATGGCGCGAACCGACAAGATGAAACTCGGGACTTTCGTCTATACTTTCGGCTTTCACCCTGCCTCCTGGCTGCATCCGGCAAGCGATGTCAATGGCGCCAACGACTTCGCTCATCTGCTCGATGTGGCCAAACGATCCGAAGCGGCCAAGTTCGATTTCATGTTCATGGCGGATTCTCCTGCCGCCGCGGTCGGCGACCCGAAAGCGCTTGCCCGCATTCCGACCAAGATGAACCGTTTCGAACCGCTCTCGCTGCTTTCGGCTCTGGCAGTCACCACCAATGATCTCGGTCTGGTGGCGACGGTGTCGACAAGTTATTACGAGCCATACAATGTCGCGCGCCTGTTCGCCTCGATCGACCATCTGAGCAAGGGCCGTGTCTGCTGGAATGTCGTCACGTCCGACCACGACGAAACCGGCTACAATTTCAATCGCGAAGGGCTCGACCCGCATGCGCTGCGTTACGAGCGCGGCAACGAGTTCGTCGACGTCGTATTCGGTCTTTGGGACAGCTTCGAGGAAGGTGCACTGCTTCTCGACCGTGAAAACGGCATCTACTACGACAAGGACAAACACCACACGCTCAATCACAAAGGTAAACACTTCCAGGTTCGCGGACCCCTTAACATCGCGCGAACGCCCCAGGGCCGCCCCGTCATTGCCCAGGCGGGCGGTTCGGAACCCGGAATGGAGATGGCGGCACGCACGGCCGAGATCGTCTTCAGCCTCGCATCGAATATCGAGCGCAACCGGGCCTTCTACGAAAACGTCAAGCGCCGGATGCCGGCCTTTGGGCGCGATCCCGACGACCTGAAAATCATGCCGGGCATCGTGATCAACGTCGGTGAAACCGAAGCTGAGGCAAAGGCGAAGGTGGATTATCTGATCGACAAGATGCATCCGGATGTCGGCCGGCTGATGCTCTCCGAATTCCTCGAGGCGGACCTGCGCGATGTCGCTCTCGACAAGCCTTTCCCCATGGACCGGCTGCCGACAGCGCCAAAGGGATCACGCGCCCTGTTCGACGAACTGGTCGATTTCGTGAAAAGCGGTCACACCGTCGGCGAACTCATCCGGCACTATGCCGAGAAGCATACCGGAAACGGCATGACAGGCACGCCGGCCCAGATTGCCGACTTCATGGAGGACTGGTTCGAGACGCGTGCGGCCGACGGCTTCATCCTGATGTTTCCGACCTTGCCGTCCAGCCTTGACGACTTCGTGCGACTGGTCCTGCCCGAGCTTCGACGCCGCGGGCTGTTCCGTGAGGAATATGAGGGCAAGACCTTGCGCGAAAACCTGGGTCTTTCAATGCCTGTAAACCGCTTTGCCAAAACGAAGGAGCCAGCCCGATGAGTGCCGAGGCTTTGATCAGCGAAGCGGACTTCAAGCTTTCGATGCGTCATCTGGCGGGTGCCGTCAGCGTGATTACGGTCGGCGACGGGCGACACCGCACCGGCTTCACGGCAACGTCGGTCTCCTCGCTTTCGGCGGAGTTGCCGTCCGTCATCGTCAGCGTCAACCGAGCGTCTTCCTCATGGCCGGCGCTGCAGCGGTACGGCTGCTTCTGTGTCAACGTGCTCGCCGCCGACCAGCAGCAGGTGGCGCAATCCTTTGCCGGTCTTGACGGACGAAAGGGCGCCGAACGTTACGGCGGTGCGGAGTGGTATAGCCTCAAGACCGGCGCGGCAGCCCTTGAAAATGCCCTGACGGTCCTGGACTGCAAGCTCGAAACCGCATTCCACTACAATTCCCATGCCATTTTGGTTGGACATGTCTGCGCGATCGAAATCCGGCAGGTCACAGGGCCGCTGCTTTACTGGCGCGGTGGCTACCATCAACTTCCGGCAGACGCCGATCGCCGCAACCTAGCGAAGGCGCTCGGATAATAGCCCGATCGAGGCGACATCCGCATTGGCAAAGGCAAGTCTGAGATAACCCTCCTGGCCATCGCCGAAATAGGCGCCGGGCAAACAAACGATGCCGGATTCCTTGGCGAGTTTTTCGGCAACCTCTAAAGACGATTTATCGGCGTGGGGATGGCGAACAAAGGCGAAATAGGCGCCGATCGCTCCGATCTCCCAATCCGCCAGCCCGGAAAAGACCAGCCTCAAAGCGTCCGCCCGGCGAGCAATGTCCAGCCTATTGCCGGCTCGCCAATCGGCGAGCGCCGGGATCGCCGATGCAACGGCGATCTGAGCCGACCGCGGCGCGCAGATCTGCATGTTGTCCATCACCTTGGCGATCTCGGCGATGAGTTTGGGCCCCGCCGTGATTGCACCCAATCGATGTCCGGGAATGCAGAAGGATTTCGAAAAGCTGTAGAGAAGAACGAGCGTGTCCTCCCAACCCGGCTCGGAGAGGAGTGAGTGCGGCCGCCCGTAACCCTCGGCTAGGAAATCGCGATAGGTTTCATCGAGAACCAGCCAGGCGCCATATTTCCGGCAGAGCACGAAAAGCTCGTGAAGCAGGCTCGGCGGATACACCGCTCCGGTGGGATTGTTGGGTGTCACGACGGCAAGCATCTTTGCGCCGGCCGCAAGGGCAGCCTCGGCCGAATGCGGGTCGGGAAGAAAGCCGCCAGCGGGGTCGCAATCGACCAACCGGCGCCCGATTCCCAGCATCGATAGCGTCGTGTCGTGATTGAAATAGAAGGGGTTGGTGAGCGCGACCGTATCGCCGGCTCTCGCCAGCGCAATCGCCGTGCACATGAACGCCTGATTGCAGCCGGCGGTAATATGAATATTGTCGGCGGAAAGGGCGGCACCGTAAAGTTCGGCAATGTGAGCCGCGTAGATCTTGCGCAACAGAGGTTCGCCCTCGATCGGCCCGTATCCCGTCATCGCCTGTTGCCCGGCCGCCTCGGCAAGAAGCCGAAGCATTTCCGGATGCGCGGGATAGCCGGGCACGGCTTGCGACAGATCGATGAGCGGCCCTTTTTCCCCTTTGTATTCGCGGCTCCAGGCGACGACGGAAGGAATGGGTGGGGCTGAGAGGCGGGCAACGAGCGAATTGGGTTTTGCAGCGATCATATCGATTTCTCTTTGATCCCGCTTGCTACAACGATACCAATTGCTTTCTCAACCCCTTTGTCGGGTGAGATGGAGCTGAAGCGGAGACGCATGCGCATGGTGTGGGATAAAACGCGGCTCGAACAGCTGCGCGCAGAATTTGCGGATGCCAATGGGGGCGAGATATTCGACGAGAAGTTTCGGAAAGTGGCGGAGAAGATCATCTCCAAGAAAGGTACGAGACTGGCACCGTATGCCGGAATACCGACCTTCCTCAGCGCCCCTTACATGCAGGTTGCTGCCGATGATCCTGACTTCGGCAATCTCCAGGTCGCAATCACCGGGATCCCCACGGATCTCGGCGTCACCAATCGTCCAGGTTCGCGTTTCGGACCGAGAGCACTTCGCGCCATCGAAAGGATCGGCCCGTACAATCACGTGCTCGGCACGGCGCCGGTCTTCGATCTTCGGGTCGCCGACATCGGCGACGTATCGTTCCAAAGCCGCTACCGGCTGGAGCTCAGCCACGACGACATCGAAAAGCGCATCGCCCAGATCGTCGATGCCGGCGTTGCCCCGCTTTCCGTCGGCGGCGATCATTCCATCAGCCACCCGATTTTGAAGGCCGTCGGTCGGCAGCAGCCGGTCGGCCTCATTCATATTGATGCTCATTGCGATACAAGCGGGGCCTTCGATCAGACGAAGTTTCATCACGGCGGGCCATTCCGCAATGCGGTGCTGGACGGCGTGCTCGATCCGACGAGGACAATCCAGATCGGCATCCGTGGTTCGGCGGAATATTTGTGGGAGTTCTCCTATGCGTCGGGAATGACCGTGATCCATGCAGAGGATATCAGCGGGATGGGGATTGCTGCCGTCATTGCCAAGGCAAAATCCATCGTCGGCGACGGCCCGACCTATCTTTCCTTCGACGTCGACAGCCTCGATCCGAGCTTTGCGCCCGGCACGGGCACGCCCGAGGTCGGTGGATTGACCACGCGTGAAGTCATTGAATTGATACGCGGGCTGAAAGGGATGAACCTCGTGGGAGGTGACGTCGTCGAAGTTGCCCCGCAATATGACGCAACGACCAATACAGCGCACGCCGCAGCACAGGTGCTCTTTGAGATTCTAAGCCTCATGGTGTTTAGTCCCTCGATCGGCAAACGCTGAGGCCGACCGCGCAGTCACCTGTGGCAATTGGTCGGATGGGCCGAGACAATGTCGTGCGCGCAAAGCCGCCGCACAGTTTTGCGCGACATGCTTTAGCCAACGCCCCTCAAAAATTCCTCGGTCTCGATAAGTTCGAGCTGCACGGAAAACCGATCGTGCAGAAGTTCCAGCGACGCATCATAGGTGTCGTCGGCGCTACTGCAGACAGCGTCCTTCAGCACGATGACACGATAGGCGAGATCGATCGCGCCGAGCGTCGTGGCAAGCACGCAGACATCCGTTTCACCGCCGGTGATCACCAGGGTATCGACCCGCTCCGACTGAAGGGCCGTATGAAGGCGCCCGTCGATCCAAGGGGAATAAGTGCGCTTGTCGAAATACCTTGCCGGCGGCACCAACGCCCTCAGCGACGAAGCCACATCGATCAAGTCGCGCGGAAGATGTTCGCCCGTCATCATCCACCACTTCCGGTAATAATCCCGCCATTTCCCCGGCATGTCATCCGCACGCTCGGGCGGCAGGAAGCGAGTAAAGATCGTTCGTGACGGGTGCCGGCCGGCCAGTTCTTCGATCTGGGGAGAGACCCGCGCCATCCAGGGAACGTGCCATGGCGTGTCTTCGGCAAACATCCGCTGCATGTCGACGCAAAGGTGCCGCCACTCGCCGACCTCGCCCATCAGATCCTCCTTCCGGTCTTCGGGGCGTCAACTGTTGCATGCGACGAAAGTTCCCCTGACCAGCGGAAGATCAGAAGCCTCTTACGCGACGGCGCCTGGAGCAATCGTCAGCAATCCGGCGGTGCTCTCAGCATTCCGGAAACTATCAAGCTCGTACAGAGGAACCGGTTTGGAGAAGAAGTAGCCTTGGAGGTCGGTGCAGCCGAGGGCGGCCAGAAAGTCGCGTTGATATTCGGTTTCGACCCCTTCGGCCGTCGTCGAGATACCGAGGTTGCGGCTGAGCGCGACGATGGCGCCGATGACTGCCGCCCCGTTGGCTTTTGTGCCGAGTTGTGAGACGAACGATCGATCGATCTTGATGCGGTCGATATCGAAGCGCAGCAGATGGCTGAGGCATGAAAAGCCGGTCCCGAAATCGTCGAGCGAAACCTGAACACCCCGGCTGCGCAGCGACTTCAGCACCGTATAGACGTCTGAGTCGTCCTCGATCAGCGAAGATTCGGTAAGCTCGAGCTCGAGCCGGGACGGCTGCAGGCCGCTCTCCTCAAGCACGGTGAAGACTTCCTCGGCGAAATTCGGTCTTCTCAACTGGGCGGGAGACACGTTGACCGCAACAAACGTGTCTTCCGGCCATTTGCAGGCGGCTCTGCAGGCTTCGCGCAACACCCAGAAACCGAGAGCATCGATGAGACCGCCCTCCTCGGCGACAGGGATAAAGCTGGCAGGCGTCAATAGTCCGCGCTGACTGTGACGCCAACGCACCAGAGCCTCCGCGCCCGACGCCGCGTATCCTGCCTCAGCGCAATGGACCGTTTGGTAATAGACCTCGAGCGATCCGAAGTCGGGCCGGTTCGCACTCGGATCGACGTGTGGACCATCAGTGGATGAGGCCATGCTTTTGGCCAGAACGTCCCGCAATTCGTTCTTGAGAATGTCGCGCGCATTCCGGCCGCCGTCCATGGACGGTGAATAGAGACGCCACTGGCCTCTCCCGCCCATCTTTGCCTCGTACAGCGCAACGTCGGCGTAGCGCATGATGTCATCGGCATTCCGTCCGGCGTCCGGCACGACGGTCACGCCGATCGAGCCGCCGACGCGCGCGACGGCCTCGCCCCTCAAAAGCGGGAAGGGCTTGCCAAGTTCGGCAACGATCGCTTCGCAGATTGCCGGTAAAACGTGGTCATGATCTTTGATGTCCCGGAGAAGCAGAGCGAACTCATCGCCTCCGAGCCGGGCCAGCGTGTCCCCCGGACGAAGCACGGAGCGGATCCGCTCCGCAGCCATTCTGATGAGCTCATCGCCGGCGGCATGGCCGAACGTGTCGTTTACGGCTTTGAAGCGGTCGAGGTCGAGAAGTGCGACTGCCGAGCGCTCGGCCGAGTTCCGTGTCTCGGCCAGGCACTCGTCAAACCTGATCGCGAACAAAGCGCGGTTGGGAAGATTGGTGAGCACGTCATGCAAGGCAAGCTGCCTTGCATGCAGTTCGCTTTTCTTCAACTCGCCGAGACTGCTTCGCAGGCGCACCAGCAAGACCGAGAACAGGATCGCGATCACCAAGGCGGCAATCGAAAGCGCCGGCATCAATCGGCCGATCACCCTCGAACCGGGAAGATCGGGCCGCCATACGATAAAGCCGATCGGTTCGCCGTTTGCCGTGGCGTCAATCTGGAACGCAACCTCGTTTTCGTCTGCATCGGCCGTGCGCGCGAAGCGGGCGCCGTTAAGGCCCTGTTGCCGGCTCAATTCGTCCAGCGCCGCACCATCGATAAAGCGCACGACGAGCAGGAATTGCCGCGTCGGCTGGCTCTGCCTCTCATTGGTCTCGTTGATGGCGACGATGCCGACGATCGTCGGCCGACCTTCCAGCCGCATCAGATTGGCGAGCGCACGGTTGGAGCGGGCGGCACTCGCAAGGCGGCTTTCCATTGAAGACGGCGTTCGTTCGTTGGAAACCGTGCCTTGTCTTACCCCAAGGCGGGCATCCCGAAGGAGGGGCAAGAAGAGAGGCTTCATCCAGCGATAACGCTTTTCCGTTTGGGCATCCGCCAGCATGAGCAGTTGCGCCTTCTCGTCGACGACAAAGGCCTGATCGTAGCCGAAGGCGGACATTGCGGTTTGGCTGATCGCACTTCCGGCCGCCGCCGTCAGAACGGCATCGAGGCTGGAGGAACCTCCGGTCGACCGGGCGGCCGGATAAACGCGTGTGAGATAGCCGTTGCCGAACTGGCCGATAACATGCGCGACTTGATCGACCTGCTCCAGCAGGCGGGCATTTACAAGCTGGCGCTGTCGATCAAGAGCGGCAGCGTCGCTCTCGGTTCCCGCCCACAGTGCCGAAAGCACGACAAGACCGATAGCGCCAAGTCCGCTGACGGCAATCAGAAACAGAATTCTTCCCGAAGCGATCCAGGATTTCTGAAACGTGTTGGAGCTGGAAGGAAGAACGATGTGCAAGCCTGGACCCCTGAACACCACGACGTGGGCGTATTCGTCGAAGCTAACAAAGAAGCGTTCACGTAGAATTAAAGGCTGCGGCGCACTATAGGGCGAGATCGACTATGCCCCAAGGAGCTCCTGACGATGTTGCGCATATCCATACGGACTATATTGCGCGGAGCGCTGATGGCAGGCGGGATCGGTATCTTTTTGGCCGCCTCGCCGTTCGAGGTGGCTGCGCAAGATCGCATGCCGATGAGAATTGCCGTCGAAGGTGCGTTTCCGCCCTTCAACTATCTCGATGCAAATAACGAGCTTCAGGGCTTCGACATCGATATTGCCAATGCCCTGTGCGAGGTTGGCAAGTTCGAATGCCAATTCATCATCGAGAAGTGGGACGACATCATCCCCGATCTCGTTGCCGACAAATACGACGCGATCATCTCATCCATGTCGATGAGCCTTGAGCGGCGTCAAAAGGTTGCCTTCACTGAAAAATACTACAACAGCCCGTCGGTGTTCATCGCTCGGAAGGATTCGTCGATCAATGATGTCAGCCCCGCCGGCCTCAGCGGCAAGATCCTCGGGGTGACGTCGTCGACGGCGCAGGAATCCTACGCCAACCATCTCTATCCGGAGATGAAAAAGAAGGTCTTCCGGTCTTCGCCTGAATTGTACAAGGGGTTGTCGGACGGCAGCGTCGATATCATCCTGGAGGACAAACTCGCCATCTACGACTGGATCGCCAACACCAAGGCGGGAACCTGCTGCGAGTTCAAAGGGCCGGATCTGGTCGACGTCACATACTTCGGCGAAGGTGCCGGCATCGCGCTGCGCCTGGACGACAAGGAGCGTTTGACGCGCCTGAACGAAGCGCTGAAAAGTATCAAGGCGGACGGGACCTATGACATGATCAACGCAAAATATTTCCCGTTCAGCATCCAGTAATTCGTCAAATTGTCATGTGGCAAATGCGGAATGGCCGGTTTACCGCCGACCATTCCTATTGTGTAAAGTCCTCAGTCGTAACCGCTACGCGGCTTTCGCGAGCTCACCGTGCGGATCGAGGACATATTTTGTCGCCGCTCCGTGGTCGAAGCTCTCATATCCACTGGCGGCATCGTCGAGCGGGATGACCTTGGCGTTGACGATATCGGCAATGGGCAGCCGGTCGTGGAGGATCGCCTGCATGAGTTGACGATTATATTTGATCACCGGAGTCTGGCCGGTGTGGAAGGACTGCGCCTTGGCCCATCCGAGCCCGAAGCGGAGCGAGAGATTGCCGTGTTTGGCGGCGTTGTCGACGGCGCCCGGATCCTCGGTGACGTAGAGGCCGGGAATGCCGATCGAACCCGCGGCACGGGTAATCTCCATCATCTGATTGAGGACGATCGCCGGCTGTTCCCCGCCCGAGTGGCCGCGCGCCTCGAAGCCGACCGCATCGATGGCGCTGTCCACTTCGTTGGTGCCGACGACCTGTGCGATCATGTCGCCAAGACGGTCGCTCTTCGACAGGTCGATCGGTTCGAAGCCGACCTTCGCCGCATGTGCCAGACGGTCCTTGTTGAAATCACCGATCATCACGACCGCAGCACCGAGAATGCGAGCCGAGGCGGCAGCCGCAAGGCCGACGGGGCCGGCGCCGGCGACGTAGACGGTCGAGCCTACTCCAACGCCTGCACGCACGGCGCCATGGAAGCCGGTGGGCAGAATGTCGGAGAGCATGGTGAGGTCCCGGATCTTCGCCATTGCCTTGTCCCGATCGGGGATTTTCAGCAGGTTGAAATCTGCATAGGGAATGGTGACATAGCGTGCCTGTCCGCCGATCCAGCCGCCCATGTCGACATAACCGTAAGCACCGCCGGCGCGGGCGGGGTTTACCGTCAAGCAGACGCCGGTATCCTGGGACTTGCAGCAGCGGCAGCGGCCGCAGGCGACATTGAACGGCACCGAGACGATATCGCCGATGTCGAGCATCTCGACGTCGATGCCTTTCTCGATGATCTCGCCGGTGATTTCATGACCGAGGACCAGGCCCGGCATCGCCGTCGTGCGGCCGCGAACCATGTGCTGATCGGAGCCGCAGATATTGGTCGAGATCACCTTCAGGATAACGCCGTGTTCGATGCGGCGGCCGTCGGGCGCTTCCAGCTTCGGGTCGTCGATGTCGCGAACTTCGACCTTGCCCGGCCGGAGATAGACGACGCCTCTATTTTTGCTCATGGATTCCTCCCACTTGTTTGAATGCCTCGATGTGCAACCGATGCAGTCGATGGCAACTTCCCTCCGGCCTGCCTCCTCTGCAGCCCGGTGTCCAAAACACGCGGATACCGCCGCACCGGGCGATATTCGAATTTTCAAAACGGACAGATTGGATCCAGTAGAGGAGTGAACGCAACGGTTTTCGCCTGTCGTTCCGCTCGTGACCGTCTGCCGCAATCCGTCGATTTGCTGCGCAAGAGCTGGTTTCCGGCTCCAGAATCTCCTTCCGATCCATCTCGATATCTTTCCGGATGTCTATCCGGCGATTTCCTTGAGGATTTCAGTTCTTCTACCGCTGCGGGGCAGCGCCGGCGTCGGGCCGGCTGCCAATGGTCCATTTCGCCAGTTTGCGAGATAGCGCCTTGGACACAACAAACAAACCATGCCTGACGGAAAACAGCGATCAAGAAAACGACATGCGCGCAACTCAAAGACGACAGTCGGTAAAGTCGCAAAAGATCGCTGCGCAGGAGAAATAGTTGATCCCGCGAATACGGCGGTTTTCCGGTTCGTCCCGAAAGATTTAATCGCGGCCTAAAGACTTGAGGCGCGACGCGGTCGCCGGCTGCGGCTGACGTCGAGTGCCGTGTGCCAGAACACCGTGGCGAGGATGATCGCGCCGCCGAAAAAGGTGGCGACGGGCGGCTCTTCGGAAAATAGCAGCCAAACCCAGAAGGGCGTGAGCACGATTTCCATCGTGCCGATCAGCGCCGCCTCCGCCGGCGGCATCCGCTTCGCCCCGGCAAGGAAAAGCACCAGCGCGAGGGAGAAATTGGTCGCGCCGAAGGCGGCAAGAACGATCCAGTTGTGCAGGTCCAGCGAGCCGACCGAACCGAACGGAGCGAAGATGACGAGCGTCAAGAAGGCGCTGATCACGGTCGGCGGCAGGCTCGGCACGTCGGGACTGATGCGCGGGATGATGATGACCAGAGCGAAGGAAACGGTCATGCCGAGCGCCAGCAGGTCGCCCCAACCGGTGCCGCCGCCGATCGACGAGGCGACGATGACCGCGACGCCGAGGAGCGAGATGCCGCCGGCAATCAACGTCCGCCTGGCAACTCTCTCCCTGAGGATAAGCCAGCCGAGCAACGCTGCGATAAACGGCGCGGTCGCATAGATCATCGTCACATTGGCGACGGTGGTCATGTAAAGCGCGCCGATGAAGCATCCCTGACTGAAGGTCTGGCATGCGATCATCGCAAGACTGGACGGATGGAAGACGGAACGCCATTGCTGCCGTGAAATACCCCCCTCGAGGAAAAAGCAGGGGATCAGCAGGAACAGGCCTCCGAACAACGACCGCCAGGCGATCGCCGTCCATACGTCGGTGGTCAGGAGTCGCGAATAAACGCCGCTCGCGCTCCAGGCAAGTGTCGCGGCAACGATGAGAAGCACACCCTTCTCGTGCTCGCTGCCTGCGAGGCGTCTGGCCGGATTTTCAATGGTCACGCAGATATTCTCAAAGAAGGAAGTCGAACGCGGCTCTTTTGTGCGCTGAAAATTGACATCAGACAAACGAATAG
Source organism: Rhizobium sp. SRDI969 (assembly GCF_025152725.1). Lineage (NCBI taxonomy): Bacteria > Pseudomonadati > Pseudomonadota > Alphaproteobacteria > Hyphomicrobiales > Rhizobiaceae > Rhizobium > Rhizobium sp. SRDI969. Next base: position 159,743 of record NZ_CP104039.1, read on the forward strand.
TAGTGATGACTATCATCGATTTTTTCTATGGCTATTCCATGCATGAGCCGATTGAGAGCGACCTGCTGAGAACCTTCCTGGTCGTTGCCGAAACCTCCAATTTCTCCGCCGCTGCCCAGCGCATCGGGCGGACGCAGTCGGCCGTCAGCACCCAGATCAAGAGGCTTGAGCAGACGATCGGCGAAACGCTGTTCGAGCGTGGCGCCCGCGGTGTGCTGCTCACACGCCAGGGCATACAGCTCGTGCCCTATGCCCGCAGGATCATCGATCTCCTGAACGAGGCCGCCGCGACGATCCGCAGCAAACCGTTGGACGGGCCAGTACGCATCGGAATTCCCGAGGAATACAGCCAGACGGTGCTGCCGGCAGCCCTTGCGGCTTTCGCAGTACGCCACCCGGCCGTCGAGGTCACCGTGTCCTGCGACTACACCGTCCGCAACCTCGCCGCCCTCGAGCGGGATGAGCTCGATCTGGCCGTCGTTTTCGACTGGAGCGATGAGACCAAAGGCGAGGTCATCTGCATCGATCCCACGGTCTGGGTCACATCGATGGTGCACCGGCTGCACGACATCGATCCCCTGCCGATAGCGACCTATCGCAACTCCACGTGGTCGCGCGATTTTGCGCTCCGGTCGCTGGAGCAGATCGGCCGCAATTATCGGATCGCATTCATCGCCGATACCGGCTCGGGTCTCAAGAATGCCGTCATTGCCGGCCTTGCCGTCACCACGCTTTCCCGCAGCAGCATTCCGCCCGGCTGCCGAGAGCTCACCGCCGAAGACGGTTTCCCGCCGGTCGATTCTTCCAAGGTCGTGCTCCGCCGGAGCACTTACCGTTCCAGCGAGGCTATGCGTGAACTTGCCGAAATGATACGGGACGCGTTCCAGCCTATGCCCGTATAGCCGATGACGTGACGCGGCGGCGCAAGCGGCGCCGAGTCTCGGACGGGCTCTCGGAAAAACTCGCCCTGTAGCTTCTCGCAAAGGCTGAGGCCGAGTTGAAGCCGGTCGCCGCTGCGATGTCGGCAAACGAGGCTGTCGTCTCGATTACCTTGCGGCGGGCCGCATTTAAGCGCAGCGCGAGATAATGCACATGCGGCGGCGCGCCGATGCTTTGCTGGAAGAGATCCTGCAGATGCCGAGCGCTGATGCCCACCCGGCGGGCGAGCCGCGTGAGGATCAGAGGCTGCTCGATATGCTCCTCCATCAGCCGTACTGCCTGCGTCACGCGGGGATCGTGCATGCGCAGTCCGGCCGAGGCTGCGGAAAGTGATTCATCGGCATGGAAGGACGGCTGCTCGTAACGGAACAGCCGGCTGACCTCGAGTGCCAGCGAATAGCCCTGCCGTTGCCGGATCACCTCCAGCATCAGGTCGACGGTCGGAAGCGAACCCGAGGTTGTCAGCCGCTTGCCGTCGATGACGAAACGATCCTTGACCGCCCGCACCTCGGGATAGGCGAGCGCAAAATCCTCGTAATCCTCCCAGTGAACGGTCGCCGGTAACCCGTCGAGCAGGCTGGCTTCAGCCAGCAGCCATGTGCCGGACTCGATGCCGGCAATCACCGTGCGATAGCGGGCGGCCTGGGAGAGCTGCATCTTGAGTGCCGGCGTAGCACTTCGGCGCCAGTTGTAACTGGCCAGCACGAACAGCGGCGTTTTCTCGGTGGTCGCTTTGAAAGCGCCTTGCGCGGGCACGGCTATATCGCTGGTGGTCAGCACCGGTGCTCCGTCCGGGGTCAGCAGCCGCCAGCGATAGAGCTCGCTGCCGGAAATGCGGTTGGCGCCGCGCAACGGCTCGATGACCGAGGCGATCAGGATCAGGTTCGCATCCGGCAGGACGAGAAGGTCGATATCGAGCCGTTCCGTCGATCGCTGCAGCAAGTTCACCTCCCTGGAGTTCCGATAATGTATCGATTACTTCCGAAATTGCAACGCATCGCCATCCATCCTGTCGCGTAATGGGCACAAGATGAGGGAGAACAAAAACATGCCTCTTGCGATGAACCGCGATGTCTTCATAACCTGCGCCGTCACCGGCGCCGGCGATACGGTTTCCAGATCCAGCCACGTGCCGATCACTCCCAAGCAAATCGCCGATTCCGCCATCGACGCGGCAAAGGCTGGTGCTGCGGTCGTTCACTGCCATGTTCGCGACCCGGAAACGGGCGCCGCCAGCCGCCGCAACGACCTCTACAGGGAAGTTACCGACCGCATCCGCTCGACCGATGTCGACGTCGTCCTCAATCTCACCGCCGGCATGGGCGGGGACCTGATCTTCGGAGATGTCGAAAGCCCCCTTCCCCTCAACCCGAAGGGCACGGATATGGCGGGCGCTACCGAGCGCGTCAGCCATGTGGCCGAATGCCTGCCTGAGATCTGCACGCTCGACTGCGGCACGATGAACTTCAACCTCGGCGACTATGTCATGACCAACACGCCGGCCATGCTGCGGGCGATGGCGAAGAAGATGACGGATCTCGGCGTGCGGCCGGAGATCGAGGCCTTCGACACCGGCCATCTCTGGTTTGCCAAGCAGCTTGCCGAGGAAGGCCTGATCGAAGATCCGGTGCTGATCCAGCTCTGTATGGGCATTCCATGGGGTGCGCCCGACGATCTCAATACATTCATGGCGATGGTCAACAACGTGCCTCAGAGCTGGACTTTTTCGGCCTTTTCGATCGGCCGCAATGCCATGGCCTATCCAGCGGCAGCCGTGCTGGCGGGCGGCAACGTGCGCGTCGGCCTGGAGGACAACCTCTTTGTTGGCAAAGGCCAGCTCGCCACCAATGCTGAGCTCGTTGAAAAGGCCGTGCAGGTGGTCGAGGGCATGGGTGCGCGGATCATCGGTCCGGAAGACGTTCGCAAGAAACTCAAACTGACCAAGCGCTGAGGACGGCATGACAGGGATCAACAAGGCGGCTTGCATCGGCGGCGGCGTTATTGGCGGCGGGTGGATCGCGCGTTTTCTGCTGGCCGGCATCGACGTTGATGTGTTCGACCCGCATCCGGAGGCGAGCCGCATCGTCGGCGAAGTCGTCGCCAATGCCGAAAAAGCCTATGCCATGCTGACCGGCGCACCCCTGCCGCCGCGCGGCAGGCTGATCTTCTGCAAGACGCTGGAAGAGGCTGTTGCCGGCGCCGACTGGATTCAGGAAAGCGTGCCCGAAAGGCTCGACCTCAAGCGCGGTGTGCTAAACGAGATCGACGCCGTGGCACGACCGGACGCCCTGATCGGCTCTTCCACCTCGGGCCTGCTGCCGACCGACCTGCAGCGCGACATGAAATATCCTGAGCGCCTCTTCGTCGCCCACCCCTATAATCCCGTCTATCTGCTGCCGCTCGTCGAAATCGTCGCCGGCGAAAAGACTTCGGCGGCGACCATCCAGACGGCGATCGAAAGACTGCCGCCGCTCGGTATGAAGGGCGTCCACATTGCCAAGGAGATCGAGGCCTTTGTCGGTGACCGGCTGCTCGAAGCGCTCTGGCGCGAGGCCTTGTGGCTCATCCACGACGATATCTGCACCGTCGAGACGCTCGACGATGTCATCCGCTACTCCTTCGGCCTGCGCTGGGCGCAGATGGGCCTGTTCCAGACCTATCGCATCGCCGGCGGCGAGGCCGGCATGCGCCACTTCCTCGCGCAGTTCGGCCCTTGCCTTGCCTGGCCCTGGACCAAGCTCACCGATGTCGTCGATCTCGACGATGCGCTGATCGAAAAGATCGGCCGGCAATCCGACGAACAGGCGGCTGGCCTGTCGATCCGTGAACTCGAACGCATCCGCGATGAAAACCTCGTTGGCATCCTGCAGGCCCTCAAGGGTGGCGATGGCGGCAAGGGCTGGGGCGCCGGCAGGCTGCTGAAGGACTTCGAGCAATCGCTCTGGGCACAAGGCGGCGGGACGACGACGTCTTTCGATCCGTCGAAGCCGCTGAGGCTCGTCGAGACCAAGGTCAGCCCTGCCTGGGTCGATTATAACGGCCATATGACCGAACACCGCTACCTGCAGGTTTTCGGCGATACCTCAGATGCGCTGCTGCGCCTCATCGGCGTCGACGTTGCCTATGTCGAGGCGGGGCAGAGCTACTACACAGTGGAAACCCACATCCGCCATCTCGGCGAGGCGAAGCTCGGGCAGGCGATCCATTCGACCTGCCGGATCCTTGATGTCGACGACAAGCGGCTGCACGTCTTCCACACGCTTCACGATACGGCGACGGGCGAGACCATTGCCACCGCCGAGCACATGTTGCTGCATGTCGACAGCAAGGCCGGTAAGGCCACACCCGCGCCGGCCGTCATTCTCGACAAGGTCAAGGCGATCGCTAGAGCGCATGCGGAGTTGGCTGCGCCTGAAGGCGTCGGCCGTCACGTCGGCCAGAGGCGGTAGGAGGATCGGCATGGATTTCGGACTGAGCGAAGAACAGGAAATGATCGTCGAGACGGTCCGCGCCTTCGTCGAGACCGAAATCTATCCGCATGAGAATGAGGTCGAGCGCACAGGTATGGTCCCGTCGGAGCTTGGAGACGAGATCCGGCGCAAATGCATCGATCTCGGCTTCTACGCCTGCAATTTCCCGGAAGAAGTCGGTGGCGCCGGCCTCGACCATGTCACCTTCACCCTGGTCGAGCGGGAGCTCGGGCGCGGTTCCCTCGGGCTGACGGTTTTCTTCGGCCGCCCCTCCGGCATCCTGATGGCCTGCGAGGGCGAGCAGCGTGAGCGCTATCTCCTGCCTGCGGTGCGCGGCGAGAAGATCGACGCGCTTGCCATCACTGAACCGGACGCCGGGTCTGACATGCGCGGCATGAAATGCGCCGCCCGCCGCGACGGCAGCGATTTCGTCCTCAACGGTACGAAACATTTCATCTCCCATGCCGATGTCGCCGATTTCGTCATCGTCTTTGCCGCGACGGGCGAGGAAGAAACGCCGAAAGGCATCAAGAAGAAGATCACAGCCTTCCTGGTGGATCGTGGCACGCCGGGCTTCGAGATCCTCAAAGGCTATGATTCCGTTTCGCATCGCGGCTACCACAACTCAACGCTCAGCTTCGAAGATTGCCGGATTCCCGAAGCCCAAGTGCTGGGCGAGGTGCATCGCGGCTTCGATATCGCCAATCAATGGCTCTACGGCACGCGGCTGACGGTGGCCGCCACCTGCGTCGGCCGGGCACGGCGCGTCTTCGATATGGCGCTGCCCTATGCCGCCGAGCGCAAACAGTTCGGCAGGCCGATCGGTTCCAATCAGGGCGTGTCGTTCAAGCTCGCCGACATGATCACCGAGATCGACGCGGCCGATTGGCTGACGCTCGCCGCCGCTTGGCGGCTCGATGCCGGCCTTTCCGCAGACCGGCAGATCGCCTCGGCCAAACTCTACTCCTCCGAAATGCTGGCTCGCGTCACCGATGAGGCGATCCAGATCTTCGGCGGCATGGGATTGATGGACGACCTGCCGCTCGCCCGCTTCTGGCGTGATGCGCGCGTCGAACGCATCTGGGACGGCACTTCCGAAATCCAGCGGCATATCATCAGCCGCGACCTGCTTCGACCTTTGGGAGCGTGAGCCGATGATGCCCCGCCCGCTCGACCGCCTGCTCAGACCGCAAACGATCGCCGTCTTCGGTGGCCGTGAGGCGCGCAGGGTGATCGAGCAGTGCGACCGCATGGGCTTTGCCGGCGAGATCTGGCCCGTCCATCCCAAGCTCGACGAGGTGCTCGGGCGGTCCTGCTACCGCTCCGTATCCGATCTGCCTTCGGCGCCGGACGCTGCCTTCGTCGGCGTCAACAGGACGCTGACCGTCGAGATCGTCCGTAGCCTTTCTGAGGCCGGTGCCGGCGGGGCGGTTTGTTATGCGTCGGGTTTCAGCGAGGCGACGACGGAACTCAGCGACGGCGCCGAGCTGCAGCAGGCCTTGCTCGACGCAGCCGGCGACATGCCGATCCTCGGGCCGAACTGCTACGGGCTGATCAACGGTCTCGATGGCGCGCTGCTCTGGCCCGATCAGCATGGCATGCAGCGTATCGAACGTGGCGTCGCGATCCTTACGCAGTCCTCCAATATCGCTATCAACCTGACCATGCAGACCCGCGGCGTGCCGATCGCCTATGTGGTCACCGCCGGCAACCAGGCGCAGACATCGCTTGCCGATGTCGCCTGCGCACTGATCGACGACCCGCGCGTCACGGCGGTCGGCCTTCATGTCGAAGGTTTCGGCGATCTCTCTGCACTCGAACGCCTGGCCGCCCTTGCCCGGCGGTCGAGGAAGCCCGTCGTCGTGCTGAAGGTCGGCAGATCCGAGCAGGCAAAACGCGCGGCGGTTTCGCATACCGCCTCACTCGCCGGCAGCGATGCCGTCGCAGACGCCGTGCTCGCCCGCCTCGGCCTTGGCCGTGTCCAGACCTTGCCGGCGCTGCTCGAAACCCTGAAACTGCTGCATGTCGCCGGACCGCTCGCAAGCCATTCGATCTCGTCGATGAGCTGTTCCGGTGGCGAAGCCTCGCTGATGGCGGATGCCGCCGTCGGTCGCAACGTGGAATTCCCCGCGCTGCAGCCACAACAATTGCCTCGTCTGCGGCGGGTCCTCGGCGAGATGGTGACGCTGTCCAATCCGCTCGATTACCACACCTTCGTCTGGGGTGATCTTGCACGCCAGACTGAAGCCTTCAGCGCCATGTTCGAGGCCGGCTATGCCCTCAATCTCGTCGTCCTCGACTTCCCCCGCGGCGACCGCTGCGATGCGTCCGAATGGGCGATGACGGCAGACGCGGTCATTGTGGCTGCCGCCGCAACCGGTGCGCTGGCCGGCCTTCTGGCAACCCTTCCGGAAAACATGCCGGAGCCTGTCGCCGATCGGCTGATGGCAAATGGCATCATTGCCTTCTGCGGTATCGAAGAAGCCATCACGGCAGTGGAAGTTGCCGCCGGCATCGGCCAGGCGTGGGATCGCCCGCCTCCCCTGCCGCTGCTCGATGTGTCCTCTATCAATGGCGAGATCGAGACGCTGACGGAGGCCGATGCGAAGGCTGAGCTTGCTGCCTTCGGCCTTCCGATTCCAAAGGGGCTGTTGGCGTCCTCTCCCGGTCAGGCGGCCGAGCAGGCTGAGCGGCTCGGCTTTCCAGTCGTGCTGAAAGCGCTCGGCATTGCGCACAAAACCGAGGCTGGGGCCGTCGTACTCAACCTGGAGGATATTGAAGCCGTGTCGAATGCGGCGGCGGCCATGCCGCCGAATGCCGGCTATCTCGTCGAGAAAATGATCGATCCGCCGGTCGCCGAGCTCATTGTCGGCGCCGTCCGCGACCCTGTCTTCGGATTGTCGCTTACGCTTGGAGCGGGCGGAATCTTCGTTGAATTGCTTGACGATTCCGTCATCCTGCCCCTTCCGGCGACGAAAACCGACATTCACGCGGCAATTTCGCGCCTCAAACTTACAAAATTGATCTATGGCTATCGAGGGCGGCCAAAAGGCGATCTCGAGGCCGCTGTCGGCGCTGTCTCAGCAACGGCAGATTATGTCGTAAAGAACGCGGCACGGCTGGAGGAACTGGACATTAATCCATTGATGGTTCTTCCCGAAGGGCGTGGCGTGGCCATGGTCGATGCTCTGATACGTCGGAGGAGTAGCACAGGTTGAGCGATCCCATTCGCACACGACAGGACGGCGGAGTGCTCGAAGTCGTCATCGACCGGCCGAAGGCGAATGCCATCGACCTTGCGACCAGCCGTGCCCTGGGGTTGATCTTCCGCGATTTCCGCGACGACCCGGCGCTGCGGGTCGCCATCGTGTCGGGCGCCGGCGAGAAGTTTTTCTGTGCCGGCTGGGACCTCAAGGCGGCGGCATCAGGCGATGCGGTCGACGGAGATTACGGCGTCGGCGGCTTCGGCGGACTGCAGGAACTGCGCGACCTCAACAAGCCAGTCATTTGTGCGGTCAACGGCATCTGTTGCGGCGGCGGTCTGGAGATCGCGCTGTCGACCGACCTGATCCTCGCCGCCGAGCATGCGACCTTCGCCCTGCCGGAAATCCGTTCCGGCACGGTTGCCGATGCGGCTTCCATCAAGTTGCCGAAACGCATTCCCTACCACATCGCCATGGACATGCTTTTCACTGGGCGCTGGCTCGACGTTCACGAGGCGCATCGCTGGGGCTTCGTCAACGAGGTTCTGCCGGCCGAGCGGCTGATGGACAGGGCCCGGGAGCTTGCCCGCCTGCTCGCAAGCGGGCCGCCGCTCGTCTATGCGGCCATCAAGGAAATCGTGCGCGAAGCGGAGGGTTCGACGTTCCAGACTGCCATGAACAAGATCACCAAGCGGCAGTTTGCGACGGTCGACAGGCTCTATTCGAGCGAGGACCAATTGGAAGGCGCACGGGCCTTCGCCGAGAAGCGAAGCCCCATTTGGAAAGGAAAATAACCAGGCGGCAGCAACCGCACTGTTTTCCCGCATGATGCGGGCACCGGAGGGGGAGAGGAAACCGCCTGCGGACCATGCCCGGAAGTTCTGTCAACGCACCACAAAGAAGGAACAGGGGAATGACCGACTACACGAAATATCTCACAAGCCGCGTCACCGCAGGCGGGCTCAGCCGCCGCGAATTCATGGGACGCGCCATGGCGGCAGGCATCACACTTGCCGCTGCCGACAAGCTCTTCACCGAAAGTGCGCAAGCCGCCGAACCGAAGCGCGGCGGCCATCTGAAGCTCGGCCTCGAAGGTGGCGCCGCCACCGATTCCAACGATCCGGCAAAATTCCTGTCGCAGGTGATGTTCTGCATCGGCCGCTGCTGGGGGGACATGCTGGTCGAATCCGATCCGCTGACGGGTGCTGCCGTGCCGGCGCTCGCCGAATCCTGGGAGCCGTCAAAGGACGCGGCGACCTGGACCTTCAAGATCCGCAAGGGCGTCAAGTTCCACAATGGCAAGGAACTGACGATCGACGACGTCGTTGCGACGCTGAAGCGTCATACCGATGCGAAGTCGGAATCCGGCGCGCTCGGTGTTCTCGGCTCGATCAAGGAGATCAAGGCCGACGGCAGCAATCTCGTCTTGACGCTCAGCGAAGGCAATGCCGACATGCCGCTGCTGCTGTCGGACTACCATCTGGTCATCCAGCCGAACGGCGGCGTCGACGATCCGCTGGCCTCGATCGGCACCGGCCCCTACAAGATGACGAGCTTCGAGCCCGGCGTCCGCGCCACCTTCGAAAAAAACAAGGACGACTGGCGCTCTGACCGAGGTTATGTCGATTCGATCGAAATCATCGGCATGAACGACGCTACCGCCCGTATCGCGGCACTATCGTCCGGCCAGGTGCACTACATCAACCGCGTCGATCCGAAGACCGTCAATCTGCTGAAACGCGCTCCGAACGTCGAGATCCTCTCGACCGCCGGCCGCGGCCACTACGTCTTCATCATGCATTGCGACAAGGCGCCGTTCGACAACAACGACCTGCGCCTGGCCCTCAAATACGCCATGGACCGCGAGACCATGGTGCAGAAGATCCTCGGCGGTTACGGCAAGGTCGGCAACGACTTCCCGATCAACAGCACTTATGCGCTGTTCCCCGAAGGCATCGAGCAGCGCACCTACGATCCCGACAAGGCGGCGTTCCACTACAAGAAGTCGGGCCATAGCGGCTCGGTCCTCCTGCGCACCTCCGAAGTGGCCTTCCCCGGCGCCGTCGACGCGGCCGTCCTCTATCAGGAAAGCTGCAAGAAGGCCGGCATCGAGATCGAGGTCAAGCGCGAACCGGGCGACGGCTACTGGACCAACGTCTGGAATGTCCAGCCCTTCTCGACCTCCTACTGGGGTGGCCGCCCGACGCAGGACCAGATGTATTCCACCGCCTATCTCTCGACGGCGGACTGGAACGACACCCGTTTCAAGCGTCCTGACTTCGACAAGCTGCTGCTGCAGGCCCGCTCCGAACTTGATGAAGCCAAACGCAAGGACATGTATCGCACCATGGCGATGACGGTCCGTGACGAGGGCGGGGTGATCCTGCCGATGTTCAACGATTTCGTGAACGCCTCCACCAAGCAGGTGAAGGGTTATGTCCATGACATCGGCAACGACATGTCGAACGGCTACGTCGCGACCCGCGTCTGGCTGGACGCTTGATGGCAAGGGGGCGTTTGCCCCTCCGATCTTCAACGAAGCCGGGACCGTGGGATGAACCCCGCGGTCCTCCCGACGTTTTAGCGCGAGGTCCTCGCCATGACCAATCCTGTCCCAAGCATATTGCCCGGCCTCGGGTTCCGGCAGCGTTTCCCGCTGCTTGCCCTGATCCTCGAGCGCTTCGTGCTCAGCCTCGTCCTGCTTTTTGCCGTTTCCGTCCTGATCTTCGGCGGCCTGGAAGCTTTGCCCGGCGATTTTGCCACCACCTATCTCGGCCAGTCGGCGACCCCGCAGGCCGTCGCCAATATTCGTCAGGATCTCGGGCTGAACCGCCCGATAACGACGCGCTACATCGAGTGGCTCGGCAACGCCGTCCAGGGTGACTTCGGCACTTCCTGGGCCAGCAAGAATTCGGTGAGCGAACAGATCGGCAAGCGCCTCGGCAATTCGCTGTTCCTGGCGGGTTTCGCAGCGGTGATATCGGTGCCGCTCGCCGTCGGTCTCGGCATGCTGTCGGTGCATTTCCGTAACCGCCTGCCTGACAAGATCATCAACGTGATCTCGCTTGCGGCGATCTCACTGCCGGAATTCTTTATCGGCTACCTGCTGATCCTGTTCTTCGCGGTGAAGCTCGGCATGGCGACCTTTCCAGCGACCGTCTATGACAGCATGGGTTTCGTCGAGCGGCTGAAGGCAATCGCGCTGCCGACGGCGACCCTCGTGCTCGTTGTGCTCGCGCACATGATGCGCATGACGCGGGCGGCGATCCTCTCCGTCATGTCGTCGGCCTATATGGAAACCGCCGAGCTGAAAGGCCTCAGCGCCTTCCGCTCGATCGTCAAGCATGCTGCCCCCAATGCGCTTGCGCCGATCATCAACGTCATCGCGCTGAACCTTGCCTATCTCGTCGTCGGCGTCGTCGTTGTCGAAGTGGTCTTCGTCTATCCCGGCATGGGACAATACATGGTCGATGCGGTCACCGTACGCGACATGCCCGTCGTGCAGGCTTGCGGCCTGATCTTCGCGGCCGTCTATATCTTCCTCAACATGACGGCCGATATCCTCGCCATTATCGCCAATCCCCGGCTGAGGCATCCGCGATGAGATTGAGAGACATCCCCATCACCGCCTGGATCGGCATGGTCGGTATCGCCGTCGCCTTCACCTTCGCAATCTTCGCCCCCTGGCTCGCCCCCTATGGCGAGACGCAGGTCGTCGGCGACGTCTGGCAGCTGCCCGATAGTCAATATATCTTCGGTCTCGACAATCTTGGTCGCGATATTTTCTCGCGCCTGATCTACGGCGCGCGCACGACGCTGACGGTCGCATCCGCCGCCACCATCATCTCCTTCTCGCTCGGCATTATCCTGAGCTTCACCGCCGCCGTCTCGCGCGGCCTCATCGACACCGTCCTGTCACGATTCAATGATCTGATGATGTCGATCCCGACGCTGATCTTCGCGCTCGTCGTTCTTGCGGTGCTGCCGCAAAACATCGTCGTGCTGATCCTTGTCATGGCGATCCTCGACTCTACTCGCGTCTATCGTCTCGGCCGTGCGGTGGCGCTTGATGTCGCCGTGATGGAATTCGTCGAGGCGGCGACGTTGCGCGGCGAAGGCAAGCTCTGGATCATCTTCCGCGAGATCCTGCCGAACACGCTGTCGCCACTGCTGGCAGAGTTCGGGCTGCGCTTCGCCTTCTCGATCCTGTTCCTCTCGACGCTCTCCTTCCTCGGCCTCGGCATTCAGCCGCCGGCGGCCGATTGGGGTGGCATGGTCAAGGACAACAAGGACGGCATCATCTTCGGCATTTCGGCAGCGCTGGTGCCCGGCACGGCGATTGCCGTGCTGGCTGTCTGCGTCAACCTCGTCGTCGATTGGCTCCTGAAACGCACATCCAGCCTCAAGGGAGGGCGCGGCGATGCCTGAGCTTCTTTCCGTTCGCAATCTGAAGATCGAAGCAACCAGCTATCCGCCGGGCGAACCGCCCAAGCGGGTCACGATCGTCGACGGCGTTTCCTTCGACCTCAAGAAGGGCAAGGTCCTCGGCCTCATCGGCGAATCGGGCGCCGGCAAGTCGACGATCGGCCTTTCGGCGCTTGCCTATGGACGGGGCGGCGCCGAAATCACCGGCGGTGAGGTGCGGCTCGACGGCGCCGATATCCTGGCGCTCGGCAAGAATGGCATCCGTAAAATTCGCGGCGCGCGGGTCTGCTATGTCGCGCAATCGGCCGCCGCCGCCTTCAATCCGGCGCATCGGCTCGGCGATCAGGTGATTGAAGCGTCTGTCAAACATGGTTTGATGAGCAAGGACAAGGCGCGTGAGCGAGCGCTTTATCTGTTCGGGGTTCTTGGCCTGCCCAGTCCCGAAACCTTCGGCGAGCGCTTTCCCCACCAGGTCTCCGGCGGCCAGCTGCAGCGGGCGATGACGGCGATGGCGCTCTGCTCCAAGCCCGATCTCATCGTTTTCGACGAGCCCACCACGGCGCTTGACGTCACCACGCAGATCGACGTGCTGGCGGCGATCAAGCATGCTATCGAGGAAACGCATACGGCCGCCCTTTACATCACCCATGACCTTGCCGTCGTCGCCCAGATCTCGGACGACATCATGGTCCTGCGTTATGGCAAGCAGGTCGAATATGGCAGCGTCCAGCAGATCATCGAGGCGCCGCGGGAGGACTATACGCGCGCCCTCGTCAATGTCAGGCAGGCCTATCGCGAGGAAGCCGCCGACCAGTCTGCAGCACTTCTCAAGGTCGACAATGTCAGTGCCGAATATTCCAACGGCTTCAAGGTGCTGCACGATGTCACGTTGCATGTGCCGAGGGGGCAGACGCTTGCGGTCGTCGGTGAATCCGGTTCGGGCAAATCGACGCTGGCGCGCGTCATTACCGGCCTGCTGCCGCCGAGCAGCGGCCGCATCGTCTTTAATGGCAAGCCACTGATGCCGGGTCTGAAGAGCCGGCCGAACGACGATCTGAGGCGCATCCAGCTGATCTACCAGATGGCCGATACGGCGATGAACCCGCGCCAGACGGTCCGCGACATCATCGGCCGCCCGCTAACCTTCTATTATGGCCTCAAAGGTGCCGAGAAGACCGCCCGGGTGAAGGAGTTGCTCGACCAGATCGAAATGGGCAAGGGCTTCGTCGATCGCTACCCGGCCGAACTATCCGGCGGCCAGAAGCAGCGTGTGGCGATCGCAAGGGCGCTTGCCGCCAAGCCCGAACTCATCCTCTGCGACGAGCCGACCTCGGCGCTCGATCCGCTGGTGGCGGAGGGGATCCTCAAGCTGCTTCTCCGCCTGCAGGAAGAAGAACAGCTCTCCTACGTCTTCATCACCCACGACATCGCGATCGTCCGGGCGATTGCCGACAGCGTGGCGGTGATGCATCGCGGCAAGCTGGTGCGGTTCGGTCCAAAATCGAAGGCGCTGTCGCCGCCCTTTGATGACTACACCGATCTGCTGTTGAAATCCGTGCCGGAAATGGAAATCGGCTGGCTGGAACGGGTGCTTGCCACGCGCCGCATGGAGAGCGCCGGTAACTGACTTGACGAGGGCCGAACCCTCGTCTCATGAAATGTGCAGCAAGGAATCAGCATGACCTCGCGCGGCTTCACCACCATCGAGAATGAATGGATTACGCTGAAGGATGGGACGCGGCTTGCCGCGCGCATTTGGATGCCGAATGACACGGAAAAAGATCCCGTTCCCGCCGTCTTCGAATTCCTGCCCTATCGCAAGCGGGATGGAACCAGCCTCAGGGATGAGTCGACCTACCCGGTCTTCGCGGCCGCAGGCATTGCCGGCGTGCGTGTCGATATCAGAGGTTCGGGCGAATCCGACGGCGTCATCGACGGCGAATATACCGAATGCGAGCTTGCCAATGCCTGCGAGCTGATCGCCTGGATTGCCGCGCAGCCATGGTCGAACGGCTCGGTCGGCATGATGGGCATCTCCTGGGGCGGCTTCAACAGCCTGCAGGTCGCAGCATTGCGCCCGCCGGCGCTGAAGGCTGTCATCTCAATCGCCTCGACCGTCGACCGCTACAATGACGACATCCACTACAAGAACGGCTGCCATCTCTCCGCCCAGCTCTCATGGGCGGCAACGATGCTCGGCTACCAGTCGCGCCCGCCTGATCCCGCGCTCGTCGGGGAGCGCTGGAAGCAGATGTGGCTGGAACGCCTGGCAGGTGAACCCTTCTTCATGGAGGAGTGGCTGGCCCATCAGCGGCGCGATGATTTCTGGCGTCACGGCTCGATCTCGGAGGATTTTTCGAGCGTGGAAATCCCGACGCTTGTCATCGCCGGCTGGGCTGACGGCTACCGCAATACGCCGCTAATGGCGGTCGAAGGCCTGGGCGACAAGGCGAAGGCGCTGATCGGCCCCTGGGTTCACAAATATCCGCATTTCGCCTGGCCGAAACCGCGCACCGATTTTCATGGCGAGGCAATTGCCTGGTGGAACAGATGGCTGCGGGGCGAGAACAATGGGATCGACAGGCTGCCGCAGGCCCGCGCCTATATTCTCGACGCCGTCCGCCCTGCCCCGCGACGCGACAGCGATCGGGGCTTCTGGGTCGCCAAGGACGTCTGGTCGACGCCGCAGATGCAGTGCTTCTACGTCGAGCAATTCGGCAAGCTGACGGAAGGCATGCCGATCCCGCACGCGCCCGAACATCCCGTCTATGTGAGATCTCCGCTCGATACCGGGACGGCATCAGGCGAGTATTTTACGCTGAAGCCCGACGCCGAAATGGCGATCGATCAGCGCTCGGACGATGCCGGCTCGCTGGTCTTCGATACGATGCCGCTTGCTGGCGATTACGACTATCTCGGCCGGCCCGTGCTGACGCTTGCGCTGCGCTCTCGGGCGGCGGGCGGAAATCTCTGCGCCCGGCTCATCGATATCCATCCGGATGGCACGGCAACACGTGTCGCCTTCGGCGTCGTCAATCTTACCCACCGCGACGGCAATGCCGATCCCAAGCCGCTGATGTCAGGCAAGACGGTGCCGGTCCGGCTCGTGCTCGATGCCTGCGGTTACCGCTTCCGCAAGGGGCATCGCATCCGCCTTTCGTTGTCCACCGCCTATTGGCCGATGATCCTACCGCCGCCTGATGACGACGGCATCGACATCGATATCGCGGCACTCGGCCTGGGGCTGCCGATGCTCGGCGAGCACCAGCGGATCGAAATCAGGGAACCGGCCAATCCCGATCCGCTGCCGAAATACATCGAGCATGCGGCCGCCGTAACGAAGCGGCAGGTCGTCCGCGATCTCTCGGCTGCCCGGACGGAGTATCACATCCACGAGGATACCGGGCTGACCGAACACCCTGAGACAGGTCTCTCGACCCGGCAATTGCGGAAGGAGGTCTGGTTGATCTCGCCCGATAATCCGCTGTCGATGAAGGGCACGTCGACCTGGACCTGCGATATGCGCCGCCCCGGCTGGTCCGTGCGGACGGTGGCGACCGCGCGGATTGCCTGCACCCGGACCGACTGGATCATCAGCGCTGTCGTCACCGCCTTCGAGGACGATGTTCAGGTCTTTGAAAAGGTCTTTGCGGAAAAGCGGATCGCGCGCGACCTGATGTGATCGTCAGGCCGCCGCAAAGCGCCTTGTGGCCTCGCAGACGGCGCGGAAGCCGTCGCGGGCGCCATCGCTCATGTGCCGGGCGCGCAGCCAGGCATGCACCATCTGCGGTTCCTCCCGGAACCAGACTTCGACGCCCTCCGCGGTGAGCCGGGCGGCATAGTGCCGGCCGTCGTCCCGGAGCGGATCGAAATGCGCAACCGTGATGAAGGTCGGCGGCAGCCCGGCAAGCGAAGCTGCCTGCAGCGGTTCGGCGATCTTATTGCCTGCCGGTGCTTGCAGGATCTCGCGGTAATAAGCGACATCCGCCGTTGTCAGACCCGGCGCCGCGGCCATTTCGACATAGGAGCCGGCAGTAAGATCCCCGCCGAGCGCCGGGTAGATCAGGACTTGTCCGACGACGCCGGACAGGTCCTCGTCGCGCGCGCGCAACGCAAGGCCCGCCGCCAGATTGCCGCCAGCACTGTCGCCGATCAGCACGACCTTGCTATTGGCGGAAAGCAGATGCTTCAACACGGCAAAGCCGTCATCCGTCTGCGCCGGCCAGCGATATTCAGGGGCCAGCCGGTAATCGACCGAAACGAGTTCCGCACCGGCAAAATCGGCAATCTCGGCGCAGATGGCGTGATGGCTCTCGAGCGAACCGACAACGAAGCCGCCGCCATGAAGATAGAGTAGAACGGACCGCGTGCTGATTTTCCGCGGACGGTAGCGCCGGATCGGTATGCGCTGGAGCATGCCGTCCGCAAAGATCATCTCCGGGGGCAGCGGGCGGTCAAAGCGCGCGCAAAGAGCGTCGTACCAATGTCGCTGCTGTTCGATCGATGCTTGAACGGCGTCTGGCGGATAGAAGGCATCGCAAATCGCCAGAAACTGCAGGATGCCCTTCTCGGTGGGGGCAGGCGGTTGAGCGGACATGGAGGTCCTTTCGCGATTTGGGACATAATAAAATTATGTCCTTGGCCGACTTTGTCCTCATCATGCGCCTTCGTTAGGCGGACGACCTGTCTGGCCGCGACCCATAAATGTCGTGACACTCAAAATTTCCGATAATTTTTCGCCATCGACCCAAGGAAAGCCATCCGAGAAACGTCTCAATCTCGAAATAGCGTCTTGCTTGGTAGCATGGGGTAGGTGCGGAATTTGGACGCGGAGCTCATAGAACGAGCGCACGGCGGCGACCGGGAGGCCTTTGGGCAACTGGTCTCGCGCCATTATGAATTCGTCCATGCGACGGCATGGCGTTGGTCGGGCAGTTCCACTGATGCCGACGACATCGCCCAGGAGGTCTGCGTCAAGCTCGGTGCGGCGATCCGCAGCTTTCGCGGCGCCAGCCGCTTCAGGACGTGGCTCTATACTCTGACGCTCAACGCCGCCCGCGACCATAGACGCAAACTTGCACGAGAGGAGCAGACATTCCGCGCCTACGCCGCCGAGCCGCAGCCCGATGCGCCTGATGGAAATGACGACGAGTTATCGAGCGAATTATGGGCCGCCGTGCGCGCCTTGCCGGAAAGGCAGTGCGACGCCGTGCTGCTCGTTTACGGCGAAGGTCTCAGCCATTCGGCTGCTGCCGATGTCATGGGCTGCTCGGAGGCGACCGTTTCCTGGCAGGTCCATGAGGCGCGTAAGAGGCTGAAGGCCGTGCTCGGCAAGGAAGAGGTATGACCGTGGACAAGGAACTCGAAAAGCTCTCCCGCGTGACGCCGCTGGCAGCGACCCCGGAGGCGCGCACGCGTGCGCTTGCTGCGGCGATGCAGGCCTTCGACACCGCGGAAAACGATGTAGCGGTGCCCCAAGGAAATGCGAAAGGCTGGCGTCAAAGCTCCATCATCAACTGGATATGGAGCCCTGCCATGAACAAGAAATTCCTCGCCGGTTCAGCCCTTGCGACGCTGCTGGTCATTCCCGCCGCCGGTTATCTCGCGATCGAGCTGACCCGCAACGGATTGCCGATCGTCGATCAGACAGAGATCGCCGGCAACGTTTCGAAAAGTGACGCGTCGAAGCAACCGGCTGCAACCACCGGTCAGAAGCCGGTCACGGTCGCGCCACAAGCACCGGCCGGGAACAACAGCCTGGCTGAGCAATCTGTCGCTGTCGCGCAAGCCCCGCGGGACAAGGAGGCATCGGCACTCGCGAAACCCGATTCGTCGCAGACATCCGAATTCGCTGCCAACGACGTCGCCACCCTCACGAACAAGCCGGAGGGTTCTGCAACGGCACTCGGGGCGGCCAAGCGCTCGGCGCCGGCCGCTCCCGGCATCGTCCCCCAGCAGCAGTTGGCCGAACCGATGGCCGCCATTGTCCCCTCGCCTGCGCCGCCTGCGGAGGGGCGTATGCAGATTCAGGTCGATCCGAATCGTGAGCGATTTGCTAATGCCGCGGCAAATCCGATCAAGACCGTCGCGAGGGATCCGGTCTCGACTTTCTCCGCCGATGTCGACAGCGCGTCCTATTCCTTCGTCCGCCGGTCGTTGACCGGCGGCGCGATGCCCGGTCCGCAATCGGTCCGCGTCGAGGAGATGATCAACTATTTCCCCTATGACTGGCCGGGCCCTGACAATGCCGACCAGCCTTTCAAGGCGACCGTGACTGTCATGCCGACGCCGTGGAACCACGACACGGAATTGATGCATGTGGCGATCAAGGGTTATGATATTGCGCCGGCAAGCACGCCGCAGGCCAATCTGGTCTTCCTGATCGACGTGTCGGGCTCGATGGACGAACCGGACAAACTGCCGTTGCTGAAGAGCGCCTTCCGGCTCATGATCAACAGGCTGAAACCCGACGATACCGTCTCGATCGTCACTTATGCCGGCAATGCCGGCACGGTTCTGGCGCCGACACGTGTGGCGGAGAAATCGAAGATCCTGTCGGCAATCGACGGACTGGAGCCCGGAGGCTCGACCGGCGGCGCCGAAGGCATCGAGGCAGCCTATGACCTTGCCAAGCAGGGCTTCGTCAAGGACGGCGTCAACCGGGTGATGCTGGCGACGGACGGCGACTTCAATGTCGGCCCGTCGAGCGACGAGGACTTGAAGCGCATCATCGAAGAGAGGCGCAAGGACGGCATCTTCCTCACCGTCCTCGGCTTCGGGCGGGGCAATCTCAACGATTCCCTGATGCAGACGCTGGCCCAGAACGGCAATGGCAGTGCTGCCTATATCGACACCTTGGCGGAGGCACAGAAGACGCTGGTCGAAGAGGCCGGATCGACGCTGTTTCCGATCGCCAGCGACGTCAAGTTCCAGGTCGAATTCAACCCGGAACGGATCGCCGAATACCGGCTGATCGGTTACGAGACGCGGGCGTTGAACCGCGAGGATTTCAACAATGACCGCGTCGATGCCGGCGATATCGGTTCCGGCCACAGCGTCACCGCGATTTACGAGATTACGCCCAAGGGAAGCCCGGCGGTGATGAATGACGATCTGCGCTATGGTGCCGCCGATAAGGCGCCGGCCGCGACCGCTGACAGCGCCCATCACGGCGAACTTGCCTACATCAAGATGCGCTACAAGCGGCCGGGTCAGGACAAGAGCGCCATCATCACCACGGCTGTCGACGACAACAACGCGGTCGTCACCGTCGATGCCGCGCCGCAGGATGTCCGTTTCTCGGTGGCCGTCGCAGCCTTCGGCCAGAAACTGAGCCATGTCGCGGCCGTCGACACCTATTCCTATCAGGCGATCGCCGATCTCGCGGCGGCATCGCGGGGGACTGACACCTTCGGCTACAGGTCGGATTTCCTCGGTCTCATCAGGCTGGCGGACGGCC
Source organism: Rhizobium sp. SRDI969 (assembly GCF_025152725.1). Taxonomy (NCBI): domain Bacteria; kingdom Pseudomonadati; phylum Pseudomonadota; class Alphaproteobacteria; order Hyphomicrobiales; family Rhizobiaceae; genus Rhizobium; species Rhizobium sp. SRDI969. The sequence goes on from NZ_CP104039.1 coordinate 179,239, forward strand.
TCAGTCAACGATGAGGCAAGAGGCACAAAACCGCACTCAGCAGAGGCCGTCCCAAAAGGGCGGCCTCTGCTGAGTGATCATCCCAGTCTCGACCCGTTGGCGGTGAGATAAACAGCGTAGAGAGACGTGCTCGCGGTGATAAAGAGACGGTTCAATTTCTCGCCGCCGAAAGTGACGTTGGAGACGCCCTCGGGAATATGGATCTTGCCGATCAAAGTGCCATCCGGATCATAGGCGTGCACACCGTCGCCGGCGCTCGTCCATATCCGGCTTTTCCGGTCGACGCGAAAACCATCGAACAGGCCTGAGGCACATTCTGCGAAAACGCCGAGATCGCTCAACCTTCCCTCATTCGAGACCGCGAGCTTTCTGATGTGGCGCGGACCGCCGGGCAGATGCGTTGCCCCGGTGTCGGCGACGTAGAGCAGCGTCTCATCTGGGGAGAAAGCCAGTCCATTCGGCTTGACGAAATCGGAGGTCACCTGATCGGTCGAGCCTGTTGCCGGATCATGCCGGTAGACGTGGCATCCGCCGATTTCCGCCTCGCCGTAGTCGCCCTCGTAGTCGTGGAGGATGCCGTAGCTCGGGTCGGTGAACCAGATGGTCCCATCGGACTTGACGGTGACGTCGTTTGGAGAGTTGAGCCGTTTACCTGCAATTTGATCGGCCAGAACGGTGATCCTGCCGTTAAAGTCCGTGCGCGTGACACGGCGCGTCAGATGCTCGCAGGTGATCAACCGGCCCTGATTGTCGACAGTATTGCCATTCGAATTGTTGCTGGGCGAGCGGAAGACCGATGTATGCCCGCTGGTATCGTCGTAGCGCATCATGCGGTTGTTGGGGATATCCGAAAAAACCAGATACCGCCCGGCGGCAAACCAGGCCGGTCCCTCCAGCCAGCGGCCGCCCGTCCAAAGCCGCTCGACGCGGGCGTGACCGACGAAGCAGCTTTCAAAACGCGGGTCGAGAACCTCAAACCCCGTACCGTCAATTTGCCCGAACATGATGCTCCTCCGTTTTCCTCAAATTGTTATCGATATCATCTTGTCGCGTTGTGAGGGCTTCGTACAGATGCCGATATGCCGCCGTTTGCGAAAATACCCCAGGAATCCCGGTTCTTGAACTTTGGAATGGTGCATTCCTGCAATAATATCGATTGTACGATGATAGCGATAACTTTATCGTGTCTTAGGCTACCTGACTCGGAAGCTTGTTTGAAAGCGGAGACCAGTGAAAAACGAGGATGAGCCGAAAGACAAGCGTCTCAAGCCGGGAGACGCGCAAAAGCTGACGATGGCGGAGGTCGCCAAATATGTCGGCGTCTCTGCCATGACCGTTTCACGTGCCTTTCGCCAGGATGCGAGCGTTTCCGAGGAAACCCGGAAGCGCATCATGGAAGCCGTCGACGCCCTCGGCTATGTGCTCGATCTGTCTGCCGGCAGCCTTTCGTCAAGGCGGAGCGGCTTCATCGCCGCCCTGGTGCCCTCGATCAATAATTCGAATTTCTCCGACACCGCACGCGGCATGACCGATGCGCTGCAGAATACCGGCCTTCAACTCCTTCTCGGCTATACCGACTATTCGGCGGAGAAAGAGGAAGAGCTGATCGAGGCGATGCTGCGCCGCCGCCCCGAAGGCATCATCCTGACCGGTGGTTCGCACACGGCGCGCGCGCGGCGGATGCTCGTAAAAGCCGGCATTCCCGTTGTCGAGACCTGGGAACTTCCGGAAGATCCGATCAATCAGGTCGTCGGCTTTTCCAACAGTGAGGCGATGTCCCTGCTGGTGCGGACACTTGCCGGTCAAGGGTATCGGAAATTCGGTTATATCGGTGGAACGACGGCGCGCGATACGCGCGGCAGCCAGCGACGAAGCGGTTTCCAGAAGACTGTCGAAGAATTGGGCCTCGGACCGGGACGGATGATTTCCTTCGGCGTGCCGCCCATCACCATGGAACAGGGTGGCCAGGCAATCGTCAGCCTGCTGGAGCGCTGGCCGGACACGGAAGTGGTTCTCTGCGTTTCCGACCTTTCCGCTTTCGGCGCCATCATGGAATGCACGCGCCGGGGAATGAAGGTTCCGCGGGACATCGCCGTTGCCGGTTTCGGCGATTACGAGATCTCGTCCATCTGTCATCCGCGCATTACCACCATCAATGTGGATTGTTATGGCATCGGTCGCCAGGCCGCCGCCCGCCTGCTGGATACCCTCCATACAGGCGAGGCGACCGGCGATGAGATCACATTGACGGGCTACAAGGTCGTCTTGCGCGAAAGCACGGACCGCAACGGCGCGCCAACCGCTTGAGATCACAGCGCCGCGCGTCTTTTCAGATGCGCGGCGCTGTAGCACTTTGAATGGCTGCAGGGATGATGCCTCGGTCAGAAGGCGATCTGCACTTTCATGGACTTGCTGCGGTCGCCTGCCAATTCGAAGGCGGCAACGGCTTCTTCGATCCCGAAAACACCTGTCAGCAGCGGCTTCAGATCGACGCGACGCGCGTTGATCAGTTCGACGGCGAGCGCAAATTCTTCGTGAAAACGGAATGTCCCGCGCATCTCGATTTCCTTCGCCACGATCATGTTCTGCGGAATGGAAACATCGCCGCCAAGGCCGAGCTGCACGAGAATGGCGCGGGGCTTAAGCGTCTCCAGGCCCGCCCGCACCGCCCGCTCATTGCCTGACGCTTCGAATATGACATCGAAGTATCCCTTGTCGGCGCTGTAAGCCGCAAGGTCGGAAGCATGGGTGGCAACGTTGATCGTTCTATCGGCGCCGCTGGTGCGGGCAATGGCCAGGACGCTATCCGTCACGTCAGTCGCGACGATTTCGCGGGCGCCGAGGACGCGCGCCGCAACGATCGCCAACATCCCGATGGGGCCGCAACCGGTGACGAGCACCCGTTTGCCGAGCAGCGACCCGGCGCGGTTTGCCGCATGCAGTGTCACCGCAAAGGGTTCGGCAAAGGCGGCCTCGTGAATGGAAATGCCGTCCGCGACCTTATGGCACTGCCAATGCTCCGCCACCAGCCGCTGGCGAAAGCCGCCCTGAATATGCGGCATCGGCATGGCGCTGCCGTAAAACCGCATGTTGAGGCAGTGGTTTTGCTGTCCTTTCAGGCAATATTGGCAATGGTTGCACGGCCGGCTCGGGGAAACAGCAACACGGTCTCCGACGGCAAGATCGGCGACGCCGGAACCCAGCGCCTTGACCGTGCCGGCGATCTCATGGCCGAGGATCATCGGTTCGCGCAGGCGAACGGTGCCGAAACCGCCGTGATTGTAATAATGCAGGTCCGAACCGCAAATGCCGCCGGCTTCGATGGCAATCTCCACCTGCCCGGCGCCCGCAACCTCCGGCTCGCGATCTTCGATCCTCAGATCCTTGGCGGCATGAATGACGATGGCTTTCATATCGGGACCCTCACACGACGGGAGTTGGAAGCGGGCGACCTGCAAAATGCGCAGCGAGATTGTCTCTGACCAATTGGCCCATGGCCTTTCGGGTCTCGACAGTGCCAGAGCCGTGATGGGGCTGCAACACGACGTTTTGCAACGTCAGGAAACGGGCATCGATCTTGGGTTCGTTCAGGAAGACATCAAGGCCGGCCGCCTGGATGGTGCGGTCTCGAAGGGCTGCGATCAGCGCTTCTTCGTCGACGGTGGTCCCGCGGGAGACGTTGATCAAGATGCCATTCGGGCCGAGCGCCTTAAGCACCTCAGCATTGATGATCTTCATGGTCGCCTCCCCGCCGGGGACGATGACGATCAGAAAGTCGGCCCAATCCGCAAGCGCGATCAGGTCGGGCTCGTAGGTGTAGGCAACATCCGTGTGGTCATTGCGAGCGAAATAGGAGATGTCGCAGCCGAACGCGGCAGCCCTCTTGGCGATTGCCTTGCCGATCCGGCCCATGCCGACGATCCCCACCTTCTTGCCCGAGACGCGCGTCACAAGCGGCATGGCGACACTGCCCCACTGGCCGGAGCGCACAAGAACATCGGCCTGCGGAATCTGCCTTGCCGTGGCAAGCAGCAGTCCGATGGCGATATCGGCGACATCTTCGGTGAGCACATCGGGGGTATTCGTGACGCGAATGCCGTTGGCGCGGGCATAGGACAAGTCGATTGCGTCGGTGCCGACGCCGTAACAGGAGACGATTTCCAGTTTCGGCAATTGCGCCATCAGCTCTGCGGACGCTCCGAGTTCGCCACGGGTCGCTATGGCGCGGATATCCTTGCCGACCCTGGAGATCAGCTCCTGCCGGTCTGTCGCTTCCCATAGGCGATGGATTCGGTAGGTCGCCTCCAGATCCACCATGTCCCATTCCGGATAGGCTCCGGCCATCAAGATTTCTATCTCAGGCATTCCGTTTCCATCCCGCATTTTGACAGTTGATTATGTTATCGATAACATATAATTCGGAAAAGGGATGTCAAGTGAGTTTCACCGTCAGCGGCAGCGCAAGCCGTTGCCCGCGGAGAGACCGGAGGAGTGATTTGCATGAAGAACTTGTTTGATCTTACCGGACGGCGCGCCCTGATCACCGGCTCGAGCCAGGGGATCGGCTATGCCCTGGCCGAAGGCCTGGCGCAGCATGGCGCCGAGGTGATCATCAATGGCCGCACGCCCGAAAGCGTCAAACGCGCGGTCGAGAGCCTCAAGGATCAAGGCCTGTCTGCCCATGCGGCGATCTTCGACGTGACCAGCAAAGATGCCGCTAAAGAAGGCATCGACGCGATCGAAGCTGATATCGGACCGCTCGACATCCTGATCAACAATGCCGGCATGCAGTTTCGCACGCCGCTGGAAGATTTTCCGGCGGACAAATGGGAGCTGCTGCTGACCACCAATATTTCGAGCGTGTTCTACGTCGGCCAGGCAGCGGCCAAACCCATGATCGCCCGCGGACAGGGCAAGATCATCAACATCGCCTCCGTGCAAAGCGAGCTCGCCCGTCCCGGCATTGCTCCCTACACGGCGACCAAGGGCGCGGTGCGCAATCTGACCCGCGGCATGTGCGCCGACTGGGCCAAGTACGGCCTGCAGATCAACGCGATTGCGCCGGGCTATTTCAAGACGCCGCTCAACCAGGCGCTTGTCGACAATCCCGAGTTCTCGTCCTGGCTCGAGAAGCGGACGCCGGCCGGACGCTGGGGCAATGTCGAGGAATTGGTGGGCGCCGCCGTTTTCCTGTCGGGCCGCGGCTCGTCGTTTATCAACGGGCACACGCTTTATGTCGATGGCGGCATCACGACCAGCCTCTGATAGAGACGAGACCATGGGCTTCGAGCAAAAGGCATCGCCTCTGGCCATTGTCGTCATGGGCGTCAGCGGCTGCGGCAAATCCTCGGTTGGAGAGCATATCGCCGCTCGAAACGGCATGCTGTTTCTGGAGGGCGACCAACTCCACCCCGCAGGAAATGTCGAGAAGATGGCACAGGGCATACCGCTTACTGACGACGACCGCCTGCCCTGGCTCGACCGGATTGGTCAGGAAATAAGGGCCGCGCAAGAAACGTCGCAAGGATTGGTGATTTCCTGTTCGGCGCTGAAGAGAAGCTATCGCGACAGGCTAAGACAGGCAGCGGGCGGGCGCCTGGCCTTTGTTTTCCTTGAAGCATCCCGCGACCTGTTGCTGTCGCGGATGCAGGCTCGCCAGGGCCATTTCATGCCGGCGTCGCTGCTCGACAGCCAGCTGCAAACACTGGAGCCGCCGACCGGTGAAGCTGGTGTGGTGACGGTGGCGATCGATAATGCGTTGGATGATATTGTGGCGCTGGCTTGCCAGGAACTGAGCGGCATGGCCGTCAAGGGAGGAGATTAACATGCAGGATGACTACAGAGCAGATGTCGCCGTCATCGGTGCCGGCATCATGGGAACGGCGATCGTCACGCGATTGATCGAAACCGGGCATAAGGTATCGGTCTTCGACCTGGATACCGAAAAAGTTGCGGCTTTGGAGGCCAAGGGCGCGCGCGCGGCCGGCTCCGTGGAGGAAGCGGTCTCACGGTCGGCGTTTTGTGTGCTGAGCCTCAATCACGCAAATATCGTCCGCGCTGTCGTCTTCGGCGACAAAGGTGTTGCCGCGGCTGCAAATGCCGACAAGGTGCTGATCGACATGTCGTCGATCGACCCGGCCGACACGGCCGACATGGCGATACGGCTGCGTCGGGAAACCGGCATGGCATGGGTGGATTGCCCGCTCTCCGGTGGCGTGCCAGGTGCGCTCAGCGGACGCCTGACGATCATGGCGGGCGGCAGCGCTGGGGATTTCGAACGGGCGCGCGTGGTGATGCGGCATCTTGCCGCCAATTACACGCTGATGGGTGCATCCGGCGCGGGGCAGACGACGAAGCTGATCAATCAGCTGTTTTGCGCCGTGCTGTTTCAGGCCGTCGCGGAGGCGGTCAAGCTCGCCGAAGCCGGCGGCGTCGATCCGGCCGCCATTCCGGCTGCCCTTGCCGGCGGCAGGGCTGATAACCGGATAATGCAGGAATTCATGGCAAAATTCGCTACCCGGGATTTCTCGCCGACAGGCAGAATCGACAACATGTTGAAGGACCTGGATTCGCTTCAGGCCTTCGCGCTGAAGACTAAGACGCCATTGCCGATGACCGGCTCCGTGGTCGAGATTCACCGCCTGCTCTGCGCCGCCGGCCTCGGGCCGAAGGACTCTGCCGAGATGATGCATCTTCTCGACGGATTTCAGGCCGGCTGACATTAATCTCGCCGAGAAATTCGAGATCGTCATCTTTCCACTTGACCATCCACAAATGTTATCGATAACATACGATCAATAACAACCGCAGCTTTGGGAGGAGCCACAGTGGAAGCCAAGAGACTGCTGGAGTTCCAGTCGATCACCAAGAGCTTCGGCGGCACGCAGGCGCTGCGGGACGTCTCGATCGATCTGCGCGAGGGGGAAATTCTGGCGCTGCTGGGGGAAAACGGCGCCGGCAAATCGACGCTCATCAAGACGCTTGCGGGCATCTACAAGCCCGATACCGGCGACATCCTGTTTCGCGGCCAGAGCTACCATCATCGTCCCCCGAAGCCGAACGAGCGGCAGCCGGTTGCCTTCATCCACCAGGATCTCGGTTTGATCGAGTGGATGACGGTCGGCGAGAACATGGGCCTGTCGCAGGGCTTCTCGATGCATCGCGGCCTCATCGATTGGAACAGGACGCAGGCGCGCGCCAACGAAGCCTTGAAACTGGTCGGTTGCGACTTTGACCCCACGACGCGGGTGTCGGCATTGTCGCGCACCGAAAAGTCGCTTGTCGCCATCGCCCGTGCACTTGCCGTCGAAGCCGACGTGCTGGTGCTCGACGAGCCGACGGCGAGCCTTCCCGCCGATGAAGTCGATCGGCTGTTCAATGCAATCCGTCCGTTGAAGGATCGCGGCGTCGGGATGATCTACGTCTCCCACAGGCTGGACGAGATTTTCCGGATTGCTGATCGGGTCGCCGTTCTGCGCGACGGATGCATGGTGGGACAGAAACCCGTCAGCGAGACCACCCCCGATGAGCTGGTGACGATGATTATCGGTCGCAGCGGCGACAGCCTCTTTTCCAAGACGGCGATTACGCCCGGCAAGGCGATCGTCAAGGTTCGTGATCTCGTTTGCGCCGGCACGAGCCCGATATCGTTCCATATCCGCGAGGGCGAGCTTCTGGGCCTGGCTGGATTGCGCGGCGCCGGTCAGGAACGGATCGGCCGCGCGCTGTTCGGTTGCGAGCCCTTCCACGGCTCGGTTCTGCTGCATGACGAGGCCCCCGACCTTTCCAGCCCGCGGCGGGCCATGGCGTCGGGCATCGGATTGATCGCCCGTGACCGGACGGAGGAATCCGTGGCGCTGTCGCTGTCCATTCGGGAAAATACCTACCTCAATCCGGGAGCCGTCGGACGTGGGCTTTTGTCCTTCCTGTCGCCGCGCGGCGAAGCCGATCTTGCCCATAAGATCGGTCATTCCGTCGGCCTGCGGCCAAACGACCCGGATCTGCCGGTGGAGGCCTTGTCGGGCGGCAATCAGCAGAAAGTCGTCGTCGGCCGCTGGCTGGCGACCGGCCGCAAGCTGCTGGTCGCAGAAGATCCGACCGCCGGCGTCGATATCGGAGCGCGTGCGGAGATCTACCGTCTGATCACCCAGGCGCTCGAGGCCGGTCTCGCGGTTGTGGTGGTGTCGACGGACTTCGAGGAAATCGCCCATATCTGCCACCGCGCGCTGGTTTTCTCGCGCGGCAAAATCGTCAGCGAACTGACTGGAAGCGCTCTGACGACGGAGGCGGTCATCACGGCCGCATCCGCATCGGAAGCCGCTTGAGCCATCGGGAGAACAGCCATGCAATCCATTGAATCCACGGCGCTGGAGCCGACTAAGAGCGAAATGGCCGGTCTGTCCACGGGACAGAAAATCGGACGCCTGATCCCGGTCTACGGGTTGGTGATCCTGACCGTCGGTCTGATCGTGATCTTCTCGATCCTTCTGCCCGATACTTTCCCGACCCTGTTGAATGTCCGCTCGATCGTGTCCGACAAGGCCATCATCGCGCTTCTGTCGCTGGCTGCGATGATCCCGATGGCATCGGGCCGCATCGATCTGACCGTCGGCTATGGAATCGTACTTTGGCACATTCTCGCCATCAGCCTGCAGACGGCCTACGGCCTGCCCTGGCCGGTTGCGGTCGTCATCGTGCTCGCGATCGGTGTTCTGACCGGCTTCATCAACGGCCTGCTGGTCGAGGTCGCGAAAATCGACAGTTTCATTGCGACGCTCGGCACCGGAACGGTCCTCTATGCGCTTGCGCTCTGGCACACCGGCGGGCGACAGGTGGTCGGCGTCCTGCCGGAGGGATTCTATGCGCTGAACGGCACCATGCTGTTCGGCCTTCCGATCACCGGCTTCTACGTGCTCCTGATCGCCATCTGCATGTGGATCGTGCTCGAATACCTGCCGATCGGCCGCTATCTCTACGCCATCGGCGCCAATCCGAAGGCGGCAGCCCTCAATGGCATTCCGGTCCGCAAATTCGTGATCGGCGCATTCGTCACCTCGGGGCTGCTCGCGGCTCTGACCGGGGTCCTGCTCGCCTCGAAGCTGCGCATCGGCCAGGCGAGCGTCGGCCTCGAATATCTCCTGCCGGCGCTTGTCGGCGCGTTCCTCGGATCGACGACGATCAAGCCGGGACGGGTGAACGTCTGGGGCACCTTGATCGGCGTCATCATCCTGGCGGTCGGAATATCAGGAATTCAGCAATTCGGCGGGTCGTTCTTCGTCGAACCGCTGTTCAACGGCGTGACCCTGCTGATTGCCATCGGCATAGCAGGTTACGCCCAGCGCAAGCGCGGAGCTGTGAGGAGGATCACACCCGCATCCAAATGAGGATGCCGGCTCATCCCGGCATTTCATAACAAACAAAATGGAGGAGTGAACATGAAGCGCAGAACATTATTGCAGGCAACGGTCGCAACCGTCGCCGTTATGCTGAGCATGCCGGCATTGGCCGATTCAATGGCTGACGCCAAGGCCGTGGTCGAAAAATATGCTTCGAAGGTGAGCGCCTGGGATGGCCCGACGAGCGGCCCCAAGGGCGCTGCCGGAAAGAACATCGTCATTCTGGCCGCCGATATGAAGAACGGCGGCATCCTCGGCGTGGTCAATGGCGTTCAGGAGGCTGCAGGCGCGCTCGGCTGGACGGTGAAGGCGCTTGACGGCGCCGGTTCGATCGGCGGGCGCACCGCGGCGTTCGGCCAGGCCATGGCGCTGAAGCCGGATGGCATCATCATCAACGGCTTTGACGCAGTCGAGCAGAAGCCCGCGATGGAAGCAGCCAAGGCTGCCGGCATTCCGATGGTTTCCTGGCACGCTGCCTCGGCGGTCGGTCCGGTTCCCGACGTCGGTGTCTTCGCAAACGTGACCACCGATGCGATGGAAGTGTCGAAGTCGGCGGCGGACTGGGCCTTTGCCGATGCCGGCGGCAAGCCGGGCGTCATCATCTTTACCGATTCCACCTATGCGATCGCGATTGCCAAGGCCGATCGCATGAAGAAGGAGATCGAGGATCTCGGTGGCACCGTGCTCGAATATGTCGACACGCCGATCGCCGAAACCTCTCAGCGCATGCCGCAGCTGACCACATCGCTTCTGCAGAAGTATGGCGCGAAGTGGACGCATTCGCTGGCGATCAACGACCTCTATTACGACTTCATGGGACCTTCGCTCGCCTCGGCCGGCATTGCCGGCGACGGAAAACCGGTGAACGTCGCAGCCGGCGACGGTTCGGAGAGCGCCTATCAGCGTATCCGCGCCAAGCAATTCCAGGCCGTCACGGTCGCCGAGCCGCTCAACCTCCAGGGCTGGCAGCTCGTCGACGAATTGAACCGCGCCTTTGCGAAAGCTCCATGGTCCGGCTACGTGTCGCCGCTCCATGTGGTGACCAGTGAGAACGTCGAGTTTGACGGTGGACCGAAGAACAGCTTCGATCCCGACAACGGCTATCGCGATCAATACAAGAAAATCTGGGGCAAATAACCCTTTCCGATCGGGGCGTATCGATCGATACGCCCCGATCTCACGACAACACTCCAACATCGATCCAGCTCCGGCGAGTTTTGGAAAAGAGAACCTATGATCATTCGTTATGCTTTGTTTGAAGGCGAAATCCATCCCGGTAAAGAAGGGGAATTCCGCGAATTCGTGCGGCAGCGGCTCGTCCCTCTCTGGACGAAATTTCCAGGCGCCGAGGAAATCCGGGTGCTGGACGGGATGGAGCGCGACGAAGGCGCCCCGATCTATGCCATGGCGCTCGCCATTCGCTATCCCGACATGGATGCAGTGAACGCGGCACTTCTCTCCGACGTGCGGTCGCAGAGCCGCGAAGTCACCGGCGAACTCCTGCAGCTCTTTACCGGCAAGGTGCACCATCACGTATTCGCGGCCAACGAATACGCTCCGCATAGCGCCTGACACAAGGCGATGCCGACGTCCGCGACGACTTGGCGTCTGAAGGGCGGTCACTGCGGTTTGCTGCCAAGCCTTTATCAAGAGCAGGGTTAAACAAGGCCCCGTAAAGCGCCCGTGGACGAACGTCCCAGGCGCTTTTTTCACGCCTGGATACATCGACCCTCGTGCCGACGCGCCGGATGCGATCGTTCCGCTTGCCCGACTTTTGAGGACAATTTTCCCTCAGCGCCACTTTCATTAAACTAAATAGTCTATCGATTTAGTATATTATATTCCATCTAACCGTGCATCGCTCCTGCAATCAGCAATCCGAAACGGGAAGATCGACGATGACATTGGCAAAGACATTCAAAATTGCGTTGTTCAGTCTGCTTGGTCTCAGTGCCATTCACGGTCCGGCGGCAGCCGAGGCAGACGCTCCCCTGCTTCCAAAGGTGCCGTCGGGCACGGTGCTGACAATTGGCGATCCGGTCACGCAGAAAGCGCTCGAAGTGTCCGGCCTCGGCAAGGAGCTCAGTTTCGAGGTCAAATGGGCCAATATCAGCGGCGGCCCGCAGACGTCGGAAGCTTTCCGCGCCCATGCGCTCGATGTCGGATCGGTGGCCGAGATCCCTTCGATCTTCGCCAACTGGAACAATCTGCCCGTCCGCAACATCGCCTATCGCGAACGCCGTAACCCGATCGCCAATCCCATCTACCGCTTCGGCATCGCGCCAGGCGCGGCCGTCAGGACGCTCACGGACTTCCGCGGCAAGCGCATCGCCTTCAGCCCGGGTCAGGCCCAGGGCACGCTTGTTCTACGCGCGCTGCACGCGGCAGGCCTGAAGAGCGGTGACGTCACCCTGGTGGAACTGCCGAGCACCAGTGACGTCTACCCGAAGGCATTGGCGAGCAAGCAGGTCGATATCGCGCCGCTCGGCGGCGTCTACATCAGGCGCTACATCACCCAATACGGACCTGATGGCGCCACCCTCGTGGAGCATGGCCTGCGCGACGATCCGAGCCATCTCTATGCGCCGCAATGGGTTCTGGACGATCCCGCCAAGGCGGCAGCTCTCGCCGAATATGTCGGTCTGTGGGCACGCGCCACCGAATGGATGAACCGCAACCCGGACCTCTGGATCAAGGAATATTACGTCGGTCAGCAGGGCCTCAGCCAGGAGGACGGGGAATATCTCGTCAAGCTGACCGGCGAACAGATCGTTCCCGCCGATTGGAGCGAAGTGAAGAAGCGTCACCAGGAAACCATCGACCTGCTGGCAGACGAGCTCGGCTACAAGCCCCTCAATGTGGAGCAGATTTTCGACAATCGCTTCGAGAAGCTCGGCGCTGCGGCTTTGGCCAAGAGCCAGTAACGCTCGACACCCCTTCGGAGAGGAGATTTGAAGCATGGCAACCACTTGGGATGCAGATGAGGCGAAACTGTCGCGGTCGTCCGGCGGTCGAATTGTGAGGGCAGGTTCTCGCCTCGTAAAACCGGCTGGCTCCACTGGTCCCCGAGCCCGGCGCAGGTTAGGCCCCGGACCGGCGATCCCTTTCGGATTGCAGATCGGGCCGGCATTGCTCGTCTTGACCTGGGTCGTTGGCTCGGCGCTCGGATGGATCGACCCGCGGATCCTGTCGGCGCCGTGGACGGTGGCTGAGGCTTTCGTAAGGCTCATTGAGCAGGGTCGCCTGCAGGATAACTTCGTGACATCGGCGACACGCGCCCTGCTCGGCCTTAGCATCGGTTTGCTGATCGGTACGGTCCTAGCGGTGATCGCCGGCCTTTCCCGGATCGGCGAAGCCCTGATCGACGGGCCGGTCCAGATCAAGCGCTCGATACCGACGCTGGCCCTGATCCCCTTGCTGATTCTGTGGTTCGGCATCGGCGAGAGCATGAAGGTTACGACCATCGCGCTTGCCGTGATCGTGCCGATTTACATCCACACCCACAACGCGCTCCGCAGCATCGACAGCCGCTATCTCGAACTGGCCGAAACCCTGCGGATGAGCCAGAAGGACTTCATCCTTCAGGTCGTGCTGCCTGGTGCCTTGCCGGGTTTCCTTCTGGGTCTGCGGTTTGCCGTCACCCTCTGCTGGGTTTCTCTCGTCGTGGTCGAGCAGATCAACGCCACTAGCGGGCTCGGTTACATGATCGATCTTGCCCGAAATTACGGGCAGACCGAGGTCATTCTCGTCGGCCTGGTGGTCTATGTGCTGCTGGGTCTCGTCTCGGACGGTCTCGTCCGCCTGCTTGAACGGAGGGCCCTCTCATGGCGCCGCACCCTGGCAAACTGAACCCCGCAAACAAAGCCGTCCACGTGCGAGATCTCGCACGGCGGTTTGCGATGAAGACGATCCTCGACGGCGTCGATCTCGATATCGATGAAGGCGAATTCGTTGCCCTGCTTGGCCGCAGCGGCTCCGGCAAAAGTACGTTCCTCAGGGCTCTTGCCGGTCTGGATCACGGTGTCGAGGGAACCGGCACCCTCGAGACGCCGGAGAGCCTTTCGGTGGTTTTCCAGGACGCCCGCCTGCTGCCCTGGCGCACCGTCATCCAGAACGTCACGCTCGGCTTGACCGGCGTCTCCGGCCAGGAAGCCGGACGGAAGGCTTTGGCGGAGGTAGGACTTGCAGGCCGGGAAACGGCGTGGCCGAACCAGCTTTCGGGTGGCGAGCAGCAGAGGGTCGCTCTTGCCCGTTCGCTGGTGCGCGAACCGGCCCTGCTTCTCGCCGATGAGCCGTTCGGCGCGCTCGACGCGCTGACCCGGCTGAAAATGCACGATCTGCTGCGGGAGTTGTGCGCCAGACACCGTCCTGCCGTGCTGCTCGTCACCCACGACGTCGATGAGGCGATTTCGCTGGCTGACCGCATACTGGTTCTCGATGAAGGCCGCCTCATCGAGGATCTCAGGATCGATCTGCCGACGCCGCGCGATCACGGCGATCCGCGCTTTGCGCAATTTCGCATCCACCTCCTAAGCCGGCTCGGGGTCGAGCTTCCGGGCCGCAAGGCCGCCTGACATCAGCAACAGTTCAATTTGATCTTAGGGATAAGCCAATGAGCACATCGAAAAGGCAAATGCGGCTTGGCGCATTCATCATGGCGACCGGCCATCATATCGCCGCCTGGCGCCATCCCGAGGCGCAGGCTGATGCCGGTCTCAATATCGATCACTACCGCGAGCTCGCCCAGATCGCCGAACGCGGCAAATTCGATCTCGTCTTCGTCGCCGACAGTCCGGCGGGATGGGACCGCGCCAAGGACCCGGAAGCGTTTCGCCGCACCGCCCAGGGCGCTCATTTCGAGCCGCTGACACTTTGGGCCGCCCTCTCGCAGGTGACCAAACATATCGGCTTCGTCGCCACGGCATCGACGACCTATGAGGACCCCTACCTCCTCGCCCGCAGATTTGCGTCGCTCGACTATATTTCCAAGGGTCGTGCGGCATGGAACGTCGTCACGACAGGCGCGGATGTTTCGAAGAATTTTTCGATATCAGGCCATCCCGCCCATGCCGATCGCTACGAGCGGGCCGAGGAATTCGTCGATCTTGTGAAGGGCTTGTGGGATTCCTATGAAGACGATGCCTTTATCCGCGACAAGGAAAGCGGGGTCTATCTCGATCCCGATAAGGTGCATCTCGTCGATCACAAGGGCAAATTCTTCTCGGTGGCCGGTCCGCTCAACGTCGGCCGTCCGCTGCAGGGCTATCCTGTCATCGTGCAGGCCGGCGCATCGGAACCGGGTCGCGAACTTGCCGCCCGCACGGCCGAAATGATCTTCACCGCCAACCAGACCTTCGAGGATGCGCAGGAATTCTATTCCGACGTCAAAGGGCGGCTCGCCCGCTACGGACGCCGGCCGGACGAACTGTTGATCAGTCCCGGCATATTCCCAGTTCTCGGCGGGACGGAAGCGGAAGCCCAGGCGAATTACGACCATATCCAATCGCTGGTTCATCCCTCCATCGCCTGGAATATCCTTGCCCGCCACTACAAGGGCGTCGATCTTTCCGGCTACTCGCTGGATGATCCCGCCCCTCCCCTGCCTGATAATACCGAACTCAACAAGAGCCGCCTCAAGCTGGTTTCCGACCTGGTATCACGCAACAATTTGACGCTACGCCAATTCTATCTGGCGGTCGCCACCGCTCGCGGCCATCGAACGGTTGTGGGAACACCCGAGCAGATCGCCGATGCGATGCAGAGCTGGTTCGAAAACGGTGCCGCCGACGCCTTCAACATCATGCCGCCGATCCTGCCCACCGCCTTGACCGATTTCGTCGATCAGGTCGTCCCGATCCTGCGCAAGCGCGGCCTGTTCCGGCACGAATACGAAGGCACGACGCTGCGGGAGAATCTTGGCCTCCAACGCCCGCCGAATGGCTTTGTGGTTCGGGCAGGGCAGCAGGTGCAGGCGGCAGTATAATTTCCCGGGGGGGATTTCCCCCGGTTTCCTTGTTCCAATCACACAGAACTGCAGCATCGCATGAGCAATGATTCCGAATTTCTCTGGTATATTCCGAACGACATCAAAGCCGGTCATCGCGGCGATTCCGCCGTCGAGAACCACAACAGCCTGGATACGCTGACCAGCCACGCAAGGGCGTTGGAGGAACATGGCTGGAAGGGGGCGCTCATCGGCACCGGTTGGGGCCGCCCCGACACGTTTACCGTCGCGGCCTCGCTCGCCGCCCGGACCACCACTTTCGAGCCGCTCATTGCGATCCGCCCAGGCTATTGGCGACCGGCGAACTTCGCTTCCGCGGCGGCGACGCTGGACCATCTGACCGGCGGCCGCGTGCGGATCAACATCGTGTCGGGCAAGGACAACCTGGCTGCCTACGGCGACAGCGAGGGAGATCAGGCACACCGTTATGCCAGGACCAAGGAGTTCATGCGGCTGGTCCGCAGATTGTGGACCGAAGACAACGTCACATTCGGGGGCGAGCACTTCCGGGTCGCTGACTCCACCGTGGTGCCGCACATCCAGGTCCGCGGCGACCGTTGGCACCCCAAATTCTATTTTGGCGGTGCTTCGGAGGCGGCAGAGCGGGTGGCCGCCACGGAGGCCGATGTCCAGCTTTTCTGGGGTGAACCGATCGACGGTGTCCGCGAACGGATCGCGCGGCTCAAGGCGTTGAGCCGGGAACTGGACCGCGACCTCCCGCCGCTGGAATTCGGCCTGCGGATAACGACGCTGGTCCGCGACACCACCGAACAGGCCTGGACCGACGCCGAGGCGAAGGTCGCCGAGATGGCCAGAAGCAAGGGTGCGGGCTGGCATGATCACCAACGCGCGCAGGCCGTCGGCCAGCAGCGGCTGCTCGATCTGCATGAGCGCGGCGACGTCCTCGACGACAACCTCTATACCGCGCCGGGCAAGTTCGGCGGCGGCGGCGCCGGCACCACCTGGCTGGTCGGGTCGGCGGAAGACGTCGCCCGCTCGCTGCGCAAATATCAGGATCTCGGCATCACCCATTTCGTGCTGTCCGACACGCCCTATCTCTCCGAGATCAAGCGGCAGGGCGATCAGCTTCTTCCGCTGCTGCGCGGCTGAAGCCAGAGAAGCCGCGCTCCGGCACCGCAGCTGCAATTCATGCCGATTGCCGAGACCGTTCAGAGCGTCGCGCAGTTCGCGGGCAAGCCGCAGAGCCTTGCTGTGCGGGGGGAGGTTGAAGATTTCGCAACCACCGGGAGAGCGCTCGTCAAATTGTCCATCCGAAAGGCGCAAATGCTATCCAAATAGAGCGCTATAGCCCTGCTCCGCTGGCTCCGTTTACACTCTCTAAAATATATTACTCTAATTTTTTAGATATCGGGGCGACGTTCTTGAGGACAGTCACCTTCGCCATGAGGGCGGGTCAGGCACCCGAATTTCGTACGAAATCGGCTTTTATTGCTTTGACGGATGTCCCGTATCTCAAGCGCAATTCCGGGCACCGAGGTGCCTGTCGGATGCACTCGGAGACACCGAGGCTCTGCATTTGAATGAGATATGACAAGCAATCCTGGCTGTCGAGACATCCTTCCAACAAACCTCACCGCGAGGAGAGAGTGCATATGAAGAATATCGTGAGTTTCGGAGTTGTGGCGCGCTTGGCGCTTGGCTTCAGCGTTCTCCTTTTGCTGATGGTCGGCTTGACCATCTATTCGACGGAAAAAGTTGCGCAGATCAACGATAAGCTTGGCACCATCAACGACGTCAACAGCGTGAAGCAGCGGTTTGCCATCAACTATCGCGGCAGCGTGCACGATCGGGCGATCGCCATCCGCGACGTCACTCTGGTGACGTCTGCCGATGAGCGGAAGACCGCCGAGGCATTGATCGAAAAGCTGGCCGCCTCCTACGCCGAGAATGAAAAGCGCATGGCGGATATGGTTGCATCTCCGGCCGGTGCGACGGAACAGGAAAAGACCATTCTCGGTGAGATTGCAGACATCCAGGCGAAGACCAATCCTCTGGTCGCCCAGATCATTGCGCAGCAGGAGAAGGGCGACGGCGAGGCCGCTCGCAAGATCCTGCTCGAACAGGCTCGGCCGGCCTTCGTTGCCTGGCTTGGCGCCATCAACAAATTCATCGACTATCAGGAAGCGCTGAACAAATCGATTGGTGGCGAGGTTCGCAGCACGGCAAGCGGCTTCAAGCCATTGGCGCTGACCGCGCTTGGCATTGCGGCTGTTCTTTCACTGGTTGCCGCCGCCGTGACCGCACGCACGATCGTCGGCCCGCTGGCAAAACTTCAGCTTTCGCTGAAAGCGATGGCGGACGGCAATCTTAACGGTGATCGCCGCCTCGAAGCGCGGGGCGACGAGATCGGCAAGCTTGCACGGGCGGTGGCAGGGCTGCGCGACGCAATTTCAGCAAAGGCCGAACGGGAAGCTGACGCCGAGGCGAAGAGAGCTGTGTCGGAGCGGCATCGGCTCGAGCAGGATGCAGATGAACGCCGCACCCTCGCCGAGCAGACGGACAAGGCTGTCGGCCAGCTTGGCGATGCGCTGCAGGCGCTGGCTGACGGCGACCTCACACAGCAGATTGGCACTCCGTTCATTCCGTCTCTGGAAAAACTGAGAGCCGACTTCAATTCTGCGGTCGAAAAGCTTCGTGCCGCCATGCAGAAGGTTGCCCAGAACGCCAGCGCCATCGCCGCCGGTGCACAGGAGATCCGCTCCTCCTCGGACGATCTCGCCAGGCGGACCGAACAGCAGGCAGCCTCGGTCGAGGAAACCGCCGCTGCCTTGGAAGAGATTACGACCACCGTTGCCGACTCGAGCAACAAGGCTCAGGAAGCCGGCCAGCTCGTCCGCAAGACGAAGGATAGTGCCGAGCGGTCGGGCAGTGTCGTTCGGGATGCGGTCGATGCCATGGGCAAGATCGAATCCTCCGCCACCGAAATCGGCAGCATCATCGGCGTCATCGATGAAATCGCGTTCCAGACCAACCTGCTGGCGCTCAATGCCGGCGTCGAAGCCGCCCGTGCCGGCGAGGCAGGTAAGGGCTTTGCCGTCGTCGCTCAGGAAGTGCGCGAGCTGGCGCAACGCTCCGCCAAGGCGGCAAAAGAAATCAAGGAACTTATCAACGCTTCGAACGGCCACGTCAAAAGCGGCGTGGCCTTGGTTGGCGAGACCGGAAGGGCGCTGAAAGAGATTGCCGAGCAGGTACAGCAGGTCGACGGCAATGTGGGGGCCATCGTCGGCGCTTCGCAAGAGCAGGCGACGGGGCTGAAAGAGATCAATACCGCCGTCAACAAGATGGATCAGGGGACGCAGCAGAACGCCGCCATGGTGGAAGAAGCCACAGCGGCGGCCCACAAGCTCGCCAAGGAAGCCGATGCGCTGTTTCAGCTGCTGGGCCAGTTCAACATTGGTGGAGTAGTGGCACCAAAGCGCGCCTCGCAGCCCGTTGCCGCGGCGCCCCGTTCTCAACCGGCGCCCTCGCCTGCCCGCCAGATGATTGCCAAGGTAGGTAAGTCGTTCCAGACGAACGGGAATGCAGCATTGGCCGGCGATTGGGAAGAATTTTAAGTCGCCCTGATTTCCCTCCAGCCTATGCTGGAACGCCAAAGCGGCATAATTTTGCGAAGGGCAGCGTTTGCTGCCCTTCGCATTTGAATCTTATGCCCGAGCCGGAGTCTTGACCGGAAGCAGGGCACTGACAACAACCGCAACGGCGATGTTGGCTGCAAGCGCCAGCAGTCCGGTATAGACGGTGAAGGGTTCGCCTCCGAGGCTAATCAGATGCAGAGGCTTCCAGCCGGCATCCCAGACGAGGAAAGTACCGCCGCAGAAGCCGACGAACCAGCCGGCAAGCAGGCCGGGTGCACGGAACCAGTTGGTATAGAGGCCGAAGACCAGGGCCGGAAGCGTCTGCAGGATCCAGATGCCGCCGAGCAGCTGCAGGTCGAGTGCGAATTGCGTCGGCAGGAAGATGATGACGAGAAGCGCACCGATCTTCACGACGAGCGAGGTGATCTTTGCAACCTTCGCCTCGCCCGCATCGCTGACGTCAGGATCGACATAGGCTTTCCAGAAATTGCGGGTGAAGAGATTGGCGGCGCCGATGCTCATTACCGCTGCCGGCACCAGTGCGCCGATGGCGATCGCCGCAAAGGCGAAGCCGGAGAACCAGCCCGAAAACAGCGTCTTGAACAGCGTCGGAACGACGTCATTGGCGCTGTCGAGCTTCAGGTTGGCGGCATGCCCCATATAGCCGAGCAGCGCCAGAAGGCCGAGCAGCAGCGTATAGGCGGGCAGCATGATCGCATTCTTACGGATCGTCTTGCCGCTGTTGGAGGCAAAGATGCCGGTCAGCGTATGCGGATACATGAAGGCCGCGAGCGCCGAACCCAAGGCGAGCGTGGCATAGGCGACATACTGGTTGCCACCGAGCAGCAGGTTGCCGGAACCCTTGGCCTGGAAAGCCGCATCGGCCGAGGCAAAGACGTTGGCGTAACCGCCGAGTTTCGATGGGATCAGTGCGACGGCCGCGATCACGACGATATAGATCATAATATCCTTGACGAAGGCGATCAGCGCCGGCGCGCGCAGGCCGGCGGAGTAGGTGTAGAGCGCCAGCACGATAAAGGCGATCGCCAGCGGCAACTCGCCATGCAGCCCGAGCGCCTTCAGCACCGCCGTCATGCCGACGAGCTGGAGGGCGATATAGGGCATGGTGGCGATGACGCCTGTTGCCGCGACGGCGAGTTCGAGACCGCGCGATCCGTATTGACCGTGGACGACGTCGCCAGCCGTCACATAGCCGAAATCCTTGGCGCGTTTCCACAGCACAGGCATGACCATGAAGACGAAGGGATAAACGACGATGGTGTAGGGCAGCGCAAAGAAGCCGTAGGCTCCCACGGTATAGACCAGCGCCGGGACGGCGATCACGGTGTAGGCGGTATAGAAATCGCCGCCGACGAGGAACCAGGTGATCCAGGTGCCGAAGTTGCGTCCGCCGAGACCCCATTCATCGATATGGGCCAGTGTCTCGGGCTTACGCCAACGGCTGGCGACGAAGCCCATGACCGTGACCAAAACGAAAAAGAAGATGAAGACGGCAAGCGCCGTGCCGTTGATGTCAGTCGTCATGGCGGGTGCTCCGATAGGCGATCCAGGTCAACGTCGCGGTGATCGGCACCCAGAGAAGCTGATACCAATAGAAGAAGGGAAAGCCGAAAAGAGACGGCTCGCGGACATTGTAAAATGGCGGCCAGAGCAGACCTATGTAGGGAATGACAAGCAGCCAGAGCGCTGCCTTGCTACGTGGTTTTTCCATGTCGGAATACCTTTCAGGCGCCGCGGGCGGCGGTCGCCATGTTCCAGTTGTCGGCGTGGAAGGCAGGTCTGTCAGCCGGCGGCCGCAGCAGGCCCAGCTTGGGTCGCTCGAGGTTTTCCGACCGATCGGAAGCTGATATAACGCATGTGAATTCCTCCCAACGGCTCGCACTTGGCCAGCCGTGGATGGAGTCCTATGGCGCCGGTTTTAAGCTCGCAAGATCGAGGCGGCGCTGAAATGCCGGGGCCTACCCAGAAGTGGGTAGATGCAATTTATCCGACTTTCGAGACGATGCCGTGATCGAGCGCATAGCGGATGAGGCCCGCTGTAGTGGCGATACCGAGCTTCTTCTTGAGGTTCTTGCGATGGGTTTCCGCGGTGGCGGAGGTGATCCCGAGCGTTTCGGCGATCTCCTTGTTGCTTCTGCCGGCAACGATCAGCCCGAGAATGTCGCGTTCGCGCGGCGTCAGGGGATCGGTTCCCTCCTCCGCGCGTTCGCCCATCAGCGCGTCGAAGACGCCGGAGGAGAAATATGTCCCCCCGCCCGCCACGGTCTCGATGGCCGAGACGATCTCGTCGGTCGAAACGTCCTTCAGGATGTAACCGGCAGCGCCGTGCATGACCGAAGAGGAAATATACTCGCGGCTGTCATGCATGGAGAGCATCACCACCCGCGCCTGGGGAAGTTCGTTCCTGAACAATTCGATCGCATCGATGCCGCTCAGCTTCGGCATGTTGATGTCCATCAGCACGACCTGCGGCAGAACTTGCCGGCCGATCTCCAGCCCCGCTTGCGCGAGCCCCGCCGTGCCGGCGACTTCGATATGGTCGAATGTTTCGAGCACGGCCTTCAACCCATCCAGCACCAGCGGATGGTTGTCGATCAAGAGCACCCTGATTTTCGGGCGTTCCGTCATGCGGCTTCTGCCTGCTTGCCGGCGGGGAGATTGGCCGATTTCGGCAGCATCGCCGTCAGCGTCGTGCCGGCCTCGCTACTGTTGATTAACAGCAGGCCGCGGAAGTGGGCCATCCGCTCCTGCATATTGCGCAGGCCGAGACCTGATCTGCCGGAGACCCCGTCTTTAATGCCGTCGAAGCCGGTACCGTTGTCGGTGATCGTCATGCGAGCCCGACCGCCGTCGCTCCAGAGCTTGACCGCAAGCTTGGAGGCGCCCGAGTGGCGTTCGACATTGTTGAACGCTTCCTGGGCGACACGATAAAGTGCGGTATTGGCTTCGGCCTTCAGCGTGTCGGTGAAGTTCGAAGCGTCGATCTTCGTCTCGATCCCCGTCCGCTCGGCAAAATGATAGCAGAGTGCCTCCAGCGCCGCCGTCAGGCCGAGGTCGTCGAGCACACGCGGGCGCAGATCGTGCGACAGCCGCCTGATTTCCTTGATGGCGCCGTTCAGCGCCTCGACACCGCGGTCGATGGTGACAGCCGCATCGTCGACATTGGTCCTGACCTTGCGGCCGGCAAGGTCCATCGCATAACGCACGCCGACGAGATTTTGGGAAATGCCGTCGTGCAACTCGCGGGCAAGCCGCGCGCGCTCTTCTTCCTGCGTATCGATGACCCGCTGTGTCAGCTGCTTGAGCCGGCTGTCGGCCATGCGGCGCTCATGGAACGTCAGCAGCATGCAGGTGGTGAAAACGACAAGCACCGAAGGCACGGCGATCAGCGCGACGATGACAAAGGTCCGTTTTATGTTGGCGCGCATAACCGCGTTGGCGGTGGCACTTTGGGCAAAGACGTCATCCAGATAAACGCCGGTGCCGACGACCCAGTGCCATTTGTCGAGGCTGACAACGAAGGAGAGCTTGTCGGCGATCTGTCCGGTCGATGGTTTCTGCCATTTGTACTGATGCAGGCCCCCGCCTGCTCTTGCCGTGGCGATCAGCTCGGCAATGACCTTGTCGCCATCCGGATCGGTGAGGTCGAGCCAATTGTGCCCATGTCGGAAGCTCTGGCGCGGATGGACGATGTTGTTGCCGTCGTAATCGTAGACGAAGAAATATCCGTCCTTGCCGTAGTCGAGCGAAGTCAGGATCGCCGCCACCTGTTGCTTGGCGGCTTCGTTGTCGGCACCGGCATTGTCATAGATCGTCTGGATGGCGGACAGGGCAAGGTTGGTCAGATTGAGGATCTCGGCTTCCTTGGTCTTCAGCATGTTCTGCTCGAACGTGTCGATGCTGTTCTTGGCAAGGTTTGCCGATTGCCAGGTGATGAAGGTGGTGATCGCAAGGATCGAAATGACGAGCGGAACGATCGCCAATGCGATGATCTGGTGTCGTAACGTCAACGATCATTCCTCCCGAGAATTTGCGCCGGGAATTATGCCCTTTGTCAAATGCGAGTCCAGCGGCTTGTCGCTGCCCATCTGTCGCGCGGGAAGCAATGCCGGCGGGGCATCGCCTCCGCGCTAGTCCAGCGGCACGAACAGGCCGAGCTTGACGTCCCGCAGCACGACATTCGTGTGCATGCGGCGGATCTGCGGATTGTCAGCCATGATCAGGGCGGCGATATCGTCATAATGCTCGACGTCGCGGGCGGTGACGATCGCGATCAGATCGACCGCACCGGTGACATAATAGACCTGCTGAATATGATCCTGCTTTTCCGCCCAGAGGCGGAACTTCGCCAGCGCGTCGTAATTGTCCCGCTCGATCTCCATCCCGACGATGAACACCATCGCTGTGCCCGTCGCCTTGCGGTCGACGACGGCGACCTCCGCCTTGATGATCCCTTCCTCGCGCAGCCGCTTCAACCGCCTCTGCACGGCCGACACCGACAGTCCGATCCGTTCGGCAATCGTTTCGGCTTTCAGCTGGCAGTCGCGCTGAACGATATCGAGAATGTCACGGTCAAAACGATCGAGCTGTTCCATTGTCAAATCCTAGTTCTCGCCGCAGCAATTCGCGCATTCTGCCGTACTTGCCGCATGAAGAAGATTATTTTGCCTAAAATATGCAGAATAGATGAAAACTGCGGGAAAAAACCGCGTTAATTCATCATTATCCTTCGCAAGCTCAACTCAGCCGGAACCATGCATGCCAGATCAACCCTTTCCTGCTCTTCGCGTCGAAGATCTCCATAAAAGCTTCGGCTCGCAACAGGTTCTCAAGGGTATCTCGACGCAGGCCGAGAAGTCCGATGTGATTTCTATCATCGGCTCGTCGGGCTCCGGCAAGAGCACTTTTCTCAGATGCATCAATTTCCTGGAAACGCCGGATCGCGGCCGCATCGCGGTGAACGGCGAGGAGATCGCGCTGAAGATGGGGCGGGGCGGCCGGCTGCAGCCGCGCAGTTGGCGGCAGATCGAACGGATACGGACCGGACTGGGGATGGTCTTCCAGAGTTTCAATCTCTGGGCTCATCGGACGGTGCTGGAAAACGTCATCGAGGCGCCGGTGCACGTCATGGGCATTTCACGGCGCGAGGCCATCGAAAAGGCGGAGGCCCTGCTCCACAAGGTCGGGCTCTTCGATAAACGCGACGCCTACCCCGCTTTCCTCTCCGGCGGCCAGCAGCAACGCGCGGCGATTGCGAGAGCCCTCTGCGTCGACCCTGCTGTCATGCTGTTCGACGAACCGACATCGGCGCTCGATCCGGAGCTGGTCGGCGAGGTCCTGAAGGTCATCCGCGATCTCGCGGAAGAAGGCCGGACCATGCTGATCGTCACGCATGAAATGCGCTTCGCCCGCGATGTATCCAGCCGTGTCCTGTTCCTCCATCAGGGACGGATCGAGGAAGAAGGCCCGCCGGAGCAGATATTCGGGGCGCCGGTCAGCGCCCGCTGCCGGGAGTTCACCGGCCTCAGCGCCCACTGATGCGCATCATCGACAACACAAACCAGGAGAATCCTGCGAATGAAACTGCTCCCCACGCTTTTTGCCGGCGCGGCACTCGTGCTTTCCGCCGTCACCGCACAGGCCGAAGTCCGCTTCGGTGTCATGAACGAATCCTATCCGCCCTTCTTCGCCAAGGACGCCTCCGGCCAATGGCAGGGATGGGAGATCGACCTGATGAACGCTGTG
This sequence comes from Rhizobium sp. SRDI969, assembly GCF_025152725.1. NCBI lineage: Bacteria > Pseudomonadati > Pseudomonadota > Alphaproteobacteria > Hyphomicrobiales > Rhizobiaceae > Rhizobium > Rhizobium sp. SRDI969. The sequence goes on from NZ_CP104039.1 coordinate 204,000, forward strand.
TGCGAGGAGATGAAGGAGAAATGCTCGATCGTCGAAATTTCCTGGGATGGTCTCATTCCGGCTCTTCAGAGCAAGAAGTTCGACGTGATCTGGTCGTCGATGTCGAACACCGCGGAACGCTCGAAGGTGATCGACTTCACCGACAAATATTATAACACGCCGAGCACCTTGATCGGCCCCAAGGACCAGAAGCCGGGCGCCACTGCCGAGGACGTGAAAGGCAAGACCATCGGCATCCAGGTGTCGACGATCCAGTCGGAATATTACAAGAAGTATTTCGCCGCCGCTGCCGAGGAAAAGACCTACCAGACGCTCGATGAGGCGTTTCAGGACCTCGCCTCCGGCCGTATCGACTATGTCTTCGGCGATTCACTGGCGCTTGATGCTTTCCTCAAAAGCGATGGCGGCAAGGATTGCTGCGCCAAGATGGGCGACGTTGCCGACGACAAGGAGATTCTCGGCGCTGGCGTTTCGGGCGGCCTGCGCAAGGAAGACACTGAGCTGAAGGCCAAGCTGAACACGGCGATCGCTGCCGTCCGTGCCAGTGGCCAGTATGATACTATCAACAAGAAATACTTCGATTTCGACATCTACGGCGCAAAGTAAGCAGCCGGAACGATGGCGACTGCGCAACAAGGTATTCTGGACCTGCTGTCTCCCTATCCTCCGGGATGGGGCGGCGTCCTTTTGGCAGGTGCGGTCTCCACGGTCGCCATCTCGGCTTGCGCTTTTGCGATCGGCTTGCTGCTTGGCACCGGCGGCGCGCTGGGAAAGCTCTCTGGTAACCGCATGCTGCGCCTGCTGCTCGATCTCTATACCACGCTGATCCGCGCCGTTCCCGAGTTGATCCTGATCGTCGGGCTCTATTATGCCGGCACCGATGGCCTCAACCGGCTGCTCGCCGCGTTGGAGCTGCCGCCGGTCAATGTGAACGGCTTTGTCGCAGCCGTCGCCGTGCTGGGCTTCGTCCAGGGTGCCTACATGACGGAGGTGCTGCGCGGTGCGATCCTCGCCATTCCCGTCGGCCAGATCGAGGCCGCCAAAGCCTTCGGCATGGGGCCGGTGCGGAGGTTCCGCCGTGTCCTGCTGCCGGCGCTTCTGCCAAACGCGCTGCCGGGCCTTGCCAATCTGTGGATGTCGGTCACCAAGGACAGCGCGCTGGTCGCCGTCGTCGGCTACCAGGAACTGGCGCTCGCCACCCGTCTTGCCGGGGCAAGCACCAAGCATTACTTCGTCTTTTTCCTTGCTTCGGCCCTTCTCTATCTCGCCATCACGCTTGTTTCCAACGTCGTCTTCAAACTGATCGAGGGACGGGTACGGCGGGGACAGCCGCGCCTTGCCTGAAGAAAGCGCCCCATGAGTTTCACCTGGATCTCTTCCTATTGGCCGCTGCTTCTGACAGGCGCCTGGCAGACCGTTTGCCTGCTGGTGATCTCCGTGGTGTTCGGCTTCATCATCGCCATAGGCCTCGCCTTCGCGCAGGTCAGCGGCGGCAGGCTGACGCGGCTCCTGGCGCGCAGCTACTGCACCTTCTTTCGCGGCACGCCACTGCTGATACAGCTGTGGCTTCTCTATTATGGGGTTGGCTCGCTGCTGCCCATGGTCCCCGGCATCCGCCAGAGCCTGTTCTGGCCGATCCTGCGCGAGGGCTTCTTCTTCGCCGCCGTCAGTTTTACCCTGAACTATGCAGCCTATGAGGCCGAGGTGTTGCGCGGCGCGCTGCTTGCCGTTCCCAAGGGCGAGCTCGAAGCGGGCCGGGCCTTCGGCCTGTCGCCCTGGATGCTGACCCGCCGCATCTGGTTGCCTCGCGCCATTCGCATCGCCCTGCCGACGATTGCAGGAGAGATCGTCATGCAGCTCAAGGCGACGCCGCTCGCCTTTACGGTGACGGTGATGGATCTTTACGCCGTGGCAAACAAGGTTCGCCAGGACACGCTGCTCGTCTATGAACCGCTGCTGGTCGTCACCCTCTTCTATCTCGCGCTGACCGCGGTGACCGCCCGCGTCTTTCGAGGGCTCGAAGCGCAGGTGCCGGTTCGCCGCTAGGCCGACGGAAAAGCGACTGGCCCATGAATTCCCTGGCGCACGAACCACGTGCACCCCGCCCACTTTGTTATGAAAAGCCCGGCGCCGCTGACGGCGCGACAGCCTGAATGGAGACCTCTTGATGAGCACGACACGAATTCTCGATGGCGGCATGAGCCGCGAACTGTTGCGGCTGGGCGCCGAACTGAAACAACCGGAATGGTCGGCATTGGCGCTGATCAACGCGCCGGATATCGTCCGTAGAGTACATCAGGAATTCATCGCCGCCGGCTCTGAGGTCATCACGACAAACAGCTATGCGCTCGTACCCTTTCACATCGGCGAGGACCGGTTCTGGAAGGAGGGCGCGGCGCTGATCCGTCTCGCCGGTCGCCTGGCGCGCGAAGCGGCCGATGCCGCCACGGATCGCAAGGTGCTGGTCGCTGGCTCGCTGCCGCCGATCTTCGGCTCATATGAGCCTGAGAATTTTCAGCCTTCGAGGGTGCAGGATTATCTCAAGGTGCTTGTCGAAAACCTATCTCCCTTCGTCGATATATGGCTCGGCGAGACGTTGAGCCTGATTGCCGAGGCAGAGGCTGTTCGCAAGGCGGTGGCGACGTCGGACAAGCCGTTCTGGATTTCGTTCACATTGGCGGACGACGAGGCAGCCATAAGGGGCGGCGAACCGAAGCTTCGCTCCGAGGAAAGGGTCGAGGAGGCGGCATCCTGGGCGGTTTCATCGGGCGCCGAAGCCCTCCTGTTCAATTGCAGCAAGCCCGAGGTCATGCAGGCGGCGGTGGAGACGGCGGCGGGCGTGTTCAGGACAATGGACGCTTCCATCGAAATCGGCGTCTATGCCAATGCCTTCGAAGGGGAAACAGGCGAGGCAGCCGCCAATGAAGGCCTGCATGAGACCCGAAACGATCTGAACGACGATGCCTATTCGCGCTATGCCTGCTCCTGGGCCGAGGCCGGCGCGACGATCATCGGCGGCTGCTGCGGCATCGGCGCTGCCCATATCCATCGCCTGAAGAAGACGCTTTTGGATTAAAGCGGCACGTCAGGAGATCGGCTATGTCGCAATTGTCATTTGGTGTTTGACGCCGTCTTCTGGAGTTCGAGCAGAAGCTCGATCAACTTCGGGGCCATCTCCCTGATTTCCGAAAGGTGGACGGCGCTCAGTCTCGTCAGAAGCGCATCCGCCTTGTCCGTCAGGAGAATGGTCTGGCGGCGCCTGTCGGCCGGATCGGCATGGCGTTCGACCAATCCGGCATCCGACAGCCGCCCGACAAGCTCGGTCGCCGTATGCGGCGCGATGATCAGCCGCTCGGCCAGCATGCCGATGGTCATGGCGCCGCCGCGTTGTCCCTTGATCGCCAAAAGGGCCTGATGCTGCTGTACGGGCAATCCCTCCGACTGGGCGGCCGAGGCGCTGAAGTCCATGAACTGGCGAAGCGCAAATCGGAGGTCGGCGAGAGCTTCGTAATCCTCTTGCCTCAGCGGCGGCGCGGTCTTCTTCAAAGCACTTCTCCTCTGCCGCAACGGCTGCCAGGATCGGCAGGCCATGCCGCCATCATCGAATAGATGGGCAGTCGCCAGCCGGTCAAGTGAGGCATCTTCATCGAACATTTTCGCCTTCATGCTTTCGCCCGTTGATTTATATCGCATCACGATATATTGACCCGCCTCAAGCGTTTCCATTCCGGCGTAGCAGAGGCTTCCATGGCGCAGCATCCACCAAACAACCGGCCGCACGATTTCACCGGCGGTCTTTCCCGGCGCGAGGCCGGCGATTTCACCACCGACAGGCGGGTCCTCATCCTGGTCGGCATGTCCATCATTGTCGGCACGTCAGGCGCGTTTGCAGCCTGGTGTCTCGTCAGCCTGATCGCGCTGGTGACGAATGTCATCTGGTTCGGGGAGATCGGCATCCAGCCCGCCTCTCTGGCTGCGGTGCCGCGCTCGCTGTGGGTGGTGCTGGTTCCGCCACTGGGTGGACTTGCCATCGGATTGATGGCCCGTTTCGGGTCGGAGAAGATCCGCGGCCACGGCATTCCTGAGGCGATCGAGGCCATTCTGATCGGCGGTAGCCGGATGTCGCCGAAGGTCGCGGTCCTCAAGCCGCTGTCGTCGGCAATCTCCATCGGAACCGGCGGCCCGTTCGGCGCCGAGGGGCCGATCATCATGACGGGCGGTGCGATCGGATCGCTTTTCGCGCAATTCTTTCACATGAGTGCCGCCGAGCGGAAGACGCTGCTCGTTGCCGGCGCCGCCGCAGGCATGACGGCCATCTTCGGTTCGCCGATCGCCGCGGTCATGCTGGCGGTCGAACTGCTGCTGTTCGAATGGAAGCCGCGCAGCTTCATTCCCGTTGCCGTTGCCGCCTGCGTGTCGATCTGCTGGCGCCCGCTGCTGTTCGGCGTAGGCCCGCTGTTCCCGACCCACTTCCAGGTGGCCTTGCCCTGGTGGGGTATTTTCGCCTGCGCGGCGATGGGCATCTTCTCCGGCCTGCAATCGGGATTGCTGACGACGCTGCTCTACCGGATCGAGGACCTGTTCGAAGCCTTGCCGATCCACTGGATGTGGTGGCCGGCACTTGGCGGTCTCGTCATCGGTCTCGGCGGCCTGATCGAACCGCGGGCAATGGGCGTCGGCTACGACATCATCGATGGCTTGCTCAACAATCGGCTGCTCGCCCCGGCGGTCATGTCGATCCTGCTGGTGAAGACCATCATCTGGCTCTTTGCCCTGTCGTCGGGCACCTCCGGTGGCGTGCTCGCGCCGCTTCTGATTTTCGGCGGGGCTCTCGGATGGCTGGTCGGCTTGGTCATGCCGGGCAATGACCCCGGCTTCTGGGCGCTGCTCGGAATGGCGGCGATGATGGGTGGAACCATGCGTGCGCCGCTGACGGGCACCTTCTTTGCGATGGAAATCACCGGCGACGTCAGCACCCTCGTTCCGCTGCTTGCCGCAACCGTGGTGGCCTATGCCGTCACCGTCCTTCTGCTGCGCCGCTCGATCCTCACCGAGAAGATCGCCCGCCGCGGTCAGCACATCACCCGCGAATATGGCGTCGATCCGTTCGAACTGGCGCGCGCAAGGGAGATCATGATCAGCGATGTCGACACGCTTCCCGTCGCCATGACGGTGGGGGAGGCGTGCGACTTCTTTGCCTCGCAGCAGAAAACGCACCGGATCTATCCGGTGGTCGACGCAGCAGGCAGGCTGTCCGGCGTCGTATCCAGAGCCGACGCTTTGCTCTGGCAGGGCAATCCGGACCTCGCCAGTCAGACGCTTGCGGAAAACGTGACGGACGGTTCCGTTCCGGTGGGGCATCCTGACGATACGGTCGCATTCATCGCCGACCTGATGCTGTCCACCGGCGACGGACGCATTCCGATCGTCGATCCGGCGTCCGGGAAATTATGCGGCCTGATCGCCCGCAAGGATTTGCTGCGGCTGCGCAGTTCCTACAGGTCGGCCGAACTGGATCGGCGGCCCTATCTTACCGCCGGCTCGAAGAGCAAGTCGCTGTAGCGGCCCGCGGGCGTCCTCCGCATCGCTACTGCTACTGCCGCGCGGCGCATGGATCAGGTCCCATGCGCCGCGCTGACGCTTGAAGACTTCAATGCAGTCCGAACAGGTTCAGCAGCTCTTCGCGGTGTCGAACGAATTCCGGTGCGCTGCGGTCGCGAGGCCGGGGCAGATCGATTTCGATCAGACGCGGCTCGCCGCCCTTCTCCCGTGGCAGGATCAGGATCCGGTCGGCCAGATAGATCGCCTCCTCGAGATCATGGGTGACGAGGATGGTCGTCACATCCTCATCGCGCCAGATCCGTGCGAGTTCCTGCTGCATGCCGATCTTGGTCATCGCGTCGAGCGCGCCGAGCGGTTCGTCGAGCAGCAGGATCTCGGGCTGGACGGCCAGAGCCCGGGCGATGCCGACGCGCTGCGCCATGCCGCCCGACAGCTGCCGGGGATAGGCAGCCTCGAATTGCTGCAGGCCGACGAGCTTGACATAATGACGCCCGTCCCCTCGCCTGCTCACGCGACAGGCCGCTGGTTTCCAGCCCGAAGGAGACATTGTCGAGCACATCAAGCCAGAGCAGAAGGCGCGGTTCCTGAAAGATGACGGCGCGCTCCGCGCCGACGCCTCGCACCGCCTTGCCATCGACGAGAACCTCTCCCGTGTCGGAATCCTCAAGGCCTGCCAGAACCCTGAGCAGGGTCGTCTTGCCCGAGCCGCTGGCACCGACGATGGCGAGGCTTTCGCCGGAGCGGACGTGGAGGTTGATATCCCTGAGAACCTGCAGAGGTGTCCCGTTCAATCTGTAGGATTTGGAGAGGTGACGGATCGTCACCTCCCCGCGGCGCGTGTCCTCAGCGATGCTCATCATCATTCCTCAGTTGCTTGCCGGCCTGGCATCGGTGGTCAAGAGGATGTCTTTAGCCGCCAGCTGGCCCTGCTTCAGCTTGCCTTCGCGAACCAGGACGTCGATCCAGAACTGGATGTCGCGCTCGACCGGCAGGCCGCCGGCACGCACCCCATAGCCTCGGAAGTACTGTGCGATATCAGCGTTCTCACCACGCTCGCTGAGCGCCTTGGCGAGGATCTTCTTGGTTTCCTCCGGATGCTCGCGGGCGTAGTCGAGAGCGCGAGCCGACTGCTCGACGAAAATCTTTGCAGCTTCAGGATGCTCGCGAGCGAAATCACGGCGCAGGACCACGAATCCCCCGGCGATGTCGCCAAGCACGTCGGTATCGTCAAAAATCGGACGCAGGCCGCCATTCTTCAGTGCAGCCCCCTCGAAGGTCGTCTGCCAGTAACCGAAGGCGGCAATATCGACCTGCTTGGAGCGCAATACCTGCTCGAGCTGCGGCCCGGGAACGACAAGCTGATTGGCTGCGTCGGCCGGCAGGCCGACGGAATGTAAGGCTTCGCGGATGGTGTAGTCGAGATGCGCGCCGAGCGTATTGACCGCGATGCTCTTGCCGGCAATGTCCTTGATACTCTTGATCGGGCTGTCTTCCAGCACGTAGAAGGTCGACTGGACCTCGTCATTGATGCCGTTCGAAGGATAGGCGGCGACGAAATCATTGCCGCCGATGATCGAATTCAAAACGGCGGAGGTTGCGGCGCTGCCGATCTCGACATCACCCGATGCCAGGGCGATCAGGGAGGCCGGGCCGCCCTGGGCGTAGCCGACATTTTCCAGCGTGATGCCCGTTCCGTCGAAATAGCCGAGTTCGGCGGCGAGTTCATGGGCGGCAAGACCACCCTGGCTGGCGAGGTAGCGCAGCTTCACCGTGTCGGTGGCTGCGGCCGGCGTCGCAAGACCGAGGGCGATCGCTGCCGGCAGGAGGAGGTTGCGAGGATGGAATGTCATGTGGCGGTGCCTTTCGGAAGAGGAAAATCGGGAAAGCAGTTCAGCGGCTCGGCTGAGACCAGCGGCAGAGACGGCGCTGCAAGAGAACGAGCAAGGCATTGGCGGCAAGCCCGAGGAAGGCGAGCAGAAGGATCGCCGCAAACATCAGCGGGATCTGAAAATTGTACTGTGCGTTCATAACCTGGAAGCCGATGCCCTTGTTGGCGCCGATCATCTCGGCGGCAATCAGCAGCAGAAGCGCAGTCGTCGCCGAAAGACGCAGGCCGACGAAGATTGCCGGCACCGACGCCTGCAGGATGACGCGGCGGAAGATGGTCAGCGGTCCGGCGCCATAGGTCCGCGCCATCTCGATGAGCTTCTTGTCCACCTCCTTGACGCCGCCGATCGTGGCGAGCAGCACTGGAAACAGTGTGGCCCAGAAGATCACGAAGATCTTGGATGTTTCGCCGAGGCCGAGCAGCAGGATGAAGACCGGGTAGAGCGCCAGCGCCGAGGTCTGGCGGAAGAGCTGCAGGATCGGATCGAGCGCCTGTTCGACTGCACGAACCTGGCCCATGAACAGGCCGAGCGGAATGCCGATCACCACGGCAAAGGCGAAGGCGGTTCCGGATCGCTGCAGACTGATGGCGATGTCATCGAGCAGCGCGCCGTTGGCAAGATTGGTCCAAAGAGCAGACAGGATCACATTCAAGGGCGGGAAGATAGCGGGATTGACCCAGCCTCTGGTGCTCGACACTTGCCAGAACACGAGGAAGCCGATGAGAAGGCCATAACGCGGCAAAAGCGATGCGAGCAGCCCGCGCACTTGCGAGGCGAGAGTGGAAATATGGCTTTCGCTGTTTTTCAGGCGGCCGAAGCTTCTCGGAAGAACCTGGTTGATTTCATAGGACATCGACCGCTCCTCACTCTGCTGCCTGGAGAGCTGCTTGTTCTGCAGCCCATCGATTGGTCGGGAAAGGCAGGCCGAGGTTTTCCCGAAGCGTCTTGCCCTCATAGGCCGTGCGGAACAGGCCGCGGCGCTGCAGCTCCGGGATGACCAGATCGACGAAATCGTCGAGCGCCGTCGGCAGCCAGGGCGGCAGAATGTTGAAGCCGTCGGCCGCTTCGTTCTCGAACCATTTCTGCAGTGTATCGGCGATCTGTTCGGGCGTGCCGACGATGGTGTAGTGGCCGCGGGCCGACGCGATCCACTGATAGAGCTGGCGGATGGTGAAGTTGTTTTCGTCGGCGATCTGGCGGATGAGGGCTTGGCGGCTCTTCATGCCTTCCGTCGGCGGTGCGGGCGGAAGAGGCCCGTCGAGGTCATAGCCGTGCAGGTCGAGCGTGCCGCCGGTCAGGCCATTAAGGAGGCCGATCCCGTCCTCTTCGACGATGAGCGAGGTCAGACGGTCGTATTTCTCGCGCGCCTCCGCCTCGGTCCTACCGACGAAAGCGGATACGCCGGGCATGACGAGGATATGATCGGGGTTTCGGCCGAGAGCGCGGGCGCGTGCCTTGATGTCCCGATAGAACTCCTGGGCGGTTTCGATATGCTGATGGGCGGTGAAGATGACTTCGGCCGTTGCTGCGGCGAGCCCGCGCCCATCTTCGGATTGCCCGGCCTGGACGATGACGGGATGCCCCTGCGGCGATCGCGAGATGTTGAGGGGACCGCGCACGCTGAAATGTTCGCCGCGGTGATCGGTGTCGTGCAGCTTCGCTGGGTCGAAGAACACGCCGGATTGCTTATCCCGAATGAAGGCGTCGTCCTCGAAGCTTTCCCAGAGTTTGCGGACGACCTCGACGTGCTCGGCGGCGCGGCGATATCGATCCGCATGCGGAAGCTGCGTATCGCGGTTGAAATTCTGCGCCGTCAGGTCGCCCGTCGTGGTGACGACATTCCAGCCGGCGCGACCCTCCGAGATCAGATCCAGCGAGGCGAATTTGCGGGCGGTCGTGTAAGGCTCTTCGTAGGTGGTCGAGGACGTGGCGATGAAGCCGAGATGGGTGGTGAAAGGCGCAAGGGCGGAGAACAATGTCACGGGTTCGAAGCCGGCCACGCGGGCGTTGCCGCCTTCGCGCGCACCGCCAAAACCGACAGCCAGCCCGTCGGCGAGGAAATAAGCATCGAAGAGGCCACGCTCAGCCGTCAAGGCAAGACGTTTGTGAAACTCGAAACTGGTCGCGCCGTCGGCCGGCTGGTCCGGATGCCGCCATGACGCAACATGCTGTCCGCCACCGGGAAGAAATGCCCCAAGCCTGATTTTCCGTGTCATTTCGTGTCCTCTCCGTTTTCCGTCAACAGCCCGGTCTTCCCCAGGGCCAAGTATTCAATTGGCTGTTGGGTTGCTAAAATACGTTATCCATAGAATTTATAGAGAAACTGAATTTCGTAGTTTCGGAGGAAGGGTGAATAGATTTCCCGGTTTGGCATGAAATTGGAAATCAACGGTCAGGGCGACTATCCGGGGGGTATGCGGGCGCGACCGGCAGATGGGATCTGCGGGCGTGGCGAAGAGCCCGGCGGAGACGACAAATAGCAATAGGTCTTCTTAGCGTCTTATGCCCGCTTACAGCACCGCCGGAGCGAGCAGGATCCAGTTTGACGAGCATGCAAGGGAATGGCGGCTTTCGCACGAACGTCCGTGCTAGCTAATCAATGCCTTCATGTGCTCAGGGCATCAGCCTCGTTTTGGCCGAGTCGGGGCATGGTCGAGGCCGGCGGCGGCCTTCTTCAGGCAGTCGAGGTAGCGGTCCCGGTTGGCGATGCCATCGTCGCGTGGCGTGACGAGGCAGAGCGTTGCGGCTGCATGGCCTTCCTCGCCCCGCACCGGTACGGCAAAACAATGGGTGAAGCTGTCGACGATGCTGTTGAAGGTGAAGAGACCTTCACGTTCGGCCTGGCGCACCTCGGCGATGAAGGTTTGCGGCTCGAGCCATTCGCCGTTCGGCAGGCGAAAATCCTGCGGCGGAATGAAGTTCAGGATGTCCTGATCCGACAGATGCGCGACGAGCAGGCGGCCCGACGCCGTCCACGGGATCGGCACCGACTGCCCGACGTCCGTCGAAATGCGGAAGGGGCGCGCGCCTTCGCGCATGCGAACGACCGTGTATCTGTTTCCATCCAGCATGCAGAACTGCGCCGTCTCCCGCGTCTCGTCGGCAAGCTGTTCCAGCGCCGCCTCGCATTCGCGGGTGAAGTCGAAATGGTTCTCATAGGCTGCGCCGAGGAAATACAGTTTGCGGCCGAGATAGACACGCCCCTCGCCGCCGGTGAATTCCAGGATGCCATTCTGCAGCAGCAGGTTGACGAGCTCGTAAACCGATGAGCGCGGTGCGCCGATCTGCGCGGCGATTTCATTCGGCTTCAGGGCCTGCCGTTTCTGGCGCAGGAAATCGAGGATCTCGAAGGCGCGGTCGAGCCCTCGGGCGCGTTTACCGGCTGCTTCGTCCTGAACTGCATCCATTGCTATCGATCCTTTTTTGTCCGGCAAAGCTTTTCAAGCCGACTGCCGCATCTGTTAATCGATCCCGTCATTCGTCGCGAATGAAATTTCCCCACCCCTCTTGCGAGGTAGAAAAATCGGCATAAGATCGCGTCGTCCGGTATATAGATCATATGTACATTATATTGGACATTGATGGCAAGCCGTCAACGCTGCCGCACACAAAAAGGGGATCGACATGAAGAATCTTGAAAACGGCATTTCCGCTTCACTACGCCGCCGCCTTCTCGCGGGTGCTGCCGCCGCTGCGGCACTCCTCGTCTTTTCGGCCGGCACAGCCTCGGCCGCCGCCAATTGCATCAAGGGTGACAGGAAGGCGCCCTATACGATCGGCTGGGCAAACATCTACTCGGTGCCGACCTGGATGAAGCAGACCGAAGGCACCATCACGGCTGAAGTGGAGGAACTGAAGAAGGCGGGCTTCGTCAAGGATCTGATGATCACGGACGCGCAGGGTAACGCCCAGACGCAGATCCAGCATATCCAGTCGATGATCGACGCCAATGTCGATGCCATCGTCGTGATCGCCGGTTCCTCCAACGCGCTTGACCGCGTCATATCAGATGCCTGCGACAAGGGCATCGCCGTCGTGAATTTCGACAGCCTTGTCAACACCGACAAGGTGACGGCGAAGATCAACACCGATTCCAACGAATGGGGCGCGACCGCTGCCAAGTGGATGGTCAGCCAGCTCGGCGGCAAGGGCAAGATCATCATCATGAACGGCCCGGCCGGCATTTCGGTGAGCGACGACCGCCGCAAGGGCGCCCAGCCGGTCCTCGACGCCAATCCCGGTCTCCAGGTGATCACCGAGACGAACACGGAATATAACGTCGCCCCGGCACAGGAAGCGATGACCAGCCTGCTCTTCGCCAATCCCGAAATCGACGGCGTGCTGTCGCTCGGCGGCGCGCTGTCGGCCGGCTCGGTGCTGGCCTTCGAGCGTCAGGGCCGCGACCAGGTGCCGACAACAGGCGAAAACGCCAGGCAGTTCCTCGAACTCTGGAAGGAGAAGGGCCTGAAGGGCTGGGCCACCATGCAGCCCAACTGGCTCGGCGCGCTGTCCGTTTACACCGCCGTGCAGGCGCTGGAAGGCAAGGACGTTCCGCCTTTCGTCAAGGTGCCGCTGCCTGTCATCGACGACAGCACGATCGGCAGCTACCTCGCCCGGGCCGACAAGTTCCCGGCTGACGGCTATATCTACTCGGACTACGACAAGGCGCTCTTCGACAAGCTGCTTGCCGCCAAGTAGTCCCCGCGCAGAGGAAGCCGTCATGACGGAAGAAAGACCCCTGCTGGAAGCCCGGCAGGTGTTCAGGGGATTTTTCGGCAATCCCGTTTTGAAGGGCGTCGATATCGCCCTTCTGCCAGGCAAGGTTCACGCCCTGCTCGGCGAAAACGGCGCCGGCAAATCCACGCTGATCAACCTCCTGTCCGGCGCTCTCCAGCCGGACGGCGGTTCCATCCTGGTCGACGGCAAGCCGGTCGAGCGCTTCAGCCCGGCGGCCGCGCGCGCTGCCGGCATTGCTGTGGTTCAGCAGGAGCTGAGCCTCACGGCCAGTCTCTCGATAGCCGAAAACATCGGGCTCGGCGCCTTTCCGCGCCGGTTCGGTCTCATTGATTACAGAGCGCTCCATCGCGGCGTGTCAGATGTCTGCGATATGGTGGGGCTTACCGAGCCGCTCGACATGCCGGTCACCGATCTGGCACTGGGCCGCCGCCAGATGGTGGAGATCGCCAAGGCCCTGTTTCGCAAGCCCCGCGTGCTCATTCTGGACGAGCCGACTTCGTCGCTTTCCGCCCACGAAGCCGGCATCCTTGCCCGCCTGATCGGGACGCTCAAGGACCGCGGCACGGCACTTCTCTATATTTCCCACCGCCTCAACGAGGTGCAGGCGCTCTGCTCGCACGTCACGGTGCTGAAGGACGGCCTGGTCACCGCCGACCAGTCGCTGTCCGGCATCGACGGCGAAGGGCTGGTGCGCCTGATGGTCGGTCGCGAGACCGGCGACCTGTTCCCGCCGCGGCTGTCCGCAGCACCCGGCCCGATGCGCATCAGCGTCGAAGGTTTTTCCGCCGGCATGGTGCGTGACATCGGCTTCTCCGCCCGCGCCGGCGAAATCGTCGGCATCGGTGGGCTCGTGGGACAAGGGCAGGAAGACTTGCTGCTTGGCCTTTACGGCGCGATTCCAGCCTCGGCCGGTCGAACGGAGGTATCCGGCAAACCCACCCTGCCCGCTGATGTCGGCGAGGCGAATGCCGCCGGCATCGTTTATGTCCCGGCCGACCGCAAGCATGAGGGGCTGGTACTGCCGCACTCCATCGCCTCCAATCTCATCCTGCCCTCGCTTGGACTGCTCGCCCGCAAGGGCTTACGCCACCGGCCGGCAGAAACCGGCCTGGTCGCCGATCTCACGCGCCGGCTGACGATCAAGGGCGATACGGCCCGCCCGGTGCAGGCGCTTTCCGGCGGCAATCAGCAGAAGGTGGCGCTCGCCAAATGGCTGCCGCTGGATCCCTCCGTTCTGCTCCTCAACGATCCGACGCGCGGCGTCGACATCGAGACCAAGCGTGAAATCTACCTTATGCTCCGCGCCTTCGCCGCCGAGGGGCGGCTCGTCATCCTGGCCAGCTCCGATACGCCTGAGCTCGTGCATCTCTGCCACCGTGTCGTGGTTCTGCGTGAGGGGCGCATCGCGGCCGTGCTGTCGCAGGATGAAATCAGCGAAGGAGCGATCGTCGGCGCGGCCATGGGCATCACGGCCACGACGCAGGGAGAGGCGGCATGAGCACAAGTTCGTCATCCCGGCTCTACGGCTCGATCCAGCTCCGCCGCAACCGCGGCCTTGCCGGCCTCTATCTGGTCGTCGCCGCCTTTCTCATCCTCTATGCGCTGCTCTTTCCCGGCATCCTTTCGATCGGCGGCTTTTCGAAGTTCACGCAGAACTGGTTCCCGCTCGCACTCGTCACCATGGCGCAGGCGCTGCTCATGCTGAACGGCGGCATCACGCTGGCGATCGGCCCGCTCGTCAGCCTTGGAGCGGTGATCGCCGCGACGACGATGGAAGGAGCGCTCGGCGTGCCGGGCGGCATTCTTGCGGTCTCCCTCGCCGGCCTTTCGATCGGGGCTGTCATCGGCGCCATCGTCACCTATCTGAGGCTGCCTGCAATCATCGTTACGCTCGCCGGCTCCTTCATCATCGGTGGGGTCGCACTCATCCTCTTGCCGCGGCCGGGCGGGTTCATTCCCGATTGGCTGTCGACGGTGCTGGCTGGCCATACGCCTGTCGCGTTCCTGCTGCTCGTCGTGATCCTCGTACTGTGGAAGGCCTTTCTTGCAACCCCGCTCGGCCTCGGCATCTATGCGGCCGGCGACAATCCGGTCGGCGCGTTCCGCTCCGGTGTCCCGGTCGAACGGGTGAAGGTCGCAGCCTTCGCGCTGTCCGGTCTTCTCGCAGCCCTGACCGGTCTCTTCGTTGCTGCGCAGACCGGCTCGGGTGATCCTGTTATCGGCACGCCCTTCACGCTGAACTCGATCGCCGCTGCCGTCCTCGGCGGCGTGGGTTTCCTCGGCGGCAAAGGCACGATGCGCGGCGCGATCTGCGGCAGCCTGCTGCTCTCGGTGATGATCAACGTCATGTTCTTCCTAGGCTTCCCGCCGGTCGCCCAATATGTCGCCCAAGGGTTGATTATCGTCGGCGCGGTCGCCGTGCCGGAACTTCTTGGAGCTTGGAGGGCAAGGCGATGAACGTCATCAGGTCCGCGTTCCGCAATCCGCCGCTGCTGACCTTGCTTCTGGTCGCGCTCGTCTGGATCGCCGCAAGCTTTTCGTTGCGTGGTTTTGGCGCCTATGGCCACCTGCGCTACCTGCTCGAAGTCGCCGCGGTGATCGGCATTGCCGCCGCCGGCCAGACGCTCGTCATCCTGATGGGCGGCATCGATCTCTCCGTCGGCGCGGTCATAACAGTCACGGCGATCCTGCTGCCGCTGATCTCGCCCGCCTGGGACCCGACCGGTCTCGCCGGCATAGCGGCGGCCCTTGCCATTGCCACCGGCATCGGCCTGATGAACGGTGCCGGTGCTGCCTATCTTCGCGTGCCGCCAATCATCATGACGCTTGCCATGGCCACCTTCCTGCAGGGGCTGCTCGTCATCGTCGCCGGCGGCAGCGCGGTTACCGTCAGCAATCCGGCGGTCATTCTGCTCGGGCAGGCGCGGCCGCTCGGCATTCCCTCAGGCATCATTCTGTGGCTCGCCGTCTCGATCGTCGTCCTGCTGCTCGTCCACCGCATGCCGATCGGCGCCCGTTTCCTGGCGCTTGGGGCAAACCCGCTGGCGGCCCGACTTTCCGGCGTCAGCGTCACGCGCAACACGCTGATCGTCCATACTCTGTCGGGCTTTTTCGCAGGGCTTGCCGGCATTCTGGTGCTCGGGATGAACCGGCAAGGTTATGTCGGCATCGGCGACCCCTATCTGCTGACCTCGATCGCTGCCGTCGTGCTCGGCGGTACCTCCATCCTCGGCGGCCGCGGCACCTATGCAGGGACCATTCCCGGGGCAATTCTGCTCGTCACGGCGGCGGCGCTGATCACGGTCGTCAACGCCTCGCCCGGTTGGCGGTCGATCATGTTCGGCACGCTGATCCTTGCCCTTCTGCTGGTTTCCGGCCGCGAGGCGGGCAGATGACGGAGCGCTACGATGGGCCGGTGATCGACCCGCATCACCACCTCTGGGATCTCAGCCTAGAACGCCATCCCTGGCTGCAGAAGGCCAGAGCTTCCGCCGAGGAGATGGTTTTCGCAAGCCTCGCACCGATCCTGCGTGACTATCGCATCGACGATTATCGCGCCGATGCTGCCCGCCAGAACGTGATTGCAACCGTGCATGTGGAGGCGGGCTGGTCTGACGGGCACCCGCTGGAAGAGAGTCGCTGGCTGGATGGTCTCGACCGCAGTTCCGGAGTGTCGCATCGTTATATCGCGCGCGTTCAACTCGATGGGCTCCATGCCATGCGCCTGCTCGAGGCGGAAGCGGCAAACCCGAATGTTGTCGGCATCCGTGATATTTTGAGCTGGCATCCCGATGTGGCAAAGAGTTTTGCTCCGCGTCCGAACCGTATGGGCGATCCCGCCTGGCGGGCGGGTCTTGCCCATGCCACGGGCCTCGGGCTGGTCTTCGACCTGATGCTCTATCCCTGGCAGATGAATGAGGCGCTCGAACTGGTGCGCGCTTTTCCGCAAACCCTCTTCGTGCTCAACCATGGCGGAAGCCCCATTGATCGGACGGAGGACGGAATGGCGCTCTGGCGCCGTGGTCTGCGGGCACTCGGTAACGAGCCGAACATGCGTCTGAAGATCTCCGACCTCGTTGCCTACGACAACAATTGGACGCTCGAAGGCCTGCGGCCGGTGATCGAGCATTGCCTCGATTGTTTCGGCCCGGCGCGCGCCATGTTCGCAAGCGACTTCCCGGTCGCGGGCCTGCACGCCTCTTTCGACGAGGTCTACCAGGTTTTCCGCACGGTCGCCTCGCAGCTTTCTTACGACGAGCAGCGCGCCCTGTTCTTTGCCACCGCCAACGACACTTATCGCCTCGGCATCGCCGACCCGGCCGAGATCAGGAGTGGCTGCCATGTCTGACCTTCATACCGTGACGGAAAACGTGCTGATCGACGAGCGGATGCGCGGCTTTCCGCCGGGAAATCCGCCGCTTGCCCTTGCGGCAATCGGCAAGCAGGGATGGAGGCCCTATGACGGCAGGATGGCCCTGCCGCTGATCTCGCTCGACCGGCAGGCCTTCTCCCAAAACGTCGAACTGATGATGGCCTATGTGAAGAGCCGCGGCGCCGATATCGCGCCGCACGCCAAGACGCCGATGTCGACGGCGCTCTCGGAGGCACTTCTGGCGGCAGGCGCTTGGGGCACGACGATCGCCGATATCCGCCAGGCCGCCGTCCTGCTTAAGGCGGGACAGCGCCGGCTGATCCTCGCCAACGAGATCGGCGGGGCCGCCGCCGCTCGTCGGCTCGCGGCCCTGCTTGCCCACTATCCCGATGCGGAACTTCATATCTTCGTGGATTCGACCGCACTCGCCGAGGCTCTTCGCTCCGCCTGGCAGGAGCATACAGATCTGCCGCCCCTCGGCCTGCTGGTGGAGTTTGGCGCCGGCCGCGCCGGTGCCCGCGGCGTCGCCGCCGCCGAGGCAATTCTGGAGGCGATCCTTGCGGCGGAGACGCCGGCCTTCCGGCTGACCGGCATCGCCGCGTATGAGGGTGCGGCGGCGACCGCCGATGCGGAGGAGACGATGCGTCGCATCGACGCGCTGATGGCGGTGACATCCGATTTCCTGCCGAAGCTGCGCGCCCGCATCGGCGACGAGCGGCCGCTCCTCGTCACATCAGGCGGCTCGGTGTTTTTCGACCTTGTGATTGCCAGGCTTTCAGCCGCCGTTGCGGCCGATCCCGCCTGCCGGCTGGTGCTGCGCAGCGGCGCGATCTTCTTCCACGATCACGGCATTTACGAGCGCGGCCTTGCCGGCCTCGATGCACGCGGCGGTTTCCGCATCGGCGGCGAGACGATCTCGGCCGCCGAAGCCTTCCGTCCGGCGCTGCGGGTCTGGGCCGAGGTCCTCTCCCGGCCGGAGCCGCGGCTTGCTATCTGCGGCATGGGCATGCGCGACGTCGCGATGGACCAGGGCCTGCCGCGGCCCTTGGCGCTCTATCGCAATGGGGCGTTTCTCGCCGATCTCGGAAAAGCCGAAGTGTTCCGCCTCAACGATCAACACGCCTTCGTCGCCCTTGCCGACGGCAGCGACGTCGCGGTCGGCGACGTCATCGAGTGCGGCATCTCGCATCCCTGCACCTGCCTTGACCGGCATGCCATCCTCTACGGCCTCGACCCGGACCATTCGGTGACCGCGGCCTATCTGACCAGCTTCGGCTGACCCCTTCCTCCAAAAGCAAGAAAAGGAAAATCCGCCATGATCCAGCGCTATCAGAAAGGTTCGCGTATGAGCCAAGCCGTCAGCTACGGCGGTCTCGTCTATATCGCCGGCCAGGTCGCGGAAAATCGCAAAGCTGATATCGAGGATCAGACCCGCGACGTGCTCGGCAAGATCGACGCCCTGTTGCAAGAAGCCGGTATCGACCGATCGCGCCTGATCGCCGTCAACGTCTTCCTGCCGGCGATCGTCGATTTCGAGGCGATGAACAGCGTCTATGATGACTGGATCGACCTCGAAAACCCGCCGGCCCGCGCCTGCGTCGAGGCGCGCCTCGCCGATCCGGATCTGCGCGTCGAAATGACAGCCGTCGCCGCCCTCTAGCGCATCGGCCCGAAAATCGGAATCGATTTTCGGAAAGCACGATGCGTCGATTCAAAGTGTTACAGCGACCTTTGCGCGTCTGAAAGACGCGCGGCGCTGTAGCGGCATCACAAACCGCCCGCATTGGAGACATCATGCATAGCGGTCTCGTCAATCCGATCGACTTTTCTCGCGAGGGCCGGCAGGCCGGCCACCTCGCCATTCCCTATTCGATCGACCGGTCGCCCTATTATCAGATCCGCATTCCGATCCTTCGTCTCAGAAACGGCGATGGGCCGTCTTTGCTGCTGATGGCCGGCAACCATGGCGACGAGTATGAGGGCGAACTCCAGCTCGGCCGGCTGATGCGCCTGTTGGATGTCGCCGAAATCCGCGGCGCCGTCACCATCCTGCCGATGGCGAACCTGCCGGCGGTGATGGCGGCCAAGCGCTGCTCGCCCTTCGACGGCGGCAATCTCAACCGAGCCTTTCCCGGTGATCCCACCGGCTCTCCGACGGCGCGGATGGCGCATTTTCTCGAGCATGAGCTTTTTCAGCGCCATGACGTCGTGCTCGATCTGCATTCGGGCGGCACCTCCATGGCCCACCTGCCCTGCACGCTGATCGAGCGGCAGGCCGATGCCGCCCGCTTCGAACGGTCCGTTTCGCTGATGCGCGGCATGGGCGCCGCGCATGCCTTCATCGCCGATAACGGGCCGACGGCACCGACATCGATGGGGGCGGCAGGGCGGGCGGGAACCGTGGGTCTTTCCGGCGAATTCGGCGGCGGCGGCACCGTGACGCCTGAGACAATGGGTTTCACGGCGACGGCGATCGACCGGCTGCTCGTCACACTCGGCATCGTCGAGCGTCCAGTCCTGTCGCGTACGCCGCTCACCGAGCCCGGGCCATTGCAGCTGCTGTCACTGTCCCGGCACAGCCAGGGCATCTATGCGAACCGCAGAGGCTGGTTCGAGCCGGCCGTGGCCCTCGGCGCCACCGTTGCCACTGGTGAGCTTGCCGGATGGTATCATGACCTGGAACGCCTGGAGCAGCTGGAGGAGGAACTGCGCTTTGCCGAGAGCGGCATTGTCATTTCCCATAGGCTGCACTGCGACAGCCAGGCCGGCGACTGCCTGATCCAGATCGCCGAACCCATCGCATCCTGAGGAGCGCTGATCCGCTTAAGTGATTGCGTCGACCGCTGCCTTGACCCAGTCGAGGCGCTTTGCCGGTATCAGGCCGTAATTGTAGAAGTTCACGCCGTCAGCGCCGGCGTCAACGGCAGCCTTGGCGCGTGCGGCGAGCACCGCCGGCCCGCTTACTTCGGGATAGAAGACGCGCAGGCCAATGCCCAGAAGCTTTCCCGGTCCGATTGCCGCCCGGCCGGTCCGGATGACATCGGCGACGGCATCCGGTTCCATGTCGTAACAGCAGAGGATCGCGCCGTCGCAGAGCTTGCCGACCGCTGTCAGCTCGACGCCGCCAAGCCAGCCGTCCTTCAGGTCGATGAGCACGATGCGTGTCGCCGGATCGGCGGCCGCCTTGATTTTGCCGATCAGGCTGGTCACCGGTTCGCTGCGCCAGGTGAGATAGGCATGCAGATCGGGATGGTCGCGAAAGGCATCGATGCCGGCGGCCGGAAAGTCCGGGAACTGCCGTTCCGGGACAGCTCGTTCGGAGAGTTCAGCGATGAAGCGCGCGGTCGATCGGCGCGCACCTTCGACCGGCACGCCGGCCTTTTCGGCGCGCGCCGTGCAATGGTCGCAGAAGCAGAGCGACAGCAGGAAATCGTCTTCGGCATTCAGGCCGACGCCGTCCTTCTCGTGATGGTATTCATGCGCGAATCCCATGAAGTTCGGGCTCTCGAGTTCCACCATATCGGGCTGGTAGTTGGTCGTGATGTCGCGCACAAGAGTCACGGCATAGGCCCGCGCGGCCGGGCTGGAGGGGCAAAGATTGTAATAATTGGGATTGCCGAAGGCGTTCCGCGTCACGTGATTGGGATGCAGCATGCCGAGACGGGTATTGTGCAGGCAGACCGTCCAGCAGGAGACCTTGAGGCCGGTCGTATCGCGTCCCTGGACGAGGGCTTCCAGCATGTCGCCGCGCTCAGTGACATTCCCAGCCATCAGCGGCCGGATCAGCTTGTCCTGCCACAGGCTTTCATCCGGCTGGAAGTAGACCGTTCCGTCTTCGGGGAAATAGGCCTTCTGCCGCGGGCTCCGCGGCTGCAGGAAGCGGCCGGCGTGATAGGAGGTCGCCAAGCTGACCGTGTTAAGGCCGGCGCGGCCGCGAAGCTCGGCGGCAAAGGCGTCGAGCCCCTGGTCCTGGATATCCCAAGGGTAAGTCCACATGGAAAGATGCATGGAATGCTCCCGTCGAATCTGTCCACTTTATAGAACATGTGTCCATAATAGTGTCCAGCCCGATCTTTGAGCACGGGCACCTGGCCTGCGGAGTAGCGGGTTTTGTCTGTAAAGTGGCAGGGCTGATAGCTATTGCGCTGTCGCGTCAGATGTCGACGAAGAGGCCCTTGGCTTTCAGCACCAATTCCAGATTGCTGACCTCGATGACCGATTTGCCCTGCTTATATGCCGCGATATAGCCGGCCTCGGCATCTTCGCGGGCCTGCGAAAGCCGGGCGACTTCCTGCGCTTCCTGGCGGCGCACGACCACCAGGCCGTCGGCATCGCCGGCGATGATGTCGCCGGGATGGATGATTTCGCCGCCGACGATGATCGTCTCGTTCACCGCCGCAATGGTTTCCTTCACCGTCCCCTTGATGCAGACGCTGAGCGAGAAGACCGGGAAACCGAGTTCCCTCAGCTGCAGCGTGTCGCGCACGCCGGTGTCGGTCACCAGGCCGCCGATGCCCTTTGCCAGGCAGGCATTGGCAAGCACATCGCCGAAGGATCCGGCCTCTTCGTATTCGCCCGCCGATACGACGATAATATCGCCGGGTTTTGCGTAGTTGATGGCGAGCTGCAGCATGATGTTGTCACGCGGCGCGCATTTCACCGTAAAGGCCGGACCGCACAGTTTCATGCGGTAATCGATGGGCTTGAGGCGGGAGGAAAGGGCTCCGCGGCGCCCTTGGGCTTCGTGGATCGTTGCGGGTGAAAATTTGGAAACGGCGTCGATATCGGCTTTATCAGGCCGTTCGGCAATATCTTTAATATGGATCATGGATGCCTCACATCGTTGGTCGACGGCGGGCATGTCCCGCCGTCTGATTTCGTTTGGATATCGTCATTGGATGGTGCCGCTGCCGATCGGCTTACGGGATCGGGTCGAACTTCAACTCGGAGAGCGATACGACCTTGTCGGTACGGGTCATTTTATATTCGGTATCCGGGCCGAGCCACTTGTCCCAGATCTTGTTGATCTCGCCCGATGTGTCGAGCTTGCGAAGGATCTCGTTGATCTTGGCGGTCAGCGCCGGCTGATCCTTGGCCATGCCGATGCCGATCGGCTGGTACAGCATCGGCTCCTCGATCATCCGCATTTCCTTGCCCTTGCTCTTCGATTCATTGACGAACTTGGTCGTCGTCATGGTGTTGGCCACCATGCCGCGCGCCTTGCCCTGCTGGACGGCGAGATAGGCCGAGGCGGTGTCCTGGAAGGTCAGCGGGTCGGATTTGTTGAGCTTGATCGACATCTCGGAGGTCGAACCCTTGGTCGAAGCGATGCGCTGACCCGCGTAATCGGCCTTCTTCTTGCCGGCATCGTCGGCCGGCACGATCAGCATTTCCTTAGCGAGATAATAGGGATCGCTGAACTGGATCTGCTCGGCGCGGCTTAGAGTATAGGCAAGGTTGGCAACGGTGATGTCGACCCGGCCGAGCTTGACCTCGGGCACGCGCGCCTCGACCGAAACCGGCTTGATTTCAGCCTTGACGCCCAATTCCTTGGCGATGGCGCCGCAGAGATCGACGTCGAAACCGGCCATCTCGCGGGTCTTCGGATCGGGTGACGCGAAGGGAGGAACGTCGGCGAAAGTTGCGCAGCGCAAGGTTTTCGCCGAGATGATGTTGTCGAGCTGATCGGCTTTTGCGGGCACGGCTGCCGCCATGCCGGCAAATGCGACGGTGAGGGTTAGACACTTCCAGTTCATTGCTGTTCTCCTTTGTTTTTGGTGGTTGGTATCAATGCCTGAGATCAGCGAGGAAACGCTGCGCCCGGGGGTGACTTGGATTGTTGAAGAATTCCTCAGGCGTCGTCATTTCGAGGATCTGGCCGGCATCGATGAACCAGACCCGATCGGCGACGTCGCGCGCAAAACCCATTTCGTGGGTGACGCAGAGCATGGTCATGCCTTCCGACGCCAGGCTCTTCATGACGGCCAGCACTTCGCCGACCATTTCAGGATCGAGCGCGCTGGTCGGCTCGTCGAACAGCATCACGGGTGGTTCCATGGCAAGAGCGCGGGCGATTGCCACCCGCTGCTGCTGGCCGCCGGAGAGTTGACCGGGATAGGCCCGCGCCTTGTCGGCGAGACCGACCCGATCGAGAAGCTTGAGGGCCTTGTCCTCAGCAACATCGGGCGCCACGCCTTTCACCCGGATCGGCGACATCGACACGTTTTCGATCACCGAAAGGTGCGGAAACAGGTTGAAGTTCTGAAATACGAAGCCGATCCGGCTGCGCAGTGCATTGAGTTCTTTTGCCCGCATGGCGGCGTGAATGTTTTGCCCGTCGAGCGTGATCGATCCGCTGTTGATCTCCTCGAGGCGATTGATCGTGCGGATCAGCGTCGATTTTCCCGAACCGGACGGCCCGCAGATGACCACGACCTCGCCGCGCGAGACCTGCGCATCGATCTCTTTCAGGACCGGGTAGTCGCCGTAGCTCTTGCAGACCTGCGACAGCCGAATCGTCTGCAATTCCTGTGCTGAAACCGACATGGTCATGGCTGCTCCGATATGATTTTCGATGGCGCGACCAAAGCGGCGGCAGGAAGGTTGGAAAGTCCCGCACGCCGCCGCGTGATGCTCCGCTCAAGGCGATTTGCGAAGTAGGTGAGCGTCCAGCAGATGGCGAAGTAGACGATCGCCAGGATCAGGAAGACCTGGAAAGGCTGCGTCAGGAGCTGGTTGTTGACCTGGCTTGCGGCAAAGGTCAGGTCCGGCACGTTGATCACGTAGCCGAGCGTCGTGTCCTTGATCGTTGAGACGAAGGTGGAGATGATGCTCGGGATCATGTTGTAGAGCGCCTGCGGCAGGATGATGAAGCGCATCGCACCGATATAGCTGTGGCCAAGCGCACGCCCCGCATCCATCTGGCCTGGTCCGAGCGCGACGATGCCGGCACGCACGACTTCGCTCAGGAACGCGCTCTGATAGACCACGAGCGTCGTCAGCATCGTGACGAAGCTCGGCACATCGGCGCCGGTCAGCAGCGGAACGAGGAAATAGCTCCACAGGATGAGCATCAAGAGCGGCACGCCCCTGGTGAAATAGACGAGTGCCGTGACCGGCCAGCGCAGCAGCGGCGACCTGGAGAGCCGCGCCAATGCGAAGAGGATGCTGACCGGAAAGGCGAGAGCGATGCTGAGCGCCGAAAG
The DNA here is from genome assembly GCF_025152725.1 of Rhizobium sp. SRDI969. NCBI lineage: Bacteria > Pseudomonadati > Pseudomonadota > Alphaproteobacteria > Hyphomicrobiales > Rhizobiaceae > Rhizobium > Rhizobium sp. SRDI969. Next base: position 227,765 of record NZ_CP104039.1, read on the forward strand.
GATCAGCGTGTTGGCGAGCCCGCCAAGCGGTCCGTTCGGATATTGGCCGATCAGCAGCAGCAGCCAGTAGTCTCGGACGATGGCGATCATATCGTGGATCATGCCCGCGCGCTCCGGGCAGGATCCGTGCGCATCGACAGATAGGCGCCGATGCTCATGATCACGAGCGAGAAGAAAAGGTAGAGAACCGTGCCGATCAGGTAGATCTCGAAGGTCCGGAAGCTAAGGTTCTCGATTTCCTTGACGGCATGCGTCAGCTCCGAGGCTCCGATGACGACGGCGAGACTGCTGTTCTTGAACAGGGAAACGCTGTGATTGATGAGCGGCGGCAGCGCGTTGCGCATGCCTTGCGGCATGATGACGAAGCGCATCGCCGAGACATAGCCGTGGCCAAGCGCGCGGGCTGCCTGCATTTGGCCTGGACTGACCGAGCGCACGCCGGAACGAAGATCTTCGCTGAAATAGGCTGCCTGGCAGAGCCCGAGCCCGATCACCGCGAAAATGGCCTCGGCATTATGGACGGCCAGCCATTCGGCTACCCCGCTCGGCATCAGGGTGAAAATCCCGAAATACCACAGCATCAGCTGAACCAGGGTGGGGACGTTGCGGTGGTAGGAGACGTAAGCGGCAACTAACGGATCGCCGAAGCGAAAGGGCGACAAACGTAATGCCAGCAGCAGAAGCGCCAGCGCCATCGCCATAGACCAGGAGCCGGCATAGATGATGAAGGTCATCTCGATGCCATGCAGCAGCATGGCGGTATATTCCGGATTTCCGAGGATTGCCGAAAGGTCGAATCCGCTCACGGGTTTGGCTCCCCGGACTGATCTGTCTTCGCCGCAGGTTGGGGCTTTGCTGTCTGCAGGCCGCCCATGACCTGCAGCGTCGGCGTAATCTCCATATGCCCGATGTTGACGGCGACGGGGGCCGCTATGGCGAAGGCAATCGCGTCGGCGATATCGGTCGCCTGCGGCAGTTCGAAGCCATCGATGAACCGTTCCCTAATGCTGGGGTCATCGCCATGGACGTGATTGAAAATGTCAGTGGCGACCCGGCCGGGGCAGATTTCCGTGACCCTTACCCGCTTGCCGAAAGCGTCGATCCGCAGCTGGTTGGACAGCATGCTCACGCCGGCCTTGGTGGCGTGATAGGATGAGTTGCCACCGAAATTATAGGCGCCGGCAATCGACGAGATGTTGATGACATGTCCGCGGTCGCGCGCCACCATGCCGGGCACGACCATGCGGCAGATGTGCAGGACCGCCCGGAGATTGACGTCGACGAGGAGATCGATATCGCCCTCGTCGGCTTCCAGGAATTTCTTCGGTCGGTCGACGCCGGCATTGTTGACGAGAATATCGAACTCCACTCGACGCGTGAGCTCGGCCATAGCCTGACGGTCGGTCACATCGATGACGTGGGCGATGCAGCCCGTTCGCGCGGCCAGCTGCTGCAGCGCTTCGGCGCTACGGGCAACCGCATGGACCTCGATGTTCTCCCGGCGGAACCGCTCCACCACGGCTGCGCCGATACCGGAGGATGCGCCGGTCACCAGTGCGGTCTTGTAGTCGGAGAATGGCATTGTCGTTCCCTTGTTGTTGATCGAGACAGTAGCGAAGCTTAAACCCCTTGCCTAAGACCGATTATCTCTGGAGCAATAAGCAACGGTTATGGAGCCGGCGCAGGCTGCTGAAGAAACGACAGAGCTGATGCACGGGCATCGCCTCGCGGCGTCCGTGCCTCAGGCGTCCCCCGTTCTGGCGCCGGCGTCGCGTTGCAAAAGCAATGCGCGTCTGCAAACATGTAAGCCGCGCAGAGCAGAACGGTACCCCGATCCTCATGGACATCAGACGCCTCAAATCTTTCATCGTGATCGTCGACAGCGGCAGCATCACGCGAGCGGCGGACCTTCTGCATATCGCCCAGCCGGCGCTCAGCCAGCAGCTTGCGGCGCTGGAGGAGCATTTCGGCCAGAAGCTGCTGATCCGCAGCCAGCAGGGCGTCAGCATGACCGATGCGGGGCATGCGGTGTATCGCCATGCGCAGATTATCCTTCGGCAGATGGAGCAGGCGCAAGCGGATGCCTCGGCAGCCGGCAATTCGCTTGCCGGGCGCGTGTCCGTTGGTCTCGTGCCCTTCAGCAGTGCCGCTACGCTGTCGGTCGACCTCCTGGCGGAGACCCGCAAACGGCATCCCGGTATTCTGCTGCACCTGACCGAAAGCGTCGGCCAGACCTATAGCCAGATGATCATGAACGGCCGGCTGGAGATGGCGCTTCTCCACGGAACCGGACCGATCAAAGGTGTCCGGTTCGAACCGATCCTCAGCGAAGAGTTTTTCCTTGTCGCGCATCGGGACTTTGCGATCGAAGCGGATGCGAAACCCGTTCCGGTGAATACTCTCGACGGGATACCGCTGCTGTTGCCGCCGGCCTATAATTTCGTCCGCCGCGCGGTCGATACAGCCTTCACCCGCACCCGCACCAATTTGAAAGTCGTGGCGGAAGTCGAGATCGTCCGTACCCTTGCCCGCGCGGTGGGCAGCGGTCTCGGCGCGACGATCATGCCGAAAGCCATCGCCGACCGCATCGTATCGGAATCGAGCGAACCGCTGATCTGCCGGCTCGTCTCGCCGCGGATCGAAGAAACCCTGTCGCTGTGTGTGTCCGACCAGAATCCCCTATCGGAACCGGCCCTTGCTGTCCGGGACATCCTTCTTGAGTTGACCGCACGCTTGAAAAACTGAAACGCGTTGCCAATCAGCGCATATCCCTGCAGAATTGAGCTATGCGCGCGCAGCCTTCGCCGAGTTTCTCCATGCTCGTGGCGTAGGAAATGCGAAAGAACGGGCTCATTCCGTAAGCCGCTCCTTGCACGGTCGCGACATGATGCTCGTCCACCAGCGCCATGACGAAATCGACATCGGTCTCGATCTTTCGCCCACCCCTGCTGGTCTTGCCGATCAGCCCGGAAATGTTGGGATAGAGGTAGAAGGCGCCTTCTGGCCTATGGCAGCGCAACCCTTCCACTTCCGACAATCTGTCGAGGACGAAGTTGCGTCTTTCCTTGTAGCTCGCCGCACGCTCCTTCAACAGATCCTGAGGACCGTCGAGCGCCGCGGTCGCCGCAGCCTGGGTCAGCGTTGCGATCCCGCCGCCATTCTGGCCGTTGACGTTGCTGATGGCGGAGATCAGCTCTTTCGGACCCGCACAAAAGCCGAGCCGCCAACCTGTCATTGCGTAAGCCTTGGAAACGCCGTTCATCGTCAGGACGCGCTCATAGAGCCTGGGTTCGACTTCGGCGATCGTGCAGAACTGGAAGTCGTCATAGACCAGGTGTTCGTAGATATCGTCGGTCATGATCCAGACATTGGGATGACGCAGCATGACCTCGGCGATGGCAGCCATCTCCGCCCGAGAGCAAGCGGCCCCGGTCGGATTGTTCGGGAAATTGAGGAAAAGCCACTTCGTGCGCGGCGTGATCGCCGCCTCCAGATCCTCGGGAAGCAGCTTGAAGCCGGTCTGCTCGTGGCAGGGGACGGCGACCGGGATGCCGCCGGCGAATTTGACGATATCCGCATAGCTGACCCAGGAGGGTGTGGGAATGACGACCTCGTCGCCTGGATTGCAGGTTGCCAGCATGGCATTGAAGATCACCTGCTTGCCGCCGCCCGAGACGACGATCTGGCTCGCCTCATAGTCGAGATTATTGTCCCGTTTGAACTTCCTGATGATGGCGGATTTGAGCGCCGGCGTTCCGTCCATCGGAGGATATTTCGTATCGCCCGCGAGAGCTGCCGCATGAGCCGCCTCGATTGCGTGGCCCGGAGTGGGGAAATCCGGCTCGCCAGACGAGAGGCTGACGACTTTGATCCCGTTGGCGGCCAGTTCCCTGGCGCGCTGGGTCATGGCGGCGGATGCGGATATGGAGACGTTTTTCAGGCGGTCTGATGCAGCGGACATCAAGAAGGTCCTTCGATGAGGGATTGGAACGGGAGACCGCCCGCAGGCGATCAGGATTGTATCAATCGGCGAGTTCGGCGGCAGGCGCGAGGGTCGCGCCCGTGGCTTCGATCTCGCCGCGCACGATGCCGGCAAGCTCCAGGGCGCCCGGGGTGTCGCTGTGGACGAGAATGGAGCGGGCCGGCATTGCGATCACCGCTCCGTCGATCGTCTCGACGCTTCCTTCGAGCAGGAATTTCCGTACGCGTGCACGCACCGAGGCTTCGTCCTTGATGACGGCGCCGGCGAGTCCGCGCGCGACGAGTCTGCCCTCGGCGTCATAGGCCCGGTCCGCCAGGAAAAGCGCCAGCGTCTTCAAACCTGCGCGTCTGGCCGCCTGTTGGATCTCGCTGCCTGACGTCACGAAGACGACGAGGCCCGCGTCCACGGCGGCGATCGCATCCATCATCAGGTCGGCGAGCAGAGGATCGCGATTGACCATATTGCCCATGGCCGCGTGGAAGCTGATATGGGACACCGTGACACCCTCGGCCTTGGCGATCGCCATCAGGGCGCCGAGCTGATAGAGCATCTGCTGGCGAAGCTCATCTGCCGAAAACGCTATTTCGCGCCGACCGAACCCGAGCCGGTCGGGCAAGCCCGGATGCGCGCCGATGCCGACGCCGTTCAGTTTCGCAAGCCGGACCATACGCCCCATCGTATCGGGGTCGCCGCCATGGAAACCGCAGGCGATGTTGGCCGACGAGACGAGTTTCATCATCGCTTCGTCGTCGCACAGCCGGTAGGGGCCAAATCCTTCGCCCATGTCGGAATTCAGATCGATCTTCATCAGCTCCTCCTTTTGACGGCCTCTTGGCGGCACCCATTAGGCCATCGCCTTCAAGGCGCGCTTGACCATTCGGGATGTCTGCCCGACGTCGTCGACATAGCGGGCGACAGCCTGTTCCACCGCACGGGCCTCCGTATGCGTCGAGCGAACGAACTTCAGGCGTGCGCCGATGCGGGCTTGCCCGAGCCGCCAGAGATCGCATTCGATCACGCCGGCGATCTTCGGATAGCCGCCGGCGGTGTTGGCGTCGCTCATCTGCACGATCGGTTCGCCGCCGGGCGGAACCTGGATCACGCCGGGCACGACGCCGTGGGAGCGCATCTCGATGGACGTCGTTGGCGTGATGGGCTCGCCGGACAGGCGGTAGCCCGTCCGGTCGCTTCGGGAGGAAATCCTCCAGGTCCGGCTCCAGAAAGCTTCGCCGTCGCCTGCGAAAAGATCGTGCTCACCGGCAGGCAAGGCGCGGATCGGCAGCGTGCCGTCGACAGCAGCCGGGAAGACATCGCGCAGTGCCACGGCCGGTTCGACGACGGCAAGACCCGAGGTCGGCAGTATGGCGATCTCTGCATCCTTGCCGACCGCGATCCGGTCTCCCTTCGCCAGAGGCCGGCCTGAATTACCGCCAAAGCCGCCGCGCAGCGACGTGCTTCGCGAACCCATGACAACGGGAATATCCAGCCCGCCTCCGAGCGAAATATAGGAGCGCGCCAGCCGTGGAGGCTGTTTCAGTTCGAGAACCTGTCCGGGCTCCGCGATGTAAGCGCACCAGGGAAGTAATTCCAGTCCGTCCAGATGAGGTTTGCCGTCGGCGCCGGTCACGGCAAAGACGATGCGCTGCTCGAAACGCAGGCTGAACGGAAAGGTCTGCACCTCTATCGCGGCGGCATTTTCATCATTGCCGACGAGAATGTTGCCGATCCGGACCGCCAGCGGATCCATCGCGCCGCTGGCCGATACGCCGATATCGCGATAGCCCGGGCGGCCAAGATCCTGCACCGTGTTGAACGGACCGCTTTCCAAGATCTCGATCATAGCTCGATCCTCGCCGGCAGGAACCGCACCGTATCTCCAGGCGCCATCATGGCGGGGCTCGATGAGGCGGGGTCGAACATCTCAAGTGCCGCGAAGCCGATGGAATTCCAGCCGTTGGGGCCCGTGAGCATGGCGACGCCGGTCTGCATGCCGCCAATGGTCACGCAGCCCTTCGGCATCTTCAGCGAGGGCACGGTCTTTCGCGGCATGTAGATGCGCGGATCGAGGCCATGCAGGTAGCCGAAACCGGGCGCGCTGCCCAAGGCGAAGACACGGTAGGTCGCTTCATGATGGATGCGGACAACTTCGCGATCGCTCAAGCCCGAGAGATCGCAAAGGGCCGGCAGATCCGTCGCATATTCGCCGCCATAATCGACGGGGATCTCGATGGTCTTGCCGTTGAGGTCGATGCTGCGCGCATTCTCCCATGCCTCCAGCAGCCGGGCGACCACCGCATCCGGATCTTCGGGCGTCTCCTTGAAGATCACCAGCAGGTTGGTCATGCCGGGAATGTTTTCGGCAAGGTCCGCCCAACCTTTCACGCTCTGGGACAGAGCCCAGATCCGCCGCTGCGCGGCGAGATCGAAGTCGCCAGGCGCCTCGAGCAGGAAGGATCTGGCGCCGATCGAGGAAACCCGCGCCTGGTTTTTGGCGGCCGGAACGATCTCGCGTTGCGATGCATGTCTGTTCGTCGTGGCGATCATGATGGGAGCTCGATTTCGAACAGAGGATCGCCAAAGCCGACCAGCGCTCCGGGCTCGGCGAACAGCCTGGTCAAAACACCGGAACGGCCGGCGCGAAGGGGAAGCAGGATATGCCCTACCCCGACGAAGCCGACGATATCCGCATCGGATACGGAGCGCGGTAGATCTTGCGACATGGCGTAGGAGGCCGGATGATCGAGGCAGAAGTGGCCCGCCATTGGCGCCTTCACGACGGTCGATGCGGAGCCGGGAGCGCGGGGCGTCGCGTCGGTCGAGCTGATCCGGGCGCCACTTTCTCCAGCGACGATAATGCGAAGCTGTCCGCCCGGCCGGGAGATTTCGAGGCCGTTCACGCCGGCGGCCGTCAGCGCGTCGGTGAGGAATGCGATGGTCGCCGGATCGCTGAAGTCGATCGCGCTCATGCCGCCCTCCGCAGCTTCAGCCATTGTTCGAGATGGTGAATGTCAGTCTCGCCCTGCGCGAATACGCCGTCCTCGAACAGGGCGCGCAGGAAGGGGATATTGGTGGAAATTCCGTCGACCTCAGTGCCGGCAAGCGCTTCGCGCATTCTTGCCATCGCTTCCGCCCGCGTCGGCGCATGGACGATCAGCTTTGCGATCAGCGAATCGTAATAGGGCGAGACCTTGTAGCCGGCATGAATATGCGTATCGACGCGGATGCCTGACCCCGTGGGCAGAACCAGATGGGTGACGACACCTGCCGAGGGCAGGAAGCTATCCGGGTCCTCGGCGTTGATGCGGCATTCGAAGGAATGGCCTTCGCAGGTCACATCGCCTTGGACGAGATCGACAACGTGACCCTGAGCCACCCTTATCTGCGCCTGGACGATATCGACACCGCTCGTCATCTCGGTGACGGGATGCTCGACCTGAAGTCGCGTATTCATCTCGATGAAATAGAAAGCACCGTCCTCATAGAGGAATTCGAAGGTTCCGACACCCCGGTAGCCGATCTGAAGGCAGGCCTGCACGCAGGCCATGCCGACCGGCTGGATGATGTCGGGCACAATTCCCGCCGCCGGCGCCTCTTCCACCACTTTCTGATGGCGGCGCTGCATCGAGCAATCCCGGTGTCCGAGCCACACGGCATTGCCGTGATCGTCGCAAATGACCTGGATCTCGATGTGGCGCGGATGCCCTAAGAATTTCTCCATGTAGAGCGCGGGTGAGCCGAAGGCCTTGCGGGCCTCTTCCCGCGTCAGCGCAATTGCTTCATGCAGCAAATCGGCCTTTGGCACGACGCGCATGCCGCGTCCGCCGCCGCCGCCGGCTGCCTTGATGATGACGGGATATCCGATTTCGAGCGCTAGGCGCTCGATCGTGGCGGGGTCATCGGGCAGCGCGGTATCCGGACCGGGAACGCAGGGAACTCCGGCTGCCATCATCGCGCGCTTTGCCGATATCTTGTCGCCCATGATGGCAATCGAGGAGGTGGTCGGGCCAATGAAGACCAGGCCGGCCTTTTCGACAGCGTCGGCGAAGGCGGCGTTTTCCGATAGAAAACCGTAACCTGGATGGATGGCGCCCGCACCGGCCAGGCGCGCCGCCAGAAGGATGGCATCCTGATTGAGATAGCTCTTGGCAGCACTCGACGGGCCGATGCAGAGAAAGCTGTCGGCGGTGCTGCCGTAAGGCGCTTCCCTGTCCGCCTCGGAGCAGATCGCGACTGTCTTCAGGCCGAGCTCGCGGCAGGCGCGCTGAATCCGGACTGCGATCTCGCCGCGATTGGCGATGAGGACGGTATCGAAGCGGCCGCTCGGAGATTGTTCAGGCGTTTCCGGCATCAGGCAATCTCCGCCAGCAGATCGCCGGTCTCGACCTCGCCGTCGTCGATTTCGGTGAGATGGGTGATGCGCCCCGATCGCGGCGCCGCGATCGTGTTGAAGACCTTCATCGCCTCGATGATGAAAAGCGTTTGCCCCTCTTCCACCTCTTCACCGATTGCGACGAATGGCGGCTCCCCGGGTGCCGGGGTCCGGTGCAGAACGCCGAAGACCGGCGCCTTCACCGCATGGGTTTTTTCAGGCTTCGAAGGCGTATCGGCGCCGGCATTCTGGGCAAGGCTTGTCGTCGATCCCTCTTGCTCGGGCTCGGCAGCAGCCTCCTGACCCGGCGACGTGCGGAAGATCCGAACCGTCACGTCCTTCTCCGTCACGGTCAGCTCGGTAATGTTCGATCGTCCGACAAAGTCGATCAGCGTCTTGATCTTCAAGAGGTCCATATGTGTGCTCGGAATTTCAAAATTCCACCGCGCATAGCTGAAGTTTCAGATCGCCCGGCGTTGTGATTTTCGTAGCACGACGCACCGACTGATGGGGTCAGACGAAGTTTTGATGGAGCGTGACCTGCGCCCAGTGGGGCATCTCGCCGAGCGCTTGCGAATTTCTCTCGACGGCAGCAGCGGCCGCCGGAATCCCCAGACGACTTGAATCCTTCTCGAGAAGTTACGCGTCATCGAACTGGTAGAGGCAACGGCTTCGACGGCCTCGATGCCGGGAGCCTTGTGACCTCATGCGGAACGGCCTTCGTCGAACAGGGAGCCAGACAGCCCCTAGCGATGATTCGCGGAAATCTTGCGGAGATGATCTCTTATCATCGCGCGAAACTCGCGCAATGTTCGAAACCCGATGTGCTGTGCAAGTCGGTGAACCGTCGTTTGAGAAACCTTGCAATTGCGCGCAATCACAGCGGCACTTTCGAATGCAATTATTTCCGGCCGTTCAATGACCTGCCTCGCAACTTGTTCGAGACTGTTTGGAAAGACGATCTGCCGTTTGGCGATCAGGTACTTCAGTTCCTGCAGAGTCGCAGGAGGGCGATGGTCTCTATCCTGTAGCATTGCGCTTCACTTTCCAAAGGCCGTCTTCCGGCAATTTCGGTGCGACCCGGATGCACATTGGAAGGCGGCACGTCACCCCCGGTGGCGATGCGACAGTGTGACAACATGGCCGCATCGCATCGAAGCTTGTTAATCGACCTGCACGGGCCTTCCTGTCTGCCAACTGACAGTGGCGGCCTCCGCCAGTTTCTGAGCCTGGAGGCCGTCGAGTCCGCCGGGCCTCGGTGAGCGGTTGCCGCTGTCGATCGCATCGATGAAAACATTGATCTCACTGGCGTAGGCCTGGGCGTAGCGTTCGAGGAAGAAATATTGGACGGGATCGCCGCTAACACCATGCGCATTGGAAAGCTCGACGCTGGTTGCGTGGATATTCCTCGCCGCAAGCATGCCGGCAGCTCCGTGGACTTCGATGCGCTGGTCGTAGCCATAAGTCGCCCGGCGCGAATTGGTGATGACGGCAATGCGCCCGGATGCCGTCTGCATCTGCACGGCGGCGGTATCCACATCGCCCTCGGCCCCGATCGCCTTGTCGACGAGCGAGGAGCCAAGTGCATTCACGACGATGAATTCCTCCCCGATGAGGAAGCGGGCCATGTCGAAGTCATGAATCATCATGTCGCGGAACAGACCGCCGGAGGATTTGACGTAATCGGCAGGCGGCGGCGCGGGATCCCGGCTGGTGATCGTCACGATTTCGATTTCGCCGATATCGCCGCGGCGCAGGCGCGCTTCCACACTGGCGAAATTCGGGTCAAACCGGCGATTGAAGCCGATCATCAAGGTCGACTTGTTCTTCTCGACGACGTCGAGGCAGGCATTGATGCGCTCGACCGACAGGGACACCGGTTTTTCGCAGAGGATTGCCTTGCCGGCCTTCGCGGCCGCTTCGATGAGATCGGCGTGGCTGGGGGTCGGTGTCGCAATCAGGATCGCATCGACGTTTGAGGACTTGATGACGTCCTCCGCATCGGCAACCTCGGCGCCCGTCTGCGCGGCAAGCGCCTCTGCCGATGCCTTGAAGGCATCCGCCACATAGACGAGCTTCGCCTTCGGGTTCGCCGCAATAGTCGCGGCATGCACCTTGCCTATCCGGCCGGCGCCGATCACTCCAAACCTGATCATTGATATTTCTCCACGATATGTAAGTGTTGACTATCGAAATCTTCAAACCGTGAAGGCGTCGCGGAAACGGGCAAGCGCCGTCTCATCGTCGCCGGAAGCCCAGGCCTCCATGCCGATCGTGCCGCGATAGCCCATATCCTTGAGCGCACCAGCAATTGCCTTGTAGTTGATCTCTCCGGTACCCGGCTCCATGCGCCCCGGAACATCCGCCACCTGGATTTCGCCGATATGAGGCAGAGCGCGCCGGCATAGCTCGATGAGGTTTCCTTCGCCGATCTGAGCGTGATAAAGGTCGAGATTGAGCTTCAGCGCCGGTCGGTTTACCGACGAAACGAGCGCAAGCGTATCTTCGGCCTTGGCAAACGGTGTCTTTGGGTGATCGACTGCCTCATTGAGGTTTTCGAGCACGAAGGTGACGCCCTCTTTGTCGCCGAGGTCGGCGATACGGCTAAGAGTATCGCGCGCCTTGAGCCACATGGCGCCCGTCACCTTGTCGGCCTTGACCACCGGCAGACCCTGGCCGTCGAGACCGGTCCCATGCAGGTTGAGGCGCGGGCAGTTGAGCTCTCTGGCGATCGGGATCGATTGCTTGGCCGTTCGCAGCAATTCGTCTGCGCCCGCGTCATCGGCGAGCGTACCGGTCACATAGCCGGTCATTGACGAGAAGACCGCTCCTGATCTTGCAAGGGCGGCGATGTCATGTCTCGTCCAATCCCAGATCTCGGCCTGAAAGCCGAGTTCGGTGATGCGCTTGAGCCTGTCGACGACCGGCAGCGACTTGAAGACCATCTCGGCACAGATGGCGAGCGTGAAGGGGGATGAGGCATTCGACGAGCCGTCGTACATGACCGTATTCCATGATTGATGATTGAGTGAAAGGCGGCGACGGCCCTTGAAAGCCAATCGAACGCCGCCTCGGAAGCAAGCCGGCTAGATCGTGCCGCCGAGTTCTTCGGACAATTGCTGCAGTTCCTTGCCGCCGGCCATGAGGTTCTGAAGCTCATCCATCGCGATATCAGCCTTGGCAAAAGTGCCAAGCGTCTGGCCGCGATTGAGGATGGTGAAACGGTCCGCCACCGCGTAAGCATGGCGAACATTGTGGGTGATGAAGATGACGCCCAATCCGTTTTGTCGGACCTGGTGGATGTATTTCAGCACCATCGAGGTTTGCGCCACGCCGAGCGCCGAAGTCGGCTCATCGAGAATGAGGATCTTGGCGCCGAAATAGACCGCACGCGCAATCGCAACGCATTGGCGTTCGCCCCCCGACAAGGTGCCCACTGCCTGATTGGGATCGCGGATATCGATGCCGATCTTGCGCATCTCTTCACGCGTGACGTCGTTGCAATGCGTAAGGTCCAGGTGACGGAAAGGGAAGAAGCCTTTGCGAGGCTCCCGGCCCATGAAGAAGTTACGGGTGATTGACATCAGCGGGATCATGGCAAGGTCCTGATAGACAGTCGCAATCCCCGCATCGAGCGCGTCGCGCGGACTGCGGAAATTGACCGGCTTGCCTTCGACCAGGAACGAACCTCCGCTTGGGCGGACGACGCCGGAGAGTGTCTTGATCAAGGTGGATTTGCCCGCGCCGTTGTCACCGAGGAGACAAAGTACTTCTCCGGCCGACACCTGCATCGACACGCCGTTGAGCGCAATCACGGAGCCGTAGTGCTTGATGATATCGGTCACTTCGATGATCGGCGTTCGATTGTTGATATCAGACATGATCAGCGCTCCCCGGTAACCTTGCGGCGGATGAAATTGTTGAAGAGAACGGCCAGCAGCAGCATCGAGCCCAGGAAGACCTGAAACCAGTCGGAATCGAATTTGGTGTAGGTCAGGCCGATCGAGACCGAGCCGAAGATGATCGCGCCGAAGAAGGCGCCAATCGCCGAACCATAGCCGCCGGTCAGCAAGCACCCACCAATGACGGCGGCAATGATCGCCTCGAACTCTTTCTGAAAGCCGCGTCTGGCGTCAGTCGAGCCAGCATCGAGCACGGTGATGATGGCAACCAGAGCTGCCGCGCATGCTGTCAGCGCAAAAAGGCCGGTCTTAACTCTGTGAACGGGCACGCCGGAGTTTCTAGCCGCATTGGGATCGCCACCGGCGGCAAAGATCCAGTTGCCCGTGCGGGTGCGCAGGAGGACCCAGGTCGCAGCCAGCGCAAGCGCGACAAACCACAATACGGAAACCGGGACGCCCGTGACCTTCGGCATGCCGTTGGGGAACTTGTCGATCAGATCGTGATCCGCGAGCCAGACAAATGCGCCCTTCAGCGCATCGCCGGAAAAAAAGCCAAGCAGCGGACTGTCTTTGACACGATCGCTGATGCCGCGAAGCTGCGTCGAACCGCCCGTCGCCCATTTCAGGCCGACGAGCGTCAGGCCACGGAGAATGAAAAGGAATGCCAGGGTCACGATGAAGGACGGAAGGCGCGTGCGAATGACGATCTGCCCATTGATCGCTCCCATGAACGCGGCGAAGAGCATCGTCATGACGATGGCAACCGAAAGCGGCTGGCCGAAATTCGTGAGGATGACGCCGAAGATCAGTCCGGCAAAGGCCACCATCGAGCCGATCGAGAGATCGAACTCTCCTCCGATCATCAGAAGCGCTGCTGCAATGGCAAGGATTCCCAATTGCGAGGCCGGCGCCATGATGGTCATCAGGCCGGAAAGCGAAAACATCGTCGAATCTGCGGTGAGAAAGAAAAAGACGATGACGAGAACAAGGCCTGCCACAGCACCAAGCTCTGGCCGCCGCATCATATGCGTCAGAAAACTCACTTGTTTGACGCGCTCATCGGTCTTCGGCGTAGCTGCCGTTCTCTGCTCAAGCGAAGCCATAACTCCTCCGACTGGATCGTGATTTAGGGTGGCGGGGCGCTGTTCGGCAGCGCGATCGGTCAGCCAAACCCCCTCCCCACTGGGAGGAGGAGAGTCTGGGAGAATGCCTTACGGCAATTGCGGTTAGCGAATGCCCTTGGCGGAAAGATCCACAACTTGGGCAGCCTTTTCCTTGGTGATAAGGTTCGGGCCGGATGGAACATTCCCTCCCGGGATAAGCCCGTATTTGGCGTAGTTGGCCAAAAATACGACCGGCAGATAGCCCTGCAGGAACTGCTGCTGATCGATCGCGAAAGCTGCCTTCCCATCGGCAACGGCCTTCAGGAAATCAGCTGAAAGGTCGAATGTCGCCACCTTGATCTTGCCGGTCATTCCGACATCCTCGACGGCAGCCAGGGACGGCTCGCCGGCCGTGCCGGCACCGAGCGCCATGACAGTGTCGACGGCAGTATTGGAACTCAGCGCCGCCTTGACCTTCGCGCGGACATCTGCCGGATCGTTGCTGACGGGCAGCACCGTGACCTTGCCGCCGAAACCGTCGGCAAAGCCCTTGCAGCGCAGATCGAGCGAAACATTGCCGACCTCCTGGTTCACGCACAGGCCTTCCTTGCCGCCCAACTCATGCAGCTTCGCGCCGGCGGCCTTGCCGGCGGTATATTCGTCCTGGCCAACATGGAGAAGTGCTCCCAGCTCCTTTGAAACGTCAGAACCGGAATTGATGGAGATAACCGGGATACCGGCGGCGACAGCCTTCTTGATGGATGGACCGAGTGCCGAGGCGTCTGGAATGGAGACGATAAGCCCATCGGGCTTCTGATTGACGGCAGCATCGATGAGCTGCCCCATAGACACCATGTCGAAGGTTTCCGGAGCGCGATAATCGACGCTGACACCCATGTCCTTCGCCGCTGCGTTGACGCCGTTCTTGACGACCGACCAGAACGGATCATTGGCTTGGCCGTGGGTGACGGCGACGATGCGAATGTCAGCCGCGTTGGCGATTGCCGAAGAGCACATGAGCACAGCAGCAACGGCCGCACTCGTGAGAAGCGATTTCACACCGAATTTCATTTGACCCTCCCAAAACACAGTCCGCTCCATGCGAACTTGAGAATGCTACCGGTTGCAACGCCGATTGCACCCGGTAGCAAGCTCGACAAAACTACTTTATTGTCCACAAAAATCAAGCATCCATTCCATTTTTATTTTTTTGTGGAATATTCATTCCATTCAAGAGGAGGCAGTCATGCGCAAACGGGCGACGGCGAAAGAGGTGGCGGAAGCCGCCGGCGTGTCGAAATGGACCGTCATCCGTGCGTTCACGCCAGGTGCGTCCATTGCGGACGCAAGCCGGCAAAAGGTGCTTCGGGCGGCGGAGACCCTGAACTATTCGCCCAACCTGCTTGCCCGAAGCCTCGCGACGAACACCACCCATCAGGTGGCCGTCTTCGTCGACGACTTCGCCAATCCGCATAAGCTTCCGGTTCTGGAGACGTTGACCGAGCGCCTGCAGGCGGAGGGTCTGCTGACAGTATTGATCAACATCAACCGCCATTTCGATCACGTTCACGCCTTGATCAATGCTGACCAACGACAATTCGATGCCGTGATCCTGTTCGGTACGGCCTTTCGCGAGGAAACGCTGGGTGATCGACGGCTTGGCCGAGGTTTCCCCCCGATGTTCGTTCTTGCGAGAGACAGCCAAATCCCCGGCGTTCCCGCGATTGCCTGCGATGCAGAAATCGCTCTCAGCGAGATCGTCGATTACCTGTTCGACAAGGGCTATCGCCGTCCCGGCTTCATGACCGGGGCGAGAACCCTGTCGACGGCGCTCGGCAGGCGTCATCACTATGCAAATTTTTGGCGACGAAAAGGTGTCGAAGGCGTTGCAGAATTGGCCGCGGAACGATACAGCGCCCGGGCCGGCGCCGAAGCGGCACGCACTTATCTGAACGCAACTTCGCCCGCATCGCGCATCGATGTTTTGATGTGTGAAAATGATATTTTGGCGCTGGGAGCGATGGACGTTGCCCGCAGAGAGTTCGGTCTTGGGGTTCCGCAAGACTTGGCAGTCGTCGGCTTCGACAATATCGAACTCGGCGGGGCTCCTGCCTACGAACTAACCAGCTACGAACAGCCCACCGACGAGATGATCAACGCCATGGTCGCAATGATAACGGGCAAGCGCGATGCCGAAATGGTTGTCATGCGGGGACGGCTTGTGCCGAGGTCATCGGCATGACGTGTCTCAAGGATCTTCCCAGGAGCACCTCGCGTCGCACTTCTGACCACGATCGAATGATGGTCATCCCGCTGTTGATGGGAATTGAACCGCAAATCCTGTGCTATAGTGGCCCTTGGGACGATCACCGATGAATCTCATGCTGACAAGATTCGTCTTGGGCTATTACGAACTTGAGATCCATGTCTCCCCAGATCCAATTCGGATTGGAATTGACTATTCGCCGCGCAGATCCGTACTCGACGGCAAAGCTGCGCTGCACTTTTCTCACTTTGAGAAGCTTGGATGTCCGCGGTGATGTTTCGGCGACGTTTTCAGCATCGCAACAAGCCCTGCAGATAACCACTATTGCGCTGCCGGTCTAAGCCCTTGCTCGGCCAGCGGCGCGAGGCCTTAGGCTCGAAATCAACATCTGTGCACGCTCAGTCAAAACCAATTGCAGACGTAGACACGACGGCTCCGCTGCTTTCGGCCATGATGTTCCTCTAGGTGAGAGGAGACATCATGCGCTTCAAGAACAAGACCGCCTTGATTACGGGCGGGGGAACGGGAATCGGTGCGGCGGTTGCGCGCCGGATTCGGTTGGAGGGTGGCAACGTTGCGCTTGTGGGACGGCGTCCGGACCCACTTCACGCCGTTGCCGAAGAGATCGGAGCCGCGGTCGTTGTCGCCGATGCAGCTGACGGCACCAGCATGAAGGCTGCCGTCCTTACCGTCGCAGAGCAGTTCGGCGGACTGGATATTCTCGTGGCCAATGCCGGGGGCCACGGTGTCGGCCCAACGGTCAGCATGTCGGACGAGACTTGGGATCTGGCCATCAGGCTCAATCTCAACACGGCCTTCGTCAGCGCGCGCGAGACGTTGCCGCATCTGATCGAGAGCAAGGGCAATATCGTCGTGCTTGCCTCGATCGCGGGACTTTTTGCCGGTCCGGATGCCGCAGGCTACGTCACCATGAAACACGGCTGTATCGGCCTGGCAAAGTCGCTGGCTCGGGACTATGGCCGTCTTGGCGTGAGGACCAACACCGTTTGCCCCGGCTGGGTGATGACGGCGATGGCCGACGAGCAGATGGAATTCATCATGGAAAAATTCAAGCTGAAGAGCATCGAGGACGCTTATGCCCTGGTGACGAAGGACGTGCCGCTTGGCCGTGCCGCAAGGCCTGAAGATGTCGCCAATGCCGTCTGCTTCTTGGCCTCGGCGGAAGCCACGATGGTCAACGGCGCCATCCTGACCGTCGACGGCGGAGCCGGGACCGTCGATCTGCCCACACTCGCATTCACCTGAGGAGGAGACAATAATGAACCAGAATCCGAAAGACTGGAAAACCTACGATCAGTTCGCATATGGGATCGACGCGAACCGTCTGCCGGCGACGAATGCCCTTTCCGGCTCATCCCACACGATCGTCTTTGACGATGCTCGCAAGCTTCAACTCACCTTCCACGATAACAATTTGCAATGGTCGGACGGCGATGACAGCGCAACCGACAAGGTCGAAGTCATCGAGGTCGCGCCCGACACCTTCTTCGTCGAAATCATTTTCGCGGGTCGACCCAAAGAAGCCGAGACCTTGATCCTGAACGTTTCCAGCCGACGCGTTCTGTCGATCTACTCGATCGTGCGCGAAAAGGAGCAATCCATCGGAGAGCCGCAGGTGGCGCAGATTTTCCGACCCGGTATTCTCGAAGGCGGCGCAGTCAGCGGACCGGTGCCGACCGAAAGCCGCGACCTGATCGGGCTGAGGGCGCATTTCACCTATAGCCCGAACCACGTCTACGAACATACCTATCTCTCGTCGCAACGCTATGCATGGCAATGCCTTGTCGGCGTGCAACGGGGGCACGGTGACGTCGACCTGACGACCACCTATAAGTTCGACGAGGACCAGTACATCTTCACCTTCCGGGAATTCAAGATCGCTGTCGCCTCGACATTCTTCTACAATTTCAAGGATATGCGTTCGACCGGCAAGTTCCTCGGCATCACCGGCGATGGCCGTATCCAGAACAGCCCGGCTGGCGCCTTCATCCGCAAGGCGTCGATGACCTACTATCTCCCCGGGCAGGAACCCGTCTGAAAGGCAGAACGATGCGCACAGCCTATGAGATTGTGAAAGCACACTACGACGCCAACGCGCGCCGGGATATGGACGGCATGCTTGCCGACATCGCCGCCGATTGCCGATGGACCGAAATGGATGGCTTTCCCTGTGCCGGCACCTATGTCGGTCCGCAAGAGGTTTTCAAAAACGTCTTCTTCGCACTCGGAGAAGCCTTCGACGGCTACACGTTCGCCCTGGATCGGCTGCTGGATGCCGGCAGCGATGTGATCGGAATCGGTGATTATTCCGGGACTTACAGACAGACCGGCAAGTCCTTCAAGGCGCGTGTCGTTCACGTCTGGAGCGTTGCAGGCGGCAAGATCCGGGGCTTCGAACAATTCACCGACACGCTGCGTGTGGCGGACGCAATGCGATAAACGCGTGGCGGCCTGGCGAATTCACGCCGGGCCGCCCTTTCGCCAATCGGAGGGCGAAAGCGCATAGCGGCCGCGAAACGCCCGGGAGAAATGCGCGCTCGAAGAAAACCCGAGCCCAAAGGCAATCTCCGATATTTCCCCCGGGCGGCATGTAGCGTCCCGTAGTCGGGACGCGGCTCTTTCCAGTCGCAGGCTCCAGATATAGTCGGCCGGCGTCGTGCCCTCGACTTCGAACGCGCGATAGACATAGCGTACGGAGCAACCCATGCGGCGCGCGATCATGGCGACGTCGAGATCGGGCCGAGAAATGTGGTCCGAGACGAAGTCCTTCATACGCCTTCGCAGCAGGTCGAGGGAATGGGCGCTTGATCGTTCCCGTTGCGGATCGACGCCGATCATGGTGCGAACCAGTTCGATCATCGTCTGGCCGAGACTGGCGCGTGCGGTATCGTCCAACTCGCTGATCTCCCGGATTGTCGAATCCATCAGCGAAAGCAGGATGCGCTGCATCCCCGCATGTTCGGGCATGGCGACAAATGGCTCCATCAGCCGGTTGACCGCTTGAACTGGAAGCGCGCCACGCGGCAATTGCAGGAGAAGCAGGCGGACAGCCGTTCTGTTGGTCAGCACATAGGGACGGCTTGGATCATACATGATGCTCGCGCCGGCGCCGACTGGAACGCTACGGCCATTTTGGTTGAGGGACGAAAAGCCATGTGTCTGGATGACCAGTTTGATGGCATCGGGAGAGTCCGAGCCGAGGGTCACGCGCTCGCCAAAAACCGTGTGCGGATCGGCTTCCAGCAGCGTCAGGCGGCAGGCACCGAGCATTGCCGACAACAGCTGGCTTTGATCTTCGTCACCCGATTGAAAATCGAGCCGCACATTGCCGAACAAGCTGCGGGCAACGCTCGGAAAATCCCTTCCCCCTGCAACTTTAACGGATGAGAAAACCGGTTCCATGCTGTCTTCCTCATGAGGTCAGGTAGCCGCCGTCGACCGGCAGGCAGACGCCGGTTATGTAGCGTGCGGCCGCAGACGACAGGAAGACGATCGCGTCGGCGACTTCCGCCGCCTCGCCCCATCGTCCCGCCGGTATGCGGTTTCTGATCGGCGCCGAAACGACTTCATCGGCAAACAATGCCCGGCTCAGCGGCGTTACGATCCAGCCCGGCGCGACGGCGTTGACGCGGATATTCTCCGCCGCAAATTCCTGCGCCAGCGACTTTGTCAGTTGTACGATCGCTCCCTTGCTGGCCGAATAACCTGGCCGATCGGCCGCGCCGAACGTCGAATACATCGACGCAATGTTGATGATGGACGAACCGGATTTCATCCGGCTGCGGCCCAGGCGACAACAATCCATGACGGATGTCAGGTTGATGGCGATGACCTCATCGAATGTCTCTTTCTTCCATTCGTCACGATCGCGGCTGATCCCGGTGCAGTTTACAAGGACATCGATCCGATCGAGGGTCGCAAAGAAATCGGCAAGAGCGTCGGGCTGAAGGACGTTGATTTCCCGGCTCTCGATCCGCTCGCTGCGCGGCCCGCTGGAGGCACCAAGGCCGCAGCAGACGACCCGGGCGCCGAGCTCGGCAAAACGATGAGCCGTCGCAGCCCCGATGCCCGATGTTCCGCCGGGAATGACGACCGTGCGGTCGGCAAAAAGATCGTTGGCAAAGGTCATCGTCTCTCCTTGAGATCAGCTGGCGAGATAGGCGCCATGCAGGATTTTGGGATTGGCCTTCAACGTTTCGGAGGCACCGTCATAGACCAGCCGGCCGCGCTCCATGACCATCGCGTGGTCGGCAAGATCGAGAGCAAGATTGGCGAACTGTTCGATCAGGAGCACACCGATGCCGTTTCGGGCCGCAATCTTCAGCGCTTCCGCCAGCCGTTTCACCACAGTCGGCGCCAGCCCAAGCGAAAGCTCGTCGACCACCATGAAGCCTGGTTTGGCGATGAATGCCTGTGCCATCGCGACCATCTGCTTCTGCCCCCCTGAGAGATCGGAAGCCAGCTGGCGTTTGCGCTGGGCAAGTTCCGGAAATATCTCATAGGCCCTTTCGAGCCCCTCGCGGCGACCGGATGGTGACCCGTCGAGGGCGGCAACGAGGATGTTGTCTTCCACCGAGAGCTGGCCGAGCACCCGATGCCCCTCCGGCACCAGCGCCAGGCCGGCCCGGCGGATGCGATCGGGCGAAAGCCCGTTGAGTGACATCGCATCGAGCCGTATCGCGCCGCCAGCGACTGGCAGGACGCCAGCAAGCGCCATGACCGTGCTGGATTTGCCTGCGCCGTTGGCACCCAGCAATGCCGTGATTTCTCCACTCCGTATTGCAAAGGAGACATCGTGAATGACCCGTTTGCCACCGCGCTCGACGACGAGGTTTTGGACGGCCACGGATGAGATCGCCACCATCTCAGAATTCCCCCAGATAGGCGCGGCGGACGTTCGGGTCGGCAAGCACCGCTTCCGTCGGCCCCAGCGCCAGCAGCTTTCCATAGTCAAGCACCATCGTTTCGCTGCACATGGCGCGAATGAGCTCGACGTCATGATCGATCACCAATACTTGCGCCCCGACTTCGGTGGGGATGCGCAATACGAGTTCGCGAAACATGCCTCCCTCCTCGTCGGTCAAGCCTGCTGCGGGCTCATCGAGCAGAATGAGTTTGGGATTGCCGATCACGCATTTGCCGAGTTCGACCAAACGGCGCTGGAACAGATTGAGCGACTGGCCCAGCTTATCGGCCACGGTGCGAAGGCCGACAAAAGCAAGTGCGGCATCGACGGCCGCCGCACGGTGAAGTGGTGCGACCACGTGATCTGCGATTGCGGTGAGATTGCCCGACACCGACAGGTCCTCGACCACCTGCTCGGTCTGGAATGACCGGCGGAGGCCGGCGCGGACGCGCTGCAGCGGGGCAAGATCCAGCAGTTGATCGCCATTCAGTGCGATGCTGCCTTGAGCCGGCCTGACAAAACCGGAGAGAACATTCAGCAGGGTTGTCTTCCCCGCACCGTTCGGGCCAATCAGGCCGGCGATCGGCGCAGCGAGTGTCGCAGTTAGTTCATTGATCGGCCTGACGCCGCCGAACTGGACGACGAGATTGTCGATGGCGATCATCGCGCCCTCTCCTTTGCCGAACGGAATTGCAGCCGGGTGACCAGCGAGGCGATCTGCCCGGCAATGCCGGATGGTGCCGTCGCCAATGCCTGGAACAGCGCAACGCCGAAAATCCCGATGGTCACATATCCGTCGATGCCGAGATCGGTCAGCAGCGCCGGCACCGCCCGCAACAGCAGCCCGGCAATCAGCGCTCCGTACCAGTTGTAGACTCCGCCGACGATTGCCAGCGCGAAGAGGTTCAAGCTCTCGAAGGCGCCAAAGGCGCGACCGTCGAGCTGGCCGACGTTTCCGGCCAGCAGTGCACCGGCGACACCAGCGAGGAAGCCGCTGAGCGCAAATGCCCATGCCTTATAGGTCAGCACATTGACACCGCTGGCAATGGCGACCGTCTCGCCTTTGCGGATCAGAGCCCAGGCGCGGCCTGGTCGCCCCAGCTTGTGCCATTGCGCGATCAGCAGAGCGATCGTCGCGGCGAGGCAAACATAGAGAAAATAGGCGACCGCTCCCTCGGCAATTCCGGGCCGGGGAAGCATGGCGCGGCCCGAACCGTCGGCGCGGCCGAGAAAACCATCGCCACCGTCGGGAAAGCCCCAGGCGCTGATGATGATCTGAAACGCGCCCGCAAGCATCAGCGTGACAAGGGCAAGATAAAGCCCTCTCAGGCGCAACGCCGGCAAGCCGAAGGCAAGGCCGACCAAGGAAGCGATGATACCTCCCGCCAGAAGGCTGACTTCGAACGGCGGGTGAAAGGCGTGGCCGACACGAAGCGTTACCCAGCCGCCAACCCCGACGAGCGCAAATTGGCAAAGCGAGACGAGGCCGAGCTGCCCATAAAGGATTGCCAGCCCCGCCACCGAGAGCGACAGCGCTACCGCTGACGTTGCGGCCGACAGCCAGTAGGAATTGGCAAAACACATGACCACGGCGGCAAACAGAGCCATCGTCGCGGGAACCTGGAGAAGCTGTTTGGGAAACCGGGCCACCGGAACGCGCTCGGGCAATGCCTGTATGGTCTGCTGCGAAGTCATCATCGGTCCTTCAATACGGCCTTGGCCGTACTCCCCAAGATCGTGACCGCGACGAGCGCGATAATGAAAGGTGCGGCCGCGCGATAGGGTGATATCCAGGCGACCGGGGTGAGCGCAGCTTCGGCAATGCCGATCAGAAGCCCGGCGACGGCCGTTTGCCAAAGTGAGCGCAACTGGCCGAGAATTGCCGCCGCGATTGCTGGGATCACCAGCAAAGTCAGGAACGTGCCCTGGAGGCGGACGAGGTCGGCAAGCAGCAGGCCGGCGAAACCGGAAAAAATCCCGGTAATGACCCATGCCGCCGTCTCTGTGTAGAGAATGCGAACACCGAGGATTGCGCTCAGGTCGCGGTCGTTGGCCAGGGCTCGCATGTCGAGCCCAAGGCGCGTCCGATTGAGCAGCAGCGTGATCGCGCCGACCATGACGACGGCAAGCAGGATAGCGATGATGCGCGTGTACGTGAGGCGAACGCCGAAGAGAGAAACGAACATCTGATCGGTCGGAAACTGCAGGCGACGCGGCAGTTCACCCCAGATGATTCCCATCAGTGCGATCAGCACCAGGGCCGGCGCCAAGGTCCCGACGGCACGCACGACCGTATCGCGATGCGATAGCATAGGTGCAAAGAGCCGCCCGTAAAGAAAGCTGATGGCCGTGGACACGACGACGGCCGCCAGGATGGCAACGGAAAGCGGTATTTTCCATTCGAGAAGCTGCCAGACGCAGTGCGCGCCGATAGCACCAAACGCGCCGAAGGCGAAGTTAAGGACCCCGGTTGCCCGAAAGAGGATGACAAGGCCGACGCCTGACAGGGCGTAGACGGCCCCAATTCCGAGACCCGATATCAGAAATGGTAAAAAGGTCATGAGCGGATTCCGATGTGCGGCCGAAGAGACGGCGGGGGCAGCTATCCCGTGGCTCGGACCACGGGACGATGCGTGATGCCTCAATTTACGGAGCTATTCCGGCGCTCTTTTCAAAGGCGCGGATGTCGGCCAACTCCGGATCGGGCGATGGCGCGCAATCGGAGATCACCTTCCACTTGCCACCCTTGCTGACTGCCATGCGCGTCGTCGAATTTGCATTGTGGCGCGGCTGACCATCGCCGAAATACCAAGGCGCGCAGAAAATATCGCTGGCAAAGCCCTTGACCTGCCGGATGGCGGAACTGGTGCTTTCGCGCGTGATGTCCTTGGGATCAAGTGACATCAGTGCCTTCTCGGCAATCCGGGCGGCAAGATATCCGGCCTGGGCGAACGTGTCGCGCGGATCGGAAGGCTGGCCATATTTGTCCATGACGGCAAGCCAGTTCTGATTGTCGGGCGTCACGGCCTCGAGATCGTTGAACTCCATGTTGACATAGAAGTTTCCATCCCAGCCTGCGCCAATGGTCCCGGGCACCGAAAGGTCATAAGCCGATGCGGCACTCAGGAACTTGATGGTCTGGTTGAGCCCCTGTTCTTCGGCCGCAGTCAGAAGCGGGATTGTGACGCCCTTGGGAAGGGCGAGGATAATGACATCAGGCTTGGAAGCCGCCGCCTGCAGGATGATCGAGGTCGAATCGGCCGTACCGGGATCCATCAGGATCGTTTCCGCCATAAAGCCTTTTTCCTTGGCCAGAGACTTAATGCCGTCGCAGGACCATGTCCCGACGTTCGGGATGTTCGGACCGATGCAAACCACCGACTTTGCCTTGAGCTGATCCAATGCGTAGCCCATGGCGCCCAGCGTGGAGACGCGCGGCCCGGCATTCGTCGCGGCGTAGTTCTCGGCAAAGAAGCACTCGCGAGGAACGCCGACGCCAGCGACGACGACAATGCCGGATTTCTTGTAGAAATCCGCGTTTGCGCCACATTCGACAAAGCTCGAATTGCCGACCATCAGCACCGCCTTCTCGTCGTTGACGAGCTTGGCGGCCAGCTGAGCGGCCGTCTCAGGATTCCACTGATCGTCTTCGACCAGATATTTGACCGGCCGCCCTTTGATGCCGCCATTGGCGTTCAAGCAGTCGAAATAGGCCTTGGCGGCCCTTGTCGAGTTCGAAAAATCGTCCGGACCGGTTTTGCCGGTGATCGCACCGATGACAATCGGATCACCGGTCGCGGCTTTGCCGGTATTGTCGCCGCAGGACGCAGCCGCATGAGCACTGAATGCCGAAAGCAGCATCAGGCCGAGGCCGACCACCAGCCCCCTCATATCTATTCTCATCGTTTCCTCCTCCAGTTTCCGTTATTGTCCGCACTCCCCGCGAACGTCTTCAATCGTGGAATCTCTGCCTCAGCCGGCGATCGCCTTGCCTGTCATGAACGCGGCGGCGCGGGCTGCAATCATCATCACCGGAGCGTTGGTGTTCCCCGATACCAGCGTCGGCATCACCGATGCGTCGCATACCCTCAGACCCTCGACGCCGCGCACCTTCAGATCGGCCCCGACGACCGCCATCGGATCGTCTGGCCGCCCCATGCGCGCCGTGCCCGCCGGATGGAAAACGGTCTTGGCGGTCTGCCGGATGTAGTCGCGCAATGCCGCCGGATCATTTTCGACCCCCGGTTTCGGCAGGACGCGTCGCTTGATAAGTTTCGCAAGCGCTGGTGCATCCAGAATGCGGATCGCTGTCTCGACACCGCGCACCAGCGTATCGAGGTCGGCCGGGTCCGAGAGGAGATTGGCGTTGAACTCCGCCTTGTCATTCGGGTCGGCGCTTCTGAGGCGAATGGTGCCGCGCGAGCGCGGCCTGAGGTAGCAGGGGCCGATGCTGAGACCATGACCGGGTTCGGGATCGCGGTCGACGAAACCCACAAGAACCGGCAGGACATGGAACTGAACATCCGGCTGGCCGATGCCGGCCGTATCCACGAAACCACCGCATTCGACCACGTTCGACGAAAGCAGGCCACGATGCGACAGCAGGTAGCGCGCCATGTGTCCGGCGGCGCGAATCCCGCTGTCATGCCCAAGGATGGAGATCGGCTCGTGGGTCTCGCCTTGAACCGGCGCTTCGAGATGATCCTGATAGTTTGCGCCGACGCCCGGCAGATCAGCCACCACATTGATGCCGTGAGAGCGGAGATGCTCGGCCTCGCCGATGCCCGAAAGCTGCAGGATCTTGGGTGTCGCGATCGCACCCGCCGTCAGCGCGATTTCCTTGGAAGCGGTGAATATGGTGCCGTCCTGCAGCGCCACACCCGTCGCGCGCCGACCCTCGAACAGAATGCGGGCGACCTTGCGTTCGGTCAGGATCGTGACGTTCGGCCTGATCTCCGCGTCACGCAGGAACGCCTGCGCGGAACTCCAACGACGCCCCCGGTAAGTCGTACTCTGATAGAACCCGACGCCTTCCTGGGCTGCGCCGTTGAAGTCCGGATTATACGGAATGCCGACTTGCGTGGCTGCCTGAATGAAGGCTTCGCTTAGTGGATGGCGGTGACGGGGGTTCGAGACGTGCAGGCCACCGTTGCGGCCATGAAATTCGCCATTGAGGCTTTCATTGTTCTCGAGCGATCGGAAAGCCGGCAGCACATCTTCGTAGGACCAGCCGTGACACCCCATCTGCGACCAGGTATCGTAGTCGTTCCTGTGGCCACGGATGTAGATCATCGCATTGACGGAACTGCCGCCGCCAAGCACGTTTCCTTGCGGGGTAATGCAAGGGCGGCCATTGAGACCTTTCTCCGGCTCGGATGCATAGGGGTGAATGTCGACCCCTTTGCCGAGAACCTTGAAGAAGGTGGCTGGAATATGGATCCAGGGGTCGGCGTCACGCCGGCCGGATTCGATCAGCAGAACCTTGTTCGCCGGGTTCTCGGAGAGCCTGTTTGCCAGCACGCAGCCCGACGATCCGCCGCCGACGATAATGTAGTCGAAGTTGGTCATGGCTCAGCTCAAAACCGTCTGGATGGTGGTAAATTCCTTCAGCCCTTCGGCGCCGAACTCGACACCCATGCCCGATTGCTTGACGCCGCCAAAGGGCGCGTTCGGCTGGATCGTGCCGTGCTTGTTGATCCATACCGAGCCGCATTCGAGCTGCATTGCGTAGCGCTTGGCTTTTTCGGCGTCTGCCGACCAGACCGAGCCGCCAAGCCCGGCGGGATTGGTGTTGGCGCGAGCGATGACCTCATCGATATCGGAGTAACGAATGATCGGCAGTGCCGGCCCGAACTGCTCTTCGTCGACGAGACGCACACCATGGTCGACGTCGGCAACAAGCGTGATCGGATAGAAATAGCCCGGCCGGTCGATCGGCGTGCCGCCGGCGAGAATTCGGCCGCCATTGGCGCGCGCATCATCGACAAGTTCGCGAACTTTGTTGAACTGCATTTCGTTCTGGACCGGGCCAAGAATGCTGGTTTCGTCAAGGCCGTCGCCGATCACGATCCTGCCGGCATAGTCGGCAAGCCGTGCGCAGACGTCTTCATAAATGCTGTCGTGCACATAAAGGCGCTTCAGCGCTGCGCAGGTCTGGCCGTTGTTGATGAAGGCTCCCCAGAACAGGCCCTCGGCGATCTGCGCGGGGTCGGCATCGGGAAGAACTATACCGGCATCATTGCCGCCAAGCTCGAGCGTCAGGCGTTTCAACGTCGCGACAGCCGAAGCCATGACCTTCTTGCCGGTCTCGGTCGAGCCTGTGAAGGTCATCTTGGCGATGCCGTCATGGGCGGAAAGTGCTGCACCAATGCTGTTTTCGCCGGTGATGACATTGACGACGCCGGGCGGCAGCACTTCGTTCATGATCTCGACAAGACGGATCGTCGAAAGTGGTGTCAGCGGCGAGGGCTTGATGATGACCGTATTGCCGGCTCGCACCGCTGGCACGATATGCCAGCAAGCGATCATCACCGGCCAGTTCCAGGGTGTGATCGAACCGACGACGCCAATGGGTTTACGATGCAATTCGACGCGGCCCTCATTGTCGTCCTGCAGGATCTCAACCGGCAGATTCAGTTCGGCGGTGTGGCGTGTCCAGGCAAGCGCGCCACCGATTTCGAACCGGGAACCGAGACCATTGAGAGGCTTGCCCTGCTCCAGCGTCAAAAGCCGCGCGAGCTCCTCGCCATTGGCTGCGATCTTTTCGGCAATGGCGCGGCAGGCGGCCTGGCGCTCTTCTTCCGGCGCCTGGCTCCAAGTGCGAAAGGCGGCTGAGGCGGCGGCAACGGCAAGGTCGAGATCCGCCGCCGTCGCCAGCGGCATCTGACCGACGATTTCGCCGGTCGATGGGTTGCGAATGTCGGCATAGGTTGCGGTCTCGATGCGTGCTCCGCCGATGAACAGACTGTACTGCTTCACGATTGGCTCCTCCCTGAGCTTTGGAAGGAGTATGACGGGGCAGAAGAAAGCCGTCTTGGGCAGGAGCGCGCCGCGACTTGGTTTCAAACGCAACAGGCCGTCGGCTCATCAAGTATTCAAACCGCACTATTGTGCGGTTGATGTCACCGGCCTGAGCAGATCGGTCGGCGCGCAGTCGAACAGATCCTTGAAGCTGCGATTGAAATAGGAAATATCATTGAAGCCGGCCGAATAGGCGACTTCCGCGATCGTCCTTGGGCTTCTTTGATCTTTGATCTGCGCAATCTTTTCACGCACGAGGCGCAACCGCTTGTCACGGATGACCGTGGTGCAGGTCATGCCGATACCTTGAAAATCCTGTTGCAGCGTGCGGATGGATACGCCGATCCGTGTCGCCAGCCACTTGGCGCTGAGATCGCTCTCGGTCAGGTGTCGGTCGATCAGTATGTCGACCATTTCCAGCCGCCGCGAAGCGCTGTCGTTGAGAGCGGACATGGCGTCGCCGTTTGAGACGAAGGCCTGTCGCGTCGCATTGAACATCAGGTGCCGCAGATTGGCAGACGCGGCATCCGATGCCGAATTGGACATGATCTTCGCCACCAGCGCACGCAGCATCATCGCCATCGGGTCAAAGGCCTCGAGTTTGCGGGCGATGTCGAAATCGATCGGGCTTTCGGCATACATGATCTGGCGTGGCAAATGCAGCGACAGATGATTGCTGAACTGTCCACCGAAATGGAATGTCGTGGGCCGGGTCGAGTCGACGAGAATGCAATCACCGACATCCAGGACTGCCTGGAGGCCGACGTGCTCGAGACCACAGGACCCTTCGAGCTGCATGATGAGAAAAAGGTGTTCGTTGGCGTCTCGGCGAATGTCATCCCAATCTCGATGGACGCGATCGAGATCATTGGAAACATGGGCGAACTCCATACCGCAGACATCGATACGCCGCGCTGCCCCCGTTACGGGCTTGCCGCTCTCCATTGCTTTCGGATTGAAGTTGCCGCAGATCGATTGGAGATCACTGGTCCATTGATCATAGGGAACGGTTGCCCATGCGTGTTGCATCAGGGCCTGATTGTTCAAGAGCTCCAACTCTGCCTCCCAACAGTGTCAGTCAACGACATTTCCGTCTCGCGCGACTCTCCCACAAGCGCAAAAAGGCGGCAACACCTGAGACCGGTAAACTGAAAGAGTGTCGAAGATCGATCGCCCTGTCAATATATTTCACATGTTAACTAGAATCCGTCATCCCGACTCTTCTCGCCAGCTATGTTTTGCCGCCGCCATTCACTGGGCGGCATACCGGTGCGCGCGCGGAAAAAGCGCGAAAAATAAGCGGCATCCTTCAAGCCCACCTCGTAGGCTATGTTCTCGAGCGATCGGATGGTGAAGAGCAACAGCCGCTTGGCCTCGAGCAGGCGGCGCGCGGCGATCATGTCCTTGACGCCCTGGCCGAATGCCATGTGCCCTGCCTTGGCAAGAAGATGCGGCGTGGTGCCGAGGGTCGAAACGTAGCGCGCGACTGGCCAGTTCTCACGAAAATGCCGGTCGATCAGCCGTCGAAGCTCGCCAGCAAGCAGGCGTTGTGGCGATTGCGCCAGCATCGGGGCGTCTGACGCCAAGCGTCCGATCTGGGTCAGTACGGCGGCGGTCAGCGGTGGGATAATCTTGTCGGCCTGCCCTCTTCCCTCGGCATATTCTTCCAGGATCAATCGCATGGTGCACCCCAGCCTCTCCCAGAGCGCCTCCGCGCCCCGCCCCGTCACCATCACCGGACGATCCAGCGGCAGGATCGTCTGACCCGCGATCGATGGCAGCAGACTGTCGGCGATCGACACGACGATCGCGTCGGAGACGAGCGGATCGACGTTGAAACCATGGACCACGCCGCTCGGCACGAAACTAACGGCGGGCGCCAAAAAGTCCAAACGTTGGTCTTCTATGAAATAGGACCCGCTACCACTGGTCCAGAAAGTGACCTGCATCATCCGGTCATGTTTGTGGGCTCGAACTTGGCCGGAATGGAGATTTACTCGGGCCATCACTGTTTCCACATGAAGAAAACCGATCTCCAAAGGACGATCCGGTTCGCCGTAAACAAAGAAACTTGGGACGATATCGTTCATGCCGGCCACCAAGAAAAGTACAAGTGATTTCTCTATTCTGTCCATGGTGGAGGTCGGACGCAAGGACTAGCTTTGACTGACATCATAGGAGGAGACGATGAGAGCAGAAGAGTTCCGGGCCGATACAAAGCGGCCTTTCACCGGCGAAGAATATCTCGCCAGCCTACGCGACGGCCGCGAGGTCTATATTAATGGCGATCGCGTCAAGGACGTGACGGCGCATCCGTCCATGCGCAATTCCGTCCGATCGCTTGCAAGGCTCTACGATGCACTGCATGCTGAGAAGACGAGGGATCGCCTGACATCGCCCACCGACACCGGTTCTGGAGGCTACACCCACAAATATTTCCGTGTCGCAAAGTCCTCCGCCGATCTCGTCGCTCAACAGGGCGCGATCGCCGATTGGGCCCGCATGTCCTACGGATGGATGGGCCGCACCGCCGACTACAAAGCAGCATTGATGAATACGCTGGGCGCCAATGCCGACTGGTATGGTCCCTTCAAAGACAATGCACTCGCCTGGCACAAGCGCGCCCAGGAAGCTGCTCTCTTCATGAACCACGCGATCGTCAACCCACCGATCGACCGCCACAAGCCGGCGGATGCCGTAAAGGACGTATTCGTTCATATCACTAAGGAAACCGACGCCGGCATCTACGTCTCGGGTGCGAAGGTGGTGGCGACGTCCTCTGCTTTGACGCACTACAATTTCCTGGCACAGAGCTCGGCGACGGTTACGGAAGATCCGTCTCTGTCGGTGATGTTCATCGTCCCGATGAATGCGCCCGGCATCAAGATGTTCTGCCGCGTTTCCTATGAGGAAACCGCAAACCGTGTCGGCACGCCGTTCGACTACCCGCTCTCTTCCCGCTTCGATGAGAACGATGCCATCCTCGTTCTGGACAATGTCTTCATCCCCTGGGAGGACGTGCTGGTGCTGCGCGATGCGCCGAAGATCCTGTCCTTTCATCCCGCTTCCGGCTTCATGCACGGCTACTGCTTCCAGGGCTGCACGCGTTTCGCCGTCAAACTTGATTTCCTGGCAGGCCTGCTCGCCAAGGCTTTGCGAGCAACTGGCGGTGATGCCTTCCGCGGCAATCAGGCCGCACTCGGTGAAGTCATTGCGTTGCGCCACATGTTCTGGAGCTTCTCCAACGCCATGGCCTACAATCCGATCCCCTGGGCGAACGGCGCAGTACTGCCCAATCTGGAAGCGGCCCTTGCCTACCGCACCTTCATGTCGGAAGCCTATCCCCGCGTCATCGAGACGGTCCGCAAGGTCGTTGCCTCGGGATTGATCTATTTGCCGTCCTCGGCCAAGGATTTCGGCAATCCGGAGATCGACCGCTATCTCGGCCAGTATGTGCGCGGCTCCAACGACATGGGCCATATCGAACGCATTAAGATCATGAAGCTGTTGTGGGACGCAACCGGAACCGAGTTCGGCGGACGGCATGCGCTCTACGAATTGAACTATGCCGGAGCGCCGGAAGAAGTCCGGCTTCAGGTGCTGAAGGGGGCCGAGCGTGGCGGACGGTTGCGCGAAATGGAGGCCCTGGTTGACACCTGCATGAGCGACTACGACGAAAACGGCTGGACCGGCGATACCTGGCTGCCGCCGATCGGTGCCGCAGACCCGTTCAAGTCGGCCGCGGAATAGGAGGCGACCATGGAGGAAGCCTTTTCCAAAACCGAGTTCCGCAACGCCATGGCGCGCGTTTGCGCGCCGGTCAACGTCATCACCACCAATGGTCCCGCCGGTCGCGGCGGGTTCACCGCCACGGCCATGTGCAGCGTCACGGATGAGCCGCCGACGCTGCTCGTCTGCATGAATAGCCGATCCGCCCAAACTGCACTGTTTCTGGAAAACCACCGGTTCTGCGTGAACGTATTAAGTCACGACCACAGAGAGCTAGCCGGGAAATTCGCCGGAGCAACCGCCGATATGGAGGCGCGTTACGCCTCTGCGGATTGGGTCGCAATGCCTTCAGGTACGGATGCTCTCGCGGATGCGATCGTCTCATTTGATTGCGAGCTGTCCGAGGCAAGACTTGTCGGCAGCCATCACATTTTCATCGGGCGGATCGCCGGCATCCGATCCCGCCCCGATGGCAATGCGTTACTGTATTTTGACCGGAATTACGTTCATGTCCCGACGCAAATTGGCAGCTTCGGAGGTTGAACAAGCGGGCTGTCTGCAGCCTTGCTTTATCAAGGCATGGGAGACATCCAACTATTTGTGCAGCATCGCCAATTCGTCGAGCATATCCAGTAGCGTATCGATCCGTTCCCGACCAAACCGCTGCTCCAGCGCCGTGTAAATCATACGGCTGTCTGGGCTGACTTCATTGATCACTTTCAGCCCGGCGGCCGTGATCTCAAGAAGGATTCGACGACCGTCTTCAGTATCCTTTGTCTTGGTGATGAAGCCGCGTTCCTCCAGGGATCGGATGATCCGCGTCAGGCTCGGGGCAAGGATGAAGGCCCGCTCCGACATCTCCGAGGCATCCAACGTTCCGGCTTCGGCCAGAATGCGGATCACCCGCCATTGCTGTTCGGTCACGTCATGCAGCGCCAACATCGGACGGAAATGCCCCATGACCGCCTCACGCGCCCGAAGCAGCGCAATCGGCAGCGAGCGGCGAGTGTCGCGCGGGAGAAGAGCGTCCTGCACTATGCCGTTCGTCTTAGGGGGTTGTCTCGTCATAAGGGTTCTATGGATCATATTTTTGCGACACGCAACGAGCCGAGTGCCCATCATCGTTGACAAGGCCGTAAATATTGTTAACATGTTAAATATATAAGTCACTGTGGCGCGGGAGGAACGATGCCGCATTTCACGATGGATTATTCGGCCAATCTCGATCGAACCGTGGACTTCGACGCGCTTTGTCGCGTGGTCCATATGGAAATCCTGAAAACGGGCCTGTTCGAGGTCGGGGCGGTGCGGGTGCGCGCTATTCGGTGCGAAGCCTATGCGATTGCGGATCTTCTTGCCGATAATGCCTTCATCGACATGTCTTTCCGTATCGGCGAGGGACGCAGCGAAGATGACAAGCGCCGGACCGGAGAAGCGATCTTCCAGGCGGTGACGCAGCACCTGGAATCCCTTTTCCAGGCGCCGCATTTTGCACTCACGCTTGAAATCCGCGAGATCGATCCGGCGCTCAGCTGGAAGAAAAACGCCATCCATCCGCGTCTTCGCAAAACGAACAGCTAAGCAGCCCAGCCTGAATCCAGACGTAGCAGACGGCGAAACGCAGCACGCCTGCCTCGCGTCCGGCGCTGCAAGATCAGCAATATCGGAGAAAAAATGTCGACATTTGAAAACAACATTGCAAAAGCGGAGGCCTATCTTGCCCGCTTCCGCGCGCGGGGCGTGCTGAACCATATCGATGGCGAAGCGGTGCCGGCCGCCGACGGCACGACCTTCGATATCATCTCTCCTGTCGATCTGAAGGTGCTGGCAAAGGTGGCGCATGGCAAGGTGGCCGATGTGGACCGGGCAGCAAAGGCGGCGAAGGCGGCCTTTCCCGCCTGGGCGGCAGTGCCCGGCGATGCGCGCAAGGCGCTGCTGCACAAAATAGCCGATGCCATCGTGGCGCGTTCCGAGGAGATCGCTTTCACGGAATGCATGGATACCGGCCAATCGCTGAAATTCATGGCGAAGGCCGCCCTTCGCGGCGCCGAGAACTTCCGCTTCTTCGCCGATCGCGCCGTGGAAGCCCGTGACGGCAAAACGCTGCGTGCGAACGGCCAAGTCAATATCACCACTCGCGCACCGATCGGCCCGGTCGGCGTCATCACGCCATGGAATACGCCCTTCATGTTGTCGACGTGGAAGATTGCGCCGGCGCTTGCCAGCGGCTGCACGATCGTCCACAAGCCGGCGGAATTCTCGCCGCTGACTGCGCGGCTGCTGGTCGAAATCGCCGAAGAGGCTGGTCTGCCGAAGGGTGTCTGGAACCTGATCAACGGCCTCGGCGAGGACGCCGGCAAGGCGCTGACCGAGCATCCTGATATCAAGGCGATCGGCTTCGTCGGCGAGAGCCGGACCGGCTCGATGATCATGAAACAGGGTGCCGACACGCTGAAGCGGGTACATTTCGAGCTTGGCGGCAAGAACCCCGTCATCGTCTTTGCCGATGCCGATCTGGAGCGCGCCGCCGATGCTGCCGTCTTCATGATCTATTCGCTGAACGGCGAGCGCTGCACCTCCTCCTCCCGTCTGCTGGTGGAGGAAAGCATCTACGACCGCTTCACGGCGATGGTCGCCGAGAAGGCCAAGCGCATCAAGGTCGGCCACCCCCTCGATCCAGAAACTGTGGTCGGCCCGCTGATCCACCCGGTGCACGAAAAGAAGGTGCTGGAATATATCGAGATCGGCAAAGCCGGCGGCGCGACGGTTGCCGCCGGCGGCACGAAATTCGAAGGGCCGGGTGGCGGATGCTACGTATCCCCCACTCTCTTCACCGGCGCCAACAACCAAATGCGCATTGCGCAGGAAGAAATCTTCGGGCCCGTTCTGACCGCGATCCCCTTCAAGGACGAGGCCGATGCGCTGGTGCTTGCCAACGACGTGCAATACGGGCTGACGGGCTATCTCTGGACCTCGGACGTCACCCGTGCTTTCCGCTTCACCGATGGCCTGGCTGCCGGGATGATCTGGGTGAATTCGGAAAACGTCCGCCATCTGCCGACACCTTTCGGCGGCGTCAAGAACTCAGGTATCGGCCGTGACGGCGGCGATTGGTCCTTCGATTTCTACATGGAGACCAAAAACGTTGCCTTCGCCACCACGGCGCATGCGATCCAGAAACTCGGCGGCTGAGTGCACCGGACACCCTATTGAATTTGGAGGAGAACCCTATGCCCCTGCCCACACCCAATCTTTATCCGCCCTTCAACATCGTGCGCCTCAGCCATGTCGAGCTTGCCGTGACCGACCTTGCGAAATCGCGCGCCTTCTACGTCGACACGCTCGGCTTGCAGGTGACCGACGAGACGGCAGACACGATCTATCTGCGTGCGCTCGAAGAACGAGGGCATCACTGCATCGTCCTGAAGAAAGACGCCGTCGCCGAAGCACGCGATCTCGGCTTCAAGGTGTTTTCCGACGAGGACCTCGACAAGGCCGAGCATTTCTTCAAGGGCAAGGGCCTGCCGATCGAATGGGTCGAGCGGCCCTACCAGTCGCGTACCTTCCGCACCCGCGATCCGCACGGCATTCCGCTGGAATTCTATTCAAAGATGGACCGCCTGCCGCCGATCCACCAGAAATATGCCCTCTACAGAGGCGTAAAGCCGCTCCGTATCGATCACTTCAACTGCTTCTCACCGAATGTCGACGAAAGTGTCGCCTTCTATAATGAGATCGGCTTCCGCGTGACGGAGTACACCGCCGACGAGGAAACCGGGAAGCTCTGGGCGGCATGGACGCACCGAAAGGGTGGCGTCCACGACATAGCGTTTACCAACGGTCGCGGCCCGCGTTTGCATCACACCGCGTTCTGGGTTCCGACGCCGCTCAACATCATCGACCTGCTCGATCTGATGGCGACCACCGGTTGGCTGCTCAATATCGAGCGCGGCCCCGGCCGGCACGGTATTTCGAACGCCTTCTTCCTCTATATCCGCGATCCGGATGGCCATCGTATCGAGATCTATTGCTCGGATTATCAGACGGTCGATCCCGATCTCGAGCCGATCAAATGGGATCTTAAGGATCCGCAGCGCCAGACGCTCTGGGGGGCTCCGGCGCCGAAATCCTGGTTCGAGGAAGGCAGCACCTTTGCCGGTACCGAGGTGCGTGATTCCGTGCTGAAGGCCCAGCCGATCGTCGCGCCCTGAATTTCCCCAGCCGGGCGGGCGCGAAAGCGTCGGCTGTTTTTTTGCTTGGTGAGGAGCCAGCCATGAAATTGCAAGATCCTTCCTTGTTCCGCCAAGCCGCTCTTGTCGGCGACAATTGGATCGAGGCCGATCCGAACAACGCGATCGAGGTGAACAATCCGGCGACCGGTGAGATCATCGGTCTTGTACCAAAGCTTGGTGCCGCCGAGACGAGGACGGCCATCGAGGCCGCCCGCCTGGCGCAGAAGGGTTGGGCTGCCCGCACCGCCAAGGACCGCTGCGCCGTCCTTCGCAAGTGGTTCGATCTGATGATCGAGAACAAGGATGACCTCGGCCGCATCCTGACGCTCGAACAGGGCAAGCCGCTGGCCGAGGCGACCGGTGAAATCGTCTATGGTGCGAGCTTCATCGAATGGTTTGCCGAGGAGGGCCGCCGCATCTATGGCGACCTGATCCCCGGCCACCAGCCGGACAAGCGCATCATGGTGATGAAGCAGCCGATCGGCGTCGTCGCGGCAATCACGCCGTGGAACTTCCCCAATGCGATGATCACCCGCAAGGCCGGTCCCGCCTTTGCCGCCGGCTGCGCCATGGTGCTGAAGCCCGCCTCGCAGACGCCGTTCTCGGCGATCGCGATTGCGATCCTGGCAGAACGCGCCGGATTGCCGAAGGGTCTTTTCAGCGTCATCACCGGCTCGGCCGCGGCCATCGGCGCCGAGATGACCTCGAACCCGGTGGTGCGGAAGCTGACCTTTACCGGCTCGACCGAAATCGGCACCGAGCTTTACAAGCAGAGCGCCCCATCCATCAAGAAGCTCGGTCTGGAGCTTGGCGGCAATGCGCCGTTCATCGTTTTCGACGATGCCGATCTCGACGCGGCGGTCGAAGGGGCGCTGATTGCCAAATATCGCAACAATGGCCAGACCTGCGTTTGCGCCAACCGCATCTACGTGCAGGACGGCGTCTATGACGCCTTTGCAGAAAAGCTGGCAGTTGCGGTCGCCAGGCTGAAGATCGGCAACGGCTTTGACGAAGGCGTCATCCTTGGGCCAATGATCGACAAGGCCGCCCTCGCCAAGGTCGAGGAGCATATTGCCGATGCCTTGGGCAAGGGCGCGCGCATCCTGCACGGCGGCAAGCGGCATGCGCTCGGCGGCACCTTCTTCGAGGCGACCATCTTGGGCGACGTCACCAAGGACATGGCGGTGGCGCGCGAGGAAACCTTCGGGCCGCTGGCGCCGCTGTTTCGTTTCAAGGACGAAGCTGACGTCATCGAGCAGGCTAATGATACCGAGTTCGGCCTCGCTTCCTACTTCTACGCCAAAGATCTCGCTCGGGTATTCCGTGTGGCCGAGGCATTGGAATACGGCATGGTGGGCGTCAATACGGGTCTGATCTCGACAGCCGAAGCACCGTTTGGCGGCGTCAAACTGTCGGGCCTCGGCCGTGAGGGCTCGAAATACGGCATCGAGGAATTCACCGAGATTAAATATGTCTGCCTTGGCGGCATCGGCTGAACTGAATAGGAAGAAAAACGATGTCTCACCCGAAGTTTGTCAGCTTTACCCGCAACGGCCACAGTGGGTACGGCGTTCTTGCCGGAAATGGAATCATTGACCTTTCCGCCCGCCATGGCACGAAGTGGCCAACGCTGCGCGAGCTTATAACCGACGGCGTGCTGCTGAAGCTCGCTGAGGAAGCGGCGAGCTTGGAGCCCGATTTTCCGGTGTCGGACATCCGTTACGAAGTCCCTGTTCCCGCCCCGGAGAAGATCATCTGCGTCGGCGTGAACTTCCCCGACCGCAACGAGGAATACAAGGATGGGCAGGCAGCGCCCTCCAATCCCTCCCTGTTCATCCGCTTTCCGCGCTCCTTCACCGGCCACGATCAGCCGCTGATCCGACCACCGGAAAGCCCGCAGCTCGACTACGAAGGCGAAATCGTCATCATCATCGGCAAGACCGGCCGGCGCATTCCCGAGGCTGAGGCACT
Source organism: Rhizobium sp. SRDI969 (assembly GCF_025152725.1). Taxonomy (NCBI): domain Bacteria; kingdom Pseudomonadati; phylum Pseudomonadota; class Alphaproteobacteria; order Hyphomicrobiales; family Rhizobiaceae; genus Rhizobium; species Rhizobium sp. SRDI969. The sequence continues at coordinate 265,266 of NZ_CP104039.1, forward strand.
ATCCCACATCGCGGCGCTGTCGCTGTGCAATGAGGGCACGATCCGCGACTGGGTCCGCCATGCCAAGTTCAACGTTACCCAGGGCAAGAATTTCGACCGCACCGGCTCGATCGGCCCTTGGCTGATCCCGTTCACGGACGAGGCGCAAATCGCCGACATCAGGCTCCAGACGCGCGTCAACGGCGAAGTGCGCCAGAGCGACCGCACCAGCCGGATGATCTTTTCCTTCCGCAAGATCATCAACTACATCTCGACCTTCACTACGCTCGTTCCCGGCGATGTGATCGTCACCGGCACGCCAACCGGCGCCGGTGCTCGCTTCGATCCGCCGATCTGGCTGCAGCCCGGCGACGTCGTCGAGGTCGAGGCCGATGGCATCGGCATCTTGCGCAACACGATCGCTGACGAGGTGTGAAATGTTGACTTCAGACGATATCAGGCAGGCGGCAGAGCGACTCGACATCGCCGAGCGGATGCGCGAACAGACGGAGCTTCTGTCGCTCAAATATCCGCACATGACGATGGATGATGCCTATGCCGTGCAGTCGGCCTGGGTCTCGAAGAAGATCGCCGCCGGGCGCAAGGTGATCGGCTGGAAGATCGGGCTGACCTCGAAGGCGATGCAATATGCGCTGAACATCGACACGCCCGATTCCGGCGTGCTGTTCGACGACATGCTGTTCGAGGACGGCGCGACGGTGCCGGCCGACCGCTTCATCCAGCCGCGGATCGAGGCGGAGATCGCCTTCATCATGAAGGCTCCGCTGAAAGGCCCAGGCATCACCGTATTCGATGTGCTGAACGCCACGGATTATATCACCCCGGCCCTCGAAATCCTCGATACGCGCATCCTCAGGGTCGATCCCGGAACGAAGAAGACCCGCACCATCGTCGACACGATTTCCGACAACGCGGCCAATGCCGGCATCGTGCTTGGCGGGCGCATGGCGCGGGCCGACGACGTCGACATGCGCTGGATGGGAGCGATCGTCAGCCGCAATGCCGAAGTGGAGGAAACCGGCCTGGGTGCCGGTGTCTTGAACCAGCCGGCGCGAGGCATTGCCTGGCTTGCCAACCGGCTGGCCCAATATGGCGACGGCATCGAGGCGGGCCAGATCGTGCTCGCCGGCTCCTTCATCCGACCGATCGAGGCGCGCCACGGCGACACCATCGTCGCCGATTTCGGACCCTATGGGACGGTCAGCAGCTATTTCGCATAGGAGAGCGCTCATGCCCGCGCCCAAGAACACTTTCAAGACGGCCTTGGCCGAGAGGCGTCCGCAGATCGGACTCTGGCTGGCGCTCGCCAATTCCTATACGGCCGAAATTCTGGGTGGTGCCGGCTATGACTGGCTGTTGATTGACGGTGAGCATGCGCCGAACGACATCCCTCTGATGACGGCGCAATTGCAGGCGCTCAAGGGTTCGCCGAGCCATCCGATCATCCGGGCACCGGTCGGGGAGGCCTGGATATTGAAGCAGATTCTCGATATCGGCGCCCAGACGGTGCTGGTACCGATGATCGAGAGCGGCGACCAGGCAAGAGCCATGGTGCGTGCGGTACGATATCCGCCGCACGGCGTGCGAGGCGTCGGGGCAGCGCTTGCCCGCGCTTCGGCATTCAATCGTATTCCCGACTACCTGCAGACCGCCAATGATGAGGTCTGCCTGCTGCTGCAGATCGAAAGCCGCGCCGGGCTGGCCGCACTCGATGACATCGCCACTACCGATGGCGTCGATGGCGTTTTTATCGGACCAGCCGATCTTGCCGCCGACATGGGCCATCTCGGCAGGCCTGGCGATTCAGAGGTACAACAGGCGGTGGAAGCGGCGCTGATCCGTATCCAGTTGCACGGCAAGGCAGCCGGCATCCTGACCGCCGATCAGTCGCTTGCCAAACGCTATCTGGAACTCGGCGCCACCTTCGTCGCCATCGGAAACGATGTCGGCCTGTTGGCGAGCGGCGCATTGCGCCTGCTGTCCGACTTTCAGAAGGCGAGTGCAGCCGGCCATGGAAGTTCAGTAGCCACGACGAAGGTTTACTAAGATCTCCTCCAACCGGGCCTCAATCGTCTTGCGGACGTAGATCAGCGGCTCTCGCTTGCATGGGCGGAGTCGTTGAGTCTCACTATCCGATGCATCTTGTGTCGCTGCCACCAAGCGACCAACCCATCGAACACTGGTGCGAGCTTATAGGCTGCCGGGGTTAGCGCATATTCCACACGCGGAGGGACCTCGGCGAAGATTCGCTGTGTTGTTGGTTTACGCGGAGATCCGCGTGTGGCTGCTGCTGGTGTTGCACCGATGTCGCCACGCCGCCAATATTGAACCAAGCAAGTGAAGTACATAGTGTTTTCTATATTTTATTTTCCAGGTCATTGCTTAAGACATCTTTAGAAGCCGTCGACTACCGTCTCCGTGCCGAACGAAGCAAGAGCTTGTTCGCGCCAACCCAGGAGATGGTCTTGAAGAATTCGTATCGTGCCTTCCGAGCACTGATCGTCGTCGCACATATTGCTTCTCCGTTTGCCGGGGTTCACTCCGCCTTCGCGGCAAACCCGCCGGCGGCCCATGCGAAATCCGGGCCGATGATATCCAAGGCGCTCGATGCGCTGCTGCTGCCGATCAACAAGGGCGTGATCAAGAAGTTCAAGCTCGACAAAGGCGTGCACGGTGTTCTGGTGCTTTCCGTCAAGCCCGGCGGCGTTGCCGACAAGCAGGGGATCAAGCCGGGCGACGTTTTGGCTGAAGTACAGGGCCATAAGGTTCATAAGCCGATCGACGTCGATGTTGCCGTGCGCCGCCAGTTGAAGGCCGGCCATTCCGATATGTCCTTCAGCGTCGCGCGTGGTGGGGCAGTGATCGCGGTTGCCGCAATTATCACACTCGAATCCTACAACGAGACGACCGCGGTCAGCGAAATCTCTAGTTGGGAGACTGACACGACGGTAAGCTCGTCCTCCTACGAGGAATATGTTTCCACGGAATCGACGGAAATTGAGACTTCCGAGGAGAGCGAGGAGGCGACGGTCGAAGAGGACCTGGCCGAGGACGAGTCGGCTGACGCTGATTCCAGCGACGATGCGGACGACAGCAGCGACGACAGCTCGGACGATTCAGGCGATGACGGCTCGGATGATTCAGGTGACGACGGCTGAATCCAGCCGACGTGCCGGCGAGAAGCGCTCGCCCGAATTTCGACGAACGAACTGCGCCAGTCTTGCAACTGGAGCAGTTGGGTTTCTGCCATGTTGCTCAGGAGACACGTGCCAATATCAAAGTCGTCACCGGCAAATCATTCGTTCGCCGGGCGCTCATTTGTGGTCCCCCGCCCAACGCCATTCCGGCGGCACGAATGGCGGGCTGAAGGTTCTCGAGTCGATGTGGCGACGCATCTAACTATGTCAGCAGCGATATCGAGGTCGATCCGACTGTCGCGGCGACCTACATCGTGATCGGCCGTTTCTGCCGCTCCACTGCTCCAGGATCCAAAGGCTTGGCGCAAGATCGAGGCGCAAAACACAGCCGAGCCAGAATGCGTACTTGAGCACGGTCAACTCGTTCCAGGCATCGAGGGCAAAATCGCCTGCAGTACCGGGTGGTGAGCGGTCGCCCGTTCTGACCAGCACGAACGAGCATCTTACGCCGGTCATTCGTAACGCGTCTCCAAACCTGACATTCACGCTGTGGCTGCCGCCGCCCGATTCAGACATTGCCGTCAGCGGTCCAAACGACGGAACCGGAATCTGAAACCTCCGTTTCGTCCTCTGCCAGTCATTCTTCAAGAATGCCGCCCCTCCGCGATCTCGACCGGCAATCCTGGCGCCGTTCACCGGCTGCCTCCTCGTCTCGCCCCTCCGTGAACGTACGAACATAATTTAATTCTTGCCTTGCGACCACTCAATCGCTATTGTCGTATGATCGTAATTCTAACTTCAGGAGCTCATGATGACAGCAACTCCGCGGGTTGCGCTCGTAACAGGCGCCACCTCAGGCATCGGCAAGGCCACAGCGATCGCTTTGGCCGCCGCAGGTTTCCAGGTAATCGGAACCGGCCGCAACACCGCGCAACTCGCCGCGCCCGCCGGGGTGACGTACCTCGACCTCGATGTGACCAGCGACGAATCGGTCGCCTCAGCGGTCAGGCAGGTGATCGAACGGTTCGGGCACATCGACGTCCTGGTTAACAACGCCGGCGTTGGCACAACCGGCGCGGCCGAGGAGTTCTCGATCACCCAGACGCAGCACATCTTCGACATCAACGTCTACGGCGTCATGCGGACGACCAAGGCGGTCCTGCCGCATATGCGCGCCCAGGGCCGCGGACGCATCATCAATGTCTCCTCCCTCAGCGGGTTCGTCCCCAGCCCGTTCATGGCCCTCTATGTTTCGACCAAGCACGCGGTCGAGGGCTACTCCCAGTCGCTGGACCACGAGGTTCGCGATTGCGGCGTCCGGGTCCTGCTCGTCGAGCCCGGCCCGATCAACACGCCGTTCGCAGGTCACAGCGTGGTGGCCGACACCCCCATGCCGCTCTACGCGGCGGGACGGCGCAACTACGACGATCTGCTGGAGAAGAACCTCAGCAGCGGCGACGACCCCGCGGTCGTCGCCACGGTGATCGTCGCGGCGGCCACCGACCGGAACCCGAAACTACGGCGCACCGCCGGTACGACCGCCCGGATCATCAACACGGTATACAGCGTCGCCCCGGCCCGGATCTTCGACCGCGTCATCCGCAGATTCAACCGGATGCCGAACTGACCTGGCCACAGCGGTATCCGGAGCGCAAACCCGGCTTAAAAGGAGGAAGGCATGGTGCGTTACACGAAAGAACACAAGCAGGAGACGCGGCAGAGGATCATTGCGACGGCCGGTCGACGGCTCAAGCGGGACGGTATCGACGGCTCCGGAGTCGCGACGCTCATGAAGGACGCGGACCTCACCAACGGCGCCTTCTACGCCCATTTCGAATCCAAGGACAGCCTCGTCGCGGAGGCGGTCACCGACCAACTGCACACATTGCACGCGAACATCGTCGAGCTGGCGGAGCCGGGCCCTGCCGGCCTCGAACAGCTCATGCGCTGGTACCTGTCGGCCCACCACCGGGACAACCCCGGCGACGGCTGCCCCAACGCCGCCCTGCTCGACGAGATCGGGCGCAGCGCGGACGCAATCAGGCAGGCGTATACCGACGGCGTGCTGGTCGTCATCGACGGCCTCGCCGCCCGATTGGCACCCGAAGATCCGCTCTCGGCCCGCGTGAAGGCGCTCAGTCTCCTCGGCCTGATGGCCGGGACGCTACAACTCTGCCGCGCCCTGACCGACCGCCAGCTCTCCGACGACCTCCTCGCGCAGGGGCTCAGCAACGCCCTGGCGCTGGTGGACGCCGAACTCCGACGATGACCCTCGTTTCTGCGACAAGCCCGGCACACCCGGCGCGTCGTCCTCCATCAGACAGGAAAAGACGATGACCGAGCAGCCCTTCAACCCACAGCCGAAGGCATTTTCCTTCCTCAATGCCTCCGACCACCAGCAAAATTTAACATTGGAGAAAACGCCGTGAAGGCATTCGTCGTCGATAAGTACAAAAAGAAAGGCGCTCTGCGCCTGGTCGCCATGCCGGAGCCGGCGTTGGAGGCCAATGACGTCCTCGTCCGGATTCAAGCTACCGCAGTGAACCCGCTTGATTCCAAACTCCGCGATGGAGAGTTCAAACTTATCCTGCCCTATCGGCCGCCTTTCGTGCTCGGACACGACGTCGCCGGGACGGTTGTCAGGGTGGGAGCCGCCGTCAGGCGTCTAAAGGTGGGTGACGAGATCTATGCCCGTCCGCGGGATCATCGGATCGGAACATTCGCCGAATTCATCGCCATCAATGAAGCGGACGTTGCGCTGAAGCCCAAGAAACTCAGCATGGCCGAAGCGGCGTCCATCCCACTGGTCGGGCTGACCGCGTGGCAGGCGCTGGTCGAGCTAGCCAAGGTGAAGCCCGGCCAGAAGGTCTTCATCCAGGCCGGCTCCAGCGGTGTCGGGACTTTTGCCATCCAGCTCGCCAAGCACCTCGGGGCAACGGTTGCGACGACGACGAGCACGAAGAATGTCGATCTGGTCAAAAGTCTCGGGGCGGATGTGGTGATCGACTACAAGACGCAGGATTTCGAGAAGGTCCTGTCGGGCTACGACCTCGTGTTGAACAGCCAGGATGCGAAGACCCTCGACAAATCGTTCGGCGTGCTCAAGCCGGGCGGCCAGCTGATTTCCATCTCCGGTCCGCCCGATCCGGCTTTTGCCAAGGAACGCGGTCTGAACCTTTTCCTGAAACTGGTCTTGCACTTGTTGAGCCGAGGGGTCCGGAAAAAAGCCAAGCGCCTTGGCATGCGCTACTCGTTCCTGTTCATGCGAGCGCAAGGTCAACAGTTAGGCGAGATCGCCTCCCTGATCGAATCGGGCGTGATCCGCCCGGTGGTCGACAAGGTTTTCCCGTTCGAGAAGACCGGCGATGCCTTAGCTTACGTCGAGACAGGGCGCGCGAAGGGCAAAGTCATCATAGCGGTCGCAGACTAGAATCCGTACCGGCCTCACCGGATTGGCGACCGGTGAAACTGACGCGGTTTGCAGATACCTGCCACGCGGGTCGCCTGGCCATCCTTCCGAACACCAGGCAGGAGCATCCCGCCGAGCGCTATCGGACGGCGGGCCGATACCGCCTGGAAGCCACCGGCAATAACAAACAGAGGATAGATCAATGACATTCAAAGCACTTATGGCCAGCAAAAGCGGCGATACGATATCGACGGATCTGGTCGAATTGGAAGAGCAAGACCTCATGCCGGGCGATGTCACGATCGCCGTCGACTACTCGACTGTGAACTACAAGGACGGCATGGCGCTTGCGGGTCGTGCTCCGATCATCCAGACATTCCCGCTCATTCCTGGCATTGATCTTGCGGGAACAGTCGAGGGGTCCTCCTATCCAGGCATCGAAGTCGGTGACCGCGTCGTTGCCAATGGCTGGGGACTGAGCCAGACCCATCATGGCGGCTACGCGCAAAAGGCCCGGCTGAGCGGCGACTGGCTCGTCAAGATTCCGGCCCCCCTGTCTACCTTGGATGCCATGGCCGTCGGAACAGCGGGCTACACGGCAATGCTGTCGGTGCTGGCGCTCGAACATGGCGGCATTACGCCCGACCGGGGCGACATCCTTGTCACGGGTGCCAACGGCGGCGTCGGATCGATCGCGATCGCCCTTCTCGCCGACCTCGGCTATCGTGTGGTCGCATCAACCGGGCGTCTCGAAGAGGCCAACTATCTGCGCGAGCTTGGCGCAGCCGATGTCATCGATCGCCGAACCCTTTCCGAACCGGGCACGCCTGTTACCAGCGAACGATGGGCCGGTGCGATAGACTCCGTTGGTAGCCATACGCTGGCGAACGTGCTGGCCCAGACCCAGTATCGCGGTGTGGTGACCGCTTGCGGCCTCGCCCAGGGCCTCGATCTTCCCGCGACCGTCCTGCCCTTCATCCTGCGCAACGTCACGCTCGCCGGCATTGATTCCGTCAACGCGCCGCAATCGGTTCGCCTCAAAGCCTGGTCGCGTCTGGCCCGCGATCTCGATCTCAACAAGCTCGCTCGCACGACGAAAGTTATCGGGCTGGCCGACGTGACCGACGTTGCGCGACGGCTCCTTGCAGGACAGGTTCAGGGTCGCACGGTCGTCGACGTCAATGCCTAACCCTCGTGTGGTCGGATGGTCAGCTGGCACTGGGCGGCTTGACGGGAGCGGCTTGCGGGCTTTGCCGTGATGGTTTCCTTCTCGGTTTTCCGAAGCGGTTCCGGCCCCTTAGCCGGTCTGCCCTCCGGTGCGGTCGAAAGGAACCGGCGCAAGCCGCGCGTTTCAGGGTCCGGGTTGGCCAGGTCGAGCGGAGCCGGTGAGCGGGCAAGCGGGTCCCCGGACCTGCGAAGCCCGCGTGCCTGCTGCCACAAACGGCTTGACCGGCCGCCACGCGGCGCGCAAGCGGCCCCGCGCCAGATCTGAATTAATCCGCCAGCAGCCTTCTGCGCCAGCGCGGCCGGATGCTCCGACATTCCGCGAGGCTCGCTGATCCGCTCAGTGCAACCGACGTAAAACGCCCGCCGTTTGATCTCGACGCCGTTCCACGATAGACGCGCATGACATGAGGGACGGTCAAAAAGGACTCTCCCGAGAAAGGGCAATGCAATGAGCGACCAGAATGACGACGATTACATCTATGACGAAGCAACCGGCGAGTGGAGGCCGGCTTCCGAAATTGCTGCGGACAAGGCCAAAGCCGCGCAAGTCCACGACGCATCCGGCAATCTTCTTGCCGACGGCGATTCCGTCGTGCTGATCAAGGACCTGAAGGTCAAGGGCGCGGGCCAGACCCTGAAGCAGGGCACCGTCATCCGGTCGATCCGGCTCACCGACAACCCGGAAGAGATCGACTGCCGCCACGATGCGATCAAGGGGCTGGTCCTGCGCACGGAGTTTGTGCGCAAGCGCTGATCGGCGATCTGCCTGGCGTTTCGGCAGGCGATAGCGATCGAGCCAGGTCGGACCGTGGGTGTTGCGCAGCCGGCGCAGGGTGCCACCGTCGTCATAGGGCGCTTCGCCCATTCACACCCGACTCAGGATGCTTTTCCAGCGCCGCCGTGTTTGGCTGCATAGTCCTGGAGGGCATTCACCTCTTCCCGGTCAGGGACGCAAGCGGCTCATGGCTTGTCGGATTCGCAGCCCGTGGAATTTTGGGCAGCTCGACGGACGCATGACCGTCGAGCGCGTCGGCCTTGACCAGCGCCACGCCGGCTAAGACCCATCGGTCGCGTCGGCTCGCGGATCAACACGACCAGCGCCTCGAACAGATCGGCGCGCAGCATCGGATGGACCGAAGTTCGTGCCGGCGATGTAGGTTTGCCTATGGCCGTTCAATTCGACCGCTGCCGCATGTCGGATTCAAATTTGTATCTCTTGCAGTCACCGGCTTCGCTTTCGGGCGAGCGCCCGTGCGAGGGCATCTTTGAGAATTGCACGGATTTCGTCGTTCGCCAGGCCCTGAATGGCGAAAGCCCTGCTCGGTTCGGCACCGGGATCTTCTTCCTGATCGCCGACGGTTTCATTTTCGTGCGCCAGCGATTCCAACGCCTGATGAAACTTTGGATCGCCGGCGATGATTGTGAGCAGTGACACAAAGAGCCGGCGGTGGGCGTTCAACCGCGCTTCCGTTTCGTCTGCCATGTCGTTCATTGAGGTAATCCTTCACTGATCGGCGAACGACAACCTGAAAGATTTGTTCCAGTGAAGCACTTCGCCTTACCCGCCCCTGTCTCGGTTGTCAGCGTTCAGAAAGAGGCCGGGAAGATGCGAGGCGCAGGCCATGACATGGGTGATCGCTTCCCTGTCATATTCGTCATTTGAGCGGTAGACATCGAAATAGGTGTTCAGCCGGTCGACCCGCTCCGGCCATCGATCGATTGCCTGCAATCCCAGCGATACGCCATAATTGGCGAAGGCAATACGGACATGCGGTGCGTAGCTGGCACGCCCCTAATAACCCGGCGGGTCAATCCACAATCGATCGAGCGCCGCCAGGCTCCGTTCCGTCTGGACGCGTGCCCAATCCTCTGTCGGGAAGAAATGGCAGAGCCACAGCATCATGCCAAGACCGAGATCCTGGTCGATGTCCAGCGTGCGGTACTGCCGCTCGATCAGCGTTCGCATTTCGGCGATTTCGGCGGCTAGCGCGTTCCGATCGAGAAGAGAGTAGGAAACATACCCATCGAACGCGTCCATCGCCCCCAGGCCATAGCCGGGATACGGCGCACTCAGATCCTCCTGCATCTTCCAGATCACGCCGCGCCCGGGCAGGACGAAAGCCGGGTGGATCGCCTTGGCGACTGCGATGCCCTTCGCGCGGTACTCCGGCTTCACATCGCCCAGTCTGGCCAGCGCAAACAGCCACATGGCAAGATAATGGAAGTACTGGCCATCTCGGTCTGACGCCTCGCCGATGCGATAGCCACGTGGCCGCCCCAGGACGCGCCCGACCTCGCCGACCAGTTCCTCCGCCGCATCCAGCCAGCGCTCTTCACCAGTCTGTCGGTAAAGCGACAGATAGAGCACGACACCGAACGCGTCGGTCCAGAGATAGCGCAACCCATTGGGCCAGATGCGTTCGCTGCGCATCCAGTCGAGCTTGGCCAGGACATAATCCATGTCGCGAAGCATCGTCTATTCACCGAAGGGATAGGTTTCTGGCATGCCGCGATGGTGCTCCGGCCCGAGCGGCGTCACTGCCTGGGTCTCATCGAACCAGACGTAGGCATCGAATTGCTCGGGAAGGATCGCTTGGCTGTAGTGGCTCCACAGCTCTGTGTCTGGCCGGTAGACAACGCCGATGAAACGCTCGAGCCGCGGCTCCGAGAGGCGGCGCCTGAGCGGCTCGTGCCTGCCAGGCAACAAGTCGAGGAGGAAGCGGCGCTTGCCCGCATCATGGCACATCCTTTCATAGCTGTCGGCTCGGGAGGGGTTTACGCGCATGACCTCCATATCTCCATCCCAGTCATTGGCGGCCGCCACCGTACCGCTATGGGTGCCAAAACCGATGAGAGCCGCGTCGTCTCCGAAAGCCTCTCGGCAAAGCTGGCCGATGTTGAACTCATCACGCGTTGCGCCCATATCGGTAAAGCGCGCGTCACCGATATGACTGTTGTGGGCCCAGACGATCGCCTTGGCATCCGGTCCCTTCGCGTCAAGCAGATGCTGCAGCGTTTCGAACATATGCTTGTCACGCAGGTTCCAGCTTTCCGCTCCGCCATAGTACATGATGCGATAGTAGCGTTCCGCAGATGCAATCAGCCGGGCATTCTGGGTGGCATCGAGGAAGGCATCGCCGTCGTTGTCGGCATAGTCCAACCGCCGGCGGAAGAGCTCCTGGCATTGGTCGATCACCGCCTGCTCGCATTCTGCATAACCGCGGCTGAGTGTCGCCCGGCCATAAGTCGCGGGATTCTTCTGCCAGGGCGTCAGGCAGCCGTAGCGCTCGCGCGCGACCGCTGCCGCCTGCGGGTCGACCCGATCCAGATAGTCAAGCACGGCGCCGATCGAATCGGACATGTTGTAGATGTCGAGCCCGTAGAAGCCAGCCCGATCCTCCATGGCGTCGAGACCCGCATTGTGCTCCCGCATCCACTCCGTCAGTGCCCGAACTTCCGTGTTGCGCCACATCCAGGTCGGAAATCGTTGAAACGGAGACTCTTTACGGTCGGACGCGGATCGATGTCGGACGTATCGATCAACTTTCGCCGCGTCCGGCCAATCTGCCTCGACAGCAATGATCCTATAGCCGTGATTGGCGATCAAATGACGTGTGATCGCGGCTCGGGCCTGGTAAAATTCGAGCGTCCCATGGCTCGCTTCCCCAAGCAAGACCACGCGCCGATCAACAAAGCGGTTGAACAAGCGGCCGAAGGCGGGGTCGTCGAAACCGGGCAGGTCTTCGGCCGCTTCGGCAATCATCTCCGGCAGGCTCTGCTTTCGTGAGGCGCCGGGCTTGTGATTGCTCGCGGTGCGGCGGCCATCCTCGGACCATCCCTGCTCCCCGATCAGCGGCACGAACATCACAGCCCCAAGATTCGTTTCCTCGTAGCTGGTCTCGGTGCGCCGGATGACCTTGCAGAGTGTCTGGCTGAACTCTTCACCGACAGGAATCACGAGCCGCCCGCCGATTGCGAGTTGTTCCTTCAGCGCCTCCGGCACGACAGGACCACCCGCGGCCACCAAAATGGCGTCGAACGGCGCTTGTTCAGGAAGTCCGCGGGTGCCGTCGCCGGCAAGAACCTCCACATTGCCATAGCCGAGATCAGCCATCCGCCGCTTTGCCGACCTAGCCAAGGCCCCGTGGCGCTCGATCGCATAGACATGCGCCGCGATCTGGCCGATCACCGCGGCCGCGTAGCCGGAACCGGCTCCGACCTCGAGAATACGATCGCCCGGGCGCACCTCCGCCGCCTCGATCATCGCGGCGACGATATAGGGCTGCGAAATGGTCTGCCCCTCCTCTATCGGGAGCGGCGCATCCTCATAGGCGAACTCTGCCATGCCTTCGGCAACGAAACGCTCTCTCGGCACGGTGCGCATCGCCTTCAGGACATGCTCATCCCGTATCCCCCGCCGTCTTATGTAGACGTCGACCATGTGATCGCGCATGCGCTGGTAGTCGACCATCCCGGCCTCCTTCCTTTTGCGGCCGTTTCCTTAGTAATTTATGGCTATGCAACAGGCCGACCCCCGATGTCGGGGCACTTGCTTGTTGCGTTTCTCGCCAGCCCGCAACATCAGCGGCTCGATCGCCTCGACAATGGTTTCAACGCCTGAGTCAGGATCAAATTCAGCGCTGGAGGCAAATCCATCTTGCCGTCAATTCCCTCGCATCAAATCAATCTGCCCCAGGTGGGATTCCAGCGTATACCTTCCGCAAGCTCGACGAAGATGGGCGTGTCGGGCGCTTCCCGGTGCTTGTTCTCGGCCATCAGAAACGCATCGTCCACCTGCAGTTCCTCGCTCGGGAAAACGGTATCCTTCTCCTGCTTGGGGTCGGTGACCTTCCTGATATATCCTCTGATTTGGTCACCCGAGTGATAGAACTTGATGACAATTGAGCCGACACTCGCCTCGCCTTTCCGATATCGTCGAAACGTACGCATCTTATGCTCCTTTTCTCCTATTGAGCCGGATTGCCTTCGGAATGTTCCGATGACGACACCACTGGATCAACAACAGCACTTCAGGTTTTCCCTGGTATCAGAGCGCTGACGACCTGGTGCACCGTGCCGCGGCTCACGCCGCTTATGCGAATCCTCCTTCATCGGCGGCCAAGGAGATGTTTGCGCATCTGCTCGAAACTAATGTGCGTCGGCACCACCCTCGGGACGCCATCTAGGAGGCGCCGGGACCAGACGTCGCGATACAGACGCCTGCGCGATTGAGCGCTCGGAAAACATGGTTAATCCCGTCACAGAATAGCCGAAGACCTATTTGACGCCCCATTCAGATGCTCTGGCAGCGCAGGCAGTTGTCGACGCATTGCTGCGTCTCGCTGTCCAAATGGATTGTTATCTCCTTTGGCTATTGTGTTTGGTACGTACCTGTGACGCTTGCCTCCTCCAGTGCGTGTTTCTTTGCCTCTGCCCACATCGTGCCTATGCCGGCGGCATCCGGAATCGAGAGCTTCGCCACATCGAGGGCGGCAAGGCGGAAGATGTAGCGATGAGGGCGATCGCCGGGCGGCGGTTGCGGGCCATCGTAACGGGCATTGCCGAAATCGTTCTTATAAAACCGCGGCGCTCGCTCCGGCGCTGTGTCGGCGCTTTCCGCAAGCGCAGTCCATTGCGCTGGGATATTGGCAATACCGCAGTGACGGAAAGTGCCGTTTGGAGCGTCCGGATCCTCGACGACCAGAGCAAAGCTTCTGGTTTCATCGGGAGCGCCGCTCCAGGCGAGCGGCGGAAAAAGATTCTCGCCCGCCCGCGCATATTTGCTGGGGATTGGTTGATCTTGCGCAAAGGCCTTGCTGATCAATGTCAAAGCCATGACAATTTCCTTTCCTTGTCAGGAAGAGCCGCTTCCTTTTTTGTGCCCGCTTTCCTGATTGAGGCCCCGGACCATGTTCCGATCTTCACTGCGAAGATCTGGGTCGGCCTTCAGGTCGGTTCCTTTTCGATAGGCTTCCCTTGCCTGTTCATTTCGATGCAGATCTGCCGCCGCGTCGAACGCCTCGTCGGCATTTGCGGTTTTCTCGCGTTTTTCGATAACGCGAAGTTGTTGCTCATGAGTCTTTCTGCCCGTCATGACATTTTTCCTTCCTTAGCAGGCGCATGCCTTGCAATTCGGTGAATTTGCCCGCGGCCGATCGCTGTGGACGGCCCGACTTTTCTAATCGCATAGTCGAACCCACCGGCGTTCTCATTGTTCCCTTGGATTTGGAAGAATGGTGCTTAAGTTTCTGTGGGGCACTCCCGGATTCTCATGCCGTAGGAATTCGGCTTTTGTCACCGGAGCGGCGGCCCGTAACAGCTTTGCCGATGGTCTTTAATTTGCGGCTATTTGCAGCATGCATCTTTCTCGTTTGCCCGCGGAATATCTTTGCGGACCGGTGGTTTCCTTAAATTGCCACCTGTTGGGCGACAGCCAGCAACGAAGCAGGAGAAAAGCCATGACAAACCGTAACATAACGGCTTCGACACCCTCTCGGGGCCTCCATCCGCCGGGGCTCGATCCGTTCATGTCGTTCCGTTGAGAAATCAACCGCTTTTTCCCCGACGGTCGATGCCGCCACCGCAAATACCGCTGGGAGTTTATGGCCGAGCTTTGACCTGCACGAAACCGATCAAGCATATGACATCACCGCTGAATTGCCCGGCCTCGAGGAGAAAGAAATCGAGGTCAATTTGCGCGACAACGCGGTTTCAAACCAAATCTCTTAAGAAAAGCTTCCTGATGAGATTGCAGGCATGCATCGAAGCAATGGTTGAACAGGGAGCCCTGTGGAATCCGACGGGGCAATGTTGAAGTGCTCGCATCAACCTGGAATTTTATCGGAACCTTCCGTCGACAATTGGGTTTGGTAGCTCAAAACATTCCCGACGCAGTCGGCAGCCTGAACGCATCCTAAGTTCGCCCGTTGGCGGGCGCAAACGGGCAGGAGCGAGTTCCAGCTCTCGTCCGGAGAGGAAATCGAAGCGCGACAAAAAATCTCCGTCACTTGATCGCGCGTCGAAGTCACGCTCAATTTGGGAATATGTCCCAGATGCTTGGACCAGCTATCGTCCGAAAAGGAGGCTTCGATGAAGCACCATGCCCTTGAACAACTGCAGACCGTCGCCAGCATCAATCTCGACTACCCGCGTCCGGCACCGGCAATGTCGCGCCGCGAACGCCTTGAACGCTGGGCGGAACTTCTGGAGCGCAGTGAGCATCATGCACTTTCAACCCTGCATCAGACGGAATATCAGCCGGCCGGGGAGCGTGCGATCATGCGCGCCCACCATTCGCCGATCTCGGTGGCGTTTGCCGACCCGGTGATGCGAGCAGCCGGTCTGGAGAACGACAGCTACGGCGAAGCCCAGAGGTTCTTCGAACTGAGTGACAACCAGCTGCATAGACTTGTCTGCTATTGCCACTTCGGGGCGACGGTCAGCTCCGCGACGGCCGCTCGTCATGTCCGTGCACTGATCGCCGCAGGCGATCGGCAAAGCATTTTGGCCAGGCTGCGAAACTTTTTCGTGCGATAGGTCCATTTGTGCGAAGCGCCGTTGAAATAAGCGACGACACCAAGGCAGACGTTGGAGGCCGGTTTGGGTTTACATCGGCCAGCCCGACGATTGTTGAGAGAATGGCGCGCCAGAAGCCGATGTGGTCGAGCGTCATGGAGACGGCCACTTCACGGCAATCACTTTCAGTGAACGGCGTCTGGCCGCCGAAGGCGTTATCGTGAGAATATTGGCAAACGGAGGGAGAAGACATCTACCATTCAGCTCAGTTCATGGGCGAACGGGCCGGCGCGCCGTAAGTCCCAATCTCTTAGCAGCGCAACAATTTCGGCAAATGATTTCGGCAAATGGATTTACGGGTGGAAAAGACCGCCGAGCGCATCTGGCAGGTCGTTGCTACTTCGGAGCGCGGCATGAATTGGCTAAAGGCGAATTTTGCCGAAACGACAAACGCAGATGAGGATGCCTTCACAACAGACCTGATGGGCACAAACAGCTTCATGGGAAAAGCGCATGGCCACGGCTATCGAATTGAATACATTGGTCCAAATCGGGTCGTTCATTTTTGGTCCGCATTCATTGGAGAAGTAAGCACGCTCAGCGGATAGAGTCGGCGAGGAGTTATCACCCGCCACGCCCGATCCAGAACGGGCGATTGCCGAAGCAGGACGAGATTATTGCCACGCTGGTTTGCGAATCGCGGCTGCCGCTGCAGCAAGTGGTGCCGATCCGGACGATCGCTTCGAAGACATGGTAGAATGTCGATCTCGTCCTTCACACGATCGCTGCTGAGAACCAAGAAGGTTCCCGCATCCTCAAGTAAGCGACGCCATAATTCTCCGCGCGCTCAGAGCCATCTCCGAGAAATGCACACTATATCGGGACCTACTACAGCGCAGTCGAACTTGCCGGGCCGCGACTTTTCCAGCCGCACATCAAACTTCATACGACGCAGAAGGCGGCCTGCGACACGAGCGAGACGGCATGTTCCGACCCGGCCGCAGGCTAGGAGGAAACCTGAACCCCAAGGTCTTCCACCTTTGCATCGAACTCATCCTCGATGTCGTTGATGGTCGGCAGGTGCAGTGCCTTGAGATCTGCATGAACTTTCTCGGCGGCAGGTGAATTAAGGTCGCGCCGAAAGTTGACGACGACCTCCTGCGCAGAACCGTAGCCGCGATAGCGCTCGATCTCCGATCGGGTCGCGTCCTGGACATGTTCCAACGTGCGTTTCTCAGCCTCCGGTCGACCGTCCGGCTTTGCCTTCATGACCGGATCGAGCGCACGCCTGACAACGAAATTCACCAGTTCCTGTTTTGCATTCCTGGCCATCATCATTCTCCCTTTCGGTTCCAACGAGGCCGCTCGTTGGTCGTCTATCGCCGTGCTAGCCCACGTAGGCACCGCGGCACGGCTTCTCACAGGTTATTGTTCGCTGGCTACGGTAGCCTTAGCGCCGCGGCAGCTTAGGTCGAAACTCCGCAAACACGCGACCGTTCCAAAAGCTCAGCAATATGCGTGCTTTCGCCGCCATACGGCGCCCGTTCGGCAAGAGGAAAGCGGAGTTTGACCCTGATGGACGCGCTGTTCAGGCTGGCTTCCGCCGGAGCCGGTCGCATCGGGCAAAAGCGGGCCTGGCGCTCGCCACTACAGATTTGTTTCCTGTGCGGCTGGCTCAATGGCCGCGGCGCTGCGGAAATAATGCTCTGCATGCTGATAGTAGTTTTCGGCTTCGATCCGATCACCGGATAAAGCTTTTTCGCGGGCAAGAGCGAGATAATGCTCATGACGCTGTTTTGCGTTTCCGGCCATACGGGAAGATCTTCGAGAGCCGGTGTTTGCAGATATCTTTTTCAAGCCAATGTTAGGCGATTGCGGTCTGTTCATTGTGTGTTTTCAAGCCAGCGACGTGGCTTGCTCCTTGGTTATGGATATGGGCGAGACAGTAGAAAACGTTGAGAGCGCGGCCGTTGGCTGCGACAATCCCGCGACTTTTCGCGGCTGAAACCGATGATGATCAGTTTCCCTAAAAGCTCGAGCCGGAAAGCGCCTGGTTCGGCCGATGATCAGGAAGCATCTTAGTGCAATTACCGTTTCAGTTCAGAAACCTTGCACATGCCCACAAGCGACAAGACCAAACTTGGCTGCTTTGTTTCGGACTGAAATGGTCAGCGGCCCGGAGAATGGCGATGAATAAAAGCCACACAGCAAACATGTGCCTCTTCTGGCACACGACGCCTCAACCCTCGAATGCATGTTATATAAAACTGCATTATAGCCGTTTCAACCTGGAAGGAGCTGATCCCGGACTGACCGCCAAGCTGATCGACGGCCTGCCCGCGCTGCGGTCTTTCTAACCCGGCATCGCAGGCCGCTAGCGGGCAGGCAGGACCCGCGCCCGACTCAGGCGGACAGGTACTTCTCGTTTTCGTTGGGCGGCAGGTTGACGAAGTTTTTGTCATGTCCCGCCACGATCCGCTGCCTGATTCCTTATCAAAGGCTCTTTGAACAAGGCCGTGAGCCCACGGCTAATCTCACTGGTGTCTGCGCAGGCGGCCAAATCGAAAACCGTCTGATACCGCGGCGCGGACCATCATCATTTCTCCGATCGTCTCATGCGTCATGAGGCCGATGAGATGATCAGCACCGTCTACAACGGCGATGGCTGGCACATTTCCCTGCTGCATCAATCGTAGGCTCTCTTCCAGGCTCTTGCGATGATGGATTTTTGGAATATCGACGCGCATCGCGCTTGCGACCGGCATGTTGGGGCCTTTGTCCTTCAAGCCACGGATCATGTCGTCACGCGTCAGGAGACCTTCAAAATGGCCGGCAGAATCAACCACTGGAAATTCGCGTTGCGTTGTCGCAAGCAGCATCTCGATTGCCTCGTCGATACTCGCCGAACGATCGAGCCTTGCGAATTTGGTGACCATGACATCGCTGATCAGAACGCTGCCGGAGATCTCACGGATCTGCGCATTCTGCGCCTCTGCCGCCGCGGCGAGATAGACGAAAATACCGATAAAGATCAGCAGCGGGTTATAATAGAGACCGATGAAACCAAAGACGAACGCAAGCCCCTGGCCGATCACAGCGGCAATCTGCGTCGCACGCGACCAGGTAAGATGCGAAGCGAGAGCGGCACGCAGCACCCGTCCCCCGTCCATCGGAAAGGCGGGGATCATGTTGAAGAATACCAGAAAGATGTTGACGCCGGCGAGCCTCGTGAAGAAGCCGATCTTCGGGTCGTCGACTTCGATGATCTGCTCCACGCCCACCGATGCGCCGAGCACGAGAACGATCAGCCCGGCAATCGCCAGATTGACCAGCGGACCGGCGATGGCAATCAGCAGTTCCTGATGTGGTTCTTCGGGCATGCGCTCAAGACGGGCGACACCTCCTATTGGCAGCAAGGTAATATCCGGCGTTTTGATCCCGAAGTAGCGTGCAGCGACAATATGGCCGAACTCATGTAATACGACGCAGGCAAAGACGGATAGGATAAAGGCAATGCCCTCCCACGCCGCCGGCGCGCCGCCGACCCGATAATGCGCAAGCCATATCCAGACGAGCAGGAGCGCGAAGGTGATATGAACGCGTATCATCGTGCCGCCGACCGTCCCGATCTTGAAGGACCAACCCATCAGGCACTTCCTTCCGTTCTCACCCGCTGCCGGCAGCCTCGCGCGGCCATTCAAAGCCGCGAATACGCGTCCGCAGCGATGCAAGCGCCGAGATATCGCAATGTATACGAAAGTCGTTGTCAGACATCTGCAGGAAACACGCAGCGGCAGTTGAAGTTCCGCATGAAGGACATATACGACAGTCAGGCATGCCCAGTCTGGCCAGCGCAAACAGCCACATGGAGAGATAATGGAAATACTGGCCATCGCTATCTGGCGCCTCGCACATGCGATAGCCGCGTGGCCCCCCTCTCCGGACCTTAATCCCATCGAGATGGCCTTCTCCAAACTCAAGACGCTGCTGCGAAAGAAAAGGCCAGAACTTACGACGACTTGTGGAAAGCCGTCGGAAGTCTGCGGACCTGTTCACACGGAACGACTGCTGGATCTATTTCAAAGAAGCAGGGTGCGTTGCTTGTTAATCGCCCGATGCTCTAGTTGGTGTGTCCGTCCTGGCGGCCAGGAGATGAGCTAGTTCCATCGGGAAGGGGAATATAATCGTTGAGTTCCCTTCTGCGGCAATGACGTTCAATGCGCTTAAATAGCGCAACTGCATGGCCAGAGGCTGCCGGGCCAGGATTTCGGCCGCTTCCACCAGCTTCGCCGCGGCCTGCTGCTCGCCCTCGGCATTTATGACTTTCGCACGCCGCTCGCGTTCGGCCTCTGCCTGGCGGGCAATCGCACGGATCATGGACTCGTTGATGTCGACATGTTTGATCTCGACGTTGGCGACTTTGATACCCCACGCGTCAGTTTGAGTGTCGAGCATTCTCTGGATATCTTCGTTGAGCCTGTCGCGCTCCGCGAGCATCTCATCGAGATCGTGCTTGCCGAGCACCGAGCGCAACGTCGTCTGGGCAAGCTGGCTCGTGGCTGTCATGAAATCCTCGACCTGAATCGCCGACTTTTCAGGATCGATGACCCTGAAATAAATCACCGCACTGACGCGGACAGAGACGTTGTCATGAGAGATGACGTCCTGGCTGGGTACATCGAGCACGCGTGTCCGCAAATCGACCCGCACCATCTGCTGCACGTAGGGAACGAGCAGTATCAATCCGGGGCCCTTTACGCCGGTGAATCGGCCAAGTGTGAAAACAACGGCACGCTCATACTCGCGCAGGATCTTGACCGCACTCGCGATGATAACCAGCAACAGGATGATCCCGACGACATAGAAGATAAAATCTCCAAACATGGTCATGCGCTTTTCTCCCTGCCTTCCAGCGGCCGTTGATCTCCGAGCGGCTTGCGGGCAACCTCCAGCGTTAGCCCCTCTCGAGCGATGACCGTCACATCCACTCCAACTGTGAGCCGTTCGGCGGAGACCGCCCTCCAGCGCTCTCCATGGGCGACGATGTAGCCAGTGGTGTCCGTCCAATCGGAAACTTTGCCGGAAATGCCGATCATCTGCTCCGCACCCGTCACGACGGCGTGCCGGCGGGCGGTGAACGCAAGCCGAGCGACAATGAAGCTGAACGCAAGGCCTGAAATGCCGACGCCAACCAGGACTGGCCAGCTCACTTCCAAATCCGGCGCATCCGTATCGAAGAGAATTGTTGCGCCAAGAACGAGCGCGACCGCACCGCCGAGGCCGAGGATGCCGAACGTCGGCGTATGCGCTTCCGCACCGAACAGCGCGACAGCAAGAACGACGAGGCCGACTCCTGCGTAACTTACCGGCAGCATGGCCAAAGCATAAAGACCGAGTAAAAGACAGATGCCGCCGACTGTTCCAGGGATCACCGCACCGGGCGTAAGAAACTCGAAGATCAGGCCGTAGATACCAATGATCATCAGGATGAGTGCCACGTTCGGATCGGCAATGACCGAGAGCAGGCGCGTCCTCCAATCGGGCTCGACGTTTTGGACGATGAGACCGGTTGTATCGAGCTGTATGTCCGCCTCTCCCACGCGCACCGTATAACCATTGGCTTGCGCCAACAGATCATCAACTGTGGTTGCGGTGAAATCGATGACTTTTGCACGTTGGGCAGCAATCGATGAAAGGCTTGCGGCGTCGCGCACCGCCCGTTCTGCCCAGTCGGCATTGCGATTGCGAAGCTCAGCCAGCCCTCGAAGATAGGCAGCCGCGTCGTTCACTGCTTTTGCCTCTGGGGCGTTGCGCGGCTGTTGCTGCTTGCGGTCACGGTCGTCGTCACCGTCGAACCCGCTCCCACCGAAGGCAATGGGCGTTGCCGCACCCAAATTGGTGCCTGGCGCCATGGCGGCGATATGGCTGGCATATAAAATGTAAGTGCCAGCGCTGGCCGCACGTGCGCCACTCGGGGCTACGAAACTCGCGACAGGCACGGACGAGGCAAGGATTGCGCGAATGATTTCCCGCATTGACGTATCGAGGCCGCCGGGTGTGTCCATTTGCAGAACGACCAGCGTCACTCCGCGTTCGTTGGCAAGCTCAAGGCTGCGTTTCACATAGTCGGCCGACGCCGGGCTGACGGCGCCATTCAACCGCAATAACAGGGCGACGCGCTCCGAACCCGCTGTCGGTGCGGCGGAAAATAGGGATGCCGAACCCAAAATGAGTGCCAGAGCGAAGATTCGAATTGCTTGTCGGCAAAACCTCCAGGATCGCACCATCGCGCGATAACTATTCATAGTTTCAAGTATACGCCAGAATCACCAAAAGATAAGCGGAAGCGTCTTGGCCACCCGCGGCTATCGCAACGCGCGCATGAGACTTTGGAGGCCCGTCGGTCGCCACCAAAGTCTCACGCGCGTCTCGAGACCTCAGCGTGATCTTCATGTCTTCGCAATATTGATTTGAAACATCAATAAGGAGGGCGTAGACTTCGAATATCAGAGCCTGAGTAATAAAAGCGATGGTTGAATCGTGATTACTGCCGCTCAGCTGCGGGCCGCCAGGGCCCTTCTCGGTATCGACCAGCGGCAGTTGGCCGGACTGGCCGGGATTTCGGTGCCGACCATCCAGCGCATGGAGTCAAGCGCCCATGTGGTTCGCGGCAATGTGGACTCGCTCATGCGGCTGCTCGAAGCCTTGGATACCGCTGGCATCGAGGTAATCAACGAGGGCGCGGTCAGCGAAGGTGGTGGGCGCGGGGTCCGGCTGAAGGCAACCGCCAGCGTCGAGCCCATGCAGCGGAAATCCTCCAAAATACCGGGAACCGTGCGCGCACCGAGGCCCCACCCATGACGCCGGCGGTCGTCATGCTGTTATGTGCGACGGCTTTTTTGGGAACGGCGATCCTGGCGATCCTGGCTGCGCGGTCCGGCCGCACGACACAGGTGATCTATGGCGCAAGCCTTGTTGTTTCGAGTATCGCCTTTGCGACCGCGCTCGTCCAACTTGCTGCGGCGATCTCTCCCACCTCGACGTCAACGCTCACCCTCCCCATTGGCTTGCCGTGGCTGGGAGCCCATTTCCGGCTCGACGCGATTGCCGCCTTCTTCCTTGTGGTCGTCAATCTCGGGGGCGCCCTCGCCAGTCTCTACGGGCTCGGCTACGGCCGTCACGAACGTGCGCCGCAACGGGTACTGCCGTTTTTCCCGGCCTTTCTCGCTGGCATGAACCTCGTAGTTCTGGCGGACGACGCCTTTACCTTCCTGCTCTCCTGGGAATTTATGTCGTTGGCCTCCTGGGCACTGGTGATGGCGTACCATCGCGACGCCGGCAACCGGAAGGCAGGTTACCTCTATATCGTCATGGCGAGCTTCGGTACCTTGGCCCTGCTCCTCGCTTTCGGCCTGCTCGCCGGCCCCGAAGGCAGTTACGATTTCGCCGCTATGCGCGCTGCCGAGCACACGTCATCTACAGCCGGCATTGTGCTCATTCTCCTGTTGCTCGGCGCCGGCTCGAAGGCAGGGCTCGTGCCATTGCATGTCTGGCTACCGCTGGCACACCCGGCCGCGCCGAGCCATGTTTCGGCACTCATGAGCGGTGTCATGACCAAGGTCGCAGTCTACGGCTTCATCCGGGTTGTCTTCGACCTGCTCGGCACACCGACGGCGTGGTCAAGCGTTGTCGTGCTGGTTCTCGGCGGCGGGACCGCGGTGCTGGGCATCCTGCACGCACTGATGGAGAAGGACCTCAAGCGCCTTCTTGCCTACAGCACAATCGAGAATATCGGCGTTATCTTTGTCAGCCTCGGGCTTGCACTCGCCTTTGAGGCGAATGGCATGGGATTGGCGGCGGCATTGGCGCTCACCGCCGCCCTGTTTCACGTTCTCAACCACTCGTTCTTCAAGAGCCTACTCTTCTTCGGCGCCGGCGCCGTGCTGGTGGCGACGGCCGAATCGGATATGGAGAAACTGGGCGGGCTCATCCATCGGATGCCGTTTACCAGTTTTGCGTTTCTCGTCGGCTGTATGGCAATCTCAGCGTTGCCGCCATTTAACGGCTTTGTCTCGGAATGGCTGGCCTTCCAGGCCGTTCTTCAAAGCCCCGAGCTGCCGCAATGGGGGCTGAAGATCATCATCCCGGCTATCGGTGGCTTGCTGGCATTTTCGGCAGCACTCGCAGCTGCCTGTTTCGTCAAGGCATTCGGCGTGACCTTCCTTGGACGTCCAAGAACGCTGGTGGCCGGGCAAGCACGGGAGGTCGACCGCTTGTCGCTTGCCGCCATGTTCGTGCCGGCCGCATTGTGCCTTCTCGCCGGCATTCTGCCTGGGGTCGTCATGGACAGTCTCGCCCCCGTGACGCTCGCCCTGATCGGCACCAGCATGCCGGTACAGATGGGGGTCCCATGGTTGTCGATCGTACCGATCACTGAGACCCGCAGTTCCTATAATGGCCTGCTCGTTTTCCTGTTCACCGCGTTCTCGGCGTCGCTTACGGCCTATCTCGTCCACCGCTTCGCCTCGCGGGCTCTGCGGCGGGCACCCGCCTGGGACTGCGGCTTTCCCGAGGCCGATCCTGCAACGCAATATACTGCCGGCAGCTTCGCCCAGCCCATCAGGCGGGTTTTCGGGACGCTCGCCTTCCGGGCGCGCGAACAGGTTGATATGCCAGCGCCGGGCGATCTGCGGCCGGCGCGTCTTACCGTCGTATCGCGTGATCTGATTTGGGATGGGCTTTACGTGCCTATCGTAGGCGCCGTTGCGTCTATCGCAGAAAAGCTCAATCACCTGCAATTCCTCACCATCAGGCGCTATCTGAGCCTGGTCTTCCTGGCGCTCGTCTTCCTGCTCCTTGTGCTGGCGCTATGGTCGTGATCTCCGCCCTCCTCGTCCAGGCAGTCCAGATGGCAGCGGTCGTGTTGCTGGCACCGCTGCTGACCGGCTTCATCCGCAAGGTCAAGGCGCGATTGCTGCGCAGGCAGGGGCCATCCGTTGTCCAGCCCTACCGCGACATCCTGCGGCTTCTGCGCAAGGAAGTGGTACTGGCAGAGAATGCGTCCTGGCTGTTCCGGGTAGCCCCTTATCTGATTTTCGCTGTCACCTGGGTTGCTGCGGCGATCATTCCGACCTTCGCGACAGGGCTCATGTTCAGCTGGACCGCAGACCTGGTCGCCATCATTTCCCTGCTTGGCAGCGGGCGCTTCTTGCTGGCACTTGCCGGCATGGATGTCGGCACCAGCTTCGGCGGCCTCGGATCGAGCCGCGAGGTTATGATCGCGACGCTTGCCGAGCCGGCGATGCTGCTCATCATCTTTACGCTTGCGCTTGTCGCCGGCTCGAGCCAGCTTTCTACCATCGCCGCCTTCATGACCTCTCCACAGGTGGGGTTACGGGTTTCGCTTGGCATCGCGCTGATCGCTCTGATCATGGTGGCGATTGCCGAAAATGCCCGCATCCCAGTCGACAACCCGGCAACACACCTTGAACTCACCATGGTGCATGAGGCCATGGTGCTAGAATACTCCGGCCGTCATCTCGCGATGATCGAACTGGCCGCCTCTCTCAAGCTGCTGCTCTACATCTCCCTGATCGCCTGCATGTTTGTCCCCTGGAAACTCGCGGTCCCAGGGGCGGGCCCCGCCGCATATCCGGTCGGCCTGCTCGCCTACCTCGCCAAGCTTGCGGTCGGCGGCATGCTGCTTGCCCTGTTCGAAACCGCCACCGCCAAGATGAGGATCTTCCGGGTGCCGGAGTTTCTGGGTGCGGCACTCATGCTTGGCCTGCTCGCCACCCTCCTGCTGTTTGTCTCGAGGAGCCTGTGATGAGCGGTCTTGTTTTCGATATTGCCCACATGCTTGCCGGTGGTCTGGTGCTGGTCAGCATGATGATGCTGTATCAGGATCGCCTTTACGCGCTGCTCAACGTCTTTGCGCTGCATTCGCTTGTGCTGACGCTGTCGGTGGCCTGGCAAGCTTTCGTCCAGGATGCTCCACATCTCTACCTGACGGCGGCGATTGCGCTTGTCTTCAAGGCCGTCATCATCCCCGTGGCGCTCCACCGCATGATCCGGCAACTCGGCATCCACCGTGAGATCGAGACCGTCGTCGGCATCGGCCCGACAATGCTGGCCGGTATCGGACTTGTCGCACTGGCGATGGTGGTCATGCTGCGCGTCACGCCTGAAGCCAATCCTTTGGCGCGCGAAGATCTTGCCTTCGCGTTGTCAGTTCTGCTGCTCGGGCTGCTGGTGATGGTCACGCGCCGCAATGCCGTCAGCCAGGTCGTCGGGTTCATGTCGCTCGAGAACGGACTGGTGCTCGCTGCGACCGGCGCAAAGGGCATGCCGCTGGTCGTCGAGATCAGCGTCGCCTTCTCGATCCTGATCGCCTTCATCGTCATCGGCGTCTTCCTGTTTCGCATCCGCGAACGGTTCGACACCGTCGATGTCCGTGCGCTCGATGATTTCAAGGGAAGAAGGCGGAAATGAACGCTTTCTTCCCCGTTCTGGCCTTCGATGCTGTCACGGCCGTTCTTCTGATACCGGTCGTTGCGGCGGCCATGCTGGCGCTCCTGCCCGGCTATCGGCTGACGGCCCGGCTGAACGTCGTCGCGAGCCTGCTGACCCTGCTTGCTGCTCTTTCGCTGCTCGTGACCACAAGGCCGATACCGGGACTGTATCTCCTCGTCGACGATCTCAATATCGTCTTCATCGTCCTCAACGCCTTCGTCGGTTTCACCACCAGTATCTTCAGCGCCAGCTACATCGCACATGAACTGGAAACCGGCCGGCTAACGCCCGCGAACCTTCGCTTCTATCACGCCATGTATCAGACCATGATGTTCGGCATGAACCTCGCCTTCGTGTCGAACAATATCGGTCTGATGTGGGTCGCCGTCGAGCTTGCGACGCTGACGACCGTGCTGATGGTTGGCATCTACCGCACGCACGAAGCGCTTGAGGCCGCATGGAAATATTTCATTCTGGGAAGCGTCGGCATCGCCTTTGCGCTGTTCGGCACCATTCTCGTCTATATGGCGGCACAGCCAGTCGTCGGCGAAGGCTATGACGCCATGGTCTGGACCTTCCTGATCGAGCACGCTGCCGCCTTCGACCCTGCTCTCCTCAATGTCGCCTTCGTGTTTCTGCTGCTCGGCTATGGCACCAAGGTCGGTCTTGCGCCGCTGCATGCCTGGCTGCCCGACGCGCACGCCGAGGGGCCGACGCCGATCTCGGCGGTGCTCTCCGGCCTCCTTCTGAATGTCGCGCTCTATGCCGTTCTGCGCTTCAAGATACTGCTTGCCGCCAGTCCCGAGGCGATCGCCCCCGGGCCGTTGATGATGACGATGGGGCTCATATCGCTCGTCTTCGCCGCGTTCATGCTCTATCGCCGCCGCGACATCAAACGCCTGTTCGCCTATTCCTCCATTGAGCATATGGGCATCATCGTCTTTGCCTTCGGCTTGGGCGGGCCGATCGCCAATTTCGCCGGGCTGCTGCACATGGTCATGCACTCGCTCACCAAATCGGCGATCTTCTTTGCCGTCGGCCACATCGCACAGATCAAGGGAACGCAAAGGCTTTCCGGCATTCGCGGCCTCACCGAAACGCATCCGGGACTCGGCTGGGGGCTGGTGATCGGCGTCGTTGCCATTGCCGGCCTGCCGCCGCTGGGAATTTTCATGAGCGAGTTCCTCGTCGTGAGCTCCACCTTTGCCCGTCAGCCCCTGCTCGCCCTTCCGCTCGTCTTCGGCCTTCTGATCGCCTTCGGTGCTTTGTTGCTGCGGCTCACCGGCGTTGCCTTCGGACAGCCGCGCGGCAGCACCGCGCCGGCCGAGGCTTCCTACATACCGATGTATTCCCATCTGGCGCTGGTGCTGGGCGCAGGCATTTACCTGCCGCCGCCGCTGGTCGCCTGGTTCCAGCATATAGCCAACCTTCTTCGATGATAGGGAGAGCCGTTCGATGCCAGCGCTGACCGATCTCATTCTGGAAGGCCATCCGGTTCAACACCATCGCCCCTGGCAACGCGCGACCGTCGATCCAAAGGTCTGGGCATCGGCAACGGCGGCACTCGCGCAAGGGCGCTGGACCTTGCTTGGGCTTTGGGGCGAAACCGCCGCAGTCCACATGGCGCTGCTGGAAGAGCCAACGGGCATGATCGGCGTCATCACTCTGGAAGGACTGGAAGGCGGCTATCCCTCTGTCGCGCAATACCATCCGCCGGCCCTCCGGCTAGAGCGCGCCATCCACGATTTGGTTGGGTTGGTCCCGCAGGGTTTGCCCGATCCGCGCCCATGGCTCGATCACGGCCGCTGGGGCCTGCAGTTTCCACTGGGCGACCGACTTCCCCCTCCACCCGAAACCGCTCCTTATGCGTTCCTCCGCGCAGAGGGTGACAGCCTGCACCAGATCCCGGTCGGGCCGGTGCATGCCGGCATCATCGAGCCGGGGCATTTCCGCTTCACGGCCAACGGCGAGACGATCGTCCGTCTCGAAGAGCGCCTCGGATATGTCCATAAGGGAATCGAGGCGCTCATGACGGGCGCAAGCCTCGACCGGGCGGTGCAACTTGCTGGACGAACGTCAGGAGACAGCACGGTCGCCTATGCCTACGCGTTTTCGCGGGCGGTCGAGGCCGCCGTGCAGCTTGAGGTGCCACCGCGCGCCATCTGGCTGCGCGCGCTGATGGCCGAGGTCGAACGGCTGGCCAATCATCTCGGCGACATTGGCGCCATCTGCAACGACGCGGCCTTTCCACTCATGCACACGCATTGCGGTGTGCTGCGCGAGCGCTTGCTGCGCGCGGCCGACATCGCGTTTGGCCATCGCCTGATGCGGGACCGCATCACGCCCGGCGGCGTTACCGCCGATCTGGAGCACAAGGGAGCGGCTGCTCTGCGGGCTGTGGCCACCGAGATCGGGCAGACCTTCCCGGCACTGGTCGAACTCTACGACAATACCGCCTCGCTTCAGGACCGAACGGTTGGCACCGGTATCCTCAGTCCGGAACTTGCCCACCAGTACGGTGCCGGCGGCTATATCGGGCGGGCCTCCGGGCGCGGATTCGACGCCCGGCGCGCGCTTGGCTACCCGCCCTATAACAGCCTCCTCTTTGAGGTCCCGGTCCTGGGCGAGGGCGATGTCAATGCCCGGGTCTGGATCCGCATTCGCGAGGTGGAACAGTGCCTGTCGCTGATCGCGCAGATCCTGGATCAACTGCCGGCTGGTCCGGTATGCATCGATATTCCGGACATTGCTGAAACACACGAAGGTCTGGCCCTTGTGGAAGGTTTTCGCGGCGATGTGCTGGTCTGGCTCCGCCTCGCCGAAAACGGCAGGATCGACCGATGCCATCTGCGCGACCCGTCCTGGTTCCAATGGCCGCTTTTGGAAGCTGCGATCGAGGACAATATCGTCGCCGATTTTCCACTCTGCAACAAATCGTTCAACTGTTCCTATTCCGGTCATGATCTCTGAAGGCAGGCACTCATGCGCAGACTCCTCTTCGAAAGCCTGATCCGCGCGCCCCTGACCGAACGCGCTCCTTCCCGCTCGGACGCTGCTATGGAAGAGCTTGCGTCCGCCATCGACAAGGCTGCTCGCCGGCATCTCGGCCGCAGCCTGTCGATCCGCGCCGTCGACGCCGGCTCCTGCAATGGCTGCGAACTGGAGATGCACGCTCTTAGCAATGCTTTCTACGACATCGAGCGCTTCGGGATTCGCTTCGTCGCCTCGCCGCGACATGCCGATGTGCTGCTGGTCACCGGGCCGGTAACCGGGAGCATGCGCGAGGCCTTGGAGCGGACATATAACGCCACGCCTGATCCAAAATGGGTTGTCGCTTTGGGTAGCTGCGCGCGCGACGGCGGCTGCTTTGCCGATAGCTATGCCGTTGTAGGCGGGGTTTCGGCAGTCATACCGGTAGATCTCCATCTTCCAGGCTGCCCGCCATCACCGACAGACATCCTCAAAGGTTTGCTCGCGCTGCTCGAACATGTGACTATGGGAACCCGCGCTTCGTGATGGCAATCTCCATTGGTTCGACTTTTCCAAGCTGGGCTTATCGCAATAGGGGCTCGGTTCGTCGCCGCGACAATAACGGTGCTTGTGGCTGTTCGATACCGGATCAATCCACCAACTTCACGACGTCGGTCGCGCAAGAGCAGGCTCAATACCTCCGAAGAAGATCTGACTACGCGCTGGGGCGTAGACGCCGAACCGACAGTTATATCCTCCAGATTTGGCCATCTGACATCGGCGCCTTCGACTACTGGGACTCCCCCTCGCATTCGCCGCGGCCGGCTCCGTCAGCTCTTCGGAGCGGCGATGCTCTCCCTCGGGATAAGGCTGCTGCGGATGACGGTGCGCACCGCCGCCTCATTCTGCGTCTGGCCAATGGCGCCGAGCAGGAGATCCACCGCCGCGCGTCCCATCTCTTCCACCGGCTGCTTGATCGTCGAGAGCGGCGGAGAGCAGAATTCGCAGACCGGGGAGCCATCGAAGGAGACGACGGACAGATCACCGGGAATTCTCACGCCTCTCCGCTGGACACGGCTGACAAATGAAATGGCCATATCGTCGCTAGTCGCGATGACTGCCGTCGGCTTTTCGGTCAATTTGGCGAAATCGTCCGCCGCCTGGACGCCGATGTCGAAGCCGTGCTGATAATCGAGATGACCGCCCGAGCGACGCACCGAGCCCTCGGACAATCCAGCCGCCTTGAGCGCCTCGAGCACACCGCTATAACGCTCGACATCGTGATAATTGCCTTCAGGCCCTGCAAGATAGAAGAACCGTCTATGACCCAATCGGATCAGTTCGGCGGTGACGTCGCGCACAGCCTCGCGGTCGTTCGTGATGACGCTCTGCAGGCCTGCATCGCTCATGTCGAGCAGCATCGACACGATCGGCAGACCGGAATTTGCCAGCGAGCGCCCGTCGACCTCCGGAAGCTTCGATGACAGGATGATGGCCCCCCGCACGCTGCCGCCAAAGGCGAGGTCGAGAATATGCCGTTCGGAAATTTCGTCGCGATCGAGGTTGGCGATCATCAGGTTGTAGCCGCCCTGGATCAGCGACTTGTTGATGCTCTGCAGCACCTGCGGAATGATCTGGGAGGCGCCGTAGTAGAGCGATCCCGGCAGGATGATCATGATGATATTGGATTTGCCGACCCTGAGGCCGCGCGCCATAGCGTTCGGCGTGTAGCCCAGTTGCCTGGCTGCGGCATTGATCTTGGCGCGCGTCTTCTCGTTGACCCGTCCGGGATTGGCGAGCGCTCGGCTGACTGTCGATATCGCAACGCCGGCGAGCCGCGCGACATCGGCCATCAATGCACCCGATGGCTCCTCTCCCACCACATCCTTGTTTTTATTCATGTTTATTTCGGTCTCCGGATGCTTCGGTTTGCAACTCTAAGGCAGGCGACGATTTATAGCAAACGTTTGCCAAAAACCGCTTGCTTAAACAACCGGCTTGGCTATTATCTAGACATGGCAAACGATTGCCATTCCTTAATGCGATGAAAATCCATGGCTTATTGGATGCGGAACGGCTCTTCCGCACGCGGGTAGGTCATGCCTCGATAAATGGACAGGTTATGGCTACTGACAGGCTGCGCTTCGGCGTCGATCTCGTGACATTCTTCCATCCCGGCTTCTGGGGCGTCGACAGCCATGATGCGATCGTCGGCTATGCCCGCGCCGAACCGCGTGCCTTCTGGGACAAGGTTCTCGACAGCGTCCAGGCCTCCGGCGTTACCGGTGTCGAGCTGACCTTCTCTCCCTTCAACTGGCAGGACGCGATCAAGACCTACGGTTCCGTCGACGCCTTCGCAGCCGAGCTGGCACGACGCGGCCTGACGCTATGCAGCGGCTTCTTCGCGGAACTGGAGGCGGCGGGCGACTTCGCTGAGCCCGAGGCGCAGCGCGCGCTGATCGACAAGGCGGAACGATATGCCGATTTCCTGAAAGCCTGCGGCAGCGACATCATGGTGATCGGCGCCCCCTTGCGCCAGACGCTCGGCGCCCAGCCAGTGCAATTCCACGATTTCGACCGCGCCAAGGTGATAGCCGATTTCCTGAACCGGCTCGGCGCAACCCTCCATGCCAAGGGCGTACGGCTGGCGCTGCACACCGAGGCGCACTCGATCTTTGCCGCCGCACGCGATGTCGATCTGATGATGCTGCTCACCGATCCGGCCTATGTGCACATGTGCCCGGACACGGCCCACATCATCGTTGCCGGCTCCGATCCCATCCAGCTCGTCGATCGTCATCACGAGCGCATGATCATCGCCCATTGGAAGGATGCGATCGGCCCCATGCCCTCGGACACGCCGATCGACAAACACATCCATGAACGCCACCAGCCCTATTTCTGCAGCTTCGGCCTCGGACGGGTCGATTGGCCGGCCTGGATCCGGCTGCTGCGCGACCGGGCCTATGAAGGCTGGGCCATCCTCGAACTCGATGCCGCGCCCGATCCCGTCCGCGACATCGCCAACGGGCTCACGCTCGTCCGGCAGGCGCTCCTGCCGATCTATCGCTGACAGTCATCGCAAAGACAACAAAACGCCCCGCAAAGAGGGCATTTTCAAGAGGTGGAACGATGAAGAATATGATGAAGCTTTTTCTTGCCGGCGCCGCATTCGCCGGCCTCTTCGCCTCGGCCTATGCCGAGGACAAGCCGACGATCGAGATCATGTCGTCCTGGACGTCGGGAGGCGAAGCGGCTGCCCTCAACGTCATCAAAACCGAGTTCGAAAAGCGTGGCGGCGTCTGGAAGGATTCCTCGATCGCCGGCTTCGGCGCGGCCGATGCCGCCTTCCAGAACCGTATCGTCGCCGGTGACGCGCCCGGCGCCAAGCAGGGCGTCATCGGTCTCGCTGCCGCAGATTTCATCAACCAGGGACTGTTCAATCCAATTGACGACGTGGCCGCCGCCGGCAAGTGGGCCGACGCCCTGCCGAAATCGATCCACGATCTGATCTCCTATGACGGTAAGGTCTACCTTGCGCCGACCGGCGCCCATGGTGAAAGTTGGATCTTCTATTCGAAGGAAGCTTTCGAGAAGGCCGGCATTTCGCAAGAGCCGAAGACCTGGGACGAGCTCTTTGCCGATTTCGACAAGATGAAGGCTGCCGGCATCGTTCCGGTTGCCTGGGGCGGCCAGCCCTGGCAGCAAACCAAGGTTTTCAACATGATCCTGCTCTCGCAGGTGGGGATCGACGGCTTCCTGAAGATCTATGTCGATAAGGACAACAGCCCGGCATCCGTCGAAGGCGTGAAGAAGACCCTTGAGATCCTCGGCAAGCTGCGTGGCTATGTCGATGCGGGTGCAGCCGGCCGCAACTGGAACGACGCAACCGCCATGCTGATCACCGCCAAGGCTGGCGTGCAGTTCATGGGCGACTGGGCCAAGGGCGAATTCACCGTTGCCGGCAAGGAGCCGGGCAAAGACTATGGCTGCATGATCGTGCCAGAGTCGAAGGGCATGGTCTACATCGCCGACGCCCTCTGGTTCCCGAAGACCGGCAAGGCCGAGACCGACAAGGCACAGAAACTTCTCGCCGAAGTCGTCATGGACCCGGCTATCCAGGTCGAATTCGCGCTCAAGAAGGGTTCGGTTCCGATGCGCTCCGACGTCGACAAGTCGAAACTGGACGTCTGCGCCCAGAAGGGTGTCGAGCTGATGGCCGCGGGTGCGATCGTGCCGGATCAGGCGATCGTGCTGACGCCCCAGCAGGTTGGCGCGCTCGACGACTACGTCGACGAATACTGGAGTGGCGGCTCGAAAGATACGGCCTCCGCAGCCGAGAATTTCTTCGCCATCTTCGAGTAGGATAGCGCCTGTGGCGTCGGCCTGATGTCGACGCCACAGCTGCCGGCCGCCGCCTCGCGCGGCGGTGCGAGCCCTGCTTTCCACCCGTCAACGAGCTGGCCGATGTCCATCAAACGCAAGCCCAATCTTTCCGCGACCATCGCCCTTTTGCCGACATGGTCCGTCGCGGTCGTGGTCTTCATCGGCACCATGGGCTGGTCGATCCGCCTGTCCTTCACCAATTCGACGCTTTTTCCGTCCTCGACCTATGTCGGCTTGGCGCAGTATTCGAAGCTCTTCTCTTCCGCCAAGTGGCTGGCATCGCTGCAAAACGTGTTGATCTTCGGCGTCCTATACGTCGCAGGCTGTTTGCTGCTCGGCTTCCTGTTGGCCGCGGCGCTGGACCGCAAGATCCGCTTCGAAAGCGCCTTCAGGACCATATTCCTCTATCCCTACGCCATGTCCTTCGTGGTGACCGGGCTGATCTGGCAATGGATGCTCAATCCGACGCTCGGCATCCAGGCAAGCGTGCGCTCGCTCGGCTGGGAAAGCTTCGTCCTCGACTGGGTGGTCAATCGCGACATGGCAATCTATGCGCTGGTGCTTGCCGGCGTGTGGCAGGGCGCGGGGCTCGTCATGGTCATTGCGCTCGCCGGCATGCGTGGCATCGAAGGCGAGCAATGGAAGGCGGCGCGGATCGACGGCATTCCCGTCTGGCGTATCTATATCTCGATTATCCTGCCCCAGCTCGGGCCGGCGCTGGCCGCGGCCGGCATGCTGCTCGCCATGGGCGTGATCAAGACCTACGACATCGTCGTCGCCATGACCAATGGCGGCCCCGGCAATGCGACGGAGGTGCCGGCGAAATTCATCATGGACAATCTGTTCGGGCGCCAGAACCTTGGCCTCGCCACGGCTGGCGCGACGGTGCTTGTCCTCGGCGTGATCATCGCAGTCGTCCCGTTCCGCTATGCAATGCACATGCGTGGCAAAGCAAAGGGGGCCGCGTGATGACCCGTTCTCATCCGAATGGCCCGAAGCCGGCACAGATCACCGCCGGGCGCATCGGCCTCTATGCCTTCCTTGTCGTCGCAGCACTTTTCTTCCTTCTGCCGCTCTACACCATGGTCGTCACCTCGCTGAAGTCCATGGACGAAATCCGGCTCGGGCAGATCTTTGCCCTGCCAGCCACGCTCGATTTCTCCGCCTGGGCTACCGCCTGGTCGGGCGCCTGCATGGGAACGGTATGCGTCGGCATTCGCAGCGGCTTCTGGAATTCGGTGGCGATCACCCTTCCCTCGGTGGCGCTCTCGGTCTTCATCGGCGCCGTCAACGGCTATGCGCTGTCGCTTTGGCGGCCGCGCGGGGCAAACCTGCTTTTTGGCCTGCTGATGGCCGGTGGCCTCATCCCCTACCAGATTTTCCTCTATCCGATGGTCCGAGCGATGGCGAATATCGACCTCTATAATTCGCTCGCCGGTATCATTCTCGTGCATATCATCTTCGGCCTGCCGCTGGTGACGCTGCTCTTCCGCAACTATTTCGTCAGTGTGCCGGAGGAACTGTGCAAAGCGGCGCGCGTCGACGGCGCGGGCTTCTGGCGCATCTTTTTCGAGATCATGCTGCCGATTGCCGTGCCGATGGTCGTCGTGGTCTCCATGCTGCAGTTCACCGGCATCTGGAACGACTTCCTGCTCGGTCTCGTCTTTGCCGGGCGCGACAACCTGCCGATGACCGTGCAGCTCAACAATATCGTCAACACCACCATGGGCGAGCGGACCTACAACGTGAACATGGCGGCGACGATCCTCACCGCCATCGTTCCGCTTGCCATCTATTTCCTGTCCGGCCGCTGGTTCGTGCGCGGCATCGCGGCCGGCGCAGTCAAGGGGTAACGCTTCCATGCAATCTGCCGTCTCCGTCAAGGATCTGAAGATCGCCTATGGCGACCATACGGTGATCGAGAAGATGTCGATCGATATCGCGCCGCGGGAGTTCCTGGTGCTGCTCGGCCCTTCCGGCTGTGGCAAGTCCACGCTTCTGAACGCCATTGCCGGTCTCCAGGACATTACATCAGGCGAGGTCTGGATTTCAGGCAAGAATGTCAGCTGGGAGGAGCCGAAGGACCGCGGCATTGGCATGGTCTTCCAGTCCTACGCGCTCTATCCGCGTATGTCGGTCCGCAAGAACCTCTCCTTCGGACTTCGGGTCGCCGGCCTGCCGAAGGCCGAAATCGAGGCTCGTGTTTCCCGTACCGCAGCGCTTCTTCAGCTCGACAAGCTGCTCGACCGGCGTCCGGCCGAGCTTTCCGGCGGCCAGCGCCAGCGTGTCGCCATCGGACGGGCGCTGGTGCGTGAAGTGGATGTCTTCCTGTTCGACGAACCACTGTCGAACCTCGATGCCAAGCTGCGCAACGAATTGCGCGTCGAGATCAAGAAGCTGCACCAGCGCCTCGGCAACACGATGATCTACGTCACCCACGACCAGGTCGAGGCCCTGACGCTGGCCGACCGCATCGCCATCATGCGCGACGGCGTCATTCAGCAGCTCGCCTCGCCGGCCGAGATCTACCGCCGTCCGGCCAATCTCTTCGTCGCCGGCTTCATCGGCGCTCCGGCAATGAATTTCGCCGAGGGCCGGATCGAGCGCGGCAACGGCGCGCTGGTCTTCCAGAGCAAGGAGCTCACTGTCGATCTCTCCGGTTACTCCTTTCGAGCGGACGCAGCGGAAGGACCCGCTACACTCGGCTTTCGCCCGGAAAACCTTGTGCTCGATGGCGCCACGAGCGGCCTGCCCACCATTCCGGGCCGTGTGTCCGTCGTCGAGCCGATGGGTTCGGACGCCGTCGTCTGGTTCGACTGGGCAGACCAGAGCCTGTCGCTCCGGCTGATGGGCGATATCACCCTTGAGCCCGGCGATGCTCTGGCTCCCGGGCTCGATATCGCCAAGGCATCCCTCTTCGGCGCTGACGGATCGCGGCTGTAACGCGTCATCCCTTTGTTTTCCCGCAATTCCCGACGCCCTTCGCGCCGTTTTGAGGATTGCTCCAGGACAGGATTTGAAAAGACATGTCTGAGATCGTCTATGATGCGCTGGTGATCGGCTCCGGCGCGGCGGGTTCTTTTGCGGTAAAGGAACTGACGGCACAGGGACTGTCGGTGCTGCTGCTCGAGGCCGGCCCGGCTGTCGGGCCGAAGGATTTCGATCCCGCCCGCAAGAAGGCGCCGGCAAGCAGCATCAATATCTGGGAGCGCGCGCGGGCCACCCTCAAGGGCCAGCCGATCCAGGCGCGCGCAGCCTTTTTCACCGAGCGCTTCAGCCACTTCTTCGTCAACGACCGCAAGAACCCCTATACGACGCCGAAGGGCGAACCCTTTCTCTGGATCCGCGGCCGCCAGGGCGGCGGGCGCCTCCACAGTTTCGGCCGGGTGCTGCTGCGCTGGACCGAGGACGATTTCAAGATCCGCTCGCGCGCCGGAAAGGGCGTGGACTGGCCGGTCTCCTATGACGAGCTGGCGCCTTTCTACGACGAGGTCGAGGCCTATCTCGGGCTCTACGGCAACAAGGACAACGTGGCTACCCTGCCGGATGGCATCTATGCGAAGCCGGCAAGCCTGACGCCCGCCGAACAGATCTTCAAGGAGGCGGTCGAAAACCGCTGGCCGGAAAGGCACGTCGTCTCCTGGCGCTACATTGCGCCCGACGCCGACCGCATGCCGCGACCGCTGCGAGAAGCAAAGGCGACGGGTGAGCTGACCATCCGCTACGACGCCGTCGTTCGCCGCATCACCACGGATGAGAAGACCGGCCGCGCCACCGGCGCGGAATGCATCGATCGCAACACGGGCGCGGTATCGACGGCGCGCGCCGCGACGGTGGTGCTTTCGGCCTCGCCAATCGAGAGCGTGCGGCTGCTGTTGAATTCGGTTTCGGCGAAACATCCGGATGGGCTCGGCAACAGCTCGGGGGCTCTCGGTCGCTATTTCATGGACCAGCTGCCGTGCCTCGCCTTCGGCTCCTTTTCGAAGGCGAAGGGCTGGGCGCCCGACGACTCCGCGCCGACCGACCCGTTCTACAATCCGTCTGGCGGGATCTTCATTCCCCGCTTCGGCGAGGGCGACGCCGCCCGCGGCGATTTCGACTACCAGGGAAGCGTCGGCCGCGCGCCCGTCTCCGGGGACAGAGATGCACGTCTCGCCTTCTTCGGTTTCGGCCGCATGCTGCCCTATGCCGACAACCGCATCACGCTTGACGTCAGGCGCAGGGATGCCTGGAACATTCCCGTGCCGCATATCCGCTGCGTCATGCAGGAGGAGGAGCATGTACTGCTCAAAAGGCAGGAGGAGACGCTGATCGCCATGATCAGGGAGATTGGCGGCGACCTCGAATTCATCGGCTCGCCCACCGGCCTCAAGGAAATGGGCAAGGGCGCCTTTCCCGAAGCCGATGCCTTCAGCCGCTTCATGTTCCGCAAATGGTTCCGCAAGACCATGTGCATGGGCGCCGCAATCCATGAGACGGGCGGCGCGCGCATGGGCGAAAACCGGCAAGTTTCCGTGCTCAATCCCTACAACCAGGTCTGGGATGCCCCGAACCTCATCGTCACCGACGCCAGCGCCTTCCCCGGCAGCGGCATCGCCGGCACCACGCTCACCGTCATGGCCCTGACGATCCGCGCCTGCCGGAATCTTGTCGACCAGTACCGGACAGGACGGCTGTAGCCTCGCTTGGAACGAGGGACCCGGGTAAACCGTTTCAGTCTTCGATCAGTGGTCGTCATATAAACTTCGCACTGACATGCTCCTGTCAACAAAAGCAGGAAGGGAAACACATGTCGCAAACACATCAGGACCAGCTCAACCGTATAAAGGCCGAGATTGCCGATAGCTTCGATGAAGAGCTGGAAATGCAGATGGAGGAAGACCGGCTGGATGATCTGGTCGCCGAAGGAATGTCGGAATCGGCGGAGCAGACGATCGAGCGAAAGACCTACTTCCGCGAACTCTTCCGGCTGCAGCATGAACTGGTGCGATTGCAGGATTGGGTTCAGCATAAGAAGCTGAAGGTGGTGGTGCTGTTTGAAGGCCGGGATTCGGCTGGCAAGGGAGGCGCGATCAAGCGCGTAACCCAGCGGCTCAATCCGCGCGTTTGCCGGACGGTCGCGCTGCCCGCGCCTACCGAGCGGGAACGTCATCAATGGTATTTCCAGCGTTATGTCCCGCATCTTCCGACCGCCGGCGAAATGGTGCTCTTCGACCGAAGCTGGTACAATCGCGCCGGTGTCGAGCGCGTCATGGGGTTCTGCACCCCTGATGAACTCGAGGAGTTCTTCCGCTCGGTGCCTGAATTCGAACGGATGCTGGTCCGTTCCGGCATCGTGCTGATCAAGTACTGGTTTTCGATCACCGACGAGGAGCAGGAATTCCGCTTCAAGATGCGCATCCACGATCCGCTGAAGCAATGGAAGCTCTCACCGATGGATATGGAAAGCCGTGTCCATTGGGAGGAATACACCAAAGCCAAAGAAGAAATGCTGGTACGGACACACACGGAGGACGCACCCTGGTGGGTGGTACAGGCGGTGGACAAGAAACGCGCGCGTTTGAACTGCATTGCCCATCTTCTCGATCAGATCCCTTACGAGGACGTTCCGAAACCGGAGATCCAGTTGCCGGACCGCATCCGTCACGCTGATTACAACAGGGCGCCGGTTCCGCCTGAAATGCTCGTGCCGGAGCGCTATTGACAGCATAGCCCCAACGCGGCCCTAAATCGGAAATCGATTCAGGGTTGCTACGCTACGCCATGGAAGAGCGTGGCGTAGCGTTGGAACGCCGGCGGCCTTCAGGCGGCGACATCAGGCATGCGGTTCAATTCCGAGACGGCGTCATCCGGCAGCACGAGCCCGGCGGCGGCGAGGTTCTCCCTGAGATGGCCGACCGACGAAGTGCCGGGGATCAGCAGGATGTTTTCCGCGCGACGCAGCAGCCAGGCGAGTGCCACCTGCATAGGCGTGGCATTAAGGCGTGCGGCGACATCGGACAGGGTGGAAGATTGGAGCGGACTGAACCCGCCGAGCGGGAAGAACGGTACATAGGCAATGCCGTCGCGCGCGAGATCGTCGATCAGGGCATCGTCGGCCCGACGCGCCAGATTGTACTGGTTCTGCACGCAGACGATCTCGGTGATCCCACGCCCTTCGGTGATTTGCTTGGATGTGACGTTGCTCAGTCCGACGTGACGCACCAGGCCTTGCTGCTGGAGATCGGCCAGCACCGTCAGCGGCGCTTCGATCGACCCTTCGGCCGGGCCGTGCACGTCGAACATGATCCTCAGATTGACGACATCAAGCACATCGAGGCCGAGATTGCGGAGGTTGTCGTGTACTGCCTCTGTCAGCTCTTCGCGCGAGAACGCCGGAATCCACGATCCATCCGCGCCACGTCGGGCGCCGATCTTGGTGACGATAACGAGATCGTCGCGATAGGGATGCAGCGCCTCGCGGATGATCTGGTTGGTGACGTGCGGGCCATAGAAGTCGCTGGTATCGATGTGATTTACGCCGCTCGCGACCGCCTCTCGCAGCACAGCCAAGGCCGCGCCATGATCTTTGGGCGGGCCAAACACGCCGGGCCCGGCAAGCTGCATGGCGCCATAGCCGAGCCGCTTCACGCTGCGGCCGCCGAGGTTGAACGTACCGGACTGATCGATGGTGGACATGATCTAACTCCTTTCAAGAGATGACACCAAGATAGGCCCCAAGATAAGCCCAAGATAAGCATTGTCGGCCCGTGTGAAAATTGGCTACAATCCGCACGGGCTGTGCGGAGTGGCGAACAGTGAAAGCAGATCTGGGTGACCTTAATGCCTTCGTTGCCGTGGCGCGTGCCGGGGGTTTTCGCGAGGGCGCGCGCATAAGCGGCAGCAGCGCCTCCTTCCTCAGCGAAGCGGTGCGTCGCCTGGAGGCGCAGCTCGGCGTCAGGCTGCTCAACCGGACGACCCGCAGCGTTGTCCCGACCGAAGCGGGCAAGGGCTTGCTCGCGCGGCTCGGCCCTGCTTTGAGCGAGGTGGAGTCTGCCCTCGACGTCGTCAACGGATTTCGCGACAGGCCGGCCGGTGCGTTGCGCCTCAATGTGCCGGTCAGCGCGGCGCGGCTGGTGCTGCCGGCCATCGTTCCACCGTTCCTCGCCGCCTATCCCGATATTCGGCTGGAGGTGGTCACCGACGAGAGCTTTGTCGACGTGATCGCGGCCGGCTGCGACGCCGGCATCCGCTATGATGAGCGGCTGGAGCAGGACATGATCGCGATACCGATCGGGCCACGCTTCCAACGCTTTGCCATCGCAGCCTCCCCCGATTACCTCGATCGCCGTGGCCGGCCGCAACATCCGAGCGAGCTGCTTGGCCATGCCTGTCTGTTGGGTCGCTTTTCCAGCGGTGCGATGACGGCTCCGTGGGAGTTCGAGCGCGATGGTGAGATCGTGCGGGTCGATCCGACGGGCCCGCTGATCGTGCGGGTCGGCGGAGCGACCGACTTGGCCGTCGATGCAGCGATATCGGGAACAGGGATCGTCTGCCTCTTCGAGGACTGGTTGCGCCCGCATCTCAACAGCGGCGTGCTCGAGCCCATCCTCGAACCGTGGTGGCAGCGCTTCTCCGGGCCATTCCTCTACTATCCCGGACGTCGGCTGGTGCCGGCGCCGCTCCGGGCGTTCATCGATTTCGTCAAGGCATCAGCCAATCAGGCTTGATGTTTGTCGGCCAGAGGGAACGTCGTTGAGCGCTTCTATGCGTTAGAGTGTGACCTCGGCATTGTCGCCCATGTCAGGTTTGCTGTTCGAGACCGCGGCGGCGGCCATCTTGATATAACTGATGATCGTGCCCGGGCTGTCCCAATATTCGGCCGAAGACGGAGTCATCTTGAGGATGCGGATGGAAGGATCGTCGGGATTGTCCCACCACGCCTTTGCGGGCGTGGCCCATAATTCCCTGATCTTTGCCCGGTCGTTCTGCACCTCGGCCGCCCCCGATACGGAAACATATTTCTGTCCCTTGGTGTCGGCAAAGGCCAAGCAGACGTTTGGCCAGCGGGCGATCTCATCGTCCTTGTGACTGCTGACATCCGTCAGAAAATAGATCGCATTCTCGAGCTGGGCGGTATAGGCGGACATCGGGCGGGCTTTGAGATCGTCGCCGCTGCGGGTCGTCAGCATGCAAAAACCGATCTTGTCGATCAACTCCCATACCCGCGTCGCATCGTCATGCTCTGTCATCGTCATCTCCATCTGTGCAAAAGACGAAGGAACCATCTGCCGAGGCCGATGTTCCGAATGGGCGGTCTATTCAGCCAATTCCCTGAAGGTGATAGAATAACGCAGGCGGTCGACGGGCGCGATGGAATGTTCCCAGAGCGTTCTTGAAGCGCCAGCCATGAGATAGGCCGAGCCGGGTTCAAGGACGAGCGATCGCCGCTGCCATTTGGCATCGTCACGCCGCCTGAGCCTGAAGGTGCAAGACGAGAGCAAGGAGACACCGACGACCCGGCCGAAGACGAATTTGTCCTTGTGCCAGCCGATCGGAGCACCCGGGCCATACTCAGTGAGCGCCTGCACGAGCGCATCGGGCTCGATGCCGGCGAAGCGCGCCACCACTTCGCGAATGGGAAGCAGCACCGACGGCATCGCATCGGCTCTTCTGACACGCTGGCTGTCGAAGTCGTATTTCCAGCCGGAGGAAACCGTCCTGCGCTTGCCCTCAAACCCATGAAAGTCGAAGGCTTTGAAGGCAAGCGTCGGCATTGCCTCAAGAACCGTGCGCTGAAGATCCGGACGAACGATCTCAGCAGAATATCGGAACCCCTCAGGGAGCGTCCGGTCCGCCGCACGAAAGAGATCCTCCTGCACGATGATTCCCACTGCGCTCGTGCCTCAATGGACGCTTGGGGTTTTCATGACCATCGCGAAGTCTTCGGCGACCAGTTCGCTGACGGCGATGAGGATTTCCTCCCGGGAAAAGCCCGATGTCAGAGCGCGCTGGATCAGATCCTGCAGATCCGGGTCCACCACATCGCGGCAATCCTCGAGGCGTTCCTCGGAAACGGTGAGGCTATTGAGTTCGTCCATTGTCTGTCCTTTCGGGGAATGTACCCACTGAAGTCCGGCAAAAGCCGGTTGGGAATGGGTTGCTAGCGGGCAGTGGCGACCCGCTTCGGCCCGGCAAGCAGGCCTTCACGCTGCATCTTCTTGCGTGCAGCCTTGCGCTGACGGCTGATCGCCTGCGCCTTTTCCCTGACGCGCCGTTCGGACGGCTTTTCATAAGCGCGCCGTTCCTTCATTTCACGGAACAGTCCTTCGCGCTGCATTTTCTTTTTCAAGACCCTGAGCGCTTGATCGACATTATTGTCTCTGACGAGTACCTGCATTTCAAGTTCTCCTTGTTTGGGTGGTGCGACGATCGCCGCTCAGCCGAGCTGCTCGGCGATCAGAGCCCGCAATTCGCGGCGGGTGAGAAGGCAGGGAAACGGCTTCCAGCTCCCAGCAACGCGGCGGACAGCCTCGTCATTCTCACGCGGTCTCGCCGCCGCAACCGCGGTGGCTGTATTTATGTGGTTCAAAAAGAAATCCTTTGCCGATCTAGGCCGGCGTCATCGATTGTTTGTGGGATTGCCCGTCACGCAGCCATAACGGCGCGTACCGATGTACAAGCGTTTCAATCATGGGCCAGCAACGGCTTAGATTTCCGCTTGATCGGGTATTTCCGCAACATAGGTATCGGCGCGTAAAATTGCAACGGATGGCCCGGGTGGCATGGCGCGGGCATCGCTAATCGCCTTTAGATATACTCAGTGCCGTTTTATTCAAGTTAACCGGGTATAGTTTTTGTCAAATTTTCTTCAATTTGGCTTGAAAGTGACATTGATCCGCCGAAATGGAAGCAACGGGGGAGATTGGTTTTGAAATTAACCTTCTGTTAAGTAGGCCATTGACTTGTAGTATTAATGGGTTGTTAAAGGAGCCGCTCGCTGAGGTCAAAATTGACCCGCCAATAAACAATTTGAGGAGAGAGCTATGGCTTCGCCGATACATGCAACTGATGATAGTGCAACATTTAAAGAAACCGACGTTATTTCCGGAAATCTGCTTTCCAACGATTCCTCCGACAACGGCCACCTGTTCCTGCGCGCCTTCGATGGCGCGAGCGTTGGCGCCAAGGCCGGCAATAGCCAGGTCACCGAGATCCAGGGCGACTACGGCACCTTCTTCGTCAAGCCCGATGGCAGCTACACCTATGTCCTGAGCGCCGCTGCCAAGATCGGCTTCACCAATGGTGAATTGATCCAAGAGAAGGTCTCGTACAAGATCTCCGACGGCAGCGGTCATACCGATGTCGGCCTGTTCACTCTGAACATCCAGGGCGTAACCCAGGTAAAGCCGATTGCTGTCGACGACCACTACAGCTTCAACGAAGGCAGCGTCATCGGCGGCAACGTCCTGGACAACGACATTGCCGGCGACAACGGTAAGCTCTTCCTCCGTCAGTTCGATGGCACCAACGTCAGCGCCAAGAGCGGCCTCGACGCTGTTACCGACATCGTCGGGGACCATGGCGTCTTCCACGTCAAGCCGAATGGCGAATTCACCTACACGCTGACGGAAGACCTGGCTGCCGGCCAGAACGTCACGGAAACCGTCCAGTACTACAAGATCTCCGATGGCCAAGGCCACACGGATGCTGGCGTTCTGACGCTCAACATCACGGGCACCGACGCTCATCTTGCTTGATCAGCAGCAATAAATCGGTGAGACACAACGCCCGCCGCGCAATCGGCGGGCGTCTTCGTGTATCCGCTTATCACATCAGCCGGTCCGCAAAGCGGCATAATACTTTTTAGCTAGTTCTTATAAATGCCGGCGTGGCGTAGTCTCGATGTTCGGAGGACACGCCGTGACCGAACACATCGAACCCAGGCAGATCGAAACAGACGATCTGACGAAAGTCTGGTCCGTGACGGAGTTTTGTGGGCGTCACCATATAGATGCCGAGGAACAAGCGCTGCTGCTCAAACTCTTCGGGCCGTTCGCGACCGCCTCCGAGCTGATCCACAATGCCAGGCGCGCCCCAAGATTTAGATAGGGGGCGCCCGACCTGGTGGCCTGCTTGGGACCGCCCGTGGGTTCGCGACGCTAGGCTTGCTTTCCGGCCACCTCACGTCCGGCACGTATCACTGCGCCTTTGGTGATATCGAACTTCTTGTAAACGTCATCGATTTTGCCGGATGCTCCGAATTCATGCATGCCGACGAATACGCCGTCCAAGCCGAGATAGCGGTCCCAGGAATCCTGCACGCCTGCTTCGACGGCGACCCTGGCTCGGCTGTCGCCCAGCACCG
Source organism: Rhizobium sp. SRDI969 (assembly GCF_025152725.1). Lineage (NCBI taxonomy): Bacteria > Pseudomonadati > Pseudomonadota > Alphaproteobacteria > Hyphomicrobiales > Rhizobiaceae > Rhizobium > Rhizobium sp. SRDI969. The sequence goes on from NZ_CP104039.1 coordinate 309,769, forward strand.
ATTTCTTGTAGGCGGCATTCTGCTTCTCGAACAGCAGCCTGCACGGCATCGAAACCACGGCCGTGCGAATACCCTCGCCCTGCAGCACCGAGCGGGCTTCGACCGCCAGATGCAGTTCCGAGCCGGAGGCAAGGATCGTCAGTTGCCGCTCGCCGCCTTCAGCTTCCTGGAGAACGTAGGCTCCCCTTGCTGAGCAGTTCTCGTCGGACGGGTCGCGGCGTAAAAGCGGCATTGGCTGGCGGGACAGAGCAATCAGTGCTGCCTGTCGCGGCGCATCCAAGATCGCCTCCCAGCACTCGGCCGTTTCGATTGGATCGCCCGGGCGATAGACGGCGAGCCGGGGAATGGCGCGCAATGCGCTCAGATGTTCGATCGGCTGATGTGTCGGCCCGTCCTCGCCCAATCCGATCGAGTCATGTGTCATCACGAAGATCGAACGCACTTCCATTATCGCCGCGAGCCGGATCGCCGGGCGGCAATAGTCGGAAAACGTCAGGAACGTGCCGCCATAGGGAATAAGCCCCCCATGCAGCGCCAAGCCGTTCATCGCTGCCGCCATGCCGTGCTCGCGGACACCATAGTGGAGATAGGATCCGCCATATTCGCCGGGCTTGATCTCGACCTGGCTCTTGGCCTTGGTGTTGTTCGAAGGCGTCAGATCCGCCGAGCCGCCAAGAAGCTCGGGGATCGCATCGAAGAGATGGTTGAGCACGATGCCGCTCGCCTGGCGGGTGGCGAGATCCTTTTCGGAGCCTGACAGTTCCCGCTTTGCCGCAGCAATGGCGGCGCGCCAGCCGGATGGAAGCTCTCCTTTCATCCGCCGCTCGAAATCGTCTCGCTTACCCGGCGAAGCGGTCTGGACGCGGACCGCCCAGGCCATCCGCGCCGACCGCCCTTTCGCGCCGATCTTTCGCCAGTCGCTCAAGAGCGTTTCCGGTATTTCGAAGGGCGGCGACGTCCAGCCGAGGATCTTGCGGGCGCCGGCGATCTCGTCTTCGCCGGGTGCGTCGCTATGGGCCTTCTGCGTTCCCGCCCTGGTCGGGAAACCGAAGCCGATGATGGTTTTGCAGGCAATCATAGACGGCCGATCGGTCACCTTCTGCGCTTCGATGATTGCGGCGCGGATCGCATCGGTATCGTGACCATCGATTTTCTGGACGTGCCAGTTCGCCGCCCGGAAGCGCGCCGGGTGGTCGTCGGATTCGGCAAGGCTGGTCGCGCCGTCGATCGAGATCGAGTTGTCGTCCCAGAAGGCGATGAGTTTTCCGAGTTTCAGATGTCCGGCAAGCGATATCGCCTCGTGGCTGATGCCTTCCATCAGGCAGCCGTCACCCAGAAAGACGTAGGTGTGGTGATTGACCAGGTTGTCGCCGAACGAGGCGTTCATAATCCGCTCGCCGAGTGCGAGACCGACAGAATTTGCAATCCCCTGCCCCAGCGGACCGGTCGTCGTTTCGATGCCGGCGGCATGGCGATATTCGGGGTGACCCGCGGTGCGGCTGTCGATCTGCCGGAAGCGTTTGATCTCTTCGATGGTCATGTCCTTGTAGCCCGTCAGGTAAAGCAGGCTGTAGAGCAGCATCGAGCCGTGACCGTTGGAAATGACGAAGCGATCGCGATCGAACCAATATGGATCGGCTGCATCGAACTTCAGAAACTCGGAGAAAAGCACCGCAGCGATATCGGCCATGCCCATCGGCATGCCGGGATGACCGCTCTTTGCCTGTTGAACCGCGTCCATGGAGAGGAAACGAATGCAGTCGGCGAGATCCCGGAGGCGCTGATCCTTGGGAGCTGGGAATGTCTTCGGGGCTTGTGAGGTGTCCGGCATTGGGAGAAACTCCTCGCGATACGTGGATTGTGAAGGCAGAGACCGTCTGCCTCGCTATCTCGTTCACCGTAGTGCTGTGAGCTCGCCACGGCGAATTTGATGGGTCCAGTTGAACCTAGTGCGGAGTTTCCGGTTGTGGATACCATCTGCGCCAGGAAAGACCGATTTCCGGGACCTGATCGTGTCGAGCCCCTCAATGACCTCGCAGGTCAAGGCAATATTCCTGAATTGCTCCTCACTCTTTGCACAAAATCTGCAATCCGGTCGGGCATCTCCATGCCATGAGCAAGAACGACATTCCGCCCCGCATCACACCGCCCGCTGTGCCGGACCGCCTCCGCAATGACGGATGGTGGCTGACAGAGACGGGTCGGCCTCGAGGGACTCCTTTCGAGGAGATCTCCGTAAGCATGCTCATCGTGACCGAAGGGCGGCATTTACGAGAGGACCAGCAATGGACACTACCAACATTCTGACAGCACCGATGCCCATCAGGCGCTATCCCGGCCGAATAGCCGTACTGCTTGGCCTCGTGGCGCTGGCAGATTTTCTGATCTTTGGTGAGATGCCCGGGATAAACCTTTTCCTTTTTGCGCTCGCCGTCTGCGCCGGCATTCTGCTCCCGGCCATGAAGGGGCTATCGCCTTCGACGGCGGCTCTCCTGCTGGGCTTGTCGCTCCTGGCTTCGGCACCTCTGCTCGAAACACCGTCAGTAATGGGCTTTGCCCTTTGCCTCAGCGCGCTGATGTCTGTGGCTCTCGTCAGCGGCAAGCTCATGCCTCGCAGCCTCAACGGCCTGCCTTTGGTGTTTTCCCGTTTCGCGCTCGTCATTCCCTTGCGGCTTGCCGAGGATGTCGGGAAATATCTTGCGACACCGGCGAATCGTTCCTCCCTCACCGAAGTCCGGCGGAGCGCCGGCCTCTGGGTCATGCCGCTCATTCTCGCATCGGTGTTCTTGCTCCTCTTTGCAGCGGCAAATCCCGTCATCGAGGTCACGCTGCGCAGCATCCGTTTTGACGTTCTGCTGCAGTTCCTCGATCCCTGGCGGATCGGCTTCTGGATAATGACAGCCGCTGTGGTCTGGGCTTTGCTGCGGCCACGCCTGAAGCGTCGATTTGCGAGGCTGCAAGCCGAAAGGGCGTTCATGATCGTGCCGACCAAAAATTCACCGCTCGGCCATGCCTCGCTGTTGCGCTCGCTGCTTCTCTTCAATGCGCTCTTTGCCGTGCAGACGGTTCTCGATCTCGTCTATCTCTGGGGCGGCGCGGATTTGCCCGATCACATGAGCCACGCCGAATATGCTCATCGCGGCGCGTATCCGCTGATTGCGACAGCGCTTCTTGCTGCCGGTTTCGTGCTGCTTGCCATGCGACCCAACGGCCCCGGTGATAAAAGCTCGCTGATCCGCCGCTTCGTCTATGCCTGGATCGGCCAGAACATCCTTCTCTGCCTGTCTTCGATGCTGCGGCTCGAGCTTTACGTCGAGGCCTATTCGCTGACCGAATTGCGTGTCGCCGCCGGTCTCTGGATGGGCATCGTCGCCATCGGCCTTGCCTTGATCCTGCTGCGTATCGTGCTCAACCGATCCAACGAGTGGCTGATCGCCACCAACCTCGCCTCCCTGATCGCGGTCCTCTACATCAGCGCCTTCATCGATTTCCCAGCTGTGATCGCCCGCTTCAATGTCGCCCACAGCCAGGAAATTAGCCAGGAAGGTCTGCCGCTCGACCTCAATTATCTCTCCTCGCTCGGTCCTTCCGTCATTCCGGCCCTCGATCTCTATCTCCTCAAGCTTCCGGATCAGCTGATCGACCAGAGAAGCCAAGCGGTGACAGTTCGGTACTACCTCGCCAGGAATTTTGAGATGCGCCGGCGGGACTGGCGGAACTGGACCTTCCGGGCGGCGCGGCTGGAGAGTTATCTTCTGTCTCCCATTGCAAGATAGAACGAGAACGATAACAACAGGCACGACAACCAAACGCAGGACTGGTGGATGGCGCCGCGCATTCTCGTCGTCGATGACGAACCTCACATCCGCGACGTGATCTGCTTCGCGCTCGAGCGCGCCGGCCTGGCCTGGATGGCAGCCCGCAACGGCACTGAAGCGATGACCGCCTTCCGCCGCGGCGGCATCGATCTCATCATCCTCGATATCGGCATGCCCGACATGGATGGTCTGGAAGTCTGCCGCCAGATCCGCAAGACGTCGGCATTGCCGATCCTGTTCCTTTCGGCGCGTGACGAGGAGATCGACAGGGTACTGGGTCTCGAAATCGGCGGAGACGATTATGTCACCAAACCGTTCAGCCCGCGCGAACTCGTGGCGAGGGTCAAGGCGATTTTGAAGCGTAGCGGCAATGAAGCGGGGCCTGAAAGACGCCACGCCACCCTTGTCGCCGGTGAGCTCAGCCTGGATCGGCGCGGCAGGACGGTCATGTTTGGCGAGAGCACCATCGCAATGACAGCGCTCGAATTCGCAATCCTGGACGCATTGTTGTCACGCCCTGATATGGTTTTCAGTCGCGAGCAACTGATGGAAGCGGCCTATGGCGCCGGTACCTGTGTTGCTGACCGGACGATCGACAGCCATATCCGCAACATCCGGGCCAAGTTCCTGGCGGCCGGCGGTCAGGGGATCATCGCAACCGTTCACGGTATCGGCTTCAAGCTCGGCATCAAAAGCGGGAGGAAGGCCTGATGCCGGCACCGAAAGTCAGGACGAAATGGCGACCGACGCTGGCGCTGATCGTCTACGTCGTGCTTCTAGCGGTTATGGCATTGCCGATCCTGATCGTCATCTGGTTTCGTGCCGTGGAGGCGAGTTCGAACCGGATGGCACCGGCGGAAATCGGCGCCCTCGCCGTCGTCTTCATCCTGACGCTTGGCGTTGCCTATGTGCTGACGCGCACCATCACTGGGCCTATCGACGCTTTGATCGCCCGGACGGAAGAGATCGCCCGCGGCGGCAAGGGAGCAATCCGGCCGCTGGAAAGCTATGGAACGCGCGAGATCGCCGTCCTGTCGCAAAGCTTCCTCGATCTCGCCGGAAAACTGGTCGATCGTACCGAATATGTCCGCTCCTTTGCCGCCCATGTCTCCCACGAGCTGAAATCGCCGCTGACGGCCATCCGGGGTGCCGCCGAACTTTTGCGTGACGATGACGTAGAGAGGCCCATGACGAAAGTGCAGCGTTTGCACTTTCTCGACAACATCGTCGCTGACGCAGACCGGCTCGATGCATTGTTGCAGCGGTTGAGAGAGCTTGCGCAGGCGGAAACGCCGGTGGCCGAGGGCAAAAGCAGCGTCACGGACATCATATCCTCGCTGCGCGGGCGATTTCCCGCTCTGGATATTTCCAGCGCAGGCGACACCGAAATATCGGTTGCTCTTCCACAGGAGGCAGCCGGCATCGTCTTTGCCAATCTTGCCGAAAACGCTCTTCAGCACGGCGCCACGCTCTTGGAACTCAGAGTATCGGCCGACGCCCGAACAGCCGTCATTCTCGTCCGTGACGACGGCACCGGTATTTCCGAGGCAAATCGCCAACGGATCTTTCAGCCGTTCTTCTCAACCCGCCGCGAGCAGGGCGGTACCGGCATGGGCCTCGGTATCGTCCGCGCCATGCTGAGCTCCCATGGCGGTACGATCCGCCTGCTGCAGATGACCGGCGCCGGTGCCGAGTTCGAAATCACCATCCCGGGACCGAGCTGACGTTCCAGAGACTGATCGGAGCTCTGCGCCGAAAGGCGATCCCCGGAGCAAGGCAATATCTCCAAGCGAGTGGATCAGTTTCCAGGCTCTATCGCCGTCAATGCAGCCTGCGCGATGACATCTGCAATGCGTTTGGATAGCGCCGGGTCGGAAGCCGCGCGGGCGAGGGTCACACCGCCACTGAGCATGGCGAGCAGCAAGATCGCCTGATCTTCCCGGCGCCTTTTGGATTGACCCGGTATCTCACCCTCCGGCAAGCCGACAGCAACTTCATCGATGAGACGTTTGAGCTCTGTCGTATAGGCGCTTCGTGTTTCATCGTCTGCGCGCATGACGTCGGGGGAAAGGCTCGGCAGAGCGCAGCTCTCGCCCAGATCGCAGGTTCTTTTATAGCCGAGATAGTAGCCGACGAATGTCGTCAGCCAGTCTTTCGGTTCACTGGCCTTTAGCGCCGCAATTCCTTGCCGCAGCTCTTCGAGGCCCGTCAGCACGGCGGTGCGAAAGGCTTCGCCCTTGGACTTGAAATGTCCATAGAAGGCACCGTTGGTCACGCCAGCCGCCTTGGTCAATGCATCGATGCCCGCACCGCCATAGCCTTCCTTTCTGAAAACCTGTCCAGCCGCCGCAATGACGCGCGTTCGGGTCTCCTGCTTGTGTTCGGCACTGTATCGCATGAATATCCTTTGTAAGAGTGATCACTCTTTATGCCTTGCTAAGAGAGCGATCGATGTGTACGTATAAAGAGTGATCGGTATATATCAAAAGCGGTCACGGTTCAAACAGGGAGATATACGATGCCTATCACACTCACCGTGCCTGAAGGCCTGCTTTCGCAGGAGGCTCAGGCCCAAGCCTTTGCCGGATTGACGGAGGCAGTGCTCGATGCCGCCGGCTTGACCGGCAATGACTTCATGACAGCCAATATTATCGGTACGATCAACGTGCTGCCGCGGAAGCATGTGCTTGCGGCTGGAGAGCCGGTCGCTGCAGCCTTCGTCGAGCTCAAGCTGCCCGAGATAGCGCTGGTGAGCGCTGAAGCAAGACAGTCCTTCTTCGAAAAAGCGGCCGATGTCATCGAACGGGCCGCCGAGGGCCGGCTCAAGCGCGAACACATATGGTCGAACATCGTCTACGCACCTGAAGGGGCCTGGGGTATCGCTGGCCGCAGCTACAACAACGCCGATCTCGTCGGCGCCATCCAGGGTGCGGTTGCCGCCTCGTAACGATCGCGGCGTACGCTCGGAAATCTCAGACTTGACGCAATGCCGGGCCGGCGACACCAAGGCGTCGCGGTCCGGCGCCTTGACGGAGCCAGCCATGCAGCTTGCCAACTATCTGTTCTTTTCCACCGGTTGCGAAGAGGCGCTCGCCTTCTATGCCGAATGCGGGCTTGGCCGGATCACGCAATTGAAGCGCCACGGCGCTGACGGGATGTCCGTTGCGAGCGAAGCCATGCGGGGCAAGGTGATGCACGCTCGTTTCGAAGGACCTGGTATTCTGTTCTTCGCCTCGGACAATCACGATGCCGAGCCGATGCGAGGCTCCGCCCATATCGTGATCACGGACGACCGCGACAGTACCGACAGGCTCTTCGCTCGGCTAGTCGAAGGCGGCAAAATCACGACGCCACTGGCCGTCCAGCCATGGGGGAGCTACTACGGCAAGTTCACCGATCGTTTTGGCGTCCAGTGGATGCTCGATTGCCTATAGCATGATGCCGGAAAGTGTGAGCGGTTTTCGGACGACATCATGCTCTAAGCCTCGCCCCGACCAAGCGGCCGCGAGCACCCTCCCCAATCTCGCGTTCGCGTCTCAGCGCGTCGTATAACCGCCGTCGATAACCAGCACTTCGCCGGTGACATAACTTGCCGCCGCCGAGCAGAGGAACAATGCGGCACCCGCCACCTCCTCCGGCTGCCCGACGCGTCCCATCGGGGTCATGTTGCGCCAGGTCGGAAACCAGTCGGGATTGTCGATGCCGCCGCGCGACAAATCGGTCTCGATATAGCCGGGGGCGATGGCGTTGACGCGGATGTTTTCAGCGGCAACCTCGCTAGCGAGGCTCTTGGTCATCATGTGGACCGCTGCCTTGGAGGTGTTATAGGCGACCTGGTTCTGCGGAATATTGGACACGATGCCCGACATCGAACCGATATTGAGGATGACGCCGCCGCCCTGGCGCCGCATGGGTGCGAGTGCGGCGCGGCAGGCGCGGAAGACGGCGTCGACATTGACCGTCATGATCTCGCGCCAGATGGCATCGGAAAACTCGCCGCTGTCGCCATGAATGGCGATGCCGGCATTGTTGACGAGGATGTCGAGCCGTCCTGTTCGTGAAAGGGTTTCACCGACGAGTTCGTCGGCAGCACTTTCCTTCATGAGGTCAGCGGCGATGAAATCGCAATCGACGCCGGCCTTGGAGAGCCGGCCTTCTGCCGCGGTATTGCGAGTTCGTCCCGTGATGAGGACTTTGGCGCCCGCCTCGCCGAGCGCCTCGGCGATCGCAAGCCCGATGCCGCGCGTGCCGCCGGTCACCAATGCCACCTGTCCGTTCAGGCGAAATCTGTCGAAGATCATGGCCGTTTCCTCTTGAGTAGGCGTTCCGCGATTGTTGAAGCGATAGCACTTTCGTCAGATGTCGGCGCTTTGCGGCAGAATGACAAGATCGCGGATCGTGATGTTGCGTGGGCGCGTCAGCATGAAGAGCACCGCTTCGGCCACTTCGTTCGCCTCCATCAGGCCGCCCGCGGCGAGCGCCTCATCCAGCTTCTCCTGCGGCCAGTCGCTGAGAAGGGCGGTGACCACGGGGCCTGGAGCGACGGCGCCGACGCGCAAGCCATGCTTGGCTACCTGCCGCCTCAGCGTATGGACGAATGCCTGGACCGCATGTTTCGAGGCCGTGTAGATCGGCTCCCAGACGACTGGGATCATGCCGGCAACCGAACTTGTCAGGATGATATCCCCGGTCTTGCGCTCGACCATGTGCGGCAGAACGGCATGCACCGAACGGAATGCGGCGTTGATGTTCAGATTGAGCATCCGGTCCCAGGCATCCGGATCGCCGTCCAGCACCTCGCCGCCGATATAGGAGCCGGCATTGGCGTGGAAGATGTCCAGCTGGCCGGCTTTCTCCAGAATCTCAGGCATCATCCGTGCGACGCTTTTTGGATCGGTGAGATCGATGACCAAGGGGATGGCGTTGGCGTCGAGTTTCGAGCAGATTTCCCGCAACGCTTCCTCGTTACGGTCGACCAGCACCACCCGAACGCCGGCGGCAAGCAAAGCCTTGGCGCATTCCAGGCCGATACCCGACGCCGCTCCGGTGACGGCCGCGACTTTTCCAGACAGATCCTGTCCCATTTTCTTCCTCTGTTTTCTCGGTTGCTTTAGGCTCGGCCGTGCGAAATTCGCGATCGGCGTGCCAGCGAGTCGACGATGACGGCGACGGCAAGGACAGCGCCGGTGATCATGTATCGAAGTGACGATGACAGATCGAGAAGCGTCAGCCCGCTTGCGATCGACTGAATGACGATGATGCCGAGAAGGGCTGAATAGGCACTGCCGCGCCCGCCAAACAGGCTCGTGCCGCCGATAACTGCTGCGGCGATGGCATTGAGATTGACGTCGCCCGTGCCGGCCTGCTGACTTGCCGTCGCCAGCCGTGCGGCGGAGAGCACGCCGCCGGTTGCCGCAAGCAGGGCGCACATGACGAAAGCGCTCGTATAGATGCGAGAGACGTTGATGCCGGAACGACGGGCGGCCTCCCTGTTGCCGCCGACGGCATGCATCGAGCGTCCCCATTTGGTGCGCGTCAGCGCATAATTCATCGCGGCGGTGAGCCCGACGAAAAGCCCAAACATCCACGGAATGCCGCGCGACTGGTTGAGATAAAACGCGACAGCTTCAAGAGCCAGTGTGATGATGACGGCGCGCAGAAGCAGCCCGCGAGCCGATTTCGCCGACAGGCCGGCGGCCCGCCGGCGCGCCGACGTGCGGTAGCTGGCGAAGAAGTAGGCAATTCCGGCAAGTGCCACCAGCAGATAGGCGACCGGGTCCGGCATGACCATGATCTGGCCGAAACTCACCAGCCAGGAACCATAGGGAAGATTGATCGAACCGGTCGCTCCGAGGATATAGAGCTGCAGGCCGAGAACCGCGAGCAGCCCCGACAGCGTCGACACGAAACTCGGCATGCCGAAGCGGTTGAAGACAAACGCGTAGAGCGAGCCGATCAGGGCGCCGACTACCATGGCGGCGAGGACTGCCAGGACCACTGGCCAACCCTGGTTGACCCAGAAGACGCCGACCAGTGCCGAGGCGAAGCCGCTGACGGAGCCGACGGAAAGGTCGATCTCACCCACCATCAGGATGCAGACGATACCCAGCGAGATGACGCCGACCGTCGAGCAATCGAACAGCATGTTGACGAGGTTGCTGCTCGAGAGAAACACCGGATTGAGTGCCTGGAACACCGTCCAGATGATCGCCAGGCCGACAATGACCGGAAGCGAACCGAGATCGCCGGAGCGGATGCGATCCCTAAAGGCGCGGATCGAGCCGGCAAGGCTATCGTCATGGTGCACTCTTTCGTCACTTCGGTCGAGGAGTGCCGGTGCTGCTGCCGATTCATTCTGGATCGTCTTCATCATGGCCTGCCCTCCTCGTTCTGTTGGCTTTGCGCCTTGCGGCGCATCGCGCGGCGGGAGACGGAATTGTTGGATGCGCCGGTGATGGCGCTGACAAGCTGTTCGTTGGATGCGTCAGGCGGCATGGTGCCGTTGTTGCGGCCGAGCCGAAGGACGACAATACGGTCCGCGACGGCACGAACGTCCTCCATATTGTGGCTGATCATGATGACGGCGAGGCCGCGCTCCCGAACGCGCTCGATGAGGTCAAGCACCTCGGCGGTCTGGGCAACGCCAAGTGCAGCTGTGGGTTCGTCGAGCATGATCAGTTTCGGCTCGAGCAGCAGCGATCGGGCGATCGCGACCGTCTGGCGCTGTCCGCCGGAGAGTGAGGCGACGGGTTCGCGCACGCTCGGAATGCGGGCGGAAAGCTCGTTCAAGAGCTTCCAGGCGGCGATCTCCATCGCGACCTCATCGAGCTGAAACGGACTGAGCTCCTTGCCGAGAAAGATATTCGCGACGACGTCAAGATTTTCGCAAAGCGCCAAATCCTGGAAGACGGTGGCGATGCCGAGGTCGAGAGCCGCGCTCGGGCTCGACAGGTTGACCGGTTTGTCTTCGAAGAAGATCGCACCCGAGCTTGGCTGGTGCACGCCGGCCAGGATCTTGACCAGCGTCGATTTGCCGGCGCCGTTGTCACCCACCAGCGCCACGACCTCGCCGGCATACACGTCGAGTTCGATATCGGTGAGCGCCGACACTGCCCCGAAGTTCTTCGATATTCCCCGCAGACTGAGGACAGGCCGACGGGAAGGGTCAGGAGTATGAGAGGTTTCAGACATTGCCTGGCCTTTTGAAAAAGCGAAAATCGGAAGCGCGACCGGCGGCCCAGCCGCGCTTTCCCTTGGCTCGACTACTTGGTGATGCCGAGCTTCTTGCAACCGTCGGCATAGCGGCCGGTGCACAGCTCCTCGGCAGTGTTGATCTTCTTGTCGATGATCTCCGCCTTTAAGTTTTCGGCGGTCACGACAGCCGGTACGAAGAGCTGTGCGGGCGTGTCGTAAAGCGTCATTTCTGCCTTCGGCGTTTCTCCGGCCAGGAGCTTCACGGCGACGTCGGCAGCGGCGGCGGCGACGATTTCGCTCGGCTTGGAGATCGTATTGTACTGATCCCCTGCTATGATCAGCTGCAGCGCGGCGATGGTCGCATCATTGCCGGTCACCGGCGGCACGGGATCGACACCCGCGGCCTTGAAGGCTGCGATGGCGCCGCCACCGGTGCCGTCATTGGCGGCGACCACGCCGACGATCTGTTTGCCGAAACGGGTGATCTGGCCGCCGGCCCATTGCTGGGCGTTGGCGGGCTGCCAGTTGGGCGTGTCGAATTCGGCAAGCGTCTTGTATCCACCGCTCGCCAGACCCTCGTGAATACCGTCCTTGATCAACCCGGCAGCCGCATCGGTCGGCGAGCCGTTGATCTGCAGGATGCCGCCGCCGTCGGTCGGCACGTTCTCAGCCTTCAGATGCTGGACGAGCGATTCCGCGATTGCCTTGCCGATCGCCTTGTTGTCGAAGGACACGTAGAAATCGGCCTTCCCCTTCGGGATAGGACGGTCATAGGCAATGACCTTGACGCCCTGGCTCTGTGCGAGCTGGACGAGCGATGCGGCGGCCGCCGAATCCACCGGGTCCAGCACGATGACCTTGGCGCCTTGCGTGATGGCCGAATTGAACTGTTGCTGCTGTTTTGCAATATCGGCATCGGCGTTTTGATAGAGAACCTTGCACGACGCGCAAAGCTTCTTCATTTCCGCGACGAAGCCCGGGTGATCGTGCTCCTCGTAGCGGGTCGAGCCCTGGTCGGGCATGAGGAATGCCACTGTCGCATCCGAAACGGCCGTTTGCGCAAAGGCGGAAGTACCGCCCAGCAAAGACAGGACAAATACCGCGGCGCCTGCCGCCTGTGTTGAGAATTTCATCATTTCCATCTCCTCCCGTTGAAATAATTGTGTAGGTTCGTGATTGCACTGTTTTCGCTGTGGCCGTTCGGCTGGATGAACGGTCGCGCCTGTCCCGGTGGTTTGACGTTTTTGAGGACAAGCATCTCCGGTCGCGAGCCGCTCATCGCGTGCCCGCGTTCAAGTCAGTGTCAGTTTTCGTTCCTCCTCCTCCTCCTCGTCCTCCCTCGTCCTTTGGACGTGCTCGTTCGGCTCCTCTAGGCCGCCTTTGCCACGTTGATATTGTCACCCAACAACCGCCGGAAACGGGAAGGCGTCATGCCTTTTTCCGCGAGAAACTGCCGGTTGAAGTTGGACAGATTGTTGAAGCCGACCTCGAAGCAGATATCGGTGATCGATGCGTGGTCATCGCTCATCAGGATCTGGCAGGCGAGATTGATGCGCAGGCGTTTCACATACTGTACCAGCGACATGCCGGTATGGCGGCGAAACGCGCGCGAAAAGGCGCCGGTCGACTGTTCGGCGATCGCCGCGAGATCGGCTTCGTCGAAGGATTTCGTCAGGTTCTCCCTGATATAGGCGAGCGCCTTGTTGATGCCGGCCGACATGTAGCCCGATGGATCCGGCAGATAGTTCGGGCTGGCGAGAAGCTGGGAATCCTGCGCCCGGCTGAGCAGGCCGACGATCATCATGAAGAGCTCGATGCGACGCACACCATGGGCCTGCTGCACCTCGTTCATCAGAGGCGCAACCTGCCGGCTCGTGTCGGCGCCGAAGAGCACGCCGCGGCGGCAGGCTTCAAGAACTGGATCGAACGGGCCAAGTTCGGCCAGCACCTTCATCGTGTCGCTGATAAAATTCTCGCTGAACTGGATGAGCTGACATCGAAGCGGAATGCTCGATCCTTTCGGGACATCGCTGATCCAGTTATGGGGAAGATTAGGCCCGGCAAGCACAAGGTTGCCAGGCTCGAACTCGCCGATGAAGTCGCCGACGAAATAGCGTCCCGTTGTCGCCACGACGAGATGCAGTTCGTATTCCGGGTGAAAATGCCAACGAACCGTATGATAGGGATAGCCATGCGCCTTCGTTGCGAAAGATTCGCCTGGCCTGATCTGAATGACTTCCAAGTCAGGTTCCATTGTTTCCTCCGAGGACGGTTCGAAGCCCGCCAGCCAAATTCCCTTTTTGGCTTTATTGTTGAAGCGGAGTGTAATGGGCTCGTGTCACGCCCGCCACCACGATTCCCGGTCAAAACCGATACTTTTTTGACAATTGACGCTGCGCAGCCGTCGTAAAGACGACAGCAATCCGCATTTGCACATTGCCCGGGGCCGGCCTCAAGCGGCCAAGGCTGCAATGACGTTTCTGACCAGCGCAGAAGAGGACAGCCGGCTGGTGGCGCAGCTCGGGGCACCGATTGCGCCAACACGCACGGAAACGCCGCCACGCGCATTGGCGATCGCAAACATCGACTCGTCGGTCAGATCATCGCCGATAGTAATCGGGGAGCGGTTCTTGAACGGGTCGGACTGAAAAAACCGCTCCAGCGCATCGCCCTTGCTTGATCGTGCCGGACGCAGCTCGAATACCATCTTACCGAGTTGCAATGCCCAGTTCGGGCCGGCGAGCTCCGCATAATGATGCATCCGGTCTTCGAGCACCTTTTCATATTCAGGCGCGAGCCGGTAATGGGCGGCAACGGCCGCGCCCTTGTCCTCGATCAAGACGCCAGGATAGTGCTCGGCTTCCGCGGTCAGGGCACGCTTCAGCGCCTGAAACTCAGCTGTCGCCTCGATCGTCTGCATGCCGGCGGCGTTCCTGATTTCTGCGCCGTGCAGGCCTGCTGTCGGAAATGCAAAGGGTTTGAACAGCGCGTCTGCATAGGCAAGCGATCGTCCGGTGACCAATGCCAAGGCACCGCCGAGCTTGTTCGACAGCCGATGAAGTTGTCCAGGAAGCTCCTCCGGCACCTCGATCGCATCCGGTGTAGGCGCAAGGTTGAGCAGCGTCCCGTCGATATCGAGAAACATCGCCCAGTGGTCCGGTTCCTCCAAGACCATTGAAAGCATTTCCTGAGTAGCGGTGTCGTCCTGCACGGCATTCTCCAAACTCTGCAATTATTGAAGCTAGGTCGCTAGTCGACGGGGACAAGGTGGCCTTTCAGACTCCGGAACATACAAGGCTGGTCCGCGTTGTATCTCGCCGCCCGTTCGAGCACTCGCGCCGTAGAAGGTACATTGATGGCCAAAAGCAGTTCCGATCCCCGTGATCAGGTCAATGCCCTGCTGGCACATGGCGCTTTAAATCTGCCATTGGTGACGATCGACGACTACAACAACGAACTGCGTGACAAGGATGGTTTCGTTGGCGACAACGCAAATAAAAAGACGTTCCAACAGAAGCTCGACGATTGGAGAAAACGCATCCGCAAGGTCGGAGACGACCCAATAGGCAAGACCGCGACGGAGAAACTCTCCAAGAAAAAAATCGACGCCCTTTTGAAGGGCGATGATTTGGCGGCGGCGGCGTTGGTCATGGGAGCAGTGGAGGATTTTGCGCAAGACTTTGCCGATGTGATCGGCAAGTTTCTGAAGGATAAACGTTGGGGAAAGACAGAACGCATCGTCGTTGGCGGCGGCTTCCGTCGGAGCCACTTTGGCGAACTAACTATCGCCAGGACGATGGTCATTCTCAAAGCGGCCGGGGTCGACGTCGAAGTCGTGCCGATCGTTCACCACCCCGATGAGGCCGGACTGATCGGCGCGGTCCACCTGATGCCGCGCTGGATGTTCAAAGGTCACGAGGCGATCCTCGCCGTCGATATCGGCGGCACGAATGTTCGCGCTGGCGTTGTTAAATTCGGAAAGGACGACGTGCCAAATTTTGGGGATGCAAGCGTCTGGGAATCCGCCATCTGGCGTCATGCCGACGACGAGCCGAGCCGCACCGCGACCGTCGAGAAGCTGGCCGCAATGTTAGAGGATCAAATCGGCAAGGCCGAGAAAGCCAATCTGAAGCCTGCGCCAATCATCGGCATAGCATGTCCCGGCATCATCAAAGCCGACGGCTCGATCGAACGCGGCGGACAGAACCTGCCCGGCGGAAACTGGGAGAGCGACAGCTTCAACCTTCCCGCCGCACTGATGAAGGCTATTCCTGAGATCGGCGACGACAGCACATTCGTGATGATGCACAACGACGCCGTCGTGCAGGGATTGTCGCAGATCCCTTTTATGAACGACGTGTCGAGATGGGCAGTGCTTACCATCGGCACGGGATTGGGCAACGCGCATTTTACCAATCGCGAGGGAACGAAGGCGCGTTAGTGGAATCCTTGCGCCGCGCAACCCTGCTGTCAAGGAACGCACGAGCGACCGCGATGCGGGCTCGGCCGGCGCCGTGGAGGATTATGGTAAATAGCAGGTAAACAAGAAGGAATTCCCTAGGCGGAAGCGAACTGGTCGATAAGTTCCGTTAGGAAAGATTGCCGCTTTGCGAGACATGGAGTGGGATCTGATCAATCGGGCTAGCGGCAGAACGTGTGCGACAACGGCACCTGCCGATCATACCCGCCGAGACCTGATTCGCCTAGCATGCGCTGTTGTGATCTTTGCGGTTGATGACGCATCGGGATGTCGTCAACCCTGTTCGTGCTCAACTGCCGGCATGTGATTGGACCGGTGGCAGCGGCTTGGCCTGACGATTGATCGGATCTCGGACATACGACCCCCAACTTCCTTAACGGCACCTGCCCCCTCAGCATTCCGCCGACTTAGATCGGCAAGAACATTCAGGCTGCACGCCCCCTCCCCGATGGCGCGCAGCAACAGCGCTGTCCTGGAGTAACACCCACACCGGCAGCTCGGAACTCCGATGCCGCATGATCGGAGACAGCGCCGGTTCGCCGGTGTCGGCAAAGATGTGGCCTTTCGCATGGCAGGCGGCACCTGCGCGGCGCTCTTCGATCTTTGCGCGCAGAAGAGATCCGAGACGGCGAGCGCCGCCGCCGAAGACTGCATTTCAGAGCGGCGCTTGAAAGATGGAGGTCTCCTCCCCTTTCTCGCCTCGCATCGGAAAAGATGGTGATAACGTCGACGGATGGTTCTCGGCAGATCCAAATTGCGCTTAACCTTTGCGCCTTCACGCAATCGATGCGCAGACGAAAGATGGATCATGAACTTCAAGGGAATAAGCGCTCCGCTCAATGCTGGTCGTCTCGAACAGATGCTCGGCCTTGCCCAGTCACGCCGCGATCCTGAAACACAGGACGGAAATGACAAGTCTTCCGGCAATGAACCCGTCCATGGGCTGGAAACCGAAAACTTGCACCATTCGTCCGCTTATAAATGATGATCCGGTAACGACGCTGAGTCGCATCGAAGATGTGCTGCGATACTTTATTATTGGCTTTGATGGATTCGGACACGACCGCCATTGTCAGCTGACAACTCAGCTAAGATTCCGAAATTCCAGATGATTTTTTTGTCGAATCCGGTTTGTTATCCATTGGCTAACCAAGAAATCGCTTGACGGAATCGGCAGACTCACGATCATTTGCGCAAAATGACCCGATTTATCAGGATTTGCGTGA